>CATQHW010000002.1 GCA_958296075.1 uncultured Spirochaetia bacterium | reverse complement strand
CAGGGCGGCCAAGCGCACCGCCGCCTTGATGCCGGGCCGTTTCGGACTGATCGCCGCCAGCCGCCGTTCCAGATCGTCCCGGTTGCGCTCCGCGCTCCGGGCGTAGGTGCGGAAGCACTCGATGGCCCGATCAAGGTTGTCCTGTTTTTCGAACAACAGGCCCGCATCGTAGTATTCCTCGATCCGCAGCAGGCAGCGCAGCAGCGCGTGATCGTCTTTGAGGCGCCGGTACAGAGGGACGGCCTGGCGGTGCCGGCCGGCCCGCTCGAACTCGTGCGCCGCCTCTTCCAGCAGGCCGGCGCGCCGGAATTGCACCGCCGCGGCGGCGTGCTCGCCGGCCAGTTTCAGGTGGCGCGCCGCGTCGGCTGTCCGTTCGCCGCGCAGGTAGTGCTCGGCCAGTTGGCGGTGCTCGCCGGCGCGCTCCAGGTTGCGGATCATGCGCTCCTCGTCGCCGAGCTGGCGCCACCGCCCGGCAGCCTTGACGTAGCGGCCGTCGGCCTCGAAGTGGCGCGCGTCGCAGGTGAGGGCGCGGCGTTCGTCGCCGGCGCGGCGCCACGCGCGCGCCGCTTCGCGGTAGGCGTGCCCGCGCTCCAGGTTCTCCGCCGCGCGCGCGGGGTAGCCGTGGCCGGCGAACAGGTCGGCGGCGGCGCGGTGCTCGCCGGCCCGCTCCAGCCGGTGCGCGCGCGCCACCGCCTCCTTGGCGTGCGCGGCGGCGTTGCGGTAGCACTCCTCGGCGGCGGCGAAGTGTTCCCGTTCGAAGAAGTAGTCGCCCTGGACCTCCCACTCGGCGGGGCTCGACACGCGCTGCCAGAGGGTGGCGAGCGCCTGCGCGTCGCCGGAGCGGAACACGTGATCGGCCAGAGCGCCGATCGTCCAGATCGGTCCGGCGGCCGGGCCGTCCCAGATCACCAGGGTGTTGCGCGCGCGCGTCACGGCCACGTACAGCAGGTTGATCTCGTGCCGGACGTGGGGCGCGTCGGCGTCCGCGTGATGCCGTTCCTCGGCGATGCGGCGCCAGCGCGCTGCCGAGCCGTCCGACGCCGTGAACCGCCAGAGCAGCACGGCGTCGAACTCCAGGCCTTTGGCGTCGTTGATGGTGAAGACCAACTCGGTCTGCAGCGCCGCGCGCAGGCGGTCGCGTTCGGCGCTCGTGCGTACCAGCACGACCTGACCGGCGCCGGCGCGGCGCATGGTGCGCAGCAGCTCCGGTTCGGAGAGGCCGTCGACCAGTAGCGGCGGCCGGCCGCGAAAGGTCCAGCGCTCGGCGATCTCGCCGCCGCCCAGACCGACCAGCGACCGTTTCAGCGCCAGCAGCTCGTTGGCCAGGGCGACGATGTTGCCGACGCTGCGAAAGTTGACGCTGAGGTTGATCACCTCCGGGACGCGCAGGCCGCGCTCGTAGTAGCGGGCGCGCACCTCCTCCCAGCGGAAGCCGCTGGGGTTGATGATCTGCTTGGGATCGCCGGCCAGCACCGTGCGCAGCGGGTCGTCGGCCAGCCGGAACAGCAGCGCCAACTGCACGTCGGTGAAGTCCTGCACTTCGTCGCACACGACCAGGTCGTAGCGGAAGCGGTCGTCGTCCTGCTCCAGCCGTTGCAGGGCGGCGCGCGTCAGGTCGATCTCGTCGAAGCGGGAGGTCTGCGCCAGGCGGTCCTGGTAGTACTCGGCGATCCGGTAGATGTCGCGGCGGTCGAACGGGAAGTTGGGCGCCCGCTTGCGGCCCAGGCTCTCGTACTCGCGCAGCGTCAAGAGCGGCTGGTCGAGGCGGGCCGCCTGTTTGTCGAGCAGGCGCAACGCCGCTTCCAGCAGGAACATCTGCTCGGCGGAGGGCGGCACGCCGGCGGCGCGTACGCCGGCGGCGAACTCCTGCAGCGTCGCGAACGAGGTCCGGCGCTCGCGCACCGCGTCGAGCTTGTCGCCGAGCTCCAGGTTTCCCAACCGCACCACGTACTCCGCCAGCTCGGCGCGCTCCCGCATGGTGACTTGCGCTCCGGCGAAGCGGCCGGTCAGCTCCGCGAAGCGCCGCCGGCTCACGGGAGGCTTGGCCCCCTTGATGATCGAGCGTATCTCTTCCCATACCAGCTCGGCGTCGTAGCGGCCGGCGCCCGGGTGGTTGTGGACGATGTCGCGAAACTCCCGCAATCCGGCCGGCGGCTGCGCGGACGCCCGCCCGCCGGCGGGCAGGATTTCGCCCAACAGTTCGGCGAAGGTCGCGAAGCGCGCCGCCTCCGGGGCGGCTTCCAGGTCGGTCGCCGCCACCAGGCCGCGGTAGATGCGCTCGGAAAAGCGCTTCAGATGCGGGCCGCCGGTGACGAACAGGGCGCGTTCGCGCGCCGCCGCGGGGGCGGCGGCGTGGATGCCGGCGTCCGCGACGTCACGGTCAGCGGCGCCGGCAAGCTGGCGGGCGCGATGGCGCAGCAGGTAGTAGACGGCGATGGTGGTCTTGCCGCTGCCGGCCGTTCCCGACAGCAGCACCGGCGGTTCGCTGTGGAGCAGACGAGCCTGCTCGCCGGTGAGGAAGAGATAGAGTTGCACGCTGTCGGGGTCTTCCGTGGCCAGCAGCCGGCGCCACTCCTCGTCGTCGACCACCAGCCAGCGCTGCGGCCCGGCGTCCGGGGCGCGGCCGTCATGGCCGGCGCGGGCGGTAGCGGGCGCCGCGGAGAACGGGCGCTCGAACGCCGCGCCGACGTGCTCGTCGGGCAGGTCGTCCAGGACCAGGTCCGGGAGTTCCGGGTGCTCGGGCTCGTCGGCGCGGAAGTCCAGGAACGGCGCGTTGGCGGCGACGATGCGGCGCTCGGCCGCCGAGACGTCGTCGTGCTTGACCACGCCCCAGACGTAGATGCGGGTCGCGTCCCCGCCGCTGGCGGCGCCGCCGGGCGCGCCGGCGGCCGGCGGCCGCCCCAGCGTGAACAGGATGCGGTCGCCGCGCGTCAGCCGCGCCTCGAAGCTGGAGCGGCCCCCCCTGAGCTTCTTGACCCGGACGCCGGCGTCCCACATGCCGTGCCGCAGGAACTCCAGCTTCTCGCGCAGGTGCCGCTTCTGGCGGCTGCCGAGCGACGCGATATGAGAGCGGACCGCGTCGTGGAGGAGCAGGAGGTACGTGCGTTGCTGCATGAATCGACCGCGCCGCGCCGATCGTACCCTATCCGGCGGCGCCGTGCGTCGGCTTGCCGGCCGCCTGAGACTCCCGCTCGTCGGAAACAGACAGGCCTGCCGGGTCCGGCCGGCGCTACATCGATCGCGCCGCCTCGTCTGCGGCCGTTCGCTAGTCGACTGTCTCCGCGCGAGTGAAGTTCATATATTTGCCGGACGAGACTCGGCGCGCCCGCTGGCGACCAGTGACGCCGAGCGCGGCGCGCGTCGCCCCGTCGTCAAGGCCGCCGTGGCCGATCAGGGCGCGGATGGCCGCAAGGCTGATCGGCGCTCGCCAGATCGGCCACGTGACGAAGAACCCGTCATGGTCCCGATTGCCGCCGAGCAGTTGAAGACGTATCTCCGCCCCTCGCCGGCCTGGCGTCACGGTCAACGCGGACAGGCCGACCGCGGCGAGGCGGTTGGCGCCGTGCTGGGTGGTCTCCTTGGTCTTCGCGTCGGTTGGATCGGTCGCGCGGAGTGCGTAGCGCACGTCTTCGTGCGGGTCCCAGCGGAACGACTTCGTTACATCCAGCCGTTCCCACGGCATGAACAGCGCTTCGCGGAGGCTCTCTCGTTCGGAGATCGCCACCTTGGAGCGCCCCGTGCCTCGGGCTGGCGGCGTGCCCTCGCTCGGAACCGAACCCAACCGCTCCAGGAAGTGTTGGTGCCCCTGACCGAACATCAGACAGAGCGGCGTCGGCTCCGCCTCCTGCGTCTTGTTTCGGTCGCGAACCGCGGCGTCACTCACCAGCGCCGCCCACAGGTCGGCGGCATAGCGATCGTCACGGGACTCGCGGAGCTTCCCGGCGGCGTCATCCGGCGACAACCGCAGGTCTTTGAACGGTTCGAAGCGATGCCGGCACGCCAGGTCCGCCATGCCGGCCGCCGCCGCTGCCACGATCGTGTCCTCCGGCACCGATTGCGCCACGTGCAGCACCGGCCGGACGGGCGGGGCATCGACACTCCAGGAAATCCGCGGCGACCACGACGGCTCTGCCTCCTCGAGGACCCGCAACAGGCCCAGCAGCGCCATGAAGGCGAGCAGATTGTCCGGTTCGAGACCGCCGAGAAGGTGTCGTCTATCTTCGCTCATGCGTTACACTCCGGTCGGACGCTCGATGGTCGGCAAGGCGCAGGATGGTCTCCATCCGCGCCAATCCCCAGATCCCGTAGCGCTGGTTGAGCCGCTGGAACAGCGTCGCCCAATCGAGACCGTCGTAGTCGAAGGCAAGCGACTGCGGACCCGGCCCGGCTCCCACGCGCCATTCGTCGACATCCAGGCAGCGGGACAGATCGTGTTCCGAAGCCTCTTCATGCAGGTCGGCGAAACCGAAGAACGGCCGCCCGAATCCGTGGTGGGTGCCGATGAGCCATAGCACGAGAGCCGGGTCATAGGCCTCCGCAAAGCGCGGGTGGGCCATCGCCATCCGTACCGACAGCGCTTCATGCCGCCAGCCGTCCGGCAGGCCGGCTCGTTTCCATGCACCCGGAAGCGGAGGCCCGCCGCTCTTGGCCAGCGCCAGCCCATCCGGGCGGTTCCACCAGTCACCGCCGGACAACAGTATCTGGAAGCGCGAGTCTGCCTTTCCGGCATCGTGCAGGAACGCGGCGAGGCGCAGGTCAGCGGCTACCTTCGCCGGCATGCCAAGCGTTTGCGTGAAGCGCTCTGCGTATGCGACCACATCGTTGCAATGGTCATCCACGTTGACCGGTTGGCCTGGCTGGCGCGACGTGTGCGAGAACGTTTCGTCCTCGGTAACCGGCGTTGCCGGATCGTCCTTGCCGGATTCTCCTTTGAGCCCGTGAGGCGCCACGAGGATGGCGCCGCTCGCGGGATGGTCTCGACCGTAGGGGAAGTGCGTTCTGATCCTTCCTCTCGCTTCTCCAAGCGAAATGAGCGGTGCGCGGACGCTGCGCGGAGGCACGTCGCCTTCGGTCGCTTCGGCGTCGGCTCCTGCAATCTCGGCCGGGAGTGCGTCCAGGAGAAGGTCCAACAGCTCCCGGCCATCGGTCCCGTCGGACGCTTCCAGCACCGCTGCCACGCGCTCCCACTGCGCGTCGGGGCGAACCGTGTCGCGCGTAACGCGGACCGAGTAGCGCCGGTGGCGATAGGACCACGCCGCTTCGTCGGCTACGTCGTTGACGGGTTTCTCGAAGTTCGGACTCCAGCCGAACTCGTCGCACCCACCGTACATCGCGGGAACGATCAGCACGTCGCCAGGTCGCAGGTCCTCCGCGCTGACGATCCCGGTCCGCGGATCGTCGGACCCGGCCCATCGGAATGCCTTCTTTCCCGTCCGCGCCGTTCGTCCGGCCCCGTCTGACTCGTCCCGCGCCGGCACGTCGGCGATACGAGCTGCGCGCTCCGCACGTCCGCCGTTCAGCCATGCGGTCACCGACCAGATCGGCAGCTCGACCATCTCGGCGGTACGGGGCGGAACCAGCTCCAAGATCGTCTTGAGATCGACGCCGCTTCCTTCGTTCAGGTCGGGTGGAACGATGTCACTTCGCCATGCGAGGGAGACGTCAGCCGATGCGCGCTCGGAGCCATGCAGGAACAGCCCGACCTCCGGATCGACGGCCGGCGGCGGCGAGGTCTGCGACCAGAGATCAAGGTAGGCGGGCATGAGAACCGGTGCCTGCGATCGGGGAGCGGCAAGTTCAGCGGTATCGAGGGCGGCGTCGTTCAGCCGGCGTTCGAACGCCGTCACGCCGAAGTCCAGGTCACCGTCGCCGGCGATTTGGGTGAGAGCGTTCCAGGTCTTGCGTACGCGGTCGCCGTAGATGGGATCGTCGGCTTTCTTCGCCACGTCTTCGGCCATCACGAGGATGGCGCCTGCGGCCGGAACGTCGCGGCCGGCGCGGTTCAGGCGTCCGAAGCGCTGGCGGAGGGCATCGAGAGGCGCGGCTTGCGTCACCAACCCGTCGAGGTCGAGATCGACCCCCACCTCCAGGCACTGGGTCGCGACGACGAACAGAGACGCAGCGTCATCGCGGTCCAGGCAGCCGGTGCGGTAGGGAGCGAGTCGGCGCGCGATCCGGTCCCGGTCGACGTCGCGCGAACGTCCGATCATCAGCAGGGACGCGGGCGAAGACTCGCGTTCGTTCCGCAGCTTGCCGAAGATATCGCGCGCCAGATCGACCCGGTTCACGACGATGCCGACCACCGGCAACGGCACGCCGCCGGCGCGCAACCGGTCCGCCATCTTGTGGGCGGCGCCGGCAAAGACATCCGCAGGGGTTGTCCGAACCGGCTTCTCCAGGCTGACCGGCTTGGATGCTTCGAGCCGTGCTTTCAGGATGGAGTGGACGCGGTCGTTGGCCGTAAGGGAAAAGGTAGGTTGTTCCGAAATCCCCGGCGTCGCCGAGAGGAGAGCGGTCTTGATACGCGCCTGTCCGATTGCCTGGACGTCGGCGAGGGTGCGCCGGAACGGTTCCGACAGATGCGCTTCATCGAGGAGGATCAAGCTGTCCGACCCCAGGAGGCCCGCATGTACCGGCTTCATGCGGTTGGAAACTCCGTAGCCGCGAAACAGCAGCCGCGAACCGACCTGATCCACGGTCGAACAGAGGATCGTCGGCTGCGTCGGCGTTCGTGCCCAGTCGTGCTCCAGCGGCGCTCCGCCGCGCAGCCTGCGGGCAACGAGTGGCGGCGAGTCGTCGCCGGCAAGGAGTCGCAGCCGGTGCGCAACTTCGCGGACCACCGCGCCGCCGTTCTCCGTGCCGTTCGGAGGATCGGCAAGCGCTCCGGCTATCTTCCTGGCTCGTTCGAACGCGTCATCCACCACCAGCCGCCGGTCCACCACCAGCGCAATTCTCAACGCCGCCTTCCACGGTGCGTCCGCGCGCAGCGCGAGATGGAACACGGCGATGTCCAACGCCGCCGTCTTGCCGGCGCCGGTAGGCAGGTCCAGGACCTGCGGCCAGGAATCATCGGCGGCAAGCAGATCGATCAGGGCCTGTTGCCAGGGGAACGGATCGTGGCCGTGCACGGCGCGAAAGTAATGGGCGAAGTCGCCCGGACCGAGATACATGCGTCAGACCTCCGGACCGCGCAGGCCGCGGCACAGCCCCAGCCCGGTAAAGCGGCCGGCGCCGAGAAAAACCGGGCCGGCCACCTCGTCGCCGAAGTCGATGACGGCGTGCGCCAGCGACCGGCTGGCAAGCTGCGCCGGGACTTTCCAGCGCATCCACGGCGGCTCCCCTGACGACGGACGCGCCGGCGGCGCACCTGCTATCGCGGAGTGTTTGCCTACCCGAATCCGGCCGGTATCCGGGCGGGGCAGCCCGGCGTTCTCGCACGCGCGCGCCACCAGCTCGCGGACCTCGTCATCGTCGCGTCGCTTGAGATGACGATCCAGCACGATCGGGGTCACGCTGGCCCACACGTGCGCCGGCCGCACGTAGGGGGCAGGGGAGAGAGAGCGCTTGGTCGCTGCTCCGGCGGGCGCGAGCCGCAGCGGCGCGAGGAGCGGCGCTCCCTTCATCTCCAGTACCCGCTGCTCCATACACCGGTCGTACGGCGCGATCTCCTCGAAGGCGGCTCGGAGTCCCGGAATGTCGGTCAGCTTCGTTTGAGCCGGGGGCACAAGAGCGAAGCCGAAGACCCGTCCATCCGCGTGCGGGTAGCCGGCGAACGCCATCGGCACGACCGACAGGTGGGGGTAGCGGGTCGGCTCTCCGCTCGGCGTGTGCCCTGACACGACCTCCGGGATCCGGTCCGCCCGTCCGATATGCCGGTACCCGCTCATCAGCGCTCGCCGCAGCGCCCGGCAGAC
This sequence comes from uncultured Spirochaetia bacterium, assembly GCA_958296075.1. Classification (GTDB taxonomy): domain Bacteria; phylum Spirochaetota; class Spirochaetia; order SZUA-6; family Bin103; genus CATQHW01. The sequence continues at coordinate 1,645,914 of CATQHW010000002.1, read as the reverse complement.
CAACGCCGCGGCCCGGATGTCGGGGACGCGTCCGCCTATCGCTTCCAGCACCAGCCATCCGGGCGGTTGTGCCTCCGCAGCCGGTTCCGCGGCGGAAGGAACGGCCGCCCCTGGTGAAATCACCGGCCGCGTCGGGTTGGCGCGGTACGCACGCTCCAGTTCATCCAGGCGGCCGGGGTAGATGCGCCGCCGGGTTGGGGCGGCGGGGTGTCTCTGCGCCGTGCCGTTGCCGTAGACGAATCGGCAGCGAACCAGGCTGGCCGAATGACCAACGTAGCCGACGTCACGCGCGATTTTGTCCAATGCCTGAAACACTCGCGGTTCCGGCGACGCGCACCACGCCAGCGTCATGACCGGATCGTCGGGCCGAGCCACGGGAAATCGGCGTTCTTTTCGGACTCGCGTCTCCGGAAGCACTGACTGTGCTGTCGCCCAGGCTTTGGCGCTGCTCTCCGGCGGCCGAATACCGCGCGCCAAGTAATCGCGGAACCACTTCAACTTTCCGAGTTCCCCCGCCGGCGACGCCGAATCGTTCGGCGGGACGAATACCTCCGGGGTGGCGCGCGCCGTCTGGGCGCTGGCGTGCACGGCAGGCGGCGACTGCCGTTCGAGCCACTCGAGCGCCTGCCGCTCCTCCGTGCACTCGCCGCGTGCGGCCCACGCAGAAACGAGCGCCGAGAATACCCGATCGATCTGTGGCGGCCAATCCGGCGCCGCGATCGCCGGACCGCGGGCAGCCCGGCAGACACCGGTCAGGAACTCGATCTCGAGGACGAGGCTCACTCTTCTTCATCGCGACCGGCGCCTTCAAGCGCCAGCTCGCGGCTGCGCCGAACGATTTCGACCAGCTTGGGTTGCGGCGACAGCGTAAGCGACTGGAAGGCGAAGCCGACTTCCTCGGCGCGACGGTACGCTTCGAGGTACAGCTCCCGTGCCTCGGCCCGGTCCAACGCGACCGTCTCCGTCGTGCCGTCGGCGTGCACGACTTCCAGCGGGGCGACGCCATCGCACACCAGATCGCAGCGGGAGCGCAGAGCGTAACCGGCGGCGTCCTGCTCGCAGAGCGCAGCAAGACCGAGCGCCGCGAGCAGCGCACGCCCGGCGGTATCGCGAGCGCCGCCGCCGAACCGCAACCGCCGCAGCCCGGCCAGAGTGAGCACCGCTCGGTGCTCGGCATAGGCACAGGTGACGCCAAGAGGCTGGATGGAAGGGGTGATGTTGCCGTGGTTGATCTCGGAAGGCCGGACGCTCTTGGCGCGCTTGCCGGCTTTGTCCTGTTCAGTGCTCCAACCTGTTGGTCCCTTGAACACCTCGACTTTGCGGAGAACGCCCAGCGGATCGATGCGGCTGCCGGTACGCCGGCCAGCGTTTCGAGGCTCCGTTGTACGGGTTCGCCGGTCCATTTCGACTTCTTCCACCGGAGTGTTTACCCCGATGATTTCGGAGACGAGCGTACGCGAGAACTTGGCGCCGAGTCCGCCTCCCTCGCCTTGGCTATGCCACGCGCCGAAAACCAGGGCCGTCGGGGAAAGCTCGAGCAACGCGGTCGCGTCAGCGGGTTTCGCCGCAGCGAGGCGGCGGCCCTGCTCGCTCTGCATGAACGGTACGCCGTCCAGGAAGCTGTCGCGCAGAATCGCGTCGTATACGCGGTGCGGCGCCTCCAGCGAGGTGATCCGCTCCAATGGATGCAGACCGGCGGCTCTGAAGTCCACCGTGACGTAGGGCAAGGGCAGCTTCTGATCCTCGGTGGCAGCAGCTAACAGCGCTTCCTCCAGGCGGTTGGCTTGGCTCTGGACGCTGTCGATCAGAACGCACCAGACGTCCTTGCCGTCGTTCCGGCGGCGTTCGAACACGTGGCGTGGCGGGTCTCCGCGCTGTTCGCCGGGGTAGGTCGGCGGAAAGAGCTTGTCGCCGGCGCCGCCGGCTGGTTGCAGACGCCGTATCCGGCGGATGGCCGCATCGTCACTGATGGCATCGTTCAGCGTCGAGATGGGAATCATGGTTCACTCCTCTAATAGGTCTTCGATCTGAAGGGCGTCGGCATCTCGTGGGGATGGATCGTCGCCTCGCGTTTCGTGTACTTCATGGTACTCTTCTCGAACCCTTGCGGTCGACGCCCAGCGCGCTGAACAGGATTGACGTATTTCCTTACGAGAATGTGTGATAATCACATGGCACTCACGGCGACAACGCTCATTCATGTTTGGATTCCTCTTTTTGGTTCATTTTTTCGATCGCTTCCTACGGCGATGCTCAAAACGATATTACCAATCGAATGAGGCCGGAGTCAAGGGACTCCGGAGACAGAGGCTTCCGTTACGACGGCCGCCTGCGGCGGTGCTCGCTGTAATCAGGTCCAACTCCCCAGCGCAGCGGAGCAGGAATAGCACTCCAAGGTACCGCGTCGAGCCGGTGGTGGCAACCTGGGCTTCGCGTTCTTAGGCTCGACGTTCGTCCGGCACTTGGTAGTCCGACAGTCGGGGACGCGCGCCTGCTCAAGGTCCTGGTCCGGCGCCGCCGACAATTTGATAAGGATGGCGGCCCTTCCGCCGGGGACCAACGGCACGCACGATACGCCGCCGGGACCCGTACGTGTGCTGCCCGATCGGAACCGGACGGCAGCGCGAACGTGTCCACGTAGCCAGCCTGCTCCAAGGGACGCGGACGCCGCGCAGACTCCTGCCGCGCTGCCGGAGGACCGCCCGCTGATACCGGCGCGCATGGTCAACGAGTTCCAGTACTGCCCGCGGCTGGCGTACCTGGAGTGGGTACAGGGCGAGTGGGCGGATTCGGCGGACACCGTGGAAGGGCGCCACGCGCACCGGCGGGTGGATCGCAACGGCGGCTCCCTGCCCGCGCCGGCAGACGTCGACCAGGAGGGCAAGCTGCACGCACGGTCGGTCACCTTGTCGTCATCGCGGCTGGGGCTGATCGCGCGCATGGACCTGATCGAGTCGGAAGGCGAGGCGGTCGTTCCGGTCGACTACAAGCGCGGCAAGCGCCCGCACGTCGAGCGCGGGGCGTACGAGCCGGAACTGGTGCAGCTCTGCGTGCAGGGCCTGATCCTGCGCGAGCACGGCTACGCCTGCGACGAAGGCGTGCTGTACTTCGCCGCCAGCCGAGAGCGGGTGCGCGTGGCGTTCGACGACGAACTGATCCGGACCACGCAGCGGGCCGTCGAGGGGCTGCGCGACGTCGCCGCCGCCGGCGTGATCCCGCCGCCGCTGGAGGACAGCCCGAAGTGCCCGCGCTGCTCGCTGGTCGGCATCTGCCTGCCGGACGAGATCAACCATATCGGCCTGTTGTCCCGATCCGCCGCGGCGCCCCGGCCGATCGCGGTGCCGTCCACCGGCGCGCTCCCGCTCTACGTCCAGGCGCACGGCGCGAAGGTGGCGAAGTCGGGCGAGACCCTGGTGGTCAGCGTCGACGGCCGCAAGGAGGCCAAGGCAAGGCTCGTCGACGTGTCCCAGGTGGTTCTCATGGGGAGCGTCTACGTCACTACGCCGTGCCTGCAAAACCTGATGTGGCGGGGCATACCCGTCACGTGGCACAGCCACGGCGGCTGGTTCTACGGCCACACGGTCGGCAACGGCCACAAGAACGTGGAACTGCGGACCGCTCAGTACCGGGCGAGCTTCGATGCCGGGATCTGCCTGCGCTTCGCCCGCGACCTGGTGTGGGCCAAGATCGCGAACTGTCGCACCCTGTTGCGGCGCAACTGGAAGCGGCCCGACGACAACCGGGACGTGCTGATCGAACTGAAGGAGGACAGCCGGCAGGCGCGGCGGGCGGACTCGCTGGCCGTGCTGCTCGGCATCGAGGGGACCGCGGCGGCCCGCTATTTCCGCGCGATCCCTGCGCTGCTCAGCGACAGCGCGGCCGAGCAGGCCGCGTTCGATTTCCGCAAGCGGAACCGGCGCCCGCCGACCGATCCGGTCAACGCGTTGCTGTCGTTCGCGTACTCGCTGCTGGTCCGCGCGTGGACGGTGACGCTCATGGCGGTCGGGTTCGACCCCTTCCGGGGACTGTACCACCAGCCGCGTTACGGCCGGCCCGCGCTGGCGCTCGACCTGATGGAACCGTTCCGGCCACTGATCGCCGACTCGGTGGTGATGCAGGCGATCAACAACGGCGAGGTCCGCGCGGTGGATTTCACGACTGCGGCCGGCAGCGTCGCCCTCGCCCCCGAAGGCCGCCGCCGTTTCATCGCCGCCTTCGAGCGGCGTCTGAGCCATGAGATCGTCCATCCGCTGTTCGGCTACCGCGTCAGCTACCGCCGGCTGATGGAGATGCAGGCGCGGTTGCTGGGTCGCTTCCTGCTGGGAGAGCTCCCGGTATATCCGAACTTCACGACCCGGTGAACACGATCCTGGCGGCGGACTGATGGCCGAGCACCTCTACCTGGTCGCCTATGACATCGCCGATCCCCGGCGCTGGCGCAAGGTGTTCAGGCTGATGAACGGATACGGAGAGTGGCTCCAGCTCTCGGTGTTCCAGTGCCGGATGAACCGCACTCGCCAGACGGAACTGCTTGCGCGTCTCGACGGAGTGATAGATCATGGCGAGGATCACGTGGTGCTGGTCGACCTGGGCGCAGCGGACAGCGTGCAGCCGCGCGTAGTGAGCCTGGGGAAGCCGTTCCACCCGGTGCGGCGGGAGCCGACGATCGTGTGACCGCCCGCCGGCGAACAACGAGCGCTCCGGCGCCGCCGGCACCACAGGGAGCGCTCGCGGGCAGCGCAGGTCTTTGACATTCTGAACGTTGTGATGTATGGTGCAACCGTTCCGTGTGGTTCCGCTTGTCGTACTGACGGTCTTCCGTCCAGCTCTCGCGGCCGGTCGTCTAATCGGCTGGCCGCCGAGAGTTGGTTGGAGTCCTTACCGGAGGCGAAATCCTCCGGTCCTCATTGAAGCTTGCCGCCCTTCGGCGGCTGGTCTCCCTGCGCCGGATGGTTACCGGAGGCGAAATCCTCCGGTCCTCATTGAAGCGTCGCTACCCCATACGAGTGACGGATGCGGATAGTCGATTTACCGGAGGCGAAATCCTCCGGTCCTCATTGAAGCATCAAGACTGGTGCGGCCGCATTGTCCACAGAGTGGCGATTACCGGAGGCGAAATCCTCCGGTCCTCATTGAAGCGAGGAGTTCAAGGACGATTTGTTGGCCTTCTGGGATTACCGGAGGCGAAATCCTCCGGTCCTCATTGAAGCGCGAGTTTCTATTTCTGCAAGCTGCATCTCGGCGATCTCCTTACCGGAGGCGAAATCCTCCGGTCCTCATTGAAGCGGAAGAATCCGATGCGGTTCCGAATGAACCCGATCATTACCGGAGGCGAAATCCTCCGGTCCTCATTGAAGCGTCGTGCCATTCGCTTTCGATCTGTTGGATGCTGACCGTTGCTTACCGGAGGCGAAATCCTCCGGTCCTCATTGAAGCTGGAACCGCGCCGTACCGTATCCCTGACGCTGCCGGCTTACCGGAGGCGAAATCCTCCGGTCCTCATTGAAGCACGGGGAGCCTGCAGACCGCGACAGACCTCATCATCCGGCTTTACCGGAGGCGAAATCCTCCGGTCCTCATTGAAGCTCATCCATCGCCTCCCTCGATCGCGCCTCCGCGTCCCGCTTACCGGAGGCGAAATCCTCCGGTCCTCATTGAAGCGCCGGCGTGACGGTATCGTCTGCGATCGCCTCGACCGGCGGTAGTTACCGGAGGCGAAATCCTCCGGTCCTCATTGAAGCGATGCGGCTCGGTGCGCCCGTGAGCGGCCGGTGCGGCTTACCGGAGGCGAAATCCTCCGGTCCTCATTGAAGCACGTCGGCGGCAGGCATGAACCACTCGCCCATGGCCTTTGCCGTTACCGGAGGCGAAATCCTCCGGTCCTCATTGAAGCAATTCGATCGGCTTGGACTGGCGCTGGAACCTGCGCCGTTTACCGGAGGCGAAATCCTCCGGTCCTCATTGAAGCAAGGAATCGACGGCAGAGTTGAACCGGTCGGTCTCGTGTTTACCGGAGGCGAAATCCTCCGGTCCTCATTGAAGCGACAGGGAGCTGGGGTTCGACCTTGCGGTTGAGACGGTTACCGGAGGCGAAATCCTCCGGTCCTCATTGAAGCTCCGCGCGGTAGTTGTCCCGCTCCCGCATCGTGTTGTTACCGGAGGCGAAATCCTCCGGTCCTCATTGAAGCGATGCCTCCCGCATTGAGAAGCGCGATCCCTTCGCAGTTACCGGAGGCGAAATCCTCCGGTCCTCATTGAAGCATCGCTGGCCAGACCACGGAGATGGTCTGGGTCACGTCTTACCGGAGGCGAAATCCTCCGGTCCTCATTGAAGCGTGTCGGGGCCGCGTGGCAGGGACAATACCGACCACTTACCGGAGGCGAAATCCTCCGGTCCTCATTGAAGCGGCCATGTCCACGTGTCGAAGTCGCCATACGTCGGCGGCTTACCGGAGGCGAAATCCTCCGGTCCTCATTGAAGCACCAAGTCCGGCCGCAGACGCCGCAGGTCGGCCACCTGCTTACCGGAGGCGAAATCCTCCGGTCCTCATTGAAGCCACGGCAGCGGTCATGCTGATCGTCAGCACCGACGGCTTACCGGAGGCGAAATCCTCCGGTCCTCATTGAAGCTCCCGCCGGGAGGCGATCCCCTGCACAAGCTGGCGCCATTTACCGGAGGCGAAATCCTCCGGTCCTCATTGAAGCCCTCAAGCGCATCGACGAATGGAAGGAAGCCGGCAGCCCGTAGTTACCGGAGGCGAAATCCTCCGGTCCTCATTGAAGCGGGCGTTCCGATTGGAGCTTGACGCCCCTAAACAATTACCGGAGGCGAAATCCTCCGGTCCTCATTGAAGCTCGCCATCCTATGCTCCTATCTGGGCCAGCAGCCGCTCGCTTACCGGAGGCGAAATCCTCCGGTCCTCATTGAAGCGTGACGCTGTACAACAATGTGGGAGATCAAGCTGCTTACCGGAGGCGAAATCCTCCGGTCCTCATTGAAGCGCAAGCCTACGTAGACGTGACCGATGTTCGCCCGCGTGATTACCGGAGGCGAAATCCTCCGGTCCTCATTGAAGCACACCCACCCACAGCACGTCACGCGGGCGAACGTCGGGCATTACCGGAGGCGAAATCCTCCGGTCCTCATTGAAGCTTCACGATCGGTTTCTCCTTTGGCGCGCGCGGGCGGCGCGCTCGATTACCGGAGGCGAAATCCTCCGGTCCTCATTGAAGCGCGCCATACATCGAGCGTAGGGCCGGGGTGGCAAGGTGACGTTTTACCGGAGGCGAAATCCTCCGGTCCTCATTGAAGCACCAATCTCTTCATTCCTTCGCGCAGCGATAGCACGCTTTTACCGGAGGCGAAATCCTCCGGTCCTCATTGAAGCATCGGAGTCAGCACGCTCGACGGTACGTCCTTCGCCGGTTACCGGAGGCGAAATCCTCCGGTCCTCATTGAAGCCGCACCGCATACGTCGTGGACCGAACGGAATCGCTCTTACCGGAGGCGAAATCCTCCGGTCCTCATTGAAGCGCCATTTACTCGTGTCTATCTTCAACGGCGCCCCGGCCCCGGTTACCGGAGGCGAAATCCTCCGGTCCTCATTGAAGCATCCCGATCACCGCGACGGACTCCTGTTCCATCACGCACCCTTTACCGGAGGCGAAATCCTCCGGTCCTCATTGAAGCTGCTTGCCGATCTCCTTCAAGTGCGCTCGTACCGTGTCCAGTTACCGGAGGCGAAATCCTCCGGTCCTCATTGAAGCGAACCCAGAATCCGAACAGCAACTCCTCCGTCGTGTCTTACCGGAGGCGAAATCCTCCGGTCCTCATTGAAGCGGATGGGCATCCGTCGTCGAATCAGCGCGCAGATGGTCGCGGGTAACGGAATTACCGGAGGCGAAATCCTCCGGTCCTCATTGAAGCGCCTTCGTCGGCTTGGTGGCCACGGCGGTAGCGCTCGCCTTCTTACCGGAGGCGAAATCCTCCGGTCCTCATTGAAGCGTGAGCCGGGGCCGCGGGCGCAATGGACGGGCCGGCTTACCGGAGGCGAAATCCTCCGGTCCTCATTGAAGCTCACGGCATTCGATGCGAGGACCAACGTCGTCGATTTACCGGAGGCGAAATCCTCCGGTCCTCATTGAAGCGCATCAAGCCGGCACAGGCTCAGCCAGAGCCCATAGCTCTTACCGGAGGCGAAATCCTCCGGTCCTCATTGAAGCCCAGTAGACCAGCCAACGCCAACAGCACCGTTACCAGCACTTACCGGAGGCGAAATCCTCCGGTCCTCATTGAAGCGGCCGGCCACGAGAAGCATGGCGCATGTACGACTACGTTACCGGAGGCGAAATCCTCCGGTCCTCATTGAAGCGTCTTGCTGATCCTGACGTGGACCAGCACCCCGCTGCTGTTACCGGAGGCGAAATCCTCCGGTCCTCATTGAAGCCAAGTATGCGAACGCGATCAGGAACTCGGGCGCCGGCGCTTACCGGAGGCGAAATCCTCCGGTCCTCATTGAAGCTGCCCGCCGGTCGCAGGCGGCCGCGTCCTCACGGTGCCATTACCGGAGGCGAAATCCTCCGGTCCTCATTGAAGCGCCATCGTTGTCGTACCTCCAACACGGAACGTAACAATTACCGGAGGCGAAATCCTCCGGTCCTCATTGAAGCGATCTGTTCCCGAGGTCCGACTGCCTGCGCGTTTCCCAATTACCGGAGGCGAAATCCTCCGGTCCTCATTGAAGCCACGCGTCGCAGAGCGCTGCGAACAGCCGCGGCGGCACGATTACCGGAGGCGAAATCCTCCGGTCCTCATTGAAGCACCGGCGACCTGGTGCCGCCCACGCTGCCGGCGCTGGGGCCGTTACCGGAGGCGAAATCCTCCGGTCCTCATTGAAGCGACTGGCGATGGTGGAAGGCGCAGGCGATAGCGGAGTTACCGGAGGCGAAATCCTCCGGTCCTCATTGAAGCCTCCAGATCGTCGATCTCCTGGGCCTTCTTGGCGAGCCGCTCGTTACCGGAGGCGAAATCCTCCGGTCCTCATTGAAGCATCGAGTCGAAGGAGCAAGCGGAGGCCGTGATCGCGCTTTACCGGAGGCGAAATCCTCCGGTCCTCATTGAAGCACGACCCGACGGTGACACCCCGCCTCACCGCACCGAGGCTTACCGGAGGCGAAATCCTCCGGTCCTCATTGAAGCGTCCACTGCGCTGACATCCCTGACGAGATTCGGTCGATTTACCGGAGGCGAAATCCTCCGGTCCTCATTGAAGCATCGTGCTCTCCGCGTCCGCCAGCAGGCCCGGTCCGACCTTACCGGAGGCGAAATCCTCCGGTCCTCATTGAAGCCAGGGCGCAGTATCAGCGCTACGTCCGCGACGGGATCACTTACCGGAGGCGAAATCCTCCGGTCCTCATTGAAGCGTCACGAAGAAACGCCGCCACCGGCGTCACCCGACCCGGTTACCGGAGGCGAAATCCTCCGGTCCTCATTGAAGCTCTCCTTGCCTTGCCCAGCCTTGACATGCCTTACCTTACCGGAGGCGAAATCCTCCGGTCCTCATTGAAGCGCGCACATGGACTGGCAGCTTGCCGTGAGCAGCCGGGATTACCGGAGGCGAAATCCTCCGGTCCTCATTGAAGCGCCGGCGTCAGCAACGCGCAGTTGGCTCGGTTGCTGCGCGGTTACCGGAGGCGAAATCCTCCGGTCCTCATTGAAGCGTGTGAAGGCCGAAGCTGTTACGCGGCGCTCCACTCGGTTACCGGAGGCGAAATCCTCCGGTCCTCATTGAAGCCGATCATCCGAATCGCAGATCGCAGCAGAGGGATGCTTTTACCGGAGGCGAAATCCTCCGGTCCTCATTGAAGCATTCTTCGATGCCTGGCAGGGTGGGCTGCGCCCACTGGGCTTACCGGAGGCGAAATCCTCCGGTCCTCATTGAAGCGAGCTTCGTCCAAGCGACGAACGCGCGCGTGGCGCCGCGGTAGTTACCGGAGGCGAAATCCTCCGGTCCTCATTGAAGCCAGTACATCGGCGCCAACGTCGCCGAGGACATCCTGCGCTTACCGGAGGCGAAATCCTCCGGTCCTCATTGAAGCGAGTCCTGCTGACGTAATGAAGAACATCGCATCAGCCATTACCGGAGGCGAAATCCTCCGGTCCTCATTGAAGCATCTGCAACGAAGGTTCGGTGCCGCGCTTGCGTCTGCAGGTTACCGGAGGCGAAATCCTCCGGTCCTCATTGAAGCACTGAGCGACGAGCGGTATACAGCAGCAGAAAAGACTTACCGGAGGCGAAATCCTCCGGTCCTCATTGAAGCGACGATGCTGGTGAGCCGTTCGACCAGGCGCCGTTCTTACCGGAGGCGAAATCCTCCGGTCCTCATTGAAGCCTGACGATACAGGCGATGTCACGGGTCTGCAGCAGGAGGGTTACCGGAGGCGAAATCCTCCGGTCCTCATTGAAGCTTCATGTCGCTTCTACGTTTCGCTACACAAGGTCCTTGATTTACCGGAGGCGAAATCCTCCGGTCCTCATTGAAGCCCGTCGTGGTGGCCGGCTCGCGCTTCTACGCGATGGACGTTACCGGAGGCGAAATCCTCCGGTCCTCATTGAAGCGAGTACCGGCGGAAGTGACCATCGTACTCCTGCGTCCACTCGGGTTACCGGAGGCGAAATCCTCCGGTCCTCATTGAAGCGCGATACAGGTACATGCGGTGATGAAGACTCGAAAGATCGTATATGGCGTTGGCCGTGGCGTTGATCGTCATGGTGTCGTGCCAAGAGGCACCAGTGACGCCGAAGAAGACACCTGATTCGGCTCCGGCTGATCCGACTCCTCCGGTTCTTCCGGCTGATCCGGACCCGGTTGGCCCTCGGACCACGGACGAGAACGCAGTACCGGATGCTCTCATCCGCACCGACGACTTTACCCCTGTCGGCGCGTTCGTGGACTCAGTGCTGTGGTGGGGCGATGATCGGGTGAAGGCTACCGCTGTCCCCCTGCCGAACAGAAGCGTACGATCGCTGTGACTTGCGCGGCGCTGAATTGCGCGCCGAGCGGCGGCGGCGCTTGGGGAGCCGTCGCTGCCTTCCGATTAATCAGCATATGAAGCATACCGGCATCGGCATACGCGGCGCCGCCGTGCTGAGCGCGGCGCTGGCGGCCGCAGCCCTGGCCGTCGCGGCGCCGGCGGCGGCCGGCTCCGACCCCGCCGGCGAGCGCCGGTTCGACGAGGTGCGCGCGCTCTGGGTCGTCCGCTACGCGCTCGGCAGCCCCGCCGCCGTGCGGGAGATGGTGGTGGAGGCGGCGGCCAGCGGCTTCAACACGTTGCTGGTGCAGGTCCGCGGTCGCGGGGATGCCCTGTACGCGTCGAGTCTCGAGCCCCGCGCCGAGCTGCTGGCCGGCGCCCCCTGGTTCGATCCGCTGCAGATCATCGTCGACGAAGCGCACGCGCGCGGCATGGCCGTGCACGCCTGGGTAAACACGCACCTGGTATGGGGACCGGTCGACCCGCCGCGCAGCCCCGAGCATCTGGTGAACGCCCATCCCGACTGGCTGGCGGTGCCGCGCAGCCTGGGCCGCCAACTCTACGACCGCGATCCGCAGGACCCGGCCTTCCTGCGGCTCCTCATCCGGCACGCCCAAGCCAACACCTCCGGGTTCGAGGGCCTGTACAGCAGCCCATCGCATCCGCAGGTGCAGGAACGGGTGGAAGCGGTCTGGCTGGATCTGGCCGCCAATTACGACCTCGACGGCATCCATTTCGACTACGTGCGGCTGCCGTCCCCAGAGTTCGACTACTCGCGCGGCGCGCTCGACCGGTTCCGTGAGTGGGTCAGGCCGCACCTCCCGGATGAGCGCTACGCCGCGTTGATCGCGGCGTCCGCGAGCGACCCGTACGCGCTGCCCGACGCTCTGGACGACCTCTGGGACCAGTTCCGGCGCGAGCAAGTATCGGCGTTGGTGCGTCGCATCTACCGCTCCGTAAAGGAAATATGCCCGGAGCTGGTCGTCTCCGCGGCGGTGAAGGCGGACCCGCAGCACGCGCGCACCTACTACTTCCAGTCGTGGTGGGGGTGGTTGGCCGACGGCATCCTGGACGTCGCGGTGCCGATGGCCTACACGACCGATCCGGAGCGGTTCGCCGGCTTGGTGGATGTTGCGCGCGTGTCGGCCCCGGCGCGCGAGCGGGTCTGGATCGGCGTCGGTGCCTACAAGAACCCGGTCGATGCGACGCTGTGGCAGATCGAGCAGGCCCGCGTGCAGGGAGTCGGGGGCGTGGTCGTATTCGCCTACGACGCGGCCGCCAGCACGCCGGCGCAGGCGGGCGCTCCCACGCCCCTGCAGCGCATCGGCCGCGGCGCGTTTGGACGCCCGTAGCGCGGCGGCTCAGCTCGGCTCGATACCCATGGCGAGCAAGGGCGCGACCATCTTGCGCAGCCGCGGGTCGTCCGACTCGGCAAAGGCGCGCGGCGCGTTGATGGCGGAGCCCATGGCGTTGCGGCGCTTCACCCAGCGCTTCTGGTGGCCGGAGACCGGGTTCGCCATGAACGCGAACGACAGCTCGCGCCGCACGCCTGCGGCGCCGTAGGCGGCGCACGGCAGGTCGTCGGCCAGCACGCACGCGTCGCCCAGCCGTGACGGCAACGGCAGGTGCGGCACCTGCTGCGGGCCGATCCCCCACGGGAGTTCCGCCTGCGCACTGCGGTTGCGAATCGGGAACAGATAGTCGGGCACGCCGACCCAGCGGGAGTCGATCGACTCGAGCACGGCGCGGTGGCCGCCGGGGACGATGCGCAGGCAGCCGTTGGTCTCGTCCAGGTCGTCCAGAAAGAACGAGATCTTGATCGCGGCGATGCGTCTTTGCTCGACGCCCCCGCCGCCGCGCCACGGGGTGTCGCCCACGTGCCACTCCGCGTCCGAGCCCTCGTAGGTGAAGTCGTGTCCCAGTATCTTCGCCGGGATGCCGTACACCCGCTCGTCGAGCAGCAACGCGCGGACCCGCTCGCCGGCGGCTGCCACGTCGTCGAGGCGGCCGGCAGTATCGCGCGGCGCCTGCCCGCGCTCGCGGCCGAGGCGTTCAAGCTCCTCGCGGATCGCCAGCGCCTCGCCGCGGGTGAGCAGGCCGGGCAGCGGCAGGAAGCCGAAGGCGATGCAGTGCCAGACGTTCCCGGTGTCGATCATGAGGCGGGTCCTCCCTCGGGAAAGCCGAGCTCCGCAAGACCGGTCACCATCGCCCGCAACCGCGGGTTCCGGTGGGCGAGCAGGGAGCGGGGCTGGTACGCGCCTTCCGGCTGCATCGCCGCGTGCGCCTTGAGGTGGACGACCTGGTCCTCCCGCCACGGGAACTGCAGGAAGGAGACGGCGATCTGGCGCCGCGGGAATCGGGTGCCGAACGCGCAGTGCAGCAGGTTCTCCGGGAAGACCAGCACGTCCCCCGGCTCGGTCGCTAGCGCCTGGTGCGGAACCTCCTCCGGAGCGAGCCCGAACGGCGGATCCTGCCAGATGACGTCGCGGTTCTTGAGCCCGAAGAAGTAGTCCGGCAGGTCGTGCCAGATCGGGTCGCCCACCCAGTGCCAGTCGCGGTGGGTGCCGGGAATCACCCGCAGCGCGCCGCTGTCGCCGTCGAGCGGGTCGAGATAGAGCGCGATCTTGATGTGGCGCAACGGCCAGCGGATCACCGCCGAGTCGGCGTGCCACGGCGAATCGGAGCCGTAGATGCCGCAGTTGAACCCTTCTAACAGGAACCGTTCGCCGAGCAGCGTGCTGGCGATGGAGTGGATCAGGTCGTGGGCCAGCAACCAGTCGCGCAGTTCCCGCGAGGACGCCGAATCGGTGCCGGTGATCTCCGTGGTGTCGGGGTCGACGCCGGAGCGGCGGATCGCCGCGTCGAACTCGCGCTGGATGAACGCGGTCTCTTCAGCGTCGAACGCCTTCCGCAGGTGCAGGAATCCGAACGCCTGGAAGAGAGCGGCCTGATCGGCGCTCAGCACGGGGCTGCCACCGGCGCCGCCGGTTCGAAGCCGAGCGCGTTCCAGCGGGCGGCCAGGTCGCGCAGCGCCGGGTCGGCGCTGGCTGCGACCGCCTGCGGCACGCGGAACTCGCCGCCGGAGCAGGCGTCCCGTTGGCGGAGAAAGTGTATCTGCGCGGCGGTGCGCGGTTCGGCCGCGTAGGAGAGCTCGAGCAGCCGCCGTGGTTCGCTGACGCCCAGCGCCGCGTGCAGCACGTCGGGCGTGTAGACCACTACGTCGCCGGGCTCGGTCGGCGCCGGGAACGCCGGCACCTGTTCATCGGTGACGCTCAGGGCGTTGTGGTCCCAGCGCATCTGCGGGTTGCGCAGGCCGTACAGATAATCGGGCGCCTTCTGCCAGCGCGGGTCGAGCAGGCGCAGGTAGTTGCGGTGCGAGCACGGCACGAAGCGCAGGCAGCCGTCCCGAGCGCCGGCCCGGTCCAGGGCGACGGCCACGGTGATGTGTTGCAGCGGCCAGGGCAGCAGCTCGCCGCCCCCCTGCCACGGCAGGTCCTCCGTCAGCCGGCGGCAGCGCACGTGCAGCAGCAGCGATCCGAAGCCGAGCACCTTGCGCGGGATGCCGGCGATGCGATCGTCGGTCAGCAGCCGCAGGCCCAGACCGTCCTGGCTCCCCCACGGCGAAACGAGCCGCGCGCCGCCGTCCGCGGCCGCCGCGGCGACGGCCGCGTCGAACTCGGCCGCGAAGCGTTCGACCTCCGCGGCGCTGAACGTGCCCGGCAGGTGCAGGTAGCCGAAGGTGTTGAACAGGGAAACCGGGCCGTAGTCGAGCATCGGCGCAGCGCGCGATCAGTCCGGGGTGTAACCCGACGGCTCCAGCACCACCAGGGTCGGGTGGCCGGCCTTGAAGGAGGGCAGGGGCAACTCGATCGTGTGATGGCGCGGCCGCACCAGCGGGTCGTGCGGGCGGTGCGCCAGGAACTCCTCGATCGAGGTCATGCCGAAGCCGAGCGGCGGCAACTCGTAATGCATGGGCAGCACCCAGCGGGGCGCCAGCGCCTCGAACATGCGGTCGAGCTCCGCGAACTTCGGGGTCAGCTTCTGTCCGGCCAGCGCGAACAGCGCGTCGCACTTGCCGGCGAACGGCGCCAGCTCCTGCGCGGTCAACTCGTAGCCCAGGTCGCCCATGTGCATCAGCCACAGGTCGCCGGCCTTGAAGGCGTACAGGGCGTTGTCCTGCGGGCCGCGCGGGTGGTCGCGCGCCTCGGTCGCTTCCACGGTGACGACCCGCTCGCCGCCGATGGCCGCTTCCCGGCCGCGGGCGACGTCGAGCGCGTTGATCACGCGCGGGCTGCCGGCGACCAACTCGACCGCGGAATGCGCCTCGTCGGTGAGCGAGCTGACGATGACGGTGTCGGCGGCAAGCGGCTCCAACGGCGGCAGGCCGAGCCGGGCGGGCGGATAGGGGTCGGTGACGATCGACGGGCGGCCGTCGATCCAGATGCGAAAGCAGGCGTGGCCAACGAACTCGACGCTGACGGACATCGGTGGGATCATACGCTACTACCATGATTGAGACCAGACCGTTCGGCACCACCGGACACCACAGCACGCTGGCCCTGTTCGGCGGCGCGGCGTTCAAGCCGACCTCGACCGCGGCCGACGCCGAGCGCGCCCTTGACCTGCTGTTCCGGCATGGCGTCAACCATATCGACACCGCGCACGGCTACGGCCGCGGCAACTCGGAGACCCTGATCGGCGGCTGGATGGAGCGGCACCGCGACCGCTTCTTCCTGGCCACCAAGACCGGCGAGCGGACCGCGGCCGGCGCCCGCGCGCAGGTGGAACTCTCCCGCCGCCGGCTGCGATCCGACACCATCGACCTGATCCAGATGCACAGCCTGACGGCGGAGGAGGACTGGGCCGCCGCGATGGGCTCAGGCGGCGCGCTGGAAGCGCTGGTCGACGCGCGCGAGCACGGACGCGTGCGCTTCATCGGGGTCACCGGCCACGGGCTGACCGCGCCGCGTATGCATCTGCGCAGCCTGGAACGGTTTCCGTTCGACGCGGTGCTGCTGCCGATGAACTTCCTCCTGGCGACCGACGAGCGCTACCGCGCGGAGTTCGATCAGCTCAAGGCGACGTGCGACGACCGCGGCGTCGCGGTGCAGATCATCAAGTCGGCGGCGCGGCGGCCGTGGGCGGGACGCACGCGCGTCCGCGGGCCGTGGTACGAGCCGCTTGACACGGCCGCGGACCTCGCGCGCGCCGTGGCCTACGCCCTGAGCTTCGCCCCGGCGTTCATCAACACCATGGCCGACCTGGATCTGCTGCCGCTATTGCTGCAGGCGGCCGAGGCGCCCGGCGAGTGCCCCTCCGGCGCGGACATGGCGGCGATGGCCGGCGACCGCGGGATGCAGCCGATCTTCGAGGAGCTGGCGATGATCCATTAGCCGGCGGGCCGGGCCATGCCTTCCAAACACCTTGGGGACCCAGCGGCGCAACGACCGGGCCTCGTCGAGCCGGCCGGCATCCCACGCCTCGAAACCGCGCGCTCCGACGGTCACCCAGGTGCCGCCGGCGTTCGGCAGTATCGCGGCGAAGCGGTCCATGTGTTCGTCTTCGGTGCCGAACGGCCAGTTGGCGGGGTGCGCGGGATGGTCGGTCGGCGCCCAGGTGCGGCCGCCGTCGCGTGACGCCAATGCGAAGAAGCGGCCGAAGGTGCTGGCGCCCGGGTGGCTGCCGATGGGGGAGGTGACCACCCCGGCGCCGATGCTGCCGTCGGGAAGTGGCCACAGCACCGGCCACGGCGAGTAGGCATCCGGGTCGCGATAGATCACGCTGTGGTCCATGTCTACGATCATCGCGCATCGGGACACGGTTGCAACCGCCGTCGCCGGGGGCCTGCGGGCGGCCGGCATCGATACCGTGTTCGGCCTGCCCGGCGGCGAGAACGTCCACCTGCTGGAAGCGATGCGGCGAGCCGGCGTCCGGTTCGTACTGAGCGAGCACGAAAGCGCCGCCGCCTTCATGGCGGCCGCGGCCGGCCAGCTCACCCGGCGGCCGACCGTGTGCCTGACCACGCTGGGACCGGGGGCGGTCAACTGCACCGCGGGCGTCGCGCACGCCTTCCTGGATCGCTGCCCGGTGCTGGTGATCACCGCGCAGGTGGCGGAAGGCCTGCAGCGGCGGCACACGCACCAGCTCGTCGACCTGCACCGACTGTTCGCGCCGATCACCAAGGCGACCCTGGACCTCACGCCGTCCGCCGCCGCCTCCGCCGTACGCAAGGCGGTGCGCGTCGCTACCACTGGCATGCCCGGTCCCGTCCACCTGCAGCTTCCCAACGACGTGGCTGCGCTCGCCGCGGAGCCGGCGACCCCCGGCCCCGCCGCCGGCGCGGAACCGCCGCCGGTACCGCCGGCGGACCTCGCCCGCGCCGCTGCCGGCCTGGTTGCCGCGGAGCGACCGGTCGTCGTCGTCGGGCTGGGGTTGGAGCCGGAGGGGCCCTACGCGGCGCTCCGAAAGTTCGCCGAGCGGCTCGGCGCGCCGGTGCTGTCGACTCCCAAGGCCAAGGGCGCGCTGCCGGCGTCGCATCCGCTCGGCTCGGAGACGATCGGGGTGACCCGCGCCGACCCCGGCTACGACCTGATCGCGGAGGCGGACCGGGTGGTCGCGGTCGGCATGGACGTAGTCGAGGTGGTGCTGCCCTGGTCGGTGCGGGCGCCGGTGCTCTGGATCGCTCCGTGGCGCGACCGGATCGGCGCCGCGACGGCCGAGCAGGCGCTGATCGGACCGCTCGGAACGATCCTTGCCGGGCTGACCGAGCGGCTCCCGGAACGCCGGAGCGGCTGGGGAGCGGATCGCGCCGCCCACTACCGTCAGGCGCGCCGGCGCCGCAGCCGCGCCGCCGCGGATCACGCGCCGGCCGGCACCATCGCGCCGCAGACCGTCCTGCGGGAAGCGCAGGCGGCGCTGCCGCCCGACGCGATGATCACTACCGACGTCGGTTCGCACAAGATCCTGGCCGCGCTGGAGTGGGACGCGGAGCTGCCCAACCGCTACCTGGTCTCCAACGGGTTGTCGGTCATGGGGTTCGGACCGGCGGCGGCGGCCGGCGCGGCGCTGGCCGGCTGCGCGCCGGTGCTGTGCGTGACCGGCGACGCCGGCCTGCTCATGAGCGCCGGCGGGCTCGCCACCCTGGCGCAGCTCGCCGCGCCGGTGCTGATGGTGGTGCTGCTCGACGGCGCCCTGGACCTGATCCGCGCCCACCAGCGGCGCGCCGGCGCCCTCCCGTTCGGCACGGAGTTTCCGGCCCCGGACGTCGCCCGGATCGGCGCGGCGTTCGGGCTGCCGGCCGTCACGGTCGACACCGCCGCCGAGCTGCGGACGGAGCTCGCCCGCGGCCTGGAGCGCCCCGGCGCCAGCGTGATCGGCGTGCGGATCGACCCGGACTGTTACCGGGGTTCCTTCTAACCTGTTATACCAAGACAGTCCTCAAGCCGGTAGATATACGGCTCCGGCGTGCGCCAGTTCCCACCCGCGGAACACCAGGACCAGCCCCGCGAACTTCACGTCCGGGTACTGCCGCGCCAGCCGACCGTCCGCCAGATACCGGCGGAGTTGGCCGGCCGCCTCCTCAGCCGCGGCCGGCACGCGCGTCGCCGTCGCCGGCGTGCGGCTCAGGTACTTCAACTCGATCACGAAGCCGTGTCGCATGCCCGGATAACGCTCCGGGCGCGGCGCCAATACGATGTCCGCGTAGCCCTTCGCCAGTTCCATCTCCGTGTGCAACACGTAATAGCCGGACGCGCTCAGGTAGGCGGCCAGAAAGCCCTGCACCACCTTCTCGCCCTGCAGGTAGTCGCGCACGCTGGTCTGCTCCGCCACCGCCGCGCTCAGCCG
This sequence comes from uncultured Spirochaetia bacterium, assembly GCA_958296075.1. Classification (GTDB taxonomy): domain Bacteria; phylum Spirochaetota; class Spirochaetia; order SZUA-6; family Bin103; genus CATQHW01. The sequence continues at coordinate 1,627,037 of CATQHW010000002.1, read as the reverse complement.
CTCGAGCGCCGGCCGCCAGTCGCCCTCCAGCGCCATCCGCCGCGTCAGCCGGTCGAACTCCACCAAGTCCAGCGAAAACACGCCCACGTCGTCGTAGGCGTCGCGCAGGTAGCCGTACAGCAGCCGCCGCACCGTCTGGTTGGGGATGGCCAGCCGCGGCGTCCCGTCTGTCGCGCCGCGGATGCTCAGGCAGCGAGTGCTTCAGGTAATAGAGCACCATGTCGGTGTGGTAGACCACATTGTCGGCGGCCGTGGCGAACCGGTAGCCGTCGTACCACTCGCGCATCGTGGCCAGCGCGGCATCCGGGTCCTGGTCGAACACGCCCAGGTCCCGGTACGTCCCCAGCATGCGCCGCACCTCGTCCTCGGTAAAGCCGAGCATCTCGTTGAACTCGGGCCGGAGGCTCAGGTTGGCGCCGATGTTGAAGCCGCTGGTGACGTCGTCCATGGTGATCGGCGACACGCCAGTCACGAACAGCCGCTCCACGCTGCCGGAGCGCGCCGTGCCGGCCTTCAGCGTGGCGAAGAAGTTGCGGTAGAAGCCGCCGCCGTGCGTGACGGCGTGGCAGGCATCCGGCCCCTCGCCGGCGAGGATCGTGTTGGCGAAGTTGTCGTACTCGTCGATCAGGACATAGAGCGGGATGCCGCGCGCCCGGACGTGCCGGAATAGCTCGTTGAGCTTGCCGTCGATGCTCGCCGGCGCCAGGATGCGTCCCGCCTCCGCTTCGGAAAAGAGGTCCGGGTGGTTCTCTACCGCCTCTGCCGTCTGCGTGGCGCAGTAGCCCTGGAAGCGCTCCTCCAGGGTCGGCAGCGCGCAGTCGAAGGCGGAAAAATCAAAGTACAGGATGACGTAGCGGCTGCGGCTGGGCGTGGGGTTCGCGCCGATGTCGGTGCCGGCGAACAGGGCGTCGAAGGCGTCCTGCTGCCGGCGGTCGTAGTAGCACTCCAGCATGGCCAGCCAGAAGGTCTTGCCGAACCGCCGCGGGCGGATGAAGAAGACGTACCGTTCGTCTTCGAGTTCGCGGAGGAAGCGCGTCTTGTCCACGTACAGGCAGCCGTCGCGCCGCACGCTGGGGAACGACGCCCGCCCGTACGGAATCGCGGGGAAGGAGCCCGGGGCGGATGGTGTGTCGAGCCCGGCGGCCATGACGCCGACCGGTCAGTCGCGCGGCTCGAAGCCCAGGTCGATCAGCGGCTGGACCATCTTGCGCTTGCGGGGATCGTCGCTGTCGATGAAGCTGCGCGGCGGACGCAGTTCGCCGTCGGAGCACGCCTGCCGCTCCTTGAGCCAGCGCCGCTGCTCGTCGTCGATCGGATTGGCCACGAACGCGATGGAGAGCTGGCGCCGCACGCCAGGGCCGCCGAACGCGGCGTGCGGAAGGTCCTCGGTGAACACCAGCACGTCGCCAAGGCTCGACTCCAGCGGGATGTGCGGCACCTCCTCCGGGCGCAACCCCCACGGCCGGAAGCCGTCCGCGGTGTTGCGATTGCGCAGCGGGATGTAGTAGTCGGGCGCCTGCGCCCAGCGCGGGTCGACCAGGCGCAGGTAGTTGCGGTGGGCGCCCGGCACGACCCGCAGGCAGCCGTTCGCCGCGGTCAGATCGTCCAGATAGAGCGAGACCTTGATGTGCGGCACCTCCCAGGTCACCACGCCGCTGCCGCCGTGCCAAGGGGTGTCGCCCACGTGCGCGGAGGCGGCGGAATTCTCGTACACGAAGTCGTGACCCAGGATCTTGCGGGGTATGTCCAGCAACCGCTCGTCTTCGATCAGCGCCGCGTGCCGTTCCCCGCGCTCGCAGACGTGGGCGACGTGCCGCGTCTGCGTGCCGTCGAAGTCGGGGTAGTCTTCGCTCAGGAGGCGGTCGAACTCGTCGCGCAGGGCGGCAGCCTCGCCTCGGCTGAACAGTCCGCGTAGCGGCACGTAGCCGAAGGCGATAAAGTGCGTCACGTGATTGTCGTCTACCATTCCGATCCACCGGGCGGCTGGTTCGCCGGCGCGGGTCGTGCCGGCGCCGGCGTCGGGAGCAACGTAGAGCAGCGGCGCGCATCTGTGAACCGCATCCGCCGGCGCGGCTCGTGAGCGCTCCGATCGCGCTCGTCACCGGCGCCGGCAGCGGCGTCGGGCGCGCCGCCGCGCTGGCGCTGTGCGGGGACGGCTGGACCGTCTACCTGGCCGGCCGGCGGGCCGACCGGTTGCAGGAGACGGTCCGGCAGGCGCCGGACCCCGAACGCGCGATCGCGGCGAGCGCCGACGTGACCGATGCCGACGCGGTGGCGGCGCTGTTCGACCGGATCCGCCGGGATCACGGCCGCCTCGACCTGCTGTTCAACAACGCCGGCGCGAACACGCAGGCGGTGCCGGCCGACGAGATGGCCGTCGACCAGTGGCGTCTGGTGATCGAGACCAACCTGACCGGGACCTTTCTGTGCACCCGGCGGGCGCTGGCGCTGATGAAGCGCCAGCGCCCGCGCGGCGGCCGTATCATCAACAATGGCTCGGTCTCCGCGCAGGTGCCGCGCCCGCACGCCGCAGCCTACACGGCCGCCAAGTTCGGGGTGGCCGGCCTGACCCGATCGACCAACCTGGACGGGCGCGCCTTCGACATAGCCTGCGGCCAGATCGACATAGGCAACGCCGCGACCGAGATGACCGAACGGATGAACGACGGCGTGCTGCAGCCGGACGGTTCGCTGCGGCCGGAGCCGCGTATCGACGTGCAGCACGTGGCCCGCGCGGTGCTCTACATGGCGTCGCTGCCGCTCGACGCCAACGTGCCGTTCATCACGGTGATGGCGACCGGCATGCCGATGTTCGGGCGTGGTTAGGTCGGGCCGGACGCCCGCCGGAGCGCGCGGGCTACCGGCCGGCGCCGGCCGCTCCGTCGAAGGGCGCGACCGAACGGAGGAACGCGGCGCTCCGCGCCGCAGCCTCGCCGGGGCCGCTGAGACCCGCGAACGCCTGATGCACGGTCACGTAGCCGTCGTAGCCGGCGTCGGCCAACGCCGCCAGGATGGCGCCGAAGGGGAGGCCGCCCGCCTCCCACATCGGCACGTGGTCGAAGGCGACCGGCCCGCGGCACCAGGTATTCGCGGTAGATGCGCCGTGCGCGTGGATACGGTGGTTCTGCAGGTAGACGTTGAAGATGCGCGGGGCAAGGCGGCGGATCGCCGGCGGCCCGCAGTCCTGCCCGCAGTGATCGAGATTCGCCGGCTCGTAGATCAGCCCGAAGTTGGGCCGGCCGATCGCCGCCAGCACCGCCAGCGACCGGTCGACCTCCTCGAACAGGCTGCGGGTATGGCACTGGTGCGCCAGACGCAGGCCGCGCTCGGCCGCCTGATCGGCGGCGCGCTGCGCGTACGGGATGTCGTCGTCCGACTTCATGCAGACGCGCAGCAGGTCGGCGCCCAGCGCCTCGGCCAGATCGAGGTAGGGGCCGATGTCGCGGAGCGCCTCCGGGCCGCGCACGTCGTCGTTCTCCGGGATCGGGAAGTCGCCGGTCACCATCGACACCGCCAGTCCGGCCGCGTCCAGGGTCTGCCGGGCGCGGCGCGCCTCGGCCGGCGGCGTATGGATGCCGATCTGCGACGCGCGCATGCAGAGCGCAGCGTAGCCGTTGCCGGCGGCGATCCGCGCCAAGTCTTCCAGGGAGGCGGTGGCGCGCCGCTTGTCGTCGAACGACTCCGCCACCCGCACGGAGAGCGCCAGTTTCACGGCTGCGCCTCGGTCGCGCCCGGACGGCGGTTCCGGTGGGGTTGGATCATGCGCGCATCATACACGGCGGCGGGCGCGCCGGGCGTGGTAGCCACGTCGCCGTGGAACTGCTATGATTGACGGGACATGAGTTCCGCAGCGCCGTATGCCGGCGCACAGGGGTGGGGCGCGGACGAAATCAGATCGCTTCGTGAAGCCATAGCTCCGTATCGCACGCCATCGATCGGCCGCACGTTGTGGAACGTGGGCAACTCGGTGCTGCCGTTCGTGGCGTGCATGACGGCCGCGGCGATCCTGCTGCCGATCTCCTATCCGCTGTGCATCCCGTTCATGGTGCTCGCCGCCGGGTTCAACATCCGCAACTTCATCATCATGCACGACGCCGGCCATGGAACGCTGTTTCGCAGCCGCCGCATGAACGGGCTGGTCGGCCACCTCACCGGTATCCTGGCGCTCACGCCGCTGCGCGACTGGGCGCACAACCACGCGATCCACCACGCCAGTTCCGGTAACCTGGACCGTCGCACGGATACCGACGTCAAGACGATCACGGTGTCCGAGTACCGCAGCCGTTCACGATGGGCGCGGCTGTGTTACCGGGTATACCGCAACCCGCTGGTGCTGTTGACGTTCGGGTCGGTCTGGACCTTCGTGATCGACCACCGCATGCCGCGTAAGCTCACCAAGGGGAAGGGCCGCAGCTCCCTGTTGATCACCAACATCGGGGTCGCGGCGACGGTGGCGGTGATGCTGCTGTTCGCGGGGTGGCGGTACGTGGTCCTGGTCTACCTGCCGATGATCGGGCTCGCCGGCGTGATCGGCGTGTGGCTGTTCTACATGCAGCACCAGTTCGAAGACGCCTACTGGCGCCGGGACGAAGCCTGGGCCTTTGGCGAGGCCGCCATGGACGGCGCCTCGTACCTGCGGCTGCCGGCGGTGCTGCAGTGGTTCACGGGCAACATCGGCTTCCACCACATCCATCATCTCGACCCCCGCATCCCGTACTACAACCTGCCGCGCTGCCATCGGGCCCATCCGCTGATGGCCCACGCGCCGATGTTGACCGCGCTCGACACGATCAGATGCTTCCGCCGCAGCCTGTACGATGAGGAGCAGGGCCGCATGGTGAGCTTCCGGAGTCTGCGCGCCAGCCCGGCCTGACTCCGGGCGAAAGGTCGGCTGGTGGCTGACCGGCGGCTTCCGTACACGCCGATCCTGGCGCGGCTGCCGCCGCTGGTCCCGTTCGTGGGGCCCGAGGCGCTGCAACGCGAGCGGGGCGGTCCGTTTCGCGCCCGGCTCGGAGCGAACGAAAGCGCGTTCGGCATCTCGCCGGTCGCGCGCCGCGCCGGCATGGCCGCGCTGGAACGGATGTCCTGGTACGCCGATCCGGAGAACTACGAGCTGCGCGCGGCGCTGGCCGCCGCGCACGGCGTCGCGCCCGACAACATCGCCGTCGCCGCCGGGATCGACGACCTGCTGGGGTTGGCCGTGCGGGCGTTCGCCGCCGAGCGGGCGGCGGCGATGACGGCCGGCTCCTATCCCACCTTCGCCTTTCACGTCGCCGGCTACGGCGCCCGGTTGATCGAGGTGCCCTACCGGGAGGACCACGTCGATCTCGACCGGCTGCTCGACGCGGCGGTCGCCGGCGGCGCCACGCTGCTGTACGCCGCCAATCCGGACAACCCGGCCGGCACCTGGCGCGAGGCGGCCGACGTGGAGCGGCTGATCGAGCGGCTGCCGCCCGGCATGGTCCTGCTCCTGGATGAGGCGTACGCGGAGTTCGCCCCGCCGGCGGCGATCCCGGCGGCCGGAGTGCTCGCCCCCAACGTGCTGCGCCTGCGCACGTTCTCCAAAGCGCACGGCATGGCCGGCGGCCGCGTCGGCTACGCGGTCTGCGCCGCGGAGGTGTGGCAGGGGTTCGAGAATATCCGCCACCACTACGGGATGAACCGCATCGCCCAGGAGGTGGCGCTGGCTTCGCTCGGCGATCCCGGCTTCATCGCCGGCGTCGTGGCCGCCGTGCAGGCCGGCCGCGACGACTACGCGCGGATCGCCGCCCGCCACGGCCTGACGGCGCTGCCGTCCGGCGCCAACTTCGTCAACTTCGACGCCGGCTCGGCGGCCCGCGCCGAGGCGCTGTTGCGAGCGCTGATCCGCCGCGGCGTGTTCGTACGCAAGGCGAAGGCGCCGCCGCTCGACCGCACCGTGCGCGTCACGGTCGGCCGGCCGGACGAGCGGGCCATCCTGGCCGAAGTGCTGGGGGCGGCGCTGGCGGACGCCGACCGGGGATCGGCCTGAGCTCCCCGGCCGCGGCCGGAGCCGATCCGGCGGGCTGCTGAGCGCCGGCCGGGCGACCGCCAAGCAGGTCCCGGTCCGGTCGAGGTCTACGGAGATCGCGCCGTCCCGCCGCCAGGGCGGAAACGTGATACCCTCACCGGCGGTGACACCGGCGCGAAGCGGACCGAACCACGACTCCGTTCGGTCCCGGGCCGGCTCGCCGCGGGCGCTCGCGCGGTGCCTGCGGTTTCTGCGCCCGTACCGCCGCGCGATCGCGGTCGCCACCGCGGCGCTGCTCATCAGTTCGGCCGGCAACCTGGCCGTGCCGATGGTCACCCAACAGGTCGTCGACCGCGGCATCATCGGCCGCGACTTCAACGTGGTCTGGATCGGCGCGCTGCTGGTCGTGGGCCTGGCGTTGGCCCGTTCCGTCTTCACCTATCTGCAGCAGCGGCGCGCCGCCCAGATCTCGCAGGGGGCGGCGTTCGATATCCGCAATGCCCTCAACGACCATATCCAAAGGCTCTCCTTCAGCTTCCACGATCGGGCGGAGACCGGACAGCTCCTGACGCGATCGACCAGCGACGTCGACCTGGTGCAGCAGTTCATCGGCGCCGGCCTGCTGCACATCATCACCGCCGTGGTGCTGCTGGCCGGCAGCGTCGCCTTCATCGCCGCCACCAATCCGCGGCTGCTCGCCGTGTTCGTGCCGATCCTGTGCGGGGTCGCGGCGTTGTTCATGATCATGGGCAGGGTGGGGCGGCCGCTGTTCCGGCTGGCGCAGGACCGGCTGGCGATCCTCAACGGCCGCCTGGAGCACAACATCCTGGGCGTCCGCGTGGTTCGCTCCTTCGCCCGCGAGCCCTACGAGACCGAGCGCTTCGCGGCGGAGAACGACGAGGTGCGCGCGCTCAACGTGCAGGCGGGCCGCATCTTTGCGTTGTCGATACCTACGGTGTTCGCGATCCCCAATATCGGCACGATCGTCATATCCTGGGCCGGCGGCCTGGAGGTGCTCGGCAGGCAGCTCTCCATCGGCGAGCTGGTCGCGCTGCAGAGCTACCTGCTGCTGGCGTTGTTCCCGGTGACGATGCTGGGGCAGATCATGATGGCCGTCGCTCAGGCGTCCGCCGGCGCTGAGCGCGTCCTCGACATCCTCGACGCGCACGCCGACGTCGCCGACGCCCCGGACGCGGTGCCGCTGCGGCGGGCCGATGGCTTCGTCACCTTCGATCGCGTCTCCTTCCGCTACACGCGCACCGGGGCATTCGCCCTGCAGGACGTATCGTTCTCGACCACGCCGGGCCAGACGATCGCCCTGCTGGGCGGGACCGGATCGGGGAAGAGCACGCTGGTGGGGCTGATCCCGCGCTTCTACGACGTCTCCGCCGGCAGCGTGCGGATCGACGGCGCCGACGTACGGGCGGTGCGGATCGAATCGCTGCGCCGGCAGATCGGTATCGTCCTGCAGGACGCCAAGCTGCTGGCCGGGAGCGTCCGGCACAACATCAGCTACGGGCAGCCGAACGCCACCGACGCCGATATCGAGGCGGTCGCCCGCGCCGCCGCCGCGCACGAGTTCATCGCCGAGCTGCCGGACGGCTACGACGCGCTGGTCGGCGAGCGGGGCATCCGGCTGTCCGGCGGCCAGCGGCAGCGCATCGCCATCGCCCGCGCGCTGCTGATCGACCCGCGCATCCTGATCCTGGACGACTCCACCAGCAGCGTCGACTTCGCCACCGAATCGGAGATACGGGAACGGATGGCGGAGCTGCGCCGCAACCGCCTGTCGTTCGTGATCGCCCAGCGCATCAGCAGCGTGCGCGAGGCGGACCTGATCGTCGTGCTCGACCAGGGCCGCGTCGCCGCCATCGGCACCCACGACTCGCTGCAAGAGGAGAGCCCCCTGTACGTCGAGATCTGCGCGTCGCAGCTCGTCCAGGATCAGGTCGTCGACGATCGGGCGGCGGCGAGCCGTTGACCTTCGGAGGCTTCACCGGCGCCGCCGGCCCGATGCAGATCGGCGCCGAGTTGCAGAAGGCCGGCGACCGGCGCGGCACGCTGCGCCGGTTCAAACGCTACCTGGGCGGCTTTCGGGCGCCGATCGCCGGCATCGCCCTGCTGATCGTCGTGGAGGTAGCGCTCACCTCCTACGCGCCGCGCATGCTGCAGGTGGCGGTCGACGCCATGGCCGCCTTCCTGAACGGCGGGCTGCCGCTGCCGGACGCTCGCCGCGCGGTCGCAGCGGCGATGGTGGTGGCGCTGGCGTTGTTCGTGGTCGGCTGGGCAGCCAACGCCGTGGCGCGCTGGCAGATGGTCGGCGTCGGGCAGGGGATCCTGTCGAACATCCGCCGCGACGTGTTCGCCAAGGTGCACGTGCTGTCGATGGGCTACTTCGACTCGATCCAGGCCGGCGACCTGGTGTCGCGCATGGCCAACGATACCAGCGTGGTCGACCGCGTGTTGCGCATGGGCGCGATCCGCATGTTCCAGAGCTTTCTGCAGGTGATCGGCATCCTGGTCGCGATGCTGGCGTTGAGCTGGCGCATGGCGCTGGTCAGTTTCGTCGTACTGCCGGCGATGATGTGGCTCACGTGGTACTTCTCGCGCAAGGCTCGCGTCGCCTTCCGCCGCACCCGGCAGACGATGGGGGAGGTGAGCTCGCATCTGGAGCGCAACATCGTCGGCGTCCGCGAAATACAGGCGTTCGGCCGCGAGCGGGCCAACGCCGGCGAGTTCCGGCGCGCCAACGCCGCCAACCGCGACGCCAACGTGACCGCCGAGACGATCACCGCCGCGTTCGCGCCCACGCTCGACGTGCTGGCGGTGATCGCCATCGCCGTGGTGCTGCTCTGGGGAGGCTTCCTGGAAGGGCGCGACCTGGTCACCATCGGCGTGCTGGTGGCGTTCGTCCAGTACGTGCGCCGCTTCTTCATGCCGATGCGCTCCATCTCGGTCCTGTGGGCCAACATCCAATCGGGAATCGCCGGCATGGAGCGCATCTTCGAGCTGCTCGACGACGACCGCGTCGCCGCCGAGCCGGCGGCGCCGGCGGCGCTGCCCGGCGGTCCGGGGCGGGTCGAGTTGCGTGGCGTTTCGTTCGCGTACGTGCCCGATACGCCGGTGCTCCGCGGCGTCGACCTGACCGTGGAGGCGGGGACCATGGTGGCGCTGGTGGGGCCGACCGGCGCCGGCAAGACGACGATCCTGGCGCTCTTGCAGCGCCTCTATGACCCGACCGACGGCCGCATCCTGCTCGACGGCCGGGACGTCGCCGAACTCCGCCGCAGCCAGGTGCGGCAGGTGCTCGGCGTGGTCACGCAGGAGCCGTACCTGTTCGCCGGCAGCGTCGCCGACAACATCCGCTACGGACGCCTGTCGGCGAGCGACGCGGAGGTGCGCGAGGCGGCCGAACGGGCCAGAGCCGACCGGTTCATCCGCGGATTGCCGGACGAGTACGACACGGTGCTCACCGAAGGGGCGCGCAACCTGAGCCGCGGCCAGCAGCAACTGCTGGCGATCGCGCGGGCGCTGATCGTCGACCCGCGCATCCTGATGCTGGACGAGGCGACCGCCAGCATCGACACGCGCACCGAGCGGTTGATCCAGCAGGGGCTTCAGGAGCTGCTCAGAGACCGGACCAGCATCGTGGTCGCGCACCGCCTGAGCACCGTGGAGGCGGCCGACCTGATCGCCGTGATCGACGCGGGCCGCATCGTCCAGCGGGGCGTCCACCGGGAGCTGGCTCGGCGTCCGGGGCTGTACCGCGACCTCTACCGGAGCCAGTTCCGCGCGGCCGCCCCCGACGGCGCCGCATCCGGGACGCCGATACCGCGATGAAACGCGCGAAATACCGGCAGGAGCTGCGGCGGCTGCAGATCGAGCTGTTCAAGCTGCAGGAATGGGTCGTGCAGCGGGAACGGCGCGTGGCGGTGATCTTCGAGGGTCGCGACGCGGCCGGGAAGGGCAGCGCCATCACGCGCGTCACCGAATCGCTCAACCCGCGGGTCTGCCGGGTCGCGGCCCTGGCCAAACCGACCGAGCGTGAGCGCACGCAGTGGTACTTCCAGCGCTACGTCGCGCACCTGCCCTCCGCCGGGGAGATCGTCCTGTTCGACCGGAGCTGGTACAACCGGGCGGGCGTCGAGCGGGTCATGGGGTTCTGCACCGAGCAGCAGTACCAGGAGTTTCTGCGATCGTGCCCGGAGTTCGAGAACATGCTGGTCCGCGACGGCATCGACCTGATCAAGTACTGGTTCTCCGTGGGGCCGGACGAGCAGGCGCGCCGGTTTCGGCAGCGGCTCGACAGCCCGGCGAAGCGCTGGAAGTTCAGCGACATGGACATGGAGTCCTACCGCAAGTGGGACGACTACTCCCATGCCAAGGATCAGATGATGGCCTGCACCGATACCGAAGCGTGTCCGTGGTACGTGGTCGAATCGGACAGCAAGCGGAAGGCCCGTCTCAACTGCATCCACCACCTGCTGAGCCGGTTTCCGTACCGCTACGAATCGCCCGAACCGGTCGAGCTGCCCGAGCGGCGGATCGACCCCCATCCGGACCGGCCGCCGATCGACAGCCAGCGCTTCGTCCCGGAGGTGTACTGACCGGGAGCTGCCGACGCCGCGCGCCGCCGTTCAGACCGGCAGCTTGAAGGAATAGCCGTCCATCACCTCGTGGTCGGAGGAGCGCGCTTGGCGCAGGGCGTGGTCGGTGACCGGCAGGTAGTAGTGGGTCGTGGGGTTGTGGGAGATGAACCCCTCGCCGTAGGCGCAGTTCCCCGCCAGCCCGAACGCGCCGTCCGAGGTCTCTATCCGCTTGCGCGCATAGGCGCCGCCGTAGCCCTGGCTGACCAGCGCGTCCAGCGCGGCGAGCTTCTTCTCCGCCACGTCGGTGATGTCCACGAACACGTCGCAGGCGTACCCGCCGGTCTGATCCCACAAGCCGTGGCGCGTGGCGGCGGCGCCGATGCCGAAGTAGAAGACCTGCGCGGCGCGATGCGGCGGGTTGCGGTCGCCGGGGTCTACGCTGCCGGCAAGCCGCAGCGCATGCATGACGATCTGGCCGGTGATCGCGTGCGGGCTGGTGATCCCGTCGTCTTCCTTGGGGAAGTGGGTCAGCACCACGTCGGGGCGGAGCTCGCGCAGCACGCGCGCCAGCCGCCGCACGACCTCCTCGGTGACCAGCAGCACCGCGTCGTCGGCACCGAAGAACACGATGTGCTCGACCCCCAGGGCGGCGCAGGCGGCGCGGGTCTCCGCCTCCTTGACGCCGGCGCGCTCCCGCATGGTGTTCCGCAGCTCGTCCGCTTCCGGAACTGCGTCGCGGTGGAACATCTCTTCGCTGATGACCTGGTCGTGCACCCGCGCGCCATGGGTCAGCACGACGCAGCCGACCCAGTCGCCGCGCGCGGCGTGGTGGGCCATCGTGCCCCCGGACTGGTCGAAGATGTCGGCCGGGTGGGCGCCGATCGAAAGCATTCGCAATGGGTCGTTCATGATGCGGCCATTATGCCGGAGATCGCCCCTGTTACGATGCCTGCCGATCGGACATCATGGGAGCCTGTCCGTGACCATCGTCCCATTCCGACCGTGGCTGCCCGCGCCGGACCAGGCGCAGGCCGTCGTCTCGCCGCCGTTCGACGTGCCGACCCGCGCCGAAGCCGTCGCCCTGGCGCGCGGCGACCGGCGCAACTTCCTGCACGTGGTGCGCGCCGAGGTCGACCTGCCCGACGGCGTCGACGCCGGCGACCCGCAGGTCTACGAGCGCGCGCGACGCAACCTGATCGGCCTGCAGGAGCGGCGCGTGCTGGTTCGGGAATCCTCGCCGGCGCTCTATCTCTACCGGATGGAGGACGGCGCCCACCGGCAGACCGGCGTCGCCGCCTGCGTGCGCGCCGCCGACTACGACGCCGGCCTGATCCGCACGCACGAGCGGACGCGCGCTGCGCAGGAGTTTGACCGCGTGCGCCACCTGCGCGCGCTGGGCGCCCATGCGGAGCCGGTACTGCTCACCTTTCGCGCCTCCGCCGGCATGCGCGCGCTGCTGGCCCGTTCGGTCCGCGGCGAACCGCTCCTGACCGCCGTCGACGCGGACGGGGTGCGCCACGCGGTGTGGCGCGCGCCGGACGCGGCGGCGTTGGTCGCCGCGTTCGCGCAGGTCCCGCACCTCTACGTCGCCGACGGTCATCACCGGTCGACCGCCGCCGCGCGGGTGGCTGCGGCCGGCGAAGCGCCGGCGCGCTTCCCGGCGGTGCTCTTCCCCGCCGAGGAGCTCCGCATCCTGGCGTACAACCGGGCGATCCGCGGTCTGGGCGCGCACGGCGAGGACGAACTGCTGCGGCGTCTGGGCGAGCTGGGCCGGCTGGCGCAGCCGGCGGAACCGGCGCCGGAGCGGCCCGGCAGCTTCGCGATACGGCTCCGGTCCGGATGGCGCCAGCTTCACCTGGAGCGGCCGGCCGGCGGCGGCCCGGTCGCGTCTCTTGATGCGGAGCGGCTGCATCGGACCGTTCTGGCGCCGTTGCTCGGCGTGGGCGATCCGCGTACGGACGACCGGTTCATCCCGGTAGGCGGGCGCGACAGCGTCGCCCGCCTCGACCGACTGGTCGACTCCGGAGACGCCGCGGTGGGGTTCTCGCTGTTCCCGCCGACGGTCGACCAGATGCTGGCGGTCGCCGATGCCGGCGCGGACATGCCGCCGAAGAGCACGTGGATCGAGCCGAAGCTGCGCAGCGGTCTGTTCGTCCATCCGTTCGAGGATTGAGCGCGATGCAACGCATTCCGGAGCCTGAGATGATGACCGGCGCTGAACAGGTGCGCGCCTATGCGCAGGCGGACTTCGAAGAGCCCAACGCGCTGTTCAGTGCCCGGGTTCTGGACCAGGCGCCGGTCGCGCCGGCGGCGTGCGTCGATCTGGGCTGCGGGCCGGGCGACATCGTGCGCGGGCTTGCCGCCGCTCGCCCGCGCTGGAGCTTCGACGGCATCGACGGGTCGCCGCCGATGATCGAGCACGCGCGGCAGGCGACGCCGGCCGCCGCCGCGCACCGCGTCCGCTTCCACGTGATGCGCATCGCCGCCGGCAGCGTTCCCCCGCGCCCCCGCCGGATCGGCGGCTACGACGTGGGCCTGTCGAACAGCCTGCTGCACCACCTGCGCGATCCGGCGGATCTCTGGGCAGTGCTGAAGGACTGGCTGTCGCCGCGCGCGCATCTGTTCGTCATGGATCTGCTGCGCCCGGACACGCCGGAGGATGCCGCGGCGACGGTGAACGCCTACGCGGCGGACGAGGCCGAGGTGCTGCGGCGCGACTTCCATAACTCGCTGCTGGCCGCCTACCGCCCGGAAGAGGTCGCCGCACAGCTCGACGCGGCGGGCTTGGCGCACCTGCGCGTCGAGCAGGTGTCGGACCGGCACCTGATGGTGTGGGGTCCGCTCACGCCGCCGTCTACGCCCTGAGCCGCGGGCCGGACCAGGCGAACGCGGCCGGCGCTCATGGGCGTCCATACGGCACTTGCGTTTGGGGCCGATGCGCGGGATCGTACGGCTTCAGAGGATCGGCGATGGTGGAAGGGGCGGCTCCGGCGGGTCTGGCGAGTTTGGAGAGCGACGGCTTCCTGCTCGTGCCGGGCGCGCTCGATGCGGAAGCCGTGGCGTGGTGGAAGGAGACGCTCTACCGCCTGCATCGCCGCGGCCTGAACGAGATCGACAACTCGGTCGGCAACGTCGCGTTCGAGAGCCTGTTGAAGCTGGCGCCTGGGCGCTCTCGGCTGTTGGTCGGCCACCCGAGCGTCGCGCCGTATCTCCAGGCGATCCTGGGCAGGCAATGTCAGCTCCGCTCGCTGCGCGCGCACCTGAACCCGCGCGCCTACCGGCAGGAATGGCACATGGACTTCACCGACTACCAGTATCAGGAGCGCAAGTCGGAGGCGGGACGGCCGCTGCGTGCGCTCTGCATGAACACCACCTTCTACCTGACCGACAATACGCCGGAGCGAGGGCGGCTCACGTTCCTCACCGGCTACGTCGACCGCCGCATCCCCGACGAGATCCTCCCCTACGTCCACTACACCGACGATCGCGCCAACCGCTTCCAGACGTGGTGCGACGAGCAGCCGCAGGCGCACCTCTATCCGCGTGCCGGCGACGCGGTGGTGTTCTTCAGCCACGTACCGCACCAGGGGGCCAAGTTCGGGGACGACCCGCAGGACGACGTCCGAGCCAACCTGGTGCTGCACTACCAGCAGAATCCGATGTATCCGGGCATCCGCTTCGTCAGCACCCCGGACCTTACGCTGGACGCGCTCGGCTACGCCGGCACCTTTCCGTTCGCGGAGGCGTAGCCCGGCGCGCCACGCGCCTCGCATCATCTTCAACAACGACGGCGACGTCATCGAGAACACGGACGCGCTGCACCAGCAAGGCGCTGATGAGAGCACTGCGGCGTGCCGCACGGCGAGACGCAAGCGCCGCTGACGCTGCGTCGTTGGTAGTGGTCAGAGATGGCACCGCCCACGCGTCAGCCCCACGATCATCTGTTCCGCTTGGTGTTCTCCGACACCGAGGAGGCCGCCGCCTTCCTTCGCGCCCGCCTGCCGGACCCGCTCCGGCGGCGCTTCCAGTGGTCCTCCCTGCGCCAGACGCCGGGCACGTTCGTCGACCAGGAGCTGCGCGGCTCGGTCTCCGACCTGCTGTTCGAGGTGCGCCGTGCCGCCGCCGCCGGCGGCGAGGCGGGGCCGCAGTGGCTCTACGTGCTGTTCGAGCATCAGTCGCGCCCCGACCGCTGGATGGCGCTGCGCCTGTTGCGCTACTGCTGTCGCATCTGGGAGGCTGGGCGCCGGAGCTACCCCGACGAGAAGTTCCTGCGCCCGGTGCTGCCGCTGGTGTTCTACCAGGGCAAGCATCGCTGGCGGTACGCGGAAGAACTGGCGGAGTCGTTTCCGCCGGCGCTGCGCGACGAGCCGTGGGTGCCACGCTTCCGGCACCTGCTGTTCGACCAGACGCGGGTGGCGCCGGAGACGGTGGCGGGGGCGCTGCGCGGGCGGCTGCTGCAACTGGCGATGATGCACGCCTTCGAGCAGGCGACGTGGGACGCGCGGGAGCGGATCGCAGCGCTGCTGGCGGAGTTGCAGCGGGAGCCGGTGCGTGGCGGGGTGGATTACGTCAAGGCGTTCATGGAGTACATTATGGAGACTGGGCCGGCGGACACGCTGCCAGCGCTGGATGAGCAGATGCGCCGCCGGGCGCCGGGGCTGAGAGGTGAGTTGATGACCTGTGGCGAGATGTTGCGCCGGGAGGGCCGGCTGAAAGGGCGTCAGGAAGGCCGGCTGGAAGGCCGTCAAGAAGGGCGGCTGGAGACTATCGAAGGGTTCCGGCGGGCAGGGGTCGAGTGGCCGGTGATCCAATCCGCGACGGGGATCGACGAGCAGACCTATCGCGGCCTCAAAGGCGACATGGCCCACGGCAAGGAGGCGGCGCCCCGCTAGTGCTCACTTGTGCGGTCGAGCGCCGCGCACAAACCTTGTATACCAAGTATATACAAAAGACAGCAAGCCAAGCGCGCATTCGCGTACCGCGGGGTAGATCAGCGCGTGGGCGCCGGAGGCGGTGGGGTCTCGTCGAGGGCCAAGTGGGCGCCGCGGCGCTCCACCTCGCGCCGCACCTCCAGCGGATCGAGGCCGGCGGCGTCGGTGCCGCGCGCGGCGGCGAGGGCGGCGCCGATGCCGGCCGCCTGACCCATCATGGCGCAGGTCGTGGTGACGCGCGCGGAGGAGAGCGCAAGCTGGTCGGCCGACATGCAGCGGCCGGCCATCAGCAGGTTGCGGCCGTCGCGCGCCACCAGACAGCGGAAGGGTATCTGGTAGGGAGGCACGTAGAGCTCCTCCTTGGGGAGGATGTAGGTGCGCTTGTCGTCGTCCGGCTTGTGGCCGTCGAGGTAGAACACGCCGCGCGCCACGGCGTCGTCGAACTCCCGCCCGGCGCGCAGATCGTCGACGCGCAGCAGGTAGCGGCCGACGATCCGGTACCCCTCGCGGATGCCGATGATCGGCGAGCAATGATCGAAGCGCCAGTCCTTGCGCTCCACCGCCTGGAAATAGGAGAGCACCTCCAGCATCCGGCGGCGCGCGGCGATCTCCGCCGCGGTCATGCTCTCCGTGTCGGTCGAGTCGAACATCGGCACCTTACCACAGGCTGGTCTCCCCGAGGGAGCGGCTGATGCGGTTCGCCGAGACCACGAACACGATGCAGATCACCGACGTGAACAGCCCCACGGCGGTGGCGTAGGAGAAGTCGGACTGGAGCAGGCCGCGGCGATAGACGAACGTGGAGATGACGTCGGCGGTCTCGTAGGTGGCGCCGGTGTAGAGCAGGATGATCTTCTGATAGTCGACCTCCATGATCCGCCCCAGTGCCAGGATGAAGAGGATGACGACGGTCGGCAGGATGCCGGGCCAGGTGACGTGCCGGAGCTGCCGCAAGCGTCCGGCGCCGTCGAGAGAGGCGGCCTCATAGAGCTGCGGATCGACGTTGGTCAGGGCGGCCAGGTAGATGATCGATCCCCAGCCGACGTGTTCCCACACGTCGCTGGCGATGTAGATCGGCCGGAACCACTCGGGCCGCACCAGAAACGAGGTGCGCGGCAAGCCCAGGAAGGCCAGGAAGTCGTTCACCACCCCGTCGGTGGCGACGAAGTTGACGATCATGCCGCAGATCACCACCTGCGAGATGAAATACGGCAGGTAGGTGATCGACTGGATGACGCGCTTGAACGCCACGGCGCGCACCTCGTTGAGCAGCAGCGACAGGATGATCGGAGCCGGGAACCCGACCGCCAGGCCGAGCACCTGGATCAGCACGGTATTGCGCACCAAGTTCCAGAAATAGGGGTCGGAGAGGTACTGCTCGAAGTACTTGAAGCCGACGCCGGGGGCGGCGAGCATCGCGCCCAGCCCGCGGAACACCTTGATCTCCTTGAACGCGATCAGCACCCCGTACATGGGGGCGTACTCGAACAGTACGTAGAACGCGAAGGGCGCCGCGAACAGCGCATAGAGATAGCGGGAGCGGTGCAGTTTTCGGCGGAGCGACGAGGACGGCGCGCGGACGCCACCGGCCGTACCGATGCCGTTGGCCATGCTCGCCGGAGTATAGCACGCGGCGCCGGCCGGGCCTTCGGGCCGCTGCCGGTGCGACCGCCGCCGCGGCCCGTTGACCGTTCGGGCTCTCGCCGGCTATGGTGGCCGTGAGGCGAGCAGCGCGCACGTTGCTCAATCTGCAGGAGGCTACCGTATGAGCGGCTTGACGCTACGCGATCATCTCTGGCTGTGGGGCATGAAGGTAAACACCCTGCAGGAGCTCAAGGCGTATCCGTTCTGGGACGAGCCGTCGACGCTGACGGCGCAGCAGGCGATCGAGCGGACGGGGATTCGCAACGTGCTCATCGCCGGGGGCCTGCCGCTGACCAGAGAGACGATGACCGGGCTTCCGGCGGCCAAGCGGATCATCGCCAAGTGGGCGATGCACTCGGCGGTGGACGGCAAGACTCCGGTCGACTACGACAGGGCCCTGAGCGCCCTGCTGCAGGCCAAGGAGCTCGCCGCCGAGGACCCGCGAATCGAGTCGTTCCTGCTCGACGATTTCAGCACCGGCACCGTCGCGGGCGGCGTGACTCCGAAGCACCTGGCCGACCTGCAGTTCGAGAACGCCGCGCGCCCGCCGCAGTTGCCGCTGATGGCCACGTTCTATGAGATGTCGCTCGAAGACGACCGCCAGCTTCCGCTGCTGCCGTACTTCGCCGGCTTCCTGAATCCGCTCTGGCACGCCGCGAACATCGACCGGCAGAAGGGCTACGCCGAGCGCCTGGGCCGGCTGACCGGCGGCAAGCCGCTGCTGACGTGCATCTACGTCTATGACTTCGGCAACCAGCGGAAGCTGTCCTACGCCGGCATGCGCCGCCAGCTCGACGTATGCGAGGAGATGATCCGCGAGCGGCGGGTCTACGGGGTCGTCATCCTGGGCACCTGCATGCTCGACCTCGACTGGGAGTCCAACAGGGCCCTGTACGACTGGCTGGACGAGCGCGGCGACTCGACGGTCGGACCGAACCGATGATCAGCCACCGGCAGGCTCCTCACTCCCATGCGGCCGCCGGCCGCGGGTGGCCGGAACAGAGCGCGTCCAGGATGAAGGCGCGGAGCGCGGGAAAGTCGGCGTCGCGCGCGGCCCGCAGTTCCGGCAGGTGCCGCCAGCGGAAGTTCTGGCGAACGTCGGCGACGGTCTGACCGCGCGTCAGCTCGCCGGCCGTCTCCACGTCGCAATGCAGGGACACACGTGGATTGAGCGGCTGTCGCCGCGCGCGCATCTGTTCGTCATGGATCTGCTGCGCCCGGACACGCCGGAGGATGCCGCGGCGACGGTGAACGCCTACGCGGCGGACGAGGCCGAGGTGCTGCGGCGCGACTTCCATAACTCGCTGCTGGCCGCCTACCGCCCGGAGGAGGTCGCCGCACTGCTCGACGCGGCGGGCTTGGCGCACCTGCGCGTCGAGCAGGTGTCGGACACCGGCACCTGATGGTGTGGGGTCCGCTCACGCCGCCGTCTACGCGCTGATCCGGGGCCGGACCAGGCGAACGCGGCCGGCGCTCATGGGCGTCATACGGCACTTGCGTTCGGGGCCGATGCGCGGGATCGTACGGCTTCAGAGGATCGGCGATGGTGGAAGGGGCGGCTCCGGCGGGTCTGGCGGGTTTGGAGAGCGACGGCTTCCTGCTCGTGCCGGGCGCGCTCGATGCGGAAGCCGTGGCGTGGTGGAAGGAGACGCTCTACCGCCTGCATCGCCCGCGGCCTGAACGAGATCGACAACTCGGTCGGCAACGTCGCGTTCGAGAGCCTGTTGAAGCTGGCGCCTGGGCGCTCTCGGCTGTTTGGTCGTCCACCCGAGCGTCGCGCCGTATCTCCAGGCGATCCTGGGCAGGCAATGTCAGCTCCGCTCGCTGCGCGCGCACCTGAACCCGCGCGCCTACCGGCAGGAATGGCACATGGACTTCACCGACTACCAGTATCAGGAGCGCAAATCGGAGGCGGGACGGCCGCTACGTGCGCTCTGCATGAACACCACCTGGCCCGGCAGCCACTGGCAGCGCATGCGCCAGCGCCTTGACCACCTGCTCGCCCACCGTCCCGGGTGACCGCGGCTGTGCCACCCACTCCGCCGACCGGCGGCCGGAGCGTCCAAGCTTCACATCGATGCTTGATGGATCGCCCAGCCGCGGTTACGATTGATGGGTGCTCGGTTCGGATCGAGCTGGATAGTCATGCGCTATGAGGGAAATCCTAAGCACAAGGAGCCGTGGCAACCGGGGCGGCGCGGGTCGCTCTGTCCGAAGAACCTCGATCAACGGATAGCGACACAGCTGCTTAAGGATAGCGTACCGGTAGGCAAGAAACGTTATGCCGTACACGAAGGCAGGGCGTACTGCGCACAGCAGCATGACACCCACAAGTGGCATGGTTATCCAGTCGGCTGGATTGAAGTTCCTGACGTCCTGCGCCGGTGTTGGCTGAAACAAGGACGTATGCAAAGACGGGACGTGCGAAGACACTGGGATTGAATCGGTAACATGGCTGTTCGATGGGAAAGACTTGCCGGCGACACGAGCGTGTTCGCGCTGAAAATGGGATTTTCCGATGATCCCGATGATGGTCGAGGGATCGATCCCGAAGTTGGCGTCTCCTGGGGAAGCTTTCAGATCTGGATCGAAGGTCGGAATCTGTGCTCCCATAAGGAGGACAATGGTCAAGTCGATTCGGTCCACTGGTACCTCCTTCCGCTGATCGAGTGGTTGGTCCATAATTGGGATCCTCTGCTTCACGAAGAACGCCTTCCGGTGCAGAACGAACACGAAACCGGCTGGGAGTCTTTGCGCTCCACGCGGTTTCCGCCGCCGGCCATCGAAAACGATGACGAGAAAGTGTCCGCATGGGAAAGCGAATGGCAACGGTGGTGGACTAGGCACGCGCTTCGTTCGGCGAGCGAAGGCGGTCTGTTCCCCGATATTGTATTGAGGCGCTTCCGGGACTCCGTCGAGGTCTCATGGGGACCGGCACGCAGCGCCGGAATGCCCGATCACTTCAGTTTCCTGGAGTCGGTACAGGGAGTCAGCAGGCTGGCGCCGAGAAAGGTGGCCGAACCGTTGCATGAGGTGTTGTCGAACGCGGGCGACTACCTTCTGTCACTGGCCCCCGAGTCTTCTCGAATCAAAAAGCTGATCAAATCCCTCCAAGACTCAAATTCGGAAGATCGGCGGCTTATGTGGCTGGCCGGTCTAGGTTCGGATGAAGGATCAGTAAATAGCAGATGGCACGGCGTAAAGAACATCTTGTCCGAATTCGGCCCTGCCTCGCGTCCAGTGCTGTCGATTTCGGCCCCTTCACCACTCGTCATCGCCGGTTCGTGTCAAGCGGCGTTGATGTTCGGTTCCGTTGCACCGGACGTCGGGCGTGAGGATATAGTGATACTCGCAAAGACGATGGTTGAGCTTTCCTCATCTGATGGTGAGTCTGAAACGGTGACAAAAATATGCCGTCCTGTAGCCGTCTCGACACTCGATTCGCCCGCGTGGAGTAGGGGATATGAACTTGCCGACTCCTTTCACGAACATCTTACCACCGACTTCACGCTAGGAACTGTCGACATCGAGGAAATTATCAAAAACCTGGATATCGAGGTCATTTCACTGGAACTTTCGGTTGACAACATACGCGGGATTTCCATTGCCGGACCGCACCATCGCCCCGCCATAGCGATCAACGAGAGACACGACCGCAATAAGCATCCTTTCGGCCGCCGATTCACGTTGGCCCACGAACTATGTCACGTACTGTTCGATCGCGAAGAAGGACAGCGTTTGGCAGTAGCAAGTGGCCCCTGGGCGCCACGTGACATAGAAAGGCGCGCAAATGACTTTGCGGCCATGTTGCTGATGCCGCCGCCCCTCGTACAACGTGCAATATCAGGGTTAGGCTCCCCGATAGAGACCGTCCCTGGCGTACGAGAAGCAGCACACGTGCTGCAGGCAGGCGTTCGGGCCGTACTGCATCATCTGAAGAACACAGGGTTCATTAACGACACTGATTATGAGCGGATCGAGAACGAAATGTTCGATCCCCCCCACCACGGCAGTGCTCATGCGGATGCCCTCACGCCGCTCTGAGCGGCCTCGAAGGCGACCGGCGACCGGTAGCCCAGCGCCGAATGTCTCCTGCGTCGGTTGTAGAAGCCCTCGATGAACTCGAACACCGCCAAGCGCGCCTCGGCGTGGCCGCGAAAGCGGTGACGATCCAGCAACTCGCACTCCGGGGTCGCGAAGAAGCTCTCGCACAGCGCGTTGTCGTAGGCATCGCCCACCGCGCCGGTCGACGGTCGCACGTCAGCCTCCTGGCACCGCGCCCCGAACGCGATCGAGGTGTACTGCGAGCCCGGCTTCGTCATCGATCAGGGCACCATGCTTGCCGACGGCTTTCGCATCTGTCGATCGCCGGGACGACCCGGAACATCGTCCGGCCCGGAGTAAGCGGCTACCGTCACCAGTTCCTGATATCGTACCAGGGCAGATCGTTGTTCCTGGTATCCCTACCCATGCCTCCGCCGGCGACCGTTTGCAGATCGCTTTGGCTCAGCCGACTGCCGGGGGGAAGAATCAGATGCACGGTCGTGTCGCTATCTTCGTGAACCTCGATCGCCATGGACGCCGGAATGGCGACGCCCAACTCCTGGTTGATCGCTCCCTTCGGATCGCTGAGCAGCCGGGCCCGAAAATCCGCGTCCTCGGTCGCCTTGCCGACGATCTGCGCCTGCATGTCCTGCGCCGTTTCCATAGCTCTCCTCCTCGAGAAATCCTGTCAGTTCCATGGCACGCTGCCGCGCTTCCAGCGAGGAGCGCCCTGGACCACAGTATCGGCGGCGGTCGTTCGGGCGTCAACGCCTCGCCTGAAGGACATGGCTTATCCGGTATTTCCGTGGGCTTACGCCCAGTGCTCGGCCGGTTTCCGTGAGCCGGGCGCTGCTCAAGGTCGGAAGCCGCCGGCCTCGTAGAACCCGCGCGACTGATCGACCGTGCGCTCGGTCTCCCGCAGGAAGCCGAGCAGGCCGGTCAGGACCTCGACCAGGTCCGGCCGCGCCCCGCCGCCGGCGGACGCCCCTTCCGGCAGGAACGGATTGCCCGGCGCGCTCTGCAGGACCGCCTGCGTGGTCTTGGGCATGTACGTGCACAGATAGCCGTCGTAGCCGATCCCCTTGAGGATGCGGAAGATCTCCTGATAGTCGGCGTGGCCCGTGCCGTGCTGGCAGTGGTTGGTCTCGTTGAGGTGGAAGTGCTTGATCCGTGAACCCGCGTAGCGCAGCGCGTCCGGGATCGATCCCTCCTCGACGTTCATGTGGAACACGTCCGGCTGCACGCCGAGATTGTCGAGCCCCAGTTCGTCGACGTAGTTGACCGCTTGGTACAGGGTGGTCAGCACCTCCGGGAGTCCCTCGTAGGTGTTGAGCGGCTCCAGCAGGATGGTGATGCCGCGCGGCGCGGCATGGGCGCAGATTTCCCGGATCGACTGCCGGAAGTTGCCGCGCAGCGTCTCCACCGGCTCGAGCGGGAACGGCAACTGGGGGACCGCCGGCTGCGCCGCGCACAGCTCCGTGAAGCTGGCGCCCAGGTCCGCCGCCAGATCGACGGTGTCCTTGGCGTACTGCACCGCGCGCGCCCGCTTGGCGGGATCGGTGCTGGCCAGATTGCGCTCCTCGCCCGCGTGGTAGTAGCCCCAGGCGGCGAGCACCTCCGGCACCGCCAGACCGGCGTCCTCGACGCGCCTGCGCCACTCGCCGGCATCCACCGCCTGCGGATTGCCGGGCAGGTCGACGCCGTCGTAGCCGGCCTCCCTGGCCGCCCCGAGCACCACGTCGGGCTCTTCCAGCACGTTGTATCCGACCCACGGCAACGTATCGCACTGCAAGGTGTACTTGAAAGCCATGACGCCGCGATTCTACCGCACGTCACCGGCGCATGTCGCAGGGAGGGATGGTCCGTTGCATGAATAACGGAACAGGGGACCGCTCACGCCGCCCTTCTCGACGGCCGCCCACTCGATGGGGCCTGATACGGGAGGTAAGCAATCACTATGACGACTGATGAACCCGACCGCAGGCACTCCGACCTCGCCATTCCGCCCGGGGAGACGCTTGCCGACGAGATCGCGGCGCGGGCCATGAGCCAGACCGAACTGGCGGCGCGGCTGGGACGGCCGGTGCAGGTGGTGAACGAGATCGTCCGTGGGAAGAAGTCGATCACCGACCACACCGCGCTCGGACTGGAGAAGGTGCTCGGCATCCCGGCGACGTTCTGGGTCAATCTGGAGCAGGAGTACCGCATGACGCTGGCAAGGCTTCGAAGAATAGCATGAGGATGAGCCACGGCGACCTGAACTGGATCGCGAACTACATCTGGGGGATCGCCGACGACGTGCTGCGCGACCTGTACGTGCGCGGCAAGTACCGCGACGTGATCCTGCCGATGACCGTGCTGCGCCGCCTCGACGCAGTGCTCGAAGACAGCAAGCAGGCGGTGCTGGACATGAAGGCCACCCTCGACGACGCCGGCGTGATCGAGCAGGACGCCGCGCTGCGCCAGGCGGCCGGGCAGGGGTTCTACAACACCTCCGGGTTCACCCTGCGCGACCTGCGCGCCCGCGCCAACCGCCAGCAGCTCACCGCCGACTTCCAGGCGTGGCTCGACGGCTTCTCGCCCAACGTGCAGGACATCCTCGACAGCTTCGAGTTCCGCAACCAGATTCCGCGCCTGTCCCGCGCCGACGCGCTGGGCACGCTGATCGAGAAGCTCACCTCTCCCGACGTCAACCTGAGCCCGGCGCCGGTGCTCCTGGACGACGGCTCGGTCAAGCACCCGCCCCTCGACAACCACGCCATGGGCACGATCTTCGAGGAACTGGTGCGCCGCTTCAACGAGGAGAACAACGAAGAAGCGGGCGAGCACTGGACGCCGCGCGACGCGGTGACGCTGATGGCCCGGCTGATCTTCCTGCCGGTCGCGGACCGGATCGTCTCCGGCACCTACCTGCTGTACGACGGCGCCTGCGGCACCGGCGGCATGTTGACCGTGGCCGAAGAGACGCTGCGGCAGCTCGCCACCGAGCACGGCAAGGAGGTCGCCACCCACCTGTACGGGCAGGAGATCAACGCCGAGACCTACGCCATCTGCAAGGCCGACCTGCTGCTGAAGGGCGAAGGCGACGCGGCCGACAACATCGTCGGCGGCCCCGAGCACTCCACCCTGGCCAACGACGCCTTCCCGGCGCGCGAGTTCGACTTCATGCTCTCCAATCCGCCGTACGGCAAGAGCTGGAAGACCGACCTGGAGCGCATGGGCGGCAAGAGCGGCATGCGCGACCCGCGCTTCGTGATCGAGCACGCCGGCGATCCCGAATACTCCCTGGTGACCCGTTCCAGCGACGGCCAGATGCTGTTCCTGGCCAACAAGCTCGCCAAGATGAAGCAGGGCACGCCGCTCGGCAGCCGCATCGCCGAGGTGCACAACGGCAGTTCGCTGTTCACGGGCGACGCCGGACAGGGCGAGAGCAACATCCGCCGCTGGATCATCGAGAACGACTGGTTGGAGGCGATCGTGGCGCTGCCGCTCAACCTGTTCTACAACACCGGCATCGCCACCTACGTGTGGGTGCTCAGCAACCGCAAGGCGGAGCACCGGCGCGGCAAGGTGCAGTTGATCGACGCGACCGGCTGGCACCGGCCGCTGCGCAAGAACCTGGGGAAGAAGACCTGCGAGCTGGGCGAGGAGGACATCGGCCGCATCTGCAAGACGTTTCAGGCGTTCGGGGAGAGCGAGCAGAGCCGGATCTTCGACAACGCCGCGTTCGGCTACTACAAGGTGACGGTGGAACGCCCGCTGCGCATTGCCGGGGCCGATCCCGACCGCGCCCACAAGGCGGCGGAGATCAAGAAGCTCAAGGAGAGCGGCGAACGGCGCGCGCGCGCGCCGGCGGTGATCAGGAAGGTCCACTCGCGGGGTACGGCCGCCGATCCGCTGCACGGCCGGTTCGCGGCCACCGTCCAGGGCCGGCCTGCGGTGGTCGAGTACGAGCCGGACCCCGACCTGCGCGACACCGAACAGGTGCCGCTGCAGGAGGTCGGCGGCATCGAAGCGTTCCTGCGGCGCGAGGTGCTGCCCTACGCGGCGGACGCCTGGTATCAGCCGGACAGCGTGAAGATCGGCTACGAAATCAGCTTCACCCGCTCCTTCTACCAACCGAAGCCGCTGCGCACGCTGGAGCAAATCCGCGCCGACATCCTGGCGGTCGAGCAGGAGACCGAAGGGCTGCTCGCCGAGCTCCTGGGCACCGCAGGTGAAGATGTCTGATCACGGCATTCTGAAATCCATGACCGCCAACCTCAAGCCCTATCCGAACATGAAGGACTCAGGGGTGAAGTGGCTGGGTAAAGTGCCTGCTCATTGGAATGTTTGGCGCCTGAGGAACGTGGCTGATATGCGCGTAAGCAACGTAGACAAGTACTCACGCGAAAACGAAACCAAAGTCCGTCTCTGCAACTATGTCGACGTCTACAAGAATGACCGCATCAGGCCGGGATTGCCGTTCATGCACGCGACCGCTACCGAGGTCGAGATCGAACGCCTTGGCCTGCGATCCGGAGACGTGCTGATCACGAAGGACTCCGAGGCTTGGAACGACATAGGTGTTCCCGCTCTTGTTGAGGAAACCGACCCAGGAGTAGTCAGTGGCTACCATCTGGCATTACTTCGTCCATATCTCGAATGTACCCACCCTGGTTATCTGTT
This sequence comes from uncultured Spirochaetia bacterium, assembly GCA_958296075.1. Taxonomy (GTDB): domain Bacteria; phylum Spirochaetota; class Spirochaetia; order SZUA-6; family Bin103; genus CATQHW01. The sequence continues at coordinate 1,601,172 of CATQHW010000002.1, read as the reverse complement.
TCGTGCTCTGCAGAGTACGGCTGTCGCGAGTCAGTTGCATGTACATGCAAACGGGGTCACTCGGTTCGGGCTGACACACAACGCAATCAAGGCGGTCAGGATACCCCTTCCACCACTACCCGAACAGGCCTCCATCGCCCACTTCCTCGACCATGCTGACCGCCACATCCAGCGCTACATCAGAGCCAAACAGGAGTTGATTGCACTGCTCGAGGAGCAGAAGCAGACCATCATTCACCAAGCCGTTACCGGACAGATCGACGTCAGAACCGGCAAGCCGTACCCGGCCTACAAGCCATCCGGTGTGGAATGGCTAGGAGACGTACCAGATCGCTGGGATGTCCGTAGATTGAAGCAGGTTTGTTCTCGGTCTGCACTCTATGGTGCCAATATACCCGCAGCTTCCTATACACAGGCCGGCGTACGTTTCTTGAGGACGACGGATGTAATGGATGATGGTGGATTGAAAGTCGGCGGAGTCTTTCTTCCATGTTATATGGTCCGTGATTATAGGCTAGCTGACGGTGACCTGCTAATTTCCCGAAGTGGTACTATTGGTCGTTCTTTTCTCTATGATGGCAAGAAACACGGTCCATGCTCGTACGCTGGCTATCTGGTCCGATTCGTTCTGGCTTCAGACGTTCTTTCCAAATACGTATTCTTGTTCACGAAGACACGATCCTTCGTCGAGTTCTTGCGGGTGAAAGCGATAACTTCGACCATCGAAAACGTAAACGGCGAGAAGTATGCCAACTGTCCGCTACCGCTTCCATCAATCGCCGAACAAGCGGCCATCGTCCGCTACCTCGACAGTGCGATTGAGAAGATCACCGCCGCGATTCACCGCACCCGTCACCAAATGATGCTGCTGAGCGACTACCGCAGTCGTCTGATCGCTGATGTCGTGACCGGTAGACTCAACGTCGGCATGGCCGCTGATTTGCCCGACGTCAGAGGAGAATGTAGTTAGATGTCAGATGCCTCGACAGGTAGATCGAGAACGAGATTGCGTCTCACTGACGCCGAGTTCGAATCCATCATGAAAGATGACACGAAACGCATTACGGGGCCGATTATCTGGATGGAGGACGAGGATCATTCGCCGGCGCGTGAGTTTCGCGTGGAAGTCGAGTCGGCGGGCGGTTGGCCGCTGTTCATCAACGGTCGATATAACTCCGCCGCTGGAACGTTGAGCTACGCGCTTATTCTGAAAACATCAGGACGCATCTACGGCCTTGATTTGGGCAAGGATCATCATAATCCGGGGTGCGATCAGGTAGGAGAGAAGCACAAGCACAGGTGGTCGGAGCGTTACGCAGACAAGAACGCGTATGTGCCTGACGACATAGAGGCGCCGGTTGCAGATCCGGTAAAGGTCTGGAGGGAGTTCTGTACCGAAGCCGGTATTCGCCACGACAGCGGCATGGAACCGCCGGCAATACAGAAGGAGTTGACGCTGTGGACGTAAACCAGTTGTGCCGAAAGCTGCAACGAGAGACTGGCTTGTTGTTCACGTGCTCGGAACAGGGAGACTACTTACGAATTCGTACGCCGTTCCTGTATCCGGACGGAGACAACATCGATCTGTTCTGCAGGGCCGAGGGCGACGTGGTGACGGTCAGCGATCTTGCGGAGACCACGGGCTGGCTTCGCATGCAGTCGGTTGCTTCGCGTCGATCACCGAAGCAGAATCGGCTTATCGAAGACACGTGTGTGACACATGGAACGGAGTTCTACCGCGGGATGCTGCAGGCGACGTGCCGGAGCGGCGACCAGTTGCCTCAGGTCATCAATCGGGTGGCGCAGGCGGCGCTGCGCGTATCCGACCTGTGGTTCACGTTCCGAACGCAGACAGTGCAGTGCATCACCGACGAGGTGGCGGACTTCCTGACGGAGCGCGAGTTCGGCTTTGACCGCCGGCCAAAGCTGACCGGGCGGTCGGGACGTGCATGGACGGTCGACTTTCAGGTTCGGACGACGATGCGCAGTTCTTTGATTCAAGTGCTGAGCACGATGAATCGGGCGGCAGCGCACCGAGTGTCCGAGCAGGTGCTGGCCGCCTGGTACGATCTGCATCACTTCACCGGAGGCCCGAACGCTCTGACGTTTGTCTCGCTGTTCGACGATACGTTCGACGTGTGGACTGACGAGGACTTTCGGTTGATCGAATCGGTCTCGACCGTGTCATACTGGTCGCGGCCGGAGGAGTTCGCCGCCATTTTGAGCAATGCGGCATGACGACGCGGCCGTCGACACGGACGAATCACGTCGCGTATCGCTGCCTCGTTTCGCGCTCCTGGGGATTGACGACCAGCAACTGCAGGGTATACTGAGGGTACACGATGACTGATTCGTGGGTCGATCTGGTAGAGAAGAAGGCGCGGATCATTCATGATCAGATAGCGTCCGCACGAAGCTTGGCACTGAGAAATGATATTCGTACGGATAAGTTGGAGCGTCCGTACTATGACCTGCTGAGTCAACTCTACCAGGAGGAGTTTCCGCTTGCTCAGCTCATTGATTCGTCGGACCTTGTGGCGCGTTTTACAGGAAAGTCGATTGCAGAGGGAAGCGCCCCGACGAAAATCGTTGCATCGGTTGTTGATGGACTGAGAAAACAGATTCAGGTCATGGCGAAGGCGATAGCTGGCCTCAATAGCGACGTGCCCTGGCCGGACAGACTCGACCCCTTGCTGACAGGGTTGGTCAAGGGAAGCCTTGTCATCGGTATATCGATCCCTTCGAATGGGGACGGCGATGCTGATGGTCAGGGATTCCTTGCTCTGCCGGACCCGGTTCTGGATTCGGTCAGGGACTCGATGAGGCGCATTGCGGTAGTCGCTCAGTACGTGCGCTCCGACCATGTCGATGACTCGATAGAGGAGGAGATGCCAGATCCGGCCGTTCGTGATGCGGTCTTGGTAGCCGCGAGCAGGCTCGCACCATCGACTCGGAGCAAAGTGGATGAATTAGTACTCTATGAGCCGACTATTTCGGACAAAGACGTGATGCCGCTTACCGCTGAATCGCGGAAAGTTCTTCTCAGAGCTGTGGCGCATGCCGTTAAACCAGGAGGCGATACCGCAACCTTTTCCGGTACCGTTCGTGCGATCGACCTGGATGCCAGGAGATTCGAGATCCGACATGTCAGGGAGATCGATGGGGGTTCGATACGATGCATATATACAGATGCGGAAGTCAAGAACGAGCGTGCTCTATTGGATAGGGAAGTTCGCGTGCATGGTCGCTATGAGCAGGTTGGTGGTACGCCGCGGTTGATAAGAGTAATCGGATTGGAGGTAGACACGCAGACTGAGTATCCGGTGGAGACGACAGATGGGTAGCTCCACCGATACGTCCGAACGGGGGCTCGAACGGTCGGTCTGCATGGGGCTGGCCGGGCACCCGTGCGATCCGCCGGCGGAGGGGACGATCGGCGAGCCGCCCGCCGGGTACGGCGGGGTGGGGTGGAGCGCCGGCAACTTCCACGACTACGACCGCGAACACTGCGTCGATCTGGCGCAGCTCGCCGCCTTCCTGCATGCTACGCAGCCGGAGGCCGCCGCGGCGCTGGAGCTTTCCGCCGGCGGCCCGACGCGGCGCCGCTTCCTGGCTCGCCTGCAGGGCGAGATCGGCAAGCGCGGCACCATCGACGTACTGCGCCACGGCGTCAAGCACGGCGCGCGCCACCTGGACCTCTTCTACGGCACGCCGTCGCCCGGCAACCGGCGGGCGACGGAACGGTTCGAACTGAACCGCTTCACCGTCACCCGCCAGCTCCGCTACAGCCGCGCCGTGGCGCAGCGGGCGCTCGACATCGGACTGTTCATCAACGGCCTGCCGGTCTTCACCTTCGAGTTGAAGAACAGCCTTACCAAGCAGACCGTGGCCGACGCGGTCCTCCAGTACCGGCAGGACCGCGACCCGCGCGAGCGGCTCTTCGAGTTCGGCCGCTGCGTCGCGCACTTCGCGGCCGACGAGCGCGAGGTGCGCTTCTGCACCCACCTGACCGGCAAGGCGTCCTGGTTCCTGCCCTTCAACCGCGGCTGGAACGACGGCGCCGGCAACCCGCCCAACCCCAACGGTCTGGCGATCGACTACCTGTGGCGCGAGGTGCTGCCCCGCCGGAGCCTGACCGACATCCTGGAAAACTACGCCCAGGTGGTGGCATCGAAGGACGTCGAGACCGGCCGCACGAAACGGACCCAGATCTGGCCGCGCTACCATCAGCTCGACGTGGTGCGCCGCCTGCTGGCCGACGCCGCCACCAACGGCGCGGGACGGCGCTACCTGATCCAGCACTCGGCCGGCAGCGGTAAGAGCAACTCCATCGCGTGGCTGGCCCACCAACTGATCGGGCTGGCGCGGAACGGCGCGCCGGTCTTCGACTCGATCATCGTGGTCACCGACCGGCGCATCCTCGACCGGCAGATCCGCGACACGATCCGCCAATACGCCCAGGTCGGGGCGACCGTCGGTCACGCCGACCGCTCGGGCGACCTGCGCCGCTTCATCGAGAGCGGCAAGAAGATCATCATCTCCACGGTCCAGAAGTTTCCGTTCATCCTCGACGAGATCGGCAATGAGCAGCGCCGGCGGCGGTTCGCGATCATCATCGACGAGGCGCACTCCAGCCAGGGCGGCCGCACCAGCGCGGCCATGACGCAGGCGCTCTCGGAGGCCGGCGAGGTGGGCGAGGAGGAGACCTTCGAGGACCGGATCAACCGCCTGATGGAGTCGCGCCGGCTGCTCCCCAGCGCCAGCTACTTCGCGTTCACCGCGACGCCCAAGAACAAGACGCTGGAAATCTTCGGCGCTCCCGACCCGCAGCCGGACGGCGCCGTTCGGCATCACGCCTTCCACGGCTACACCATGAAACAGGCGATCCAGGAGGGGTTCATCCTCGACGTGCTGGCCCACTACACGCCGGTCGCCAGCTACTACCGGCTCACCAAGACGGTGGCCGACGACCCGGAGTTCGACGCCGGCAAGGCGCAGAAGAAACTGCGCCGCTTCGTGGAGGGCAGCGACCACGCGATCCGCCTCAAGGCCGAGATCATGATCGACCACTTCCACGACCAGGTGCTGGCGCAGCACAAGATCGGCGGCGCGGCGCGGGCGATGGTGGTCACCGGCGGCATCGAGCGCGCGATCCAGTACTTCTACGCCATCCGCGCCTATCTCGAGGAGCGCAAGAGCCCGTACCGGGCACTGGCCGCCTTCTCCGGTGAGCACGACTTCGGCGGCGCCAGGGTCACCGAGGCGTCGCTGAACGGCCTGCCCTCCGCGCAGATCGCCGACCAATTCCGGGAGGAGCCCTACCGCTTCCTGGTGTGCGCGGACAAGTTCCAGACCGGCTACGACGAGCCGCTGCTGCATACGATGTACGTGGACAAGACGCTGTCCGGCATCAAGGCGGTGCAGACCCTGTCGCGCCTCAACCGCGCGCATCCCGGCAAGCACGACGTCTTCGTGCTCGACTTCCTGAACGACGCCGACACCATCCGCGATGCCTTCGCGGACTTCTACCGGGCGACGATCCTGGCCGACGAGACCGACCCCGACCGGCTGCACGATCTGCAGGCCGATCTGGACCGCGCCCAGGTCTATTCCGGGGAGCAGATCGAGGAGTTCGTGCGGCGCTACCTGAGCGGCGCCGAGCGCGACCGGCTCGATCCGATCCTCGACGCCTGCGCGGCGGTCTACCGGCGCGATCTGGACGAGGACGGGCAGGTCGCGTTCAAGGGCAACGCCAAGGGGTTCATCCGCACCTACGCCTTTCTGTCGGCCGTCCTGCGGTACACCAACGCCGGCTGGGAGAAGCGCTCGATCTTCCTCAACTTCCTGGTCCCGAAGCTGCCGGCGCCCGCGGAAGACGACCTCGCCAAGGGCATCCTCGACGCCATCGACCTCGACAGCTACCGGGCCGAGAAGCAGGCGCTGCAGCGGATCCTGCTGCCGGACCAGGACGCCGCCATCGAGCCGGTGCCGGCCGCCGGCGGCGGCTACCGGCCCGAACCGGAGCTGGACCGGCTGTCCAACATCCTGCGCGCCTTCAACGAGCACTTCGGCGACATCCAGTGGGAAGACGCCGACCACGTGCGGCAACTCATCACCGAAACGATTCCCGCCCGCGTGGCCGCGGACACCGCCTTCCGCAACGCGCAGCGGAACTCCGACCGGCAGAACGCCCGCATCGAGCACGACCGGGCGCTGCTGCGGGTGATGACCGCGGTGATGCGCGACGACACCCAGCTCTTCAAGCAGTTCATGGACAATGACAGCTTCAAGCGCTGGATGACCGACACGGTGTTCGATCTGGCCTGCGAGCCGGCAGGCGCCGCGCCGTCATCTCCATAGCCGTGCGGCACCGGGCGGCAACAGTTCGCAGGCATGACGTGGAGCAGGGGATCGGATCGCTCCACGGCGCCAAGCGGGCCGCACCACCGTACGGCGGTGGTACGGCCCACGGCAAACGGAATCGGGCTAGAGGCCCATCTCCTTCGCCTTGGCGGTGATCGCGTCGACCGCCGCCTGATAGCCGTTGGCGTTCCACTCGGCGACCATCTCCTGATAGAGCTCTTCGTCCGACTTCCCGGAGTCATCCAGGATGAATCGGGCCCAGGAGGCGCCGACGTCGATGGTCAGGTTCTGCTTTTCGGGAACGTCGATCGCCTGCACGGCGGGAATCGCCGGCGTGTCCTTGCCGCCGACCGAGTGAAACCACTCGACCTCGGCGATGGAGGCGTCGCGCACCTCCGCCGGGAACTTCGGATTGACGTACTGCACCGCGTCTTCGGGCCAGTTGGCCAGGTAGGAGAAGCCGCCGGCCGCGCTCATGATCGGGTAGAGATCGCTGGCCAGCAACGGGTTGCCCTCATCGTCGGTCTTCAGGGGCACGATGTCGGCGCCATCCATCCGGTAGTCCTCTCCCTCGACCCCGAACATGACCGTCATGATGCCTTCCTGGCTGTAGAGATAGTCGTAGAGGTCCAGGATGCGGCTCATCTTCTCGTCGTCGACGGTGCCGGCGACGTAGCTCTCCGACCAGAACCCGGTCTCGCCGGCGCGCCCTATGGCGTGAACGTCGTAACCGTCGACCGGGAAGGGCCGCAGGACCTTCACGTGGTCGAAGAAGGGCCGGTCCGGATTGAACTGATTCCAGCGGTCCACGAACCCGTTGTAATGCACGGGCACCGACTGGAAGTTGGTCAGCCCCGCCTTGTCGGTCGCGAACAGATCCACCGAATCGAAGCCGCCCGTGTTCAACACGAAGTCCGGGTCAAGGCCGCCGCGCTGATAGAGCTCGCGCAGGAAGCTGAACAGCTCGAACGCCGCTCTGGTGGTGTGACCCAGGTGGTACTCGTCGCCCACCTTGATCCACGCCCCGTCGGTGAATCCATAGCCGAACGTCTGGCTGTGGAAGGGCCAGATCGCCCGCAGGGTGAAGCCCATGGTGTCGTCCTGGCCGTTTCCGTCCGGATCTTCGGTGGCGAACCGGACGCACATCTCGATGAATTCCTCGGCGGTCTGTGGGTCGTCGATGCCGAGCTTCTCCATCCAGTCCTTCCGCACGAACAGGGTCCGGCCCCCCCAGGACAGGTTCGAGGTCGCCAACGCCGGGTGGCTGGCAGGAAGGACCCTCGCCCCCCCCCTCGGCAGCGCGTAGGTCCGGCCGTCCACGTCATACTCCCGCACGCCGGTGTTTTCGATCGTCCACTGCAGGTCCGGCCACGCCGAAAGGTCTTCCGGCAGAGCCCGGACCACGCCGTCCTGGATCCATTGAAAGTACCGGCCGGTGCCGATGTGGGCGAGGAAGAACACGTCCGGAAGCGTCGCCGAGGCCGCCCAGGTGTTGATCTTGGTTTCCAGGTCTCCCCAGTTGTAGTCCTTCGGCGTGAGGGTCATGTTGAACCTCTCCTCGAGGTAGTCGCGCATCGGATCGTCGACTCCCTCCGGGAACGCCGCACCGATGTTGATGCTCCCCAGGGTGACCTCGATACGCTCCCCGGAAGCCTGCTCTTCGGTGCCTTCCGCGAAGCCGAACGTCGCGACTACCAGCAGCGCGGCGAATACCATCGCCGGCGTCCTGATGAGTCCTCTCATCGTAACCTCCTGCCTTATGTTTGCCGGGCATGCGCCCGGATAAGGTCCATTTGTCATGCCTTGATCGCACCGATCATGATCCCTCTGGCAAAGTACTTCTGCACGAAGGGATACACGAGGAGGATAGGCAGGGTCGCGATCGCGACCGTGGCCATCTGCACGGACAGCCGGTAGTAGTGTCTGCCGAACATCACCGACACCCGGTCCAGCCGGTTCGCCATCTCCTGTTCGATGACGATCTTCCGCAGCAGGAGCTGCAGCGGGTACTTGTCGGGGTCCTGCAGAAAGAGCATCGGGAACCACCAATCGTTCCAGTAGGCGACCGCGTAGAAGAGCGAAATGGTCGCCATGATCGGCGCGGCGATGGGGATCACGATCCGGAACATGATGAGGATGTCGTTCGCGCCGTCGATCTTCGCCGACTCCTCCAGGGATTCGGGAATGGTCAGAAAGTAGTTTTTCATGAGGATCAGAAAGAAGGTGTTGAGGGACAGCGGAATGATCATCACCAGGTAGCTGTCGACGAACCCGAGGTCCTTCATCACCAGGTACAGGGGGATGAGGCCGCCGGAGAAGAACATGGTGACGATGATGTAGGTGAAGATCGCGTTGCGGCCGGGCAGGCCCTTCTTGGAGAGCGCGTAAGCCGCCGAGGTGGTGACCAGCATGCTCACGGCGGTGCCGATGACGGTGACGACGGTGCTGACCAGAAACGCGCGCAGCATCGTGTCGTCCTCCAGAATCAGCTTGTAGGAGGCGAAGTCGATGTGTTTGGGAATGAGGTAGAAGGCGCCGCCGGCGACGTCCTCGAAGCGGGCGAACGACAGCACCACCATGTAGTAGAACGGCGCGACCGTGAGCACCAGAACCACCAGCAGCACGCCGTGAATGACGATGTCGGCGGCGCGTCCGCCGGCGCTCCGTCGGCTGGCGTACGCCCGGCTCCGTTGCCGCAACGAACCGGCAAGGGTCTGGCGGTCGACGTCGATCAGCCGGTCCGACACGGGATCGCCTAAAACAGCCCTTGCTGGCCAAGCAGGCGGGCGCCCCAGTTGGCGGCCACCAGGAGCGCGAAGTTGATGACCGACTTGAACAGGCCCACGGCGGTGGTGAAGCCGAAGTTCTTGGGGTCCCAGAACGACATTCTGAAGACATACGTATCGATGATGTCGCCGACCTCATACACGGCCGGGTTCATCATGTTGAGGACCTGATCGAACCCCGCGTTGAGGATGTTTCCCACCTGCAGGATCAGGAGGATGACGGCGGTCGTGGTGATGCCGGGCCAGGTCACGTGGAGCAGGCTCTTCCAGCGGCCGGCGCCGTCGATCGTCGCCGCCTCGTAGAGCTGCGGATCGATGCCGGCGATCGCCGCCAGGAAGATGATCGATCCCCAGCCGACGCTCTTCCATATCTCCGTGCTCACCAGCAGGCCCCGGAACAGGGAGGTGTCGGTCAGAAACTGGGTCCGGTCACCGCCGAGCTTCACGATCAGCTGGTTGAGAGCGCCATTGGTGCTGAGTATCCCGAACAGCACGCCGGCGATCAGCACCCACGAGAGGAAGTGCGGAAAGGTGTAGACGGTCTGATATACGCGCTTGACGCCGTCGCGCTGCACTTCGTTCATCAACAGCGCCAGGATGATCGGCGCGGGGAACCCGAACAGGATGCGGTAGAAGCTGATGAGCAACGTATTGGTGAAGGCTCGCCAGAAGTCCGGCCGGCTCCCCAGCATCTCGAACCACTGCAGGCCGACCCACTCCATGTTCATGAACTGGCCGATATAGCTGATCAGCGGCAGGTTGCCGAGCGCGCTGGGGGTGTTGAACCGGTAGTGCTTGAACGCCAGGACGATCCCGTACATCGGGATGTAGTTGAAGACGAAGTAGAAGAGAATCGCCGGTAGCAGCAGGACGTAGAAGTACTTGTAACGCGCAAGCCGCGCGCCGAGGCCCGCCGCGGCAAGCGCCGGCGCCGTTCTGCCATACGCGGAGGGCCGACCGGGGGCGGAGGCCGCTCCATCCTTCTTGGTCGTGAGCATGACCGCCACCGCGCGCGCATCATAGGCGCGTGCGCGGCGGCGGCCATGGTACCCGGGTCACGTTGTCGCGCAGGTAGTACGGGAGTACTGCCTGCGGCGTTCCGCCTACGACGTGCGCAGGGCGTTCTTGGCGGCTCGTTTCGCGTGCGTGCGGTCGCTCACGCCGAGCTTGGTGTAGATGACGCTGACGTGGTTGCGGACCGTCTGCTCGGCGACGAACAGGCGTTCGGCGATTTCCCGGTTGTCGAAGTCGCGCAGCAGCAGATGGAGGACCTCGGCCTCCCGGCGGGTCAGGCGCTCGAACTTCGACTGGATGAAGTTGAGCTCCCCCTGGTACCGCGCGCCGCGCCGGCCGATCTGCACGCCTTCCTGAGCGCGCTGCACCAGCTTGTAGCCGACCGCCGGCGATACGAAGTAGTCGCCGGCGTGGACGGCTCGAATCGCGGTGACGAGCTGGTCGGGCTTGACGTTCTTGAGGACGTAGCCGATCGCGCCGGCGTCCAGCGCGCTGAACACGTAGTCGTCGTCGTCGAACGTGGTGAGGACCAGTATCTTGATCTTCGGGTGCGCCCGGTGAATCGTCCGCGTCGCCTCCGTGCCGTCCATCACCGGCATGCGGACGTCCATCAGGATGACGTCCGGCTGCAGGCGGTCCGCCATGCGAACCGCCTGCCTGCCGTTCTCGGCGATGCCGGCGACCGTTATCTCGTTCTTGCCGTAGGTGCGAAGGATGATGTCGATGCCGTGGGCGAACAGCCGCTGATCATCCGCGATCAGAACCGTGATCCGATCCAATGATGTCCCCCATCGCGTACGGAATCGTACCGGCGAGCTGGAATCCGTCCGTGACGTTCCGTGCCCCGATCGTACCGCCCAGCTCCGCGAACCGTTCCCGCATGCCGGCCATGCCGATGCCGTCCTGGACGGCGCCGTCCGGCGACAGCCCGCGGCCGTCGTCCCACACGCTGACGCGGATCTCGTCGGCCGCCTGCCACATGGTGATGCGCACGCGGGAAGCGTTTCCGTGGCGGAACGCGTTGGTCAGACCCTCCTGGACGAGGCGGAACAGCACCGAATCGATGCGCGGCCCCAACGTCGGCGGCAGGTTGCCGGCGTGCAGCTCGACCGACAGCCCCATCGCGTCCTGAAACGCGCGCGTGAGCTGAAAGATCGCATCGATCCCCTTCCGCTCGAACTGCTCGACCGATCGCAGCAGGTGCAGGATCTGCCGCGTGTCGTTCAGCGCCCGTTCGCTCTGAGCGCGCACGTCGTCCAGGAGGGAATCGACGGATTCCGGGTCCTCGTGCGCCCGCGCCTTCGCCGCATCCATCATGACGATGACGTTGGTCAGCGCGTAGCCGACGGTGTCGTGCAACTCGCGCGTGATCCTGCTGCGCTCCTCGGCGGCGCTCTCCGACTTGACCGTCCCGGCGTATGCCTGGAACTCCCGATTCGCGCGGGCCAGGCGCCCGATCGTGGAGTCGAGGCTGCGCACCCGCGCGCTGAGCTCGACCACCCGCTCGCGATGGAACGCCGCCACCCAGCCGAGCCCGGCGGGCAGACCGGCGACCAACGCGAACGTCGCCAGGTAGTGCGCGATCGCCGGCGGGCCGGCCGGCGCCCGCGTGCCCAGGACGGCCAGGGCCGCGGCGAAGATCACGCCGGAGAGAGCCATGCCGACGCGATCGTCGTCGTACAGCACCGGCTCGATCAGAAGCGGCGCCACCAGCAGCGCCGGCACGAACACCGGCGGTCCATCGAGCAGCGCGATCGCGATCAGGACCGCAGCGGCTCGTGCGCTGGCGGCGGCCCGCACCCGCACGACGCTGCGGATCGCGAACATCGCCACCGCCAGCGCCGCGGATGCGGCAAGCGGCACGTAGACCTCGCGGCGGTCGGCCGCCACCCCGCCGGCGGCGACATAGGAGGCGCACACGAGGTGCGCCGCGAGCGTGGCAAGCAGCAGGACGCACGAGAGCTGCCTGCCGGTCACCGCCTCGCTCAGTAGCTGCCATGCCGGCCGCAGCCACCGGACGAGAAACCGCATCATCCGAACATCCGTTATAGCACGGCGCCTCATTTGCCGTTCCGCGCCGTGCCGTGAACAATGGGCGCCATGGGAACGCCGATCCCGGTGCTCGACGTGATGACCGACGACCTGGAGCCGTGGCCGATTGCGGACGCGCAGGTGATCGCCGGCCGGCCGCGGGCGGCGTCACGGGACCTCTACCGCGCTCCCGATGACCGAACCTGGATCGCCGTCTGGACCTGCACGGCCGGTTCGTTCCGGTCCGAATATGCCGGCGACGAGGCGATCTATCTGGTCTTGGGGCGCGTTCGCATCACCGATCAGGATGGCCGCAGCGCCACCTACCGCGCCGGGCAGGCGATCCTGATTCGCGCCGGCAGCCGTTGCGCGTGGGAGATCGAGGAGCCGGTGCGCATGCTGTTTCACTACCGGGCCGCCGGCGACGGAGAACAGCGGTCGTGAGCCGCTCCACCACGGTCGTCGATCGCCTCGCGGGACCGGTCGTTCCGGTCAACGTCTGCTTCGCCGACGACGATTCGATCGACTACGAGGCGATGCGCCGCTACGTCGACTGGCTGTGCGAGCAGCGGGTGCCGGTCGTGCTGCTGACCTACGGCAGCAGCGAGTTCGCGGCTCTGTCCGCCGGGGAGATCTGGAAGCTCACCGAGCTGTTCGCGCGCACCGTGGCCGGCCGCTCGCTGTTCGTGACGTCCACCGGCTACTGGAGCATCGACGAGTGCCGGCGGTTCCTGCGCCACGCCGACGCGGCCGGCGCCGACGCGGTCAAGGTGCAGATCAACCCGTGGCTGGGCCAGGAGCGGGACGTGCTGGTCGGCTACTTCGACGCCATCCGCGGCGCGGCCGGTATCCCGCTGTTGCTGTGGGGAGCGTGGCCCGACCCGTATCCGATCGCGACCGTGCGCGAGCTGGCGGCCCGCGACGACGTGGTCGGGATCAAGAACGACGGGGATCCGTTCTACGCGTACTACGATCTGCTGCGCGCCACCGCCGATGAGAACTTCGCGGTGATCAGCGGCGGCCAGATGCGCAACTTCATGTTCGGCCATCCGCTGGGCGGCGCCGCCTATCTGTGCACCGTGGCGCCGTTCCGTCCCGACTTGGCGCTGCGGTTCTACCGGCACCTGCAGGCCGGTGAGGTGAAGGCGGCGTGGGGGATGGTGGAGCGCTACGAGGACCGCTGGCTGCCGGTGGCCGTCGAGCATGGCTGGTTGGAGAGCGTGAAGGTGGCGATGGAACTGCACGGGCTGGTGCCCAACGCCAGATTGCGCCGGCCGCGCCCGGCGCTGGACGGAGCGGCGCGCACGGCGGTGCAGGCGACGGTGAAGCAGGTCTTCGGAGAACCGACGACGAACACGTGACCGCGCTACCGGTGCCGAACGACGGGCAATGCGGGATTCGAACCCACGACCTCTGGCTCCGGAGGCCAGCGCTCTATCCAGCTGAGCTAATTGCCCTGACAAGGTGAGGGTACCACAGGTCGCGCGAGCGGCGCATCCCCCCGCCGCGCGGCCGTCACAGCTCGCGCGAGCGGGTGGCGATGCGGTCCTGCACGCGGTCGATGAACGCCTGCCGGGCCAGCGTCTCGCGCGAGCCTGAGCGGGTGCGCAGCGCCACCGTGCCGTCGGCCACCTCGCGGTCGCCGATCACCGCCATGTAGGGGACCTTCATCAACTGCGCCTCGCGGATCTTGCGGTTCATGCGCTCAGCGCCCAGGTCCGCCTGCGCGCGAATGCCGAGCTTGCGCAGGGCGGCGGCCAGCGCTCCGGCGGCGTCGTGGTGGTCCGATCCGATCGGCACCACGCGCACCTGCTCCGGCGCCAGCCACACCGGGAAGCTGCCGGCGAAGTGCTCGATCAGGAAGCCGATGAACCGTTCGTGCGACCCGAGCGGCGCGCGGTGGATGCACAGCGGCGTCTCCTCCTCGTCGCGGCGGTTGACGAACGCCAGGTCGAAGCGCCGCGGCACCGCGAAGTCGACCTGATTGGTCGCCAGGCTGAACTCGCGGCCGGCGGCGCTCCACACCTGCACGTCGATCTTGGGACCGTAGAAGGCGGCTTCGTCGGCGACCTCCTCGTAGGGCACGCCGGAGCGCTGCATCGCCCGCCGCACCATCTCCTCGGTCTTGCGCCAGAGGCGCGCATCGCCGACGTACTTCTTGCCCAGGCCGCGCTCGTGGTGGGTGCTCAGCCGCATGCCGTAGCGGTCGATGCCGAGCAACGCGAAGTAGCTCAGGTACATGTCGACCACCGCCAGGAACTCTTCCTCGAACTGCTCCTCGGAGCAGTAGATGTGGGCGTCGTTCTGCTGGATCGAGCGCACCCGCATCAGGCCGTACAACTCGCCCGACTGCTCGTAGCGGTAGCAGGTGCCGTACTCGGCCAGGCGCATCGGCAGGTCGCGGTAGCTGCGCGGCCGCTCGGCGAAGATCTTGTGGTGGAAGGGGCAGTTCATCGGCTTGACGTAGTAGGAGAGGCCCTCGGTCTCCATCGGCGGATACATGCTCTCGGCGTAGTAGGGCAGGTGGCCGCTGCGCCGAAACAACGCCTCCTTGGCCAGGTGCGGCGTGCATACGCGGTCGTAGCCGGCGGCGAACTCGACCTCCTTGGCGAGCTTCTCCAGCTCCTCGATCAACACCGCGCCGCGCGGCAGCCAGAGCGGCAGCCCCGGGCCCACCTCGTCGTCGAAGGCGAACAGCTCGAGGTCGCGGCCCAGGCGGCGGTGGTCGCGTTTCTTGACCTCCTCCAGCATCTGCAGGTGCGCGCGCAGGTCCTGCTTGCGCAACCAGGCGGTGCCGTAGATGCGCTGCAGCATCGGCTTGCGCTCGTCGCCGCGCCAGTAGGCGCCGGCCACGTTCATCAGCGTGAAGGCGTCGGCGGGGATCTGTCCGGTGTGCTCGACGTGTGGCCCGCGGCAGAGGTCCTCGAAGTCGCTCTGGCGGTAGGTGCTCAGGACCGGCGCGGCCCCGTTCTCCTGTTCCTGCCCGTGTCGCTCCTGGCCGTACTCGTCGGCGCCGCCGGCCAGGATCGCGTCGATCAGCTCCAGCTTGTACGGCTGGTCCGTGAACTGAGCGCGCGCGCGCTCGGCGCTCAGCTCCCGGTACTCGAACGGGTAGCGCTGGCCGATGATCTGGCGCATGCGCCGCTCGATCTGCTCGATGTCTTCCGGTGTGAACGAGCGCGGGCGTTCGTCGTCGTCCGGGCCCAGATCGAAGTCGTAATAGAAACCGGTGTCAATGGGCGGGCCGATACCCATCTTCGCCTGCGGATAGCGTTCGACCACCGCCTGCGCCATCACGTGCGCCAAGCTGTGGCGCACCCGGTACAGTCGCTGCTGCTCAGCCTCGTTCGCCATAGGCGATCATAGCCCGAACCGCGGCCCAACTTCAGCGGCGCTCTGCGCTCAGGCAGCTCCCGGGTGCCCGGAACCGGCGGCGCGCAGCAGCGCGGCGAGCTCGCCGTGGCCCTTTCTGGTCGCCCACGACAGCGGTGTGGCCCACGTCTCGGCGTCCGGCTCTTCGACCGCGGCACCGCGCTGGATCAGCAGGCGGGCCAACTCGCGCCGGCCCCACCGGCAGGCCCAGCCCAGGGGCGTGGAGAGGAGCAACGGATCGCGCCGCGTCAGGCTGGCTCCGGCGTCGAGCAGGAGCGTGGCGAACGTGACGCGTTCCTCCTTGGTGATCACCTGTCGTCCCCACGTCGTACCCGCCTGCGCCACGTGGTGCAGCGCCGTGAAGCCGCGGGCGGTGACGTCCGGGTCGACCCCGTGAGCCAGCAGCAACTCCAGGCAGCGAGGATAGGTGGACCGATCGAATCCGCCGCCGGCATGGGGACTGTGGTTCCAGATGCGCATCGGTTGCTGCAGGATGTGGTTCCACCAGGAATCGTCCGGCGGCCGCTCGATGCGGGGCAGGCAGAGCTCGATGATCTCAGGCTCTCCGCCGCATGCGGCGGCCCACAGCAGTTGCTCGTAGGCGGTGAGATTGACCCGATCGGTCACCGCCGGCGCTCTGCCTGCGATGACCTCGCGCGCGGCCCGCACGTCCCGGAACAGGCCGATGGTCTCCACGGCCAGGGCTGCGCCCCGCCGCCGCAGCAGCGTCTTCATCCGCTCGTCGCGCGCCTCGTATGCCCGCTCCATCGCGCTGCCCGAGGCGTACACCATCGCGTTTACGTCCGCGCCGGCGTCGAGCAACGCCTCCGCCATCGCGTATTCCCCGTACGCGGCGGCGTGCCAGAGCGGCATGCCCCAGCTCTGCACCGCTTCATCGACGTTGGCGAGTTCGATGCGTTCGTCGGGATCCAGACCCTTGGCAAGCAGCAGGTCCAGCACCGCCGGCTGTCCGTACTTGACCGCCAGGGTGAGGAGGCCCCCGGCATTCGAGGTGGCGGCCAGCAGCCGTTCCTTGGGCGCCGATCTCAGGGAGGCGAGGTAGCCCAGCGCGGCCGCGCCCATCGGCGTCAGCTCGGCGCCGGCATCGACCAGCGCCCGGGCCACGGCGCCGGCGGCGGGCGCGCGCTCGCGTTGCGTCCATCCGAACGACAGCACCGCGCAGTCGAGCGGCGTCCGGCCAGTGGCATCCGGCTGGGAAGGACGCTCGTCCCGCGCCGCCAGGTACCGCACCAGCGGCAGGTCGGCCTGCGACGCGGCGACGTGGAGCGGTTTCTGCCCCTGCGCATCGACCTCGGCGATACGCTCCGGGGCCGCTTCCAGCAGCCGTTTGGCGCCATCGAGATCGCCGTTGCGAACCACGTCGAACAGCTCTTCGCCCCGTTCGGGATTCGCGCCGGCCTGCGCGGCACGGCGGTCCAGCTCGCCGCGGATGACGGCGACGATGTCGTCGAAGCCGCGATCCTCGGCCAGGGTCAGCGGCGAGGTGGCGTCACGATGCGGATAGATGCCCTTGTGCGTATCCGCGCCTGCCTCCAGGAGGAAGCGGGTGCAGGCCACGTCGCGGTTGAGCACGGCATGGTGCAACCCCG
This sequence comes from uncultured Spirochaetia bacterium, assembly GCA_958296075.1. Classification (GTDB taxonomy): domain Bacteria; phylum Spirochaetota; class Spirochaetia; order SZUA-6; family Bin103; genus CATQHW01. The sequence goes on along the minus strand of CATQHW010000002.1, from coordinate 1,583,996 downwards.
TGCGCTCGTCGTCTTCCGCACGGTCCAGCCTCACCAGATCGGGGCGTGCGGCCACCAGCGCGCGGAGGGCAGGCAGATCCCCGTGCTCGGCGGCCCGGAAGAAGCGCACGATGGCAGCGCGACGGACCTCGGCGGTGAGCTGGTCAGGCAGGGAGCGCACCCCCCATAGGCATCCCCGGCATCGCGGCTCCTCCGGTCCCTGTCCTACCGCCGATCGCCGTCGCCGCCGATCGTGCCGCGCTCCTTGCGCGAGAAGAGCTTCGCCAGATTGGCTTCCGCCACCTCGCCCAGGTCCAGGTCCAGCTCGGTGCAGATCTGCGCCAGGTACCAGAGCACGTCGCCCAGCTCCATCTTCAACGACGCGCGGTCGGCGTCGGTGATGCGGCCGCCCTTGTCCCGGAACAGCTTCTTGATCTTGCCTGCCACCTCGCCCGTCTCGTTGGCCAACCCCAGCGTGGGGTAGACGATCGGGTGGTCGGTCCTGACCAACTGCCAAGTCTTGCGGGACTGGCGCTGGTAGGCCGCGAACCCCTGGACATCCATCGGTGACGCGCGCAGGGTAGTACCGGGCATGAAGCATCCGCAAGCGGCCGCGCGGTGAAGCGCATCGGCGCGCACGTGTCGATCGCCGGCGGCGTGCAGAACGCCGTGGCCAACGCCGCCGAACTCGGCGCCACCGCCATCGGCATGTTCACCCGCAACCAGCGGACGTGGAACCAGCGCCCGTTGGCGGAGGGGGATGCCGCGGCCTTCCGCGACGCCTGCCGGGAGCACGGGTTCGCGCCGCGCCACGTCCTGCCGCACGACAGCTACCTGATCAACCTGGGGAGCTCCGATGCGGAGGTGGTCGCCAAGTCGCGCGTGGCGTTCCTGGATGAGATGCGCCGCTGCCAGACGCTCGGGCTCTGCTACCTGAACTTCCACCCCGGCGCCCCGAAGCAGGGCGCGAAGATGTCCAGCGAGCGCTGCATCGAGCAGATCGCGCGCCACGTCAACGAGACGCTGGCGCAGACCGAGGGGGTGACGGCCGTGGTGGAGTGCACGGCGGGGCAGGGAACGAACGTCGGCCACACCTTCGCCGAGCTCGCCGCTCTGATCGAGCGCATCGCCGATCCCGAGCGCGCGGGGGTGTGCCTGGACACCTGCCACCTGTTCGCGGCCGGCTACGATCTGCGCACGCGCGACGGTTACGAGCGGACGCTCGCCGAGTTCGACGCGATCGTCGGCTTGCGCCATCTGCGCGGCTGGCACCTCAACGACTCCAAGGGCGGCCTGGGCAGCCGCGTGGACCGGCACGCCTCGATCGGCGCCGGCCTGATCGGCCGCGAGCCGTTCGCCTGGATCGTGCAGGACCCGCGCTTCGAGGAGATGCCGATGATCCTGGAGACGCCCGAGCCCGAGCACTGGGCGAAGGAGATCGCCGAGCTGCAGCGCCTGGCTGCCATCTGAGCTTGGTCCCAAACACTTAACCTTGTTTACTTGGTACAAGTTGTCTGGATGGTTCCTTTGGGGTCTGTGCGAGACGCTCGTCGCCTCAAGGCTCCTGAAGGGGATCGAAGAAGGTCAGATCGGCGCCGTGGTTCTCCATCGCCGCCACCGCATCGCCGTGCAGCCGCACGCGGATGTCGCGCGTTCGATGGCGCAAGACGATTTCGCGCTGGGCGAGGGGAAAGCGAATGTCGATGGGGGCGTCGATCGGCGGTTCGGAGATCAGGAGATAGCCGTGGGTCCAGGTCAGGCGCGCGCTCGGTTCGACGGCGACCTCCGACCGTTTCACCCACGTCGGCATGCGCACGTACAGCGGGCCGGCGGTCTTGACCGTGATCCGCAGGCGGTCATGCGTGTAGGGCGATTCGACACCGACGTCGTCGGTTTCCCGATCGAACAGCAGGTTCACCCGGTGGATGGAGCGCTCGCTGCGGACCGCTTCGCGGATGACTTCGCACAGCGAGCCGACCCCGCCGCCGACGATGTCGGTGTTGAAGCTGATGCTCCGGTCGGTACCCAGCGGAGCATGTCCGTAGGGCGCCGGAAAGCCGAAACCGCCGAGATGCCGGTCCGCGATCCGGCGCAGTCCGTCGACGCCATCGGGGTTGGGCGGGTCGTCGATGAAGCGGTTGTCGCGGAGCTGCGACGGGAGCAGGTGGCAGCGCGTGATGCGTTCGGCGTCCTCGAAGTACTCCGGGTAGCCCCGCCGCCCCAGGATCAGGGCGGTCTCCACGATGTCGCCCGTATTGTTTATCTCGCCCCGGTCCGGGGCCGCGCCGTCCCGGCTCGATTCGATGACCCAACCGATCTCATCGCGGATCTCGCGGAGGCCGCGGTCATAGAACGCCTTGACGCGCGCGAGCAGCCGCGAGTCGTCGAGCAGGTCGGCGAGCTGCGCCAGCGAGGACATGACGCAGGTGGTCGAGTGGGTGTGCGCGCCGAACCGCTCGCGATCGTAGGCCCCCGATTCCACGAAGAACTCGCCGGTCGTGTTGTCGGCGAGCATCACGGCCAGCTCCAGCGCCGGCCCGAAGCCGGTCGCCCGGTAGTACTTGACCAGCGGGCCGATCGCGCGGGCGATGCCGGTGATGAAGGTGTCGTCGCGCACCGTCAGTCCGTAGTCGCTCTGCAGGCGGTCGACGTCCCAGCCCTTCTCGGGACGGAACAGCTCGAACAGCGCGCGGATGCTGCGCTCGGCGAGGTTGCGGGCGCGGTCGGAGTCGCGGTACTTCACCAGCGCGTACAGGGCGTGGAACCCCTCGCGCACGTTGTGCGTGGTGAAGCTGTCGAGCGGACCGTCGATCCGCGTCCGGTTCAGCGGCAGGGCGACCGCGCCGCCGTAGGAGAAGAACGCGGCGTTGGCGTGCTTGTCGATCGCATCGTCCGGCACAGCGACGCCGGCCGCGTCCTGGGCGTTGAGCAGGGCGTTGAGATGGCGGCCCGGCACGTGCGCCTCGTTATGGACGGCGTTGAATTTCAACTGCGGGTTGGGCCACACCTCCGATCCGAAGAAGGGGATGTCGCCGTCGTCGGCGTTGAAGACGTTTCCCATCATCCGGCAGCCCAGACGGATCCCGTCGATCAGGTCGGTGGTATTGACGTCGCTCAGTCGCATCGCTCGCCCCCTCTAATCGCCCGGTCGCGGGCCAGCGGCGCCGCGTCGAAGCCGAGCGCGTCCTGGATCGCGTTGGCCGCCGCCAGCACCGCCGCGTCCGACCCCGCCGGCGCCGCGCACTGCAGGCCGAGCGGCAGCCCGTCCCCGCCGAGCCGGGCCGGCAGCGATACGACCGGCGCGCGCACGTGGGTGAAGAGCAGATTGGCGCGCGGGTCGCCGGTGATCGTCAGGTCGCGCGGGGCCGCGCCGGGCGCGGCCGGCGCCAGCACCACGTCGACGCCGCCGAACAGCGCCGCGAAGCGCTCCTGCGCGTCGGCGCGCGCCGCGCAGGCGGCGGCATAGCGTTTCCGGGAGTCGCCGCCGGCGGCCGACTCCAGCACCGCCCGCAGCTTGGGCGGGTAGGCGTCGCGGTGGCGGGCCCAGAGCGCGGCGTGCGCGCGCGCCGCCTCCACCTCGAAGATGGTCCGGTTGTTGTCATAAACAGCGGCCAGCTCGGTCGGCAGCGTCACCGCCTCGGTCGGGATGCCGCGCTCACCCAGGCGATCGCGCGCCCGGCGGAGCGCGGACGCCATCTGCGCGTCGAACGGCCCGCACAGGAGATCCTCGACGATGCCGACCACCGGCGGCCGTTCGGCGCGCGCCGCCGCGGGTGCGCCGGGCGGCCGCACGGCGCACCACAGCGAGTCCATGTCTTCGACCGTGCGGGTAAAGAAGCCGATGGTGTCGAAGGTGGGCACCAGCGCGAAGCAGCCTGCCGTGGACACGGCGCCGTAGGACGGCTTGAAGCCGACGACGCCGCAGAACGACGCCGGCCGGCACACCGATCCCACCGTCTGCGTGCCGATCGCGGCGCGCACCATGCCGGTCGCCACCGCCGCCGCCGAGCCCATCGACGATCCGCCCGGCGTGTGCGCGGGATTCCAGGGATTACGCGTCGGGCCCGGGTCGAGATAGGCGAAGCAGGTGGTGACCGTCTTGGCCAGCGCGTACGCGCCGAGTTCGGCGAGCTGCGCGACGATGCGGGCGGACGACGCCTTGGAATCGGGCGGCAGGAAGTCGACGCCGCAGCGGGTCGGCTCGCCGGCCAGGTCCAGGATGTCCTTGACGCCGATCGCCCAGCCGGCGAGCGGTCCGCGGCCGGCGGACTCCGCGCGCCGGCGCGCCGCCGCGACGTCCCAGCCGACCAGCGCCCGCACGGTCGGCTCCCAGCGCTCGATGGCGCGCAGGTGGCCGGCGAACGCTTCGCCGGCCGCTTTCGAGCCGGTCATGGACCCTGCCGCGCGGGGAGCGCCGCGCCGTCTGCGGCGGCGAGCGCCGGGGCGACGCTCAGCCGGGCGCGCCGCAGAGCCGACACGCTCGCCGATCCGGTCAGCAGCATCACCGCGCGCAGCACCCGGCCGAGCAGCCGGATGCGCTGCGCGACCCGTTCGGCGCCGCCGGCGACGACGTCCTTGATGAACGGCAGGGCGATCGCGCCGAGTTCGGCGCCCAGCGCGATCGCCTTGGCCAGATCCTGGCCGCGGCGCACGCCGCCGGAGGCGATGATCGATCCGGCCAGCCGCGGCTCGTCGCGCATGGCGGCCAGCACGGCGGCGGTGGGATTGCCCCAGTCGGCCAGCTCGCGCGCCGCTTCGGCGTCGTCGCCGTCGAGCCGCTGCGCTTCCACCAGCACCCAGTTGGTGCCGCCGGCGCCGGCGACGTCGACGTAATCGGCGCCGGCGTCCACGAGCCGCAGCGCGGTGGAGGCCGAGATGCCGAACCCGGTCTCCTTGACGATCACCGGCAGCGGACAGCGTTCGGAGAACGCCTCGATCGCCGCCTCCAGACCGCGGAAGCCGCGGTCGCCGTCGGGCTGGAACAGCTCCTGGCCAGGATTGAGGTGGAGCGCGATCGCCTGTACCCGCAGGCGGTCCAGGGCGTCGATGACCCGATCGTGGTCGATGTCACGTAGCTGCGCGGCGGCCAGATTGGCGACCACCGGTACGTCGGGGGCCTCCGCCTTGACCGCGAAGTGATCGAGCACCTGGGGGTCTTCCAGGCCCACCCGCATCGAGCCCAGGCCGACGGCGACCCCGCACGCCTGCGCGGCGGCGGCGAGCTCGCGGTTGGCGTCGCGGCCCTGGTGCGTGCCGCCGGTCATGCAGGAGATCATCAGCGGCAGCGCCAGATCGGCGCCGAGGAAGCCGGTGGTGGTATCGACTTCTCCCAGGTCGAGCTCCGGCAGCGCCTCGTGCTCGAACCGGACCAGGTCGAAGCCGGCCCCCACGGCGCTGGTGATCTCCTGCTCCGGGCCGGCGACGCAGGCGTCGAGGTGGCTCTGCTTGCGCGTCTGGATGGGGGAGTGGGAACGGGACACGGCGACGCGCCGATTATAGTGCAACGTCGATGACGCCGCGCCTGCCGCCGCGCATGATCGTGCTCGCTTCCGAGTCGGCGGGCCGTCGCGAGCTGCTGCGGTCGGCGGGGGTGCGGTTCGTGGTCGTGCCGAGCGGCGTCGACGAGGCGCCGCCGTCAGCGGCCGACGCCGCCCGGCCGCACGACTACACCCGCCGGCTCGCGCGCGGCAAGGCGCTGTCGGTCGGCGGCCGCCTGCATGCCGTCCCGTCGCCGGCGGGGTGCGGGCGCCCGGCGGCGCGGCGGCCGCTGGTGCTCGGCTGCGACACCTGCATCGACCTCGACGGCGCCATCCTGGGCAAGCCGCGCGATGCCCGGCAGGCGGACGACTTCCTGCGGCGGCTGGCGGGCCGCGAACACCGCGTCGTCACCGGCGTCTGCCTGCTCGACGTCGAGACCGGGGCGGTGCGGGAGACCAGCGTGGAGAGCGCCGTGCGGGTACGGGCTCTGAGCCGCGCGGAGCGGCGCGCGTACCTCGAGACCGGCGAGTGGTCCGGGGCGGCCGGCGGGTACCGCGCGCAGGGACGGGGGGCGCGGCTGGTCGAGCGCATCCGGGGCTCGCGCAGCAACGTGGTCGGCTTGCCATTGGAGGCGCTGTATGGCATCCTTCAGAAAATCGATACGTCGCATAATCGCAACCAACCAAGGGGGACAACGTGGCGGTAGTCACGATGAAGAACCTCCTGGAGTCCGGCGTGCACTTCGGCCATCAGACCAAGCGCTGGGACCCCAGGATGCGCAGATACATCTTTGCTGAACGCAACGGCATCCACATCATCGACCTGCAGAAGACGATCGCCGCCATCAAGAGCGCCTACGACATCGTGCGCCAGGTCGTGCTGGACGGCAAGTCCGTCCTGTTCGTGGGGACCAAGAAGCAGGCGCAGCAGTCGATCGAGCGCGAGGCCAAGCGTTGCCAGATGTTCTACGTGAACAACCGCTGGCTGGGCGGCATGCTCACCAATTTCTCGACCATCAAGAAGTCGCTGTTGAAGCTCAAGAAGATCGAGAAGATGGAGGTCGACGGCACCTTCCGCAACCTCACCAAGAAAGAGATCTCGCTGATGCTCAAGGAGCGCTCGCGCCTGGAGCGCAATCTCGGCGGCATCAAGGAGATGAAGGAGCTGCCCGGCGTCGTGTTCATCATCGACACGCGCAACGAGTCGATCGCCGTCGATGAGGCGCGCGCCGTCGGCGTGCCGATCGTCGCCGTGGTCGACACCAACAGCAATCCGGAGGGCATCGACTACCCGATACCCGGCAACGATGACGCGATCCGCGCCATCAACCTGTTCACCCAGATCGTCGCCAACGCGGTGGTCGAGGCGGAGAACGAGGTCGGCCTGGAGGTGATCGAGAACCTGCAGGACGACGAGATTTCCGAGGAGTACGCCGGCTATCCGGAGCAGGCCGCGGACGGGCGTGACGGCCGCAACGAAGACGAGGACGACGTGGAGACGGTCGCGCTGGGCGAGGCGCTGCAGGCGGATGACGCCGACGCGCCGGGCCGCTTCACCGATCGGGACTACTCCGACTTCGACCCCTCCACCTACGAGAGCGACGAAGCGCCTGCCGAGCAGCCGACCGCAGAAGAGACCGCCGGTATCGACGAAGATCGGCTCTACGAAGACCTGTGAGCGTCAGCGCAGCCGCGGTCAAGGAACTGCGCGCCATGACCGGCGCCGGCATGATGGCCTGCAAGACCGCGTTGGTGGAGGCCGGCGGCGACTTGCAGGCGGCGGAGCGCAAGCTGAAGGAGCAGGGCCTTGCTGCGGCGGCCAAGCGGGTCGGCCGCGCGGCCGATCAGGGGCGCGTGTTCGCGGCCGCGCAGGACGGCGGCGCCGCGCTGCTGGAACTGTCGAGCGAGACCGATTTCGTCGCCCGCAACGACCGGTTCGTGGAGCTGGGCCGCGCGCTGGTCGCCCACGTACTGGCGCACGGCCTGCAGGAGCCGGATGACCACGTGCGGCAGGAGATCGGCGACGCGGCGACCCGCATCCGCGAGAACATCAGCTTCAAGCGGTGCGCGGTGGCGCCGGTCGACGCGGCGTCCGGCGAGCACGTCGCCGAATACGTGCACGGCGAAGGATCGATCGGCGTGCTGGTCAAGCTGCGCACCGGCGGGACGGTGGACGACCACGTCCGGGCGACCGCCCACGATCTGGCGCTGCACGTGGCGGCGTTCGCGCCGCGCTTCCTGGCCCCGGACGACGTCGACTCCGCCTACCGCGACGAACAGGAGCAGATCTTCCGCACGCAGGCGGAAGCGCTCGGCAAGCCGGAGAAGGTGACCGCCGGCATCGTGCGCGGCAAGCTGAACAAGCACCTGTCGGAGATCTGCCTGCTGGAGCAGGGCTTCGTCCGGGACGAGAAGCGGAAGGTGAAGCAGGTGATCGCCGAGTTGGGAAAACGCCTGGGCGAGCCGGTGACCATCGCCGATTTCCGATACTTCAAGGTCGGCGAGCAGCGTTGACGAACCGGACTGGATGAGCAGGATTTTGAGGAGCAGACACGCACATGGCTGACGAGACCGCCGATGCGAAGCAACGCATGACCAAGGCGATTCAGGCGCTGGAGTCCGATTTCCGCATCATCCGCACCGGCCGGGCGTCGGCCTCGCTGTTCGACCGCATCACGGTGCGTTACTACGACCAGGACATGCCGCTCAATCAGGTGGCCACGATCACGGTGCCGGAAGCGCGCCTGGTCGTGATCCAGCCGTGGGACCTCACGCTGCTCGGCGAGATCGAGCGAGCGATCCAGAAGTCCGACCTCTCCTTCAACCCCAGCAACGACGGCAAGGTGATCCGCATCGCCATCCCGCAGCTTACCGCCGAGCGCCGGCAGGAGATCGCCAAGCTGGCCCGATCCGCCGGGGAGCGGGCGCGGGTCGCCATCCGCAGCGCGCGGCGCGAAGCCAACGAAGCGATCAAGAAGGCTCAGAAAGGCGGCCAGACCAGCGAGGACGACGCGCGCCGCATGACGGCCGAGATACAGAAGATGACCGACGCGCAGATCACCAAGGTCGGCGAGCTGGTGGAGCGGAAGGAGCAGGAGATCCTTTCGATCTAAGGAGCCGGGTGTGCCGGGGCGCGGGAGATCGTCGGAGCCCGATCGCCGCCGGGAGACGGCCGGCCGCCTGTTTCTGTTCGCCGTCGCCGTTCCCTTCTTCATCGCCGTGACCTTGCTCCTGCCGGGACACCGGCACGCGGCGCTGGCCGCGGCGACCACGGCCGCCACCGCGTTCGCCGCGCACGAGGTGCTGCGCCTGATGCCGGGCGACCGGCGCCGGCTCGCGCGCGGGTCGGCGATCGCGGCGAGCGCGGGCGTGCCGGCGGTCACCTACCTGCAGATCATCGGCGCGCTGGGGCCGCATGCACTGACCGCGTACCTGGCGGGCGGCGCCGGGGGGCTGCTGCTGCTCGGCACGCTGCCGAGCAGACGTCCGGCGGAGGAGCCGGTCCGCGAGCGCTCGTCGGCGGCGGTGCTGGTGCTGCTGTATCCGGGACTGCTGGTCAGCTACGTCGTCAGGATGGCGTCGCTGGACCACGCCGGCGAGGTGCTGCTGGCCTTCTTCATCCTGGTCTTCGGCACCGATATCGCCGGCTACCTGGCCGGCCGACTCACCCGCGCCCGCCCCTGCGGTCTGCCGGTCAGCCCCAACAAGACGGTGGTAGGGTTCGCCGGTTCGATGATCATGGCGCTGGCGCTGGGGGTGGCGGTGACGCGGCTCTTCCCGGAGGCGCTGCCGCTCGGCTTGGCCGCGGCGCTCGGCCTGGGGGCGGCGGTGGGGACCGCAACCATCGCCGGGGATCTGGTCGAGTCGGCGATCAAGCGGGCGGCCGCGGTGAAGCACTCCGGCCGCCACATCCCGGGGCGCGGCGGCGTGATGGATTCGATCGATTCGATTCTGCTGGGCGCTCCGGTGTTCTACGCGATGGTGGCGTGATGGTGGTAGCTTAACGGCGTGGACACGGTGCTCACCGTCGCCTTCGGCGCGATCGGGCTCGGCGTGATGATTCTGGTGCACGAATCGGGCCATTTCCTGGCGGCGCGCGCGGCGGGCGTGCACGTCGAGATCTTCTCCATCGGTTGGGGCCGGCGGCTGGCCGGGGTGCAGCGCGGCGGCACGTGGTACCAGATCTCATGGTTCCCATTCGGCGGCTACTGCAAGATGCGCGGCGACGAGGTCCTGCGCGGGGCCGCCGGGGACGACTGGCCGCAAGCCATGACCGAGCCGGGGGCCTTCTTCGCGGCCGGTCCCTGGCGCCGGATCGCGATCGTCGCCGCCGGACCGCTCGCCAACGTCGCCTTCGCGGTGCTGGTGCTGACCGCCGTGGCGTGGGTCGGCTTCACGATCCGATCGCCTGACAACCGCATCGTGGTGCCGGTCGATCGGGACTCGCCGGCGATAAGCGCGGGGTTGCGGACCGGCGACCGCATTGTCGCCGTCGACGGGCGGCCGGTGCGCAGCTTTCAGGACATCATCCAGGAGGTTTCGCCGGCGCCGGAGCGCGAGCTGCGGATCACGGTCGAGCGCGGCGGCCGCACGCTCCTGGCGACCGTCACGCCGGCGCTCGACGCGGAGGCGCAGACCGGGCGGATCGGCGTGTACGCCTGGATCGACCCGGTGATCGGCGCGGTCGAAGATGGCGGGGCCGGCTTCTCCCAACTGGCGGTCGGCGACCGTATCGTCGCCGCCGGCGGGATGGCCGTCGCGCACACGGTCGACCTCTACGAAGCGCTGCGGCGGAGCGAAGACCCGGTCGAGCTGACGGTCGAGCGGAGCGGGGGGCGGTTTATCGTACGGCAGGCGCTGGCGGCGCAGGCCGGCAACGTGGAGCTGGCCGGCGCGCGCCTGCAGATACCGGTGATGCGCTACCGGGAGTCGGGTCCGGTCCAGGCGCTGGGAGCGGCGCTGCAGGAAGTGGGGCGCACCGTGCGCGTGACGGTTCAGGGGATTGGGCGGTTGCTGCGCGGCGGCATGCGCGATTCGGTCGCCGGCCCGCTGCGGCTCACCTACTACATGGGCGCGGTGGCGACCGGCGGCCTGCAGGTCGGACTGGCCGCCGGTATCACCGACTTCCTCCGTTTCCTGAGCGTGATCAGCGTCGTGCTGTTCCTGATGAACCTGCTGCCGATCCCGGCGCTCGACGGCGGTCACATCGTGCTGTACGTCGTGGAGTCGATCCTGGGCCGCCGCGTCAAGCCGGCGCTGGTCTATCGCATCCAGACCATCGGCGTTTCGGTGCTGATCCTGGTCGCGATATCGGTGACGCTGAGCGACATCCTGTTCCTTGCGGGACGGCGTTGATACCGCATGGACCGGCGCCGCCGACGGCCTATCCTGCGGTTCGACGGGCGGCGGCGGCGCTCCTGGCGTTGATGAGCGTGGCGGCCGGGGCGGAGCAGGTGCAAAGGGTGGGGGCCGCCGGCGCCATCCCCGCCGGCGGGCTGCAGTTCGATACCGGTCACCGGGGCGCGGTGACCCACTTGGCGCCGTGGCGCGGCGGCGATCTTCTGGTCTCCGCCGGCGCGGATGGGACCCTGCGGGTGTGGGAGCCGCGCAGCGGAGCGCTGCGGCACTCGCTGGCGGTGGCCGGCGGCGCGCCGTCGGCGCTCGTGGTCGATCCCCGGCTGCCGCGCGCCTACCTAGCGCTCGGCGGCGCTGGAGGAGCCGGCGGCGAACGGGTGGCGGCCTGGGACTGGGAACGGGGGCGCGAGCTGTTCAGCGTCCCGCAGGACGATCGAACGCTGTTTCTGGGCCTGTCACGCACCGCTCGATCGCTACTCGTCGGGCGCGCCGCCTTCGATGGCCTGTGGCTCCTGGACCCGGCGACCGGCGATCGGCAAGCCGGGTTGGAACGGGGTACCGGCATCGTGACCTTCGCGGTCAGCTCCCGCGACGAACGGACCGTTCTGGCCTACCAGCCGTCGGGATCGCTGACCTATCGGAGCCGTGACACCGGTCAGGTTCGGCAAAGCCTGCGGGTGCCGGCGGACCTCACCGGCTTGGTGCTGAGCGCCGACCAGCGCTACCTGATCGGCCGCGCCGGCGAGTGGTTGGTGTCGGTCGACGCGGTAGACGGCGCGGAGACCGACCGCCGGCGCATCGACGGTCTGCGGCTGACGGCGCTCTGGGGCGCGGCCGGCCGGCTGCTGGCGGTCGCGGAGGACGAGCACGGCCCGTCGCTGCACGTGCTGCCGGTGGCGGCCGGCCGCTTCGAGGACGCCGTGCTGACGCGGCGGGTGCCGGGAATGCCGGCGGCGTTGTCATACGGACGGGAGTCGGTCTTCGTCGGCCTGGCCGACGGGACGATCCTGGCGCTCGACCTGGGTGAGCCTGAACCGGCGTTCGCGGTGCTCGCCCGCGATGAACGGCTGGCGATCATCGACGTGGCGGTCACCGGCAGCACCATCGCGCTGGGGACCGAGGCCGGCGTGGTTACCGTCACCGGCGACTTCGTCGCCGGCGCACCGCTGTGGCTCGCCGCGGGGGAGCGAACCGATATCGAGGCGCGCGTGTTCCCGCGTCCGTTCGGCGCAGACGCGGACCGTTCGGCACGGGTCACGCCGCTCGACGCCGACCGCGTGCTGGTCTGGTCAGCCGCCGAGCGAACGGGGATCGCGGTTCTGCACCTGCCGGAAGCTCGGCTCGGCCCGCCGCAGCCCGCGCTGGCGGCGCCCCTGACGAACCTCGACGTCGCCGGCGGGACGATCGCCGCGGTCGACCGCGCCGGCGTGGCCGCGCTGCTGGGGGCGCCCACCGGCGCGTTCGCGGACCCGCAGGAGACCGAAACGGCCGCGGTCGCCGCGTTCGAGCCGCTGTTCACGGCCAGGATTCCCGGCGCGGCCGACGTGGTGGCAGGCGAACGGGACGGCGCGCCGGCGTTGATCGCCGCGGTCTCCGGCTTCGGTACGTCCGGCACGTCGATCGTGACCGTCGCCGCGGCGACCGGAGAGACGGTGGCGATGCCCGATCAGCGCAGCTTCGTCTACGATCTGGCGTACGATTCGCAGTCTGGAGCGCTCTACTCGCTCGGCGTGCGCGAAGGGGCCGGCAGCCGCACCACGCTGGCGCGGCACGCCGGGCCGGGTCTGGAGCAGCGCCGCACGCTGTTCGTCGTCGCGGGCGAAGACCTGCGCGGCTCGGTGGCGGTCGATGCCGACGGCAGACGGGTGTTCTTCTCGCTGGCGGGACAGGTGCGCACGTGGGACGGCCGCCGCGTACGGGCCCTGGGGGCTACCGGCCGGGCGGCGCGGCGATTGGCGGTGCACCGGGGGCGGATCTACGCGGTCAACGCCGACGGCACACTCAGCATCTGGTCGGCGGACACGCTGGCGCACCACCTCGACCTGCTCGTCTGGCGGGACTTCGAGTGGCTGGTCACCTCGCCCGACCGGTACTGGACGTCGGCCGGCGGCGCCCGCTACCTGCGCGGCGATCCCCCCGCCGGGCCGGGAGCAGAGGGGACTGGGGCAGGCGGGTTACGCCGCGGGCTCTCCATGCTGGAATGACTCGAACCGCACAAACCGGGGGATGAACGCCAGCTTGACGTCCTCGGTGGGACCGTTGCGCTGCTTGGCCACCATGAGTTCGGTCTCGATCTGGGCGCCTTCCGGTTCGCGCTCCCGGTGCAGGAACATCACCACGTCGGCGTCCTGCTCGATGGAGCCGGATTCTCGCAGGTCGGCCAGCGCCGGGCGCCGGCCTTCGGTTTCGCGTCGCACCTGCGAGAGCGCCACCACCGGGATGTTGAGCTCCCGCGCCAGCGCCTTGAACGAACGCGAGATCTCCGCGATCTGCTCGTGGCGCGGCAGGTCCAGGTGCTCGGAGGTGACCAGGGTCAGGTAGTCGATGAAGATGATGCGCACGTCGTTGCGGGCGCACATGCGGCGCGCCTGGGCGCGCAGGTCGAGCAGGCGCAGACCGGGCGTATCGTCGACGTACAGCGGCGCGTCGTAGATGCGGCCCGCCGCGTCGGTGATCTTCTGCCAATCGGACGGGTTCAACAGGCCGGAGCGGATGCGCGTGGAGTCGATCCGCGCCTCGCCGGCCAGCACGCGCTGCATCACGGCGAAGCCGGACATCTCCAACGTGAACAGCCCGACGGCGACCGGTTGCTCCGCCCGGATGGCGATGTTGGTCGCCATCGACAGGGCGAGCGCGGTTTTCCCCACCGACGGCCGCGCGCCGATGACGATGAACTCCGATTCCTGGAAGCCGCTGGTGAGCCGGTCCAGGTCGGCATAGCCGCTGGGGACGCCGGTATAGGCGGAGCCGACGCGGGCGATCGCTTCGATCCTGGTCACGGTCTGGGTGACGATCTCCCGCGCGCTCTGGTACGAGCCGGCTAGCTGTTGGTCGGACAGATCGAAGATGCGCTGTTCCGCATCGTCGATCACCTCGCGCACGTCGCGGCCAGCGGCGTGCGCGTCGGCGGAGAGTTCCGCAGAGAGCGCCAGCAGGCGCCGGCGCAGGCTGCACGCCTGCACCAGGCGCGCGTAGTACTCGATGTTGGCGCTGGTCGGCACGCCGGAGGTGAGCCCGGAGACGTACGATGCGCCGCCGCACGCATCCAGAGATGCGGAACGCTCCATCTCGTCGGTGAGCGTGATCAGATCGACCGGATCGCTGCGGTTGAACAGCGCGACGATCGCCTCGAAGATCCTGCGGTGGGCGGGGCGGTAGAAGTCGTCCGGCCGCAGGTAGCGCAGGACCACCGGCAGCGCTTCCTCGTTGAGCAGCAGCGCGCCGAGCGCCGCCACCTCCGCTTCCAGGTTGTGAGGAGGGACCGAGTCGCGAATCCCTCCGTCAGCCACGGGAGCCGGCTACGACTGGGAGGGGTCTATGCGTATCGAGAGCGTGGCCACTTCGCTGTCGTAGAGCCGTACCGCCGCGCTGTGCTCGCCGGTGGTGCGCAGCGAATGGCCGGGCACGTCGATGCGGCGGCGTTCGATGCGGTATCCGAGCTTGTCGAGCTCGGCGGCGATATTCGCGTTCGATATCGATCCGAACAGCTTGCCGGTCTCGCCGGCGGCCACCTCGAACACCAGCAGCTCACCCTCGATCCGCTCCTTGAGGCTGGCCGCGTCGGTGCGCTTCTGCTTCCTGCGCAGATCGATCTCGGCGGCGCGGCGCTCGATCGCACGTACGTTCGCCGACGTATGCGGCAGGGCCAGTTGCTGGGGAATCAGATAGTTGCGCGCGTATCCGGCCTTCACTTCGCGGACCTCGCCTTCTTCACCCAGACCGACGACGTCGGCATTCAGAATCACCCTCATCAAGCACCTCGCATCATGTGTCCGACCGGATCGCGTCCGTCGGGGTCACGGTCGATAGAGATCGTCGTCCCGTTCCGAGTCGCCGGCCTGCAGGCGCTGCCGGTAGGGGATCCAGATCTCCGAAGCTCCGAACGCGGAGATGATAAGCAACAGCCACGATGTGGCAAAGAGGCCGATGATCAGCAGCACGCCGATCACCAAGCCGGTCGTCGTGCCGGAGTGGCCGTAGCGGGCGCCGAACGCCCGTATGATCGCGATGCCCTGGATGCCGAACACGCAGGCGGCCACGAGTCCCGCGTTCCAGGCGACGGCGGCGAGCATCTCCAGGCCCGTCTGGTTGAGCGCTCCGGTGCGATCGAGCACCACCACGGCCAGGCTTGCTACCAGCATCCAGATGAGCCGGTCGGGAGCCCGGAACTGCGTGATCGGACGCAACGGTGTCGGCATCCGCGCGCTGCGGGCCCCGATGGTCGTGCCGATCCACCACTGGGCGGTCAGGAACGCGAAGTAGATCAACAGGTAGCTGCGCAGTATGCCGGGGGTCGTTTCCCGAAACGCCGCAGCCATGGTCCGCGCGCCCGTCAGCGCGTCGGCGGCCAGCTCTTCTCCCAGCGAAGCGGAGGTGCTCTGCGCCCAGTTCATCAGGAAGGACTCCGCGGCGATGCCGGCGGTCTCCAGAAAGCCGCCTATCAGCGGCGCGGTGACGACGCCGGCGGCGGCGGTCGCGCCGATCAGCCGGTACAGCGCCCGGTACCGGCCGAGCCGCGGCGAGGCGATCGCGTACAGGCCGCCGACCAACAGGATCAGCGCCACGACCTCGGCGCGCATCAGCCCGGAGGCGATCTGGTCCGGCAGTCCCGCCCAGCCGGTCAGCAGCCGGAACGACACCGCGGCGATCCCGAACAACGCCGCTCCGTAGCCGAACGCCGCGTTGCCGCGGCGGACGAGCAGGGCTTGCAGCGGCACGAGGCAGAACAGCGGCCCGATCAAGGGAATGACCAGATAGCTGATCGACGCGACGACCGCCAGCAGAACTACTTCGATCCAATAGGAACGGACGGCGCGTGCGTCGTCGGCGTCACTCATGGCAGCCGATCCCGGTGTATCGGAAGGTCGCGGCGATCAGAAGGGTATTGCGTCGTCCTCGAACTCTTGGGGCTGACCCCGGCCGCCGGACTGTTCATGACCGCCCGGCTGACCCTGACCGCCCGGTTGACCCTGGCCGCCATAGTGGCCCTGACCGCCGGGTTGACTCTGGCCGCCCGGCTGACTCTGGTCCGATCCCGCGCCTCCCGCTCCCGGGCCGTCGCCGCGCCCGCCGAGCAGTTGAATGTTGCGCGTGAATATCTCCACCTTGCTGCGCCGTTGCCCATCCTGCTCCCACCGATTCTGCCGCAACTCTCCCTCCAGGCCGATCTGCTTGCCCTTGGTGAGGTATGGCGACAGGGATTCGGCGGTCTTGCCCCAGACGACGGCGTCGAAGAAGTGAGCTTCGTCCACCCACTGGTCGTCGCGGCGCCGGCGGGTGTTGATCGCCAGGGAGATATTGGCCACCGCACTGCCGCTGTTGGTGTACCGGAGTTCCGCATCGCGCGTGAGACGCCCGACGATGACCACGTGATTGATGTCCACTCACGCCTCCTTACGCACGATGAGGTACTTGAGGATGTCCGGCGCAAGCTGCAGCGCCCGATCCGCATCAAGGATCGCGGTAGGCTCGGACTCTACCTCATAGTGGAAGTAGCGGCCGCGCTCGACCTTCTTGATGGCGTAGGCCAGCGCCCGCTCACCCATGTCTTCCTCGGCCAGGAACGTGCCGCCGGCCTTGGCGAAGACCTCTTTGACCAGTACCTGGCCGCGATTGACGGAATCGGCTTCCGGTTTGAATATGAACGTAGCTTCGTAGACGCGCACGACAGTACCGAATGCTAACACCAGGGGGCGGTCCGGGTCAACTGCAGTTCCATACGCCTTGCGCCAAGTGCCAGCAGACGCGGCCGACGCTACCCCCATCGAGCGGCCGGATCAGGACCAGGTAGTCTCTGGCCGGCAGATCGAAGCGGCTCACACCCGGTTCCTGGGGCGGGGTCGGGATCATGCCGGGGATCTGGTACACCGTCGCCTCCGCGACCGAAGCCGAAGCCGACTCCGCTTCCAGCGACATCTGATAGACGTCCCGGCTGAAGATCCGCAGCGTGTGGTGCTTGAGCGAACCGACGTCGGCCTGCTCGGTCCACCGCTGATCGGCGAACGCCCGCGGCGGCGTGGCGGGCTCGAAGGCGACCGAATAGCGCAGTCCCAGGTCGGACTCCGGGGCGTCGATCCGCAGGACCGGCAGGTCGGCGCCGACGAACAACGCGCCGACCTGCTCCCCGGCAGCGGACGGCACGAGCTCCAGGAACGCCGGTTCATCGCGCGTGCGGTGCAGGCTGGCCCGCAGCGCCTCCGAAGCCGACGCGACCGTTACGTCGTAGAACCCGGGGTCGGCGGTCAACTGCAGCCACTCGGGCGCCGGCCGAATCAGCCGCTCCTGCGACTCCCCGGCTTGCAGCTCCGTCGACTGGGCGAGCGCATCCGCCTCGGCCGCCGGCTCCGCGCCGCTCGGCGGCAGGGCGGCTCCCGGCCGGGGGCTGGTTTCGGCCGGGGCGCTTTCGTCTTGGCCGGCCGCTTGCGAAGGCTCGGGCGCGGTGCTGACGGCCAGCGCGTAGGCGCCGGTCGCGGCGGCGTCGTCGGTCATCACCTGGATCACGTAGGTGCCGGCCTCCAGCACGCCGGTGAACCTGCGGTTGTGCACGCCGACCGGGACGGCGTTCCCGGACCGGTACAGGGCGATGAGCGTTTCGATCTCCGCTTCGATCGCCACGGTGACCGCGGCCGCCGCCGGCAGTGACAACTCGAAGCGGTCGCGGTCGCCGCCGGTGAGGGTCCGTTCGAAGCGGACGTCCGCCTCGGCGGGTACCGGCACCTCGAATCCGGCCTCGTCGTCCGGCTCGTAGGGGTCGTCCGGTTGTTCGGACGCGGTCTGGGTCGTGGGTATCTGGGCCGCCGGTGTTTCGGCGGACGGGGAGGGTTCGTCCGGAAGCGGCTCCGGCGGCGCCGAGGGGGCGGTCGCCTGCCCGCCGGGCGGCTCCGGCGGCGCGGGCGCCGGCTCAGGGACCGGCTCAGGCGCCAGCGGCCGCTCGGGGGACGGGGACGGCGGCCGGGGTTCCGGCGGTGCGGGCCGATCGGGGGGCGGTTCAGGCGGCGGTGCCACCGGCGTCTCCGAACGGCTCTCCTCCGGGATCGGCAGCGTCAACTGCGGTGCGTCGGCCGCCGGCCGCTCATCGGCCACCGGCCACAGGTCGGGTTGCAGCAGCGCGGAAACGGCGGTGGAGCGCGGCATGTCGACCAGATCGGCATCGATCAACAGGCCGTCGCGGTCGAGGATGCGGACCAGAATGGTCACTTGGTGATCGAACGGCTGCAGCTCCACCATGACGCGTATCGCCGATGCCGCCAGAGCGCCGGTGGTGGGGCCGTCGACCAGGCGGGCGTTGCGGTAGTGGTGCACCAGCGTCACCTGCAGTACGCCGCGCAACCGGGAGCCGAGCCGCGTCAGGCGGTCCGTGTCGGTCCGCACCGGTTCGACGTACAGGATCGTGTGGGTCTGATCGGGCACCGCGCGCGCCACCACGGCGGCGGCCTGCTGCGCCGCGCGTTGCACGGTCTGGCGGGCGGACGCTTCGAACTCCTGGGCGGACGCCGCCGCCGGTGTCCACAGCAGGATGCACAGGATCGGCAGCGCCGCGGTCCGCCGGCCGGTGCGCCGGTTCAGAACCACGTCCATCCGTGTGGCCGGGGCAAAGGTATGGCTTCGGGTGCGGGTTGAGAGCGCTGCAGCGCCGCCCATTCGGCCTGCACGTCGTCGACGAACCACCGATCGGCGTCGAGGATCAGGTAGAGCTCGGCCGGAATGCTGCCGAGCGGACCGGACAGCCGCGCGCGCAGAAACGCCGTGTCGCCGGTCCGCTCCACCCTGCCGAGCCGGAAGCTCGACAGCGTGACGCCGCGGCGCAGGTGGTAGCCGATCGACTCCGCCACGTGCGCGCGCGCCTTCGCGGACAACGGCGCGCCGGTCAGGTCGCCGCCGCTCCGTACCGCCGCCAACAGCCGTTCGGCCGCGTGCAGCGCGATGCGCTCGCCGGCGGTGGCGGCCAACTCGTCGGCCAGCGGGCCGATCATGGCGTCTTCCGGCAGCAGCCGCCGCGGCGGGCGGTGCGCCAGAAAGCCGGAGGAGCCGACTGCGACCGGCTGGCGGTCGGGCGACGGCGCGCCGGCCGCCAGTTGCTCGTCCGCCGCGGCCGGCTCCGCCGCCGCATCGAATTGCGCGTCCAATTGCGCGTCGTCCCCCGCCGATGCGGCGCTGCGGGAACGCGTGCACCCCGGAGCCAGCAGCATCATGCTCAGGAGCACGCAGGGCAGAGAGGCGCGGGCCCGGCGGGTCACGCCATACGCTAGCCGGTTTTCGCGCGGCGGGTCAAATCCCCGCGGGCCGATCCCGCCGCAGGCCGGTCCGCCGCGGACGGGTCGGCCGGCGTGGTAGCCTTGGCGCGTGCCGCTGGACGCCGCTCGCGTCGTGCGCGACGTGCTGGCCGAGTTCACCGAACCGGTCCGCGACCCCGTGTGGCAGAACATCGAGCTCAGCCCGAGCATGGCCCGACTGGCGCAGACCGCGCCGTTTCAGCGCCTGCGGGACATCCGCCAGCTCGGACCGGTCTACCTGGTCTATCCGGGCGCCACGCATACCCGCCTGAACCACTCGCTCGGCGTCATGCACGTGGCCGGGCGCATGATCGCCGCGATCGCCGAGCGGTCGCCGGAGTGGCGCATCGAAGCGGAGGAGGTGCGCGCGTTTCTGGCCGCCACCATGCTGCACGACGTCGGTCACTACCCCAACGCCCACTCGCTCAAGGACCTGGAGGTCGCCCGCCACGAGACGCTGGCCGCCGAGGCGGTCCAGGAGGGCGAGGTGGCGCAGACCCTGCGCGACCACGTGCGCGCGCCGCCGGCGCTGGTGGCGGCGATCATCGACGCCACGTGCGCGCACCCCGCGCCGAGCCTGCCGTTCCTGCGGGCGCTCCTGGCCGGAGTGCTCGATCCCGACCGTCTGGACTACCTGAGTCGCGACGCCTTCTTCTGCGGGGTGCCGTACGGGAGCCAGGACGTCGACTTCGTGATCGGGGAGATGCGACGCTCGGCATGCGGGCGGGTGGCGATCACGGAGAAGGGAACGCTGGCGGTGGAGAGCCTGCTGTTCTCCCGTTACCTGATGTATCGGGCGGTCTACTGGCACCGGACGGTGCGCATCGCCACGGCGATGATCAAGCGCGCGGTGCTGCTGGGCATGCGGGACGGACGGGTCCGGCCGTCCGATCTGTATGGCCTGACCGATTCCGGGTTCCTGCGCCTGCTCGGCGCCCGGCGCCACCCGGCGTTCGTCCTGGTCGACGCCGTGCACGCCCGACGCCTGCACCGGCAGGCGCTGCGGGTCCGCTTCGACCGGCGGCGCGCCGACCACCGCGGTCTGGAACGCCCGCACGACCGCCTGCAGGTCGAAAGCCGGCTGCGCGACGCGGCCGCCGCGGAGCTGGGCCGGCTGGTCGCCGAACATGAGGTGTTGATCGACGTGCCGGAGCGCAACAGCTTCGTCACCGACCTGCTGGTGCAGCCGGAAGACGGCTCGGAGCTGGTCCCGTTCGCGCGGGCGCACACGGTGTTCGCGCCGGACGTGGTGGCCCGTTTCGGAGAGACGCTCCGGTCGATCGCGGTGATCGGCTCACGGCGGCCGGGACTGGACGCCGCGCTGCGCCGGGTCGCGCCGGCCGTAATCGGCGCTGCGTGACGCGCGTGCGACGCCGATCGCGGCCGCGCGCCGGGAGCGGGCTGCGCGCCGCGTAAACACGGGCGCGGTGGTATACTGCGTCCCATCCACGGACAGACGGTGCTGGCAATGACCTCCTGCGCTGATCGGATCATCGTCGGACGCACCCGGCCCGGCAGGATCGCGATCGCCGCCGCGGTGCTGGCGGCCGGCTGCGCCGCGGCGTCCTGGGCGCAGGACGGCGGCGAGCCGGCAGGCCTGGCTTTGGGAGCGTCCCTCGGCCTGGGGATGGAGCACACCGATGATGACGGCGTCACGTGGCAGGCGGCGACCCTGGCCCCGGAGCTGACCGCCGGCCGGTTCAGCCTGGGGCTGGCCGTGAAGCTGCGCTTCCGGTTCGACGGCGGTCCGAACGGGAACCGGTGGGAGATACGGGACCAGGACTGGCGGCCCGATCCGGCCGAGCCGGGTCGTTCGTTCCTCGACCTGTTCCTGCCGATCATCCGGTACGCGCGCTACGGCGTGGAAGGGGAGCCGCTCGTGGTCCGCCTCGGCTCGTACGACTACGCCACGCTCGGCTCCGGATTCGTGCTCGGCGACTACTCCAATACGAGGCTGCTTCCGGCGCGCCGGCTGTTCGGCGCGGACCTCGACGTGGACGGGGCGGTGTTCAACTTCCCGGTGCTGGGGCTGGAGGCGGTCGTCGGCCACGCGCCGGCCGCCGACTTGGTAGGGGCGCGGCTCTGGGCGCGCCCGCTGTACGCGCTCGGCCTGCCGCTCATTTCCTCCGTGCAGGTGGCGGCCACCGCGGCGGCCGACTTCTCGCCGTTCCGGTACGAGCCGGGTAAGGCCGGTTCGGATACCGGCGGCCGGGTGAACGTGTCGGCGCTCGGCGCCGACCTGGTGGTGCCGGTCGTCGCCGACCCGTCGTTCACCGCCGCAACCCATGGCGACGTGGTGTTGCTGGGCACCTCCCAGGCGGACTCGCGGTCGATCGGCACGGCGCTCGGGGTCAGGGGCAGCGCGATCGGCACCGTCCGCTACGGATTCCAACTCCGCCTGACCGACGACCGCTTCATGCCGGTCTACTTCGACGGCGATTACGACCGGTTGCGGGCCGACAAGTACCGCTCGCTGCGCGCGTTGGAGTTGGCGGCGAAACGGTCTGACGCGCTTGAGGGGCTGGTCCACCTGGGATGGGCCGCCCGGGTCGGTCTGTCGCTGCTCGAGCGGCGCATCGAAGTCGACCTGAGCCTGGCCGGCCCGTTCACCGGCGAGCGTGGCGCGCTGGCCGGCGTTCCGTACGCGAACCTGAGCGGATTGCAGGTGCAGGGCCGCTTCGGCGTCCGCGACATCGGCATCCAGGGGCTGTCGGTCGCCATCGACTATCAAAAACGCGGTCTGGGCGGTCTGGGCGATCTCATTGAGCCCGAGCACCTGTCGCTCGGCACGTCGCTGCGCTATCGGACGGGGGGCACGGTGTTCGCCGTCTCCTATCGCGGCCGCTACGATCCGGCGACCGCCGGTCTGGTCGGCGCGCCGTCCGTGGAAAGCTGGATAAAGCTATTCTGACCGGATTACGGCAGCGCATGCTCGCCCCCAGCGCCGGAACGTAGCCGCATGGGCCGCATCCGCGTCCTCACCGACGAAACCGCCCGGCAGATCGCCGCCGGCGAGGTGATCGATCGGCCGTACTCGATCGTTCGCGAGCTGCTCGACAACGCCATCGACGCCGGCGCCCGGAACGTGCAGGTGGAGGTCGTCAAGGGCGGCTTGGAGCGCATCCGCGCGGTCGACGACGGCTCCGGCATGGATGAGGAGGACCTGCGGCTGTGCGCGGTGCGCCACGCCACCTCGAAGATCGTCCACCATGAGGACCTCACGCGGGTGCGCACGCTGGGGTTTCGCGGTGAGGCGTTGGCCAGCATCGGCGCCTGCAGCGTGTTGTCGGTCACCTCGCGGCGGCCGGACCGGCCGGCCGCTCACCGGGCGTCGGTCCGCTTTGGCCGGATCGAGGCAGTGCGGCCGAGCGCGGGTGTGCCCGGCACCGCCGTGGAGGTATCGTCGCTGTTCTTCGAGTTGCCGGCGCGGCGCCGCTTTCTCAAGAGCCGCGGCGCAGAGACCGCGTTGTGCCGGCGCACGCTCGTCGAAAAGGCGCTGCCGCACGCCGGCATCGGCTTCGAGTTCACGGTCGACGGCAGAACGACGCTGCGGCTGCCGGCCGCGTCGCCGGTCGACCGGGCGGCAGCCGCAGCCGGATTGGACGCGGCCGACTTCACCTGCCTGCACGGCGGCGGCGAAGGCCTGCAGGTGACGGCGGTGGCGGCGCGGCCCGAACGGGCGCGGCGCGACCGGTCGGGGATTCACGTCTATCTGAACCGCCGGCGGATACATGACTTCGGCCTTGCCCAGGCGGTCGAGTACGGCTACGGCGAGTTTCTGCCGGGCGGCCTGCACCCCGTGGCGTTCCTGTTCATCGACATCGACCCGGAGCTGGTCGACTTCAACGTGCACCCGGCAAAGCGCGAAGCGCGGCTGCGCCGCCCCGGCGAGCTGCATCGGGCGATCAGCACGACCCTGCAGCGGGAAGTGCGAAGCTGGCGGTCGCCGGCGGCGAGCGGCGAGCGGGCTCCCTACCGGCCAGACCGGGCCGGCGCGCCTGCCGGCGCTGCGCTGGCCGACGCGGCGCCGTCGCTGCCGTCGCTGGCGCCGCTCCGGCCGGCCGCGCCGGACGGCGATCCGCCGCCGCGCGCTTCGGCAGGGGTCGACCCCGGCGCTTGGCGCGGGCGCGCGCCGGATGCGGACGCGCGGGTGCGGTACCTCGGTCAGGCGTTTCAACTCTTCCTGGTCGCCGAGGTCGGCGATCGCATCTATTTCGTCGACCAGCATGCCGCGCACGAGCGGGTGCTGTACGAACGACTGCGCCGCGGCGAGATCGACCGGCAGAAGCTGATCGCCGGACCGTTGGTCGAGCTGTCGCCGGAACAGGAAGCGGAGTTGCGCGGGTTCCTGCCGGACCTGGAGCGGTGCGGGTTTCGCCTGCAGGCCGAAACCGGCGGGCGCTACCGGATCACGGAGATACCGGCCGCGGCGGCCCGGCTGCCGGCCGACCATCTGCTCCGCTTCGTCCGCCTCTGCGCGGGAACGCCGGAGGACTGGGAGCGCGACGTGTACAGCGGCCTGGCATGCCGGCTGGCGATCAAGGAGGGGGAGGTGATCGACGACCGGTCCGGCCAGCAGATGCTCGTACGCTCCTTTCGCATCGACCCGCAGCGCTGTCCGCACGGCCGGCCGCTCTGGTTCGAGATCAGCCGCGCGGCGCTGGAAGGTTCGGTGGGGCGGCCGGCCCGTTGACGCGCGCCGACGGACCGCCTCGTCCTGCTCCTGCGTATGCTACCAAGTATACCAAGTAGGAGAACTAACGACCGCCCGCGGCGCCGCTGCGGCGCCGGAACAGACGCGCGTAGAGCCGCGACAGCGGCCGCACCACGACGGCGTCAGCCAGCCGCGACAGCGCACGCAGCGCGCGGCGCCACCACTTGACCCGCTGCAGCCGCTGCAGCCGTTCGACCGCTTCGCGCAGCTCCTCGGGCCGCAGCTCCTTGCGCTGGACGTTCTCTTCCAGCTCCAGTTCCAGCGTCTCGCGCTCGGAGTCCCGGTCGACCACGATCGCGTTGATCCGCTTCCACCCGAGCCGGCGAGCGCTCTCCAGCCGCCGGTTGCCGGCGATCAGCACCGACCGGCGGTTGATCAGGATCGGGCAGAGCTGCCCGTGCTTGCGCAGGCTCTCCATCAGCGACGAAAGATCGCCGACCGAATCCCGGATCCGCTTGCGAATGACGATCGAATCGATCTCGACCTGCATCAGCCGTCGTCCTCCTCGCGGCCGGCGGGCGCGATCAGGCGGCGGTAGCCGGCGCCGTCGAGCAGCTCGTCGAGCTCGGCGTCGTCGTCCGGGTCGAGCTCGAATATCCAGCCATGGCCTTCGGCGTCGTCGTTGATCAGCCGCCCGGCTTCCGGCTCGCGCAGCCGTTCGTTGACCGCGGTCACGGTGCCGCCGACCGGCGCGTACAGCTCCGTGGCCGCCTTCAGCGCGTCGATCGCGCACGCCGGTTCGCCGCGCCCGATCCGGGCGCCGATCTCGGGGAGCTGCACGAAGGTGATCTCGCCGATCTCTTCCTGCGCGAACTCGGTCAGTCCCACGCGCACGCCGGACCGATGCCGTTGCGCCCAATGGTGATCGCGGGTGTACCGTCTTTCGTTCGGGGCCATCAGTCGAGCAGCGGGTTGCCTCCCGCCGACTCCGATTGTCCCGTCCCGGCGGCGGGCGCGTCCAGCGGCTCGAACGGCGGTGGATCGACGTTGATGGTGGCGATCGCCCGGCGCAGATGGTCCGCCACCGCCGCGCGGCCAGCCGCCTCCGCGCCGGCCAGCGTGTCGCGCTCCCGGGGCTCGGTGCCGATGAGGAACAGCTCGCGGACGATCGGCTCGCGCGGCTCGCCGGCCGGCAGCAGGCCGGAGCGGGCGTTGACCGCGACCTCGATCAACCCGGAGGCCGGCCGCTCGAACGCCGCGGCGGGTAGTCCGGCGTGGACGCGCTTCATATAGTCCGCCCACGTCGTGCCGGCGGCCCGGCCGCCCGACAGGCTCCGGCCGAGCGACTCGCCGGGCTCGTCGAATCCTATCCACACGGCGGTCACGGCGCGCGGGGTGAAGCCGACCGTCCACGCGTCCGACCAGTTCTGCGTGGTGCCGGTCTTGCCGGCGACGGGGAAGTCCAGGCCGCCGACCCGCCCGACGGCCGCCGTCAGCGTCCCTGACGTCACGGTGCTGCGCAGCAGGTCGACCATCAGGTAGGCGGCGGCCGGGTCCATGATCTTCAGGCGGTCTCCAGCCGCCCGCTGGCGGTCGCGCAGGTCCTTTTCCACCTCCAGCACGACGCGTCCGTCCCGGTCCTCGACGTACCGGATCGCGACCGGCTCCACCGCGCGGCCCTGGTTGGCGAAGGTGGCGTAGGCGCGCGCCATCTGCAGCGGCGTCACCGTGATCACGCCGAGTCCAAGAGGATACTTGCGCGGGAACGTCGCCTCGATTTCGACCGGAGCGGTGATGCCGAGCATCCGCGCGGCGCGCTCGATCGCCGCATCGAAGCCGATCATGTCGAGCACGTGCAACGACGGCACGTTCATGGAGTGCTTCAACGCGCTCCGCGCCAGCACCCGCCCCTGCCACTCGCCCAGGTAGTTCTGCGGGGCGTAGGGGCTGCCGTCGTCGTTGCGGAAGACCACCGGCGCGTCGATCAGCATGGTCGCCGGGGTGATCGCGCCCGAGCTGATCGCCGCCGAATAGTACAGCGGCTTGAAGGCGGAGCCGGGCTGCACCTTCGACTGCACGGCCCGGTTGAACTGATTGCCTCGCGCCAGGTCGCGTCCCCCGACCATCGACAGGATGTGCCCGCTCGACGGCGCGATCGACACCAGCGCGCCCTGCACGTCGACGCGCCGTTGCCGCAGCGTCCGCTCATCGCGGGCGTGGCGGGTCAGCGCCTTGATCTCGCCGGTGTCCCAGATCAGCGACAGCAGGTCGAGCGCGGGGCTCAGTTCGGCGTCGAACAGCGCGCGCCCGGCCACGCGGTCCGCGTGGTTGCCGACGCGCAGCCGGTCGATGTCGAAGGCAAGCGACAGCAGGTCGACCAGCGGCAGGTAATCGTCTTCGGTGACCGCGATGCGCGTGCGGCGCTGGGCGTTGCGGAGGTCGTTGACCCGATTGAGGTGCTCTTCCATCACCGCTTCGGCGATCGCCTGCTGGTCGAGATCGAGCGTGGTATGCACGACCAGGCCCGCCCGATAGACGTCGAGCGATCCGAGCAGCAGCTCCTCGAGCTGCAGGCGGACGTACTCGCTGAAGTGGGGCGCCAGGTCGACGCGTTCGTAGAAGGCGCTGCTGGCGTTGGAGCGCGTGAAGTCGAAGCCGTCCCAGTACTCGGCCAGCGACCGTCCCGCCTCCGCCGCGCTGACGTGCCCCAGCTCCACCATCTGCCCCAGGATGAGCGTCTGCAGCTCGCGCGCGCGGTTGGGGTCGGTAAACGGTGAATTGCCGCCCGGCCGGTTGAGCTGGACGACCAGCATGGCCGCCTCCGCCACCGTGATGTCGCGCGCGGAGCGGCCGGTGTAGAACTGCGCGGCGGCTTCGATTCCGTAGGTCCCTTCGCCGAAGTAGACCAGGTTCAGGTAGCGCTCCAGGATCTCGTCCTTGGTGAGCCAGCGCTCCAACTGAATCGCGTACCAGAGCTCGCGGAGCTTGCGCCGCAGGGTGATCTCCGACCGGTCGGCGAACAGGGTGCCGGCAAGCTGCTGGGTGATGGTGCTGGCGCCGCCGCCGAAGCGGCCGCGCAGGGTGGTCCAGGCCGCTCGCAGGATGTCCGGCACCCGGAAACCGGGATGCCGATAGAAGTGCCGGTCCTCGCGCGTGAGCAGCGCGTCGATCAGGTGCGAGGGCAACTCCTCGAAGCGGATGATCTCGCGCTTCTCCACGGAGAAGAACTCCGTGATGAGCCGGCCTTGACGGTCGAGTAGCTGGGTCGGGAGGGCGGGGCGGCCGGTCTCGTAGATGTCGAGCCCGCGGATATTCCGGGTGCCGGCGAAGGCCAACCCGAGCCCGGCGCCGACGCCGGCCGTCAGGAGCAGCAGGGCCGCGGAAACGAAAAATGGCCGGCCCCTCATGGGGCCGGCCAACCCTTGCGGGAATGCCGGTTACGATATAGTAAACTGGGAGGGGAACTATAGATAACCGACACTCTCCTTATCGACACCTGCTTGCGGTACCTTAGCGGCACCGGGCGGATATCGCCAAGGATTCCGCATAGCATAACCGCTCGCGGAGAAAGGTCAACCCTCCGCCCGGCCGGAGCGTCCATCCCCGCCCGCCGGGGGGTGCCCGCCCGCCGAGGTATGCCTGTCCGCTGAGGGGTGCCTGCCCGCCGAGGTATGCCCGCCGCCCGTGCGGCTGCCGGCGCTCAACAGAACGCCGATCGCCCCCAGGTCGGCGACGATGAGGATGATCGCCGGCAGGACCGCCCCGGCGGCGAACAGCGCCAGCACGAACAACGGAGCTGCCGCCAGCGTAGCCACCCAGCCGATCAGGCGCGCCGCCGCGACGCCGGCGGCGCGCAGCGCCGTGCGGAGGTCGGTCTCTTCGGCCTGGCGGCGGACCCGCCGCACCAGCATCCAGCCCAGGCCGATGGCGAAGGCGGCGATCAGCAGGATGTTGTAGAGCGAGCGCATGCGCGTGGCCACCAGCCAGAGCGGCGTGACGATCGCCGCGCTCACGGCCACCACCGCGGCGGTCAGGACCATGCCGATGCCGACCCGGCGGGCGACCGCTCCGTAGGCGGCGAGCGCCGCTCGCGCCGCGCGTCTCAGCCCCGCCGTGGCTGCGCCTCCGCCGCCGGCGGTCCACCGGGAAACCCTCCGCCGGGAAGCCCGGCGGCAACCTCGTGCGGGATCGGCTCGCCGGGTTGCCAGCAGCCGAGCGCGCGGCCCGGCGAGCGCGCGCCGTGGTAATCGGAGCCGCCGGTGACGAACAGGCCGAGCCGGCCGGCGAGCGCCAGGACCGCCGCCGAACGCTGCCGGGACAGGGATGGGTGATACGCCTCGACGCCGGTCACCCCGGCCGCCGCGGCGGCGCGCAGGAGAGCCGCCAGCTCCCCGGCGGTTCCGCCCGCCGGATGGGCCAGCACGCCGTGGCCGCCGGCGTCCCGCAGCGCGTCGATCGCGTCGGCGAGCTGCGCGGCGCGGCGCGGTACGTGGAACGGGCGACCCGAACCGAGCAGGCGGCGGAAGGCGTCGGCGGTGTCAGCCGCGACCCCCCGCCGAACCAGCACGGCGGCCATGTGCGGCCGGCCGACGCTCGCGCCGAGCGCCTCCGCCTGCACCTCGGCGTAGTCGATCGCCAGCCCGTGCCGCCGCATCCGCTCGATCATCGCCAGGTTGCGCTCCACGCGGCGCTCCTGGATACGTTCCAGGAGCCGTCCCAGCCGCGAGCGCCCGTCGTGGTGGGCGAAGCCCAAGCCGAGCAGATGGATGTGGCGGTCCCCGTGCTGCAGCGCCAACTCCACCCCGGCGATGAAGCGCATGCCGCGCTCGGCGGCGGCGCGGGCCGCCGCCTCGACCCCGGAAACGGTGTCGTGGTCGGTCAGCGCCATGGTGGTGACGCCGGCGTGGTGGGCGGCGTCGATCAGTTCTTCAGGCCGGTCGCTGCCGTCGGAGCAGCTCGAATGGGTGTGCAGGTCTATCAAGGTTCTCTCGATCGGGATCGGTCGCGGTCTTCAGTAGCCGCGTTCCAGGTCGCAGCGAAAGCGGAGCTCCTCGCCGGCCAGATAGCGCCGCAGGTTGTCGATGAAGACCTCGCCCCGCCGCGTCAGAAGTTGCGCCGACTCGGCCGACACGTGTGCCGTCATGTAGACCCGCCGGTGGTCCCACAGCGGGCTGTCCGCCGCCGGCGGCTCCTGGTCGGTGGCGTCGATCGCCGCCCCCGCCAGATGGCCCGCGTCGATCGCGGCGATCAGCGCTTCCTCGTCCAGGATGCCCCCGCGCGAGACCACCACGACGTGCGCGCCGGGACGCAGGCGGGCGAGTTGATCGGCGCCGATCATCCGTTCGGTGGTGGCCGTGCGCGGCGCCGTGATCACCAGCCAGTCGGTGCGCTCCAGCATGTCGTGCAACCGGTCGACCGGCCACACGGCGGCGACGCCGGGAGGGCAGGGGACCGGCGCGACGTCGACCGCATACACCTCCATGTCGAACGCCGCGGCGCGCCGCGCTACGGCCCGGCCGATGTCGCCGAAGGCCAGGACCCCCATGGTCGATCCGGCCAGCTCCAGGATACGCGCGCGGTAGTGCTCGGTGCGCCAGCGCCGGGCGGCCTGGTCGTCGAGCGACTCGCGGAGGTGGTGGGCGAGCGCCAGCATCATGCCCAAGGCGTACTCGGCCATCGGGATGACGTGCGTCTCGCGCGCGTTGGTCATCGCCACGCCGCTCGCCGCGAACTCCGGGACCCGGCGCAGCACCGAGTCGAAGCCGATGCCGATGAAGTGGTACCAGCGCAGGCGCGACGCGCGTAGAAAGGCCTCCCGGTCGAGCCTCCCGAAGATGACGTCGACGTCGGGTGCGATCCGCCGTTGTTCTTCCGGCGTGTGGGCGACGGTGAAGCGGGTGTCGGGGAACTCCGACCGGAGCCGGGCTTCGAAGGCAGGACCCAGGTCGAAGCAGACCCCGACGTGGAGCGGGCGTGCGGGAGTGGTCATCGGCTGCATGATAGCCGACGCGCCGGCCGCGCGCGCATCGCGTTATGATCGTCCGGCATGGGAGCGAAGCGGGGCGGGGGCGCGCGGCTCCAAGGCAGGCGGGCGTTGATCACCGGAGCCGGCTCGGGGATCGGCGCGGCGGTTGCGGCGATGTTCGCCCGGCACGGCGCCGCGGTCGCGGGCGCCGACCGGGACGCGGAAGCCGCGGCGCAAACCGCCGGCACGATCGCCGCCGGCGGCGGCCGGGCGGTGCCGATCACGGCGGACGTGTCGGTCCGCCGCGAGGCGGAGGCGTGCGTGGACGGCGCCGTCGCGGCGCTCGGCGGACTCGATATCGTGGTCAACTCGGCGGGGGTCACGCCGCGCTACGCGCCGTCCGACTGGGACTACGAACGTATCTGGGACTGGGTGATGGCGGTCAATCTGAAGGGGACCTACCTGGTCTCGCGGCGCGCCGTGCAGGCCATGACCGGCGGCGGGGCGATCGTCAACCTCTCGTCGATCTACGGGCTGGTGGGCCGGCCGATGTTCTTCGGGACCGGCGACGATCCGTATCCGGCCGGCAAGGCGGGCGTCATCGGCCTGACCCGCGACATGGCGAACGGGTTCGGCGCGCGCGGCATCCGCGTGAACGCGCTCTGCCCCGCGTTCGTGCTGACGCCGCTGACCCGCACGCTCACCGGCGACCCGGCGTGGCGCGCGCGGATGGAGGCCATGCAGCCGCTCGGCCGGCTCGGCACGGCGGAGGAGGTGGCGTACGCGGCGCTCTTCCTGGCGTCAGACGAGGCGTCGTTCATCACCGGCGCCGCGCTCCCGGTCGACGGCGGCTACACCTCGGTGTGAGCGCCGGAACCTTCGATCTGCTCACCCCGCACGTGGCGGTGCAGGCGATCGAGTCGATCATCGGCGTACACGTGGACGGGGCGCTCACCAGCTTCCCCAGCTACGTGAACCGCGTGTACGGCTTCGGGGCCGCCGACGGCCGGCAGTACGTCGTCAAGTTCTACCGCCCCGGACGCTGGAGCTACGAGGCGATCGCGGAGGAGCACGTCCTGGTCGGCGAATGCGCCGCCCTCGACCTGCCGGTGGTGGCGCCGATCGCCGATGCGGGCGGCGACGTGCTGCACGTGATGGAAGCGGCGCGGGCGGATCGGGAGCAGGAGTTCTGCTTCTCGGTCTATCCGAAGCGGAGCGGCCGGACCTTCGACGCCGACCGCGACCATGACTGGCTGCGCATCGGCGCGCTGGTAGGGCGGCTGCACGCGGCCGCCGCCGGCGGCGCAGCCGAGCACCGCATGACCTGCACGCCGGAGGAGTCGACGTCGCGGTTCCTGGATGACCTGGAACAGGCCGGGCTGGTGCCCCCGGACCTGGCCGGCGAGTTCTACGATCTGGCGGACGCCGCCGTGGAGCGGATCGCGCCGCTGTTCGACGGGGTCCCGCGGCAGCGCCTGCACGGCGACTGCCACCGCGGCAACATCCTCGATCGCGCCGAGCAGGGGCTCCTGCTCATCGACTTCGACGACATGATGATCGGCCCGGTCGTGCAGGACCTGTGGCTGCTGCTGCCGGGCCGGGTCGCCGACAGCCGCCGGGAGCTGGCGTTGCTGCTGGAAGGCTACGAGCGGTTTCAGCCGTTCGACCGGCGGACCGTGGCCCTGATCGAGCCGCTGCGGCTCATGCGGATGATCTACTACCTGGCGTGGCAGGCGCTGCAGCGCCGCGATCTGCGCTTCCGGGAGTCGTTCCCGCAGTGGGGCGGGCGCGCCTTCTGGGAGCAGGAGATCGAGGACCTGCGCACGCAGCTCCGCGTGATCGAAGACGAGCTGGCCTGACCGGGGCGGCCTGATCGGCCGGCCGGGCGCTACCGCCCGGCGTCGGCGATCGCCGCCTGCAGGCTGGCCTCGATCCGGTCGCAGATGGCGGCGAGCTCGTCCCGGCCGGCGGTGAGCGCCGGGGCGATGGCGAACCAGCCGGGGTCGACGCGCAGGATGATGCCGTCGCCGACCGCCCGCCGAGCGAGGGCGGTGCCCACGCGCGGGTCGGTCAACTCGACGCCGAGCAGCACGCCGCGTCCCCGCACCTCGCGGACCACGCCGGTGCCGCGCAGCGCCTCCAGCCGGGTGCGCAGATAGGCGCCGTGGTCGCGCGCCCGGGCGCACAGGTCGCCGTCGGCGATCGTGTCGATCACCGCGATCGCGGCCGCCGCGGCGAGCGGGTGGCCGGCGAAGGTGTTGCCGTGCATGAAGTGGACGCCGTCGCGCGCCGATCCCCAGAAGGCGTCGCCGATGCCGCGGCGGGCGGCGACCGCGCCGATCGGGATGACGCCCGACGACATGCCCTTGCCGCAGCAGATGACGTCCGGCGTCACGCCGAAGGTCTGCGCGGCGAACATGCTGCCGGTCTTCCCGAACCCGGTGATCACTTCGTCGAAGATCAGCAGCACCGCGTGGCGGTCGCAGATCTCGCGCAGCAGGGAGAAGTACTCCTCGGTGGGGGTGATGATGCCGCCGGTGTTGCCGATCGGTTCCACGACGACGGCGGCGACCGTCTCCGGGTCCTCGGCGACGATCGCGTCCTCCACCGCGGCGGCGGCGAAGCGGTTGCACGCTTCCCAGGTGGGGAAGCGGCCGCGGTAGTGGGTGGGGGGGAACACCTTGACGAAGCCGCCCATCTGCGGCTCGAACTTGCTCTTGCGCGGCCCGGTGCCGCTGGCCGCCATGGCGCCGAAGGTGCTGCCGTGGTAGCCGTGGTAGCGGCTGATCACCTTGTACTTGCCGGGGTGGCCGCTCTGCTTCCAGTACTGGCGGGCCAGCTTGAGCGCCGCCTCGATCGCCTCCGAGCCGCCGGAGAAGGTCTTGATGAAGTCGAGGTCGCCGGGCGTGACGGCGCCGAGCCTGTCGACCAGCTCCAGGGTGACGTCGGCCACGCCGTGCAGGGGCGGGGCGAAGGTCAGCCGGTCCATCTGATCGCGGACCGCGGCCAGCACGCGCGGGTGGCGATGGCCCAGGCTGGCGACGAAGATGCCGCCGATGGCGTCCAGGTAGCGCCTGCCGGCGGCGTCCCAGTAGTAGACGCCGTCGGCCCGTTCGACGATCAGCGGCGCGGCGGCGAAGCGCTGCATGGGGGTGAAGTCGACCCACGTGCGGGCCAGCAGCTCGCGCTGCCGCGGCGTGACGCCCATGCGCCCAGCCTACCAGACCGCGGCAGGCCCGCGGTAGGCGACGCCACGCCGCTTCGATCGGACTGGGCGCCGTGCTACCATTCTCGGCCCAAGGGAGGGGAATCCTATGCGTAGTAAGATACCGATTCTGTTGCTGGCGGTGCTCGCCGGCATCACCATGATGGCGTGCCCGCCGGTGGCACGGCCGCCCGTAACGACCGGCACCGGCGAGCCACCGACCGAGCCCACACCGACTCCGACCCCAACTCCGACTCCGACTCCAACTCCGACCCCGCAGGATGACCAGAAGAGCTGGACGATCAGCAAGGCTCACTTTCGCGATGATGGCGTGAACATTCTGAGCCAGACCTCCAACCGTTCCGAACCGTATGCCTGGGACCGGATCACCGGCGACGACGTGCGCGTTTCGATCGGCGGGAACAAGTTGCCGTTCACGAGCACGCGGTATCAGCCGGTCTTCGAGTCCGATTTCTCCGGTGCGGAGTGGACGATTACCCCTGAAGTCAGTGCGGGCGCAGTGGTGCTCGTGCTCACTGCGCCGGATCAGACGGGCTCCTCAGTGGTGGGCGAGGTTGCTTCCGTCACGATGACGAACGGCGGGAGCGGCTACACGTCTGCCCCGACCGTTACGTTTTCGGCAGCGCCGTCCGGAGGCACCACGGCAACCGGAACCGCGGAGGGCGTCGGTCGCGTCGGTCCAGACGTCGCGATGACGCACAGAGGGTACGGCTACACGTCTGCCCCGACCGTTACGTTTTCGGCAGCGCCGTCCGGAGGCACCACGGCAACCGGAACAGTGACGGCGCATTACTATGTGGAGCTAGTGGTTATGACGAACGGGGGGAGCGGCTACACGTCTGCCCCGACCGTTACGTTTTCGGCAGCGCCGTCCGGAGGCACCCCGGCGACCGGAATAGCTGCGGTATCAGGTGGTGAAGTAGTGGGAGTGACGATCACGCACGGGGGGAGCGGCTATACGTCTCGCCCGACTGTTACGTTCTCGGGAGGAGGGGGCACCGGTGCGACCGCATCAGTGACGGCGTATTTACGTGTGGGGGAAGTGACGATCACGAACCGGGGGAGCGGCTACACGTCTGCCCCGACCGTTACGTTCTCGGCAGCGCCGCCCGGAAGCCACACGGCAACCGGAACCGCAACAGTGATAGACGACGTAGCGTCAGTGAAGATCACGAACCGGGGGAGCGGCTACACGTCTGCCCCGACCGTTACGTTCTCGGCAGGAGGGGGCACCGGTGCGGCCGGCACGGCAATTCTGGCGAAGCGCGGCAACAGCCAGTACCAGAACCTGTATTGGGCACGCCATACGCTGTACGGCAAGCAGCTTCTGGTGCAGGTAGGTTCAGGTAGTGAGTAAGTGACGTGATGAGCGGGTGCGCGCGGTTGCCGGGGGCCGGCGCCCTCACTACGATGCCGGGCATGGGAGATTCCCGCCTGACGCAGCTGAGCGACCATCTGTATCGTTTTGCAGACATTTGTAATACGTATATCATCGTAGACGGCGGCGCGGCGTTGCTGATCGACTCCGGCTCCGGCGCGGTCACCGGAGCCCTGGCCGACACGGGCGCGGCGGCCGTCGAGTGGGTGCTGCACACCCACCACCACCGGGATCAGTGCGCGGGCACGCCGGCGCTGGCCGCCGCCGGCGCCAAGGTGGCGGTGCCGGAACACGAGCGCCACCTGTTCGAGGACGCCGAGCTGTTCTGGCGGACGCGGCGGGTGTATGATAATTACGACGATCGCAACACCTTCTTCACGGCGGCGCGGAACATCGCCGTGGACGCCGCGCTGCAGGACTACGAGACCTTCGCGTGGCGCGGCTACCGGTTCGAAATCGTGCCGGCCAAGGGTCACACGCGCGGGTCGTCGATGCTGATCGCCGCCGTCGACGGGCAGCGGGTGGCGTTCACGGGCGACCTGATGAACGCCGGCGGCACGCTCTACCAGCTCCACGCCATGGAGTACGCCTACGGCGGGATGGAGGGGATCGCGTTCACCATCGAATCGATCGACGCGCTGGCGCGCCTGGGCGTGCGCACCGCCTATCCCTCCCATGGCGGGGCGATCGCCGACGTGGCCGGCGACGTCGCGCGCCTGCGGCGGCGGCTGGCCGACTGCGTGGCGCTCGGCAACGGCATGCGCGTGGCGGGATCGACATCGGGATCGGACCTGCCGGCCTCCCACTTCCTGCCGGACGCCCGGCTGCAGCCGCTGTCCCGCCACCTGCTGTGGGGCGGACCGTGGACCTGCAGCAACTTCTACGTGGTCCTGAGCGATGCCGGCAAGGCGATGTTCGTCGACTACGGCCACTCGCTGGCCGCCCACATGCACACCGGCTCCGAGCACCACGGCCTGGAGTCGATGCGCTTCGTCGCCCACCACCTGGACGAACTGCGCGACGACTACGGGGTGACCGCGTTCGATCTGGTCGTGCCCACCCACATCCATGACGACCACACCTGCGGCATCCCCTATCTGCAGCGCCATCACGGCACCCGTTGCTGGGCGCTGCGCGAGGTCGCGCAGGTGCTCGAAGACCCGGCCGCCTGGGCCAGCACGCCGTGCACCTGCCCGCGACCGATCCGCATCGACCGCCATCTGACCGACGGCGAGCGCTTCGAGTGGGAGGAGTACCGGTTCGACATCTACCACGCCCCCGGTCAGACCGAGTTCCACTCCGTGTACGCCGGTCTGATCGACGGCCGCCGGGTCGCCTTCACCGGCGACAACTTCTTCGTGGCCGACACGCTGCGGGCCGGCGCGGCGATCGGCGCGCCGTACCAGACCACGGTCATGCGCAACAGCTTCCAACTCGACATGCACCGGCGCTGCGCGGAAGTGATGCGCCGCGTCGACCCGGAGTTGATCTGCCCCGGCCACCGCGACGTGATCGACTGCTCGAAGCAGCAGCTCGACGAGTACGCGGACTTCATCGCCCGCAAGGAACGGGTGTTCCGCAACTTGGTGGCCGAGCCGGCCGATCACTACGTCGACCTGTTCTGGGCGCGGCTGCTCCCGTACCTGACCACCGTGGGACCGGGCGGCACGGTCGAGTACCGGCTGCTGCTGCGCAACAACCTGGAGCGCGACGCGACCTATACCGCAGAGATCGAGCCGCCACCCGGGTGGCGCGCCGGCGATGCGGCATCGGTACGGCTGCGGGCGGGCGAGCGGGGAGAGGTGCGGCTGCCGGCGACCGCCCCGGACGCCGGCGACGGCGTCCGCCGGCTGGCGACCGCGCGGATCGCCGTCGATGGAGAGCCGCACGGTCCGATCGCCGAGGCGCTGGTCACGGTCGCCGGCCGCTGACCGGGGCCCGCCGCCGCGCCGATGAACGTCCTGTTCTTCCACCTGATGCCGTACGCGGAGCTCCCTGCGGACTTCCGCGAATCGCACCCGTCGATCTGGGTCGACATCGATTCGCGGCTGTTCGATCCGGTGCGCGGCGGCGCCATGTATCGCGAGTACCTCGACGAGATGGAGGAGGCGGCCGCGCTCGGCTTCGACGGAGTCTGCGTCAACGAGCACCACTCCAATGGCTACGGGATGATGCCTTCGCCCAACCTGATGGCGTCGGTGCTGGCGCGCAACACGACGCGAGGGGCGGTCTGCGTGATGGGCAACGCTCCGGCGCTGTACGATCCGCCGCTCCGGGTGGCCGAGGAGATGGCGATGCTCGACTGCATCTCCGGCGGCCGGCTGATCGCCGGGCTGCCGCTCGGCACGCCCATGGACACCTGCTACGCCTACGGCCGCAATCCCGGCACGCTGCGCGACAAGTACGTCGAAGCGTGCGAGCTGGTCGTGCGCGCGTGGCAGGAATCTGCGCCGTTCGCGTTCGCCGGCCGTTTCTATCAACACCGCTACGTCAACGTCTGGCCGCGGCCGATCCAGAGACCGCGCCCGCCGATCTGGATCCCGGGCGGCGGCGCGCCGGAGACGTGGCGCACGTGCGGCGAAAACGGCTACGCATACGCCGCGCTGTCATATTTCGGATACCATACGGCGCGCGGCGTGCTCAAGGGCTACTGGGCGGAGCTGGCGCGTCAAGGCCGGGAGCCCAATCCGTTTCAGGCCGGCTACCTGCAACTGGTCGGCGTGGCCGAGACGAAGCGCGAAGCGCTCGATCTCTACCGCACGCCGGCCGAGTACTTCTACACCAATTGCCTGCACACCAACCCGCGCTTCGCGGTGCCGCCCGGTTACGCGACCGAGGCGTCGGTTCGCTTCCGCGCGCGCCAAGCCAATCCCGGCAACCCGGTGGCGCAGTTCACCACCGCGCCCAGCTACGAGCAGATGCTGGAGCGCGGCTACCTGATCCTGGGTACGCCGGACGAGGTGGCCGAACGGCTGCGGGACATCGCCATCGACCTGAACGTCGGTCAACTCATGCTGCTGCTCCACTTCGGCAACATGGACCGCGACCTGACCCGCGCCAACACGCGGCTGTTCGCCGAGCGGGTACTGCCGCAGCTCCGCGACCTGTTCACCGATCGGTGGGAGGATCGCTGGTGGCCGCCGGCGGCGCGCCGGGAGCCGGCGAACGCCTCGTGAGCGAGCCGCAGGAGCGGACCGTCCGCGTCGACGGCCGGTCCTGCCGGCTGTGGGAACGGGGCGCCGGCGAACCGATCGCCTTTCTGGCGGGGATCGGCGGACTGCCGCGCTGGACGCCGTTCCTGGATCGGCTGGCGCGCACGCGGCGGGTGATCGCGCCCAGCCTGCCCGGCTTCCCGGGATCGGAGGCGATCGGCGAGCTGGACGAGCATCTGGACTGGCTGCTGGCTACCCGCGACCTGTTGGACGCCGCCGGGGCGGCCGGCGCCGACCTGATCGGCGTCTCCGTCGGCGCGGCCCTGGCGGCCGACGTGGCGGCGTTGTGGCCGGCGTCGGTACGGCGGCTCGTGCTGGTTTCGCCGCTCGGGTTGTTCGACGCTGCCGATCCGACGGCCGACCTCTTCGCCCAGCGACCGGGCGAGCTGGGGGCTTTGCTGTGCAGCGATCCGGCGACCTGGGACGCCCACGTCGCGGCGCCGGCGTCGGGCGACCCGGTGGAGTGGGCGGTCGTGCAGGCGCGCGCCCAGGAGGCCGCAGCGCGGCTGCTCTGGCCGGTCGGCGACACGCGCCTGGGGCGCCGGTTGCGCCGCGTCGAACGGACCACGCTGCTGGTGTTCGGGGGCGCGGACCGCGTACTCCCGCCCGGCTACCGCAGGCTTTGGGGACGCGCTCTCCCGGACGCGGCGCTGCGGGTCATCAAGGGCGCCGGGCATCAGGCGGACCTCGATGACCCGGCCGCCCTGGCGGCCGCGATCGACCGGTTCCTGGAACATCCGGCGCCGTGACGTGTGGCCGCCGGCGCCCGATCGACGCTAGCGGATCAGACGTGCAGCGGTCTCTGCGGCGGCGCCGGCGTGGATGATGGCGGCCAATGCCGCCGTCATCCCGGCGACGTTCTCATGATCCCATATGTTGCGTCCCATCATGATGCCGGCGGCGCCGGCGTCCATGGCGTCGCGCACCATCTGCAGCACCTCGATCTCCGAACCCTTCCGGGCGCCGCCCAGCACGACCACCGGCACCAGGCAGTTGTCGACCAGACGGCGAAAGCTCTCCCGGTCGCCGGTATAGAACGCCTTGACGAAGTCGGCCCCGCATTCGCTGACCACGCGGCAGGCGGCGGCCAGCCGCTCCGGTGACCGCTGCGTTTCGTCATCCCAACCGCCCGGCACCGCCTCGGCGATCAGCGGCAGCCCCCACTTGCGGCACTCGTTGGCCAGGCTCACCGCGTTCATGTTCATACCCCACCAGAGCGATTCGGCGGCGCTGTACTGCGGGTAGCGATCGCCGTCGACCCAGGGGTAACACTCGCACT
This sequence comes from uncultured Spirochaetia bacterium, assembly GCA_958296075.1. Classification (GTDB taxonomy): domain Bacteria; phylum Spirochaetota; class Spirochaetia; order SZUA-6; family Bin103; genus CATQHW01. The sequence goes on along the minus strand of CATQHW010000002.1, from coordinate 1,544,979 downwards.
TGATGCCGTCCGCGCCGAGTCGCAACGCCAGTTCCACCGACTGCGCGGCGGTCTGAGGGGTGCTGTCGACGCTCATCCACACCCCGGCGGCGGCGGCGGCGGCCCCCGCCTTTGCCAGCCCGCCCGGCGGCAACAGCACCGCGTCGGCGCCCGCCGCCAGCACGGTCCCCACCACCGACTCCACGTCGGCCAGCCCGGTGATGGTGTCGAACGCTCGCGCGTGATCCATCGCGACCGTCAACGACCTGCCGTCTTCGCCAAACAGGCGCGCGACGCGCAGACTCTTCCGGTCGACCATACCTCCCAACCCCATGCGGCCACGATAGCCGTAATCGGTCGAGCTGTCCGCGCGCGCGGGAGCTCGGATCGCACTCCGCTCAGACGGCGACGGTGGGTGAATGAGACCGCCAGCCGGCCGCCAGCCGGCGCTCGATCGAGGGCCACGACGGGACGGCGCTGGTGGCGTCGACCCCCTCGGTCGAGCAGGCGCCGGCGGCCAGCGCGCAGGTCATGGCCGCCTCCGGTCCCTGCCCCCGGCAGAGCGCCGAGAGAAACCCCGACACGGTGCTGTCGCCGGCGCCGGTGGTGCCGACGACCGCCGCGCGGAGACACGGGCGGTACCGTTCGCACGCCGCCCAGACCGCCGAATCGAGCCGCAGCCGGCCGGCGGGCCGCCCCGGCGGTCGCATCGAGTCGCCTGCGCGCAGGTAGAGTCCGTGGGCGCCCAGCTTGATGACCGCGACCGTTGCGCCCAGTTCGAGCAGGCGGCCGCCCAAGGCTCGAACCAGTTCGCCGCGAGCGTGCGGGGAGAGCCGGTCGAAGTCGGCGATCGCCGCCGCATCGCCGGCAAGGTCCTCCAGCACGACCATCAAGTCGCCCAGACTCGGCATGAAGACGTCGACCAGCGGGAGCACCCGGCGGTAGAGCTCGATCCAGTCGACCCGCCGCGTTTCGCGGTCGTCGAGCGCGCAGGAGTCGACAGAGGTCAACATGCCGCCGGCGCGGGCGGCCTGCAGCAGGGCGCGCAACGGTTCGGCGTGGTCCTCGCACATCCGCCGCATGGCGGCCGGATACCCGAAGTGGAGCAGGTCGTGCCCTGCCATCTCGGCGCCGGCGACCAGATCGGCGCCGCACAGGTCGTTCACGCCGGGGTAGTAGAGCAGCGTGCGGTCGCGGTCGGGCGTGCTCAGGACCAGCGTGTAGGAGGTGCCGGCGCCGGTCAATCGGCGCGCCGCCAGCCGCGCGCGCGAGCCGGTGTGGCGCCGCAGGTGATCCTCCACGATGGCGGCGAACCGATCGTCTCCCACGGCGAACGCCAAGGTGGCCGGAATGCCGAGCCGGTCGAGCACGATCCCGCTGTTGGCGACGCAGCCGCCGATGGAGATCGTGGCCGGACCGATGCGGCGGGCCGCGCCGGGCATCAGGAACCGGTCGGAAGCGAGCTGCTCGGAGGTGAATCCGGGAAACAGATCGACGCAGATGTTGCCGGCGACCAGCGCGCGGGGCAGAGCCGGTGCGCTCACATGAACATCGCCCTTACCCGGCCGGCAGATAGGCGAGCATGGCCGGCACGTAGCGGGTCTCGTGGCAGAGCGACGGCCCCACGCCGCGCGCGGTCGAGGCGCCGGGCGCGCCGAGCGCCAGCGGCTCGGCGGCGCGCCGCTCGCCGCCCAGGGTCGCCAGCCCGCGGCGGACGATGTCGGCCAGCTCGGCATCCGCACGCAGGGAGAGCGCGTAGACCAGTCCCTCGATGACCTGTTCGGTGTGGGCCGGGCCGCCGGCGCCGCGCGAGGGGCTCGACGTGTACCGGAAGTGACGCACGCCGCGGTCGTAGGTGCGTTCGACCAGCCAGCGAGCGCCGTCGACGATCGCGGTCGCCACCCGCTCGTCGCCGGTCAGCTCGTGGTAGCGCCGCAGCGCCGAAAGGCAGACGCCGACCATGAAGCTCGCCTCGCCGCGCGTGCGCGGCGGTCCGGCGAAGCAGTGCCCCTCGCCGAGCAGGCGCTCCCAGCCACCGCCGGGCGTCCGCCGCTCCAGCAGGCGCTCCGCCACCAGGTGCGCGGCGTTCATGAAGCGAGGGTCGTCGGTCCAGCGCGCAAAGGCGCACAGGTGGATCAGATGCCAGGCGGCGTCTCGGAGCTGCCCGTAGTCGTAGGCGTCGAGCCCCTGCCGCTCACCCACCACGCTGCCGCCGATGACCCCGCGGGAACGGCCGGCCAGCATCCATGCGCCGGTGCGGAGCAGCGTTTCGCGCACGCTCTCGTCGCCGGTGAGCAGGTAGTGGAGCACCGCACCCTCCACCCACGAGTGGGAGTGGAACATGCAGGAGCAGCCGACCTTGCTGCGGAAGTAGGCCGGCAGGTAGCCACCGGCGTGGCCCGGCATGTGGCCGTACTGACCTCCGACCTGGACGGCGTCGGAGGAGAAGTTGCAGGTGTCGACGTCGACCAGGTGTCGCACCGCCTCCGCCGCCAGGACGGCCCATACGGCTCTGCCGCCGCGCAGGAACTCCTGATAATGGGCGAACGGCGGGTCGTATTCGTTGTTGCCCCAGGACCAGCCGCTCTCCCCGTACCAGTCGCCGAAGTTCAGGAACCCGTACTGGCGGAGGTTCTCCCGCTCCCGCAGCCACTCGCCGCAGGCGTGGTCGACCATCCGCTCGTAGCGCGGGAGTGGGGACTGCGCCTTGGCGCGGACCGGGCTGAGGGCGCCGCACCGATTGAGCCAGTCGACCGCCGGGCGAACGACCGCGGGCTGCTCGCACCATGCGGCGATCCGTTCGGCCTCTTCCGGCGAGCGCGGCAGGCTGACGGCGAGTTCGGCGGTCAGCGCCTGGCCGGCCTTGAGCAGATAGCCGCGGCTCGTGCGCCAGAAGAAGAGCCGGTGCCAACTCTCGGCGTCTCCGGAAGACTCCGCAGCGGCCGGCCGACGCGGCAGCGGCGGTAGCAGTTCCACGGCGACGCCGGCCGCGTCGACCCGCAGGCCCTTGGGGTAGGTCTGCCAGAACCGCCGCACCGCCAGGCCGACCAAGCCGTCCTGCGACTCCAGCAGGAGCCGGCCGGGAAACCGGCCCGCCACCGCCGGTCCGTCGCCGCCGGTCCCGACCCGGTACTGCCGATCGTCCTCCTGTATCAGGCGCCAGTGGCCGCCCGCCGCCAACTCCCGGCGTCGGCCGCCGGCGACGAGGGCCTGGATGCCGGGGATGGCGATGCGAGCGACTACCGACTCGATCTCCAGCAGGCTGCTCACCTCGCCGGGGCCGCTGCCGGCGCAGGCGGCCACGTCCGCGGCGGTGGCCGTCGAACCGCCGCGGTCCGCGCCGGATGCAATGCCGCAGGCGGCAGCGCTGGACTCCACCGCCGCCGGCTCCTGGTCCGGTTCCCCGGCGGCCGGCCCGAGCGCCGGGCTCACCACCTCGAGCCGATGCTGGACGCGCACGTAGCGGTGCGACCGGTAGAGGTGGATGCGTACGACGCTCCGCAGGTGAGGGGTCCCGGCGCGGTCGCAGTGATCGATCCGGTAGCGGAGCACGCTCCGCTCGCGGCCGGCCTCCTCGCAGGTCGGCGCCGAGCAGCGCGGCGCCAGCGCGGCGCCGTTGGCCAGTCGCACCGCCACCGCCGGCGCGGCGGCCGGCCGATCGGGCGGCGCCGTCACCGTCCGCCGGCCGGCCGCTCCGGAGCGTGCGGAGAGGGCGGCCGGAAACGCCGGCCGTTCCGGATCGACCTCGATCCGCAGGTGATCGCCTTCCAGGACCAGGCCGCCGCCGGTCCGCTCGCCGGCGCCGGAGGCGGTACCCGCATCCGGCCCGAGATGCAGCGTGCCGGCGATCCGGCCGGCCGGCGGGATCGGCGCCGGGACCGCAGCGTCCACCAGCACCCAGCGCGCGCTGCCGTCGGGCCACCGCGAGTGGACCCGGCACTGGGCGGCAGCAGCGGCGCCGCCGGCCTGCAGCCGGCCGGCCACCGGCTGCAGGAGACGCCCGCGGGGCAGTGGGACGCCGCACGTCAGCGGCATGCCGGTCCCGTCGGCGCCGCCGGCGCCGCCGACGATTTCGATCGGCACCGCGACCTTCGGTACGGTGCGGGCGCTCGGGTCCGGGGCGGCGGGCCGGGCGGCGTCCAGCGAAGCCCGGGCCGTCTCGCTGGCGATGCCGGTGGCGGTCACCTCGAACCGGCAGTCGGCGGGGACCGGGCTGTCGAGCGAAAGGACGTGGAGCTTGGTCAGCCGGTCGGACCGTGACCGCGCCGCCACCGTGTCCCCGGACCGGGCGACCACCTCGGCCCGCGCGACGTGAGCGGTGATGAAGTGGATGTCGGCGCCGCCGTCTCGCCGGCGCGCCGTGAGATGGCGTATCTCGGGCACGAAGCTGCTCGGCGCCGGGCGGGCGGCCAGGAAGACCAGCGCCTCGATCCGGTAGGTTCCCGGCCCCGTCGCCCTGAGCTGGAACACCTCCATGCCGCCGAAGAACTCCACGGGCCGATCGGCGACGATCAGGTGGCGCCGGTTGTCGTGCCGCGTCGGTTCCAGTCGGCCGACCGCCCGGCCGGCCACCTGCAGCTCCATCGGACACCGCTCACCCTGCTGGTCGTAGATCAGCACGCCGATCCACCTGCTGCCGGTGTGGTCGATCAGCCCCTCGCCGGTGCGCCAGAAGCGATGGGAGAGGGTAGTCGACAGCCCCGAGCGGGCCAGGACCGGCGGCCGGTAGATGCTGCGGTGGGAGTAGGTGGTGAGCCCGATGTCGGGCACCCAGCCGCCCAGCGTCTCGCAGGTCATCGCCTCCACCACGGCGTTGGCCGGGTCCCGGAGGATCTCCTCGATCCGTCGATCGCCGCAGATATCGAGGTGGGTTACGGTTTCCATGCGACCGTGGCATCATATCGTGAAGTGTCGGTGAGGAGTTGCATCGCCGTCGGCATGGGCGGCATCGCCAAGGTGATGGCGCGGGCCATCGCCCGGCAGCCGTGGGCGAAGATCGTGGGTATCGTCGACGTGCGCGAGGAGGCGTTGGCGCAGGGGCAGGAGCTGCTCGGTCTCCCGGACAGCGGGCTCTATCGAGACCTCGATGCCGCGCTGGGTACCGCGGCGGCCGACGTCGCGATCATCAATACGCCCTCGGAGTGGCACTATCGCCAGTGCGTCTCCTGCATCGACGCCGGGCTGGACGTGCTGGTGGCCAAACCGATCACCAACGACTTCGCCGATGCGGTGCGGCTCGTCGAGCGCGCCGAACGCGCCGGTCGATCGCTGTCGGTCGGCCAGCAGGTCCGCTACAACCGGCACTACCGGGCGGTGCGCCGTCTGCTCGCCGGCGGCGATCTCGGAACGCCGGAGAGCGTGACGTTTCTCAACTCGAAGCCGCGCCACCGGGCGCTCAACCTCACGACGCTGTCGCAGCCGGCGCTCTACGAGATGTCGTGCCATCACTTCGACACTCTCATGGCGCTCTTCCCCGACCACGTGCCGGAGACGATCGTCTGCGACGGATTCCGGCCTTCCTGGTCGGTCTACGCCGGCCCCTGCATGGTCAACGCCCTCATCCGCTGCTCCGCCGGGCTGCACGTCCTCTACCACGGCGGGTTCTCGTCGCAGAGCGATCACTACGAACTGCGCGTCGAGGGCACCAAGGGGGTGCTGCGCTGCCGCGGCATCCACATGAGCATCGACGACATGGAGTACGAGTTCGCATCGCGCGGGCAGAAGCTGCGCCCGCTCGCCGTCGACGCCGGCCTGGGACCGGTCGACCCGTGGCAGACGTTCTACGGCGCTTGGCGCGACTACCTGGCCGGCGGCCCGGAGCCGTCGTTCAGCGGCCGGAACAACCTCAAGGTGTTCGCGCTGTTGAGCGCCGCCATCGACTCCATCGACAGCGGTCGGCCCGCCGCCGTGGCCGCGAGCGAGCGCTACGCCACCGCGTTCCGGTACGCCGGGGAGTGGCACGGGGGCAAGGCAGGAGGGGAGCGGGCCGCGCCGCCGTTGACCGCGATGCGACCCACGTAGGCCCAAGGTCGCGTACTCGCAGATCCTCGCCTTTAGCGATTCGCCCGGCGATCTTGCGGGCACGGGCTATAGCGTCCTGCGTGCGGCCAGATTCAGCCACTATCTCCATTCCCAGTTCGTCGCCAGCGGTAGACGCACTTGCGGAGTTCGCGGCGGCCAAAGCGGCCCATCTGCTGGCTTGCGTTGCCCTTGCCGCGCGGCAGCACGCTGATCTCCGTACACGAGAACCCACAACGCTCCGCAATATCCGACAGGATCAGGTCTACCGGCACCTCCTCGCCATGGTACTGGACGTTGTCATTGACCATGATTACCCAGCCGCCGGGCCGGGTGATCCGCGCCAACTCGGCGATCACCACCGCCATCTCGAAGAAGTAGTTGGCGACCAGACGAATGACGTGCGGGTTGCTCAATTCGGCCTGGCGCGCGCGCAGGGCATCCAGCACCTCGGCGAGCGCCGCCTGCGACTCGAGCGCGGCGCGGGCCTGCGCCAACACCTCCGGGCGCGGGTACTCGCGAGCGAGCAACGCTTCCTTGGATCGGTTTTCGACGGTCGAACTTATCAGATCCTGTCGCAACTCTCCGAACGCGCCCCGGTCGTATCCCAGCCACGCCAGCTCCAGCGCATAGGTGCGAGTGTAATCGTAGCGATTGGCGTAGGGCGGCGACGTGACGGTCAAGCCCACCGAACCGCCGGCAAGCCGAGGGAGTTCCCGCAGGACAGAGCCTTCGACGATCCGCGACGCATAACCGCGGTAGCGTTGGGCGAGCAGGGGCGCATCGTGGAGGATCTCCCGGATGCGACGGGCAAGCGCCGCGGCATAGCCGGGGATCGGCCCCTTGTTCATGCCGCTGCGCAGCGCGCGTCCGCACCTCAGGTCCCAGCGCAGGTACTGGCCGTCCTTGCGCGTGTAGCTGACTTCCTCCAGGACGCTCATACAGGCGACGTCGAGGAGCGTCCGGATCGGCCCCTCCTGCATCTGATCCAGGAAGGCCCTCGCCTTGGCTATGCCATCCTCGGTCTCCGGCGGGAATGCCTGCGCAGTGATCGGGACGTGAGGAAACCGGAATACCGGATCCGCATCCCTGCCGCCGAGCGCTTGCAGCAGCCCACCGGCTGCGCGTTCGATCCGGTCGAAGTCGGACAGGTGTACCGCCACGGCGATTGCGCGGGCAGCCCGCGCGCCGACCGGCATGATCTCGATGCCGGTGGCCGGGCGGCCCGCTCCGCCAGCGACCAGCACGGTCGTGCCGATACCGGCGAATGGGTCCAGTACGGGACCGGAGCCGGTGCGCAAAGCGGCGCGGACCAGCTCCGCGGAGAACCCCTCCTTGTACTTGAACCACCGCAGCCCGGGCTGCTCCTTGTTTGCCTGGTACGACACCAAGCGGCGATTCAGCTCCTGCCGCACGATCAGGCGGTCGCGGAACCGCCGCCACAAGGCCTCCCGCGCCGCACCGAAGTCGTCTGCCTCAGCGGAGGCGTACAGGCCGTCGCGTGGATCGACACGGATCACGGCCTGCACTCTGCTTCATCCTTCACCAGCCATCGGCGGCCACCGCCGGTGACCTCGTTCCGGCGGTGGTATACCATGCCATCCGCAGCGCTTGCCCACGGCGCCCAGCGCCGACGGCGACCGCCGAGGAGGACCTGCCGATGTCCAGCGCACATCCACCGCTCGCCCAGGTGCGCCGCAGCCTGCGGGTGCGGTGGTACCGCAGCCCGATCGATCCGGCGATGCTGCGCCGGCTGATGCAGCGCAGCGACCTGCGCGGAGCGTTCCAGGCGGTCGGCCACTTGGCCATCGCCGCGGGCACCGGCGTGCTGACCTGGTACCTGTTCTCGCAGGGAAGGTGGGTCGCGTTCGCGTTCGCGTTGTTGCTGCACGGCGCGGTCACCAGCTTCTTCAGCTCCGCGTGCCACGAGCTCGACCACGGCACCGTGTTCCGTACCAAGCGGCTCAACCGGCTGTTCCTGCACGTCTACGGCCTGCTGGCGTGGTTCAACTTCCACGACTACGCGCTCAGCCACACCTACCATCACCGCTACACCCTGCATCCGGACGGCGACCGGGAGGTGGTGCTGCCCAAGACCCCGTCGCTGCGGGTCCTGTACCTGCTGCAGCTCTGCACGATCAGCATCACCGGCGGCTTCGAGTCCAAGGGGTTGATCCCGCTGCTGCGGAGTACCGCCGGCACGGCGCTGGGGATATTCCCTCGCGCCGGCGTGGCGAGCTCCCCGGAAACGACCGGCCAGAACTCCGAGGAGTGGGTGCGCGCCCTGTACGACGCGCATCCCGAAGAGCGCGGCAAGTCGGTGCGCTGGGCGCGGATCACCCTGCTGTTCCATGCAGCGGTGACCGTCGCCGGGATCGCGTCGGGTCTCTGGCTGCTGCCGGTGCTGGTGAGCTTCCCGATCTTCTTCGGCAACATCTGGAAGTACTTCGTCGGCGCGCCAATGCACTGCGGCCTGCGCGACAACGTCACCGATTTCCGCAAGTGCGTGCGCACGATCACGCTTGATCCGCTGTCCACTTTTCTGTACTGGCGGATGAACTGGCACATGGAGCATCACATGTACGCCGGCGTGCCGTGCTACAACCTGCGCGAGTTGAGCCGGACGATCGCGGACGATCTGCCGGAGCCGCGCACCCTGGTAGGGGCGTGGCAGGAGATGCGTGCGACCTGGAAGCGCCAGCAGCAAGAGCCGGACTACCAGTACGACACGCCGGTGCCGACGCCGGCCGTCATCAAGGGCGTGCGCGCAAGCGATGACGATCCAGGCGCCTCGATCGGCGATCTGGCGCCCGGCATTCTGGCGCGCGCCGGAGCCTGAGGCAGGAGCGGCCCATGCGGTTCGATCGAGACACCTGGACCTTCGACTGCGAGCCGACCATGACCGATTCGCAGGTGCTGGCGTTCTGCCGCGACGGCTGCCTGCTCTTGCGCGGAGTGGTGCCCGATGAGATCAATCGGCGCACGTGCGACTGGCTGGACGGTGCGATCCCGGCCGATCCCGGCTTCGTCCCGGACGGGATGACGCAGGCGGAGATGGACCGCATCCGCGGGAGTCATGAACCGAGCACGATCTTTCTGGAGGACTGGTTCATCGAGCACGTGCTGCTCAACCCGCAGGTCGCCGGGATCATGCGGTCGCTGCTGGGTCCCGTGATCGGCCTGCCGATCCTGGCCAGCCTGCACCGGGTCGAATGTCCGGCGGAGGCGGGCAATTGGCACCAGGATCTGGACTGCGTGTTCGGGCCGGAGTTGCACTTCGTGGAGGTGTTCTATTTCCCGCAGGACACGCCGGCCGAGCTGGGACCGACCGAGATCCTGCCGAGAAGCCATCTGGCCAGATTCGACGGCGCACAACAGCCGCAAGGCGGTGTGCTGAGCGACGGCCCGGCCGGCACCATCGGCATACACCATCAGAGTATCCTGCATCGCCGGGGAGCGTCGGCCGCCTCCGGAAGCCGCCGTATGCTCAAGTACAACTACTGGCGCACGTCGCCGCCGCGGCGGGACTGGCGTGTCGAAGCCGACTTCGACCCGCGCACCGCCGATTACGGCGGCCACCTCGTGGGGCGGTACGTCGCTCACCTGTTCGCGTGGCTTGCCGGGAAAGGGGACGAGTTTCGCGTGATCGGCGGGCAGGGTTGGCCATGGCGGACGGAGAACCAGCTCCGCCCGTCATACGGCTTCGGCACGACCAGCGGCTACCTGCCGGACTGGCGCAAGGGCAACGCGGACGGGTACGCCCGCTGAGCCCGGTGTGCGGGCAGGGAGTTGACAACTCGCCCCGCAGGGCGCTACCGTAGGGGGAGTACCTCCTGATCCGTGCCGCCCTTCAGCGCGGCACTGTTGTGAATCCCTGCCACGCCACCGATCCCGGCGGCTTGCGACCGTTCTCCACAAGGAATCCTCACGTGCCATCCGTCACCTTCTCTTCTCTCGGTCTGACCGAGACCATCCTCCGAGCGCTGCGAGCCAAGGGCTACGCGGCGCCCACCCCGATTCAACAACACGCCATCCCGCGTCTCCTGGCAGGCGAGGATCTGCTTGGCATCGCGCAGACAGGAACCGGCAAAACAGCGGCGTTCGCCCTGCCCGTGTTGCAGAGCCTCGCCGCCGCACGCGAGCGCGCCAAGCCGCACGCGCCGCGGGCGCTGGTGCTGGCGCCGACGCGCGAGCTCGCGGTTCAGATACATGACGACTTTCGCGACTACGGGGCTGGTCTGAGGCTGCGTCAGACGGTCATCCTGGGCGGCGTTGCGCAGGGGCCGCAGGTGGCTGCGCTCGCGAAGCGCATCGATATCGTGGTCGCGACGCCCGGCCGTCTCCTGGATCTGTTCGAGCAGGGGCACGTCCGCCTCGACCACATCTCCTTCTTCGTCCTCGATGAAGCGGATCGCATGCTGGACATGGGGTTCATCCACGACGTCAAGCGGATCATTCGGGAGCTGCCGCGCCGCCGGCGCTCGCTGCTGTTCTCGGCGACCATGCCGCCGGAGGTCGCCAGCCTGGCGCAGGAGATCCTGCACCGGCCGAAGCGCGTGGAGGTCACGCCCGCCGCCACCACCGTAGATACCGTCCAGCAGCTCGTGTACTTCGTGAAAGCCGCGGACAAGCCCAAGCTGCTGCGCGAACTGCTGCGCGATACGACGCTGTCCCGCGTGCTGGTGTTCGCACGTACCAAGCATCGCGCGAACCGGGTTGCCGACCACGTCTCCAAGCTGGGCGTCGCGACGGATGCCATTCACGGCAACAAATCACAGAGCGCCCGCCAGCGCGCACTGGAGCGGTTTCGAGCCGGCCGCTCGCGCGTGCTGGTGGCAACCGACATCGCCGCCCGCGGTCTCGACGTGGATGGTATCAGCCACGTCATCAACTTCGAACTCCCGCACGAGCCGGAGAGCTACGTGCATCGCATCGGACGAACGGCACGTGCCGGCGCTTCCGGGTCGGCGCTGTCGTTCTGCGATCCCAGCGAGACGTCGCAGCTTCGCGGCATCGAAAGACTCACCGGCATCGCGTTGCAGGTGGTCCAGGGCCAGCCCTTCCACGCTGCGGCGGCGGTCGACGAGCCGCCGGGCCGGCGCCCGCACGGCCGCTCGACCAAGCCAGCCGGCATCGATCGGAGCGGCGGTCGCGTGCGCAGCGGCGTGCCGCACCGCCGGCGCCGGCGCGTGCGGAGGGGCGCCCCGGCGCTTCAGGAAGGCTGAGCCTCCGCACCATCCCGGCCGCTCACCCGTCCGGCGTCCGCGACGATCTCGGCGGCGCGGCGCACGCCGTATCGCTCCGTCCACGCACGGAGCGGGCCATCGTCGATCTGGGTGTTGGACGTGCGCAGTGCGCCCAGGAGCTGGCGCTCGACCGGGTCCCGCACTCGTTCCAGCAACTCCGCATCCTGCACGACGTAGTCGTTGGGACACAGCCATGCGTAGGAGTAGCCCATCATCAGCACCTTCCGGGTCCGGTCGGTCAGGTTGAGGCCCTGGCGGTGGAAGGTGCGGTTCTCGAACAGGAACGCGTCGCCCGCCTTCAGCTCCGGCTCGATCGCACCGGCGGGATCGGTGCTACCCGGCACCAGGTCCAACCCTCGGTCCAGGTTGTTGCTTCCCGGCGCCAGCCACGTGTTCCCGTATCCCGGCGCCGGGCAGTCGCTGAGGTGGTAGGCGATCTTGATCTCCATGCGGGTGTTGCCGTGCAGGCCCAGATCCTCGGAGCTGTTGGCGATGTCGCGGTGCCAGTAGGTCGGCTGCTCGGCCGTGGGCGGAGCCGGGTACGTGTAGATCAGGTGCGACTTGGTCAGGTGGATGTTGTGGCTGAGCAGTTGCACGACCAATGGGACCGTCGTGTCCCAGGCAAGGAGCGGAAGCAACGCACCCTCCGCGGCGACCACGTTGGTGAGGCTGGCGCGACGGGCGCCGATTTCGCGGTAGCGCGCCGCTACCAAGCGGTCGGCGGCGGCGGCGAAGCGTGCCAGCGGCTCCGGCGCGATCGCGTCGCGGACGATCAGGTAGCCGAAATCGTCGAAGAAGCGCCGCTGCTCGGTTGTGAGCCGAACGAATCGCATCAGGGTCGCCAGTCGGCAGCCAAGCCGGCGTACTGCTTGGCTTGGGCGGGGATGTCCACGCCGACGCTCGTGGACCACGCGCTCAGCAGGCGCCGGTAGATGGGTCCGGGCGCGCCCGATCCTACCGGCCCGCCGTTGAAGCGGGTCACCGGCACCATGGCGATGGAGGTCGAGGTATACCAAGCCTCGCTCGCCTGTCGGACGTCATACGGTTCGACGTCCATCTCATGGACCGGGATGCCGGCCGCGCGCGCCAGTTCCATGCAGTACCCGCGCGACACGCCACGCAGGATGTCGTGCGGCTTCGGCGTCAGGACCTCGCCGTCGCGGACCAGGAAGAAGTTGTTGCCGGTGCCTTCGGTAATGAAGCCGCGTTCGTCGGTGAGCAGCGCCATCGCACCCGGTTCGATGCGGGCGGCCTCCAGCTCCGCGAGCTTGTAGTAGATGCGGCTCCGGTTCTTGGCCTTGGGGTCGATGTAGCGCGCCGGCACCGACCGCTGGGTAGTGGTGACGAAGTGCGCTCCCCGTTCGTAGGCATCGGCGCTGCCGCCGACGTGACGGATGAGTGGGATCACGTTGATGGTCACCACCGGCGCCGTGCCCTCGCGGACCAACTCCGCGTAGAGCGCCATGCCGCCGCGCGTGACGTTGTGCATGATCTGAAAGTCGTAGTCGCCGAGCGCCTCGCGGTTGCGTTCGATCGTCTGGTGGGTGGCGGCGAGCATCTGCGCTTGGCTCAACCCGCACTCGATCCGGGCGTACCGGATCGAGTCGTAGAGCCGGTCCAGGTGGCGGTCGAGGAGGAACGGCTCCCGGCGGAACGTGCGCGTCATCTCGAAGACCATGTCCCCGTACATGAGGGCGCTGTCAAAGATCGAGATGCGGGCTTCCTGCTCCGGTACGAACCGTCCGTTGAGATAGACAAGGCGTTGCGCGGCGGGTTTCTGCTTCACGGCGCCAACCATGATGGCACGGACAGGCAATCTGTACTATACTAAGGAGCACTACGAGAAACGTGCACCCCGGTGCGCTGATCGACCGGCCAGAATAGCTCAGTTGGCAGAGCGGTTCACTCGTAATGAACAGGTCGTCGGTTCAAATCCGACTTCTGGCTCTCCGTCCGACCGGAACCGGCGGCGCGGGTCCGTTGGCGCGGTGCCGCCGTGCTACGTTGCGGCCCGCCATGTTGCCGCGGGACCGGGGGAGCCGCTCGCTGTTCGCCGCGCTGGTGATGCACATCGGCGTCATGGGCGGCGCGGTCGCGGCGATCGGCGCGCTGATCCCGCAGATGATCCGCGATCTCGGCTGGTCGTACACACACGCCGGGCTGGTCGTGGCGGCAGGGTCCGCCGCCTTCGTGCTGTCGACCACGGCCGCCGGCTTCGTGATGCCTCGCCTCGGCGTTCGGCTGACGGTTACGGCCGGCCTCGGTCTGGAAGCGCTGGGCCTTCTGTTGTTTGGCGCGTGGCCGAGCATCGCGGTCAGCGCGCTGATCTACGCGGTGCTCGGAGTCGGTTTCGGCGCGATGGAGGTCGCCGGCAACGACCTGACCATCTCGATGGAGCGCGCCGGTCGAGGCCAGCTCATGAACCTCGTGCACGCCGGGTTCGCGGTCGGGGGCATCGTCGTCACGTGGGCCACGTCCTGGTTCCTGGCAGGCGGCGGTGACTGGCGGCTGGTCTACCGGATGCTCAGCGCCGCAACCTTGCTCGCGGCGCTGTTCCTGCTCACCCGTCCGGCGCTGGCCGTCGGGGGAGGCGTCAGGGTGGCAGGTGGGCCGCAGGCGCGGCGATCCGGCGGCGGCCGCGACCGCAGCTTGGCGCTGCTCATGGTGATCCTGCCGGCGATGGGAGTCTACGTCGGCATCGAGCTCGGCATGGCGGCCTGGACGAGCGAGTTCGTGGTCGCCGCGGTCGGCGGATCGGTCGCGCAGGGGGCGCGGGTCGTTTCCCTGTACTGGGTCGGTCTGTGTGCGGGCCGCGTGGGCGCGGCCATCCTGCATCGCGGCACGCGACATGCCCGGGTGATCCTGGTACTGGCCGCGGTCGCCGTGACCGGATTGGCGATCACGGTGCCGGCAGGGGCCATCGGCTGGGTCGCTGCCGGGGCGGTCCTCACCGGCGTCGGCTTGTCGGCGCTCTACCCGCTGCTGATCCTGCTGGCGGGGTCGGAATACCCGACCCGCCGCAGTCAGGCGATGGGGCTGACCAGCGCCTGCGGAGGGCTCGGCAGCATGCTGGTCCCCCTGGTGATCACGGTGGTCGCCGACGCGTTCGGCATCCGTAGCGGCATGCTGGTGTATCTGGTATTGGCGGTCATCCTGAGCGCGTTGTCGGCGGCGCTACTGGCGATGACGCGAAGGCACGCTCGCTTATCATGAAGTATGAAAAAAATAACAATATCTTCCCTTAAGTATTCTTAAGAATACATTATGCCAATCGTTGACTAACCGGAGAGTACCTGTCCCTTACGTGGTCTCCCAGGGTCCGTCGACGCCGGCAGCGCGCACACGGCGAAGAATTCCGGGGTGGGGGAGGCGCGCCGCGCTTACGGCGGCAGTCGAGGACACATCGACCGCTTGAGCTTGACTTGCCGATCGCGGCGGCGATGGATAATCTGTGGAGAAAGCAGGATGACTGACCATACGGTAGGGACCGACTTCCAGGGCAGGCCGGTCGACCGGTCGTTCTCCGACGCCGAACTCGAAAGATACGAACGCCAGGGGCCGCCTCGGTTCCCGGAGTTGGGGTTGGGTATGATGCTGTGGGATGGCGTGTTCGAGGGCGTCCGCAGCTCGTGGTTGCGCTGGACGGACGAGCACGGTGTGTTGATCCCGACCGGCAAGGAAGATGCCGAGCGGGAGCGGCGCCGCGCCGAACGGCTGGCGGCGTTGCTGCGCCGGTCGGGCATCGACCCGGAACAGGAGTGAAGCGCGCGGCCGCCCGGCGCGCGCCGTGACGAATTTCTGTTCGTCGACGGGCATTGCGTGTTGTGCCAGCGCCGCCCGGATGATCCGACGGCCACCCCCCTGCACCTGTCAGGGCGGCCGTTGAAGCGCCGCCGAGCGCGTGTTCGTAGTATAGGGTACGGTCTGATGGTCACCGGCAAAGGAACCCAAATCATGCTCCCGCTGTTCCGGGACGGGAAGCGCGTAGTGTGCAACGGCGCCGCCACGAACGATCTGGTGCTGAGCGCCTACGCGGACGGGAACGAGAATGTGTTCCCGCGTATCCTGGACCTGTACGTGAAGCGGGGCAGCGTCGTCGCCGACGTGACGTTCGGCAAGGGCGTGTTCTGGCGTCACGTCGAGCCGGGGGACTACGATCTTCGCGCTACCGATCTCCTGGATGGCGTCGACTGCCGCACTCTCCCCTACCGGGACGGAGCGATCGATTGCGTCGTCCTCGACCCCCCGTACATGCACTCGCCGGGCGGAACGGCGCATTCGACTCACCGGCCGTTCGAGGAGCACTACCGCAACAACGAGTCGGGCAACCAGACTGCGAGCAAATATCACGAGGCGGTTCTCGACCTGTATCGGGACGCCGGCCGGGAGGCGCACCGCGTACTGCGCGAACGCGGCGTCTTCATCGTCAAGTGCCAGGACGAGATCTGCTCCAATCGGCAGCGCTTCACGCACGTCGAAATCATGCGCGACTACGAGCGGTTGGGCTTCGTCGCCGAAGACCTGTTCGTCGTCGTGAGGAACAATCGCCCCGGTGTCAGCCGGACGGTCCGCCAGGTACATGCCAGAAAGAACCACTCCTATTTCCTCGTCTTCTGGAAACGCGGCAAAACCGGCACGCTGTGGGAACCGCCTGCATGAGCGCCGTCGATCTGCTCGTAGAAGTCATCCGCGACCATTCGCCCAAATCGAAGTGGACGGATGCCCCGCTGGCGGGGTTTCGGCTGGTAGCGAACACCAATCGAGGCGAGATCGGAGAAGATTTCATCCGCCGGTACCTGGCGCTCCACGGCATTCAGGCGCACCGCGGGTCCCGCACTACGCCTACGGATCTGACGATAGGGAACAAGCAGTTCGAGGTAAAGACCGCATCCGAGGACGTTGGCGGGTCATATCAGTTCAACCACATACGGCTCGACCGGCAATACGACTACCTGTTGTGCCTCGGGGTTTCGCCGGCGCATATCGTGTTCAACGGCTGGCGCAAAGGCATGGTCGCCGAGGGACGAGCCGGCAGATTGGTGCGCATGGCAGAAGGACAGAGCGTCACGTTCAAGCTGACGAAACGCACGGACGACATGAAAGCTATCGAGGAGCTACCCACCTGGACCGAAGATGAAGTGTTGGGCGATGTTTAGCGGGTCGTTTCCCTGTGGTGTATCTGGTATTGGCGGTCATCCTGAGCGCGTTGTCGGCGGCGCTACTGTCGATGACGCGAAGGCACGCTCGCCTGTCATTAGGTATGAAAAAAGTCACAGTAGCACTCTCTCCCTGCGTCTTCTTAAGAATACATTATGCCAGTCGTTTGACTACCTGTGAGCACCCTCTACGTGGTCTCCCAGGGTTACGTCGGCCGGTCAGTCGGCGACCGCCTGCCGGGCGGAGAGGATGGGCAGGACCTCGATCGCACTCGGGGATGACCGCAGTGCGCCGTTGTCCTCCGTCATGGGCGTCAGATAGGCACGGCACTCGATCTACCTGCGGGTTACTGGGACGGTTTGGCGCGCACGGTGGTGGCGGCGGTGGACGCCGGCCGGATCGGTACGCCGAAGGCGCTGCGATTGACCGTGCACGTACGTGCCGCCGACCCCGCAGACGCCGTCGACACGCGGGCGCAGACCGCCGCCGCCGGGCGGCGCTGTGCTGCCGCATGGTTCGGGGAGACGCCGGCAGCGCGTACACGGCGGAGGATTCCGGGGTGGGGGAGGCGAACCGTCCCGCCGCGTCGCTGCTGCGCTGGCCGGGCGGGCATCACGGCACTGTTGCTCGCCTGCGCCGCGCTTACGGCGGCAGTCGAGGACACATCGACCGCTTGAGCTTGACTTGCCGATCGCGGCGGCGATGGATAATCTGTGGAGAAAGCAGGATGACTGACCATACGGTAGGGACCGACTTCCAGGGCAGGCCGGTCGACCGGTCGTTCTCCGACGCCGAACTCGAAAGCTCCGCCGGCTACGACAACCCGCAGGACTATGGGATGACTCCGGACCGAAATCGGCTCCCGCGGGCAGTGCTCACGCCATATGGACGCGCCAACATTCCCGGCCGGTCATTCCAGGCCTGACCCGCACGCCGCTGAACCGGGCGCGGGACCGGCGCCGGAGGTGGTGCCGGGCGAGTTCCCGGGTCCCGACCGGACTCCGCCGCATATGCTCGCGCGGCCGGCGGCGAGCGGGACGTATGCCGCTCCGGTCCGCGCCGCGAGGGGTGCCCCGGCGCCAGCGCTGCCGGCGCTCGGCGTCGACCTCGCAACCCTGGTGACCGAGGACGATGAGCCGGTGGACAACATGCCCTCCGAGAAGCAGCAGCGCCTGCTCACCGAGCCGTTGTACAGTTCATGGGCCGGTCCGGGCGCCGGGCGCTCGTTTCTGGCCGCTGCGAACGTGGGCGTGTTCCCCGAGCCGCGCAATCCGGCGATCGTGCCGGACGTGTTCCTGAGCCTGGACGTGCAGGTTGCCGAGAACTGGTGGGACAAGGCTCACCGCTCCTACTTCGTGTGGGAGTTCGGCAAGGTGCCGGACCTGGTGGTGGAGATCGTGTCGAACCGGAAGGGCAGCGAGGTCGGGAGGAAGCGGCTGAGATACGCCCGGATGGGCGTCGCCTACTACGTGATCTACGATCCGCTGCATGAGGTGATGCGCGAAGACCTGCGCATCTACCGGTTGAGCGACGGGAGATACGAACGCCAAGGGCCGCCTCGGTTCCCGGAGTTGGGGTTGGGTATGATGCTGTGGGATGGCGTGTTCGAGGGCGTCCGCAGCACGTGGTTGCGCTGGACGGACGAGCACGGCGTGTTGATCCCGACCGGCAAGGAAGATGCCGAGCGGGAGCGCGGGCGCGCCGAACGGCTGGCGGCGTTGCTGCGCCGGTCGGGCATCGACCCGGAACAGGAATGAAGCGCGCGGCCGCCCGGCGCGCGCGGTGACGAATTCTGTTTCGTCGACGGGCATTGCGTGTTGCCAGCGCCCCGCCCGGTAAATGATCCGACGGCCACCCCCTGCACCTGTCAGGGCGGCCGTTGAAGCGCCGCCGAGCGGCGTGTTCCCGCGTATCCTGGACCTGTACGTGAAGCGGGCAGCGTCGTCGCCGACGTGACGTTCGGCAAGGGCGTGTTCTGGCGTCACGTCGAGCCGGGGGACTACGATCTTCGCGCTACCGATCTCCTGGATGGCGTCGACTGCCGCACTCTCCCCTACCGGGACGGAGCGATCGATTGCGTCGTCCTCGACCCCCCGTACAGGGAACAAGCAGTTCGAGGTAAAGACCGCATCCGAGCACGCTCACTTGTCATGAGGTCTGAAAAGAGTCACAATAGAACTCTCTCCCTGCGTATTCTTAAGAATACATCATGCCAGTCGTTTGACTACCTGTGAGCACCGTGTCCCTCTACGTGGTCTCCCAGGGTACGTCGGCCGGCCAGTCGGCGACCGCCTGCCGGGCGGAGAGGATGGGCAGGACCATCGATCGCACTCGGGGCCGGTCGCACGCGCGAAGCTGTGGCGCGGGGTCCAAGGCTCCGGATGGCCAGCGCTGCAGCGTCGCGAACTGGGCGTAATTCCTCGGCCAGCTCGCGTACTTGAGCGCGAGGTAACGGCGGGCCGGATGTATCTTGAAGTATACGGAATGAAACAGCGTCTGAGAAAAGAGCACCGCGTCGCCCGGATGGGTCTCGATGACGTGCGCGGGGATCGTCGAGCCGTGCTCACCGAAGAAGCGGGGGGCCTCTTCCACGTGGCGTTGGTTGAAGGGAAGCAGCGCTTGGTGAAACGGCGCTCGGTGCGACCCGGGGATGACCCGCAGTGCGCCGTTGTCCTCCGTCATGGGCGTCAGATACAGCATCACCTTGATTCTCAGGTATCCCAACTCGGCTGTTCCTGGCCGGTCGGCGTGCCAATGGTGGGCCGTGGGTGATCCGGCGACCCCGTGGTTGCCCTCCGAGCCGCAGAAGATGAAGCGCTCACCGAGGAGCTGTTCCAGTTTGTCGTACAGGCGAGCGTCGTCGATCAGGGACAGCAGGGTGGGGCTGCGCTCCACGAAGCGGTCCTGCATCAGCGGCGCGGCGGGATCCGGTTCGCCGCCGAAGTCCTGCGTCCAGAGGGCGCCGGCGGCGTCGATGACGGGCCCCATCGTCGCGTCGTCGAACAGCCGTCGCAGCCGGAGAAATCCGAACGCGCCGAAATAGTCGATCTGGTCCTGCGTCAGCGCGTGCTTGGCTTCCATCCCTCAAGCGTATCTCGGGACGCGCGGACGAAACACCCGGCCGCACGTTCCGCGCCGGACCCGTCCCGAGTCCCCGTGCCCGGCCCGCGCCTGCTATGATCGCATGCGAAGAGCAGGCGCAACGGATGGGCACGGCACTCGATCTACCCGCGGGTTACTGGGACGGTTTGGCGCGCACGGTGGCGGCGGCGGTGGACGCCGGCCGGATCGGTACGCCGAAGGCGCTGCGATTGACCGTGCACGTACGTGCCGCCGACCCTGCAGACGCCGTCGACGCGCGGGCGCAGACCGCCGCCGCCGCGCGGCGCTGTGCTGCCGCATGGTTCGGGGGAGACGCCGGCAGCGAGTACACGGCGGAGGATTCCGGGGTGGGGGAGGCGAACCGTCCCGTCGCGTCGCTGCTGCGCTGGCCGGGCGGGCAGAGCGCGCTGCTGGCGATCAGCTCGGGACGCGGCGCCACCGCCGGCAATCTGGTGCTGATGGGATCGCATGGGTGCATCTACCACCGCATCGAGCCGTCTGCCGTACCTCAGCCTCAGCAGGCGCGGTGATGGCCAGGCACCGCGTGGTGGCGCTGGGCGGCAACCGGACTCACCTGGAGAGCTACGCGCGCGAGTTCGCCGCCGACCCGCGCTGCGAGCTGGTAGCCGTCGCCGACGAGCACGACGTTTCCCCCTACCGCGACGCGTTGAATCGGCTGCTCGCCGCCGAGCTCGGGGTGCCGTACCGTTCCCTGCCGGAGGCACTGGCGCTTCCCGGCGTGGATGTCGTCGTGAGCTGCGTCGACGTCGAACGGCGCGCGCGGGTGGCGCAGGCGGTGTTGGCGCGCGGCAAGCACCTGTACCTGGACAAACCGCTGGCCGGCACCGTGGCGGATGCCCGCGCCATCGCCGATGCCGCCGATGACGCCGGCGTGGTAACGCAGATGCTCACCACCGTGCACGCCCCCTGGGCGCAGGAGGCCAAGGCCGCCGTACGCTCGGGCGTGCTCGGCCGCATCGGCGCGGTGCACTCCGACATGCTGATGGCCAAGGGCCGGCCGGGCACCGTGCCGGCCGGCACCGTCCGCAGCGAGCACGGCTCGGACGGCACCTTTACCCACGTCGCCGCGAAGCGCGAGCTGTTCGACATGGGCGTCTACCCGGTGGCGCTCATCCACTGGTTGACCGGACGCCGCGTCGTCTCCGTGTATGGGGTCACCGGCAACTACTTCTTCGCCGAGCATGCCGAGCTGGGGATCGAGGACTATGGCGCGCTGCTGCTGACGCTCGACGACGGCACGGTCGCTACCGCCTGCTGCGGCCGCATCGGCATGCCGTGCCACCCGCAGGTTGGCGAGCGGCGCGTGACGCTCGTGGGCTCCGAGGGGCCGGCCACCTTCGCGGGGTCGCACCCGCGCATCGAGATCTACAACACCGAGCCGGTGGTCACCGCCGCGCCCGTGCATCCCCATGACCCGATGCAGATGTGGGCGTCGACGGCGCGGGAGACGCAGCCGCCGGCCAAGGACCACCAAGTCACGCTGCACCGCGAGGAGCGTTCCGACATCGCCGCGTTCCTCGACTGTCTCGACTCGGGCAGGCGGCCGGAGGTGACCGCTCTCGACGCGCTGCACCACGTCGAGGTGCTGATGGCCGGGTACGAGTCGGCGGCTTGCGGCAAGCCGGTCAGCATCTGAACCACGTGCTCACCAGTAGCTCATCGCGCCTTCGAACAGCCGCGCCAAGTCCTGTTCGTCGAACGGGCGGGGGCAGAGTTTGGTGACACGACGCTGTGGCAGCGTGCCGCCGACGAGCGTGTCGATGTCCGCCGGGGTGTATCCGACCGCCGACAGGCCGTTCGGCATACCGGTGCGCTTCATCAGGTCGATGATCGCCTGCGCAACCGCTTCGCCCGCTTCCGGCGCGGGGACGCCCGCGACGCCGGCGCCCATCAGCGCCGCCGCCTGCAGGTGGCGCTCCGGGTCGGCGGCGGCCGTCCAGCGGAACACCGCCGGGGCGTTCAGGATCACCGACATCCCGTGCGGGATCATGGGGTGATCGCCGGCGTAACCGGCCGGTCGGTAGTCGCGCACGTTGCTGGAGACCGGGTAGGACATCCCGTGCGGCAGGTGGCAGCCCGCGTTGCCGAACCCGAAGCCGGCGAAGGTGGCGGCAAGGAGCATCTGAGCCTGCGGCTCCGCGTCGCCGTCGATGGCCGCCGGCAGGTTGGCGGCCACCATCTCGATCGCGCGCGACGACCACACGTCGCTCATCGGGTTGCTTCCCTGGTACGATGGCCGCATCGACGGATCGTCCGGGGCCGGCCGCCGGGTGTAGGGGAGGGCGGTGAAGGACTCGATCGCGTGGCTGAGCACGTCGAGGCCGGTGCACGCCGCCGCCAGCGGCGGCATCGAGCGGGTGTTGTCGGGATCGACGATCCCCACCGCCGGCTTCAGGGCGCGATGGGCGATGCCGGTCTTGGCGTGCAGCCCCTCCAGATCGAAGATCGCCACGCCGGTCGTCTCGCTGCCGGTGCCGGCGGTGGTCGGCACGGCGATGAGCGGCTTCAACGGTCCCGGCACCGGTCGGCCGCGGCCGACCGGTGCGTTCACGTAGTCAAGAAAATCGGCCGGACAGGTGTGGTACAGGTTGGCGGCCTTGGCGGTGTCGATCACCGAGCCGCCGCCCACCGCTACGAAGCCGTCATACCGCCCGCGGTCGGCGGCGTCGATGGCGTCGCGAAAGGAGCGGTCGGTCGGCTCGACCCGGACGCGGTCGTAGACGGCGGCGTCGATGCCACCGGCGTCCAGCGATGCCAGGACCGCGGCGACCTGCGGGCCGTCGCCGAGCGTGCGGTCGGTCAGGACCATCACCCGCGACAGCCCCAGCCGGCGCGCTTCGAAGCCGGTCTCGCCGGTCGCGCCGGGGCCGAACTTGATGTGGGCCGCGTCCAGGGTGACGATCCGTTCGAATGCGTCTTCCTGCACGGGTTGGATCATAGCGCAGCGGGCGTGAACTGCCTACGCGGGCCGTCAACGCGTCTCGGTCCGGTGCCGATAATTGAGACCGTTGCCGGCGCCGCCCAGTCCGCCGACGGCAGGAGTGAGGCTGCTTGAAGGAACGCAAGGACGGAAACAAGCAGGGGAAGGCGACAGGGAAGCGGCTTTCTTCCCGGAAGCGGCTTCCGTCGACGAAACGACGTCCGTCGACGAAGCGACGTCCGTCGCCGGTCACCCTGGCGCGCGCTTCCGGGGTGCTGGCCGCCGGCGCGCTGGCGCTCGGCATCCTCATGGTGGTTCCTCCCGGCGGGCGCGCGCCGGCTCCGGTGAGAGCGCCCGCCGCCGAACCGGCACTGCCGGTCCTCGCCCGGCCCCGGGCCGCCGAGCCGGAGGCTGCTGCGCCGCGCCGGCCCGCCGCTCAGCGGCCGTACGCGGGACGACCGATCCCGCTGGCGATCGTGCTCGACGACGCCGGTCACAATCTCGCCGACGCCGATGCGTACCTCCGCTTCCCCGGCAAGCTCTCGGTCGCCGTGCTGCCGCAACTCGAGTTCAGCGCGGAGGTGGCCGCGCGTGCGGCGCAGGCCGGCAAGGAGGTGATCCTGCATCTCCCGATGGAGCCGCAGGGGCCATCCGATCCCGGCCCCGGCGCGATCAGGGTAGGCTACGACGATCCTGCGGTGATCGGTCTGCTGGAACGGAACTTCGGATCGGTGGGCACGCGCGGCGTGAACAACCATATGGGTTCACGGGCGACCGCAGATACGCGCATCATGGACACCGTGATGGCGTTCCTGAAGCGGACCGACCGGTTCTTTCTCGACAGCCGCACCACCGCGGACTCGGTAGCCAGGGAGTCGGCCGCGCGGCACGGCGTGCCGTTCCTGAGCCGGGACGTGTTCCTGGACGTCTCCGCCGACGAGGCGACGGTGAGCTCCGCGATCGACCGCGGCATGGAGATCGCCCGCGAGCAGGGCAGGGCGATTCTCATCGGTCACGTGACCAACCGCATCGTACTCTCCGTCCTGGAGAGCCGGCTGCCGGAGATCGAGCGCGCGGGATTCGAGCTGGTATTCCTCTCCGAGCTGCTGCCGCGGTGACGTCCGGCCTCATCCTGGGCATTGAGACATCCTGTGACGAGTGCGCCGCCGCGGTGGTCCGCGACGGCACCGCCATCCTCTCCAACGAGGTGGCGTCGCAGGTGGAGGCGCACCGCCCCTTCGCCGGGGTGGTGCCGGAGATCGCTTCGCGGATGCACGTGGAGTGGATCGACGCCGTGGTCGCCCGCGGGCTGGCGGCGGCCGGCTGCACCCTGGCGCAGGTCGACGCGCTTGCGGTCACCTGCCGGCCGGGGCTGATCGGATCGCTGCTGGTCGGCGTCTCCTACGCCAAGGGGCTGGCGCTGGCGACCGGCAAACCGCTGGTGGCGGTCGACCACGTCCGCGCCCACGTCTATTCCCCGCACATGGAGCGCGACATCGGCTACCCGTACATCTCCCTGCTGTTGTCCGGCGGACACACCATGGTGATCGACGTGCGGGGGTTGGATCGCTTCGAGGTGCTCGGCGCGACCGTCGACGACGCCTGCGGCGAGGCGTTCGACAAGGTCGCCAAGCACTTCGACATCGGATTCCCAGGCGGCGTCGCCATCCAGCGGCTGGCCGAACGGGGCGACCCGGACGCCTATCGGTTTCCGGCGCCTTCGGTGCGGCGCGGCGGCGACCGGTTCGACGTGTCGTACTCGGGCCTCAAGACCGCGGTGATCCATCAGCGCGAGCAGTTCCGCGTCGATCGATCCGCGCCGGAGCGCGCCGCCGACATCGCTGCGTCGTTTCAGAAGACCGCCATCGACATCGTCGTCGACCAGGCGATCGCCGCGGCGCACCGGCGCGGCCGGCACCGCATCGTCGCCGCCGGCGGCGTCGCCGCCAACCGCTACCTGCGCCGCCGTCTGGCGAACGAGCCGGAGTTCGAGACGTTCTTTCCCGGCATGGCGCTCTGCACCGACAACGCGGCGATGATCGCCGGACTCGGCTACCACGTGCTCCGGCGCGACGGGCCGAGCGGCCTGGGGTTCGGCGCCGCCGCCCGAGTCGCCGGCTTTCGTCGAGCGTCGTAGGGGGATGAGGGCGGACGGCCCGGGCTGCGTGCGCGCCTCCGTGGCTACGCCCGACGTTGGTTGACAGAATATGGATTATCGGACATTGGGGACAGTTATCCACCGGCGTGCCTGATCCGGGTGGCTGCGCGCGAGTTCACTTGGGGTGGCCGGTCCGGGAAAGCAGCCAGATGCACAGCAGCGACGTGCCGGCGGCGGCGAACAGATTGACCGTGTTGACGTCGGCAAGTCGCTCGAACACGTCCGCCAGGAACTGGTCGGCGATGCCGCCGAGCACGGCGCCGATCAGGCCGACGGTCAGCGCACCCCAGAAGTGGCCCGGCACCGGCCGGCGCGCCACGTAGAACATCAGGATCGCGCAGCCCAAGGCGACCGCCACGTACGTCAGCGCGACGTTCAGGTACGCCAGCACCGCGGATCACACGTCGGATCAGTAGAGATCAAGCCGTTCGCGGCCGATCCGCAATGGCGCGCTGTACAACGTCTGGCCGCGGTCGCGCCCGTAGCTGACCGCGTACGCGACCATCTCGATCAGGGTGCCGGTCCGCGCGGTGAGCGCGGCGGCCGCCGCCGCGCTGAGGTCCCGGTGGTCGGTGCGGTAGCCGTCGATCGCCGAGAAGCGCCGGCAGGCGCGGAGCGGGTCGCCACCGTCCTCGATGCCGCGGCGCACGTCAAGCCTCCCCTGCTGCTGCCCGGCAAGCCGCAGAAACGGCTCCGCCTCGTCCTGTCCGGTTGCCGCCGCTGGAAGCACCAGCGAGACCATGCGTCCGGCGGCTGCGGCCGTCACTATCGGCAGCCGATCGCCGTCGCAGGAGCGGGAAGCGGCGTTCGACAAGCGTCCGAATCGGGCGCGCAGATCATCATGGTGGCGTGCTTCCGGAGTCTGCTCCACCGAGGTTATGAGCTTGTAGTATATTTCATACCCTTGCAAGTTGATATCTGGACGTTCTGTGCGCACGCAAAAGCTCATCACCCCCGGCACGACCTCTTCTTCCGTACATGTCACGGGGCTCCCCAGCGTCGACGGCGACGGCAGCCCGCACGCGCCGATCAGGACCGCCGCCAGTACGCCGGCTGCCATGCCGCGGCTGGCCGCCGCCGGTGCGCGGCGATCAGCGGTCGTCAAGCGCGCCGGCGGCCCGCAGGTAGATCAGCCGATTGCGGGCCAGGAGCGACCAGCGGCTGGCTGGATATGCCGCTTCCAGCGCGGCGTAGGCATCGTTCGCCGCGACCGGGTCGCCCCGCTCCTCTTCGAGTCGCGCCTGCGAGAACAGCGCCCGCGGTGCCAGCGCCGACTCGTCGGGGTACCGGCTTGCGACGTCCCGATAGAGATTCGCGGCGGTATCGCGGTCGCCCAGCTCCTCGTAGGCGACCGCCGCGTTGCTCAGCGCCAGCGCGGCCAAGTAGCCGGTCGACCGGTCGGCCAGCTCGGCGAATCGGTCGGCCGCCTCCTGCCACTCCCCGCGGTCGACGTGTCGGGCGGCCAGCAACTGCAGCGCCCGCCTTCCGGCGTAGCGGCTGCCGTGGCGCTCGGCGATCAGCTCCAACTGCGGCAACACCTCGTCTTCAATGCTCGCGCGCTCTTCGGTGGGTACGGCCAGCCAACGCTTCTCCACCTCTTCGATCAGCACGGTCGAGCTCTCCAGCAGCGCCCGGCGCCGTTCGGTCACCACCAGGGTGACGATCAGCACGACCGCGACCGCCGCCAGAAGCGCCAGCAGCGGCACGCGCAGCCGGGTGACGACATGGCCGACGGCTTCGGCAAAGCGGACGGGATCGCGGTTCTGCGCTTCGCTCATCGGTTCGCTATCTCCAGTTCCTTGATCAGGCGCGACAGGTAGGTGCGCTGGATCCCCAGCGAACGGGACGTACTGGTCTGATTCCAGCCGTGCGACTCCAGCGCGCCGCGAATGAAGCGACGCTTGTAGGCCCGCACGGCTTCCTTCAGGGACTCCCCATGATACGCGTCGCTCGCCTGGTCCTGCAAGACGGCGCCGAGGTTGAGGTGATGCGCTTCGATCGAGGAGTGGGCGGCGATCGCGGCGCGTTCGATCGTGTTGGCAAGCTCGCGCACGTTGCCGGGCCAACGGTGCTCCCGCAGGGCGGACAGCGCCGATGCCATGAACCGGAGCGGGCCGCGGCCGGAGGTAGCGCAGGACCGCGCCAGGAAGTGGTGAGCCAGCGCGGTAACGTCGTCGGGCCGCTCGCGCAGCGGCGGCAGGTAGATCGGCAGGACGTTGAGCCGGTAGAACAGGTCGCGCCGAAACGCCCCGCGTTCGACCTGGCTCTCCAGATCAAGATCGCTGGCGGCGATGATGCGCGTGCGCACGGTCCGTCCGGCGCCGCTGCCGACCGGATAGATGCGGCCGTGCTGCAGCGCGCCGAGGAGCTTGGCCTGCATCGGCGGGGCGAGGTCGCCGACGGCGTCGAGCAGGACGGTGCCGCCGTCGGCGTGCTCCAGCCGGCCCGGCCGATGGCCGCCGCCGGGCGAACGCGCCCCGCCGTCCGCACCGCCGAACAGTTCCGCCTCCAGCAGGTCGGGCGGTACCGCCGCGCAGTTGACTTCCTCGAAGGGGCCGGCGCGGCGGGCCGACGCGGCGTGTATCAGACGAGCGAACAGCGCCTTGCCGACTCCATGCTCGCCGAGCAGCAGCACGGACAGGTCGGTGGCCGCGGCGCGCGTGGCGATCTCCACCTTCGTCCGCATCGTGCGATCGACGGCGATGACATCCGGATGCATCAACGCGTCCGGCTCCCAGAGCCGGCGGCGATGGGGGGACGCTGCATCATGTTCGGTCGCCGGAGCGCTGCCTACCCCGAGTTTTTGCGGCGAAGCAGGTCGCCCAGCGACACGGTGTCGTCGCTGCCGTCGGCATGCGCGTATCGCAGCAGATCGGCGCGGACCTGCCGCCGCCGCAGCTCGCGAACCGATAACGCCAGTCGCTGGCTCTGCGGGTTGATCTCCAGCACGAGCGCCTGAATCGGGTCGCCGATCTTGAGCGCGTTGGAGGCCTCCTCGAACGAGGTGTCGCCGGAGGTGAGGTGGTTCTTGCTTATCAGCCCTTCCAGATCGCCTTCGACCGTCACGAAGACGCCGAAGTCGACCTTGCGGCTCACCGTTCCGTTGATCTGCGAGCCCTTCTTGTAGGCGCGCGCCAACGTGGTCCACGGATCCTCGGTGATCTGCTTCAAGCCGAGCTTGATGCGCCGCAGGCGCGGGTCGACGTGGAGCACCATCACCTCGATCTCGTCCCCGACCTTGACGACTGTCGACGGGTCGGCAACGCGCTCGGTCCAGGACATGTCTTCCACGTGGAGCAGTCCGTCGAGATCGTCTTCGATGTTGAGAAATGCCCCGAAGCTGACCAGGTTGCTGACGCGGGCGGTGATGCGCCGGCCGACCGGGTACCGCTCCGGCACGTCGTCCCAGGGGTTGGCCAGGAGCTGCTTGAGGCCGAGCGACAGCTTGGCGTGCTCCATGTCGTAGGCGAGGATCTTGACCTCCATCTCGTCACCTGGGGCAAGTATCTCCTTGGGGTGGCGCACGCGCTTCACCCACGACAGGTCCGACACGTGCACGAGCCCCTCGATGCCGTCGGCGATCGCCACGAACGCCCCGAAATCGGTCAGTTTGGTAACGGTGCCGCGCACCGTGTCGCCGACCTGGAACCGCTCTTCGAAGGTCGTCCACGGATCCTCGGTAAAGTGCTTGAGGCTGAGGTTCACCTTCTGGGTTTCCCGATCGAGCCGGATGATCTTGACGGTGAGCTGCTGGCCGATCTCGACCAGATCGCGGGGCGACGCGACGTGTCCCCACCGCATGTCGTTGACGTGCAGCAACCCGTCGAAACCGCCCAGGTCGACGAACGCCCCGAAGGAGGTGAACGACTTGACGGTTCCGTCGACCACGTCGCCGATCTCCGCGTGCGTGTAGAACTGCTCCCGCCGGTTCTTGATCTCCTGCTCCAGCCAGTCGCGGCGGTTGACTACGACGTTGGCGCGCCCCTTGCTGACGAGCTGCTCGACGAAGAACGAGGTCTGCAGGTTCAGGTAGTCGTCCTCGTTGCGGACGCGCATGATGTCTACCTTGGAGAACGGCATGAACGCCCGCGTGCCGGCGCCCAGGTCGACTTCATAGCCGCCCTTGATCTTGCGGCGGATAATTCCCTGGATCGGCGCACGCTCCTCGGCCGCCGCCTTGAGCGCCCGCCACAGGATCTGCTCTTCCGCCTTGCGGCGGGAGACGATCACCTCTCCCGAGCGGCTCTCCTTGCGCAGCAGCACCACGTCCACCGACTGCCCGACTGCCGGCATCTCGTTGAACTCCGCCACCGGAACGCGTCCTTCGGACTTCAGGCCGACGTCGATGTAGACCAGCTCTTGCCCCACTTCGACCACTTTCCCGTTGAGCAGCTGGCCTTCCTCGACCGGCTGAAACGAGTTTACGTATTGCTGCTGCAGGCTGCCGTCGCCGGCACCCGATTTGCCCTGATCGTCTCTATCACTCACCAGATTGCTCGCTGTGGGCCCGAAGGCTCCATCGCGCGATAAAGGATCAGTATGACGCATGAACTCGACGGAGGATGCAACAGCAGAGATGGCGATGCGCTTACCGCACGCGATGACACGCCCTGGACCGCACGACTTCCTCCAGTCTGTCACACACTTCGCGGGCGGTCAAGTGCGTGGCGTCGACCGGCACGGCATCGGCCGCCTGCGCCAGACGGCCGCGCGCCTTGCCCCGGTCGGCCGCGTCGCGGGCGGCGATCGCGCCGGCGACCGCCTGCAGGTCGCCGCCCCGCTGCCGCTGCCGCCGGCGGGCGCGCACCGCCGGCGACGCGTCCAGAAACACCTTCGCCTCGGCGCCCGGGAACACTTCGGTGCCGATGTCCCGTCCGTCGATCACGCAGGGCGCTTCGACCGCCGCCGCGCGTAGCAGCGCGTTGACGTGTGCCCGCACCGAGCGCATCGCCGTGTGCACGGCCAGCCAGCGGGCGACCTCCGCGCCGTGCAGCGCCTTGCCGGGCAGCGGTCGGCCGCCGGCCGTGACGCCGTCCCGCGCCGCGGCCAGGCCGGCGGCGGCGACCGCGGCGGCCACCGCGCTCTCGTCCGCCGGGTCTCCGCACGCGCGCAGGGCGACCGCCGACGCCGCCCGGTAGAGCAGGCCGGAACTGATGTACCGGAACCCGAGACGGCCGGCCAGACAGCGCGCGGCGGTCGACTTGCCGGCCGCCGCCGGACCGTCTATCGCGACGACCGTCTTTCGAGTCGCAGGAACCATGAGATCTCGTCGGCCGCCAGCGCCCGGTGATGGCCCGCGTCGAGCCGCCCCAGGTGGACGGGACCGATGCGGACGCGGTGTACGTGGCTGAGCTCGATACCGGCCGTGGCGAAGGCCCGCCGGATCTCGCGGTTCCGGCCGGTCGACAGGGTCAGGACCGCCCGATCGCCGGCGCGCCGCGCGTAGCGCTCCAGCCGGAAGCGCTCGCCGTCGACCCGCAGGCCGGCCCGGTAGCGGCGCAGTAGTTCGTCCGGAATCGGCGCACCGCCGGCGGTCTGCACCAAGTAGTCCTTTTCCACGCCGTAGGAAGGATGCGCGGCGCGCAGAGCGAACGCGCCGTCGTCGGTGAACAGCAATAGACCGCTCGACCGGTAGTCGAGACGGCCGACGCCGAACAGCCGGCCGCCGGCGCCGGCAACCAGCTCCTCGGCGCGCCGCCGGCCCTGCGGATCCCGGGCGGTGCAGACGAAGCCGGGCGGCTTGTGCAGCGCGAGATAGCTGCCGGGCCTTCCGACCCGCACCGGGTTCCCGTCCAGGCAGACGCGATCGCCGTCCTGAACGGTGACGCCGAGCCGGGTCACCGTCGATCCGTTCACCGTCACGCGGCCGGCGGCGATCAGGTCGTCCGACGCGCGGCGGGAAGCCGCCCCGCCGCGCGCGAGGTAGCGGTTGAGCCGCATGTCAGATTCTCTGGAACCGGCTCTCGTCCACCTTGTCGAGCTTCGGCAGGTCGTCGATCGTCTCCAGACCGAACGTCTCGAGGAAGCGGTTGGTCGTTCCGAACAGGGTCGGGCGGCCGATCGAGTCCTCCTTGTGGCCGACCGGGTGGATCAGTTGCCGATCGCTCAGCAACCGGATCATCGCGTCGGCCGACACGCCGCGCATCGCCTCGATCTGGCCGCGCGTCACCGGCTGCCGGTACGCGACGATGGTCAGGGTCTCCATGGCGGCGCGCGACAGGCGTTTGCCGGTGCCGTTGCCGTAGTGCCCGCGCAGCCGCTCCCACAGCTCCGCCTTCGGCATGAGCGAGTAATTGTCGGCGACGCGGGTGATCTGAAGACCGTGCTCCGGCGCCGCGTAGCGCCGGCGGAGCGCGGCCAGGCAGCGCTCGATCTCCGCTACCGGCAGGCCGGTGATCCGCGCCAGCCGCGCCGTCGTCGACGGATGGCCTTCGAGCAGCAGCGCCGCTTCGACGACCGGCGCGTTGGCCGCCTCCGTATGGAGCCCGTTCGACCCGTTGCCCGCCGCGGCCCCGTTCGCATGCGCGGCGGGCTCCACGGCGTGCTCGGGCGCCGGTCCGCCGCTCTCGCCGGCGGGCGTCATCGCGGCGCCAGCGCAATCGGCGCGAACGGCGCGCTCTGGATGACGCGGGCGAGGCCGGCCTTCACGACCTCCAGGATGGCGAGCAGCGCGCAGACCATCTCCACGGCCGAACCGGCCCGGACCAGCGCGTCGAAGCTCACCCGCGTCCGACGAGCCAGCCGCTCGTGCAGCAAAGTCACCTTTTCCGCCACGGTCACCGCATCGTCCAGGTCGAACGGCAACGCCTCGGCGATCCCCGACCGCAGCTCTCGATAGACCCCCAACAGCTCGTCGACCGATCCGTCCGGCTCCGCCGCGTCGTCGTCATCATCGTCATCATCCTCCAGCGCCTCCTGCGCCGCGTGGATGCGGCGTTCCGGCACGATATTCCACTCGCGCGGCTCGAAGCGATCGGCCAAGGCATCGCCGAGCATGCGCAGCCGCCGGTACTCGATGAGATGCTCCACGAGCTCCGCGCGCGGGTCCTCGTCATCGGTCTGCCCGGAGGCGCTGCCGACCGGCAGCAGCGTCCGCGACTTGATGTGAAGCAGCGCCGCCGCCATCCGGTAGAAGTCGGTGGCCCGCTCCAGATCGATCTCCGGCGATGCGTCCAGGATCGCCAGGTACTGTTCGGTGATGCTGGCGATCGGGATGTTCCAGACGTTGATCTGGGCGCTCCGCACCAAGTGCAGCAGCAGATCGAGCGGCCCGTCGAAGTCGTCGAGCCGGTAGTGCATCCCGTCGCCGGCGTCGCCGGCGGCTCGTCGATGGCTGATCGCTCCCTCCCCTCCCCGGAAGAGCGGCGTCCGGGGCCGGCCGTCAGGCCTCCCCCGTGCCGTTGCCTTCGGTCTGCGCCGGTCTGGCCGGCGCTGCCTGCGCGGCGGTATCGGGAAACAGCAGCGCGCGCACCTTGCCCTCGATGGCGGCGGCGGTCTGCGGCTGCGCTTCCAGAAACGCCTTGGCGTTCTCACGCCCCTGGCCGATGCGCTCCCCGTCGTAGGAGTACCAGGTGCCGCTCTTCTCGACGAGGTTCTGCTGGAGCGCCGCCTCCAGCAGGCTGCCGGAAGCCGACAGGCCGGTACCGAACATGATCTCCAATTCGGCGCGGCGGAACGGCGGCGCCACCTTGTTCTTGACCACCTTGATGCGGACCCGGTTGCCGATCGCGTTCTCGCCGGTCCGCTGGATCGTTTCGATCTTGCGCACCTCCAGACGTACCGATGAGTAGAACTTCAGGGCGTTGCCGCCGGTGGTAGTCTCCGGATTGCCGAACATGACGCCGATCTTCATGCGGATCTGGTTGATGAAGATCAGACAGGTGCCGGACTTGGCGATCGTGGCGGTCAGCTTGCGCAGCGCCTGGCTCATCAACCGCGCCTGCAGCCCCATGTGGGAATCACCCATCTCCCCTTCGATCTCGGCCCGCGGGGTGAGCGCGGCCACCGAGTCGACGACCACGATGTCGACCGCGCCCGAGCGGATCAGCGACTCCACGATCTCCAGGGCCTGCTCGCCGTTGTCGGGTTGCGACACCCACAGCTCATCGGTGTCGACGCCGAGGTTCTTGGCGTAGACCGGATCGAGGGCGTGCTCGGCGTCGACGAACGCCGCGATGCCGTCGCACCGCTGCGCTTCCGCGATCGCGTGCAGGGCGAGCGTCGTCTTGCCCGAGGACTCGGGTCCGAAGATCTCCACGATGCGGCCTTTCGGGTAGCCGCCGACCCCCAGCGCGGCGTCCAGCAGGATGGAGCCGGAGTGGATCGCCGGTTGATCGCGATGCCCGATCCCCTCCCCCAACTGCATCAGCGATCCCTTGCCGAACTGTTTTTCGATCTGCAGGCGCGCGGCGTCGAGCGCC
This sequence comes from uncultured Spirochaetia bacterium, assembly GCA_958296075.1. GTDB lineage: Bacteria > Spirochaetota > Spirochaetia > SZUA-6 > Bin103 > CATQHW01. The sequence goes on along the minus strand of CATQHW010000002.1, from coordinate 1,511,958 downwards.
TGCCGGCGTTCGGCCTGCAGGGCGTCGCGGGCGCCGTTGCCGGTCGATCGAGCCGTACGGCTGTTGGAACGGTTTGCCATGTGTATGCTACTCCTTCCTCGGGTCCGTGCCCGGTCTGCGAACGAATCTCTCGCAGACAGATACGCACCGTGCCGCGGCAGCGCTTCTAATCGGTTGCATGGAACGGCGTCGATGGTCCGCCAGTGTGATCCCTCCCAGCTGCTGCCATTCTACCGGGTGGGCGCCGCGGCGGTCAACGCGGCGCATCTCCTCACGTGAGACCTCACGGCCGGCACCCGCCGTCAGAGGGCTCGGTCGGGCACATGGCTGTGAGGTTGTCTTCATGATCTCGATGTCGGCGCGGCGCAACACCGCCTCAGAACGTGCGCCGCGAGTCGAGGAGGATGGTCACGGGGCCGTCGTTGCAGGATTCAACCTGCATGGAGGCGCGAAAGACGCCGGTGTGCACCGGCAGGCCGGCGGCGCGCAGCAGGCCGACCAGCCGCTCGTAGAGCTCGTTCGCCCGCTCCAGGGCCTCCGCCTGCGTGAACGACGGGCGGCGTCCGCGCCGGGCGTCGCCCGCCAGCGTGAACTGCGACACGACCGTGACCGCGCCGCCGATGTCCGCGACCGAGCGGTTCATCTTGCCGTCGTCGTCGAGGAAGACGCGCAGTCCGGCCGCCTTGTCGGCGATGTAGGCGGCGTCCGACTCGCCGTCGCCGCGCTCGACGCCGACGTAGATCAGCAAGCCGGGACCCTGGCGCCGGGGAGCTTCGCCCGCCGGCGTCACCGCACACCGAGCCACGCGCTGGACCACCGCTCTCATCGGCCGCCCGCCAAGGCGCTCTGCCCCATCAGATCGCCGTCCGACGACGCCATCGGCGCGCCGACACCGGCCGCGCCGCGAGCAGCGGTTCCACGCCGTTGGAGCCGGCGATCCTGATCAGCTCGCCGGGCGTCCCGGCGCGCAGAATCGCCAGCCCGCGCTTGGCTGCCCGGTTGGCCGGGTCGGCGTCCAGCACCTCCAGCCATCCGTGCAAGGCGCGGTCGACGTCGCCGTCACGGGCGTGCAGCGCGCACAGCGCGAGGCGCACGCCGACGTCGTCCGGGGCGAGCTGCTCGGCGCGCAGCAGAAAGGACCGCGCCGCCCGGCTGTCGCCGGTACGCAGGCAGGCCACGCCGAGCAGGCGATAGAAGCGGGCGCTCTCACGGAACCGGTAGACCTCCGGCGCCAACAGGCGTATCTGCTCGGCGAACCGCCGCTGCCGGGCCAGCGATGCCGCGCGGCGCAGCGTCCGGCCGGCGCTCGCGCCGGTCACGCCGCGCCGCCGCCCGCCGGACGGCCGGCGGCGAACGCGGCGCGGATCGCCCGTATCTCCTCGACGGGGATTGGCGCTCGCCAGATCGCCGAGCCGATCACGGCGATGTCGATGCCGGCCGCCGCGGCGGCGGGCGCATTGCCGCGGTGCAGGCCTCCGTCGGCCGAGATCAGGAACGCCTGCCCGGACCGATCGCGGCGGCCGGCGAGCGCCCGCGCCTTGTCCAGGCACGACGGTATGAGCCGCTGGCCCCCGGCACCGGGGTGCACGGTCATAACCAGCGCCAGATCGATGACGTCCAGCAGCGGCTCGAGAGCGGTCGCCGGCGTCGGCGGCGAGATCGCGATGCCGGCGCGCGCGCCGCCGGCCCGGATCGCCTCGAGCAACGGCCGCGCCCTGCCGCCGGCGGCGCGGCACGCTTCGAGGTGGACGGTGATCAGGTCGGCGCCCGCCTCGGCGAAGCGCTCGACGTGCCGCGCCGGTTCCTGCACCATCAGGTGCACGTCGAACGGCAGCGTCGAGCGGGGGCGCAGGTCGGCGATCAGCTTGGCGCCGAAGGTGATCTCGCCGACGAAGCGGCCGTCCATGACGTCGAGGTGGATCAGGTCGGCGGGCGCCTGCTCGACGGTCGCCAGCGCTTGCGCCAGCTGCCCGAAGTCGGCCGACAGCAGCGACGACGCCACCTGCACCATGGCGGCGTATGGTAGCGCCGCGCGCGAGGCGTGCCCAGAGCTGGAGGGTTTGACGGGCGGACGGCGCTCGCGCATACTATGAGAACATCTGGATGGCCGAGCGGCAACTCAGTTTTACGGCCAACGAAGTAGCACATCTGGTCAACCGCGCGAACGCGTGCTTGCGCGAAGGCGCCTTCACGAAGGCGATCCGCGTGTTGGAGAGGGCGTTGCGCATGGACGCGGAGATCACCAGCGTCGCGTCGGCGCTGAAGTGTGCAACCTTCTGGCAGGATCGCGAGGCGCGTCTGGCAGCCATCACCGACCCGTACGATCGGACCGCGTACCTGGAGCAACAGTGGGAAGTCTTTCAGTCGTTCGTCGGACGCCTGGAGGAGGCGTCGGAGCGCACCCTGTTCGACATCCGGCGGTACGTGATGGCCGAGTGCCTGCGCGGCTACCGCAGCCTGCAGAAGATCCATCCGGAGCGGGAAGACGCCGATCTGCTGATGCGCATGGCGCGCAGCTTCAAGGGCCTGGGAGACTATGCGAGCGCCATTGAGCACCTGCAGCACGCCTGCCGGAAGCAGCCTCAGTCTGCGGCGATCCTGGCCGAGTTGGCCGATTGCTACGCATCGATCGATGAAGAACGCAACGCGCGCGTGCTGTTCCGGGAGGCGTTCTTCATCGGCGCGGAGGCGATCGAGCTCGACCGGCTCGAGTCGCCGGTCATACGCCGGCTGATCGCCGCCATGGAGCAGGCCGGCCGGCAGGCCGGAGAGATCGCCTCGTGGCTGCCGGTCTACGCCACGCTGCACGGCGTCTTTACCGTGAAGCGCATGCTCAAGCCGCTGGAGCTGGGCCACCTCAAGCAGACGATCTTCTCCATGGAGCGGGACATGGTCTGCGGCGCCGCGCCGCCGCAGACCACTCCGCGCCTGCTCAACCACTATTTCTGGCTCATCGACCATTACGTCGTCAGTGGCGAGGCGAAGCCCCGCATAGACGAAGTGCTGGCGAAGATACGCGATCTGGACCGCCAGGTTCACGACGAATACGTTCGATAACGAGACGCAAGACGACCCAGCCGATGGGAAACCAACGCGCGCGCCGCAAGGACGCACCGCAATCGAGGTTATCATGACGCCCGCAGTGACGGATGCCCAGTCCGAAACCACCGCAGATACGACCGCTGAGACCGGCGCCGGCCGCATGACCGTCAAGGTCACCGAGCTGCTCAACCAGGAAAAATGGACGCGCGCGGCGCTGAACAGCTACGTCACGGCCAACTTCGTCGAGTTGGACGAGGTGCTGGCGGCCGCCCGGCGCGAGCAGCATGAGACGGAGCTGCTGGAGCTGTGCGAAGACCATCTGCGCAGCAACCGCAACAGCATCATCGCCCTGTACCTGTCCGGCATCGTGTCGATCGGCCGCCGGCTGGTGGACGACTCCAACCTGGTCCTGCTGGTGAACATCTTCACCGACAACCACAAATGGAACATCGTCGAGTATCTGTGCAACCGCATCCTGGAGTTCGGCGAGAACCGGTTCGCGCTGCGCACGCTGGCGGAGAGCTACGACAACAAGAACGAAGAGGCGTCCAAGCTGCAGGTCTACGAGCGCCTGATACGGGTCGATTACGAGGAAGCGGACTTCGTCAAGGTACTGGCCCGCAACCGCGAGCAGACCGGCGACCTTGCCGGCGCGATCAACTACTACCGCAAGGCGCTGCACCGCTACATCAACAAGCGCAACTACGCGAACATCAAAGAGGTCTGGGACAAGCTGATCGAGCACCAGCCCGACGAGATCGAGTTCTATCTGCAGCTCGAGCGCAAGGTCGCCCGCACGGTCAGCGAAGAACGGGCGGTGGCGCTGCTCGAATCCCTGTACCCGCATTACTACGAGAAGGAGGACTGGGTCACCACCATCGAGATCTTCAAGCGCATCCTGCGGTACGAGCCGAAGAACGCCGAAGCGCGCGCGCAGATCGCGGAGGCGTACACCGAGAAATACGCCGGCCACAGCCATCTGGACGAGTACCTGCGCATCTCCAACCTTACGCAGTCGTGGGGCAACATCCACGAGGCGATCGCCGAATTCGAAAAACATATCGCCTTCGATGCGGGTAACTTCGTCTTTCACCGCAGTTGGGGCATCGGCCGCATCTCGGCGATCGACGACGACGAGATCACCATCGACTTTCCGCGCCGGCGCAACCACCGCATGTCGTCGAAGATGGCGGTCAGCGCCCTGAAGATATTGGCCAAGGACCATTTCTGGGTACAGAAGGCGACCACCTCCCGCGCCAAGCTGAGCGCCGGCGTGAAGCGCGATCCGGCCGGCACGCTGCGCGCCATCATCCGCAGCTTCGGCAACCAGGCGGACATGAAGCGTATCAAACAGGAACTGGTACCGCGCATCCTGACCGCCGCCGAGTGGTCCAAGTGGAGCACCGCGGCGCGGCGCATCCTGAAGACCGATCCGTCGTTCGGCAGCCACGAGGAGAAGCTTGATACCTATGTGGTGCGCGACACGCCGATCTCCTACGAAGAGAAGACCTTCAACAAGTTCACCGCGGAGAAGTCGTTCTTCGGGCGCGTGACGATCCTGCAGGACTACCTGCAAAACGCCAGCCCCGATTCGGAGTACTTCAGCGAGATGTTCTCCTACTTCAGCGGCTTTCTGAAGGCGTATACGGCGGTGAACGATCAGGTGATCGCCAGCTTCCTGCTGGTGCAGCAGATCGGCAAGAAGCACCCCTACCTGGCGGTCGGCGTCGAAATGGAGTTCGGCAGCCTGCTGGCCCACGTCGACGATCTGGAGGAACTGTTCCTGGCGCTGGCCAACAATGAGCTGCGCAAGGACTTCCTCGCGCACGTGCGCGAGGAAGTCGCCGACTGGCCGGCTGTCTATTCCCGGTTCTTCTATCTGCAGCCGAGCCGGCTGCTGGTCGACGAGCTGATTCACCACAAGGAGTTCGATTCGCTGGAGCGGATCGCCGCCCGCGCGTTCGACAACTACCGAGACCTGCGCGAGCCGTTCGTGTGGCTGCTGCGCAACTGCGAGGACGAAGCGTGGTTTACCGGCGTGGCCGCCCGGCAGGAGAAGTGCCTGACCGCCCTGATCCATCTGCTCGATCTCACCTATCGCGACATCGAAAACCGGCGGGACGTCTCGGTCAGCCGCCGCATCAACAAGCATATCTACGACTATCTGTTCAAGGACGGCAATCTGCTCAAGTTCACGCTGCTCGCCGACCTGGAGACGATCACCCGCATCTATTCGATGGTCGCGGACATCGAGGGCCTGGACCCGTCGATCAAGATCCGCCTGAAGGAAAAGATCACGGATCGGTTCCCCGAGTTCGAATCGGTGGGCGAGCCGCTCGCCGTCGAGCGCACACGGGCCGGTCTGCTGGTCACTCGCGGCGGCTATGAGGCCAAGCAGCGCGAGCTCCGCCACCTGATCGAGGTGGAAATACCGCTCAACTCGAAGGAGATCGGCGCGGCGATGCAGAAGGGCGATCTGCGCGAGAACGCCGAGTACAAGGCCGCGCTGGAGAAGCAGGAACTGCTGAAGAGCGCCGCCTCGCGGCTGCAGGAGGATCTGCAGGAAGCGCAGATCTTCGACCACAACCAGGTCGACGATCAGATGGTCTCCTTCGGCACCACGGTGCGGCTGACAAACGCCGCCACCGGCGACCACGAGCGGTTCACCATCCTGGGGCCGTGGGAGTCGGATCCGGCCAGAAACGTGATCTCCTACCTCTCGCCGCTCGGCGCCGAGCTGTGGGGCCACCGGCGCGATGACTCCCTGCAGTTCACCATCAACGAGAAGCCGTTTCACTATCGAGTGGAAGGCATAGAGCGGGCCGAAGGGCTCTGAACGCGCGCCGTCCCGGTCAGGGCGGCGCGGGCGCGCCGCGGTGGCGCGCGGTGAGCTGCCGGACGAACGGCAGACCGACCAGCCGGTAGGTCACCAGCGTCAGCGCGGCGGCGGCTGCCGCCGCCCCCGCCAGCAGCGCGGTCTGCAGTGGAGTTACCGGCCCCTGTGCGGGCTCCGGCAGCCGCAGGGAGACGATCCACATGAGAGCGGCCGCCGGCGCCGTTCCCGCCGCAACCTGCAGGGCCCCCTTCCCCATCTTCGCCCAGGCGACCCGCCGTGACGGTAGGGCCAAAAGGAGCGTTCCGGCGGTGAACGCCGCCGAGTTGGCGAACGCCAAACCGGTCACGCCCAGTGTCTCCTTCCACCACAACGACAGGCCGACGTCGATGGCGCCGACCGCAAGCGCCGCCCGCAGCGCCCGGTCGGGTTCGTCAACCGCGTAGCAAAGCCTTTGCAGAAAGGTAAATATTCCGACGCTCGGCAGTCCGACGGCAAAGCCGCGCAGCACCGCGGCGGTCAGCGCGGTCGCCTCCGCGTCGAAGCGCCCGCGCTGCAGCCCGGCGTGCACGATCGCGCCGCCCAGCAGCAGGTAGGCGGCCGCCGCCGGCGCCAGCAGGGCCGCGAGCGTCACCATGCCATCCGTCGCGCTCAGGCGCAACTCGGCGTGCCGGCCGGCGGCGGCCAGTGCGGCCAGCCTCGGGAACGCGGCGGTCACCACCGACACCGACAACACGCCCAGCGGGAGCTGATAGAAGAACACCGCGTTGCTGATCGCGCTGGCGCTGCCGTCGGCCAAGCCGCTCGCCAGCCGGTACGCCACCGCCTGCATGGCCGCGAAGACCAGCGCGGACGCGACCGCCGGCCCCCACGCGCGGACGATTCTGCGCACCCCGTCGTCGAACCGCAGGCGCGGCGCCACGCGGTACCCGCGCCGCAGGAAGCTCGGCACCTGGAACAGGAGCTGCAGGAGGCCGCCGGCGATCACCCCGACGGCCGCCGCGTAGATGCCGAGCGGCCGCGCCAGCGCCAGGATCGAGGCGATCATGCCGGCCGAGAACAAAAGCGGCGCAAGCGCCGGGACCACGAACGCGCCGCGCGCGTGCAGGCCGCCGATGATCACGGCGGCCCCGCCTGCCAGCGCCGCGTACGGCATCATCACGCGGAACAGGACAGCGGCGCTTGCCATCTTTTCCGGTTCGGGAAAGGCGAACAGGAAGCGGGTGATCGGAGCCGCGGCCAGCACGGCCAGTCCGATCACCGGCACGGTGACGGCGAGCTGCAGCGCGAACGCCGAGCGCGCCAGCTCGACCTGCCCCTGCGGCTCGCGCTCGCGGGCCAGGGCCGGGACCAGCGCGGCCGAGAACGCCCCCTCGGCCAGCAGCCGGCGCAGGCTGTTGGGAACCTGAAACAGGGCGTGGAAGACGTCGGCCTGGCCGCCGGCGCCGAACGCTGCGGCGATCAGCGCCTGGCGCAGGTAGCCGAGCACCCGGCTGGCCGCCGTGCAGATCATGAGCACGGCGGCGGTCCGTTCGGTCGCGCCGGCGCCTTCCGCCGCCGGCTCCGTCCGGTCACTCACGAGCCGGCTTCGCCGCCGGGTCGATGCCGATAGCGCCTCAGCACGCCGCTCTTGAACGCGCCGAAGCGTCCCGCGCCGATCGCCTGCCGCGCCGACTCCATCAGGGCGGCCAGGAACGCCAAGTTGTGGTAGGTGGTGAGCACCGCGGCCATGATCTCGCGCGCCTTGAACAGGTGGCGGAGGTAGGCGCGGCTGTGCGCCGCGCAGACCGCGCACGCGCACTCGGCGTCGAGCGGCTCGTCACGCAGGGACGCGGGCCCGGAGCGCAGCGACAGGGGGCCGGCGCAGGTGAGCGCCTGCGCGTTGCGGGCGATGCGCGTGGGATAGACAGAATCGAACAGGTCGACGCCGTGCTCGACGCCGCACAGGATCAGGTCGGGGCTGCCGACACCCATCAGGTAGCGGGGCCGCGCCGGATCGAGCAGCGCCGCGGTATGCGCGACGGTCGCCTCGAAGCGGGCCGGGGACTCCCCTATCGACAGGCCGCCGATCGCCGTGCCCGGCAGGTCGAGCTCGCGGATGCGCTCCGCCGACCGGGCGCGCAGATCGGGGAAGTGGCCGCCCTGCACGATGCCCCAGAGCTGCTGGCGCCGGGCGCAGGCGGCGCGCCAGCGCGCGGCGGCGCGGGCCGCCCAGCGCGCGGTGACCTCCTCGGCCTGCGCGGCGGCCGCGTAGTCGACGCCGGCCGGCGCGCAGACGTCGAGCGGCATCATGACGTCGCTGCCGAGCTCGGTTTGCACGCCGACGACCGACTCCGGCGTCAACCGGTGGAGCGATCCGTCCAGGTGCGACCGGAAGGAGACGCCGTCCTCATCGACCGCGCGCAACGACGCCAGCGAGAAGACCTGGAACCCGCCGGAGTCGGTCAGCAGATTCCCGGTCCACGCCATGAAGCGGTGCAGGCCGCCGAGACGCGCTACCTCGCCGGCGCCGGGACGCAGGTAGAGGTGGTAGGAGTTGGCCAGGATCATCCGGTAGCCCAATTCGGCCAGATCGCGCGGCCAGATCGCCTTGACCGAGGCGTTGGTTCCCACCGGCATGAATGCGGGGGTGCGCACCGCGCCATGCGGCAGGCGCAGCGTCGCCGCCCGCGCCGGGGTGAGCGGGTCGCGGGCGGTGACCTGGAAGCTCACGTGCGCGCCCGCCGCAGCAGGGCCGATCCCAGGGTCAGGAATATCATGGCCGACAGCGACGCGCCGAGCAGCGGCGGTATCACGTCGCTCTTTGCCAGGATATGGGCCACCATCTGTACGACGAAGTAGCCGACCGAGGCGCCCAGGGCGATCAGCATGCTGGCCAGCAGCACGTTGCGCCGCAGCACGCCGCCGACCGCCGCGGCGATCACCGACACGACCAGCGGCGTCGCGGCGAATCCCGCCTTGGCGTATACGTCGGTCTGCGCGGACCGATACGGCCGGCCGGTGCGGCGCAGGGTCCGCACCCACGCCAGCCCGTCGCGCATCGTCATCTCGGCCACCGCCCGCGACTCTTCGCGAAAGGCGTCCGGAGCGGCGATGCGATCATCGTCGGGCAGCTCCGCGAAGTCTTCCCGGATCAACCGCTCCGTAGCGTCCCAGCGGTAGCGGCGGACGTCATAGAGCATCCAGCCGCCGGCCGTCCACTCGGCGCGCGACGCGTCGGTGCGGCCGGCAAACCGGCCGTCGGCGGTGCGCTCGATGACGATCAGCCCGTTCAGCGTCCGTTCGCGGTCGTCGTAGTAGTCGGCGCGATAGACGCGGCGGCCACCGGCATCCATCACCGTAACGTCCGAGTTGCTGAGCGACACGGGCCGATCGACCGCCTCCCGGTACCGTTGGTGGTACGTGCGCAGCGCGGGGACGCCGACCTCTTCGTCGAACAGCAGCAGGGCCGGGCAGGCGATCAAGCCGATGAGCAGCAGCGGGCTGATGAAACGGCGCAGCCCGACGCCGGCGCCGAGCACGGCGATCAACTCGTTGCGGGCATGGATCGTCCCGATCGTATAGGTGATCGCGAACAGCAGGGCGATCGGCACCGCGTAGCGGACCGCCGTCGGGGTGTAGAGCCAGACGATGCGCAGAATCTGGCCGATGCCGACGCCGTGCGCGGTGAAGCTCGACAGCTTGGCCGACAGGTCGACCAGCAACAGGATCATCACGAAGAGCGCCGTCGCCGCCGCGAACACCGGAAGGACGGCGCGGATCAGCATGCGCTGCAGGATATTCATCGTGAGCGGCGGACCGCTGCGGCGATCACCCCGGCGGCGGCCAGCATCACGGCGTTGGGGAGCCATGCCTGCACCGCCGGCGCGATGCCCGCACGCCAGGCGTTCGACTCGCCGAGGATCATCAGCGTCCAGTAGAAAAAGCAGATGCCGATGCCGATCAGGAAGCCGAACGTGCGGCCGGACCGGCGCGCCAGCAGGCCGCACGGCAGCGCCAAGCTCACGAACGCCAGACACGCCAGCGGTATCGCGAACTTCCGGTGAAACTCCATCAGATAGGTGTGCAGGTCGCGCTCCGATGCGAAACCGCGCGCATCCTGCTCGAAGCGGGCGGCGATCCCGGCGAGCCGATCGCGCTCGTCGGCAATGCGCGCCGGGTCGGTCGTGGCGGTTTTCTCCGCCGCGGCCACCTCCCCGAGCAGTCGATAACGTTCGGCGGCCTGCGCCTCGGCGCGCTCGGCGCCGGCGGTTCTCAGCCGCTCCCGCATGCCCTGTATCTCGCGCCAGAGGTCGACCGAGCTCATTTCGCGCGGCCCCGCGACGGTCAGCGACGGGCTGATGTCGCGCAGTAGTATGTGGTAGTCCATCGAGTCGGCGCGCAGGTACTCGTGGCCGGCCCCATCATCGTCCGTTACGTGCGAGAAGACATCCTGCAGGTGGAGCGAAATCACACCGTCCTGATCGGAGCTCGCGCCCAGAGAGGCGCTGCCGGCGACGATGAGGCGCTCCTCGCCTGCGGCCGTCCGGTCCAGGATCATCGGCGTGCCGATCGTGCCGCCGTCGATCGAACCGGTCACGATCGTCGTCTCCTGGTAGCGCTCGACGGTGAACGCCTCCAGTTCGACCGACGGATTGGTGACCATCATGCGCCGGTAGGCCCGGCCGAACTCGATGGTGCTCGCCGGCACCAGGACGTCGTTGGCGAAGAACGTCAGGGCGGTCAGCACGACGCCGGCGGCCGCCAGCGGCAGAAACAGGCGCGGCAGGGACATGCCGGCCGCCATGAGGGCCATGATCTCGTTGTCGGCCGACAACCGGCTGACCGCCATGAGCGCCCCTAACAGCGTCCCGAACGGCGCCGAGAAGAAGATGATCAACGGCGTGGAGAACAGCGTCATACGCGCCACCTCCCCGATCGGCACGTCGTTCGCGACGATCTCTTCCGCGGTGACCAGCAGCACGTTGACGACGAATACGAAGAAGAAGAAGCAGAAGGCGACCAGAAACGCGTACAGGAACTCGCGCGCCACGTACCGCGAAATCACGCCCAGCACCGATCCCGTCACACGCGGCCCGCGATCTGGCCGACCTCTCGGCGCCGATCGACCGTCAGTAGGGAGCCGCGCCCGCCGCGTACTGAAGCGAGTCGGCCAGCACCGCCACGCCGCGGCCGAGGGTGCCGAAGTAGGTGAACGGGGCGGCGTGCGCCAGCGAGCTGATCTCCATCGCCATCAACCCGTTGTCCAGATCGAAGTGGGTCCACTCCGCTTTGTCCACCGAATACCGGTACGCGCCGCCGCCGAAGGTCCCGAACAGGACCGCGTCCGGCGCGGCGGCGGCGGCCAGCACGAAGTCGTCGGCGAGCGTACCGGAGCTGGTCGTGTAGCGGATGATCGCGTCGCTGCCCGGGTCCCACCGGTACAGACCGTTGCCGTAGGTGCCGATCCAGAGCTGCCCGGCATCGTCGACCGCCAGCGCCCGTACGTTGATCACGCCGGCCGCCCAAAGGCTGTCGACGCGGCTCAGCCGTTGGGTCTCCAGGTCCATCACGGCGACGCCCCGGTCCTGCGTGCCCACGTACAGCGTCGAGCCGCGACGCAGCAGCGCGGTCACGAACGGCCCCAGCAGGTCGTTGTCCTGTACCCGCCTCCACTCCCCGTCCGGGTCGTCGGCAAGCCACAGCCCCCGGCCCAGCGTGCCGGCCGCGATGCCGCCGTCGATGCCCTCCAGCGATACGACGCCGATCGGCGGCCGCCGGGTGCCCGGCGCGCCGAAGTGCTCGATCCTCCACAGCCGGCTGGTCGCCTTGGAATAGACCGACAGGCCCTCGAAGGTTCCCAGCCATACCCAGTTGGCGTCGACCTCGATCGCCCGGATCGTATCGGACAGCTCGCCGCCGGTGGTTCCGCTGGTGAACCGCCGCGCGATTCCCGTGCTCTGCGAATAGCGCGACGCGCCGCCATTGTAGGTGCCGATCCAGATGTCGTCGGCATCCACGGTGATCACCGAGATGTTGGCGTCCGGCAGCCCCAGCATGCCGGGGGTGATGGTGCTCCAGAGCACGTCCTGGATCAGGCGGTCGTAGGTGCGCCGCTGCGCGGCTTCCAGCGCTTCCGGCTCGGCGATCTGCATCGCCAGGAAGGCGGCGACCGGCAGCTCCTCAAGCTCGTAGAGCGCCAGCTCGGCGGCTTGTATCCGCACCTGATCGAGCCGGAGCAGCGAGACGCCGGCCGGCGGAAGTCGCAACGCGTCCTGCAGCTCCTGCAGCGCCTGTCGCAGCAGGCGGTCCCGCCGCGCCAGCTCGGCGGCCGTAACCGCGATCTCGAAGCGGATCTCGTCGGAGGTTTGCAGGTGCGCCCGCGCGGTATCGAGAAAGAAGCGGGCGCGAAACGGCTCGCTCGCCAGCGCCGCACGGGCAGCGAGCAGCAGCGCTTCCGGCAGATGCCGGCTGTTGGGCACTCGGATGCGCATGGTCCGCACCACCCCCAGAGCGCCGGCATAGTCGCCCCGCAAGAACGCCGCCCTTACTTCCGCAAGCGCGGCGCCGGGGTCGAGCGCCTGTCCAGCCGCGGTGCCGGCGGCCGACAGCGCGAGGGCGATCACCACCGCGCGAACCCCGCGCGCCGGCGGCCGCGGCTCAGGCGGCCGACCGCGTGTCGGCGTCATGGTCATGTGGGTCACCTCCGTACGCTACCAGCGCCAAGGCGTCGGTGTCCGCGACCAGTCCGGCCAGGGCCTCCAGCTCCTCGGCAGCGACGCCGTCGAGGTGGGCGTCGATCTCCTCGAAGCTCAGGACCCGGCCGAACGTCCGTCGCTGGTACACCATGCGCCGCATGCGGGTCTCCATATCCTCGCGGGCGAAGATCAGGCTGCCGCGCAGGTGGCCGGCCGCCTCGGCCACTTCCTGTCTGTCGGGCGGGCGGCGGCGCAGCGCGCGCAACTCGTCGAGCAGGGCGTCGATGAGTTCCTCCCGCACCTCGGGCACGCAGTTCGCGAACACCGACCACAGCCACGCGTCGCTGAGATGGGTACGGAAGGACCCGATCGCGTAGCACAGCCCGCGCTCTTCGCGCAGGTTCTGAAACAGCCGCGAGCTCATCGACTCGCCGGCGAGCGTGCTGAGCAGCGCCAGCTCGTAGTAGCTGCGCGCCGTCCGCTCGACGGGAAGCGGCCGTCCGCCGTACAGGTAGGTCTGGTGGCAGGCGTCCCGTTCCCGCCAGACGCCGGCGTGATGGTCTGGCGGGCATCGCGGCTCGGAGGCTGCCGCGCCGCCGTCCGGCCACGTCCCCGCGCTGCGCTGCAGGGCGTCCTCAATCACCGCTATCACCTCCTCCACCGGGACCTGCCCCGCGATCGAGATAACCAGCCGCGCTGGATGAAACCGCTCGCGATAGAAGCGGTGCAGCCGGTCGCGGTCGATCCTCGCTACCTCCTCGACCTCGCCGGCGATGCGCCGCGACAGGACGTGGGGGCCCCAGAGGCGCCGCACGAACGCCTGAAAGGCACGCTCATCCGGGGAGTCATCACCAGCATGTATCTCATTGATGACTACTTGACGTTCTTTGGCAAGTTCGTCGGGGTCAAGCGTGGCGGCCGTGGCCAAGTCCGCCAGCACCTCGGCGGCGGCGGGCGCCGCCGAGCCCGGAACGCTGCAGTACAGGCAGGTGGCCTCACGGTCCGTGAAGGCGTTGATCACGCCGCCGACGCGATCGATGTCGCGCGCGATCCGCGCGGCCGAGCGCCGGCCGGTCCCCTTGAAGACCATGTGCTCCAGCAGGTGACTGCAGCCCCGCTCGTGCGGGCGCTCGTCCCGGGAACCGTGGCCGTACCAGAAGCCCAGCGCCGCGGTACCGGTATGCTCCACCGGCTCGACCATGAGGGTCGCGCCCAGGCTCAACTCAAACTGTTGGATCAATCCGATGGCTACTCGCCGTCGGGGCGGCCGCGGCGGCGCGGACCGCGCCCGCCGGACATGCTTCCCGATCGCGGCGGACGGCCGTCGCGTCCATCCCTGCGGTTGGGCCCGAATCGGTCGCGACGCCCCGGGCCGGGACGCCGGCCGCCGACGCGGTCACGCAACGGGTCTCCGATCGGCCGAGACCCCGGCGCGCCGGCGGTCTCTTCCACGTCCGGCCCCACCGCATCGAGGGTCGCCAGGTTGAGGCGTCCCATGCGGTCGATCTCGATCAGCTTGACCTGCACCTCATCTCCCACCTTGACCACGTCCTCGACGTGGCCGACATGGTCGGCGGTCAGGCGGGATATGTGGCAGAGCCCCTCCTTGCCGGGCAGGATCTCCATGAAGGCGCCGAAGTCCATGATGCGGGTGACGCGGGCCGCGTAGGTCTTGCCGACCTCCGGCTCCTCCACCGCCTGTTCGACCAGGCGTTGGGCGCGCTCCGCCCCCTCCTTGCGTCGGCAGTAGATGGTGACCACCCCGTCGTCCTCGATATTGACGTCGGCGCCGGTGCTGTCGGTGATCGAGCGGATGTTGGAGCCGCCGGAGCCGATGACGGCGCCGATCTTGTCGACGTCGATCTGCATGGTGATGATCTTCGGTGCGAAGTCGGAGACCGCGCCGCGCGGCCCGTCCAATGTCTGCCGCATGATCTCGAGGATCTTCAGGCGGCCGGCGCGCGCCTTGTCGAGCGCTTCGCGCAGAAGTTGCGAGCTGACGCCGGCGATCTTGATGTCCATCTGGAACGCGGTTATGCCCTGCTCGGTACCGGCCACCTTGAAGTCCATGTCGCCCAGATGGTCTTCCTCTCCCAGGATGTCGGACAGGACCACGAAGCGATCGCCGTCGGAGATCAGCCCCATGGCGATGCCGGCGACCGACCGCCGGATCGGCACGCCGGCGTTGAGCAGGCTGAGCGTGCCGCCGCATACCGACGCCATGGAGGACGATCCGTTGCTTTCCAGTATCTCCGAGACGACCCGAACCGTGTAGGGAAACTCCTCCTTGCTGGGGATGACCCGCTCCAGGGCGCGCTCGGCCAAGTGGCCGTGGCCGATCTCGCGGCGTCCCGTGCCGAGCCGCCCGGTCTCCCCGACCGAGAACGGCGGAAAGTTGTAGTGGAGCATGAAGTGCTTCTTGCGGTCGACGTCGGTCTCCAGCGCGTCCAGGATGCGCAACTCATCGTTGGCGGTGCCGAGCGTGGTCACCGCCAGCGCCTGCGTCTCCCCGCGCGTGAACAGCGCCGCGCCGTGTGCGCGCGGCAGTACGTCGACATCGCAGGTGATGTCGCGGATGTCGTCGGGCGATCGGCCGTCGGTGCGCACGCGATGGTCCAGGATCGACGTGCGCACCACGTCGGTCTCGATCTTCTCCAGCAGCTCCTCGACCTTCTCCTTGTCGGTGTCGCCGATCCGTTCGGCGAACCGGTCGAAGGTCTCCTGCTTGACCTGCCGGATCGCCGCGTAGCGCGCCTCCTTGCCCTTGACGAAGCACGCCTCCTCCATCTGTGGACGGACCCACGCGCCGATCTCCTCCTCCGACTCGGAGACCGGTGCCTCGGGCAACGGCAGTTTCGGACGGCCGCTCAACTCCGCCAGCCGGAGCTGCGCGTCGCAGAGCTCGACGATCACTTGGTGCGCGCGCTCGATGCAGGCGATCATCGTCTCCTCGTCAGCTTCATCGGCGCCGCCTTCGACCATGGTGATGCCGTCCCGCGTGCCGGCCACCACGATGTCGAGCTGACTGGTCTCGATCTGATCGTGCGTGGGGTTGACCACGATGGCGTCGTCCAGCACGGCCACCCGCACCCCGCCGACCGGTCCCTGGAACGGTACGTCGGAGACGGTCACCGCCGCGGACGCCGCCACGATCGCCAGCACGTCCGGGGGGTTGACCTGATCGGCGGAGATCACGGTGGGAACCACCTGGATGTCGCGGCTGAACGCCTTGTGGAACAGTGGCCGCAGGGGCCGATCGATCAGGCGGGAGACCAGGATCTCGCGGTCCCGGGGCCGGCCTTCGCGACGGAATATCGACCCCGGTATCTTGCCGGAGGCGTATGCCTTTTCGTTGTACTCCAACTGCAGGGGTACGTAGTCGAGCCCCTCGATTTCCTTCGGGGAGCAGCAGACCGTCGCCAGAACGGCGGAGCCTGCGTATTGCGCGTAGACCGCGCCGTTGGCCTGTTTGGCCAAGCGGCCGGTCTCAAGCGTCAGCGTTTCTTCGCCGACCCTCACTTCTACGGTATGTGCCATGTCGCTTCCTTGCGCCGCGGTTTCCTCCGCGGCGCGGGCCGCCCGCTGCTACTTTCTCAGGTTCAGCTTTTCGAGCAGGTTCCGGTAAGTCGCTGCGTCCGTGCGGCTGAGATAACCCATGAGCCGACGCCGCTGCCCGACCATCCGGTGGAGGCCGTGGCGGGAGGTGTGGTCTTTTGGGTGTGTCTTGAAATGTTCGGTGAGCTGGGTGATCCGGCGGGTGAGCAGCGCGACCTGCACGGCCGTAGCGCCGGTATCGACGTCACCGGCGCCGAATCCCGTTACGATCTCTGCCTTTTCCTCTTTGGTCAATCCCATCCTGTTCCCTTACGATTCGCGCCGTGCGAAACCGATTCCGATCGCCGAGTCGACCGCCCCGCTGACGATGACCCGGTCGGACTGCACGGCGATGCGCGCGACCGTGTGACCGAATGCGCCGCGGGCGAAGCCGGCATATCGTCCCGGTCCGGGCAACATCTGCGTCAACGAAGAGGCCGGAAACACCAAGCCTCCGTCCGTGCGGCCGGGCGTGACGCCTTCGACATCAAGTTCGTAGTCATGCCCGAGCATCGACCGTACCATGGAGAGGTCGCCACTGTCGATCGCTCGTCGTATGCCGCTGCTGCTCACCTTCGCTCCGTCGTACCCGTGCCCTGCAACCAGCTCCGTCCGGCGACGGACCAACTCCACGACGTCCGTGTCCACTCCGTGTCCGCGCAGCAACCGGCTCAGTTCCCCGGTATCGGTGTCGCGATGTCGCCCGCACCGGAAGTCCTGCCCGACCACCACGCCGCGAACGGCGGCGCGCCGAAGCATCTGGCTGACGAACGCTTCACCGGTAATTTGACTGAAGCTGCGGGAAAAGTCAACGACGATCAGATAGCGGATACCCAACCGCGCCAGCTTCCGCTCTTTCTGCCGCCGCGACAGGATCAGACGGGCGCTGGTGCCGAACAACACCGAGCCGGGCAGCGGGTCGAAGGTGAGCACCGCCGGCGCTCCCCCACCATGCGCGACGACGCGCTCGAGCAGCGTCCGATGGCCGTGGTGCAGGCCGTCGAACACGCCGATCGCGACCACGACGCGGTGGTCGAGCCGCCGGTCGGCCAGCGCCTGCCAGTCCAGGACCGTCACGCGGCCGGCTCCGCTGCTCGGCCGGAGCTGTCGGCCAGGACGCACCGGTAGCGATAGGGGCGCGGTGCGCCGCCGGCGGCCGGCTCGACGATGGCGAGCAGCTCGTTTCCGCCGAGCAACGCGCAGGGCCGATCGCCGGACGGCTCGCCCATCAGGAACTGCGGCTCCACCGGCTGCCCGTGGCGGACGCGGCGTTCCCCGGCCGGCGTTACGCGTCGCACCTCCAGGCCGTCGATGCGGTGCAGGAATGCCGCCGGCGGGATCACGTCGCCCGGCCCGGCGGTGTCGATCGGCGCCGCGTCGCCGACGGTGAACGCGCCGATCGACAACCGTTGCAGCGCCGCGACGTGACCGCAGCTGCCGGCCGCCGCCGCCAAGTCGCGGGCCAGCGAACGCACGTAGGTCCCCTTGCCGCAAACGACCTCGATCGTCATCCGCGGCAGCTCCATGGCGGTGATGCGCAGGCTCTCGACGTACACCTCGCGCGCGGCCGGCTGCACCGGGCTGCCGCGGCGCGCCAGCCGCGACGCGCGCTCGCCGCCGACGTGCACGGCGCTGTACGCGGGCGGGACCTGACGTATGCGGCCGACGAAACCGGGCAGCGCATCCTCGAGCGCCTGCGCTGACGGCAGCGGACGGCGCAGCTCCACCGGTCCCTCGGGATCGAGCGTGGCGGTCTGTTCGCCCAGGTGAACGGTGGCGTGATAGCGTTTTGGCAGGTCGGTGATCAGCCAGCCGATGCGGGTCAGACGCCCGACCAGGGCGATCAGCAGACCGGAGGCGAAGCGGTCCAGGGTGCCGGTATGGCCGATGCGCCGTATGCCGAGCGCGCGCTTCAGCCGTCCGAGGGCGGCGAAGGAGGTGACGCCGGACGGCTTGCGCAAGAGCACCATGCCCGCGTCATGTTGCATCGTCTCCGGAGCTCCCGTGCGGGGCGCTAAGACAGCCTGCGGATCTTCTGCAGCACTCGAAAGCCGTCGGCGACCGAGGAGTCGGCCCGGAACCGCAGCTTGGGCGTCTCCCGCAGGCGGATGCGGCGCGCCATCTCCGCCTGCAGATAGCCGGCGGCATGATTGAGCGCGTCCGTGGCGGGGCCGGTCACCGGCTCTTCGCCGTGGTGGGAGACGAACACCGTGGCGTGCTTGAGATCGCGGGAGACTTTGACGCGGGTCAGATTGAGGAGCGGGTCGATGCGCGGATCGGCCAGCGTGCCGCCGACGATCATCTCGCCCAGCACCTCGCGTAGCAGCCGCCCGACCTTCTCGGCCCGTTGGTTCGCCATCCTCTCGTCCGTCCCCCGCGCCGCCGCGCTCCTCAGAGCTTCTTCGCGACCTCTTTGGTCTCGAACGCTTCGATACTGTCGCCCTGCTTCAGATCGTTGAAGTTCTCGACGCGGATGCCGCACTCGAACCCGGCTTCGACCTCGTTCACGTCATCCTTGAAGCGCCGCAGGGTAATGATCCTGCCCTCGTACACCTGCGCCCCGTCGCGGACCACGTGGATCGTGGCGTTGCGGCGCACGTGCCCGGAGGTGACGTAGCACCCGGCGATGGTGCCGATCCGGGAGATGCGGAACAGCTCGCGCACCTCGGCGACGCCGACCGACGCGGTGAGCACCTCCGGAGCCAGCATCCCCTCCATCGAGTCGCGGATCTCCGCGACCGCTTCGTAGATCAGGTCGTAACGGCGAATCTCCACCTTCTCCTGGTCCGCCAGTTCCTGAGCCTTGGGAGTCGGTCGAATATGGAAGCCGATGATGAGGGCGTCGGACGCGGATGCCAGCATCACATCGTTCTCGTTGATCGCGCCCGCCGACGAGTGGATGACGGTGAGCTTGATGTCATCGGTGGAAAGGCGCTCCAGGGCGGAGACCAGCGCCTCGACCGAGCCATGCACGTCGCCCTTGGCGATGATCTTGAACTCCTGAACCTCCCCTTCCTTGATCGTTTCGTACAGATTGTCCAGGGTGATGTGGCTGACCGAGCCCGCCTCCTTGACCTTGCGCAGCTCCTGCCGCTTGGCGCCGACCGTGCGGGCGGTGCGTTCGTCGACGGTCACCTGAAACGGATCGCCGGCGGCCGGCAGGCCGGAGAAGCCAAGTATCTCGACCGGCAGGGACGGCGTCGCGTCCTGCACCGAGTGACCGCGGTCGTCGAACATCGCTCGAACCTTGCCGGGGAAGACGCCGGCGATGAACGGATCGCCGCTGCGCAGGGTGCCGCGTTCGATCAGCACGGTGCCGACCGTGCCGCGGCCCAGGTCGACCTTGGACTCGATTACGCGCCCTTCCGCGCGGACGGCATACGGCGCCCGCAGCTCCAGCAGGTCGGCCTGCAGCAGGATCGCCTCCAGCAGGTCGTCGATTCCCGTCTTGGCGAGCGCCGACACCTGCCGGTAGAGCGTATCGCCGCCCCACTCCTCGGGCACCAGTTCATGGTCGGAGAGCTGCTGCTTGATCCGTTCTGGATTGGCGTCTTCCAGATCGCATTTGTTGATGGCGACGATGATCGGCACTTCCGCATCGCGCGCGTGCGAGATCGCCTCTACGGTCTGCGGCATCACCCCGTCGTCGGCGGCGACCACCAGCACCACGATGTCGGTAACCTGGGCGCCGCGCGAGCGCATGTTGGTGAAGGCTTCGTGGCCGGGCGTGTCGAGAAACACGATGCGGCCCTGATCGATGGAGACCGCGTAGGCGCCGATGTGCTGCGTGATGCCGCCATGCTCCTGGTCGGCGACGTTCGCCTCGCGGATGGCGTCCATCAACTTGGTCTTGCCATGGTCGACGTGCCCCATGATGGTGACTATCGGCGGCCGCGGCTGGTCGTCGGCATCCTCCGGCTTCTCCGACTCGATCAACGTCTCGTGATAGAGCGAGACGACGTTGACCTTGCAGTTGTACTGCTCGGCGATCACGGTGGCGGTGTCGGAGTCGATCTGCTGGTTGATGGTGACCATGCTGCCCATCTCCATCAGCTTGCTGATGAGGCTGGACGCCTTGAGGTTCATCTTGCGCGCCAGCTCCGAAACCGTGACGTGCTCCATGACGTCGATCTCGCTCGGCACGGCCGCCGCCTCGTCCTCGCGGCGGCGCTGCTGGACCAGCTTTTCCGCGTGTTCCTCGAATCGCTCGCGGGAATACTGGCCGCGCCGGCGCGGTTTGCTCCGCGAGCGGCCCGGACCGCGCCCGGGCGCCGGCGGCGGCCCCGAGCCGGTGTTGGGGCCGAACGGCGGACGGCCGGGGCTGCGTCCCGGCTGGGGGGGCCGGAAGTTGAGCGGGCGGTCCGGCGGGCGCCGCGCCGGCCCCGACGGAGCACCACGTGGACCGGGCGACCGCGGCCCCGGCGCGCCTTGCGGAGGCCGAAAGCCGCGCGGCGGGCGAAACCCGGACGGCAGTGGCGGCGCCGGCCGCTGCGACACGGGCCGGGGATCGCGCTTGGGAAGCTGCAGTGGCTGATGCAGCGGATCGATCCGCGGGCCCGCCTCCGCCGGGGCGCGAGCGGGCGCCTGCGCCTGCGCCTGCGTCCGCGCCGGGGCGCGAGCGGGCGCCTTTGCCGGCGGGCGCGCCTTCCTTTCCGGTGGTGGCGGTGGTGGCGGCATCTCCACGGGCCGCCTGCGGATCACGACGCGGCGCTTCACGGGGGGGCGTGCCGGCTCTCCATCGTTTGCCGCGTGCGGTTCGTGACGCTTCTTGATGAGCGTGGCCTTCGGCTTGGGCTTGCGCTCCGCTTCGTCTTCCGGGTTCCGGTTCGCGCGGTTGTCCTTCGTTTCCGCCATCTCTCTGCCCGCCCCTTACGCGCCGTCTTCCGGCGATTCCTCGATGATCTCTACGCTTTCATCGAGCAGTTTCCGTATGCTCGCCACATCGTCGGCGCTGAGGCCGGCCACGCCGGCGAGCTCCGCTTTCGACATCGACATGAGCGCTTCGGCCTCATGGATGCCGGCGGCCGCCAGGGCGTCGGTGACGCGCTGCTCCAAGCCGAGCTCCGACACCGCGGTGATCTCCTCGACCTGCTCCTGTTCGCCGGCCGCGTTCGTTTCGACGCCCGCGTCGTAGGCGGCGTGCGCCGTTTCGACGCCGGCCGGCGACTCGGCGTCGGCGTCCTCCTCGACGATCTCCACGGTCTCGTCGAGCAGGTTGCGGATCGTCGAGATGTCCTCCGACGTGAGGCCGCGCGTCGCCGCCAGTTGATCGTCCGACATCTCGACCAGGTCCTCGATGAGTTCGATGCCCTGATCGGCCAGCGCCGCCGCGATCCGCTCCGGCACGCCGGGAAGCTCCGCGATGCGCGCGATCTCCTGAGCCTCGTCCTCGGAGAAGAGCGCCGCCGCTTCCCGGTTCTTTTCGCCGCCCAGGTCCATGTCCGCGACCTGCGCGCGGGTCTTGACGTCGATGTTCCAGTCGACCAAGCGGTTGGCGAGCCGCACGTTGAGCCCCTGCCGGCCGATGGCAAGCGAGAACTGCGCATCCTGCACGACCGCCAGAGCGTGCCGCGTCGATTCGTCCACGATGATCACTTCTTCGACCTCGGCCGGCTGCAGGGCGTTCCTGATGAACGCGGCCGGATCGGGATCGTACTTGAGCACGTCGATCTTTTCGCCCTCCAGCTCCCGCACGACCGCCTGGATGCGGACGCCGCGCATGCCGACGCAGGCGCCGACCGGGTCGACGTCGTCGCGCGTGGAGTAGACGGCCATCTTGGTCCGGTACCCCGGCTCGCGGACCATCTTGTATATCTCGATCGTGCCGTCGTATATCTCCGGCACCTCGAGCTCGAAGATCTTGCGCACGAACTGCGTGTGCGTGCGCGACAGGACGATCTGCAGGCCGGTCGGCGTCTTCTCGACCTCGTAGATGAGGGCGCGGATGCGGTCGTTCGGCCGATACACCTCACGGGGGCTCTGGTACTTGCGCGGCATGATGCCTTCGGTCTTGCCCAGGTCGACGAAGATGGCGCCGTTTCGCTCCCGCTGATGGTAGCCGATGATCATCTCGCCGACCTTGTCCTCGAACTCCGAGTAGAGCGTGTCCTTCTGGATCTCGCGCAGCGTCTGCCGCGCGCGCTGCTTGGCGCTCTGGATCGAGACACGGTCGAACTCGCGCGGGTTGATCTCGATCAACAGCTCGTCGCCGATCTCTGCCTGATCGCTGTAGCCGAGCGCGTCGTCGAGCCCGATCTCCGTGGCCGGGTCGTCGATCACCGCGACGATGCGCTTCTGGGCAAAGATGGTCACGTCGGTGGCGTCGTCGCTGAAGCGGATGACGGCGTTCTCGGCGGTCCCGAAACGGCGCTTGTAGGCGGCCAGCAGCACGTCTTCGATCGTCTTGACGACCAAGTCCTCGGAGATGCCGCGGTCCTGCACCAACTGCCGGATCGCCAACGCCATCTCACTCGACATCGGTCCCGCTCCTGCCGTGCTGCCGGTCAATCATTCCGTCGTTCAACCGTCCCTTTCCGATCCGCCGTATCTCGATCCGCCGCTCTTCCGTGCCGGTGTCGATCGTTACTATACCCCCTTCGGCCGCGACGATGACGCCGCGCAACCAGCCGCCGTCCAACAGCACCTCCACGGTGCGGCCCCGGAAGATCGCGTACTCGTGCGCTGCCTTGAGCGTGCGCGTCGTGCCGGGCGTACTCACCTCCAACCGGGCGTCTTCGGCACCCGGCACCAGCGCGAGCCGGTACCGTACCGCCCGCGCCAGCTCCGCGCAGTCGTCCGCCGTCATCCCGCCGGGCCGGTAGACGACCAGCCGCACCAAGCTGCGCCGCGCCAGGCGCGCGGCGTCGAGCGCCACCAGTTCGAAGCCGAACGAACCGACCGCGGGCGCCACCTCCGCGCGCACCTGCTCGGCGAAGCCGCTGCCGGCCGGCGCGCCGTCAGGCCACGCCCCGGCAGCGGCAACGGCGCCCGCCGCTCCGCACTGCCCGCCGTCTGTCACGTCACCTCCCCGGTGCACAAAAAAGGAGCCGAACCCTCGACTCCCTGCCGACACAACCCCGCCGGGCGAGCCGTGAGGCACGGGTCACCCGCCTGCGACCAAGGTAGGGCGAATCGGTCCGCCCGGTCAAGACCGCCGCGGCGTCCGCCCCGGCGCGCGCCGCGCCGACTCAGCCCAGCGCGACGGTCACGACGCGGATCTCGCCAACCCCGCTGCGCGCCAGCACGCGAGCGCACTCGTGCGCGGTCGCGCCGGTGGTGAACACGTCGTCGAGCAGCACCACCCGCGCCGGCAGCGGCGCTCGGGCGACCAGCCGTATGCGGCCGGCGACGTTGCTTGCGCGCGCTTCGTAGTCGAGCCGCTTCTGCGCCGGTCCCGGCAGGCGGCGCAGCGCGATGAGGACCGCGCAGCCGGTGCGGCGGCGCAATCGGCGGGCGAGCAGACCGACCTGGTCGAATCGCGCCGGCGTCCGCTGCAGCAGGCCGCGCGGTCGCGCCGGTACGGGGATGACGCAGCAGGCGCCGTCCACGATGCCGGCGTCGGCCAGCGCCTCCGCGAACACGCCGGCCAGCCGCGTCCGCACCTTGAACTTGTAATGATACAGCAGCCGTTTGATCGTGCCCGCGTAGGCGGCGAGCGAGGTGTTGCCGCTGAACGCGTAGTCGCGGTTCCGGCAGCGGGTGCAGCGGTCGATCTCAGAGACGAGCGGGCGGCTGCAGACCAGGCAGCGCCGCCCGCCGATCACTTCCAGCCGGCGCCGGCACGAGGCGCACACCGGACCGCGGCAGTCGGCCGCGGACGCCGGCGGCTCACCGCACGCCAGGCAGCGCTCGCCGAGCGCGTGCGCGGCGAGCAGCCGCAACGTGGCGAACGATCGCCGGACTGCGTCCGATCGCCCTGGCGCCGTTCGTGGGGCGGCGCTGCTCACCGCACCCGCTCCTGCCAGTCGTGCAGCAGGTTGAGCGCGTCGATCGGGCGCAGCACGCCGAGGTCGAGACGGCGCAGCTCGTCCAGCACGGAGACGCCCCGCACCGGCTGGCGGGTGTCGAACAGCCGCGGCTGCTGCGCGCCGCCGGCCGCCTCCTGCGGCGCCGCCGGCGCGCGATCCGCTCCGCGCGCGGCTTTCAGATAGCGCGCGGCCAGGTCGCTGACGCTGCGCGGAATCCCGGCCATGCGCGCGACGTGGATGCCGTGCGAGCGGTCGGCGGGGCCGTCGACCACGGTCTTCAGGAACACCACGTCGCCGTCGCGCTCCATGACCGCCATGGACCGGTTGGCGAGCCGCGGATGGTCGAGAGCCGTCAGCTCGCGGAAATGGGTGGCGAACAGCGTCTTGGCGCCGACCGCGTGCAGCAGGTGCTCCAGCACGGCGCGGGCGATCGCCAGTCCGTCGTCGCTGCCGGTGCCGCGGCCGATCTCGTCCATGATCACCAGGCTGGCCGGGCGAGCCAGGCGCAGGATGCGCGCCGTTTCCGACATCTCCACCAGAAACGTCGACTCCCCGCGCGAGATGTTGTCGCTGGCGCCGACACGGCAGTAGACGGCGTCGATGAGCCCCAGGCGCGCCTGTTCGGCCGGCACGAAGGAGCCGACGTGGCTCATGATCGCGATCAGCGCCGTCTGCCGGAGATAGGTCGACTTGCCGGCCATGTTGGGGCCGGTCAGCAGCAGCACGCGCTGCGATGCTCCCATCTCGATGGAGTTGGGGATGAAAGCGCCGTGCGGCAGCGCGTTCTCCACAAGCGGGTGCCGGCCGCCGCGGATGTCGATGACGTCCTCATCGACGAAGGTCGGACGGCTGAAGCCGAGCTCCGCTGCCGCCGAGGCGAGCGACTGCACCAGATCGGTTTCCGCGACCGCCGACGCCAGCCGCAGCAGCCCGGCCGACCGTTCGGCGACCTGCCGGCGCAGGTCGATCAACCGGGCGCGTTCCACCTCCTCCCGGTCGGCCTGCGCGCGCCGGATGCGGGCGTCCAGGTCCATGAGCCGCTCGGTCGTGAAGCGCTCGGAGCTGGCAAGGCCCTGCCTGCGGATGAAGTAGCCGGGTACGCGGTCGAGATTGGGTTTGGTGATGTCGAAGAAATAGCCGAGCACGCGGTTGTGCTTCATTCGCAGCGTGGTGATACCGGTCGCGTCGCGGACCTCGCGCGTGTAGGCGTCCAGTTCCCGCTCGGCCGCGTCGGCGTCGGCGTGCAGGCGGTCGAGGTCGGCGGAATGTCCGGCCCTGAACGCCGGGCCGTCGGCGGCGTCGGACAGGGCGTCGCGCAGGGCGGCCAGCAGCGGCCGCAGGTCGCCGTCGTGCGCGCGAAGCGCGGCGGCCAACCGGGGGACGGCGGCGGCCAGCAGCTCCGCGACCGCCGCCGCGCACTGCAGGCAGGCACGGACCGCCAGCAGTTCGCGCACCTCCGAGCGCCCCAGCGAGCAGCGAGCCGTAAGCCGTTCCAGATCGCGGAAGCGGTCGAGCTCCACGTGCAGGCGGGCGAGCAGCGTCTGGTCCCGGAACAGTCTCTCGACGGCGTCGAGACGCCGCTCGATCGCATCGCGGTCGCGGAGCGGCGCCAGAATCGACCGGCGCAGCAGGCGCGCGCCGACCGACGTCCGCGTGCGGTCGAGGGTCGACAGCAGGGTGTGCTCCCGGCCGCCGTCGAGGAGATTGCCGGTCAGCTCCAGGTTGCGCTGGGTCGGTTCGTCGATGCGGAGGTTGGCGTCGGCCGCCTCCACGACCAGGTCGGTCAGGTGAGGAGTATCGTGCAAGGCGTGCTGCCGGATGAATCCGACCAGGGCGCCGGCGGCGCGGACCTCCGGGGCGGTCCGATCGAGTCCGAACGAGCGCAGGTCGATCACCCCGAACTGCTGGCACAGCAGATCGTGGTTGCCGTCGAGTTCGAAGTGCCAGTCCGGGTAGCGGTTGAGCGCCAGCTCCGGCCGCTCCGCCAGCGCCCGCTCCACTGGCGAGCCGGTACCGAGCAGGCTCTCCTGGACGATCAGCTCGCGCGGCGCCAGGCGCTGCAGGTGGTCGCGCAGCCACAACTCCGTCTGTTCGGCGGGCAGATGGGTGGCGCGCAGCTCCCCGGTCGACAGATCCGCCCAGGCGAGCGCCAGCGCGGCGCCGCCGTCGGCCAGCGCCGCCAGATAATTGTTGCTGGCGTGGTCGAGCAGGCGCTGGTCCACGATCGTGCCGGGCGTGACCACCTCGACGACGCGCCGCTCGGCCAGGCGGCCCGACGCCGGGCCGCCTGCGGGGACGCCGACCTGCTCGCAGATCGCCACCTTGCGGCCGGCCCGCAGCAGCTTTGCCATGTAGGTCTGCGCGGCGTGATGCGGCACGCCGCACATCGGCACCCCGTGGCGCTTGGTCAGGGCGATGTCCAGGATCGGCGCCGCCTGTTCTGCGTCCTCGGCGAACATCTCATAGAAGTCGCCGAGCCGGAAGAAGAGGATCGCCCCCGGCTGCGTCGCCTTCAGCCGCCGGTACTGCCCCATCATGGGGGTACGCTCGTTCATGCGGTCGTGGCCGGCCGGCCGGAACCCCGGTGCTCCAGGTAGTCGGCCAGCATCAGCGCCGCCGCGACGCGATCGATCCGGCCGGGGTCGGCGGCGCGGCCGCGCCGCCCGGTCGCCGCGGCCGCCTCGCGGCTGGTGAACTGCTCGTCCCAGGTGCAGGCCGGCAGGCCGCCGGCGGCGAGCGTCGCCGCGATCCGTTCGGCGCGCACGCCGAGCCGGGTCGGCGTCCCGTCGGTGCGGACCGGATGTCCGAGCACGACGAGCCGCACGCCGTGCTCGGTACAGGTGCGGCGCAGCGCGCCGACCAGCGCCGCTTCGGTGGTGAACGGCAGCGCCGCGAACGGCGCTGCGATGATGCCAGCGGGGTCCGAGAGGGCCAGACCGATGCGCCGCGTGCCAAGGTCGACGCCCAGGAGCCGACCGGCAGGGGCGGTCGTGCTAGCGGCGGGCCGCTCGTCGGGCAAGGTCCGCGATGACCTCGTCGGTAAGGTCGACGTCCGTATGCCAGTAAAACAGGTCCTGCGTACTCCGTATCAACGAGTAGCCGAGCGTTTCGGCGACATGGGCGAGCGCCTCCGCCAACTCACCGGTGAATCGATCCGACATCGCAAGCCCGTCGTACTCGCGCCGGAGCTGATCGTTCATGACGCGCACGTACTGCAGCAGGTGCTGCCGCCGGTCGAAGAGCTGCTGGTCGAGCAGCAGCTCCAGACGCCGGTCTTCCGCCTGCCGCGCGTTGAGCAGCGCCTGCTCCAGATTGCGTATCTCCGCCTCGATCGCGCCCCGCTCGGCGTCGACTTCCTCGCGCCGCGCCTCGTAGGCGCGAAACGTCTCCGATTCGCGGAAGTAGGCGCGCACGACCGCGTCGAGGTCGACGACGCCGATACGGGTGAGCTGCTCCTGGGCGCTCCCGTTCACCGGCACTGCCAGCAGCGCCGACGCCAGCGCGGTCACCGCGAGCGGCAGATGCCTCCTCCGTCCACCCATCGCGTGCTAGAACGTGTCGCCCCCGAGTCCCAGCACCAGGTTCAAGCCGCCCAGCGGGCCGGCGGCCTGCTGGGCGCCGGGATCTCCCAGTCTGCCGTTGGTGAACTTGAACGGCCGGGCGAGATAGAGGCGCAACGGGAGCTGCGGCACGGCGAAGCGCAGGCCGAAGCCGGCGCTGAAGCGCACGTCATCCAGACCGGTGCGGCCGATCTCGGCGCGGTCGGTCCAGAGCACGGCGGCGTCGAGAAACGCCACCCCCCAGATGATCCGGGGATCGATCGGCACGCGCAGTTCCACCTTGTTGTCCCACAGCGCTTCGCCGTCCGGCACGGGGTTCCAGCCCCGCGCTACGCCGGTTCCGTCGATGACCAGCAGGTCGTCGCGCGCGGCCACCTGGTCCCAGCACAGGCCGGGTTGCCCGTTGACGGGGCCGCAACTGCGCAGTTGCGGCAGGATCATCGAAAACCCGGTGTGGCCGGCGAGCACCAGGCTCAAGTCGAAGGCATCGGACAGCGGCACCTCGAACAGCGTTGCGAACGCCTCCGCCTGGCTCTCCAGCAAGATGAAGTGGCGGTCGCCGGCCAGCGGGCCGCCGGTCAGCGTCACCCGTTGGCTCAACAGCGTGCCGTCGGTCGGGTTGAGGATGATGTCACGGCGGTCCCACGCTACACCGGTCCACAGGCTGCTCACCACGCTCCACCGCTCGAACTGGTCGCGGATCGTCTTGTCGAAGGGCCGGTGGACCTCCGGATCGTACGCCAGGAACTCCAGCGTGGAGCCGAATCCGCCGCGGACGATCATGCGCCCGACGAGCGTGTCGAACCGGTAGCCGCTCGATAACTCGGCCGAGATCGCGTATTTGTCGTACTCCATCCGGTAATGGTCGGGGATCGGGACGCCCGCTGACTCGAACTCGGCCTTGGAGGCGTACGGATCCGGCGCCGCGTGCTCGGCCTCGTCGTCGGTGAAGACCGGCGGCAGCACGTCCTGCGTCGCGGTGTTCACGGAGTGTTCGCCGCCGAGCGTGATGCCGGCCGACCACGGCCGGCCGAGCAGCCACGGCTCGGTGAACCCCACCGTCACCGCCTGCTGTATCTGTGACCCCTGCAGATTGACGCTGATCGTCTGCCCCAATCCCATGAAGTTGCGCTCCGACCAGCGCACGAAACCGGACAGCGGAAAATCTCCGCCGGAAAAGGTGGCGCCGAAGCCGATGTCGGCGGTGGTGGTCTCCTCCACGGCGATATTGATGTCCATCAGGCCAGGCGCGCTCCCGGCCGGCGTGTCCGGCTCCACCGACGTGAAGTACTGCAGGTTGTAGAGGTTCTGCAGGCCGCGGGTGATCTCGGTCCGGTTGAACACGTCGCCGACCTCGAACGGCAGCTCGCGGCGCAACACGTGCTCCTGCGTCTTCGCGTTGCCGGTGATGCGGATATTCTCGATGTGCGCGCCGCCCCGCTCGGTGACGGTGACGCGCACGCCGATGGTGCGCTGCTCGTCGTCGCGTCTCAGCTCCTGATCGAAATCGTTGAAGATGTAGCCGTTCTCCCAGTAGAGCTCCTGCACGCGCCGGAAGTCGGCGTCGACGGTAGTCATGTTGATCGAGCGGTCCGGTCGATGGCGGATCAGCGCCTGCAGCTCCTGGTCCGTGAACACGGCGTTGCCCGAGAACTCGGTGCCAGCGTACCCGAACGATTGCCCTTCGGTCAGGTATACCGTGATGCTGAGGAGGTCCTGTTCGCCTTCCGCATCGTGCTCGACGCTGCGCTCCACGCGGTCGACGGCGGCGTCGACGTAGCCGTTGCTCCGGTAGTAGGAGACCAGGCTCTCCAGGTCGCGTAGAAAGGCGCTCTCGGAGAACAGGCCGCGCTGCAGCAGCGCCCGCTCCCTGGTCGTCATCTGGCTCCGCAGGGTGCCGGGCGAGGCGAACTGGTTGCCCACGAACTCGATGGCGACCACCGTGGTGCGGATGCCCTCCGTGATGGTGATACGAACGGTGACGCGATTGGCCTCTTCGTCGGGCTCCAGCATGGAGGCGACCGTCACGCTGCCGAAGCCATCGGTCTCGTACAGGCGGCGAATCGCGTCGAGGTCCTCTTCGAGCTGGCCGGAGATCAGTATCGCGTCCGGCTCCGACTGCATGGCGCCGAGGATCTGGCTCTCCCGAAGCCGGCGTTCGCCCTCGATGACGATCTCATCGATCGTCGGCCGCTCCTGCATCGACCAGCGCACGACGACCGTGGAGCGATCGTCGTCTCCTTCGACCGCAGTGGCCTCCAGGCTCTCGAACAGCTCGGTTGCGTACAGCGCCGACTGCATTTCGTAGAACAGGGCGAGCTCGAAGGATCGGTCCAGGTACGGGTCGACGATCGGCCGCAGATCACCTTCGTCGACCGTAACCAGACCGACGAACTCCACCGAGCGAATCGGTTTGCCGTAGTACCACTCGCCGCCCTGCTGAGCCGCGCCGGGAACCGCCGCGAGCAGCAGGGCCGCTGCCGGCAGCAGGACCGCCGGCGGCAGGACGCGGAAGGCGCCAGGGGGCGTCGGTCGAACCTCCATCAGTACTTGAAGCGCCATGACATCGACAGCTGGTTGTCGGTCTGAAACGGATCGGTCAGGGACGGCAAGACGGACCACTCCAACAGGAAGAATGGCGTCGGCCACTCCAGGCTGAATTCCAGGCTGGTACGCAGTTCGGAAATGGCCGACGCATCATCCGATTCTACCCGCATCCGCCCCTCGAAGAACAGGTCATCGCCGATGTACTTGCCGACGACGATCGTGGTGTTGTCGAGCAGATCGGGTCTGGTCACGCCGAGCGGAGCGCGCAGCAGGTTCGACACGATATCGGTGCGGATGCTGAACAGGTCGAGGTCGAGCGACCTGCGCACGTCGCGCTCCATGGGACCGACCAGCCCGAACTGGCTGACCGCGCCGCCGGCAAGCGCGAGCAGGTTCACGTCATCGTCGGTGGTGGGGGTTCCGAACGGCGCCCCGAGCATGGCTTCCAATTGCGGCCGCGGCCGCGGCGGGTCGGAGCTGATCCGCACGTTCTGCGGGTCGAACATGCTGAGGCGAGAGTCGACGTCGACGTAGACGCTCAGCGTTTCGTCGTCGGAGCGCTCGCGCGTCTCGGCGCGGACCGTCACGGTCGGGTCGAAGCGCGCCTCGTCCTCCGTAAACGACACCAGCCCATTACGCAGGTAGAAGGTCCGATCGATGAAGAACAGGTCGCCGCCGCGAAGCTCCACGTCGCCGACCACCGAGTAGTCGCCGGTGAAACCGTCATAGCGGATGGCGACCGTCTGATCGGCGTCGGCCAGCATGTTCAGGATCGGCAGGCCCTCCGATGGCCAGGTCAGCTCGACGCCCCGACCGGTGGCGACCGCCAAGTCGACCGTCAGCGGCTCCCAGGCCGGCGGCGATTCGGCGGCGGCGATGAACACGCGGGCCCCGCTCGCACCGAGGTCGCCGGCGATGTGGGTGCCGATCTGGTCGCCGCTGATCCGCACGCCGCCGTGCGCGGTCCCGGCGACCAGAATCGGCCCGAACCGGTAGTCGACCGGCACTCCTTCCGGGGTCGTGGTCCGCACGCCGATGTCGTAGGCGACCGGCACCCACTGCTCGATCCGCACGGTCCCGCTCACCTCCAGCGGAGCGGCGCCGCGTTCCGCGCGCGTGCGCTCCAGGGTCAGAGTCTTCTCGTCGAACACGACCGGAAACGCGACCGGTCCGACGCGCTCGGTGATGAGCGGCGAGTCGACGATCACCCCCGTCGCCTGCAGGATGCCGTACAGGTCGGGATCGTTGAGCGCGCCGCGGACGCGCATGGTACCCGTCGCCGAGCCGGCCCGAACCGCCACCGCGGTGGTCTGCAGCAGGTCGTTGAGCAGGGTGAGGTCGACCGCGGCGATCGACAGTTCCGCGGCGACCCCGTCGTCGGTCAGAGCGCCGCGCATGGTGCCCTGCAGCGGCAACGGCGCGGACGCCATCACCTCGAAGCTCCCATCGGGCGACAGCGTCCCGGACAGGCCGTCGAGCGGACCGCCCGCGAAGGCCAGACCGCCGTCCCGCCAGCGAACCTGAGCGTCCCAGGGAGCCCGGTTCTGGCCGCCGATCGTGACCGCGGTCGCCGCCACGGTCACCGCAGCTTCCGTGAGCAGCGCGCGGTCGGCCGCGGGGTCGGCGGCGAACGTCCCGGTCCCGGTTACGGCCAGGTCCATCGCCATCGGCCGGCCCAGATACTCCCCTTCGTAGCTGCCCTGCAGCGCGACCATCCCGCTCGTCGGGTCGACGCTGCCCGTTACGCCGCGGACGCGGTGGTCCTGATAGTCGACCGCCAGATCGCCGATCGTGAGGCTCGTGCCGTCGTACGTGCCGGCCGCCGCCAGCGTCAGGTAGTCCTCGTTCAGGAGGATGTCGGAGGAGGTCATCTCCGCGCTGATCACCGGCTGCGCGATCGGTCCGCTCAGGCGTATCCGGCCGGAGGCGGTGCCGGAGAACGGCAGCGCCGCGAGCCGATCGAGCGGCAGGCGCTGCACGTCGGCGTCGAGCTCCAGCTCGCCGGCGGCGATCGAGACCGCCGCTTCGTACCGCTCCTGCCCAACCTGCAGCAGCAGCCGTCCGGCAGCGCCCAGCCCGTCCCGCGTCGTCACGCGCAGGACGCCGTCACCGGTGACCGCCGTCTCGCGATCCGCGAAGTACCGGTTCGTGAAGCGAAATCGGTCGGCGGTGAGCAGGTCGCCGGCGAAAGAGAAGTCGATCTCCAGCCGGTTCGGCAGGTCGCCGATCGGCAGGTCCCGCACGACCAGACGCGAATCGGTCAGGTCGAGGCCGGCGGCGGCCAGATCGAGCTCCGCGCCGGGACCGAGTCCCGCCAGCAGCGCCGGCGGGTACCCCACCGTGCCGGCGAGCTCGACGGCGGCCGTCGCGCCGTCGCTTAGCGCCGGGAGCGGATAGCCGGCCGCGCTGAGACGGAAGGGCGTCGGTTGCCCGTCGTTCGCCGCCACGATGCGCGGCAGCACGTCGGTCGGCCGCAGCCGCTCGCCGGGCCACAGTTGCAGTTGCAGGTCGAACGGGCCGCGCACCGTGAGTCCGTCGCCCGCCTGCAGGTGGAAGGTGCCCGGCAGCGGCTCGCCGTCGAGATCGATCCGTCCAGTGAACGACAGGCGGTCGGCGCCGACCTCGGCGCTGCCAACGGCGCGAAACGAATCGCCTGCCGCCAGGTCGAGGTCGGCGATCTGCGCCGATTCGCGCGACACCGCCGCGTTGAAGCGGACGCGCAGCGGGCCGTCCACCTCGGTCACGGAGGCGGCGACGACGTCGATGGCGAGCCGGTCCGGATCGGCCGAACCTTTCAGCTGCGCGCTGACGACCAGCCCGTCAGCCATCTCCGCGGCGGCCGGATCGGCCCGATCGCCCGGCTGCAGCCATCGATACAGGACGCCGGCGTTCACCTCCTGGAAGCGGACGCTGCCGGCGAACGCGGGCTGCGCGCCCAGGGTGAGCGATCCGGCCGCGGTGGTCCGCCCGTCGGGCGACTCCGGCAGGATGGCTGCCAGATCGAGCCGCAGCGACGGTGCATCGGCGCCGTCGCCGGCGGCGCTACCGGTCAGGGCGACGCTGCCGGTTACCCCGCCGGTGGTGAGGGAGCCGATCCCCAGCACGCCGTCGCGCAGCGTCAGCCGCGCCGCCGGAATGTCGGCCACCACCTCGGCGGCGGCGCTGACCGGGCGCCCGTCCAGGTCGAGATCGGTCGCCGCCAGCCGTCCGGCGGCGCGGCCGGCCGCCAGGTCGATCGATCCGTCGAACCGGACGGCGCCGGCGGCCGTGCGCACGACGAGCGGCGCAACGTTGGCGACCGTCGCGTCTCCCCGCACGGTCACCTCCCCCTCCACGGGGACGCCCAGCAGCTCGGTGAGGGGCTCGGGCGACGAGGCGACCTGGATCGTGGCCGTGTAGTCGACGCCGCCGGCGGCATCGACGTTGACGGCGGCCCCGCCGCTCACGGTCGCCTCGAACCAGGGAAGCAGGTGCTGCAGGGGACCGGACGGCCGGAAGACGTCGATCGGGCGCAGGTCCTGCACCTGGGCGCCGATCCGCAGCAGCCCCTGCTGCGGATCGATCCTGAGCGCCAGATCGGGCCCGGCGTCGCCCTGCGGCGTCTGCAGGAAGATCGCCTTCCCGTCCCAGGCGGCCTGCACGTCGCGGGCGGCCAGCGTGCCGAAGGTGGTCCGCACCTCGCCCAGCCGCACGGTCGCCTCGGCCACCTGCCCCGGTCCCAGGCTCCCGTCGGCGCGAATGCGGGTATCGAGTTGCGCGGCGTGTCCGCCCACGTCGGCCAGGGCTGCCTTGAGACGGGCGCGGCCGTCGACCAGGCGGAGGCGATCGCCGTCGGGCCGCGCGTCCGGCTCCAGCCGCAGGGAGAGCTCGTCCAGGCGCACGCTGCCGGCGCCGGTAATGACGGTCACGCTCGCATCGGAGATGTCGAGCGGCCACGGCAGCACGCCGTTGCCCGCGCCGCCGTCGGCCGCAGCGCCGAGTCCGCCGAACGCGGCCAGCACCGGGACCTCGTCGCGCGGCAGGTGGATGTCCACGACGACGCCGGTCATCTCGACCCGGTTCACGGCGTCGACCGCGCTGCGCGTGTTGAGCAACGTGCGCAGCGAGTAGTGAACCCGCAGGCGGCGCACGAACAGCAGCTTGTCGCCCGCTTCGGTGACCAACTCCAGATCGGTGACCTGCAGGGCGCGCAACGCCGACGGGGCCACGGTTCCGTAACGCACCCGCGCTCCCAGGCGCTCGGCGACCTGACCGGATACCTGCTCCTTCAGTTGCCCGACCATCCGGTCGAGTCGCTCGCGCGCGTAGTTGAGGCCGAACAGGACCGCGGCGAACAGGCTGGCGAACACCGCGATCTCGATGGCGATGACCGTCCCGCGGGGAAGACGCCGGCGACCTCGGGCGCCCATCAGCGCCGGCGCGGGTCGAAGGTGATCGGCACGAGCCGGCGCACGTCGGGAGCGCCGAGTTTCGCGTCGAACCGGCACGCGCGCGCCACCTGCAGCGCGGCGATGTCGATCGTCGGGAAGCCGGACTCGTCATCCGCCTCGATCGAGGCTGCGGTGACGGCGCCGCGCGCGTTGACCGTGATGGTCACGTCGACGACGACCGCGGTTCCTTCCCGCGCCATCCGTTCCGGGTAGTTCCCGTCCTGCAGGTACCCGCTCGGCTCCGGGCACCGGTACGTCCGCACCCGGTCCCCGCCGGCCGAAGCGCCCGGCAGCGGGGCGAGCGAGCGGTTCAGCGCCGCGTCCGCCAGGCCGATCGTGTCGTCCTCGGTGGGCAGCGGCACGGACATCTCCGAGGTCCATGGCGGCGTCGTGTCCGGAATCGGTACCGAAGGCGCCCGGAATGGGGTGGTGAGGTCGGCCGCGGCCTTGGCGGCGGCGTCCCTGGCCAGCGCCGACAGGTCGACCTTGGGCTCCGGCGGCGGTTCGGGTTCTGGTTGTGGTTCCGGTTCGGGTTCTGGTTGTGGTTCCGGTTCGGGTTCTGGCTGTGGTTCCGGTTCGGGTTCTGGCTGCGGTTCCGGTTCGGGTTCTGGCTGCGGTTCCGGTTCGGGCTCTGGCTGTGGTTCCGGTTCGGGCTCTGGCTGTGGTTCCGGTTCGGGTTCTGGCTGTGGTTCCGGTTCGGGTTCTGGCTGTGGTTCCGGTTCGGGTTCTGGCTGCGGTTCCGGTTCGGGCTCTGGCTGTGGTTCCGGTTCGGGTTCTGGCTGTGGTTCCGGTTCGGGTTCTGGCTGCGGTTCCGGTTCGGGTTCTGGCTGTGGTTCCGGTTCGGGTTCTGGCTGCGGTTCCGGTTCATCGAGCAACTCCGGCGCCGGCGGCGAGTCGGGCTCCTCCACCGGCTCCTCGGCGGGCGCTGGGCTGCCGGTCAACGCCGCCCCCGCCGGCACCGCCGCGACCAGCTCCACGGCGATCACCGTCTCGCGCGGCAGCGGCATCGGCAGGCGCGAGGCGATGATCAGTACGGCGGAGTGCAATGCCACCGACACGGCGAACGACGCCGGCCGGCGCAGGCCCTTCACGGCGTCGAAGCCGGATCGGTCACCAGGGAGAGCGCCGTGACTCCAGATGCGCGCACCGCGCCGAGGACGTCGATCAGGATCTGATACGGCAGCGCGGCGTCGGCGCTCACGAACACGGCGAGGTCGGGGTCCTGCTCGCGCCTGGCGCCCAGCACGTCGACCAGCTCCTCCACGTAGACCGGCTGTTCGTTCACGTAGATCAGGCCGGCCGCGTCGATGGTGACCACGACCGCGCGGCTGCCGGAGATGGCGTCTCCCGGTTCGTCCGGCAGCTCGACCGGAATCTGCGAGGTCACCGCGAACGCGGCGTTGATCATGAAGAAGATGACGACCAGGAAGATGACGTCGATCAGCGCCGTGAGCGGCAGGGCGGCCGACGCTCCCAGATCGCTGCCGGTCACCCGGATGCCGCGCCGCTCGCTCACCGTCCCGGCTCGGGAGCGGCCGCGGCCACCACCAGCGACTCGAGCTCGGAGGTGGTGACGTTCAACTCCGCGATGCGCTTCTTCACGTGGTTGGCGTACAGGTGGTGGAAGAACGACGCCGGCACGGCGACGCCCAGGCCGGCGGCGGTGGTGACTAGCGCCTGGGAGATGCCCTGCGTCAGCCCGGTCATGTCCGCGGTCGCGACTCCGCCCATGCCGATGAAGGCGCCGATCATGCCGACCACCGTACCCAGCAGGCCCAAGTGGGTCGCTACGTTGGCGATGCTCGCAAGCGGCGCCACGTTATGCTCCATGGAGGCGACCACCTCCAGCAGCGCCCGCTCCAGCCGGCGGTGCGCGTCGCCGGCGTCCGCCCCCTCGGCGTCCAGCCCGACCTGCGCCAGCATCGCCTCCGGCGCGTTGCTCTCGGCCAACGTCTCCCGCAGATCGACCGGCGGCTCTCCGCCCAGGAAATCATTCAACGCCCGCTGGAGCGGCGGCGCAGGCCGCGACTGCAGGAAGAAGATCGCCCGCTCAATTATCAGGTACAGGGCCGCGACCGACAGCAGGCCGATCGGCCACAGGAATACCCCACCGCGCAAGATGAACTCGATCACTGGTCCCTCCCCTCGTTCCGAGCCGCCCGGTCGTTGCCGGCGCCGTCATTCCTCGCCCCGTCGATGCCGTCCCGGTCATTGCCGGCGTCGGCACGGTCCGGCGCCGGGTAGCGGACACCCAGGTCGCCCATCGCCGGTCGCGGCGGCGCCCCGAAAAGGAAGAACGGCTGCAGCCTCATCAGCGCCGGCGGCTCGCAGAGCTCCGGTCGGCCGGCCGCGCCGCCGGCCGGCGGCGCGCAATCGGCCGGCGACGGCCGAAACCGTATCGGGGCCAGTTCGACCGGCGGCACCGGTATGCCGCCGCCGGGCAGCACCGGCAGCGGCGGCACGATGATGATCGCGTCGGCGCCGGTGATGACGATGTCGGGAATGCGGGCCGGGCTTTCCCGGACCGACGGCGCGTCCGTCTCCTGGGCGCGCACGGCGAGCGCGACCAGCAGCCACACCAGCACGGCGACACGGCGGCGGCATTCGGATAATGTTACGGTAACCGGTCCAACCATGGCGATCGGCGCGATCATAGCGCGAAGGGCCAAAGCGGCAACCGCACAGTGGCGGAGCAGAACTCGCAGGCACGCATCTTGCCGGGATTCGTCGCGGTCGAAGGGCTCGACGGCGCCGGCGCCACGACGCAGGTGGCGCTGGCCGCCGGCCGACTGCGCGTGCGCGGCGTGCCTCACTTCCGCACGCGCGAGCCGACCGACGGGCCGATCGGGCAGCTCATCCGCGCGCTGCTGGCGTCGCGCCGGCCGATTTCCGGTACGGCGTTCACGCTGCTGTTCGCCGCCGACCGGGCCGAGCATTGCCACGGCGCGGGCGGCATCATCGAACACCGCGCCGCCGGCGATCTGGTGATCAGCGATCGGTGCATCGCGTCGAGCTTGGCGTACCAGGGACTCGAGGTCCGTCCCGAATACGTCGAGGCGGTCAACGATACCGCCGCGCTGCCCGAACGCGTGGTGTTTCTCAACACCCCGGTCGCGTTGTGCCAGCGACGGCTGCGCGCGCGGGGCGCCGGGTGGCAGCGATTCGACGGGATCGCCACCCAGCGGCGACTGCTCGCCGCCTATGACGCCGCCCTCGACCGGCTGCAGGCGCGCGGCGTGACGGTGCACCGGATCGACGGCGACGGCGCCCCGGAGGAGGTCTTCGCCCATCTCTGGCCGCTCTTCGGCATCGATTGATCGCTTCGCGGCGCCGGCCGGCCGCGCGTCACCCCCCACCGCGGCGTCAGAGCCGAGGCTTCCGCCTCGCTGCGGCACCCATCTCCATACTCCCAACCACTGGCGGCGGACATCGTTACAGGATCAGCATGGCGTCGCCGTAGGAGAAGAACCGGTAGTCGTGCGCTACCGCTTCCCGGTACGCATCGAGCAGCCGTTCGCGGCCGGCAAAGGCTGCCACCAGGGCTACCAGCGTCGAGCCGGGGGTGTGCAGATTGGTGAGCAGCCGCGTCACCACCCGGAAGCGGTGTCCCGGCCGGATGAACAGGCCGGTACGCCACCGGCCGGGCGTCACCGCGCCGGCCCGGCGACCGGCCGCGGCCCGCGACTCGAGCGCCCGCACCACGGTGGTGCCGACCGCGATCACCTCCCGCCGGTCGCGCCGCGCCGCCTCGATCGCCGCCGCGGCCTGCGCGTTCAGCGCCACCGACTCCTCGTGCATGCGGTGATCCTCCAGCCGCTCGGTGCGGACCGGCTGGAAGGTGCCGGGACCGATGTGCAGCGTCACGTACTGGATGTCGATGCCGCGCGCCCGCATCGCCTCGAGCAGGTCGGGCGTGAGATGGAGTCCGGCGGTCGGCGCTGCCGCCGAGCCGAACTCCCGCGCGTAGACGGTCTGGTAGCGCTCGTCGTCATCCGCATCCGGCGCGCGTTCGATGTACGGCGGCAGCGGCATGGCGCCGTGCCGTTCGAAGTAGTCCTCCCCGACCG
Organism: uncultured Spirochaetia bacterium; assembly: GCA_958296075.1. Taxonomy (GTDB): domain Bacteria; phylum Spirochaetota; class Spirochaetia; order SZUA-6; family Bin103; genus CATQHW01. The sequence goes on along the minus strand of CATQHW010000002.1, from coordinate 1,473,241 downwards.
GCGGGTGGAGCTCCAACTCGCGCGCGTCGGCGTCGGCGGCGACCACGCGCGCCTGCACGCCGTCCGGCAGGAGCAGCCGCTTGCCGACGCGCTGGCGCCGCGCCCGCCGCGCCAGCGCGCGCCAGCGTCCGGGGCCGATCTCCTCCAGGAAGACCAGCTCCACCGAGCCGCCGTTCTCGGACGATCCGTGAATGCGCGCCTTGCGCACGCGCGAGTCGTTGAGCACCAGCACCGAGCCGGCCGGCAGCAGGTCCGGCAGCTCGGCCATGGTGGCGTGGCGGTTGCCGGCGCGCGCGCGGTCCAGGACCAACAGGCGTTCGCCACCGCGGCGGGCGGCCGGCCGCCGCGCGATGAGCCGGGACGGCACCTCAAAAGAGAAGTCCCGGGCGAGCACCGGTGCCCTCCTGTTCGGAAATGGCCTGTGCGGAAATGGAAGTGGAATCCCTGACGTGCTGCAGGGCCAGATCGGTCACCACCCGCCCGCGGGCGGTCCGCTTCAGGAAGCCGCTCTGCACCAGGAACGGCTCGTACACGTCCTCCACCGTGTCCGCCGTCTCTCCCAGCGAGATCGCCAGCGTTTCCACGCCGACCGGGCCGCCCCCGTAGCGGTCGACGATGATCGACAGGATCTCGCGATCGGTACGGTCGAGCCCGTAGTGATCGATTCCCAGCGCGCGCAGGCCCCGGTCGACGATCGCGCCGGTCAGCGTGCCGTCGCCCCACACCTGCGCGTAATCCCGCATCCGCCGCACCAGCCGGATCGCCACGCGCGGGGTGCCGCGGGCGCTGCGCGCCAGCCGCGTCCCCACCTCCGGCGCCAGCTCCATCGACAGCAGAACCGCGCACCGGTCGACGATCTGCTCCAGTTCCTCCTGGTCGTACAGGTCGAGCCGTGCGGTGATGCCGAATCGCGAATAGAGCGGGGCCGACACCAGCCCGGTCTTGGTGGTGGCGCCGATCAGCGTGAAGCGGGGCAGCGAGATCTTGATGGTGCGGGCGCTCGGACCCTCGCCGATGACGACGTCGACCTCGTAGTCCTCCATCGCCGTATACAGCAGCTCCTCGATCGGCGGCCGCAGCCGGTGGATCTCGTCGATGAAGAAGACGTGGTGCCGGCCCAGACTGGTAAGGATCGCCACCACATCCGAGGTCTTCTCCAGGGCGGGCGCGGACGTGCTGCGGAACTCGACGCGGAGCTCGTTGGCGACGATCGCCGCCAGCGTCGTCTTGCCCAGCCCCGGCGGCCCGGAGAAGAAGACGTGATCGAGCGCTTCGCCGCGGTCGCGGGCGGCGCTCACGAACACGCGCAGGTTCTCGCGGAGCTGCTTCTGGCCGATGAAGTCGGCCAGCAGGCGCGGCCGCAGCCGTACCTCTTCGCCGTCGAGGTCGTCGCCGCCGCCGGCCAGCGCCGACACGATGCGGTCGCTCACCGTGACGCGCCCAGGAGCTGAATGGCGGCGCGCAGCAGGAACGCTTCGTCATGGGCGCCGTCCTGCCGGTCGGACGCCTGTACCGCGGCGGCGACCGCCTTGGCCGCTTCCCGCTGGCTGAAGCCCATACCGGTCAACGCTTTGACCAGCTCGGTCTCCACCCCGGCCGCCGCCTGCGCGGCCGGCAACTTGCCGCGCAGCGCCAGGATGATCTTCTGCGCGCTCTTGGCGCCCAGTCCCGGAACGCGGGCCAGCGCGTCGGCGTCACCGGCCTGCACGGCGGCGCGGATGTCGCGTTCGGTAGCCGCCGACAGCATGCGCATGATCAGGCGCGGGCCGACGCCGTTGACCTGCAGCAGGTTGAGGAAGAGCTCGCGCTCGGCGGCCGACGCAAAGCCGTAGAGCCTCATCGCGTCTTCACGGTGGTACAGAAACGTGAACACCTTGGCTTCCGATCCGCGCTCCGGAAGCCCGTCCGCGGTGCTGCCGGAGATCGCCAAGTCCCACTCTACCCCGGCCAGCGTCAGGTGCAGTCGCTCGCGGTCCTTGAAGGTGACCGTACCGGTCAGGCTGTTGTACACTTCGTCGTTCAGCGCGTTTTCGCTCGTTCTTCCAGCGGCGCGGAATGGGCGTGGCAGACTGCGACCGCCAGCGCGTCGGCCGCGTGGTGCGGCAGCGGATCGTCCGCGCCGAGCCGAAACAGGACGCGCACCATGGCGCCGATCTGCTGCTTGTCGGCGTTGCCGTGGCCCAGCACCGCCTGCTTGACGCGCAGCGGCGTGTGTTCGGCAAAGGCTATCCCGGCGTCGGCCAGACACATCAGGATGACGCCGCGCGCCTCGGCGACCGGCAGCGCGGAACGGACGTTGCGCGAGAAGAACAGCGACTCCACGCCGGCCTGATCCGGGCGGTAACGCGCCAGCACCTCGGTCAAGGCGTCGCGAATCGCCAGCAGGCGGCCGCCGCGGTCCTGCTCGGGCTCGGTGATGACCGCGCCGTGCGCCACGTGGCGCAGGCGGCTGCCGTCGACGCGGATCACCCCGTACCCGGTCGCGGCGAGTCCGGGATCGATGCCCAGGATGACCGCCAAGACGCCGCGCTGCGCTCAATCCCGGTCGACTCAGTCGTCGTCGACTGCGGGCTCCGCGAGCTCGAGGTTGGTGGCCACCGACTGCACGTCGTCCAGGTCTTCGATCAGATCGATCAGCAGCACGGCAGCCGCCGCCGACTTGGCCGGCACCTCCAGCGGCGCGTCCGCGACCCAGGTGATCTCGGCCCCGGTCGTGGCCAGTTCCGCGCCCTGGATCGACTGCAGCACCGCGTCGAAGTCGGACGGCTCGGTCAGAACCTCGATGAAGCCGTCGTCCGCGACGACGTCGAGGGCGCCGGCCTCGACCGCCACCTCCATCACCTCGTCCTCGGAGTGGCGTTCCGCGTCGATCGCCACCACGCCGCGCCGTTTGAACAGATAGGAGACCGAGCCGGAATCGCCCAGGTTGCCGCCGTGCTTGGAGAGCGTGTTGCGCACCTCGGCGGCGCTGCGATTCTTGTTGTCGGTGAGTATCTCGACGAGCATCGCCACGCCGCCGGGGCCATACGCTTCGTAGAGTAGCTCATGGAAGTCGCTGCCGCCCAACTCGCCGGCGCCCTTCTTGATCGCGCGGTCGATGTTGTCGGCCGGCATGTTGGCCGCCCGCGCTTTCAGGACCGCCTGCCGGAGCCGCGGGTTGGCGCCTTCGTCGCCGCCGCCGAGCCGCGCGGCGACGGTCATCTCCTTGATGAGCTTGGCGAAGAGCTTGCCGCGCCTGGCGTCGGCGGCCCCCTTCTTGTGGCGTATCGAGTGCCACTTGCTGTGACCTGACATACCCCTCCCGCCTCTACGCTACCATTCACGGTCGATCACCGTCAAATCGGCCCCGCCCGGGCGATTGACGCTGATCAGCGGATGCCGGCCCAGCGGGCCGGTGGCCAGTAGTGGAACATCGCCTTACCGAGCACCCGGCGGAGCGTCACCGGACCGAAGAAGCGGGCGTCGTTCGACTCGTCGCGGTTGTCTCCCAGCGGAAACACGGAGCCGGCCGGTACCGGCCAGCCGCGCTCCAGCAACTGCCACTGGCGGGCGGCGTTGCGGTCGGTCGGGTCCGCCTCCACGATGGTGCGCAACCGCCCGTGCTCCCAGAACAACCGGTCGGTGCGGCGGGTCGCCTGCTGCCGCTTCCACCGATCCAGGTCGACCCGTTCCGCCTCGGTCAGCGGCTGGCCGTCCGCCATCCTGGTCTCCGCCGCGACGCCGGCCTGCAGGATGTCGTAATCGATCAGGTCCGGGCTGCGGCGCGGCCGGTAGTCGAGCCCGAACGCCGCCTGCAGCGCCGGCTCGTCGAGCCACTCGTCGGCTCCCGGAAGCAGCACCTGCACCTCGCCCCGCCGCAGGCGGATGCGGTCACCGCCGACGCCGACCGCGCGCTTGATCAGGATGTCGTGCTTGGTCCGACCCTGTTCGTCGCGGTCGATGTCGACCATCGACAGCGTCACCATGTAGACGATCCGCTTCAGAACGGCCATGAGCGGGCCGATCGGCACGTAGCTCGGGTTCTCGAAGATGATCACCTCGCCGCGCTGCGGACTCCGGAGGCCGGGCAGTTTGACTTGGCCCGGCACCAGCTCGGGACCGTACAGGAGCTTGTTCACGAAGATGCGGTCGCTGATCTCCAACGTCGGACGCATCGACTGCGAGGGGATCTTGTAGGCCTGGAACAGGAACTGGTTGATCACCAGCACGATGAGTACCGTCGATCCGATCGTGTCGAGCCATTCGACGATCGGACTGCGGCGGCGGTGGCGTTCGCGGCGCAGCAACCGGCGGCGCCGGCGGCCGGTGAGCAGCCGTTCGGTGCCGCGCTGCAGGGCCGCGCTCCATACCTGCCACGCCGATTGGTTGCCCCCGGAGCGGGCCGTCACCGTGGCCACGGCGGCCAGCCTACCGGCCGCCCGCCGGTCCGGCAAGCCGCGCAGGCCCAAGCCTCGCAGGCCGGCATGCTTTGACACCGTGAGCGGCGTCGCCCCATCCTGCCGGCCGTTCGGTCCGCCCTGCCATGAAACGCAAGATTCCGTCTACGGACACGCCCGCCGCGACGATCGAGGTCGCCGACCTCGATCGCGCCGCCCAGGTGCGCCTGCGCCCCGTCCTCGGTGTCCCGCCCGGCGTCTACCTCACGGTCATCTATGGACTGGCGGTGCTGCTGGCGCTGTTCCTGGCGCTGCTCTACCCCGGGCTGCGCGCCCCCGGTGGCCGGATCGAGGTGACCGCCACCCCGCGCAACGTGACGGTGTCGCTCGACGGGCGGTTCGCCGGCACGACGCCGCTGGCGGTCGAGGCTGCTCCCGGCGCGCACGAGTTGGAGTGGGCGCGCGCCGGCTTCTCCCCCGAGCGGCTCCGCGTCGAGGTGGCGCCGCGGGTGTTCGGGACGCTGATCGTTCGCAACCGGACCGCCGCCCACGCCGACCTGGAGCTGATCGACGGCGCCGCCGTGGCGCGCCGCCGCGTGGCCGAGTTTGCCGCGGCGCCGCACGTGACCGGCATCATCGACGACGCGGGCGGCGCGCTGGCGCAGGCGGCACCGGCCGACCGGTATGCGTTCCTCCGCGACGTCCTGCCCTTCATCGACCGGCGCCAGGCGCTCGGGGCGCTGGTGCGCGCGGCGGCCGCCTCCGCCGCCGGCGGCGGGCCGGTGACGCCGCAGACCGTGCGGCGCCTGTTCAACCGGTTCCTGCAACTCGACCGGGATTATCCGGGACTGCCGCTGTGGCTCGCCGCTACCGCGCCGGATCGGCTCGGGGAGCGTCTGGCCGCGCACCGGTGGCACGCCGAGCACGGCGAGCGCTACCGGCAGGGACTCGACTCCCACCCGTCGCCCGATCGGCCGGCAGCGCTGCCCGCCGCCGCCGTCGTGGGCGGCATCCGCTTTCGGCAGGTGCCCGGCGGTACGTTGCTGATGGGCGACGACACCGACCGCCGCCTGCTCGCCGCCGCCGCGCACGACCGCCAGCCGCACCTCCGTTCGGTCGCCCCGTTCCTGATGGCGGAGACCGAGGTCACCAACCGGCAGTTCGCTCGGTTCGCCGCGGCGGTGCCGCGCTGGGCGCCGGAGGCGACCGCCGACCTGGTGCGTGACGGGTTGGCCGAGCCGACCTATCTGGCGTCGTGGTCCGACGGGGCTCCGGCGCCCGGCACGCTCGATCATCCGGTCACGCACGTGTCCCATCACGCGGCAGCCGCGTTCGCCGTGTGGCTGAACGCGACGGCGGCGGCCGAAGCGGGCCGGCCCTACGGCGAGACGCCCGAAGGAGAGGTGCCCAACGGAACGGTAGTGGTCCGTCTGCCGACCGAAGCCGAGTGGGAGTGGGCGGCGCGTGGCGGACTGGCCGGCCGGCCCTACCCGCTCGGCGCACAGACCGGTGGCGCGCGGCTGGCCGGGCAGCGCGTCGCCGGTCCGGGACCGGCCCCGACGTCGGCACCGAACGGGTACGGGCTCTACGACCTGTTGGGCAACGTCTGGGAGTGGACCGCGACCTGGTACGCGCCCGCGTCATATCTGCTGCGGGCCGGCGCCGATCCAGCGCCGGCGACGGCCGGTCAGCCCCGCGCGGGGGCCGAGCGGGTCGTGCGCGGCGGCTCGTGGGCGAGCGAGCGCGAGTTGATCCGCGTCTACTCCCGCGGCGCGCAGGAACCGGCGTGGGCTACCCCGTATCTGGGATTCCGAGTCGTGATCGCTGCGCCGCCGGCGCCCGATGGCTGAGCAGGCCGGCCGCCGCACGCTGGCGACCAACCGCCGGGCGCTGCATCGCTACCAGCCGGTCGAACGGCTGGAGATGGGACTCGTCCTCATGGGCACCGAGGTGAAGTCGATGCGCGCCGGCCGGTTCGCGTTCGCCGACGCGCACGGGCGCGTGGAGAACGGCGAGCTGTGGCTGCACGGGCTGCACATCTCCCCCTACGAGCACGGCAACCGGTACAACCACGAGCCGGACCGGCCGCGCCGGCTGCTCGCGCATCGAAAGGAGATACTGGCGCTGCGCCGCCGGGTGGCCGAACGCGGCTTGACACTCGTGCCGCTGCGCTTCTATACTTCGCGAGGCTTGATCAAGGTCGAACTCGCCCTCTGCCGGGGCAAGCGCGACTTCGACAAACGCCAGGACATACGGCGCCGGGACGACGAGCGCGAGGCGCAGCGGGCGCTGCGGCATCGACGGTGAGCGGACGGCGCACGACGGGGGTGAACAGGGCTCGACTGGAAGAACGTCTCGCAAGTTGCAGGTGGAGAGCCATTCTCCTAAAACATGGCACCTCTCTTTAACTGCCGACAACGATCTGGCACTGGCTGCCTAGAGTAGCAGCCACGGGGTTTCGGGAGCGCAGCCCTGAGCGCCCGTCTCCCCGATGCAAACCGGGGCTCACCCGACGGCTGGCTCGCAAGCCGCCGGGGACACCTTTTGCGGGCTTGGATGGGATCGTGGCCGCCGGCGGCCTCAGGTCCGCATCGACAATGAATCGCCGGACAAACCTGTAGAAGCTTGCGTGGTGCCTTTCAGGACGCGGGTTCGATTCCCGCCACCTCCACTCTCCGGCCGGACACGCACTCTCCGGCCGGACGCGCGCCGGCTCAATCGGGTGACAGGCGCCCGCGCAGCGCCGCCAGAGCCAGGGTCAGCGATACCGCGCCCACCCCGACGACGGCGGCCAAGCCGCCCAACAGCGCGCCCGCGTCCCAGCCGACCAGCAGCAGCGAGCGCAACGCCTCCAGCAGGTACGTGACCGGGTTGAAGTCCGCCACGGTGCTGAGCCACCCGGACAGCGCCTCCTTCGGCAGGAAGGTGGTGGTCAGGAACGCGAACGGAAAGAACAGCAGGAAGCTCGAGTTGACCGCCGCCGGGTTGCCGGTCTTCAACGCGATCGCGTACGGAAAGCCGGTGAAGGCCAGCCCCCACAGGCCGCCGAGCAGCACGAACACCACCGCGCCGAGGAAGCCGGCCGCGAAGCGGACGCCGATGATCAGCCCCATGGCCACCACCGGCAGCGTCAGCGCAATCACCAGCGCCAGATCGGCCGCCATCAGCCCCAACAGCAGCGACAGCCGGCTCACCGGCGTGATGGTGAGCCGGTCGAAGTACCCGCTGCGTATGTCGCTCACCAGCTCGGAGGCGCGGCTGATGCCGGTTACCGCGAAGATGATCGCCACCGGTAGCTGAAAGGCGCGGAAGTCGAAGTCCCCGAACATCTGCTCGGCCAGCGGCCGGAGCGCGCCGACGTTCACGGCGAAGAAGAAGACCGGGATGATCAGGGCTGGATACAGCACCTCCGGCTCGCGCGGCACCGCCCGGATCGCGCGGCCGGCGATGGAGAACAGATCGCGCGCGAATCCCGCCTTGCGGGCGCGGATCGTCGAGCCGGCCGGTACGTGGTTCATTCGTCGGGCTCCTCGCTGGTGACGGCGGCCGGTTCGAGGTGGCCGGCTTCAATGCGGGCGCCGGTTACCTCGAAGAACACGTCGTCGAGCGTGGCGGTGCGCAGGACGATCTCCTGCACCGGAGCGCCGCTTCCGTACAGGGCGGCCGCGACCGGGCCGATCGCCGCCGCGCCGTCCTCGACGGAGACCAGCAACTCGCTCCCGGAGAGGTCCACGGCGATGACCCCGCGGATACCGCGCACCGCCGCCGCGACCCGCGACGGATCGTCGAGGCGGGCGACGATTACGTCCCGGCCGACCGAGCGCTTCAGCTCGGCCGGCGTGCCCTCCGCCACCAGCTTGCCGGCGCTGATGATGCCGACCCGGTCGGCCAACTCGTCAGCCTCCTCCAGATACTGCGTGGTGAGGAAGATGGTGACGCCCAGGTCGCGCTTGAGCTTCCGCACCTCCTCCCAGACCCGCATCCGGCTCACGGGGTCGAGACCGGTGGTCGGCTCATCCAGAAACAGGACCTCGGGGTTGTGGATCAGCGCTGCAGCCAGGTCGAGCCGCCGCTTCATGCCGCCGGAATAGGTGCCGATGCGCCGCGCCAGCGCGTCGCCCAGGTCGATCATGCGGCCGACCTCGGCCACCCGCGTGCGGAGCTCGGCGGCGCGCAGCCCATAGAGCCGGCCCTGCAGCCGCAGCAACTCGACTCCGGTCTGGACCGGGTCGAGCGCCGCCTCCTGCAGGGCCGCGCCGATGCGGATGCGCACCTCATTACGCTGCGACACGACGTCATGGCCGGCCACCCGCGCAGTCCCGCCGGTCGGATCGAGCAGCGTGCAGAGCGTGCGGATCAGGGTCGTCTTGCCGGCTCCGTTCGGGCCGAGAAAACCGTAGATCTCGCCGGGCTGCACGGCGAGATCTACGCCGTCGACGGCGCGGACGTCGCCGAAGTGCCGTCTCAGGTCCTCCGTGAGGACCGCCGCCTCAGGCATGACACCGCTCCGTGCCGGCCGGCTCCGGACCGCCTACCGGCAGGCCGATCGTGTTCTTCTGCAGTCTTGTTCCTCGGCTCCCGAATGTCCGCATATCGCCGTTCTTGGGGCAAGCGGTGCGCGTCAGGCGCGCACCGCGCCGGCCATGACGGCCGCCAGGATGCGGGCCGGCGACGGTCGCACCTTGCGCCGGTAGACGATCATCGGCTCCGCGCGAATCCGGTCGGCGGTCCAGCGGTACATGTCGGAGGCGGTGCGGATCGCCAGCCGAGGGCGGCGGGGGATCAAGGAGAAGCCGGCGTCGGCGACCCGCTGCCAGCCCAGGTAGCGGTCGATCTCGCCCCGCACGAAGTGGCGGAACGCCGGCGCGCGGCGCCTCGCCTCCGCCGGGTCGAGGCTGCGGAGCCCGGCGGCGGCCAGCTCCGCAGCCGGCAGGTAGGTGCGGCCCAGCTCCAGGTCCTCGTCGATGTCGCGGATGAAGTTGATGTACTGCATCGCGCGTCCGAGCATCCGCGCCGGCCGGTACGCCTCGTCCGGCAGCTCCATGATCGCCGCCATCATCAGCCCGATCACCTCGGCGCTCCCGTACATGTAGGCAAGCGTGTCGGCGACGGTCGCGTAGTCGGTCTGCGTGAGGTCCTGCGCCATCGCGTCGAGGAACGCCTCCACCCAGTCGGCGCGGAAGCGCCGGCGGGCGGCCAACTCCACGAACCCGTCGATGACGGGATCGCCGCCGGCGCGCCCGGCGGCGGCGGCCGCGTAGCGCTCCTGGAAGCGGTCGAAGCCGGCCCCGTCCTGCCGGCCGGGGGGCCGATCGACGAAGTCGTCGGCGGTGCGCACGAACGCGTAGAGCGCGAACACGTCGCCGCGCAGCGCCGGCGGAAAGGCGACGCTGGAAAAGAAGTAGGTCCTGCTGCCGCGGCGGAAGATGCGCGCCAGCCGCGGATCAGGCATGCGCGCGCCGTCTCACCGCGGCGACCATGCGGTCGCGCGCGATGGCGGCCGCGATCAGCGTCATCGGCACGCCGATCCCCGGCGTCGTGTACTGGCCGGCGAAGAACAGGTTGGCGACCCGTCTGCTCTGGATCGAAGGCCGCAGGAACGCCGTCTGGCGCAGGGTGTGAGCCAACCCCAGGGCGGTGCCGCGGAAGGCGTTGAAGGTCGCCGCGAAGTCCCGGTGCGTGAACAGGCGTCGCACGCGGATCGACCCCTCGATCCCCTCCCCGATCGTACGCTCCAGCGCGCGGAGCATCAGGCCGAGACACCGCTCGCGGGCGGCGTCGTCGTCCCGCAGTCCGGCGGCCGCCGGCATCATCAGGAACAGGTTCTCGCTTCCCGGCGGTGCCACCGCCGGATCGGTCGCCGACGGGCGGCAGACGTACAGCGCGGGGCGCTCCGGCCACCCCGGCCGATCGAAGATGCTGCGGAAGTGATCGTCCCAGCCGTTCTGCAGCAGGAGGTTGTGGTGAGCCAGCGCCGGCACCGGCCGGTCCAGGCCGAGATAGACGATGCAGGCCGACGGCGCCACCACGCGCCGCGCCCAGTAGCGCGCCGAGTAGGAGCGCGCCCCGGCCGGGAGCAAGGTCCGTTCCACGTGGTGGTAGTCGGCGTTGGCCAGCACCGCATCGGCAGGATAGCGCCCGGTCGCCGAATCGACGGCGGTCGCCCGCTGGCCGCGCAGCCGGATGGCGGTCACCGGCGAGCCGAACACGAACCGCGCCCCCTGCCGTTTCGCCAGGCGGTAGAGGCTGCGGGCCACCCCGTTCATGCCGCCGTGCGGATACCAGACGCCCAGGTTGAAGTCGGCGTGCGCCATCAGCGCGTAGAGCGCCGGTGCGCGGCTCGGCGAGCAGCCCAGGAAGACCAGGTTGTAGGTGAGCAGCTTGCGCAGCCGGTCGTCGCGGAACGCGCGCGCCACCAGCCGGTCCATGCGGCCGAAGAGGCGCAGTCGGACGCCGTGGACGATCAGGTCCCGATCGAGCAGGTCACCGGCGCCCCGAAAGTCGCGGTAGACGAAGCGGTCCATCGCCGCGCGGTACTGATACTCCGAGCGCGCCAGGTAGCCGCGCAGCGCGCCGGCGCCGCCCGGCTCGATGCGTTCGAAGAGCGCCAGGTTACGCTGCAGGTCGGCGGCCACGTCCGTGGACTGCCCGTCGTCGAAAAAGACCCGGTAGGCCGGATCAAGCCGCGTCAGGCCGTAGTGATCGGCCGGAGCGCTGCCGAAACGGGCGAAGAATCGCTCGAAGACGTCCGGCAGCAGGTACCACGACGGCCCCATGTCGAACGAAAAGCCGCCTTCGCGGTAGAGCATGGCCCGGCCGCCGGGTTGGTCGTTGCGTTCCAGCACGGTCACGTCGAACCCGTCCTTGGCCAGCAAGGCGGCTGCCGCCAGACCGCCGAAGCCGGCGCCGATCACCACCACCCGTCTCATCGGTTCAGGCCGGTACGCCCGGAACGCGGCACGGCGCGCTCCACCGGCCTGCCGGTGCCCGCGGCGAGCCCATCATACGGCGGATCACGACACACATGGTTTTCTTGGTAAAACCGATACAGAACGCCAGGGATGCGCTCCACCGTCCCGGTGGGCGGCGGCGGCCGTCAAACCGAAGACACGCCGGGCCTGCGCCGCGAAACGCGCCAAGTCGTCGCGGGTACGTACCCAAGGCCGCCGCTCGGCGACCTGCCTGGCCAGCTCGGGCGCTTCGTAGAATCGGTCGACCGTGTTGCCAGCAGGCTCAGCAGCAGCGCGATGATCGATCCTCTCATGCACCCTCTCGAAGGCGCGCCGATCATGCGATGCGCGGCGCGCCGTACGCAAGCCACCGGCCGCCTCCGGCCCGGCGACCGGCCGTTTGCTTCTTCGGCGCGAATGCGCGATACTGCAACCCGTCGACCGATGGCCCCTTCGTCTATCGGCCAGGACGCGAGACTCTCATTCTCGAAAGAGGGGTTCGATTCCCCTAGGGGCTATTTCCGGCGGACCGCTCGGGGTCCGCCGGGAGTCCGATGGGCCGCTCCCATCAGCGACAGCTCGGCCCCAAGAGGTAGCAGGTAACCGTGCCGGCGCCGATCGCGGTTCATGACGCCCTTGCGGGTTGTGGAGGCGGACGTTTGCGCAGTCCGATGGGCGCGGTAGCCTGACCGCGTGGAAACGTACGAGCGTTCGACGGCTCTCCCCCACCCGGCGGAACGGGTGTTCGCCTGGCACGAACGCCCGGGCGCGTTCGAGCGTTACCTGCCGCCGCGGCAGCGCGTCGAGACGCTCGATCGCACCGGGTCGATCCGCGACGGCGACCGCATCACCCTGCGCGTGCGCCTCGGTCCGTTCGGCGTCCGCTGGACGCTGCGGCACGAAGGCTACCGGCCGGCCGAGGCGTTCGAGGACCGGCAGCTCGCCGGTCCGTACCGCTCATGGCACCACCGGCACCGGTTCCGCGCGACCGGGGAGTCGAGCTGCGAACTGAGCGATCGCATCCGCTACGAGTTGGGCATCCCGGCTGCGCTGCTCGGCCGCGCATGGCACCGGCGCACGCTTGCGCGGACCTTCCGCTACCGCCACGCGCGGCTGCGCCGCGACCTGGACCGCCACGCAGCCGGCCCGGCGCAGCCGCTGCGGGTGCTGATCACCGGCTCGTCCGGGCTGATCGGCGGCGCGCTGGCGGCGTTTCTGACCAGCGGCGGCCACCAGGTAATCCGGCTGGTGCGGCGTCTTCCGGCCTCCGGCACCGAAATCGCCTGGGACCCGGCCGCCGGGCGGATCGACGCGGACGCGCTGGAAGGGTTCGACGCGGTGGTTCATCTGGCGGGCGAGAGCATCGGCGCCGGCCGCTGGACCGCCTCGCGCCGGCGCCGCATCCGCGACAGCCGCGTCGCGTCGACCGGGCTGCTCTGCGGCGCCCTCGCCGGGCTGCGCCGGCCGCCGGCGGCGCTGGTGTCGGCGTCCGCAGTCGGCTACTACGGCGAAGTCGACGGCACGATGGACGAGGCCGCGCCGGCCGGCGACGACTTCCTGGCCGAGGTGACGGCCGCCTGGGAACGGGCCGCCGAACCGGCGCGCGCGGCCGGCATCCGCGTGGCGCACGCCCGGCTCGGGCCGGTGCTGAGCCCCCGGGGCGGGCTGCTGAAGCGGCTGCTGCCGGTGTTCCGGGCCGGCGCCGGCGGCGTGGTCGGCAGCGGCCGGCAGCCGATCAGTTGGATCGGACTCGACGACGCGGTGGGCGCCCTGCACGCGCTGATGGCGAACGAACGGGCGCACGGCGCCTTCAACGTGACGGCCCCGGAGGCAGCCACCAACCGCGAGCTGACGATCGCGCTGGCGGCCGTGCTGCGCCGGCCGGCGTTCGCGCCGGTGCCCGCCATCGCCATCCGCGCTCTGTTCGGCGAGATGGGCGACCGGCTCATCCTCAAGGGTCAGTCCGCGGTCCCGGCGCGGCTTACCGAGATCGGCTTCCGCTGGCTGGAGCCGACCCTGGACGGTGCCCTGCGCTGGGAGCTGGGCATACCCGCCGAGGAGCTCCCCGCCGGCTGACCGCCGGAACGCTCGCTACCCCGTTCCGGCAGGTGTCGGCCAGAACGGTCCGCTTGCGCGGCGCTGCCGCTTCGATGTTCCATGCATCCCATGGGTAGCCACGCATTCACGATCGGCATGTTCATCGGCGAGCTGCGGATAGCCGACTTCGACCGCGCCCTGGAACGGGTGCGGGCGATCGGCGCCGACCACATCCTGGTCCATTCGTTGGGAGCCGAAGGTTCGATCGGCGAACTGACCGATGCTCAGGCCGACCGCTTCGGCAAGCGCCTGGAAGCGCACGGCGTGCGACCGCTGCTGATCGGCGGGAACGTCTTCAAGGAGGTCCACCTGGCCGACCTGGAGATCGACGCCATGGCCGAACACCCGCAGTTCCGGGAGCACTTCACGCGGCTGGTGCGGGGCATGCAGATCGGCGACCGGCTCGGCTTCCGCGACGTATGCACCTTCACCTTCGCCTGGCCGGGCGAATACGCCACGGGTGGGCCGCAGGGCCGCGGATCGCCCACGTGGCCGATGCGCTGGGCCACGCGCGGCGGCATCATCGGCCGCACCGACATGGACAAGCTGGAGAAGGCGTTCACCTTGATGCTGGAGCAGGCTGAGCGGTACGACGTCAACCTGGTGCTGATGCAGATGCCCTGGAACTACACGAACACCACCGGCAACTTCCGCCGGGTCGCCGAGCGGCTCGCATCGCCACGCATCCGCCTCATGTGGGGGCCGGCCGACAACGTCAACTGCGGCGAATCCGACGTCGCCACCGCCGGCTTCCGCAACGTACGGCCCTACGTGCACGGCCTGCACATGAAGGACCTGCGGGTCAATCACGGCCCCGACCTGGACTTCACCTACTGCCCGATCGGCCAGGGCCACACCGACTACCAGACCGTGCTGCGCAACCTGCACGAGCACGGCGTCCCGGCCTTCCTGTCGGTCGCCAGTCACTACGTGCCGCCCGGCCGCGATCCCCGTGACCCGGCGGCATGCGAGGAGGCGCTGCGCGCCAACTACCGGACGGTCACGGCGCTGGTCGACCGGGTCACCGCCTGAGAGCGGCGCCGGCATGACACGCACCGGCACCGTGGTGTAGGAATCGACCATCCGCATAGGCATCATCTACGGCGGCCGCTCCGCTGAACACGACGTCTCCCGCCAGTCCGCGTTCAACGTCCTGAACGCGATCGACCGGTCGGCGCATGAGGTGGTGGTGCTGCGCATCGACCGGCACGGCTCCTGGCGGCGCGAGGACCCCGACGCGTTCCTGGCCCGCACCCTGCTGGCGGACGAAGGCGGCGCCGCCGAGCTCCCCCTCGGGCCGGGCGCGCCGCGGTTGGACCTGCCGGAGCGGCCAAGCGTCTCCACGCCCGACGCGCTGCAGATGCTCGACGTGGTGTTTCCGGTGCTGCACGGCCCGTACGGCGAGGACGGATCGGTGCAGGGGCTGCTGAAGACCGCCGGCATCCCGTTCGCGGGGCCCGGCGTGCTGGCCGCCGCGGTCGGCCTGGACAAGGACGTGATGAAGCGGCTGCTGCGCGCCGCCGGCATCCCGGTCGCCGACTTCCGGGTCGCGCACGCGGCCGACCCGCGGCCGGCGTGGGACGCGATCGCCGCGCAGCTCGGCTCCCCGGTCTTCGTGAAGCCGGCCAACCTGGGATCGTCCGTCGGCATCCACAAGGCAGCGGCGGCCGGCCCCTTCGCGGATGCGGTCGAGCGGGCGTTCGCCTACGACTCCAAGATCCTCATCGAACGCGCCATCGCCGGACGGGAGATCGAGTGCGCGGTCCTGGGCAACGATCAGCCGATCGCGTCGGTCCCCGGCGAGGTGATCCCGCATCACGAGTTCTACAGCTACGAGGCGAAGTACCTTGACGACGACGGCGCGGAGCTGGCGATACCGGCCGACCTGGAGCCTTCGGTGGCGGCGCGTACGCGGGAGCTGTCGCTGGCGGCCTACCGCGCCCTCTGCTGCGACGGCATGGCGCGCGTCGATTTCTTTCTTCAGGACGACGGCGCCCTGCTGGTCAACGAGATCAACACCATCCCCGGCTTCACGCGCATCAGCATGTATCCAAAACTGTGGGAGGCGTCCGGGATTCCCTATTCCGAACTGATCGAACGCCTGCTGCGGCTGGGCATCGAACGCCACGAACGGGAGAGCACCCTGCGCAGCGACTGACCGGCCGCCGCGGCGCGAGCGCTACATCGCCACCAAGTCCTTGATCTTCATGAGCCGGCTGATGTTGCCGCGCTCCAGCTCCTGCAGCTTGGCGCTGATGTACTTGATGGTGTCCGCCTGCTGCGGTATCAGCACGTACTCCAGCGCGTTCACGCGGCGCCGCGTCCGCTCGATCTCGTCGGCCACCAACTCGATCGTCTTCTCGATCTCCGCCAGCTCGACCATGCGCTGCAACGTCTCGCGCAGCGCACCCATGGCGTCGTCAAGGTCGCTGGTGGTGTCATCGATCCCGTAGGAGATCATGTTGCCGTCGATCGAAAAGTCGAACACCGGCACGCGCACGTTCATGATCATGCGCTCCCGCATCGACAATCGCGCCTCGCACTCCGGAAACGCCAGCGCCGCCCGGTACAGCGGCGCCGGCATCGACGCCGACGCCATGATGAACCGCTTGAACAGCGCGTTGATCTCCGCGTCGACCTCCCGGCGCAGCGTCTGATAGCGCCGCACGATCTCCGTGAAGTCCTGCAGCAGCCCCTCCAGCTTGTCCTTGAGCAGCTTGTGTCCGCGCTCGGCCACCACCTGCTTCTTCTTCAGGCGCAGCAGCTCCATCCGGTTCGGACTGACCGCGATCGCCATCGGCCGCTCCCCGCGCTCCGTCGCCGCCTACGCGCCCGCCGCTGCTGCCGGGGCGGCCGGTTCGGCGTCCAGGTACTTGTCGATGTGCTCGGTGTCGACCCGTTTCAGCTCGGCCCGCGGCAGCAGACCCAGCAGCCGCCAGCCGATGCGCAGGGTGTCTTCGATGGAGCGGTTCTCGTAGAAGCCCTGGTTCACGTACTCCCGCTCGAAGCGGTCGGCGAAGGTCACGTACTGGCGATCCATCTCGCTCAGCGACGCTTCACCGAGCACTACCGCCAGTTCGCGCAGCTCGTTGCCGCGCGCGTAGGCGGCGAAGAGCTGATTGGCGACGCCCTGATGGTCCTCCCGCGTCTTGCCTTCGCCCACGCCCTTCTGCATCAGGCGCGACAGCGACGGCGACACGTTGATCGGCGGCAGGATGCCCTTTCGATACAGGGCGCGGTCCAGGAAGATCTGCCCCTCGGTGATGTAGCCGGTCAGGTCCGGGATCGGATGGGTGCGGTCGTCCTCCGGCATGGTCAGGATCGGGAACTGCGTGATCGACCCGCGCTTGCCCTTGATGCGGCCGGCGCGCTCGTAGATCTGCGACAGGTCGGTGTACATGTAGCCGGGATAGCCGCGGCGGCCCGGCACCTCCTTGCGGGCGGCCGACACCTCGCGCAGCGCCTCACAGTAGTTGGTCATGTCGGTGAGGATGACCAGCACGTGCATGTCGTGCTCGAACGCCAGGAACTCGGCCGTGGTGAGCGCCACGCGCGGGATGGAGATGCGCTCCACCACCGGGTCGTCGGCCAGGTTGATGAACAGCACGGCCCGTTCGATGGCGCCGGTCCGCTCGAAGTCGTCGCGAAAGAAGTTGGCCTCCTCGAAGGTGATGCCCATGGCCGCGAACACGACCGCGAAGTCGCCCGAGTCGCCGAGCGTACGCGCCTGGCGGGCGATCTGCGCGGCGAGCTGCGAGTGCGGCAGGCCCGAACCGGAGAAGATCGGCAGCTTCTGGCCGCGCACCAGCGTGAAGTTGCCGTCGATGGCGGAGATGCCGGTCTGGATGAACTCCGACGGGAAGTCGCGGCTGTACGGGTTGATCGGCGACCCGGAGATGTCCCGGAACGCTTCCGGCACGATCTGACCGGAGTCGTCGATCGGTTCGCCAATACCGTTGAGAATGCGGCCCAGCATCTCGCGGGCGACGCGGGCGCGCATGCTCTTGCCCAGGAAGCGGACGGTCGCCTCGCCGGTGCCGATACCCTGCGACGACTCGAAGAGCTGCACCAGGGCGCGGCCGGTGGAGGCTTCCAGCACCTGACCGCGGCGGACGCTGCCGTCGCCCAACTCCACCTCGGCCAGCTCGCCGAACTTGACGTCTTCGATCTGATCGACGATCAGCAGCGGGCCCTCAAGCCCTTCGACGGTGCGGTACTCGCGGATCATCTGCCCCCCTCGACGGCTGGCGCCGGCTCGGCGCCGCCGGAAGCGGCACTGCCGAGCGACGCGATCTCTTCCTCGATCTGGTTCAGGAGCTCGGCGAGCGACTCCCGCTCCTGCTCCGGTACGAACTTCATGCGGCCGATCCGTTCGCGGATCGGCCGGTCGACGATGGCGGCGATGTCGGCTCCGCGCTCCAGCGCCTGCAGGCCCTGCTCGTGAAAGCAGAGGATGGCGCGCAGCATCAGCCGCTGCTTGTCGAGCGACGCGTAGGTGTCGACGTCGTGGAACGCGTTCTGTTGGAGGAAGTCCTCGCGCAGCGACCGGGCGGTCTCCAGCACCAGGCGGTCCTGCGCGGAGACCGAGTCGATGCCGACCAGGCGCACGATCTCCTGCAGGTCCGACTCTTCCTGCAGCAGCCGCAACCCCTCGGCGCGGTCGGACAGGAACGCGGGCGATACCTCCGTATCGTAGAAGCGGCCCATCGCGTCGGAGTAGAGGGAATAGGAGGTGAGCCAGTCGACCGACGGAAAGTGGCGGGCGTAGGCGAGCCGCGCCTCCAGCGACCAGAAGACCCGCACCTCGCGCAGCGTCCCCTGCACCACCGGGTCGGACAGGTCGCCGCCGGGCGGCGACACGGCGCCGATGACCGACAGCGAGCAGAGTTCCTCCGAACCGAGCGGCACCACCTTGCCGGCCCGCTCATAGAACTCCGCGATCCGCGATGAGAGGTAGGCGGGGTACCCCTCCTCGCCCGGCATCTCCTCCAGACGGCCCGATATCTCCCGCATCGCCTCCGCCCAGCGCGAGGTGGAGTCGGCCATGAGCGCCACGTCGTAACCCATGTCGCGGAAGTACTCGGCCAGCGTGATGCCGGTGAAGACCGACGCCTCGCGCGCCGCCACCGGCATGTTGGAGGTGTTGGCGATCAGCACGGTGCGCTCCATCAGCGGCCGTCCCGACTTCGGGTCGGTCAGCTCCGGGAACTCGAGCAGTACGTCGGTCATTTCGTTGCCGCGCTCGCCGCAGCCGACGTAGACGATGATGTCGGCGTCCGCCCACTTGGAGAGCTGGTGCTGGACGACCGTCTTGCCGGAGCCGAACGGTCCCGGCACGCACGCGGTGCCGCCCTTGGCCAGCGGGAAGAAGGTGTCGACCACCCGCTGGCCGGTCACCAGCGGCGTATCCGGGTTGACCTTGCGGCGATACGGGCGGCCGATGCGGACCGGCCAGCGATGGGAGAGCCGCAGCTCGTGGGCGGTGCCGAGATCGTCGGTCAGGGTGCCGATCACGTCCTGCACGGTGAACGATCCGGAGCGCAGGCCGCTGACGGTGCCGGACCGACCGGGCGGCACCATGACCCAGTGCTTGACGATCTCGGTCTCCTGCACCCAGCCGAGCCGCTGCCCGGCGCTCACCCGCTCACCGCTGGCGGCCGTGGCGTTGAACTCCCAGAGGCGTTCCTGATCGATCGACGGCGCCTCGATGCCGCGGGCGATGAACTCGCCGTGGTCGCCGGCGATCACGTCGAGCGGGCGCTGGATGCCGTCGTAGATCTGCTTGATGAGGCCGGGGCCCAGGTCGACGGAGAGCTGGGTGCCGGTGCCGGCCACCTGTTCGCCCGGACCGATGCCGCCGGTCTCCTCGTAGACCTGGATCGATACGCTGTCGCCTTCGATACCGATGATCTCGCCGAACAGGCCTGCGTCGCCGACGTTGATCACCTCGTACATGATCGGGTTGTCCAGACCCCGCGCCTGCACCAGCGGGCCCGATACCCGCGTGATGATCCCAGCCATTCCCTGCGTCCTCTCCTTAGCGTGTCAACTCGCGCCGAGCAGATCGATGCCGATCGCCCGTTCGACGGCATGGCGGATGCGCTCGTAGCCGATGCCGCGGGTCCCCGACTGATCGGGGACGATGATGATCGCCGGCACGGCGCCGGTCTCCAGCCGCTCCATGGCGTCGAACAGCGGCTCGGCCAACGGTTCGGTGATGAAGATGATCGCGTACTCGCCGCTGCGCGCCAGATCGGTCAGCACCGACAGCGTCCGAGCTGGATCGTCCGCGTCCTGCGCGAAGCCCTGCACGCCGCCGGCCGCAAAGCCCGCCACCGTGGCCGAATCGCCGATCATGGCGATCTTGTAGACCGCCCCCGTACCGCCCGCCATCGATCAGCCGAACCCCAGGTTGAGCCGCGCCGCCTGCGCGTCGGCGGACAGCTCGCGCAGCGCGCCGAGACAGGCGATGCGGAAGTTGGCGAGATCGGTGAGCTTCCGTCGTATGAAATAATAGACGTAATCGATTGACGGCGGCGCGTACCGGGAGGCGCCGAGGCGCGCGGTCAGCTCGGTCTGCAGCCGCAGGATCGCTTCCCGCGTCCCTTCGCCACGACCCAGCGCCTGCGCGGCGGCGGTCAGCAGCGGGCGCGCGAAGACGCGCGTCTGCGCCCATTCGCCGGTCGGGCTTTCGAACAGCTCCTGCAACCGCGCCTGTTCCGGCAGGCCGTGCGATCCCCAGCGGACGACCCGCCACGGCAGCCCGGCGTCCTTGCCACGCATGATCGTCTCGGCCACGGCAAGGTCGCTCCAGTCGGCGAGGACCGCCGCCAGTGCGGGCGACCGCCGCGCGGCGATGTCGACCAGCAGCAGGCTGCGGGCTCGGTCCATCGCCAGCTCCAGCGCCTGTGGCGAGCGGCCGGAGTCGTAGTACGCGGCCAGGCCGGCGCGGATCGACGGCAGGTAGTGGAGCGGCACGCGCGCCGTGGAGAGTCGACCGACGTCGGCCAGGACGCCGGCGGCGACCAGCGCCGTGGGCTGATACAGGTCGGCCGGTGGCTCACCGCGCAGGTGGCCGAGCAGGGCGGTCTTGAGGTTGTGGATGTCGAGCGGCGCCGCTGCCAGTTCGGCCAACTCCGGCACCGGGGTGAGGTCGGCCACGACCTTCCAGAGATCGGCCACCTCCTCGGCGGCGGCCCGTTCGATGCCGCCGTCGGTGGGGTCGCCGGCCACCACCTGCGCGAAGCGGCACGTCGGCAGGGCGGCGACCACCTCGTCCATGCTGCGCGCGGAGACCAGCTCCCGCGCCAGGGATTCGTCACCCAGCTCGCGCTCCCGGCACTTCAGGAGCCCGGTCAGGAAGTTGAAGTCGCGCTCGGTCCGGGCCATCGCCGCTCAGCCGCTCCCGGCGGGAGCGGACCCGAACAGGAGCCGGGCCGCGTCGATCTCGGTCTCTTCCTGAAGTTGCGTAAACGCCTGATCGAGCGTGCAGTTGAGGCGCGCCTGCCGGCCGCCGCCCTCCACTCCTTCGGCAGGGGCGCGTTCGATGATGAATCCCGCGCGGAACCGGCCCTGCTCCTCGGCCAGCGTGACGCCGTGCTCGGCCAGCAGGCCGCGGAGTTCGCCGGCGAAGCGGTCCGCTTCGCGCTGCGACACGACGAGCCGGTCGCCGGGCTTGGCGTGCCGGCGCAATTGCCCCTCCAGGTAGGCGCGGTAGGCGTCCCCGGAGACGACCTGCTCCCACGCGTCGCGGTAGAGGTCGTCGATCAGGCGCCGTCGCAGCGATACCAGTTGCTTGTTCTGCTCCAGGCGCGCGCCGGACAGCCGCTGCCGCAGCCGGTCTTCGGCCTGCCGGTGCTCGCGCTCGCGCCGGTCGTCGACGGTGCGCGAGAGCTCGGCCAACCCGGTCCGATAGCGTTCGTTGTGATCCGCCTGCGCCGCCTGCAGGGCCTGCTCACCGCGCGTGCGCGCGGCGGCCAGGATCTGCTCGACGAGATTGTCGCCCGCCATCTCAGACCAGGTCGGGGATGACGACCTGCAGGATGATCAGGGTGGCGATCAGGGCGAACAAGCCGAAGGTCTCCACCATGACCGGCAGGATCAGCGCACGGCCGAAGGTGTCCGGCTTCTTGGCGACCGCCCCCATCGAAGCGACGGCGACCTTGCCCTGCCAGATCGGCGAGATCAGCTCACCGAACATCGCCGGCACGCAGGCGGCGAACACCGCCAGTCCATATCCCAGTTCGAGCTGCAAGAACGCATCGCCGCCGAGCGCGTTCAGCTTGAGCATCACCAGGATCGCCACCACCAAGCCGTAGATCGCCTGAGTCGCCGGCAGCGCCTGCAGGATCAGCATCAGGCCGAAGCGGTCGGGATCCTCGGAGATGACGCCGCCGGCCATCTCGCCGGCCTGGCCGACGCCGACCGACGATCCGTACGCCGCCAGACCTGCGGTCATGGCCCCGCCGAGCAAGGCGATCGCAAAGCCGAGAGATATCTCCATCCGTGCCTCCTTGGGTCACCGCGTCATAACGGTGTCGATGATTCGATAGTGTCTGGTCTCGCCGCGCAGCGGGCTGAACGCGCGCCCCTTCGGATCGAAGTACCGCTGGAAGGACTCCAGGTAGTTCAACCGCAGCGAGTGTACGAAAGCCCCCAGCATGCTGAGGACCAGGTTCAACGCATGGAACAGGACCACGATGAGGCCGCCGACGATGGCGCCCATCACCACCGCGGCGCCGCTCCCGCCGAAGAACAGGCTGCCCATGAGATTGCCGACCTGGCCGATGAAGGCCGAGGTGAGGCTGAGGATGCCGAGGCGCATGTAGGAAAGCACGTCGGAGAAGAAGCCGACCAGCCCGTAGTAGCCGACGATGCCGTACAGGGAGACGATGCCGGTCAACACCCGGCCGATGCGGTTTCCCTCCCGGATCCCGAACAGCACGACCGCCGCGGCGGACGCCGCCACCAGCACCGTGGCCGGGGTCTCCAGCGCCGCGACGCCGGCGGCGCGCACGGCGATCCAGAGGAGCAGCGTCACCAGCAGCGCCAGCCACGATCCCTGCTCAAGCACGGCGTCCCGCCGCCGGCCGGACTTCCAGAAGGTGATCAGCCCGGCGACGATCGAGGCGAGTTGGAAGACCACGCCGACGCCGATGGAAAAGGCCATCAGCGGCACGATGTCCCGCGTCGGGGCGATGAGCGGCAGGAATCCCAGAATCTTGTCGCCGGGGTTGGGCGCGCCGGGGCTGGCGCCGAAGAAGCTCCAGGTGAGCACGCCCACCACCATCGCCGCGATCCCGGTGATCACGAACATGCGCAGGAACAGGCGGGTCTCTCCCGCCGACTGGTACCGGCGCATCAGCCACAGGGCGAGCAGCACCTGCAGCAGCCCGTAACCGGCGTCGCCGAGCGCCACGGCGTAGAAGAGCGTCATGGCGACCGCCACGAACGGGGTCGGATCGATTTCGAAGTACCTCGGCATGCCGAACATGCGGATCAGGAACTCGAACGGCCGGACCAGCGTACGGTTGCTCAGGTCGACCGGCGGATCGTCGGCGGCGGCGGGCGCCGAGAACCGCGCCCGCGCGCTCGGACAGATCTGCGCCAGCACGATGCGCAGCGGATCGACGTGCTCGGCGCGCACCCAGCCGACCATGACCGCGGCGCGCTTCGAGTAGTAGAGGCGGCGGCGCGCCTCCTGTTCGGCCCGCTTGCCGGAGGCGGCGTCGGCGTGAGCCTGGACCGCCCCGCGGTAGCGCTCGGCAGCGTTGACGAACCTCCGCCGCAGTTCGGAAAGGTGCTCGTCGATCTCCCCCAGGCGGGCGTCGGCGGCGGCAAGCGCCGCGCCGGGGGTCAGGGCGCCGCCCGGCAGGTCGACCACCTCGCCGCGCAGCCGGCGCAGGCCGTCCTGGGCATCGACCGCCTGCTCGTTCACGACCGCCAGCACGCCGTAGCTTTCGCGCTTACCGGTCGAGACCGGCACGTAGGCCGCCGACGAGCCGAGAGAGCCGTCGCCGGCGGCGGCGGTCAGGGCATCGTCGGCGCCCGGCACCCTGACCGGCAACAGCGTGGTGTGGCGGCCGGCAGCCAGGTCGGCCAGGTTCAGGTCGATCGGCCGCCAGGGTTCGAGGTTCGCTCTGCGCTGCCGCAGGAGCGCCTGTTCGGAGAGCAACTGCTCGTAGCTGGTCAACTCGCCGCTGAGCCGGCCGCGCAGCTCGGCGACGTCGACGCTGTCGACGAGACGGGAGAGCTGATCGCGCGTGCGCGGCGGCGGGGAGCCGAAGAACTCCTCCAGCAGCCCCTTCTTGAGCGGCGCGAAGCGCTGGAAGAGCTGCAGCAGGAAGTCGATGTCGGCCTGCCGGCCGGCGGCGCCGGCGGACGCTGCCGGCGGCGCCGCCTCGTGCCCGGCGAGGTCTTCGTCGAGCCCGTCGTGGATGTCGTCGACATGCACCAGCCCGGAGCGCTCCAGCCCGGACAGGGCACTATCCAGGTCGTCCCGGGGCAGGACGACCTCCACCTTGGTGAGGTCTGCGATCGCCACGCGCCGGCTACCGCTGCAATCGGTCCAGGATGAGTTGTAGCGCCGCGTCGCGGTGGCTGCGCGCCGCCGTTTCCACCTCTTGGCGCAGCGTGCGCCCGGACGCCACGATCACGTCCCGTTCCGACTGGAACTGGCGGTCGAGCTCGGTGCGGCGCCGGCCGAGTTCGCCATCGAGATCGGCGGTCAGCTCCTGCCGCCGTTCGTCGAGTCGGGGGGACACGGAGGCAAGCAGCTCGGCGGCTTTGGCGCCGCAGTCCTGCTCAATGCGCTCGGCGTCTTCCTCCGCCTTCTTCACGTCTTTGAGAACGTCCATCGTACCGAGAGCTCCAAGTGGATATTTGGCCTAAGGGAAACGTCAGGCGGCTGGCTACCTTGACTATCGGCATTCTGACCGCACCCGTCAACCCCGCGGTGCCGGGACGAGGCGGACTTCCTGCGTCTGCTGGCGGACCGGAGGGAGGAACGGCGCACGGCGTATCGAGGCCAGCGCAACGGAACGGTTTGCGCTCTCGCCGACCGCCGCCGGTCTGACGTAGAATGGGAGCGTGAACGACCCGAAATCGCGGCGAAGCGATCGCCGAGTGTTGCGTCCGCTACGGGTGGCGTGGCTGGGAAGCGCCGGCTTGGCGGCCTTGCTGGCCGTCGCCTGCCGGGCGGACGACGGGGCCGCCGACCTGGGTCCTGGCCTGTATGCGGAAATGAGCACCAGCCGCGGCACGATCGTGCTGCGGCTGGAGTACCAGCTGGTCCCGATGACCGTCGCCAACTTCGTCGGACTGGCGGAAGGGACCATCGAGTACACCGGCACGGACCGGGAGGGGCCCTACTACGAGGGGACCACCTTTCACCGTGTGGTCGACGACTTCATGATCCAGGGAGGGGACCCGACCGGCACCGGCCGCGGAGGGCCGGGCTACCGGTTCGCGGACGAGATCCATCCATCGCTTCGTCACGACCGCGCCGGCACCCTGTCGATGGCGAATGGCGGCCCAAACGACAACGGCAGCCAGTTCTTCATCACCCACGTGGAGACGCCGTGGCTCGACGGCCGCCACGCCGTGTTCGGCTACGTGGTCTCCGGCCAGGAGGTGGTCGACGCCATCCGCCAGGGTGACCGGATCGAGACCGTGCGCATCCTCCGCGTCGGGCCGTCGGCCGAGGCGTTCCGGGTCGACCAGCGCATGTTCGACGAGCTGCGCGCTGGCGGCCAGGCGCGTTCGGCCGAGCTGGCTTCCGCCGCCCGCGCCGAGGCGGACGCGGAGGTGCGCCGCCGCTGGCCCGGCGCGACGGTGACGGCATCGGGGCTGCGCTACCTGGTCGAGGAGTCCGGCGAAGGGGACGAACGGCCTACGGCCCAGACCTACGTGGAGGTCCACTACGTCGGCAGCCTGCTGGACGGAACGGTGTTCGACAGCTCGCGCGAGCGCGGCACGCCGGCGGTCTTTCCGGTCAACCGGGTGATCCGGGGTTGGCAGGAGGCGCTGCAAGAGATGCGGCGCGGCGAGCGGCGCACGCTGATCGTGCCGCCGGAGCTCGGCTACGGCGACCGCGGCGTTCCGCAGGCGGGGATCCCGCCCGGCGCCTACCTGATCTTCGACGTCGAGCTGCTACGGTTTCCGGTCGATGCGCCCGGTGGAGGATAGCGGGCCGCCGCCCCGAGCGCTGGACAAGGCGCAGATCGCGGCACTGCCGCTCGGCTCGTTTCCCGGCGCGATCCGCGTCGCCGACTCGCCCGAGGCGGTGGCCGCGGCGCTGGCGGCGCTCGACGGCGCCGGCGTTCTGGGCCTCGACACCGAGACCCGGCCCTCGTTCAAAAGGGGCGAGCGCCATCCGGTCGCCCTGCTGCAGCTCGCTTCCGCCGATCAGGCGGTGCTGGTGCAACTCCAGTGGGCCGGCATGCCGCCGCCGCTGCGCGAGTTGCTGGAGTCGGAGCGGGTCATCAAGGTGGCGCAGGCGCCGGCGGACGAGTTGCGCTCGCTCCGCCGGATCTACGGGGTCTCCCCGCGCGGCGTGGTCGACGTGGGCCGCATCGTGCGCGACGCCGGCTACGCGCCGAGCAGCGTGCGCGGACAGGCCGCGCACTTCCTGGGCATCCGCATCTCCAAGAGCGCCCAGGTGTCGAACTGGGCCGGCCGCCGGCTCACCCCGGCGCAGCAGCGGTACGCGGCCACCGACGCCTGGGTCTGCCGCCAGAGCTATCTGGCGCTACGGGCAACCGGCGGCGGAGCGGCGCCGTGAGGGCGTTCGGCCGCCTGGCGGCCGTGCGCTTGGCGGCCGCCGGTCTGGCCGCCGTCATGCTGACCGCCTGCGTCGACATTGAGATGCGCTTCGTCATGCGGCGCGACGGCGCCGGCCGCCTGGAGCTCGATTACCGCGTGCCGGCCGACGCGGCCACCCTGCTCGACCCGGTAAACGGCGCGCCGTCGGTCCCGCTACCGCTCACCCGCGCCGACTTCGAGGCGGCGCTCGCCGGCGCCGAGGGGGCGCGCCTGCGCCGGTACCGGCGGACGGACGACGACGGCGAGGTGCGTATCAGCGCCTCGATCGCCTTCGACAGCGTCGAAGCCCTGCGGACCGTCACCGGATTCGCCGACCTGCCGGTCTCGTTCGCCGCCGGCGACGGCGGCGGCGAGCTGTCGCAGCGTGTGATCCCCGCGCGCGCCGCCGCCGACGCCCCGGACCCGAGCGTAGTCGAGCTGGCGCAGGCGCTGGCCGGTGAGTCGCGGGTGACGTTCGTGGTCGTTGCCCCGGCGAGAATCGAGGCCGCCGGCGGAGCGGAGATCGACGCCGGCGGCCGCACGGCGCGCTTCTCGCGTTCGCTGGCCGACTACCTGACCGACCCCGGTCCGGTGGATATGGTAGTGCGCTGGTAGACGTGCCGGTCGGGCTCTCAGGGACGTCGCGCCAGGGTGATGATCTCCGGGCTCATGTCAGCGACCGGGCTTCGGTCCCAGTCTCCGAACTGCTCCTCGATCACGAAGCCCGCGCCGTCGAGAAGCGCCGACAGTGTCTCCGCGCGCAAGAAACGCAGGATGCTGTGGCTGGACTCGGGTCGATTCCACACCGCGCTCGTGTAGGTATTGGTAAACCGGACGATGTCCCCCTGGACCGCGGTCACGGTAGTCTCGAAGCGCACGACCGTACCGTCGGCAGCGACGAAGTCTGTGCCGTTTTGCGAAGTCCATCGCTCCCACTCCCGTGCGCGCGGGTTGCGCGTTTCGAACGCGAAGACGCCGCCGGCCGCGAGTGCGGCGTGAATGGCGGCGAGCGCGGCGCGGATGTCGTCATCGGCGATGAGCACCTGGAACGCATGGCCCGTCATTACGGCCAGACTGAACTCGTGGTCCCACGCGACGGTCGCCAAGTCGCCGAGGATCCACTCGACGTCAGAGCGCGTCCGAGCGATGTCGAGCATTCCCCGTGCGGGGTCGAGCCCGACCAGCCGTCCTGAGTGCCCGGTCGCGCGCGCCCACTTGAGCAGCGCACCCGTCCCACAGCCGATGTCGAGCACAGCCTGCGCTGACATCACCAGCGGCAGATAGAAGCGGAGATCGGCCCGGCTCTCCCGCCCGCAGAGCGGATCATAGAGGGCGGCCACGTGCGGCTCGGCGAACTGACGGTCGACCACCGCGCCAGTCTACCGGCTGCCCGGCACGGCCGCGGTGTCCATGGTTGGAACGCCCACCGACGCACAGATTACGGAATCGGCGGCCCGCTCTCAGGCCTGGCTGACCGGTTCGGCTTTCGGCTGCGCGGCCGGCACGCGAACGCCGGCGGCGACCACGGCGGTCACGCCGGCGATCACGGCCGCCGCCAGAAAGACGAACTCGTAGCCGAACGCCTTCCAGAGCACGCCGCCGGCCAACGGCACCGACATGGAGAAGACGTGGTCGATCGTCACCCCCATCGACAGCGTGGGCGACAGGTCGGCGCGGCCGGAAGCGACGCTGCCGGCGTAGACCGCGCGCGCCGACCCGGCGAAGAAGAGCAGGTGGTCGAGCACGTAGGTCGCGCCGACCACGACGATCGCCACGCCGGGGACGAACAGGCGCTCGGCGAATCCGTACAGCAGGCAGACCACCACCAGGAGCAGCGCGTCGACGGTCAGGGTCAGCCGCGGCCCCACGCGATCGATGACCGCGCCGATCAGCGGCTGCGTGACCAGCCCGGCGGCGGAAAACAGGAACCAGAGCAAAGCCACGGTGCCGATCGGCTGCTCGTAGATCGTCACCAGCGCCCACAGCGCGAAGGTGATGAAGACCTGCTTGCGCACGCCGAACAGCGCGCACAGCAGGTAGTAACGGTTGAACCGGCGCTCGAACCGCAGGCGCCGGCGGCTGCCGCGCGCGCCCGGATGGCCGCGCGCCGCGGCCACGATCATCGCTGCGGCGGCCAGCGACAGCGCCGCCCCGGCGATGAAGTACGGCCGGTAGCCGACGTCGAACAGCGCTCCGATCCCCAGGATGGCGAGCGCCGCGGCCAGCGCGGCGATGGTCCGCCAGAAGGCGACCCAGCCGAGCCGCCGCCCGGCGCCGCCGATCTCCCCGGACTCGATGACGATCGACTGCTCCATCACCATCGCCAGATGCATGCCGGCGCTGTGGACCATCACCAGGCCGATGAGCGGCAGCGCCGGCGCCAGACCGGCGATCGAATCCGGGATGGCGCGCGCCGGCAGCAGCGCCAGCGCCGTCATGCCGGCCGCGGTCACCACCGCCGCCAGCGCGAACAGCCGCCGTTCGGTGGCCGCGCCCAGCAGCACCGCGTAGAAGACCACGGCGAAGCCCTGCGACTCGCGCGGGAACTCCAGGAAGCTGCGGAACCCCGCGCCCATCTCGAACTGGCCGCGCAGGTAGTGCGGGAAGTTGATCTCGAACAAGGTCATGCCCGCCGCGAACAGGGCGAACGCGCCGATCAGCAGGCCGAAGCGCGTACCGTACGAATCGGCGCCGCGAATGTGAACGGCCAGGAACTTACGCCGGATCGACGCCGGCGGCGCCCAGGATCTCCAGGGTGACCGCGTCGTGCACGATGGCGATCACGGACGCCTTCGCCGCGTCGACCTCGTCCGGCAGCGCCAGCTCGGCGGTGCCGGACGCCTGCCGCCCGATCCGTCCCAGGTCGTGGAGCGCCCGCGCGACCTCGTCATGGCGGAGCGTCCTGCCCGCGTTCTCCCCGCTCGGCACGTGATTGCCCAGGCCGCGCTCGACGACGACCAGCATCATGGCGGCTCGCCGCGGGGCATCGCGCACCGCGTAGGTCACGTGCAGCGATCCGTCCACCAAACCAGCGGTCAGCGACACCGCCGCCTGCGCCTGCGCGGCGAGCGCCGACTCCACCGCGTCGAACACGAGCTGCCGCCGCTGCGCCGGGCGCACCACGGTGGCGCCGTTGACGATGATCTGCGGCGTGTAGACCGTGCGTTCGCCGAAGGCGCGCGCGTAACGCCGCTGGCGGCGGGTGTAGTCCGGGTCCCCGAACGGGTCGGGCCAGCCCAGGCGGTCCCAGTAGTCGACGTGCCACTCGATCGGAAAGACGCGCAGGCCGGACTCGCGCGCGTAGGCGCTCAGGTCGCGCAGCACCGCCTCCGCGCCCGGACAGGAGCTGCACCCTTGCGAGGTGAAGAGCTCCACCACCGCGAACGGCTCGGCCGCCGCGACGCCGCCGGCGGCGACCCCGGCGATCAGCGCCAGCAGCCGCGCCCGCACGCTGGTCACGCGCCGGGCTCCGCGGCATCGAGCATCCGTCCCGCCTCGCGCACCAGCTCGGGAGCGGTGCGGTCCAGGGAGGCGATCCGTTCGGCCACGTCCGACTGGGTGGTGGCGGGCAGGTTGTCGAGCACCGTGCAGGCATCGAGCGGGTCCAGGTGCGCCAGTATGAGCGCGATAGTGTCGACCGGGGCGTAGCGGATCAGGCGGTGCAGCCGCTCGGGTGGGGTGGCGCGCACCTGGCGCAACAGGTCGGCCGGCGTAGCCGTGACCGGCAGGAGATCGAACGGCGCCGGCGACCGGTCGGACCCGCCGGGGAGCGCGCCGGCGTGACGCGGCCCCTCCACCGCCGCCCAGCGGCTGGCGGCCACGTGTTCGCCCAGCTCCATCAGCACGTCGTCGCGCTCCTCGGCGTCGACCGACGTCAGGTCAGCCATCTCCGCGGTGAGCTGCTCCGCCTCGTCCGGGCGCAGGTGCTCGAACACGCGCGACGACGCCTCCGAGCCCAGCGCGGTCAACACCACCGCCGCCTTGCGCCGGCCGGCGTTCGGCGGCCCGGCCGCCGCCGGTACCGTCAGATCGAGCACCCGTCAGCCGCCGCTCACGGCCGGAACGAACAGTATCCGTACCGCCCGATCGATCCGCTGCAGCGACGCCGCGCGGATGTTGTCGGCGACGATGTCGCCATCCACGGCGATCGCGGAGGTGAGCCGCAGTTCCCGGCCGAGGCCCGGGAACCGCTCCTCCAGTTCGTCGATCAAGGCGCGCACGGTCGGCGCGGAACTCTCCACCTCGGCCACGCCGCCGGTATAGGTCCGAAAGCGAGTCGGAATCTCGACCCGCACGCCGCCGCGCCTAGCCGGCCGCCGCCTGCGGCGAGCGGGCCTGCTTCTTGAGCGCGGCCAGCACGCGCGGAGGCGACATCGGGCAGGCGGTCATGCGCACGCCGGCCGCCGCGTAGATGGCGTTGGCGATCGCGGCGATCGGCGGCACGATCGGCACCTCGCCCACGCCCCGCACGCCGTATGGATGCCGGGGGTTGGGCACCTCCACGATCACCGTGTCGATCATCGGCAGGTCGAGGGCGACCGGCATGCGGTAGTCGAGGAAGCCGGCGTTCTCCATCACGCCGTCGGCATCGAAGACGTACTCCTCGTTGATCGCCCAGCCGATGCCCTGCGCGGCGCCGCCCTGCATCTGTCCCTCGACGTAGGACGGGTGCAGCGCCTTGCCGGCGTCCTGGCAGACCGTGTAGCGGGTGACCAGGACGCGGCCGGTCTCCGGATCGACTTCGACGTCGGCGACGTGGGTCCCGAAGGCCGCCGCCGCGCCGGGCGCGTTGATCGAGCTGGCGGAGGTGATCATGCCGCCGGTGGCGTGCGCCTCGGCGACGATCTCCTTGAGGGTCAGCTCCTTGCCGTCGCCGGAGAGGATCGCCTTGCCGTCGGACCACTCCACCCGCTCGGCGTCGACCTCCCAGACGCGGGCCGCGCACTCGCGCATCTGCCGGATGGCGTCGCGGCAGGCGTTGGTGACCGCCCAGCCGGTGGCGTAGGCGACGCGGCTGCCGCCGGTCACCCCGGTATAGGCGACCGATTCGGTGTCGGCCACCAGCGGACGCACCTTGTCGACCGGGATGCCGAGTTCCTCGGAGACGATCATCGCCATCACCGCGCGCGTGCCGCCGATGTCGGGGCTCCCCTCGGCGACCGAGGCGGTGCCGTCCTCGTTGATCTGCAGCGTCGCCGACGACAGCCCGCCGGCATTCATCCACCAACCGGCGGCGACGCCACGCCCCTGGTTCGGTCCGAGCGGCGCGCTGTAGTGGGAATGCTCCCGCGCGGCCTCCAGCGTCTCCTGCAGGCCGATGCGCGGCCATGCCACGCCGGTGGCGTTGACGACCCCTTCGACGGCGGCGTTGCGCAACCGGATGTCGAGCGAGTCGACGCGGAGCTTCTCAGCGATCTCCTCCAGGATGGTCTCTGCCGAGAAGGAAGCGTTGGGAGCCCCCGGCGCCCGGTACGCGGCCGACTTCGGCTTGTTCACGCACACGTCGTAGCCTTCGATCCTGAGGTTCGGCAGGTCATAGGGAGCGAAGATGCCCATCATGCCCGCCCCGACCGCGGAGCCGGGGAAGGCACCCGCCTCGTACGCCATGTAGGCGTAGCCGGCGGTCAACCGGCCGTCGCGGGTGGCGCCGAGCTTGCAGCGGATGTAGGATGCCGGCGCCGGACCGGAGCCGCGAAACACCTCTTCGCGGGTCATCACCAGCTTCACCGGCCGGTCCGCCTTGCGCGACAGCAGGATGCCGACCGGCTCCAGGTAGACGGTCGTCTTGCCGCCGAAGCCGCCGCCGATCTCGGCGGGGATCACCTTGATCTGGGAGATGTCGAGGTGCAGGAGCTGCGCGGAGAGCTCGCGGATCATGAAGTGGCCCTGGCTGGAGGCCCAGATCGTCACCTGACCGTCCTCGCTGCTGCGCACCACCGCGGCGTGCGGCTCGATGTAGCCCTGATGGACCGTGTTCACGGTGTGCTCGCGCTCGATCACCACGTCGGCGGCGGCGAACCCGGCATCGACGTCACCCAGCTCGTAGACCGAATAGCTGGCGACGTTGGTGGGGCGGTCGGGAGCGTCGGCGAGCCCCTTGGTGCGCATCGACTCATGCAGCACCGGCGCGCCATCGCGCATGGCGTCGCGCACGTCGAGCACCGGCGGCAGCACGTCGTACTCGACGATGATCCGCTTGACCGCCTCTTCCGCCTGCCGGACGGTGGTGGCAGCCACGGCGGCGATCGCGTGGCCGTGATAGAGCGCCTTGTCCTGCGCCATCACGTTGCGCGCCAAGTCGGAGTAATCGGCCGGCGTCTCGCCCGACTCGGCGATGCCGGTCGGCGGCGGCGGAAAGTCGTCGCCGGTCACCACCGCCTTGACGCCGGGCATCGCCTCCGCCTTGGAGGTGTCGACGGAGAGGATGCGCGCGTGCGCGTGGGGGCTGCGCAGGAACTTCGCGTGCAACATGCCGGGCAGCGACAGGTCGGCGCCGTAGTTGGCGTGCCCGGTCACCTTGTCGATGCCGTCGTGGCGGATCGGCCGGGTGCCGAGGACCTTGAAGCCGTTGCCGGAGCCGTTCTTGCCGTTCGTCTGAGCCATCGTTTTCCCTAACCCTCTTAGCCGATTGCCGCGGCGGCCTGCTGCACCGCGCGAATGATCTTGTCGTAGCCGGTGCAGCGGCACAGATTGCCGGCCAGCCAGTAGCGTATCTCCTGCTCGGACGGATTCGGGTTCCGTTCCAGCAGGTTCTTGGCGGCGACGATGAAGCCCGGCGTGCATATGCCGCACTGCAGCGCCGCGTTCTCCAGGAACGCCTCCTGGAGGGGATGCAACGTCTCGCCGTCGGCGACCCCCTCGATCGTGTGGATGCTCTTCCGCTGGGCTTCGGCGGCGAGCACCAGACAGGAGCAGACGATGCGTCCGTCCATGACGACCGTACACGCGCCGCAGTCGCCGGTGGTGCAGCCTTCCTTGGTGCCGAACAGGTGCAACTCTTCCCGCAGCACCTCGGAGAGGCTCTGCTGCGCCTCACACAGGAACTCGGTCGGGTCGCCGTTGATGGTCGTCTCTACGTGAATCTTGGCCATTCGTTTCTGGTCCCTCTCTCGTGTGTCAGGTACGCGCCAGCGCGCGGTCGCGCGCGGCGGCAGCGGTCCGTCGGGTCAGTACCGCGGTCACGTCGCGCCGGAACTCGGCGGTGCCGCGGCGGTCGCTGATCGGCCGCGCGGCCTCCGACGCCCGCCGCCCCGCCTCCGCCAGCGCGGCGTCGTCCAGATCGGTGCCGACCAGGGCGGCGCCCGCTTCCTCCGCGACGAACGCGGTGGGCGCGACCGCGCCGAGCGCGACGCGCGCCGCCGTGCAGGCGCCGGACGCGTCCACCGTCACGCTCACGCCCACGCCGACCACCGCGATGTCCATCTCCGTGCGCGGGATGAACCGCTGGTAGGCGTCGGCCGAGCGGGCCGGCGGCACCGGGATGCGAAAGGCGACGACGATCTCGCCGTCCGCGAGCGAGGTGGCGCCGGGGCCGGCCGGCACGTCGGTCACCTTGACCGTGCGCGTGCCGCCCGGACCGGCGATCACCGCCTGCGCGTCGAGCGCCATCAGCGCCGGCACCGTGTCGGCGGCCGGGCTGGCGTTGCACAGGTTGCCGCCCAGGGTGGCGCGGCTCTGTATCTGCGTGGAGCCGATCAACTCCGCCGCCTCCACCAAGCCGGGAAAGGCGGCGCGGACGTCCTCCCGTTCGCTCAGCGCCGCGCAGGAGACGGCCGCGCCGAGTTGCAGGTGATCGGCCCGCAGGTCGATGACGTTGACTTCGGGTATCTGCTTGATGTCGACGTAGCGCTCGGGGTAGGCGCCGACGATGCGGACCTGCACCATCAGGTCGGTGGCTCCGGCGACCACGCGGGCGGCCGTGCCGTGCCGCGCCAGCAGGGCCGTCGCCTCATCGAGGGTTCGTGGTGCCGCGAACTGTGAACTTGTGCTCAACGCTCCAATCCTCTTCGGGTCTGGTCTTCTCGCTCGGCCCCCCCGCGCGCGGGGTGACCGCCGGTGCATCTTACCGGCGGAACTGGGTCTCGTACAGCCGCTGATAGAGGCCGCCGGCGGCGCTCAACTCGGCGTGCGTGCCGCGCTCCACCACCCGGCCGCGGTCGAGCACCAGGATGAGATCGGCGGCCAGTATCGTGCTCAGGCGATGGGCGATGATGATCGACGTCCGGCCCGCCACCACGCGGGGCAGCGCCTCCTGGATCAGCGCCTCCGAACGGGTGTCGAGGTGGCTGGTCGCCTCGTCCAGGATCAACACGCGCGGGTCCTTGAGGATCACCCGGGCGATGGCGAGGCGCTGCTTCTCGCCCCCGGAGAGGCGGTAGCCGCGTTCGCCGACCACCGTGTCGTAGCCGGATGGCAGCGCGGCGATGAAATCGTGGATGTTGGCGGCGCGGCAGGCGTCGGCGACGCGCGCCTCATCGGCGCCGGGACAGGCGTACAACAGATTGGCGCGGACCGAGTCGTGGAACAGGTACGGCTCCTGGGTCACCATGCCGATCTGCGCGGCCAGCGACTCCATGGTCAACTCGCGCGTGTCGCGGCCGTCGAGCAGGATCGTCCCGCCGGCCGGGTCGTAGAGGCGCGGGATCAGGTAGGTGAGCGTCGTCTTGCCGGCGCCGCTCGGTCCCACCACCGCCGCGCTCCGCCCCGGCTCGACGGCGAAGCTCACGTACGCCAACGCCCACTCGCGCGCCTGATGGGCGGCCGAGCGCGACGGTGCGGCGCGCTCGCCGCCCGGCCCGCGGCGACCCGGCCTGCCTGATGCCGGCTCGCCGCCGGTCGCGGTGAACGCCATGTCCTCGACCCGCGCGGCGCGGCGCGCCTCGCTGAGCAGGAGCTGCTCGTCGCGTTCGTAGCGAAAGCTGACGTCGCGGAACTCCAGCCGCCCCTCGGCCCGGTCCAGGCGATGCGCGCGCGGCGACTCCCGGATGTCGACCGGCAGGTCGAGCACCTCGAAGACCCGCTCGAAGCTCACCAGCGACTGGGCCACCACGACCACAACGTTGCTCAGCGAGCGCAGCGGTCCGTAGAGCTGGGTCAGGTAGGTGCTGAAGGCGACCACGGTGCCGATCGTCAGTCCGCCGCGTATGTGCAGGTGGCCGCCGGCCAGGTAGATCGCCGCCGTGCCGACCGCCGTGGCGATACCCATGAGCACGAAGAAACGGCTGCCGATCACCGCCTGCCGGATGCTGAGGTCGCGCACCGCTCCCGCTTGCTCGCCGAAGCGCCGCTGCTCCTCCCGGCGGCGCCCGAACAGCTTGACCAGCAGCAGGCCGCTGACGTTGAGCGTCTCGCCCATGATGGCGTTCATGCGCGCGTTGCGTTCCATCACCGCGCGGGAGACCTCGCGCAGCGCCGCCCCGAAGCGCCGGCCGAGCAACAGGAAGACCGGCAGCACGGCAAGGCCCAGCGCGGTCAGACGCCACTCGATGGCGAGCATTACCGCCAGCGTGCCGGCGACCGAGATGAGGTTCGTGGTGACCTCCACCAGGGTGTTGGTGACGGCGCTCTGCGCGCCGATGACGTCGGTGTTGAGCCGGCTCATCAGCTCGCCGGTCTTGTTGCTGGTGAAGAAGCGCAACGACATGCGCTGCAGGTGGGCGTAGAGCGCCGCGCGCAGGTCGAGGATGATCCCGGAACCGATCGTGGCGTCGAGCTTCCGCTGCCAGACGCGGATCGCCGCGCTGGCCACCGGTATGGCGACCAGGCCGGCGGCCAGCAGGTTCAGCCGCGCCGCGTCCTTCTGCGGCAGGGCGGTATCGATCAGGTCGCGCAGGATCAGCGGCGTGAGCAGCCCCAGGCCGATGGTGGTGACGATGCTGGCGAACAGGAGCGCGATCCGGCCCGCGTAGGGCCGCGCGTAGCCGAGTACCCGCCGCAGCAGCGCGCGGTTGATCTGCGGGCGCGCCTGATCATCCCCGTGGCGGAGCAGGAGGCCGATGCCGCCTCCCACGCCGCCGAACCGGCCGTACATCGGTCAGACGGTGAGCGCCCGGTCGCGGGCGCTCACCTCCCACGCCGCCTGCACGCGGCCGTCCCGCACGGCGTGGAACTGCCGGTGCAACGCCACGCACGGGCATACGTGCGTGGGCACCACGTAGTGCTCCTCGCCGACCCGGAACCGCACGTCGGGAGAGACCGCCAGCAGCCAGTGCTCCTCGTTGTGGATCAGCGTGCGAGCGCCGTCGATCGCCAGAAAGCGGCCCCGCTCGCCGCGCGGGTCGGCGGCGATCGCCTTGTTGCCCAGGTCGAAGGTCACGTATCCGGGGGTGGAGGCGCTCAGCACCCGCGTGAACAGCAGCGCCGCGTGCTCGAAGATCAGGTCCGGGAACAGGTCGGCGTAGCCCTGATCGTGCAGGAAGCAGGTGCCGGGCGACAACTCCGCGTCCGCGTGCCGGGCATGGCAGGGAAAGGTCGGCGTGCCGCCCATGATGCGCCGCGGCACCGGCAGGCCGGCCGCCTGCAGCTTCGCCCTCAGCGCCTTGATCGAAGCGGTCCCCCGATCGCAGGCGGCGTCGCGGTCGCCGCGGCTCCGCTGATGGTTGTGGCCGTCGTAGCCGTGCAGGCCGGCCGGCTCGACGCCCGATAGATCGGCGATGAGCCGGTAGAGGGCGACCGCCGCGTCGCCGTCGGGCGCGACGCCGGTCCGGTGCATGCCCAGGTCGACGTCGAGCATGACGCCGATCGTGACCCCGGCGGCGGTGGCCGCCGCCGCCGCCGCGCGCAGCGGGCCGGGGTCGTCCACCAACGTCGAAAACCGGGTGGCGCGGTGGCGGCGGGCCAGCTCCGCCAGGCGCCGCGGGTTCGGTCCCAGAAGCTGATAGGCGACCAGCGCCTCCTCCGCCTCCTCGCGGGCCAGCATCTCCGCCTCGGCGATCGTCGTGCACTTGAAGCGGCGAAAGCCGCGCCGCATCAGGCGGCGCGTCAGGTCGGCCGATTTCTGGGTCTTCACGTGCGGCCAGACCCGATCCGGCGATCCGGCCATCGCGATCACGCGGTCGGCGTTGCGGTCGAACCGGTCCAGGTCGATCAGCAGAGCCGGGCTGGGCAGGTCGCCGGCGTCGCGCAGCCGGTAGTCCATGGCTTCAGCCTCCCGCCGGCTGTTGGCGTTCAGGGCGGTGCAGCACGATGCCCCGCATGCTGTGGAAGAGCGTCCGCAGCCGCTCGCACTCGGGGGCGGCCAGCGCCGCCCGCGACAGCACGTCGCGCAGGAACACGCGCAGGTCGTCCGGGCCGGCCTGCCGGAAGAAGTCGATGCCGGCCAGGAGGTCGAGCAACGGGTCGAGCGCGGCATCGACCTGCTCCACGGCGACCGGTTCGTAGTAGCGGGCCGGGACGTGCCGGCCGCGGGCGCGAAACAGCTCGTAGGTGACGATCTGCGCCGCATGCGAGAGATTCAGCGAGGGGAAGTCGGGATGGGTGGGGATCGACAGCATTCCGGTGCAGCAGGCGATCTCCTCGTCGCGGAGCCCCGTAGCCTCGGTGCCGAAGACCAACGCGGTGATGCCCGGACCGCGGGCGGCCAGATGTTCCGGCAGGTGGGAGAGCGGCATCGGCGCCAGCTTGCGCCGCTTGCCGCGGCGGCGGCTGACGGCGATCGCCTCGTCGCAGTCGGCGATCGCCTCCGGCAGGGAGTGCGGGCGCAGCGCGGCATCGAAGACGTCGGCGGCGTGCACGGCGGCCGCGCGCGCGTCGCTGGGGTCGAAGTCGCCGGCCACGATGTGCAGGTCGCGCAGCCCCATCGTCTTCATCGCCCGGCAGACCGAGCCGACGTTGCGCCCGTCGCGCGGTCCCGCCAGCACCAGCCGGACCCGTCGTTCGTGGATTGGTCGTTCGTGGATTGGCCGTTCCGGGGCGGTCATGGCCGGGCGGCGACCACGCGGCGCAACGCCTCGAACTCCTCGAAGCAGTCGCCGCACGCCTGCAGGTGGAGGTAGACCAGCGGCATCAGCGCGCGCACGTCCCGGCCGGCGGCGTGTATCTCCGCGAACAGGTCGAGCAGCTCGTGGCACTCGCCGCAGTCGAGTTCCTCGTCGACAGTGAGGTCCAGCGCGGCGCGCAGCGCCTCCCGAGCCAGCCGTGTCATCTCGTCCTGCAGCGCCGCAGAGCGGCTCTTCGGGCGGGCCGGCCGGCCGTGCGCGGCCTTGAGGGCGCGGTACGGATCGCGACTACGCGCGGGCACTGCTCGCCTCCTTCGCGCCCATCAGAATGCCGCCAGTATGTCTTCGGGGGTTATACCGTCTTGGAGCATGCGGCTCTTCAAACGCTTACGCGCATCGTGCAGCAACTTGTAGAGGGCGTTGCGGTTCATCGACATGCGCCGCGCCACCTCCTCAAGCGGCATGCCGCGCAGGACGGCGGCGGTCATGGCCGCGCGCTGCTTATCGGTGAGGTCCTCGCGGATATAGCGCAGCACGCGGTCCAGGCCGGCGGCGCGCCGCGCGGCGGCCTCCGGGCCGGCCGACGGGTCGGCCAGGGCGCGCGGGATCGACTCCCCTTCCGAGGAGACGAGCAGCGTGTCGAGCGACACGTCGCTCCAGCGCTTGCGGCGCAGCTCGGTGAGCGCGACGCGGATGGCGATTTTGTGCGCCCAGGTGACGAAGCGGCTCTCGTCGCGGAAAGAGTCGAGGCCAGCCAGTATTCTGACCAGCGCTTCCTGAACGAAGTCCTCGGCCTGTTCGGCGAACTCGCGCCGCCGCATGGTGCGCCCCTTCAGCAGTCCACTGCGCAGCCCCGCCACCAGGATCAGGCGCAGTTCCTCAATCGCCGCCGGCCGCTCCGGCGACTCCAGAGCGAGCGCCGACAGCCACTCGGCGTTGCTGCGCTCGGCCGCGGGCGTTCGCGGAGCCATCGCGCCGCTATAGTAGGCGCGGGCCGCCCGATCGCCAACCGGGCGGCCCGCATGGGCCGGATGGGCCGCATGAGCGGGATGCACAGCCTCCGTACAGCGCCAACCTGGTATACTTGGTATGCTCGATTAGGGTGGGGCTCTCCCGGTCCCGGCCCGGCGACGGCGCCGAGCCCCGATAACCTCCGGCTCCGCGCTGCGACCCGACCCGCTGACTACGACGACAGCGCCTCCAGCAGCGCGGCGAGCTTGCGGACGGTGTTGTGGTTGCGGATCGTCACCTGCCGGTAGACCGGAAGGGTCGGGAGCTTCATGAAGGCCGAGCGGGTGATGCGATCCTTCGCCGCCGACCAGAACACGACGCCGGGGCCGGCGGCGATGGTGTCGATGTCCGGTCTGGCCGGCGGCAGGGCGGCAAGCACCTCGCCCGGGGTTGCGCCGGCAAGGGTGAACAGCGCGTTGTGCCGGCAGTCGGCGTCCCGGCCCCACGCCGGCGGCGCCGCGGCGAGCGCAGCCGTGTAATCGGCATGCGACAGCACCACCGCGCGCGCGGCGTACGCGAAGCGCTCGGACAGACCTTCCTCCACCCGTCTGGTGAGCGCCGCGGCGCCGGCAGCCGACGCCCGGAACAGAACGTTGCCGCTCTGGATGTAGGTGCGCACCCGCTCGAAGCCGAGTTCCTGGAAACAGCGGCGCAGGTCGTCCTTGCCGATGAGATTGTTGCCGCCCACGTTGATGCCACGCAGGAGCGCGAGGTACCGGTCGGACATGCCTGCCGGGAATGGTGCCTGACGATGGACGGTCACCGGAACCGGCTGCCGATGCGGAACGGCGCTCCCGCCGGGTCCGGGAGGCCCTCGACCACGCCGGCGATCAGCGGCCCGAGGACGCCGCCGAACTTGAAGGCGTGGCCGCTGCCGGCGCCGGCGACCACCAGCCGTTCGCCCCCCGGCACCCGGTCGATGATGAAGTGCGCGTCCGTCGTCATGGTGTAGAGGCAACTGCGGCCGCACGCTCCCGGCGAGCCGGCCAGCGCCGGGATGCGGCGGCGCAACATCGCCTCCGCATCCGCGGCGAACAGGGAGGTGCCGGCCCGCTCGGCGCCGGCGTCGACCGCCGGGCCGAGCCGGTCGCGGGCCACCTTCACGCACCCGCCGCGCAGCAGCGGAAAGCCGTACCACTCGTCCCCATCCGGGTCGGCGCCCCAGGTCGGCATCCGCGGATAGGCGAAGGCCGCCGCGCCGGGCGCCGGCAGCAGCAGCGTCTCCTGGCGGGTGACCCTCAGCCGCCGGGCCAGCGCCGGCAGCAGCCGCCCGATCCAGGCGCCGGCCGCCACCACCACCCGGTCGAAGGCGTGCTCGGCGCCGGCCGCGCGCACCGTCGCCGCGCCGGCGCGCTCGCCCACCGCGGCGACCGCCGTGCGCTCGCGCAGCGTCACGCCGGCGTCGACCGCCAAGTCGGCCAGCATGCGTACCGCAGCGGCGCTCTCCAGATAGCCGCCCCACGGGTCGTAGACGCCCGCCTCGTCATCGGCCACCGTGAACTGCGGGAACCGCCGGCGCAGCGCCGCCGCCGATAGCTCCTGCACCTCGATCGCGCCGCGGGCGTGCAGCCAGCGCACACTTTCATGGATGAGCGATCGTGGCGCCGTGTGGTTGCGGACGATGCTCAGATGGCCGGTGCGGTGCAACACGTGGCGGCCGGTCTGCCGCTCCCAGGCGTGCCATTGATCGGCCGAGCGCTCCGCCATCTCCACGTAGCCGGCCTTGTCCCCGGCGTACCGGACGCGGCGGATCGCCTTGGCCTCGTCGGTCGAGGCAGCGCGCGGCGCCGGCACGACGTCTGCGTCGAACAGCGTGACCCGGTGGCTGCGCAGGGAGAGCTCCAGCGCCGCGGCGACCCCGAAGATGCCCGCCCCCACCACCGCGACCGTCATGCCTGCGGGCCGAACGCCGTCCGGTCCTCCGCCCGCAGGCCCGTCTTCTGAGGGCGCGATTCCTGCAGCCCTGATTCCTGCAACCCTAATTCCCTCAACAGGGCGCCGAAGCGTTCCAGCGCCTGCAGATTGTGCGCCGGCAGGTGCAGGTCCACGAACGGCAAGGCCGCCTGCAGGCCGCGCGTGCGCGGCTCGAAACCGGGCGAGCCAGCCAGCGGGTTGAGCCAGACCAACTGCCCGCAGCTACGGCGCAGCCGATCGATCTCTGCGCGCAGCAGCGCGGCGTCGCCGCGGTCCCAGCCGTCGCTGATCAACACCACGACGGCCCGCTCCGACAGGACGCGCCGCGCCCAGCGGTAGTTGAAGTCCCGCAGGACCTCGCCGATACGGGTGCCGCCGCCCCAGTCCAGTACGTGATCGGCTACCGCGCGCAGCGCCTCGACGATCCGACGGCCGGTCAGGAGCCGGGTGATGCGCGACAGCCGCGTGCCGAAGACGAACGCTTCGCCGCGCGGCAGGCCGCGGGCGGTGGCGTGCACGAACGCCAGCAGCGCGCGGCTATAGCGCTCCATGGAGCCGGAGACGTCGCAGATCAGGATCAGGCGGCGAGGCCGGAGCTTGCGGCGCCGCCAGCGCAGCCGGGTCAACTCGCCACCCGACCGCAGGCCGGCGCGCAGCGAGCCGCGCATGTCGATCAGATGGCCGCGGCGCGCGGGGCGCGTACGGCGCACCGCCCGCACTGGCAATTCGACCCGCATACTATCTACCAAATCGTACATCTGGCGTAGTTCGGCGTCGTCCATGGCGCCGAAATCCTTGCGGCGCAGGCGCTCGGCGGCCGACCAGGTCAGGGTCCGGTCGGAGCGCTCCGACTCCTCCGAACAGCCGCTTGCGCCGGCCGCGGCGCTGACCGCCGTCCGCTCCTGCTCGATCTCCGGGGGCGGCAGCCCGTCCCATGCGGGTTGCTGCCGGTGGCTCCAGAACCGGTCGAAGGCGCGGTCGAAGCGCTGGTGTTCGGCGACGCTGGTGGTGAACAGGCTGCGCGCGGCGGCGCGCACGTCGCCGCGCGAACGGATGCCGACCGCCTGCATCGCCTGCAGGAAGGCGGTCACGTCACCGGCGCCCACGCTCATGCCCAGGCCGCGCAGCACGCGCGCGAACAGCAACGCCGAGCGCGGAAGATGCGGCGCTCCGGCCAATGGGATCGCTTCGGCGCTCAGGCGCTCGCGCGCGCCTGCTCGATCAGGCCGGGCACCGCCGGGCGCACCGACTGCACGTCGTCCTGATACTTGAGCAGCACCCCCAGCGTGCGCTCCACCACGTCGGCGGCCAGTTCCCGTTCGCTCAGGGCGCGCAGCGCGTGCAGCCAGTCCAGGGTCTCGGCGACGCCGGGCCGCTTGTAGAGTTCGCGGGAGCGCAGCTCCTGCACGAACGCCACCACCTGCGCCGACAGGGCGGCGGCGGCCTCCGGGACGCGCCGCCGCACGATGCGCAACTCCTTGTCGAGGTCGGGAAAGTCGATCCAGTGGTACAGGCAGCGCCGTTTGAGGGCGTCGTGCACCTCGCGCGTGCGGTTGGAGGTGATGACGACCACCGGCGGCTCGCTCGCCTTGAAGGTGCCGATCTCCGGGACCGTGACCTGGAAGTCGGACAGCGCTTCCAGCAGAAACGCTTCGAACTCCTCGTCCGCGCGGTCCAATTCGTCCACAAGCAGTACCCGGCGGCGCGTCACCGCCGGGTCGATCGCCTGCAGCAGCGGGCGGGCCAGCAGGAACTCACGGGTGAAGATATCCGCGCCGGCGTGCGCCTCCCCGGCCGCCTCCAGCATGCGGATGCGCAGGATCTGCCGCGCGTAGTTCCATTCATAGACCGCCGTCGACACGTCCAACCCCTCGTAGCACTGCAGGCGGATCATCTCGGCATCCAGGATCGACGAGAGCACCTTGGCGATCTCCGTCTTGCCGACGCCGGTCTCCCCCTCCAGGAACAGCGGCCGGTCGAGCTTCATGGCCAGGAAGACGCAGGTGGCCAAGTCGCGGTCGGCCACGTAAGCGCACCGTTCCATCGCCTCCTGCACGGCGTCGACGCTATCGAGCCGCGGCGTCCGCTCAGTCAACGGTACGTCAGGCGCCGGCAGCGCCGCGGCGGGCGCGTTCGCGCGCGACGCGCAGAGCGCGGCGGGCATAGACGCGCGCAAGCTGCGCGCGGTATTCGCCGGACGCGAAGGTGTCGGCCAGCGGGTCCTCGACGCGCAGGCAGTCGGCTACCGCCTGTTCGATGGCGCGGTCGTTCGGGTCGCTGCCGGCGAGCGCTGCGGCGACCGCGGTCGCGTCGAGCGGTGTCTCGGTGACGCCGTTGAAGCAGAGGCGCGCCCGCCGGCACCGGCCGTCATCGCCCAGCGCGACCACGGCGGCGGCGCCGCACACCGCGAACCCGGACGCGGGATGTTCGAACTTGAGATAGGCCGAGCCGGTGCGCGGCCCCGGCGCCGGCAGCCGCAGATCGGTGAGGACTTCGGTCGGCTCGAGCGCCGTGGTCAGCAGCCCCTGGAAGAACTGGTCGGCCGGAATGCGCCGAGCGCCGTCCGGGCCGGTGGCGACGACCTCGCCGTCGAGCGCCAGCAGCGCGGCCGGCAGGTCGGAAGCGGGATCGGCGTGCGCGACGTTGCCCCCGGCGGTGCCGTGGTTGCGCACGATCGGGTCGCCGATGCTGGCGGCCGCCTCCGCAAACGCCTGCCAGCCGGCCGCCACCGGCGTGGAGACCGCAAGGCGGTGGTGGGTGGTCAGAGCGCCGACCGTCAGGACGCCATTCGGCACGGCACCGGCCGTCACGTCGATGCCGGCCAGCGGCATGCGGCCGATGTCGACCAGCACCGCCGGCTGCGCCAGACGGAGTTTCATCATCGGCAGCAGGCTGTGGCCGCCGGCGAGCAGCTTGGCGTCCTCGTAGCGCTCCAGCAGTTCCACGGCGGCGGCCAGCGACTCGGCGCGGCGGTAGGCGAACGGCGCGGGATACAGATCAGTCCTCCGCCGCCATGACCGCGGCGGCGTGCCGTACGGCGATGACGATGTTGTGGTAACCGGTGCACCGGCACAGGTTGCCCTTGAGCGCTTCGCGCACCTGGTCGTCGGACGGATCGGGGTTCTTCTGCAGCAGGTCGAGCGCCGCCAGGATCATGCCCGGCGTGCAGTAGCCGCACTGCAGGGCGTGCTTTTCCCAGAACGCCCGTTGCAGC
Source organism: uncultured Spirochaetia bacterium (assembly GCA_958296075.1). Classification (GTDB taxonomy): domain Bacteria; phylum Spirochaetota; class Spirochaetia; order SZUA-6; family Bin103; genus CATQHW01. The sequence continues at coordinate 1,428,942 of CATQHW010000002.1, read as the reverse complement.
GGGTGCAACTCGCCGCCGCCGGCCAGCCCCTCGATGGTGGTGACCGAACGGCCGTCGGCCTGCGCGGCCAGTTGCGTGCACGAGCGGGCGCCCACGCCGTCCAGCATCACCGTGCAGGCTCCGCACAGCCCCGTCTCGCAGCCGATGTTGGTGCCGGTGAGCCCGGCCTGCTCCCGGATGAAGTGGACCAGCAGCGTGCGCGGCTCCACCCGCGCTCGATAGCGGCGGCCGTTGATCGTGATGGCGACGGTGACCGGTTCCGGCGCGCAGAGGTCGCTCACGCGCCGCTCCCGCCGCCAGCCACGCGCTCGCGGACCCGCTCCGCCAGTCCCTGCAACGCGTCGCGCACCAGCGAGCGCATCGAGCTCTCCACCAGCCGCTGGCCGATGGCGGCGAGCCGCCCGCTGACGCGCGCGTCCAGGTCGTAGTCGAGCACGGTGGCGCCGCCGGCGGCGCGCAGCCGGAAGTCGGCCTCGCCGGTGACGACGCCGACCGGTCCGCGGCCGGTCGCGCTCATGTGGTAACAGACCGGCGGCTGTACGCCGGAGAGGACGATGGCGCCCGTGAAGACGCCGCGAATCGGGCCGAGCTTGACGCGCCACGACGCGTCGAAGTGGGTGTCGTCGATCCGGTCGAGCCGGTCGGTGCCGGGCAGCGCCGAACGGAGCACGTCCGGGTCCATCAGCGCGCTCCACACCGCCTCGGGAGCCGCCTCGAAGGAAAATTCGCCGGTCAATCGCATCGCTGGATCAGGGTGGCAGCCGCCCGCGCCACCGGCGCCGGATGGTGAGCCTGCGTGACCGTATGGGCGCTCGCATGCCACTGTCAACTCCAAGCGGACGAACGGCCCCCGGTAGGGTAATCTCTGCGGCAGATGCGCGACATCGAGGCGGCGGCGCGCCGCTGGCACGCGGCCGGCACGCGGTTCGCGCTGGCGCGCGTGGTCGCCGCCTGGGGCTCGGCGCCCCGCCGCCCGGGCGGGGCGATGGCGGTCACCGCGGACCTGCAGGTAGCCGGATCGCTGAGCGGCGGCTGCATCGAGGCGGCGGTGATCGAGGAGGCGGTGCGCCTCCTGGCCGGCGAGCGCGGCCCCGGCCGCCTGGAGTACGGCATCGAGGACGAGCGCGCGTGGTCGGTCGGGCTGTCGTGCGGGGGCAAGCTGTCGGTCCACCTGGCCGAGTTGGGCCGCGACCTGTGGGAAGCGATCCTCGACGGCCTGGAGCGGCAGCGGCCGGCGGTCCTGCTCACCCCGATGCGCGGCGGCGGCGCGTCGCACGCCCTGATCGACGTCGGCGAGCGCCACGTGCGGGCAGGCGGCGTCGGCGGAGCGGCGGACGCCGTGCGCGCCGCTTGCGAGTTCGCCGCCGCCGCGCAGGAGAGCGCCTTGATCGCGGTCTCCGGGGAGGAGACCTTCGCCCACCTGTTGCCGCGGCCCGACGAGCTGCTGATCGTCGGCGCGGGCCACGTCGCCGTGCACCTGGTCGGCTTCGCCCGCGAGCTCGGCTTCCGAACGGTGGTGATCGATCCGCGGCGAGTGTTCGCCGCGCGCGAGCGATTCGCGGTCGAACCGGACGAGTTGCTGGCCGAGTGGCCCGACCGCGTGCTCGGCCGGCGGCCCGTTACCGGGAACACCTACGCGGTGCTGCTCACGCATGACCCGAAGATCGACGACGCGGCCCTGCGCCACCTGCTGGCCGGCCCCGCCGCCTACGTCGGCGCGCTCGGCAGCTCCCGCACCCACGCCAGGCGCCGCGCGCGCTTGCGGGACGCCGGCTTCGATCCGGCGGCGATCGACCGCGTCCGGGGCCCGGCCGGGCTCGCCATCGGCGCCGTCACGCCGGCCGAGATCGCGCTGGCGATCCTGGCGCAGGTGATCGAAGCCAAGCGCCTGACTCGCGCCGCCGCCGGGGCGTGATACGGTTGGCCCGATGGCCGAGATGACCGCGGCCGACGTGACCACTCAACGGCGGCGGAGCCGTCTCCATCAGTACCTCTACCGCGTCATCTTCGAGGCGGACACGCCGGCCGGCAGAGCGTTCGACATCCTGCTCATCCTGGCGATCGTCGCCAGCGTCGTGGCGGTGATGCTCGACAGCGTGCCCAGGATTCGCCGCGCCATCGGCGGCTGGCTGTCGGTGGCCGAGTGGGTGTTCACCATCCTGTTCTCCGTCGAGTATCTGCTGCGCCTCTACGCTTCTCCCGGCCGGCTTCGCTATGCGCGAAGCTTCTTCGGCATCATCGACCTGCTGGCGCTGGCGCCGACCTACCTGAGCGTTCTGCTGCCGGGCGGCCATTATCTGCTGGTGGTCCGCGTGCTCCGCGTACTGCGCGTGTTCCGCGTCCTCAAACTGGCCAAGTACGTGGCCGAGGCCGAGTTGATCGTGGCCGCCCTGAAGGCGAGCGGCCGCAAGATCGCGGTCTTCCTGTTCGCGGTGCTGTCGATCGTGGTGGTGGTGGGGTCGATGATCTATCTGATCGAAGGGGACGAGAGCGGATTCATCAGCATCCCGCTCTCCGTCTACTGGGCGATCGTCACGTTGACCACTGTCGGCTACGGCGACATCTCGCCGCAGACGCCGCTCGGCCAGACGCTGGCGGCCCTCATCATGATCCTGGGGTACGGGCTGATCGCCGTGCCGACCGGGTTGGTCAGCATGGAGATCTCGCTGGCGCTGAGCCGCCATCAGAAGCGTCTCTGCCCGGCGTGCGGCACCTCGGAGAGCGATCCCGACGCGAAGTTCTGCCGGCGCTGCGCGGCCGATCTGCACGGAACGAAGAAGGGCGCGTGAGCTCGCCCGACCGGCGCCCGCTGGCCGGGATCGTCGTCGCCGACCTGACGAGGGTGCTGGCCGGGCCGTTCGCTACCATGGTGCTGCGCGATCTGGGGGCGCAGATCGTCAAGGTCGAGACGCCGCAGGGAGACGACGCGCGCGGCTTCGGCCCGTTCCTGCCGGACGGCGCTTCCAGCTACTTCGTCAGCCTCAATTGCGGCAAGCGTTCGATCGCGCTCGATCTCAAGACGGAGGCGGGACGCGAGGTGTTCGCCGACCTCCTCCGTGCGGCCGACGTCCTGATCGAGAGCTTCCGGCCCGGCGTGCTGGCGCGGCTGGGATTCGATGATGAGCGGATACGCGCCCTGAATGACCGACTGGTGTATGTCACGTCGTCCGGTTTTGGATACACCGGCCCGGACGCCGGCAAACCGGCCTACGACATGATCATTCAGGCGCGCTCCGGACTACTGTCGATCACCGGCACCGAGTCGGGAGAGATGGTGCGCGCCGGCACCTCGGTCGCCGACATCGTCAGCGGCCTGTACGCGGTGATCGGCGTGCTGGCGGGATTGCTGCGGCGCGAGCGCAGCGGCCCAGGCGCCGGAGCCCGCGTGGACATCGCCATGCTCGACAGCGTGGTGTCGATCCTGGAGAATGCCCTGGCGCGGTACCAGGCGACCGGGGTCGAGCCGGCGCCGCTCGGCTCGCGGCATCCGTCGATCACGCCGTTCGAGACCTTTCGCACCGCCGATGGCCGGATCGTGATCGCGGCCGGCAACGACCGTCTGTTCCGGCGCCTCTGCGACGTGCTCGGCGCGCCGGAGCTGGCGTCCGACATCCGGTTCGCCGGCAACGCCGAGCGCACCGAGCACCGGGACGCGCTGAAGGCGGCGCTGGAGGCGGCGCTGGCGCGGCGCGGCGCGGCCGCGTGGACGGCGGCGCTGGAGGCGGCCGGCGTGCCGGTCAGTCCGGTGCCCGGCATCGCCGACGTGGTCGCCGACCCGCAGGTGGCGGCCCGCAACATGCTCGTGGAGGCGGCCGGCGCCGGCGGATTCCGCGTAACCGGATCGCCGATCAAGATTGCCGGCGTCGGCGATCCGTCGCACCGCCCCGGCGCTCCGGCGCTCGGCGAGCACCGCGACCGCATCCTGCGCGAGCTGCTTGCCTACTCGCCGGAGCGCACCGCCCGTCTGGCAGCGGCCGGCGCCTTCGGCGACCCATCCGCTGGCGAGCAGTAAACCGGCCGGCGGCGCCGCGCGCCGGACCAGGCGGCGATCAGGTCCGCAGCCGGGCGAGCGGATGGCCGCGGTCGGCCAGCGGCATGGCCACGCGCCGGCCAGCAAGCTGCGATGCGTAGACGCCGTGGATCATCTCCAGCGCCGCGCGGGCCGATCGCGCGCTGGACAGCGGTTCGCGGTCCTCGTCGATGGCGGCGACCAGGTCCTCGATCGCCAGCCGGTTGCCGTCCTGGTGGAGCTCGGCGGCGCCAAGGTCGAGCGGGTCCCAGCCGTCGATGCCATCCCACGGCGCCCAATGGTCGTGGCGGGCGATCACGAAGTCGTTGCCGGCGCCGCGCATCGCCACGCTGCCGCGGTCGCCGATCAACTGCAGGCTGAACCCGCGACCTTCGCCCGGCTGGTTCGCACGCGACGTGAAGGTGCCGACCGCTCCGCCCTCGAAACGGTAGTAGCCGGTGATCGCATCGCCGGCGATCAGGCCGATCGGCTCGGACGCCTCGCGGGCGTCGCCGGGGGCGAGCTCCCGGCCGGCGGCGGTGACGTGGCCGCTGATCCAGGCGACGTCGCCGGCGAAGTAGCGCATCGTGTTGAACAGGTGGGTGCCCAGCACCAGCATGTCCTCGCCGCCGCCGCGCCGGTCCTGCTTGCCGGTGCCGCGCAGCTCCTGCAGCGTGCCGATCAGGCCGTCCGCCACCCGCCGGCGCAACTCCTGCAACTGCGGCAGGTAGACGTTCGGATGGGCGACGGCGATCTTGAGCCCCTTGGCGTCGGCCGCGTCGATCACCCGGTCGGCGGTCGCCAAGTCGGCGGTCATCGGCTTCTCGCAGTAGACGTGGCAGCCCGCGTCGATCGCCGCCATGAGCAACTCCTCGTGGCGGTCGACGTAGCGCGGACAGACGGCGACGATGTCGAGCGATTCTTCCGCCAGCATCTCCCGGTAGTCGGCGTAGGCGTTGGCGGCGCCGATCTCCCGCTGCGCGGCGGCCCGTCCGGCGGGATCCGGGTCGGCCACCGCCGCCGGCTGCACGCCGGCAACGCCTACGACGCCGAGGTGCAGGCCGTGCCCGAAGTTGCCGCGTCCGGTATGGCCGATCGCGCCGGCGCGAAAGCGCGCTTGGGTACTCATGGCGCTGAGTATACCCTCTGGCGAGGAGTCTGCGATGAGCACGCCGTACCGCTATCTCGGCCGCCGGCGGCCCGCGATCGACGGGCGGGTCAAGGCGCTCGGCGCCGCCCGCTACGCCGCCGACGTGCAACTCGCCGGCATGCTGCACGCGCAGCCGGTGTTGAGCGCCTTGGCGCATGCCCGCCTGCGCGCCGTGCGCGTCGAGGCGGCGCGCGCCGTCCCCGGCGTGGTGGCCGTGCTCACCGCCGCCGATCTGCCGGTGACGGCTGCGCCGCCGGCGACGCGGCAGGAGGCGGTGCTCGCGCGCGGCGCCGTCACGTTCTGCGGGCAGCCGGTCGCCCTGGTGGTCGCCGAGTCGGCCGCTGCCGCCGCCGACGGCGCGGCGCTCGTGGAGATCGACTACGATCCGCTGCCGCCCGCGGTGGGAGTTGCGGGCGGGGCTCCCAGCCGACCGGCGGCGGCCGGAGAGTACCGCCGCGGCGATGCCGGCGCGGCGCTCCGCGCCTCCGACCACGTCGTCGAGCGGACCTGCCGCACGCCGTTCGTGCATCAGGGCTATCTGGAGCCGTGCGCGGCGGTCGCCGCCCCGGACCCGGCCGGCGGCGGGGTGACGGTCCATTCCGGATGTCAGGGCCAGTTCGAGGTGCGCGCGCGGCTCGCCTCGATCCTGGAGCTGCCGGCCGCCGCGATCCGTATCGTACCGATGACCGTGGGCGGCGGCTTCGGCGGCAAGAGCGGGTTGATCGATCCGCTGGCCGCCGCCGCGGCGCTGCGGCTGCAGCGGCCGGTCAAGCTGGTGCTCGACCGCTCGACCGATCTGGCGGCCACCACGCCGTCGCCGGCGATGACGATCGAGCTGGCGCTGGGCGCCAACCGCCGCGGCGAGTTCACCGCCCTGCGCGCGGAGCTGACCCTCGACAACGGCGCCTTCCCGGCCGGCATGGGAAGTGGCATCGCCAAGCGGCTGGCCGGCTGCTATCGGCTCCCGCACCTCGCCATCCGGTGGCGCGACGTGTGCACGAACGTGCACGCCACCGGCGCCTATCGCGCTCCGGGCGCGCCGCAGACCACCTTTGCGATCGAGACGGCGGTCGACGCCCTTGCCGGCGAACTCGGCATCGACCCGCTGGAGATACGCAAGCGCAACGTGGTGCGGGCCGGCGACCCGCAGCCCGACGGCACGCCCTGGCCAGCCGGCGGCCAGCTCGCCTGCCTGGAAGCGGTCGAGTCACATCCGCTCTGGCGGTCCCGCCACGCGGGCGGAGACGGCGGCACCGGGATCGCCATCGCCGGGTGGATCCCGCTGGTCGATCCCTGCGCCGCCGCCTGCCGCGTCGACCCGGACGGGACCGTGGCGATCACGCTCGGCGCGGTCGACATCTCCGGCGTCTACACGTCGCTCGCCCTGGTGGCGGCGGAGGAGATAGGCGTCGATCCGGGTCAGGTACAGGTACGGATCGCCGACTCGGACGCCGCGCCGTACGGGCCGAGCGCCGGCGGCAGCAACATCGCCTGCTCGGCAGCCGACGCGGTCCGCTCGGCCGCCGAGCAGGCGCGGCGCCAACTCCTCGCCCTGGCGGCCGACCACTTCGAGGCCGCCGTGGAGGACCTGGAGATCGCCGACGGCGCGGTGCGGGTCGCGGGGGTGCCGGACCGGACGATCTCGATCGGCGCGCTGGCGCACGCCGCGCAGAACGCCGATCGGTCGCGCCCGCACCGTCAGGGACCGATCCAGGCGAGCGGCCGGGCCGCCGGACGCGGCGGCGCTGCGGTGTTCGTCGCGCACGTAGTGCGCGTGGCCGTCGATCGCGAGACCGGCCGGGTCCGGCCGACCGACTACCTGTCCGTGCAGGACGTCGGCTTCGCCATGAATCCGCTGCTCGTAGAGGGACAGATCCACGGCGGCGCCGCGCAGGGGCTGGGCATCGGCCTCCACGAGGCGCTGCGCCACGACGCGGCCGGGCAGCTTCTGACCGGTACGCTGATGGACTATGGCATGCCGCGGGCGTCGTCGGTACCGCCGGTCACCGCCCGCCTGTTGCAGACGCCCTCGCACGGGCCGTACGGCGCGCGCGGCGTCGGCGAGCCGCCGATCGTGGCGGGCGCGGCGGCGGCGGCCAACGCCGTCCGGGCCGCTACCGGGGCGCAGCCGACGTCGCTGCCGCTCGATCCCGAAACGGTGTGGCGGGCTGTGAACCGGGCCGGTATTTCGTCCGGTTCGGGCGCTACCAGACCGACAGGATGATGCCGGCGATCGGGTAGCCGGCCAGCCGGTAGCCCAGGTTGATGAGCACCAGCGGCCGCGGCCGTCCTTCGAACGCCCCGTTGGAGACGATCGACACGCCGGAGAACCCGATCGCCAAGCCGACCGCCGCGACGATGCCGCCGCCGATCCCGGAGATCGCCGCCGCCTGGAAGACGATCGCCAGCACCAGCGAGGTAAGAATCGCGTCCACCAGCGCGGCGGCCAGCGCCGGGCTGGGGCCGGCCGCTCGCAGCTCCTCCTCGGTCTTGCCGAGCGCCGCCATCCATGCCTTGCCGAACAGGAATGGCGCGTACCACACGAAGCCGAGCGCCATCAGCGCCACCGCCGAGACCGCCGCCGCCACGTAGTTGATCGCCCCGAAGTCTATCGCCGCCATCGGTTCCTCCCCATTCCTTCGATACCGGTCCCGCCTGCGCCCGGCCGCCGCGTCACTCCCCTCCGCCGCCCGGCCGGGCCGGCGGACGCGCATCCTCTGACAGCCGGATGGTCGCCCACAGCACGATCAGTCCCACGCCGACCGTGGCCGCCACCGAACCGGCCACCGTCCAGGCGCCGAAGGCGTCGCGATTCGCCGCGCCGTCCGGTATCGCGTCCCACCGCTCGTACTCCAGGCGCGCCAGGCGCGCCCCCGCCAGCCCGCCAGCCGTCACGCCGATGCCGGCCACCAACAGGGGCCAGTAGTCCCGGCGCTGCTCCGTCGGCGGAACCGGCGCGGGCACCGCTTCGGGCCCCGCCACCGCTCCGGGCGCCTCCTCCGTTCGCGCGGCAGCCTCCTGCGCTACGACCGGCGCGCCCGGCAGCGTCGCCACGCAGAGCGCCGCGATCAGCCGCCATGCGAACGAGCACCGAACCACCGCGGCGACGGTAGCGCAACGGCGGTGCCCCGCCAAGGCGCGTCGGGCCGACCGAGGCATCGGCCGCGGTATGATGCGGCCCGTGCTGCAACGACGGCTCGGCCGTACCGGGCTCATGGTGTCCGAGCTCTGCCTGGGGACGGCCGGGTTCGGCGCACAGCCCTACGCCGAGACGAGCGCCCCGGTGCTCGACGCCTTCGTCGAGTGCGGCGGCACCTTCATCGACACCGCCGACATCTACGGGCCTAGGGTCGGCGCGGCCGAGGAGGCCGTCGGCGACTGGATGCGGCGGCGCGGCCACCGGCAGGCGTTGGTGGTCGCCACCAAGGGAGGATCGCCGACCGGCCCGCACCCGACCGACCGCGGCTTGAGCCGCCGGCATCTGCTGGCCGCCGTGGAGGCGAGCCTCGCGCGCCTGGGCACCGACTGGATCGACCTGTACCAGACGCACTGGCCCGACCCCGGCACGCCGGACGAGGAGACGCTGTCCGCCCTGGACCAGATGGTCCACCAGGGCAAGGTCCGCTACGTGGGGTGCTCCAACGTACCGGCTTGGCGCCTCGCGCACGCGCTCGGCGTCAGCGCCCGGTCGCGGCTCGTCTCCTACGCGAGCGTCCAGCCGCACTACAGCCTGCTGGCGCGCGGCGGCTTCGAACGCGAGCTGGCCGAGGCCGCGGTCGCGCTCGGCGTGGCGGTGCTGCCGTACCGGCCGCTCGGCCGCGGCATCCTGACCGGCCGCTTCCACGGCAGCCGCATTCCCGAAGCGCGCTGGCGCTCAGGATCGCACGGCTACGACCTCGACCCCGGCCGCGCCGCCGCTCTGGTGGCCGAGCTCGGCAAGATCGCCTCGCGGGACCGGCGCACGATCGCGCAGGCGGCGCTCGCGTGGCTGCTGGCGAAGCCCGGCGTCACCGCCCCGGTGATCGGCGCGTCCACTCCGGAGCAGGTCGTCGAGCTGGCCGGCGCCGCCGGCTACCGGCTCTCCGCCGAACACCTGGAGCACCTGGACGAGGCGTCGGAATGGCGCTCGCCGGCGGCCGTTGCCTAACCCTCCGACTCCTGCTACACTCGTAGGCGCAATGGGTAAAAGACTCTATATCGGCGGACTGCCGTTCAGCGCTACCGACGAGACGCTGTTTCAGCTATTCGCACAGCATGGCAAGGTCGAATCCGCTGAGGTGGTGACGGATCGTTACTCCGGCAGCTCTCGTGGTTTCGGATTTGTGGAGATGGGCTCCGACGAGGAAGCCGCCGCCGCGGTTCGCGGAATGAACGGCGCCGAGCTCGAAGGCCGGTACCTGACCGTGGAGGAAGCGCGCAGCGCGCGCGGCGACCGCGGCGGCCGTCGCGACGGCGGCGGTGGCGGTGGCGGTGGCGGTGGCCGTCGCGACGGCGGCGGTGGCGGCGGCGGCGGCGGCGGCGGATACCGGCGCTGGTAACGGCGTCGGCGCTGGCAACGGCGTCCAGGTGAATCGGCCGCCGAGCGGGCGGCCGGTTCACCTCAATCAACTCCAGTAACTCTATAACTCCCGCAGCCGGGATCGCGCCGGTCGGCCGAGCGCCTTGAGGCGTGGGCCCACCGATCCTGCGTCACGGCCGTGGTCAAACCTCGTGGCCGGCACTCGGCGGGGACGCGGCAAGGGGCAGGCGGCTGTCGCGCGGATACACCGGCGCCGGCCGCGGCGAGCCCGCATCGGCAGCGTTCACTGCGAGCCCGGTTCACCCGCGAGCCCGGGGACTGCCACCGACACGGGACAACCTACGTTGTCAAGACTCGAAAGCCGATAGCGGTGCGGGTAGTCCAGCGCGACCGACGGCGATCTATCACGAGAGACCCGAACACATTGGTCGGCCGGCGCCGCCAGCTCCGGGCGGCCGGCGGGCCGCCCGGAGCTGGCGGCGCTACGCGATATCCCGATCCTTTACCGTCTTGCGCCGATCTCTGCGCGCCGCGTCGATCGCTGCGTCGCAGACTTCCTTCACCTTGTTCGACAGTGCGTCGATCGCCGTCGCCGATGTGTTAAATCCCGCTGCAGACTTGATATAGGACTTGACCTTGGACGCGATCACCAGAACCTCGTTCGACATGCTGACCTCCTTGAAAGCGAATCCGCGCATAGACACGCTCAGGGTGCCCTGCTGGCCGGCGATTCTGTACGACTTTTCAGAGCGTGGCAACGTCCGCCGCTCGCGCCGGTGACCGAGCGCCGGCTACCGCAGGCCACCGCGCCTCCCAGCCGCCCGCTCGCCGCTCCACGCGACGAAGGCCGCGGCGGCCGCTCCGACGGTCGACCCGATCGCATCGGCGACCAGGTCGAACATCTTCGCCGACCGGCCGGTGAGCGGCTGCAGCACTTCGACCAGCGCCCCGAAGCAGACCCCCGCCAGCGCCGCCAGCGCCGCCGCACCGATCGGCGGCAGCGACCTGCCGCAGGCGCCCGCGGTCAGGAACGCCAGCACTGCCCACGCCGCGAAGTGGATCAGCTCGTCGATCCCGGAGCCGCCCAGGCGTATCGGCCGGGCCCACGGCACCAGCATGGCGACGATCAGCGCCGCCGCGTACGCCCACACGCCCAGCCAACGTATCGAGATCATGCTACCGTGCACCGCGAGCGACATGATGGAACAGATGCCACTGGGGCGAACCGGACGTACGATCAGCCGCATCGCCCTCGGGACGACGACGTTCGGCCGCGAAATCGACGAAGACGACTCGCGCCGCATCCTCGACTACGCTGTGGAGCACGGCATGACCCTGCTCGACACCGCCGAGGCGTACGGCGGCGGCAACGCCCGGCAGTACCGGCGCGACGCGATGGGGGTACGGGACGTGCGCGAGACGACCGGCGAGGTGTCGAGCTCCGAGCGCATGATCGGCACCTGGATGCGCGACCGGGGCGTGGCCGGCGCGGTGACGATCCTCACCAAGGTGTCGAGCGGCAACTCGCCGGAGAACATCGACCGCGCTCTGAACGCCAGCCTGGAACGGCTGCGGCTCGACTCCGTGCCGATCTACATGATGCACAACTTCGACGACCAGGTGCCCCTCGACGAGTCCCTGGACGCGCTTGATCGGGCCGTATCCGACGGCCGCGCGCAAGCGCTGGGCTGCAGCAACTTCACCGGCGCGCAACTCCGCGACGCGCTGGCGATCAGCGCCGCCAGAGGCTACGCGCGCATCGAGATCGTGGAGAACATCTACAACCTGGCTCGCCCCGAAGAGGAGCGCGACAGCATGCCGGTGTGCGCGGAGCAGGAGATCACCTTCCTGGCCTACAGCCCGCTCGGCGCCGGCTTTCTGGCCGGCAAGTATACCCCCGACCGCGACGCGTTGCCGGAGCGAACCCGCTTCCACGTGATTCCGGGCCATTGTGATGTCTACTTTTCTGAACGTAACTTCCGCGTCGTCGAGCGATTGCGCGCCAAGTCGGCCGAGCTGGGCGAATCGATGGTCTACCTGGCGGCCGCCTGGGTGGTCGCCAACCGGTCGGTCGGCAGCACGCTGTTCGGCGCCCGCACGACGGCCCACCTCGACAACGCCCTGCGCGCCTGCGCGGACGGCATTCCCGCCGATCTGCGCGCCGAGATGGCCGCCTGGGACTGAGGCGCGCCGCGCGACCGCCGCACGGTTCGTCTCCACCGCGGGACCGATCGCGCACCGACCGGCCGCGACGGTGAGCTGCGCCACGGAGCGATACTACCGATGGTGCGGCCCGGCGTCATAGAATGAAGGACCGATGCCGCCGCTCGACCGTCCGCCTCACCGCCGTGCCGAGGACCGCTGTCGCCAGGGACCCGCCGGCCCGACCGCGGCGGCGCGCCGGTTCCGTACCCTGCGTACGCTCAGGCTCGGCAGCTTCCACGTCGGATCGGCCATGAGCGACGTGCTGGTCTCCAGCGTGCTCAACCGCATCCTGATCACCCACTTCGGCTTCATGGCGTGGCCGGTGGCGCTGCTGCTCAGCCTGCGCTACCTGCTGTCGCCGTTGAGCCTGTGGGCCGGCGCGCGCAGCGACACCTCGGCCGCCGCGCCGTACGGCCGGACGCGCTTCATCTGGGCCGGCCGCGCGCTGATGATGACCGGGCTGGGGCTGATCGGCGTCAGTCTGGCCTGGTTCGGCCGGGGACAGGCGGTCCCCGGCTGGCTGATGGTAGTCGCCGGCTTCCTCGCCTACGGCGTCGGCGGACTGATCTCCGGCAGCCCCTTCCTGGCGCTGGTGCGCCATTCCGCGCCGGCCGAGCAACAGGGACTGGCGATCGCGATCGTGGAGACGGTGCTGATCGCCTGCTTTCCGCTGGCGGCTCTGGGGTTCGGCCTGCTGATGGAGCACTACGAACTGCGCCTGTTCTGGCGCCTGGTGGCCCTGACCGCGGCTGCCGGCGGCACGTTCTGGCTGCTGTCGATCGCCGGCGTGGAACGCCGCGTGCAGGACGAGCTGCGCGCTGCCGGCGAGCCGTTGCGACCTCACGACCGGCCGATCGGCGAACGCCTGCGCGCCCTGCTCGGCGACCGCAGCAAGCTCCGGTTCTTCCTCTTCCTGTCGGTCGCCGCCGCCGCGGCGTGGTTGCAGGAGGCGATCCTGGAGCCGTTCGGGGCGGAGGTGTTGGATCTGAGCCTGGGACAGACCACGCGCCTCAACGCGGTGTGGCTGGTGCCCACGCTCCTGACGCTGGTGGCAAGCATGGCGCTGTGGCGCAACCGTCCTCCGCAGCGGCAGGGCGGCATCGCCGGCGCCGGGCTCTGCTGCATGGCCGCCGGTATGGCGCTGCTGGCGGCGGCGGCGTTCGCCCGGGCGGGAGTGCTGGTCATACCCGCGCTCATCGCCTACGGTGCGGGCTTCGGCGTGTATACTTTCGGAGGGCTCTCGCTGATGGCGGCCATGACCACGGACCGGGAAGCCGGCGCGCAGCTCGGCCTGTGGACGATCGCCCAGGTGGTGTTTCGCGGAGTCGGCATCGCCGCCGGCGGGTTGATCCGCGACGCCGGCCTGGCGCTCGGCGGCCAGCCGTCGGTCGCCTACGGCGTGGTGTTCGCCGTCGCCTCCGCCGGCATCGCCGCGGCGGTAGTGATCCTGACCCGGGTGGCCGAAGGACTGCGGGCTCGGCCGCACGCCGCCGCCGCCCCGGTGGCGGTGATCTGATGGCGCGCGAACGGATCGCATTCGGATGCATCGCCCATGAGACGAGCGCCTTCAGCCCGGTCCCGACCACGATCGCCAGCGCCGAGGAGCGGTTCGGGTACGTGCGCGGCGAAGACCTCTTCACGTCCTTCCGGGGCACCAACACTCCGGTCGGCGGCTTCATCGACGGCGGCGAGCACCACGGGTTCGAGCTACTGCCGACGATCTACTGGGAGGCTCACCCCGGCGGTCCGCTGCCGGCGGCCGACTTCGCCGCGCTGGTGCGTGAGCTGGTCGACCGGATCGCCGCCGCGGGCGCCGTCCACGGCGTGGGCGCTGTCCACGGCGTATTGCTGGAGCTGCACGGCTCCATGGTAGCGGAGGGAGAGGACGACGCCGACGGCGCCATCCTGCGCGCCGTGCGCCGGGCGGCCGGCGCCGCGCCGGTCATCGTCCAGCTCGACATCCACTCCAACGTCTCGGCGGAAATGGTCGAGCACGCGGACGGGATCATCGTGCGCGAATCCTACCCCGAGGTCGATCAGGCCGAGCGCGGACGGGAGTGCGCGGACCTGATGGCGCGCGTGCTGCGCGACGGCGTGCGGCCGGCGCTGGCGCTGGCGCCGCTGCCGATGATCTGGGGCAAGAACCAGATCACCGCCCATCCGCCGATGCGGGAGGCGATCGAGCGCCTGCACGAGCTGGAGGAGCGCCCGGGCATCCTGTATGCGTCGATCTCCACCTGTTTTCCGCTGGCCGACGCGCCCCACGTAGGCGCCTCGGTCTCCGTGATCGCCGACGGCGATCGGGCGCTGGCGCAGCGCAGCGCCGACGAGTTGGCGGCTTGGATCTTCGCGCGGCGCGCCGACTGGCAGACGTCCGTCCCGACGACCGCCGAAGTGCTCGACGAGATCGGCTCGACCGGCCCCTACCCGATCGTCATCGCCGACAGCAACGACAACTGCGGCGGCGGCGCCCCCGGAGACAGCACCGGCATGCTGCGGACGTTCGTCGAGCGCGCGCTCGACGATGCCTGCGTGCTCTACATCGTCGATCCGCAGGCCGCGCTCGCCTGCCACCGCGCCGGCGCCGGCGCGACCGTGCGCCTGGCGGTGGGCGGCAAGTCGGTCCCGGCGCAGGGCCGGCCGGTGGAAGCGGAGTGGCAGGTGGTCGCGGTCTCCGACGGCGCCTACACCTACGACGGGCCGATGAACGCGGGGCTTTCCACCACGCTCGGACCGTCCGCGCACGTGCGCACCAGCGGCGTGCACGTGATCATCGTCACCTACCGCGACCAGCCGTTCGACTCCGCGCTGGCGCGGAGCCTGGGGCTCCACCCGCAACGGATGCGCTATGTCGGCGTGAAGTCGACCGGGCACTTCCGCGCCCACTTCGAGCCGTTCGCCGGCGCGATCCGCACGGTGAACGAACCGAGCGTGCACGACCCGACGCAGGTCCGCTACCGCAACCTGGGCCGACCGGTCTACCCGATCGACCCGCTCTGATCGATGGCCGGCGGCTCCGATGACCTGCTGCAGGTGACCGGCGTCCGGTTGCGCGAGCGCTGCTGATCGCCGTCAAACGCTCGAACCGCCGGCGTCGCCGGCGGATTCTGACCGCGGCGGCCGGATTCGCCCTGGCCGCCGGGATGCTTGCGGCGCAGTCGAACGCAGCGCGGGCGCTGCCCGTGTCGGTGCTGCGGACGCCGGCCGCGCTGATGCCGGGGGATCCGCTGAGCGCCGCCGTGACGAGCGCCGAGCCGCTCGCGGCGCTCGACCTGACGGTGGAGCTGGCGGACGGAGAGCGCGTCTCAGGCAGAGGCTTCGCGGTGCGCTCGGGACCGGCCGGAATGACTTGGGCGGCGGTGATCGGCATCCCCAGCACCGCTCCGGCGGCACCGGCGCGACTGACGATCTCCGCGC
Source organism: uncultured Spirochaetia bacterium (assembly GCA_958296075.1). Lineage (GTDB taxonomy): Bacteria > Spirochaetota > Spirochaetia > SZUA-6 > Bin103 > CATQHW01. The sequence continues at coordinate 1,413,642 of CATQHW010000002.1, read as the reverse complement.
GATTCGCCGGCGGCGCCCCGCAGGAGGCGCCGCGCGTGCTGCACGAGCAGTCGATCACCATCGCCGAGCGCGCGTTCGCCGTCGAGGATATCCCGCTGAGCGCCGAGCTTTCGAACCTGCGGCGCACCACCGATCCGCGCCGCCAGCAGGAGTCGCTGGCTCTCCGGCTGCTCCTGACCACCTCGCGGCCGGTCGCGCGGCCCCACTTCGGACCGCTCCGGCTGCCGCTGGGCGACGCGCGGCGCACCGCCGGCTTCGGCGACCGCCGGCGCTACCTCTACGCCGACGGCAGCACCGACACCACCATCCATAACGGCGTGGACTTCGGCGTTCCCGCCGGCACGGCGGTAGCCGCCGCCGGCGGCGGTACGGTGGTGATGGCCCGCGGCCGCATGGTCACCGGGCTTACGGTCGTGGTCGAGCATCTGCCCGGGGTCTATTCGCTGTATTACCACCTGCAAAGCCTGGCGGTGCAGGAAGGCCGGTACGTGGCAGCGGGAGAGACGATCGGCGCCGTGGGCAGCACCGGTCTGGCCACCGGACCGCACCTGCACTGGGAGGTGCGCGCCGCCGGCGTGGCCGTCGACCCGGACATCCTTATGACCGCCCCGCTGGTCGACCTGCCGGGCCCCTGAACCGCTCGACGCCGGCCGCTTGACAAGAGAAGACATCCGTCTGTCAATCGGCGCCATGCGGGACGCCGGTCAGATCTCGTCGCGCTCCGATGGACGCCGGCGCCGCATCTTCCTGTTCGTACGCGACCGCATCCTGGCCGGCTCGCCGCCCACGACCCGGGAGGTGCAGGAGCACTTCGGCTTCCGCGCCGTACAGTCGGCGCGCCGGTATCTGGAAGCGCTGGTGCGTGACGGGCTGCTCGACAAGGAGCCGGGCAAGGCGCGCGGCTACCGGCTGCCGGCCGGCTCCGGTTACCCCACCGTCCTGATCCCTCTGATTGGCCGCGTGCAGGCGGGCGCCTTCACCACGGCGGTCGAGGAGCCCGAGGGGTTCGTCGCCGTGCAGTCGTCCGCCGGCCGCGGCGAGCTGTTCGCGCTGCGGGTGCGCGGCGACAGCATGCGCGACGCCGCCATCCTGCCGGGAGACGTGGTGATCGTGCACCGGCAGTCCTCGGCCCGCTCCGGCGACATCGTCGTCGCTCTGGTGGAAGACGAGGCGACGGTGAAGCGGTTGAAGGTGCGCGCCGCCGGGAGGATCGAGCTGCATCCGGCCAACCCCGCGTTCGATCCCATCGCGCCCGCCGCGGATGCGGTACGGATCCTGGGAAAGGTGATCGAGGTGCGCCGCTATCTGGAGGGGGCTGCGCCGGGGGGTTGACGCCGCCGCCGGCACTCGACCTATCATAGACAAATGTCTTCCATAAAGAAGATATTTGTCTGAAACCATGTGCAACAGGTATTCCTTGCACTGGCCGCGGAAACGCGACGACCGCGCGCGCCGCGCCGCCTGAAACCGGCTGTCGCGCCGGCTGGTGCGCCGTCGACCTGACGGTCGATCCGGGGACCGGCGCGAACGACGGCCGTGCCGTTTGCCATGCCGACATATGGGGGCCGGCAGAGCTGGCGGGACGGCTTTGCGAGCGCACGGTCCACCAGCCGGTCGCGACGCCGGCCGGCGGCCGGCCTTCGCAGGTCACGTACGGATCGGCCGGCTCCGGCGACTCCACCGTACCGGAGTCCCAGAGGTCGGCGCGGCCCGGCTGCAGCAGCTCGCGCGCGCTCGCTACGAGTACCCGGTACGCCGATTGCCGCTGGCCACGCTGATCGCTGGCCAGCGCCCAGCGGAACCGCAGGCACCCGGCCGGCGCGCCCGGCGGACCGGCGGCGCGCTCGCAGGTCAGCTCATGCGCGCGTACGCAGACACGCGCCTCGATCGGCGCATACGGGATCCGCGGGCCGCTGCCGCGGGTCGACGTAGCGGGCCAGATCGCGCAGAGCGATCACCGTATAGTCGTTCTCCGCCAGGTAGCCGGCGAACCGCTCGAACAGCTCCGGCTCGGTGCTGCAGAAGAGGTGGACCTCGCGCATGACCCCGGCGGAGGGAGCGTTCTACCTGGGCGTCCCCAATCTGATCATGGTCCGCTACCGCGACCGGTCCGGCACGCCCCTGCCGCTGCCGCCCTACGATCAGTACGCGCTGTCGTTCCGGCCGCTGCGGCGCGTAGTGTGGAGTTGCGTGCACGAAGCGGGGGTCACCGACCCGCAAGAGGTGCAGCGCGTCGTCGACCTGGCCCGCGCCAACCTGAACATCTGCGGCGCGATGATGGACGACTTCTTCTACGACGAGAGCGACAAGCGCGGCTCCGCGCCGGCCGTGCACACCCCCGACGAGGTCCGCGTGATGCGCGACCGCCTTGGCTCCGGAGATCGCCCGCTGGACCTGTGGGTCGTCCTCTATCGGCACCAGCTATCCCGGCCGGTCAAGGCGCACCTGGACCACTGCGACGTCATCAACTTCTGGACGTGGCACGCCAAGGACCTGCGTGATCTGGAAGCGAGCTTCGGGCGGCGCCGAGCGTCGAACCATGGAGCCGAGGCGTGTCACAATGCGGGCACACAACCGATACCGAGGACGATCATGGCAATGCAGGTAAGCGAGCTGAAGCCGGTCCCCACCGAACCGGTCGCCACGCGATTTCGCCGCATCCACACCCCGATTCCCGTTCCCGCATCGATCGCCGCGATCGAGCGGCTGCGGGCCGTGGAGCCGCAGTCGATGGCGGGGCTGCCGCCGGTCATCTGGCATCGCGCTCAGGGCTTCCAGGTGGAGGACCCGTACGGGAACCGCTGGATCGACCTGACCAGCGGCGCCGCGGCCGCGAACGCCGGCCACGGCCATCCGCGCATCGTCCGCGCCGTGCGCGAGCAACTCGATGCGCAGCTTCTGTTTACCTATGCCTTCCCGTCGCACGTGCGGGCGCGTCTCATCGAGCGGATCGCGCGCATGCAGCCGCGCGAACTGGACAGGGCGATCGCGTTCTGCTCCGGAACCGAGGCCAACGAGTGCGCGCTGACCCTGATGCGCCGGCACGGGCTGTCGATCTCGCCGGACAAGTCCGGCATCCTGTCGTTCAGCGATACCTTCTACGGTCGCACCCTCGGAGCGCGATTCGCCGGGGGCTTGCCGGGGACGATCGACGCGATCCGGCGCGAACGGGTGTTTCAGACGCAGCTACCGCTGCCGGGCAGCCCCCGGTCACGGGGATTCGCGGCCGATCTGGCCGAGCACGGGGTCGACCCCGAGCGAACCGCCGGCATCATCTTCGAGTCGATCCCGAGCGTCACGACCACCCTCTACCCGCAGGCCTACGTCGAGGCTCTGATGTCCTGGGCACGCGAGAATGCCGTGCTGGTAGCGGTCGACGAGATTCAGGTCGGCATGGGACGCACCGGGCGCCTGTTCGCCTTCGAGCACTACGGCATCACTCCCGACCTGATCGCCATGGGCAAGGGGGTGAGCTCCAGCCTGCCGGTGTCCGTGGTCAAGGGGCGCGCGCACGTCATGAACCTGGCTCCGCCGGGCGAGATGTCCAGCACCCAGGGCGGCAATCCGGTCTGCATGGCCGCGGCTCTGGCGAACCTGGAGGTGTTCGATGACGAAGACCTGGTACACCGGTCGGCCGACCTGGGCGGGCGGCTGGCGGCGTGGCTGCGGCCGATCGCCGGCCGGCACCCGGGCCGCGTCGAGCGCATCGACGGCCGCGGACTGTGGCACTCGATACGGCTCCGGGAACCCCACAGCGGCGCGCCGGCGATCGAGCTTGCCGACGCGGTCGCCATGGAGTGCGTGCGGCGGGGCGTCATGAGCTTCGTCACCGGCCGCGGCTTCTTCAAGATCGCGCCGCCGCTGGTGATCGACGCCGATGCGTTGGAGGAGGCGGTGAGCGTCCTCGGTGAGGTACTTGACGCGCTGCTCGCCTGACGACCGAACCGCCGGCCGTGGTACGCTCCTGAGCCATGGAACGAGTCGAGCGACTGCTCAACGAGCTGTACGTCAACGGATTCGCGGTGATGGAGGACGCCATCCCCATCCCCACGATCGAGCGCATCCACGCGGCGTTCCTGCCGATGCTGGAGCGCGTCAGGCGCCGCGAGCATGAGCCGGGCCATCCCGAACGGGGCGACATTCGTGCCGGCTGCGGCCGCCTGCAGCACCCCAACCGCTACACCATGCAGTGGCCGTGGGAGGGCGCACTGGCCTGTCCGGAGATCGCCGAGCACCCGACTCTGCTCGCGCTCCTGGAAGCGTACTGGGAGACCGACGACTTCCTGGTGACGTGCCTGCACTCCAACACCCCCTACCCCGGGTCGATCCATCAGAACTGGCATCGCGACATCAAGCTCATGGCGCCGCACGTCGCCATGGCGCGGGTGCCGCACTTCGGCGTCAAGTTCCCGCTGGTCGACACCGGCGTGGAGAACGGCAGCTTCGAGGTCCTGCCGTCCACGCAGTTCCTGGCCGACCCGAGCCGCGAGGACGACTACAACGACATCATCGAAAGCGGCTCGTACCCGCACCGGACGCGGATCAACATGCAGCGCGGCACGCTGTGGGTGCAGGACCCGCGCGCGCTGCACCGCGGCACCCCGAATCGATCCGACGCGCCGCGGCCGGAGATGGTGATCTGCTATTCGCTGCGCTGGGCGGCCCCGCTCATGACCCGGCCGCTCTGGGTCGGCTCGCGCGAGTTCGAGGAGCTCTCCGAGCGCGGCCGCAAGCTGTTCGAACGGGCGACCATCCTGCCCGATCCGGCGGTCGCCGCCTGACCGGGAGCGGCAAGGACGGACGCTTTAGAACAGCGGTCGTTGTCCCGGGCGGCTCGCGGAGCGGATGAGGGCGACCCGCTCCTGGTGGGCGCGCACCTGCGCGTCGACGGCCGCCGGGTCCCACCGGGCGAGCAGCGCGCCGCGCAGCTCGGCTTCGATCTCCCGTACCGCCGGATCGCGGGCGCGGTTGCGGAACTCGCCCGGATCCTGGATCAGGTCGTAGAGTTCCGTCTCGGCATCCTCGCCGCCCGACATGCAGAGCTTCCACGGGCCGCGGCGCAGCATGGCGCACGGCCGGTCGGTGCCGTGCGCGGTGTGCTCGGCGAACGCCTCGTCCGGCCAGGCGCCGATCGCTTCGGCCAAGCCGCCGATCAGGCCGGCGAGGCTGCGTCCGTCGAGCTCCAACCCCGGCCGCGCCGCCCCGGCGGCATCTACCAGTGTGGCCGTGACGTCGACCAGCGAGGCGCAGGCGGCGATCCGCTCGCCCGCGACGCCGCGGCCCGGCCAGCGTATCTGCAGCGGCACGCGGGCCGACTGCTCGTAGAACGACATCTTCCGCCAGAGCCCATGCTCGCCGAGCAGCTCCCCGTGGTCGCTGGTGTGCACGACGATCGTGTTCTCGGCAAGGCCGGTGCGGTCCAGGACGTCGAGCAGCGCCTCGATCTTGCTGTCGGCGTAGCTCACCAGCCCGTAGTAGGCGGCCCGCGCGCGGCGGACCTGATCGTCCGTGTGGCCTTGGAACCCGAACGCGCGGCGCAGCCGTTGGGCAGACGGCGGCAAGGTTTCCAGATGGCCGGGCGGCAGATTCGGCAGGTCCGCGTGTTCCGGGAAGTACTGGGAGAAGAACGGCTCCGGCACCACGAACGGAAAGTGCGGGGCGATCAGTCCCACGCACAGGGCGAACGGTCGATCCGCGCCTTCGCGTGCGCTCAGGAACTCGATCGCCCGCGTTACGGCCAAGTCGTCGGCTTCGATCTCTGGAGTGCTCCCCGGTCCGGTCTCGACGACCCGCTCCATCGGCGAGCCGGCGCCGGCTTCGGCGGCGAAGCTGCGGCCGTGCTCCGGCACCCGCGAGCCGGTGCGCACCACCCCGTGCCACGGCTCGGCCGCTTCCGGGACGCCCTCCGCCCAGCGGTAGACCGGGTGGACCAGATCGGCGTGCAGGTCGACGGCGAGCTGGCGTTCGAAGCCGTGCAGCCGGTCCGGCCCAAGCAGATGCATCTTGCCGGACAGCACCACCTCGTAGCCCTGCGCGCGCAGCAGATACGGCCAGGTGACCGCGTCGACCGGCAGCGCCGTGGCGTTGTCCCAGCCGCCGCACCGGTGGGTGTAGCGGCCGGTCATGAACGACAGCCGCGATGGCACGCACAGCGGATTGTTGCAGTAGGCGGCATCGAAAGTGACGCCCTCCCGCGCCAGCCGGTCCATGCCCGGCGTGGCGATGAACGGATGGCCGTAGGTGCCTGCGAACTGCGCCCCGTGCTCGTCGGTCATGACGAGCAGGATGTTGGGCCGCGCGCCGGTCACGGCTTGCCGCCGGCCACGCGGATGTTTGCGCATGACACGAAGCTCGCCTCCGGCGACAGCAGCCAGACGATCGCCTCGGCCACCTCCACCGGTTCGCCGGCACGGCCGGCCGGCACGAGGTGCGCGGCGCGCTCCAGCGCGTCCGCACTGGGCATCGCCGTGCGGATGGGGCCGGGGCTCACGGCGTTTACGCGCACGCCTTCGGCCATCGCCTCCTGAGCCAGGCCGATGGTGAAGCTGTTCAACGCGCCCTTGGTGGTCGCGTAATGGACGGCGGTCCCCGGCTCGCCCACGTACGCCGCTCCCGACGAGACGTTGACGATCGCGCCGCCCCGGCCGCCGTTCGCGGTCGACATGCGTCGCAACGCCTGCTGCGTGCAATGGACGACGCCCATGACGTTGACCTCCAGCAGCCGCTCCAGGTCGGCCGGGTTCAGGTCGGCCACCCGCGTGCTCGGCCCGAGCATGGCGGCGTTGTTGACCAGGGCCGTGACCGTTCCGAGCTCGCCGTCCACCGCGGCGAACATGCGCGCCACCTCGTCCGCTTGGCTGACGTCGGCGTACACGGCGACCGCGCGGCCGCCGGCGGACTCGATCTCCGCGCACAGCGCGCGCGCCTGCTCCGGCTCGGTGCGATAGTTCACGCAGACGCCGTAGCCGCGCGCAGCCAGCAGGCGCGCGGTCGCGGCGCCGATCCCGCGGCTCGCTCCGGTTACGATGGCGACTTCATCCACGCTGCAAACCTCCCGTTCGGTGGCGCCCCCACCACCCGCCAGCATAGCGCGCGCAGCGCCGGTGCACCAATCCGCTACCGTGCGGTACAGTACAGGCCATGTTCGGGAATCGCATCGAGAAGGTCGCGTGCTTACTGCACAACGGGATATCCTCCATACTGTGCGGGCATCGCACATGATCGGTACCGATCGCGAATACCTGCAAATCGTACTCGAGGCGATTCGAGTCTGCGCGCGTTACCAGCCGAAATTCGGCCGAGGTGCAAAGACGGATGGACTAACGCTGGAACAGTTCCAGCATCTCTATCAGGGAGATGCCTTCTATAGCTGGTTCGGGTTGGACAACCCGATGATGTACGCGGCACACAAGGCTGCCGGAGGTATGACGAGTGTGTACCGGCAGATCGGAATCGGATGCGAGAAGCTGTTTCGCCGGGTAATCAAAGGATTCATTCGGATTATCGGAAGAAGATGTTACTTGGTCATATCGGGTCACATTGCCCAGTGGACGGCAACGAACATCGTATCTAGATGGACGGGTGCCGATCGACAAGATCGGCGACAAGGACAAACGGAGCCGTTTCCTTTGGTGGATGACCGATTCCGCGAAGATACTGGATGTCGACCATAATGTATTCGAAAGCCTGACTGGCGCCGTTTTCGAGGTTCGGCAAGGTTACAAGAGCAAGGACTCGAAGCGCCAGAACGCCGACCTCGCCAATGCCGCTACGGCATATACCAAAAGGTATCTCCCGTGTGCCGTGATATTGTCTGGACAAATCGACGGCGATGTTCTGCTCCGATACCGAGCCGCGAAGTGGTCGGTCGTGACCGGTGTTGTCGGCGCTATGAATCCCCTGTTATCGACATACGACTTCATGCGCGACATCATCGGATATGATCTGGAGGCGTTCTTCGAGCGCAACAGTTCCACACTTCGCAACGAGATCGGCACCATCCTTTCCGCCCTCCTGACGCCAACGCCGAAATGAGTGCATTCGCGCACGAAACGCTCCGCCAAAGAGCCGACTACACCCACAAATTCAATGCGGAGACGGGACGACATGGCTGGCTGCGGCTGACTCCTGCGTATTCCGTGAAGATCGTGGACGAACTCATGGGCACGTACCGGAAGCCAATGCGCATACTCGACCCGTTCTGCGGAACCGCGACGACCGCCCTGAGCGCAGCGTGTCACGGGCATATGGGCGTCACGACGGACATCAACCCTTTCCTCGTCTGGCTCGGTCGGGCGAAGACCGCAAAATACCCGAAAGCGACGATCGCTTCGACGCGAGAGACTTGCGATCGCGTGACTGAAGCCGTGAAACGCGAAGATGCGGAGTCGGTACAGCCGCCGCCGATCCACAACATCGAAAGATGGTGGTCACCGGCCGCGCTGGACTTCCTGTGCCGATTGCGAGCTGCGATAGAAGCCGAGTGCAGCGAGAATTCGCCAGAACGCGACCTTCTGCTGGTAGCATTCTGCAGGACGCTGATAGAACTCTCGAACGCGGCCTTCGATCACCAATCCATGTCGTTCCGAGATGATAGACAGTTGCACCTCCCGTTAGGGATCGACCCGGTCCATGTGTTCGAGGAAGACGCGAAGTTCGTGCTTGCGGGGGCGGCGGAGAACCCGGAAGGCACGGGGCACGTGGTTCTGGGCGATTCCAGGAAGCTGCAAGAGGCGATAACCGGCCCCTATGATCTGGTGATTACGTCCCCGCCGTATGCCAATCGGATGTCGTATATTCGCGAGCTGCGCCCGTACATGTACTGGCTTGGATTTCTGGGCAGTGGTCGCGATGCCGGCGAGCTGGACTGGCTGGCAATCGGCGGAACCTGGGGCGTCGCGACCAGCAGGCTGATCGATTGGGAACGACCTCGGGAGCCATTGCGGAACGCGCTGCTCGACGAGGCGTTGGACAGGATTGCCCATCACGACAACAGGAATGGAAAGATTCTGGCGAATTACGTGGCGAAGTACTTTGACGACATGTGGGCACACTTCAACTCGCTGGTTTCCGTGCTGCACGAAGGCAGTAAGGTACATTATATCGTCGGGAATTCGACCTTCTACGGCGTGCTCCTGCCCGTCGAGAAGCTCTATGCGGCAATGCTCGATAGACTGGGATTCGAGCGGATACGCTGTCGGGCGATACGGAAGCGAAACTCGAAGAAAGAGTTGTTCGAGTTCATCGTCTCGGCGCTCTGGACCGCCCGGAAACGTTGAGGAACGGCGATTCTCGATGCTGACTGAAGAACCGTTCGCCGTTCGCTACGATCAGCCGCAATCATCCTCCTGCTGATGATGCGCCGCTGACGTCGATAGTGATGTCGTCCACGTAGAAACCGCCCGCATCGCCGAACCCCGCGACGACGGCGGCGAACGCCGAGTGATGATGGTACGTGTCGTCGGGCACCACCGTGGCCCAGCGAGCTGCGCGTCCGGCGCGGGTGCCGGCGTCCCGGCGTTGCGTCGCTATCTCCACGCGGCCAGCGGCGAGGCGGATGGTGGTGCGCCACCAGTCATCGCCAACCAGGATTCCGGACCGATAGGGAACGCTGCGATTGTCCCGCGCCCACAGGTCCCCGTACACCCAATCGCTGCGCAGCTCGACGATCGTGTCGGCATCCTGATCATCCATGCGCAGGATCGCCACGCGCTGGCGACCGCGGTGCGTGACGGTCATCTCCACGGCTTCGCGCTCCAGGTCGTAGGGCCCGACGTCGCGCCGCACGACCTCCTCGAGGCCGCCGATGTTGCGCGAACCGGTCAGGCGTTCGCCTTCGATCACGACGTTGTTGCCCAGCGGCCCATAATCGACCTGCTCAAGCCACTCGGTGGTGCGCCACAGCTCGGGGATCTGCCGCACCCATCCGGCCTGGCCGGCCACCTTGCCGCGGCGGTACTGCGGCGGCGCGAAATCGATGGTCAGACGCCGCCGTGGCGAGAACAGCTCGTCGCGGCTCAGCCGGTAGCCGCGAATCTGCGGCCGGTCCACGGGCGCGGAATCCACAATGTAATTGACCACGTAAACGTCGCCACCTGGCAGTTCCACCCAGTCGCCGTAGCCCTGATCCGCGAACGGGCTGGTATCGTCGTCGATCATGCCCCAGCTATCCGCGGGTGGGTTCAGCCGTGCTGCCGGCCGGTTGGGGGTGGTGGTCAGGGCCGTGTCCGCGCGCTCCACGAAGAAGCCGAACCAATGCTGTGGCCTGAATCCCCCTACGCGATGCACCGCCAGCACCTCGCCGCTGGAGAGCACCCCGGCGTTGACGCGGCCGTTGATCGGCCAGTAACCGGCGGCGTACGGACCCTCCCAACTCCTGCCTCCGTCGCGGGAGATCGCCTTCATGCCGGTGCCCGCCGGATTGTCCTCGCTGCGGATGTACATGACGAGTTCACCGCCGGGCATCTCCACGATATCTCCCTCGGCGCTGCTGAAGCGGCGGTCCGCGACCACCGGAATCGCGTCCGACCAGGTACGGCCTGCATCCTCGGAGCGGTACAGCACCTGCACGTTCTCCAGTCCGGCTACGTGGAAGTGGGAGCCTGACAGGAATACGGTGCCATCACTCACCTGCTTCAGGTTGAGGCTGGCGGTGATGCAGCCGGTGCGCTCGGGCCCGCTCCAGGTGGCCCCGTGATCGGCGCTGCGGTACAGCCACGCCTCCCGGAGCACGCCGTTTGCCGGATCGAAGCTCCAGTCCCATGGCAGGCCGCGGTGCGCGTACCAGCGCTCCGACGGGCCGCGTAGCGTGTCGGTCTTGTTCCAGTCGGCCCCGAGCAGCAGCGAGTCGTCCTGCAGCCTGATGACCGATCGGCACATCAGGTACCCGGACTCGGGGCGGTCCATCAGCGTATCCACCACGATCGGCTCGGACCACGTGGCACCTTCGTCGTCGCTCAGACGTACGACCGCGCTGGGTACGGCGCCGCCCCCGTGCCGGTCGGCTTCGGCGTAGCAGCACACCAGATTGCCGTTGGCGGCGATGCAGATGCCGGGCCACGCTTCGTGGTAACGGTCATCGCGAGACACGGTGAATCGTTGCATGGCTATATTCTCCTGAGTTCGGCTCTCCTGAATCGGGCTCGTCGACCTTGGCCATCGAAGACAGCAGCGGCCTGTGTGTGACGGCACGAAACGATCCGTTCAGTACGAGCCTCTTGCAAACTCTCGCAGGCGGAATTGACCGATAGAAGCTGAATCAAGTGGGACAGGCCGTCCCTCCTATGGTCGGAGACACGCCCCTGTCGAGTCCCCTCACGGCGACTCCACCGCTTCACACCACACCATCTCCCAGCCGTGGAACACCACCGCCAAGCCGACGTGCCGCACGCTCGGGTCGCGCCGCAGACCTTCGTCCGCCAGATACGCCCGTAGCTGGTCCATCGCCTCCCGTCCAGCCTCCGTCGCCCGTGACTCGTCCAGCTTCTCACTCCGCTTCAGGTACTTGAACTCGATCACGTAGCCGTAGCCGATACCGGGATAGCGCGCCGCGAACGGCTCCAGGTAGAGGTCCGCATACCCTTTGTTCAACTCCCGCTCCGTGTGCAGTACGAAGTGGTCCGTCAGCCCCAGGTACGCCGCGAAGATGGTCTGCACCACCTTCTCACCCTCGAGGTAATCACGGATCGCCGTCTGCCGCGCCACCGCGCCGCTGAGATGCTCCACCGCCTCCCGCCAAGCGCCCCGGTACGCCATCTCGTGGGTCAGCCGGAGCAGGTCGTAGAAGTCCACCGCGAACACACCCAGATCGTCCCACGCATCGCGCAGATAGCCGTACATCAACCGCTTCACGGTCTGGTTGGGGATGCCGAGCCGCGGCACGCCCTCCGGCGCCCCGCGGATGCTCAATAGTCCGAAATAGTGCATCAGGGAGAGGAAGTTCTCCCGCCGGCCGAGGCGTGCCAGCGGGAAGCCGGCGTGGATCGGGGTGTCCGCCCAACCATCGGCGATGACGTGCCGGAGCAGGTCGAAGTTGCCGTTGAGCCGGCGCCCGGTCACCAGCAGATGGCGCAGCTTGCCGTAGTCGATGCGCACGTTGGTGTCGATCGGATCGCGCGGCCCGCGTCGGTTCGGGATGGAGCGATCCAGGAAATAGAGCACCATGTCGGTGTTGTAGACATCGGTATCCACCTCCTCGGCGAAGCGATAGCCGTCGTACCACTCACGCATCAAGTCCAGGGCGACGTTTACGTCCCGGTCGAGCACGCCGCATTCCCGGTACGTCTCCAGTACGGAACGCACCTCCGCCTCGGTGAAGCCGAGCAGCTCGTTGAACTCCGGCTCCAGGCTGAGGTTCGTGCCAATGTTGAAGCCGCTGGTCACGTCGTCCAAGGTGATCGGCGACACGCCGGTGATGAACAACCGCTCCACGCCGCCGCCGTGTCCGGCGCCGCTCTTCAGGGTGGCGAAGAAGTTGCGGTAGAAGCCGCCCCCGTGGGTGAACGACTCGTACGCCTCCGCCCCGCGGTACGCCAGTATCGTGTTGGCGAAGTGGTCGTACTCGTCGATCAGCACGTACAGCGGGATGTCGTGCTTGCTGGTGTGCAGGAACAGCTCGTTCAGTTTCGTGTCGATGGCGGGCGCGGCCAGGATGCGCCGTACCGCCGCCTCGGGAAACAGGTCGGGGTTGGTCTCCAGCGCGTAGCGGAGCTGCTGGAAGCAGTAATACTCGAACCGGTCCCGCAGGGTCTCCGGGGTGTCGTCGAACGCCGAGAAGTCGAAGCGCAGGATGACGTACCGGTGGCGGTTGGCGGTCGGCTGCCGTCCGATTTCGGTGCCGGTGAACAATGCCTCGAACCGGTCGGCTCGCGTGCGATCGTAGTAGTTCGCCAGCAGCGACACCCAGCACGACTTGCCGAACCGGCGGGGACGGATCAGAAAGGCGTAGCGCACCCGCTCCAGTTCGTGCAGAAAGCGCGTCTTGTCCACGTAGAGACAGCGCTCGGTGCGGATCGCCTCGAAGTCGGCCCAGCCGTACGGAATCTGCGGAAACGCGATTGCCATGGTCGTCACCTTCGAGGAAGCCGGCGGTCTCACGGGCAGATGGTACTGCGGTTCAGGCGCCGATGTCCTGTACAGCCCGTGCCGTCGTCGTAGTGCAGCGTGACGCGGCGGACGCGCGGCGTGGTCTTGCCGAGCACGGCGCCGAGCGCGAATTGCCATCGACTGCGATCACGGCGAGAGGGAGTTACGACTGCTCGCGGGCCAAGCGTTTGTCAGAGGTGAGCTGAGGTGGTCCTGGAAAACTGGATAGGAGTCAGCGGGTGGAAGCGGCAGGCGGTTGACGGCATGCAGGAACTGTTCGCGGGCGGCGCCAGCCGCCCGCCAGCCGATCACGCAGCGACCATCCATGACCTGCACGCCAAGATCGGCGAGTTGACCGTGGAGCGCGATTTTTTAGCACGTGGGCTCGCGCGCTGAGCCGTGCGGAGCGTCGGATGATGATCGACGGCGACCACGAAGGCTTGAGCTTGAGCCGTCAATGCGTGCTGCTCGGGCTGAGTCGTTCGGCGCTGTACTACACGCCGGTCGGGCAGAGCGCCGAGACCTTGACACTGATGCGACGCATCGACGAACGGTACCTGCGCTTCCCGTTCTACAGTAGCCGCCGGATGGCGCGCCATCTGGCACGGGAGGGTGTCGGTCGGCCGCCACCGGGTGCGCCGGCTGATGCGCTTGCTGGGCTTGGAGGCGATCTACCGCAAGCCGTCATTCTCATCTCATTTCTCCGCGGAGTAGCTGACCCGGGCGGAAGCGCGTCCTGCGACGACCTGCCCGTCTTGACACGTGCGGCTGATCCTTGCAACCCCTGTGTAATGAACAATGCGCCGCACCGCTCTGGTAGAGTCCAGGCGATGGGCGTATCTGTCGAACCGCTGCTGGACGCCGGCGTGCACGTGATGGCGGAGAAGCCGGCCTGCGCGCATCCTGATCGGTTCGAGCGCTTGGCGCAGGCCGCCGAGCGGCGCGGCGTCCATCTGATGATGGCGTTCGCCCAGCGGCGCGAGCCGGTCAAGATCGACGCGCGACGCATCATCGCCGGCGGCGGCATCGGATCGCTGTACGCGGTGCAGGCGTCGCCATGACGGCGGCGGTACGCGCTCAGCGACTGGCGCGGTGGCGCGCGGACGGCTTTCTGGTGATCCGCAGGCTGTGGGAAAGGAAGGAGATCGCCGCCTGCGCGCAACGGTTCGCCGGCATCGCCGCGGCCGGGACGCCGATCGCCAGGCATTGGAGCCCCGACCCCGACAGCGGCGATCCGCTGCTGCGCTTCCCGCGCATCATGCAGCCGCACCGCTTCGACTCGCTGGCGCTGCGCATGTTGCTCGATTCGCGGATCGAGGCGGTGTTGGCGGCCCTGATGGGCGCGGAGCCGATCGCGGCGCAGTCGATGTTCTACTTCAAGCCGCCCGGCGCGAAGGGCCAGGCGCTGCACCAGGACAACTACTACCTGCGCGTGCGGCCGTATACCTGCATCGCAGCATGGACCGCCGTCGACCGCTCGTATCCCGAGAACGGCGGCCTGTACGTCTGTCCTGGCACCCACACGATGGAGGTGGCGTGTCCGGAAGAGGCCGACCCGGAGGAGAGCTTTACCACGCACCTCGTGCGGCCGCCGGCGGGGGTGACGCCGGTGCCGGTCCTGCTCGATCCTGGCGACGTGCTGTTCTTCGGCGGCAGCATCGTGCACGGATCGCGGCCGAACGCCTCCGCCGGCGAGTGGCGCCGCAGCTTCATCTGCCACTACGCGCCGGTGAGCTTCCGCGAGATGTCCGCGCACTACCGCCCGGCGCTGCACTTCGACGGACGCGAACACCGCTTTGCCAACGCCGCCGGCGGCGGCCCCTGCGGCGGCGAGTCCGCCGGCGTCACCGGCAGGCCGGCACCGGCGCGCACCGCAGCAAGCACGCACAGGAGCGTCAACACGAACAGACCCGCGCCGGTCAGCACGTCGGCCACCAGCGGCGAACGGACGGTGAGAACGGTCAGAGCGGGCCGCCTGCCGGCGCCATCTATCGGTGGAAGGCCGGCAGCAGGTCTGCCTGCGCCTCCATCATCTCATCGCAGACCCGCCAGATGTCGTCCAGAGTGAGGGTGGCGGCGGTGTGCGGATCGAGCATGGCGGCGTGATAGACCGCCTCGCGCCGGCGTGACTCGGCCGCCTCCACGGCGGCGAGCTGCACGGCGACGTTACTGCCGACGATGCCGGCGAGTACCGTCGGCAGGCGGCCGAACGCCGCCGGCGCCAAGCCGGCGCCGTCCACGTGGCAGGCCACCTCGACACAGGCGTCCGCCGGCAGGTTGTCGATCAGACCTCGGTTGAGCACGTTGCCGTGGATCGTGGCCGGCACGCCGGTCTCGATCGACTCGATGATGATCGATCCGTACTCGTGACTCAGCGGCTGGATATCTACCCCATGGTCGGGGTCGGAGAACTCGCGCCGCTGCTGCTCCCAGCTTGCCACCTGGATGTCGCGACGCCGGAGCAGCTCGTTCAGCGGCACGCGGTAGCGGTCGATGACGCGGTCGCCGTGGTGAATGAAGTACGGCGTGTACTCGGCCTGGTGCTCGGAACTCTCGGTGACGAAGTAACCGGTGCGCCGCAGCATCTCGAAGCGCACGGTGCGGCCGAGCCCGTCCGGATCGTCGCGGAGGCGCTCGCACAGCACCGGGTACAGGTCGCGGCCGCCGACGCGGAATTCGGTATAGAACGCCATGTGATTGATGCCGGCGCAGCGGAAGCGCACCTCATCCTCGGGGACGCCGGCGATGTGGGCGAGCTTGGCCGCGGTGCCCTGCACGCTGTGGCACAGGCCGACCGCCGGAATGTTGCGGGCGCGCAGCACCGCCAGCATGTTCATCGCCATCGGGTTGGTGTAGTTGAGCAGCAGGCAGCGCGGCGCTCCGACCGAGGCGATGTTCTCCGCCAGCTCCATCATCACCGGATAGGTGCGCAGCGCGCGGAAGATGCCGCCGATCCCCAGCGTGTCGGCGATGGTCTGGCGTAGCCCGTAGCGGGCGGGGATGTCGAAGTCCTGCCGGATCGTCTCGGTATCGCCGACCTGTACGCAACAGATCACGTAGTCGGCCTCCCGGATCGCCTCCCGCTGATCGCCGGTGGTGCGGACGGTCGCCGGCTTGTCGAGCGCGCGTGCGGTCTTCTCGGCGGCGATGCCGGCGATCCGCAGCCGCTCAGGGTCGATGTCCATCAGACGGAACTCGGGCGCGCCGATGCCGTCGCGCTGCAGGATGTCGCTGATGAGCTTCTGGGCGAAGACGACGCTGCCGGCGCCGATCAGGGCGATGTTTGGCATGACGGAGCGCAGTCTATCCGCTTTCCGGCGTCCCCGTCCGGCCTTCCGGCTCAACGGCCATCAGGTCGAGGTCTGCGCCTCGATCGGCCTGCAGGACGCCCCGTTTCACCGCCTCGACCAGCGCCGGCATGTGGGCGTGGCAGGTGTTGTAATCGCTCGACGTATCCGCTATACCGACCACCGGACGCTGTAGATCCGCGCCGTCGAACCCCTGCGACGCCAGGAACGCACGGCGAATGAAGCGGCTGAAGGCGGGATCGCCGTAGCTGGTGAGGTTGCGGTCGATGCCGGTTAGCTGGTCTGCCATGACTTACGCCGGTGACTCGATCGACCGGGAGCGTCCGCGCACCGCACGATCCTATCAAAGAGAAACCAACCGGACACCGCCTGCATGAATTACTCCGAACCCAGCTTCACGTTCGGCATTGAGGAGGAGTACCTCCTCACCGATCGCACCACCCGCGATCTGGCCGCCGACCCGCTCCCCGAGATGATGGAGGCGTGCCGCTCCGCGCTCGGCAGCTCGGTCGGCCCGGAATTCCTGCGCTCGCAGATCGAGGTCGCCACCGGCGTCTGCCGCGATCCCGGCGAGGCGCGCCGGCAGCTTGCCGACCTGCGCGGCACCGTGGAGCGCATCGTCGGCCGCTTCGACTGTGCGCTGGTCGCCGCCGCCACCCATCCGTTCGGGATGTGGCAGCAGCAGAAGCCGACCGCGGCCGACCGCTACTCGCAGATCGCGGAGGACCTGCGTCTGGTCGCCAGCCGGCTGCTCACCTGCGGCATGCACGTGCACGTCGGCATCGAAGATCCCGAGCTGCGCATCGATCTGATGAATCAGGCTGCGTACTTTCTCCCCCACCTGCTGGCGCTGTCGACCTCCTCGCCGTTCTGGGCAGGAGCGGAAACGGGGCTGATGTCCTATCGGCTCTCGGTCCTGGACGAGCTGCCGCGCTCAGGGCTCCCGGACCCGTTCCGGAGCGCTGCGGAATACGACCGGACGGTCGCCGCCATGGTCGCCGCCGGCCTGATCGAGGACGCGACCAAGCTGTGGTGGGACATCCGCCCCAGCGCGCGGTTTCCCACGCTGGAGATGCGCGTCACCGACGTCTGTACGCGGCTGGAGGACGCCCTCTGCATCGCCGCGCTGTTCCGCTGCCTGTGCCGGATGCTCTACCGCCTGCGGCGCAACAACCAGAGCTGGCGCATCTATTCCCGCCTGCTGGTCAATGAGAACCGATGGCGCGCGCAGCGGTACGGGAGCGATGCGGGCCTGGTCGACTTCGGCATAGGCGAGGTGGTCTCCTACGACAAGCTGTTGTCCGAGTTGCTCGACCTGGTGAGCGAAGACGCCGACCACTTCGGCTGCGCGCAGGAGGTCGAGCGGGCGCGCGGCATCCTGGCCGAAGGGACCAGCGCCCACCGCCAGTCGGCGATCTGGAACGAAGCGCAGGCGGCCGGCGCCGACTCCGCCGCCGCACTGCGGGCGGTCGTCGACTGGCTGGCCGAGCACACGGTGGCCGGAATCTGACCCTCGCCCGGCATCGTGCCGGCAGGATCGACTCACTCCCGGCCCTTACTTCCGGTCGGTCGCCGGCGGCGTCACGCCCAGCGAACGCGCGAGGTTCGCGGTCCGTTCCCAGGTCGACGCTTCGATCGCGACCGCTTCGCTGCGCTCCTCCTCCGCCCGCGCCTCGGGCTCGCCCGGGTAGAGGATCTCGTCGTGACCGGCCATCGGCCGCGACGACTTCACGTGCGGGATGAGCGCAGCCAGCTCCGCGCGATAGAAGTCCTCGCCACAGAACGCGGCCGGGTCGAGGAACAGCGCCAGGAACCCGTTCGCCACCCGGTCCACGTCGGTCGTGCTGCATCCGGCGCCGGTAAGCGCGCCGGCCAGCACCTCGCAGAACATCGCCAGGGCGTAGCCCTTGTGTCCGCCGAACGGCAGCAGCGCGCCCGGCGGATCGGCGTCGTACGCGTTCGGGTCGGTGGAAGGCCGGCCGCCGGCGTCGACCAGATGGCCGGCCGGCAACGGCTCCCCGCGCGCGACGGCGACCTTCACCTTGCCGGCCGCGACGGAGGAGGTGGCGATGTCCATCATCATCGGCGGTCCGTCCGGCAGCGGCGCGCCGGCGGCCAGCGGATTGGCCGACAGGCGGCGCTGGCAGCCGCCGTGCGGGGCGGTGACCAGACCGCCGCCGTGCGTGTTGGTGAACGAGAAGCAGACCAGCCCCTCCCCGGCCGCCTGCTCCATGAACTCGCCCATGCGTCCCAAGTGCGCGGAGCGCCGGATCGCCAGCACGCAGTGGCCGCCGCGCGCCTTGTCGATCGCCCAGTCGGTGGCGGCCCGGCCGACGTACTGCCCGAACCCGAAATGGCCGTCGACCTGCACCACGTGCGGCCGGTCGACCACGCGCTCCGGCTCGGCCGCCGGGTCGATCCAGCCCCGGTCGATCCAGTCGCAGTACTGCGCCACGCGGATGAAGCCGTGCGAGTCGTGGCCGCGCCGGTTGGAAAGCACCAGCGACTCGGCCACGACCGCAGCGATTCGCACCGGCGCGCCCTTGGCGCGCAGGAGGCCGGTGACGTACGCGCGCAGCGCAGGGACCGCGACGGAGACCATCGCCCTTACCCGGCGACGACCGCTTCGGTTGCGGTGGTGAGCTGCTCGGCGCCGTCCTCGGTGACGGCGTAGGTGTTCTCGATGCCGATCACGCCATACTCCGGGTCGGTGTATTTCGGCTCCAGGGCGATCACGTTGCCCGCCTGCAGCGGCTGGTCGGCGCGCGGCCCGATCACCGGCAGCTCGTTGACCTCAAGCCCCACGCCGTGTCCCACGAAGCTCACCCGATAGCCGGCCGGCCCCATGAAGCCTTCGCCCAGCCCCGCAGCGGCGGCTTCCTCCACCGCCGACCGGTAGATCTCCGCAGGCCGCGCGCCCGCCCGGAGCCGGCTCTCCATGCCGCGCAGCAGATGGCCGATGCGATCGAGGATCGATGCCGCCCGATCCGGAAAGGCGCCGCGCACCGCCATGCGCGAGCAGTCGACGTGGTAGCCGGTGGTGCTCATCAGAAAGTCCAGGATGATCGGCACGTCGCGCCGGAGCGGGACGCGCGTGCCGCCATGGGACACCCACGCGTGCGGGCCGGCGCCGCCGATCGGGAACATCGAATGGCTCGGCGCCGCGCCGTCCGGGCCGCTTACCGCGATGCCGATGCCGGTCTCCACGTCCAGGCCGCGCAGCCGCACCAGGCCGCAGTGACCGAGCGCCCGCGCCTCCGCTTCCAGCCGCGCCTGCAGGTCGTAGGGCGAGATGTTTTCGGCCAGCAGCCGGCGCAGCGGAGCGGCGAACAGCAGCGGATGGATGCGGGCGGCGTCGCGGAACTGGTCGAGTTCCCACTCGCTCTTGCGCGAGCGCACCGCCAGGAGCGCGGGCGAGCAGTCGACGATCTCCGCATCGTCGCCGAACACCCCCCGATAGGTCTCCCAGAGGCCGACCGGCAGCACGTCGAGCTCCATGCCGATCCGCCACGGGGGCTCCCCGCAGAGAGCCCGGACGTGCCCGGGAAGCTCCCGGAAGCTGCGCAACGGGACGATGTCCCGGATCGGGGAGTCGGCTTGGGCGGTCTCCCGCACCTTTCGGACCAGCAGGCGGGGCGAGCCTTCGGCCGGCAGCGCCAGATGGCACTGCTGGACGGTGCCGCTCAGGTAGAACAGGTCCGCTTTCTGCACGATCAGCAGCAGGTCGACCGGCGGGTCCGCGCCGGCGAGCGCGCCCTGCGCCGCGCGCACGCGGCGATCGATCTCGATCGCGGGGACGCTCGGCATCGCTACGTTCGCTCGAGCTCGCCCATCGCCGTGCGAGACTCGGCCATCGTCCGCCGCGCGCCGCCGGCGCACGTGCCGAGACGGGGTCGATCGAGTTGGGGGTTCGGTTCGCTCGGGGAAGCGCTCATCAAGTAACCTGCCTCTCTGACGACGGAGGCCGCACCCCGGCGGGTGCGGCCTCTGCAAGTCGTGCGCAGCTCGATCGGCTGCCGAACCCGGCTACTCCTTCAGGAAGAGCGCGGGCTTGACCGTCCGATTGAGCGGGCCGTTGAAGTTGCCGAGCTTGGGGTTCAGCAGGAAGATGCGCGGCGCGAACGCCGTCCAGCCGACCGACCAGACGTCCGCGATCGCTCGCCGCTGCCATTCCTTGTACGCCTCGGCCAGCTCTTCGTCGGTGGCCGCGCGCTGGATCTGCTTCCACACTTCGTGGTTGTCCTTGATGCGCTGCGGCGGCTCGTCGCCCTCCGCGCCGTCGGTCCGCAGCCACGCCTGCCAGCCCTTCGCCCACGGCCGGCCGAAGTTCGAGGACGGCGCGGCGCTCGACAAGCGGTCCGGCACCTGGTTGTCCCAGGCGTCGGCGCTCTGCTGCTGCCATATCTCCCATTCGTTGGTCTGCGCGAAGTCGCCCGACTGCTCCCAGCCGACCACGCGATGGTTGCCCTTGAGACCGATCGCCGGCATCTCCTCGACCAGCATCTGCGCCGCGATCTCCCACTCGCCGGCGTGCGGCTCAGTGGTGATGAGAAAGCTGATCGGCTTGCCGTCCGGCCCCAGCCGGAACCCGTCCGCATCCTTGTTGGTCAGCCCGATCTCATCCAGGAGCCGGTTGGCCATATCCAGGTCGCGCACCAGCAGCGGCGTGGAGAGCGCTTCCGTCACGAACCACGGGTGCTCCGGCTTGATGATGCCCTGCACCTTGTGGGCCGCCTGCCCGGCGTAGAGCACGTCATTCAGCTTCTGCCGCGGAATGAAGTGCGACCATGCCTGACGGAAGCGGATGTCCCGGAACAGGTTGCGCTTGAACTCGTCGTCGGTGTCCATGTTGAAGAAGGTCAGGTTCGAGCTGTAGGCGGCGCCCGGACGCGGCAGCACCTCCATCCGCACCTTGCCTTCGTCAGCCGCGCGCTTGGCAAGCTCCAGGCTGTCCAGCGGCACGGTGGTCGACCAGTGCAGTCCCTGCAGCGCGCGCAGCTTGCGCGCTTCGGAGTCCCCGATCAGGAACGTGCGGAAGCCGCGGGTATACGGCAGTTGCTGATTCGCCTCGTCCACCGCCCACCAGTAGGGGTTGGCATCGTACTGCGCGGGATCGGCCGGCGGCGGCTCCGAAACCACGAACGGCGAGAGCTGCGGGGCGTCCGGATTGGTATTTATCACCCGGTCGCGCGCCCAGAACAGGAGCTGTTGCCAGTTTTCGAACGGCGACTCCGCAACGCGCGCCGCCAGCGTGTCGGCATCCGTGTACGTCGGGTGGAACTGACTGAGATACGCCTTGTTCTGCGCCATGAAGTGGCGTTCGGCGCGGTCGCCGGTCAGGATCAGGTCGTAGTTGGGCGATGCCTCCTCCAGCGTGACGCGCAGGGTGTAGTCATCGATCGCCTCGGCAACCGATCCCGGCAGGATGCCCTGATGCGGTGCCGCCGCGCCCGACGCCTCCCGGTACAGATCGTTGAGCTCCAGGTCGTACCACCAGAACAGCACGTCGTGCGCCGTGAACGGCGAGCCGTCGGAGAACTTCATCCCCTCACGGAAGTAGAACGTCCATACCGTGCGATCGTCGTTCGACTCCACGTCCAGCAGCCCATACGGCTCCTTGGTGCCGGGGAAGACCGGCATGGTGTAGTCGGTCGGTCCCTGGATGTTGGGCACGTCCGCTGCGTCTCCCGTGGAAAAGGCGTCGGTGTAGCGCCCGACCTCGACCATTCCCGTGACGCCACCGTTCAGGAAGACGTACGGCTGGATCGGCAGCCGCTCCTCCACCGGCGGCAGATCGCCGCGGGCGACCAGCTCGGTGAACCAGGGCGCCTCCTGGTATTGCTGTCCGATGGCGGTGCCGCCGATGGCGATCAGCGACGCGGCCGCGAGTAGTGTTTTGGCTCTTCGCAAGATTTCGCTCCTCCTCGTCAGGTCGGGTGTGAGTACCTCGATTCAATCAGGATCGGGGCCCGGTGGCAACCCCTCTCCCCGCTCCCTCTCCGGCCCGAGTGCGGCGCCGGGCTAGTCGGCGACCCGTATGCGCGGGTCGAGCACGCCGAGCAGCAGGTCGGAGATCAGCGTGCCGATGACCGTCAGCGTCGACAGCACCATGACGATCGCGCCGGCCACCTGCGTGTCCTGGTTCAACACCCCCTCCAGCATCAGCGGACCGATCGTGGGGAGGCCCAGGACCGTGGCCACCAGCACCTCGCCGCTGACCAGGGTCGGCAGCAGCCAGCCGATGCTGGAGACCCACGGGTTGGCCGCCATGCGGATCGGGTACTTGATCAGCAGCCGGGTCTCCGGCACGCCCTTGGCGCGCGCGGTGGTCACGAACGGCTGGCGAAGCTGGTCCAGCACGTTGGCGCGGATGGAGCGGACCCCGCCGCCGATCGACTCGAAACCCAGGATCACCAGCGGCATCCAGATGTGCTTGAGAAAGTCCAGGAACTTGGCCCAGCCCCAGGGCTCGTCGATCATGTCGGGCGAGAACAGGCCGCCCGGCACGAAGTCGATCAGTTCGTAGGACAGGTACATCAATACCAGCGCGAACAGGAAGTTGGGCACCGCCATCATCACGAAGGCGGTGAAGCTGAACACGTTGTCGAACAGCGAATACTGCCGGATCGCGGCGCCCACCCCTGCCGGCCAGCTCACCGCCGTGCCGATCAGCACCGTCAGGAACGTCAGCATCACCGTCAGCAGGATTCGGTCCTGGATCACGGCGCGCACCGGCAGGTCCCAGAAGAACGAGTGCCCCCAGCTTCCGCGCAGGAAGTCGCGCGCCCACTTCAGGTACCGGACGTGAAACGGCTGGCCGTAGCCAAAGCGCCGCCGCAGCCCCTCCAGCATCTCGGTGGCATCGCCGCGAAACTCTTCACCCATGCGCTCCAGCCGCGACACGTAGGCGCTGGCCATGTCGCCCTCCGGCAACTCCACCACCAGGAAGGCGAGGAACGAGATCATTATCAACGTGGGGATCATGATCGCCACCCGGCGGATGACGTAGCCCAACATCGCCTGCCCCTCGCCCTACCGGTACGGATCGACGGCGTCGCGCAGGCCGTCCCCCATGAACTGGAACGCCACGACGGTGATGATCACCAGCAACGCCGGCAGCAGCAGCCACGGGTGCAGTGCGACCGACTCGACGTTCTGCGCACCCTGCAGCAACACGCCCCAACTGACCGCCGGCGGCCGCAGCCCCACTCCCAGAAAGCTGAGCGCCGTCTCGCCAAGGATCATCTGCGGAATGCGGTTGGAAGCATCGACCACCAAGTGGCTGGCGAAGCCGGGCAGCATGTGCCGGAAGAGCTGGCGGCGGATCGGCGCGCCGTCCAGCTTGGCCGCCAGCACGTACTCTTCCTCGCGGAGCGCCAGGAACTTGCTGCGGACGGTGCGCGCCAGGCCGGTCCAGCCCAGGATGGACAACACCACGGTGATCGCGAAGTAGACCTGCACGATCCCCCACTCCAGCGGCAGCGCGCCGGCCAGCGCGATCCAGAGCGGCAGGGACGGGACCGACATCAGCACCTCGATGAAGCGGTTGGTGACGTTGTCGACGACGCCGCCGAAGTAGCCGGCGATGGCGCCGATCAGGATGCCGAGCACCCAGGTGATGACGATCGACAGGATGCCGATCGACAGGGAGAGAATGGAGCCGTGCACCATCCGCGAGTACAGGCAGCGGCCGCTCTGGTCGGTGCCCAGCGGAAACCAGCGCACGTCCGGGTCGCCCGTGCCGAGCAGGTGCAGGTCGGCGTCGATGAAGAACAGCAGCTTGTACGGATGGCCGCGCACGAACAGCCGCAGCGGGCGCTCCGACCCCTCTACGCGCACGTAGACCCGCTTGAAGAGCTCGAAGTCGAGCTTGCTGGTCACCTGATAGACCACCGGACGAAAGTTGCGCTGCTCGTCGAACAGGCTGAAGGAGATGTCCTTGCCGCTGAACACCCACGGCTGAAGCTGGATATCGGTGTTGCGCTCGATCGGATCGTTCATCGCGAAGAAGCCGTTGAACATGGCGATGAAATAGAAGACGCAGACGACGCCCAGGCCCCCCATCGCCCAACGGTGCGAGCGGAACTTCAGCCAGATGAGCCGCCACTGCGTCGCGGTGAAGTACGCTTCCCGCTGTTCGGCCTCGGTCAGCCGCCGGCGGCGAAAGATGCCTCGCGGCCGCTCCCGGCGGGCATCGGCGGCAGCGCCGGGGGCGATGCGCGCGGTTGGTTCGGCCATCGGCGACGCCCGATTACACCACCGCACGGCGGCGCCGGTCAAACCGGAATCCCCGGAGCGCCTGGTTGCCGCCGTTCGCCGGCGCTACCATCCGCGGCATGCGATTGCCGGCGCTGCTCGCCGTCCTGGCCTGCGCGGCGCAGTTCGGCTTCGCCGCCGGTTTCCTGGAAGGCGGAGGGGTCGAGCAGTCGGTCCGGCATCCCGGTCCGGTCCGGCGGGTCGTGGTCGAGGGCCGCTACCTGGACGTGGACGTCGGCGGCGGCGAAACCGCCGGCGTCGCAGCGCGCGCCGTCGTATCCCGGAAGTTGCACCGCCGCAACGGGTTCGAGTTGCAGATCGCGATGGATGGCGGCCGGGCGAGCATCGGCTTCGCACTCAACGACCGCCCGATCTCCGGGTACTCGATCACCTGGGGGCCGCGCCTGACCGTGGGCGTGCCGCGCAACGCCGAGGTCTACGTCCGCACCACCACCGGTGACGTGCTGGTGACCGGGCTCGGCGGCCCGGACGGCGCGGCGGCGGTGTTCGTCGAGTCGGCCGCCGGCATGGTGGTCGTCCAGGACTCGGCCGCCGACGTTCGGCTGGTGTCGGGGGCCGGCGATCTGGTGGTCCGCCGCGTGGCCGGCGACCTGCATCTGGCGGCGGACGCAGGCGACATCGTCGTCCAGGACAGCCGCGGCGACGTCCGCGCGCGTACGGCGGTCGGCCGGCAGCGGTTCGCCGATGTCGACGGCACCATCACGGTCTCGTCACGCGACGGCGTCACGGTGTCCGGCGCCATCGGCTCGCTTCGCGTCGGCGCCGCGGGCGTACCGTCGCTCCCGGAGTGGGGCGCCGAGACACCCTGGCGGCGCCGTTGAGGACGGCAGCGGCATGCCGGACCGGACCCGGCCGGATCGGCGCCCGGGCCGCGCGCTACCCGCGCGAAGGCTCGGTCATCTCCGCGCGCTTGCGGCGTGACAGCTCGGCCAGGTGCCCGTCGTTGGCCAGGACCTGCTCCAGGTGGACCATGCGCTCCGGGCCGGCGGTTCGCACCATCGCTTCGCCGTACGCCCGCTCCAGCCAGAAGCGGGCGGAATGGCCGATGTACTCGCGCAACTCATCCAGCCGCTCGTCCGGGTAGCGCGTATGGCAGTTGATCGTAAACATGCGGCGGCGCGGGCTGCCGCCGAAGGCGGCGTGTTTCGTGTTGTGGTTGAAGCAGGCGACGTCGCCGGGCTGCGACTCCAGCGCGTACGCCGGCACGTCGCGCCCCTCGACCCCCCACAGCGACGCGCTCTCCCGGATCTGCTCCTGCAGGCCGTCGGCGTAGGCGTCGCCGGGCCGGTGACTGCCCGGTATCACCCGCAGCGCTCCGGTGTCGCGCGTCACCGGGTCCAGGTACAGCGCGATCTTGATCGACGGCGGTCGATTCGGGTACCAGCCGTCCGAGTGCCAGCGCGTATCGCCGGCGTAGTAGTTGCCATCGCTGCCGGCGTACACGAAGTCGTCGCCCAGCAGACCGGCGGCGATGTCGTGGATGCGCGGATCGTCGAGCAGGGCCGACAACCGCTCGCTCCGGTCCATGAAGGGAACCAGGCAGGAACGCCGCCTGCCGTCGTGCGGCCGGCCGTGATGGCCCCCGCCGTACCGCGCCCAGACCGCCTCGAACTCATCGATGATCTCGTCGATGCAGTCCGCCAGCAGGCCGGGAAACCGCAGAAACCCGAACGCGTCGAAGAACGCCTTCTGTTGCTCGCTCGGCCGCGTCTGCGTCATGGCCGCATCCTTCACGCGTTGCCGGCAATAGCTGCGATGACGCTGCGGCGCACGAGGTACTGCAGCGCCGCAGCGCCCGGCCGCGGCGCGCCGGGAGCCTCCAGGCAGGCCAGCGAGGCCTTCGACAGATCGATCGGCGGCGCGTGCAACCCGCCGATCAGCGCCCCCACCAGCGCCCCGAGCGCCGGCTGGTGGCCCACCAGCATCACCGACCGCGTGCCGGTCGGGATCGCGTCGAGCACGTCGCCCGCGTATGCGCCGGGGGCCAGGCGGTCGAGCACCCGGATCGGCGGGCGGCGCCGCTTGTCGGCCATCGCCACGACGGCGAGCTCGGCGGTCTGCCGCGCGCGCGGCAGGGGGCTGGTAAGGACCAGCGCCGGGACGTCGTCGAGCACGCGCAACGCGGCGCCGACGCGCGCCGACTGGCGCCGTCCCTTGGCCGTGAGCCTTCGCCCGGCGTCGGCCGCTCCGGCGGCCGCCGGCTCGGCATCGCCGTGGCGCACGAGGTAGATGCGCATCGGTCCCGGCCTTCCTTGCCTCGGCCCGCCCTCGCTCATCGACCCGTCCTCGCTCATCGGCGCAGTGCGGCCAGGAAGTCCGCCTCGTTCGCGCAGGCCAGCGCCGCCTCCAGCAGCAGCGCCTCGGACGCCGCGGCGAACGCCGCCGCGTCGGCGGGAAAGCCCTTGCCAACCTCAATGCCTCGCGAGCGGAGTATCTGGCGGACGATCTCGGCTCGACCTTGCTGCACGCCTTCCGCCCTGCCTGCCGACCGGCCACGTTCGAAACCCTGACGCCGCTGCGACCGGAACAGCGGGTCGTCGTCCGGTCCGGTCCCATCGCGCGCGCCGAGCGCGGTTCCCACCCGCTCCAAGACCGCACTGGTCCGCACCGACGGCGCCGGCTCGTTGAGCGCCAGGTGGACCTCGGCCGCGGTCCAGCCCGGGAACGCCCGGCTTGCCGATGACGTCCGGTAGCGGCCGCGTGCCAGCAGATGTATCTCCAACCCCGGCCGCCGACTCCGGGGCCTGCTCGGTGACGGCGCGTCCGGCACGTCGACCCACACCTCCGGGAATCCCCACGACTCGTACAGCGGCAGCTTGCCGCGGCGTGCGTCGGTCGTGTGGTCGACTTCCAGCACCACGTCGGGGAAGTCGTCCTGGCCGACGACCATGGCTGCCGCCCCCGGCAGCGCGGCGCGCGCCGGATAGAGGTAGACCGACTCGTCCGCCTGCATGATGCGCCGCGGCTCACCCCGCTCGTCGCGCAGCAGCAGGTCCATCGAGCCGTAGCATTCGATCGGCGAGCCGCGCACGCCGGCGATCCGTTCCGCCAACCGCGTCAGGAGGCGCGAAGGGCGCTCGTGGTACGGCGTGGCCGGCTCGCATATCCAGGCGGTCTCCGTAGCCGCGTCCCAGTACTCCAGCCGGCCTTCGAAGCGGTCGATCTCCGCGCGTGGCAGGTGTACCGGCTTGCAGCCGGGGAACTCCGGCGTGGCGATCACGCGATACGGCAGCCGAACGACGCCGGCCGGCGGTGTTTCGGTGACGGCCATGCCGGCAGCGTAGGTCGCCGGAGCCCGCGCGCACAAGCCACCGGGCGCCGTCCTTGCCGGCATGCTCGCCGGCCGATCAGGATCGGGCATCGTGACCTACCCGGACCGCTCCCCGCGCTCGACCGGATCGGTCACCCATACCTTGCCGGCTGCGGTCGAGGCGGGCAGCTACCAGGACTTCGTCCTCACCTACACCGCCGGCTACTTCGGCGTCGACGACACCGGCAGCATCAAGCTCTGCTGGCGGTACGCCGCCGACCTCGGCGCGCCGCAGTTCGACGAGGCGGCGGCGCCGCACTACGTGAGCGCGCGGGCGTCCAACGGCGCCGCGCTGGCCCTGCGTTACGACCCGAAGGACAACGTCCGGCCCTGGGGCAGAACGGTGCAGGTCAGGGTGCGGAACGGCTTTCTGCGGGAAGGCGACCGCATCGCGGTGCGCTTCGGCGACCGCTCGCGCGGGAGCCCCGGCATCCGCATGCAGACCTTCTGCGAAACCGCCTTCGCCTTCCGGGTGCTGGCCGACCCGATCGCCACCTGCCGCTTCCAGCCGGTCGGCGGCGTGCGGGCGATCGTCGTCGTCCCCGGTCCGCCGGTGCGCTGGTGCGCGCTGCTGCCGGCGGACGGTACGCCGGCAGCGCCGTTCCGCCTGCTGGCGAAGGCGGAGGACCGCTGGGGAAATCCCACGTCCGGCAGTCCGGTGCGGTTCCGCCTGCGTCCCAGCGCGCCGGTGCGTGGACTGCCGGATACGATCGAGATCGGCGGCCGGCAGCGCTCCGTGCGGCTCGACGGTCTGTCGGCCGGCGCGCCCGGCGATCTGTCGATCGCCTTCGAGCCCGACCGGCCTGGTGCGGGCGCCGCGTTCCGCACCAACACCATGGTCGTCCGGGAGCGCCCGGAGCGGCGCGGCTATTGGGGCGACCTGCACGGCCAGTCGGCAGAGACGATCGGCACCGGCTCGGCGGAGGAATACTTCCGCTTCGCCCGCGACCTGGCCGGCCTCGACTTCGCCGGCCATCAGGGCAATGACTTCCAGATCACCGGCGCGTTCTGGGGACGCCTGCAGCGGCTCACCCGCGAGATCGATGAACCGGGACGGTTCGTGGCCTTTCCGGGTTACGAGTGGTCGGGAAACACCGCGCTGGGGGGCGACCGCAACGTGCTGTTCCTGACCGAGGGGCAGCAGATACACCGCAGCAGCCACGCCCTGGTCGATGACCCCGACCGGGAGACCGACTGCTCCCACGTCACCGACCTGTTCGCGGCGCTGCGCGGCCGGCCGGCGCTGCTCGTTCCGCATGCCGGCGGGCGGTACTCGGACGTGCGCTTCCACGACCGGATGCAGCGCTCGGTGGAGGTTCACTCCGCCTGGGGCACGTTCGAGTGGCTGCTGGCCGATGCGCTGGCGTGCGGGCAGCGCGCCGGCATCGTCTGCAACAGCGACGGCCACAAGGGCCGGCCGGGGGCGAGCTACCCCGGCGCCTCCGAGTTCGGCTCCTACGGCGGGCTCACCTGCATCCTGGCGCCCGAGCTGACCCGCGCCGCGCTGTGGGACGCGCTGATCCGCCGCCATCACTACGGCACCACCGGCGCGCGCATCCATCTGGAGGTACGGGCAGCCGTGGACGGCGTCCGGCTGGACGACGACCCGCGCACCGGCGCGGTGGAACGCACGGCCGTGACGCGCGCGATCATGGGCGACGTCATCGCCACCGGCTCGGCCGAACTGGAACTGTCGGTTTCGGTGCGCGGCACGGCGCCGCTGCTCCGCGTCGAGATATGCAACGGCGCGCGGACCGTGCGGACGCTGCGCCCCTACGTGGCGGCCGAGCTGGGACGGCGCCTGCGCGTCCGCTGGGCGGGAGCGGCGGTGCGCGGCCGGGGCCGGCAGGTGGCGTGGGACGGGACGCTCGCGGTGTCCGGCAATCGCGTTGAACGGATCGGTCCGTTCAACTTCTTCGACCCGGAGCGGCAGCCCGTGCTCGGTGCGGACGGCTCGGTCAGATGGCGATCGGTTACCACCGGCGGTTCGGCCGGGATCGACTGCTGGTTGGCGGGTGACGGCGGCCGGGCGCGGGTCGTCACAAAGCCGCTGACCTGCGAGCAGAACCTGGATGCGTTGGGCGTCGAGGAACGGATCGTCCCCGCCGGCGGACTCGGCATGGAGATCGGCTTCACCCGGCTCCCGGATGAGCTGACCGAGCGCTCCCTGGACGCCGCGGTGCGCGTGCCGCTGCGGTCCGACCGCGACGACCCGATCTCCGTGCGCGTCGTGCAGGAAGACGGTCACCTGGCGTGGTCTTCGCCGATCTACGCGGCGCCGCGTTGAGCGCCGCTGCGCGACCGGCTACCGTGACGATAGCTCATGCAAGGCGACGGCGCGCCTTTCTGCCGGTCGCCGGCCGTATCAACTCCGGCGCTCAGCCGTCGTCGTGCCGGCTCCAGGCGGAACGGAGCAGCCGCACCCAGTTGCCGTGCATGACGCCGGCGATGTCCGCGTCGCCGTAGCCGCGCCCCTTGAGGATTCCCGCCACCTTGCGCACGTCGGCGATGGTGCGCAGGTCGGCCGGAGCCTGCTCTCTCCCGTAACCGCCGTCGAGGTCGGTGCCGATCGCGGCGTGCCGGCAACTGCCGGTCACCTGGCAGACGTGGTCGAGGTGGTCGGCGACCGTCTGCAGCGTGATCCCGGTGTTGTCCATCGCCTCGCGGTCCCACAGCGGCGACAACATCCAGTCGTCGAACGCGGCGCCGATCACGCCGCCGCGCGCGGCCAGCGCTCTGATCTGATCGTCGTCCAACTGCCGGTCGTGGTCGCAGAGCGCCCGGCAGCAGTTGTGGGTCGCCAGCACCGGTCCGCCGAACCGCTCCAGCGCCTCCCAGAACGCCCGTTCGGCCAGATGGCTCACGTCGAGCAGCATCCCCGCGCGCTCCACGGCGTCCAGCATCGGGCCGCCGCGATCGGTCAGCCCACCCGGCGCCTGGGTCCCGTGCGCGTAGGAGCTGACGCCGTAGTGGACCAGGCTGACGATGCGCAGCCCCTGATCCCACCACTCGCCGGCCTGCTCCGGGCCGACGATCGGATCGGCCCCTTCCATGGACAGCACGAATCCGATCGGCGCCGTCTCCGGCTCCCGCTCCCACTCCGCCAGGTGGGCGTCGAGTCCGGCCCGATCGCGGACTTGGCGCAGGAAGCCGCGCGCCTCCATCCGCCGGTAGTAGGCCAGCTCGCCCATCGCCTTGGCATAGGCGATATCCTGCGTGCGCACGCCGGCGAAGCGCCGCCCGACCGAGGCCAGCCGGCAGTGCACGGTGGCGAAGATCAGCCCGATGCCGCCGCGGCGCAGCTCCTCGAAGCTGACCACCCCGGCTCCCCGGCCCTTGCGGGCCATGCCGGCCTCCGACTCGCGGATCGACGTGATGCTCTGCGTCAGATCGCGGTTCCAGTCGAGCGCGTTGAAGGCGATGTCCAGGTGCGAGTCGACGATCAGCATGGGTGCGGTCCTCCGGTGCGTGTCCGCCGGTATCGGCAGCGGCCGCCGGCACAGCGTGGCACATTTCCCGCCTCCGTGAGCCGGCCGCCGTGAGTCCGGCACGCGCCGGTGCTACGATCCCGGCCGTGGCCGACATCACCGTGCGGCACGTCACCGTCCACTACGGCGACGTGGTCGCCACCCATGGGGTGACCCTGCAGGTCGAGGAGGGGGAGTTCCTGGTCGTCGTAGGCGCCTCCGGCTGCGGCAAGACGACCATGCTGCGCGCCATCGCCGGGCTGGAGCAGCCGCTGACCGGCGAGATACAGATCGGCGGCGAGCTGGTCTTCAGCGAACCGCGCCAGATCGACGTCGCCCCCGCCCGGCGGCGCGTCGGCATGGTGTTCCAGTCGTATGCGCTCTACCCGCACATGACGGTGGCGCAGAACGTCGCGTTTCCGCTGCGCACCCGGCGCGTCGGCCGGGCCAGGATCGGCAGAGCGGTCCGGCAGGCGCTGGAGATCGTGGAGCTGATCGGCCTGGAGCAACGCTACCCGCGGGAGCTGTCGGGCGGCCAGCAGCAGCGCGTCGCCATCGCCCGCGCGCTGGTCCGGCGGCCGCACGTGCTGCTGCTCGACGAGCCGTTGTCCAACGTCGATCCCAAGCTGCGCGCGCAGCTCCGCACCGAGCTCAAGCAGCTCCATCGGCGCATCGGCTCCACCACGCTCTACGTCACCCACGACGTGGCGGAGGCGATGGCGCTGGGCGACCGCGTGGCGGCGATGTTCGGCGGCGAGATACATCAGGTCGGCCGGCCCGCCGATCTTTACCGGACGCCGGCGACCGTGCCGGTGGCGGCGCTGTTCGGCGCCCACGGCGGCGCGTTGCTGCGCGGCGAGGTCGTCCCCCTGCCGGACGGCGGCTTGGCCCTGCATCCCGAGGGGAGCGCCTCGCCGGCGGTCCCGCTGTCGCCGGACGCCTCGCTGTTTCCCGGCCAGCGGGTCGTGATGGACATCCGCGCCGAGAACGTGGCAGTGCTCGACGCGCCGGCCTGGGAGCCTGCCGCCGGCACGCGGGTCGAGGTCGCCGCCGCGCAACCGGAGGGGGCGGCCAGCGTCCTGCATCTGCGCCTCGGCGACGGCCGGCAGGAACTGGTGGCGCGCTACGCCGGACCGCAGCCGCCGCGTCCGGGGCAGGGCCTCACGGTCCGGGTGCTCGCCGGCAACGTCTACGACGCCGGCACGCAGCGGCTCATCGCCCGTTGCCGCTCGGCGGAGCCTCCACCCGTTCGCCGCGGCGCGCCAGTATCTTCGGCCGGAGGCGCTCGAAGCTGATCTCGTAGCGGTCGGCGATGTCGCGCGCGTAGCTGGAGCCGACCGGCGGGCCGGGCGCGATGCGGTACGTGCGGCGCATCCGGGTCTGCGAGCCGTCCGTGCCGTCGCCGTCCGGCGCGATGCCGGCGACCAGGCTCACCACCAGGCTCCCACCGTCCACTTCCGCGTTGATCCGTTCCAACCGCTCGCCCAGCTCATGCAGGTGGGTGGCGAAGATCGCCCGCGCCCCCAGCAGCCGCAGCGCGCGCACCACGTCCTCGGCCAGGTACAGACTCTCGCTCGGGCTGGTGCTGGACAGCGACTCGTTCAGCAGCACCAGGCTCCGCTCGGATGCGTCGCCGAAGACCGCGCCCAGGCGGCGCGCCTCCTCCGCCAGCCGGCCCCCCTCGATGGCGCCTCCCTCCTCCGACGGAAAGTGGGTGATCACCCGGTCGGCCGGACTGATCACCGCCGTGCGCGCGGCCACGTGCAGCCCGGCCTGCGCCAGCACGTGCATCACCCCCACGGCGCGCACGAACGTGGTCTTGCCTCCCTGATTCGGTCCGGTGAGGATGGCGATGCGGCCGCCATCACCGGCGTCCAGGTCGTTGCGCACCACGGTGCGTGCCGGCTCCCCCGCAGCTCCGCTCAGCGCCAGGGAGACGTCATACAGATCGGATGCCTGCGAACGCCGTTCGCCGGCCGGCGCCAGTTCGGGAATGCAGGTCGGCATGCCGCGCTCGCGCAGCGCCAGCGCCAGGCGCGCGCCGCCCAGGTAGAACCGTATCTCCTGCTCCAGCGGCAGCACGTCCCGCACCTGAAGCTGCACGAACTGCCCCAGCGCCTTGGCCAGCGGACGCGCCACCGCCCCCAGCACGCGGTCGAGCTCGCCGAGCAGCGGCGTCATGGCCGAGGTGCGGTGCACCTTGGTCAGCGGGCGGAACGGGTTGGAGACGCCGAACAGGCGCGTGAGCAGCGGCGTATCCTCGAACTTGCGGTCGTGGACGCGCAGCAGCGTGGCCTCCGAGGGACGGAGCTGCGAATCGAGATTGATGCCGATGGTGACGCTGGCGCGCCGCTTCAGACCGCCGCGCAGCGCCGGCAACTCCGCTTCCAGGCGGCGGTATACCTGGTCCTGCCGCCGCTCGCGGACGAACTCGCCGAGCGCCCGCATGCCGGCCGAGCGCATCCCGGGCAGGGCCGCCGCGTCCCCCAGCGCGGTCAGGCACGCCACGTAGGTCTCCAGCTCGCCGAGCCGCCACACCGCCTGCTGCAACGGCGAACTCTGCTCCGTGCGCGTCTTCGTGAAGTACGCCAGCTCGTGCAGCATCGGCTGCAGTTGCGCGAAGAGCTTGCGCAACTCGCTCGACGCGACCGCGTCGGCCAGCACCTCCTGGCGATAGCGGATCGCCGCCGGGTCGGTGGAGAGCTCGTAGAGGAACTCTGAGGGGAGCTCGAACCGGGTCCGCAGCGAGCCGAGCCCCAGATCGTCCGCCGCCCGGTCCACCAGCGGGCGCTGCTCGGCGTGGACGGAAGCCGGCCGTTCCGCCGGATAACAGAGGCTTACCGACGTCCCGCCTGGAAGGTCAGTCGTCGTCCTTGCCTTCGCCACGTCCGCCATCATGCATCAATACGGTCCGCCATCGAGAAGAACATCTTACGACTTCCGAATCCCGGCGTGTCCGTCGACTTCCTGATTCCTCGGCCGAACGCGCTTGCTGCAGCGACGGGCCGCCGTCTGCTACGGTAACGCCATGATGCGGGTGGCGGTCTGGGGCAACGACCTCTCCGACGGGTATCTGCGCACGGTAACGCAGCTCGGCGCGGAGGCGATCGACATGGGCCAGGGCGCGTTCTTTCCCGGCGTGCGCGAGCAGGGCTATCCGGACGCCGATGCCCTGACCGCGCTGGTGCGCAAGCTGCGCCCGTACGGCCTGCGCTTCAATCGGGTGACGCTGCCGGACCTCACCGGCGAGTTCATGCTCGGCGGTGACGGCGCGGCCCGCGAACTGGAGAACACCTGCCGGGCGCTGCGCGTGTTCGCCGACGCCGGCATTCCGATCGCCCGCCAGCGCTTCGCCGGCGATACCTTCAACCACCGGCTGCTGCGATACGAGTCGCTGCACCGCGGCGGCTACCGCTCGCGCGGCGAGAGCCGCGACCTGGGGCCGCCCGACCCCGATCCGGCCACCCACGAACGGCTGGAAGCGTGGTGGGACCGCTTCTGCGCCGTCTACGAGAAGCTGGTGCCGATCGCCGACGAGTACGGCATCCGCCTGGCGATCCACCCCTCCGACACGCCGCTGCCCGATACGCCGCTCGGCACCCTGGGCTTTCACCGCGTGATCGACGCCTTCCCAAGCCCCGCCGTCGGCTACCTGTACTGCTGCGGCACCCGCGCCGAGGCGGGCGGTCCGCCGTTGGTGATGGACGAGATCAACCTGTACGGCCGCAAGGGGCGCATCTTCACCGTGCACCTGCGCAACGTGCGCGGCAGTCTGGCCGCGGCCGGCGGCTTCGAGGAGGTGCTGCTCGACGACGGCGACATGAACATGTTCCGCATCGTGCGCGAACTCGACCGCGTGGGCTTCGACGGCTGCCTCAACCCCGACCACCTGCAACCGATCGAAGGGGACGGCGACCGCGCGTATCAGGCGCTCGCCTACTCGATCGGCTACCTCAAGGCGCTGCTGGCCGCGCTCGCCGCCTGACGGCCGTGGCCGAGCGCACCGACTATCGGCGCTGGAACATCTCGCGCCTCGTGATGACGGCGTGGCGCAACTTCAGCCGGGAGACCTCGCTGGCACTGCGCGGCCGCGCGTTCTTCGTCGGCCCGAACGCGTCGGGGAAGTCGAACATCCTGGATGCGCTGCGGTTCATGCGCGACGTCGCCGCGATGGGGCTTGACGACGCCGTGTCCGTGCGCGGCGGCATGCGCGACGTGCGGTCGCTGCACGCCAGACAGTTCCCCGGCGTGCGCATCGCCGTCGATGCCGGGCCGCGCGACGGTAGCTCCCGGTGGTCGTACGAGCTTCACTTCCGCAACCACCCGCAGAGCCACCGGCCGGTCGTGGAGCGCGAACGGGTGAGTCTGAATGACGAGCCATTACTCGAGCGGCCGGATGCAAGAGACGCGACCGACCCGGAGCGGCTCACGCAGACCCATCTGGAACAGGTCAGCGAGAATCAGCGATTCCGTCCGCTCTCGGCGTTCTTCGGATCGATACGCTACCTGCATCTCGTTCCGCAGATCGTCCGCGAACGCCGGCGCAGCGGCGACTTTCGAGACGACCCGTACGGCTCCGACCTGCTGGAACAGATAGCGGACACGAACCCCCGGACCCGCGATGCCAGATTACGCAAGATCCAGGAGGCGTTGCGCTTTGCCGTGCCCCACTTCGAACGCTTTGAGCTCGACCGGGATCTCAGAGGCGACTGGCACTTGAGCGCGACCTACAATCACTGGCGCGCTCACAGCGCCAGACAGAGCGAAAGCGCCTTTTCCGACGGCACCCTCCGCCTGCTGGGGCTCTTCTGGGCGCTTGCGGAGAGAGGCGGGCCTCTCCTGCTGGAGGAGCCCGAGTTGAGCCTGCACGACTACCTGGTGTCGCGTCTGGCCGGCATCATGGCGCGCATGCATCGCAAGTCCGGCCGGCAAGTTCTGATGACCACGCACTCGGCCGCCCTGCTCGAAGACAAGGGAATCGACCTGCAGGAGATCTTCCTGCTCGCTCCCGGCGACGAAGGCACGACGATCAGCAGAGCCTCCGACATGGAGGAAGTACGACGGTTGGTCGATCAGGACTTCACGCCCGGTGAAGCGATCATGCCGCACGCCGCGCCGGAGTCGGCCGATCAGTTCAGCTTCGAATTCTGATGACCTTGAGGTCGATCCGCTGTCTTGTCGAAGGGCCGATGGATGAGGCCGTTGTTCGGAGAATACTCTCTGCGTCATCCGTCGGTACGGCTGTGTTCTACCGCCGTAGCTTGCCCAGGTTCACGGTGGATCTGAGAAGATTCAACCAAGCAGCGCGGTACTCACCCTGGTTCGCCGTGTGCGATCTCGACCGCGACGATTGCGCGCCAACCCGGCTGAAGAAATATCTGCCATGCCCGACGCTGGGAATGTGCTTCCGTATTGCGGTACGCGCGAGCGAGTCATGGTTGATGGCCGATCGGCAAGCGATCGCGGACTTTCTGGGCGTTTCGATTGCCCTGATCCCGAGAAGCCCGGAAGAGGAAGCTCAGCCGAAGCAGCGAATGGTCACGTTGGCGCGTCGTTCGAGAAAGCGGGCGATACGCGTTGGCATGGTTCCCGACGAAAGGGATTCCCGTAGCATAGGGCCGGAATACACCTTCATGATGGCTGAGTACGCTCGCGATCGGTGGTGTCCCCGGCGAGCCGCCGAACGCGCGCCAAGCCTGGGACGTGCGTTGGAACGATGCGACAGCTTCGCGCGCGCCGGACGATGGTGACGCGGTACGACCGACTGCCGCCGAATCTCACCCGTAGCCGGCGCCCGGGCCGACCGATCGGCGGTGAGGCCGGCGCATGGCGATCTTCGCCGGGGTCGTCGCCGGCTTTCCGCGCCCGCGTGACGGTGGCGGTGATGAGCCGCGCAGAGCAGCCTGAGATTGTTCGGCTCCGCGTCGCCGCCACGTGAGTACGGAACGATGTGATCGATCTCCAGCAGATGCCGGGAGCCGCAGCGGCGCCCGCCGTCCCGGTCGACGTAGCTGCAGCGGCCCCGATCGCGCTCCCACACCTCGCGCTTGACCGCGGCGGGAATGGCGCGGCCGGGCGGCCCTTTCGTTGCGGAACGAGCGCCGCAGTCCGGTCCCCGCTCCGGCTTCGGCGCCGAAGTTGCGTCGCCCATCCGCGGCGCGGGCCGCTTCGCCGAAGGGACCGGACGCTCCCGGTCACGCTCCCGCTTCGCCGCCGACGTGCCGTCGTCTTGCGGCTCGGCCGGCGCCTTCGGCGCCGAAGTCCGTTCGAAGTCCGCCTGCGCCGTCGGCGCCGAAGTTCGCGCGCCGTCGTCGGACCGCCCGCTGGTGCGCCGCCCGCGCGGGGGCTGGGCCGGGTCGTGGCGGTGAAGTCCTTCGGTCACCAGCCGCCCGACGAGCTGTCCCAGCGTCATGTGCGGATCGACGTGGGACAGCAAGCCCTTGAGGCGCTCCAGCCCGCGCCGGCACTCCTCGTCGATCACCGCCTTGATCTCCCAGCGCCCCGCGCCCAGCGGGCGCACCCGGTCGGCCGACACCGCCAGCTCGGGATCGACCTCAGCCAGCAACTCCTGCACCTGCCGGGTGCTCTTGCCGGCCGACTGCTCGACCAGCGCCCGCCGCGCCGACGGATCCAGCGCCAGTGGCCTCTGTGTCGCCGGGCGTACCGTCGCCGAGCCGTCCTGCAGCGCAGTCGCTCCGGTCCCGGCGCCACGTCGCGCGAGTGCCCGCTTGCGCTCCTGCCGATCGAATGCGTTCTGCAGGTGCGCGGCCGCGTTCATGGTCAGCGAACCGTCCTGCAGGCGTTCGCGCGCGCCGTCGATGTCCGCGCAGAGCCGCATCGCCTTGATGCGCCGCCAAGCGGCGGCGTCGCTGTAACCCAGCTCGCGCACTGCGTAGTCGAACAGACTGGAAAAGCCGATGCGCAGATAGAGGCGGCGCTTGTCGATCTCGCGCAGGTGGTCGATGATGACGACCTCGATATGTTGTTCGATTCCGGACAGTTCCCTGGTTCGCTCCAACAGTCGGTCGTCGGAAAGGGCGGAAACGGTGGTGGTGATCTGCGCGCTCGAGGCCGTGCCTTTCATGGCATAAGTATACTGATTAAAGGTGTTTCAGGCAATATATGTCTCGCCATAATACTTCAATTAAGACTCCGGTTTACGACGGCGTGACGCTCCCTCCAACGTCACCGGTTCATCCCCGCGCCTGCGGGGAACACAACTGGGCGTCAGGCGAGCAATCGCAGAACGTCGGTTCATCCCCGCGCCTGCGGGGAACACCGTCAACGACAACGGCACCCTCCACGCTTTCGACGGTTCATCCCCGCGCCTGCGGGGAACACCAAGATGACGACCGCCGCAGCCAGCCATCGATACGGTTCATCCCCGCGCCTGCGGGGAACACGAAGGGCATAACGCGGAAGGCTTTTGAGGGCGACAGTTCATCCCCGCGCCTGCGGGGAACACTCGAGGAGGCGGCCCTGCAGCACGGCGTGTCCGTCGGTTCATCCCCGCGCCTGCGGGGAACACGCGTATTGCGTCCCTGAGAGCATCGCGAGAGACGGTTCATCCCCGCGCCTGCGGGGAACACGCTCCGGTACTGCGCCAGCGCCTCCGCCTGGCCCGGTTCATCCCCGCGCCTGCGGGGAACACAACGCGCCGATCGTCATGTCGATCCTCTTTTCCGGTTCATCCCCGCGCCTGCGGGGAACACCACTGGGCAGCACATATGCGCCAGACGCCAAGACGGTTCATCCCCGCGCCTGCGGGGAACACCGCTTCGCGTACTCAAGGCGGCGCCGGGACTGCGGTTCATCCCCGCGCCTGCGGGGAACACTACTTTGGGCGCATGAATCGACGGCGGATGCACCGGTTCATCCCCGCGCCTGCGGGGAACACGTACCGGCTCGGCCACGCGATACCGCGCACCGGCGGTTCATCCCCGCGCCTGCGGGGAACACTACGGCCCTGCGATGGCGACGTTCCGGGCCAACGGTTCATCCCCGCGCCTGCGGGGAACACCCCTGAGCATGGATCATGTTGTAGCGCTCCAGCGGTTCATCCCCGCGCCTGCGGGGAACACGGCCAGGTGATACTCGCGCGACGATGGGGCCACGGTTCATCCCCGCGCCTGCGGGGAACACCACGTCTGCTCAGCCGGCGCCGCGGACCATGACGGTTCATCCCCGCGCCTGCGGGGAACACGATGTATCGGTGCTGCGTGGCAGCCGTCGTCATCGGTTCATCCCCGCGCCTGCGGGGAACACGATGTATCGGTGCTGCGTGGCAGCCGTCGTCATCGGTTCATCCCCGCGCCTGCGGGGAACACGGACGCCATCACGTTATCGGACCGTGACATTGACGGTTCATCCCCGCGCCTGCGGGGAACACCTCGACCGTGCCCACCGAGACGCTCGTGCCTCGCGGTTCATCCCCGCGCCTGCGGGGAACACTACCTGGTGGCACTTCCGGTTGCCCAATTCCGACGGTTCATCCCCGCGCCTGCGGGGAACACGTCAGACAACTGGAACGTGGCCTGAGTGCTGGACGGTTCATCCCCGCGCCTGCGGGGAACACCCCGGCCGCCTTGCCCATCACCGCGAGCGCTGACGGTTCATCCCCGCGCCTGCGGGGAACACAGCTGCGGAAAAGGTCGGAGGAGATCGACAGTCGGTTCATCCCCGCGCCTGCGGGGAACACATCCGTATGGGACATGACGCCTCGCCGGATGAACGGTTCATCCCCGCGCCTGCGGGGAACACCTCAACGATCGCCTCATGGACGGCGCCCATGGCGGTTCATCCCCGCGCCTGCGGGGAACACGCGGGTCTGCGGTTGTCCGAAGGCCCACGTGTCGGTTCATCCCCGCGCCTGCGGGGAACACCCGTGGCAGCCGAACGGGCGTGGCTATGATCTGCGGTTCATCCCCGCGCCTGCGGGGAACACGTAGCAGACGCATACGACAACGCCGTCTACTGCGGTTCATCCCCGCGCCTGCGGGGAACACCGCGGCTGCCGCGATCGCGCCGGCCAACGTTGTCGGTTCATCCCCGCGCCTGCGGGGAACACATGAGTCCGCCGTTGCAGCAGGAATACCAGTACGGTTCATCCCCGCGCCTGCGGGGAACACGGTCGGCGCCGGGGACTGCCGGCTGTCGTTCTACGGTTCATCCCCGCGCCTGCGGGGAACACCCGGCTGCCGTAAGCGGTGCCGTTCCAGCATAGCGGTTCATCCCCGCGCCTGCGGGGAACACGCCGCAGGTTCCAGCGCCATTCAACGCCGAGACCGGTTCATCCCCGCGCCTGCGGGGAACACGCGCTCCCAGGAGCAACGCTCATGCCAAACGTCGGTTCATCCCCGCGCCTGCGGGGAACACCAAGGAGTTCGGTAAGATGCTCGGCATTCTGGTCGGTTCATCCCCGCGCCTGCGGGGAACACGGATAGGTCGAGCACCGAAGACCGCTCCAGAAGCGGTTCATCCCCGCGCCTGCGGGGAACACCACTGCAGGGCAGGCAGCGGTGCAGCTTCGAGACGGTTCATCCCCGCGCCTGCGGGGAACACATTCTCTGGCGATGTCAAGCTCCGAGCTCACGACGGTTCATCCCCGCGCCTGCGGGGAACACTGACATCCCCTTCTCATCCCCGAAAGCCCTCGACGGTTCATCCCCGCGCCTGCGGGGAACACGGCGCTTGACACGTGGGGGCGTGGTATGCTACCGGTTCATCCCCGCGCCTGCGGGGAACACCACGGCATGACGCCCTACGACGTGGCTATGGCCGGTTCATCCCCGCGCCTGCGGGGAACACCTCGACACCGCCTGCAGGCGCAGGAGCTGCGTCGGTTCATCCCCGCGCCTGCGGGGAACACCAGATACCCCTGCCTCACCACGATGCTGGAGGACGGTTCATCCCCGCGCCTGCGGGGAACACCACGCCCTCCTGAGTCGCGACATCGAGCTGGATCGGTTCATCCCCGCGCCTGCGGGGAACACACTTACTGCAACCTGCGTGCAGACAACACATTAGAAATGTCAAAGAACGAACCAATCGATTGACCCAAGACTCCTCGACTTCAAGACACGTCAATCCGGCGAAGACAAATGCCGATCGAGGGCCTGATCGTCGACGCGCGGAAGCGGCAGGAAGCGCACCAGCTTCATGCCGTCCATGTCAACCGGGATGCGACGGTTGAAGCCGCATGTATCGAAATCGTAGCCCTCGTCGCTCGGTGTCGCCCATGCGATAATGGCATCGCCTTCTCCGATGAGCTCCGTGACCTGTTGCCAGATCATCTCCCGAGTCCGGCGCGAGTAGTTGCCGACATAGACACCCGCCCTGATCTCCAACAGCCACACGGCCAATCGGCCACGCAATCGCGGTGGAGCGTTGCTAACCACGATGACCAACATCGCCGCTCGGCTCCTCGGGAATGGCGATCGGCTGGGCGTCATCCGGCCGTTTTGGAGGATCGAGTTCGCCGGCGGCAAGCATTTCTTCTATGCTCGGAATCAGCCGGGTCAGCAACTTTGTCTTTCTGAATGTATCACGACAACCTCGCCTCACTTCGCCAACAGGATCATTGACCGCGGGCCATT
Source organism: uncultured Spirochaetia bacterium (assembly GCA_958296075.1). Lineage (GTDB taxonomy): Bacteria > Spirochaetota > Spirochaetia > SZUA-6 > Bin103 > CATQHW01. The sequence goes on along the minus strand of CATQHW010000002.1, from coordinate 1,371,602 downwards.
TCCTTTGCTGCGCGTTGCCTGCCACGCGAAACGCTACGGGGACCACCGTCTCAAACTTGAATATGTCGGCAACGTCGAACACGAACGACTGAGGCTTTCCGGTGTGCAGAAACCCGATGGCAGGTGCGTAGCCCGCGGCCAGAATGGCGGCTTCAGTCAGCCCGTAGAGGCACGCAGTGGCCTGGCTGAGACAGCGATTGGGCAAGTCAGCGCCTCCCCAATCGCTGGGATCATACCGCCGTCCTGTCCATCGCACGCCATGCTGTCGTGCCAGCACGTCGTAGAGACGCTTCACCCGTGCACCTTCGATTCCACGCAGCTGGTCGACCGAGCGCCGCTGCGGAGCCGGTTCGCCGAAACGCATGTCGAACATCTTTCGCACGACTTTGAGACGCGCATTTGGGTCAAGGGCCAGACGCGCTTGATGGAGGAGCCGATCAGCGCGGGCTCCTCCCGGCTGACCAGCGGAATACAGGCGTACACCAGCCTCACCGATCCAGATCAGCAGACAACCCACGCGCGCGGCGAGCGCCGTAGCAGCGTGGGAAACGCGTGCGCCAGGCTCCAGCATGAGGCAGGCGAGCCCTCCCACCGGCACGTGCGTACGCACACCGCTTCGGTCCACGACGACGAAAGAACCGTCAAGGACATCGAGCTGCCCTCGTTCGATAAACAGAATCGACGCACGATCCTTGATCGGAATAGGCCGCGGCGGTACGATGCCCCGGTTCGGGACGGCGGCCATCAAGCCCGGCGGATGAGCATCAGGCCGCATCCGTACGCCTTGGCCGCCCCGAATCCGCGCGCGATACTCGAAAGGAATCGGCCTACATCTCCGACTTCCAACAAACCATCGAAGTCCAGTGTCGAGAACCACATCGAATGACCCGATCTTCTCGCGAGGCGATGCTGCCGGTAGCCGTCGATCTCGACGTCTGCGACATCCAACTCGAAGCCCGCCTGCTTGCCCTGTCTCCGGAGCCATGCAAAGCCCTGCTCTCGAATTGCGGATCGACGATGTTCCGCGCGATCGCCGTTCGTTCGGGCATGCAGCGCATCCATAACCACGTCATGTTTGACCGAACGCAGGCGAGCATGTTCACGCCGGCGGATTACGGGATTGGCACACAACGAAAAGCGTAGCCGGTCTCCCCGTGAGAGGACCGGATCGAACGGCTTTGGTTCTTCCAGGTCGAACAGATCATGGCGGTCCACCGGTTTGCGCTCTGATAGCATCAGGAAGGTGCCGCGCTCCATCTCACGCCAAAGAAAGTCACGACGCCGGTCAGGCGTATCGGCAAAAAGCGACCACACGAGATGATGACCCGGCTGTTGGTGGCTTTCGTCCTTGCGGCCACTCCCGAGCAGAAACGGCAACAACGCCTTTGCGGACGCATCGAGTCGGAGCCTGGCACGAGATAGATACAGTGCCGGCGTCACTCGTTCGCCCTTATCGTAGCGACGCGTTCGAGTCGATCAGCAAACTGCCAACGTCGTCGGCTCACGATGACATCGCGCCGGCGTTCCAGTCGCCATTCGGCCGGCGCTCCCGGCGCGTCATGGTCGAACGCAACATCCACCTCTGCCGTGCTGCCGCCGTGTATGCGATCCAATATCTCCTGCTCGCGGGAGCTTGGTTGTCGCATGGCGAAAGCGCCGAGGAAAGCGTCGGCTTCGATGATGATCGGGTCAAGCGGCAGGCCGAGGGGTGCCGACTTGCGGCCCAGGTAAAGAACGAAACGAGGTTGGCGCAGGGCTCCCGCGATCTCGTCGAGGTTGACTCCACTGTCTCGTCGCGGCCACAAGGAAATGGTAAAATACGCGTCCGTCCGCCATTCCCTGCTGGATAGTACGGTATGTAGATCGTTGGCCTGCAATTCCTCGCGCCGCGTCGCGAACGAACGGCCTCTCCGCGCTTTCGGGGTCTGGGCAGTGTGGTAGTCGATGTACGGACGGCCTGGAGCATCCGTCCTGACCGCATAATACAGCCCGGCTTCCAGTTCTTGATGCGCACCTTCGTCAGCGCGATCGATACCCATGGCTGCCGCCACGAGCCCAAGGACGGCAGAACGCCCCGGCCGGGACCAGCTCATGCGACGCTCCCCGACGGCGATCTCACCGCACGCGCCCATCGGTGCGTAGAGCGTAAACAACAGGAACCGCACCGGTCAACTCGTCACGAACTCGATCAGTTCATGTAACCTACCCTCTCCCTTCGGGACATTCAGGGTGTAACGGCGATCGGCGCAAGGGCCGTAGACCGCGTCGAGATCGTCCCGGAAGCCCTCAAGCCCTTTTATGGAAAGGCTCCCCTGATCGTTACCCGACACTGGTTTAAGAAAAGCGGCGGCGAGACTACGCGGCTGGGCGCTCCCTTTCTCGCCCAATACGTACAAGGCGCGAGCACGGCTCGCGAAGCTCGCCTGCTTGCCGGTCGGCGCGACGGTCGTCGCCGCTTCTACCAGGGCAGCCAGGCTGGCGTCGCGGATCGCGTTGGTATCCCCCAAATTCCTCAACAGCAGATCGCGGTCAATACATACGTAAAGATAGAACACGCCGGCGCCGAACTCCTGCACGTTGAGAAAGCCGGCGCCGGCGTCCTCCGGTTCGGTCCGAGAAACCAAGTCGTCCATCGCGACATAGTAGTCATCTTCGGCGATCGAGCGGTGGGTCGTGAATGCGTGCGCGACCTGCACGGCCGCTTCCCGATTGAACTTCGGCGTGTCGGCCAGCATTCGCCCGAACATAGCGATATCTGCGGCAGTGTCCGATTTGCGCAGCAGATCCTCACCCTTCGGGTTCTCGATGGTCTCTCCAGCCAGCGCTCGGTCGGCAAGATCGAAGGCGCTCTTTCGTTCCTCAGGAGAAACGAAAACGAGTTGCTCGATGAACGTCGGCTCACCGTCTTTTTCGTCGCGGATCTTTCCGAAGACCCCAGCGATCTTGCGCGTCGTCTTCAGAGCCACGGCCGGGTCCATCCCGCCGTCGGACAGCCGGCCTAACACGGCCTTGCCGAGCCGCTGGGTACGGCTCGCAAGGTGTCCGTCGAGCTTTTCCGCGAAAACCTCGGAGGTGCGCCACGCCCGCTTCAAGCTCTGAGAGGACACGCGCAAACGTGGCACCCCGCCGAAGACGACGCTTTTCGGCCGGCCGGTATCGTCCCGGTTCAAGTTGGACGGACCATAGGCCGTGAGTAAATGGAGTTGTACGAAATCAGCCATAAAGCCAGGCTCCTTTGTTCAAGTGGTGTGAGACGTCGGCGGAGTAGCGGACGCACTCCGGCTGCGAACGCTCTCGGCCACGCCGTAGTAGTCGAATATCCACTGCTTCCTCACCCCGTCTCCCCAGTACAGGATAGCACGGGACAGGTCGCACACGTTGATCCGCCCCTTCGTCAAACGAACAAGGCGGCGCATTGCATCCATGAGCTCGTCGTTCCGGCTCAGCAACAACAGCCGGCGAAAACGACCTTCCGACATGAGCGCCCGATCGTCATCGAGAGACTCGCGACCGATAGCGCAAGCGACCCTTCGGTCTTCGGTCTCTACGACGAACGCAAGGACGCCGGCGAGCGTAGCGACACGATCGGGATTGCGCGGCAGACGTGCTATCAGACGGAGCGCCTCCGGCTCCAGCATCACGTCCAGAGGAGTCGCCGCCCGGCGCAGGGAGGCTAGCGCGGCTCGTCGTGCACCGCGCCGGTCCGGCTGCTTGGCAGTCAGCGCTCGCCACCAATCGGTGGCGACGAAGGCGGGGTCGTTCGGATTTGAGAAGCCTTTCATTGGACCTCCAACCTCTTGGCCTTTCGCGCACGGCCGGTGTCCGGCGACACGATACCCAAATCTCTTTCATACAGCGACCGGCCGGATTTGCCACGACCGGTTACGGCGAGCTTGAGGAAAAATCTCGCCTTGACGTAACGGCGCATATTGCGGTTCTCCAGCGCGTCCGGCGGTGCATATTCGTCAAAGAGGCGCAGCGCCGCATCCGCCATAATGGTCGACCATCGCTCCCGAACCGGAATCGTGGGATCGTCCTGGTCGGCCATTTTCGCGATCGTGCGCTCCGCGTTGTCGAGCACCCTATAGAACTCTCGCTCCGTCTCGCGGTAGAAACGCTCCGAGATGAATCCGTAGTCGCCGCTGGCTTCGGACGGACGGTCATACCATGCCGATTTTACCGCTCTGACAAGCAACCGTGTTACCGTGTGAGCAGCCGCCGTCGCTTGGTTCACGTACGACTCAAAAAGTTCGCGTGCCGTTCCGTCTTCCAGAAGCCAGAGCGGCGCTTCGCTCTCGACCCATGACCGAGCCTTCATGTTGTCCATGTCAAAGCCAAACGCGGCGAATCGTGGACTCCGACCGCGCAAAGCCGTCTTTTCCGGCAAGCGGCGAACGACGCGAGCAGGCTCCCGTAGCCGGTCACGACTCCGAACGACAATCCCCGGCCAGTGACGATAACAGATGCCTTCCGGTTTCGGATGAACCGGCAACTTCGTGATTTTCGTCCGCTGCCGGTAATACGGCGTAAGCGGATGTTCGAATCCCTCCGAGTAGTTCGTTCCGTAGTTCCTGGTACGATAGTGCGTCACCAGAACATCGTCCTCCATCGCGGTCAGCCCGCAGAGCCGACGCTCCACGTCCTTGAACAGGAGCCGAATGCGCCGCGGCATGCCCCAGTAGACCTGCAGAGGATGGACGTCAGATGGCGTCGTCGGGAGGCCACCGTTCGAGACGCGCGTGGGGAGGAGCCACGGAAAGACGGACTCAAGGTCGTCGCGCGCATCCGGTTCGGCGCAGCTTCCACCGATCTGTTCGCGGGACTCGACATTGGGCCACACGCGGCCCCACAGCGTGTCACCATAGGCTCCATGGCATGCGACGACCAGAGTTGTGAGCGGGCCGCCGCCGCGCAGTGACGTACGGTGACCCACTCCGCCGGTCGGAGCATAGGCATTCAACGTATAGAGTGCCATCGCGGCCGCGGCGCGGCACATCCCCGGCGAACCCCCACGCTTCACGAACAGATCGGCATTGTTGGACAACGTGTTCTTCCCGGGTGCGTCGATCAGCAGCGCAGCGATCTCTTTCATCTCGGCACCGTCGAGCACGTCCGTGTCCTGGAGAAACCGCGGCCCCTGGCCATCCAGATCAAAGGCGCGGGCGACCGCAGCGAATCGCCGCTTGAGCAGTGAGGGTGCCGGAGGCTCCCGCCACCAAGCCTCCCAATCGTCATCATCGGCGGGCGCGGCGGCCGTAGCGAGCAGGCCGATCAGAAGCTCGTGCGCTGCGCCGTTGAAGTCGGGTCGAGGCCATGCGAACGCAGTGATCGGATCGTCCTCGATATGATCGTTGACCTGCCAAGGGGCGATTCGCTGAATGGCACCGCTGCGCCGCCGCACCGGTAGCCATGCCGCGTCGACCAAGTTGAAGACGGCTGGGTACGAAGCTTCAGCTATCGCTTGGCCCATGCTTGAACCACTCCTCCATGACGATCATCCCTGTGCACCCGACGGCGCCAGGGAACCAGTCACCGGGCGGCTCCCGGAGTCCACCTGAGCCCGACTCGGGCATCGTAGCTCAGGCACACGGTCTCCCGTGAGTCCGGCGCACCGGACAGCACCGTTCCGACCAGCGCCCCGCCCGGCGTCTCAGGCTCACACACGACGAGTATCTTGTCGTCGTCGAACGTAGTCCAGTCCGCCTTGGCCGACTCGGCGGCCGCGGCATGCACCGCCTCGCCGCCGACCCGTCGTTCGCTCACGTTCACTTCGCTCAGGCGCCAAGCGCGCCACGGCTCGGTCGGAGCGACCCAGTGACCGTACGGTTCGATCTGACCGGCCCGGACCAGCGCCAGCCGCAGCGTGACTTGAGGATCTTCGACAAGCCGGGTCGGTGTCCGCGCATCGCTGTCCCAGGCGCCGCCGTCTCGGACGTAGCCCATGGTGAAGTTGAGGACGTTGGTGGCCGCGACACCGCGATCGGCTCCTGTTCTGCCCTCGGCATCCAACCGGGTCTCTTTCAGCGCATCCGGCAGGCACACGTCCACGTTGTCTCCGTACACCGCCTCGATGAGCGCCCGGAGCCCCGCGGGGCTCTCGATGACGCCGACGTCTTCCAGCACCCGGGCGGTAAGCCACAGCCGCGCGTGATCCCGATAGACGTAAGCCGCGCGCGGGAACGCGTTACGGAACCACTCCGCGCTGGCGTCGGGCACGGGCTCCGGTCCCACCACCAGCAATTCCGGCTGATGTTCCCGTTCCGGCCGATCGTGCCGCCAGAGTCGGCCCGCGCGTTGAATGAGCAGATCGACCGGCGCAAGGTCGGTGACCATTGCGTCGAAGTCGAGATCCAGCGATTGCTCGACCACCTGCGTTGCGATCAGCACCTTACCGGCGCGCTGGGCGCCTCTGCTGCCCTTGCCGAATGCCCTGACAACTTCGTCTTCGATCTTCAGCCGGTCCACGAGCGCGAAGCGGGCATGGAAGATATCGGGTTCGAGCCCACGGTCGGTCAGCGCGGTATGGGCGTCGAGTGCGTCATCGACCGTATTGCGGATGTAGAGCACCGCTTGACCTGCGCCTGCCGCCCGTTCGACCGCAGTGAACGCCTCGTCCGGCGTCCGCAGAAATCGCACGGGTAGCGCTCGCGCGCGCTCCGGTCGTCCCCCCACCTTCGTGGAGGTACGCTTGCCGGCTCCGCAGACCGTGGCCATAGGATAGTCAGCACTGCCGCCCATTGTATCGAGCACCGCTTGATTGCCGGAGCCCTTCGTAAAGGCATCGGTCAGCCGTTTCCGCATCGAAAGCGGCAGCGTCGCGGACAGCAGGACCGCGGAGCCTCCCAGTCCCGCCTGGAATTCGAGCAGCGTCTCGATCTCGCGCTGCATGTAGGCGTCGTACGCATGCACCTCGTCGAGAATGAGAACCCGTCGCATCAGACCCAGAAGCCGTAGTGACTGATGCCGGCTCGGCAGCACAGACAGCAGCGCCTGATCCACGGTGCCGGCGCCGGCATCGGCCAGGAACGTGCGCCGTCGGTCGTCCGCGATCCAGGCAGCGCAGGCCGTGGACGCGGTGATTTCGGACGTTCGATCTGGCGTCCCGACCGGAGAATAGGCATCTTCTCCTCGACCACCGCGCCGCATCGCCGACCGGAACCCTTCGTGCATACCGCGAGCGCCGTGAACAAGGGCGACGGACGGTACCGCGTCTGCCGAGAACAAACGCCGATGCGCGGCAGCGAGTCGGTCGAACATGGCATTGGCGGTAGCCATCGTGGGTAGTGCGATGAAGACGCCGTCCGCCCGACCGGACGCCATCAGCCGATGGGCGAGCATGAGCGCCGCCTCGGTCTTCCCGCTGCCGGTCTCATCTTCGATCATGAACAGCGCAGGACCGGCCGGCAGCTCGACCGACCGAGCCCATATCTGCATCGGACTGGGCGCGTGCGCGCCGATCAACCCGTCATAGTCGATCCGGCGGCTGATACCGGACGGTATCAGCCCCGCCTCCATGACCGCACGCGGCGCTCGTTCCTTCCGTGCCTGTTCCCAATACGTCCCGAGGTCTCGGTCGGGCTCAGAATAGGGAAACCACTCCTGACTGGATCCTATCCAATCCGCTAGAACGGCAAGGCCGGCGAGGGCGAACGACGCGCGGCGGCTCCGCCCTCGATCGATGGACGGCACCTGGGGCGGCGGACCGATCAGTTCATGCGCCTGTTGGATAAACCGACCGGCGGCAGTGAGGCCGGCCTTGCCATAGTCGGTCCGCAGTGCGGCGAGCCCCTCATCGCACCGCGGCTCGGGCGGAGCGCCGTGGTGCCCGGCGACTGCGGAGACCAATGGGCGCCATGCAGTGGGCGCAACCCCCCGCGGCAAGTGGAACAGATCGCCAGCCGCGTCGAACAGGCGCAAACCACCAGCTCCATGGTCGTAGCCAACCGGTATTCGGGCGGGATCGTCACCGAAACACGCCGGATATCGATCTGGCGCCTTTGCCTGAAACTTCTTGGCGAATTTACCGACGTCGTGAAGACAAAGGAGGAAACAAATCAGCCGGACGGTTTCGTCGTGCCGTAATCCAAGCAGCCGTTGCAGATGGCCGATCAGCCCTCGATGTCCGGTCAGCAGAGCCTCCCCGACAGCGGCCACGTCGAGACTGTGGAACACCAACGGATGCCACTGCGGACCGTGGTCGAGTCGGGGTCGAGCCTTCCCCCAGAAGCCAAGAATGTCCGTTCGTGCCTGCGACGTAGCGGCGCCTCAAGTCACTACGCTGGCCGGGGATCCCGCTCGGCGAACCAGGCGAGCGGATAGATCTTCAGCCGCACCTCGCCGTACATGCCGCCGACGCCCGAGCGGACCGTCGAGTAATAACCGACCAGCGCCTCGTCGTCCACGAACGTCACGGACGGATAGGCGTTGTCGTAGCCGAAGCGGTCCTCGATCGTGCGCCGGTTCCGCCACGTCTCCCCGTCGTCGTCCGAGACCGCGCTGCGCAGCGGGTTGCGCGGCTGGTGCGTCAGACCCGATCCCGGAATCGTCGCCGCGTACGGCGGCGTGTCGTTCCAGATCAGCAGCAGGTCGCCGCCCGGCATGCGCTTCATGCAGGTCGCCACCGACGGCGAGTCGAGCTCGGTCGCCGCCGGCTCGCTCCAGGTCTCGCCGGCGTCGCTCGACCACGCGCGGTACAGCCGGCCGAGCGAGGTGCGCAGCAGCGCCAGCAACGATCCGTCGCGCCGCTCGATCACCGCCGGCTCCTCGGCGCCGCGTTCCGGCAGGTCGATCTTGACGCGGCTCTCCCGCCACGTCTCGCCGTCGTCGTCCGAGTAGAGACAGAACGCCCGATAATGGTCGCCGGGGCCGTAGATCGGCCCCGCGTGGCACGGCAGGACGATCCGCCCGGAACTGTGCAGCAGGACGTGATCGGCGTTGGTGAAGTACCACCCCGGACCCGGCGTGATGTCGCGCGACGGACCGAACGTCTCGCACTCGTCGTCCGACACGCGCAACCGCACGCGCAACCGCTGCGCCGCCGCGTCGCGCTCGGTATAGGAGAACAGGATGCGCCCGCTCGGCAGGCGCAGCAGATTGGGATGCTTGACGTTGTCGGCCCCGTGGTTCTCCTGCAGGGTGAGCGCGCCGCTCCACGTCCGCCCCCGGTCGGCCGACACGCGCGCCGCGATCCGGCACGGCGCGTCGTCCCGCATGGCGGCTCCGGCGTCGAACGGCGTCCGGCCGATCGCGCTCGGACGCCGCACGTAATACGCGCACCAGACGAACAGCAGCCGGCCGCCGCTGAGCGGAAAGACGAGCTGATGGTCGTTGCGCGGGTGCGCATGGCTCCACGGCGCCGCCGTGACGGCGTGCGCCTCGTTACTGAACGCTGACCGGTCGATCACGTAGCTTCCTCCGGGCGCCCATCATGACACGGGGCGCCGGAGCGGTCAGACTGCCGGCGTGCACGAGCACGCCTGGGACAGCACGCTGCTGGCGATCGGTACGGAGCCGCAGTTGTTCGTCGACAATCTGCTGATCGCCTCGGTCCAGGATTCCACGCGGCGCTGGCACGCGCCCGAACGCTATCAGGACGGACCGCTGTTCACCGAGGATCGACCCTGGGAGCACCGGCTGTGGACCGCCTACTACGGCTCCACCACGGTCCTGCGCGACCCGGACGACGGCCTGTTCAAGTGCTGGTACCAGGACCAGGAGGGCGACCCCCGCAAGGGCGAGTCGCCGGGCAGCCGGCCGCCGACCAACTTCGCCATGCGCGCCACGCTGCTGTACGCGCAGAGCGCCGACGGCGTCCACTGGGAGAAGCCGGAACTGGACGTGCGCACGATCGGCGGCCGGCGCACCAACGTCGTGCTCGGCGGCGGCGACTTCGGCGACGCCCACGCCATGACCGTCGTCCGCGACCCCTACCCGCCGCGGCCGGAGGAGCGCTATCGCGGCATGCTGCGCCGCATCTGGTACGAGGGCGCCGTCCGCCGGCGCGTCACCACCAGCGTGCACTCGCCGGACGGCATCCAGTGGTCGGTCTATCCCGAGGCGCCCACCTTCGGCAGTCGCGGCGGCAGTCCCGGCGACGTCAACCTCCTCTGGTACGACGAGCACGCACGCCAGTTCGTGGTCAACATCCGCGCCCACGTGGGCGGCCTGCCCGGCGCCATGAACCTGCGCCACCCCTTTCGCGCGCACGGCTTCCTGCACCCGTATCAGCCGCACCACCCTCTGTCCCAGAACAAGCGGCGCGTCTGGCAGAGTCGCAGCCACGACTTCGTGCACTGGAGCGAGCCGCTGCTGATCGCGGTGCCCGACGATGACGAGGACGGCCTGGACGAGGGGTACTACGGCTTGTCGCAGTTCCGCATCGGTCACCAGTATCTGGGCACGGTGGGCCTGTTCCGCAAGGTGGACAACACGCTGGAAACGCAGCTCCTGCAGAGCCGGGACGGACTGCGCTGGCGCCCGGCGGCGCAGCGCCGCCCGTTCCTCTCACCGCGAGGTTCCGGCCACTGGGACGCCTGGATGACGTCGCTGTTCAGCCAGCCGATCGACGTCGGCGGCGAGCACTGGTTCTACCAGGGCGGCTTCAACTACCACCACGACTGGTTCCTGGCGGGGCCCAACGAGGAGCTGGACCATGACGAGACGCGCAATCCCGCCGGCGCCTCCGGCGGGCTGGGTCTGGTGACGCTGCGCCGCCACGGCTTCGCGTCGCTGTCGGCCAACGCCGTGCGCGAAGGGATCGTCGTCACCCAGCCGGTGTCGAGTCCCGGCCGCCGGCTGGCGATCAACGCCCGCTGCCGGCCGGGCGGCTCGATCCGCGTGGAGGTGGCCGACCGCCGCGACCGGGTGCTCGCCCCGTGCAGCCGCGACGCCTGCGATCCGTTCACCGGCGACTCCGTGCAGCACGTGGTGAGCTGGTCGGGCGACCCGCGCGTGCCGGCCTCCGCAGGCGACGGCGACTGGCGGGCGCTGCGCTTCTTCCTGCGCGACGCCGACCTCTACTCCTTCACCTTCCTGGCCGCGGCGTGACGTCCGACCGGCAGGCGCCACCGGCCGTGCGCTGGACGACTCCGCATGGCGGGCGCTGGCACGACGGCAGGTGCTGGGACGCCGGCCGCGCGCCGCTCCCGGACGAACGCGCGCGCTTCGACCGCCCGGTGACCGGCGCCGTCACGATCGACGCGCGCGCGACGGTCGCCCGCGTCGAGGTGGACCTCGGCGACTCGCGCGCGGCCGTTACGCTGGGCGGCCCCGGCCTGCTGGTCCTGACCGGCGCGGACCGCTTTCTGGGCAAGCCGGTCGCCCTGCAGGTGGCGCACGGCACGCTGCGTCTGGCGGCGCCGCTGAGGGTCGAGGTGGCGGCTCCGCGGTTCGGCGCCCATGCCGGCGGCACGCTGATCGTCGCCACGCCGCACGTGCGGGCGGTCGCCGACGACCTCAAGCTGGCAGTGTCACAGACCGGCGTGCTGGCGCTGCGCACCGGCCGCTGGTCGTCCGGCTTCGACCTGGACGTGGCCACCAGCCGAACGCTGGGCCTTGGCCCGCACGTCATCGACTTCGGCGGCGAACGCGATGCTTCGCCGCGGCTGCTCGCGTTCCGGACGTTCAAGGAGCACGACGGCGACGAGTTCCTGATCCGGGACTTCCGGCCCGGCGATCAACTCCGCTTCGAGGACGACCCGCGCGAGTCGACCGACCCCGGCAAGGAACTGCGCCTGCACGCCGCGCGGTTCGCCGGCGCCGCTCACGGCGGCGCGGCCCGCGTGGAGAGGAGCGGCCGTTTCTTCTACCTGGTGCCGCGGGATTGCCGGTTCACGGTCCCGGCCCCGGAATCGGCCGAGCGGCCGGCGAGCCGCCCCGAGACCGCCGTGCAGTCAGCGCCGCCGGTGCCGGTCGCGGAGTCGGCGCGGTCCGGCGATGCGATCTCGCTTCCCGGCGGGCGGCTGCTGGCGGCCATCGCCGCCGAACGGCCGGCCCTGTCGATCGCGGTGAGCGGCGAGCGCGGCTGGTCACGGCCCGCCACGCTGGAACTGCCCGCCAACGCGATCGGCGCCGCCTCACCCAGCCTGCTGCGCCTGCCCTCCGGGGCGATCCTCCTGGTCTATCAGGCGATGCTGCCGGATTGCGCGACGGCCGTTGCCGTGATGAGCTGCACCGAGCCGGCCCGCGCCGGGATCGCCGGCGCCTGGTCGGCGCCCCGCCTGGTTCTCGGCCTGGAACCGGACCTGCGGCTCGCCAACGGCCGGCTCACGCCGGGCAGCGACGGCCTGCTGCTGCCGTTCACGAGCGGCCGGTGGGCGGGCATCCTGAAGTCGACCGACGACGGAGCCACGTGGCGCCGCCTCGGACCGCTGCTGCCCGGGCCGGGCGCCGGGCTGCGGTTTCCGGCGGTCGCGGAACTCGCACCGGGCCGTCTGCTTCTGCTGGCCGCCACGGCTACCCATCGCGTCTACCGCAGTGAATCGCACGACGGCCGCGCCGCCTGGGCCCCCCCAACCGAGGTCACCACCCTGGTCTCGCCCGAGGCGCCCCTCGCGTTGACCTCGCTTCCGGGCAGCGCCGGCCTGCTGGTCGCCTGGAACCACCACAGCCGGCGCGACGACGGCCGCGATCGCGTGCGGCTCTCGGTGGCCACCTCCGCGGACGGCGCGCGCTGGACGTCACCGCGGACGCTCACGCCGGAGCCGGCGCAGATCGCCTCCTGCCCCACGCTCGCGCCGATCGACGGCGAGCCCCACCGCTTCGTCGCCACCTACGTGCAACGCGCCCATCCCGGCAGCAGTGCCGGGGTGCTGCAGTCGGTCCGTCTGATTTCGGCGGCGGACAACGCGCTGCTGACCCGGTAGCATGTGCGCATGGACTGCGATGCCGCGATAGCGAAGATCCTCAAGGCCGAGGGCGTGGAATGGATGGCTGCCTTTCCGATGCAGACCCTCATCGACGCCGCCGCCAAGGAGGGCATCCGGCCGATCGTCACCCGCCAGGAGCGGGCGGGCGTGAACATGGCCGACGGCTACAGCCGCGTCATGAACGGCCGGCGGATCGGCGTGTTCACCATGCAGCGCGGCCCCGGCGCGGAGAACGCCTTCGCCGGCGTCGCGCAGGGGTTCGCCGACAACGTGCCGCTGCTGGTCCTTCCCGGCGGCGCCGAGCGAAACCGGTACGGCGCCCATCCCGGCTTCGACGCGGTGAGCCACTACGGCGGCATCACCAAGTGGTGCGGCTACCTCGCCGACCGCTCGCAGATTCCCGGCCACTTCCGCACCGCGTTCACCCGGCTCAAGCACGGCCGGCCGGCGCCGGCGCTGATCGAGATCCCGGCCGACCTGGGCACGGCCGACTACGCCGGCGAAATCGACTACCGGCCGGTCCGCGTGCATCGCTCCACCGCCGACCCCGGCGACGTGCGCGATCTGGTGACGGCCCTCCTCAAGGCGCAGGCACCCGTCCTGTACGTCGGTCAGGGCGTTCACTATGCGGATGCGTACCGGGAGCTGATCGACTTCGCCGAGCTGACCCGCGTCCCGGTGCTGACCACGCTGGCCGGCAAGAGCGCCTTCCCGGAGAGCCATCCGCTTTCCCTGGGGACGGCCGCCAACTCCGCCACGCTGATGGCCCACCGCTTTCTGCAGAAGGCCGACTTCGTGCTGGGCGTCGGCGCCGGTTTCTCCACCACCACGTTCAACGCGCCGTTGCCGGCGGGCGTCCCCGTCGCCCAGGTCACCAACGCCATCGAGGACCTCAACAAGGAGCACGCGATCGACTACGGCGCGATCGGCGACGCCAGGCTGGTGCTGCGGCAGATGATCGAGGAGGTGCGCCGCCAGGCAGGCGCGGACGGTCCCGACGGCCGGCACGGCGTGGCCGCGGAGGTGGCCGCGATCAAGGCGGAGTTTCTGAGCGAGTGGACGCCGCGCCTGCGCTCCGACGAGGTGCCGATCAGTCCGTACCGCGTGCTGACCGAGCTCACCCGCGCCATCGACCCGCGCAACGCCATCGTCACCCACGACTCCGGCTACCCGCGCGAGCAGTTCGTACCGTTCTGGCCGGCGGACACGCCGCATTCCTACATCGGTTGGGGCAAGTCCACGCAGCTCGGCTACGGCCTCGGCTTGGCGCTGGGCGCCAAGCTGGCCGCGCCGGACCGGCAGGTCGTCAACGTCATGGGCGACGCCGCCTTCGGCATGGCCGGGCTGGACATCGAGACGGCCGCCCGCGCCGGCATCGGCATCATGACCGTGGTGCTCAACAACGGCGTCATGACCCACTACGACTCCTACATGCCGTATTCCAGCAAGCGCTACGGCACCAACGCGCTGGGCGGCGAGTACGCCAAGGTCGCGGAGGGGTTGGGCGCGCACGCGGAGGTGGTCGCCACGCCGGACCAGCTCGGCCCGGCGATCCGGCGCGCCGCGGCGGTCAACCGCACCGGCCGGCCGGCGCTGATCGAGGCCAAGACCAAGGTCGAAGAGACGGTTGCCCGCTACTACCGGAAGTAGCAGGCCGCAGCGTTACGACAGCCCCATGCCGCGCAGGTTGCGGTAGCTGGTCGCCAGGCAGGCGAACGGGTCCTGTCCGTAGCAGTCGTCCTGCTCGATGAGCGCCCACTCGATCCCGGCCGTCCGGCACGCCGGCACGATCTTCGCCCAGTTGAGGTTGCCTTCGCCCACCTCGGCGAAGCGCTGCGTGCGGTCCGGCAACACCGCCATGTCCTTGAAGTGGATGACGCTCTGCCGGCCGCGCAGATCGTCGATCCACTGCACCGGGTCAGCGCCGCCGGCTACCAGCCAGTAGACGTCGAGCTCCGCCTGCAGCGCCTCCGCCGGCACCGCGCCATACAGTTCCGCTAGCCAGGTGCGCGCGCCGCAGCGGGCCAGTTCGTGGCTGTGGTTGTGGTAGGAGAAATCGATGCCGGCGGCGGCCAGCCGTTCGGCGATCGGCCCCAGCTCGGCGGCGAAGCGCTCGATCCCGCCGGCGCCGAGATAGTCGGCGGGCAGGCCGCCGATGGCGGCGTGCCGGCACTCCCAGCGCCGGTGGATGTCGATCAGCCGGTCGAGATCGGTGAGGAACTCGTCCCACCCGAAGTGCGTCGCCGCGATCTCCAGGCCGTGTTCCCGCGCCAGACGCGCCACGTCCGCCGGATCGACGGCGCCGAAGGCGGAGACCTGCACGCCGGTGTAGCCGATGGCGCGCACCTTGGCGAAGGTCTCCGCCACCGCGCCGGCGGTCTCCGTGTGGCCGCGCACCGTATAGAGCTGCGCGCCGATCCTGAGGTCGTTCGCTGCGGTCATGGCGGCCACGGTACCGGAACGCCGCCGCCCGCGCCAGGACGGTCCCCTGACCCCGGCCCTGAGACCCGGTACACTCCCACCCCACCCGTCATGAGCACGGCATCCACCCTGGACCGCAGGACCCTGGGCGCGTTGCGCGGCGAGCGCCGCCGCCGGGCGCGCAAGTACCTGATGCTCTACGGGTTCTGCGTCATCCCGGCGGCAGCGCTGTTCGTCTTCCACTACATCCCGATCTACGGGATCCTGCTCGCCTTCAAGGACTTCAACCCCAACCAGGGAATCCTGGGCAGCCCCTGGAACGACTTCCAGCACTTCCGCGACCTGTTCACCGATCCCTTCTTTCCCCGCATCGTGCGCAACAGCGTCGTCATCAGCGTCCTCAAGGTCGTCTTCGCCTTTCCGGCGCCGATCGTGCTGGCCATCCTGATCAACGAGATACGCACCGACTCGCTGAAGCGCACCATCCAGTCGATCTCCTACCTGCCGCACTTCATGTCGTGGGTGGTGCTGGCCGGCATCATCGAGGAGCTGCTCTCCCCGCAGCGCGGCGTGCCGTTCTTCTTCGGCACGCTCCTGGGCGCCGAGCGAATCCCCAACCTGCTGGCCGATCCCGAGTTCTTCCGCGCGATGCTGGTCGCCACCCACATCTGGCAGGCGATCGGCTGGGGCAGCATCATCTACTTCGCCGCCATCTCCACGATCGACCCGGAGATCTACGAAGTGGCGGCCCTGGACGGGGCGGGCCGCGTGCGCATGGCCTGGCACATCACCGTGCCGTCGCTGGTGCCGGTGATCACCGTGGTCTTCCTCCTGCAGGTGGGCCGTCTGCTCAACGCCGGCTTCGATCAGGTGTTCAACCTCTACCACCCGCTGGTGTACGAGGTGGCCGACATCCTGGACACCTACGAATACCGCGTCGGCATCTTGCGCGCCGAGTACGGCTACGCGACCGCCGTGGGCCTGTTCAAGAACGCGATCGGCGTGGCGCTCCTGGTGAGCGCCAACGTCGTCATCAAGCGTTACAACCAGTATGGCATCTGGTGACCTGTCGCGGCCGGCGACCGCCGGGCACGCCGGTTCCTGGCTGCGGCGGCGCACGTTGGGCGAGGCCGCCTTCGGCGTGGTGAACGTAACGGCGCTGCTGCTGTTCTGCTTCACCATCGTCTACCCGTTCTGGCGGATCGTCCTCACCTCGTTCGCCGGTCCCGAGGAGCTGGTCCACCTGGGCTTCAAGTTCTGGAACGACAACTGGTCGACCTACGCCTACCAGTACTCGGTGTCGCAGTACGGCAACGTCCGCGTCGGCTACTTCAACTCGATCCTGCGCGTGGCGCTCGGCACCGTCCTGACCCTGGCGTGCACGTTGCTGATGGCCTATCCGCTGGCGAAGCGCGACCTGCCGGGCCGCACCCTGCTGACGCTGTACGTGGTGATCACCCTGTTCTTCGGCGGCGGCCTGATCCCGCTCTATCTGCTGGTGCGCAGGCTGGGGCTGATGGACACGCGCCTGGCGCTGGTGCTGCCGGTGATGGCCAACGGCTTCTACATCGTGATCATGCGCAACTTCCTGATGACGCTCGACCCGGCGTACGAGGAGGCGGCCCTGATCGACGGCGCCAACTACCTGCAGGTGCTGGTCCGCATCGTCGTGCCGCTGTCGGCGCCGGTGATCGCCGTGGTGGTGCTGTGGGCGTCGGTCCACCACTGGAACGAGTGGTTCCACGCCATGCTCTTCACCAAGAGCCGCGACAAGCACGTGCTGCAGTTCCTGTTGCGCCGCATGCTGCAGGACATGACCGCGGTGCGCCTGGAGCTGGCGTCGTTCGAGGAGGAGGTCGACCTGCTGCCGCTGCCGTCGGTGCGGGCCGCGATCACCGTGCTGACGATCGGCCCGATCATCCTGGTCTACCCCTTCATCCAGCGGCACATGGTCAAGGGCATCTTCATCGGCTCCCTGAAAGGTTGACCGGTTTCGTGTAGCATGGGGCTGAGCGCAATGACCCGCCGGCCGCGCAGGCCGGCGCGAAATCCGCATCCACAGGAGGACCTGACAATGCGCAACAAGACGATGGCGATCGCGCTGGCGCTGGCGCTGGCCGTTCCCGCGACCGTGCCGGCGGCCGGCGACGAGGAGGCGGCGGCCGGCGACGCCCACCTGGAGATCACGTGGCTGGGAGACTCGCCCGGCGAGTCGTGGTGGATCGGCCAGCTCGAGGAGATGTTCGACGTCACGATCACCCTGAACGGCGTGGCGCGTTTCGACGGCGAGGCCGAGCGCATCATGGTAGCCGCCGGCGAGTTCCCGGACACCGGCGCGCCGTGTTGTCTGAACACTTTGACGCTGTACGAGGATCAGGTGGTCCGCAGTCTGCCGGAAGAGATGCTGCGCACCAACGCGCCCGACTACGCGCGCGCCATGGACGAGCGCTATCCGGCCATCTGGAAGATCTTTCGTGCGCCGGACATGGAGGGAGAGCAGATGGCCATGGGCGCCATCGCCGAAGGCTCGATGGCGTCGGTGTTCCACCTGTTCACCCGCAAGGACTGGCTGGACGCGCTGGGCGTGGAGCTGCCCGACTACGACGCGACCAAGGCTTTCCTGGCGCGCGGCATCCACTACTACGAGAACGACGCCCTGACCCTGGACTGGCTGGAGAACCTGCTGGTCGCCTACCGCGACGGCGATCCGGACGGCAACGGCAAGAACGACACGATCCCTTACGGCGCCTACACGCAGGGCGCCAGTCCCTACGGCTCGTGGCCGTGGGGAGCGATCCAGGGCGCGCTGGGCGTGCCGACCATGAATCTGGACCGCAACCAGTACGTGGACGGCCAACTCTACGTCGCCCACGTCAGCCCGCGCTTCAAGGAGTTCACCGAGCTGGTGGCGCGCTGGTGGGACATGGGCCTGATCGACAGCGAGTTCTTCACCATCGACCGCGGCGCGAGCTGGGAGAAGGCGGCGACCGGCGCGTTCGGGGTCTACAACTCCAACTACAACTACGTCGGCCGCGTGCCGGCCCGCCCGCCGGACAACATGATCTCCGACGAGGAGGTGGCCGCCGGCGTCGAGCTCGTGATGTTCGCGCCGATCGGGCCGCGCGGCGAGCAGTTCGCCGGCATGTACGGCACCTCCTACGTGCGGTCGCAGGTGCAGATGATGAACAAGAACCTCGACGACGCCAAGACCGCGCGCGTGATGCAGATCATCAACTCCAAGTACCGGCTCAACGACGGCACGGAGGAAGGGATCGATCTGTGGATCCAGTGGGAGTACAACCACGGGCAGCAAGGCGTCCACTGGGAGTGGGCGGGCGAGCCGTACCGGTCGCAGACGCGGCGGATACCCGCCGACGAGCGGCCCGCGGACGCGCCGGCGCGCGGTGGTTTCCCCACCAACTACCCCAACTACAGTCCGGTGGAGAGCTTCGCGTTCACCTATCCCGCGCAGCAGACCGCGTGGATACTCAACCACCTGTTCGGCGATCGCGTGCAGAGCCGGACGTTCGCCACCGAGTACTTCGACATCTTCAACGAGACCGACTTCCGGGAGGTCACGGGACGCCGCGGCGAGGCGCTGCAGACCATGACCGCCGAGTTCTTCGCCAAGGCGGTCACCGGCGAGATCGACATCGACGCCGAATGGGACCGGTACGTCGCCGACTGGATGGCCGCCGGCGGCGACGATCTGATGGCGGAGATCGCCAAGATGCCGCGCTGGTCGGACTTCTTCTAACGGCGTCCCAGTAGTGGGATTCCGGCAGTGGGACTACCGCGCCTCGCCCCGGCGAGGCGCGGTTCCCGTCCGCCCCTTCGCTCCGTCTAGGGGAGTTGGATCACGTCGATCCTGACCCGCACCACCCCGTCCCGCACCATGTCGAGGTCGCGGGCGGCGCCGTTCGACAGGTCGATGACGCGCCCCGCCTTGGACGGCCCGCGGTCGTTGATCCGCACGACCGTGGAGGCGCCGGTATTGAGGCGAGTCACCCGCACCAGCGCGCCGAACGGCAGCGTGCGGTGCGCGGCGGTGCGCGCGTGCATGTCGAACACCTCGCCGCTGGCGGTCTTTCGGCCGTGGAAGCCGGGTCCGTACCAGGACGCGTCGCCCACCTCTCCGGCCGGATCCGTCCAGGTCGCGCAGCCGGCGACGACCAGGCAGACGACGATTCCCGCGTGGAGCAGACGGACGGCCATCATCTAGTCTATCGGCAGAATCGCCCCCCGATCGGCGAAGCTGCTACGATCGCCGCATGACACGCGCCGATCCTGCCGTCCGGACACTCGAACGCCGCCTCATGGACGCGCCGCCGGAGCAGACGACGCTGCTCGAACGCGCGCGGGCCGCCGGGCTCATGGAACTCGCCCCCGTGGCGCTGCCGGTGGACCCTCCCGGCGACAACGACCATTTCGGCTGGCCGGTGGCGACCGCGGCCGGGGACGCGCTGGTCGTGATCCACCGCCGCATCCCCGGCCACAATCCCAAGGGCGCTGGACGCGGCGGCGCCGACTCGACCTTCTCCATGGCGACCCGATCGACCGACGGCGGCGCCACCTGGAGCGCGTCGTACGACCTGCGCGACGCGATGGGCGCGGAACGCAACCGCGGCGGCGAGCTGCCGCTGTCGCACCGCTACAAGTTCGGGCCGTTCAACCCCGGCCGGCAGGGCTACAAACTCCACCTCAACGCCATCGGCGCCGCCCGCGACGGCACGGTGGTGGTGCTCTGCAACTACGGCTCGTTCCGGTCGGAAGACGGCGGCGTCACCTGGGAGCACCAGAGCGAGCCGTTCCGGGAAGACACCACCCCCGGCGACATCGTCTACCTGGGACCGCGCATCATCGACCACCCGGACCACGGCCTGCTGGCGTTCGGCAACACCGTCGGCTACGTGCCGGCCGGCGCCGAGGGCGCGAACTACGCCCCGAACGCCGTGGACGCGCCCGGCGACCACGGCCGCCCGTTCCTGGTGGTCCTCCGCTCCCGTGACGGCGGCCGGTCATGGGAGCGCATCGATCACCGGCTGCCCGACTGGGCGGGGCAGCACGAACCGGCGGCCGTGCTCCACGACGGCCGCCTGTGGGTGATCGGCCGGGATCAGGTCACCCGCACCGATCACCTGCAGATGCGCTTGCGCGCACCCGGCGACCGCGTGGAGACGCAGCGGACCAACATGCGCAACCGCCGCGGCATCGACACGGTCGACGTCGACTTCAACCCGTTGACCGGCCGTCTGGAGGCGGTGCGTTCCCGGCGCGAGGCGATGCGCGTCGACCTGTGGAGCATCGATCCCGCCGACTGGGAATCGGCGCGGTGGCGGCTGGAGACGACCCTGTACCGCCGCGGCGGCAGTTTCTACCGGGACGGCGACGGCTTCCATCCGGGGGGCGCGGTCATCGACGCAGCCGCCGGCGTGCAGCACGTCTTCATCTACATGGGCCACCCCAACGGACCGGCCGGCTCGTTCCGGCTCACCCGCACGCTGGACACGCCGCGTCTGACGAAGTTCCTGAGCTCGGCGTAGCGCCCGACCGGACCGGCCGACATGCTTCGGACGCTACGCTCGGTCATGCGCTTCCGCCGCCGCGGGCGCACGCGCGCCGAGCGGCTGCGCGCGCAGGCGGTGAACATAGCCGAGCTGCGCCGCCTGGCGCGGCGGCGTCTGCCGCGCGGCGTGTTCGGCTACATCGACGGCGGCGCAGAGGATGAGGTGACGCTGCGCGCCAACACCGCCGCCTACCGCCGCCGGCGGTTCGCGCCGCGCGTGCTCCGCGACGTGTCGGCCGTCGACACCGGCGCTACGCTGCTGGGGCAGCCGCTCCGCGTCCCGCTCGTGCTGGCTCCTACCGGATCTACCCGCATCGCCGACCCGCAGGGCGAGTTGGCCGTGGCGCGCGCCGCCGCCCGCGCCGGCCTGCCCTATTGCCTGTCCACGATGAGCACCCGCTCCATCGAGGAGGTGGCGGCGATCAGCCGCGGACCGCTCTGGTTCCAACTCTACCTGCTGCGCGACCGCGGTTTGGTGCGGGAGCTGGTGCAGCGCGCCCAGGCCGCCGGGTACGCCGTGCTGATGCCGACCGTCGACACCGCTGTTCCCGGGCGGCGGGAACGCGACGTGCGCCACGGCCTCACGCTGCCGCCCCAGTTGGGGCCCGGCACGTTGCTCGATGGACTGCGGCGGCCGGGCTGGACCTGGGACTTCGCGCGCTCGGAACCGATCGCGTTCGCCAACTTCCGCGGGCGGTCGCCGGCCGGCGGCTCCACGCCGGTGGCGCTTGGCGCATACCTCACGTCCCAATTCGACCCGACGGTGAACTGGCGCGATCTGGACTGGTTGCGCGCGCTCTGGGACGGCCCGCTCGCGGTCAAGGGCATCCAGTCCGTGGCCGACGCCAAGCTGGCCGCCGAACGGGGCTGCCAAGCGATCGTGCTGTCCAACCACGGCGGGCGCCAGGTCGACGGCGCGCCGGCTCCCGTCGACCTGGTCGAACCGGTGGTGGACGCCGTGGCCGGCCGGGCGGCGGTGATCTGCGACGGCGGCGTGCGCCGCGGCAGCGACATCGTCAAGGCGCTCGCCCTGGGCGCGGACGCCTGCATGGCCGGCCGCTTCTACCTGTACGGCCTGGGCGCCGGCGGCGAGGCGGGCGTGGACTACGCGATCGCGCTGCTGGCCGAGGAGCTGCGCAGGACGATGGCGCTGACCGGCTGCGCGGCCGTGGACCGGCTCGACCGCGGCTACCTCATGCGCGCCTGAGCGCCACCTCCAGATCGGTCACGAGCGTATGCTCGGCCGCCGCCGCGCTGACCAGCAGCAGGCGATACGCCGGCTCCCTGGTGCCCAGGATGAAGTCCTCCCCGCCCTCCTCCGCATGCGGCCGCCAGCGCGGCGTAACCGTAAGCCGGCCGTGCGGGCCCTGGGTGAACCAGCCGCGCCCGCGCCGCCGCCACGGATACCGGCTGTGCAGGTAGAAGCCGACCGGGAGCGGCCGCTCCATCCGCAGCCGATCGGTCACCGCGATGAGCGCCGGATCGTCCGAATCCAACCGGCGTTCGGCGCCCGTGACCGGCTCGGGCCAGACGCCGCGCAGGTCGACCCGGCAGCGCAGGCGGCGCTCGTCCCCCTCGCCCTCGGGCGCCGTGGCGACCGGGCACGGGTTGCGCTGCCGCAGCGGCGTGCCGTCGTCCGCGTGCGGGACCGCCAAGTTGTGGTAACGGGCGTACTTGATGATGGACGAGCGCGGATCGACGTACGGCATCTGGCCGCGGTCGACCGCCAACTCGTCGCCGAACGCCTCCAGGACGAAGCTGCCGCGGTCGTCATGGCCGTGCCCGGCGCGCGCGGGGCCGCCGATGACCTGCACCCGCACCGGCCCGTCCGGGGTCGGCCGGTTCGAGCAGAGCAGGCCGGTCACGGTCAAGTTGCGGAAGACCGGCGGCCGTACGGACGGCGGCGGCAGCTCGTCCGGACCGTAGACGATGTTGAGTTCGTGCTCCGGGGCGTAGTTGGTGCGAGGGAGCGCCTCGTTGACGCCGGCCAGCAGCGCCGGCACCGCCGGATCGTCCGAGAGCCGGCACAGCAGCCCCAGCGATCCGGGCGTCACGCAGACGCCGGCGCGGCCGCCGTCGGAGTGCTTGATCACCGCGCCGACCGGCGGCTCCGTGCTCAACATGGCGGTGACGTAGTCCACGGTACGGACGACGACGTCGGGAACGACGTCGGCCAGCGGCACGTCGCGGTGGCGGGCGTAGAGCGCGTAGCCGGCCAGCGCCTGCTGCAGGGCGCCGGTCGCGTAGCCGATCCCCTCGTAGGTGCCGCCGTCGGCCGCGTAGTAGGCGCGCACGGTCTGGTCCAGCGCCGCGCGAAACGGTTCCAGAAAATCGCCGCCGTACGGCCAGTGCCGGGCCAGCGCCACGCTGACTACGATGCCGCCGAACGCGAAGAAGATGCCCTGGTTGTTGCCGCGCACGTACGGATGGCGCATCAACGTCTGCTGTATCCATGGCATCGCCTTGATCGACACCGCCTGCGCCAACAGCTCGCGGCCCGCGCCGGTCAGCAGCGACCCCGCCCAGTCCCAGGCGAAGATGCAGTTGATCGCGTAGCGGTACTCGCTGAAGGCGCGCGTCTCCCAACTCGATCCCGGCATGGCGCTCATGAAGCCGGGCGTCCACACGTCGCAATGGGCGGCGGCCAGGGCGTGATGGAGCGCGACGCGCATCAGTTCCCGATCGCCGTCCAGCAGGCCCACGAAGGCGCAGATGCGCATCGCCGCGATGTCGATCCAGTTGTGGCGCTCGTTGAGCCCGTCGGTGCGGTGGCCGTTGCGCACCGGGTAGTTGTTGACGGTGCGGCCGATGCCGCGCCACGGCTCGCTGCCGCGGTACGAATCGGCCAGGTCGCGCAGGCGCCGGTAGACCGGCCCCCAGGTCGGTCCCTGCACGCGCGAGCGCAGCCGTTCCAGGTCGGCGGCGTCGAAGAACAGGCCGAGCCGGGGCTCGGCGGAGGGCGGCGCGGCGCCGTCGGGCAGCAACAGATCGTGCCAGTCGCCGGGGTACGGCAGGACGCGCGTGCGCCGCGCCTCGCGCGCCGCGCTGTCGGTCACGCCAAGCCAGAACAGGTCGGCCATGCCGGGCATCGCGCCCGTATCCGTGAGCTCGATGTCGAGGCTGGAGATGCGGCGTCCGCCGATCTTTCCCTCCAGTTCCTGACCGGCGTCGATGCCGGCGGCGCGGTCGACGATCACGCGCGGCGAGCCGTCGACGGTAGCGCGGACGGTGATCGCGGTCGATCGCATGGACTGCACGCAAAGCACCAGCAGGTCGTAGCCGCCTACGTCGATCTCCACCTCGCGGCGCAGGGCCACCGCCAGCGGACGGCCGCCGGGCCACCGGCATTGGACCGAATGGAAGGTCTGTTCGACCTCGGCCGAGTGGACGCCGTCGATCCGCCAGTCGCCGAGCGGGTGGCGCCGCGGGTCGAACAGGCGCACCAGGATCGCCTCCGCCTCGCTGTGCCGGATCGGAAACAGCCGCTGACTCATGAGGGTCTCCCTTGGCCGGCGGTCACTGAAGCCGGCTCCCGCCCTGGATCAGCCGATCAGGCCAAGCGCCCGCTCGAGCGGGACCTCGGCGAACGACTGCTCGGGGACCGCGCCGCTCTCGACGACGCGCAGCCAGTGGCCGCGCACCGCGCCGCCGGACGCGGGGAGCGACTCCAGCACGGTCCCGGCCCACTCGGCCGGCTCGGGACGGTCACAGGCGACCTGCAGCGCCGGCCGCTCCACGGAGCCGGTCGCGGCATAGGCATAACACCTGCGGATGTTCCGCTTCGCGCCGGCCATCTGCACCGGCGCGAACCGCGCCGCGACGCCGGTTCCGTCAGGAACCAGCAGCACCGTGATCGCGCGGTCCAGGATCGCGTCGAGCGTCGCGCCGGCATCCGCCGGCACCGGCACGTCCTTGTGCCCCGGCCATACGTCGAACATCGAGTACGAGGCGGCCGGCGTCCGCCGCTGGAACGTGTAGTAATCGGGATACGCGAAGAACTCCTCGCCGGCCGCGCGGTAGCGGTCGTAGAACGCGGTGACGTGGGCGAGCAGCAGCAGACACGCGCCCAGGCCGTCGATCCCGCCGGGCGCGAGCATGCCCACCCGATCGGTGGCGCGCAGGTCGCCGAAGAACCGCTCGTGCGCGACCGCCGCGCCCCGGCGCGTCACCCGGAAGTCGGACCCTCGCAGAAAACTGCTATGCATCACCGTTCCCGGACAGGCCGCACGCCGCCGCGGCGGCCGAGCCCGTATCCTACCCGGAAGACGTCAGGAATGTTCACGCGGCCGTCCCGCAACCGGAGAAAGACGCCGAGCGACTCCAGGTCCGTGCGCACGCCGTCCGGCCCTTGCTCGATGTGGCGCGGCGGCAGCTTCACCTCGTTCTGATCGGCCTCTTCGTTCAAGCGCTCCAGAACGCCCTTGCTGCGCCAGCGCTCGGCAATGTCCTCGAACGCGCAGGGCACGACCATGCCGGCAAGCGGCGTCAGCGCCCGGTCCATCCACGGATAGTCCTCCTGAATCTCGCTGACGCGGATCTTGGACGCTTCCTGTACCCCGCGCTTGATGCTGTCGTAGTGCAGAGCGTACCCGTGCTCGGGATGCTGGTTCTGGGCGTCTACCACCGCCGTTCGCAGCGCAGCGAGAAACGACCGCGGGCTCACTCTGCCCTCGGTATCGGCGAGGTGGTTCGGGATCCACGTGTACGGGAACCCTCGCTTGGGACCGCGGCCCATCCACTCACCGGCGATGGCATGAAACTTGCTGCGTTGGTCATCCTCCTTGAAGATGGTCCGCGGGGCGGAGAACACCGACTGACCGCCCGCTTGGAGCGTCGACCACGAGTGAGGCGTGAGAAAGCTTCGAAAGCGATCCCCATGCCGTCCGTTCGCGAGAGAGTGCCACAACAGACCGTACAACTCACGGCGCGGCCAACTCAGTTCGACGGACGACGAAAGGACCTTCGAGGCATCGGGGAAGTCGGCGATCCGGCTTTCATCGACCTGATCCGACCGCAGGAAGACCTTGACGCGCAGGCGGCGGTACGCGCGCATGTCGAGGGCGGTCTGCAGCAGACCGCGAATCGCGCGATACATCTCCTTCCAGTCATCGGCGCAACGATCCAGGGCATCGAAGAGTATCACCAGATAGGCGCCCCTTCGATCGCACTCGCCATCTCTTTCGTGAAACAGCCGGTCGATCACCTCCGGATTGTCATCGACGAACGCTACCCGCTCCGGCCACGAGCGCCGCTTCCGCAACTCGTGCGCATCGCCGGCGAGCTGCCGCGCCTGCACCGTGCGCCAGATCGACCTGGGCTCGGAGCCGGCCGCCATCAGGTTCCTCAGCGCGTCCTTGCTCGGGTATTCCTCCGGCGCCGGCGTGACGCCGAATCCGGTTCGCACCTCCGTCTTCTCGCCCATCGAGGTTCGATCCGTCTGCTGGGCGACCATGGTGCGCACCGCTTCATTCTGGAGCGCGCCCCACCAGAAGGTCTTGCCCGCGCCGCGCATGCCGGTCACCAGCAGGTTGTCCGGTTGCAACGCCTTGAGATGCGACCGCGGCACGTAGACCTGCGCGGGCGGCGGCGGCGGCTGGTCACCGTGGCTGGTGCCTTCCGGCAGCTCGGCCAGCGCCTCGCGTGCCGTCTCGACGTCGATCGTCCGGCTCACGGCACCCCTTCGTTCCGGTCGCCTGCGCGGAGTTCATCGAACCTGCTCAGGAACGGCAGGTAGGCCTGTCGCACCGTCGTTTTCCGATCCAGGTCGCGCAGCGACGCGCCGGCCGCCAGCCCTCTGGTCCAGTGGATGACGATCGGGTCGTGCGGCGCGCCTTCCTCGTGGAGATCGAACGAGAAGCCTTCCTGCGGTCCGTCAGACGGCTCCACGTCGTCATACAGGTGTTCGCGAAACAGATCCCACGCCTGCTCCCGAAACCGCCGGAGACCAAAGTTCTTCACGTGCTGCCGGTGTTCCCGCCGCGTTGGTACGCCATGCGAGTCAACATCCATCATCCTCAAGCTGCGCATCACCGCCTTCAAGCCACATTCAGCGCTGAGCCCGTACAACTGATCGGCATTCGCCCAGCGTTCATGCCGGAGTAGTAGCTCGGCGTCTTGCCAGTGGCGGCGATGCGCGTCGCCGAAGGCCGGGTGGCCCTGGTGCTCGACCACTACGACACCCATACATAGAGGTACGTCGTCACTTATCCACTACCTGAACCAGAAGCTGCTTGCCGTACAGCGTTTGGCGTGCCCAATACAGGTTCTGGTACCGGCTGTTGCCTGTTGCCACGCCCGGTGTGAGAACTGCCGTGCCGGCCGCACCGGTGCCCCCTCCTCCCGTAAACGTAACGGCTGGAGCAGACGTGTAGCCACTCCCGCCGTCCGTCATCGTCACCTCAGTTACAATGGTTCGCAGCGTCGCGGCGGCGGTCGCCTGGGCACCCGACGAGGGGAGAGCAATGGTCACGAGTGGGGCGGTCGTATAGCCGCTCCCGGGGTTCGTGACCATCACATCAGTGACGGTACCGGTGCTTGACACCACGGCTGTGGCGGCCGCACCGCTGCCCCCCCCTCCGAACTGGAACGACACGGCTGGGGGAGACGTAGACGAGTAGCCGGACCCCGCGGTCGAGACCGACACCGACGCGACTCCACCAGGCCCCACCGCGGTGCCGGTTGCCGTGGTGCCGCCGCCAGACGGTGCCGAAAACGCAACCGTTGGGACAGACGTGTAGCCGCTCCCGCCGCTCGTCATCATGACGTCAGCAACCTCGCGGCTTGATATCTGCTTCTGATCGTCGGCAGTGAGCACGAGCACCACTGCTCCCGCACTGACTTCCGGGGTCACCGTCCACTCCGCACCGGAGAAATCGGACTCGAAGACCGGCTGATGTCGCGTGCTCGCGAACGGCAACTCGTTCCCGCCGATCGAAACGCGCACGTTGTCGCGGGTGATCCGGTCCCAGACATACGGTTCGGAACGGTTGGAGGTCTGGCTCAGAAGGTTCACGCCATCATCGCGAAAGTGAGCCTTGCTGATCGTCCAGCTCTTCTGGTCATCCTGCGGGGTCGGAGTTGGGGTCGGAGTCGGGGTCGGTGTGGGATCGGTCGTCGGCTTGCCACCGCCGGTGGCGGGCGTTACGGACGGCCGTGTCATCGGCGCGCACGCCATCATGGTTATGCCGGCGACCACCGCCAGCACGAGAATCGGTGCCTTACTCAAATTTCGCCTCCTGGGTCCACTGCAACGACATCGACGCGCCGTCCGGGACGATACCGGGAGAAGATGATAGCACGGCGCTCGCGGCGGATGAATGCCCGGGAGCGGACGGCCTCGGGCCGGTCGACGCGGCGCTCGCTGCCGTAGGATGATCCCGCCCATGCGCCGGACGGACGTGCTGTCGAGCGCCGGCAGCCAGGCGGCTACCAACGAAGCCGGCAACAAGGTGGTCACGGTCGGCCGCCGCACGCACGTCACGTGGCAGGACGTGACGCCGGACGGCTACCGCAACCGGGTGCGCACCCTCGACCTGGACACCGGCGAGTGGTCGCCGGCCTACCTGCTCGGCAACGCCTATGACGACCACGCTCGGGCGGTGATCGTGGCCGATGGCGGCGGGTTCCTGCACGCGATCCTGAGCGGCCACAACACGCCGTGCACCTACCGGCGCTCGCGCACGGCCAACGACGCGGCCGACTGGACCGACCCGGTGGAGGTCGCCGACGGCACCTATCCCTACCTGGCATGCGGCCCTCGCGGCGCCCTGTTCCTTACGCTGCGCAATGCCGAGCGCTGGAACGGCATCGAGTTGTATACGAAACCGCACGATGGACCATGGCGCCACCTCTGCAAGGTGATCGAGCGGTCGGCCGACTACCCCGGATACGCGGCGTTCCATTGCGCCTTTGGCTTCGACGGCGACGGGGTGCTGCATCTGGTAAGCGACTTCTACGAGGGATACGGCATCTACGATGAGCGCGGCATCCATCAGGCGGTCGCCTACCTGCAGTCGCCGGACGGCGGCCTTACCTGGAGAACCTGCCGCGGCGAGCCGGCCGCCACGCCGGCACGGCCGTGCGCGATGGACGTGATCTGTCAGAGCACCGGTCTGCGCCACGAACCGATGCCGCCACCGGCGCTGGCCGCGCAGGGCAACATCGCCCTGGACCCGGCGGGCGTACCGCACGTGCTGTACCTCTACCACCTGAACCGCGCCGGTCAGCTCATCCTGGCCTCGCCCGACCAGCGCGGAATCTGGCGGCAACGCTCGATCGACGCGCTGGACCGCGCCTACCCGCACCATCGAGCGTCCGTGTGCCGCGGGGCGTTCACGATCGACGGCGACGGCGCGCTGCGGGCGCTGGTGACCCTGACGCCGGCCGATCACCCGGTGTGGGTCGGCCATCTGCCGAGCCGGCCGGGACTGCGCGGCCTGAGCGGCGGCGCCGTACCGGAGCGGCCCGGCTCCGAGGACAACCCCGTCGTATGGCTGCTATCCCGTGACGGCGGGACCACGTTCGAGGTACGCGAGGCGCTGCCCGCGCAGGCCGAGGCACGGTCGCCCAAGTACGAGCTGCCGGTGAGCGGCGGGCCCCCACGCGATCCTGCCGAAGTTCGCGCCGGCGGCATTCTCTACTTCGATCGCACCTCGCATCATCTGCCCGGTTTCCCGGACGACGGCGGCTTCCAGAACCGGGTCTGCTATTGCCGCGACCCGGCATGGGTGCCGGGATGAGCGGCTCGGTGCGGCTCGGCGTGATCGGCTGCGGGGTCATCGGCACCATCCACCTGCGCGCGGCGGCGGAGGCCCCGCAGGCCACGTTGGTGGCGGTCGCCGATCGGATCGCCGGGCGCGCGCAGGACGCGGCTGACCGGTTCGGGGCGAAGCGGGCCTACACGGAGCCGGAAGCGCTGATCGGCGATCCCGGCGTCGACGCGGTGGTGTTGGCCCTGCCGGCGGCCGGCCGCGCGCAGATCGCCGTGCAGGCGCTCGCGGCCGGCAAGCACGTGCTGGTGGAGAAGCCGCCGGCAATGCACGCCGCCGAGGTAGAGGCGATGCTGGC
The DNA here is from genome assembly GCA_958296075.1 of uncultured Spirochaetia bacterium. Lineage (GTDB taxonomy): Bacteria > Spirochaetota > Spirochaetia > SZUA-6 > Bin103 > CATQHW01. The sequence continues at coordinate 1,341,683 of CATQHW010000002.1, read as the reverse complement.
CGCTCAGGGCGACCGGATCGCCGCCTGCTGCTCCTCCCGGCGCCGCTTCTACGACTCCTGCGCCGCCGCCGAGACGTGCGTCGCCGCCGGCGAGCTGGGCGAGCTCCGCGAGGTCTACTGCCGCGTGCTCGAAGGCGCCGCGGCGCCCACCGGCAACGCGCCGCCGCCATGGCGGGTGAGCCGCACGCTGAACGGCGGCGGCATCGCCGCCAACTGGACCTCCTACGACCTCGACTACCTGCTGGGGCTCACCGGCTGGCGGCTGCGGCCGGAGCTGACCCTGGCCCGCACCTGGCCGGTCGCCGGACACCTGGCATCCCGCGTGGCCCCCGGCTCCGACGGCGAGAGCCACTACGCGGCGCTGATCCTCTGCGCGGGCGGCGAGGCGCTGCACCTGGAACGGAGCGAGTTTACCGCCGTGCGCAGCGAGCAGGCGTGGCAGGTGATCGGCAGCCGCGGCTCCCTGCGCCTGCGGATGGAGCCGCGCGGACACAAGCGGATCGTCCTGGACACGGCGACCGACGCGGACGGCATTGTGAGCCGCGTGATCTGGGAAGGGAGCGAGGACCCATGGCGGCAGCACCGCCGGCCGGTGATCGACTTCTGCCGCGCCATCCTGGGCGGCGGACCGCCCAAGACCACCCTGCGTCAGGCGCTGGTGATCCAGCGCATCCTGGACAGCATCTATGCGTCCGCGGAACGCGGCGCCGCCGTGGAGGTGGGCGGCGGCTGAGGCGCCGCGTGTTGGCCGCTCAGCCGGTACGGACCGATTACCTGTATTACCAAGTAATTCCATCCTAAACGATTCCAGACCGCCTTCGGCCGAAATCGGCGGCCGGAGCGCGTTGCGTTTGACAGAGACGCAATCCAACTACCAATCTGGAGGGCCGGGGATCGGGAATGTCGGGATGGTGATCAGGGCGGTGCGATAGTGGTCGACCACATCCGTACCGGAAAGGAGTAATCGGTGCAGCGAACCGCAGTGCAGCGTATACGAGACGTGGCGATCATCGTGCAGGCGGTGGGGATGACGGGGGTGTACGCCGCCATCATCGTGCTGGTGATAGTCCTGTACCAGCCGTTACGCACTTCCTTGCGCGCCGTGGCGACGACGACGACCGCCATCGCCGCGATATCGGAAAAGGTGCAGACCACGGTCGACGACGTCGCCGGCCAGATGTCGGCCGTCGCCGGCGAGGTGGGCGCCTCGTTGACCGGCGCCGCGGATGACCTGTCCAGCGCCGTCGGTGAAGTTACCGCCGAGATGACTGGCGCCGCCCGCTCGGTGGGCGACACGCTGTCCAGCGCTGCGGACGAAGTCGCCGCAGAGGTGACCGGCGCCGCCGGCGCGGCGGGCGATACGCTGACCGGCGCTGCGGATGGAGTCGCCGCAGAGGTGACCGGCGCCGCCGGCGCGGCGGGCGATACGCTGACTGGCGCCGCGGATGGAGTCGCCGCAGAGATGTCCGGCGCCGCCGAGGCTGCCGCCGGTACGCCTGCCGCCGGCGCGGGGTCTACCGCCGGGATGGTTCAGGACGCGGTCCTCCAGGATGCCGACCGGCTGTTTGCGTACGTGGACAAGCTGTTCACGTACCTGGACCGGCTGATCGAGTACGCCGACCGACTGCAGGCCCAGAACTCCGCGCCGTAGCCGTCGGCCGCCGGTCAATGCAGACCGGTTACGCGACCGGTGGCCGCGTCCACGTCGATGCGCCGGAACGCCGGGTCGGAGGCCGTCCCCGGCATCAGCGTGATGTCGCCCGCTACCGGCACCGCAAGCCGCGCGCCGTGATAGAGCAGGATATCGCGCACCGGCAGTTCCCAGCCGGTCGGCCGCCCTTTCAGCGCCGGGTCGTGGCTGAGGCTGAGGTGGGTCTTGACCATACAGGTCCCGAATCCCGCCAACTCCGGTTGCGACTCCACCTCCGCCAACCGGGCTCGGGCCGCCGGTTGAAAGGTTACGCCGGCGGCGCCGTACACGCCGGTCGCAATGCGCTCGATACGCTCCCGCAGCGGCAGCGTGTCAGGATAGAGATAGCGGAAATCGGCCGGCTCATCGCACGCCGCGGCCACCGCCTCCGCCAGCTCGCGCGCTCCGGCCCCGCCGTGACGCCAGTGGCGGCTCACCACACAGGCGGCTCCCTGCGCCTCCACCGCCCGCCGCACCAGCGCCACCTCCTCGTCCGTGTCGGTCACGAAGTGATTGATGCAGACCACGGCCGGCAGGCCGCTCTTCCGCACCGTGGCGACGTGCGCCAGCAAATTGGCGACCCCCCGCTCGACCAGCGCGGGGTTGCCCTCCGTATACGCCGCATCGAGCGGCTTGCCGGGCACCACGCGCGGACCGCCGCCGTGCATCTTCAGCGCCCGTATCGTCGCCACCACCACCGCGCAGTCGGGCTTCAGTCCGCTGAGCCGGCACTTGAGGTTCCAGAACTTCTCGAAACCGATATCCGCACCGAAACCGCTCTCGGTCACGTGGTAGTCGGCGAGCTTCAGCCCGACGCGGTCGGCGATGATCGACGACTGGCCGATGGCGATGTTCGCGAACGGGCCGGCGTGCACCAGTACCGGCTGGCCCTCGATCGTCTGCATCAGATTGGGGTTGATGGCGCGCGCCATGATCGCGGTCATGGCGCCGTCGACCTCCAGGTCGGCCGTGGTGACCGGGCTCCCGTCGCGGGCGTAGGCCATCACCATGCGCCCCAACCGTGACCGCAGGTCCGCCAAGTCGGCGGCCACGGCCAGGATCGCCATCACCTCCGAGGAGACCGAGATCTGGAAGCGGCTGCGCATCATGATGCCGTCCATCCGGCCGCCGAGCCCGATGACGACGTCGCGCAGCGCCTGCGCGCTGAAGTCGATGGCCCAGCCCATGGTCGCGGTGCGGGCGTCGACGTTCAGGCGGCGGAGCTTCTTGCGGGCCAGAGTCCGGTCGCCGTAGTTGGCTTCGTGCTGCATGCGGCTGGTGAGCGCGACCATCGCCAGGTTGTGGGCGTTGGTGATGGCGTCGATGTCCCCGGTCAGGCCCAGGCTGAGGTCGTTGAGCGGGATGCATTGCGCCAAGCCGCCGCCGGCGGCGGAGCCCTTGACGTTGAAGGTCGGCCCGCCCGACGGCTGGCGGATCGCGCCGGCGACGCGCTTGCCGATGGCGGCCAGCCCCTGCACCAGACCGATCGTGGTGGTGGTCTTGCCCTCGCCCAGCGTGGTGGGGGTGATGGCGGTGACGTCGACGTACTTGCCGTCCGGGGCGCCGGCGAGCCGCTCCAGCACGCGCGCCTGGTCGACCTTGCCGACGTGGTGGCCGTACGGCAGCGCCTCGCGCGGTTCCAGCCCGATCTCGGCCGCGAGCCGCTGCACGCTCTTCATGCCGCGCTCGGCGGCCTCGCTGATCTGCCAGTCCGCCATCGTGACGGGATCCAGGGTATTCATCGCTACGGCATCCTCGATTCGGCGGCGCCGCGGAGCGCCTCTATCGGCTCAGGAAGCCCAGGTCTTCGCGCAGCCGAGCCTGGACGTGCGCGTCGTCGGCGACGAGTCCCAGACCGGGCGCTTCGGTCAACCGCACCTGACCGTCCTGGATCAGGTGGCCGTCCGGCCCCAGCGGACTGGCGCCGGGATCTGCGGCCCGCACGTAGCCCGGCCAGTTCGGATCATGGTGAAAGTGGTACTCCAGCACCAGGAAGTTGGGCACCGCGGCGCATACGTGCGCCATCGCGCAGGTGCCGACCGGGGTGCATACGTTGTGCGGCGCCAGCGGCAGGTAGTACAGCTCGCCGAGTTCGGCGATCCGCTTACCCTCGGCCAGACCGCCCGCCTTGGCCAGGTCCGGGCAGATGATGTCGGCCGCCTGCGTCTCCACCAGCTCGCGGAAGCCGTGCCGCGTGTAGAAGTTCTCCCCGGTGCAGATCGGCAGCCGCGTGCGGCGCTTCACCTCGCGCATGGCCGCGACGTTCTCCGGCGGGATGGGGTCCTCCAGCCACAGCAGGTCGAGCCCCTCCAGGCGGTGAGCGACCTTGAGGATATCGACCGGCGGGTAGTTCCAGTGCGCGTCGATGGCCAGCTCGGTGGCCGGATCGATCCCCTCGCGCAGCGCCGTCACCACCGCGACGTAATGGTCGATCTCCGCGGTGCTGAGCGCCTTGCTGTGGCGGTCGCGCATCTGCGGCAGCGGGTCGATGTCGAACTTCAGCGCGCTGAAGCCGCACGCCTCCACCTCCCGCGCCTTGGCCGCGTACGATTCAGGGGTCTCCACGTCGCCGGCGTGGCAGTCGGCGTAGACGCGGACCGTGTCCCGGTAGCGCCCGCCCAGGAGCCGCCAGATCGGCTGCCCGCACGCCTGGCCGGCGATGTCCCACAGGGCCATCTCAATGCCGCTGATGGCGCTCATCACCGCCCCCTGGTAGTAGCCGGAGGCGGACATGGCGCCCATCATGTCCCGGAACAGCCGGTTGACGTCGCGCGGGTCCCGGCCGATGAGCGCCCGCGTCAGACGGTCGTCGACGGCGATCTGGTGCACGCCGGCGCCGTGATACGCCTCGCCGAGGCCGGTGATGCCGGCGTCCGTGCGCACCCTGATCAGGACCCACGACGATTCGACCAGAGCCGAACCGACCTGCGTGATGCGCATGCGGCCAGTATACCCCGTTTACCGCAAGCCCATGCGCGACAGGATCATCTCCAACGCCACGCCGTCGAACAGCGCTCCGCAGTGGTTGGAGTCGGCGGTGGCGCGCCAGCGCTTTTCGTAGCCGGCCGCCGACTCGATGTCGTTGAACACCCGCATCGTGTCCCCCAGCGCCCAGTTCTCGTCGCCGTCCCGGCCGCGCACGTCCATGGCGAAGTCGACCGGATGGTCGATGTCCCAGTCGCCGCCGCTGAAGGCGAAGCCGCTCTCGTCGAACGGGGCGTAGGGTTCGGGGACCGCGCCCCGCCGCGGGATGACGCAAGCCTGCGTGGCGTGCACGTGGTTGACCACGGCCTGATACAGCCGGAAGGGCGGAATCGGCCGGGGCAGGTCGCAACGGCTCCCTTCCCCGAGACGGGCGCAGTCGGCGTCGGCGCCGCAGGCGACGCCGGCGTCCAGATCGCAGTGGCCGGAGGTATAGGTACGCAGGCCGCAGCCGGCGTTGATGTCCCAGAGTCCCGGGCCGCCGCTGAACAGTTGGTAGTCCACCACCTCATCGACGTCGTGCCAGTAGACGGCGCCGAACGTGGCCTGCGTGCCCATGCTGCAGCCGGCAGTGCCGAACGCTCCGGACCCGGCCAGGTGCTCGTGCGCCCAGGCGATGACGCTGGCGACGCGTCTGGTGACGTCCGGTATCCGCGACGCTTCGGCCGAGGTGCGGGTGAACCATCCCCAGGTCCCCTTGAAGCCGGGCTCCCACCGCACCATGACGGTGCCGGCGTCGGAGCGTTCCTCGATGGCCCGCGCCAGCGACGACAGGTAGCCGGTCCCACCTATGCCGTCGTGCAGCAGCAGCGTCTTGTCGCCGCCGTGATCGGTCGTATAGGCTACGTGCCCGCCCATGCCGTCGACCACGAACGCCAGCGCCCGTCTGGGAGCGCCGCGCACGGACCGGTCCGGCACGTGGCACTCGCGCCAGTCGGGACAGGGTTCCCGGCACCGCCACGTCATGTAGTAGTCGCCGTGCCGGTCCGCCTTCGACTTGGTGACGACGAACGCGGAGTCCGGGTGGCGGGGATTGGGCACCGTGCAGATCTGCAGGTCGGCCGCCAACTCGCGCACGTGGCTGGAGGAGCCGGAGGGGCCGGTACCCGCCGGCGGCTCCTGCGACGCGATGGGTCCGCCGCACGCCATCATCAACCACGCACCCAGGAGCGCCGCCAGCCGCGGCGTTGCCGAAACGTTCATGACCGGTGTGGTACCCCGCGGCCGGCAGGCTCCGCAACCCTGCAGCGCCTCGGCATGCGCGCGTTGAAGGTAAGCGTCCATCCCCGGTCGCCGGGAGCTGAGGCGGTGGCCGTGGGGCACCTGGCCTGCTCGCTGCCGAACCTGCTGGCGATGGAGCAGCACTTCCCCGACCTGCCGCTCTGGCACCATCTGGCCGGCGACCGGCGACTCATCGCCGCCGGCGAGCTGCTGGTGCCCGACCGGCCGGGACTGGGCATCGACCTCGACGACGCCGTGGTCCGCGCCCACCTGCGGGAAGAGCACGGTTTCTTCCCTCAGGCGAGCAGGCGCCTTACGTCGTAGCGCGGAATCGACCCGTCACGGGTCACTCGAAATCGGTCCCCCCGCTGCGAGGCGCAGCGCCGTCGCGGCGGCGGCGTTCGCGCAGCGCCTGGAGCTGGAGCCCCGTCTCGGTCCCGTGCGAGACCGAGCGCGGCAGCGGCAGCAGCGTCTTCGCGAACAGCAGCTCGCGCCGCTCGCGCGCGATGCGCGCCGGCACGGCCGGCCGATATTCGTCGGCCACCAGGCCGATGCGATCGACCGGGATCGGCTCGAAGCCGAGCGCGAAGGCGGGCGAGCCGGCGCGCAGCTCGTACCGGTCGTGCTCGGGATCGGTGAATCCGGGATCGGCCACCAGCGAGCGCTCGTCGAAGCCGCGCAGCCGCCACCGATCCAGCGGCATGGTCTCAAGCGCCCGATCGGCGGCGATGCGCACCTCGACGCGCACCTCCTTGCCGTCGTGCCAGAACAGATTGTGGTCGCACGCGAAGGTGAAGATGTCGTACTCGTCGAACTGCCAGGCGACCGCGCATCCCTCCTCGTGCACCGCCTGCCAGTAGCCCTTGAAGCTGTCGTGGGCGTAGGCGATCACGTTGCGCCGGAGCGTGTTGTGCTTGGGGATGCGCATCGACTCCCGATCGATGTCCTCGTAGACCCGCTGGAGCGGGAACCGGTCGCGGTACGGCGGGCGGTCCCAGCCGACGTATTCCAGCGCCTCGCGGCCCGCCGCCGGGTAGCTGTGGTTGGCGGCATGCCAGCGCGACGACAGGTGGATCGCCGGTATGCAGTCGACGATGACGTTGTTTTCGATCACGTTGCCGCGCCCGCCGCCCAGTTCGATGGCGCCGAGCGGGCAGCGGTAGAAGATGTTGCCGCTGATGGTGGCGCCGCTGGCGAAGTCGTCCATGTAGATGCCCCAGCAGGCGTACGGAGTGACGTAATACGCCTCGAACCGGCCGCGCCGCTGCAGCCCGTAGGGGCGGTGCATGCCGTAGCCGGCGATGTCGTGGATCAGGCAGTGGCGCACCGCGTTGCCCCACATCGTCAGGTTGCCCAGCCCCTTGTCCCAGTTGGTGTACAGGTAGATGCCGCCGGCGTCGGCGGTCTCCAGGCAGACGTCGTCGATCTCGCACCGCTCGATCGTGTTGTCGCAACCTTCGTGGATCACCGCGCCGAAGTGGCCGGCGTGGTGGACGTGGCAGTTGCCGGCGCGGTTGCCCACGCCGTGCAGTTTGATGCCGGCCTGGTAGCAGATAGCGATGCGCCCGTAGTCGTGGATGTCGCAGTTGTCGACGACGTGATCGCCGCGCTCCAGCGTGAAGCGGTCGCCGCCGCGCAGGTAGACGCCGCCGCGGCCCAGGTCGAACAGGTCGCAGCCGCGCACCCGGTGGCCGCGGCCGCCGGCGACCAGCGCGCCCCACGCGCCGGCGCCGCTGATCGAGCCGCCGGCGATCCGCACGCCGGCGCCGCCGCGCACCACGACCGCCGTCCCGCGGCAGGACTGGATGGCGAAGTCGCGCAGGATGAGGTGGCTGGCGCCGTCGGTCGTGACGACGCTCTCTGCGGTCGTGACCACGGCCGGTCCGCCGACCGGTGAGCGCGGCGGCCAGAAGTAGAGCCGTCGCGCCGGCCGGTCGATGTAGTACTCGCCGGGCTCGTCGAGCTCCTCCAACACGTGCTTCACGTAGAACCGGCCACCGGTCTCGAAGTGGGTGGCGCCACCGCCGGGAGTGGCCGGCTGCAGCCACAACTCGCCGGTGTCGGGGTCGACGCGGTCCAGGTTGAGCACGTCGTCGGCCCAGTTGGGGTTGCTGAACACGTGGACCTGGATGTCGCCGGGGTTGCGCCGCCAAGTGCGGACGCGATCGCTGCCGGCGTTGAAGACGCTGCCCGCCGGCTCCAGGAGCCATTCCAGGTCATCCCGAGCGCTGGCGACGTAGGCCCAGCGGCCGGCCTTGCCCGGCTCGCGGCAGGCGTTCGGCCAGCGCGCGGCGGTCTGGCGCTCGCCGTCGAGGTAGAGTTCGCAGCTCTCCGGCGCCGCGTCCGGGTCGACCTGGTAGCGCTTGGGCAGGTGCGGCGGGATGTCGGTCATGCCGGCCGCCGCCAGCGGGCCGCTCAGGTCGGCCTGCAGGATGTCGCCGCGCCACGGCTCGAAGCGATCGACGCGGACGCCGCCGATGAGGCGAACCCGCTCGCCCGGGAAGGCGCGGTAGGTCACCGGCGCGCCAGCGGTGCCGCCGTCCGGCGCGGTGAGGCGAAAGCCGTTGGGCAGCAGGTAATCGCCGCCGCGCACCCATACCGTGACGCCTCCGCCGGTTGCGCGCGCGGCGGCCGGCCGCTCGCGCAACCGGTCCCGCGCCCGCTGCAGGGAGGCGAGCGGCGCCTCCCGCGTGCCGGGCGCGGCGTCGTCGCCGCCGGGCGCGACGAACAGGTCGTACCGGCCGGTCACCGGACGCGCTCGAACTTCTGCAGGAGCCGCTCGTCGGCCACGTACAGGTCGCCGCGCGAGTCGGTGCAGATACCGTGCAGGAACGACGGGAACCGTCCCGGCGGCTCGCCCTGTTCCCCCCAGCGCGAGATCACCTTGCCGTCAGGATCGTAGATGGTGACGCGCTGATAGCACTCGGCCACGTAGATCGTGCCGTCGCCGTCGACGTGCACGTCCATGGGCTGCCGCAGGTCGCCGGCGCCCCATACCGCCAGCAGGCGGCCGTCGCGGCCGAAGAGCTGCAGCCGGTGGTTCTCCCGGTCGACCACCACCAGCCGGCGGCCGTCCAGGGCCAGGCTGTGCGGCAGGTTGAACTGTCCGCCGTCGACGCCGGCGGTGCCGAACGAAAGCTCCGGCTCGCCGGCCGCCGAGAAGCGGTGGATACGCGCGTTGCCGTAGCCGTCGGCGACCCAGATCGCCCCGGTTTCGGGGTCGACGACCGCCTGGCACGGTTTGTTGAACGGTTCCCCGGCGGCTCCTGCCCGGCCGGCGGTCCCCAGCGTTCGCAGCAGGCGGCCGTCGCGAGTGAATACCCGCACCGTGTGATCGTTGCGGTCGGTGCAGAGCACGCGACCGTCGCCGCTGACCGCGACGTTGTGCGCTTCGGCGAACACGCCGGCGCCCCACGAGCCGACGAAGCGGCCGTCGCGCTCGTAGACCAGCACCTCGCCGACCGGATCGCGCTGGAACGCATACAGCCGGTCGCGGTCGGCGTCCCCGGTGCCGACCGCTACGCCGGTCACCATGCCGCCGGGCTCGCGGCCGTCCGGGCCGGCGCCCCACCCCGGCACCGCGCGGTAGCGATGGCTGCCGGCCCCCCAGGTCTGCATGTCCCACCGGCACCTACGCACGATCGCCGACTTCGGTCAAGTCCGGTCGCCTTCGACTGGAGGTGGTCCTGGAAAACTGGACAGGAGGTCGTACTCGTGACGGCCGTGATAGCTGGATGAATGAACGGGATCGATTGACAGACCGGGACGAACGCTCGTAGCCTTTCAAACGCCTGACTGGCGCTGACACAGGGAATCAGGATGTCATACTACCGTAAGCGTCCTCTGGTGATTGAAGCGGTCCGATTGACGGAAACCAGGGCAGTCAAGACGCTGGAGGGAGACATGACCGGCAATCCCGGTGACTGGTTGATCACCGGCGTGCGCGACGAGCAATACCCCTGTAGTGCTGACACGTTCCGCAAGAGCTACGAACACGTTGAAGGAAACCGCTATCGAAAGCGCCCGATCATAGTCGAAGCGATTCCGCTCATTCATCGCACTTCCATCGAGACCGGCTCCGGCACTCTGGTCGGGCAGCCTGGCGACTGGCTCGTCCACGGAATCAATGGGAGTCAATACCCCTGCGCTTCCGACATCTTCGGAAAAACCCATGAGCCCGTCGACGGGCCCTTTGATTTGGCCTCATCCCCATCCTGAGACTGCTGCGCTACGACCCATAGCACATTCTCTTGGGCGAGGATCGCTTCGGTGCGGTCTACAAACACGGAGCGTTTCTGTTCGCAGTCATCACCGGCGCTGAGGTCACTAGTGCTTGCTTTGTGCAAGTAAGCACTAGTCCGCCGCCCACCGATCCTCGAACTGCCCGCTATCCATCCGTAGATCGGTGCGTAATTTCTTGTTTAATTCGCTTGCGCCGGGCATCGACGGCAGCATGTTAAAGTACTGTCCAATTGCTTGACGTATTCCGGCCAGACATGTCTTCGTCTTGATCCAGTTCTGTGGACTAAAAACTCTGTTCGGGGGCTGAGGCTCGTTGGCTGCCGCTTCCAGTGAGCTATTCAGACATGTCCCTGCCGAGTCCACAAGTTGACCTATGAGGTTGGCTTCGGACGCCTTCGCAAAAGTGACCGCGGGACTCGGTACTCTTTGTCCGATGCCGTTTACCTGACAGAAGAAAAGAGATACAGCGTAGAGATGATGATACGGTGCGTACGCACGCATCGCCAATAGCGACTCGTTCAAGCCTAGCGGGTTTTCCTTCTTCCACCGCTTCTTGACTTCCTTCATCCACTGATGAAGTGCATTGACGTTATCAGCAGGGTACTCAGGATTACGCTTGAAGAGCTGCTCGAAGTGCCTATCGAATATCCTGGTTTCACTATACGAAACGTTGGGACGCTGTGAGTGCCATGCCATGAGATATTTCCCCAATTCAAGCAAGTCTACGACCAGGGATTGTTCCTTGTCCGCAGGCGCTTCCTCGCCTCGCTTCGTAACGAAGTAAGCGCCTGAGTATTTCTGCTCATAAGCGCGTTTTATTGCCAGTACACGCCGATCGTTACTTCGCAGATCTCGCGGCTTCACAGCGCTCTGAGAGTTGGTACAGATACTAATTCGGTCGGACCGTGGACGCTCGGGAATCTCATAGAAACGAAACATGACGTATGCGTTGTTCAAGCTCTTTACTCGCTCGCTACACGAAAGAATAGTGTTTAGAGACTGGCACCCGTTTACGACGTTGATACCTCTGACGGTCAGCGTTCCGTCCACGATCTCCGTACTCTTGCACAGCGCCGTGATACCATTATGGCGAAAAAAGAAGTCCTCGCTCTCGCTACCGTAGATCGTAGCCTTGATGCCCTTGTTTACGCGATTGTTGAGGCCAAGTGATTGGCGGACGTTCTTCTGGAACAATGTACCGTCCTTGATACCCGGGAACCCAATGCACTCCTTCAGAGACAGCGCCGCCACGACACACTTCGTGACTCCGATTTGCATTATCATGTACTTCCCGTTCTCGAGCTGGAGCGTGTGGCTCAGTAGTGGATTCTCTTCTTCCAAGGCCATGTTGTAGCGGCGTTTCATCTCGCTCGAGTCGACGACTTGAATCTCAGCCGGAAAGTCGTCGTCATCCGAAATGACTTGCTGAAATCGATTCAAGTCATCTTTGGCCGCGAGCGTGAGTTGTCCCGTAATAATCAGCTCAAAGGACACGCTATACTCGTCGTCGAGTGCGGTCGCAACCTCCGGCAATCGTCGCTTCAGTTTCTGGTTTCCAGTCTCCTGCAAACGTCTGATGTCCTTGAGCAGCACCCAGGATGAAAGGACTTCGCGAAGCGGTTCTGCGTCAACCGTTCGCTCGTTTATGAATTTTCCCTGTACTACATACACTGTCGAAGCGTCGTCGTCGACGATGATAGCATCGATCTGTTTGTCGTCCGGTCCGTCCGTCACATCTTCCACCGTTCCGATCATATCGCGGCGGTGTATGTTCTGAACGTACCATGCGACAAACCGCTGGCCGTCGTTGTCAAACCTGCTCTGATAGTAGGGGGCCTGGATTCCTCTCGTGATCTGCTCGTACATAGGCGTATTCTAACGGCACAAGGAGGTCTTGTCAACAGGTGAGAATTCGCAGCGTCCGTGCGCAGCCGCAGCGCCGCAAACGGCGACTCGATCACGTTTCGTCATGCGCAAGTGCCGCCAGTGCGCCTGCGGATAGCGGTAGTAGCTCACCATCCGCTCCCAGTCGTCATCGAGCAGCCGCGCCGCCCGCTCCTGCTCGCGCCCAGCCCAGCGTTCAAAACCTCCCCCTTGCCGCTCGGCCTGCGCGAGCGGCGGTGCGCAGGCGACCTGCCGCAGCTTCTGCTTCACCTGCTCCTGGCTGCGCTTCGGCACCTGATCGAGCACGTTGACCATCCGGTGTTTCCAGCACCGTTGCTTATGTTTCCAGCACCGTTGCTTATCAGCCTCCGGGCACATCTTCGTGAGCGCCGCCCAGATGCCCAGATAGCCGTCGCCGACCACCAGATGAGGGCACCGCAGCCCGCGCTCCCGCAGGTCGCGCAGCAGACCCTTCCAGCTCTCCGACGACTCCCGGTACCCGCTGCGCAGCGCGATCAGCACCTTGCGCCCATCGGCAAGCCCCCCGATCGCCACCAGCAGCGCCGACTTGCCGCAGTCGGTGTTGTGCCGACCTTACCAATTCCTCGTCTCTTTCGATGCCGATGAAGCGGCGGCCGAGGCGTTTGCATACTGCGGGGCAGGTGCCTACGCCGGCAAACGGATCGAGCACCAGGTCGCCTTCGCACGAGCTGGCGTTTACCAACCGCTCGATGAGCTGCTCCGGCTTCTGAATCGTATTGAGAACGTCACGACTGACGAGCTCCTTCGACTTGTAGGTGAGCTGCTTGACGTCTCCCCATACATCACCCGGATTCTTCCCCGCTTCGTTGAACTTGGTCTTTCCGTACTTCCCGTTTCTGACTGACGGAACGCGTTCACACCGTAGACGGTGGTTCAGCTCTACGAGCTGCGGTACGCGAATCGAATCGAGATTGAAGGTGTTGGGGCGGTCGCCCTTGATGAAGTAGCAGATGACGTCGTAGTTGTTGGTATAGCTGATCCGTCCCTGGGCGAGTCGGCTCGGCTGATACCATACGATTCTGGCTCTGATGTTCAGGTACGGACGATAGTCTATGAAGTCGATGCAATCCGGCTTCCCGAACAGATACAAGGCTCCTCCGCATTTCAACTTCTGGAAAATATGCGGATCAGATTGAGGTTGTACTCCTGTATGTTGCCGATCCGGTCCCACTTGTTGTACATCCACGGCGTATCTGTGGTTCAATCCTCGTTTCCCTCCACTCCATACTCAGCCACAAACTCCATATCAGCCCCCTCACTGCGCATGATCCTGCGCCTCGGAACTGGTTCGCCGAAGTGCTCAGCCAGGTGAAGCGTGCGATCGACGTGCGACCTCGCAAGCCGCTCGCTATGGAACCAGAGCCCATTACGCCAACCTCCATCATCCTCGGGGAGTTGAACGACCCACCTCATCATCCGACGTCTCCTTGAGCTACCATCATCAGGCACCAGGCGCTCAACCCTGGTACGACCGCGCCCCGAAGGACGCGGTTTCGGCTACGGGTCCTGATAGTCATAGATGAACACGAAGCACTCGCGAACCTCTTCCCCGTCTTCACCTTTAGTGCCGAACACACACCATTCGACTTGCTTATGTGGTCTGACGACGCTTCTGGGGAGTGATACGATACACTCAGTCGTGTCAGGACCGCCGTCTTCACAGAATGACCCGCCGATTCGAGCAGAGCCCCACCACCTCACCCTAACCGACCGAAACCGAACAGGATCATCCATCTCCCAACTCAAAGTCACGGGAGATACCCTCGGAATGATGTTATAGTTTCCCGGAGAAGGACTGTGAATGAGCGGAGGCGGGAGCGCCTTTGTAGTGAACGACCACTCCTCTCCTTCAACACCATCAATGTCCACTCTCCAGTACCACGTCCTTCCAGGTTGCATCGCTGGCTCCTTGTGCTTAGGAGTCGGCGTATAGTACTTGAAGTAGTTTGCCGAAATCCCTGGCTCAGCATGCTGTAGCGGATTATCAGCAGCCACCAAGAAGGCATACCGATTCCTTATCGTAGGTTCCGGCCAACCTTCCGGTATCACCGGAGTACAGCTCCAAGTCAGGTCATGGTAGTCGTCTACGATAGCTCCATCCGCCGGGAATGGATTGATACACGACGGCTCCTCAGGAGGCTCAGGAGGAGGAGGATCAACCGGAGTAGGTGTCGGCGGATCATCGACAGTAGGTGGATCAGTCGGCGGATCACCACCAGTCGGAGCAGAAGTCGGCTCACCAAGCTCCTCAGCAGGAGGATCAGCAGGCAGCGCATCCAATATCGCCTGGTCAACCTCCTCAACATCCGTCAAACCATACAGAACCGTGAACGTGCTGGTGACGATCGCCCTCGGAGCATTCTCCCTTCAGATGGTGAAGCCGCGATCCACTCGCCCAGTGCACCACAATCGTGCTGTACGTGTTGCCACCATGTGTGACGCTGTACGACGTACCCTGAACACTCCTGTCCGAATCGTCGTAGCTCACCCTTACTCGCTCACCTCCCCAGTGCAGCGTCTCGTCCTTGAACGCACCCACCCTCGCACCTTCGTGGAAGATGATCGCGTCCGGCACCTCAGCATCAGCCTCTGGTGCTCCGAACGTCGTCGGTTCCTTTGGCTCCTCGGCAGGAGGGGTTGCAGCCGGTGTCGCCGGACCCTCCTGGCACGCCACCATGGCAATCGCCACCACAGCAACCGTCAGCCATTCGATCACTCGCCTCGTTCTCACGTCTCGTCTCCTTCGAGCTGTCTCATCAGGCACTGAGAGCTCATCCTCAGTGCGACGCGTTGTCCTTGCTGCTCTTGCGGATGTTCGCCCGGTCTCATCAGGCACTGAGAGCTCATCCTCAGTGCGACCGCCCCCGAAGGAGCGGTTTCGACCTACGGCTCCCTGACCTGCCCGTGGTAACGCCATACGGGCCGTCGCAGACGATCAGATCGATGCTTTCGTCGTCGATCAGAGGAAACAGGTCGAACGCGTCGGCGTGATGGATGCGGTCTACGTCGATCATCGGTGGTCCTCGGCATCGGGCGATGCCTTGAGGTCTCCGGAGACTTCGGCGAGCAGCTCGTCGACGGCGTTGCGGTCGCCGCGGGGCAGATCGCCGTCGAGCACCACGCGTACCTGGAAGCGCAGGTCGGCCCCCGCGCTGGCCGACAGCAGGCGCGGAATCAGGTCGGCCAGGTCCTGAATCTGTTCTCCTTCGAGCACGGCGCCGCCGGGGGTGGACGGCTCGACCCGATACGGATCCGGATCGCCGCCGGGGCGTTCCAGCAGCAGGCCGCCGGACGCCTCGTAGCCGCAGTCGACCGGGCTGCTGCCGTCGGACAGGCGCAGCCAGCGGCTTGCCGCCGAAGCCGCGATGCCGTCGCGCACCAACCCCCAGGGCAGCGCGATGCCCCGGCTGCGCGACAGCGCCTGTGTCACGGCGATGCCGTTCGTCCTGCCGTCCTTCCACGCGCCGGGCAGGGCATCCTCCGTCAGCTCGTGCGCCGCTATCGGTTCGGGCGGCGGGCGCAGCACGGCGTCCGGGTCAAGAGCGCCGTACGGTATCGGCTCCTTCCAGACCGAGGTGGGGCCGTTCGTAAGCCACACCGTGCCTTGCTTCACGGCACAACCCACCGCTTCGCGCACCTCCTGCTCGGCGCAGCGCGGAATCGTGTGGGACTCGTCGTAGCCCTCCTTCGGGACACGCACCACGCGCCCGCCGCCGAAGTACTCCACCACCTCGCGCAGCGTCACCTGCGGGTCATCCTCCGCGTCTCCCCACAATTCCGGGAGAACGCCCGGCTCCAGCAAGCCCTCGAACAGCGCGCACAACTCGGCCTTCGCGGGCAGGCAGACCTCCAACTGCGGGTCTTCGCGCGCCGCCGGGTCGACCGGTTCGCGCCACCAGGTACGGTCGCTGCCGTCCGGCCAAATCAGCCGTCCGACCAGCAAGCCGCGCTCCACTCCCTTCAGTACCGTGTCGACGAGAATCTTCGGCAGCGGCACTTTCGGAAGCCGCGGATGGCGGGCGAACGCGCCCGCCAAGTCCTTCACCAAGCGGGCGTGCTCACCTTCGCGCCACAGATCGTAGGGGCCGTCCGGCAGCAGCGCCTCGGCGTCGACCGGCGTCTCCTTGATGCGCGAGCGCTCGTGGTTCTTGATCTCGGTGAACAGCGGCCGGCCGCTCGCCGCCAGCTTGAACGCCTCGACTTCGTTGCGCTCGTTGACGGTGACCACGACCGCGTACGCCTGGCGCACGGCGTCGGGAACCCGGCTGCGCGCCTCCTGCAGCCTGCGCCGCAGGCGCTCCGCCTGAACCGCATCGACCTGATGTCCGGCGAGCTGCGCCTGCACGTCCTCCCAGCCGAGCAGGGAGCGCACCGCCGAGCGCGCCGCTTCCAGGCCGTCGCGCGAGGGGACGGCGAGGATCACGGCGTTTCGATTCGAGCGCGGCCGGTCCGGCCCGGTGGTGTAGTCGAGGTACGACTTCGCCACGGCGCTCGGCCGGCCCGCATCGGACGCCGCATCCGGTCCCAACAGCACGTACCGGAAACTGCCGTCGTCGCGCACGTCGCGCGGCGCGGCCGGCAGCCGGTGCACGCTGGCGCCCGCCGCCTCGGCGCCCTCGACCAGCGCCTTCGTCCTGAGCACCTCCTGTTCCAGACGCGCCTCGACTGCCTCGCCGGTCACCCGCTGCGCGCACGCCTCATCGTGCATCTGGCGCAGATTGGGCCGGTTGCCGAGCCGCCAGGAGCCGGGCAGCGACTGAGCGCCGGCCGCCGGTTCGTCAACGCCGGCGTCCGCGTCGTCCAGGAACCAGGAGACCTCCCGCCAGCGGCGCAGTCCCTTCTCCAGCTCGATCGCGTCCGGTCCGGCGCTGCCGGCCATCCGCACCAGCTCCGGCGTATGCGCCTTGTGGCCGCTCGGCTGCGAGTGCAGGAACACGGCGATGACCGCCTGCTCGGCTTCGCGGCCGCGGCGCAGCGCCGGCAACTCGTTCTGGATATCGCGAGCCTTGGCGAGCTCGGCCTCCAGCAGCGGCGCCCACTCCGTCCGGTTCCCCTCGCCGGCGCCCTCCGACGTCGCCACTCCCGCAAGCTCCCGCACCGCCTCGGAGACGTCCTGCTGTCCGGGCGCCGCCAGCAGCGCCGAGGGGCCGATCAGCGGGCTGGCGTCCCACCGCTCCGCCGCGCGCAGCGCCGTGGCCAGGATGCGCAGGATGCCGCGCGTGCGCTGGAAGCCTTCGAGCTGCGTCCAGCGGCTGTAGAAGACGTCGGTCATGTCGGGGTGAAAGGGGAAGCTGTCGCAGAACCGCTCCTCGGCCGCGGCCCCCTCGCGCGCGGTCGCGTCGTCGAGCTTCGCCAACTCCCGCACCACGCCGATCACGTGCGGCCGCAAGGCGGTCGGGTCCTGGATGTCCTCCGGCTCGAAGAACCGCCGCCGCAGCACCGCCGCCACTTCCTCCTTGCGCACCGGCTGAACGCCCTCCTCGCGTTGCCGCCGGAACACGTCGAACAGCGTGGCGGTCAACGTGCGGCCCAGCTCGCCGCGCTGCTTGTTGGGGTCGGTGGCCAGCAGCGAAGCGACGATCGCCGCCCGGTCGACCTTGGCGACCGCCTGCGTCAGGTACTGGAAGAAGTCGGTGATGCGGTCGCGCCACACCGGGTCGGTCCCCGCCTTCTCGCGGGCGTACATCAGCACTTCGTCGACCAGGATCAGCGTGCCGAGCCCGCGCTCCTGCGGCCGCTCGATCAGCTTCACCAGCAGCGGCTCGGCCGGCGGCGTCTCGCGCTCCTGGTCGCGGCCGTCGGCGTGCATCGCGCGCAGCCCGTCCGCGCCGGCGAGCTGAAACGCCAGCACGCTCCACGGGTGGCGCAGCGTTCGGGTCGAGCCGTCCGGGGCGCGCACTCCGTCGATGCCCCGCTCCACGTCGATCTTGTCGAAGCAGAGCGCCACCGGAACGGCGTGCGGCAGGGCGGCGCCCACGTGCTCCCGAAACTCCCGCACCGCCGGCAGGTCCGGCAGCCGCGCCGGATCGCGGAACAGGTGATAGAGCGTGATCAGGGTATGGGTCTTGCCGCCGCCGTAGGTGAGCTCCAGTTGCCGCACCGCCTTGTCGCTCCGCCCGGCCAGCCGGCCGGCGACGTCCTTCACCAACTCGCGCAGCGCGTGGGTCGGATAGGTGAACGTGAAGAACCGCTCCGGGTCCTCATAGACCGGGCGCAGCCCGCGCGCCAGCGTCACCTCGTGCAGGTCGGCGGCGAACTCCGCCAGCGACAGCTCCCCCGACCGCAACTCGTCCTTCAGGCGGACGACTTCATGCCAAGCCTTGGAGCGCGTATTTCTACTCATTCGCGGCCCTCCCACGGAAACCAGCGCGCCGGGTCGCTCACCCGATGACGCCCGATGCGAACAGCACGTCCATGTTGGGCGATCCCTGCCGGTCACGCAGGCGCGGATGGACGTCGCCCCGCACGATGTCGGTCGCTCCCTGAGAGTCCTTGGCGAAGCAGAGCGCATCTTCAAGGGTGGCCATCCGCAGCACGACCGGCGAGTGGGTGGCGACCAGGACCTGAGACTCGTAGACCGATCTGAGTGACTGGAATACGCAATCGACCGCGAGCGGATGTATTCCGTTCTCGGGCTCCTCCAACAGGTAGATTTCATCCGCTCCCGGCAAGTAGGCCGGCAACGTCAAAGCCAGGAGTCTGAGGGTACCGTCCGACGCCGTCCACGAAGGAACCTCGACGCCGGTCTTGTACCGGAGTCTCAGATACGCGTGGCGATCGTCCTCTCGCTCGACGACGCCGACGTAATCCAATTCCGAGAGCGTCGTCTGGACGTGCAAGAGCCACTCCCGGTACGACTCCGGATGCTCCGCTTCGAGTTTCTTGATCATCCACGGGAGATTCGATCCATCCTGAGCGATACCGTTCTGGCGCCTCGCCGGAGCGCTGGCCCCGCGCATACTCAAGCTATCCAGAAAGAACGACTTTATCGAGCTCCCGAGCACTCTCTTGACGTACGTCGATACGGGAAAGGTCGTCGGGGACTCAGGGAGATTGCCAAGCGCCGAACGGCGATGACCAAAGGTGATGCTGGTAGTCCAGCCCTTTCCCGGCCGGGAAGCGGTCTCCACGTTGAAGTTGTCCTGAGCCTGCGGCGACTTGCTCAGTACGGTTCGGGAGCCCCGGCGGTTTCCTCCGACGAGAATGGAGTCGGGCGGCGGCGACGGATTGGGGAATAGCTCAGGTTGTACGGGTGTTCCCGACTCCTGTGTCGGGAAGAGCAAGCCGCGTTCCGAATCGATTCGGATGTCTCCGTCGATCTCCCGGACCGCCACTTCATAGCGAAACACGCGATAGTCTCTTTCCTGCGGCAATTGCTCCTGAAGCCGCGCTGGGATATCGAACTCCACTGCCAGCTCGAAGCTCAGACCATCTTTCGGGCGCCCCCACACCAGATCCTGGAAATTGCTCGTGCGCTTCGCCACGGCGCCCTCGAGCCCGGTAGATACCAGGTCGCCCAGGAACGCGATGACGTCAAACAGCGTGCTCTTGCCGCTGGCGTTCGGGCCGACCAGGAGGTGGAAGCGGTCGAGCGTGACGTCCACGTGGCGCAGGCAGCGGTAATTGAGCGCCTGGATACGGCGGATCACGACGTCATCCTACAACAGCATGCCTTGCAGCGGCGCGGGTGCGCCGCTGCGGGCGCGGAGGTGGTTCTGGATCGATTCCAGGACGGCGCGTTCCTCGGAGCCGGCTTCGGCCAGCTCGATCAGCGCCTGCACGACGCGGGCGAACAGCTCGTGGCGCCAGAGGCCGCGGTCCTCCAGGTAGCCGTCCACGCGGCTCTGCTCGCCGGCCTTCCAGAGCTGCATCAGCCGGTGCAGGCGATCGATCAGCGGCGGCGGCGAGCCGTCGGCCGACGGCTCGCCGAGGTCGCGGGCGCGGCGGCGGTGCCACTGCTTGAGCCGGGCCTCACTGCCGGAGGTGGCGCGCTCGGCCTCGTCTTCGCCGGCGTCGGCCGGTGTCGCGCGCGCGCCGCGCACCAGCAGATCGAGGCGCCCGGCGAGGTCGGCGTCCGACAGGTTGCACGACAGCGCGTACAGGATGCAGGCGCCGGCCGGCGCCGCGCCGAGTCCGAAGTCGTTGCGGTGCAGCAGGTAATAGGTGGTCGGGTCGTCCAGCTCGCCGGTGGCGCCGCCGTCCCGCTGCAGCAGGCGGCTCACCACGAAGCCGACCACCATGCGGCGCACGTGGCGCAGGAACTCGGCGACCGTCAGCCACTCGCCCTCCCGGTCCGCCTGCTTGACCACCGGATGGCGGCTGAACGCCTCCAGCGCCGGCCCGGTGGCCGCCCACACGAAGTCCGGCCCGCGGATGCCGGCGTCCCAGAAGTCGCGCAGCCGTTCGGTGATGTTCCCCTGCATCTCAGCCAGCACCGTCCCGTCCCAACCTGGCCGCGCCGCCGCCGGACGCTTCCGGCATACCAGCCAGATCGACGACGAGAGCCGCGCGCCGCCGGCGACCTTGTTCTGCATCTCCGTCCGGATCGGCCACGAGCCGTCCACGACAAAGCCGGCGCGGATCAGCGCCGACACCAGCGTCTCCCAGGCGGACGGTTGCTTGTTGGCGAACACTACGACCAGCCGCCCGTCCTCGCGGAGCGCGTCATGGCAGTTGCGAAATACCCGAAACATGCCGTGCTCGTATGCCTCCCTGGACTTCGCTACATCGGCATCGAACCGGCTCGGCTGATCGACCAGCTCGCCGTCGTTCGCCTCCCGGTCCCACTTCGGACCGAGCGGCTCGGCGAACGTCGCGTCGGTTTCCGGCGAGACGCCGTGCATGGTGCGCCGCAGCCAGACGTAGAAGAAGTCCATCAGGTCCGAATAGGGAATCGCGTCGTAATAGGGCGGGTCCGTGCAGATCACGTCAAATCCGTCGAGCCGCTGCGAAACAGTGGCGGATGACCGCAGGACCGTCGGCGCAGGCGCTTCTTCCACGGCGGCTTGCACATGCTCGACCACGCGGGCGATCCACTCGACCGCCTGAATGAAGGCGCCGGTAGTGTCGGTCACGGGACATGACTCGACGAAGTCCCAAACCATCGGCAAGGCAAACCGGGCAAAAGTGCTACGTATTTTCTGGGCATCCTGGTCCCATGTCGCGAGCGCGCTGCCGCGATCGGTCAATCGGCCGACCGATGGCGCCAGATAAGCAACCAACGCTTCACGCCACTCCTGCGGATAGCCGTTCGCGGAATCGCCCATCTCGCCGAAGCAGCGGCGTATCTCCCGGACAAACACGCCGAGTGCGAGAAGTTGCCGGTCCGTGAAGATCGAGCGCCACGTGTCGAAGCCGTAGCGCGGCAGACCCGAAGCCCCCCGCGAGTTCGGCGACGGCCGCGCCGCAACGATTTCCTCGTCCAGGATGCCGAACGGAATGTCGGCGTAGAGCGTTTCGAGCGTCTCGCGGCTCACCCGCGCCGCCTCAATCTCTACCTCGGTCGGCAGGCGGTACTCCTTGCCCTGCTGGCCGTCCACCACCACCGCGGTAAGGCGCTCGCCGAGCCGGCCGGCCCGCCCCTCGACGCGGATGTCCTCCATCGTGGTGATCTCGTCGCAGCAGGGACACGCCGCGCCGCTGCGGTTCATCGTGCCGGCGCCGTCGTCTCCAGGAACGTCCCCGGCGACGCCGAACGTGACGCCCGTGCCGTCGGCCCGCGTCGCCATCGTCAACAGCGCGCGCTTGTTCGCCTTCCGGCACAGCCAGCGCGTCTTCAGCAGAGGAATCTCCGCCCGGCAGCCGCAGCAGCGGACCGTGCGCGCCCAGAGATACGCCACCGCCGGCTTCGCCACCCAGCGCGGGTTCGCGTCGTCTTCCAGATAGAGCGAGTCGAACTCCGCGTTGAGCGTCGCCGCCGACACCCGTCCGTCCGGGTCCGGTTCCAGCAGCCGGGGAGACCGGGGCCGGTAGCGGACCGTGCGGCGCGGCGCGTTCCTCCTTGCGCCCTTGTGCCGCGCCGGCTCGAACTCCGCATACGTCGGATAGCGCGCCGCCAGTTCCCGCCGCGCCCCGTCCAGCACGCGCTGCCCCCACGCGCGCAGATGCCACGCGGCATCGGCATCCGTCACCGGCGGGGTGCTCATCGACGCGAACCCGTCCTCTTCCGTGTCGCCGTGCCCGTAGCGGGCCAACTCCTCCCCTATCCGGCGCTTGTTCGCGACGCCCCGGCCCTTGGTGACGAACGCCTCCACGAACGATCGATCTGCCAGCGCAAATGCCGGCAGCGGTCGCGCCTGCCCGGCGAGCAGCCGCGGATAGTGGAGCGTGCAGCGCAGGATGAACCACGCCACCGGATTGATGTCCGCCGCCACCGCCTCGCATCCGAGCCGCATCGCCTCCAGCGGAATCGCCCCACCGCCGGCAAACGGATCGAGCACGCGCGGCGCCCGTCCGCCGAACGCCTCCCGAATCTCCCGCCGAAACGCCGCGATCTCGTGTTCGGGCTCGTCCTCCCGCACCTGCTCGCGGCCCCAGTGGAGGATGCCGCCCACGGTCTCCTCCCTGGTCCCACCGTTGGCGTCGGACCGCTCCACCACCCGCCCCGCCATCCGCTCCAGCAGCCGCCGGCGCGCGTCCCGGCTCCCCGGATCCGGCAGCAGCGTCGCCAGCAACGCCGCCCGGCTCGCCGCCAACGGCCGCCGCGCCGGCCAGATGTGCAGCGTCGAAATATGCCCGTGCCGCACGTTCTTCTCGTGCACCGAGTCAAGCGAAACCTGCTTCAGCGGAAACGCCGCCTCGATAGCGCGTCTGATTTCGACTACATCACCTTCATTTGGCGTCATTTGGTCCTCATCAGCCAAATCCGCGCCTCACCTAAGTCCACACTTCCTATACAGCATATGTTTGAGTAACAGATTATTGAGATCATCTCGTCCCAACGCATGAAGTGCCTGATCCATAATGCCTTGCCTATCATCAATCCGATTGATCCATGCTTCGGCTGCGTAGAAAGCAAGAGCCGACGCAAGCAACGAATCATCACCTTCCATTTTTGCTATTTCCACTGCATCTAGGTAGTGTCGTCTACCGCAGTCAAATCTTCCTTTCCGAAATGCCAACAATCCGTGCGCAGCAAACCAAGCCGCACGCGCATGATAAGAAGATACACGATGATCGATCGTAGTCATCGATCTCTTCATCATATTCATCGACTTCGTCGCCGCGTCGAATTCTCCCAAGTTGATGCACGCGAAAGTCAGATTATTCAATAGTACAAAATCATCTGGATCAACAAGAAGCCCTCTCTTCGCGAATCGCTTACTCTGCGAATAATCTTGAAGCGCAACTGCCGAGACGTATGAACCGAGGATATTGGGCCTGCTTGAAAACGATTGATCAGACGACCACTTGTGGCATTCTTCGACTACTCGACGCCACTCACCTTTGACGAAACACGTCCACGACCGAGCTTCAAACGTATTCGGAAGGCCCAGAAGGCGTTCGTCAACCTCGATTCCTGACTCGCGTCTCGAGGCCCACGCCGCTTGAGCAACACTGTTCTCAGTCGGCTTCTCGAGTGACAATTTAAACAACCGACGAGATTTCTTGATGCTACCTGATTCAAGTTCCAGGGTTGCCAATCCCGACGCCAATTCGCTCAGGTGATTCGGTGGATGAAGTCTTTCGACAAGCATATCGCGCGCAATCTTTGTGAACTTTGGCGACCTGTCTAACGCCCCGCTCGTCGCGATCTCCGCTGCCAACAGCCACGGATCAAAACGTGTACTTTTCGATCTAATTATCATACTGTGCGCCCTATCAACTTCTCCAAGATGGGCCCACAGACGGCTCCCAGACCGAAGTACGAACCGGTTATTTGGTTCCATGAAAATAGCCATGTCCATGTATTTTCTAGCTTGATAACGCAGCCCAAGAGAAGCATAAACACGAGACAAGTCTACGCACATAACTGGATCTCGAGGCCCGTCTCGTAATGCGCTACGATAACGTCTCACGCGTTTCCGCAACTCACTGTCATCTAGTGCCTGCTGATAGTCCTCGCATGCCTCTCTATCCGTCGAGCTGGGATGTAGTACTCTTTCCGCGAGTTCGGCAATCCACGGTGAAATATCAACATTGTCCTCAAGCAGAAATCGCGCGGCATCAACGACCTTTTCCTCTCGTCCAATAGCAATGGCGGTACCAACTAAATCTGCGGCATGCCCCACGGTAATATGTGCATTCCAGTCATATATCTTCGAACTAAGGTCGTAGACGTCCATCTTGCTGATAGGTTCTATAGAGTCAAGTTCGCCCAGACGAAGAGTCATTTCAAATGACCGCCATCGAGGAAGAATTTGACGGTCTTTGTCAGGGTTTAGGACAGCCATGACCACTCCTTATTGGAACAAGTTTCATGTCGTATTCAGCGCGTTTTGCAAGTCTATCAAAAACCGATATATAGCGTTGAACAGAATAGCGCATGGCGACAGACGTTAACGAAACACACTTCGGATGCCCACGCCGTTCCGGGTCAGGATTACAAAGCTGCTCTATCGTTTGACCGATTTCATCTGAGTATCTATCTGGGATACTCCCCTTTATTTCTCTAATGATACAACAGAACTCGTGTCCAATATATGGCAATACATCCTTATACGTACCGTCCCATTTCATTGGGTGGAACCTTTTGTCCAACCTTTTTAGCAACAGATGCGTCATCGAGGTTCCTGCAAGAAAGTAGATTACCATGCTGCCCAACAGGTACATGTCGCACGCCAATCGGCGTGCGTCCCAATTCTTGTGGATTTCTCCGTATAATAACTCCGGCGGCGCGTATGTTCGATCGCCAGCAATATTAAATGTATCAAACGGTGATGCATTTCTTCTGTCGGAGGCTCGGCCCAGATCAGCCAGCTTGAGTTCCTCACGATCGAAAACAAGAACGTTTGATGGCTTTACATCTTGATGAGCAATTCCACGATAATGCAATTGTTGCAACGCTGCGGCTGCTTGATGTAACCTACGCAGATGCCATGCTAATAATGGTTTCTTTCCGGCAGGTGTATACGCGCGGATATCGCCATCGGCTAACTCGAATATGAGATACTGAACTACACTACTGGGGTCGTTCGGTGTTGTAGCCGGTATTGTGCCGACGTCAAGAACTCGGACTACCCGAGATAGACGCTGAGATCTGCATTTCTCGAGAACGTCGCGTTCAAAATTGTACTCTTCGGTCAACCTCTGGAGCCTCCTCGCGGGGTCCTTTGATCTCAGAGCTTCTGTATAATCCATTGCTTTAAGGAATGCCTTTTTCCCGTCTTCGGAGCGAACTACGTACGACGCCGAGAAAGTTCCTCCTGTTGCACCTGGCGGTCGTTCAAGCAACTTTATCACTGTCCACTTGTTAGCCAGTTTTTTCCCGACTAGTCGTCTTGCAGGAGTATTATTGATACTCATCTTGGGATTATCGTTATTCCGTTTCGTCATGATCCCAGCGTCGACCAATGTCGCTGTAGAATGTCAGTTTTCGATGCGTTTCGTTGACACGCTTTGAGCTGTACGAAGGGCAGTTTCTTCAAGCGCTGGCTCTGCGGGTCGATTTCCAGGCCAGCCGACTCCAAGGCGGTGACGCCGAGCAGCGGTTCGGCGCCGGTGTCTCCGAAGATGACCACGCCCGCCGTGATCTCCCCCATGACGTCGATCCGCGCGACGGCGATGTCCAGCGTGACCTCGCGGCCGTCGGCGGTCTCGTAGACGCGCTGTCCGTCGGGCTTCAGGCCGATGGCATCCAGGTACGGCCGCGGCACCAGCGAGTCGATCGCCCCGGTATCGACCAGGAACGATCCGTCCCAGCTTCGTTGCGGCTCGGCCGGATTGCGAACGGTAACGGTGGCGTGAGTGACTCCCACGGTACTTCCTCCTGTCAGGTCGGCTCGGCGGCGTCGATCTATAGTAAACACAAGCATCATCGCGGCGCCACCAAGGCCGCAAGGTTCCGCTCATGCTGATCGAAGAATCCATCGGGCCAGAAGTCGAGCCGGCCATCCTCACGAATGGCGGGCGTCTCGACCTGGACGGTCAGGTCGGTGCGTTGAAAGTAGTGAAACGCGGCTTGGTCCGGGGCGACGATGCCGTTGCGGACCGCCAAGCGGATGCCGTCGAGGATGTGGTCACTGTGGGTTTCCAGAATGACCTGCGCTCCGGTGGCCGCGGCTCGTGCCGCAAGCTCGGCCAGCCTGGTCTGCCCCGCTGGATGCAGATGCGCTTCGGGATTCTCGATCATCACGAGATCGTCACCCCGGACCGACAGCAGAGCCACGATCACCGGCAAGGCGTAACTCAACCCGAATCCGGCATTGGCAGCTTTGACGGGTCTGGTCGTCACGTCGCCGTCCTGAGAGAACGAGAAGCCGGCAAGCGCCTGATCGACGTTCGGCAACACATTGATATGGACCTCGGCGCCCGGACTGATCACGCCGAGCCACGCATCCACCTGTCCCCATAGCATGGCATTCGGCGCATCGACATGGCGCAGGCGCTCGCGAACCACGCGGTGGCGTTGGTTCCCAAGATACCGGAGGACGAATTCGCCGCTCTTTCCCAGCGGCGTCTGCGATTCGTATTCCTGATCGGGATAGGGCAGCGTCTTCTGCGGTCCCAGTCTGTCGGCGCCGAGATAGAACAGGGAAGGCCGGTACAGCGAAGTGCCGGACGCGCCGGGAAACCCCGTACTGCCGATCAGCTCCGCGCTTCCCGCTTCGTTGCCGCCAACTTCGATGCCGACGGAATCGGAAGACTGAAATACTGCCTCCAACACGATCCTGTCCTGCTCCGAACCAGCATGGAGTACGTCCTCGAAAGGACCCGGATCGAAGAGACCGCCATGCCAGCGCAACGACTCCGGTCTGCCGTCGGCGCTCAGTCTTGCTTGACGCAGCAGCAGTAACGACTGGATGACCGTGCTCTTACCCGCCCCGTTCAAGCCGGCCAGGACGTTGATCCCGGCGAGCGAAATCGACTGCTCCTCGAAACACTTGAAGTTCCTCATCTCGATCCGATCGATCACGGGGTCACGCCTCCTGCTCGGCGGCGTCGATCAGGGACGCGGCGGAGACGATGTAGACGGCGGACTCGTGGCTTCGGGCGAGAATCTTGGCGAATGGATCGCGCACCCGCACCAGGCGCGGGCGGGGCGTCGCGCAATCGAAGACGACGTAGAGCCAATAGCTGTCGCCCAGGTGGAACGCCTGCCTCCATTCGTTCGCCTCCATCGCAATCGCCCCCTCTCCGGCGCGGCCCTTCACCTCGATGTTACGCACTTCGCCGGGATGGCGGGAGAGCAGGTCGAACCCCGGCCAGTCGGGCAGGCCGGCCGACCGGGCGCGCTCCGGCTTGGAGACGTCGCTCACCCGCCCGCCCCGTTCCTGCTCCCAGGCCACGGCGATGCCCACCGCGATCTCCTCGACCCGTTCGTCGTAGCGCTCCACCTCTTCCGCGTCGGCGGCGGGCACCGCCAGGGCATGGACCAGGAAGCGGACCCCGCCCGGAACGATTCGTTCGGACGCGCTGTCGAGCCCGGCCAGAGCCTGTTCCTTCTCCGTGGAGATCAGGCGCTGCTCCCGTTTGATCTCGGCGAGCGAGTCATCCTGCTCAGCTCGGTCGCGGCGGTCGGACAACCGCACGCGACGCGCCGCCAGCTCGGCCGCGCGCAGCGAGTAGCCGACTCTGGTCCGCCGCCGCCGCTCCGGCAACTCGGCGCGCGCGACGTCCCGGCGCTCTGCCACCAGCCGCTCCAGTACCGTTCGCTCGGCGTACTGCGCCGCGGCGGCCCGCATGGCGCTGCCGCGACCGGCCAGCGCGACCGCGCCGGGGGCCACGCCGGGGGCGCCGCGCAGCAGCAGGAGTCGCTCGACGTCGCATTCGGCCGGCGCGCCGTCGCCGCCGTGGCGCACGCCGAGCAGGCGGCGGTCGAGGACCCGGCGCCCGCGCGGCTGCCCGTGCGGCTCCTGTGCCACCGATACCTCCAGCAGATGGAACAGATAGGGAGCGTCCGCCCGCGGGTCGGCGAAGATCGCGCCGCGCTGCGCGTCGCGGCCATAGGCGGCCAGGATGCGGCCGCACAGCGCGTCGAAGATCGGCTCGCCGGGGTGCAGCCACACGCCGTCCGCGTCCGCTGCGGGCCGGCGCACGCACAACCGCTCCCGCGCCGCCGCCGGATACGCTTCCAGCGCCGCAAGCAGCCCGTCGAGCGCGCCCGGACGGCGCGGCGCGAGCGCGAAGAACGCATCGAGGTCGCCGCGAATATCGAGGTCGAGCAGCCCGGCCGCCTTCGCCACGAGGCGCCGCACGTAGCCCGGCAGCAGGCGCAGATAGCGCTCGCGTTCCACGTCGTCCCGGACGGCGCCGAGCCGTTCGGCCCCCTGCTCCGCAGCGCCGTAGACCGTTCGCTCCCGGTCGCCGATGTTCCGCACCCGCTCTACGGTAACCTCACTCTCGATCCGGCCGACGACGCCGCGCGGATCGGTCAGCGCCGCGAGCAGGTATTCGCGCAGCGAGGCGTTTTCGAACAGCCGGCCGATGACGTCGAACACCTGGTCGGAGTCGAGGTCGCGCCGGATCGCGTCGAGCTTGTCGAGCAGGACGCTGAGCACGCGCCCCTCGCGAGTCTTGCCCGCGACCAGGTTCACGATGCGCACGTCGTGGCGCTGGCCGTACCGGTGGATGCGGCCCATGCGCTGCTCCAGCCGCGCCGGGTTCCAGGGGATGTCGTAGTTCACCATCAGCCGGCAGAACTGCAGGTTGATGCCCTCGCCGGCGGCGTCGGTCGCGACCAGATAACGGGCGCCGGCCGGCCGGCGAAAGCGCTCCACCTGCTCCTCGCGCTCGGGCCAGGACATGCCGCCGTGGACCTGCGCGATCCGCCCCGAGAAGCCGAGCCCCTCCAGGCGGCGGATCAGGTAATCCACGGTATCGCGGTGCTCGCTGAAGATCAGCCACTTCTCGTCCGCGTAGCGGGGGTCTTCGAGCATCTCGCGCAGCGTCTCGAACTTGGACTCGCCCCCGGTGTCGACGAGCCGCCGTGCGCGCGCGCTCAGCTCCTCGAGCCGGTCGATCTCCCGCCGCACCTCCTCGACCGTCACCGCGGTCATCGCGCCGAGCACCGCGTCTTCGTATTCTTCGCTCCGCTCGCCAAGGCCGTCACCGTGGGCGTCTTCATCCGCGCCGTGCGTGTCGAAGAAATCGGCTCGAAACTCGCGGTCCAGGCCGCTTTGCCGGCGGTGCAGGTCCGCGGCGCTCATCCGGCCCGATTGCAGGTCGTCGATGGTGCGCGTCAGTTTCTCGATCCGGCGTTCCAGGGAGCGCAGCAGCGCCCAGGTCGAGCTGGCGAGCCGGCGCTGGAACACGCTCATCGCCAGCCGCACCGCCGGCCGGTTGCTCAAGGCGCGGCCGTAGGTGTCGGTCAGGTAGGCGGTGGTCCGCTCGTAGAGCGCCTGCTCGCCGTCCGGCCCGCCGCTCAGGTCGTAGCTGAAGGTGTCGCAGGTGCGCGTACGATAGAGCGGACCGCCGTCCAGGCCGACCATCTCCTCCTTGGTGCGGCGGATGAAGTGGCGGTGACGGTGCTCCGGCGGGAAGCGGCGGAACGCCTCGCCGGTGGAAAAGACCTGCGGGTCGAGCAGTCGCCAGAGGAAGTGATAGGGCGAGTCCTTGCCCATGTGCGGCGTGGCCGTGAGCAGCAGCAGGTGCCGGGCCGCCCAGCCCAGGCCGGCGAAGCGGCTCTCCGGAGCGGCGCAGCCGGCCAGCGCCTCCGCCAGTTCATAGCGCCGCCGCTTGCGGATGCGGCCGCCCTCGGCGGTGGCGCTCAGCTTGTGCGCCTCGTCGAAGACGACCAGGTCGTAGGGGGCGACGGCCGGTTCCCGCAGCGCCGAGAACGCGCGTTCGCCGGTCAGGGTGTCGAGCGAGACGATGACGCGGTCGCCGTCCGCTCCCCGGAACGGGTTGTCGGCGCCGGCGGCGATGCGGAAGCGCAGGCCGAAGAGCGTGCGCAACTCGCGCTCCCAGTTGCCGACCAGACCGGCCGGCGGGACGATGAGCACGCGCCGGATGCGGCCCCGCGACAGCATTTCGCAGACGTAGAGCCCGGTCATGATCGTCTTGCCGGCGCCGGCGTCGTCGGCCAGCAGGAAGCGCAGCGGCTCCTGCCGCAGCATCCGTTCATAGACGGCGACGCGCTGGTGCGGCAGGGGATCGATGCGCGCCGTCTCGCTGGCGAAGGCCGGGTTGAACTGGTGGCCGTAGGCCAGCCGCCACGCCTCCGCCACCGCGGCGACCGCGTCGGGGTTGCCGGCGAAGTCGAGCTCGGGCGGGGCGGCCGGTGGCGGAGCAGCGTCGCCGGCTTGTGGGCCGGTGGTCTGCCTGGCCAGCGTCTCCGCCAGCTCCCGCAGACGGTCCCGGGCGATCCGTTGCGGGCGCGACTTGCCGGCTTCCCAGCGGTGCACGGTAAGCAGGGTCACCCCCAACCGCTCGGCGAACTGCCCCTGCGTCAGGCCCAGACCCGCCCGGATGCGCCGCACGTCCGGCTCGACGTCCGTCATCACCATGAGATGCCGGCAGCATAGCACGGTCTGAGCCCGTCGTCAATCGATTTATCACTTGATAAATCGAAGGCGCTCGGGGTTGCGTACGCGGGCCAGGGTCATGCAGGCGACGAACAGCAGAAGGGTGGTCAGGCCTTGCAGGACGTCCAGCCCTCATCAGCATGGGACCGTCCTGCGGAACGGTTTGACTTGGCCGTGTTCATGAGGTATATTCTGGACAGTTTGCCGGCGGCACGCCGGAGGCGATGGAGGAGCTACTGCGCCGTTGGTGTCGAGACTGAGAGGTGATGACGTGGCAAGCATCTGCGTCAGGAAGGGCGCGAGCAGATGCTGGGGCCATGTGGGAGGATAATGTGCAACAAGCGACTGCCTTACATTTAATCACCGTATTGTCGATACTATCTTTCAAACTTGCCGTACTGATCATCGGCTATTTCGTAATTAGAATCGGATACAACTTATTTCTAAAAGGCATCTCTGGTGAGTTCAAGTTCAGGGGGGATGTTTCTGGCGTCAAGGCCGATCTTTTCAGCGCGTCACCAGGTCTACTGTATTTGCTATTGGGAGTCGCATTAATGGCTTTCGCCGTGTACGTAGAAAAGCCGTTTTCTACGACAGTTTCTAGCGTAGTACCCGAAACTAACGCTGATCTACCGCCCTTAGTCCTTGAGAGTGACGGGAGTGACAGATGAGAACCAGAATGTTCATAATTCTTCTATTGGGTATCTATTCGATTCCCTCACTAGCGCATAACATAGACACAGATCAGCTCTTGCAGAAGGGAAGAGATGCATATGATTCTGGCAAGTGCGTAGGAGCTATTAAGTATCTATACGCGCATCTCGTGGTCTCTGATCCACGCGGACAAGACAGATCAAATATTGAGGACGCAATCCGGAGCTGCGAGAATATGTTGAAAATATTGACGTCGGGGGGAACGTTACATCCGGGAGGAGCCGAGGTCTTCGGGGACCCTGATAACCCTGACTTCTTCAGGGACCCTAATAACCCTGACTTCTTCAGGGACCCTAATAACCCTGACTTCTTCAGGGACCCTAATATCTGGTGTCTGCGATACCTAGATTGTCGGGGATAGACCTGCCCCCCCTCCCTCAGGTAAATAGTGTTGATACTAATGGGGCCTTGTATGATATCTATGCGCCGCTCGCCGGTCAGGGTGTCGAGCGAGACGATGACGCGGTCGCCGTCCGCTCCCCGGAACGGGTTGTCGGCGCCGGCGGCGATGCGGAAGCGCAGGCCGAAGAGCGTGCGCAATTCGCGCTCCCAGTTGCCGACCAGACCGGCCGGCGGGACGATGAGCACGCGACGGATGCGGCCCCGCGACAGCATTTCACGGACGTAGAGTCCGGTCATGATCGTCTTGCCGGCGCCGGCGTCGTCGGCCAGCAGGAAGCGCAGCGGCTCCTGCCGCAGCATCCGTTCATAGACGGCCGGCGAAGTCGAGCTCCGGCGGGGCGGCCGGCGGCGGAGCGGCGTCACCGGGTTGCCGGCCGGCGGTCTGCCTGGCCAGCGTCTCCGCCAGCTCCCGCAGACGGTCCCGGGCGATCCGTTGCGGGCGCGACTTGCCGGCTTCCCAGCGGTGCACGGTAAGCAGGGTCACCCCCAACCGCTCGGCGAACTGCCCCTGCGTCAGGCCCAGACCCGCCCGGATGCGCCGCACGTCCGGCTCGACGTCCGTCATCACCATGAGATGCTGGGGAGCCTAGCACGATCGACGCCGATCGTCAATCGATTTATCACTTGATAAATCGACGGCGCCCGGGGGTGGATACGGTTGAGCGGCGCTACGCTTCGATCAGTGCCAGCGATTCGGTGATGGAAGGCGTTCGCTCCGGGTCGAGCCATTCCCGCAGGACGAAGAATCCCGGCACGGCGATCGACTCGATCTTCACCGCTCCCGCGGCGTACTCGACCAGCTCATCTCCGTCGCGGCGGTAGCAGCGATGGCCGAGCGTCTGCGGGTCCAGCACCCAGTACTCGATCACGCCGTGCCGCTCGTACGCCGCGAACTTCGGGCCGGTGTCGCGGCCGGCGGTACGCGGGCTCAGCACTTCGACGACCAGGTCCGGCGCGCCCTCGACGTGATCATGGCGGATGGCGCTCCGGCGCTCGGCGCGATAGCACGCCAAGTCGGGTTGAAAGACACTCCCGGAGCTCAGCCGCACCGCGACCACCTCACGGTACAGGAATCCCAACCGGCGGCGATCGATGTACCAGCGCAGGACCCCGTCGTGTCCAGCGACAATCAAGATGAGAACGCGGCGACAATCAAGATGAGAATGCGCGAGTAGGGCGGCTGCCTCCGACAGAGGGAGGATGGAGGGAGCCGCCGCTGGCGGCGGGAGGGCGTAGCCCGACCGCAGTCAGCGGCGCGCGGCGGTGCCCCGTAGGGCTTCGCGGCCGGTGATCGTGACCGACCCGGCGTTGGGTAGGGTGCTCGGGAATACCACCCCCAAGGAGCACCTGTGCCGGGCCGACATCTGACCGATCAGCACGTGAGGCACTACATGAATCTGCGCACCAAGGACAAGCCGTCGGTGGCCGCCGCCAAGGCGTCGATCAGCACCGCCAGCGCCTACCGCATCGAGTCCGACCCGCGGCTGCCGTCCCAGCAACGGACCGTCCGCACGCGCCGGCGGCCCGACCCGCTGGCCGGCATCTTCGAGCACGAGGTCATCCCGCTGCTGCTGCAAGCGCCGCAACTGCGCGCGGTGACCATCTTCGAGGAACTCCTGCGCCGCCACCCCGAACTGACCGCCAGCGTGCGCCGCACGCTGGAACGCCGCGTGCGCCGCTGGCGCGCCGTGCACGGCCCCGAACAGGAAGTCATCTTCGCCCAGCGCCAGCCGCCCGGCCGCATGGGTCTGTCGGACTTCACCGCCGCCAACGACCTGGGGATCATCGTTGCCGGCGAGCCGCTGCCACACCTGCTGTACCATTTCCGGCTGCCCTACTCCGGCTTCGAGCACGCCGACGTGGTGCTCGGCGGCGAATCCTTCAGCGCCCTCAGCAGTGGCCTGCAGCAGGCGCTCTGGACGCTCGGCGGCGCCCCCGAAGAGCACCGCACCGACAGCCTGTCGGCGGCATTCCGCAACCTCGATCAGACCGCCCAGGAGGACCTGACCCAGCGCTACCAGCAACTGTGCCAGCACTACCGGATGCGCCCGACGCGCAACAACCCCGGCGTTGCCCATGAGAACGGCAGCGTCGAGAGCGCCCACGGCCACCTCAAGCGCGCCCTCGACCAAGCCCTGCTGCTGCGCGGCTCGCGCCAGTTCGATGATCCGCACGCCTACCGCAGGTTCCTCGCCGAACTCGTCGCCCGCCGCAACGCCCGCCACCGCGCGCGCATCGACGCCGAACGCGCCGTGCTGCAGCCGCTGCCCGAACACCGCGTCCAGGACTTCGAGATCGAACGCGTGCGGGTCACCTCCCACGGGGGGTTCACCCTGCACAAGGTGTTCTACTCGCTGCCGTCGCGGCTGATCGGCCACAGCCTGCGCGTGCATCTGTTCGCCGATCGGCTGCAACTGTTCCTCGGCGCTTCCGCACTGATGACCCTGCCGCGGGGCAAGCCGCACGCCGACGGTCGCCGCGGGCACGTGGTCAACTACCATCACCTCATCCACGCGCTGCGCCGCAAGCCGATGGCGTTGCTCCATCTGGTGTACCGCGATCAGTTGTTCCCCCGCCACGCCTACCGGCGCACCTTCGACGCCTTGCTCGACGCGCTTGACGAACGCCACGCCTGCCGGCGCATGGTCGGGCTGCTGGCCCTGGCCCACGATCAGGGCTGCGAGGCTGCCCTGGCCGAGCACCTCGAACACCTGCTGGCCGCTGGCCGGCTGCCCGATCCGGCCGCACTGCGGCAGCGCTTCAGGCCTGCGGCGGCGGCGCTGCCGCAGGTCAGCATCCGCGCCGGGTCGCTGGCCGACTACGACCAACTGCTCGATCATCCCGACCAACTCGGCGCCTGTCAGGCAGGTGCGGCATGAACCATCCCATCGACGACGCCGCTCTCAACCTCATGCTCAGCGAGTTGCGCCTGCCAACCATCAAGTCGCTGTGGCCGCAGTTCACCGCCCAGGCCGACCGCGAAGGCTGGCCGGCCGCGCGGCTGCTGGCCGCCCTCACCGAGCACGAAATCGCCGATCGCGCGCGCCGCCGCTTCCAGCGCCATCTGCGCGAGGCGCATCTGCCGGGCGGCAAGACGCTGGACTCCTTCGACTTCAACGCCGTGCCGATGCTCTCCAAGGCGCATGTGATGGCGCTCAGCGCCGGCGACCGTTGGCTCGATGAAGGCGCCAACGTGATCCTCATCGGTCCTCCGGGCGCCGGCAAGAGCCATCTGGCGACCGCGCTCGGCTTGGCGCTCATCGAGCACGGCTACCGGGTGCTGTTCACCCGCACCACCGACCTGACCCAACGGCTGCAACTCGCCCGCCAGGAGCTTGCCTTGGAGGCAGCCATCGCCAAGCTCGACAAGTACCACCTGCTGATCCTCGACGACTTCGCCTACGTCACCAAGGACCAAGCCGAGACCAGCGTGCTGTTCGAGTTGATCACCGCCCGCTACGAGCAGCGCTCGCTGCTGCTCACCGCCAATCAACCGTTCGGCAAGTGGCACTCCATCTTCCCCGATCCCGCCAT
Organism: uncultured Spirochaetia bacterium; assembly: GCA_958296075.1. Lineage (GTDB taxonomy): Bacteria > Spirochaetota > Spirochaetia > SZUA-6 > Bin103 > CATQHW01. The sequence continues at coordinate 1,306,349 of CATQHW010000002.1, read as the reverse complement.
GACCCTGGCAGCCGTCGATCGCTTGGTGCACCGCGCAACCATCTTCGAACTCAACGTCGACAGCTACCGGCGCCGCACCGCCCTCGAGCACCAGCGCCAGCGCCGAGCGGCTGCTCAACCGGCCGCCAGTACCGACCCGGCCGCTGCCCAGTGACCCCCCAGCGGCAGGTTCAGGCGCCTCAGGGTCGGCAGCTCAAACGACCCCCGGCACGAGGAGTCCGCGCTCGCAGCCAAGCGGGAGGCGTTGCGCGCGCTTGATCTTGCGGAACCGCAGAGCAGCGAGCCGCCGCGCGGGTACGGACGCGACTGAGCAGGCCGCCGCCCATCGGTTACGTCGGTACTGTCTGCAAGCCTTGATCCGGCATCCGCGGCGTCGGCTGCCTTACCCTTACGACTGCTTCCCCAACGTTGCCGCCAACTCCCCGCCACCTCGGTCAGTCAGGTCCGCCACTTGTCGAGCAGACCGCCCTCCGACGGCTTGCGGACGGCGCGCAGGAGCGGTCGTGCGGCGACCGATGGTGCGGCGACCGCACGATGGCCGTTGCTCTGGCAGCGGCCACTACCGGCCCTTCGGCAGCCGGCCACCACGCACCGGGCCGTTCCGAGCGCCATCTGCGCCCCTCCCACCAGCGGCGATCTGACCGTTCGATGGACCTCGACGGCGGCCCCGCCGCTTCTTCCCCTGCTTGCAAACCCAAGCCCGCTTGTGTCATCATCCCGCCCGTTGCGACACCGATTTTTCTCATCCTGATTGTCGCTCGGTTCTCATCCTGATTGTCGCGCTACACCGTCGAGGAAGTTCAGCAGATCGGCATGGCGAACCGACACCGGTGAATGCCTGAAGACCTCTCCATCGATCAGGTCGGCAAACGTTCCGGGCTCCAACCACTCCAGGAAGCCCTCCGCGGCGAAAGGCTTGCGCTCCAGGTCGGCCGCGGCGGTCACACGTGTCGGCACCGCCTGAGCATGGCACGGAACCCTCCGCATGTCCGAAGCAGCCGCCAAGTGATGCAGTTGCTGGCCGACCGTGGAACCGGTGTAGCGTCCGGGTAGCCCGGGGCGGTTACCCGCCCCAGGCCCCCACAGACCCGTGCGAGCGCGATTGACGCACACGGTTCCTCAAATCGCAGACTTCGCTGTGTAGATGGAATGGACGACGCTGGCCGTCGGCCGCGTAACCACTCCATCCCGCAGCACTTCCGTACATCCCGGTCTATCACCCAGCCTCCTGCGGCGGGTTCTCGCGTTGGTTGCTATCCGCTGCTGTTTCGTTGACACGTTCCCGGATTCCATCGCATCCTCCGTGTTGCCCCGCAGCGGTTCTGCGACTTGACGCCCTCCTTCCCTCCACCGGGTCCGGCGCGGCGACCGTTCCCCCGCTTCTTCGGTACTATGGGGGCGCTAAGACTGCTCGTCGCCCTTCCCGCCGCACTTCGTTGCCTTTGCTTGGCGGTACCACGCGGCACCCGCTGGTTCGCTCCTGCGCGTTCTCGGGTGCTCTTCCGCACAGGCCCGGACGTTTGGTATGCCGGCGTCCCCCCGGCTCTCTCCTATCATGGAGACAACGAGCTCTCCCAGGTTCCTGCGCCACCCGTTCCGCATTTGCCCTGCTCTTCGACCCCGACCGGGCCGCCGTGCCAAGCCCTATCGGCACGGCGGTGCTGCCCTCGCCCTGTCGACGACGAAGGCCCCAGCAAGCAATCTCTTTCGAGGCTCATCACACAGCTTCTGCGGTCGCTGTCTACGCTTCGCCGCCAGGGTCGCCCCTGCCAACGCAAGACTCGCTTCCGGCTGCCGGCTACGCTCTGCCGGATGGGATTGGTTACCCACGGGGTGGCTTCTGAACAGTTCCTTGCCTTTCTAACGACTTAATATGGGATCCAACACACGGCAACGACGCTCGTGCAATCCGCTCCGTCTGTTGTGCTCAACGCCTTTCGGCATCACGGATTGTATCGACTGGCTCAGCCTCCGATCGCCCCGCGGGTTCCCCGACATTTGCTCAACGCCTTTCGGCATCACGGATTGTATCGACGCCGACCACGGCCCGGCCGTTGACGAATATCGTCGGTTGCTCAACGCCTTTCGGCATCACGGATTGTATCGATCCGACAGCGCCCGCATCGCCTCCCGCCACTCCTGATTTGCTCAACGCCTTTCGGCATCACGGATTGTATCGAATGCGCGGAAACTCGCCAGCGCCGCCTTCCGGGCTTGCTCAACGCCTTTCGGCATCACGGATTGTATCGAATACACGACGCCGGTTGAGGGCACGGAACGGCCGGGCATTGCTCAACGCCTTTCGGCATCACGGATTGTATCGAAAAGAGCGCCTACGGCATCTCAAGTACCTGGACCGCATTTGCTCAACGCCTTTCGGCATCACGGATTGTATCGAATCCTGCGCCGCAGCGCGCAGCGCTTCATGCTCCGCGCGTTGCTCAACGCCTTTCGGCATCACGGATTGTATCGAAGCCGGCCATCCGAATCTTTGAGCGGCCCGTCTGCGCATTTGCTCAACGCCTTTCGGCATCACGGATTGTATCGAACCGTCGCCGGCGCCAGTAGGGTCCAGGCGAGGCACTTGCTCAACGCCTTTCGGCATCACGGATTGTATCGAATGGTTCCCGATGGCGACTCGTAGCACTCCAGCGCCTTTTGCTCAACGCCTTTCGGCATCACGGATTGTATCGAACTGCAACCATTCGGCCATGTTCTTGGGGTTGGCGTTTGCTCAACGCCTTTCGGCATCACGGATTGTATCGAAGAGTCTCCTTGGACCGAGGTCGTCGCTCTTTCAGCTTGCTCAACGCCTTTCGGCATCACGGATTGTATCGAACCGCCTCGCCGCCGGCGGCCGCGACGAAGTCCCGGATTTGCTCAACGCCTTTCGGCATCACGGATTGTATCGAAGCCGCGCCGGCCAGCAGGGCTCGATAGGCAGGCTTTGCTCAACGCCTTTCGGCATCACGGATTGTATCGAATGTATCGGATTGGTCGGGCTCGCGTCGACCTGCCACGGTTGCTCAACGCCTTTCGGCATCACGGATTGTATCGAAAGCCGTGTCGCAAGTGGTTGTGTTGAAAGAACAAAGACTCAAATCTACATGGACCTGACAGACTCTTGAACCGTGTGACGCGATGCACGCAGCGGTACCGATCCGTATTCATAACTATAGCCGATGGTTGAAACCGATACAAGCATCCGGTCGCCCCTGGTGCAACCGTAATTTGTGCATGCATCGTGAATTGCACAGCGAACCACCCGGGAACCGGTCGGTCCCGCGGCCGATGCCTGCTTCTTCTAAGTTGCTGTGAGCTAAATGGATCACGGATCAGATGACATCGTACCGCGGCGGTGGCTCGGTCCACGTCTGGTTGGTGGCGCGCTCGATAATCTTGCAGCGGGGCGACAGTCTGATAATCAACAGGTCGTCTTCGTCGGCTATTTTCTGCTCCAACTGATGGCGGGCATGCTCCATCTGAGTGGGTGTCAAGTAACATCGGAACAACGAGTACTGCAGACGTTCTCCATAGCCGTTTACGATCTTGTACACCTGCCGCCACCGTTTTGGTTCGCGAATGTCGTAGCTGAACAGGTACCAGCGACGGTCACTCATCCGCGCAGCCGCATGCGGCCGAACAGCCCGTCTTCGCCGCTCCATTCCTTTTCCAGCAGCCTGGCCTCCAGCTCGATCGCGCGGGCGTAACTCAGCGAGTAGCTCAGCACCGGGTGCTTCCACGACTCCTGCTTGCGCTGCTCGAAGAGGCTTACCGCCAAACGCTTGCCCTCGTCCGACAGCCACACTTGGTTACGACTTGGGACGAGGTGTCGGTCAGTCCACTGCCGACGGTTTACCGACGCCACCAGCGGCATGTCGCACAGCGTGGTTCGGAACAACTCCATCAGGTCCAAGGCGAGAGGATGAGCGGCGGTACGAGGCCTGTGGAAGAAGCCAATGGTAGAGTCGAGACCGACGGCGATGATAGCCGCCATGACCTCCCGGTACAGTAACCCGTACCCGAACGACAGCGCCGAGTTGAATCCGTCGCGTGGCGGCCGGCGGCTGCGCCCCTTGAACGCCATGAGTACCTGTTCCGGGTTCATCAGCAAGCCGAGCGCCGAGAAGTAGGCGCGAGCGGCCATGCCTTCCGACCCTCGTAGGGCGCCTGCGTTCGCACACTGCGGCACCTGAGCCGCCTGCACACCTATGGCCTTCAGAAGCGGCTTCACCTCTACCCCGATGTTGCGAGTGCGAGCTTGCCGAGCGATGAACCGCATCTGGTTTTCGATTTTGGCATGGACGACGCGGCGGGAGAGCCGCATGCGCAGCTCGCCGTCCTGGAGCGCCTGATACTGGCGCAGCCGGCGCTGTACGCCGGCCGGCGGAGTGACTCCGCCGACATAGGCGCCGCCTCCGCTGACCCAGTGCACGGCAATGTCGTTGGCGGCAGCGAAGTGAACCGCCTGCGACGTGATCTGGGCACTGCCGTGCAAGATGATCGCTCCCACGTCCATCCCTGGATACTTGCGCTCCTCACCAGCGGCAGTGCGGACTACGAGTTGCAAGCTGGAACGCTTCACCACGGCATCACGGTCAACGACATGCAACGTGCGGCGCGCGTGGTGCTTGGGAAACAACCGACGAGGGGTGCGAATTTCGGCTGCATCGTCGTCGACGTCCAGCGCCGCAGCCAAACGTGACTCCTCGGGCAAGCAGACCGGAGCAAGCGAGCACTTGGCACAAAGGTTCTCATTGTCGGTCACCGGCGGCCGCTGCAAGGAACGCGACAGCACCCTCGCTCTTGCGATAGCGCCGCGCAAGCGGTCACGGGCAGCATCATCCACGGTGACGCGCACGGTCTTGTTAGTGGCGTGATAGCGAATACGTCCTTCCGGCACCGATTTGCCGAAGTGCTCCTCCAGGAGCACAGCGTACGCGGTGACCTGGAGGATGTCGGTATCCCACGCCGCGGCGCCCTTGGAGCGCCCCTTTTTATGCTCGATGGCGACCAAGTTCCCATCGCGGTAGCGGGCGAAGTCCGCCTTGCCGCGAATCCCCCACAACTCGCTGGCGAGCTCCAAGCTCTGCCAGTCAGGGCTCCGTATTACTTCCGCCTCGTGCAAGGTGCGGCCAGCGTGAACATTGTCATCCGGCGTACTGATGTCCTCCACGTGCTGGAGATAATACAGCCGCTCACAGTAGGTCAGAGCGTGCAGCGCCGACACGCGAACGACCTTCGTGTCTTCGCCGTCATCCGGTGCCTCTGGTTTCACGTCAGGCGCTGTAATCGATGCACACCCAGGCGCGGCCGGGAATCGTAGCCATCGCTTTGGCGGTCGGACCGAACAGACGAGACCGCGTTCTCGAGGAGTCGAGCCGGTCTATGGTTACCGTGAGTCGTCCGACTCCTCGAGCGGGTGGCCCCCAATCGTCGGCTACATCGCCGGATAGGACGGGAACGAACCAATGGCACGGAGGCGGTGAGTGCAGCACTTCGATACGATCCGGCAGAAAGTTGTTGTCACCGAGGAACGGCAGGCCGTAGCGGTGCCCCGCCTCGCCTCTCAGGCCAGCTCTGACCTTCTGATCGAATGCCGCAAGGTCATCATGACGGAAACATGCCACCACCTCCAGCCCCGACAAGACCGACCGCCGAACGGGGGTAACGTTGTACTTTGCCCCCATCGTATGTGGCGCATGTTCCTTCCTATGTGGCCCGACCGGATAGTTGTGCAACTGCTGGTCCACATCATGCACCCTCGGAAGGAACGTACGTTCACCGCTTACGACGCTTCCCCACTTCCACGGACCGCCGTCCGCCGGCGCTCCCAGCGCAACGTCCAGCTTGGGCAGACCTTTGTCGCAAATCTGCGTCATCGGCGACTTACCATCATCGTTACGCATCTCGACACCGGCCAAGTTCAGTGCCAATCCGTAAGCGGCCGACGGGGTTATAAATGGTGCCGTCGGCCGAAAGCTACCGGTGGCGAACGTCCGAAACGCCGCAAACCGCGCACGGATAAACAGACACAGCACCTAATTGCCTTCTCGCGCCTCACCATTGAACAGCTTTTTCGATATCGCTTGCAACAACCGCTGTGGACTCCGGTCTAGCTCGACACCGGCGTTCTTCAGCTTCTCACACTTCCCGTCAGACAGGTCCTTGACGATCTTCCCGCCAATATGGAACTCGCGTCCGCAATGGTCCGGAGGATCGTGCAGGATGCCGTCGATGACTTCGGGAAAATCGTGGACTCCTTTGCCAACCCCGCCCGTCCCCGCGTCTCGAATCTCAAATCCGTAGGTATCGTAGCCGGCGACGAGTTGGCTCGTAAGTCGTACGACGATAGAAGCCGGCGCCATCTCAAAATAGCTGCGCGCGTGATTTCCCGCTACGCCGTTCAACTCGCCGATCGCCTTCAGCAGCAGCTTCATCCAACATTTCTGTTCTTCCGTCTTGCAATCCGCAAGATTGACCGCGAATGGGTACTGAAACGCCGTCACCGCCGTCTCACGATGCAGCAGTTGGCTCTGATCGGCGTTCTTCCAAGGGCTGTCATCGCTATGCTGTGGCGACTGGGTGAATACGGTGGAATGACGAAACGGCTCCAACGCGACGGCTAGATTCATGCGCAACACGGAGTCGCGTCTAAACGTGAACCGCTCGACATCGCGGCCCGCACATTTGATTCTGTTTCTAATCTCAACACGTTCTTTTTTACCCTGCGCGATCAGCCATCCCATCAAGAAATCATCAGCGTACCTTTCGGCGTCGGGATAGTCCTTGAACTCCACCGTCAACTGCTCCTCATCGCCAAGCCGTTCGCGATTGCATTCCACGCCGGGGTATCCGCTCAAAATATCTCGAATGGCGTTGCGCATCGCTTCCGGGCTGATAATCGGATAGTCGAAGCGGCCAATGGTGATCTTCTGCATCGCAGCAACGTTCTCCAGCGATTCGCCGCGGTAGTTGGCGCTCGGGGCGATGTGGGTAAGCACGGTGGCAAACAGGTTCACTTGGCATCTCCTGTGTCTGAGCGGGTCTCCTCAGAGGGGTTTGATTGACGTTGACTCCAGGCGTGGGCGCTGAGCGCCAGCATCGTGAGGTTCTTCATCTCGACACGCCTGTCCTCCGAGCCATGAAGTGCATGAGCGATCTCGATGAAACCGTCTCTCCGCTTCACTCCTTTCGCGCCCATGAACTGGGGCACTGAACAGATGGAACCAACGAAGTATTCCACGAAATCATCGGCATTGCGGCCTCGAATCGCCAGGAACGCGTCGGTAGCGACTTTTTCGCGGGCCTCCGTGTACTTCCTCCCTTCGTCGCTTGTCCATTTTGTTCTGCCATCCCCATCTCTGGGCAATCGCTCTCGGTCTACGCCTGAACGTTTCTCGGATCGGTTGGCAACAAACTCACCTACGATGTCGAATATCTTGCCGGCGAGATTCCGCTTGTCGTTCATGCTGCACCTCTCTCTTTTGAATTGTTCTCGTGTAGCCTGTCCGAAACTGCGAGTGAATCCTGGTGACTTTTCTGAGCATACGAAAAGTTCTACGGGATAGCGCGCGAACAGCGTCTCGGTAGCCCGTGCATACCACGGTAATCCGTCCAGGATGTTACGCATCAGCAAGCGCCTGAACAAGGCGTTTCTACGCGAGTCGGCTACCCGCTCGTAGCGGCGTAGCGTGGCCGCCGACACGCGAATGGAATCGGCTACGTGTAATTGCACGTTATCTCCGCGCTTTTCGAGGTGATACAGGTCGACCTGTGGGACTGTCACGAAAAAGTCACCGTCCCCCATGTTATCCAGACGGCTCAGAGCCAACGCGTGAAGGAATGCCATCCCGCCCTCGACGGCGACGTCGATCTGGCAATGCGAAGGTGGGCGTTGATCATCGCCGGAGGACACGGCTTGTCGGCGCCAATAGTCAGCTATCATATCACAGAACTCCAGATTGCCTACTTCGGCAACCGCGAATACATATCCGCCCTTGAAATCTATTGCCCACTGACCGCGCTTGCGGACCAGCTTCCTTGGCACGAATATCGGACTCACGAACGGCCAGAAATGCAGGAGAAGATTGTGTTGCACTTTGCCTTTGAACTCCACTCGTTCGGCGCTTTTCTTCTCCGCGCCGATGAACATGGAGGTAGGCACTTTGGAAACGGTAGGATGACCCTGTGCGGCCGAGACCAAGCACTTCCACAGTCGCTCCAGGTCTCCTGACTTCTGGGTTGGGCTTTTCCCCTTCGTTGTCAAAGTGTATATTTCCGCCGCTCGGCCTTCGCGCAATACACCGCGTACCGCGTCACGCCACAGCTTGACCCACCGATCCTCCGGCTTTCCATGTCTCCAGTGCACTATCAAGTCGACCTTCGGACGATCGGTCTCGTACACCCAGATCTTCGTCGGCGGTTTGTCCTCATCTAGCTGAGACGGCTCGCTGCGCTCCTCTATCAGCGTTCCGTTCTTCCATTTCTTCCTGGACTCGACGCGATGCTTCTCTCCTGCGTAGACGCTATCCATCAATGCCCTTAGAGTCTCTTCGGTGAAGCGCACTTGCAGTTCATGCGGCGCCTCCTTCTCAAGGATAGGGACCGCCGCCTGCGGTGCTAACTCGGGCATGTTCTTGACATAGCAGAGCAGGCCGGCCAGACCAGCCTTGTGCAGGGCAGTCGGAAGGTCCGGCAGCGACCACGACACCAGTACGCTGTCGTCACTATCGCGGTAGGTCAATACGTCACTCATGCAATGCCATCAAATGATGTCCGACACCCGTGCGTTCGGCTCATTCAACAGTCCCCATCGCTCGGAATAATGGGCTGAACACGCGATGTGGACGTAGCGAGGCAGCAGATATTCGCGCGCCGTTTCGTAGGCCGCGATACATGCGAGGCTTCGTGGACATGGGAGGAGCAATCCGTCCGTCGGCTGGCGCTCCGCGCGCAACGCTCGGAAGTCTGAGAGGTCTTCGGTGAGCACGGCGGTCACGCTCCATCCGTCCTCTTCCATAAACGACTCACCGCCCGCTGACCAGAAGCCATTCTCAATGAAGGCGACCCAACCGGCGCCGTCCGCCGGCATTCGTGGCGACAACTCCTCAAGCAACGCCTCCAAGCACTGCTGCGACACGGCTCGCGCGGCAACCAATCTGGCGACGAACTCCTCGGCGATCTTCAATTCGTCATCACGATACGGTCTTGGGCAGTCTGGCGGGTAGATGAGCACGGAGCCCGGATTTTCATGGGTCCCTCGATGCTGGGCACGACGGTTGCATCGTCCCATCCGCTGAATCAGCGACGGGATCGGGGCCAACTCGGTTACCAGCATATCGGCATCAAGATCAAGGGACATCTCGCACACCTGGGTGGTAATCGCCAGCACCGGCCCCTCATCCGCGAATGACGCGATTGCCGCGCCGTGCTGCCGCGCGCGGTCCTGGTGGCGGAAACGGCCGTGGTAGCAGATCAGGTCCGGATAGCGCCCCGCCATTTCCTGGCCGACATTCTGACACCGCGCGACCTGGTTGACTACCCACAACACCCGTTGCCCAGCCGCCAGAGCCGCATCCACTCGGCGACTCACTTCGTACCGGGCTGCGGAGGGCGTGCCGTTCGCGGCTGGAGCGAACTCGACTCGGTAGCGCGGTATCTCCGCCGAACACGTGAGCACAGCGAACTGTTCCGGCTTCCGCGGGTAGGTCTCCAGACCGACGCTCTCCAACGCTGTACGGCGACGGCGGTTCAGGCTTGCAGTCATACACAGTACGGGCACGTCGAACTCACGCAGAAAGCTGAGCAGCGCCGCGAACATCCTGGAGTCGAAGCTGTGCACCTCGTCGACGATCACCACGCTGTCGGCGAGCACCGGCAGGAGACACATGCTCGCGTAGTCTTGCTGCATGAAAGCGAGAAACTGATGCACGGTCGCACTGAAAATGCGCTTGTCCCAATACGCGAGCTTCGCCAGTCGGTCGTCCACTTCGTAATGCTTCGGTCGCTCGTCGTCCGTGCGTATGTCCTGAAGCTGATGTCGCAAGTCATATTTTGCCGCGCCGTGCAGGAGAGCCGCATCGGCCTCCGGCGCCAGTGAGACGTAATCGCGGAACCCCTCTACCGTCGTGCCGCGCGTCGGGTACAGGAAGATCGCACGGGATGCAGTTGTATAGCGCAATACACCTTTGATCCACAGCCATGCCGCCAGTGTCTTCCCGGCGCCACAGGGAGCCAGAAGCAGCGCTCGACCGTTTCGAGCCCCCAACTCCTCTGCGGCAAGTTGAAACTGGTCGGGAATAGCTGCCTGCGGCTTTGAGCGTCTGATCTCCGCGATGCGCGGCTCGATTATCTTCCTATCGATCGCTGCCGGATTGAGCACCTTTTCGTCGTTATTGTGCCGGGGAAACCGTTCAGCGATCCAGTCAGCAATACTCCCGTAGGATTGTGCCAGTCTCGCTGACCCTACCGAATCAGCAACGATGAGGGCCGTCTTCACTGCTCGCAACAGCCGTAGGTCGAGATTGTCGTGCCGATTCACGCGTATCGCGCGCTTCCGCAACGATGCCGAGCACGCGCAGACCCGCTCTTCATCCCAGGTGTCCACCGTGACGTCATTAGCAGGTCGCGGACTGTCAGGCAAGTGCGCCTTGTCACTGGCCAATCGAAGGACGGCGTCGAAGTCGGGGTGATCTAACAGAACCTGCATCGACTCGCCGTCGATGACGGGGTTGGAGAGGCCGCAATATGCGCCGTCTGCAGGTTTTTCCCATGATGCCTTGAGGTGATGCCCCAGTATCGAAGAAATGACGATGTCCAGATCGATGTTTCCGTTCGACAACCACGTAGTAAAGTCCGCCCCGTTCAAGAGAAACGCGCTCAAGTGCTCATGCCGGATGAACTGTCTACGCCGCCGTGCTATCGCCGCCTGGAACGTGTCATTCGCCTTCCCCACATCGTGCAAAGCGCACGACATCACGCCGTTCGTGTAGAAACGGGAAAACGCGTCCGCATCAAGACGGAAGAACCGCAGCCACTGACGTCCAAGATACGATGGTTCGTCTCCCGTTCCGAACAAGGCTTCGAATGCCGACACAACGTCGGCGGAGTGTTGTAGAAGCGTGGGAGCGTTTTGCCCGGACTTGGCCAGGAGCCGATCGCCGTTCATCGATTTACTCCACGCGCGCATCGGTACGCTGCCGCAGCGGTCGAGCCCGAAACGGGACGAACACCCCGCAGCCCATGCGGCGGCGGCCACCGAGGCCGTATTCCTGCAGGCGGATCGACTCCTCGGCGGTCAGTTCCGTGGCCAGCAGGGCGTAGCCGATGACACGTTTATCGCGGATGCGCACCACGCGGCGGCTCGGGTCGCGGTCTGCGCGGCTCTGCTCTCGGCGCGGCACGCGGAAGATACGGCCGTGGAGGTCAAGGGCAGCGGCTTGGCGAGCGATCTCCGCGTCGAAGCGGGCAGCGTCGTGGCCGTTGCGGGTGGTGGCGATACGGCAGTGCAGCGTGGTAGCGGGAACCAGGGCGCGCGTCTGAGCGACGCCAACGCGCAGACAGCATCCGTCCAGCTCGATGCTCCTGCCGGTCAACTTGAGGGAGCGCGGCACCAGCTCGAACGACAGACGCAGGCCGAAGCGGGCGCGTTCGCCCAGCACGTAGCGGCCAGGGGCGCCCGGTGCGCCGCGGATGGTGTGCAGGCCGATCGCGAGATTCCCGTGCAGCCACCGGTTGCCGTCGCTCTCCAGGATGCGCGATATGGCGCCGAACAACGCGTAGCCGTGGTCGGCCGGCACTTCCGTGCCGATTACGCGGAACAGGATGTCCAGGACGGGGGCCGGGGCGGTCATGATGGAGTACCGGAGGGCGTCAGACCCCGATGCGGGCGAGCGCTTCCAGGATCGGCGGCGTTCGCTCCGGGTCGAGCCATTCCCGCAGGACGAAGAATCCCGGCACGGCGATCGATTCGATCTTCGCCGCTCCCGCGGCGTACTCGACCATCTCATCGCCGTCGCGGCGGTAGCAGCGATGGCCGAGCGTCTGCGGGTCCAGCACCCAGTACTCGATCACGCCGTGCTGCTCGTACGCCGCGAACTTCGGGCCGGTGTCGCGGCCGGCGGTACTTGGACTCAGCACCTCGACGACCAGGTCCGGCGCGCCCTCGACGTGATTATGGCGGATGGCGCTCCGGCGCTCGGCCCGGTAGAACGCCAAGTCGGGTTGAAAGACGTTCCTGGGATCAAGTCGCACGGCGACCACTTCCCGGAAGAGCGTGCCGAGTCCATACCGGTCCACGTACGTACCGAGGAGACGGTCGAGGAAGTTGAGCAGATTGGCATGAGGAATGGAAACCGGAGAGTGCATGCGGATCGCTCCATCGATCAGGTCGGCGCAGGTCTCCGGCTCCAACCACTCCAGGAAACCCTCAGCCGTGAGCCGCTTGCGCTCCAGGTCAGCCGCGGCGGTCGCGTGTGCCGGCACCGCATAAGCATCGCATGGAACCGCCGCATGTCTCCATCCCTCTTCACATGCCCCACACGTCGACCGGCACCGCGCCGCCGTCGCGCCGCGGCTGCGTCGCGCGACGCCGGAGATGGAATACCTTCTCCTCCCAGCTCCGGTTCTCCCGCCGGTCGATGACGATCAGGTGGCCCGCCTCGGCCGCGCAGCGGTCCACGTATGCCGCCGTCTGCTCAACGCCCCGGTCGACGACGCGTTCCAGCCCGTCGCGCGCGCGCACCACCTTGCACTCGACCACGAACTCCTGCACCCGATCCGCCAGCGGCCACACGATCAGCAGGTCCACCCGCCCGCTCCCCAGGGCGTACTCCCGCTCGATGCGGCCGCCACCGTTCACCACACGCTGCAGGTATGCCTGCAGGAGCAACTGCGGCCATGCCTCCTCGTAGGCGAAGCGGTTCCTCCAGTGCTCCGCGTGGCGGCGAAAGAAGCCCTGGAACTCCTGCATCAGCAACTCCGCATCGAGGCTGCCGTCCGCGCGCACGTACCGCGGCGGCGATAGATCCAGCGTCTCCTGCGCCACCCATGCGAGTTCGCGCGGCAGCGCCTCGGCGTAGATCGGGTTGGCCACCCGCAACGGAGCATCGCGGGCCACCAGCCCGAGGTCGCGCGCGTACCCGACATCCCGGTCCGTAAAGGCGTGCCGGTCCGTGCCGCTGAGCATCGGCTCGATCACCCGCCGCACGCGATCCTCGCGCAGCTTGTCCGCCAGATAGTCCAGGTGCGTCACCCGGTTCACGATGAGGTCCTCGCGCGCCGCGGCGACGTCGTCCGCGGTCACCGTGCGCGTACGGTCCTGGCGCAACGCCGGGTTCTTGAAGCACGTCCCGTGCGCCAGCGCGTTCACCAGCCAGGGCTGACCACGCGTCTGCGTCCATACCGCCTCCAGCGCCTCCGGCGCGAACGCCTGGCCGGTCTCCGCCGTGTGTTGGCCGAGCAGCGCCAGCGTCTCATCGCGCGAGAAGTCGCCCAGCCGCAGCGACGCGGCGGCGATATTGAACGGGCTGCCAGCGGCGCCCATGCGGTAGTCGCGTACGTCGCGCATGCCGCACAGCACCACGCTGTGTGGGAAGCGCTCCGGACGGTGGGGGTAACCTGCGCGGAGCTGCTGGAGCACCGACAGCAGCGAATCGCCCACCAGCGTGTCGATCTCGTCGATCAGCAGCACCAGCGGCTGCGGTGACGCGAACGACCAACGGCGCAGGGAGGTGATCAACGCCATGTCCGGCCCGAACGTGGTGAGGATGCCGGCCCAAGCCTCGGCCAGAAATCGATCGTCCAGCGCGATGTCCGCCGCTTCCGCCAGCGCGGCAAGCACCACGCGCATCGCCCGCTGCACGTCGTCACGGGCGGTGCGGGCGGTCTCGACCGTAACGTAGACGCAACCGTAGCCACGCTGGTTCAGCACTTCGGCCAGCGCCAGCAACGCCGACGTCTTCCCCGTCTGCCGCGGCGCGTGCAGTACGAAGTACTTCTTGTCGCGGACCAGGCCGAGCACTTCGTCAAGATCGATCCTCGACAGCGGCGCGATCAGATAATGATCGGTCGGATTGACGGGGCCGGCGGTGTTGAAGGAACGCATGGTTTTCGGCTATCTCGCCACGACTGCCTCGAGCGCTTCCCCCCGCGCATAGCGGTTCAGGTTTTCCAGCGCGAATCGGGCCCTGTTTCGCGATGTGCCGTCCGTTCCGCCGGCGGTATGCGGGCTTACGTAGACGTTCGGCAGCCGGAAGACGGGGTGGGCCAGGTCGGGGGGCTCCTGGGCGAATACGTCGAGCCCCGCCCCTCCGAGTCGCCGTGCGAGCAGCGCCTCGTAGAGTGCATCTTCGTCGATCAGCTCGCCGCGAGCGACGTTGATGATGCAGGCCGTCGGCTTCATCAGCCCGATACGACGCCGGTCGATGACGTGTCTGGTCCGGCCGGTCAGATGCAGGTGGGGAGAGAGGAAGTCGCACTGCGCGGCGACGCGGTCCAGGTCATCGGGACCCCCGAGAAACTCCGGCTGGAGTTCGTCGAGAACCCCCTGCTCGATCGGCCGGACGTCGATCGCCAGGATTCGCATTCCGAACGCCCTGGCGCGGCGAGCCAGCAGTCGACCGCTGTGTCCAAATCCGATGATCGCCAAGCTGCGCCCGGCGGGCTCCATCCCATTCGGGGAGTAGAGCGCGCCCCGCATGAACGTGCGCCGCCCCTCGCCGTACCGGTGCGCGAGCATGAGAAGGAACATCATGGCGCGGTCCGCGAGGGCGACGCCGCTCAGATGACCGGGGCAGTGGCAAAGCAGCATGCCGGCGTCGAGTATCCTGTCGACTTCGACGTGGTCCAGGCCGTTCGTCTGTGCCTGGATGAACCTGACCCCGGCGTCCGCCGCGGCGTCCACCAGCTCCCCGCTGATGTTGCCGCCCAGGTCGACGATCACCTCCACGGCTTCGAACTGGGGGCCGGCTGCTTTCTCCCGGTCGAACACGCGCAGTTCGTGACTGCCGGCGATGGCCGCCACGACATCGTCGCTCCACGACTGATCGATCGACGCGGCGTGCGGGATGAAGAGCACGTTGAGTCGCCGCACGCTGGTCATCTGATCGCCTGATGGAACTCTGCACTCAGGCCAGGGCGTTCAGCTTCTCGCTGATGAACTCCGACTTCTCGCGCAGGTCGATGCCGCCGGTCTTCAGGAGCAGGCAGTTGGGACGCTCCTTGTCGAGCATGACGGCGCCGCCGCTCTCGCCGATCAGGCGCACCACCCGATCGGCA
The DNA here is from genome assembly GCA_958296075.1 of uncultured Spirochaetia bacterium. Classification (GTDB taxonomy): domain Bacteria; phylum Spirochaetota; class Spirochaetia; order SZUA-6; family Bin103; genus CATQHW01. The sequence goes on along the minus strand of CATQHW010000002.1, from coordinate 1,291,070 downwards.
GAGACGTGGCCGATGCGGGCGAACTCCACCGTCACCACGCCGGCGCGCTCCTTGAGGGACGAGATCGCCAACCGACGGCATGCCACCCGTATCTCCGCGATCGCCAGCAGGCTCAGCACGGTGTCCGGCGCTGGACCGAAACGGTCCTCGATCTCCGCGTGCAGCCGGCCCAGATCGTCCTGGTCGCCCACCGCCGCCGCCTTCTTGTAGATCTCCATCTTCTCCATCGGCTCGCTGACGTAGTCGTCGGGGATGAAACCGGCGTATTCCAGCTCCAGGTAGACGTCCGGCACCTCGACCTCGCCATCGCCCCGCACCGCCGCGATCGCCTCGTCCAACAGGCGCACGTACATGTCGTAGCCGACCGCCAGGATCTCGCCCGACTGCTCGGCGCCCAGCAGATTGCCGGCGCCGCGCACCTCCATGTCCTTCAACGCCACCTTGAAGCCCGAACCCAGGTCGGTGAAGTCGGAAATCACCTTGAGCCGCTTCATGGCCAGTTCCGACAACGCGCGGTCGCGCGGATAGAACAGATAGGCATACGCCGGCCGGTCCGACCGCCCCACCCGCCCGCGCAACTGATAGAGCTGGGAGATGCCGAACATGTCGGCGCGGTCGATGACGATGGTGTTGACGTTCGGGATATCCAGCCCGTTCTCTATGATCGAGGTCGACACCAGCACGTCGAACTCGTGGCCGATGAAACGGCGCATCACCCGCTCCAGCGCGTCCTCGTCCATCTGCCCGTGGGCGTGCGCGAACGATACGCCCGGCAGCAGCCGCTGCAGATAGAGCAGCACCTCGCGGATCGTCCGCACGCGGTTGTGCAGATAGAAGACCTGCCCGCCGCGGGCGACCTCCTTGCGGATCGCCTCGGCGGCCAGCGCCTCGTCGAACTCCTCGATATAGGTCTCCACCGGCAGCCGGTTCTGCGGCGCCGTGTTGATGATCGACATGTCGCGGATCTTGGCCAGCGACATGTGCAGCGTGCGCGGGATCGGCGTCGCCGTGAGCGTCAGGCAGTCCACGGAGGTCTTCATCTCCTTGAGCCGCTCCTTGTGCTTCACGCCGAAGCGCTGCTCCTCATCGACGACCAGCAGGCCCAGGTTCTTGAAGCCGACGTCGCGCTGCACCAGCCGGTGCGTGCCGACCACGATGTCGATCTGCCCCGCCTTCAGCCCTTCGATCACCCGCGTCTGGTCGCGCTTGCTGCGGAAGCGCGACAGCATCTCCACCCGCACCGGAAACGGCGCGAAGCGCGCCGTGAACGTGTCGTAATGCTGCTCGGCCAGGATGGTGGTGGGTGTCAACAGTGCCGCCTGCTTGCCGCCCATGACCGCCTTGAACGCGGCGCGCAGGGCCACCTCCGTCTTGCCGAAGCCGACGTCGCCGCACACCAGCCGGTCCATCGGCGCGGTCTGCTCCATGTCCTCCTTGACCTCTTCGATGCAACGCACCTGGTCCTCGGTCTCCTGGTACTCGAAGGCTGCGTCGAAGCGGTCGTGCCAGTCGGAATCGGCCGGGAACGCGAACCCCTGCTGCGACCGCCGGCGCGAATAGAGGCGCACCAGCCGTTCCGCCATCTCCTCGACCGACTTGCGCACCCGCTGCTTGCGGTTCTCCCAGGCGCGCCCGCCGATCCGGTCGAGCTTGGGCTTGAAGCCGTCGCGGCCGACGTAGCGCTGCACCAGATTGACCTGTTCGATCGGCACGTAGATGCGCTCCTCGCCCGCGTACTCGACCTCCATGTAGTCACGCTCATTGCCGGCCGCGGTCATCCGCGAGATGCCGTGGTACAGGCCGATCCCGTAGTTCACGTGCACGACGTAGTCACCCGGATTGAGGTCCACGAACGAGTCGATCACGGCGCTCTGCGTGCTGCGCGCCACGGTCTGCGGCAGGCGCCGCTTGCGCCCGAAGATCTCGTTTTCCTGGATGAAGATCACCCGGCAGTCGGGCAGCGCGAAGCCGGCCGAGATGCTGTGCGGAAGAATCGTGATCCCGCCCGCGCTCCCCTTGGACCGGCCGCGGTCGCCGCGCGACCCGTTGCCGGAGCCGCCGTCGCCCAGGTCGACCATCCCGCGGATGCGCGCCGCCTGGAAGTCGTAGACCGCGAAGATGAATATCCGGTAGCCCGACTCCACGAGCGCCGCGAGCTGCTCGCGGAAGTACGGGATGTTGCCGAAGAAGGAACGCGGCGGATCGCACGGCAGGCTCACCCGCGGCTCGGGGTCCGGCGCCTGTTGCGCCTCACGGCCGCTCAGCCGGCCGCGCTCGGCCGGGTCGGCGCGCTGCAGGGAGGCGGCGGCGATGCGCCGCGCGTGCCGCTCGGCGACGCGGGCGTAGTCGAGCAGGACCGACTTGGGCCGCGGGCCGAAGTTGCCGTCGCGCTGCGCGCGCCGGTAGAGCTCGTGCACCTCCCGCCGGAGCGCCTGGAAGCCGACCCGCAGCCGCTCGCCGTCGGCCAGCACCAGGGTGCCGCCGTCGCCGAGCAACTCCACCACCGAGTGCCGTTCGGCGAAGCAGAGCGGGTAGTACTGCTCCACGCCGGCGTGCTGCGCGTCGCGCCGTAGCGCGTCCAGCAACTCTTCGCAGAACGGCTCGGGGAGCTGCTCGCCGCGCAGCGCCTCGCCGAGCTGGTCGAGCCGGTCGCCGTGCAGCGTCACCTCGCGGGCGGGGGCGATGTCGACCCGGTCGGCGTGGCCGATGGAGCCCTGCGTCACGGGATCGAAGTGGCGTATCTCGGTCACCCGGTCGAAGTCCAGCACCACGCGCACGGCGGCATCGAGCGCGTAGGGAAAGACGTCGATCACCTCGCCCTTGACCGAGAACTCGCCGTGCACGCTGACGCGCGGCACGCGCAGGTAGCCGAGCGCGGCGAGCCGCTCGGCCGCCTCCACCGGATCGACGTCCTGCCCGGTGCGAAAGCCGATCGTGTGCGCGAGCAGGTGCGACCGCTCCGGCACCGGCGTCAGCAGCGCGCGCAGCGACGCCACCGCCAGGCACGGCTCGCCGCTCGCCAGGCGGAGCAGCGCGTCGGCGCGCCGGCCGAAGACCGCCGGCAGCGGCGCCTGCCGGGCGTACGGCAGCGTCCCCCACCACGGCAGTTCGATCACCGGCCGGCCGGTGAACATGCGCAGGTCGGCAGCCGTCAGTTCCGCCTCCTGCTCGGTGGGCGTGACCGTCAGGATCGAGCCGCCGTCCTGATCGCCGAGCAGCGCCGTCACCAGCGAGAGAAAGGAGCCCTGCGGCCCCTGCACCGTGACCGGCAGGTCGCCGGCGGCGTGCGCGCGCAGCAACTCCCGGACCGGCTCCATCCGCGCCGCGCACGAGGTGACCTCCGCCAGCGCCGCCCGCAGTCGATCGCTCATGACCGGGGCAATGTGGGCCGGCGGCGCCGGTCGGGTCCAGTTCCCGCCACGACCGCGGTGGCCGCCGAGACGCCGCCTCTTCCGACGGTGGCGGTCCGGCCGCCGGCATTTGACCGGCGGTCCGGGCTTTGCTACGTTCCGCGCGGCTTCCCCCGATGACCGCCGGCGAGTACACCTTCACCTCCGAAAGCGTCGGCGAAGGCCATCCCGACAAGCTCTGCGACCAGGTCTCCGACGCCGTCCTGGACGCCGCGCTCCGCGACGACCCGGACGCCCGCGTGGCGTGTGAGGTCTTCACCACCACCGGGCTGGTGCTGGTCGGCGGCGAGATCACGACGCGCGCCAACCTCGACGTGCCGGCCATCGCGCGCGGCGTGCTCCGCGACGCCGGCTACGACGATCCCGCCTACGGCATCGACGCCGCCACCTGCGCGGTGCTCAGTACCCTCCACGAGCAGTCGCCGGACATCGCCCAGGGCGTAGACGCGGACGCCGGCAAGGAACAGGGAGCCGGCGATCAGGGCCTCATGTTCGGCTACGCCTGCACGGAGACCGACCACCTGATGCCCGCGCCGATCGACTTCGCGCACCGCATCATGCGCCGCGCCGCCGAGGTGCGGAAGGTGGGCGACATCCCCTTCCTGCGCCCGGACGGCAAGTGCCAGGTTTCGGTCCGCTACCGCGGCGGCGCCCCGTCCGCCATCTCCACCGTGGTCCTGTCCCACCAGCACGATCCCGATGTCGGCGCCGATGTCCTGCGCGACGCGCTGATCGAGCAGGTGATCGGGAAGGCGCTGCCGGCGGAGCTGCTGAAGGGTCAGGTGCGCTACCTGATCAACCCGACCGGCCGCTTCGTGGTCGGCGGCCCGCATGGCGATACCGGGCTGACCGGCCGCAAGCTCATCGTCGACACCTACGGCGGCATGGCGCGCCACGGCGGCGGCGCCTTTTCCGGCAAGGACCCGAGCAAGGTCGATCGGTCGGCCGCCTACATGGCCCGCTACGTCGCCAAGAACGTGGTGGCGGCCGGGCTCTGCAGCCGGTGCGAGGTGCAGTTGGCGTACGCGATCGGCGTCGCCGAGCCGGTGTCGCTGCTGGTGCAGGGCTTCGGGACGGCCACCGTGCCGGAGCGGCGCATCGAGGCGGCGGTGCGCGACGCCTTTGACCTGACGCCGGCCGGCATCATCCGCCATTTCGACCTGCGCCGGCCGATCTACCGGCAGACCGCCGTGTACGGCCACTTCGGACGGGACCGCTTCCCCTGGGAACGGACCGACGCCGCCGAACGGCTGGCCGCCGCGGCGGGCTGAGGAGCATGCCCACCCCCGCGCGGGCATGGTGAAACCGCTCGACTACGTTACCGTCGTCTTGGCCGCGGGGCTGGTTGCCGCCATCTCGGCGGCGGTCTACGGCGGCGCCGCCGAGCGCACCACGGTGCGCATCACCGCTCCGTCGGCCGAGTATCTGTTCGCTTCCACCGCGGAGGAGCAGGTCACGGTGCGCGGCCCGATCGGCGAGACGGTGATCGAGATCGGCGGCGGCGGCGCGCGCGTGCTCTCCTCGCCGGGCGTCCGGCAGATCTGCGTCCGCGCCGGCCACGTCTCGCGCCCCGGCGCATGGCTCGCCTGCCTGCCGAACCGCGTCTTCGTGTCGATCGAGTCAGCGCGCGAAGCCGCCATCGATGCGCGCAGCTACTGAGCGGCCGGGCGGCCGGACCGGCCACGGCCCGACCGATCACGATACGGTCGCGCTGCTGGCGGCCGCGTCCCTGTTCCTGGCGTCGATCGAGTTCGCGATCCCCAAGCCGGTCCCGTTCCTGCGGCTCGGCCTAGCCAACCTGCCGGTGCTGATCGCCATCGCGCGGCTGGACACCCGCTCGGTGGCGCTGGTGGTCGCGCTGAAGATCGCCGGCCAGGGCTTCGTGCAGGGGACGCTCTTCTCCTACGTGGTGTTGTTCTCCGCCGCCGGCTCGATCGCCAGCGCCGCGGTCATGCTGCTCGCCTGGCGGGCGCTGGCCGGCCCGCTGTCGCTGATCGGGGTCAGCGTGCTGGGCGGGCTGGCCAGCAACGCCGCGCAGGTGGCCGCCGCCCGCTTCGTGGCGTTCGGGCCGAGCGCGTGGCTGATCGCGCCGGCGTTCTTCGCGGTCGGCGCCGTCTCATCGGCGCTGCTCGGCGCGTTCGCCGAGCGCTTCCTGCGCAACTCCCGGTGGGCGGCCGAACTCGACGCCTCCCGTTGCCGGGAGTCCGCCGGCTAGCAGCACGGCCGTTCCCACACCCGGCGGACCGCCGCGTCGCCGGGCACCTGCCCGTCCACGAACAGCCACGCCCGCCGCAGCCAGGGCGCGTTGAACAGCAGCGTGGACGCCAGCGCGCGCAGGCGGTCGGCCCCCTGCAAGCCGCTGTCCGGCTTGTCGAGCCATGCCGCGGCGCTCAGATCCACGTACGCCGTGTCGCCGCGGACCATGAGACTCCGCACCCGCGTCGAGCGCGGCAGCGCCGCCACGCGATCGCGGGAGCGGGGCCCCAGGATCAGCTCGTCGACCAGCAGCCGTATCTGTTCAGCGCGGCCGTCCCGCCGCGGCAGGTACCGCGTCTCTCCCGCCAGCGCCCCGTCGACGCTGCCGAAGAAGAGCACGCGGGCGGCGGGCAGATCCCCGTTGAGCAGTAACGCCAGCGCGGACGCCATGAAGCCCGCGGCCAAGCCGGCCGGCGCCAACCATCGGTGCAGCGGGACGCCCTTACGCCGTTTTCGCCGTTCGGCCGATGAAGTATCCGGCAGAGCCGGCGGCGGCGGGTTCGGCGACGGTCCATCCGGTACTTCACCCGGTGGTTCACCCGGCTCCGGTCGCTCGTCTTGCGGCTGGACCGCCGCCTCGTCGCTTGCGACTTGAACGCGATCCCTCGGCCCTGTCTCTCTGCGCTTCACTCAATACCTGCGCCGGCCGCGCGGCCGCCGAGCGCAGGTCCCGCGCCAGCTCCTTCGCCTCAGCCGGCCGCGTCCGGCGACGACTCGAACCACTCGATGAATCCGGTGACGCCATCGTAGATGCCCTGCGTGAGATCGTTCAAGTAATCCGCCTGCGTCATCAGCCGCGCCTCGGTCGGGTTGGAGACGAAGCCGAGTTCCACCAGCACCGCCGGCATGCGGGAGTGCCGCAGCACCGCGAAGCTCTCATCCCGTATGCCGCGGTTCTTCGACCGCGTTCCGATCCGGACGTCGAGGCCGCCCAGGATCTCGTTCGCCAGCACGACGCTCTCGCGGCTGATCTGCTCCTCCAGCATGGCGTTGAAGATCGGCTGCGTGTCGCGGTCGCCGCTCGGCACCTTGTCGGCCGGCAGCAGGTTCCGCTCGTGGCTTTCGGGCAGGACCCAGACCTCGAAGCCGCTGGCCTGCGCGCGGAACGCCGCGTTCGCGTGGATGGAGATGAACAGCATGACGTCCGGTTCATCGGGCAGCTCGACGTTGGCCAGCACCGACCGTTCCTCCAGCACGACGAAGAAGTCCTCGTCGCGGGTGATCAGGACCCGTTTGTCCGGGAAGCCCTTCGTGAGCATGGCGTACAGCCTTCTGCCGACATCCAGCACGATGTCCTTCTCGCGCACGACGACCCGCCGGCCGCCGAATCGGTGCCGGCCGACGGCGCCGGGGTCCTTGCCGCCGTGACCGGGGTCGAGCATGATCGCGGCCACCCGCAGCGACCCTTCCGGCCGCGGCGGATTGAGCGTCGCCGCGATCCGCTCGGCGCCGGCGGCGGTGAAGCGGATCGATGCGCCCTGCCGCGTGACCGGGCCGATGTCGAGGCGCTGGTCATAGTCGATAACCGCCCACGGCAGGCCCACGCGGAACGCCACCGTGGTGCCGCGGCGCAGCAGCAACCCCTTCTGCGACCAGGGGTCCCACTCCAGGGTGGCGCCGGTGTCGCGCCGCAGGTCCATCAGGTCGGTCTGGCCCCACGCCACGGCGGCCCCGCAGGCGATCCCGGCGGCGAGCAGCATGGCAAGGCGGACCCGTGAGCAGGCCATCGGTCGCTTCATGTATCGGCAGTCCGGCGCCGCGGATGCACAACCGGCCGCGTTGCACCGGCGGGCAGGCGCCGTTACCCTGCGCCGCGTGCTCGGGCGAAGTCAGGTCTACTCGGTTGCCGAGATAACACGGCGGGTCAGGGGTATGCTCGGCGGCGCCTTTCCCGACATCACGGTCGAGGGCGAGGTCTCCAACGCCCACCGGGCGGCCAGCGGCCACCTCTACTTCAGCCTGAAGGACCGCCGCGCCATGCTGCAGGCGGCGATGTTCCGCACGACGCTCGCGCGCGCCGGCGTCGTCCCGCGCGACGGCATGCTGATCCGCGCACGCGGCGCCATCGACGTATACGAGCAGCGCGGCACGTACCAGATGGTGGTCCAATCGGTGCAGCGCGCCGGCGTCGGCGACCTGCTGGCGCTGCTGGAGGAGCGCAAGCGCCGGCTGGCCGCGCGCGGCTGCTTCGACCTGGAGCGCAAGCGGTCGATCCCCCGCGTGCCGCGGCGCGTGGCGGTGATCACCTCGCCGGCCGGAGCAGCGCTGCGCGACATTCTGGACGTGCTGCGGCGGCGGCATGCCGGCATCGATCTGGTGATCCTGCCGGCGCAGGTACAGGGCGCCGGAGCGGCCGGCTTCATCGCCTCCCGGCTGCGGACCGCCAGCCGCCACCGCATGGGCGACGTCGTCATCCTGGCCCGCGGCGGCGGCTCGCTGGAGGACCTGCTGCCGTTCTCCGACGAAGCGGTGGTGGAGGCGATCGTGCGGTCCGAGCTGCCGGTGGTGAGCGCGGTCGGTCACCAGACCGACACGTCGCTGGCCGATCTGGCCGCTGACGTGCGCGCCCCTACCCCGTCGGCCGCCGCCGAGCTGGTCGCAAGCGAACGCGACGACCTGCTGCGCCGCCTGCGCGCGGCCGCCGCGTCGCTGCGCGCCGGTCTGGAACGGCGGCGCGAGCGGGTCCGCCTGGTCCTGGAGCGCTTTCAGCCGGCCGGGCTGGAGCGCAATCTCCGCCTGGCGCTGGCGCCGGCCGCGCAGCGGCTGGACGACGCGGTGGCGGCGGCCACCCGCGCCATGCAGTCGCGGCTGCAGGAGAGCCGCCACCGCCTGCTGCTGGCCGCCGACGCCGTCCGCTCGCGTTCGCCGCTCGACATCCTGGCCCGCGGGTACGCGGTGGTCACGGCCGCCGGCGCCGCGGTCACCGACGCCGCGCAGGTGGGCGCGGGCGACCGGCTGCGGGTTCACTTGCACCGCGGCCGGCTCGGAGCCACCGTCACCGAAACCGCTCCCGAACCTGCACCGGCAGCCGGAGCGCCCGATGGCTAGCGCCGGCGCCCCGCCTCCCGCCGGTTCGCCGGATGGGCCGCAGCGCCCTGTCTTCGAGGAACGCCTGCAGGAACTGGAAGCGCTCGCGGAGCGGCTCAAGGACGGCGAGGTGCCGCTGGCGGAGGCGGTCGATATCTTCGAGCGCGGCATGCAGCTCGCCCGCGGCCTCGGCGCCGAGTTGGCCAAGGTCGAACGCCGCATCGAGATCATGATCAACGAGCCCGAGCTGACCGACGATGCGCCGCTCCTGGCGCCGTTCGCGGACGGTTCGCCGCCGCCCGGCGGGGGTCAGGAAGCAGCCCCTCCCTGACCCCGTTCCCGCATCCGGCGTCCCGGCATTCGGCGTCCCGGGCATTCCGGGCGGCCGTTCACCGCCAGTTGCGCGGGAAGCCGATCAGGTCGCCGACCTTGGCGCCCACCTCCGCGAAGGCTCCGGCGTTCACTTCCAGCGCATAGCGCGCCGGCTGCCGGGACCGCACCACCACCTCCGAGTAGGGGATCAGGGACTCGATCTGCAGGATCTCGCCGCCGGCGGAGAGGAATGCGATGGAAAGCGGCAGCGGCGTGTTCTTCATCCAGAAGCCCCGCTCCCGATCGTGGTCGAACACGAACAGCATGCCCCGGCGCGGACCGAGCTCGGTCCGATACATCAATCCGCGCTCGCGCTGGTCCTGCGTGCGCGCGACCTCGACGACGAACCGGCCGGCGCCGACCTGCAGCGCGACGGTCTCCACACCGCCGCCCCGGCAGCCGGCGAGCGCGGCGGCCGCCAGCGCGATCAGCGCCGCGCGCGCGACGGCCCGTGCGGCGCTCACGGGAGGGCGGTATACCCGTGCGCGGTCGGCACCCCCCACCCCACGGCAACGCCGAGGACGACGCCGGCCAGCACGTCGGTCACGAAGTGCCGCCCGGCGGCGATGCGCAATACCGCCGCCATGGAGGCGGTCGCGTAGGAAGCGACGGTGATCAGCGTCGTGTACCGGTCGTGCCAGTAGTGCTCCGCGACGGTGCTGATGAAGGCGGCGCTGGCGAAGGCGACGGCGACGTGACTTGACGGGAACGAGTTGGCGCCCGCCGGGTCGGCGGCTCGGTGCGGCGGCACGTCGCGGTGGTACAGGTACGGACGAGCCCGCCGGACCGCCGCCTTGAGCAGGTACGCGGTGCCGTAGGTGATCGTCAGCACCTGATAGTGGCGGGCCAGCAGGTCGGTCGCATCGCGGCGCTGCAGCCCGAACGCCGCCGCCCCGACCGGAACCAGCACCTGACCGTAGGCGACCATGTCACTGATGCCGCCGAGCAGCGGTTGGTCCGGAAAGACCAGCAGGCGGTCGATCACCGGCAGATCCTCGATCCGGAGCGCGAGCCGCTGCTCCTCGGTCACCGGAGGCACGCGGTTGGCCACCAGCAGGCCGGCGCCCGCCACCGCGGTCCCCGCAAGCGTCAGCGTCAGGTCGAGCGGTTCGAGCGCGCCCGGCCGGCCGGCGCCGAGCAGCAGAACGCCGGCCAGCAGGGTACGCGCGCAGGCGGCGCCGCGGCGTGGTCGGCGCTTCAGCGCACCCGCTCGACGGTACGCTTGAAGCGCTTGTACACCGCGTAGAGCGGGAAGTCGAGCCGCTGCGACTCCGCCCACCGGCGCAGGTTGGTACCCCGTTCGGCGCCGCGTTCGGTCATGAAGTTCTTGAGCTGCCGCTCGCCCTTGCGCAGGCGGCCGAAGTTGAAGTGATCCTCCAGCAGCCGGACGAACTCGACCGCCTCGCTCCGTTCCGGCTCGTCCAGCACCTCGTCGCTGGGATCGAGGATCTCCGATACCAGCGCCTCCAGGTTCTCCGCCTCGTAGCGGCGCAGCGACTCCTCGACGCGGACCAGCAGCCGGCTGGGCACGAAGGTGATGCGGTCGATGGCGTTCCGCAGCGCCACCCGCTTGCGGGTCGCCGCGTCCGAGGTCAACTCCTTCCTGCCGATCGCCAGGTAGGCGGCGACGCTGGCGGCCAGCGCGATCGCCAACTCGTCGATCACCGGGATCGGCAACCCGCCGCGCAGGACATAGGCCATCACGAACATCGCCAACAAGAACACCCCGGCGGACGCCAGGAAGCGCGGGATGAACCGGTTCTCGGACAGCCAGCGGCGCACCGCCGCATCGACCGTCCGGTACAGCTCGTCGCGGAACATGGTGAGCACTTCGACGCGTGGCTCGGTGCCGAAGCGGCCCTCCGCGGTCCGTTCCGCAAGCGTGCTCTCCAGCCGCTCCACGCCGCGGAACGGATCAAGCATCAGCGACTCCCCGTCCTTCATCAGGACGTGAAAGATGTATGCCTTTTCCTTTTCTTCCTTGTCCTTGTCAGCCATCTCCCTGTCAGCCATGGGGGCGCTCCGCAGCGGCCGGCGCTACCGTACCGCCGGCAACGAGCAGGCAGAACTATAAGCCGCTCGGCGTGGGACCGGCAAGCATTTGCGCCTGCGCGTCATCGCGCCGCCTTGACCCCGCCGCCGCGGCGGACCCGCTCCGCCTCCGCGATCACCTGTTCCTGCCGGACCATGGTCGTGTCGCCGGGCGTGGACTGCACCAGGATGCCGTGCGCGGCGCCCCATTCGACCGCCTGCTGCAGGTCGTGACCCTGCAACAATGCGCTGAGGACGCCGGCGGTGAAGGAGTCGCCGCCGCCGGTGCGGTCGGCGATGTGCACGCGCTCGCGGACCGGCGCCACGTACCAGCGGCGCGCCGCCGTCTCATACAGCACGGCGCCCCAGCTCACCGCGTCGGCGTCGTGCGCGCCGCGCCACTGCGTGCCGATCAGGCCCAGGCCCGGATAGTCGGCCGCCACCCGCTCGATGGTCGCCCGGTAGCGCTCCAGCCACGGTTCGAAGCGATCGTCGCCGTCCGGGGTGTCGTAGCCCAGCGCGTCGCCAAGGTCCGAGTCGTTGCCGACCAGGAAGTCGATGTTGGGGATCAGACGCCGGTTGATCCGGCGGGCGCGCTCCCGGTCGGGCTCCACCTTGGAGCGGTAGTTGAGGTCGGCGACGACGAACGTGCCGGCCGCTCGGGCCGCCTGCGCCGCGGCGATCGCGGTGTCGGCGGTGTGCGCGCCGATCAGGGTAAAGATGCCGCCGGTGTTGAAGACCCGCGCGCCGTCGCCGGCGAACAGGCCGCGCACGTCGAAGTCGTGCGGCGTGAGCCGCGACGCGGCGGTGTGGGCGCGGTAGTAGAGCGTTTCCGAAGGGAGCACGCCCTTGCCGGCGAACGTGACCGACATGCCGTTGTGCACGGTCCCCTTTGCGTCGGTGCTGTGCGGGCCACCGGCGCGGGCGGTGTCCCACCAGACGATCCGGCCCGTATCGACCCCCAGCTCCGCGAGCTGGTTGGCGATGTTGCGGCCGATGTCATCCGCCACCAGCGCGGTCAGCACGGTCGCGCGCAGGCCGAACGTCGCGGAGACCCCGCAGGCGACGTTGGTCTCGCCGCCGCCCTGAAAGACCCGCACCGAGTCGCGCACGCGGGCCAGCGGAACGTCGCGCGGGTCGAGCCGCCAAAGCACCTCGCCCAGCGAGACCAGGTCGTAGCGGCACCGGTCGGCGGCCGGCAGATCGATCACGGCCGGCAGCCTATCACAGCGTAACCGGCCATCGCCGGCCGGTACGCGGGCTTGTACCGCGCCGTCCCTGTCGCCACGCTCTGGGCATGCCCGCCACGCCGCGACCGCTGTTTCCGATCGGGCTCGACCTGGTGGATCAGCCGGTGCTGGTGATCGGCGGCGGGGCCGAAGCGCAGGACAAGACGGGGCGGCTGCTCGACGCGCGGGCGCAGGTCATCGTGGTCAGCCCGGCCGCGGCGCAGCGGCTCCGGTCCTGGGCCGAAGCCGGCCGGTTGGTCTGGCGACGCAGGACCGTGCGACCGGCCGACCTGCGCGGCTGCCGCCTGGTGCTCAACACCCTGGGCGCCGGCAACCCCGCCCACCCCGCGGTCACCGCCTGGGCGCGCCGGCAGCGGGTGCTGCTGTCGACCTGCGACCAGCCGGAGCGGTCCGACCTGGGTATGCCGGCCGTGGTCAGCCGTGGCCATCTCCGTATCGCCGTCGCCACCAGCAACGCCAGCCCGTCGCTCGCCGGGCTGCTGCGCCGCGAGCTGGAGCGGCTGGTCGACGAATCGGAGCTGATCGCGTTCCTCGACGAGCTGGGCGCGCTGCGCGCCGAGCTGCGCGAACGGGTGGCCGACGGCGAGGCGCGCCGCAACCTGCTGCGGCAGGCGGCCGCCGGCCTGACGGTCGCCGGGAGCATCCGCACGCCGCCGCGCTGGCGCGAACGGTTGGCCGATATACGGCGTCGGCTCCACGTGCTAAATTCCCGCTGCACGTGATCGATATCGCCCTGATCCGGGAATCTCCGGAATCGGTCCGCGCCGCGCTCGGCAAGCGGCTCGACACCGTGGACCTGCAGCCGATCCAGACCCTGGACGCCGCGCGGCGTGAGTTGCTCACCACCGTCGAGCAGCTCCGGGCGCGGCGCAACGACGCCTCTCGACAGGTGCCGCGCATCAAGAGCGCCGGCGGCGACGCGACCGACCTCATCGCCGAGATGCGGGCGGTGGGCGCCCGCATCTCGGCGATGGAGGCGCGGCTCGGCCAGGTCACCGACCAGCTCGACGAGCTGTTGGCCCAGCTTCCCAACCTGCCGGACGACGACGTTCCGGCCGGCGGCAAGGAGGCGAATCAGGTGCTCCGCGAGTGGGGGAAACCGCCCGCGCGCGGCGCCGGCGGCCCAGACCACGTGGAAATCGCGCGCACGCTCGGACTGATCGATTACGAGCGCGGCGCCAAGCTGGCGGGACACGGCTTCTGGGTCTACCGCGGCTGGGGGGCGCGCATGGAATGGGCGCTGCTCAACTACTTCATCGACACCCACGTCGCCGACGGCTTCGAGCTGATCCTGCCGCCCCACCTGCTGAGCTACCGCTGCGGGTTCAACGCGGGGCAGTTTCCGCGCTTCGGCGTCGATGACGTCTACTTCCTGCAGGACGGCGCCGAGCGCGGCGCGGCGCCGTTCCTGGTGCCGACCGCAGAGACCGCGCTGGCCAGCCTGCACGCCGACGAGCTGCTGCAGGAGTCGGAGCTGCCGAAGCGTTACGTCGCCTATACCCCGTGCTACCGGCGCGAGGCGGGATCGTACCGGACGCACGACCGCGGCACGCTGCGCGGCCATCAGTTCAACAAGGTCGAGCTGTTCCAGTACGTGATGCCGGACCGCTCGGAAGCCGCCCTGGAGGAGATGATCGCGCGCGCCGAACGGCTGGTGCAGGGCCTGGAACTCCATTACCGGATAACCCGCTTGGCCGCCGGCGACGCATCGTCGGCGATGGCGCGCACCCTCGACCTGGAGGTCTACCTGCCCAGCACCGGCAGCTATGAGGAGGTGAGCTCCGCGTCGAACGCCCGCGACTACCAGACGCGCCGCGCCAACACGCGGGTGCGCTGCGCGGGCGGCGCCCGCTTCGTCCACACCCTCAACGCCTCCGGTCTGGCGACCAGTCGCCTGCTGCCCGCGCTGCTGGAGACCCACCAGCGCCTGGACGGCGGCCTGACGGTGCCCGAGCCGCTGCGCGCCGCGCTCGGCACCGACCGGCTGCCGCCGGCATAGGGGCTGGGGGGCGCCGTTGGCGGTCGTCATCGACGAAGTATCGCGCACGTTCAGCGAATACCTGCTGCTGCCGAATCTCACGCGCAAGGAGAACGTCCCCGCCAACGTGCGGCTGCAGACCCCGCTGGTCAGCCACCCGCTCGGCGAGCCCGCCTCGATCTGCCTGAACATCCCGATGGCCTCCGCGGTCATGCAGACGGTCTCCGACGACCGCATGGCGGTGGCGGTGGCGCGCTGCGGCGGCATCTCCTTCATCTTCGGTTCGCAGCCGATCGACCGGCAGGCGGAGATGGTGCGCCGCGTCAAGAAGTTCAAGGCCGGTTTCGTCGTCTCCGACTCCAACCTCAGGCCCGACGCGACGCTGCGCGACGCGGTCGCCCTGGCCGGCCGCACCGGACACACCACCATGGCGGTGACCGAGGACGGACGGCCCGACGGGCCGCTGCTCGGCATCATCACCAGCCGCGACTACCGGGTGCACCGCCAGGACCCGGCCAGCCGCGTCGACACGTTCATGACCCCGTTCGACCGGCTGGTGGTCGGGCACGACGGCATCAGTCTCAACGCCGCCAACGACCTGATCTGGGAGCACGGCCTGAGCTGCCTGCCGATCATCGACGGCGGCCGGCGCCTGCGCCACCTGGTGTTCCGCAAGGACTACGACGCCCACCGGGAGAACCCGGACGAGCTGATCGATGAGGAAAAGCGGTTGGTGACGGGCGCCGGCATTTCGTCGCACGACTACCGCGACCGCGTGCCGCCGTTGGTCGACGCCGGCGCATCGGTGCTGTGTATCGACTCTTCCGACGGGTTCAACGAATGGCAGGCGGAGTGCCTGGACTTCGTGCGCGGCCGCTATGGGGAGCGCGTCAAGATCGGCGCCGGCAACGTGGTTGAGCCCGACGGGTTCGAATACCTGGCGGACGCCGGCGCCGATTTCGTCAAGGTCGGCATCGGCGGCGGCTCGATCTGCATCACGCGCGAGCAGAAGGGGATCGGCAGGGGACAGGCGACCGCCGTGCTCGACGTGGCCGCAGCGCGCGATCGCTATGCGGAGCGGACCGGCCGCTACGTTCCGGTCTGCTCCGACGGCGGCATAGTCTTCGACTACCACATCGTCCTGGCGCTGGCGATGGGCGCCGATTTCGTGATGATGGGCCGCTACTTTGCGCGCTTCGACGAGAGCCCCGGCCGACAGATCCGCCTGGGCACCAACGTCGTCAAGGAGTACTGGGGCGAAGGCACCAACCGGGCGCAGAACTGGGCGCGCTACGACGCGGTCGGCGGTCAACTCGCCTTCGAGGAAGGGGTCGACGGCTATGTGCCGTACGCCGGATCGCTCGGCTCCAACCTGCAGCAGACGCTTGCCAGGATCAGGGCGACGATGTGCAATTGCGGCGCGATCGACATTCCCGAGCTGCGCCGGAAGGCGCGGTTGACCGTCGTTTCCGCCACCAGCCTGCGGGAAGGCGGCATGCACGACGTGCTGCAGAAAGAGCGCGAGTTGGTGACGGAGCTGTAGCGCGTGTGCGGCCGCTTTACGCTGACGACCGACCTTGACGCCGCGGCCTTGGCGGAGTTGTTCGGCGCCGAGGCTGCCGCCCCGGCGGGCGCCTCGGCGGGCGCCGGCGCGATCGGGCCGCGCTACAACATCGCGCCTGCGCAGCCGGCGGCCGCGGTGCTGATCGACGGCGGCCGGCGCGTGCTCGACGCGCTTCGCTGGGGACTGCTGCCGGCGTGGGCGCGGGACCGCAGCATCGCCGGCCGCCTGATCAACGCCCGCGCGGAGACGCTGGAGCGGCGGTCGGCTTTCCGCGACGCGTTCGCCCGGCGCCGGTGCCTGATCCCCAGCGACGGGTTCTTCGAGTGGAGCGCGCGCGACCGCACCCCGCACTGGATACGGCTCCGCGACGGCCGCCCGTTCGCGTACGCCGGTCTCTACGAGCGGCGCACCGAGCGCGGCGGCGCCGAGTTGCGCACCTTTACGATCGTCACGACCGAACCGAACGACTTGGTGCGCCCGCTGCATGATCGCATGCCGGTCATCATCCCGCCGGACGGCTACGACCGCTGGCTCGACCCGTCGCGCCGCGGCGCCGGGCAGCGCGCGCTGCTGCGCCCGTACCCGGCTGCGGAGATGACCGCGCAGGCGGTCGCGCGCACCGTCAACCGCGCCGATGCCGAGGGCCCGGCGTGCGTCCTGCCGGCGCCGGCGGACTCCCTGGACGCGAATCTCGACCTGTTTGCGGAGGCAACTCATGGGCACACTTGACGGCCGGGTGGCGATCGTCACCGGCGGAAGCTCCGGCATCGGCCGCGGCATCGCCATCGCGTTCGGGCGCGCCGGCGCGAGCGTGGCGGTGGCCGACGTGCAGGAAGAGCCGCGGCGCGGCAAATATCACGAGACCGAGCCGCGGCCGCCGACCGCCGACCGGATCGACGGCGAGGGCGGTACGGCCGCGTTCGTGGCGACCGACGTCTCCCGCCCGGAGCAGATAGAACGCATGGTCGCCTTCGCCGCCGACCGGTTCGGCGGCGTGGACATCCTGGTCAACAACGCCGGCATCGGTATCGTCACCACCGCGGACCGGCAGACCGACGAAGAGTGGCAGCGGGTCATCGATATCAACCTGCGCGCCCCGTTCCTGGCCACCCGCGGCGCGGTCCCCTACCTGCGCGCGTCCGCGCACGGGCGGGTGATCAACATCGCTTCCGTGCACGCCTTCGGCGGCAGCTCCGGCCCGGCGTACGCCTCTTCCAAGGCGGCGCTGGTCAACATGACGCGCGACGCCGCGCTGGCGCTCGGCCGCGACGGGATCACGGTCAACGCGATCTGCCCCGGATACATCGAGACGCCGATCCAGGATTACCTTACCCCGCAGGACATCGACGACATGCGCGACCGAACCGTCTTGCCGCGGCTCGGAAAACCACGGGACATCGCGCACGCCGCGCTGTTCTTCGCCTCCGAAGAGGCGGAGTGGATCACCGGCGCCGCTCTGGTCGTCGACGGCGGTCTGATCGCTTCGATCTGAACCAGCGGCCATGTGCGGCATCGTCGGGTATATCGGACCGAAGCCGGCCCTCGAGCCGCTCCTTACCGGTTTGGGCCGGCTGGAGTATCGCGGTTACGACTCGGCCGGCGTGGCGCTGGTCACCGAGCGCGGACTGTCGATTTCCCGATCGGTCGGGCCGGTTGGGAAGCTGCGGCGGCGCGTCGAGCCGTCAGCGCTCGGCGACGACGCGCGCGCTACGTGCGGCATAGCCCATACCCGCTGGGCGACCCACGGCGCGCCCAGCGAGCGCAATGCGCACCCGCACACCGACGCGACCGGACGCATCGCATTGGTCCACAACGGCATCATCGAGAACCACCGGTCTATCCGTCAATACCTTGCCAAGCAAGGCGTTACGTTCGTGAGCGAGACCGATACCGAGGCGTTGGCGCAGCTCATCGGCTTCCTGTACGAAGACGGCGCCGGCACCGGCCCCGACGCGCTGCTGGTGGCGGTGTGCGGCGCCCTGCGCGAAGTGCAGGGCACGTTCGGGATCGCGGTTGCCTGCGTCGATACTCCGGGGCGGCTGATCGCCGCCCGCCGCGGCAGTCCGCTGCTCGTCGGCATCGGCGACGGCGAGCACCTGATCGCCTCCGACGGCGCGGCGATCGTCGAGCATACCAGCCGCGTCGTCTACCTGCACGACAACGAAGTGGTGACGGTCGACGGCGGCGGCCTTGGCGCCAGCACGATCGACGCCGTGCCGCTGCGCAAAAAGGTCGAACGCCTGGAGCTGTCGCTCGAACAGATCGAACGCGGCGGCTACCCGCACTACATGCTCAAGGAGATCCACGAGCAGCCGGACGCACTGCGCAACACGCTGCGGGGGCGGATCGACCCCGCCGGCGCGGCAGTGAACCTGGGCGGCCTGGAACGCGTGGACTGCTCGCCGGCCGATCTGCGGCGCGTGGTGATCGCCGGCTGCGGCACCGCCTGGCACGCCGCCATGGTCGGCAAATACCTGATCGAGGAGATCGCGCGCGTGCCGACCGACGTCGAGTACTCCAGCGAGCTGCGCTACCGCAACGCGATCGTCGAGGACGGGACGGTCGCGCTGTTCATCAGCCAATCAGGAGAGACCGCCGACACGATCGCCGCCATGAACGAGATGCGCGCCAAGGGCGCGGCGGTGCTGGGCGTGGTCAACGTGGTCGGCTCCACGCTCGCCCGCGAGACGCAGGCCGGCGTCTATCTGCACGCTGGACCGGAGATCGGCGTCGCCTCTACCAAGGCGTTCACCGCGCAGGTGGCGGTGCTGGCCCTGATCTCGGTCCGCCTCGGCCGCCGGCGCCATCTGTCGGCGGAGCGGTGCGCCGAGTTGCTGCAGGGCCTGCGGTCGAGTCCCCGCGCGATCGAGTCGGTCCTGCGGCTCGACGGCGCTATCCGCGAACTGGTCTCGCGGCACATCGACCGGCAGAACTGGCTCTATCTGGGAAGGGGCGTCAACTTTCCGGTCGCCCTGGAGGGCGCCCTGAAGCTCAAGGAGCTCAGCTACATCCACGCCGAGGGGATGCCCGCCGCGGAGATGAAGCACGGCCCGCTGGCGCTCATCGATCGCGGCATGCCGGTGGTATTCGTGGCGCCGCGCGACCGCACCACCGACAAGGTCATCGCCAACATCGAGGAGGTACGCAGCCGCGGCGGCCACGTGATCGCGATCGCCACCGAGGGCGATCACGAGCTGGCGTCGGCCGCCGACGAGGCGGTCTTCGTGCCGCCGGTGCTGCCGGCCCTGTCGCCGCTGGTGACCACCGTGCCGCTGCAGCTCATCGCCTATCACGCCGCCGTGTTGCGCGGACACGACGTCGACCGGCCGCGCAACCTGGCCAAGAGCGTCACCGTGGAGTGACGGCGCGCCGCGACATCGGCCGGCGGCCGCCCCCTTTTCACGGCGAATACAACCGTGCTATACTCGGTTCCGGGTTCGCCATCGGAGAACCCGGAATCCACCGATACGAGGTGAAATCGTGCCGAAGCTCATCATCCCCGGCGCCGACCAGGACGCTGCCGGGATCGCGCCAAAGGTCATCGCGCAATACCGGCGCTTCATCGACCGCTTGCCGGACAAGAAGACCGGCTTCCTGCAGTTCTCTGCCAAAGAGGACCTGAACCTGGGCCGCGAAGCGCTCCTGGAAGCGGCGGAGAAATCCAAGAAGTACATCAAGATCCGCAAGGCACGCGGCCAGGATCGCACGCTGCAGTTGCAGCGCTGCAGCAAGGCGGAATGGGACAAGGCCAACAAGGCGCCGAAAGTCCCGAAAAAGACCCGACGCGGACGCAAACCGGGGCCGAAGCCCAAGGCTCAGCAGGCCGCGGCGCCGGCGGCTGCCGAAGCTCCGCAACCCGAAGCTCCGCAACCTTCCGAAGCTCCGCAACCTTCCGAAGCTCCGCAACCTTCCGAAGCGCCCGCGGCGCAGGAGTAGCGCTCGACGACGTACCACGCGCCAGCGGCTGCTATTTGTTTCGCGACGCGGCGGCCGATGTCGCGTACGTCGGCAGGGCTGCGGATCTCCGCCGTCGCGTCCGTTTTCATCTCAACGGACGGGGTCGAGCGGTCGCCGCACGAGCGGCGGCCCTCGACCTGATCCTGACGCGCACCCCGTACGAAGCGGCGGTTCTGGAGAGCTCACTCATCCGGCATCACCGGCCGCCGCTCAACCGTTACTGCATGCCGGTCTGCGAGGAGCCGGAACTGCGCGAGCGGTACTCGCGCGCAGTCGCGCAGGCGTCACGGCTACTGCGCGGCGACACCGCCACGCTCGCTCCGTTGCGCCGCCGCATCGCCGCGGCCTCCGCCGAGCGCCGCTTCGAGACGGCCGCGGCGCTCACCCGGCGGCTGCGGGCGCTCGAACGCGGCGCGACCCCGCAGGCGGTGGTCAGGCCGGGCGGCGGTGACGCCGCGGTCGCCTGCGCGGGGCGGTGCCCGGACGGTCACTGCCGCGCGGCGGCGCTGCGGGTGCAGGGCGGCGCGCTGATCGCGGTGACCGGCGGCGTCGACGACGGGCCGGCGGCCACGCCGGCGGCGGCGCGGCGCGCGGCTCTGGCCGCTGCTACGGACGGCCTGCGCGATCCGGTGATCGTCACCGATACCGTCGCCGGCAGCGAAGGCGGCGGTTGGGTGACGCCTGAGCACGCGCGCGGACTGCTGGAGCTGGCGCGGATCAACCTGCCGTATGCGGCGGCCGTCCAGGTATCCAGTCCGTCCCGGCCAGGGGCACTCCGGCCATCGCCGCCGCCTCCACCGTGAGCGCCGCCAGGTCCTCGCGCTCCAGGTGGTGGACGTCCGACTTGCCGCAGGCGCGCGCCAGGGTGGTCAGTTCCATGGTCAAGGTCGCCAGATAGTTGCGCACGCGCCGCGCCCCCCACTCGGGGTCGAGCCGCTGTTCCAGATCCGGGTCCTGCGTGGTCACCCCGACCGGACAGAGCCCGGTCTGGCACTGGTGGCAGCGGCCCGGCGCGGTACCCAGGCGGTGGTAGTCGGCGGTGGCGTCGACCCGTTCACCGCCACGCACGTAGGCCGGGCTGTTGCAGCCGAGCGCCATGAGCACCGCCTGGCCGATCGACACCGCGTCCGCTCCCAGGGCCAGCGCCTTGGCGACGTCCGCCCCGGAACGGATGCCGCCGGATACCACCAACTGCACTTCGCGCGCCGGGTCGACCTCCTCCAGCGCCTCGACCGCCTGCCGCACCGCCGGCAGCGTCGGGATGCCGGCGTGTTCGATGAAGACCTGCTGGGTGGCCGCGGTGCCGCCCTGCATGCCGTCCAGAACGATCACGTCGGCGCCCGACTTCACGCACAGCTTGACGTCGTCGGCCACGCGGGTGGCGCCGATCTTGATGAAGACCGGGATGCGGTTGTCGGTGACCTCGCGCAACTCCTCGATCTTGATCGCCAGATCGTCCGGCCCCACCCAGTCGGGGTGCCGGCACGCCGAGCGCTGATCGATGCCGGCCGGCAGCGTGCGCATGGCGGCGACCCGCTCGGAGACCTTGAGGCCGAGCAGCATGCCGCCGCCGCCCGGCTTGGCGCCCTGGCCGACGACGATCTCGACGGCGTCGGCGCGGCGCAGATCGTCCGGATTGAACCCGTACCGCGACGGCAGGCACTGGTAGACCAGCGTCCGCGACGCCCGGCGTTCCTCCGCGGTCATGCCGCCGTCGCCGGTCGTCGTGGAGGTGCCGGCAGCGGTGGCCGCGCGGCCCAACGCCTCCTTCACGTTGGCCGACAGCGATCCGAAGCTCATGCCGGCGATGGTGATCGGCGTGGCCAGGGTAAGCGGACGCTCCGCGCGCCGCGAACCGAGTACGGTCTTGGTCGAGCAGCGCTCGCGGTAGCCCTCCAGCGGGTAGCGCGACATCGACGCGGTCAGGAACGTCAGGTCGTCGAAGCTCGGCACGCGCCGCTTCGCGCCGAGCCCGCGGATATCGTAGACGCCGGTCTCGGCGGCGCGCCGGATGTAGTCGAGCGTGTCGGCGTCGTAGTGGCGGCTCACGGCGCCGGCCCAGCGCGGCGCTTCGACCGCGCCGCCGCTCCGGCCGGATGCCGCCGGCTCGCCCGAGCGGACCGCCGCGCCGCGCTCGCTGTCCGGGTTGCCGTGGTCCGGGCTCCAGTGGTAGAGCTGCTTGGCGGACGCGACGCGGGTGAACGAGTCGGGCTCCTCGTCCCGGCCGGCGCGGCGTAGCAGCTCGACGAGCGCCTGCCGATCCTCCCTGCCGAGCGGCTCGATGCGGGCGTCGGCGCCCAGGCCGTGGATGCGGCCGCGCACGTAGATCACCGCCTCGTACAGCGAGTCGCCCAGCCCCGCGCCGGCGTCCCCGCAGACGACGATCCGGCCAGCCTGCGCCATGAAGGCGCTCATGTGGCCGACGCTGCCGCCGACCACGATGTCGCCCCCCTTCAGGGATATCCCGCACCGGGAGGAAGCGTCGCCGTCGATCACCAGCAGCCCGCCGTGCGCCGACGCGCCGGCGCACTCGGAGGCGAAGCCGGTGACGCGTACGGTTCCCGACATCATGTTCTCCGCCACGCTCCAGCCGACGTTGCCGTGCACGGTGACCGACGCGCGCTGGTTCATGCCGGCGGTGAAGTAGCCGCTATGGCCGCGGACGCGCACGTCGAGCGGCGCGTTCAGCCCGCAGGCGACGTTGTGGCGGCCGAGCGGGTGCAGTATCTCGACCGCGGCCGGTCCGCTCAGCGCGTGCAGGCGGCGGTTGACCTCCGTGACCGAGCGTTCGGCCAAGTCGCAGGTAAGGGGGTCGACGGTCACGCGCCGCCCTCCGCGGCGCGCCCGGCGGACGCCGGGACGTTCCACGAATAGATCTCCTCCGGCGCCGGCTCGAACAGGTTGGCGTGCTCGATGCCCGGCAGGTGCGCGAGCGTGCGGAACTCCGAGCCGATGGCGACATAGTCATCGGTCTCCGCCGCCACTGCCGGCTTGCACGCGAACGCGTCGCGCACCAGCACCAGCCGGTCGGCGGTGCCGATCAGCAGCGTGAAGAAGCCGTCGAGGTCCCCGAACGCATCGGCGATCGCCGCTTCGATCGTGGCGCCTTCGCTCATGCGCCACTGCAGGTAGCGGCACGCCGCCTCCGTGTCATTGTCGGTGTCGAAGTCGATGCCGAAGCGGCGCAGGCGCCGGCGGATCTGCCACGGGTTGGAGATCGAGCCGTTGTGCACCAGGCAGAAATCGGCGCCGGCGGTGAACGGATGCGAGTGCGCGGGCGTGACCGCCGACTCGGTCGCCATGCGGGTGTGGCCCACGCAGTGGGAGCCCTGCACCCGGTCGAGGCGGTAGGCGGCGATCAGCTCGCGGGGATGGCCGGCGTCCTTGTAGACCCGCATGCGGCGCCCGTGTCCGAAGGTATCGATCGGTTCCGGCTGCGCGGCGAGCGCGCGCCCGACCTGGTCGGGAGCGGCAGCGGTCGACAGGACCGCGCAGCGCCCGATCGCGTCGACGCGCGCGTCCGGGAACCGGCCGGCCAAGCCGTCCCAGTCGGCCCCGCCCTCGGAAAAGAGGCTGTAGCGGTAGAGCCGCGGGTCGCCGTCCTCCGCAAAGACCGCCAAGCCAGCCGAGTCCGGACCCCGGTCCCCCATGCAGTCGAGCATGGGGGCGACCAGCCGGCCGAGTTGCCGGCGCCCGTCCGCCCGTTTCGCCGCGAAGCCGACGATGCCGCACACTTCCGCGCAACCCCGGTCCGCTGACTCAGTAGTATTCGAGGTAGCGCTCGATCTCCCAGTCGGAGACGTGGCGCTGGTACTCGATCCATTCCATCTCCTTGACGGCGATGAACTCCCGCACCACGCCGGCGCCGAGCCGGTCGCCGAACAGCGGGTCGGCGGCCAGCGCGTCGAGCGCCTCGCGCAGCGTCTGCGGCAGCGTGCCGATGCCCATCTTCCGGAGCTGCTCCAGCGTGTGGTCGTACAGGTTGAGGTTGTGGGGATCGCCGGGGTCGAGCCGGCGGTCCACGCCGTCGAGGCCGGCCGCCAGCACCGCGGCGGTCGCCAGGTAGGGATTGCAGCTCGAATCGCTCAGGCGCAGCTCCAGATGCCCGTGCGGCACCCGCACCATGGCGGTCCGGTTGTTGTCGCCGTAGGCGACGTGCGCGGGCGCCCAGGTGGCGCCCGACAGGGCGCGGCCGACCACCAGGCGCTTGTAGGAGTTGACCGACGGCGCGACCAGGGCGGTCAGCGCCGGCGCGTGATGCAGCAGGCCGGCCAGGAAGTGGTAGGCGAGCTCCGATAATCCCAGTCCGCGGCGGTCGGACTCGTCCTCGAACAGCGACGCCCCCTGCTCGTCGGCGATCGACAGGTGGATGTGCATGCCGCTGCCGGTGCGCGACGACATCGGCTTGGGCATGAACGAGCAGATCATGCCCAGGTCGCGGGCGATCTCCCCGGCGGCCATGCGGAAGAAGACGTAGCGGTCGGCCGAGGTGAGCGCGTCCGTGTAGGTGAAGTTGATCTCGAACTGGCCGTTGGCGTCCTCGTGATCGACCTGGTAGACGTCGAAGCCGACCGCCTGCAGCGACGCGACCAGCGTCTCGATGAAGTGCCGGCTGCGCGACAGGCCCTTGTAGTCGTAGCACGGCTTGTCGAGCAGGTCCGTGCGGTCGGCGGGCTGGATGCTGCCGTCATCGCCGCGGCGCAGCAGCATGAACTCCGGCTCCAGTCCCGTGTTGAGCGTCCAGCCGCGGTCGCCGAGCGCCCGGAGTTGCTCCTTGAGCACGTGGCGGGTGTCGTACGGCCACGGCTGACCGCCGACCCGCCCGTCGCAGACGATGCGGGCGTAGCCCGGCTGCCACGGCACCGGCGACAGCGTGGCCAGATCGCCCACCGCCATGAATTCGGGGTCGTGCGGTTGCTGGCCCATGCCCCACACCGCGAAGCCGGCGAAGCCGGCGCCGGCGTCGAGCACGTCGTCGAAGTGCGCCGCCGGCACCGCCTTGGTCTTGGCGACGCCGTGCAGGTCGACGAACTGAGCGAGCACGAACTTGACGCCGTGGTCTTCGAGCAATCGGTGCGCGTCTTCGCGTGTCATCTCTCTCCTGCGTCCTTCCGTTCCGTTCGCCGCGCCGGCAGCAGCGTCGCCGCGGCCAGCTCCCCGACCGGGCCGCCGCCGCACTCCCGCGCGATCGCCAGCAGCGCGTCCCACAGATACGGTCCGTAGCTCGGTGCGGCCCACAGATGATAAACCGGCGCGGGCGGCGCGTCTTCCTCCCGTATCGCCTCCCCTGCCTCGACCAGGACCGAACAGGAGACCAGCGCCACCCGCGTCATGACGAAGCGGCCGGCGGCGCCGCGGAAGTCGTACGAGCAGGTCTGCGCCAAAACCGCCGGCGCGCGCCGGCCGCAGAGCAGCAGCGCCGCGTCCTCCCGCCGCACCGGCCAGCAGCCGGCCGGTGGCGCCGCGCGGTCGATCCCCGCCTCCAGCGCGGCGGCGCCGGCGCCCTCCAGGAACAGCTCGCCTTTGCCCACCCGCACCGCGAGCGTGCCGTCCGCCGCGCGCGTCCAGCCATGCGCCTCGGCCGGGACCGCGATCCCCTGCGCCTCCGCCCACGCGACCGCGCGCGGCCCCTTGAGGCCGATGCGCGGCAGTGCGCCGCGGTCGGCCAACCCCAGCACCGGCGCGATCGCCGCCTCCGCCTCCACGTCCCCGAAGTGGAGCGGGAGCAGCGCGCCGTCGCGCCGCTCCCAGGCCGGCTCCAGTCGCTCCAGACAGGCGTGCACGGCGCTGTAGCGTGGGCCCCGGCGCGAGGCCTTTGGCGGGATCATGAACGGAGCCTCGTCCCGTCCGGGTCGAAGAACGGCGTCGCGGCAACCCGCGCCGCGACGATCGCGCCGCCGTCGCCCTTGATGCGGAGCGGCGCGCCGGGCTCGGCCACTGACGGCGGCGCGTAGGCCAGGCCGATCGTCCGCCCCACCGCGCCGCTGCGGCCGACGCTGGTGACGCGGCCGGCGATGCGGCCGCCGTCATCGACGATCAGGTGGTTGTCCTGCGGCGCCGGCGCATCGGCGGGCAACTCGAACCCGACCAGCCGGCGGTGCGGCTCCTTCCTGCCGATGATCTGCAGGCTGCGCTTGCCCACGAAGAACGGTTTGTCGAGCTTCACCGCCCAGCCGAGGCCGGCCTCGAACGGATCGGTGAGACCGTCGGTGTCATGACCGACGATCGGATGCCCCTTTTCCAGGCGAAGCAGACGCTGCGCCTCCACCCCGAACGGGACGATGCCGTACCCCCGGCCGGCGCGCAGCAGCTCGTCCCAGACGCCGGCGGCGTAGCCGGCGGGGACGTGCACCTCGTAGCCGAGCTCCCCCACGAACCCGACCCGCGACACGCGCGCCGGCGCGCCGGCCACCGTCCCTTCGCGGATGCCCAGGTACGGGAACGCCTCCGGCGACAGGTCGACGCCGGTGAGCCCGGCGAGCACCTGCCGCGCATACGGACCGGCGACGTTGAAGGCGCCGTAGCTGCCGGTCGCGTTCACCAGCGTGACGTCGATCCGCCAGAGCGCCGCCCAGCGCTGCAGCTCGCGGTAGACCTGATCGGCCGCCGACGAGGTGGTCGACACGTAGAATCGGCCGGCATCGAAGCGGGCGACGACGCCGTCGTCGATCACCACGCCGGACTCGTCGCACATCACCCCGTAGCGGGTCATGCCGGCCGGCAGCCGGGCGAAGCGGCCGGTGTAGATGCGCTCCACGAAGCGGACGGCGTCCGCGCCGCTGATCTCCAGCTTGCCGAGCGTACCGACGTCGATCAGCCCGACGCGCGACCGCACGTCGCGGGCCTCCGCGTCGATGCAGCCGGCTCGATCCAGACCGGGCCGGGGATACCAGGCCGGCCGCAGCCACGCGCCGGCGTGCATCATCTGCGCTCCCAACCGCTCGTGCCGGTCATGGACCGGCGTGCGCTGCACCGGCGTGAAGCCGCGACCGGCAAGATGCGCCATCGGCACCGGCGCAGTGAACGGCCGGGCGGTGGTGAGCCGGGCGCCGGCGAGCGGCCGGCCGGTCAGGCGGGCCAGCACGCGCACCGCGTTGACGTTGGAGTGCTTCCCCTGGCTCGGCCCCATCCCCACCGTGGCGTATCGCTTGAGCAGCTCTGCGTCGTCGTAGCCTTCCTGCACCGCGTGGGCCAGATCGTCGACCGTCACGTCCTCGTCCAGGTCGACGAACGCCTTGGCGTGCGGCTCCGCGAAGATCGGATACGGATGACCCGGCTCGCCGGCGCGGCGGACGGAGGATTCCGGCTGTGGCGCGGGCGCCGCCAGCCCCAGGAAGGCGGCCGCCGCCCGACCGGCGCGGCGGCCGTCGGCCGCCGCCACGCCGCCGGCGGCGGCGCCGGCCACGCTGCCGGCCGCGAACACGCCGGCCGGCAGCGCGTCCGGCACGTGGCGGTGGAGCGTTGCGTCGTAGGCCGCCTCGCCGCCGGCCTGGCGCAACAGTCCGTCGCGTGGAGCGGAACCGACGCAGACGACGATCCCGTCGCAGGGGATCGTTCGCGCCGCGCCGGCGGGTCGGCCGGCCGCGTCGAGCGCACGGATGCGGGCGGCGCGCACGCCGGCATGCCCCGGTAGCGGCAGCGCCTCCACCACCGCGTGCCCGCCGTAGACCGGCGCCCCTGCCGCCTCCACCGTGTCGCTCGCCCCGCTGGCCGGCGCCCCCTCGCGCAGATCGACCACCGCGGCGACGTCGATGCCGCGCTGCAGCATGGCGTCCGCCAGCGCCCAGCCGCCGCTGCCGGCGGTCAGCACCAGCGGCCGGTCCGCCGGGCGGACCGCGTAGCGCTCCATCAGCCGCCGCGCCGCTTCGCCCAGCATGACGCCCGGCAGGTCGTTGTTGCCGAACACCGCCGGCTGGTCCTCGCAGCCGGTGGCGACCACCAGCGACCGGGCGCGGACCTTGGTGAGCCGCCGCGCGTCGACCAGCGCCGCCCACAGGTCGGCGTAGATGCCCGCGCAGGTGGCGCCAAGGCGGCACTCGACGCCGCTGCCGACCGCCTCCCTCACCGAGCCGTCGAGCCGCTCGCTCGATTCGACCAGCAGCACCGCCGCCCCCTGTTCGGCGGCGGCGTTGGCGGCCGCTACCCCCGCCGGCCCGGCGCCGACCACCAGCACGTCGCAGAACGCGTAGTCCTTGGGCGACGGCGGTTCACGACGGCCGCCGCGGCGCCGGCCGCCGGGCGCCCGGCCCAGGCCAGCCAGCGCGCGCAGCCCCCGCTCGTAGAGCGGGAACAGCGCGCGCGGGGTGTGCATCGCCTTGTAGTAGAAGCCGACCGGCGTGAAGGCGGACAGGCGGCCGAGCACCGCCAGCAGGTCGCGCCGTACGCCGCCCAGCGTGTTGACCGCGCGCAGGTCGAGGCCATCGGTAAGCGGCAACTCGTCGCCGCGCAGATTGGTGCCCGCCGACCCCTCCAGCATCACGTTGGCGTCCGCGCCGGTCAGGCTGTATACGCCGCGCGGCCGGTGGTACTTGAAGCTGCGGCCGAGCACCTGCACGCCGGCCGCCAGCAGCGCGGAGCTTATCGTGTCCCCACGCAGGCCGCGGTAGTCCCGCCCCTCGAAGCGAAAGGCGATCGGCCGCGATCGGTCGATCCACTCGCCCGGCTGCGGCGGCAGGCGGCGACCGGCTGGCGCGTTCACGGCAGGCGGTCCGGCAGGTAGGTGCGCACCACGCGATCGGCGCCGGTATCGCGCTCGGCGATGAACCAGGTGCCGCTCGGCACGTGATACCACCACTCGCGCCGCACGGCGGCGGCGCCGGCCCGATCGAAGACGTAGGACGCCCAGCGCTCGTCGGAGACCGCGTCCGGATCGGGCTGCTGCCGGTACTCGCCCCCGTAGTCGAACTCCTGCAACGGGCGTTCGCCGTTCACCGGGCAGCGCAGCAGCTTCATCTCGGTTCCATCTCAGTGGCCGACCGCGGCCGCCCCCTTCTCGCCCACCAGCTCGTACTCCGCGAACCGCGACAGCCGGAACGACTCGATCAGCGGATGCGGGCGGCCGTGCGCCACCGTCCAGGCCATGGTGCTGCCGCTGGCCGGCGTCGCCTTGAAGCCCCAGGTGCCCCAGCCGGCGTCCAGGAAGAAGCCTTCGACCGGCGTCAGCCCCATGATCGGCGAGAAGTCCGGCGTCATGTCGGCCAGCCCCGCCCACTGGCGCAGCACCTTCACCCCGCCCAGATGCGGGAAGACCGCCAGCACGTGCGCGCAGAGGCCTTCGGCGAACTCCAGTGTCGATCGGGTCGAGTGGACCTCGTACGGGTCGAGCGATGCTCCCATCACCATCTCCCCGCGCGAGGACTGGCTGACGTAGATGTGGAACGACCCGGAGACCACGATCACGTGCAGCCACGGCTTCAGCGGCTCGGTCACGCACGCCTGCAGCGGATGGATGACGAGCGGCGTGCGTATCCCGGCCATCTCCGTGATCGCCGGCGTGTAACCGGCAACGGCGCTCACCACCCGGTCGGTCTCGATCACGCCGCGCGCGGTCTCCACGCCGGTGATCCGGCCGCCGTCCAGCCGCAGCCCGGTCACCGGCGTATGCTGGTGGATCTCCACGCCAAGCCGGTCGGCGCCGCGAGCGTAGGCCCAGGCGACCGCGTCGTGCCGGGCGATCGCCCCCGGCGGATGCCACAGCGCGCCCAGCACCGGCAGGTCGTGGCCGCAGTCGAGGTCGAGCAGCGGACAGGTGCGGGCGATGAAGTCCCGGCCGACCAGCTCGCTGCGCACGCCCAGGTGCTTGTTGACCTCCGCCCGCCAGCGCATGGTGCGGACCGCCGAGTCGGTATGGGCCAGCGTGAAGTGGCCGCGCTCGCTGTAGAGCAGGTTGTAGTCGAGGTCGGCGGAGAGGCGCCGGAAGAGCTGCACGCTCTCCTCGTAGAAGTTCACCCCCTCCGGCGTGAGGTAGTTGGAACGCACGATCGCGGTGTTGCGCCCAGTGCCGCCCGCGCCGACGTAGCGCCGTTCCAGCACGACGACGTCGCGCAGGCCGTGATCGCGCGCCAAGTAGTAGGCGCAGGCGAGGCCGTGGCCGCCGCCGCCGATGACGACGGCGTCGTAGCGCCGCTTGAGGCGCGGCGGCGCGCGGAACATGCGCGGTTCGCGGTAGGTCCGCTGCAGGGCGAACCGGAGGAGTCGATGCGGCACGGCGTCGAGCGCGACGGTGCGCCATACCGAGCGTGCACCGCAAGCGGGCCTTCGCTCCACCACCGCAACGAGGACGCGGGCTGGAGGCGGGGAGCCGCTCACCGGCCGGCCGATGGTGAGGTACGGTAAGCGCATGCTGCTTGTGATCTCGATCGTGGCCGTGTTGGTAGCGATCTTGGGTGTTGGGGTAGCGCTATGGGTGGCAGTGCGAGGTGTGCGTAATGAGGCGCGCGACGGCGCGACGAAGGCGAACGAAGGCATAGAGGCGCTGCGCAATGAGGCGCGCGACGACGCGAAGCAGGTAAGCGAAGGCATAGCGAAGGTGCGTGACGACGTGCACGCGGTTGAAACGCGCGTAGAGGGAATCGCAAGCAACGTGACGCATCTGCATGACGACGTGAAGAACCTTGCCGTTTTGCAGTGGGAAATTGGACGCCCCCTCGACGCGCGACCGGAGTATGTAGCGGCATCTGAGGCACGCAGACCGGTACTCCTCGCCATCGTGTCCAAGTTCGGTTTGGGCAGCGTCGACCGCCACTCCGGAGACCATTCGTGCGGCTCACCGTCCGGGCACAAGTCTTCCGTGGCACCCATCCAAGGCGGCAGCCCAGGCACCCGCGTGGGTACCGAAGGCTCAGTTTCCTGCGGCACGTCGGTCTCCGTGGCGTCCATGCCCTCGCCTTCCAAATCGCCCGTGACGCCGCCATAGGGAAGCGTTTCGTCGAGGAACCAGTAGTCGCCGCTGTCGAGGCGCGTCTTGCCTATCGCCACCAGCACCACGCGCTGCACGTTGTCGGAGTCTCCTTCCAGGAACACCGCTTCGCGTAGCGCCTCCGCTCGGCTCGGCGCCCACACGTACTCCGCGCCTTGCGTATCGCCGAAGACCTCGACGCTGAGTTCGTACGGACGCACGTGGTCCTCGGCGCCATCATAGAGCGGTGCCGGTTCCTGGTCCGGCCTCACGTACGGCACGCCACCGAAGCGTTGCCGGGGCTCCACCCTGAGCCCGTTGTCGCTCAGCAGCTCCACCGCGTACAGGTTGTTGGCGTCACGGCTTGCCTTGATGGCAGCCGCGAACGCATCTCGCCGGGTCTGCGCTTCGACGGTCACGCGCGTCTGCGCACCGCCGAACTCCAGAAGGAGCATCTCGTAGGACCGGCCTACGTCTTGGTTTCTCGCCATGTTGTTATCCCCCGGGGCGGCTGGCCCGGCCGACATACACGTCGTTTCCCTCGATGAACGCCTACAAGGATGCCTGCGGCGTCTGCCTCCGGCGCGACGAGCGCTGCCAGGAGCACCACGGCCGCCAGCGGCATCGAAAGCCGTGACAGCGGCGATAACCACCAACAGCGCCGGCGAGCCGCCGCCGGGGTGATCGCTCCCCTGTGGCTCGCCAGGGGGAAGCCGGGGGGAGGGGGGACGGCCCGGTCGCTTCTACACTCAAGGTCGTTCCCCGGTATGCGGCCCAATTTTTCGGGGCTTCAGGAATTCGTATGGACGAGGTAGTCACGGGCAACACGTGCGGGGTAGAGGTCAAGGCCGCCGAGGTGAAAGTAGATGGCGTTGCGGAACCTCTCGCGGTTGCGGAAGCCGCGCGCCACGTACTTCAGCTTCTGCACCCCCGCGTTGATCGACTCCGCCCGCGCGTTGCTCACCCGCTGCACCACCGCCGTCACGATCCCTTCCAGATGGCCCTTGATCATCCGCTTCACCGGCTCCAGCCGACAGTGGATCGCCGACCGGTACCACGCCAACCACCCCGTGCGCGCCCACTCGCGGGTCTGATACCCCCACTGCGTCATCGCCTGTTCCTTGTAGCCCCAGGCGCGTGCGGTCTGCAGCGCGCTGTTTCGCAACGCCGCGAATCGCTCCCAACGCTCGGCATCCATGTTCTTGGGATTGGTCAGCCACACATAACGGCTGCCCTTCAGCCGCTCATCACCCGTGCCGGCTAACGTGCGGCTCTCGGCGCGCCGCACTTGGTCAACGGCGTCTGCGAGATGCTTGGCGACGTGGAACTTGTCGAACGCGATCTTGTGCTGCGCCGCCGGCACATACTTGCTGGTCACGCGGATGTAGGGCTCCCACAGGTCCATGGCGACCGTCTCCACAGCAGCTAACTGTTCCCGGTCGAATCGTTGGTAGAACTGCTCCAACGCCTCCTTGCTGCGGCCATCGGCCACGTGCACGACGTGCCCGTCCAGATCGTTGATCACCGTCACGTACTCATGGCGCTTCTGGAACGAGGTCTCGTCCACACCGATCCGGTGCGGGAGCTGCACCTCACGTCGCTGTAAGCCGCGCTGCACCGCGCGCTGCATCACGCCGTCGACCTCGTCCCAACTCAGCCGCATCTGCTGCGCCACTGCCGTGATCGTGGCATGTCGCAGCCAGTCGATTACCACCGCCTCACACAGCGCAGTCAGCCGCGCGCGGCCTTCGCTCCACGGCACCGCAAGCTGCAAGACCCGGTGCTGCGGGCACTGCACCCGCGGCACCTTGGCGGCGAGAAACGTGCGGTACTGGCAGGTGTCCAGATGCCGCCAGCGGCGCTGCCGGGTGTCGTATTGGCGTGCGTGATGTCCGCACTGCGGGCAACGCAGCGGCCCGCCGGCGTGCTCCACGTGCACCACCACCTCACCTCGTTTGAAGACTCAGATCGACGTCCACCACTCGCCACGGTGCCTCGATGCCCAGAATCCTGGCATACAGTTCCCTGTCCCTCATGGCGCCAGCTTAGCCGTGTCGGCCAAGCGCCGCGACCCTCTTTGGTCACCCACCCACACGAAACCCGGAAGACCCAATTTTCGGAGCCTCCGCGCTCATGGCCACGGCAACGGGTCAGGCGTAGGCATTCCGATCAGGCGGGTCCACCGGAAGGCGACGGTAGCGCGGCGGCGGGTCAACTCGTCGGCCGGCAGGGCCTCGTATCGGTGGGTATGGAACTCGAGGTAGCCGGATATGGGTCGCGCCAGCTAAGGGGATGGGGGTCGGGGTTCTTGAGACCTCTGTGCAACCAGGTGGCACCACCATCACCGCCAGCGCGGCTGTGCTGATGAAGAGCATCGCAATCCTCGTCCCAGACCATTTCGATGGTCGCGGTACCGGTTCCTCTAATCATGATCGGCACACCACTCTCATGCATATTCACGACAACCGTTTCCCATTCACGACAACCGTTTCCCATTCAAGCACTATGCGGTAAGACTCCCAAGGCACCGCAAAGCGGCTGTACCAGGGTCGATATGGATGATGCTCGTGGTGCCGTTGGCCTCATATCTGATCCCGCGGCCTCTCTGGTTGTGCGCTAATGGGCTGGGCAGCAACCCATAACGAAGAGAGCCGCCGACGGTCGTATAGCGATCTTCCACGCGGTTCGTCTCGCGTCCGCGGCGGGTCCCCCAATCGTAGACGTGGTGGCTGCAATAGGTCTCTTGGAAGCCAGGCTCCAGGGAGAAGCCATCCGCGACACAGTCCATGCCGATGGCGCCGCAACACCGTCGGGATCGGGCGTCAACGGCGGGTCGTCTTCGGGGTCGGTGGGCGGCGCAGGCGGCGGCGCGGGGGGCGAGTAGGCGGCGAGGATCGCGATGCACTCATCGCCACGCATCAGGCAGTACCTGCCGCCGTCCAGCGTCCGCACGGTCAGCGTCAGCGCTGCGCTGCGTCGCCGGTACGGGCGCCGATCAGGCGAGCGTCGGCAGGCCAGACATCGCGCAGACTGGCGCAGCCGTCGGGGATGTAGGCGTGCAGCGTCGTCGTGGCGCGGCAGTGAACCGTTGGCCAGCCGCCGTAAACCCGGTACTCCGCAATCGCCAGATCGTGCAGGTCAAAGCCAGTTGCCGGCGGAGTCCAGGTGGTCGTCGGCCCCTCGGTCGGGATAGCCGGCTCGTCACCGCTTATATGCGGCTGATCCCCGTAATCGGGCGACCATTCGCCACCATCATTCGGGGCGGGCGTGGCCTCCGCCGGCGCTCCGCTCGTCGGCGCGACCGGCGTTTTGCTCGCACGCCATCATCACCACGACGGCCACGGCGCCGGCGGACTTCATCAGCTTCATCATCAACGGCATCGGCTTCATACCCTGTACTCCCCTGCAGAGTGTTTCTACAGGCTGGAGATCGCGATTACGATTATAACCACCAAGACAAGCCCGGCCATCAGCGCGCAGCCGATGCCCATACTCGCCTTGCCCAGACCCATGAACGCACGCGACGCCCGCTGCGCACGCTCGACCGACTCTTCAGACTTCGACTCTTCCGACCCCGATTCTTGCTTTGCCACGTCTCCCTCAGAGACGATCGCAGCGCGATAGCGCACCTCCAGGTTCTGGTACTCGGT
This sequence comes from uncultured Spirochaetia bacterium, assembly GCA_958296075.1. Classification (GTDB taxonomy): domain Bacteria; phylum Spirochaetota; class Spirochaetia; order SZUA-6; family Bin103; genus CATQHW01. The sequence goes on along the minus strand of CATQHW010000002.1, from coordinate 1,256,678 downwards.
AGTGAGCGTCACCATCTCCGCCGACTCTTCGGCGGACGGTTCGTCAATCGAAGACAGCGTATTGAGCCGCTGTCGTACCTCGATCATGCGCACCGCGATGCGCTGGCTATTCGTCATGTGGAAACCACCACTTGAAACCGCTTCGAGTCCGCGAAGCCGCAGGCAACGCCCGCCAGACGTTGGATGATAACAACCCCACCACTGCGGATTATCCTTTCCATCTGCCAGCATTGAACGAACACTTCGTTCCCGCTGACGGAAGTTACGAGCTGTGCCAAATTCCCAAGCCCGGGTCCCGCACCCGTGAATCGAAATATCCAAGGTAGCTCATGCCACCTGCCTTCTGCGGAGATACGCGCGCCCAAAAGTTGCTCCCCTTTTTCCAGCGTGTAGACATTCACCCTTCCGTCCGATCCCCATTCGTTACTGCGTACCGTGAACGGACCGCGGACCACGGTCGTCTCGTGCGTATGCTCGTGCGTATGCTCCGGCACGGTCGTCGGCGTAGCCGGCGACTGTTGGCAGCTGGCGAGAGCGAGCGCGGCGGCGGTTGCGATGCCAGCGATGCCGGCAGACTTGAAGAACTTCATGCCGGCAGGGTACCGGAAGCGCGCCGGCACGGCAAGCGCCGCTATCGGTCGTGATCGCGGTCCGGCCGCGCCGGATCAGCCGGCGAGCGCCCGCGATCAGCAGTAACCGAGATCAGCAGCACCGCGAACGCTCGATGCCGGCGTCTCCGTGCCGTACAAGCGGTCCCGCTCAGGCCACTAGTGGCCTGTAACACGTACTCTTGCACCAAGGTGTCGAGAAGGATCAGCGTAGCGCCACTTCACCACTCGAGGATTCTTGTTGTATGCGCGTATGTATCTCATCAGCTTGCGCCTCAGATCAGCCACCGAACTGAACACCACTGCCATTCATTCCACCATGTCCTTCCGAAACACTTCCCCGAACAGAGCCCTCCCGCTATTCGTATCGTAGATACAACTGTACTTAGCCCACACCCAGGAACCATCCAGAAACACCTCCAGCCGTTCCCCAGAGTACGTAAACAGCCCTTCTGACTTGTTGTACCATCCGCCACTCTCGAACCTCGATCTCAGCATTCCAACCTTCCACCGATAGCTATACTGAGAAACATGCTGCTCGATCATCCGCTGACACGGCTCTTCCGCCGATTCTTCATAGCGCAGATAGTGACACTCCAAGTCACACTCATCCTCTACAACCGGCTCCGACGGCTCGTCTGCTTCGCTCCATAGCAGTTCCCCGGTATCCTTGTTGTAAATGTCCCACTTCATCGCTGCGCCGGTATTCGTGTCGTAGTCGCACGTGTACGTCGCATCCACCCAGGATACATGTCGGCCGTTACCGTCGATCAGCCGCACCTCCAGCTTGTCCCCGGAGTACTCCAGCAGCCCCTCGGCCTCTTGAGCCCAGGCGAACCGATCGAATTTCACGCCATCCTTCCACCGATAGCGCTGCTGCCTGTGAAAGGGCACCACCCACTCGACATCGCACACAAGTTCCGCGTCTTCGTAGTGGAGCTGCGCCAGACACTCCACGTCACACTCAGCCTCTTCACTGGCTACCGGCAGCGCCGCCACCAGCAAGGCGATCGCGGCGGCAAGGGTCATCAACAACTTCATGTCGCCCTTTGTCACGCAGCCGTAGGGGGTGTGTCAAGCACCTTGGCAGAGGCTCACTGGGCCAAGGCGGCGGCTTCCGCCAACGTGGGCGGGTGGGGGGCATGCGCCCTCTCAACAGGGCGCCGAGTTGACCGTGCTGGCCTCGTCGGCGGGACCGCCGGTCACTCACCCCGGCACGACCGCATCCGAAGATGCGGTTCGGCTTCTACTCCTCAGGGCACTCCGCCCACGCCTCCGCGAAGCCAGCAAGTTTCCACCTATAGGAGGTACTCCCAAAGAGGATATTGCTGCCGTCCGTGAGTCCATACCCAAAAAACAACAACGACCCCTCCATGTAAACCCTCACGCCAAGGCCAGGCCATATCGCGGTTGCCAGACTAATCCTATGCGATTCCGATATGAACTCACCCCGATGATCTTCCAACTGCCAAAGAAATCCTTCGTCGTCTACCCGTCGCCATACTCCGCGCCTACTCTTCGGACCATAGAACATGTGCTCCATGTATCGGTAGTACTCCCATTGATACTCTCCTACACTCCTTATATCGCGAGCATCAAAGTCGTAGAAAACTTCGTTCGTGAGCTCCAAAGAATGGGATCTCAGGGGCAACGAAGATTGCATGTGCACCGCCTGGCGCACATCTGCACCACACATCACAACAAGTGCGATATTCAAGTGCTTAGCATCGTAACCATGGATGGATGTCGGGTTAGCTTCAGCAGAAATCTGCTCCCCCCATGCCCTGACGAAGCTAAACTGTTCCTTGGTGAGGGGATCACGCTCCACATGAAGCTTCCAACCCTCCGGCTCCGCACCCGCCGGTACCGCCCCTACGACCAACGATAGAGCCCATACGATCTTTCGCGTCCTCATCGCCCCCCTCATCAGACGCCGGTCGCTCAACACCGGCATGACCGCGCATGTAAGCACGGTTTCGGCTTCTGCTCGGCGGGCGCCGTCGTGAATGACCACGCGGCTCATGGCCACGCTTCCCACACCTCTCCGGCGACGTGCGCCGGATCATACAAGCTACCACCTCGGCCGACACCGCGCCGACGACGATGCGGCGCGCCAGCGGCCCCGTTCCATGCCACCAGTGTACCGCACCGGGGCACGTTGGCGACGAAGCGGGGCCGATCAAACTTCGCCCTGCAGATGAACGCGCGCGCGTGCGCGCTACGGCCGGGGCCTCCGGGGAGCGTGCGAGACCATCCGGGAGTATGCGCCCGGTGCGGGGCCACCACGCTATCGCAAATCCAGCCCAACAGAACATATCGCGCGCGCGTTAGGGCCGGGGCTCGACCGGGAGTGCACGGCGCGGCCACGTCCGGCGCGGCCGGCCTCCCGTAATCATCGACGATGTTCGGGCTTGAACGCGATGGTGTTGCGACGTCGGGTCCACCGGGGGACACTCCCGGCATGAAGATCGCACGTATCGAGACGCACATCGTCCGGGGCGGTGCCCGCAACCTCTGCATCGTCCGGATCGAGTCGAACGACGGCTTCGTCGGGGTCGGCGAGTCGGGGCTGAGCGGCCGCGAGCTGGCCGTGCGCGGCGCGGTCGGCCACTTTCGCGAGTTCCTGACCGGCCGCGACCCGCGGCGCATCGGCGCCATCTGGCAGGAGGTCTACCGCAGCCAGTACTTCGAGGGCGGGCGCGTGCTCACCGCGGCGCTGTCGGCGATCGACATCGCCCTGCACGATCTGGTCGCCCGCTCGCTGGGGGTGCCGGTGTACCAGCTCCTGGGCGGCCGGCAGCGCGACCGCGTGCCGTGCTTCGCCACCACCCGGCACGGCTCCGGCGAGGAGGCGGTGGCCGACGTGGTCGGCCTCGTCCAAGACGGCTGGCCCTGCGTGCGATTGCCGGTGCCCGTGGACGACAAGGAAGGCATCTTCGACCCGCGCCTGTCGATCGGGGCGACGGCGGAGGCGCTGATCGCGGCGCGGCAGGCGATCGGCCGCCGGGCGGCGATCGGCATCGATTACCACCACCGCCTGTCGGTGGCGGAGGCGGCGAGCTTCTGCCAGGCGATGCCGCCGGGCACGATCGACTTCCTGGAAGAGCCTATCCGGGACGAGACGCCGGCGGCCTATCAGGCGTTGCAGCGCATGACCCACGTACCGATGGCGATCGGCGAGGAGTTCGCCAGCAAGTGGCAGTTCCTGCCCTACCTGGAAGCCGGCATCCCGGCGTTCGCGCGGCTGGACCTCTGCAACGTGGGCGGCTTCACCGAGGCGATGAAGGTCGCCGGCTGGTGCGAGGCGCATTACATCGACCTGATGCCGCACAACCCGCTCGGACCGGTAAGCACCGCCGCCAACCTGCACTTTGCCGCCGCCACCGCGCAGTACGCGTGGCTGGAGGAGCGCGGCCCGGAAAAGATCGCCGCCGTCGACCGGGAGATGTTCCCGGCGATGCCGCTGCTCGACGGCGTCACCTACGCGGTGCCGGACGGGCCGGGCCTGGGCGTCGAGTTCGACCCGGAGGCGCCGCTGGCCAAGGAGCCGTTGGAACTCTGGGAGGCGCCCCACCTGCGCCGGCCGGACGGCTCCTTCACCAACTGGTAGGCCACCAGATGGTAGCGCTGCCGCTCCGTCAGGCGGTGACCGCGCTGGCGATCTGCCAGGCGCCGGCCGCGTCGCACGCCGCGTAGTACATCCGGTAGCGGCCGTCGGGCAGGCGGACCAGCGTCATGTCCTCGGCATGCACGGCGTCGGTATCGTCGCTGTCGTAGCCGCCGCCTTCGATTACCACGCGGCCCGGCGCGAAGCGCAGGCCGTCGGCGGAGATCGCCGCCAGGATGCGCGACCGGTAGCCGCACAGGTCGACGGCGATGGATGCGGCGGCGAAGTCGGCGCTGCGGCCGCTGCCGGCCGCGTCCGGGTCATCGCTGGGGTGCAGCGGCGCCTGGACGCCGGGCGGCAGGTCCTGCCACGCCGAGTAGATCATCACCTGCGGCGCACCCGGTTCGTCGGGCGGGATCACCTCCGCGGCGGTGATGCCTGCGGAGTCGAGGACGCCGGTGCGGCTTGCCATGCGCACGCCGGCCTCCGGCGTGAACGACAGCCCGTCGTCCGTGACCGCCGAGCGCACCTCGTTCCACGGCGGTGGCCCGCCGGCGCGGAAGTGGTAGAGCCGGCCCGCGCCGCCTGCCGGGCCGCCCAGCGGCAGGAAGCGCGGCGCGCCGCACCGCTCCGGGCCGGCGACCCGCACGCCCGGCTCGACCCGCCAGCGCAGCAGGTCGTCCGACACCGCGCTGGCGATCACCGTCGGCCGGTCGGCCGGCCCGCGCCCTTCGAAGTACATGCGCCAGCCGCCGGCGATCGGCTTGACGCTGGGCGCCAGCGCGCGCAGCGACAGCTCCGGCCGGCCGGGGTCGGGAGCCACGCGGATACCGGGCTCCGGCTCGAAGGCGAGCCCGTCCTGGGAAACGGCGCTCAGGACGTAGCCCTGGCAGTCCGCGAACGGCTTGGCCGGTCCGACCGCGGTGTAGAACAGCCGGTAGCCGCCGCCGGGGAGCGCGACCACGCCCGGCGCCTGCACCTTGCAACGGTCCAGACCGCGGCTGCCGGTCACGCGCACGCCCGGCTCCTTGCGCCACGCGAGCAGACGGTGCATGGCCGGTGTCAGGCGCTCTGCCGCACGCCCGCATCCGCGCCGGGCGGCCATCCCAGGGTCGCGGCGCCGAAGGCGCGTTCGAACTCGTCGTTGGACGCGTACCGCCATCCGAACGCCTGGTCCCAGATCGTCGCCTTCTCCATGCACAGGTACAGGAACACGCGGTCGTGCCACGGCGCCAGCGCCCGGTACATCGTGCGGAACATCCGCACCTTGAGGTCGTCGGGATAGGTGAGCTTGCCGTGCGGGTCGGCGACCAACTCCGCCTGCAGGATGCGGGTCGGTTCCCCGCGCTGCCGTATCCGCTTCATCACCGGCTTGATGAACGTGACCGATCCCATGGAGAGAAAGGCGACCTCCACCGGGTCGAACCGGTCGATCAGCCGGGCCGCCAGCGCCGGATACTCGGTCTCCCAGCCGTCGTAGTGGACCATCGGATGGAAGTGGAACGCGACCTTGCGGCCGAGATCCGCGAAGCGCCGGGCGGCGGCGAGGCGGCGTTCCAGCGAAGCGGTGAAGTGCTCCTCATGCTCGATCACGGCCGCGGTGTTGAGCGACCAGCTACACACCAGGTTGGCCGGCACCTGGCGCTCCAGGAAATAGCTGACGTTGGCCGACTTGGTCTTCAGCTCCAGCAGGACGTTGGGGTGCTCGGCGGCGAAACGGCAGAGTTCGTCCAGGATGCCGCCGCGGTTGCCCCACACCAGCGAATCGGAGGACTGGCCGGTGCCGATGTGGTAGAAGCGCCGGTCGTCGAGCTCAATCGCGCGCAGCTTGCGGCCCAGGTCGCGGTCGACGGTCACGCGGTCGCCGTAGAAGGTCTGGATCGTGCAGTAGCTGCAGCCGAACGAGCAGTTCTGCACCGCGTCGATCGTCTTCAGGTTGCAGCACAGGGTGCGGTCGGACCGCACCGGGCAGTCGCCGAACACCTCCGTCTCTCCGGCCGCGTCGACGAAGCGGAGCGGCGGCCGGCGCGGCGCCTCCGGCGGGCGGCCGTAACGGGTCGGCTCACGCCTCAGCCGATCGAGGTGCTCGCGCAGCGCGCCGATCAGCCGCTTCTTGCGCTCGCGCGCGTTCAGTTCGGCGTCGAGGTCCGACTCGGCGCGCGCCCACCACGCGCCGATGCCGGGCTCTCCCCACATGGCCAGGTCGCGGGCCGCTTCGCACAGTTGCCGCACCTCCTGCGTCGTGCAGCGGTAGCGCGACACGGCGCCGTCGATGCAGGCGCGCGCGGCCGGATCAAGCCGGTCGTACAGAGGTTGCGCGGCGATCCCTCAGCCGGCCACCGGCACGCCGTCGAGCTTGCCGTCCGCGTGCATGGCGTTCCATTCGTCCAGGAAGGTGCGGTTCCACTGCTCGGTGAGCGGGTGATCCATCATCTCCTTGAAGGTGGCCCAGAAGATGATGATGCCGTCGGCGCCCGCGCGCAGCGCCGCGTAGGCCACGTCGACGGAGCGCACCAGCGCCGCGGTGACGAAGGGTCGCTGCGCCCAGCCGTCGAACATGGCCCGGCACTCGCGCACCAGACGCACCGGGTCGTCCTGGAGCTGCTTGACCGGCTCGCAGAACGGCAGCACGTGCGTCGCCCCCGCCTGCGCGACCGCCGCCGCCTGCGTGAGCGAGAACGCCGTGGTGCAGAAGGTCTCCACCCCTTCGTCGGCGAACGCTCGAAAGGCGCCCAGGCCCTGCACCGTGCACGGAATCTTGATGATGATCCGGTCCGACATGGCCGTGAAGACGCCGCCGACGTCGAGCAGCTCGGCCGTGGTGTGGCCGTCGATCTCCACCACGACCGGCTTGTCGGTCATGTCCAGGTATCGCTCGATCACCTGCTTCAGCGTGCCGTACTTCTTCACCAACTGGTTCTGCACGACCGTGTTGGTGACGATGCCGGCCGCACCGCGCTCCATCCATTCGCCCAGGTCGGCCGGGTCGCCGGCCAGCCAGATCGCCGGTCCCCGCCCCTCGCTACGCGCCTGCTGCGCGGTCTTCATGATCGACCTCCTGTGATCGTGACGGCGGCCGCCGGATCGGTCAGAACGCGATGGCCAGCTCTATGCTCCACGGAAACCGCAGGCCGCTGTTGACGCTCGCCACGATGTTGGCGAGATGACTTGGCCCTAATTTCCTGTATCCCGTGAACGGGCTGAACGCGATCTGGTAGCTCACGCCGACGCGCGGAGTAAGCGCGACCGGCCCCCAGATGACCCGGTAGCCGACGTGCGCGCCCGCGCCCAGCAGCACCGTCCCGGACTCCTCTTTGGAGCCGTCTTTTTTCTCGAGCGCCGTGCCCTCGAACCGGGCGAAGGCGTACCCCGGGGAGAGCCACGCTCCCGCGAACACGCCGGTCGGCGCCACGCCGTTGATGAAGTAGTTCGCACCGGCGGCGACGGCCACCGACCAGACGTCGAAGTCGGTCTTAGTGATTGCGGTGGTGCCGGCCAGCGGGTCGAAGATGCCGGCCTTCGGGTTGTAGTAGCTCGGGATGGCGAAGAGGCTGATGTCGTCGTCGAGCACCTGCTCGAAGGACCCGCTGTACCGGCCGACCAGCGGGCTCAGGAGGTCGAGTCCGATGATCGTGGTCTTGTCCTCCGGCGCCTGGGCGAAGCTCGGTGCGGCGAGGAGCGCGCCGAGCAGACCGATCAGCGCCGCGAGCCTGAAGCGACTCATCCCATTCATGCCCGCCACGGTATCACCGGGAAAGCACCTTGCAAAGCGCGGCCACCACCGCCTCGATCTGCTCCCGCTCGATGATCAGCGGCGGCAGCAGGCGGATCACGGTCTGGCCGGCCGGCAGCGCCAGCACCCCCTGCTCCATGAGCGCGACCAGGTGCGGCTGCGACCGTTCCTTGAGCTCGATGCCGATCATCAGGCCGAACCGCCGGAGCTCTCGCACGCAGGCCGGACGCGACCGCTCGAACAACTCCGCGAAGTACGCGCCGGACGCGGCCGCCCGGCCGGCCAGGTCGTGCTCGACCAGGTAGTCGATGGTGGCCGCCGCCGCCGCGCAGGCCAGCGGGTTGCCGCCGAACGTGGAGCCGTGGATGCCGACCGCCGGCTTGACCGCGTCGCTGAACAGCGCCGCCCCCATCGGCACGCCGCCGGCGATGCCCTTGGCCACGCACATGACGTCGGGCTGCACGCCGCTGTGCTCGACCGCGAACATGCGGCCGGTACGGCAGAAACCGGTCTGGATCTCGTCGGCGATCAACAGCGACCCGCGTTCGTCGCACAGCTCGCGGACGCCGTGCAGGTAATCGTCGGCGGCGCGGTGCACCCCGCCTTCGCCCTGGATCGGCTCCAGCACCACCGCCGCGGTGCGGTCGGTGACCGCGTCCGCCAGCTTGGCGAGGTTGTTGTACGGGACGTGCGCGACGCCGGGAACCAGCGGCGCGAACGGCTCCCGGTACTCCTTCTTGTGGGTGGCGCTCAGCGCCCCCATGGTACGGCCGTGAAACCCCCGCATGGCGGCCACGACGTCGGTGCGGCCGGTCGCCAGGCGCGCGAACTTGAAGGCGGTCTCGATCGCCTCCGCGCCGGAGTTGCAGAGAAACGCGCGCGTCAGACGCTCGGGCGCCGCCTGCACCAGCTTGGCGAGCACCGCCGCGCGCCGGTCGTTGTAGAAGACGCCGCCGCAGGTGATCAGCGTCCGCGCCTGCCGGGCGATCGCCTCCACCACCGCCGGGTGAGCGTGACCCAGGCAGGCCACGCCGGTGCCGGCGGCGCAGTCGAGGTAGCTGCGTCCCGCTTCGTCCCAGACCACCGCGCCCTCGCCCCGCACCAGGGTCAGGTCGCGTTTCGGATAGACCTCGAACGCGTAGCGTCGTTCCGTCTCTTGCGTGTTCATCCGATTCTGGTGCCGCGCCCCGCCAATCCCTCGCGCAGGGGGTGCTCCGTGCGGCCGTCACACAGTATGACCTCCACGCCGCCGAGCGCAATCAGCTCCTTGAGCGCGCGCAGCTTGCGCCGGATGCGGCCGGTGGCCTGCGCCTCGAAGCGGTCGAGCGCGGCGGCGTCGAGCTCGCGCACGACCGAGGTCTCGTCATCCGCGCGCGCCAGGAACCCCGGCGCTTCGATGAGCTGGAACACCCGCCGCGCGCGCAGCTCGGCGTGCAGCGCCACCACGATGTCGTCGTTTTCGGAATTGATGGCGACGCCGTGCTCGTCGAGGATCGGTATGCTGATCACCGGCGTATGGCCGCCGTTCAGCAGCGTGCGCAGCAGCGCGCCGTTGACGTCCGCCGGCTTGCCGGACCGGTCCCGCACGATGAACGTCCTGCCGTCGCGCCGCACGCGGACGCCCCGGTTGCGCCGCCCCCGGATCAGACGCCCGTCCAGGCCCGTCAACCCGATCGCGTCCACGCCGGACCGCTGGCACAGCTCGACGAGCTGCGTGTTCCGCAGCCCCGCGTAGGCCAGCATGATCATGTCGAGGGCGCGGTCGTCGGAATAGACGCTGGAGTAGCCGGACACCGACGTCAGCACCTGCTTGGGGGCGCCCAGACGCTCGGCCAGCTCGTCGCGCAGCGCGTTGGCGCCGTGCACGATCACCGCCGGCTCGTCCAGATCGGCCAGGTCCGCCGCGATCCCCGGCAGGTTGATGGCATTGCCGCCGCCCACCTTGATGATGTTCACCGTTCAGGTCCGGTAGGTATGCACGTCACCGGTGGCGAGCGGCTGCCACTCGCCCGCCGGCAGCGGATCGGAGCAGACTACCAGCCGCTCCCGGTCGCGCGAAACGTGCATCTGAAAGTAGCTCGACGAGTCGTTGAAGCGGTTGGTGACCCGCACCGCCGCCGCGTCGGCGATGATGACGTTCATCGCGCGCACGTAACGCGTCCGCTCCTCGATGGTGGCGAGCCCCTTGCGCATCGCTTCGGTCAGGTCGCCGCGATCGAAGCGCCGGACGAAGTTGTAGAGCTTCTCGGCTCCGATGCGGCCGGTTTCGCGCACCCGCACGCCGCGCAACTCGCCGTTGAACACGAAGACCGACCGCCCGTCGGTGAACGGCATGTTGTTGCGCACCGCGATCCCTTCGTCGCGAAACGCGCTGCGGGCGTGCGCGACCAGCAACCGCGTGCGCGCGCGCGGCGGCGAGAGGTCCTCCCAGACCGGGGCGATGTCGTGGTAGAGCCGCCAGCCGTCCGGCGTCATCCAGCCGCAGCCCCAGCCGTGGCCCTGGTACTCGGAACTGGTGCGGGCGATCTCCGCGAACGGCTGCAGGTAGCGCCGCAGTTCGAACGGCTCGGCGGCGCAGACCGCAAGCAGGCGGCACACGGGCAAGACGCTCGAACGCTCAGATCGGGCGCAGGCCGGGAAAGCCGAGCCCGGCGCGCTCGTCGAGTCCGAACATGACGTTGAACGCCTGCACCGCCTGGCCCGCCGCTCCCTTCATCAGGTTGTCCACCGCGCTCATCACCACCAGCCGCCCCGCGCCGGCGTCGAGCTCGAAGCCGATGTCGCAGTAGTTGCTGCCGGCGAGGATCTTGGGCTCCGGATAGCGGTAGATGCCGCGGCGGTCCTTGACGATGCGCACGAACGGCTCGTCCGCGTAGGCGCGGCGGAAGATGCGCCAGACCGCCTTCTCGTCGATCGATTCCGTGAGGAAGACGTGCGCGGTGGCCAGCAGGCCGCGTACCAGCTCCACCGCGGTAGCCGAGAAGCTCAGCGGCAGCCCGCCGAGTTCCTGCAGCATCTCCGCCTGGTGCCGGTGTCCGGTCGGCTTGTAGGAGCGCACGCTGCCCGATCGCTCGGGGTGATGGCTGGCGGCGCTCGCCTCGTTACCGCCTTCGCTCGACCCGGCCTTGACCTCCACCACGACCTGGCCGACCACGCCGGCGGCCACCAGCGGCCGCAGCGCCAGGATCGTCGCGGTGGCGTTGCAACCGCAGCCGGCGACCAGCGCCGCTCCCGCCAGCCGGTCGCGGTGCAGCTCCGGCATCCCGTACACGGCGCCGTCCAGCAGCTCCGGCCGCGGATGACTGCGCCCGTACCAGCGCACGTAGTCATCGGGATCGCGCAGGCGGAAGTCGGCGCTGAGATCGACGATGCGCTCGGCGACGCCGCGGAACTCGTCGATCCGGTCCATCGCCTGCCCGTGCGGGAGGCACAGGAATAACGCGTCGCACGGGGCCAGCTCGGCGGCCGGCACGAACCGCAGGTCGGTGACCCCGCGCAGGTTGGGATGCGCGTGGCGGACGTAGGTGCCGGCAAGCCGCTCGGAGGTCGCCTGCGCGACCGACACCTGCGGGTGGAACAGCAGCAGCCGCAACAGCTCGCCGCCCGCATAGCCGGAGGCGCCGGCGATCGACGCCCGGATCACGAAACGGTCTGACTGCCGACTTGAGTGTTGGCAACTTGGGAGTTGGCGGCTTGGGCGATGGTGTAGTCGGCGATGTGGCCGGGGATGTCGACGCCGGTGGTGTCGATGCTGTTGCTGAACTCCATCGTGTAGTTGACCTCGTTCACGAGCAGGTCGTCATCGTTCTCCAGCACGTCGACGCCGACCATGCCGCCGCCCACGGCCCGCGCCGCGCTCACGGCAAGCTCGCCCAGTTGCGCGGTGACCGGCGCGCCGCTGGCCGTGCCGCCGAGCGCGGTGTTGGTCTTCCAATGCGCGGAGGTGCGGTAGATGGCGGCGATGCAGCGGTCCCCCACCACGAAGCAGCGGAGGTCGCGGCCCGGCTTGTCGATGTACTTCTGTACGAAGAAGATCGAGTGGTGGTAGGAGCCCAGGATGCGCTTGTGCTCCAGGATCGCTTCGGCCGCCTCCCGATCGTTCACCTTGGCGAGCAGACGCCCCCAGGAGCCGACCGCCGGCTTCAGGACCACGGGGTAGCCGATCTCCTCGATCGCCTGCAGCGCCGACTCGTCGGTAAAGGCTACGCGCGCCTCCGGCTGCGGCACGCCGTGCTCGCGCAGCGCGACGGCCGTGAGTATCTTGTCGCCGCACACCTGCGCGACCTGATAGCTGTTCAGGCAGCGTATGCCGGCGCTCTCCAGGAGGCGCAGGGCGTGCAGCGCCCGCGAGTGACTGATGCACCGCTCCAGGACCACGTCGACCTGCGGGCAGCGGTGCAGATCGAATATCAGCTCGCGGTCGTCGATCAGCGTCACCTGCACGCTGCGCGCGCGAAACGCGGCAAGGAGGAGCTTCTCCTCCTTGCGTATCAGCGAGTGCAGAACGCCGATCCTCACTCGCCCCAGTCCTCGTCCGGCTCCGGCGCCAAGTCCAGCACTACGGGATCGAGCGAGACCACTTCCAGAGCCGTGCCGCACTCGGGACAGGCCCGCACCTCCGCCTTCTGGACGTCGTCGGTCGGGACGTTCGCGTCGCACTCGGGACAAGCAGCCATGGATTCATCCTCCTCTTTGCATCGATGAGTCGTACTTTGAATCGGCCAATATACTGCCAGACCGACCTGCGGACAAGGGGAGCGGAAAAATGACGAGAGTCCCGGCTGAGCGGCCCGGTTCCGTTCTCCTCCTTCATTAATAACAATTAATCTTCGCAATCCTAGTTTACTTTGATAATCAACCTTACTACACTGTGCCCATTCTCATCGAAGGAGCTCTCCATGAGGTTCATGTTCCGTTCGCTCATCGTCGCTGCCGCCGCGCTGGCGGCGGCCGGACCTGCGCTGGCCGACGGCGAGGTCAACGTCTACTCGCACCGCCACTACGACACGGATCGGGCGCTCTACGACCGGTTCGCGGAGCGGACCGGGATCACGGTCAACGTGCTGCAGGGAAGCGCCGACGAGCTGATCGGGCGGCTGTCCCGCGAGGGCGCGGCGTCGCCGGCCGACGTGCTGATGACCGTCGACGCCGGCCGCCTGGTACGGGCGCAGGCGATGGGTCTGCTGCGGCCGGCGGCCTCGGACGCGCTGCGGGCGAACGTACCGGCGCACCTGCGCGACCCCGGCGGCCACTGGTACGGTCTCACGCGGCGCGCGCGGGTCATCGTCTACCACCCCGAGCGCGTCTCGCCGGCCGAGCTTTCGACCTACGCCGACCTCACGCAGCCGCGGTGGGAGGGCCGCATCCTGATCCGGTCGTCGTCGAACATCTACAACCAGTCGCTGCTGGCGTCGATCATCGCCCATGAGGGTGAAGCGGCGGCCGCCGCCTGGGCCGCCGGCGTCGTGGCCAACATGGCGCGCACGCCGCAGGGAAACGACCGCGACCAGATGAAGGCGGTCGTCGCCGGTGAGGGCGACTTGGCGATCGTGAACACCTACTACGTCGGGAGGCTGCTCAACTCCGGCGACGAGTACGAACGCGAGGTCGGCGCTCAGGTGCGGGTCTTCTTCCCGAACCAGGAGGACCGGGGAACGCACGTCAACGTCAGCGGCGCGGGGGTGACGGCCAGCGCCAAGAACCACGACAACGCCGTCAAGCTGCTGGAGTTCCTGACCGGCGCCGAGGCTCAGGAGCGGTTCTCGGCCGCCAATTACGAGTATCCGGTCAATCCCGCGGTGAGCCCGTCGCCGCTCCTGCAGTCGTGGGGCGCGTTCGCGGCCGACGATCTGCCGTTGAACCGGCTGGGCGAGCTGAACGCCGACGCCGTGCGCATCTTCGACCGCGCCGGCTGGCGGTAGCGCCGCAGGCCGCCGGGGCCGGGGCGCCCTCTTGCGGACTCCGCTGAACGCGCCTATAGGGACTTAACGTAGCTTGATTCATATGAGCTTGACCGGTACGGTGGGTTCGGACACGGAATGGCTGACCTGCTGACGGCACGGTTGCCCCGACCTCTGCGCCCCGGTGCTCGCCGGCCGCGGACTCCGCGCGCCGCCGCGTCGCGCGGCTGGCTGGCGGCGCCGATCACGGTCGGCGTGCTGATCGGCGCGCCGCTCCTGGTGGTGATCGCCAACCTGGACGGCATCTTTTCGGCGGAGATGAGCCACCTGCTGCGCACCGTGCTGCCGCGCTACGCGGGCACCACCGCGGCTCTGGCCGCCCTGGTCGCCGCCCTGTGCGCGCTGGTCGGCGTGACGGCCGCGTGGCTGGTGACCGTATACGACTTCCCCGGCCGGCGGGCGCTCGGGTGGCTCCTGGTGCTGCCGCTGGCGATCCCGACCTATATCGGCGCGCTGGCCTACGGCGGCATCTTCGACTACACGGGGCCGGCCCAGTTGCTGTTCCGCGAGGCCCTCGGCGTGCCGGCCGGCGCCTACCCGACCCTGCGGGTGCGCGGCTTCGGCGGGCTGGCGTTCGTGCTCGCCGCGCTCCTGTATCCCTACGTCTACCTCACCGCGCGAACGGCCTTCGCCCAGCAGGGAGCGACCCTGCTGGAGGTGACCCGCAGCCTGGGAAGCTCCGGAGCGGCGGCGTTGGCCCGTGCGGTGCTACCCGCGACCCGGCCGGCCCTGGCCGCCGGCGTGATGCTGGTGGTGATGGAAACGCTCGGCGAGTTCGGGGCATCGCACTACCTGGGCGTCGACACGCTGACGATCGGCATCTTTCGCGGCTGGTTCGGGCTCGGCAGCGTGCGCGTCGCCCTGGCCCTGGGCGCGCTGCTGCTGATCGCCATCGCGCTGCTGCAGGCGGTCGAGCACCGGCAGCGCGGCGCGGCGCGGTTCTGTGACGCGACGCTGAACGATCGCCCGCTGGTCCGCCGCCGTTTGCGCGGCGCCGCGGCGCTGGCGGCCTGGGTCGCCTGCGCGGTGCCGGTAATCACCGGATTCGCGCTGCCGGCCGGGCAGCTCCTGTGGTGGACCGCCCGCCGCCCGCCGGCCATCGATTCCGACCTGATCCCGCTGGCCGCCACCAGCATCGGCCTGGCCGCGACGGCGACCGCGGCCACGGTGGTGCTCGCCGTGCTGGTGGCGTACGCGGCGCGGGTACGCAAGGATCGGCTGGTCGGCGCGTTGGCGCGCTGGTCGGCCGCCGGCTACGCGGTGCCGGCGGCCGTGCTGGCGGTCGGCATCGCCACCGCCTACACCTGGGTCGACCAACGGCTCGACGGCGCGGCGCGCGTTCTGCTCGGCGTCTCGCCCGGACTGCTGCTGACCGCGACCGGCTTGGCGCTCATCGCCGGCTACGTGGTGCGGTTCTTCGCCGTGGGGTACCACGCGGTCGAATCCGGCTTCGCCCGCCTCCCGGCCCGCTTCGATGAAGTGGGCCGCGCGCTGGGGTGCCGGCCGGGGCAAGGCCTGCTGCGCGTCGCGTTGCCGAATCTGCGGCCCGCATTGATGACGGCGGCGATCCTGATGATCGTGGAGATGCTGAAGGAGTTGCCATTGACGCTGATCCTGCGGCCGTTCCGCCTGGAGACGCTGGCCACCAACGTCTTTCGGTTGGCCGGCAACGAACAGCTCGTCGACGCGGCGCCGTACGCGCTGGTGATCATCGCCGCCGGACTCGGCCCGGTCCTGATCCTCAACCGTATGGCGGCGGCCGACCGCCGGCGCGCACGGTCGCGGTCACGGCCCGTCCATGCTGCGGCTCCGTCGCAGGCGTAACGCCCAGGCCCGCTCCGGCGGGCAACTGACGCTCAGCGCCGTCAGCAAGCGGTTCAAGGGGAGCGCGGCGCCGGCTCTGGACCGCGTATCCCTTACCGTCGAGGAAGGCCGGACCACCGCCGTCCTCGGCGAGAGCGGCAGCGGCAAGACCACGCTGCTGCGCCTGGTGGCCGGCTTCGAGGAGCTCGATAGCGGCACGATCGACGCGGGCGATCTGCGCATCGCAAGCGGCCGGCACTCGCTGCCGCCGGAGGAGCGCAACGTCGGCATCGTCTTTCAGGACGCCGCGCTGCTGCCCCACCTGACGCTGCGGCAGAACATCGCGTTCGGGTTGCAGCGCCTGCCGGAACGGGAGCGCGAGCGGCGCGTCGACGCGGTCGTCGAGTTGGTGCGGGCCGGCGACGCGCAGCGCCGTTATCCGCACCAGGTATCGGGCGGCCAGGCGCAGCGCGCCGCGATCGGCCGCGCGCTGGCGCCGCGGCCGCGCGTGCTGCTGCTCGACGAACCGCTCAACAACCTCGACGGCCCGCTGCGCGATCGGCTCATCGACGAGCTGCGTTCGATCCTCTCCATGCAGGCCACGACGACCATCTTCGTGACGCATATCCGCGACGCGGCATTCCGCGTCGCCGACCAGGTGGCCGTGCTGCGCAGCGGCCGCCTGCAGCAGACCGGCACGCCTGAGGAGCTCTACTGGTCGCCCGCCAACGGCTTCGTCGCTTCCCTGTTGGGCAAGACCAACCTGATCGAGGTGCGGCGCAACGGCGCCGGCTGGCTCACCGACCTGGGGCCGGTGAGCGCCGCGCAGCCGATCGACGCCGGCGGTCGACGCGTGGTGTCGATCCGTCCCAGCCAAGTGTCGGTGTCGGCCGCGGCGACCGGCGGCCCGCGCCGGCACGGCACAGTGGTGACCGAGCGGTTTCTGGGCGAGGTGCGGGAGCTGACGATCGCCCTGAACGGCGAGCGCGGGCCGTTTCAGGTCACCGCCCATGCCGCCGCAGCAGCCCGCTTCGCCGCCGGCGACCGCGTGTTCGTCTCGATCGCGCCGTAGCACCGGCGGTTCCCCGCCGCCGTCCGCCAGCGATCAGGTCCGGCAGAGCACCATCGCCCGCATCGCCGGCCGCATGGCGGCGCCGCTCACGCCGACGCCCCGGAGTAGCGCCGCAGCCCGCGCATCCAGACCAGACGCGCGGCCGCCAGCGCGCCGGCCGCCACTCCCCATGCCAGCAGCACGCGGCCGCCGGTGAGCCGGCCGATCAGCGCTTCGGCCGGCACCGTGATCGCGATCGCCACCGGTACCACGAAGGTGAGCACCGTGCGCAGCCAGCCCGGGTAGATGCCGATCGGCCACCGCGCCGCCTGATACAGGTCGCTGAAGATCACCAGGATGTTTTCGATGCGCAGGAACCAGAAGGAGATCGCCGCCATGGCCAGCAGGAAGCTGTAGATGATCGCGCCGCCGGCCAGCAGCATCAGCGCGAACAGGGCGACGTCCGCCGGCCCCACCGCCGCGCTGCGCCGCGCCAGCGCCACCCCCAACACCGCCAGCCCCAGCGCCACGTCGACCAGCTTCCACACGCGCATCTCGGCGACGCTGACCAGGAACTGCGGCTCCTCCGGCTTGGTCAGCGTGTAGTCCAGCGTGCCCTGGCGCACGTCCTCCATCAGCTTCTGCATGCTCGGCTCGATCACGCCGCCCATCGCGGCGCCCATCAGCAGATAGACGCCGAGCACGGCCAGCACCTCGTCCGGCCCCCACCCGCGCAGCGTGTCGGTATGGCCGAACACCACCAGCAGTCCGCCGATCGCCCCCGCCACCGCCACGCCCGACTGCAGGATCTGCAGGTAGAGGTTGGCGCGGTAGGCCAACTCGTTCAGCAGCCCGATCCTCAGGAACGTCCACGCCACCCGCAGGCGGTGCATGCTCAGGACCCGACCGCTGCGTACTTGCGGATTCCCAGCCGCCACACCGTGCCGAGCAGAGCCAGCCCGATCGCCAGCCAGAGCGCCTGCATGCGGAACCCGGCGGCGATCAGGTCGGGACTCAGCCGGCCCAACGCCAACTCGACCGGGAACCATACCGCCCACCGGAACGGCAGGTACCAGGTGACGCGCTCCAGCCAGCCCGGCAACAACTCCAGCGGCGCCAGCCGCCCCGAGCAGAACAGCAGCACCAGGAAGTAGATCTGATTGAGCGCCGCGGTGCGCGTGGTCCAGAACGCGCTCAACGCGAACGACCAGTCGACGAAGAAGCGAATACCGTAGGCGGCCACCAGCGCCAGCGCCGCCAGCGCCAGCATCGCGGCGTCGAACTCGAAGGCGGGCTCGAACAGGAACGACAACAGTATGGCCGCCGGCACGATGATCACCAGCGTCAGCGCCTTGTAGCCGATGTTGTCGGCGATGTCGCCGTGGATGGGATGGATCGGCTTGAGCAGCAGCGACGACAATTCGCCCGAACGCACGCGCCACTCGAACTCGTGGATGATCCAGGTGAAGGTGAGCTGGTTTACCACCATCAGGACGATGAAGTAGGCGGCGAAGTCGGCGGCGTCGTACCCGCCCACGCCGCCGCGCGCCGCCGCCACGGTCCGCCACACCACCAGATAGACCGTGGGCTCGACGATGCGGTTGAGCATCCAGATCGCCATGGCGACGCGGTACTGGAACTGCAGCGCCAGCGACGTCTTCAGGTAGACCCAGTAGATGCGGAGCACGGTCAGCGCTCGCCGGGCTCGACCCGTTCGGCCGGACCGGCTGGATCGGCCCGATCGGCCGAGTCCAGGGCGCCGGCGAAGACCTGCTCGATCACGTCCTCGATCGGCGGGTCCTCGACCGTCAGGTCGCCGACCGGCAGGTCGGCCAGCAGCCGGGCCGTGACCTGCGGCGTGTCCGCCTTGGGCACCCGCAGCGTGTGACGGCTGCCCTCGGCAGCGACCACCTCGCCGTAGCGCGACAGGTCGGCCGCGTCGCGGTCGAGTTCGACGACGATCGTCTTGTGCGGGGAGAACCGGCGGACCAGCTCCTGCAGCGCGCCGTCGAACAGGATGCGGCCGTGATCGATGACGATGATGCGGCTGCAGAGCGCCTCGACGTCGGCCATGTAGTGGCTGGTCAGCAGCACGGTCGTGTGGTGCCGGCGGTTGTAGTCGGCCAGAAACGATCGGATGCGGCGCTGCATGGTCACGTCCAGCCCGATCGTGGGCTCGTCCAGGAACAGCACCTGCGGCCGGTGCAGGAGCGCCACCGCGATCTCGCACTTCATCCGCTCGCCCAGCGAAAGATTGCGGACCGGACGCGGAAGCAGCGGCGCCAGGTCGAGCAGCCCGATCAGTTCGTCCACGGTCCGCCGGTACTCCGCCGCCGCCATCCGGTAGACGACCCGGTTGCGCTCGAACGAGTCGATCACGGGGATGTCCCAGAGCAACTGGTTGCGCTGGCCCATCACCAGCGTGATGCGGCGCAGGAAGGCGCGCTCGCGCCGCGCCGGCACGTGGCCCAGTACCTGCGCCTGGCCCGCGGTCGGATACAGCAGACCGGAGAGCATCTTCAGCGTGGTGGTCTTGCCAGCGCCGTTGGGGCCCACGAAGCCGACGAACTCGCCCGGCTGCAGCGCGAAGGAGACCCGATCGACCGCCTGCACGGCGCGGGTCGTGCGCCGGACCACGCTGCGCAGGGCGGCGCGCAGGCCGGCTCCCCGTTCCGGCACCTGGTAGGTCTTGGTGAGCTGCCGGACGTCGACCGCAAGCATCGCGGCATCATAGCGCCCGCGGCCGCGCCGCCGCCCGCCGGTGCATAATGGCCGGCCGATGCTGATCGGAGTGACCGGCGCCCCGCACGGCCCGCGTCCGGCGGCGGCGCTGCTGGCCGCCTGCGCCGTGTTGTCGGCGGGCTGCTTCCTGCTGCCGCAGGAGGAAGAGATCCTGGCGCCGCCGCTGGTCGAGCCGCCGCCGATCACCTACCGCACGGTGCCCGTGGAGCGGCGCACCATCGAACGCCGCGTCGTGGTCGGCGGCGCCCTTGTCTACCCGACGCAGATCGCGTTGCCGTTCGGCGAGCGCTCCGGACGCCTGGAGGTGGTGCGGGTGCGGCTCGGCGACCGGGTCGAGGCCGGTCAGGTGCTGGCGACGCTCGACACCGACACGCTGCGCATCGACGTCGAGCGCCAGCGAATCAAGCTGCGCCGCGCGGAACTCGGCCGGCAGCGCGCCGCGGCGCGCGGCGCCGACCGCCTGCAGCAGGAGATCGCCCGGCTCGACGTGGAGTTGGAACGCCTGGCGCTGGAGCAACTCGAAACGGAGTTGGCGAAGTCGACGCTGCGCTCGCCGATCGACGGGGAGGTGGTGTTCGTCACCCGCGTCTTGCCCGGCGAGCCGATCGGCGCCCGCCAGACGGTGGTGCAGGTCGCCGACCCGCGCGAACTGCTGTTCGCCTACCGGGGGCAGCGGGACGACGAGTTCTCCCTGGGCCGAGAGGTCACCGTCAACCTGCGCGGCGACACCTATCCCGGCGTGGTCGTGATGACCCCGCGCAACGTCCCGATCGACGCGCCGGAGGAGATGCGCGACGTGGTGCTGATCCGCGTGGACGCGCCGCCGGAGGCGCTGAAGCGCGGCCAGACCGGCACCGCGTCGATGGTGGCCGACCGACGCGAGGACGTGATCGTGCTTCCCGCCGACGCCGTGCAGACCTACGTCAACCGCAAGTTCGTGTTCGTCCTGGAGGATCGGCTGCGGACCGAACGGACCGTGGAGGTCGGGCTCTCCACCTCCACCCAGGTGGAGATCGTCGACGGCCTGCAGGTCGGCGAGCAGGTGGTACTCCGCTGAGCGCGCCGCTGATCGCGCGCCGCATTCGCGGCCGCGGCTGGCTGGCGATCGCGCTGGCGGCGGCGGCTACGCTCAGCGTGGCGCTGCTCGCCTCCACGCCGATGTACGCCGACGGGGTCCTGCAGCGTCTGCTCACCCGCGACCTGGAGCGCCACCAGCAGCGCACCGGTCGCTACCCCGGCACCGCCGTCCTGGAAGTCGACCTGTACGGGCTGCGCCAGCGCGCCGAGCGCGCGCCCTACGTGCATGCGATCGACCGGGAGCTGACCGAGCGCCTGGTGCCGGCGCTGCGGGTGCCGACCATCGCCGAGATGCGGCAACTGCGCATGGATTATCTGTACGACGTCCGTCCCGCCGAGCAGACCGAAACCAAGGTGTTCGCCCGCGTCGAGGCGATCGAGCACCTGGACCGGCACGTCAGGATGGCCCACGGCCGCATGTTCGAGCCGCAGCCGGACGGCCCGGCCCGGGCCCCGGCCGGCGACGGCACCGGCGTCTACGAGGCGATCGTGACCGAGGAGGCGTTCCGCGACCTGGAGCTGCAGCTCGGACGCACCTATCAGCTACACGACCTGCTCGGCCACGTGCCGCGGCTCCGCATCGAGGTGGTGGGGGTATTCACCAAGAGCGACCCGCGCGACCCGTTCTGGTTCGGCCGCTTCTCCCGGCTTTCCACCAGCTATCTGATCGACTTCGCCACCTTCGAGCGCGACTTCCTGGAGACCGAGGCGCGCAACCTGACGCGCACCTACTGGCACTACGCGATCGACTACCACGAGCTGACGATCCGCGACGTGCCGAACGTGATGCGGCGCCACGCGGACTACGTGCGCCTGGCGGCGCCGGCCGGCGTCAGCTTCAGCTTGGCCATCGCGCCGCTGCTGGAGTCCTACCTGCTGCGCGCGGCCACGCTGCGGCGCACCCTGTCGTTCCTGCAGATCCCGTCGGCGCTGCTGCTGCTGCTGTTCGTGGCCATGCTGTCGCAGTTGGTCATCGACGGCGACCGGGCGGAGATCGCCGTGCTCAAGAGCCGCGGCGCCGCCGGCCGGCAGATCCTCTCCGCCTACCTGATCGAGGCGTTGCTGCTCGCGGCGATCGGCTTGGCGCTCGGCCTGCCGCTGGCGGTCTTCATCGTGCGCGTGATCGGCGCCTCCAACGGCTTCCTGGACTTCGTGGCGCGCCCGGCGCTGCCGCTGCTGCTGAGTTGGCGCATGCTCGGCTACGCCCTGCTCGGCGTGGCGATCTTCGTCGGCTCGCTGGTCGCGCCGCTGGCGCGCGCCGCCGGCGTGTCGATCGTCGGCCTCAAGAGCCGGCACGCGCGCGCGCCGCGGTCGCTGCCGTGGCAGCGGTATCTGCTCGACGTGCTGCTGCTGGCCGTGGCCGGCTACGCGTTCTTCTCGTTCCGGCAGCGCCGGGCGATTCAGGAACTGATCCCGGCCGATTCGGCGCCGCTCGACCCGCTGCTGTTCCTGGCGTCGACCGCCTTCATCCTGGGCGCCGGCCTGCTGGCGCTGCGCCTCTTTCCGATCGCGGTGCGCGCCGTGTTCCGCCTGGGGCGCAGCCTTTGGCCGCCGGCCCTGTACGCCGGCCTGGTGCAGGTGGGCCGCTCGCGCGGCCGCGAGTACTTCGCCATGATCTTCCTGATCCTGACCCTGGGGGTGGGGTTGGCAAGCAGCACCACCGCGCGGACGATCAATCGGAGCGCGGAAGACGACATTTCCTATCAGGTCGGCACGGATGTCGCGCTGCTGCCGGAGTTCCAGAGCGACGAGCCGCCGGCGAGCGGGGAGGAGCTCGACCCGTTCGCGGCCCCGGCGGCGCCGACCGGCGCGGGGCCCGCGGTCCAGTACCGGGCGCCGCCGCTGGAACCGTTCCGGGCGCTGCCGGGAGTGGAGCGGCTCACCACGGTGTTCCGCGCCCCGTCCGCCAGTATGGTGATCCCGGGCAGCGCCCGCGTCGGCGTGCAGGTGATGGCGGTGGTGCCGCACGAGTTCGGCCGCATCACCTGGTTCCGCAACGACCTGTTGCCGGCCCACCTGAACCATCACCTGAACCTGATCGCCAACGCGCCGACCGGCGTGTTGCTGTCGGCCGACGCCCGCGACCGGCACGGCGTGCGGCCCGGCGACCTGGTGCGGCTCACCTGGAAGCGGCAACTGCCGATCCAGGCGGTGGTGATGGGCTTCGTCGACTACTGGCCGACGTTCGACCCGACCGCGGCGGCCGGCAGAGGCCGCCCGCCGCCGGCGCTCGCGGTGCTCAACTTCGACTACGTGTTCGCCAAGATGGCCATGGAGCCGTACGAGCTGTGGATCGACCTGCAGCCGGGCGCGCAGAGCGGTCCGCTGTACGCCGCCGTGGAGGAGCAGGAGCTCCGCGTCCTGTCGATCCGGGACACCTCGCAGCTCATCATCGAGGCCAAGAACGACCCGTTGCTGCAGGGCACCAACGGCGTGCTCACCTTCGGCTTCATCACCGCCGTGCTGGTGAGCGTGACCGGCTACGTGCTGTTCCTGGTCTTCGCGCTGCGCGAGCGCGCCCTGCAGTTCGGACTGCTGCGCGCGCTGGGGCTGCACCGGCGGCAGGTGGTCGGCATGCTGGTGCTGGAACAGCTCCTGACCGGCGGGTTCGCGATCGCCGCCGGTCTGGCGATCGGCCAGCTCGCGGCGCTGCTGTACGTGCCGCTGCTGCAGCTCGCCGGCCCGGCCGCCGAGCAGATCCTCCCCTTCCGCGTGGTCGCCCTGCGCAGCGACTACCTGCGCTTCTACGTGCTGGCGCTGGTCATCCTGGCGGCCGGCGGCGTGCTGTTCCAGTCCCTGGTGCGCCGGCTGCGCGTGCACGAGGCGCTGAAGCTGGGCGAGGAATGATCGGGCCCAGGCGCCGGCCGCATGCGGAACCGCCGGCAATGGGATAGAATCGCGCCGCGCGATGGCTGAACCGCACGCTCCGGCCGCATCCCCGACCGCGTCCGCGGCGCTGCCGGCCGATCTGCGCCGGCGCCTGCGCGTCGAGCGCTGGCGGCGCGTCAAGCAGATGCGGCTGCTCTACCTGCTGTTCCTGCTACCGCTGGTGATCTTCGTCGTCTTCCACTACCTGCCGATGTACGGCAACATCATCGCCTTCAAGGACTTCCGGCTCGGCAGAGGATTCTGGGGGAGCCGCTGGATCGGCCTGCAGCACTTCGAGGATTTCTTCCGCAACCCGTACGCGTGGCGCATCATCCGCAACACCGTGGTCATCAGCGGGCTCAAGCTGCTGTTCGGCTTCCCCGCCCCGATCCTGCTGGCTCTGCTGGTCAACGAGCTGACCAGTCAGTCCTTCAAGAAGACGGTGCAGACCGTCTCCTACCTGCCGCACTTCATGTCGTGGGTGATCCTGGCCACGATCCTGCACGAGATCCTGTCGCCGCAGAGCGGCCCGATCGCGCAGATCGCCATCTGGATGGGCCGGCCGCCGCCGGAGGTGCTCACCACTTCGTCGCTGTTCCGCCCCATGCTGATCGTCACCGAGATCTGGAAGGAGATGGGCTGGCAGTCGGTGATCTATCTGGCGGCGCTCGCCTCGATCGACCCGGAGCTGTACGAGTCGGCCACCGTGGACGGCGCCAACCGCCTGCAACGGTCGGTCCACATCACCCTGCCGTCGCTGCTGCCGGTCATCACCATCCTGGCGATCCTTCGTATCGGCAACCTGCTCAACGCCGGCTTCGACCAGATCTTCAACCTGTACAACCCGCTGGTCTACGAGGTGGCCGACATCGTCGACACCTTCGTCTACCGGCGGGGCCTTGGCGGTGAAGGCGGCCGTCACCAATACGACTTCGCCGCGGCGGTGGGCCTGTTCAAGAGCGTGATGGCGGTCCTGCTGATCCTGGGCGCCCACAAGATCGCCCGCCGGCTGACCGGCCAGGGGGTCTGGTAGCATGGCCGAGGCGCCGGCCCTGCGGCGGCGGAGCGCGGGAGCGGTCACCTTCGACTTGGTCAACGTCCTGCTCATGGCGCTGTTCGCGCTGTCGATCCTGCTGCCGTTCTGGATCATGCTGGTGCTCTCCTTCACGCCCAACGAATGGGCGAACGACCTGGGTCTGAAGCTCTGGACCAGCGAGTGGAGCATGGCGACCTACCGGTTCGCCCTCTCCAGCTACGGCAACGTCGTGCAGGCGTACGGCAACTCCATCGTGCGCACGGTCCTGGGCACCGCCGCGATCGTGGCCGCCACGGTGGCGGCGGCCTATCCGCTGTCGAAGAAGCGGCTGCCGGGCCGGACCTTCATGACCTGGGTGATCCTGATCACCATGGTCTTCTCCGGCGGTTTCATCACCCTGTGGCTGGTGGTGCGCAGCGTGGGACTGCTCGACTCGCGCTGGGCGCTGATCCTGCCGAGCATGGCCAACGGCTTCAACATCCTGATCATGCGCAACTTCATGATGACCATCGACGACGCCTACGAGGAGGCGGCGTTCATCGACGGCGCCAGTTACCTGCAGATCCTCACGCGCGTCGTGCTGCCGCTCTCCAAGCCGGTGCTGGCGGTGATCGCCCTGTGGGCGGCGGTGTTCCACTGGAACGAGTGGTTCCACGCCCTGATCTTCATCAACGACGAATCGAAGCTGGTGCTGCAGCTCATCCTGCGCCGCATGATGCGGCTGCTCACCTCCGACGAGCTGTTCGACATGCTGAACTGGCAGGACCTGATGGGCATCATCCTGCCGACCAAGGCGGTGCGCGCCGCGGTGATGATCTTGACCATCGGGCCGATCGTAGCGGCCTACCCGTTCCTGCAGCGCCACTTCGTCAAGGGGATTTTCGTGGGCGGGCTGAAGGGATAAGATGTATCCGAATACCGGCGCGTTGCCGCCGGTTTGCGCCGGACGGCGCAGAACACTCTACTTTACCAGGTGGTACGAATGAAACGAGTACTATTCTTCATGACCTGCGCCGCAGCGCTGCTGCTGGCGCCGACGGCTCTACTTTACCAGGTGGTACGAATGAAACGAGTACTATACATGACCTGCGCCGCAGCGCTGCTGCTGGCGCCGACGGCTCTGCTTGCCGAAGGCCAGGCGGAAGCCGCGGCCGAGGTGACCGAGATGACGTGGATGAGCCAATACGCCGACTCCTACGCATACAAGGACATGCAGGAGCGGTTCGGCGTGACGGTCACCGCAAACGAGATCTTCGAGAACGACGGCGAGAAGCGCAACCTGATGCTGGCCGCCGGCGAGCAGCCGGACTTCGGCAACTGGTGGGGCAATCCCGTCGAGTTCTACCAGGACGGCGCCACCCGCTCCATCCCCAAGGCGTGGATCCGCGAATACGCGCCCAACCTCGCCAGGATGTACGACGACTATCCGCTGGCGTGGAACACCTGGGAGAACCCCGACAATCCCGACGAGATGCTGGCGATCAACGGCATCTCCCTCAACACCGACGGCAACCTGATGCTGCCGTTCTTCCGCTACGACCGCGCCATGGAGGCGGGGCTGGAGATGCCCGGCTATGACGAGGGCAAGGTCTCCCTCGACGTGTACGGCCGGGTCTACTACTACGATCACGACATGACCTGGGGCGAGATGGGCGACCTGCTGCGCGGCTACCGCGACGTGATGCCCGGCACCGTCGAGATCCCGCTGGGCGCCTGCAATCTCACGCACTGGTGCCTCAACCAGTGGCTCGGCGCCTTCGGCATCCGCGGCGACGGCACCAACCGCGAGGTCGGCGGCCAGCTCTACTACTTCCATACCGACCCCGGCATGAAGGAGTTCATCAAGGCGTTCGGCGCCTGGTTCGAGGAGGGGCTGATCGACCGCGAGCTGCCCACCCTGAACCGCGACAAGTACTGGGAGAAGGGCCAAGCCGGCCTGTACGGCGTGCAGTCGGAGCCGTACACCAACGCCGGCCAGACCTACGCCATGTACCGCACTCCCAACAACATGGTGCCGGAAGCGGAGGTGGGTCAGCCCGGCGCCGAGGTGGTCGGCATCCCGCCGATCATCGGCCCCGGCGGCGAACGCGGCGGGCGCGCCTACTCGGCGATCGCCGGCGTCGGCAACTACGTGTTCTACGCCAGCGGTTCGGTGGACGACGCCAAGCTGATCAAGATGCTGGAGATGATGGACTTCTACATGGGCACCATGGAGGGCTGGATCATCTTCCGCAACGGCAAGGAGGGAGTCCACTTCAACTGGGACGGCGAACCGTTCGAGTCGTTCGCCCGCGAAGTAGCTGAAGACGATCTTCCTGAGGGCGCGGGCCACGGCCGCCTGTCGGTCTATCCGGTGTTCTATACTCTGGACCGTCTGAAGATCATCGCCCCCCGTCCGCTGGCCGATTTCCAGAGCGGCTACGCGCTGGTCGACGGCGGCGTCAACGTGCACACCACGCGCTCGCACCGCCACGACTTCTTCCATGAGACCGACTACGAAGACCTGCGCCAGCGCTTCATGTCGACCCTGAACACGATGTGGAGCGAGTTCTTCTACAAGGGCATTACCGGGCAGCTCGACGTCGACGCCGAATGGGACGCCTACGTCCAGGCGTGGAGTGACGCCGGCGGCGCCGACATCGTCGCCGAGCTTGCCAAGGCGCCGATCGTCAACGAGTTCCGGCAGGGCCGGCGCGTCTACTGATCTCCAGCCGGATCACGCAATCCGGATTCGTCCGGATCGACCAGGGAGCGGCCCCGTGGCCGCTCCCCCTTTGCATTACGAGACATGGGGAAAACCATGGTCATCATGATAGACTCTATTCTATGAGGACTACGGTAACGCTCGATGATGATACCGAGCGCATGATCCGCGATGCCATGCACCGTACACAGCGGAGCTTCAAAGTCACCCTGAACGAAGCGATCCGTAACGGATTGAAACGAGCCCCAGAGCATCGACCGGCGTTCCGGGTGCACGCTCGGCCGATGGGACTACGCACCGGAGTCGACCCTGCCCGTATGCATGAGCGCGAACAGGACGCTGAGGAGGAGCGCTTCCTCCGCGTCACCTGTCGAGCCATGTTGGCGGAGAAGTGATCGTCCCGGACGTCAATCTCATCCTCTACGCCTACGACTCAAACAGTCCCTTTCACCATGAGTCGGCTGACTGGTGGTCGCGGTGTCTCAATGGCGCCGAAGCGGTCGGCTTGGCGCCGGTGGTGATCTTCGCGTTCATTCGATTGTCCACCAGTCCACGCATCTACGACGAACCGCTGTCTCTGGAAGCGTGCGCCCGGACCGTCCGCAGTTGGCTGAAGGCGCCGGCCACGACGCTGCTGGAACATGACTCCGGCGACATCGACGTTGCGTTTGATCTGCTCGAGTCGGCCGGGGCCGGCGGCAATCTGACGACCGATGCCCAAATCGGCGCGCTGGCGCTCAGGTACCGGGCCACGGTCCATACCGCCGACACGGATTTCAGCCGCCTGCGGAACGTCCGCTGGCGCAACCCGCTCACGGGCCGGCGCGGGCCACGATAGCGAGACGCGCCAACCGGGCGCGGGCTGCCTATCCGAGCAGGATCCGAGCGTCGGCCAACAGGGCCGGCCGTTCCGCGCCGGCGTCCAGGGTCACCTCGATCCGATTCTCGCCCGGGACGATCGCGTCCGGTTCGACCGGTGCGGCGAGCAGGTCGCCCTCGCCGGCCTGGAACGCCAGCGGCTGACCGTTGACGGCGGCGCCGATCCGGGCAGCGCCGGCGTTCCAGACGCGCAGTTCCACCGCGGCCGTCGCGCCACGCCGCGCACGCTCACGAAGTAGCGCCGTTCGGCGCTCAGGATCGTCTCCATCTCGCCGAGCTGCCGCAGGATGGGGCTGGACGGGTTGAAGAAGTTGTACAGATAGACGCCGTCGGCGCCCGAGCGCCACACGTTGGCTGCGCGCGCCCGGTACGAGGCGTCGCTGCCGCGCGGGGTGGTGAAGGTGCCGGTTTGACGTCGTGCTCACCACTGGTGCCTCAATCAGTGGCTGGACGCGTTCGGCATCCGCGGCGACGGCACCAACCGCGAGGTCGACGGCCAGCTCTATTACTTCCATCCCGACCCCGGCACGCGAGAGACCGGATTCACTCACGTTCCCGTCGTGGTCGCGACGGACGCCAGCCTTTACGTAAGCGAGTCCTGGCGGCGCCTGGGGATATGATGGGGATGGCAAACTGCGCAGCCATGGCGAGCAAGTCTTTGTCGCCGGTCACCAGCGCGTCGGCATGGCCTGCCAGGGCCAGTTCCAGGAACGGCAAGTCCAGGGGATCGCGACATGCAGGCATGGCCAGCGGGTCCGACACGATGATGGTCTTGCACCAGGGCAGGTAGTCTGCCAGCAGATCTTCTCGTTCATCGTCGGTCAAGCCGAACTTTGGATAGCACAGGACGCGGAGTAACTCGGTGGTCGTGTCATGACTAGCCAGCGGTACGATCTCCTGCCCCTGCCATGCGTGGCGGAGCCACGACAAGGAGCTCGACCGAAACAGCAGCGCCGAGAGCACAGCGTTGGTGTCAAGTACCAGCCGCAGTTGACTCAGGTGGTCCGGCGTGCCCACTCGACGGCCTCGTTCACATCGGCATTCGATATGCCGAGCTCAGCCAACTTGCCACGTACCGCGTCGGCTCGGGCAAGCCGCACGGGAGTCAGCACGATGCGCCCGTTCTCCCTGGTCACGTCGAAATAGTCGCAGCCCCGGAAGTATCTGATGAGCGCCTTTGGCAGGGTGATCTGATTCTTGGATGTCAGTTTGGCAAGCACGTGGATACCTCCCTCAGCGTGTAAGGAAACAAGGACATCTTACTTCCTTGTCCCGACAATGGCAACATCGGCACGCCTTCAAGCAGGAACCCAGGGAGGCGCCGGAGCGGTTCGTAAGGCTGCTGGCGGATGCCGACCGGGAGCGGTTTCTGCGCGTGCTCGGCATCCACGGCGATCCGGTGGCTACCCGCCCCAGGACGACGCCGCCAAACGATCGGGGAGCACCTCGGAACCTATCGCAGCAGGATCCGAGCGTCGGCCAACAGGGCCGGCCGTTCCGCGCCGGCGTCCAGGGTCACCTCGATCCGATTCTCGCCCGGGACGATCGCGTCCGGTTCGACCGGTGCGGCGAGCAGGTCGCCCTCGCCGGCCTGCAACGCCAGCGGCTGACCGTTGACGGCGGCGCCGATCCGGGCGGCGCCGGCGTTCCAGACGCGCAGTTCCACCGCGGCCGATCTCGCCCCGGGCTCCGCGCGCGGGTCCTCGCCCACCTTCAGGTACTCCGCCACCGGCCGGCCGGGAAAGAGCTGTCGCGGGTGCTGCGGCGTGAGCGTCGGTATCCGCAGGTAGCGCTCATGCGGGAAGCCGTCGCCGGCCACGCGCGCCACGCCGCGCACGCTCACGAAGTAGCGCCGTTCGGCGCTCAGGATCGTCTCCATCTCGCCGAGCTGCCGCAGGATAGGGCTGGACGGGTTGAAGAAGTTGTACAGATAGACGCCGTCGGCGCCCGCGCGCCACACGTTGGCTGCGCGCGCCCGGTACGAGGCGTCGCTGCCGCGCGGGGTGGTGAAGGTGCCGGTCTTGACGTCGTGCGAGCCCGGCTCCTTCACGCGCGACTCGTCGAGCGCCGGATAGACCATGACGCCGTAGCGACGGCCCAACTCGACCGAGTTCTCCCAGCGGTCGAGCTG
Organism: uncultured Spirochaetia bacterium; assembly: GCA_958296075.1. Taxonomy (GTDB): domain Bacteria; phylum Spirochaetota; class Spirochaetia; order SZUA-6; family Bin103; genus CATQHW01. Next base: position 1,226,479 of record CATQHW010000002.1, on the reverse strand, counting down.
CAGGTAGCCGGCGGGTATCAGCAGATCGAGCAGGTCGTCGGCCAGCCACCGCTCCAGGTCCAGGCCGATCGCCCGGCAGTAGGGGACCGAGTCCGGCAGGCGCGCCGCGACCAGGATCGGCCGGCCGCGGCGTTGGCCGACCTCCTCGGTCATGCGGCGGATGCGGCGCACCAGGCCGGTCATCAGGTCGCGCTCCACGCCGCTTGCGGGAAAGCCGCGCGCCGGCTCGTGAAAGAAGACCGGATGCCGGTAGAAGTCAAGCTCGATGCCGTCCACGTCGTAGGTGCGGCAGACCTCCTCGACGAAGCGGAAGGTCAGGTCGCGTATCTCCGGTTCGGCGAAGTCGACCGCCGACCAGCCGCCGTAGCGCGGCCGCGTCTCCGGGGTGCCGAGCAGGTACTGCGGATTGGCCTGCTTGAAGTCGTTGCCGGCGAACATCTCGGCCGAGTAGCCACCGCCCTGGCTGTCGTGCGTATCGTTCATGCGCAGCGACCAGAAGAACTCCCTGCCCTGCGCGTGGATGAAGTCGTTCATCACCCGCAGCGGGTCGATGCCGGCCTCCGCCAAGGCGCCCATCAGGTTGCGGTTGAACCACTCGCCCTGGACCGTGAAGAGCTGGCCCACCCTGGTCAGGTGGGTGAACATCGTGAAGCCCGAGCACCACGTCGAATAGAACACGGTGTCCACCTGCGAGTCGGCCAAGGGACCGGTCCGGTACTTGAGCAGTTCCTCCTCGGTCGGCGCCTCGATCAGGTAGACCGGCTCGTTGCCGTCATTGTTGAGGATGATGCGCCGGCGGCGGCGCTTGCGCGCCTCGCGCTCGGCGCGGAACGCCGCGGTCACGCGCCCGCCGCCGCGGCCGCTCCGGGCCACATGCCGAAGCCGGGCGGGTCGCCCGGGTCGCCGGCTCGGAGCTCGCCGGCGTGCGCCGCCACCTTGCGGAACGCCGCCGCGTAGCGTTCGATCACCTCCGCCCGGTCGTGCTTGAACCACGGCACGTGGAAGGTGCGCGCGTAGATGCCCTCCGCCACGGGCAGGTCGTCGGTCGGTTCGCCGTTGGTGGGCGCGCCGCGGCCGTACACGTCCAGGTCGCGGAACAGCGGGTGCCGGTGCAGCGGCAGGTTGATGCCGGCTCCCAGGCGCCCCACCCCCTCGGCTTCCAGGGCGGCCAGGAATCGGGTCAGGGAGAGGCCGTCGAACTCCTCGGCTGCGTAGAGACCGTGCGGGTTGTACCAGCCGCCCATGGTGCTGCCGGTCGCCTCGTCGACGCGATGCGCGCGGATACCTGGGCAACCGGCCAGCAGGTCCCAGAACCGGTTCATGGCCGCCCTGATCTCGCGCCCGCGATCGTCGAAGTGGCGGAGTTGCACGCGCCCGATCGCGGCGTTGAGCTGCTGCATGCGGTACTTGCAGCCACCCAGCGGAACGCCGGCGGTGCGGCGCAGCTCCGGATCAGTGAGCTCACGCTGGCCGCGCGAGTAGTGGCCCCAGGCGAGAGCGCGCTCGTACAGGCCGCGGTCCGCAGTCACCATCACGCCGCCCTCCCCGGCCGGCAGCGCCTTGCCGCTCATCACCGACATCGCCGCCGCGGCGCCGAAGGTACCGACCGTGCGCCCGCGGTAGAGCGCGCCGTGGGCATGCGAGACGTCCTCCAGCACCGGGACGCCGCGCGGCTCGGTGATGGCGAGCACCGCGTCCATGTCGGTGGGGTGGCCGCAGTAGTGCACGACCACCACGACCTTGGTCTGCGGCGTCAGGCGCCGCTCCAGGTCGGCGGGGGTCGATGCACAGCGTGTCCGCTTCGATGTCGGCAAAGCGCACCGTGGCGCCGAGCGACAGCGCCGGCGCGGCGGACGCCCAGTAGGTCGTGCTCTGGCAGACCACCTCGTCCCCGGCGCGCACGCCCAGGGCGTATAGCGCTGCCTGGATGGCGCCGGTTCCGGTGTTGTGCGCCAGGGCGTAGTCCGTGCCCTGCCACTCGGCGAACTCGGCCTCGAACTGCTTGGTGACGTCGAAGCCCGACATGCGGCCGGAGTGCAGCACCGCCAGCACGGCCTGCTCGTCCTCTTCGGTGACGATCGGCCACGTGAACAGGTCGTCCGGCACGGAGCCGGCGGCGATGGCCGGCGGACCGCCCAGCAGCGCCGGCCGCTGCTCGACGACGGCATCGGTGCGGACCGGGGAAATCGGCATCGGAACCTCCGCAGCGATCGTATGCCCATGCACGACGCCGCGCAACCGCTGCGCCCGACGCCGGCCGCGCTCGCGCACGCATACCGCGCTGGGCGAAGTCGTGCGACGGATCGACCGGCTGTGATCCGCCCGCGGCATGGCGTAGACTGACGGCCATGGGACACGACCTTCGCATCGGCATCATCGGCCTCGATTCGAGCCACACGGTGGAGTTCGCGCGGCGCTTGCAGGCACCCGACTGCCCGCCGGAACAGCGGGTCGCCGGCGCCGCGGTGACGCGCTGCCTGCGCTTCGAGACGCCCTTTCAGGACCAAGCCGGGCTGGACGGCCGGCAGCGAGAGCTCGAACGGTGGGGCATCGAGGTCACCGAGGACTTCGATGTTGCCGTCGCGGACGCCGACGCCCTGCTGATCGAGATCAACGACCCGACCCTGCATCTGGAGTACGTGCGGCGCTGCGCCGGCCTGGGCGTGCCGCTGTTTCTCGACAAGCCGCTGGCGCAGGATCTCGCCACCGGGCTGGATATCGCCCGCATCGCGGCCGAGCACGACCTGCGGCTCTGCTCGACGTCCTCCCTGCGGTTCGCCTCCGGTCTGCAAGAGGCGTGCGCGGCCGTGCCGGCCGCGCGGCACGTATCGACCTACGGCGCCATCAACCGCGCGCCCGCCGGCAGCTCGCTGGTGTGGTACGGCGTGCACGCGGTGGAGATGCTGGTCCGCGCCATCGGCCGCGGCGCGGCGACCGCCTCGACCCATACCTGCGGCGACGGCGCGATCGTCGTCGTCGACTACGCGGACGGCCGCACCGGCGTGGTCGAGCTGGCCGCCGGCAGCGGCTATGGCGGCGTGCTGCGCAGCGGCGCCGCTGCGGCCCCGTACACCGTGGAGATGACCGGCATCTACGCGGCGCTGCTCACCGCGCTGCTCCCATTCCTGGCCGGCGGCGAGACGCCGGTGCCGCTGGAAGACGCGGTGGAGGTGATCGCCATCCTGGACGCCGCCGAGCGCTCCGCGCAGGCCGGAGGAGCCGCCGCGATGCCGGTCCGACCGGCGCCCGACGAGCGGCAGGGCTCGCCCGCGTAGAGTCGGGAGGCCGCATCGACTACCCGCGCGTATTCCGCGTCCGCCAGCGGTTCGACGCGCCGCGGCCGCTCCCCTTCGACGCGACCGGCAACCTGCCCGACGACGTCTCGACGCTGGCCTCGCCGCGCGCGTAGTCTTCGATCGAGGAGAGCGATGCCCAAGAGCAACGGAGAGATCATCAATCGAAACTTCGCCGATATCTTCTCGGGCGAAATGCGCTATGTGATCCCGTTCTTCCAGCGCGGTTACGTGTGGGGCGCCCGGAACTGGAATCAACTCAAGCAGGACATCGAGGAACAGGTACTCGAACCCGCGCAGGACGGCGACCTCGCCGAGCAGGAACACTTCTTCGGGCCGGTCGTGGTGGCGGAGCGATCCGGAGATCCTCGCTTCAAAGTCTTCGACATCATCGACGGCCAGCAGCGATTCACGACGGTGTATCTCATGCTCGCGTACTTCCGGCGCCGTCTGGAAACATTGCTGGCCAAGGCGCCAAAGGCGCGCGAGCACTACGATGCTGCAGGAAGATGGCTCATCAATCGGACGGACGCGCGGCAAGCGCATGACGACTATTGGCGGATCAAGCTGTTCAGCGTCAAAGGCGACCGGCTGGCCACGTATTATTCGGTATTCGGAAACCGGAACCCCGCTACGCCGAGCCTGCAGGAAGACCTGTACCTCTATATGCCGAACGGCAACATATCCGGCAAGTTCGAGCGCTGGATGGGGCGTAACTTCGGCGCTATAGGCGACGAGGACATCTGGCGCTGGATCGGAGCGCTGACCGAGTGCCTCAAGGTCGTCTGGATACCGCTCGGCGGCCGGGACGATCCACAGGCGATCTTCGAGAGCCTGAACGACAAGGGGATACCGCTTACGGCGGCCGAGTTGATGTGCAATTACTTGTTCAGACCTCTCATCGCGGATGGCGTCGATCACGAATCGCTGCACCGCTCGCACTGGGTGAACGTGCAGCAGATCGACCGGTCGTCTCCGGTAGCGGATCTCTTCGACTTCGAAGAGTACCTGCGCCATCTGTTTTCCATCGGGCACAGCAAGATCATCGGCAAAGGGCGCAGGCTCTACGTGTTCTTCAAGCAGCACAACAGGAAGCTCGATGCCGGCGCCGCCAGGCGGCACTTGGACGACATCGCCGAGTCGGCGCCGTTGTACCGTAGAATACTCGGCGAATCGGCAGGCGGCGCCTCCGCTGTCGACGGTCTGCTGGAAAGGATCGGCGCTACCAACATGACGTCCTGCCGGCCCTTTCTGCTGGCTGTCCTGCAGAAGGAGCGCGACGGCGAGATCTCCACCGAGGAAGCGGCGAGCCTTGTCAGAGCCGTGTATGTGCTGCTCGTACGCCGGAAGGTTGCCGAACTGCCCGTGACGAGATACGATTCGTTCTTTCCATCCCTGGCGGACAGGATCGCTGAACGGGATCGTACGAACCTGACGGCAACGCTGCATGACGCCATCAAAAAGGAGCAGCTATGGGTCGGCGACGACGAGTTCAGAGACGCCCTGGTGAAACGTCCTGTCTATCGACCGCGAGAGCTCGGATTCACACGGCTGGTTCTCGAGGAGATCGATCGCCATCTGGCAAACGAAAAAGGCGGTGAGCTGCCGGATTACTCCACGCTCGACACGGTAGAACACATCGCGCCTCAAGACATCCGGAGCAGCGGCGACTGGCAGCGGGAGATGGGCGGGGACGCGCAGAGGGACGACTATGCGCGGATCGTCAATACGATCGGCAATCTCTGCCTGCGCAAACGCGAACGCAACTCGGAAATGGGGCGCCGGCCCTTTGCCGAGAAGCGGCTCCTGCTCCGCGAATCGCCAAGCCGGCTGGCGCTCGACGCCGCGGAACGAGCGGGGCCGTGGAACTTCGCCTCCGTCGAGAAGCGGTCGGCGCATCTCGCGCGAACCGCCGCCGCCGTATGGGCATGGTCGGCTTCGTCATGAACCATCGTCCGGCGGGGGTTCGACGGCGCGCAGGACGGCGGCAAGGACGCGCTCGGCGGTGCCGGGCTCGAAGTGAGCGGAGCCGGTCTGCGATTCGTAGCCGCCGGCTTCGAGATCGTGCCGAAACGGCAGGTATCCCTCATAGCCGTTGGCACAGGAGATGACCAGCGCCCCTTTACACCGTCACCCGGCAGACGCAGGTCAGCGCCAAGCGCCAGGTGGACCAGAAGTCCAACGAGATCACCGCGATCCCGAAGCTGCTGGAGTTGCTGGAGCTCCGGGGAGCGGTGCTGACCCTCGATGCGCTGGGCACGCAGCGTGCCATCGCCGCCCAGATCGTTGCCCCGGAAGCGGATTATGTGTTGGGGCTGAAAGGAAATCAGGGGACCCTGCACGAGGCGGTGGCGTTGCTGTTCGACGAACAGCAGGACGGCTTCGCCCGATTCGCGTGTCAACCACCTCACACACATGCCCGCGGTTGCGGTCGCATGCAAGACTGGGTACCGTGGCCGCCATGGAACCCGAGATTCGACGTGCTCCGAGCTTTGCAGTAGCCCGGTGCCGAACTCCTGGGATGGCTCCGGACCGAAATCGGCTCCCGCGGGCAGTGCTCACGCCATATGGACGCGCCAACATTCCCGGCCGGTCATTCCATGCCTGACCCGCACGCCGCTGAGCCGGCCGCGGGACCGGCGCCAGAGGTGGTGCCGGGCGGGTTCCCGGGTCCCGACCGGACTCCGCCGCATACGCTCGCGCGGCCGGCGGCGAGCGGGACGTATGCCGCTCCGGTGCGCACCGCGAGGGGTGCCGCGGCGCCAGCGCTGCCGGCGCTCGGCGTCGACCTCGAAACTCTGGTGACCGAGGATGATGAGCCGGTGGACAACATGCCCTCCGAGAAGCAGCAGCGCCTGCTCACCGAGCCGTTGTACAGTTCATGGGCCGGTCCGGGCGCCGGGCGCTCGTTTCTGGCCGCAGCGAACGTGGGCGTGTTCCCCGAGCCGCGCAATCCGGCGATCGTGCCGGACGTGTTCCTGAGCCTGGACGTACAGGTTGCCGAGAACTGGTGGGACAAGGCGCACCGCTCCTACTTCGTGTGGGAGTTCGGCAAGGTGCCGGACTTGGTGGTGGAGATCGTGTCGAACCGGAAGGGCAGCGAGGTCGGGAGGAAGCGGCAGAGATACGCCCAGATGGGCGTCGCCTACTACGTGATCTACGATCCGCTGCATGAGGTGATGCGCGAAGACCTGCGCATCTACCGTTTGAGCGACGGGAGATACGAACGCCAGGGGCCGCCTCGGTTCCCGGAGTTGGGGTTGGGGATGATGCTGTGGGATGGCGTGTTCGAGGGCGTCCGCAGCACGTGGTTGCGCTGGACGGACGAGCACGGCGTGTTGATCCCGACCGGCAAGGAAGATGCCGAGCGGGAGCGCGGGCGCGCAGATCAGGAACGCGAACGCGCGGACCAGGAGCGCGGGCGTGCGGAGCAGGAGCGGCGCCGTGCCGAACGGCTGGCGGCGCTGCTGCGCCGCTCGGGCATCGACCCGGAACAGGAGTGAAGCGCGCGGCCGCCCGGCGCGCGCGTGTAGCAGCGCACCGACACGGCCGGCGGATTCCCGAGCGCGAACCGACAGGGGCCTCGTCACTTCCCGGAAGTGGAGGTGATCAGCAACTAAGCGTCGAAAGGTGATCTTGGCGGTGGCGAGATCAAACTCGTCCGGTTTCCAGTCGCCGATCCATTCAGCCAGATCTTCGGCATCGCGTCCGCCGGGATCCGAGCCCGTGGCGACGAACTCCGCGTGCCGAGAGTATCCCCAGACTCCGCCGCTATCCTCCTGCGGGCACGCGCGCTTGCCGGCGAGGAGGCGCCGGTGGAATCGCTCCGCGGTCGATACCCGCTGCCGCAACCTCACGTTGCGGCGAGCTAACCCAAGACAGCGACACCGCCGCAAGGCGGCTGCCACGGTGCAGCCGCCTCGGCTTGACCACGGCCATTTATCCGAGCAGGCGCAGTACCGCGTCGAGAATCCGCTCGGCGGTGCCGGGCTCGAAGTGGGCCGAGCCGGTCTGCGCCTCGTAGCCGCCGGCGTCGAGATCGTGCCGGAACGGCAGGTAGCCCTCGTAGCCGTTGGCGCAGGAGATCACCATGGCGTCCGGGAAGCGCTCCTTCACGCGCAGCCCGAGCTCGGCCAGCACCTCGAAGGGCAGGGCCACCAGCGGCAGATCGCCGATCCGCATCTGCTGGATGCGGACGGCGAGTGAGCCCGCCGGCCACCGGCGCGCCGCGTAGGCCAGATGTAGCGCTTCCAGGTAGGCGTCACGCGCCGCACCGTCCTGTCCCGCAGGAGCAGACCGGAGCCGGTCCGCGGCCGCCGCCAGCCGGGCCTCCGGGTCGCCGCCCAGGTCGTGCCGCACCCGTGCCCGGAGCTCGTCCCACGTCACGGCCACCCGCTCGGCGGCAACCGGGCGAAACGCCCGATCGCCGAGCAGCACCGCGTGCGCCAGGCTCTCGCCGATCCAACGCCGCGATTCGCCCAGACGGCGCATCGGCACGACGTCTCCGGCCGCCGCTTGCACGAAGAACACCGGACATCCGTAATCGTCAGCCAGAGCACTTCTCAGGTAGTGAACGAAATCGGACGACACGAGTAGCGACGGCCCGGCTCCGTGCCGATCGCCGGTCACCGTATGGCAGGCGAAGTGGACCAGAACCGCGCCCACTGCCCCGGAGTCGGCGGCGCGGAAGCGCAGCGCCGTCAGGCGATCGTCGGTGGGTGACAACTCGGGAGTCGGATCGGAGCCGGTCGGGTAGCGGAAAATGGTCACCACCGAGCCGTCGCGCTGACGGATGCGGCGGTTGTAGTGGACCTGCGGAGCGGACGTACGCAGCACCTCGACCGTGCCCGGCGCCAGGCGCCGCACCGCCTGCGCGCATGCCTCGACCGCCTTGGCGGTCATCTTGCCAACGTAGGTGGGGTCCGCGTCGTTGATACCGTTCTGTCCGACGTCCGGGTGATAGATGCGCTGCAGTCCCACCGCCGGCGCGTAGTGGGTGTGCGAGCAGGCCAGCAGGATGCGCTCCACCGGCACGCCCGTCCCCTCGGCGATGCGGCCGGCGAGGATGCGCGCGCCCGCGTCGTGCACGCCGACCAGATCCAGGGTGACGAGCAGCGCCGGCTCCCCGCCGGCGGCCTGCCCCTCACCCGTCTGCAGGGCGATGCAGCCGGCCAGGATCGGTTCGCTGACCCCGGTCGACGGCCCGTCGCGGCCCGCGTAGCCCCCCAGCCAGACCGGCCGATCCGGCGTGATATCCCGGGTTGCGCACCCAAACCGCAGCATGGCGCCATGGTAACACGTTGGCGGCCACCGGAGCCGCTTCTGCCGCCGGTGAGGAAGTTGCTGCCAGTCGCCGGCCGTACGGCTGGCAGGGTGACGGTGAGCCCGCCCGGGCCTACCGTCGCCGATGGCCCAGATGCACGACGGCCGGCGGCCTTCCGGATCGTCGCCGCGCAACGCCAGCCTGGTGCCGTCGCGCGTGAACGCGGTGGACCGGAAGTAGTTGATGCGGACGTGAAGCCCTTCCTCCGGCGCCAGGCGCACTACGTCGGTCCCGGTCCAGGGTCCTTCCAGCGGCTCGTCGCCCAGTTGAAGCTCAGGGACAGCATGGCGACAGCGTAAGCAGGTTGACGGCCGGCCGGCACGCTCCTACGGTCGCCTCCCATGAGGAACGGCGCTTCGCCCGAAGAGCGCTTCGCGGAGGACGGCTTCGTCCGCATCGAGCGGTTCCAATCGCCCGATCAGGTCGCCGAGGTCCTGGCGGAGCTCGACCGCTACGTTGCCGAGGTGGTGCCCGGCATTCCCGATACCGACGCTTTCTACGAGGACAAGAGCCGGCCGGAGACGCTGAAGCAGCTCGTCCGCCTTGCCGATCACGACGGGTACTTCCGCCGCCTGCTGCACCGCGGCGCGCTGCCGCAGATGGCGTCGCTGCTGCTCGGCGAGGAGGTCCGACCCATCAATCAGCAGATCTTCATCAAGCCGCCCGGCGGTCTGAGCAGGGCGACGCCCCCGCACCAGGACGGGTTCTACTTCCACCTGGAGCCCTGCTCGGCGCTGACGCTGTGGCTGGCGCTCGACGACGTCGACGAGGAGAACGGCTGCCTGCGCTTCGTGCGCGGCTCGCACCTGCGCGGCGTGCGCGACCACCGGCGCACGCACACGCTGGGCTTCTCGCAGGGGGTCCCCGACTTCGGCAGCGGCAGCGACCTGGCCGACGAGGTGGCCTGCCCCGCCGCGGCCGGCGACCTGATCGCCCACCACGCGCTGACCATCCACCGCGCCGGCGCCAACCGGGCCGCCGGCCGCCGACGCCGCGCGGTCGGCATGATCTACTACGGCGTGAGTGCCCGGGAGCGCACCGAGGAGCACGAAGCGTACCAGCGCAGGCTCGCCGGCGACCTCCGCAAGGCGGGCAAGATCTGATGGAAGGCCACAGCAGCGCCGACCCTGTTACCGGAGGCAGGGTCACCTACGTGGCGATCGCGCCGGCGACCCACGCCCATCCGCGCAACGATTCGGCGTCGATCGTGCAACTCGACGACGGCAGCCTGTTCATGGTCTGGATCGAGATGCACGCCAGCGAGCTCGGCGGACATGACGAGGCGCCCTCCAGCATCGCCTCCATGCGCTCCACCGACGGCGGACTCACCTGGAGGGAGCACCGCATCGAGCAAACGCCCGGCGGCGACACCCACAGCGTCTACAACCCCAGCCTGATCGTCCTGCCTGACGGCGAGCTGCTGTTCTTCTATCTGCAGTACCACCACCTGGTGTGGAACGATCCGCTGCAGGCTTCGGGCTGCCTGCGACGCTCCGCCGACGGCGGGCGCACGTGGAGCGACGAGACCCGCATCTGGGACCACGAGGGCTACGGCTGCGCCAACCACACCTTCACGCGGCTGGCCGACGGGCGGCTGCTGAAGTCGATCGAGTACCTGCCGGTATGGGGTTCCTACCCCGCGATGACCTCCCGGTCGGGCTGCTTCGTGAGCGATGACGACGGCCACACGTGGCGGCCGCCGGCGAGCCTCGTTCACCTGCCGCTGCGCGGGACCATGGAGAACCACATCGCCGAGACGGCGCACGGTCATCTGCTGATGTGCATGCGCAACCAGCTCGGCTCCGTGTTCCTGAGCCGCTCGCAGGACCGCGGCGAGACCTGGAGCCTGCCGCAGAGCTCCGGGCTCTCCTGCTGCGAGTCGATGCCCAGCCTGACCCGCATCCCCACCACGGGCGACGTACTGCTGATCTGGAACCACTCGGAGTTCGACCCCACCTACGACCATTCCGGCAAGCGCACGCCGCTGACCTGCGCGGTGTCCGGAGATGGGGGATCCACCTGGGGACCGCCAAAGGACCTGGAAGACGACCCCTCCATCGAGTTCACCAACGTCGCCTGCTCCTACACGCGTGAAGGGAAGGCGATCGTCACCTACCTGACCTCGCAGATGGAGCACCCCGACCATCCCGGCAAGCTCGGACGGGCGGCCATGTCGCTCAAGGGCGCGATCTTCGACATGGAGTGGCTGTATGACTCAGATGACTGAACCCAGGACCGAAACGCCGCACGCGATCAACACGGATCCGGGCGAGGGGTACCGCCGCAACGGCTACTCGGTCGTACGCGGCATCTTCGACCGCGACCGGGTCGCACGGCTGCTGCCGATCTGCGAGCGCGTGCTCGCCCAGTGGCGGGAGCGACCGCTGAGCGACAACCCGCCGGTCGGCCCGCTCGCCAACTACCTGCGCCACCTCAACAACCCGGGCTACCACCGCGGCAGACCCGAGGATCTGGCCGCCGTCCTGGATGCCACGGCGGCGCCGGAGGTGCTCGACGCCGTCGACCAGGCGCTGGGCGAGCCCTCCGTGTTTACCAGCACCAGCCTGTACTTCAACCCTATCGGCGAGCCGCTCGACGGCTTCTGGCACAAGGACGCGATCGGCCCCGAGGCCGACGACCAGCGCGACTACATCACCGGCAGCGGCCTGCAGGTGCAGGTCGCGCTGGTGCCGAGCGAGGATCTGCAAGTCGTCCCCGGCTCGCACCTGCGCGAACTCACGGACGCGGAGCGGCACATCTGCGTCGACGACGACGGCGCCAACCGGCGCTCCAACGACATGCCCGGAGCGGTCCGCATCGCGTGTGAGCCCGGGGACGCCGTGCTGTTCAACCAGATCGTGATCCATCGCGGCCGCTACCATCGCGAACCGCCGCGCCGGACCTTCATGATCAGCTTCCGCAAGCGGCGCGTCACCGAGGCCACGCTGGCGCGACGCGGGCTGGACCAGTACAGCGATCAGCCGTGGTTCCTGGCCCCCGACTACCTGAACGGCACCGCACCGGAGACCCGGCGCTACTTCTCCGACTACACCGCCTTCTACGCCGCTCAGTGGCGCGGCAGGCTCGCGGAGATGCTCAAGTACCACCACCTGATCCAGCACCTGCACGACACCGGCAACGCCTACCCGTTCGCCCCTCGCGAATCGGCCGATCGCGCCGAGTAACCCCTCCAGCGGAGCGTCGGGCAGTTGACGACGCTACGGCGACGACGGTTCCGCTCGTCGCTCGCATACACGTCGCTGGCCGCACCGGCACGCATCGGAACCAGGTATACTTGGTATTCATGTCGAAACAACGAATACGAGTTGCCGACGAAGTGTGGGTCGCCACGGCGCTCCTGCACCAGCAGCACCCGGACCGCGACGACTTCACGGTCTCCGAAATCACCGAGCGGGCGGCTGAGGAGTCTTCCGGAGGATCGCGACCGTTGCGGCCGGGGTTCGTCGTGCACGTGTCGCAGCACTGCGTGGCGGGCAAGGCGCCGAATCCGGGCCGCTACCGGATGCTGATCGAGACCGAACGCGGACGCCGCCGACTGTTCCGCCCCAGCGACCCCTACCACCCCGAGCGCAGGGGCGGCAAGACGATGCCGCGCACGGAGGAGATCCCATTTGAGTACCGCGACCTGATCGCCTGGTACCATTCCGAGTACGTGGGCGCCGCCACCATTCCGATCCCTCCGGATCCGATCCTGTCGCTGCTCGAAATCGGCAAGTCGCTGCGGGCGACCGAAGCCGCCGACACCCTGGTCCGGCGCCTCCGGGAAGCCGGACGATGAGCCGTATCTTCTGGGACACCAATCTGTTCCTGTACCTGCTGCAGAGTATGGGCGAGCCTTCGCGGCGGGCGGCGGAGCTCCGCCGGCGCATGATCGAACGGGGCGACGAGCTGGTCACGTCGGCGCTCACGCTCGGCGAGCTGCTCGTCCATCCGATCGAGCACCGGAACCGGATGGTGCGGAGCGAGATCGAACGGGCCATTCCCGCCGGCGCCACCGTGCTGCCGTTCGACGCGCGCGCCGCCCGCAAATTCGCGGAGCTCCGCGCCGAGTGGCCGATCTCGGCGTCCGACGCGATCCAGCTCGCCTGCGCGTCGGTGGCGCGCTGCGACCTGTTCGTCACCAACGACGACCGGCTGAACCGAACGAACGTGCCTGGGGTACACTTCATCCAATCGCTGCACCGGACGGTGCTGTGAGGAGGATGACACCGGGATGGAGACGATGAGCACGCATCTGGACGCGGCCCGCGCATGGTTCTGTGCGGGCGGCGCGTGGCAGGCTGGCGCCGGCGGCGCGATGGCGCCAGCCGACGCCTTCGACGCCAATACCGAATCCGGCATGCAGGGGTGCCGGTACGCCTTCGCGACCGACACCGCATACGGGAACTTCCGCGCCGCCTTGCAGGTCCGCCACGATACCGCGCATAGCGACGTGGGGCTGATCTTCGGCGCCCGCAGCACGTGCGACTTCTCCCTGCTGCACTTTCCGTGCTGCGGCCAGGCCTACCGGGCGCAGCACTTCTGGACGGCGCTGTCGCGCATGGACGCCGCCGGTCACCTGCGCGTCGATCGGCTCGCCATGATCAACCGGGTCGAATCCGGGACCCGCATCTGGCACGACGTCGAAGTGGAGGTGCGCGACGGCGCTCTGCTCGCGCGCATCGACGGCCGCGGCGTCTTCGAGCACCACGGCGCGCAGGGGCGCGCCGGTTGCCTGGGGCTGTTCGTGTTCGGCCGAGCCTCCGTCCGGGCCGTGCGCATCGACGGGGAGCCGGCCGCGACACCGGGCTGGGACGACGCGACGGCGCAGCCGGCCAATTGGTTCTATCCGGTCGGCGATACCGAGCGGGGCGTATGGCAGAAGCCGCAGACCCTGCTGCGCGCGGCCGGCGGTGAGCTGGTGCTCACCTTCAACGCCAGCCGACCGGGACCGGCCGGCACCACCAGCCACCTGATGGCGCGCTCCGCCGACGACGGCAGAACGTGGAGCGCGCCCGAAGTCACGGGTACCGTCGAAGGCGACCCGTGGGCGGTGCCCGGCACGCTGCATCGCTTCCCCGACGGCCGGGTGCGCAAGCTCTCCAGGGACCGGGACGGGACGTTCGCCCTGCACGAGGTGTCGGACGACATTCGCGCCGTCGGTCCGCCGCGCACGCTCGACCTCGGACCGACTCCGGCCGGCATGGACGGCCTGCACATGGGTCCGCAGGTGTTCGCCAACCTCGACGACGGCACCGTCGTCATGTTCCTGTACGGCGGCCACGCGTCCGGCGCCGGGCACGAACGCATCCATACCTGGGGCGCGGTCCACTGCCGCGCCTTCACCTGCCGCTCGACCGACAACGGCGCCACCTGGTCGCCTCTCGTCAACATCGACCACGCCGTCGACGGCAGGGGCCAGCCGGTCGACGGCTCCTTCGACCTCACGGAGGTATGCGGCGCGGAGACCTGCGACGGGAGGATGGTCGCGCTCATCCGCCCGATCTACTCGCCGTGGATGTGGGAGACGTGGTCGCAGGACGGCGGCCGGAGTTGGGGTCCCTGCATGCGCGGCCCCTTTCCCGGCTACGCGACGCCCAACATGCTGAGGACCAGCTCCGGCGTCCTGCTGGTCGCCCACCGTCTGCCGATGCTGGCGGTGCACGCCAGCTTCGACGCCGGCGTGAGCTGGCAGGGCTCGATCATCGACAGCTCGATCTGGGTCATGGGATCGATGCTCGAAGTGCGGCCCGACCTGGTACTGTACGTGTACTACGACAGCTTCGAGTCGCGGATGCGCGCGCAGTACCTGCGCGTCGCCGGCGGCGCGCTGGCGCCGGTGCACCGCGACGCGATCGATTGACCAGACGGCGGCAGGATGCCGGAGGAGTAGCGCAATGGAATCGACGGCGACCACGCCGCTCAGCCTCGGTGACGGCGGCGGATGGACATTTCTGGGCGGCAGGTGGACGGAGGACGCGGGCGGGCTGCTGTGCCCTCCCGACGGCGCCGCGGTGGAGTACGTGGCGGTGCGCGACGACGCGATATACGGGGACTTCGAGGCGGCCTTCCGCTTTCGTCTGCGCGCCAGCAACCCGGTCCGCTTCCTGTTCCGGCTGCAGGACAGCCGGCGGTTCTACGCCTTCGACATCCCGTTCGGCGGCCAGCAGTTCCGTTCGCGGGCGTGCTGGGCGGGAATGGTGGTCGCCGACGGCACGCCGCTGCAGCGGTATCTCTGCTTCGGGATGGTGCCCGGCCTGTGCGCGACCCTGGGCAACTGGTACGAGGTGCGCGTACGCGCCGCCGGCCGGCGCCTGCAGGCCTGGATCGACGGCATCCCGGCCGCCGACGTGGAGGACGACACTTGGCGGGCCGGCCGCGTCGGACTCGGCTCCATCCAGACTCCCTATCCCGAAGCGCCCCGCTTCGATGCGCTGCGGATCGACGGGACGCCGGAGGCGCCCCGCGGTCGGGACGGGCTGCGGCCGGCCCCGCCCCACTGGATCACCCCCTGCGCGGAGACCGATCCCGACACCTACCAGAGCTACGCCACCCTGCTCAAGAGCGGGGCCGGGCGCGCCACGCTCTATCTGACCTTCGGCAATCCCAACCACGGTGAGACCAGACGAGCGGTCCTGATCCGCACCGAGGACGGCGGCCGCACGTGGGGCACGCCGGAGCCGGCGCCGCGCGACGGCGGATTGGGCGGCGCCTTCGTGCGCGCCGACGGCGTCTGGGTGAGCCTGCGCGTCGATCACGACGACGCGCAGGCGCCGCTACGCGCCTGGGAGTCGGCCGACCAGGGTCGCACGTGGCAGGGACCGGCGACGCCGCCGATCGCCGGCGGCTGGCCAAGCGAGTGGACGGCCGGCGGGCCGTGGCCGCCGGTACGGATGCGCGACGGCTCGCTGGTCCTGCCGATGATGGTGAGCCCGGCCGGCGAACCGGCGCTGCCGACCCAGTGCCGGTTCGCGGCGGCCATGGCGCTGCGCAGCGAAGACGACGGGCGGAGCTGGTCGGCGCCGGTGTTCTGCGACGCCGATGCGCGCGAACGGCATCTGCCGCCCGCCCTGCTCCGCTACGCCGCCCGGTACTACGAGGTGGCCATGGACGAGGCCGCCCCCGGCGTGCTGGTCGGGATCGGCCGGCCCGACCGCGACCCGTACATGTGGCAGCTAGGCAGCGAGGACGGCGGGCGCACCTGGCGGCCGGCGGCGATCGGTCACTTTCCGGGTTTCTGCCCTTCGCTGACCGCGACGCGGTCGGGAGCGCTGGTGGCGACGACCCGCTACCCGCACTTCGCGGCGCACCTGAGCCGCGACGGCGGCCGCACCTGGTCGGCGCCCGTCATCGTCGACTATGCGATCTGGGCAAACCAGCATGCGGTCGAGATCGAGCCGGACGTGGTGCTGGTGACCTACATGGGCCACATCATGGAACACGGGCAGGCCGACAGCCGGATCGCGCGGCTGCGGGTGACCGGCCAGGGGCTCACGCTCGACCACTGACCGGCGGGCGGAGCGCCGGACCGGCGGCGTTGCCGCCGCCGGTCCGGACTATCGAGCGGTTTACCGGCTCGATGCGGTCTTGTAGAGGTCGACCAACTCCGCGGCGCCCAGCTCCATGATCTCGGCCTGGAAGGCCGCGAACTCGCTCAGCGGGCGCTGGCCGGTGATGAACAGGATCGACTGCTCCTGCGCGTAGGTGTCCAGGGCGGTCTTCAACTGCGCCTCGCGGTCGGCCTCTTCGGCGGTGAAGTTGAAGATCGGCTCAGGTCGCTGCGGCGTGGAGCCGTCGGCCACGTACTGGCGCGCTTCATCCTCGAACTGCTGGTAGTCGGGGTCGCTCTCGATCGTCATGTTCGCCTGCATGCGCGGGTTGTCGATGCCGACGATCTCGACGTTGGCCAAGCTGGTGCGCACGCCGAACTTCTGCTCGAACCACGCCGCGTCGCTCAACGTCCCCTCCGGGTTGTACGGGGTCTTGATCTCCGGCGTGAGCCACCGGTACTTGCCGTCGACGATGTCCCAGTATTCGCCGGGCGGGCCGAAGAAGACGCTGTAGCTGTTCTTCTCCACCGCCAGGAAGTTCATCAGCGCCATGATCTCCGGGATGTAATCGGACTGCGCGGAGATGAGCTTGACGTAGCCGTAGTTGCCGTAGGGCATGCGGTTGGTCGACCGCGCTCGCGGCCCGCCTTCGACCAGGCTGGGGATGCGCAGGGCGCTGAACGTCCACTCCTTGCCGGGGCCGTAGTCCGGCAGATTGAACTGCGTGACCGGGCTGAACCAGTTGCCGGACGCCGACCACCACCAAGTGAAGAACGACTCATGGTTGGCCAGCGACTGGCTCCACTGGTCGTAGCTCATGGTGAAGGTGTCGGGGTGCAGCAGCTCCTCCGCCCACAACCGCGAAAAGTACTCCAGGAAGTACTCGTACTCCGCGTCCAGCGGACCGTACTGCCACTCCCGGTTGGTATGGTTGAAGTAGATGCTCTCATCGGTGTCGAAGTTGGCCGAGGCCATGAACAGCAGCACCGAACGGTCGCCGGTCTGCCAGGCGTTGACCGGATAGGAATCTGGAAACTCCGCCTTCAACGTCTTGAACGCCGCGTACAGGTCCTCCCACGTGTCGCTCGGCAGGTCCATCCCTTCCCACAGGTCTTCCCGGTACGCCAGCGAGAGCGAGAACGGAATCGGATCGGCGTTGTAGATGGAGAAGCCCCACTTCTTGCCGTCCTTGGTGATCATGTTGCGGAGCGGCTCGACCTCCTCGATCAGCTTCATGTAGTTGGGGATCAGGTGCGCGTAGTCGAGAATGTTGACGAAGAATCCCTTGTCGCCGTAGGAGTCGAGGTCCGCCTTGGTCAGGTTGGCACCGCCGGGATTGAAGATGTCCGGCAGGTCGCCGGTGGCCAGCATGACCTGATACTTCGCCTCGATCTCTCCCGGGGGTATCTGGATGTCGTTGATGTTGATGTTGGTCTGCTCCTCCAGCCAGACGAAGCCAGGGTGGCCGTCGTCGGCGAAGGCGTAGTGACCGATCGTGGTGTGCTCCGCCAGGGTGTAGTCGACGGTGATCGTTTCCGGCAGCGGGAAGGTGATCTGCTCCTGCATGGAGCTTGCCCCGGTCCCTTCCTCCTGGCCGGCGCCCCACGCGACGGCTCCTGCCATCAGCAGCGCGCCCAGCGCGAGCATACGTACGATGTTTCTCGTCATGGTCGGTCCTCCTGCTGGAAGCGCGGGACGCGCGCTCCCGTTTGACTAGACTGTATGTGCCAGTGTACCACCATGCCATGCGGGTGTCCACGACCACGACGGCGCGGGAGGAGGCCGCGACCGCCGGCGGCAGGGCGGACCCCGCCGCACGCCGTGGCAGGTTGGCGCAGATCGTCCACGACTTCCCGCGCCAGAAGAGCCTCTACCTGATGACCGCCGTCGGCGTGGGGCTGATCGTGGTGTTCCAGTACGTGCCGATCTATGGCATGCAGGTCGCCTTCAAGCGCTTCAACCCGGTGGACGGCATCTGGGGGAGCCCCTGGATCGGTCTGGACAACTTCACGGCATTCCTCACCGGCCCGTACGCCGCGCGCCTGATTCGGAACACCATGCTCCTGGGGTTTCTGTCGATCGTGTGGGGGTTCTGGCCGCCGATCGTCCTGGCGCTGCTGCTCAACGAGCTGCGCCTGCCCACCTACATGCGGGTGGTGCAGACCATCAGCTACCTGCCGCACTTCATCGCTCTGGTGGTGATCATCGGCATGGTGAAGGAGTTCTTCTCGTACGACGGCATCGTCAACCGCGTCGTCGGCAGCCTGGACGGCGAGGTGACCAACTTCTTCATGGAGCCGGGATGGTTCCGGCCGCTCTACATCGGTTCCGGGGTCTGGCAGGGAGTCGGCATCGGATCGATCTTCTATCTTGCCGTGCTGGCCGGCATCAATCCCGAGCTGTACGAGAATGCGGTTTGCGAAGGCGCCAACCGCTGGCAGCTCGTCTGGCACATCACGCTGCCGGCGCTGCTGCCGACCATCATGATCCTGCTCATCCTCAACACCACGGGCATCGTCAACGTCGGCTTCGAGAAGGTGTTCCTGATGCAGAATCCCGGCATCTACGAGACCGCCGACGTCATTCAGACGTACCTGTACCGAGTGGGACTGGCCGGCGGCCAGATCGGCTACGGCACCGCCGTGGGAGTGCTCAATTCGGCGGTATCGCTGCTCATCATGGTCGCGGTGAACTACACCGGCCGCAAGGTGACAGGTCACAGCCTGTGGTAGGACACGTCGAGACAGGAGGCCCGGTACCGTGATGGTAAGGAACAACTGGTTTGACTTCATCAACGTCATCCTCCTGTTCGTGTTCGCGCTCCTGATGCTGTTCCCGTTCTACCACGTGTTCGCGCTCTCAACGAGCAGCGGCCCCGGCATAGCCACCGGCAACGCCAACTACCTCCCGGTCGGCTTCAACATCGACGCGTACCGGATGGTGGTGCAGAGCCCCGAGCTGGTGGGCGCCTACTACAACTCGGTGCGCTACGCGGCGCTGGGCACGGTGATCCACATCCTGGCCATCGCTCTGGTGGCCTACCCGCTCACCATCCGCTTCTGGCTGAACAAGCCGGCAACCATGGTGTACGTGCTGACCCTGTTCGTCTCCGGCGGCCTGATCCCGACCTACCTGCTGTACCGAACGCTGGGACTGCTCGACACGATCTGGGTGATGGTGCTGCCCGGAGCGGTGAACCTGCTCGGCATAGTCTGGTTCAGGACCCACATGGTAAGCCTCGGCAGCGAGTTGCGCGAAGCCGCCTTCGTGGACGGCGCCGGCGACTTCCGCGTGCTGTTCCGCATCGTCATGCCGCTCTCGAAGCCGATCATCGCCACCCTGGCGCTGTTCCGCGTCGTGGCGATCTGGAACGACTTCTTCTCGCCGTTCATCTTCATGAACGACGAGCGCCTGATGCCGCTGACGGTCCTGCTGCGGCGCATGCTGATCACGCTGGAGATCACCGACATCAGCCGCGACCGCAGCTTGCAGGACCTGCTGCTGGAGGTGGAGCGCGACCCGGTACCGATCCAGGCGTTCCGCGCCGCGTCGATCATCGTCACCACCCTGCCGATCGTGTGCATCTACCCGTTCATCCAGCGCTATTTCGTCAAAGGCATCCTGATCGGCGCCCTCAAGCAGTAGAGATCGGCGTGCCGCTGATGAAGGAAATCGGCTAGCCGATGACCACGACGCACCCCTCGATCTTTCTGGGCGAGCAGAAGGGACCGAGCCGGCGATCCCTGGATCAGCTTCGCGAAGCGATCGCCAGCGAGTACGGGGCGCGCCTGTGGAGGACGGTTCACGCGGGCGCTCGAGACGCCGCCGGCACCGATCCGCTGCTGCCCGGCACGGCCCTCCCCGGCCGCCCGGCCGAGCAGATCACGCACGCCAACGCGGACAACGCCATCTGCCAGGCGGTGGTGCGCCGATTGCTGCGCGCCGCGCTGGTCTGCGTCGTCACGGGCGACGACCGCTTTCGCCAGGACGCGCTGGCCCAGATGGAGGCGCTGTTCGATCCGCAGCGGTGGCCGCAGTGGCTGGACTTCGCCCACGAAGTGTTCGCCGCCGACCTGCGCACCGGTCAGCTCGGCGCTGGGGTGGCGCTGACCTACGACTGGCTGTACCCGCACCTGAGCGCGGCCGAGCGGGCGATGATCGTCGAGGGGCTCGACCGTTGCGCCATCCGCCCCTATCTGGCCACCGCCGGGACGAAGCCGCACTGGCTCACGCGGCCGAGCAACTGGATGACCGTCGTGGTGGGCGGGCTGGGCATCGCCGGCATGGTGCTCGGCGCCGACCACGACCGGTCCGATCTCCTGGTCGAGATGGCGCAGCCGCGCATGGAGCATTACCTGAGCGTCCTGGGACCGAATGGCGAGTTCAACGAATCGGTGGGCTACGCCGGCTCCCTGCACTATCCGGTCAGGTACTTCGCCGCGCGCCACTCGTTCACCGGGGGGCAGGAAGACCGGCTGGCCGGCCATCCGTTTCCGCACGCCTGCCGCTGGCTGATGCACGCCACCGTACCGCCGGGGCACACGGTCCCGTTCGGCGACGCCCACCGGCAGGCGCCGCTCCTGATCGGCTACTTTGCGCCGATCGCCGCGGCGGCCCGCGACGGGTTGCTGCAGTGGTTCATGGAGACGTACGGGCTCGTCGATCCCGGCGACCTCACGCACGTCGATGCGCTCGATCTGCTGTGGTACGACCCGACGCTGGCCGCCGCCCCGCCCGGCCGGGCCGCAGGCGGCCGGGACGATCTGCCGCTCGGCGCCGCGTTTCCCGGCTGGGGCGGCCTGGCGGCCAGCCGTTCGAGCTGGACCGACGCGGACGCCGTGGTCGTGCACGGCAAGGCCGGCCGCGAGCCGATCCACGAGCACCTGGACGACGGCCAGCTCGTCATCCACGCCGGCGGGGCGCCGCTGATCGTCGACCTGGGCTCCCCATCCTCCTACCCGGCCGACTTCTTCGGCGAACACCGGGCTCGCTACTACAACGCCGGCGTCGCCGGTCACAACCTGCTGCAGATCGGCGGGCGGGAGATGCGGATCGAGAAGCCGCGCGCCGGCATTTTCCTGCGCACCGCCATCGGCGAGCACGGCGCCGCGTGGTCGATCGACCTGACCGGCGCGTACCGGGACGTGATCCGCGTGACGCGGAGCGTGATCCATCTGCTCCCCGACCTGGTGGCCGTACTGGACGACTGCGAGCCGGCGACCGCCGAGCCGGTCACCTTGCGCTGGCATACCGCCGACCGCGCCGCGATCGACGCCGCCGGCAGCTTCCGCGCGCAGGCGGCCGGTCCGCGCGGCCCGGTACGCCTGCTCGGACAGATCTGCCCGCTGTCCGGCTCCGCCGCCACGTTCCGGCGCGGCGAGCATCGCTATCGCCCGCCCTACGACCGTACCCGGCTGAACGAGCCGCTGGAGCAGCGCAGAGAGAGCTTCGTGGCCGCCGAGACGCACGGCAGCCGCTGCCGGCTGCTGACCCTGTTCGTGATCGCCGGCCCCGGCACCGCGCCGCCGGCGTGGCCGCCGGAGCGCGACGGCGACACTTGGCGGGTGCCGGCCGCCGGCGGCATCGCCACCGTCAGCGCCGGCGCCGGCGGACTGACCGCCGCCTCGGCCGGCCGAACGGTCCGGCTGCCGCCGGCGGTATGAACGGAGCCGTCGATCGACTCCGCCCGCGCGCGGAGTCGTCCGGCCGGCGCGTTCAGGCCGGTTCCACTGCGATCCGGTACACCATGTTGTCGGCCTCGAAGGTGCTGACCCGCGCATAATAGCGCGGCAGGTAGAGCAGGATGTCGCCGCTGCCGCGCTCCTCGCGGGCGTAGAAGTTGGACAGGGTGAGGCGTTCGGATTCGCCCGGCTGCCGGTCGTCGATGACGGTGACCGTGTCGCGTCGAAGCAGGCCGCTGTCGCGCTCCACCTCCGCGATCACGATCGGGTAGCGCGGGCTGTTGCCGCGCGGATTGCCTTCGCACAGGTTGCCGAGCCAGAACAGCCGGCCGTCCGAATGGTCGAGAAGCTGCGAGCAGGCGCTGGGCGAATGGAGCGGCGCGCCGGCGGTATCGGTCCACGGCCGCACCGCGCCGAACGTCCAGCCGCAGTCCTCGGAGATCGCGTACCAGCGGTAGCCCGGCAGCTCCGGCCGCACGTCGTTGGAGCCGCGCATCACCATCAGCACGCGGCCGGGCGTGACCTCGGCGATGGTCGCCTCCAGGAATCCGCGGGTGGAGCGCCCGGCGTCGCCGATGACGCGCTCCGACAGCCGCCAACTCAGGCGCGGCCCGCCGTCCACCCAGCGGCCGTGCAACACCGCCGAGTCGTGGAACGTGAAGCCGCCGCCCTTGTTGAGGAAAGTGCCGTCCGGCCCCACCGGACAGATCTGGCACGGCACCAGAATGTCGCCGGCATCGCGCCCGCCGCGCAACGTCAGCGGCACGCAGGTCAGGTCGCCCAGCATCACCCCGGCCCGCCCGCGCCATACCCCCGGAAGCGGGTGCTCGGCGTGGAACGCGGCGCCGGCGTCGCTGCTGGCGTGGATGACCGGCTCATCGACCAGATCGGTGCGACCGCCGTCCTCCGAGACCGCGTAGTGCAGCATCCACTGCCGCATGCCCTCCAGCGGCTCGTCGGTGGGCAGCACCCCCTCGACCCGTACCGTGACGTAGCGATCGGTGGCCGCGTCCACGTAGCCGGCGCGCGGATAGCGCCGCCACATGCCGCCGGCGCGCCGCTCGCCGGTAGCGACCTCGGTCACCGGCCCCCAGGTGGCGCCGCCGTCGGGGGAGCGGCGGTAGACGGCCAGATCGGCGGTATCGGAGCGAGAGTGATGGCTGTGGACGCTCACCAGCTCATGGCCGGCGGCGCGCGTGTAATAGGCGGCGCCGGTCACCCCGATGCCGGGACCAGGCGACCGCACGAACACCTCCTTGGAAGTTACCTTCATAGCTCCACCGTACGCGACCGGGCCCGGCTTGTCGCCAGACTGCGCTCAGACGTTGGGGTTGATCGTCAGGCCGCCGTCGATCGGCAGCGACTGACCCGTGATCATGCGGGCATCGGGCGAGGCCAGGAACGCGATCGCCTTGGCCACCTCGAACGGCTCGACCACGCCGCCGAACGGCGTGATGGCGTCGATCTTCGCCTCGTCGAGCACGCCCGCGGCCACCGCATCTTCCAGGATCGCGGTGCGCACCCAGGTCGGCGCCACCGCGTTGACGCGGATGCCGCGCGCGGCCCACTCCACCGCGAGCGAGCGGGTCAACCCCTCGATGCCGCTCTTGGCCGCGCAGTAAGAGACGCGCAGCGGGAAGCCCAGGCGGGCGGCCACCGATGAGACGTTGACGATCGCCGCCGTGTCGGAGTCGCAGAGCGCCGGGAACGCCGCCCGGCAGCACCGGAAGGTCCCGGTCAGGTGGACATCCAGCATGCGGGACCATGACGCGTCGGCCATCTCCGCCGCCGGCGCGCGATCGGTGATGCCGGCGCAGTTGACCAGCACGTCCAGCCCGCCCAGCTCGCCGGTGACGGCGTCGATGGCGGCGTCGACCGCGGCCGTGTCGCGCACGTCGGCGGACGCCGCGATCACCTTCCCCGAGCCGCCGCGCGCCGCCGCCTCCCGCAGCCCGTCCGCCGCCTTCCGAGCCGCCTCCGCGTCGCGGTCCACGATCGCCACCGCAAGCCCGCGGTCCAGGAACTCCCGGCAGGCCGCCAAGCCGATGCCGGCCGCGCCGCCGGTGACCGCCGCGGCGCGACGCCTGCCGCTGTCGTGCGCCATGTCAGAACCCCGCCTTCACGGTACCCTCGAATCCGAGCGGCTCCAATGGCAAGCACCCATCTGGCCTTCGACCTGGGCGCCGGCAGCGGCCGCGCCATGCTCGGTACGCTCGCCGGCGGCCGCCTGCGCGTCGACGAGGTGCACCGCTTTGCCACGCCGGTCCGCGAGCGGGGCGAGCGGTTGACCTGGGACCTGGAGGCGCTCTGGGACGAGCTGCGCACCGGTTACGAGCGAGCGCGCCGCGCGGCGCCGGCGCTGGCCAGCCTGTCGGTCGACTCCTGGGGGGTCGATTACGTGCCGCTCGACCGCGACGGCGTTCCCGTGCGCGCCCCGTACTGCTACCGGGACCCGCGCACCGCCGGGATGATGACGCAGGCGCTGGCGGAGGTCCCGCGGAGCGAACTGTACGCCGCCACCGGCGTCCAGTTCATGGAGGTCAACACCCTCTATCAGGCGCTGGCCGACCGCATCCTGGAACCGGACATGACCGCCCGAACCGCTACGCGGCTGATGATCGCCGACTATTTCCACTATCGCTTCGGCGGCCAAGCGGTGGCCGAACTGACGCTCGCCAGCACCAGCCAGCTCGTGGACGTGCGCAGCGGCGATTGGGCATTCGATCTGATCCGGCGCCTGGAACTCGCCCCGCGAACGTGGCCGCCAATCGTGCCGCCGAGCACGCCGATCGGACGCACCGCCGAGGGGGTAGCCGTGGTGGCCGGCTGCTCGCACGACACCGCAAGCGCGGTCGCCGCCGTGCCGGCGGATGCCGGCGGTGGTCCGCCGTGGGCCTACGTCAGCTCCGGCACGTGGTCGTTGCTGGGCGTCGAGCGGACTGCGCCGCTGCTCTCCGATGCCGCCTTCCAGGCGAACTTCACCAACGAGGCCGGCATCGACGGCACCGTCCGTTTCCTCAAGAACCTGACCGGCCTGTGGGTGCTCCAGGAGTGCGAACGGGCGTGGCGCGACGCAGGAAGCCCCGCCGGCTATGACGAGTTGACGCGGCAGGCGGAGGCCGCCCGGTCCGCGCAGCCGGTCGTCGACTTCGACGACCCGGCGTTCGCGCAGCGATCCGATGACATGCCGGACCGCATCCGCCGCCATTGCCGGAACCGCGGGCTGCCGGCGCCCCGCACCCGCGGCGAGACGGTGCGTCTGATTCTGGAGAGCCTGGCGCAGGCGTACCGGCGGAAGCTGCGCACGCTGGAGGCACTGGTCGGCGAGCGCCTGCCGGTCCTGCACATCGTCGGCGGCGGCGCGCGCAACGCCCTGCTCTGCCGTCTCACCGCCGAAGCGTGCGGCTGCACCGTCGTGGCCGGACCCGCCGAGGCGACCGCGATCGGCAACCTGCTGGTCCAGGCGCGCGCCACCGGCGCCCTGCCGGCCGGCCGTTCGATCCGCGACGTGGTACGGGCCAGCGTCACGCCCGCCATCTATCAGCCGGAGCGATAGCGGGCCGGGGGTCCACGGAGCACACCGCTGAGCTTCGGGTACTCCCCACACGCCTCTCTCAGTGACTGCGGAGCCGAAGGATCGAGCCGTTGTCTTTCATGGCACATTCGATACAGCTTTTCTGCGAGTGGGTGACAGGCCCCTATCCGTCTGTAAATCCTCACACAGCAATATTATGCTCGCGCTCATCGATCCCATCCGCGGGCGATCGTCTGTGAAACCGACAGTCCGTCGACCGTCGCCCTCGGCTCCTGGCTCACGCGTACCGGACCATCGCTGTCGCGATAGAACCACCGGCCGCGGGCGCCTGCCATGTAGTCGAGGACCACCGGATGATGGGAGACCACGATCACCTGTTCCAGCGACGTGCCGCAACGCTCGATGGCCTGCGCCAGCCAGGGCTGAATCTCCCTCAGCGAAAGGTAGTTATCCGGCTCGTCGATGAACAGGGAGACCCGCCGATCGTCCGTAAGCAGTATCAGGCTGTACAGCGCGATCAAGGCTCGTTGGCCGTCGGAAAGCTGGTCGAAACCATAGTCGATCGTACTCTTGGATGGACTGCGGAATACGGCTTTGAGAGCGCGCGAGTCCTCACCGGACTCCTTCAATCGGACCGAGTCGAAGGCCGGCATCGATTCTCGAAGCGCATCGAAGAGCGTTCCTATGGCACCCATGTTCTCCAACGAAAAATGACGATACCAGCCGACGAAGTTATCCATCAGCGGCTCGAGATATTCGTCTTCGGAGCTGGTCTCCGGTTTGAAGAGAGGCGGACACGGTTGGACGATGATGTAGTTCTGGATATCCTTCTTGAATCGCGTGAGCTTGCGGTTGTCGTGGCGCGCATACAAGGCTCCGATGCCGGAAAGGGTCCAATCGAAAGGATATGCAGGACCCGACTTATAGTCGTCGTGGTACAGTTGAGCTTGACCAGCCCGGAACTCGAAGATCGGTCGGCCGTCGTGCGCGAGCGTCTCCTCGGCGATCCTCATCCTGTCACGTGCCAAATCGTGCTCTACCGTCAAACCGTAATCATAGGTCTGGCCTTCCAGGCAGGTACGGATTTCGAACCGCTGTTCCTTTCTGTACGCGCCCGACGTGCGGTCGCGCGCCGGAAATACCTCGTCGACCCTCGCTCCGCGTGCGATCAGGCGCTGGATCCTGCGCAACAACGTAAGCACCGAGGTCTTTCCCGTGCCGTTGGCGCCGAGGAACACGTTCCCGTCGTCGAGCGCGAGCTCGAAATTGGTCAGGCATCGAAAATTGTCGACGTAGATTCGTTCAAGCATGATGGATCACCCGGGTCGGCGTTTTCGCGGCGCTCGCGGCAGGAGCATAGATCACTCCTTGAGCGCCAAGTAGATCGTGAGCTTGACGCGCGGTGCGTCGCCGCGCACGTCGCAACGCAGCCGCAGCCAGCCACCGAAGTGGCGTACCTCCAGTTGGTAGAGGCCGATCGCCGGAACCGCCAGCGCGGCTCCGGCCTTGTCACACCACCCCAGACCATCCGGCGACACCTGCGCCTGCCCGTGGAGCATGGTGCCGGCATCCAGCTCCGCGACGCGCAGGAACCAAGTCGCCTCGCTCGCCCAGCCGCACTCCATCGGCTCGGTGGCGAATGCGTGTTCGCAGGTCTCGTTCTTCTCCAGAACCGCAGTATGAAAGCGGCGCAGCATCTCACCAATCCACGCTGACCAGGACCGAGTCCAGGAACAGGAAGTTGCGCACCGGCAGGTGCGTGCGCACGTCGACGCAGAAGTTCAGCAGCCGGTCGCAGCCGTAGTACGGGTGGTCGTAGACGGGAACCGGCAGCTCGCGCAGATCGAGCGCGCGGTCGTTCACCCGCAGCTCGACGTTGCGGCGCGCCGCCGTGTCGAACGTCCAGCTCAGGTAGTTCCAGTTGATCTTGGTCGGCACCTCGTTGTGGCACAGGGAGAACGCGCCGCCCGGCACCTCCTCCCAATCGTCCGGATGCACGGTGTGGTAGTCGGTAGGCGCCGGCATGCCGGCGAGCTGCATCCTGGTGGTCACCTGCAGCGACGTCTTGTACATCCACTTGCGCACGAAGTTGCCTTCGAAATCGGTGTTGACGTAGCGCAGCGCGCAGTGGTGGCGCTTGCCGTCCGGACCGTCGTTGACGTCGTTGCTGAAGCAGAAATCGCCGAACATCGCCTCCACCGGGTGGTAGTTGCCGTCCCACTGCCTCGGGCCGGTGAGCGCCGGATCGAATACGGTCTCCGCCTTGTAGGTGAACCAGGTCTCCAGCCGCACCAGCCCGCGCCGGACGTAGGTGACCCGCTTGATGAGCTGGTTCATGTGGTTCACCCGCGGCCGCGTGGCGAGCTTCAGCGAGTAGACGCCATCGAAGCTGCCGTGCGTGCCGATATCGAAGAAGGTGCAGGTGCTGAGCTGCGCCGGCCGCAGATCGCGCACCAGCGGCCGGATGTTGTCGAGGTCGTTGTCGTGATTGCCGACCAACTCGCACCAGCCGTTGATCCCTTCGTCGAAGTCGTCGAAGAACAGCACTCGCGGCAGCGGGTCGAACTTGGCAAGGCGCACGTCGCCGGCACCGGCCAGCCGCTGCCGCTCCCGCCTCACGCCATCCACCGCGGCCAGACCGCCTCGGCCAGCAAGAGCTGCGACTGCCGGCGGTCGCCGGATCCATAGGCCACCCAGCGATCGTCAGGCGAGAACACCGGATGCGGATGGCAGCAGCGCCACACCGTGTCGTGGCGCGCCAAGGGACGCATCTCGACAAACGGCCCGCGCGTTCGGAACATGCCGATCCAGCGGTGCGCCTGCGGCCAGCGGTAGCCGGTCGGCCCGGTGGCGGCCGGGTCGAGGCGCGCGGACGACGCCGGGGGCTCGGCGGCCTTGCCCTCCCCCGCGTCTGCGTAGCGATCCAGGTCACCCCGCCCCTCGAACCAGTACGGTCCGGGATCGGCGGCGTCTCCCACCCACATATCCGCCTTGGAGTTGCACTTGCAGTGTATCGGCTCGCGGCCCGGGAAGACCCGGCGGCGCTCCACGCGGTTGATCAGGTCGATGTCGATCATCTCCACGCGCCGCACCGGGCTTACCGGGACACCGTCTCGGTCGCGGTCGGTGAGCGTGAACAGCAGCGACTCGACGTGGTTGTCGGGCGCCGGGTAGTAGTGGTTGACCATCTCGAACGGCTGCTGGTCGAAGATCGGCAGCGGGTCCTGCAGCGGCACCATGCGTTCCAGGTCGACCCGCATGAACCACATGGTCTTCAGGCCGGTGGGCTGCGTGCGGGTGTAGCTGCCGAAGAACAGGTAGGAGGGGTCGCCGCGGCAGATGAACAGGTGGCTGTCGGCCGCGGCGCGGTTCTCCGCGCTCGGGCCGTGGTAGACCACCGCTTGCCGCCGCTCCTCAAGGTCGCACAGCACCACCAGCGTCTCGCTGCCGTGGCGGTAGCGGTTCTCTTCCCGCCAAGGCCACGTCGGCGCGTGCTCGGGCCGGCAGCCCAGCACCAGGTACCGCCCGCAGCTCGACAGGTCGGGACCGCCCAGCGGTCCGCAGCCCGGCGGCGACTCGGCC
The DNA here is from genome assembly GCA_958296075.1 of uncultured Spirochaetia bacterium. Classification (GTDB taxonomy): domain Bacteria; phylum Spirochaetota; class Spirochaetia; order SZUA-6; family Bin103; genus CATQHW01. The sequence goes on along the minus strand of CATQHW010000002.1, from coordinate 1,197,515 downwards.
ACGACCTCTTCGCGCAGGGTCTCGATATCGAGGCAGCAGACCCGTTTGCCGCGGCTGTAGTAGACGCGACCGCGCGCCGGGTCGCAGGTGAGGCCGGCCGAGCCGTGTCCGCCACCGGCCCGCTCCTGCACGCCGGCCAGCACCGGCGGGTCCTCGGAATCGGTGAGCTGCACGATCGCGCCGGAGGCGGTTGCCACCGCGTAGATCTGACCTTTGCCCGATCGGTTGGAAGCGAACACGAACCGTTCGGAGCGGCCGACGAACCCTTCCTGATTGTAGTAGGGGTGGACGTTGTAGCAGGGGGAGTCGGTGAGCTGCACCACCCTCGCGCCGGTCGCCGGCTCCCGGTACTCCCGCTTCTCCGAACGCAGAACGTCACCTTGCGCCATTTGCGGCCCCCTCGTTCATTATCATGTGCGGATTCCTCGTTCATTATATCGCGCCGGCTTCATATCGCGCCGGCTTCGCCGGCGAGGCTACCGCCGCTCGGTCCCGACAACCCCGTCCGGGCTGTCGCCAAACCTGAGGAAACCGGGTACGCTCCTCGCTGCCGCGAATGAGCTCGACGTCCTCGCCTGCTCCGTTGCCTCCTTCTTTGCCGCACGACACCGGCATCTATCCGCCGCGCACCTATCTGTTCCTGGACGACCTGCACGTCGGCCGGCTGGACGGACTGCGCCGCGCGACCGGCACCGTCGAGCACGCCGTCGGCGGACCGGTGCTTGCGCCCGAGGCGCCGTGGGAGGGCTTGGGGCTGATCGGCCGCAACTGCATCCGGTGGGACGCCGAGGAATCCCGCTTCAAGTGCTGGTATCCCGCCTACGATCCTGCGCTGCCGGACGCGCCGGCCGGCGCCAAGCGGCGCTGGGCCTATGCGGAGAGCCGGGACGGCCTGACCTGGGAGCGGCCGAACCTGGGCCTCACCGAGTTCGCCGGCTCGACCGCCAACAACCTGCTGCGGCTGGAGGGAGTCGGCGAGTCGGCCGCGGTGCTGTGGAGCGTTGCCAAGGACCCGCGCGATCCCGACCCGGCGCGACGCTACAAGGCGATCGGGCTGGACCGCCATCCGCGACGGCCCGGCGAGCTGACCTGGACCGGGCCGGATGGAGAAGACGAGTGGTACCGCACCTGCGGCCGGAATCTGGCGTGCGGCGTGTACGTCGCCTACTCGGCCGACGGGCTGACGTGGCGCCAGCGGGACGGTTGGGCCGGGTCGGGGGCGCTGATCACCGACAACACGATCCTGCACGGCTACGATCCGCACACCCACCGGTGGGTGCTGTGGCAGCGGCCGCGCATCATGCCCAAGCACCGGGTGATCGGCGCCAGCTTCTCGACCGACTTCGACGACTGGACGTTTCCGGAATGCGTGCTGGCGCCGGACGCGGACGACCCGCCGGGCACGCAGTTCGACCAACTCGCCACGGTCACCGCCTCCGACGGCGCCTTCGTGGGGCTGCTCGGCGCCTCCGCCGTGATGCGACAGGACCGCGGCGTGATGTCGGTGGTGCCGCAGCTCGTCTACTCCCGCGACGCACGGCGCTGGACCCGGGTCGACCGTGAGCCCTTCATCCGCCCCATCGAGCCGCCGGCCTGGGACGACGGCTGCATCATCCCCTTCAATCCGCAGGTCGTGGGCGACGACGTGTTCATCTTCTACTACGGCAAGAACGCCGGCCACCTCTGGGGCGAGCCGACCACCGACGGCGCGCGCGTGACCCGTTCGGCGTTCGGCCTGGCGATGCTGCGGCGCGACCGTTGGGCGGCGCTGGCCGCCGCGGACGGAGCCGAAGGGACGCTGACCACGTCGCTGATCGCCTTTGCCCGCCCGGAGCTGAGCCTGAACGCGGACGCCTCGGCCGGCTCGATCGCCGTGGAGCTGGTCGACTGCCAGAGCGGCGACCCGGTGCCGGGGTACGGCTTTGCCGATTGCGACCCGGTTACCGGCGACTCGCTCGATCACGTGGTGAGCTGGGCCGGCCGGCGCGACCTGTCGCGGATCATCGGCACCGCCCGCCGGCAACCGCAGGTCGGCCGCGCACTGGTGATCCGCGTGCGGCTGCGCGGCTGCGCGAGACTGTACGGACTGGCCTGCTGACGTGGTGCCCACGTCAACTCGTCTACACGCCGATCCGACGGCACTGCGGAATGTAGCTATTGAGTAAAATCACTCAATAGATTACATTCCGATCATCATGGCGCGCTATCTTGACCTGCTGGGGAACGCCGGCATGGTCGCCGGCTTGCAGAAGTATTCCGGTAGCGCCGTGTCGCGCCGCGCTTCCAGCCCCAAGCTCAACGTGCTCAACACCGCCCTGATGACCGCCGGCTCCGGCTATTCCTTCGCCGAGGCGCAGGCTGACCGCACGTTCTGGGGCCGTTTGGTGGAGAGCGCCGTGGGAGCGCATCTATGCAACACCGCGGCTTCCGATACGCGCGTCCGCTATTGGCGGGACGGTTCGCGCGAGGTCGACTTCGTCCTGCAGCGCGGGCGCAAACTTGTCGCCATCGAAGTGAAGAGCACGCCGCGGCGCGCTGACAAGCGAGGCCTGGATGCGTTCATGGACCGTTTCCGCGGGTCTTCGCGCTCCCTGCTGGTTGGGGCGGACGGCATCCCGCTCAACGAGTTCCTGACGGAGCCCGCCTCTACATGGTTTCAGGAAGCGTAATGTCGATCGTCCCTCGGAACGTTACCGAGTTCCGGCGGGACGGCGATGAGCCGGTGTCACGGTCGTTGCGGTCGTATCGCGACGGCCCGGCGTACGTGCTCCTCGGCGACCCGGGCGGCGGCAAGACCACCGCCTTCCGCACCGAATGCGAAGCGCTTGGCGACCGAGCGACGCTGATCACGGCCCGTGATTTCACGACCTTCGACATGGACGACCGTTCCAGGTGGCGCGACAAGACCCTGTTTATCGACGGCCTGGATGAAGTGCGCGCCGGGACGCCCGACGCCCGAACCCCGTTCGACGAGATTCGCCGGCGCCTCCATCGGCTGGGCAGCCCACGCTATCGTCTTTCGTGCCGGCCGGCAGACTGGCGAGGGGAAAACGACTGCGCGCATCTCTCGTCCGTTACGCCGCAAGGCGCCACGGTCACGGTTCTGCGGCTCGATCCACTGTCGGAAACCGACGTCATGCAGATTTTGAATGACCGAGCCGACATCGCCGACGCCGGTGCGTTCATCGATACCGCGCGAGACCGAGGCGTGGATGGTATGCTCTACAATCCGCAGAGTCTGATCCTGCTGGCGAATGTCGTTGCCGGCGAGCGCGGTTGGCCAGCGAGCCGCCTCGATCTGTTCGAGAAGGCATGCTCGAACATGATCGACGAGCGCAACGACGAACATCTGATCGCTTCCAATCCACTTGCGCCGGCCAACATCCTCGATGCCGCGGGGCGCCTGTGCGCGGTTCTCGCCATCTCCGGCGCCGCCGGGTACGCTCTCGACGACCAGCAAGCGGACGGCGACTACTTGGCGCCCAATCGATGCGGGTACCCTGGTACGTCTCTTCTTCATCGGGCGCTCGCCACCAAACTGTTCACGACCGACTCCCGCGGACGCCTTGTCCCGGTTCACCGGTACATCGCCGAGTTTCTCGGCGCCAAGCACCTTGCCCGGATCATCGACGCCGGTCTTCCGGCGCAGAGGGTCATAGCCTTCTTGACCGGCGACGACGGCATCGTCGTCACCGGTCAGCGCGGGGTGTCCGCCTGGCTCGCGGCCCTATGCAAACAGACCCGTAGGGAAATTATCGAACGAGATCCGATCGGCGTTATTTCGTATGGCGACGTACGCCAATTCTCCGTCGACGACAAGCGACTTCTGCTGGAATCACTGCATCGCGAACCATCGAGATTGTACTCGAAAGAATGGCCCCTATGGGCGATAGGCGCCATCTCCGACGCTGGGATGGAGCCGGTATTCAGGACGATTCTGGTGTCTTCCATCGAAGCCGATCCCGCCTTGATGCAGTTCGTATTGCTGGAGCTGATGCATGGTACGCCGCTTGCCGGGATCACTGATGCTCTGCTCCGCATCGTGTACGACGAGAAAATCAAGCCGCATTTCCGGCGAATGGCGTTGCAGGCATTCGTCCATAATCGCGCGGATCATCCCGACGTGACGCGAGTCATGACAAAACTCCTGGCGGACATTTTCGGCAGTGAAATTGAAGATCACGACGACAACCTGACCGATGTCGCCTTGACCCATCTCTACCCTCATGCCCTGTCATCCTGCGAAGTGTGGAGATATCTAACCGAATACAAGGGTAATACATTCGAATATGGCAGCCGTTTCTGGCATATTGATCTGCTCGCTCGATCGACCGACAAAGACGTCGCAAACCTGCTCGATAGCTTGGCTGCACGCGGCTCGACCATGAAGTCCGCTCTGATAGACCGTCACCTGCAGGACCTTCCGATCGAGATACTGGCCCGCGGCATCGAAGCCTGGGGAGACCAACTCCGCATCGAGCGCCTTATTGCGTGGTTGAGCGTCGACATGTTTCCAGAACGACGTTTGTCGTCGCGGGAGCCAGCGGGGCGCATTCGAAGATGGCTCGAACAGCGCCCCCGTATTCAAAAAGCGGTTGTCCAGAAGTGCGTTCGCGACTTTTCCGGCGGCGTCGCGTACCGCAGAGTGCGCGAGCTGCTATACGGATCACGCTTTCCACCCGATTTCGGACGCTGGTGCCTGGACCAGGCGACTTCCTGTGACTCCGGTGAAGCGATCGATTACTACCTGCGGAACGCATGCACGGCGGTAGCCGGCCAGGAATACGATCGCGGCTTGTCGCTGGAGATTATCATCGAGCGCTCCGGTCTGAACGAGCGGTTGCGGCGCCATCTTGCCCCGTGTCTCCGCTGTGACCTCAGACCGGAAGACTTCGATGCTCAGCGGAGCGAACGTGGTCACCGGATCGAGACGGAACGCCTGCGGCGGGCCTTCGTCGATGACGTTCGAGCCCACGTGGACGCGCTGCGACGAAATCGAGGCCCTGAGCGATTGCTGCGCGATCTCGGCAGCGTTTACTTCGGCTGGTCTTCCGCCGTGCAAGGCGAGGATCCGCGTCAACGGCTTGACGATCTGTTCGACGGCGATCAGTACCTGATCGATACGTCGCTGGCGGCGCTGCGCGCCGCGCCGCTACTGGATGATCTCCCCGACTCCGGCGACATCGTGAGCCTTGCAGCCGGAGAGCAGTACGCCATCGCGCTGCCGTTTCTGGCCGGGATCGATGAAATGGACGACCTCCGCCAACTGGACGACCGCCAACTGCGGCGGGCATATGCGTTTCAGTTTTGCACGATGATCAATTCCACGAGCCGGGACCGGGAGCACCGGCTGCTTCGCACGGACCCGGCGATCGCCGCCGAGGTACTCGTGCAGTCCGTTCGGGCCAAGATGCGCTCCGGCTCGTACGGGGACGATATCGCCAACCGACTTGCCGAGAGGGAATACGCGGCGGTCGCACGCTACGCGGCGCTGCCGCTGCTGCGCTCCTTTCCGCTGCGCTGCGCTCGGGTGGAGGGCTTGGCTATGCTCGACGAGGTCCTGCGCGCCGCCCTTTCATACGACAAGGACGCCGCGCTTCGGCTGATCGGGGACAAGCTGAAGAGAACCTCGATAGTCGATACCCAGCGAGTACACTGGCTGGCGTTCGGTGCGATAGCGAATCCCGATCGGTACCCCAGGGCAATCGACTGAACAGCAGCAGCATTACTTGGTGAGGAGCGAGTAGAGGAAGTCCTCATTCCACGCCGCGAGGTGGCGACTGGATCGCATGCTGTGCCTGCCCTTGCCGCGCCGCAGCAGATTGCTGGCCATATGCTTGATGGTGGCGAAGTTGGCCGGAGCGTGCTGGGTTCGTATGCGGCACTCGTCGTCCCGAAATACCATGTCCATCACCCAGTGCAGCCCATTCTCAACCCCCCAGTGGCTCCGCACTGCCGTGCCGATCTGTTCCGCGTCGCCCGGCAACGAACTCAGATAGTACCGCGTCTCCTGTTCGACCTTGCCCTCGACCAGCAACTCACGCCGGCTCTCCACCTTCGCGATGCTGCGCAGCCCCGGCCAAGCGTGGCTGTCCTGCAGCCACCCGATCTGCTCGGTCGCTACCACACGCCGCGTCTCCAAGCGCCCGTGGTCTTTCTGGCGGGTGCGATGCTCGCTGACCTCGTGCCCGGCAAAGCCGTCCTGCTGTTCGTCGAACAGCAGCGCCACCTCTTCGTGCAGGGTCCCCTGATTTCCTTTCAGCCCCAACACATAATCCGCTTCCTGGGCAACGATCTGGGCGGCGATGGCACGCTGCGTGCCCAGCGCATCGAGGGTCAGCACCGCACCCCGGAGCTCCAGCAACTCCAGCAGCTTCGGGATCGCGGTGATCTCGTTGGACTTCCGGTCCACCTTGCGTTGCCCCAACACCAGCCGTTGGCGTGCACTCCACGCCGAGATCATATGGATCGGCCCCTGCCCGGCGGCGCGGTCGAACGAACGGCGCATGGTTTTGCCGTCTACCGCCACTACCCCGCGCACCGCGGTCGTGAACCGCTCCACCCAGCCGATGAAACAGCTCTGGAACTGCTTGGCGTCCAGCTTGGCGAACACGATCCCCAGTTGGTCATGCGACGGGACCCCGTGTTTGAACGGCAAGAAGCGGCGCAGGAATGCCAGCCGCTGCCGGCCGTAGAGGGCGACATCCACCCAGCAATCGGCGCCACTGAGCACCGCGCACAGACACAGCAGCAAGATCTCCTCCAACGGATAGAGCACCTTGGCCTGTTGGCGCGGGTCGTCCAGGTCGGCGAAGCTGTCCAAGAACTCGATGGTGTGCTCGGAATCTGCGGATTGAACTGCGCTCATCTGCTTGCCCCTCCCAGAGCCATGCTATTGCTCTATAAGAGAATACCAATCAGACCACGCTTGTCATCCCCCAAAAATTCAGTCGATTGCCCTGGATCGGTACCTGAGTCGTTTGCAGGAGTTCATCGGCAGCCGCGAGCGACTCATCGACGAGCTGGTGCGCTTCGTGTGCAGCGACCGCGCAGTCCCGGCCGACCGGCAGCCCACTGCGGTACTGGCGTGGATCATCGAATTGCTTGGCATATCGATCACGAAGTCCGCTACCGCCAATCCGGAGCTTCCGTCGTTTCGCGATCCTCGGTCGCAATTCGGCTCCCTGGTGCAGACGCTTGCGGCGCGGGGCGATCGTGAAAGCGGCCATGCGCTGGACAAGCTCGCATCGAACCGAGAGCTCAGGCCATGGCGCTGCTACTTGCGTGCCGCTCTCGACCGCCAGCGGGCGCTCCGCCGCGACGCCGAGTACCGCCATCCCTCGGCCGACGAGATATGCAAGACGTTGAGCGGCGGCGCGCCCGCCAACGCCGGCGACTTGGCAGCGCTGGTGACCGATCTGCTGTCCGAGTTGGCGCGCGTAATACGAACGGGGAATACCGACGACTGGCGCCAGTACTGGAACGAGCCGAGCGACAGAGAACCGACTCCCAAGCACGAAGACCATTGTCGTGACGCGTTGTTGTCCGATCTGCGACACCTCCTTCCGAGGGGCGTGGACGCGCAGCCGGAAGGACAATACGCCAACGACAAGCGGGCCGATATCCGCATCGCATACCGGGACTTCCAGGCGCCGGTAGAGATCAAGAAAAACGGACATCGGGACCTTTGGCGCGCCGCGCGCACCCAGTTGATCGCGCAGTACACGATCGATCCGGCCACCGGCGGTCACGGCATCTACGTGGTGTTATGGTTCGGGGGCTATACGCAACCGCCGGCCAGCGGCGCTCTTCCTGCCGATCCGTCCGAGCTTGAGAACCGCCTGAAGGAGTCCCTCACGGACCAGGAGCGCCGCCGGATCTCGGTCGTCGTCATCGACGTCAGCCGGCCTGGATAAGCCGGTCTGCGCCGGCGGCCCGACCCGCTGGCCGGCATCTTCGAGCAAGCGGACGGAGCCGAAGGGACGCTGACCACGTCGCTGATCGCCTTTGCCCGCCCGGAGCTGAGCCTGAACGCGGACGCCTTGGCCGGCTCGATCGCCGTGGAGCTGGTCGACTGCCAGAGCGGCGACCCGGTTACCGGCGACTCGCTCGACCACGTGGTGAGCTGGGCCGGCCGGCGCGACCTGTCGCGGATCATCGGCACCGCCCGCCGACAACCGCAGGTCGGCCGCGCACTGGTGATCCGCGTGCGGCTGCGCGGCTGCGCGAGACTGTACGGACTGGCCTGCTGACTGGATCACCTCACGAAAAGGCGACCGCCGTAAGATTCATCTCATCATGATCGATTTGGATCGTGGTTCACTGAAGGGAGCCGTATTCCGTCTTTCGTTCGAACTGGTGGTCCCGGATCTGCTGTACGAACGCGAGATGCGGCCGCACGGAGGCGATGATTCGCTTGCGCATGGGCTCCGTGTGGTGGAGTTGGAAGGGAACGGCGTGGCCCGGGCGCTGGGCCTACCGACGGCGGCGGCCGACTCTGTCGCTTGTCGACGCATTCGCCCCTGCTCTTGCGGTACAAAACGATTGGTCGTGCTGACCGGCGACCGAGTGCTGCGGAATCTGGCGAACTCGGAGGGCGCCGCATGTCACGGTCTGCTGTGGGTCCTCGACCAGATGACGGAGGCCGGCATCAGTGATCCCCTTTGCGCTATACTCCGCGCTCAAAGGCCACTTGGTGATCTTCGACCGCACGCCCGGCAAGGACTGTTCCGGCGCGAAGAAGCGGATGACGGCGGCCCGATCACGGTGTGGGGGATGTAGCCGGGGGCGGGGGGTGCCTCACGGGCCGGCACGGGAGCCCCGCCGCGACCCGGGCGTGGAGAATTGCTGGCTAGTGGATTAACACGTAATCGTGCACCAAGGTGTCGCGAAGTATCAGCATAGCGCCACTTTCACGACTCGAGATGCTCGCCCTCGGTCTACACAATCGATTCTTTCATGTCTTCGATTGTGCACCATGGTGGTCAAGCGAGCTGGTCGCGTTCCAAGCCGACAACGGCTACCTCGGTCCGTGGCCGTCGCCTAACAGCCCGACTAATCGCGACCCGAACTGCCGGCAGGGAGCGCCGTGGAGACCTAATTTCCTATGGATGCGGCGTTGCGGAGAACTTGTCAAAGCTGGCGGCCCCAGATATTGTGCCAAAGCCAATCATGTTATGGCCGTACTCCTCTAGCGAGCGACCGAGCGTGAACGCCCACCATGTGGTGCTGTCGAAAGGGTCTTTGATCCACACGTCGCCATTACTGAAGTCAACGCGAATGCGAACCTCCAGTGGTTTGTTCACCACCATTTCCGCGTTGATTCGTTCGACGTGCTCCGCAGAAATCTCAAGATCGTAGGTGGTGCCGCCGTACTGGTGAAGGTCGCCGTCGGCGTTATAAACCTGTGCGCGCCACCCAAATCCCCCCCAATTGACGGGATCCCAGACCAAACCCATGGCGAAACCGGGCACGATGACGCCGAATCCTATAGCGTTGTCGTCAAGGCCGCCGATGTAGGAGAGTTCGAATGAGTACTCTGCCTTGCCCGGAATGCCCGCTGCAAGCATCGCGGCAGCGATCGATGCGCTATCGTCGGTCTGGGCGAGTCTCCCGTCGGGCAGTTCTTTCCACGATCCCCCTTCGGTTATCAGTTCGTTGCCATTATAATAGAGGCTTTCCTTCGAGCGCAGATTCAAAATACTGGACAGAAGCGAGAGGAACCTGGGCTTGCGGACCGTATTTTCGGGCGCTGATTCGGGCACTGAAGCGTCCAGAGGTATAGGGAAATCGTCCAGGGGTCTAGGGAAATCGTCCAGGGGTCTAGGGAAATCGTCCGGGGGTCTAGGGAAATCGTCCAGAGGTCTAGGGAAATCGTCCAGAGGTCTAGGGAAATCGAAACTAGGGAAATAAGATACCAGGTATATAGATACATCCGCCTTCAAAGAGCGGGCGTTCTCGAAGCACGGCTTCTGTATAACGCCGAAAAAACAACGCCAAGATGCTGCGCACATCTTGCAATCGTTGGCCTTTGAGTCCCGGTCTTCGTACCAGATATACTCGAGATTCGGAACGTCTGTCGTACGGAATATATCATCTATATTATTTATTGTAGTGTCTGTATTATACATGGTTTCCATGGTGATTACACGTATGCTGAGCCAGCTCTGACGCGATATTCGTACGTGTTCTGCGCCAGAGTGGATCTCCTTTACCGTTGTTGTTGAGCCTTCGGAGAAGGACTCGAAGGCAACGATAAACAAAATGTTGACGGCGAGTAATGTTCCAATGGAGCGCGCGGTAGTTAGCGATCTATTGCGGTTATTTCCAGTCATATATTTTCTTTTCCCCATATCGTGATCCTTCCTCTATTTCGCTGACCCCATGGATGGATAAGCGGATATGGGAACTGCTGGAGCAGGGGGGTTTTTCCATGTGAGTGGTCAGTTCAGAGGACACATAATCGGGTAGGGACTCCGGTTTATCGTTCGCGCGCGGTTTGAGTGATAGAAAGGTCTCGCCAGGGACGGGAGTGCCGTTGCATTGGCGGGAAACCCATGCAAATGAGGGATCAATGTATCTGCCGCTACGCTGGGAGACGATTAGATACTTCTTGTCTTCTGACAGTCTGTAGGTGACGCGTGGGGTATTGGCGTCATATTGGAGCTTTGCGATATCGGCGGCTTGCTTGGCGGCATCGGCGGCTTGCTTGGCGGCGTTTGCGGCCATGAACGCGGCTAGAACCGTAGCGATAGAAATGACGAGGGGCAAGAGAAGCGCTGCCCACTCGTGAGCTGGAGACGAGGAAGAAATAGTCAGGCGACATTGAACGGCTGGCGGGGGTTTGAGGGTGGGGTCAGGGGCGGTGGGTTCAGACATGATGATGACGGTGCCTATGAGTACGACCTAAGGACAGCGGAGAGAGTACATCCAAGCGATTGCGTGGTCAAGGGCTTGGTCTGCACTGCATGGATGACCCAAGCTTGATCGACCGGCGGACCACCACAGCCGGTCGGAACGGCCTGAGCCCGCGGTCTGCCCACTCAGACGATGGAGGCCGACTTATCGATTCGCGGTACGCTATACTCCGGGCTCAAGGTGATCCGCGATCTTCCACGGTGCAGGCTGCCGCGACCCGAAGTGAACGAGCGGCTCGACCGCTGGCGGTCTCAGCGCGTTTGATTGACCCGAGCCCGGCAACCAGGAACATGACCCATCGCAAGAAGCTGATCGAGGTGGCGTTGCCGCTCGACGCGATCAACGCCGCCGCCGCGCGTGAGAAGTCGATCCGCCACGGCCACCCCAGCACCCTGCATCTCTGGTGGGCGCGGCGCCCGTTGGCAGCGGCACGAGCCGTCATCTTCGCGCAGATGGTCGACGACCCGGCGAGCCGGCCGGAGCTGTTCCCCACCGAGCAGGATCAGGACCGGGAGCGCCAACGGCTGTTCGATCTCATCGAAGAGATGGTCAAGTGGGAGAACACCACCAACGAGGAGGTGCTGCAGGCGGCGCGCGACGAGATCCGCGCAAGCTGGCGGCGCACCTGCGCCGACCACGCCGGCCATCCGCGCGCGGCGGAACTGTTCGACCCGGAGCGCCTGCCGGCCTTTCACGACCCGTTCGCCGGTGGCGGCGCGCTGCCGCTGGAGGCGCAGCGGCTTGGCCTGGAGGCGCACGCCAGCGACCTGAACCCGGTGGCGGTGCTGATCAACAAGGCGATGATCGAGATTCCGCCGAAGTTCGCCGGCCGGCCGCCGGTGAACCCGGAGGCGCGGTCGGAAGGTGAGCTGGTGTCCGGTGAGTGGACCGGCGCGCGCGGGCTGGCGGAGGACGTGCGCCACTACGGGCGCTGGATGCGGGACGAAGCGGAACGTCGGATCGGCCACCTGTACCCCAAAGTTGCGGTGACCGACGAGATGGTGCGGGAGCGCCCGGACTTGAGGCGCTACGCGGGGCGGGAGTTGACGGTGATCGCGTGGCTGTGGGCGCGCACGGTGAGGAGCCCGAACCCGGCGTTCGCGGCGGTGGAGGTGCCGCTGGCGTCGACGTTCATGCTGTCGACCAAGAAGGGGAAGGAAGCGTACGTCGAACCGGTGGTCGATACGGACGGCTACCGGTTCACGGTCAAGGTCGGCGCGCCGCCGGACGGAGCGAAGGCCGGCACCAAGCTGGCGCGCGGCGCCAACTTCCGGTGCTTGATGTCGGGCGCGCCGATCGCTCCGGCGTACATCAAGGCCGAAGGCATGGCCGGCCGCATGGGCGCGCGGTTGATGGCCATCGTTGCCGAGGGCGACCGTGGCCGGGTATATCTGGCGCCAACCGAGCAGCATGAGTCGGCGCCGAGGGACGCATGTCCAAGCTGGAAGCCCGAAACGGCGATGCCGGAGAACGCGCGCTGGTTCTCTCCGCCACTCTACGGCCTCACTACGTTCGGGGACCTGTTCACGCCCCGACAGCTCGTCGCACTGACCACGTTCTCCGATTTGGTAACCGAAGCGTGCGACCGCATCCGGCAGGACGCCACTGCCGCCGGCCTTCCCGACGGGCAGGCCCTTCACACGGGCGGCACCGGAGCCGCCGCCTACGCCGAGGCGCTGGGCGTCTATTTGACGTTCGCGGTAAGCAAGTCGGCAGATCGGAACTCCTCGCTGTGCGTCTGGGAGCAAAGGATGGATCGACTCCGAGGGACGTTCAGCCGGCAGGCATTGCCCATGACATGGGACTACGCGGAAACCAATCCACTATCCGGTGCCAGCGGCAACATCTATGGTACTGCCCATTCGCTAAGCGAAGTGCTCGACAGGTTTGTCGTCGGTATCGCTAGTGCGAGCGTCCAGGCCGACGCGACCCAGCAAGGACCAGCGTTCCCCGCGGTCGTATCTACCGATCCGCCTTACCACGACAACATCGGTTACGCTGACCTCTCCGACTTCTTCTATGTCTGGCTGCGGCGCTCGATGCGATCGGTCTTTCCAGAACTGTTCTCCACGATCTCCGTCCCAAAGGCAGAGGAGCTGATCGCCACTCCCTTTCGCCACGACACCAAGGCGCAGGCCGAAGCCTTCTTCATGAACGGCATGACGCAGGCGATGAAGAGGCTGGCCGAACAGGCGCATCCCGGGTTCCCGACGACGATCTACTACGCGTTCAAGCAGTCCGAAAGCCACGACGACCGCGGGATCGTCAGCACCGGCTGGGAGACGTTTCTGGAAGCCGTGATCGACGCCGGCTTTGCCATCACCGGCACGTGGCCGATGCGCACCGAGCTCGGCAACCGGATGATCGGCCGGGGATCCAACGCGCTTGCCTCCAGTATCGTGCTGGTCTGCCGGACGAGGCCGGACGACGCTCCGCTCGGTACGCGCCGGGAGCTCATGGACGCGCTGAAGGCGGAACTGCCGCCGGCGCTGACCCATCTGCAGCGCGGCAACATCGTGCCAGTGGATCTCGCGCAGGCGGCCATCGGGCCGGGCATGGCGGTCTACACCCGCTACGCCAGGGTGCTCGACGCTACCGGCAATCGCGTCTCCGTAGGGGAAGCGCTGGCTCTCATCAACCAGACCCTGGACGAGATTCTCGCCGAGCAGGACGGCGACATCGACGCCGACAGCCGCTGGGCGCTGGCGTGGTTCGAGCAGCACGGCTTCGAGGCCGGCGACTATGGCGTTGCCGAGACACTCTCCAAGGCCAAGAACACCAGTGTGGCGGGGTTGGTGCAGGCGGGCATCCTGCGAGCTGCGGCGGGACGGGTGCGGCTGCTGCGGCCGCAGGAGCTGTCGATCGATTGGAACCCCGCCGGAGACGACCGTCTCACGACCTGGGAGGCGGTCCACCACCTGATCCGCGTGCTGGAGTTCGGCGGCGAGCAGGCCGCTGCCGAACTGGTGCGCAGGCTCGGCGGCTGGGGCGATGTTGCGCGCGACCTTTGCTACCGGCTCTACACGGTGTGCGAGCGCAAGAAGCGGGCCGCCGAAGCGCTGTCCTACAACGGACTCGTACGGAGCTGGCCGGAGATCAGCCGCCTCGCCAGAATGGCAGCGCCGCCGGAGCAGGTCGCGTTATTCGCTGACGGAGATGCCGAAGGATCCGCCTGAGCGAAGAGCCGCAGCGCCTGTGCACCTCTCTACTGATGCGATGATCTTCGATCCTGCACGACGAAGAAGGCCGCGATCCGGTGCCGGGTCCAGGCGATGTTGGCGGCGAAGTCGATCACGCGGCGGCCGGACTCCGGCAGAACCTCGCCGTTGAGACGAATGGTGACGAGGTCACGCTCGTTGACGCCCACCACCCGTACCCGCATCGGCGGCTCGAACTGATAGATCAGCGGGTGGCGGCCGTCGTTGTAGAACATGAGCCGCGGCCCACCGCGCCGCTCGGGCGGCGCCGGTCCGGCCTCGTCAGTCACGCGCGGGAGCCTGCTCCGCCGACCAGCGCCGCAGCGCGTCCAGGTACTCGCGCCGCGGCAGCACCCCGTAGCCGCCGATCGATTCGCCGCCCGAGTCGAACGAGGTGTAGTGGTACAGCGAGTGCAGGAACGCGCCGCGCGCGCCGGCCTGCTGCGCCGCCGCCACCATGCCCAGCACCTCCTCCACGTCGTATCGATCCCAGTTGGCCAGGTGAAACGGGCCATGATCGCGGTTGACGAAGCGGGCATTGTCCAGCCACAGGAAGAGCGGAAAGCCGTCCGGCAGGGTGCGGCGGAACAGCTCCAGCGGCGGCGCGTCCAGGATCTTCTCCTTCGGACAGGCGCGCTCCGCGCAGATGCCGTCCACGGCGCCGTCGGCCGCCCACCGCTCCCAGTCCTTGCGCAGCAGCAGGTGCGGCGCCGCCGCCATGCCGTCGCCGAACGCCACGCACAACTCGTAGCGGTCGGGAGACAACCCCACCACGAACGGCCGGCCGGCGGCGTGCAGCCGGCGCCCGGTGCGGGCGATCACCTCGGAGAAGTGCTCGCCCTTGATCCGGTAGAACTCCTCCGCGTCGTACGGCTCGTAGCGGATGTCGACGCCGTGCCGGCCGCGGTAATCGGCGACCACGCGGTCGGTGAAGCCGAACGGCTCCAGGTGCGCGTCCCAGTCGGGCGTGTCGAAGCAGGCGTACCAGCTATGCGAGCGGGTCGACAGGTAGAGCCCGTCGATGCCGTAGCCCAGCAGCTCGCCGGTCATCGCCTCCAGCCGCTCCTGCACCTCCGCGTCGCCGAAGTCGGGGATGCCGTGATAGAAGCGCGACCCGTCGCGCGAGCACCAGTACTTGCGCGGCGCGGCGTACCAGACCGGATCGACCAGCGACACGTAGTCGCGGCGCACGCACTGAAACTCGTTCCAGTTGACCCAACCCCAGATCGGCACGCCGTGCCGCCGCGCCGCCTCCACGGCGGTCGCCAGCGGGTCGCCGCCATCCATCATGTCGGCGACCCGGTGCCAGTACTGCGCCGCCGGGTTGCGCGGATCGACGCACTCGTGATCGAACGGCGCCATCGCCTTGGCCCGGTAATACGCGCGGCCGGCCGTGTTGCACCGGTACAGGAAGGTCAGGCCGGTCCCCGCCAGCATCTCGAACAGCCAGTCGAAGTAGCCGGCGTCGATCGGCCCGTCATGGAACCGCGGCGGATCGGTGGGATCGTAGTTGTAGAAGACGAGGAACCGGTCGGACAGCATGACCCTTGTCATACACCGATCGGGCCATCCGGCGCCATAACGGCCATCCGGCGCCATAACGGAGAGAGGGCGGCAATCGGCGCCGCCCTCTCCTTTTTCCGTCCGCGCGGAACGCGAATCTTTACGAGGTTACTGTTCGATCCAGTACTGCTCCACGTTGGTGTAGCCGGGGCTCTTGAGGCGCCAGCTCTGGATCACCTCCTGCGGTACGTTGCGGAAGTGGTTCTTGACGATCGCGACCGCCGGATAGCGCACCGTGCCGATCATCCACACGTTGTCGACGTGCGACTGGATGATCTGCTTGCCGAGCCGGATGCGTTCGTCCGGGTCGGCGGTGGTCTGCATCTGCCCGTACCACTCCTGCAATTTTCCGATCTCCGGCGGCGGCTCCTCGCCCTGCTCACCGTTGGTGGCGTACCAGCGGGCGGACTCGGGCGCCCAGCCGTGCTGCGCGCCGCTGACCGGCACGTACCAGTTGGGGTCGATCGACCAGTGGATGCCGACGGTCAGATAGGCGTTCACCATGAACTCACCCGAAGCGCGGTTCTCGGTCCAGAGACTGCGGTCGATGACCCTGATCTCCGTGCGGACGCCGATCGTCTCCCAGTGGTCCTTGAGCAATTCCAGCATGTCCGCCCCCCCCCCGGCTTCTTCGGCGCCGTAGGAGGAGATGATGAGCTGCAACTGCTCGCCGTCGGGGCGCAGGCGGAAGCCGTCGCCGTCGCGGGCGGTCAGGCCCAGACCGTCGAGCAACCGGTTCGCCCCGGCCGGATCGTAATCGATGTGCACCGGCGGCACGAAGAAGGGATCGGCCTCGACCGGGACCGCCTGCCACGGGACGGCGACGCCCAGGTAGACCAGATCGCCGATCTCCTGGCGGTCGATCGCCTTGGACATGGCGATGCGGAAGTCGCGCTCGTTGAAGAGCTCGCGCAGCACCGGGTCCTTGTGGGTCAGGTTGAACTTGAGCGCGTCCGGGATCGGGTTGATCCACTGCCGCACCTGGAAGTCGCCCTTCGCCTCGTTCTCCACGAACAGCGTGAAGTTGCCGAAGCTCATGTAGCGCGACTGCATGTCGATTTCGCCCGCCATCGCCTTGAAGTTGGCGGCGTCGCCGCCCTGCACCACGTCGATCGCCATGCGGTCGATGTACGGGAGCTGCTGGCCGATCGTATCGACCTTCCAGTAGTAGGGGTTGCGCTCGGCGATCTGGCGCGTCACGCCGGTCGCCTCCGACGCCAGTTTCCACGGCCGGATGGTGGGGACGTCCTGGTTCAGGGTCGCGTTGGCCTGCGGGCCGAATCGCTGGTGCCACAGCTCGAAGCCTTCCGCCTTGGCGGCCTCGGCGAGCTTGTCCTTGTCGGCGTAATCGGCGTGGAACTGCTCCAGGTAGTGCTTGGGCGCGAACAGGCCGTCGCCGCGGAAGGTCAGCACTTCCTCGAACAGGCCGTTGGTGTCGGAGAAGGTGAACCGGATGGTGTAATCGTCCACCTTGGTCAGTGTGGGCCGCGCGGTCTTCACGGTCAGCCACGCCGGGAACGTCGGGGTGAGCTCCTCGTTCTCGTAGACGTCCTCGAACTGGAACAGGATGTCGTCGGCGGTGAACGGCGCGCCGTCCGACCACTGCATGCCCTCGCGCAGATGGAAGGTGAACTCGGTGCCGTCGGCGTTCGCCTCCCAGCGGTGGGCGATGTTGGCGACGACGGCCGTGCCGTCGCGGGCGCGCCGGATCAGCGGCTCGTAGCCCATCCGGTCGATCAGGCGGTTGTCGGTCGGCCGCGTGGCGACGCGCCGCCACGTGCCGCCGTACTGGCCCACCGCCTCGGCGGGCGCTACCACGGCGGGTTCCAGCGGCAGGCGGTCGGCGACCGGCGGCAGCGAGCCGTCAGCCACCATGGCCTGCAGGACCGGCGCCTCGCTGAATCCGGCGATCGCGGCGCCGGTGTCCCGCTCGAAGGCGGCGACGGTGGCCCACTGCCCCAGCGGATACCCCACGCCGGCCTGAGCAAGGCCGAGGGCGGCCGCGGCGGTCAACAGGACGGCCGCTACGAAGATGCGAAGATATGACACGTCAGTGCTCCTTGTGGTTGGTTGATGGTGTCGCTCGTGTCATTCACGAGTCGGCCAAAGCGTACCCGCTTGCCGCTCGGTCGTTCAAGCCTTGTACGGGTCGGCCGCGTCGCGCAGGCCGTCTCCCACGAAGTTGAACGCCAGCACGGTCACGATCACCGGGACCGCCGGCAACAGAAGCCAGGGGTTGAGGCCCACCGTGCTGATGTTCTGCGCCTCCTTGAGCAGCACGCCCCAGCTTATGACCGGCGGCAGCAGCCCGAGTCCCAGAAAGCTCAATCCGGTCTCGGCCAGGATCACGCCGGGGATGCTCAGCGTGATCGAGACGATGATGTGGCTCATGAACGACGGCAGCAGGTGCCTGCGAATGACGGTGGACTCCTTCGCCCCGGCAACCAGCGCCGCGGTCACGAAATCCTCCTCGCGCAGAGCCAGCAGTTTGCCGCGCACCACGCGCGCCAGCCCGGTCCAGCCGATCAACGACACGACGAGCGTGATCGCGAAGTAGCGCTGCACCGGCCCCCATTCCAGGGGCAGCGCGGCACCCAGCGCCAGCCACAGGGGGATAGTCGGGAACGAGCGGAGCATCTCGATGGCGCGCTGCACCACCGTGTCGGTGGCGCCGCCGTAGTAACCGGACACACCCCCCAGGATCAGCCCCAGGATCAGGCTGACGGCCACCCCGATGAGACCGATCGACAGCGAGATACGAGACCCGTACACGATACGCGACAGCATGTCCCGGCCGAGGCGGTCGGTCCCCAACAGGAAGATCGTCCCTTCCCCCTCCACCCCGAACAGGTGCAGGTCGGCCTCGAACAGTCCCCACCACTGGTACGGCTGGCCACGGTGGAAGAGCTTGACGTAGTACCTCTGCGACCGGTCCTCCGTGTAGGTGCGGCGCAGCGAGCGCGGGTCGACGTGCCGTTCCAGCCGGTACACGAACGGCCGCAGCGAGAACCCGCCCTCGCTGTCGTAGAAGTGGATCGCCTGTGGCGGCACGAAGGTGTGGCTGCCGTGCCGGTGCCGGGGGTCGTAGGGCGCGATCACCTCGCAGAACGCGCCGAACAGGTAGAACAGCATCGCGACGGCGACGCCGGTCAGCGCCAGTTTGTGACGCCGGAACTTCAGCCACATGAGCCGCCATTGCGACGCCAGGTAGAGCCGATCCTCGGCGGCCTCCGACGTGTCGCGCGCTCGATCGAATCGGGAGCCGGTTGCGCCGGCCGATCCCGTGCCGGCGGCCCGCATCGACGGAGCGCTCATCCGCTGTCGATCCCGGTCAGGCGCCGCGCTGCTCGAAGCGGATGCGCGGATCGATCACGGCCAGCAGGATGTCCGACACGAAGGTGCCCAGCACCGTCAGGCAGGCCAGGAACATCAAGAAGGTCCCCGCCAGGAACATGTCCTGGCTCAGCAGCGCGCGCAGCAGCATGGGGCCGGTCGTCGGCAGGCTGAGCACCACCGCGGTGATGGTGGCGCCGGAGATCACCTCCGGCAACAGCCACGCGATGCTGGAGACGAGCGGATTGATCGCCAGCCGCACCGGATACTTGAAGAGCAGCCGCGTTTCACCCAGTCCCTTGGCGCGCGCCGTGATCGTGTACTGGCGGCTGATCTCGTCGAGCAGGTTGCCGCGCATGATGCGGATCAGCGCCGCCGTGCCGGCGGTCCCCAACACGACCACGGGGATGAACAGGTGCTGGAGCAGGTCGATTACCTTGGCGAAGCTCCACGACGCTTCGATGAACTCCTCCGAGAACAGGCCGATCGCCACCACGTCGAAATACGTGTAGCCGATGGACCGCAGAATGAGCGCCGCCAGAAAATTGGGAACGGCCAGACCCAGGAAGCCGATCGCGGTGACCAAGTGATCGGCGATCGAGTATTGACGGATCGCCGAGTAGATGCCGATCGGGATCGCCACGACCCAGGTGAAGACGATGGCCGACAGCGAGAGGATCACCGTGAGCAGCAACCGCTCCCCGATCAGCGTGCGGACCGGCTTCTCGTACTCGAACGACTGGCCGAATTCGCCGCGCACGAAGCCCCACAGCCAGCGCAGGAACTGGTGCAAGAAAGATCGATCAAGGCCGTAGCGCGCTCTCAAAGCGTCGATCTCGTCCTGGTTCACGTCCTCGCCGCTGGCGGCGAGATTGGCGATGTAGGAGGTCAGATAGTCGCCGGGCGGCAGTTGGATTATGGCGAAGGAGCCCGCCGCGATCACCAAGAGCGTGGGTACCAGCAGCAGGATGCGATGGAAGACGTACCGTACCATACCGGGAGAGCGGTCGCCGAGCCGCCGTGGTAGAGTGTGAGCCGCGATGAGCGCCATCTGTCAAGGTCCCCTCGCCGGCGGCGACCCCGGCCGGCAGCGACGGACCGCATCGACCGCCGCCGACCTGCGCAGCCTCTGGGCCGGCGCCCGCAACGCGCTGCTGGCCGGCGAGTGCGTGCCGTTCGCCTGGGAGCCGCCGCCGGTGGCCGACGTCGTCGACCGCCTGCGGCGCGACGACGACGTGCGCCTGCGCGACCTGTCGCCGGACCGGCCGGACAGCCCCTACTACCGGGAGGACGGCTTCATCGACGACTTCCGCGCCCTGCCGCTGGAACGGGTCATGGAGATGCCGTTCGGCCTCTCTCACTTCAAGCTCACCAACTTCACCAGCCGCGGCGATCTGTTCGCCGGGCTCTGGACGGAGGTGATGGAGCCGTGGCAGGCGTTCCTGGCGCGCGCCGGCTTCACCTGGTACCGGTGCTACCCGATCGTCTTCATCAGCGGCGCGGCCGTCCCGGGCCGCTATCACATGGACGTGTCGCACGTCGTCGCCTGGCAGCTCCACGGGACCAAGGTGTTCAACGGCCTGCTCGACCCGTACCGGTGGACGCCGCTCGAACGCGCCGTCGATCCGGACTGGCGCGCGGGCATGGTCAGACCGGAGGGCCTCCGCGCCGCGGACGTGCTGAGCTACGTCATGCCGCCCGGCGCCGTCCTCTGGAATCAACCGCTCACCCCGCACTGGGTCGACGCCAGCGGCGCGGACGCCGGCGGCGCGGACGCCAGCGGCGCCGGTGAGGTGGCGGCCAGCATCAACATCTCGCACGGCGGACTCCGCCTGGACGGCGAACTGTCGCCGGCCGGCCGCGCGCTCGACCGCTACTACCGCCGGCACCCGAACCAGCGGTTCTGAAGACCGGGCGCTTGACGAAAAGAGCGGCGCATCCCCGGCGGATGCGCCGCTCTTCGTGAGCGCGCGCCCGCCAGGCGAGCGCGCGCCGAACGTCGATTCCGGTTACTGGACGCTGTCCCAGGTCGCCTTGGCCTCGGCCACCTTGGCGGTCCATGCATGCAACAGCAGGTCGCCGCCCGCCTCCTTGTACTCGGCGACATAGGCGTCCCAGTCGGCCATCACGTCCTTGTTGCCCAGGACGAACGCGACCCACCACTTGTTCCTGATGTCGGTCAGCGCCGCCGTGATCTGCGTCTCCTCCTCGCTGAGGACCACCAGGTCCAGGTACTGCGGCCATCCTTCCCAACCTTCGGCCAGGAAGGTGCTCCACACCTCGTTGGCGGCCGCGTACCGGCACCAGCTCGGCGGGTTGGTGCCCGTGCACTCCGCACAGCCGCCGCCCTGCCAGACGGCCGCGAACGGCGCTTCGCAGGCGGCGCCCTCCGGGACCGCCAACGCCGCGCTCTCGCGCTCGGTGCGCACGTCGCGGACGTTCTGGATCGCTTCGAACCAGTTGCCGAACTCGGCGTAGGGGACGATGCCGTTGTCGTAGTTGGAGGTGGCGACGCCCGGATACCACATGAGATCGGCCGGCGCCTGCGCCTCCATCTCCGCCAGAGTACGCCCCTGCATCCACTGGCCGCGGATGTCCTTGAAGAACTCCTCCATGTCGAAGTCGCTGTAGTCGTCCTCGGTGTAGTGGATGCCCTTGATGCCGAACCAGCGCGCCGCCTGCCCTTCCTCGCTGACCCACCACTCGACCAGATCGAGCGCCCGGTCCGGGTGCTCGGTGAAGGACGGAACAGTGATCGCGCGATAGACGCCCAACGGCACCTCGTGGTCGTGCGCGCGGCCGCCGGGTCCGCGGATCGGATGCAGCATCTGCGGAAAGTCGGCCAGGGTGGCTTCCGGGTTGGCAGCCAGAAACTTCTCGAACTGCTGCATGTAGGAGTCGGGACGCGGGCCCTTGTACATGCCGGACAGGTGTTTGCCGGCAGCGATCTGATCGATGTAGTCGAACAGCTCGCCGGTCAGCCAGCCCGGATAGATGAGCTGCTCGGCGGCGTGCTGCTGCACGGTCTGCCAGATCACCTGGTTGCGCGGGTCGATCGCCGCGTCATACCAGTTGCCGTCCGCGTCCTGCGCGAAGCTGGTGTCGCGCGGGCCGCCGAATCCGACCTCCAGGCCGTGCGTCTGGAAGTAGAGGTAGTTGAGCCCCTTCCAGTGGATGCCCTTGTAGGTCGGCCAGCCGAAGCCGGTGGCGCCCAGCCGGTCGCGCGCCTGCCGCATGGCGTGGATCTGCTCTTCGTAGGTCTCCGGGACGTCCAGCCCCAGTTCGTCGAGCATGAAGCCGTTGTAGACGATGGCGCTGTCGGTGATCGGCTTGAAGCGGTTGCCGGTCATCACCGCGAAGTAGTTGTCGGCTCCGCCGTTCTGCACGAGGTTGTACAGCCGGTAGACCGGGTCCTGGAAGATCGCGTGCAGGATCGGGTAACGATCCGGCTGCGCGTTGACGATCTCGCCGACGTTGGTCAGCAGGCCGTCTTCGATCCAGCCCTGCCAACGCGTCAGCCCCAGCCACGGGTGTCCGGGCCACATCATCACCAGGTCGGGAGCCGTGCCGGCGGCCATGATCGACACGATGTACTCGCCGTCGCCGCCCCCTCCGTACTCCATGCTGAAGTCGATGTTGAACGTGTCCTCTACGTGGGCCCAGATCCGGTCCTGCGCGACCAGGTCCATGTCCCAGCCGGTCGGATCGAATCCGCGATAGAGCATTCCGATCGGTACCCGCTCCATCATCCCCGCGCCGGCCGCCTCTTCCTGGCCGGCGGCGAAGAGGTGAGCGCCCGCCAGAAGAAACGACGCGCCCATCGCTGCACAAAGCAGCTTGCGTGCATTCGCCATGATGAGTTATCCTCCGAGGGCTGAGCATACCCCCGCGGGTGACCGCGGTCCAGTGGCCGGAGTTGAGAGTTCCCTATATGGTGATCCCGCGATGACCGCTTCCATCGGTCCCGACCACGCCGATCGAGAGATCCTTCGCTTCCACCGCGCCCGCGCCGAGCGCCAGGAGGTGCTGCACGGCGACACCGACCCGCAGCTCTGCCGGCGCGGAGCGACGCTCGTGCTGTGCGGCCGCGGCGGCTCGCTGGCGATCAGCGACGACGGCGGCGCGAGTTGGTCGCAGCTTCCCGACCTGACGGCGCCGGCGGCGGCCGGCGGCGCCGTGCTGGCGCTGGCCGCGCGCGCGGACGGGACGCTGGCGGCGGCGATCGAGCGGCGTGGCGCCGTGCTGGTCCTGTGCGCCGATGACCCGGCCGGGCCGTGGCGGCCGACCGCCGCGATCGACGCCGGACTGGCCGGTATGGGACTGGCCGGCATGGAGCTGGCCGGCGCCGGGCAGGCGGGGCCGCCGTCCGCTCGCCTGGTGCCGCTGGCCGGCGGGCCGCTCCTGCTCTCTCTGCCGGGTCGGATCCTCCGCTCGGCGGACGCCGCTACGTGGGAGGCGGTGGCCGAGCTGCCGGCCGACTGGGGGGCGCTGCATCCGCTGCAGCTCCGCTCCGGCCGGCTGGTGGCGCCGGTGGGAGACGGAGCCGGCGCGGTCGCGCTGGCCGAGTCGACCGGCGGCGGCGGGGCCGATTGGGACGTGCCGGACGGGTTCACGCCGCTGGCCGCCGAGTTGGCTGAGCTTCCCGACGGCCGGCTGGTGCTGAGCTACGGTATGCCGCACTTCCCCTACGGCGCCCGCGCCGTGGTCGGCTCCGCTTCCGGCGGCGGCTCTGTCGCCTGGGGAGACGACGTCTACGTGCTCGGCCTCAGCCGCTACGCCATCCGCGAGAAGGCGCGGCCGGTATTGGCCGGGCCGGGCGCGAGCGCCGCCGCGGCGGTGACCGGCGACGGCGCGATCGTCTCCGCCTACCACCGCGGCGCGGCGCTCGGGTCGTACGCGCCGACCATCTACGGTCCGGGGATGGACGAGTGGGGGCGCCGGCCGGCGATCGGCGTGGTCCGCTGGACCCCCGAGGGCCTCGACCGGCCGCCGCTGGTCTACCCCAACCTGTGGACCGAGCGGGTCGACGCGCGCGGCTACCTGGACAACGGCATGGTGCGCATGCGCCCCGACGACCGCTACGAAGGCGGCGACTACGTCGAGAACTTCGAGATGGTGGTCTACCGCCGCGCGGCGGCCGAGCAGCGCTATTTTCCGGGAGCAGGCGCCAAGGGCGTGGTCGTCTGCCGCCACCCCGACGGCAGTCTGGTCTACACCAGCCGCGACCGCCGTATCCACCGCTCCACCGACGAGGGCCGCACCTGGAGCTTCGTGGTCGAAGTCCCCCTCTCCGGCCGGCAGCCGTCGGTATTCGGGTTCGGCGTCACCGGCGCCGGCACCTTCCTGCTCACCTACGCCGTTCTGATCGACGAGGCGGACCCGGCGCGCGGGACGCACGGCACGCACGAGCCGCGCGTGGCGCGCAGCGACGACGGCGGACGGACCTGGACGAGCGGCGAGCTGGCGCCGCGGCCGACGCGCTACTGCGGCCTAGGCGACGGCAGCCGCATCGTGCAGCTCGCCGGCGGCGCCGTGATCGCCTGTTGCAGCAACGCCTGGAACGATCCGGCGCGGCAGGCCGGATTCGAAGGCGACGTCCTGCTGCGCTCGCACGACGACGGCAGGAGCTGGGGCGACTGGACCGTGCTGCCGCCCGGCACCTGCGAATCGAACCTCCTGGAGCTGCCATCGGGCGAGCTGCTCTGCGCGACGCGCTACCAGCGCGAATACCTGACCGTGGACCTGTTCGACGCGCCCGCCGGGCAGGGCGGCGGCCGCCCGACGTGGCCTGCGCCGTCCCGCAACCGGGCCGGACCGGGCCGCTTCAAGAACGAGGCGATCATGTTCTCCACCGACGGCGGCTACGACTGGACCACTCCGTTTCTGGTCACCCGCCTGCACATGGTCTCCGCGGACGCCGTGCGCCTGCCGGACGGCCGTGTCGCGCTCACCTACGACCACAAGGACGCGGTGGGCGGCCCGCGCGCCCTGGTCAGCCCCGACGGCGGGCGCACCTGGGGCGCCGGGCACTACATCCTCTCCTACCACCCCACGGACGCCCGCACCAGCTCGGTGACGCTCCGCGACGGCCGCGTGCTGACCCTGTGGGCGGGAGCCCGCGACGACGGCATCCACGCCACCGCCTGGTCGCCCGAGGCCTGAGGCCCGAGGATGCCCACCTCGACGCCTCCCGACCGCAGACCACCGCGGGACTGGGAGCTGATCTACGTCAGCGATCCGTCCAACGTGACCAACTACGACTTCGATCCGGGCGACGCGCGGCCCCTGATCACCTCGCATCCCGCCGCGCCGGAGGAACTCGCCGCCTTCATCGACCACGTCGCCGCCAGCGATGCCGACGCGTTCGTGCAGGAGGTCTACAACGCCGGCTGGATCATGTACTTCCGCTCCGAGCGCTTCGAGTACGACGCGCGCCCGCAGCACCGGCGGTTCCTGCCGATGATGGACGATGGCGTCATGCCGCTGCAGGTGATGCTGGAGCGCTCCCGGACGCGCGGCATGCGCTTCCTGGCCGGCTTCCGGGTCAACGACAACCACGGCGCCCCCGATCAGGGCGGCATGTTCCTGCACGCCAACCCGCAGTGGAAGCTCACCGACGTGCCGCCCGGCGGCGCCTTCCTGCCGGGCAACCGGATGGACTACTCCGTCGCCGAGGTGCGCGACTACCTGTTCGAAGTCGTCGCCGAGGTGGTGTCGCGGTTCGACGTCGACGGCGTTCATCTCACCTTCCGCGACGGACTCTACTTCCCCGCCCCGAACGGCGACCGGAGCCTCGCGCGCGAGCGGCAGCCGCTGATGACCGGCCTGATCGAGCGGCTGCGCGCCCTGCTCGACGAGCGCGGCCGGGCGCGCGGGCGGCGGTTGGAGCTCGGCGCGCTGGTGCCGCAGACCCTGGAAGACTGCCATACCGTGGGGCTGGACGTGCCGGCCTGGATCGGCGCCGGGCTGGTCGACTTCGTGTCGCCCATGGACTCGGCGTTCACGGACTTCAACGCCGCGTACGAGGAGTTCGCCTCCCGCACCGCCGGGACGCCGTGCCGGCTCTACCCCGGCGTCCAGCCCTACTGCTCCTCGCACGAGAGCTTCGGCCCACCGGCGACGCCCGACAACTACCGGGCCCTGGCCCACGCCCTGCGCCGCCAGGGCGCCGACGGCATGTCGGTCTACAACTTCCAGAAGCACTGGGGCGGTTTCCGTTCCGGGCGGCGCGGCGCGGAGACCGGTTATCCGATGGCGTTCCGCCATCTGCGCGAGGCGCGCGACCTGCAGCGGGTCGCCGGCGGCGTCCGCCACTACACCTACCGCTCCCTGTGGGGCGGGTACCGCGGCATCAGCCCGTCCGGCACCAACGTGTGCGGGACGATGCGGGACCGCAAGCTGGTGCTGCCGCGCGCGCCGGGCACGCCGTCGGCGAGCTACCGGTTCCGGTTATTCGAGGAGGTCGAGCGGACCGCCTGCGCCACGCTGTTCGCCCGCGCCGTCGGCCTGGGGCCGGCCGACCGGATCGCCGTCCATCTCAACGGCGCCGCCGTTCCCGGCGCGCGGCTCCGCCGCGTCTACCACCGCGAAGGCCGGCCCGCGAACGGGGGCCGCGCACTGCCCCCGCACACCACCTGCGTCATCGATCTGACCCCCGACCTGGTGGCTTCGGGCGACAACGAGCTTACGGTCACGCTGCTGTTCTCCGGCATGGCCGCGTTGCGCGCGGCTGACAGCGAGCCGATCGTCATCGACGAGGTAGACGTGACGATCGTCCCGGCCTGATCCCTTGCCGTCTATTCCTTGACGGCGCCGATCAGGATGCCCTTGGCGAAGTGGCGCTGCAGGAACGGATAGAGCGCCATTATCGGCAGGAACGTGAGCACGATCGTCGCCATCACGAGTTGCCGCGGCGGGATCAATCCCTCCTGCTGGACGAGCCGCTGGGCGGCCTGCGACAACCGGAACACGGTCGGGCGCTCCAACACGTGGCGCAACAGCATCACGAACGGCTGGATCGTGGTGTCGCGCACGAAGTACAGCCAACTGGCGTAGTCGTTCCAGTGGTAGACCGCCAGGAACAACAGGATCGCCGCCAGCATCGGCTTCGATATCGGCATGATCACGCGGAAGAACGTCACCGCCTCGCTCGCCCCGTCCATCAGACAGGCGTCCTCCAGCTCCTTGGGCACGGTATAGGAGAAGAAGTTGCGCATGATGATGAAATAGCTGGTGTTGACGAATCCCGAAGCCAGGATCATGGCGACCGGCGATCCGAGCATTCCGAGGTTCACGACCAGCAGATAGAGCGGGATCAGGCCGCCGGAGAAGAAGATGGTGAGCACGATCAGGACGTTGATCAGCCGCGTGCCGGGCACCTGCCGCTTGGTCACGGCGTAGGCGAGCATGCCGGTCACCACCACGCCGGCGCCGGCGCCGATGGTGGTCTTGACGACCGAGACGCCCATGGCGCGCAGGAAGATGTGCGGCGCGCCGATCAGCATGCGTTCGTAATAGGTGAGGTCCGGCGTGAGCGACGGCAGCAGCACGAAGTCGGTGCGGATGAACTCGCCGTACGGCATGAGCGAGACCACCAGGACGTACCACATCGGGTAGACCGCGATCACCGCGAACAGCCCGACGAACGTCACGGCGAAGACGTCGAACAGGTTGAAGCCCAGACGGGCGCGCAGCGTCCTTCCGCCGGTCATTCGAAGATGCCCATCACGTTCAGGCGCCGGACCCAGCGGTTGGCGGTCAGCACCAGGACCAGGCCGAGCAGGTTGAAGACCAGCCCCAGGGCGGTCGCCTGCTCGAACTTGCTGTTCAACAACCCGGTCCGGTACAGGTAGGTGGAGAGCACGTCCCCGGTGTCGTATACGGCCGGGTTGTAGAGGTTGTACATCAGGTCGAAGTTGGAGCCGAACAGGCCGGCGAGCTGCAGCATGAAGAGCACCGCGATCGTCGGGGCGATGCGCGGCAGATAGATGTGGCGCATCAGGTGGCCGCGATGGGCGCCGTCGCAGTGGGCGCTCTCCACCAGGTCGGGGTTTACCGAGGAGAGCGCCGCCAGGTAGATGATGGTGGCGAAGCCGGCCTCCTTGATCGTGTTGACGACCACCACGATGCCGCGGAAGTACTGCGGCGCGGTCAGCCAGTGGCGCGGCTGCCCCCCGAACAGGCTGACGAGCTGGTTGAACGGGCTGTCCGGCTCCGGATAGAGGATGATCGACACCAGCGCGCCGACCACCACCCAGGAGACGAAGTGCGGCAGGTACACCATGGTCTGGACCGTGCGCCGGTACCAGCTCACCCGCACCTCGTTGAGCATCAACGCCAGAAGCACCGTGAAGGTAAAGCCGAACGCCAGATTGTAGAGGTTGATGATGAGCGTGTTGCGCAGCGCCCGGTAGAACGGCGCCGACTGAAAGAGCACCTCGAAATTGGCCAGCCCCACCCACGGGCTGCGCGCGATGCCCTTGATGATATTGAAGTCCTTGAAGGCGACCAGCAGGCCGTACATCGGCCCGTACTGGAACACCGCGATCCAGGCCAGGCCGGGCAGCATCAGCAGGTAGACGAACCAGTAGCGCCGCAGCGCCGTCAGGACCAGCTCCGGCAGCGCGCGGGCGGCGCGCGGCGCGCGGACCTGTATCTCTGCCACGAAGTGCCCGCAGACCCTACGTTCGCGCTCCTGCCGGGTCAACCCGGCCGCACGCCGGCCGGCGCGGTGCGCTATGATCCGTCCCCCATGAGCACCCCGACGCCCCCCGTGCGCACCGCCATCGCCGGCCTGGGCCGCAGCGGCTGGTCGATCCACGCCCGGTTGCTGGCGGAGCAGCCGGAACGGTTCACCGTGGTCGCCGTCCAGGATCGCCTGCCCGAACGGCGCGCCGAGGCCGAGCGGCGCTTCGGCTGCCGCTCCTACGCCGAGTTCGACGACCTGCTCGCCGACGTCGCGGTCGAGCTGGTGGTGATCGCGGTGCCGAGCCACCTGCACGCGCCGTACGCGATCGCCGCCCTGCAGGCCGGCCGCCACGTGGTGGGTGAAAAGCCGATGGCGACCTCGCTGGCGGACGCCGAGCGCATGGCCGCGGCCGGCGAGGCGGCCGGCCGGCGGCTCTCCGTCTTCCAGAACTGGCGCTTCCGGCCCGATCTGCAGAAGGCCCTGGCCGTGATCGGCTCCGGCGCGATCGGCCGCATCGTGCAGGCGCGGCTCACGAACCACGGTTTCGGCCGGCGCTGGGACTGGCAGACCCTGCGGCGCTTCGGCGGCGGATCGCTCAACAACACCGGTGCCCACCTGATCGACGCCGGCCTGGCGCTGTACGGCGACGGCGAGCCGCGCGTGCTCTACGTAAGCGACCGGGTGCAGACCCTGGGCGATGCGGAGGATCACGTGAAGATCGTCCTCACCCCCGACCCCGGCGCTCCGTCGGCGGCCGGAGCGCCGACCGTCGACATCGAGATCACCTCCACGTGCGCCTACGAGCAGCCGATGCTCCACGTCATGGGCTCGGAAGGCGGGCTGACCGGCGGAAACGGCGAGCTCCGGTGGCGCTTCGTGCGGCCGGGAAGCCGCCCCGAGCGCCGCCTTTCCACCGAGCCGACCGAGGACCGGAGCTACAACCGCGAGAAGATCGAGTGGGTGGAGCGCCGCTGGACGCTCGACGAGGCGAAGGCCGCCGGCGCCCCGGAGGCCGAAGGCGAAGCCCGCTACTACCGGGAGCTGTTCGACGCGATCCGCGGCGGCGGACCGCTGCCGGTCACCGCCGAGCAGGCGCTGCGGCAGATACGCGTCATCGAGGAGTGCCGCCGGCAGTCGGCGCTCGACTGAAGCGGCCTGGGCGGTCGCCGGCCCGCTACGCGCCTGCCGCCCGCCGGGCGGCGCCGTCCACGCGGGCGAACGCCGCCGCGATCCGTTCCGCCTCCGCTTCGCCCCACGACTCGCGCACCGGCAGCACCAGGTGCTCGGCGACCGCCGCGTGCGCGTTCGGACAGGGGAAGGCGCGGTCCGGGTCGCCGCGGTACTCGGCCGCCGTCCAGGGGAAGCCTCCGCGCGCGCCGAACACGCGGCGCTCGCGGAACCACGTGTAGGTGGCCGGCAGCGCCGCGTAGGTCGGGTTGACCGGCACTCCCTCGGCCGCCACCGCGGCGCAGAACCGCTCCTTGTCCCAGCCGCCGGCGGCGCGGTAGCGCAGCCGCAGGAACCACCAGGACGGCTCCGCGCCGTCGAGCGTCTCCGGGACCTGCACCGACGGCACGCCCGCCAACCGCGCCGCCAGCGCGCGCACGAAGGCGCGGCGACGCTCGACTGCCGCCGGCAGCTTGGCCAACTGCGCGCGGCCGATCGCGGCGCTCAGCTCGTCCTGGTTGAAGTTGAGCGAAGCCAGATAGTTGCGGCCGGCCGGCTGCGTGTCCCCGAACGGCTTGCCGCGGTCGGCGGCGCCGCGGATCGCGCGATACCGGTCCGGGTCGCGGGTGAACACCACGCCGCCCTGTCCGCCGGTCGAATGGTGCTTGCCCCACATCGTGGAGAAGCAGGAGACAGTGCCGGAGCTCCCGGCCGGCGCACCGCCGATGCGGGCGCCGTGCGCCTGCGCGCAGTCCTCGATCAACGGCACGCCGCGGCGCTCGGCAAGGCGGGCGATCGATTCGATCGGCGCCGGCTCGCCGGCGATGTGGGCGACGACCACGGCGCCGGTCAGCGGCCCCATCACCGCCTCGACCTGCTCGGCGCCGCAGTTGAAGGAGCCGGGGGCGGTGTCGGCCACCACCGGGATGCAGCCGAGCAGCGGCACCGGCATGATGCCGCCCGGATCGGTGATCGCCGGCACCACCACCTCCGTGAACGGCTCCACGCCGAGCGCCCGCAGCGCGACGTACAGGGCCGCAGTGCCGGAGTTGACCGCGTCGGCGTACCCGCCGCCGAGCGTAGCGGCGAACTCGGCGCAATACGCCTCCTCCTCCGGGCCGCCGTACTCGATCGCGCCGCCGGCGGCGATGGCGCGATCGAGTACGCCGAGCACGGCAGCGCGCTCCTCGGCCCCGATCAGGCCGCGCTCGGGAAGGCCGGTGACCAGTGGCGCGCCGCCGTCGATCGCGAGCAGGTCGCCCGCTACGTCTACGCCCATGGCGCGGCCAGTCTATCACGCCGGCCCATCGCACCTCTTACGAGCGGTCTCCATCGTCCAGCGTGCCGTCATCCTCGTAGAGCGCCTGACCCCGATGCAGACGCCGCGCGATCAGGGCCGTGCTCAGGCCGGCGCGCCGCGTCGGACAGTGCGCGGCCAGGTTGCGCGCCACGCCGACCATCAGGTGCTCCCGCTCCGGGCCGTCTCCCCAGTTCCGTCCCTGGGCGACCGCGGCTTCCAGCACCTGCAGGCTGTGGAAGTCGAGGTCCTCGCGCACCGTCGCATAGACCAGCGTATCGATCAGCCGCTCCAGGGAGCCGCCGGCGCGCAGGTAGCGGGCGGTCAGCGCGTCCGCCTCGCCCGGGACGCTGCGGCGGTCCATGGTGTCGAGCAGCCGGTCGAGCAACTCCTGCGGATCCGCCGGCAGCGCGTCCAGGCCGTCGCGCTCGCCGGGCAGCCGGGCCGGCGGCACGTTCAGGAACCGGTCGGCGTGCACCGCCAGCGCCGCCTGCACGATCAAGGCCACCGTGCGCGTGGTCGGGTTGCGCCGGACGGCGCGGTCCACGGCGTTTGCGAAGATGAAGGTGTGCTGCGCGCTGAACCAGTCGCCCACGTCGTTGGAGGCCGAGAAGCGCGCCAGCCGCAGCCCCGCTGCGTAGGCGACCACCGCCGACAGCGTCCGCGCAGCGGTTCCGGCGGAGAGCGCGTCGCCGATCGCCGCGACCACCGCCCGCCCGTCATCGCCGAGCAGCACCGGCAGCAGGCGACCCGCCGCCGGCCGCGGCATCGCCGCGCGGTCCGCCCCGGTCCCGGCGTTCCGGCCCGCTTCCAGCAATTCCGGCAGCGATTCCTCCACCTCGCGGGCGGCGCTCACCAGATCGACCGGGTGCCGCCAGGCGCTCCCCTCCTCCTCGCCGCGCGCCGCCGCGATCCGGCCGGCCAGGAGCGCCACGTGCGTCTCCGCGTCACCGGCTCCGACGTGATCGATCAGCTCGAACACCTTGTTGCACGAGTCGAGCAGGTGCCCGCCCTCCGCATAGAGCCGCTGCGCGGCCGCCCCGGACAGCAGTCCGGCGGCGTCGCGCGCGCTCTGCGTGCGCAGCGCGGTCGCCAGCGTGCGTTCGACCCCGTCGGCGTGGCGCGCGGCGACGAACGTCTCCAGCCAGCGGGACAGCTCGTCGAGCCGGCGGCCGTCGCCGTCGAGCGCGCCGCGCAGGCGATGCGGCGCCGCCCCGGCCGCCTCCGCGGCGACCTGCCGGGTCGCGTAGTAGAGCGCCAGATAGCGCGTATCCTCGCTCAGGTACGGTGCGAGGTTGGCCACGCAGGTAAGGCGCACCAGCCCCTCGCCCCACCTCGCCAGCCTGCGGGCGGCGAAGCCGGAGACGGCGGCGATCACCCCGGAAGGGTCCTGACCGCCGTCCAGGAGGCCGAGCAGCGCCTTGGCCTGGATCAGCCCCACGCCGATATCGAGCCCGCGCTGCAGGCGCTGCCCGTAGAAGGCGGCGTCGGCGCGCCGGCGCGGGGTCCGAGAGACCAGGACCTGTCGATCGACGATCCGCACCGCATAGGAGGGGACGTCGTCGGCGAACAGGTCGAACGCGCAGCCGCTGGCGGCGTCGAACCGGGCGTGGTGCCAGTGGCAGGTCAGGATGCCGTCGCGGAGCGAGCCGCGGTGCAGCGGGAACCCCATGTGCGGACAGCGGTTGTCGACGGCGGCGATGCGGTCGCCGTCGGCAAATACCGCGATCGTGACCCCGTCGCCTTCGACCAGGACGACCCCCTTGGCGCGCACCGACTCGACCGTGCCCGCCGCGACGTACCGTTCATCGATCATCGTGTGCCCCGCCATACCTTACCTGCCGTACGGGAGAGTGTACGGCTCTCGGCGCGCCGCGCACACCGCGCGCGACGGCAGGTCAGCGTTCCCGGCGCGCCGCCAGCAGCGCCCCGCTCGTAGCCAGGACGACGCCGGCGACGGCCAGTCGGCTTACCCGGTCGCCGCGCAGCAGGACGCCCAGCGCCAGCGCCACCACCGGGATCAGGTAGGTGATGAACGATGCGCGGACCGAGCCCGCGCGGCCCACCAGGGTGCCCATGATCCAGTAGGCCGCGCCCGTGCCCACGACGCCGATGGCGAGCACCGCGAACAGCGCGGACCAGGCGAACATGGAGCCGCCCAGTCCGTACAGGCCGTACGGCGCGGTCCACAGCGCCGCGAGCGCCGCGATGCGCGCCATCACCGGCACCGCTCCGTAGCGCTGCTGCAGCGGCACGGCCAAGGTGACCGCGACGGCGTAGCAGAGCGTCGCGCACAGGATCAGCGCGACGCCGGACGCGCTGGAGGCGCCGGGCGCGGTCATCGACCAGGCGATCGCCGTCACGCCGGCCGATCCGATCAGCAGCCCGGCGAGCCGCGCCGGCTGCGGCGCGCGCCGCAGCAGCGCGGCCGACAGGATCGCGGCGAAGATCGGCATTGCCCCGTTGAGCATGCCGGTGAGCGCCGAGTTCACCCACTGCTGGGCGACCGGGAAGATCGTGAACGGCACCGCGACCCAGACGACCGACAGCACGACGACCCGCAGGCGATCCTCAGCCGCCAGTGGCCGGCGCGCGGCGGGGACCAGCCACAGCATGGCCGCCCCGCCGGCCACCCGCAGGAAGGTGATCAAGCCGGGTTGAAAGGCATCCAGGGCGATGTCGATGAGCAGGAACGAGGCGCCCCAGATCGTCGATACCGAACAGAACAGCGCCCAATCGACGGCGGTGAAGGGTCCGGGGTTGGCGCTTTCCGCGCTGGTGAAGAGCCGCCTACCGGCACCCATGCGCGGGGTCGATACGCAGCCCCACCTCCTCCGGCAGCGGCGGGCTCCGCGCCTTGTCCGCCTCGTCCAGGGACAGAACCGGAGCCGACGCGGTGTCGTGCTCGACGATCCCCATCAGCGGCGTAAGGATCGGCACGACCACGCCGCGCACTCCATCGCGCCCTTCCTGGTCTTTCATCGATGGTGCTCCTGGTTCTCTTTGAGCCGCGACGGATTCGAACCGTCGACCCACAGCTTAAAAGGCTGTTGCTCTACCACCTGAGCTAGCGGCCCACACGCCGACATTTGACCCGCCGCACCCCGCCACGGTCAACGGCCCCGTGGGGCGTCCGGGCGCTAGGCGGGCTCCGGCAGAGCCGGCGGGTCGCCCGACTCCGCGGCGGGGTCGCCGCCCATGATGCAGCGCCCGTTGAGCCGGCTGCCGCTCTCCATCGCCAACTCCGGGGTGGCGACGTCACCGGCGACGGTCGCCGTCGAGTAGAGCTCGACGCCGGCCCGCGCGGTCACGTCGCCGGTGACCCGCCCCTTGCAGCGCAGGCGCTCCACCTCGACCTGCGCGGACACGGTGGCGCGCTCATCGACATACAGGATTCCCGAGGCGGTGACCGTGCCCTTCACGTCGCCCTTGACGATCAGCGAACGTTCGAACGTCACATCGCCCTCGAACTCCACGTCCTCGCCCAATACCGTGTCGATGGAGTCGTCGTCGAACTCCGCAAGCCTTCGATCGGACACCGCCACCCCTCCCACGGTAAGTCTGTCGAGTCGCCGCACCGGCGGCAAGTGCGGCTGCGATGCGCGCTACGGGTCGTCCCGGACGTCGTCGAGCCGCGCGGAGACGCCGCGGAACGCCGCTTCCAGCCCGGCGCGCATCTCCATGGTATGCGGGTTGAACCGCTGCAGATCGGCAAAGAGCTGCCAGGGGTCGTTGCAGGTCTGTTCCACGATCGACAGCAGCCGTTGAAAGCCGAGCGGCCCGATGGTGGATTCCCGCAGGCGCATTTCGGCCAGGACCCGGCCGACGTAGTGGGTCACGCCCTGCGTGAACGCCGCCTCGCGATCATGCGCGTCCGGCTCCATCACCACCACGTTCAGCTCGAGCTCTGCAAAGAAGCGCTCCCACCGCGCCAGCGGCGCAGGCTCGATGCGGACCGGACAGAGCACCATCGGCAGACCGGCGATCGTCTCCCGCCCGGAGTCGGGGCCGAACATCGGATGGGTGCCCAGGATGCGCGCGCCGGCCGGCAGCGTCCGGTCCATCAGCCGCGTCGGGTAGCCCTTCACGGAGCAGGTGTCCATCACCGTGACGCCGGCCGGCAGCCGATCGCGGATGCGGCCGACCACCTGCTCCATGGCGGAGATCGCCACGCACAGGATCAGCACCGGGCATTCCAGCAGACGCTCTTCGGATACCAGCTCCACGCCGGCCGGCGCCGCCCGGCTGCGCCGGGAAAACGCCTTTACGGTCGCGCGGCGGGCCAGCCGCTCCGCCCAGAACGAACCGAACCGGCCCAGGCCGTAGATGCCGATCTCGCCGCCACTCACGATTCGCTCGCGAACTGGCGCACCAGCGCGGCGATCCGCTCGCTGACCGCG
The DNA here is from genome assembly GCA_958296075.1 of uncultured Spirochaetia bacterium. Lineage (GTDB taxonomy): Bacteria > Spirochaetota > Spirochaetia > SZUA-6 > Bin103 > CATQHW01. The sequence continues at coordinate 1,161,953 of CATQHW010000002.1, read as the reverse complement.
GCAAGGTCATCGGCGCTCAGCGCCTCCGCGCGCACGCCCGCCTCGATCCCCAGGTGCTGCAAGACCGCCAGCAGGTCGCGCTTGGCCAGCGGAAACGGCGACGACCGCAGGAGATTGTTGCGCAGCGTCTTGCGCCGGGCCGAAAACGCCGCGCGCACCAGCGTGAAGAAGACGGCCCGGTCCCGCACGCGGCCGGCATCGGCGCGCACCTCCATCGTCACCACGCCGGACTGCACCTCCGGCGCCGGGTAGAACGAGCCGGGCTGCAGGTCGCCCTGTCCGGCGACGGCATAGAACGCCTGACAGATCGCCGAGAACGACGAGTATGCGCGCGATCCGGGCGCCGCGCACATCCGTTCGACCACCTCCTTCTGCAGGGTGAAGACCATGCGGCCGACGTGCGGCCCGTGCTCGACCAGCGCGGCCACGATCGCCGCCCCCGCTGCTGTACGGCAGGTTGCCGGCCACGCGCTGCGGCGTCCCGTACGCCGCCACCGTCTGCTCGCGGGTCTCCAGGAAGTCCCCGGCCACGACCTGCACGTTCACGCCGGAGAACGCCGACCGCAGGTGCCGGACCAAGCCGTGATCGCTCTCGAACGCCACGGTAGCGCCGGCCAGCGGCTCGATCATCTCCGTCAACGCGCCGAGTCCCGCGCCGATCTCCCAGACCACCTCGCCCGGCTGCGGATCGAGCAACTCCACGATCTTGCGCCGTGCGCCGCGATTGATCATGAAGTTCTGCCCCCAGCGCTTCTTCAGCGCGATGCCGGCGGCTTCCATCGCGTGCCGGATTTCGGTCGGCGAGTCGTGATTCACGGATCGTCGGTCATAGAGAAATCCCCGGAATGGCGGCGCTGAGCGAGATGCTGGCCTCCAGGATGATAGACGCCAGATCGAGGATCGCGCCAGCGCCCTCCGCCGGAACCCTCCAGGAGAGCTGACCCGCCGCCCCCACGCCGAGCGCGGCGGCCAGGAAGACCGTCACCGCCGGCATCAGCACCGGCGCGAACAGCACCGATCCCGGGTAGAGCTCGCCGAACACGGTCAATACCAGGGGCGCCGTGGCGATCTGGGCGCCGATCGAGCAGAGCACGGCGCCGCCGGCGTAGCGGAGCGGCCCCGGCGGGAGGCGCGCGGCCGCCCGCGCGCCGGCCAGCACGCCGAGCAGCGCCAGGAACGAGAGCTGAAACGAAAGCTGCGCGGCGGCGAGCGGATCGATCACCAGCAGGATGAGCGCGGCGAGCGCGATGATCGGCACCGGCCGCCGTTCGCGGTCGGTCACCGCCAGCAGCGATCCGACCGCGGCCATGATCGCCGCGCGCGCCAGCGCCGGCCCGCCGGTGGCGATCAGCGCATAGGCGGCGGCGACCGCGGCGGCGATCGGCGGTCCCGCGCGGCGCGGCGCGGCGCGGCGCGCATGAGCACCAGCGCGCAGCCGTAGACGATGCCGACGTGAAGGCCGGACAGCGCCAGCAGGTGAGACGCGCCGGCCCGGCGGAAGCGCGCGGTGACGCCGGCGTCCAGGAGCCGCCGGTCGCCGATCAGCACCGCCGCAGCCAGCCCCGCCGCCGGCCCGGCGCGCGCCACGGCCGCGACGATCCGCTCGCGCACGGCCGCGCGGACCCTCCAGAGCGGCGATCGAAACCCCTGCCGCTCGACCCGCACCGGTTCGCCGGCCCGCACCGGCCGGCCGGCCGGCCGGACCTGCCTGAGGTTCGGCGAAGCGTCGAGCGCCGCCGCCACCACCTCGCCGCGGTGCAGCGATTCGGCGCCGCGCAGGAACAGGTCGATCCGCAGGTCGGCCGTGGCCCGCAGCGCGCCGCCGCGGCCGGAAACCGAGAAGACCTGCAGCGACAGCGCCGTGCCGCCCCGCGCCAGCGGCCGGCTGTCGTCGAGCACGGCGCCGCGCACCACCACCGGGCCGGGATCGGCGATCCCCAGGTAGGCCGACCGATCCTCCATCCGCATCCGCACGATTCCCGTCGCGACCAGCATCGCGCCGAGCGCGGCGGCCGCCGCGCAGGCGCGCAGCGCCGGCTGCCGGTGCACCGTGCCGCAGCCCCAGAGCGCGCCGCCGGCCGCCGCCGCCGCCGCCACGATGCAGAGCGCCAGCGGCAGCGCCGCCGGCGCCACCGCCAACCCGACGGCGGCGACCGCCGCCGCGACAAAGGACGGACCCATCTCACCGGGAGAAATCGCCCGGGCGGACGCGGCGCTTCAGGCCGGCCGGCTCGCGCGCGCCGCCGCCGTTCCCGCCGGGGCTCGGCGTTCCGTATGATGTCGTCGTGACAGGAGGTGGCAGGCGCGCGACCGGGATCGTCTGCGCGGCGCTCGCGCTCGCGCTGGCCGGATGCTCGCCGCGGACGCCGGCGCCGGAGGCGGACGCCAGCGCCGGCTCTGCTACCGTAGACCCTGCCGCCGCACGGGACCCTGCCGCCGCACGAGACCCTGCCGCCGCACGCCCGGCAGCAGGAAGCGCCGCCCAAGCCGTGCGGCAGGCGATGGCCGACCTCGGCTTCGAGCCGGCGAAGAAGGAGGCGCGGGTCGACTTCGAGCTGGCGGCCATGGACGGCAGACCGCGGACCCTGGACGACTACGCTGGCCACTACGTACTGCTCAACTTCTGGGCGACCTGGTGCGCCCCGTGCCGGATCGAAATGCCGGCGCTGGAGCGGCTCCACCTGGAACTTGCGGATCGCGGCCTGCGGGTCGTCGGCGTCGATCTAGGCGAGACGCCTGCCGAGGTCAGGCGCTTCGTTGCGGAGACCGGCATCACCTTCGAGATCGTGATCGACGCCGACCTGTCGACCAGTCGCGTCTACGCCGCCCGATCGCTGCCGATGACCTATATCCTGGACCCGGCGGGAACGATCGTCGCGCGGGCGATCGGCGTGCGCGACTGGGACTCGGAGGCGATGCGCGCCATGTTCGCGGCCCTGGTCGAGACCGGGCCGACCGGATGAGCCGGCCGGGCGGCTTGCGGCGCGGGCCGCTTCCGTAGTATCCGTTGCAGCCGACGCCATGAGCCGCCGCTTCGTCCGAGGGACGCCCTCCGTGATGTATGACCTGCAGCGACGCTGACGGCGGCCGGTCCACCGCCGCTCGCGCCGGGACCGATCTGTTTCAGAAGTGCCGCGACTATCAGGCCTGGCTCGACGCCAAGATCGGGGAGATCGGCTTCTATCCCTATTTCGCCGCCATCGAGGAGGTGCGCGGCACCACCGCGGTGATCGACGGACGCGACCTGCTCATGATCGGCTCCAACAACTACCTCGGCCTGTCGTGGGACCCGCGCGTCAGGGAGGCGGCGATCGCGGCGGTCAAGCGCTACGGCACGTCCTGTTCGGGATCGCGGTACCTGAACGGCACGCTCACGCTGCACGAGGAGCTGGAGGCGGAGCTGGCCGAGTTCGTCGGCAAACAGGCGGCGCTCTGCTTCACGACCGGCTACCAGACCAACCTGGGCGCGATCTCCGCGCTGCTCGGCAAGAACGACCACGTCTTTTCCGACCGGGTGAATCACGCCTCGGTCATGGACGGCATCTTTCACGCCTCCGGTCTGCGGATGGGCTCGATCAAGGTCCACCGGTACGCGCACAACAGCCCGCGCGACCTCGATCGGGCGCTCAGTTCGGCGCCCGCGGACGCCGGCAAGCTGGTGGTCACCGACGGGGTGTTCAGCATGGAGGGCGACATCGTCCGCCTGGAAGAGCTTACGGAGGTCGCCCGGCGGCACGGCGCGCGGGTCTACCTGGACGAGGCGCACGCGATCGGCGTGATCGGCGACACCGGCCGCGGCACCGAGGAACATGTCGGACAACCGCTCGCCGACCTTGTCATGTGCACGTTCTCCAAGTCGTTCGGCTCGATCGGCGGCTTCGTCGCCGGCGACCGCGAGGTCGTCAACTTCGTCAAGCATCACGGCCGTTCGCTGATCTTCAGCGCCAGCATGCCGCCGGCCAACCTGGCGGCGGCGCGGGCGGCGCTGAACATCATGCGCGAGGAGCCGGAGCGCCCGCGGCGGCTGCAACAGATCGCGGCGCGCATGATCCGCGAGTACAAGGCGCTGGGATTCAACGTCGACGTGGCCGAGACGCCGATCGTGCCCTTGATCATCGGCGACGACCATCTGACCTTCCGGTTCTGGCACGCCTTGTTCGAGGCGGGCATCTACGCCAACCCGGTGATCAGCCCCGGCGTGCCGCCCGACAAGGCGCTCATCAGGACCTCCTACATGGCGATCCACACCGATGACGAGCTCGACCGGGTGCTGGAGATCATCGCCGCGGTCGGACGCCGCCTCGGTATCATCGGACCGTGAGCCTGCCGGACGTCACGCGGTTGCTCCCGCATCGCCCGCCGTTCCTGTTCGTGGACCGGTTGGAGCGGGCCGAGCCGGACCTGATCGTGGGTTACCGGCGGTTCCCGGCCGACGAACCGGTCTTCACCGGCCACTTCCCATCGTATCCGGTCGTGCCCGGCGTGCTGCTGATCGAGTCTCTGGCCCAGTGCGGCGGCGCCGGCATCGCCGCGCAGAGCGACGGCGCCGGGTCGATCCTGTTTCTGGCGACGGTCGAAAAGGCCAAGTTCCGCCGGCAGGTGCGCCCCGGCGAACAGGTGCGCCTGGAGGTCACCACCACGCGCAGTTCGCGCGCCATGATCCGCCAGAGCGGCAAGGCGTACGTGGGCGACGAGCTGGCTGCCGAGGCGACCTGGCTCTGCCTGCGCGGGTCGGCGGAACGCCACGGGTGACTCCGCAGCGGTGATCGTCGCGCAACCGGTCGCGCTGCCGCGCACGCCGCCGTGGCCCCCGTAATCGTCTACCTGACCGGCTACCGGCAGCACGCCGGCAAGACCGTGACCAGCCTCGGCATCATCTCCCAGCTCCGGCGCGTGCTGGACCCGTCGACCATCGGCTACATCAAACCGGTCGGCCAGGAGGTGTCGACGCTGCGTGACGGCATGCAGGTCGACAAGGACGTCCAGCTCCTGTCGGTGTTCAGCTCGCTGCCCGGATTCGAGCCGCGGCACCTGTCGCCGGTCCGCTTCACCTCCGGGTTCACCCGCAACTACCTGGAGTCCGGGGACCCGCAGGCGCTCACCCGGACCCTGGAGCGCCGCATTCGCGACTCGGCGGCGTCGCTCGCCGACAAGAAGGTGATCATCGCGGAAGGCTCCGGGCATCCGGGCGTCGGAGCGATCGTCGGCCTGTCCAACGCCGACGTCGGCAACCTGCTCGACGCACAGATCGTCTTTCTGTCCGAGGGCGGCATCGGGCGCGCCTTCGACACGCTCGAAGTCTACATGTCGTATTTTCTGCACAAGGGGTGCCGCGTGCGCGGCGTCATCTTCAACCGGCTGATCCCCGACAAGATACCCACCCTGCAGCGCTATCTCACCGACGAGATGCTCAACGGCCGGTTTCCCGGCTTCGGCGGCGGTATGCACATCCTCGGCTTCATTCCGGCGGTCCAGGACCTGCCGCAGCCGTCGATGGATCTGGTGCTCAACTCGCTGCGCCACGCGGAGGCGATCGGCGATCCCCGCCACCCCACCTGGCAGCGTCCGTGCCAGACGATCCGCGTGATCTCGCTCCCCGCGCAGTTCCTGCGGCCCGCGCAGGAGATCCGGCGGCGCGACCTGGTTGTCATCAGCGCCAACTCCACGCCGCGCATCCGCAGCATCGTCTCCTATCATCGCCAGCTTGGCGCGACTCGCGGGATCGGCGGGCTGGTGCTGACCTGCGACGAAGGCGACTCGCTGGCCTCCGATCTGCGCGCCGACATCGTCGGCGCCGGGCTGCCGACGGTGCTGATTCGCGGCGATTCGGCCGCCACCGAAGCCCGTCTGTTCGGACTCTACGAAAGCACCAAGCTGCAGGTGTACGACGTCGAAAAGGTGCGGGAGGTGGAGGAGGTGTTCAGCGCCTCGTTCGACGTGTACCGGTTCATGGACATCTTCGGAATCAGGTAGGGCCGGCCGCGTCGCCGGCGGCGATGGGGCGGCCCGACCGCATCACCAGCGCCGGCGCGTTCGGCGGACGCAACAGCGTGACGTCATCGCGCGGGTCGCCGGCGACGGCGATCAGGTCCGCGCACTTCCCCGGCTCGATCGACCCGATGATCGCGTCGAGCCCCAGGGCGCGCGCGCCGCACGAGGTGGCAAGCTCGATCGCGCGCATCGGCGTCACGCCGGCGTAGCGCACGACCATCTCCAGCTCGGCGGCGTTGTCGCCGTGCGGGGTCAGATCGCGGACGCCGCAGTCGGAGCCGAGCGCGACCGGCGCGCCGCGGTCGAGCGCGTCGCGCACCACCTGTGGATAGCGCTCCATCAGCCGCCGCGACGGCTCCGCCACGTCTGCGGAGTAGCCGGCCTGCCGGGAGATCTCCGCCTGCGCGACGTACGGAAAGAGGGTGCAGATCAGGTAGATACCGCGCTCGGCCATCAGGTCGAGACAGCGGTCATCGGCAAGGCAGCCGTGCTCGATCGTGTCGACCCCGGCTTCGATCGCGTTGAGGATCGCCTGCGGGGCGACCGCGTGCGCGGCGACCCGGCGCTCCTGATGATGAGCCTCATCGCACGCGGCGCGCATCTCCTCCACCGTGAGCTCCGGTCCGCCCTGCGCCGTCGCGGTCCCGCCGGCGCGGCCCGCCATCAGCTTGAGGACGTCGGCGCCCGCCTTGAGTTGCATGCGCGCCGCGCGCCGCGCCGCATCGGGTCCGTCCACCTCGACGAATCCGCCCATTTCCCAGCCGTGGCCGCCGCTCATGACGATGCCGCCGGCGCTGGCAAGGATGCGTGGCCCGCCGGTGAACCCCACCCGGACCGCTTCGCGCACGGCCACGTCGCCGGCCTGCACGGCGCCGCCCATGTCGCGGACCGTGATGTAGCCGGCGGCCAGCGTGCGGCGCGCGAAGTAGGCGCCGGCCAGCACGTCGCGCGCCACACCGGCCATGGCCGCGTCGGTGCCGGCCTCCCGCTCGGTGGGAACCGCCCCCGGCTCGCGCCAGCGGTTCGCCTCGCCGGCGGCGTTGCCCTTGCAGAGGTGGACGTGGCAGTCGATCAATCCTGGAAGCAGCGTGCTGCCGGTCAGGTCGATGGTCCGATCCGGCTGCGGCCGGCCGGACCGGACCGCCGGTCCCAGCGCGGCGATGCGGTCGCCGTCGACCAGCACGTCGGTCGCCGGATGGAATCCGCCCAGCCCGTCGATCACGCCGGCGCCACGCAGCAGCGTCGTCACGGCCGGCCGCCAGCGGCGACCAGCCGGCCGCGCCGGTCGTGGTTCACCGGGGGCTCGACGCCGGCGGCGCGGCGCGCTTCGCCCTGTCGATACCGGTTCGGCATTTCCGCGGCCCGCCAGCGCAGGAACGCCTGCTCCTGCAGGTCGCGGTTGGCGGCGGCGGGCGCCGCCGGCACGTCGATCGCGCCGACCGTCACCGCGTTGATCTTCCGTTCGCACGCCACCACCTCGCCCTTGCTGACGATCAGCGTCACGCCGACGTTGGCCTCCACGATCGGCACGCCGTTCTCGCGGGCGCGCGCCAGCACGGCCCGGTCCTGGCTCCGCGAGCGCGACCCGTAGGAGGGGATCAGCAGGTAGCGGGCGCCGTCGAGCACGGGAATGCGGGCGATGTCGGGATTCCAGCGGTCGTTGCAGATCAGCATGCCGCACCGGCCGAACGGCGTGGCGAACGCCCGCGAGCGTTCGCCAAGGCGGTTGAACCACCAGTCGTCGCGGTACCCCTCGGCAAGCTGCATCTTGTGGTAGGTGGCGCAAATCGACCCGGCCGCGTCGATGAAGACCGCGCAGTTGTAGCAGTCGCCGTCGATCCGCTCGGCCAAGCCGAACGCCAGGCAGATGCCGAGCTCGCCGGCGAGCGCCTGGAACCGGCCGATCTCCGGCCCGCGCAGGCTCACGGCCGCTTCGCGCATGCGCTCGGCCGGCTCGGCCCCCTCGATGATCGGCATCACCACGTACCCGTCGAGCGCCCCTTCGGGGGCGACGGCCAGCTCCGCGCCGGCCGCCGCGGCCTGCCGGAAGAGTTCCTCCAGGCGATCGCCGTTGGCGGTCACGTCGAACTGCCGCGGCCGGAACGAACACGCGGCGACGCGCACCTGCGTGAACACGCCGGCACGCTACGCGCCGGCCTGCCGGCAGTCAACGCCCGGAGCTTGCCGGCGCGGCCGCGAGCGTCCAGAGTGGCGGCATGAGCCGGCGAACGCCATTCGACCCGCTCCGGCTGCTCGACGCGCTGCGCGCCGGAGCGGAGGACGACTGCGCCTTCACCGCGGCGACCGCCGGTGCCGCGCGCGCGTGGCAGGCGCACGCCGGGCGGGTGCTCACCGAGCATCTGGGCTTCCTGGATCGGCCGGCGCCGCCGGTGGAGGCCGAGGTCGAGCACACGGTCGACCGCGGCGCCTACCTCCGGGAGCGCGTCGTGCTGCGCACGTCGCCGGAGGCGGCGATGCCGGTCTACGTGCTGGTGCCGAAGGGACTCGACCGGCCGGCGCCCTGCGTGCTGGCCCTGCACGGGCACGGCTACGGCGTGCGCGACATCGTCGGGCTGTGGGAGGACGGCTCCGAGCGCTGGGCGCCGGACGGGTATCACAAGGACTTCGGATGCGCCCTGGCCGAGCGCGGTTTCGTCGTCGCTGCGCCGGAGATCGGCTGTTTCGGCGAGCGGCGCGCCGACTACGCGGCGCTGGCCGGCGAGCTCTCGGCGTCGGCGCCGACCACCTGCCACAACGCCGCCACCTACGCGATCATGCTGGGCGGGTCGGTGATGGGGCTGCGCGTCTGGGACGGCATGCGCGCGGTCGACTACCTGACCACGCGCCCGGAGGCGGATGTCGGCCGGCTGGGAGCGATGGGTATCTCCGGCGGCGGCGCGCACACCTACTTCTCCACCGCCTGCGACGATCGCATCCGGGCCTGCGTGATCAGCGGATACTTCTGCGACTGGCGGCAGAGCATCCTCACGTTCCATCACTGCACCTGCAACTTCGTGCCCGGCCTGCTGCGCCATGGCGAGCTCTCCGACTTTGCCGGCCTGATCGCGCCCCGCCCCTGTCTGATCGAAGCGGGCCGCAGGGACACGATCTTCCCGATCGACGGCGTCCGCTCGACGGTCGACCGGGCGCGGACGGCGTGGCGCGCCTTCGGCGCCGGCGACGCGCTGGTCACCGACTACTTCGACGGACGGCACAGGATCAGCGGCCGGCTGGCCTACGACTTCCTGGCGCGCCACCTCTGACGGCGCGCGCCGCGCCGTTGCAGCCGGTGGAGTTACAGCCGGTACAGCTCGCCGAACTTGGCGTTGAGGTAGTCGATGAAGAAGCGCGCGTCGAGCGCTTCTCCGGTCACGCGCCGGCAGAGCTCGGCGGCCGGATAGACGCGCCCGTGGCGGTGGATGCGCTCCCGCAACCAGTCCAGGATATCCGCGAACCGCCCGCCGCGTACCCGCTCTTCCCAGTCCGGGACGTCGCGCGCCATGGCGGCGTGGAACTGCGCGCTGTACAGGTTGCCGAGCGAGTAGGTCGGGAAATAGCCGATCGCGAACATCGACCAGTGTATGTCCTGCAGCACGCCGTCGGCGTCGCGCTCCGGGACGATGCCGAGCAGCGCCCGCGATTCCTCCCGCCAGGCATCGGGCAGGTCGCCGGCCTGCAGGTCGCCGTCGACCATGCGGCGCTCCAGCGAGAAGCGGAGCAGGATGTGCAGGTTGTAGGTCACCTCGTCGGCTTCCACGCGGATGAATGACGGTTTCACGGCGTTGATCGCACGGTAGAACCGATCCAGGTCGACGCCGGCCAGCGCCGGGAAGCGCGGCTGAAGCTGCGGATAGAAGTGTTCCCAGAACGCGCGCCGGCGGCCGATCAGGTTCTCCCAGAACCGCGACTGGGACTCGCAGATGCCGAGCGAAGCGCCGTCGCCCAGCGAACTGGTGGCCAGCTCCGGCGCCACGCCGAGCCCGTGCAGTCCGTGGCCGCACTCGTGAATCGTCCCGAACACGCTGGCGCTCAGCAGGTTGGGCTGAAACCGGGTGGTAAGCCGGCCGTCGGCGGCGCCCAGGGTGGCGGAGAAGGGGTGCGCGGAGACGTCCAGGCGCCCGGTATGGAGCGAGAAACCGAGCGCCGCCAGCAGACGGTCGCTGAACGCGCGCTGCGCGCTCACGTCGTAGCCGCGCCGCAACACCTCGTCGTCGATCGTGACCGCCGCACCGGTGATCCGTTCCAGCAGATCGACCAGCGGGCCGCGCAGCGCGCCCAGCACCGCGGCGAGTTCCGCAGTACTCATCCACGGCTCGAAGTCGTCGAGCAGCGGATCGTAACGGGTATCCTGGAACCCCAGGTGGTCGGCCTTCTCGCGGGTGAGCCGCAGCGTCTCCTGCAGGTCGTCCCGGAACAGGCCGAAGTCCGACGCCTCGCGCGCCGCCACCCAGCTCGCGTGGTTGACCGTGGCCTGATGGGCGATCGCGGTCACCAGATCGACCGGCAACCTGGTCTCCCGATCATGGGTCCTCCGCAGCTCGCGCAGGAACGCCCGGTCGGCGTGGTCGAGGTCGGTGCGCGCTTCGCCGGCGGCGATCAGCTCGCCGATCTCAGGCGCGATCAGAAGCTCATGCACCTGACCTTCGAGCAGGGCGAGTTGCTCCGCCCGCTCCGCTACCGCTCCCGGCGGCATGCAGGTCTCCTGATCCCACCGCAGCACGCCGATCACGTGCTGCATCAGGTGTATCTGCCGATCGAGGGTGCGCAGGCGCGCGAGCGGACCGGCCGGTCGGACGCCGGCCGCCGACCGGTTCAGTTGGCGGTCTCCACCCGCACGTACCGGGCGTAACCGGCCGGCAGGGCGATCTCCTGCCCGGCGCCCTCCTTGCGGAATACGACTTCCGCATCGGAAACGCTCGACACGGTGATCCTGGTGCCCGGCTTGAGACGGTGCTGGTCGAGGCGGCGCATCAGATCGCCGTTCTCCTCCGCCTCCTCGGTGATCCGCAGGATCGCGGTCCGTTCGCCGGCGCGGACGCCGGTCAGCCGCGGCGCGTCGAGCAGGCGGCGCTCGTCCGGGGAGCCGGGAAACGGATTGCCGTGCGGACAGGTCGTGGGACGCCCCAGCCGCTCAAACAGGTGTTCCTCCAGGCGCGGCGACAGCGAATGCTCCAGCTTGTCGGCCTCTTCGTCCACCTCGACCCAGTCGTAGCCCAGCACGTCGACCAGGAGGCGCTCCAGGAGGTAGTGGCGGCGGATGGTGTGCTCGGCCTGCACGGTGCCGTGCTGCGTGAGACGCACGCCGTCATCGGGATCGAGCACGACCAGCCGGTGCTGCTCCAGGCGCTTCAGGGCCTGCGAAACCGCGGCGGCCGACACCCCGATCCGCTCGGCGATGCGAGCACCGACGATCGGCCGCCGTTCGCGCAGCAGCAGGTAGATCTGGATGAGGTATTCGTTCGCCGTGGCCGACGAAGGGCGTTGGACTTGCTGTGCCATGATGTCAGGTACCGTCGGCACGGCACCATCACAAGGTAGCCCGGCCGCACCGGGCGGTCAAACCGCGGCAGGCGGGACCGGTCAGCCCAGGCGGTCGAGCAGGTTGCGCGTGATGCGGTCGACCGCCGGATCGCCGCCGCGCAGCCCGTTGCTCCATTCGGTGCAGCCGGCGGTGAACACGGTGCCGGCGAACGCCCAGTGTCGACCCGTTCCCCCGGCGCGACGCTCTGCCGCGACGGGTAGCCGTGCAGGTAGTGGCGGCTCGGCCCGGCGCCGATCACGTCATCGACGACATCAGCTCGTACAGCTTGCGGGCGGCCGGATACAGCAGGTGCCAGTCGCCCCCGGAGCAGATCCAGTTGACGCCGGCGTCGATCCAGTGACGCAGGGCGCCGGGATCGGGGCCGATCGACTGCCCCATCGGCACGCCGCGGGCGCGCGCCGCGTCGAGCATGCGCTGCATCGCGGCGACCACGTCGGGATGGCCCGTCTGTCCGAGCAGACCCATCGTGCCGGACAGGTCCATGGGGCCGGGCACGATGCTGTCGACGCCCGGTATCTGCAGTATCTCATCGATCCGGTCTACCGCGTCGATGTGCTCGATCTGCAGGATGACCAGAATCTCGGCGTCGACGGCGGCCAGGTAGTCCTCGACACCCCGCGCGCCGAACCGCACGCCCCGGATCGGCCCGAAGCCGCGCACGCCGCGCGGCGGGTACCGGCAGCTTCGCACTGCCAGTTCCGCGTCTTCGACGCTGCCGATGCGCGGCATGATGATGCCGGCCGGATGCATCTCCAGGAACGGCTTCACCACCACCGGGTCGTTCGACGGTGCCCGGATGAACGGCGCCATGCCCGCCGCGCGGCAGGCGCGGACGTGGCTCACGGCATGTTCCATCCCCATCGCCGAGTGCTCCATGTCGATCCAGACGATGTCGAAGCCGGCCTCGCCGAACAGCTCGACCACCGTCGAGTCGGTGAGGGTGACGTTGGTGCCGATGCATACCTCGCCCCGCGTCCACTTGTCACGAATCCTTTCCAGTTGGTTCACGATCGGTGAGCATACCGGTCGGGACGCGCCTTGATCGAGCGGCCGGCGCTTGCCGCGCCGGGCCGACTCGCGCATCGTGCGAGCCGTGCGACGAGCGGGGAGCGCTGCCGCCGGCCGCGCGGCGGCAGCCTGCGCCGCGGCGCTGTTGGCGATCGCCTGCGGCGGCCTGGACGAGGGGCTGTACGCCCGCATCGTCACCGATCAGGGCCGCCTGCTGGTCCGCCTCCATCACGATCGGGCGCCGCTGCCGGTCGCCGCGTTCGTGGGGCTCGCCGAGGGGGTGCTGGGGCCGGCCGGGTTCTACGACGGCTCGATCGTGGCGATCGCCTCCGAGCAACTCGTCATGGCCGGCGAAACCGGCCCGCGCGGGACGGCGGGAATCGACTGGGCAATCCCCGATCAGTTTCATCCCGAGCTGCGCCACGACCGGCCCGGCGTGGTCTCGCTGTTTACCGAGGGACCTCACACCGGCGGCGCCCGCTTCGTCATCACGCGGCGCGCGGCGCCGGAGCTCGACGGGGTGTACCCGGTCTTCGGCGAGGTCGTGGACGGCCAGGACGCGCTCGCCGGACTGCGGCGCGGCCAAGCCATCGAGCGGATACGCATCGTCCGCGTGGGCGCAGAGGCGCGCCGTTACCGCGTCGACCGCGACCGGTTCGCCGAGCTCCGTTCGCGAGTTGCCGGGGAGCTGCTGCGCTTGCTGGCGGAGCGCAACCGGGAGGCGCTCGCCGAGTTCCGCCGGCGCTGGCCGGACGCGGTCGCCACCGAGTCGGGATTGCTCTACGCGGTGCACCGCCGCGGCGAGGGACCGGCGCCGGACTTCGGAGCCAAGGTCCTGCTGCGCTACACGGGCCGGCTGCTCGACGGCACCGAGTTCGGCGCGTCCGGCCCGGAGCCGATGGAGTTCACGATCGGCGCGGTCGTGAAGGGCCTGGAGGAGATGCTGCTGGCGATGCGCCGCGGCGGACGGCGCACCGTGTTGATTCCGCCCGACCTGGGCTACGGCGCGATGGGCGTGCCCGGCACGGTGCCGCCCCGCGCGTTCCTGATCTTCGAGGTGGAGTTGGTCGACTTCGTCGACTGATCGCCGCACCGGCGAGCACGGGTGGACGGCGCCCAGGACTACGGCACGCAGGCGCGGTACAGCCGGCCGGCGCCCCGCGCTTCGTACGCCGGGACCGCCGCCGGTACGAACGCCGCGTCGCCGCGCCGCAGGGGGAGCGTCCCGCCCGGCCAGCGAAGGCGCGCACCGGCGCCGAGCAGCAGCAGGATCTCCGGTCCCCGCCGCGGTGCGAAGGCGCCGCCGGCCTGCAGGTCGATGACCGAGAGCCGGAACTCCTCGGCCGGCGCCGGATAGACCCGCTCGGCCGGGCCGGCCGGCCGCGGCGGCACGCGCGCCGGCGGCGCCGGCCGCAGGTCACAGGCGGCCAGGAGCTCGTCGACATCGACGTGCTTGGTGGTGAGCCCGGCGCGCAGCACGTTGTCCGAGCTGGCCATCAGCTCGACGCCGGCCCCGCTCACGAAGGCGTGGAGCTGCCCGGGCGGGGTGTACAGCGCCTCTCCCGGACCGAGCGCGACGCGGTTGAGCAGCAGCGCGGCGATCACCGCCGGGTCGCCGGGGTAGCGCGCCGCCAGCTTCCGCAGCAGCGCGCCGGCGGCGGTGTCGCGCGCCGCGCCGGCGACCAGCCGGCGGTGCAGGCGCGCTCCGGCCGCGCGGTCGAGCGTCAGGACGGCGCGGAGCACCCCGCCGACCGCCGCCGCGGCGGCGTCCCGGCCGGCGGCCAGTGCGGCCGGCGCCGCCAGCTCGGCAACGCCGGCCGCGGCCAGCGCAGCCTCGATCTCCGGCAGCGGCCGGATGCCGGCCAGCGCCTCCATCGGTTCCAGCGCCAGCATGATCTCCGGCTTGTGCCCACGGTCGCGGTAGCACCGGTGCGGCGCGTCGATCGGCACGCCGGTCCGTTCCTCCGCGTCGAACCCGCGTGCGGCGCGGGCTCGCGTGGGGTGGACCTGGACCGACACCGGCCCGCCGAGCGCCAGTAGCTTGAAGAGGAATGGCAGCGCCGCCCCCTGCCCGCCTGCCGCTCCCTGCATGCCTGCCGCCCCCTGCCCGGCTGGAGCGCAGCGGCCGAGCGTCTCGATCGGCCGGTCGGCGATCAGCCGGTCGAGCGGCACGCGCCGCGAATCGACCCGCGCCGCGGACGGCGCCTTGGGGTGCGCCCCCATCCACAACTCCGCCTCCGGGCGGCCGCTGCCGGGACGGCCGAGCAGCCGGCCGAGCGTGGCGCGCGCCCCCCAGTCGTAGTACTGCACCGGACACTCCAGGGGAAGGATGCCGAGCATGAGCGAATCTACTTCGCACTGCCGGCGGCGGCCACCGAGCCTTGCCGCCAACGGCTCCTTGCCGCCGGCCCTCGATTGCGCCACCCTCACCGCCGCCGCATGGACAGCGACCGTGCCCAGGTGATCGACCAGACCGTGATCGACGCCCTGTCGGCCCGATCGACCGACGACGCCGGCGGCGGACGGCCGGGCGCGCCGGACGACGACGATCCGGTCGACAAGCGTTCGGGCCTGCGGCGCGCCGACTACCTCGATATCCTGGAGTCGCAGTACCAGGCGCGGCATCTCGATCTGGAAGCGCGCCGGCTCCGCACGCGCGGCACCGGCTTCTACACGATCGGCAGCGCCGGTCACGAAGGCAACGCCGCGCTGGCGGCCGCCCTCCGTCCGACCGACCCCGCGTTCCTCCACTACCGCTCCGGCGGTTTCTTCGCCCAGCGCTCCAAGCAGGCCGACGGCTGCACCCCGGTGTTCGACGTGCTGCTCTCCCTCTGCGCCAGCTCCGAAGACCCGATCGCCGGCGGCCGGCACAAGGTGTTCGGCAGCAGGGCGCTGTGGATGCCGCCGCAGACCAGCACGATAGCCTCGCACCTGCCCAAGGCGATGGGCACCGCGTTCGCCATGGAGCGGGCCAAGCGGCTCGGCCAACCGCTGCCGTTTCCCGGCGACTCGATCGTCGTCTGCACCTTCGGCGACGGCACGGTCAACCACGCCTCCGCGCTCGCCGGCATGAACGCCAGCGCGTGGGCTTCCTTTCAGAACCTGCCGATGCCGATCCTGTTCGTCTGCGAGGACAACGGCGTCGGCATCTCGGTGCAGACGCCGCCCGGCTGGGTCGAACGGGTGTGGCGCTCCTTCCCGCGCCTCACCTATCTGAAGGCGGACGGCTGCGACATCATCGACACCTATTACCAAGCGCACGCCGCCGCCGAGCTGTGCCGGCGCCGGCGCACGCCGGTCTTCCTGCACCTGGAGCTGGTCCGCCTGCTCGGCCACGCGGGCGCGGACATGGAGCAGACCTATCGTTCGCGCGAGCAGATACGCGCGTCGGAGGCGCGCGACCCGGTGCTCGGCAACAGCCTGCGCGCCGTGAAACTCGGTCTGGCTCCGGCGCGGTCGCTGCTCCGGTCGTACCTGGAGATCCGCGATCGCGTTCGGGCGGCGGCTCGGGAAGCCGAGCGCCGCCCGTATCTGTCGAGCGCGGCCGAGGTGGCCGCCGCCATCGCCAGCCACCGGCCGCAGCGCGTGCTGCGGGAGGCCGCAAGCGCCGGCCGCGCGGCCGAACGCATCGCCCTGTTCGGGGCGGAACGGCGGCTGCCGGAGCGGCAGGGACCGCAGCACCTGGCGCGCCTCCTGAATTGGGGATTGCTCGACCTGATGGCCAAATACCCGCAGATGATCCTGTTCGGGGAGGACGTCGGTCGCCGCGGCGGCGTCTACGGCGTCACCACCAAGCTGGCCGAGCGGGCCGGCTCGGCGCGCGTGTTCAACACGCTGCTCGACGAGCAGTCGATCCTGGGGCTCGCCATGGGCGCCGCCCACGTGGGACTGCTGCCGGTGCCGGAGATACAGTACCTGGCCTACTACCAGAACGCCCAGGACCAGATCAGGAGCGAGGCGGCGACGCTGTCGTTCTTTTCGCAGGGCGGTTTCCGCAACCCGCTGGTCGTCAGGATCGCGAGCTGGGGGTACCAGCGGGGATTCGGCGGCCATTTCCACAACGACAACAGCATCGCCGTGCTGCGCGATCTGCCGGGCGTGGTCATCGCCAGCCCGTCGCGCGGCGACGACGCGGTAGGGATGCTGCGCACCGCCCTGGCGGCGGCGGCCATCGACGGCCGCGTGGTGTTGTTCCTGGAACCGATCGCCCTGTACCAGACCCGCCACGTGCACGCGGAGGGCGACGATCTCTGGCGGTTCCCGTATCCGCCGCCGGGCGATGCGGTCGAGATCGGCCGCGCGCGCGTCTACCCGGCGGCGGACCCGGAGCTGACCATCGTCAGTTGGAGCAACGGCCTGTGGCGGTCGCTGCAGGCGGCGCGCGTGCTGTCGGAACGGCACGGCATCGCCGCCGAGGTGATCGACCTGCGCTGGCTGGCTCCGCTCGACCTGGAGACGGTGGTACGCCACGGGACGCGGAGCGGCCGCATTCTGATCGTCGACGAGGGCCGCGCCACCGGGGGCGTAAGCGAAGGGCTGGTGGCCGGCATCGTCGACGCGACGGCCGGCCGGCCGCAGCCGCCGGCGATCCGGCGCTATTGCGCGGCCGACTCCTTCATCCCGCTGGGGCCGGCCGCCGGGCACGTGCTGCCGTCGACCGAGGGCATCGTCGCCCGTGCGGCGGACCTGGTCCGCCGCGCCCGCGGCCGGCCGCCGGCGGCGACCGCCGCCTCGTGAGCGGCGAGGCCGGGAGCGGACGCCGCCGCGTCGTGGTGGTCTGTCCCGGCCGCGGCAGCTACGGCGCCGCCGACCTCGGCTCCCTGGCGCGCGCGGCGCCGGCCGCCTCTCGGGAAGCGTTCCGGGCGGTCCTGGCGGCGACCGATAAGCGCCGCGAGGCGGCCGGCGACCCGGCGCTGTCGGCGCTCGACGGCGCCGCGCGGATGACCGTCGCGCACAGCGCCGGCGAGCACGTATCGCCACTGATCTTCGCCTGCACCGCCGCCGACTTCCTGCGCGTCGACCGGAAGCGTTGCCACGTGGTGGCGGTGACCGGCAACAGCCTGGGCTGGTACTCGGCGCTGTACTGCGCGGGCGCGCTGTCGCTCGCGGGCGCGATGCGGCTGGTGGAGACGATGGGCGGCATGGGCCGCGGCGGTCCGATCGGCGGCCAGATCGTCTATCCGGTCACCGGCGATCGGTGGCTGGCCGATGACCGCCTGGCCGAGCGGGTGGAAGCCGCGCTGCGCGCCGCGCGCGCGGCCGGGCATCGGGTGGGCGACTCGATCCGCTACGGCGGCTTCCGCGTCCTCTGGGGCGACGACGCCGGCATCCGCGAGCTGCGCGCGCGGCTGCCGCGCGCCGAGTTCGGGGAACGCACCTACCCGCTCCACCTGCACGGTCACGCGGCGTTCCATTCGCCGCTGCTGGCCGACTACGCGCGGCGGGCGGTCGGCGCGCTGGCCGGCGCGGTCGACTGGCGGGCGCCGGACGCGCCGCTGATCGACGGGCGCGGCCGGCAGTGGTCGCCGCTCGCCGCCGACACCGCGGCGCTGGCGGATTACACGCTGCGCACGCAGGTGACGACCACCTTCGACTTCACCGCCTGCGTGCGGGTCGCGCTCAGGGAGTACGCGCCCGATCTGCTGGTCTGCCTCGGTCCCGGCGACGTGCTCGGCGCCCCGGTCGCGCAGGTCATCATCCAGGAACGCTGGCAGGGCATCGACGACCGCGCCGCGTTCCTCCGCCGCCAGCAGGCCGACCCGCTGGTCGTATCGTTCGCCCGCCCCGAGCAGCGCCTCCTGGTCGCGGAAGCGTAGCGTGTACTCAAGCCGACGGCGCGAACCGCCTGCAAAGGGACCATTCGGTCAAGGGGCAGACCTACCGTGTCAGTCGCCCGCATGGCCGGCCTTGGCCTCATCGCCGGCGCGGCGGATGACGATGCCGCCGTCTTCCAGGTCGACGCGAACCCGGTCGCGGCCGGAAATCGACAGGGCATGCAGGTGGTCGCGCGGTATCTGCAACCGCCCCACCCGGTCGATGACCACGTACTCGCGGTGCGAGTCGGCCTCCTCCATGTGCAGGGCCGGCCGCGCGACGTGCGGGCCGGCTCCGTCCGCTCCGTCCCGGCGGATGAACTCGCTGCTGGTGCGGCCGTCGCGGATGGCGACGACGCGTCCCACCGACTGCGCCACGGCGCGGTCGTGCGTGACGATGACCACGGTCACCCCCAGGTCGCGATTCACCTGGCGGAAGGTCCGCAGGAGATGGTGCGCCGTCTGCGAGTCGACGTTGCCGGTCGGCTCGTCGGCCAGCAGCAATGGCGGTTCGTTGGCCAGCGCCACGGCGATCGCCACCCGCTGCTGCTCGCCGCCGGACAGCTCGGTGAGCCGGTTGCGGGAGCGATGATCGACGCCGACCTGCCGCAACAGGTCCAGAGCGCGCGCCCGCCGGCCGCGCCGCCGGCGAGCCAGCAGCATCGGCACCTCCACGTTCTCCGCCGCGGTCAGGTACGGCACCAGGTTGCGCGCGCTGTTCTGCCACACGAAGCCGACCGTCTCGCGCCGATAGCGGACCAGGTCCTGCGAGCCGAGCTTGAGCAGATCGGCGCCACCCACCTCCACGGTCCCCGCCGAGGGGCGGTCGAGCCCGCCCAGGACGTTGAGCAGCGTCGACTTGCCGCTGCCGCTGGAGCCGATGATCGCCATCACCTCGCCGGCTTCGATCTCCAGGTCGAGCCCCTGCAGGGCGACCACCTCGATCTCGTCCGTCTTGAAGATGCGCACGAGGTTCTCGCACCGCACCGCCGCGCCGCCCGCGCTCACGGCGAGCCCCCGCGCACGCCGGGCTCCGCCGCCGCGATGCGCCCGTCGCGCAGCGACACCCGCCGGTCGGCCAGGTCGACGATGGCCGGATCGTGGCTGCTCATCACCACCGTCACCTCCTGCTCGCCGGTCAGCTCGCGCAGGATGCCGACCACCTGCATCCCCGTGTGGGTGTCGAGCTCGGCGGTCGGCTCGTCGGCGAACAGCACCTGCGGGCGGTGCGCGAAGCCGCGCGCGATCGCCACCCGCTGCTGCTCGCCGCCGGACAGCTCGCCCGGGCGGTGATTCATCCGCGACCGCAGCCCGACCATCGCCAGGCACTCGCGGGCGCGCCGCTCCCGGCCGCCGCGGTCCGCGCCGGCGATGCGCAGCGCGAACTCGACGTTCTCCAGCGCCGACATGGCGGCGATCAGCGCTACCGACTGAAAGACGAACCCCATACGCAACCGCCGCAGGTCATCGCGTTCGGCCTCGCTCAGCGCGGTGATGTCGGCGCCGTCCACCAGCACCGCGCCGCTGGTGGGCCGATCAAGCGCCCCCAGGATGTTGATCAGCGTCGTCTTGCCCGATCCGGACGGCCCGTGCAGCACGGTGAGCGTACGCGGCTCGATCTCCACGCTCACCCCGTCCAGCGCGGTGACGACGCCGGCGGCGGCGCGGTAGCTGCGGGTTACCTCGACCGCGGTGATCACGTCACCGGGCCGGCGTGGTCTCCGGCGCGCCGCTCAACCCGTACGCCGCCCAGGTCTCGTCCAGATCGACGACCGCTCCGCTGCTGAGCGCCTTATCGATGCCCAGAGCCGTGACGCAGGCGATCAGCCCCTCGCGGCCGCCGGCCAGCACCGGCCGGCCGTCGCGCAGCCGCCGCAGGCAGTCGCCGAACTGCAAGCCGTCGCCGCCGCCGTGCTGGCCGGCGCGCACCACCTCGGTCCGTTCCCACGGCGTCCCCTCCCAGTCGCCGGTATAGCGGACCGGCGCGTACTGAAAGGAGCCCCAGTACAGGTCGCCTTCGATGCAGCCGCGCTCGCCGACCAGATACATGCGCCGGCTCGGCCGGCCGGCGTTCTGGTTGCTGTGGAAGGTGGCGCGGATGCCGTTGGCGAACTCGATGATCGCCACCTGATGGTCGACGATGTCCTGCGCGGAGTTGAAGCAGCAGAGGTCGAGGTGCCGGCCGCGCGTCAGCTCGGGCTCCGCCTCCGGCTTCGGCGGCAGCGGATCGAGCTCCAGCCGGTGGGCGCAGTCGAGGTCGCAGTCGCGGCAGTAGAGCGGCGCGCCGGAGCGCGGGGTGAAGAACGACCGGCCGCCGAACGACGCCACCCGGCGCGGCAACGAGCCGGCGAACCAGCACAGGATGTCGAGGTCGTGGCAGCACTTCTCCAGCAGATAGGTGCCGGTGAAACGGCGAAACCGACGCCAGTCGCGGCGGAAGAACGCGCCCTGCGCGTACGGCAGGTTCTCGTTCGCCTCGATCGACATGATCCGGCCAAGATCGCCGCGGTCGAGACGCTCCTTGATCCCCCGGTAGAACGGCGCGTAGCGCAGCACGAAGCCGACGATCAACTCCCGGCCGGCCGCCTGCGCGGCGCTCCAGATCGCCCGGCAGTCATCCACGGTGGTCGCCAACGGCTTCTCGCAGAAGACGTGCTTGCCGTGCTCGAACGCCGCCACCGCCGGCTCGCGATGGGCATGGTCGGGCGAGCCGACGATCACCAGGTCGACGTCGTCGCGGCTCACCACCTGCTCGATGCCGTCCACCACCGCAGCGGCCGGTGCGTGCTCGCGCCGCGCGCGCAGCGCCGCCGGCCGGTCCGGGTCGTACAGGGCAGTGATCTCGACGCCGCCGGTGGCGGCCGCGCGGCGCAGCAGCGATCGGCCGCGCGCGCCGCAGCCTATGGCGCCAACGCGGAACGGGGAATCAGCCATGCTCGCCGTCCATGGTGCCACGGCCGATCGTCGTTGGCCACGCGCCCGCCGGGCGTCATGCCGCGGCGACCGCGCCGTCGCGCTTCATCCCCTTCAGGGCGTCCTCCATCGCGTTCAACGCTTCGTCCAGATCGCCGGTGGTGTGCTGGACGGAGAAACCATGATGGAACGGCCCGCCGCCGTAGTCGTGGAGGTAGACGCCGCGCTCGTAGCACTCCCTGACGAACCGCAGCATCACCCGGTTGTCGTGGCAGAGACAGTCCTCGTACCGGGCCGGCGGCGTCGTGCGCCCGAAGATGATGCTGAACCGCGCGCCGGCGACCGGCGCGATCATGTTGAGCCGATGGTCGGCGATGATCCGCTTGAGGCCGCGGTCGAAGTGGTCTTCGAGCGCCTCCAGCGTGTCGTAGAAGTACGGCTTCTCCGTCTCCCGTACGAACGCCAGCGCGGCCAGGATCGGCACCGGGTGGGCGTTGAAGGTGCCGGAGTGCTGCACCGGGCCGACCGGCTGGAAGAGGTCCATGATCTGCGCGCTTCCCGAAAACGCGGAGACCGGCAGCCCGCCGCCCAGCGACTTTCCCAGGGTGGTGACGTCCGGGGTCACCCCGTACTCGGCCTGCGCCGTCAGCCGGCGCGTCTTGAACGCCGACTGGATCTCGTCGAAGAAGAGCACGATGCCGGCCTCGGCGGTCAGCTCCCGCATGCGCTGCAGGTAGGCGGGCTCGGCGCGGATCGCCCCCCAGTTCCAGTTCACCGGCTCCAGCATGACCGCCGCGGTCTCCCGGCCGTGGCGCTCGACCGCTCGTTCCAGGGCGCCGGCGTCGTTGTGCGGGATGGGGACGATGAGGCGGGCGAACTCCTGCGGTATCCCCGGAGACTCGATGAACGGCTGCGCGCGGTTGCGCGGCAGGTGTTCGGCCGGCGGATGGCCGCCGATATAGATCAACTCATGGTAGCCGTGGAAGTGGCCCTCGATGCGGATGATCTTGTCC
Source organism: uncultured Spirochaetia bacterium (assembly GCA_958296075.1). Lineage (GTDB taxonomy): Bacteria > Spirochaetota > Spirochaetia > SZUA-6 > Bin103 > CATQHW01. Next base: position 1,139,673 of record CATQHW010000002.1, on the reverse strand, counting down.
CGGCCGGTATGCGCCCGGCAGGCGCGTATGAGGTGCAGCGTCGCCTCCGTGCCCGAGGAACAGAACCGCACCCGTTCCGCCGACGGCACCGCTGCGCAGACCAGCCGCGCCAGCTCTTCGTGGCGGGGCGTCTCATGGACGGAGGGAAAGCCGATCGCCGCCGCTGCCTGCAAGGCGCCGGCGATCGCCGGGTGGCCGTGGCCCAGCAGGGCCGCGCCGTGGCCGCAGCACAGGTCGATGAAACTGCGCCCCGTGATGTCGGTGATGCGGCTCCCTTCGGCGCGCGCGACGTACATGGGGGCGCCGAGCGCCCGGTTCAGGCGGGTCGAGGAGTTGACCCCGCCCGGCAGCACCTGGGAGGCGGCACGGAAGTGGCGGGCGATGGGGCCGGAACTGGAGCCGGAAGCGGCCGCGGGATTCATGTATGGTAACGATGCCGAATGACCGCAATGGTCACGGCGGCGGATGCAGCGTACCATCGACGTTGCCAATGTTCCACGACATGCCACGCATCGATCACTACGACCCCCGCCTTCCCGAACCCTGCCTTCCCGAACCCTGCCTTCCCGAACTCTGCCTTCCCGAACTCTGCCTTCCCGAACTCTGCCTTCCCGAACCCTGCCGGCCGGACACGGGGCCGGCCGGCGATGGGAGCGGCTGACATGGACGGCGCCTGCGGCTCCGCCCCGATTCCCCTGAGCGGGGAACAGGTCCGGCAGTTCATCGCCGACGGCTACCTGACCCTGCGGCCGTCGCTGCCGCGCAAGCTGCACGAATCGATACGGCGGCGGCTCGACCAGGCGGTGCCGGACCGCAAGGGCAACCCCGGCAACAACATCCTGCCGCTCGTGCCGGAGATGCGGCACGTGCTCGGGTCCCCGGAGGTGCACGGAGCCCTGCAGACCCTGCTGGGGCCCGACTACCTGGAGCACCCGCACCGCTTCTGCCACGTCGAGGAGCCGCCTGCCGGCCCCGGTGCGGACCTTCCCGTGCCGGAGCGCCGCGCCAAGCTCGCCGCCAACTGCCATCAGGATTCCTACACGCCGCTGGCCCGCCCGCGCTACCACCACATCCGCTACGCGCGCGTCATGTACTACCCGCAGGACACGCCCGAGCCGCTCGGACCCACGCACGTGATTCCCGGGACCCACCTCAACACGGTCCTCAGCGACGCCGAGCGGGCGCGGCCGATCCCGGCCGCCGGCCCCGCCGGCACGATCTCCATCACCCACTTCGACGTGGGCCACGCCGCCGGCATCAACCGGTCCGGGCAGCGGCGGTTCATGGTCAAGTTCATCTATCAGCGCGCGTCGCCGCCGGCGCCCGGCGGTTGGCCGGGAGCCGATCACCGCTGGCGCGATCCGCAGCGCTACGGCGGCGACCGCCAGTCGCTCGCCTGGTCGCACCTCTGGGACTGGCTGCGCGGCGCCGGCGACCGCTACGCCAGCCTGCGCGGCGGCGCGCTGCCGCACGCCGGACGTCCGGCCGGGAGCGCCGGCGCGGCGGCGCGCGCGTTGGCGGACGACCGTCCGTGCGCGGAGCGGGTGGCCGCCGCCGAAGCGCTGGCCGCCCTGGGAGCGCAGGCTGCGCCGCAGATTCCGGCCCTGCTCGGCGTCCTCAATCGGCGGCCGGATCCGGTCCGCGTGGCGGCCGCCTATGCGCTGGGAGCGATCGGCGCGCCGGCGGTCGGCCCGCTGATCGATTCGTTGCGCGGCCGCGGCGCCGCCGCGCCGGTGCTGAGTGACCGCTTGGAGGCGAGCGGACGCGGCCCCGGCGCGATCGAGACCGCGCTGCCGCTCGACGACGCCGCGTTCGCGCTCGCCGCCGCCGGCGCCGCCGCAGTGCCGGCGCTGCAGGAGCTGCTGCGCGGGGGCGACGAGTGGGCGCGACTCAACGCCGCGTTCGCGCTGGGCGAGATCGATCGGCAGGCGCAGGCGGCGGTTCCCGCGCTGATCGCGGCGCTGGACGACCCGTCCCATCTGGTGGTGCGCGCGGCAGCGGACGCGCTGGGCGCCATCGGCTCGCCGGAAGCGGCGGCGCCGTTGGGCCGGCTGTTCAGGGTGAGCCGGCCCGGCTGGGACGAGGAGGCGATGAGAAGCTGGACCGCCCGCGACCAGGTGCGCGTGAACGCGGCCACGGCGCTCGCCCGTCTTGGCCGCGGCGCGACCGCCGCGGAGGGTGACCTGATACGGGCGCTCGATGACCGGTGCGGTCAGGTCGCGACCTACGCCGTGGAGGCGCTGCGCCGCATCGGATCGCCGTCCGCGCTGGCGGCGGCGCTCGGCCTGCTGGCGGCGGAGCGCTGGGACCCATCGATCACGCCGGCCAACGGCTTCTGAACCGGCGACCGGCATCGCCGACCCGCCGATGATCGTCTTCGATCAGGTCGGGTTCCCTGCCCTGTTGGGCGCCGGCGTTTCGTTGGCCGCCAGCGTGCTGATCGTCGCCACGCGGCGCTGGCACGGCGGGCTCAGCCTGGACAGCCTGAGCGGGCCGCAGAAGGTGCAGCGGCAGGTGGTGCCGCGCATCGGCGGCGTTGCCGTGTGCGCCGGACTCTGCGCGGGCGCGGTCGCCGCGCCGCCGGCGATCCGGGAGACCCTGGCGACCATGGCGGTCTGCGGTATCCCGGCCTTCGCGATCGGTCTTGCCGAGGACCTGACCAAGAAGGTCTCGGCCAGGCTGCGCCTGTTCGCGACCCTGCTGTCGGGCGCTGCGTTCAGCGTCGTGACCGGCTACACGGTTTCCAGCGTGGAGATCGGTTTCGCCGACTACGCGCTGGCCCTCCCGTGGATGGCGATCCCGTTCACGGCGTTCGCCATCGCCGGCATCGCCCATTCGGTCAACATCATCGACGGCTTCAACGGGCTGTCGGCGGGCGGGGTCATCATCATGCTGGCGGCGCTCGGGGCGATCTGCCTGCGCGCCGGCGATGCCGAGCTGGCGGCGCTCGCCGTGATCATCGGGGCCGCCCTGGCCGGGTTCCTGCTGGTCAACTTTCCGCTCGGTCCGGTCATCATGGGCGACGGCGGCGCCTACTTCGTCGGCTTCCTGCTCGCCGCCGTGAGCGTGATGCTGCCCGCGCGCAATCCCGGCGTGTCGCCGTGGATCATCCTGCTGGTGCTGGCGTATCCGGTGCTGGAAACGGTCTATTCGATCGGACGCCGGACCGTGCGCAAGGGGGACGGCCCCGCCCGGGCGGACAAGGCGCACCTGCATCACCTGATCTACCGGTGCCTGCGGCGCGCGATGTCCGGAACCGGGGCGGTGCGGTACGCCAATCCGGCCGTCGGCGCATTGCTCTGGGTAGCGATGGCGGCCGGCCTGGTGTTCGTGAGCGTGGCCCCGCATACCGCCGCATGGGCGGGCCCGGCGCTGGGCGTGCACGCGGCGCTGTATCTGATCTGCTATCACGCGGCCACGCGGTCGCTGCGGCGCTCCCCCCGCCGGGCCGCCCGGTGAGCGAGCGAGGGGAATCGAACCCCCGTCACGAGCTTGGGAAGCTCGGGTAATGACCATTATACGACGCTCGCGTCGGTACCCGTTCAGCGTAACATGGACGCGGCCGGTCAGTCGATAGCCATGCGGCCGGCCGGCCGGCGCTCCACCTCCCGCCCCAGGACGGTCAACACGAGCTGCGCGTCCCGGTGCGTGACGAAGGGGACGGCGATCGGGCCGCCCTGGTACCGGGTCGAAAGAAGCACGGCCGGCTCCGGCCGATCGGGAAGCTCCGCCACCAGCGTCAGGTCGACCAGGATCGCGTACCGCTTCACCTCGTGCTCGAACAGACCGAACACCTGATCCTCGCCCACCGGCTCCGGCCGGGTCATCCCCACCTGCATGACGGTGCTGTGCGGCACCTCGCTGCCGCCGTCGGGCGACTGGAATACCACCGTTCCCGGCGCGCCCCCGGCGCCACCGGCGCGGACCGTGAAGACAAACGCCTGATTGCGCTGCGCCAGCTCGGCGAGCGCGCCGGCATACGTCATGCCGATGAAGTTGGGGACCTCGATCAGGTCGCCCCTGGGGCCGCGGCTCACCGTAAACAGGATCGTAATCTCGCCGGAAACGGGCGTCCCCGGCGGCGGACTCTGCGCCAGGATCGTACCGGCCGGCCGGGGATCGGAGACGCGCGGCCCGCTCTCGTCGATCCTGACCGGCGACTCGCCGGCGACCGCCAGCGCCTGCAGCTCCAACCGCACCTGGTCGAGGTCGCGGCCAAAGTAGTCGCCGACCTGCGCGATGACCCGTCCCCGGCTGACCACCACCGACACCGGCCGGCCGGCCTTCACCAGAGAGCCGGCTACCGGGGTCTGCGCGATCACCCGCCAAGCCGGCGCATCCGACGAGAAGCGCCCTTCGACGCGGGCGACCAGTCCCCGCTCCTGCAGCCGCTCCATCGCTGCCAGCAGGTTCTCGCCCACGATCGCCGGTACCTGCGTCTCCTCCTCCCCGCGCACCGAGATGAAGAACGCGACGGCCGCCGTCACGACCAGGACGGCCGCGATCAGCGCCGCCGGCGCCAGCGTCGGGCGAGGCGATCCGGATTCCGCGCTGCTCACGTGAGTCGCACTCCCGCAAGGCCGCCCCCCGCAAGGCCGCCATATCCGTTGGCGAACGACTTCCAGTCCATCGCGCGCCGCCCCTCGAGCTGCAATTCCGTGACGCCCAGCGTGCCCCGCGCGGCCGGTATCAGAATCCCGCGGTCGCCGTCGACGCAGGCGACCTGACCCGGCGGGCCATCGGATCGATCGGAGACCGCGCGCGCCGCCAGCAGATTGAGCCGGCGGCCGCCCAGCCGGCAATGGGCGCGCGGCCACGGGTCATAGGCGCGCACCATCCGCTCGACCGCCGCCGCGTCGTGACCGCGCCAGTCGATCCGGCCGTCGGCGGCGCTCACCTTGGCGCAGTAGGTCGCCTGCTCCTCGACCTGCGCCGCCTCTTCGACTACCCCGCCAGCCAGGCGGGCCAGCACCTCGACCAGCAGCTCGGCGCCCGCTGCCGCCAGCGCCTCGCTCAGCCGCCCGGCCGTCTCCGTGCCGTCGAGGGGGTGGACGCGCCGGCCCATGATCGGCCCCGCATCCATGCGCCGCACCACCCGCTGGATCGTCACGCCGGTCTGCCGGTCGCCGGCAAGGATGGCCGCCGGTATCGGCGCGGCACCGCGAAAGCGCGGCAGGAGCGATGGATGGACGTTGACCGCCCCGCGCGCGAACAGGTCCAGAAAGCGCTGCGTGAAGATCACGCCGTAGGCCGCCACCGCCAGGAGATCGGCACGCAGGCCGGCGACCTCCCGCATCGCGGCGTCATCGAGCCGCTCGGGAGCGATCACCGGCAGCCCGCGGCGGTCCGCCTCCTGCCGTACCGGAGCCGACGTGAGCCGCCGGCCGCGCCCCGCCGGCCGGTCCGGGGCGGTGAGCACGCCGCAGACCTCGAACCGGTCCGCCAGCGCGGCCAGCGACGGCACGGCGAAGCCGGGCGTACCGGCGAACAACACGCGCACGGGTAGCCGGCTATCCGTGGTATTCGGCGAGCAGCGCGTCGCGCTCCCGCCGGTCCAGGTGATCGATGAACAGCACGCCGTTCAGGTGGTCGATCTCATGCTGTATCGCCCGCGCCAGCAGACCGCTGGCATTCAGCCGGAAGGTGCGGCCGTCGAGGCCGGTCGCCTGGACCGACACGCGGGCCGATCGGGTCACGTCGGCGCGTACGCCGGGGATGCTCAGACAGCCTTCCTCGGCGGTCTCCTCCTCGATCGACGTCTCGATGATCTCGGGATTGATGTAGACGCGCTCGCGGTCGTCGGTGACCTTGGTGACGAAGACGCGGAACGGGCGGCCGACCTGCACGGCCGCCAAGCCGATCCCCTCCTCGCCGTACATCGTCTCGAACATCCGCCGAACCAAGTCGCGAACCGCGGCGGGCTCGGTCGGCTCCGACGGCGCCTCCAGCCGGGGGTCGCCCAGCGTGATCACGGGCAGCATTTCAGCGATTCTACAGCACGGCCACCGGGTCCAGATCGACCTCCAGATGGACGCCCGGCTCCAGCCGCAGCCCGCGCAGACGGCGCCGCACCGCGGCCAGGACGGGACGGAGCGCCGGCGCGCGCAGTAGCAGGTGGTGGCGATGGTTGCGCGCGACCTTCGCGATCGGACAGGGGGCCGGCCCCAGGAGATCGGCGCCGGCGGCGGCCATTTCCGGCTCGGCGGCCAGCATCCCGGCCAACCGTTCGACCGCACCGGTGACCTTGCCTTCGTCCCGCCCCCGAACGACCATCCGAATCAGGCGCACGAACGGCGGAAAGCGCTGCTCGCGGCGCATGGCCAACTCGTCCTCCATGAACTCCGTGACCTGTCCGGCGGCGGCGCAGGCGATCGGCGCGGCGTCCGGATGCGCGCTCTGGATGAACACCTCGCCATCCGGGGCGGCGCGGCCGGCGCGGCCGGCCACCTGTACCAGCAACGCGAACGTCCGTTCCGCGGCGCGAAAATCGGGCAGGCGCAGCGACGTGTCCGCGTCGACGACGCCGACCAGCTTGACCCCCGGCAGGTCCAGACCCTTGGCGACCATCTGCGTCCCGACCAGCACGTCGATACCGCCGCCGCGCAGCCCTGCCAGCAGCTCCGTGAACGCGCCCCGCCGCCGCACCGAGTCGGCGTCCGCGCGCGCGATGCGCGCGTCCGGCAGCACGCGCCGCAACTCGACCTCGACCCGTTGCGTCCCGAACCCCGCGTACCGGACGTCGAGCGAACGGCACGCCGGACACGCCTGCAGCGGCCGGGTCCGGTACCCGCAATAGTGGCACACCAGCGCCTGCGACGGGCGGTGCAGCGTCAGCGTCACCGAGCACCGCTCGCAGGTCATCGCGTAGTCGCAGGAACGGCAGTGGAAGTAGTGGGAAAACCCGCGACGGTTCAGGAAGAGAATGCTCTGCCGGCCCTCGGCGTACACGCGGCGCAGCGCATCGGTCAGCTCGGGGCCGAGCACGCCGCGGTTCGAACCGCCCGGCACGAGGCGCACGCGAGGCGGCGCGCCGCCCCCCACCCGGCGCGGCAGATCGTAACGCCCGATCGCGCCGGACCGCATGCGCAGGAACGCCTCCGCCGACGGCGTGGCGCTCCCCATGATCAGCCGCGCCCCCGCCGCGCGGCACCGGTAGGCCGCCACCTGGCGGGCGTGATACCGGGGGCTGGCGGACGACTTGTAGGACCCGTCGTGCTCCTCGTCGATGACGATCATGCCGAGCCGGCGCACCGGGGCGAACACCGCGCTGCGCGCGCCGACGGCGATGCGGGCGCGTCCCTGCTGGAGGCGCCGCCACTCGGCGAGCCGCTGCGACGGCGTCAGCCCGGAGTGGATCACCGCCACCAGCGCCCCGAAGGCGGCACCGAAGGCGGCGACCACCTGATGGGTCAGGCCGATCTCGGGCACCAGGTAGATCACCGACCGGCCCTCGGCCAGAGTGCTGCGAGCCGCCTCCAGAAAGACCGCCGTCTTGCCCGAGCCGGTCACCCCGAACAGATACGAGATGCCGTCCGGCCCGCGCAGGATGCCGTCGAGGGCGGCGCGCTGCGCCGGCGTCAGAGCATGCGAGCCGGCGACCGCCGGCTGCACCGCGTCCTGCAGCAACGACTCGCGCCGGCCGCCGGGAACGATCGCCGCGAGCGCCTCGCCGAGCGAGCAGAGGTAGGTGTCGGCGATCCAGCGCGCCAGCGCCAGCATGCCGCCGTCGACCAGCGGATCGCCGTCGACGATACGGGACAGCGCGCGGGGCGCGACGCCCGGCGGCGGCCGATCCACGGCCGCCACGATGAACCCGGTGAGCGTGCGTCCGCCGAACGGCGCGGTCGCGCGGGCGCCGACCGGCGCGCCGCCGCCGTCCGGGACCCGGTAGGTGAACCGTTTGTCGATCGGGAGATTGAACGCCAAGTCGACGAACCGCGCCACGCTCAGGCTCCATCGAGAAAGGCGCGCAGCTTCCTCAGGTCCTCCCAGACCGGCGCCCGCAGCGATGGATCGCGCAGCACGGCGCTCGGGTGGTAGGTCACGAACAGCGGCCGGCCGCGGTGCTCGTACCGCCCGGCGCGGTGCGCGGCCAGCGGCCGGGCCACGCCGAGCAGGCGATCGGCGGCGACCCTCCCCACGGCGAGCAGCGCGCGCGGCCGCAGCAGGTCGATCTGCCGCGCCAGATACGGCATGCAGGCGGCGACCTCGTCCGGATTGGGATCCCGGTTGCCGGGCGGCCGGCACTTGACGACGTTGGCGATGAAGCAGTTCCGGCGGCGGTCGAGCTCGATCGCCGCCAGCCAGCGGTCGAGGTAGCGGCCCGCCGGCCCCACGAACGGCCGGCCGCTGCGGTCCTCGACCGCGCCCGGCCCCTCGCCGATCACCATCACCGCCGGGTTGGGAACGCCCTCGCCGGGGACCGCGTTGGTACGCCCTTCGCACAACCGGCAGAGCCGGCAAGCGGCCACCTCGCCGGCGACGCGGCTCAGCGTCTCCCCGTTCGCCGCGGGCCGCGCCGGCAGCGCGCCGCGGGCCGCGCCGGCCGCCGGCTGCCGGGCCGGCGCCGGCGCCGGCGCCGGGAGCTCCGGGACGGCGTACCGGCGCTCGCCGCGCGTCTGGCCGTCGAAGTAGTCCTCGGTCAGCCGCAACAGCCGCCAGTAGGCCGCGCGCAGGTCGCTCATAGGCTCGCCGCACCGCCGGCGGAGTCCGCCGGAGCGGCTGCGCCGCGATCGCGTTCGTACGGGAGCGCGCCGGTGAACGGCGGGTCTCCGGCGTACCAGACGCGATCCAGGAACAGTCCCCAGGCCGGCGCGGTCTGCCCGACCCGCTCCCGACTCGGCTCCGCCAACAGCTCGGCCATCCGCGCTCGAGGAGCGGCGGCGTCGGCCCCGCACTCGGCTTCCAGCGCCAGCATGGTGCCGACCAGGCTGCGCACCATCTTCCACAGAAACGACCGGGCGGCGATGCGGAACACGATCAGCGGCCCCTCCGCGAAGAACGACGCCTGCTCCACGCGCCGCACCGCCGCTCCGGACGCGCCGGCGGCGGCGAAGGTCGTGAAGTCATGTTCGCCGACGATCGCCGCCGCCATCCGGTTGAGCGCCTCCAGGCGGAGCGTGCGGCGCACCCAGAGCGTATAGCGCCGCGCATGCGGAAGCTGCCGGCCCGGCAGCAACTGGTAGCGGTACGCCCGCAAGAGCGCCGAGCGCCGCGCGTCGAACCCGCCGGCGGCGCCGGCCGCGTCGATCACCCGCACGTCGTCGGGCAGGAACGAGTTGATGGCGCGCGGCAGCACCGCCGGCGTGAGGCTGTCGATGCCGGTGCGGAAGCTCGCCACCTGGCCCAGCGCGTGCACGCCGGCGTCGGTGCGTCCGGCGGCGGTGACCCGCACGCGATGGCCGTGCATGCGCGCGAGCGCCCCTTCCAGCACGCCCTGCACCGTGCGCTGCGCATCCTGGATCTGCCAGCCGGCGAAGTCGGTGCCGTCGTAGGCGACCGTGGCGCGAATGGTGCGTTGCACGCCGCAGGACCGATCAGCCGCCGGCGCGCGGCGCGCGGCCCTGAATGATCACCACGGCGATGGCCGCTTCCTCCTCATGCGACAGAGAGATCAGCACTTCCGCGCCGCCGGCCGCCGCCAGAGCTTTCCGGGCGGTGCCGATCGCCCGCAGCACCGGCCGGCCGGCCGGGCCGTTGGTCACGACGATGTCGCGCAACGCCATGCCGCGCATGCCCGACCCCAACGCCTTGCCGAACGCCTCCTTGGCCGCGAACCGGGCCGCCAGCGACAACAGCCCGCCGTCGCCCTTCGCGCGGCACTCCGCCAGTTCGTCGGGGTGATAGAACCGCTCGAACAGGCCGGCCGACTCCTGCCAGCGGCGCAACCGCCGCGGGTGGACCACGTCGATTCCCAGCCCCAGGATCACCGGATCGTCCCTCTCTTCACCGCCTCCAGCAGCCGGACGGTGTCGGCGGCGGCAGCCACGTCATGCACGCGAATGATATCGGCCCCGGCAGCCAGGGCAAGACACCCGGCGGCGATCGTGGCGGCCTGCCGGCCGTCCGCCGGCCGGTCGCCCAGGACCTTGCCAAGAAACGACTTGTGGGACAACCCCAGCAGCACGGGACGGCCCAGCCGGCGGAACGCGCCGACCTCGCGGAGGATCGCCAGGTTGTCCTCGACCCGTTTGCCGAAGCCGATGCCGGGATCGACGATGATCTGGCGCTCGCCTACGCCGGCCGCCAGCGCCCGATCGATCGCGCGCTGCAGCTCGTCCATGACCTCTTCGACGACCGCGTGGTAGTGCGGGGCGCGCTGCATGGTCTTGGGCGCGCCGCGCATGTGCATCAGCACCACGGGGACGCCGCGCTCGGCGGCCAGCGCGCGCATGGCGGGGTCCGCCAACGCGGAGACGTCGTTGATCAGATCGGCACCGGCGTTCAGGGCGGACTCGGCCACCGCCGGCTTCCGGGTGTCGATCGATATGGCGACGCCGGACGCGGCGCGCAGGCGCTCGATGACCGGCACCACGCGGCCCCGTTCCTCGCCGGCGTCCACGGGATCCGATCCCGGCCGCGTCGACTCGCCGCCGATATCGACGATCGCCGCGCCGCGCGCCGCCATTGCCAGCGCCTGCCGGCACGCCTCCCCGACCGACGCGTACCGGCTGGGGGGAAAGAACGAGTCCGGCGTGCGATTTATCACGCCCATGACCGCCTTGCGGCGCAGGTCCAGGAAGCGTTCGCCGTCCGTTGCCGCCTCCGGCGGACCGGCCCCGTGCCAGAGCAACCGCACGAGTCGACCGTCCACCGACGATCCGGCCGCACGGCCGCGGTGGCAAGGCTTCATAGCCGGCAGGACGGACTACGCGCTAACCCTTCTTGTGGCGATTCTTGCGCAGCTTTTTCTTTCGTTTGTGTGTAGCGATCTTGTGCCGCTTGCGTTTACGACCGCAAGGCATCAGCGCTCCTGTTGCAGGTGTTCGATGGGGTGGCCTGAGTATCGGCATCATGCCGGCCGTTGTCAACCGATCGATGCGCGGGCGTGCCGTCGATCAGCGCCTGCAGCGCGTCGCGATCGTCGGCGGCGATCCACCGCACGCCCGGCAGCGACCGAAAGAAGGTCATCTGGCGCTTGGCGTAGCGACGCGTGCTGCGCTTGATGGCATCCCAGACCTGCGAAGAGGCCGCTCCGACCGCTCCAATCGCTGCCGCCAGCTCCCGGTAGCCGATGCCGCGCAGCCCCGGGCAGCTCGGGGGATAGCCGCGCGCCAACAGCTCCTGCACCTCTTCGGCCAGTCCGGCGGCGCGCATCGCATCGACGCGCGCGTCGATGCGCCGGACCAGCTCATCGCGCGGGCGCTGCAGCCCGATCAGCCGGAACCGGCCGGGGTCGGCGGGGCGATCCGGTACGTGAAACGAGGAAAGCGGCCGGCCGGCGGCGGCCAGGACCTCCAGGGCGCGCACGATCCGGTAGGAGTCGTTCGCGTGGATGCGCCGCGCCGACTCCGGGTCGGCCGCCTCCAGCTCGCGGCGCAACGACTCCCTGCCCTGGGCGCGCAGGCGCCGGGTCAGACCGGCGCGGATGGCCGGATCGCCGCGCGGCGATTCCGGCAGTCCGCAGACCAGCGAGCGCAGGTAGTACGCGCATCCGCCGGCGACCAGCGCGCGCCGGCCGCGGGCGGCGATGTCGGCCAGCGCGCCCTCCGCGTGACGGACGAAGCGGCCGGCGTCGAACTGCTCGCCAGGATCGGCGATGTCGATCAGATGATGGCGGAAGCGTGCGCGCTCGGCGCGGGTCGGTTTGGCGGTGCCGATGTCGAGATGGCGGTAGACCTGCAAGGCATCGGCGCTGACGACCTCGTCACGCGGGCCGGCCACCGCGGCGATCGCTGCCGACTTGCCGACCGCGGTCGGTCCAAAGATCACCGGGATCGCCCGGCGGTAACGGGGGGCGCCCACGAGCGGCTGCCGCGGCGCCGGCTTCGGGGCTACGGTCCGGTGCGTTCTATCTCGTAGCGGACCTTGCGGGTCAGTATCTGCTTGACCGCGGTGGAGACCACCTTGCCGCCGTTGGCTTCCACGTCCTCATCGGCGGCAAGGCTGAGCTGATTGGCGCGGCGCATGGCCGCCGAGCAGAGCTCGTAGCGGTTCGAGTCGTCGGCTACCAGGAGATCAAGAGGCAGAATCATGGGCCGTCAAGGTACGGCATTCGGCCGGCACCAGGCAAACGGACTCCCGGCGGCGGACCGATGCAGTCGAGGAGCCTCAGTCGAGGAGGTTGCGCGACCGCAGCGCCTCCATGATCTTGCCGACGACCGCGTGCTGGTCGAGGTCTTCGGTGTCGACGACGAGGTCGGCATGCGAGGCGTCGCCGATGTCGATGTCGTACAGTCGCAGATAACGATTGCGGTCGAGGCGGTCGCGCGCGCCGGTGGCGGCGAGCGCGGCGCGGTACGATATCGCCTCCCGCGAAGCGATGCGCGCCGCCCGCGTCTGCTGCGACGCTTCCAGGTAGACCGATAGATCCTGCTCGTCGAGCAGCCAGATCGCCAGCCGCGTGCCGACCACGCACCCGCCCTCGGCGGCCAGCTCCACCAGCCGGCCGTCGAGTTCGTGGTCGACCGACTGGTCGTACTCGGCGCGTTCCCAGAGCTGCTCGAAGCTCAATCCGCGCTCGCGCGCCAGATCGCGCAGGGTGAAGTTGATCAACCGCAAGCCGATCCGCTCGGCGACCAGGCGCGACACCGTGGAGTTGCCGCAGCCCGACTTGCCCGAAATCGTGATCACCAGCGGGCCCGCGCGGCCGGCTCCGCTCATCCGGCCATCTTCGCCCCGCGCCGCCGCCGGGGAGCGGGTCGCCGCGCGATCGGGCGACACCGGCCGGTCACTCGACATTGCGCAGTTGCTCGCGCATGCGCTCGACGTTCTCCTTGATCGCCAGCACGTGGCCGTCCACCTCGGCCGACGCCGCCTTGGCGACGATCGTGTTGGCCTCGCGGAGCACCTCCTGACAATAGAACTCGAGCTTCTTGCCGTGCGGGCCCTCGACGCCGGCCATGCCGTCGCGCATGCCGCTCAGGTGCGCGCGCAGTCGCTGCAGCTCCTCGTTGACATCGGACCGCGCCAACAGCACGGCGACCGCGGGGACCACCCGGTCGGCGGCATCGGCGGAGGCCAGAAGCCGGTCCATCCGCGCCTTCACGTCGCGCTCCAACCGTTCCTGCCACGCCGCCGCCAGGCCGGAGAGCCGGCACGCTTCCGCCTCTACCCGCTGCAGACAGAGCGACAGATCGGCTGCCAGCTCCGCCCCTTCCCGCTCGCGCTCGGCGTCCAGATGCCGCAGAGCGTGTTCCGCCGCCTGCAGCGCGCCGGCGCGAACCCCGCCCGCCTGGTCCTCGTTCCGTTCCGCCTCGACCACGCCCAGGCCGAGCTGCCGGTCGATGGCCAGCAGGTCCCGGACCGTGATATCCTCGCTCAGGCCCGCCGCGCGGGCGATCCCGCGCACCAGGTCGGCCGCCGCCGCCGCCGCCGCCGCGCTCACGCGCGGCCGCGCCGCCGCACCGGCGACCCGCATCTGCAGCTCCACGCGCCCGCGCGACATCCGGCCGGCGATCATCGCCCGCAGCGCCGGTTCCACGTCGGCGAGCCCCTGCGGCACCGAGACGCTGGCGTCCAGGAAGCGGTTGTTGTAACTGCGGGCCTCCGCGGTGACGTCGACCCCGTCGACGTGGCGTTCAGCGCGCCCGAAACCGGTCATGCTCTTCATCGCGCGCGGCCTGCCGTGCCGCCGGCCTGCAGCCGTGCGCGCAGTCGTTCCCCCAGCTTCCAGTTGTCCCCGGCTCCCATGGTCACGAAGACGTCACCCGGGCGCACCGAGCGTTGCGCAAGCTGCAGGGACTCGGCGTCGTCGACACCCGGCGCATAGCGGACCGCAGGATGCCGGCGCTCGACGGCGCGGTACAGGTCCCTCCCCGAGATGCCGGATTCGTTACGTTCGCGGGCCGACGCATAGATGTCGTGCAGTATGACCCGCTCGGCGTCGCCGAAGACAGTGGCGAAATCGTCCAGCAGCCGTTCGGTACGGGAAAAGGTGTGCGGCATGAAGTCGACGACCAGCGGCCGGCCGGCGAAGAAGCGCCGCAGACCGCTCAGCGTCACGCGGATCTCGGTGGGATGGTGTCCGTAGTCCTCGACGAAGGTGACGCCGCCCGCCTCGCCCACCACCTCGCTGCGCCGCCGCGTGCCGGCGAACCGGGACAGCCCCCGTGACACGGTGTCGAAGTCGGGCGAGCCGCCGCGCCGGCCGCGGTACGCGGCGGTCGCGGCCGCGACCGCCAGCGCCGCGTCCTTGGCGGAATGGAGCCCGGGCACGCGCAGGGCGAACTCGCCGGGATACGCGGCGAGCCGGAAGCCGGTCCGGCCGGCGGACAGCGTGACGCCGTCCAGCCGATAGGGGCCGGGGGCGGCGCGGCCGACCGGCGTGCGTACCACGTCGGCCCGCTCGGCGCCAACGGCCGCGGCGACGCCGGCGGCGCCCGCATCGTCGGCGTCGTAGATCAGCTCGCCGCCACGCGGCAGCAGCCCGCAGAACTGCACGAACGCGGCCACCGTGTCGCCGTAGTCGGCGAAGTAGTCGACGTGCTCCCACTCCACGCCGGACAGGACGATGTGATCCGGGTGGTAGTGCAGGAAGTGGCGCCGGTACTCGCAGGTCTCCGCGGCGAGCAACTCGGTGCCGCGGTTGAGGGTGCTGCGGTCGCCCAAGCTGCGCACCGGGCTGCCGGCCAGCACCGTGGCCGGCAGCCCGAAGGCGTCGAGCAGGGTGCCGAGCATGGCGGTGATGGTGGTCTTGCCATGCGCGCCGCACACCGCGATCGCCTTGCACTGCGCGGACAGCGCCCCCAGCGCCTGCGGGTAGTTGAGCAGCGGCAGGCCTGCCTCCCGCGCCGCGCGCAGCTCCGGATGGCGCTCCGGGTCGTACGCCGCCGAGTGGACCACCAGATCGACGCCGCGCACGTTGCCGGGGTCGAACGGCAGCACCGGCACGCCGGCCCGTGCCAGCACCGGGGTGGTGAAGAACGGCTCGTCGACATCGGAGCCGGTGACGACGGCGCCGCGCGCCCGCAAGACCTCCGCGAGCGCCGACATACCCTGTCCGGCGACGCCGACCAAGTGTACGGCCCGCCCGCGGACGCAGCGCAGCGCAGCGATCGAATCGCCGTCGGCTGCGCTGTCCCACCGACCGGGCTCAGGCCGTTGCAACGTATCTCCTAGGGGAGTCGAACCCCTGTTGCCGGGATGAAAACCCGGTGTCCTGACCGCTAGACGAAGGAGACAGGGGTAGCCGGAACGGGTTCGGCGCTCCGGCGCATGCAATATGAGACCGGCCGGCAGCCATGTCAACCGCCGCCGCTCTGCGCGTTGAGCGCGTCATGCTGTCTGCGGATCGAATCCGGCCAGCGGCTCTTGACGTACGACATCACGGCGATGATGTCCTCATCGGACAGGACCCCGCGATAGGCCGGCATGGCGGAACGGTAGTCGGGTCCGGCGAACCGCTGCATGCCGTACTTGGTCAAGTCGAACAGCACCTGGTCGGTGTGATGCCACGTGTGCCCGGTCTCGTCATGTGGAGGAGCGGGCAGCAATCCGTCGGCGCCCCGTTGCCGCCAGTTCGCCTGTCCTTCCAGGTTGGCGCCGTGACACTGCACGCACGAGGCGCCGTAGACGTAGCGGCCGCGTTCGACGATGCGGCGGTCATCCGGCCGGAAGAGGGCCGCCGGCCCGTCCGGCGCCGCCGGCTGCCCGCCCGGATTCGCCCGGAAGATCATGACCGCGGCGGCGCCGGCGGCCGCCAGCGCGGCCAGGACGACGGCCAGGACGACGGGACGTTTCATCGCCGGCATCGTAATCCCGAACCCGCCCGCCGATTCAACCGCCGGTCCGACCACCCGTCGGGCGCCGCACTTGACCTTGCCGGTCCGGGACGGTTGACCATGGCGAACAGATGAGCGCCTCCGCACCCGCGACCACCACCGATCCGGTCTGCGGCATGACCGTCGATCCGAAGGCCGGGGCTCCGTCGCTGGAGCACGAGGGCCGCCGCTACCACTTCTGCTGCGAGCACTGCATGCGCCGTTTCGCGGAAGACCCGCAGCGGTGGCTTGAAGAACGTCCCGCGCCCGAGCCGGCGGGGCCGGAGGCGCGGGGGGGCCGGTACACCTGCCCCATGCACCCGGAGGTCGTGCGGGACGAGCCGGACGCCTGCCCGCTCTGCGGCATGGCCCTGGAGCCGATGACGCCGGCGGCGGCCGGCGATCCGAACCCGGAGCTGGCCGATTTCCGCCGCCGGCTGCGCATCGGCGCGCCGCTGGCGCTGGCGGTCCTGCTGCTCGATATGGGCGGTCACCTGGGCGTGCCGGTCGCCGAATGGCTCGGCGCCCGCCTCCACGCGTGGCTGCAGTTCGCGCTGGCGACGCCGATCGTCGTCTGGCTGGCAAGACCGGTGTTCGAGCGCGGCTGGGCGTCGATCGGCAACCGCAGCCCGAACATGTGGACGCTCATCACGCTCGGCACGGGAGCGGCCTATCTGTTCAGCGTGGCGTCGGTCCTCGCGCCGGGACTGTTCCCGGCGTCCGCGCGCGGCGCGCACGGTCTGCCGCCGGTCTACTTCGAGGCGGCGGCGATCATCCTCATCCTGGTCCTGACCGGCCAGGTCCTCGAGCTGTCCGCTCGCGAACGGACCGGCGACGCGCTGCGCTCCCTGCTCGACCTTGCGCCCGCCCGCGCCCGCCGGGTGAGCGACGGCAGCGAGGAGGACGTGTCCCTGGACCTGGTGCGGGCGGGCGACCGGCTCCGCGTCCGGCCCGGCGAGACCGTTCCGGTCGACGGCGTCGTGCTGGCGGGCTCCAGCTCGGCGGACGAAAGCATGCTCACGGGCGAGTCGATGCCGGTGGAAAAGACGGCCGGCGACGCGGTGACCGGCGGGACGCTGAACCGGTCCGGCTCCTTCGTGATGCGCGCCGACCGGGTCGGCGCCGACACCCTCCTTGCGCGGATCATCGATCTGGTCGCGCGCGCGCAGCGCAGCCGGGCGCCGATCCAGGCGCTGGCGGATCGGGTCGCCGGTTGGCTGGTGCCGGTGGTGGTCGCCGTCGCCGTGGCCGCATGCGCCGCTTGGCTGATCTTCGGACCGCCGCCGGCGCTCTCCTTCGCCGTGATCGCGGCGGTCAGCGTCCTGATCATCGCCTGCCCGTGCGCGCTCGGCTTGGCGACGCCGATGTCGATCATGGTCGCGACCGGCCGCGGCGCTCGTTCCGGCGTGCTGATCCGGGACGCGGACGCCCTGGAACGGTTCGCGGAAGTAGACGTCCTGATCGTCGACAAGACCGGCACCCTGACGGAGGGCCGGCCGGCGCTGATCGACGTCGTCCCTGCCGCGGGATTCGACGCCGCCCGGGTGCTGTCGCTGGCCGCGGCGCTGGAGCGGGCGTCGGAACATCCGCTGGCGGACGCCGTCGTGCGGGGAGCGGCCGAGCGCGGCGTCGCGCGCCTGGACGTCGAACCGGAACGGTTCGCGGCGGTCGCCGGCAAGGGCGTCCGCGGCCGCGTCGACGGGCACGAGGTCGCCTTGGGGAACGGCGCGATGATGCGGGAGGCCGGGGTCGATCCGGCGCCGCTGCTGGCGACCTCGCAGACGTTGCAGGAGGCGGGAAAATCGGTGCTGTTTGCCGCGATCGACGGCGCGCCGGCCGGCATCCTGGCCGTCGCCGACCGCGTGAAGGAGACGGCGCCGCCCGCCATCGGCGCGCTGCGCGGCGCCGGGCTGCGGATCGTCATGGCCACCGGCGACAACCCGCGCGCGGCCGAGGCGGTGGCGCGCGCGCTCCGCATCGACGAGGTGCATGCCGGGATCGGCCCGGAGGACAAGGGCGCGCTGGTAGATTCGATGCGCGCCCGGCGCCTGAAGGTCGCGATGGCCGGCGACGGCGTGAACGACGCTCCGGCCCTGGCCGCCGCGGACGTCGGCATCGCCATGGGCACCGGTACCGACGTGGCGATCGAGAGCGCGGGAATCACCCTGGTGAAGGGAGACCTCGTCGGCATCGTTCGCGCGCGCCGCCTTGCGCGCGCTACCATGCGCAACATCCGCCAGAATCTCTTCTTCGCCTTTGTCTACAACGGGGTCGGCGTGCCGGTGGCAGCCGGCGTTCTGTATCCGTTGGCGGGCGTGCTGCTCTCACCGGCCATCGCCGCGGTCGCGATGAGCCTGTCGTCGGTGTCGGTGATCGCCAACGCGCTGCGACTGAGGTCGGTGACGTGACGCGAGCGGCGGCGCGCCGATCGGTCCGGCTCGTACCGGCGCTCCTGTTTGCCGGTGCCCTGACCGCGTGGGCAGACCGGCACGTGGTGGCGACCGTCGATGACCGGCCGGTACATCGCGACGAGCTGTTGGCGGCGGCGGCGTTCGCCCTGGAAGAGACCGAGCTGCAACGCCTGCGCTGTCAGGCGGAGGCGGACCGGAACCACGATGACGTCCTCCGCAGTTTTCTCCGGGATCTCGTGCACCGGCGCCTGCTCGACCTGGAAGCCGGCCGCACCGGGACGACCGTGGACGCGATGCTGGCGTCGGTCCGCGCATCGGCGCCGCCGGTCGAGACGCAGGCGGTGGAGCGGTTCTACCTGCAGAACCGGGACCGCATTCCATACTCACTGGCAGCGGTTGCGGATCAGATACGGGCGTATCTGCGGCAGCAGGCGGAGCAGCGCGCTGAGGCCGAGTTTCTCAGCGCGCTGGAACGGCGGTTTGCGGTCGATTATCGGCTCGAGCCGTTTCGGATTGCGGTGGACGCCGACGGCTTCGCGGCCCGCGGGCCGGCCGACGCGCCGGTGACGATCGTCGAGTTCTCGGACTTCGAGTGCCCGTTCTGCGCTTCGATCCTGCCTGCCCTCAAGCGGGCCGAACAGGAGTACGCCGGCAAGCTGCGGGTCGTTTATCGCCACTTTCCGTTGACCGAGATACATGCGCACGCGCAGAAAGCGGCCGAGGCGGCCCTCTGCGCGGGCGAGCAAGGCGGATTCTGGGAGCTGCACGACCTCATGTTTGCCGAGCAGGGCGCCTTGTCCGTACCCGATCTCAAGGACAAGGCCGGGCGGATCGGGCTCGACCGAACGGGGTTCGACGCGTGTCTCGATTCGGGCCGGCACTACGAAACGGTACGCGCCGACATCCGCGCCGCGGCTGTCGCAGGCGTGTCGGGCACGCCCGCCCTGTTCGTCAACGGCCGGCCGCTGTCGGGCGCGGTTCCGTTCGAGACGATCGCGGCGGCCATCGACGACGAGTTGGATCGCCTGGGCGCCCGATAACCGGGCGCCGGATGCGCGCTGGCTCAGGTCGTCTTCCGATACTCCTTCAGAAAGCCCTCGAACAGCGTGCGGTGCCGCTCTTCATCGGCCAGCAGCCGGATGACCAGTTCCTGCGTGACGTAGTCGACGCCATCGCACTGGCGGATGATCCGATCGTATTGCTCGATGGCCGCGTTCTCGGCCGCGAGCACTCCCTCGATGACGCCGATGACGTCGGTGGTGTCGGCGGGAGGCTGCAGCGCCTCCTGCGTCAGATGCAGCGCCAGCGACCCCGGCACCATACCGCCCAACTGCTTGATGCGCTCGCCGAGCTGCCGAGCGTGGGCCAGCTCCTCCCCGACGTCGGCCGCCAGCGACTTCTTGATCTCTTCGGCGCGGACGCCGTCCAGCACGATCGAATTGGCCAGAAAATTGGTCACCGTCTCCAGCTCCATGCAGTACGATCTGGTCAGCTCCGCGATGATCGATTCGGGCCCCGTATCACCCATGTCCTCTCCTTACGTCGCGCCAGGGACAGTCGTCCGCTCGTCCCCACCCCGATGGAACGTTAACGATTCCCGATCGACGAGACAAGCCGGAACCGAGCAGCATTGCGACGCCGACCTCCACGATCATCGCCACTGCTTGGGACGGATAGACACCGATATCCCACAGGTAGTCCAGCGCGATCGCCCATCACCGATACGGTTGGACGGTTCGACGAGAACGTGTATCTGTCCGCCCGGCGGCCTGCCCTCGGGCTGGAGTTGAGACATCCTGAGGGACGTCATTCCTGACCGCAGCGTCCCCAGGGCGCCACCGGCGCCAGCGTTCTGCCCTACGCATCGCGTCTACGCCGGTCCTGCGCCAGCCGGTCGGCCGGCCCCAGGCCGGCCACCTTGAGGACCCGTTCCAGCCGCCGCCACGCGAAGATCGGCATCATGTGGACGCCGGCGACACCGGGAGTAGCGCGCAGCCGTTGCAGCAGCTCGACCGTATAGCGCATCCCCTCCTCGGCCGCCTCGCCGCGCGCCTCCGCCTGCCGCAGGCGCGCAAGCAGGGCGTCGGTCTCCGGATGCGAGCCGGTGAAGCCGACCAGGAACAGCCAGGTGCGCAGCGACAGCGGCGAGGTGACGATCGGCACGCCGCAGATGATCGGCGCCGTCACGCCGAGCCGATCGACTTCGGCCAGCCAGCGGGTGAACCGGCCCCACAGGAACGGCGGCTGCGTCAGGATCGCCTCCGCGCCGGCGGCGACCTTGCGCTGCATGCGGCGCGCGCGCGCGGCCGGCCCCGGCAGGATCGGGTTCTCCACCGCCCAGAGCGATTGATCGGGAAACGCGCGCCGGACCGCGCGCAGGATGCGGAACGAGTTCTGCGGCAGCAGCCATCCCAGCTTGACGATGCCGAACAGCCGGCGCACCAGCCCGCCGCCCGACAGCACCAGAAGCGCGCCCGCGCCGCCGGCGCGCGCCGCCGCCACCCGCCGCGCCACCATGCCGGCGGTCCGCAGGCTTGCCGACACGGTGAACACCGGCTCGGCGCTCTTCGACAGCGCGCCGGCGATGCGCCGCTCCAGCGGCTGGCGCCGCGGGCGCCCGGCCGGACGCCGCCGCGCCAGCAGATCGCGGAAGCGGCCGACCAGCGGCAGATCCGGCAGCGTCACCGCGTCGATCGAGCCGCCGTCCACCATCCGCCGGTAGGCGCGCGCCTGGCCGGCCTGCGTCTGTTCGGCGGTGATCACGAACCGGCCGGAGGCGAGCCTCTCACGCGCGGTGCCGAGGAGCGCGCGGATGTCGCCGGCGGCCCCATCGTCCTTCCCCTTCGCCATGCGGCCTCAGAGAAAGGGATACGTGCGGGCCGGGTCGTAGCCGGGGATGAACAGCTCGTGCGGCCGCCCGGTCACCAGTTCGCCGTCGCGGACGAATCCTTCGGGCCGGTCGCGCAGCGCCTCGACCAGGCGCGAGCGCCACCGCGCAAGCTCCGCGCCGCCGGCCGGCGCCAGGTCGCGCAGCTCCTGCGGGTCGGCGTCCAGATCGAAGAGGTGCTCGCGGCCGGTCTGTGAGTACCAGACGTACTTGCGTTGGCCGTCGGTCAGGTAGTGGTTGCCGAGCTCGTAGTCGTATTGGCCGGCGTGCTCGCCGTGCAGGTACTCGCGCACCGACTGCGCCTCCCCGCGCATGATCGGCAGCAGGCTCCTGCCGGTCACCGAGTCCGGGACCGGCGCGCCGGCGATGTCCAGGATCGTCGGCATCAGGTCCTGCAGACCGACCGCCGCCGGCGACACGACGCCGGAGCAGAGCGGACCGCGTTCGGGACCGCTGACGATGAACGGTACGCGCGCCGACCCCTCGTACGGCCACGTCTTGCGGAACAGGTGGTGGTCGCCGAGCATCTCGCCATGGTCGGCGGTGAACAGGAACACCGTGTCGGACAGCAGCACCGGGTGGCCCTCGATGCCGAGCGCGTCGCCGCGCTGCTGGTCGGTGAGGATCAGGACGATGTTGGGCCGGTCGCTCACGATGGCGGTGTACTGTAGCAGATCGGATCGCTGCCGGCGCAGTGCCAGAGGACTTGCTCACCGGCGCGCCGCCTGACGCCGCTGGCGTAGCGCCTCGAACAACAGCGCAGCTCCCGCCATGGCCACGTTGATCGAGTCGGCACGGCCCAGCATGGGGATCGACACGGCGGCGTGATCGCCGCTCAGCCACGCGCCGTCCAACCCGAACTGCTCGTTGCCCAGCACCAACGCGACCGCCCCGGTAAGGTCGTGGTCGGTGTAGCAGCGGCCGGCGGCCGGGGTCGTGACCACGGTGCGCACGCCGCGCTCGGCCAGCCAGCGGCGCGTAGCTCCGGCTCCGGCCTGCGCCGCCGGCACCGTGAAGAGCGTGCCGACGCTGGCGCGCACGACGTTGGGATTGAACAGATCGGTCACCGGATCACAGACGATCACGGCGGTGGCGCCCACCGCGTCGGCCGTGCGCAGCAGCGTGCCCAGGTTACCCGGCTTTTCGATCGCGGTGGCGACCACGTACAACGGATCGGCGGTCGGCGCCGGCAGGCCGTCGATCGTCCAGTCCAACGTCGGCGCGACCGCCAGCAGACCGTCGGGCCGGTCGCGGTAGGAGAGCTTGGCGAACACGGCGCCGCCGGTCGGGATCAGCTCGGCGCCGCACGTCCGCCGCGCGCGGTCGAGCAGCGCCGGCTCGTTGCTGCCCAGGTAGAACGCCGGACAGTGGTACACCGCCTCCAGCGGCAGTCCGGCCTCCACCGCACGGAGCAACTCCCGGTAGCCCTCGATCAGGAACGCCCGTTCGCGGTCTCGCGCCCGCCTGCGCCGCAACCGCACCACTCGCTTCACCCCGGCGTTCTGCATGCTGGCCACCGTCGGTCGCTCCATCTCCGTCAAGTATATGGACGCGCGCGGCCCGCCGCGTTCGCCGCCGGAGCGGGTGCGCTATGCTGCATCGGCCATGGCGCCGATTCGCATCCATCCCGACAATCCCCGGCTGTTCGAACACCGCGGCCGCCCGCTCGTCCTGCTGACCGCCACCGAGCACTACGGCGCCGTGCTCAACCGCCCGTTCCGGTTCGAACGCTACCTGCGCGACGCCGCCACTAACGGCATGACGCTGACGCGGCTCTTCACGCTGTTCCGCGAGCTGCAGACCCCCATCAACCCGGCCTCCACCTGCAAACCGTCCAGCCCGGACTACGTCGCCCCGTTCGCGCGCACCGGTCCCGGCTTCGCGCTGGACGGCGAGCCTCGCTTCGACCTCGATCGCGACGACGCGGAGTTCTACGAGCGCCTGCACCGCTTCATCGGCGCGGCCGGCGACCTGGGCGTGGTGGTCGAGGTGGTGCTGCTCAGCAACACCTACGGCGATCCGGTATGGCGGCTGAACCCCCTGCACGCCGACAACAGCGTCAACGGGCTGCCGCCCTGCCCCGCCCCCGACTACCTGAGCATGCGCCACCCGGCGCTGTTCGAGCGGCAGCGCGCGCACGTGCGCCGCATCGTCACGGAGACCCGCCGGTACGACAACGTGATCTACGAGATCTGCAACGAACCGGGCGGACACGCCTCCGCCTCCGAGGGTCCGGCGGTGAGCGAGGTGAACGACTGGCTGGACGCGCTGATTCAGGTCGTGCGCGCCGCCGACCACCCGGGTCCCCGGCGGCACCTGATCGCCGGACAGGATGCGTTCGTAGACAAACCGTTCCTGCAGACGCTCGACCGCAGCTACGACGCGATGGACTACGACGTGGTCAACGTCCATCCGCTGCCGGCGACGCGGCTGCGCGGCGCCGACTACCACCTGGGCGCCTTCATGAGCAAGCAGCTCCGGCTGCCGGCGTTCCGGGACATGACCCTGGCCGCCTGCCGCGAGTCCAAGCCGCTCAATCACGACGAGGACAACGTCGCCAGCCAGTACCGCGACCCGGACGGCTGGACCGTCCATCGCAAGCGCGCCTGGGTCGCCCTGCTGTGCGGCGCCCACTATGACGTGATCGACTTCTCGATTCAGCCGTTCCTGGAGGAGGGCACGCCGGATGCGCAGTCGCATCTGCGGTCCTGGTTCCGGCATCTGTCGACCTACGTGCACGGCCTTGATCTGATCCGCGGCCGCCCCCTGCCGGAAGCGCTGCGTTCCTGGCCGCCCGGCACGGTCGCGGTCGCGTTCGGCACCCCCGGCGCGGATTACTCGTTCTACGTCGCCGACGCGCGCGAGTATCGCGGCGTTCGCGATCTCGACGATCCGAGCGCGGAGTCGGCCCCGGACGAGACCGGACCGGACGAGACCGGACCGGGCGAGGCGGGGACGCCGATCGGCGGCGCGCTGGTGCTGGACCTGCCCGAGGCGCCGCTTGCCGCCGGCGCGTTCGACCCGACCACCGGCAGCACCGCCGCGCTCGCAGGTCTCCAGGGCGGCCCGGCCACGCGCATCGAACTCGCCCCGTTCCGGCACGACGTCGTCATCCGCCTTACGGTCGGGGACGATCTGCCGTAGGCCGATCTCCGGGACGATGCGCCGGCGGCGTCAAGCGGCTATGCTGCATGGGGACGCCGCGGTGAGGAAGACGTCATGAAGCTGATCCTGGTCGGGTGCGAGTACACGGGCACCACGACTCTTGCCGTCGCCTTCCACGACCATGCGCGCGAGCATCTGGGCATCGATCTGGGCTCGATCCACGACCACTGGAAGATTCCGTACACGGTGATCCACCACCCCGACCGGATCACCGAAGATGAAGCCGACCGGTACCTGGCGTTGAGCACCCGGCAGAAGGAGGCGTGGCAGCGGCACAACCTCTACTACCACACGGTCGCCGAACGGGACGCTCCGGAGGATCAGATCATCGTCGGCTTCCACCTCGAGGACACGATCTACGCCGACCTCTACTACGGCTACGGCCGTCCGGGCGAGCCCGGAGACCGGGCGCGGCACTCGGCAAAGATCGAGCAGCGGGTCACCGCTTTGGCACCGGAAACGGTGCTGGTCCACGTCAAGGCGCCGCCCGCGATGATCCGCCAACGGATGCGCGAGCATCCGCACCGGCGGCCGGTGGTGCCGGAGACCGACGTGGAGTTGGTACTGGACCGATTTGCCGCCGCCTTCGCCGCATCGAAGATCGCCAACAAGCTGGTGATCGATACCGGCGACGCGACCGTCGGCGAGTCGACACGCCTGCTCGCCGAGGGGCTGGAGCCGTTTCTGACCGATCGGGACCGGGCCAGGAGAGCGGCCACCTCCGCGCGATGAGCTCCCTTACGCCGGCCGAAGCGCCACGGAACCTGGCCGGACGCTACAAAGTCATCCTGCGCCGGCAGACCATCCGTCGCTTCGTGCGGATGCGGTCGTTCTACGTGTTGCTGTCGCTCTCCCTGGGACTGCTCATCCTGTTCAAGTACGTGCCGATCTACGGCGCGCTGATCGCGTTCAAGGACTTTAACGTCACCAAGGGCATATTGGGCAGCCCGTGGAACGACTTCGCCCACTTCAAGCGCCTCACCACCGATCCGTTCTTCTTGCGAGTGGTGTGGAACACCTTCTGGCTGAGCGTGCTGCGCATCGCCTTCGCCTTTCCGGCCCCGGTAATTCTGGCGCTGCTCCTCAACGAGGTACGCAGCGCGGTCTACAAACGGACGGTCCAGTCGATCAGCTACCTGCCGCACTTCATGTCGTGGGTGGTGCTTGGCGGCATCTTCAGAGAGGTGCTCTCCCCGCAGCGCGGCATCATCGGCTATCTGTTCGACCTGGTCGGATTGGAGCCGGTCGCCTGGCTGACCAACGTGCCCACCTTTCGCGGGCTGCTGGTGGTGACCGGCATCTGGCAGAGCGTGGGTTGGGGGACGATCGTCTTCCTGGCGGCGCTTTCGTCGGTCGACCCCGAGCTCTATGAGAGCGCGGAGATCGACGGCGCCGGACGCTTCGCCAAGGCGGTGCGCATCACCATTCCAGCGATGGTGCCGGTGATCGTGATCCTGCTGCTGCTGCAGGTCTCCAAGGTGCTGGACGAGGGATTCGATCAGATCTTCAACCTCTACAACGCGCTGGTGTACTCGGTCGCCGACGTGATCGACACCTACATCTACCGGTCCGGCATCGTCGAAGGACAGTACGGCTACACGGCGGCCGTGGGCCTGTTCAGGAACGTCGCCGGCCTGATCATCGTGCTGGGCGTCAACGAGGCGGTCCGACGCCGCAGCGAATACGGGCTCTGGTAAGGCGCGGGAATGGCGGTCGTCAGAGGCAGGGAGACGATCGGCAGTCGCCTGTTCGACGCCGGCAACCTTGCCTTTCTGTTGATCCTGTCGATCACGTTCGTGTACCCGTTCTGGACGATCATCCTGCAGGCGTTCTCATCGCCCGGCGATCTGTATCGGCTGGGTCTGCACATCTGGATCAGCGACTGGCACCTGGAGCCGTGGTACTACGTGTTCCAGGAAGAGAACGTCGGCTTGGCGTACTTCAACACCATCTTCCGCACGGTATTCGGAACCCTGGCCACGCTGCTCATAACCTTGTCGGGCGCGTATGCGCTATCGAAGCGCAACCTGCCGTTCCGCGCATCGATCACCGCAGTTTATCTCATGACGTTGTTCTTCTCCGGCGGGTTGATCCCCACCTACCTTCTGATCCGCAGCCTGGGGTTGATCAACACCCGCCTGGTGCTGATCCTGCCGCTGGCGATTCAGGTCTTCCACATCATCATAGCCCGCAACTTCCTGATGACCATCGATCAGGCGATGGAGGACTCGGCGGTGATCGACGGCGCCGGCTACTGGCGAGTGCTGTTCCGTATCATGGTGCCGCTGTCCAAGCCGGTGATCGCCGTGATCGCCCTGTGGAACGCGGTCAGCCACTGGAACGCCTGGTTCGACGCGATGATCTACGCCCCCAAGAAGGACCTGCAGGTCCTGCAGATGCTGGTGCGCGAGATCCTCTACCGGTCGCGGCTGGTCGATCAGGTCGACAACTTCATGGCGCGCATGCTGGAAGACATGGGCGAACTGGGCTTGGCGCGCATACCGCCTGAATCGATTCAGGCCGCCACCGTGCTGGTCACCATCGGGCCGATCATCCTGTTCTATCCCTTCATTCAGAAGTACTTCGTGAAGGGCGTCATGCTGGGATCGCTGAAGGGGTAACGAGCGCGCGGACGGCTCGCCGATCGCGGAGAGGGAACGCCGGCGAGGCAGGGGCGCCGCGGCGGCGCCCCTGCAGAAACCGGATCGAGGAGCTACGGAGGGGTCGCGCGGCCGGCGCGGATGTCCGCCACGGTCGGCGCCATCTCCAACTCGTCGAGCAGGTCGCGGCCACCGGCGTTCATCCACGTCTCCACGTACGCCGGCCATTCGGCTTCGATATCCAGGTCGGTCGTAATCGCCCGCCAGAAGAAATCGTCGCGAATGGTAGTGAGCGCGGACCGGCGTTGCGCCCACAGCTCGTTGTAGCGCGTCTGATTGAACAGATCCTCGCGATAGGCGCGCTCGGAGGTGTTGTACCTGCCGCCGGCCATGCCGAAGTTCTCGTTGTCGTTGTTCGACCAGGCGTCGCGGTTGTACTGCAAGATACCCTCATGCGGGGAGTAGGCATTGTAGTACAGGATGCCCTGCGTGCTGGAGTAGATGCCGCCGCCCTGAACCTTGTCTTCGACCGGAAGCTGCCGGGACGCGAACGGCTCGCCCTCCCAGTTGAAGTGCATGCCGGGAATGCCGTAGTAGGCGATCACCATACCTTCCGGATCGTAGTTGGTGTAGTCGTATATCTGCAGGATCAACGCCAGCTGCTCGTCCGACACGTCATGGCGGACCACGAACGCACCGCTGGAGGCGTTCAGCGGCATCGCCTTGTTCTCCATACGGCAACGGCTGTCGCCGAACGGCGAGACCGGCATCAGCGTCGTCAGCCACTTGGCATTCGGGTCCGGTCCCTGCTCGACGTTCTGGTTGCACAGGTCCGGCCGATTCCCCAGTTCCACATTGCGACCGCACGCTCTGCCGCGCATGAAGGAGCCGACCTGGCCCTGCACGATCTTGTTGGTGAGTAGCGTGTTATCCACCGCCGGAAGCTCGGAGTCCATCAGCCCCTCCCCCCACCACTGTTGCAGTTTCTGCAGCGCCGCTTTGCTGCGCGAGTAGGTGGCGGCCTTCACGGTGCTGCCGTCGGTCTCCCGGTAGTTGTCAACCTCATTGACGCCGTAGGTGTAGAATACCAGGCCGGCGCCGCTCCAGTGGATCAGCGCCTGACCGCGCCAGCCGAAGGCGATCGTGTCGTCCTGACCGTTGCCGTCGAAGTCGCCGGCGGCGTAGGAGCGCAGGATCGTCTCGAGCTGATCCCAGGTGTACTGATCCAGCCACCGCATGTAGGTGCCCGGAGCCGCCGTGGGCGCCAGGTCCTCGAGCGCGCCGGCGTTCAGTTCGCTCGGGGTGAGCCCGTGGGTCCCCTTCTCGATCCAGTCGAGCCGCATCTGCGGCAGGTAGCCGCACCCATCCTGGTAATCCTCACGGCGGGGGATCCCATAGTACTCGTCGCTCGACCCGGGGACCAGGCCGTAGAACCACGCGCCGGGTCCCAGTTCGTTCATGGACTTCACGTAGTTGGGCATGTGTTCCTCGATCATCGACCGAGGGATCGATCGGAACGCCCCCTTGAGGTACCACTCAAGTCGGTTGAAGCCCCAGGTGTACATCGCGTCAGGGTGCTCGTCGGCGGCCACCCGCAGGGCGTTCTGCTCCCCTTCCCGGTAGTCCGCCTCGGTATTGATGAACTGGACGGGGAACTTCTCTTCCAGATGCTGCTGAATCGGGTTGTCGT
Source organism: uncultured Spirochaetia bacterium (assembly GCA_958296075.1). Lineage (GTDB taxonomy): Bacteria > Spirochaetota > Spirochaetia > SZUA-6 > Bin103 > CATQHW01. The sequence continues at coordinate 1,111,000 of CATQHW010000002.1, read as the reverse complement.
CGACGATGTCGGTGCTGTACAGCCCCAGCCAGCTTATCTCCATCGGACCCTCGGCCGCTTCTCCTTGACCCTCCGCCAGCGCGCCGGCGGCGGCGAGCAGAAGCAGGGACGGCGCGACGAGGCCGATCGACAGTGTCTTTCTCATGAGACACCTCCTTGGTAGGATAGTGGCCTGAGCTTACATCAACCTTGAACGATGAACCACGGCGGGCGCACCCGATGGGCGACCGCGGCGGATCGACGCCGCATGATCTATCATCAGCCGGCACCGTCATGAATACCTCTCCGCTCGCTCCGGTGATCGCCGGGGCCGCCGAGCCCGAGTTGGGCAACCGCCTCATGTACGAGTACGTGGCCCGCCACGGACCGCGCCTGGAGCTGCCGCCCGCGGCGGCCGAGTGGGAGTCCCGCGCCGCCGAGCTGCGCGCCCGCTACCTCGACCTCTACCTGCGGGGCCATCCCGCCGATCTGCTGCAGGAGCCGCCGCGCGTAATCTGGGGCGACACGCTCGATCCCGCGCCGGAGTACCGCATCCGCAAGCTCCGTTTCGAGGGGTACCCCGGCGTCTGGGTGCCGGCGCTGCTCTACGAGCCGACCTCGCCCCTGGGCGGCGACCGCTCGACTCCGGCCGTGCTCGACGTCAACGGCCACGAGCCGCGCGGCATCGCCGTCGAGCACAAGCAGGCGCGGTGCACGAACCTCGCCAAGCGCGGGCTGCCGGCGCTGAGCCTGGAGCTGCTCGGCCGCGGCGAGATGACCAACCTGGCCCCGCACGACCACCAGCAGCTCCTCGACCTGCTCGGCCGCGCCGGCGCGGGGGTCTTCTACCTCACCATGAAGCGCGCCCTGGACATCGTCCTCGACCACGAGCTGACCGACCCCGCGCGCGTAGCGATGACCGGGCTGTCCGGCGGCGGGTGGCAGACGATCGTACTGTCCGCGCTCGACGAGCGCGTCGCCTTGAGCGTGCCGGTCGCCGGGCACATGCCGGCGGCCGACCGGCGCGATCTGGCCGACGTGGGTGATGCCGAACAGTTGCCGGCCGACTTGTGCGCGATCGGCGACTACGACGTGTTGTCCGCGCTGGTGGCGCCGCGCCCCGTGCTGTTCATCTTCAACCGGTACGACGAATGCTGCTTCCAGCCGCACAAGGCGGTTTCCGGCACCTATGGAGCGGCGCGCGGCGTCTACGAGCTGCTCGGCGCGGCCGACCGCTGCGGGCTGCACGTCGGCGCCGACCCCGGCCACAATTACGACCGGGGCAATCGTTGCCGGTTCTATGCCTGGCTCAACCGCCACTTCGGCCTGGACACGCCCGACCGCGAGCTGCCGTGGCGGGACGAGATGTATCGCGAGCGCGACCTCTGGGTCGGGCTGCCCGCACAGCGGGCGACGTTCGGCACGCTGGCCGCCGGCCGCCTGCAGGAGCTCCGCCGGCGGGAGGCGGACCGCCCGCGCCGGCCGACCCGAGCCGACATCGACACGCTGCTGCGGTACCGCGGCAGCTCCGTGACCGCCGTCACCACGCAGGCAAGCTGGGTGTGGGTCCGGGACGAGCGGGGCGTCCAGGTCGAAGAGATCACCCTGCAGGTCGACGGCTACTGGCCGCTGCCCGGCCGCCTGGCCATACCCGACGGAGCCGCCGGCGCGACCGTGAGCATCGGCGCGCCGGTGGCCGGCACGCCCGCCGATGCCGAGTCCCGCGCGCGTGAGACGGGGCGGGCGTTTCTGCACGTCGACCTGATCGGCGCCGGCGCGCTGGCCGCGTCGCACCGGTACGGGCTGCTGCTGCGGGCGATTGGCCGGCCGATCCTTGGGCTGCAGGTGGCCCAGCTCGCCGCCGCGGCCGCCTGGGCGGGCGAACGCTTCGCCGGACCGGTCTCCGTGGAAGCCGGCGGCCGGGTCGCTTCCGTGGTGGCGCTGCTCGCCGCCGCGCGCGGTCCGGGCGCGTTCGCCCGCGTCGCCACCGACGGGCTGCCCTACTCGCTGGACGACCTCATCGAGTCGCACGTGCCCCCGGAGGGCCCGGAGTACCCGCTGTTCTGCTTCGGGATGCGGGAGCTGCTCGACGTGCCCGACCTGCTCGAGCTGGCCGGATCGCTGCCGGTCGCGGACCGCCACCACGGCGTCCTGACGGCGATCGCCACGTGACCCGCTATCTGGTCACCGGCGCCGCCGGCAACTTGGCGCGCCTGCTGGTGGAGCGCCTGCAGGCGGCCGGCAAAGAGGTCACCGGGCTCGACCGGGAACCGGCGGCGGTCGCAGGCGTCCGTTTCGAGCACGCCGACGTCACCGACGGCGCGCGCCTGGCGGCGCTGATCGACGAGGTACGGCCCGAGTGCATCCTGCACATGGCGTCGCTGCTCACCCTCTCATCGGAGGCCGACCCCGCCACCGCCTGGCGGGTGAACGCCACCGCCTCGATCGAGCTGCTGCGCGCCGCCGCCGCGCGCGGTGTGAGCCGGTTCTTCTTTCCCAGCACCATCGCCACCTACGGAGTCGGCCGGCCGGGCGCGTCAGCGACCTGTCCTGCCGACGCCGTAGGGGAAGGTGGGGACGGACCAAGACCGGAGCCTCAGGCGACGGTTTCGGGGCGCTATGCCGGGGATCTTCCCGACCCGCTGCCGGAGGACTATCCGCAGTGGCCGGCCACCATCTACGGGGTGACCAAGGTCGCCGTCGAGCGGATGGGCGCCTATCTGTGGCGTACCGCCGGACTCGACTTTCGGGCCGTGCGGCTGCCGGTGGTGGTATCGCCGTACGCGCCGCCGGACGCGGTGAGCGCCTACCCCTCGCACGGCTTCGCCGCCGCCCGCCGCGCCGAGCCGTTCGTTTACCCCGCCCCCCCGGACCTGCGCGTGTCGTCGATCTACGTGATGGACGTGATCGAAGGCATCCTGCGGCTGGTCGACGCCGACCCGGCGCGCCTCTCCCGGCGGGTGTACAACCTGCACGCCTTCGCGCCTTCCACGCAGGACATCGCCGGCGCCGTCAGCCGGCTCGTGCCCGGGTTCCGCTACCGGTTCGAGCCGCGCGACGACGTCATCGCCATGCTCGGCGCCCTGCCGTCGGTGCTGGTCGACGCCGGCGCGCGGCGCGACTGGGGCTGGAACCCTCGCTTCGACCTGGCAGCCGCCGCCGGCGACATGGCGCGGCTCCTGAATCGCTGACCGCGACGCTGCGCCCGCACCTGCGGTATCGTGATCCCATGATCTGCGCCGTGACGATGGAGGCCCGGGCGTTCGACCGATGGTGCGCATCGAAGGACTGACCAAGCGGTACGGGGCGGTCCAGGCACTGCGGGGCGTCTCCTTCGCAGTCGACCGCGGCGAGGTGGTCGGGCTGCTCGGCCCGAACGGCGCCGGCAAGACCACGACGATGCGCATCCTCACCGGGTACCTGCCGGCCACCTCCGGCCGTGTCCTGGTCGACGGCGTAGACGTCGCCGTCGATCCGCTGGCCGTCAAGCGCATGGTGGGGTATCTGCCGGAGTTCGCGCCGCTCTACGCGGAGATGCTGGTCCACGACTACCTGCACTACGCCGGCGCCGTGCACGGCATGCGCAAGCGGGAACGGCGGCGCCGGATCGGCGATCTGACGTCGCTCTGCGGCCTCACCGACGTGATCCACCGGCCGTTCCGGGAGCTGTCGCGCGGCTACAAGCAGCGGGTAGGGCTGGCGCACGCGCTGATCGCCGACCCCGACCTGCTGGTGCTCGACGAGCCGACCGCCGGCCTCGATCCCAATCAGATCGCCGAGATTCGGTCGATCATCCGCGCCGCCGGCGAGCGCAAGGCGATCGTCTTCTCCACCCACATCCTGAGCGAGGCGGAGAGCACCTGCGAGCGCATCGTGATCATCGACCGCGGCACCGTGGTCGCGGACGGCACCGCCACCGAGCTGACCCGGAGCCGGTCGCTGGAAGAGCGCTTTCGCGAGCTGACCGCGGCCGGCGGCGCCGCGAAGGACGGCGAGCCGGCGCCCGCAGGTTCAGCCGGCGCCCGGCGGCGGGCTCGCCGGAAGCTGCGCACGTGAGCCGCGCCGCCCTGTCGATCATCGCCCGCGAGCTGCGCGCCGCTTTCCTGGCGCCGGTCGGCTACATCGTGGCGATCGTCTTTCTGGTAATGACCGGCTGGCTGTTCATGCAGCCGTTCTTCCTCAACGGCCGCGCCGATCTGCGCCAGTTCTTCGAGCTGCTGCCGCTCACCCTGGCGCTGATGGTGCCGGCGGTCACCATGCGGGCGTTCGCGGAGGAGTTTTCGACCGGCTCCTTCGAGGTACTGACCACCCTGCCGGTGACCCGCCTCGACGTGCTGATCGGCAAGTTCACGGGGGCGATCGGCTTCGTGGCGCTGGCGCTGGCGCCGACCGTCCTCTACCCGATCGTGATCGCGCGCCTGGGCGACCTCGACTGGGGACCGGTGGTCGCCGGGTACGTGGGCGCGGTGCTGCTCATCGGCCTGTACTGCGCGGCAGGCCTGCTCGCCTCCGCCCTGACCCGCAACCAGATCGTCGCGTTCGTGCTCGGCCTGGCGATCGCGCTGAGCCTGGCGCTGATCGACGACGTGCTGATCTACGTGCCGGGCCGGATCACCACCGCGGTGCAGTACCTGGGCGCGGATTACCACTTCCGCAGCATCGCGCGCGGCGTGCTCGACTCCCGCGACCTGGTCTACTTCCTGTCCGGCATCGCCGTCTTTCTGACCGGCGCCGGCCTCGCGCTCCGGCGGCGTCCATGAGGTCCGGCGCCGGCGCGGGCGCGCCGTGGAGTGGGCGGCGTATCCGGATCGGCCGGCTCGCCGACCGGCTGATCCCGCCGCTGCTCTACCTGGGGGCGGTGGTGATGGTCAACGTCGCCTCCTCCTCGCTCGTCGTGCAGGCCGACCTCACGGAAGGCAGGGTGCACTCTCTGGCGCCCGAGAGCGTGGCGGCGGTCAGCCGCCTGCGCGAACCGCTGACGATCCGCGCCTTCTTCTCCACCGATCTGCAGGCGCCGTTCAACAACATCGAGCGCGCGGTGCGCGATCTGTTCGATTTCTACGCCCGGCACGGCGACGAGTTCTTCAACGCCTCCTTCCACACGATCGGCGACGGCGCGGAAGCGCAGGAGACCGAACGGCTGGCGCGGGACTATCTGATCTACCCGATCCAGGTCGAGCAGGTCGACCGCACGGAGGTGGTGGTGCGGTCGGTCTACTCCGGCCTTGCCCTGGTGCACGGCGACCTGGTGGAGACGATCGGCGCACTGACCACCGTCGACGGCCTGGAGATGAGGATCACGGAGGCGATCGGCCGCCTCACCGAGCGCGTCAGCGTGCTGCTGGCGCTCGAAGAGGACATCGCCGTGCGGCTCTACTTCTCGGGCGAGATCGCCTCGCTGAGTCCCGGCCTGGCGACCCTGCCGGCCGCGGTCGCCGGCATCGTGGAGGAGTTGAACGGCTCCTGGTTCGGCCGTCTCGACTTCATCGCCGTCGACCCGTCAGTGACCCGGCTCGATCCGGCGGACGCGCTGCGGCTGCAGCTCACGCCGCTGGCGTTTCGCGCCGCCGACGGCGCCGAACGCGTCGCCTACGCCGGCATCGTCCTGTCGTCCGGCGGCACGACGCTGACGCTCAACCTGATCGAAGCGACGCCGCAGGGCGCGCGCGTGGCCGATGCGGAGACGATCCGGCGATCGGTCGACAGCACGCTCAAGGGTTTGCTCGGCAGCCAGCCGGAGATCGGCTACCTGGCCGACTTCGGCACGCCGCCCTACCGCGGCAACCTCACCGAGGGCCGCCAGCCGGTGATGGTCGATCTGGCCGACCTGTACGAGCTGCTGTCGCGCGACTACCGGTACCGGGGCCTGCTGCTCGAAGACCGCGAGCTACCGCCGGATCTGCGGACGCTGCTGATCGTGTCGCCCCAGGAGCCGCTCACCGAGTGGGCGCTCTTTCAGATCGATCAGCACCTGATGCGCGGCGGCGCGGTGCTGGCCTTTCTCGACACGCACTCGATCTTCACCACCGCCTCCTTCGGCGCCGGCAGCTCGCTGCCGGTACCGCGGCAGACCGGGCTGGAGGAGCTGTTCGCCCACTACGGCGTGCGCGTGCTGCCCCGCTACGTGCTGGACGACGAGCAGGCGTTCGTACAGCGGCAGCCGGACGAGCGCGGCGGCGTCTTCGAGACGCGCCTCGCCTTCGTACCGGTGCTGCGCCGGCCGGAAATCGACACCTCGTGGCTGCCACTGCGGAGACTCGACGACATCCTGGTGATGAACGCCTCGCCGCTGGAGCTGACCGGCGCGCAGCCCGGCGCGCGGTTCGTGGAAGCGCTGCGCAGCTCCCCCACCTCCTGGGAGGTGCCCGGCGGCACCGACCTGATCGACGCCCGCGCCACCGCGCCGCCGCCGGACGACCGCCGCGGCTCCAGTCTGCTCGCCGTGTACGCCGAAGGGCGGTTCACCAGCTACTTCGCCGATCGCACCCCGCCGGCGCGGCCGGCCGATGAAGACGGCGAGGAGGCGGGGACGCTTATCGGCGGCGGCGCGGTGCAGGCGGCCGTCCCGGTGGCGCCGGAGAGTGCGCCGGGCGCCCGATTGTTCGTGATCGGCACCTCGACGATTCTTGGCAACAGCTTCATCGACGCCCGCCTGCCGGGGACCAACACCGTGCTGGTCCACAATCTGATCGACTACCTGAGCGGGCAGGAGAATCGGCCGGCGCTGCGCGGCCGCGGCGCTCTGGTGCGCCGGCTTGGCACCTTCTCCACGGACACCCAAAGCGCGGTCAAGACCTTCCTGATCGCGGGACCGCCGGCCCTGGCGGCGCTGGCCGGCGCCGCGCTCTGGCTGTGGTGGCGCCTGCGCCAGCGCGGCATACAGGCGCGCTTCGGCGCGGCGCGGGCGAGCGCGCCGTGAATCCGGTCGTGCGGGCGCTGCTGCGCTACGCGCTGCCGCTGGCGGTGATCGCCTCCCTGTCGATCTACCTGGCCGCGCGGCGCGACGACCGGCTGCACTACGAGTTGCCGGCCCTGCCGCCGATGGCGGCGGCCGCCGTCGATCGGGTCGAGGTCGAGCGCGGCGATGCGCGAGCGGTGCTCCGCCGGACCGATGAGGGCTGGCTGATCGACGGACCCGGCTTCGCCGCCGAGCCGTCGATCGTCGAAGGCATGGTGCGCGCGGCGGCCACCCTCCGGCTGACCGACCTGATCGCCGGCGAACCGACCTACGGGCGCTATGGATTGGGCGAGGCGGAGGCGGTCACCGCCACCTTTCTGGAGGGAACGAGCCGCCTGCGGGTGCTCGGAATCGGCAAGCGGGCGCCGACCTACAGCCACACCTACGTGCTGATCGACGACGACCCTCGGGTGTACCAGGCGGCCGGCGACCTGACCCGCGCCTTCTCCGCGCAGGTGTCGGTGCTCCGCGATCGGACGATCCTGCGCTTCGAGCCGAGCGACGTCGCGGTGATCGCGGTGCGGACCGCCGGCGGCGTTGTCGAACTGCGGCGCGGCGTGCCGCCCACGCCGGAAGCGTCGCCCACCTGGAGCGCGGCCGGCGGCGGCGAGCGAGACGCGGAAGCGATCGCCCGGGCGATGGCGCTGCTCGCGCGGATGCGGGCCAGCCGCTTCGTCGACGCGCTCCCCGACACGCCGCCGCTGCTGGAGATGGAGTTGCGCGGCGCGGATGCCGCGCATCGGCTGACGATCTACCCGGAATCCGAGAACGCCCATCTAGCGACCTCCTCCGATGCCGACGGACCGTTCGTGCTCCTGCCGGCGCTCCTGGCCGACGTGTTCGCGGCGTTTCAGGTCGACCCGGCTTGAATGACGACCCGGACAAACGGCATGAACGGAAACGCTGTTCAGCCGGTCGATCACACGCTGATGACTCGGCTACTCGCCGGCGGCCAGCGCCGCCTCCTCCGCCTTGATCGTCTTGGCGGCGTCTTCCCGGCGGAGCTCTTCGACGCTCCGTACCGGCAGCCGCGCGGCGCCCTGCCAATCGCGGGTCGGCAGGCGCGGTCCCGAACGCGCCCGCTCGCGGGCTGCGGCGATCGCGGCGCCGTACTGGGGCAGCCACTCGGCCTGCGCGATCAGCAGGTCGTCGATCATCTGCGCGATCTCCGGGGGCGTGCACGCGGCGCCGACCAGCGGGTCCATCATCATCGCCTGCACCAGCAACCGGTCGTCGCCGCCGACCGCCGCCTCCACCGCCAGCCGCTGCACGGAGATACTGGCGTTGCAGACGGCGGCGCAGCCGAGCGGAAGGTCGCCCACCTGCGGAATATGGAGGCCGGTGCGGTCGACGTAACCCGGCGCCTCCACGCAGGCGTCGGCCGGCAGGTTGGCTATGCAGCCCCGGTTCTCCACGTTGAAGTGGCCGCGGTAGACGCGCCCGGTCTCCAGCCCCTCCAGGATGTAGGAGCCGTGCTCGGTGGAGCGGGTCTCCGGCGTATACCGCTCGGGCGGCTCGGCCATCCAGCGCGGGAAATCCTCCTCGAACCAGTCGCGCCGCTCGGTGCTCAGCCGCAGGTAGCCGCCGGTCTCGCCGTTGATCCAGGAGCCCAGGTCGATCCAGTCACGTATCTCCTCCGGTCGCTTGCGGAACCAGGGCACGTACTCGCTCAGGTGGCCGTTGGATTCGGTCGAATAGCAGCCGAAGCGGCGCAGCATCTCGATCCGCACCTTCTCCGTATTGCGGTAGACCGGATGGCGCTCGTACGCTGCCAGCAGCTCACCTGAGACATCGCGGCCCCGGTGCAGGAGCTGGATGTACCAGGTCTGGTGGTTGATGCCGGCGGCGCGGTAGTCGAGCTCGCCGGCCGGAATCCCCAGCGCGTCGGCGATCTGCGTATGGCCGCCCTGCACGCCGTGGCACAGGCCGACCGCCGGCACGCGCCCGTAACGGTTGGCCGCCCAGGTGAGCATCGCCATCGGGTTCGAGTAGTTGAAGAAGCGGCAGCCGGGCTCGGCGACCTCGCGGATGTCCTTGCAGAGCGCCAGGATCACGGGGATGCCGCGCTGGCCGTACATGATGCCGCCGGCGCACAGAGTGTCGCCCACGCACTGGTCGATGCCGTAGCGCAGCGGCACCTCGATGTCGGTCGCGAACGCCGGCAGCCCGCCGATGCGGGCCGTGCAGAACACGTAGCGCGCCCCGCTCACCGCCTCCCGCCGATCCAGAGTCCCGGTGAGGCGCACCCCGTCCCGTCCGTTGGCGTCGATGTCGCGCCGCACCAGCCGCTTCACCATCGACAGGTTTCGCTCGCTGATGTCCATGAAGGCGATGTCGATGCCGCCGAACTCGGGCACGGTAAGGATGTCCCCTACCAGCTTGCGGGTAAAGCCGATGCTGCCGGCGCCGATGAACGCCACCTTGAACGAGCGGGAGCCGGATCGACTGCGATCGGACGACACGGCCGGTATCCTGCGCCGCTCGGCCCCGTTCGTAAAGTCACGGTATCCCCGGCGATGCCGTAACGCCCGCGACGGACTCAGGTGAGGCGTTCGCCGCCCGCGCGCCGTATCTCCCGGTCTGCAGGCATGGCGCTCTGCGCTCCCTCACGGGTGACGCACAGGGCGGCCGCCACGACCGCACGACGCAGCGCGGCGAGCGGGTCGCGGCCGGCCGCGATCCCCGCCGCGAACACGCCGGCGAAGCAGTCCCCGGCCCCGACCGTGTCGATCGCCTGCGCGGGATGCGCGGCCTGCCGGTGCGCTCCGCGCGCGTCGGCCAGCACCGCGCCTCCCGCGCCGAGGGTCACCATGACCCGCGAACAGCCGAGCCCGGCGACCGCGCGGCGCGCCGCCTCGGAAGCCGACTCCCCGGACCGCCGCGGTTGCAGAGCACTGAGCTCGCCCGCATTGACGATCAAGTAGTCCGCGCCCGCGATCGCCGCCCGCTCGGCCGTCCCGACCGCTGCCAGCGTGGGAGCGACGTTCCACATCACCGCCGCGCCGCGTTCGCGCGCCAGCGCGACCGCCGTCATCGTCACGTTCACGTCGATCTCGTTCTGCAGCAGCACGACGTCGCCCGGCCCCACCCCGGCGCGGAAGGCATCCGCATCGAGCCGAAAGGCGACGTTGGCGCCGGGCGCCACGGCGATCTGGTTCTCGCCGCGGGCGTCGACGAAGATCAGCGCCAACCCCGACCGGCGGTCAGGCAGCACCGCCACCTGATCGGTCACCACTCCGGCGGCGGTCAGGTCGGCGGTCCGCGCTCTGCCGTACGCGTCGTCGCCTACCGCGCCGTGCAACACGCAGCGCGCGCCGGCGCGCGCTGCCGCGACCGCCTGGTTCGCGCCCTTGCCGCCGGCGGTCTCCGCGAACCGGGCGCCGCCGGCCGTCTCACCCGGCGCCGGCAGCCGCTCGACATAGGCGACCAGGTCGGTATTGATGCTCCCGACCACGACGACTGTACCGCCTAGCGACACCGTGAGTTCTCCCGAACCGCAAGCTCCAATCGGACGAACGCATCGAGGTCGAGCGCATAGCCCCGTTCGCGCAGCGCCCGGATCACACGATCGACGAAGCGGTCGAACCCGGGCTCCCGATTCACGAACAGATCGAGGTCGTCGGAGTATCGGTATCCGAAATAATGCCTATGGAGCGCGGTACCACCGGTCAGATAGAACGGTGTTCCGCAAGCGGCCAGCGTGTGCGGCATGAAGTCGACGACCAGCGGCCGGCCGGCGAAGAAGCGCCGCAGACCGCTCAGCGTCACGCGGATCTCGGTGGGATGGTGTCCGTAGTCCTCGACGAAGGTGACGCCGCCCGCCTCGCCCACCACCTCGCTGCGCCGCCGCGTGCCGGCGAACCGGGACAGCCCCCGTGACACGGTGTCGAAGTCGGGCGAGCCGCCGCGCCGGCCGCGGTACGCGGCGGTCGCGGCCGCGACCGCCAGCGCCGCGTCCTTGGCGGAATGGAGCCCGGGCACGCGCAGGGCGAACTCGCCGGGATACGCGGCGAGCCGGAAGCCGGTCCGGCCGGCGGACAGCGTGACGCCGTCCAGCCGATAGGGGCCGGGGGCGGCGCGGCCGACCGGCGTGCGTACCACGTCGGCCCGCTCGGCGCCAACGGCCGCGGCGACGCCGGCGGCGCCCGCATCGTCGGCGTCGTAGATCAGCTCGCCGCCACGCGGCAGCAGCCCGCAGAACTGCACGAACGCGGCCACCGTGTCGCCGTAGTCGGCGAAGTAGTCGACGTGCTCCCACTCCACGCCGGACAGGACGATGTGATCCGGGTGGTAGTGCAGGAAGTGGCGCCGGTACTCGCAGGTCTCCGCGGCGAGCAACTCGGTGCCGCGGTTGAGGGTGCTGCGGTCGCCCAAGCTGCGCACCGGGCTGCCGGCCAGCACCGTGGCCGGCAGCCCGAAGGCGTCGAGCAGGGTGCCGAGCATGGCGGTGATGGTGGTCTTGCCATGCGCGCCGCACACCGCGATCGCCTTGCACTGCGCGGACAGCGCCCCCAGCGCCTGCGGGTAGTTGAGCAGCGGCAGGCCTGCCTCCCGCGCCGCGCGCAGCTCCGGATGGCGCTCCGGGTCGTACGCCGCCGAGTGGACCACCAGATCGACGCCGCGCACGTTGCCGGGGTCGAACGGCAGCACCGGCACGCCGGCCCGTGCCAGCACCGGGGTGGTGAAGAACGGCTCGTCGACATCGGAGCCGGTGACGACGGCGCCGCGCGCCCGCAAGACCTCCGCGAGCGCCGACATACCCTGTCCGGCGACGCCGACCAAGTGTACGGCCCGCCCGCGGACGCAGCGCAGCGCAGCGATCGAATCGCCGTCGGCTGCGCTGTCCCACCGACCGGGCTCAGGCCGTTGCAACGTATCTCCTAGGGGAGTCGAACCCCTGTTGCCGGGATGAAAACCCGGTGTCCTGACCGCTAGACGAAGGAGACAGGGGTAGCCGGAACGGGTTCGGCGCTCCGGCGCATGCAATATGAGACCGGCCGGCAGCCATGTCAACCGCCGCCGCTCTGCGCGTTGAGCGCGTCATGCTGTCTGCGGATCGAATCCGGCCAGCGGCTCTTGACGTACGACATCACGGCGATGATGTCCTCATCGGACAGGACCCCGCGATAGGCCGGCATGGCGGAACGGTAGTCGGGTCCGGCGAACCGCTGCATGCCGTACTTGGTCAAGTCGAACAGCACCTGGTCGGTGTGATGCCACGTGTGCCCGGTCTCGTCATGTGGAGGAGCGGGCAGCAATCCGTCGGCGCCCCGTTGCCGCCAGTTCGCCTGTCCTTCCAGGTTGGCGCCGTGACACTGCACGCACGAGGCGCCGTAGACGTAGCGGCCGCGTTCGACGATGCGGCGGTCATCCGGCCGGAAGAGGGCCGCCGGCCCGTCCGGCGCCGCCGGCTGCCCGCCCGGATTCGCCCGGAAGATCATGACCGCGGCGGCGCCGGCGGCCGCCAGCGCGGCCAGGACGACGGCCAGGACGACGGGACGTTTCATCGCCGGCATCGTAATCCCGAACCCGCCCGCCGATTCAACCGCCGGTCCGACCACCCGTCGGGCGCCGCACTTGACCTTGCCGGTCCGGGACGGTTGACCATGGCGAACAGATGAGCGCCTCCGCACCCGCGACCACCACCGATCCGGTCTGCGGCATGACCGTCGATCCGAAGGCCGGGGCTCCGTCGCTGGAGCACGAGGGCCGCCGCTACCACTTCTGCTGCGAGCACTGCATGCGCCGTTTCGCGGAAGACCCGCAGCGGTGGCTTGAAGAACGTCCCGCGCCCGAGCCGGCGGGGCCGGAGGCGCGGGGGGGGCCGGTACACCTGCCCCATGCACCCGGAGGTCGTGCGGGACGAGCCGGACGCCTGCCCGCTCTGCGGCATGGCCCGGAGCCGATGACGCCGGCGGCGGCCGGCGATCCGAACCCGGAGCTGGCCGATTTCCGCCGCCGGCTGCGCATCGGCGCGCCGCTGGCGCTGGCGGTCCTGCTGGCAGAACATCCACCACATCGTCCGTATCGTACCGGTAGTCCCACACGACGGTTCGAGCGATGCGGGCCAGATCACCGTCGTCCATGACGACGAGTATAGTACGACCGCGCAGCCATGACAGCACGAGGCGGGCGGTTCTACTACGGGTGGGTGATCGTCGCCGCGTTCTTCGTGCTCAACGCGGCGGGCCAGGCCAGCGGCACGCTCAACTTCGGCCTGTTCGTCATTCCGATGGCGGAAGAACTCGACCTCTCGCGGCAGGCGATCGGCTGGGCGCAGACCATGCGCCTTTGGGCGAGCGGCGTGAGCGGCATCCTGATCGGCCGCTGGCTCGACCGCCGCGGGCCGCGCGGTCCGATGCTGCTGGCGATCGTCGTGGCGACCGCAGGGCTTCTGCTGATGGCCCGCGCGCAGTCGGCCGCATTGCTGTTCGGCGTGTTGCTGGCGTTGGGCGCCACCGGCTGGACCGCGCCGGCGGGCGGCGCGCTGATCGCCACGGTCCCGGTCTCCAAGTGGTTCATCCGGCTGCGCGGCCGCGCCACGGGGATCGTGCAGCTCGGCCTGGGGATCGGCGGCGCGGTCTTCGTGCCGGTGACCCAGGCGCTCATCAGCGACCGCGGCTGGCGATCGGCCTGGGTGACGCTCGCGTGGTTGTCGGCCGTCACCGTACCGCTGGTGCTGCTGCTCCGCCGCCAACCGAGCGACCTGGGGCTCGAGGCCGACGGAGGGCCGCCGGCGCGGACCGGCCGCGGCGGCGCGGGCCGAGCCGCCGCGGCGGGCGCGGACGATTCGCCCGAGTCGGTTCACTGGACCCTGAAGGACGCGATGCGCACCGCCAGCATGTGGAAGCTGAGCGTCACGTTCGCGATCCTGGGGTTCCTGCTCGGCGCTGCCAGCGTGCACCGCATTCCGCACTGGATCGAGCTCGGGTTCAGCCCGGCGACCGTGTCGCTGGCGTTCAGCCTGGATGCCGGCATCGCCACCATCATGGCGCTGGCGGCCGGCTTCGTGGTGGAGCGCCTGGACGCGCGGATCGTAGGGCTCGCCTCGTGCGTGTCGTTCGGCGCGGCGGTAGCGCTGATGGCGGCGGCGCCGGCGTGGACACCGCTGCTGTTCGTCTCCACGCTGCTGTTCGGCTGCGGAGTCGGCCTCTACATGGTGGTCCAGGGCGTGATCTGGGCCCAATACTACGGCTGGCGGTTCGTGGGCACCATCCGCGGCGTAGTGCTGCCGTTCATCTTCCTGGCCAGCGGCCTCGGCGCGCCGATCGCCGGCGCCCTCCGCGACGCGTCCGGCGACTACCGCGGCTCGTGGCTGCTGGTGACCGCGCTCGCGGTCGCCGCGGCGACGCTGATGCTGAGCGTTCGATCGCCGGCGGCGCCGCGCACCGGGCCGTGACCACGGCTCGTCCGGAGTCCTGGTCCGCTGCCCATCGCCGCCAACGAGCCGGGAATATCGCGAGCGGACTTCGGTTCCAATGTCGCAGCATGGCGCCGGTCCTGCGGCGCGGCGCCGCGGCGGGACCGGTCGTCGTACCTGTCGGCACGGGAAGCGTGGTACGGTTAGCTCGGCTGCGGATCGCGCGGCCGCGCTCAGCAGACTGACGCTGGCGGATGCCGGAGCGCGCCGGCGACGTAGTCCTTGGGGGAGAGCTCCTCGAGCGGCTCCTTCTGGTTGGGCGCCTGGCCGATGCTCACCATCTGGTCGTTGCCGGCGAACGCGCACCAGCGCACGCCGTTGGCCAGCACCTGCAGCACCTGCGGATGGTGGAAGATCGGAAAGGTCTCGTGGCCGGGCCGAAAGTAGAAGACGCGGCCCCGGCCGCGGTGCCACACCGCACCGCTGCGGAACACCTCGCCACCCTCGAACCAGCTCACGAACAACAGCTCGTCCGGGTCGGGAATGTCGAAGAACTCGCCGTACATCTCCGCGTTGGGTATCTCGATGAAGCGTCCGCAGCCCTGTGTGATCGGGTGGTTCGGGCTCACCACCCACAGCCGCTCGCGCTCGGCCGCCTCGCGCCACGTCAGGCCGCAGCTCGTGCCCATCAGGCGCTTGAAGATCTTCGAGAAATGGCCGGAGTGCAGCACCACGAGCCCCATGCCGTGCAGCACGCGCTGCTGCACACGGTCGACGATGTCGTCGCGCACCTTGTCGTGGGCGGCGTGCCCCCACCACATGAGCACGTCGGTGGCGTCGAGCACCTCCGGGGTCAGTCCGTGATCGGGCCGGTCGAGCGTGGCGGTCCGCACCTCCAGTCCCTGCGCGCGCAGGTGACCGGCGATCTGCTCGTGAATCCCGTCGGGGTAGATGCTGCGGACGAACTCGTTGTTCCGTTCGTGGACGAACTCGTTCCAGACGGTGACACGTAAGCTCATGGCTCAGATTCCTCCTGGTACGGCCTGCCCGCACACCAGCGGCCACTTTCGGTTGCCGGACAGCTTGCCGTTGCGGATGTGGTAGCCCTCCGCCGTGACTTTCGCGAAGCGGGTCGCGTCGGCGATGGGCCGGTCGAACTCGCCCAATCGGGCGCGTGCGTCGGTGTAGTGCAAGGCCCAGCCGCAGCGCGGCGCGGCGCTCTCGTTGGGGCCGGTCGCGTGCAGGACCCAGCGATCGTGCACGGCCACGTCGCCGGGCTGCAGCGTGACGATCTCCTCCGCGTCCAGCAGCTCGCGGGACAGTCCCTCCGGGCCCAGGTCGTCGAAATCGAAGCGGCCGTAGCCGGCGTCGAGCGGGATGTAGTGGAACGGACCGTTCTCCTCGGTCACCGCGTCCAGGGCGATCCAGCAGGTCACCGAACGGCGGTCGAACTGGAAGAAACCGTCCTGGTGGAACCGGTTGGCGCCGCGGTACGGCGGGTCGTCGTTGAGCGCGCCCTTGGTGAAGATGTGGTCGAACCAGAGCTTGACGTCGGGGGCCAGTACCGCCTGCAGCACCTCGGCGATGCGGGGATGGACGGCCGCCCGCGCGAACGCGTCCTCGTAGTCGGCGAGCGCGTGGACCTGGCCGGTGAACGTCGCCCACGGGTTGCCGTTCGCCGCTGCAGCTTCGCGCTCGGCCGGTGCGACCGGCCGGCGGCGCTTCGGATAGACCCGGTTGTGGCGCCGCAGATGGCGGGGAGAGACCTCGACCTCGGGATACTCGGGCAGCCGCCGCTGGTGGTCGAGCAGGTGCGCGACCGGGTCCGGGGCGTCCGGCATCGGATGGGCCGCCGAGATGCGTTCGAGCTCCGCGGCGTGCCGCCGCTCGTAGGCGTCCCGGCCGGCCATGATCGCGTCGGCCCGCCCGTGCAACTCCTCCACCTCGGACGGGGTGAGGGCGCCCCGCACGACCGTGAACCCCATGCGCGCGAACTCCCGATCGGCGACCTCGTGCAACTCCATGCCGTGCGTGTCCCCGTGCCGACTCTACCCGATCATCCGGGCGCCGGACGTTCCCACTTGGGGGCCTCGTCCGGAGTCGGCGAGTTGGCGAAGGTCCCGCGGGCGATCACCGCCTCGCGTCCACCGTGGTCCGCGATCTTGCGCCGCTGGTCGGCGCGGGCGCGCGCGTCGGCCCGCTCCGGATCGACGATGGCGCGCAGGCGCCGCTCGAACCGGCGCACGGTCGCGGCGTGCTCGATCCGCCCAGCCAGGTCCTCGACTTCGCCCGGGTCGGCGGCCAGGTCGAAGAGTTGCGGCCGCGCGCCGGCGTAGTGGACGTACTTGTAGCGGGCGTCGCGCAGCAGGTAGACGGCGCGGCGGAAGCCGACGGCATGGTGCTCGCCGAACACGGTGCGGTCGCGGTCGCCGGCTGCGGCCAGCGCGAGGAGGTCCTCGCCCGGCAACGGCTCGTCCGGGAGCGGGCAGCCGGTCGCGCGCAGCACGGTGGGAAAACAGTCGACCAGGCTCACCGGGGTGGCGACGGTACGGCCGGCAGGTACGCCGGGACCGGCCATGATCAGCGGCACGGCGGCCGACTCGTCGTACATGGTCAGCTTGCCGGCGAGGCCGCGCGCGCCCATCGACTCGCCGTGGTCGGAGGTGTAGACGACGCGCGTGCGGTCCCGGAGCCGGCAGTCGTCGAGCGCCGCGAGCACGCGGCCGATCTGTTCGTCGAGATGGGTGCACGCCGCGAGGTACGCCCGCCGGTAGATCGACAGCCGCTCGGCGGACAGCGGCTCGCTCAGGTTGAGGAGTTCGCGCAACTCCGCTATCGCCGGATGGTCGGGCCGATCGGCCGGCTCCTCCTGCGGCATCGGCCGGATCGCGGCCGGGTCATAGCGTTCGAAGTGCCGCCGGGGGCCGATATACGGGGGATGCGGGCAGACGAACCCCACGAACAACGCCCACGGGCGGCGTTCGCCGGCGTGGGCGCGCAGCCATTCGACGGCGTGATCGGCGTTGCGAACGTCATAGGCCAGGTAGCTCGAGTCCCCGCAGCCGGCCCCCAGGACGCCGGCGCGCACGTCGCGGGTGGGCGGGTCGGAGCGCAGGCAGCCGAGCAGGTCGCCGACTCCGTCCACCACGTGCAGCGGCTCGATCTCCTGCGCGAAGCCATTGTCGTCGCCGCCGCGGAAGTGGAGCTTGCCGATCGAATCGCAGATCAGGCCGTGCCGGCGCAGGTGGTGGCCCCAGCTCGGCACGCGGCCGTCGTACGGATGGGCGTTGTCCCAGTAGCCGATGTCGTGCACGTAGCGGCCGGTGGCGAGCGAGGCGCGCGCCGGTACGCACAGCGGGCAGTTGGTGTAGGCGGCGGAGAAGCGGGTGCCGGTGGCGGCCAAGCGGTCCAGGTTGGGCGTGACGCCGTCGCCGCCGTAGCAGCCGGCGCCGCGCAGGTTGTGCTGATCCGAGAGGATGAACAGCAGATTGGCGCATCGGGCGTAGGATTCCGGCACTGAGAAGATCGCGCTCAGCCGTTACTATACCGCCTCGATGGCCTCCATGAACGGCACCGTGCAGATCCGCGGCGATCTGGCGCGGCAGTACGACGACGTCTACACCCCCGCGGCGCTCGACGCCATCGCCGCGCTGGCGGAACTGAACGAGCCGCGCCTCGACCTGATGCGCCGGCGCATCGCGCGCCGCGCCGAACGGGCGCGCGAGCGCCGCCGCATCGACTTCCTGCCCCCGGACGCGACGATCGCCGGCACGGATATCGCCGTCGCCGGCGCCCGCGCCGGCCGGTTCACCGGCAGCGCGATTCCCGGCGACCTGCAGCGGCAGTGGATCCAGGGGACCGGACCGGGGACCAAGCCCGACGCGCCGTTGCCGCGCAGCATCCGCAACGTCGCCTACGCCCTGCTGTCGGGCGCCGACGGCTGGATGTTCGACGGCGAGGACGCCCTGGGGCAGACGACGACGATGTCGCTCGACAATCAGCGCAACCTCCGCCTGGGCATCGCCCGCGCGCCGGAGTTTCTGGCCGCCGCCGAGGGGGTCGCCGGCGAGATGAACGCCTGGGCTCAAGGCTTCCTGAAGCGGCCGATCATCGACGACTGGCGCGCGCAGCTCGACTTCACCACGACGATCTTCCGCGCGCGCGGCCTGCACCTGGACGACCGCCACGTGCGCATGGCGGACGGCGCCGGCCTGTCCGCCTCGATCGTCGACGCTGCCCTGTACTTGGCCGCCAACCACGCGGCGTTGCGCGCGCGCGGCGCCTCGATCGTGCTCTACCTGCCCAAGATACAGACCGCGGAAGAGGCGGCCTTCTGGCACCGGCTGCTCACCTCGCTGGAGGGCCACCTGGGGCTGGCGACGGGAACGGTGAAGACCTACGTCCTGGTCGAACAGCTCGAAGCCTCGTTCCAGCTCATGGAAATCCGCGCCGCGCTCGGCGCTCGCTTCGTGGGCTTCAACACCGGCCGCTGGGACTACATCAACAGCGTGGCCGACGCGATGGCGTGGGACGGCCGGTTCGTCAATCCCAACATCGACGCGATCACCATGACCTACGGCTACATGCGCGCCTACGAGGACCGCGTGCGGCGCGCCGTGAACACCCCGGACGCAGCGGGCCGCTGCGCCCTCTGGCAGGGGGGCATGGAGCCCAACATCCCGGTCGGCTCGGCCCGCGGCGTGGCGGCGTCGATGGCCAAGGCGGTGGCCGGCGCCGAACGCGAGCAGCAGGCCGGGGCCAGCGGCAAGTGGGTGGCTCACTGGAAGATGGTGCACGTCGTGCGGCCGGTCTGGGAGCGGGTTGGGGAGGTCAATCAGCTCGGCCGGCAGTTCGGGCCGCTCACCTATTCGACCACCGACGCCGCCGGGCTGCTGGAGCTCGAGCCTGCGCCGCGCACGATCCGCGGCGCGCGCGACCTGCTGAGCGTCGCCCTGCAGTACGGCAATGCCTTCGGCCAGGGCATGCAGGCGGCGGCGCTGAAGCCGGCCGATCACTTCGGCGACGACGACGTGCTGTACCTGATGGAGGACATGGCGACCGGCGAGATCCGTCTGAGCATCCTGTGGGAGTGGCTGCGCAAGGGGGCGACGCTGACCGACGACGACCCGGAGGCCGGATTCGAAGCCGGCGCGCGCTTCGACGCCGAGCTGTTCTCGCGGCTGCTGGACGAGGAGTACGGGAAGCTGCTGGCGGCCGCCGACCGCGACGTGCACGAGGACTCGAAGACGACCACGCTGCCGATCGCCCGGGAGATCGCCGGCACCTACGTCGGCAGTCCGGTCAAGGCGCCGTGGTACATTGATCTGCTCAACCTGAACCTGGACAACCACGATCTCGACGATGCGCGCGCGCGCATCCGGCGCTATGTCGAGGAGTTCTCGCGCAACGGCACGCGCATCACCGGAAACCTCGACTTCTCCTGATTCGTGACCATCTACCTTGCCCGCCACGGACAGACGGTGTGGAACGTCGAGGGGCGGTACCAGGGCCGGCTCGACTCTCCCCTGACCGACACCGGTCATGCGCAGGCGCGCTCCACGGCGGAGACGATGCGCGGGCGCGGCGTCGAACGACTGCTGTGCAGCCCGCTCGGACGAGCGCGGGCGACGGCGCGCGTGGTCGAGAGCGCCATCGGCGTTGCCGCCGAAGTCGATTGCGACCTGGCCGAATCCGACGTCGGCCGCTGGGAGGGCCTGACGAGGGCGGAGGTCGAGGCGGCGTTCCCCGGCGAACTGGCGCGGCGCGAGGCGGACCGCCTGCATTATCGGCCGCCCGGCGGCGAGTCACCGGCGGACATGCTGCTGCGCGCGCGTGCGGTGGCGGACCGGCTGGATGAGCGCACCACGCTGATCGTCGCCCATTCCGCCATCAATCAGGTCCTGGTGGCGACCCTGGCCGGATGGGAGACGCAGATGCAGGACATCTTCCAGCCGCACCACGTGATCTACCGGATCGACCGGACCGGCGGCTCCGTCCAGGTTGCCCATCTCCTCGACGGGGTCTCATACGCCGGCGCCTACACGGCCGGCTGGAAATGAAGCGTCACCGCCGCGCAGCCCGTATGCAGGTATGAAATGGAACAGCGCGACGACGGCGGCGGCGCACCCGCGCAGACCTTCACGATTCGTGACATGCCGGCGCAAGAACGGCCGCGGGAACGCCTGCGGCTCTCGGGGGCCGGGCAACTCTCCAACCCGGAGCTGATCGCCATCCTGCTGCGCACCGGCATGGTCGGACAGAACGTCATGCAGCTCTCCGCGCGCATGCTGTCCGAGTTCGACGGTCTGGCCGGCCTCGCCCGAGCGTCGTTCGCGGAGCTGTGCGGGCTGGACGGGGTGAGCCAGGCAAAGGCGTGCCAAGTGCTGGCAGCCCTGGAGCTGGGCCGGCGTGCGGCCGGCCCAGCGCCCGCCGACCGGCCGGCGATCAGGGCGCCGGAGGACGTCTATCACCTGCTCCGCCCGCAGATGGCGCACCTGGAGCAGGAGCAGTTGCGTATCCTGCTGCTGAACACGAAACATGAAGTGATGCTCGTCCGCGAGATCTACCAGGGGACCGTGTGCGCGGCGTCGGTGCGCGTCGCGGAGGTGCTGCGGCCCGCCATCAAGGAGAACTGCCCCAACATCATCGTCGTCCACAATCATCCGTCCGGCGACCCGACCCCGAGCCCGGAAGATACCTCCGTTACCCGCCGCATCCGCGCGAGCGCGGAGCTGCTCGACATCGGCCTCCTCGACCACGTGGTGATCGGCACGCGCGGCTTCGTCAGCATGAAGCAGCGCGGGCTGGGCTTCGACGACTCCGGCAGCCCGTGATGCGGCATGCCCGCCAGTTCCTGGACCAGTGCTCCTCTGATGGACGTGCCCCGCGCGAACGCTCTTGCAGACGTTCGACCAAAGCGCGAACGCCGTCCAGCTTCTCCGTGACGACCACCGGCCGGCCGACGAACGAGTCGGGTCGGCCAGCTCGTCACCGGCCCGCGGCGCCCCGGCGAATAGGGCCAGTACGGCGTCTTGGGATACTTCAACATGCAGGCCTGCGCTCCCCGGAATCACACGTCAAACCATCTGCCTGAAAGCGTGCTGCGGGCATAGCTGGCACACCGCCACTCCCAGGTATTCCGTCAGTGCATCCTGTTCGCTCCAGTCGCTATCCGTCGCGTTGAGAATAGTGGCGCATCCAACCGACGCCGCGGCAAGGAACTTACGGTCGGACGGATCGAGTTCGTTTCCGGGCAGCTCCTCGAAGCGGCGCCTGTGGTCGCTGCATGACGTTATCGAAACCCGCCGCACGCGGCGCCCGCCAGACATGTGATCGAAAACGTGCTTGAAAAACTTGTCGCCCACACCCGGAACGCCGGAGAAACTCAGCCGCCTGCTGTATTCGCCAAAGATACTGTCTCCGTCATCCACAACGACCACTCGTCGAGCACAGATGTCCTCAAGCACCTCGATGCAGCGCAATTGGCATTTCTCATCCGCATGGGTGTTCCTTCCGTTGGCGGCGATAGCGACATTCGTATCCACCACATATGCACTCATTTCGAGTCGATCCGCCTCTTCAGAGACGCCTTTCCGATCGCGGCTATTTCCCCCATTTCGTCCCCGAAGAAATGATCCGGCCAGTTCTCAATCTCCCCCCACTCACTCAATTTCAAACCCTCCAGTTTCGCCTCTCCGTCGTTATTGGAAACAAAATAGAGCATCAAATCGGATGATGGAACTTCCCCTTCGGCTGCGCGACGCTGAAATCGGCGCAGGAGATGCTCGCTATGGCTTTCGACGATGATCTGCACTCGCCGACGCTTCGCGACCGCAAGCATCACGTCCGCCAAACCGCTCTGTACCGATGGGTGCAGGTGTATCTCCGGCTGCTCCAGCAATACAATGGAGCCCTCCGGCACGTAATACAAGAGCACGATGACGGGCAGCACTTGAGAGACGCCGAAACCAACGTCCGTCAACATCGTCTCCGGACCACCGTTATCCTTTTGAACGCGGGCTTGGTAGAGGCTCGATCCAGGCGCGATTTCCTCGATCCCGAACGACTTGATCAACCGCATCTCGCGTAACCAATGCGCGATCATTTCCTGGAAGCTCATCTTGTTCTTTCCAGGTGCTAGGTTCATCCGCTCGTTTCGTCCGGTAGCGGCCAGAATGGCATCGACGCTGCGCTCGCCGCGCGGTCCAACATCCGCGGGACTCGCACCCGACCAGCGGTACTCTCGCTGTGGGTGCTCCCGGAGAGGGCCGAGATAGAACATCCCGTCCATCAGGCCTTCGTACGCGGCTTCGAAACGGCTCAAGAAGCTCGTATTCTGGTAGTACGTGCGAGCCTGGTCAGGAAAAAGATGGGTCTTTACCGGTCCCGGCAGCGCCCAGCCTCGACCCTGATTACGGATGAACCTCAACTCGTTCATGCCTTCCGAAATCAGCTTGAAATCACTGGATGATTTCTCGTTTCGATCGATCGAAAAATCCGTATCGGCAAATCGGTACAACAGACGTTTTGCCGACAAATCAGCTCCTTTCAATCCTATCCTCGCGCGTATTTGTAGGCTTTTTCCTTGCATAAGCACGTCGTTGCGGCCGCCCATCGGATCACTGATCCTGAGAGAGTCCTGCAACTCCCAATCCAGCGCCCATGCGATATCCGATTCCATGTCTCTTTGATGCACTATGTCTTGGTATTTCCCCAGATTCACCAGCTCATTCGGTCCGCCGAAATCCAGCACCAACCCCCGGTCCGTTGCATTCTTGGTCTGTTTGAGCAGGAGCAACAACTGCAGGACACTGCTCTTGCCGGAGCTGTTCTCGCCGAACAGTCCGGTCACCTTGCCGAACCGCATTTCCAAACAGCGCCATGCCTTGAAGCGGCTGACCTTGAGGCGTTTCAACATCCGTCGTATCTCCTGTCTCGCGGCACCGTCCGGGCCTCCTGCGCCCGCATGCCACGAGCGATCGTCTGCCTGGATTAGACTATCAGAGCGCTGGTAGCGAATACAGGGATTACAGGCAAGGTGCACGATCGACACGGACTGGCTGAGCGAACGGCGCTGTGACGTCGAATGCTGACGAGGCCCCGCCGCTGCTGCAAGGGCTGGCGCCCATCCTGCCGGACGGACCGACTCTCGCTCTGGTCCTCGGCTCCTTTCCGAGCGTCGCTTCCCTGGAGTCCGCGCAGTATTACGGGCACGCGCAGAACCGGTTCTGGTACGTGCTGGCCCACTGTGGCGTGATCGAGGCCTCGGATGAGCCATATGCGGAGCGGATCGCCGCGGTGCGGCGCCGCGGCTTGGCGATCTGGGACCTGTACGCACGCGTGCGGCGGCAGGGCTCCGGCGACGACCGCATCCGGGATGCCGAGCCCAACGCGGTGGGAACGCTGCTTGCCGAACGGGGTCCCTTCCCGATCCTGCTCAACGGGCGCCGCTCGCGGGAATGGCGTCGGCACTTCGGCGCGCTGAACGCCGAAGTGGTCGAACTGCCGTCGACCAGCCCCCGGCCGCTGCACTGGAACACGCCCGCATCCCGTTCGGCGGCGCTCGGCGAATGGTGCGCCGCGCTTCGCTCGGTCGGGATGCCGAGCCGCTGAGCCCCGGCTATGATCCGCCGCCGCCCGCCGACAGCTCCCCTGCTCGCCCGATCAGCTCACTCAGCACGTTCAGATCGACGTCGGCGAGCTTGCGAAAACTGATGCTGCTCTTGCCCACCTTCGCCTTGCCCAGCCGGCCGGCGTACGCCTCCGCAAGGTAGCGCCGGCCATCGGCCGCGTTGACGTAGACGCTGTAGTAGTTCTTCTGGCGCGCCAAGCCGACCAGGAACCAGCGCACTTCCTGCTTGTCGGAACGCACGTACGACAGGTCGCCGTAGCCGATGATCCTCTGCTCGCTGCCGCCCCAGAAGACCCCTGCCCACAGACTGCGGCCGTACCCCGGCAGCGCCGCCGTGATCCGTTCGTCGAGCGCGGCCATGTCGGCGCCCACCTCCGCCGGCAGCGACGCGATGTACTCCTCCGGCGAGGTCGCGATTCGTTCCATGGCGAACCCTGTCCGCACCGGGCGGCTTCCGTCAACGTCCGTTTTCGGGCACGGTGTCCCCGTCGTGCAACGCTCCGAGCCGGCCGCCGAGGTGAGCGCGACCATGAGCGCCTGCCGCGTCGCCCCGCCCGGCTTCAGCCGCGAACAGTGGCAGGAGCTCTCCGAGCGCGGCATCGTGATTCTGGACGACGCGCTCACTCCGGATGAGGTCGCCCGTTACCGGGACGCCGTCGACCGCGTCTGCGCCCGCAACCCCGATTACGTCGAGGGGAAGACCGACTACCGCGTCTCCAACGCCGTGGAGGCCGACCCGGCGATCGCGGAACTGATCGACCACCCGCGCCACGTCGGCTACGCCTACGACCTGTACGGCGAGATGCTGAAGGTCATCCGCTCCGACATCTTCGTCCGGCCGCGCGACACCGACAGCAACCTGTGGCATCCCGACAGCCCGCGCGCGGTGCCGTACCGCGTGTTCGCCCCGGAGCTGCCGCTGCGGCTGAGCATCGGCTACTGGCTCACCGACCTGCCGCGCGCGCAGATGGGCAACTTCGTGTATCTGCCCGGCAGTCACCGCGACCAGTGCCTGGACGGCTACTACTCGCACGAACCGGCCCCCGGCGAAGAGATACTGCGCGTCCGCGCCGGCGCCATGACGATCTACGACGGCAACCTGTGGCACCGCGTCGAGCCCAACCGCACCGGCGTGGTGCGCAAGAACATCTTCATCGCCTACTGCCCCTCGTGGGTCTGCGCCGGCGATCGGCTGCTGTCCGACCCGGCGTGGCTGGCGACCTTGAACCGCGAGCAGCGCATCATCATGCGCAGCTATGCGCATCCGCATGACTATACCAATCCGGCCGCGGACGACTTCCCGCTCTTCCTGGAACGGGAGACCGGCGCCGATACCGACGCCGGAGTGCCGGAGCGCATCCCGCTGCGGCTGCGCAAGCGGCGGACGGCCGCCGAGCGCCTGAACGCCGATGTACGAGGAGGAGAACGATGAGCGACGACCGACTGCGCATCGCCCCGCGCGGGTTTACGGACGGCCAGTGGCGGGAGTTCCAGGATCGGGGCCTGATCAGGATCGAGAACGCGCTGTCCCCGGAGGAGATCGACCACTACCTGGCGGCCGTCGACCGGGTGGCGGCGGCGGAACCGCGCTACCGGCCGGGTCGATCGCTGCGGCTCGACAACGCGGTCGAACTCGACCCCGCGATCGCCGAGCTGATCGACCACGACCGGCACGTGGGGTACGTCTACGACGTGTTCGGTGAAATGCTGAAGCTGCTGCGCAGCGACGTGCGCATCCGCGCGCGCGGTACGGAACGGAACGCCTGGCACCCGGACAGCCCGCGCGCGCTGCCGTACCAGGTGTTCTCGCCCGAGTTGCCGCTGCGCATGAGCGTCGGCTATTGGCTCACCGACCTTCCCGCCCCGCGCATGGGCAACTTCGTGTACGTGCCGGGCAGCCACCGCATGCAGCACCTGGAGCAGTACCATACCCACGACCCGGCGCCGGGGGAGGATATCCTGTGCGTCAAGGCCGGCACGCTGACCGTCTACAACGGCAACCTTTGGCACCGGGTCGAGCCCAACGAGACCGACGTGGAGCGCAAGAACTTCTTCCTCTCGTACTGCCCGAGCTGGGTGACCGCCGGCGATCACTACTTCTCCAACGACGACTGGCTGGCTACGCTCGACCGCGAGCAGCGCATCATCATGCGCAGCTATCGCCACCCGCACGGCCTGACCAACCCGGACGCGGAGGATTTCCCGCTGTTCCTGGACCGCGAAAGCGGCGCCGACAGCGATCCCGACCCGCAGCCGCACGTGCCGCTGCGCATCCGCAAGCGGACCACGGCGGCGGAGAATCGGCTGGCCGCCGCCCGCCGCGCCTGACCGGATCACGAAGGAGGACCGATATGCGAGCCATCTTCACCGGCATCGAGTACGCCGGAAAGACCACCCTGATCGATCTGCTCGGCAGCTATTACGAGGCGCGCGGCCTGCCCGCGCACTACGACGATCACTTCAGCCTGCCGGACCGCACGCTCGGCGCTGCGTCGCAGAAGCTGCTGCTCGACGCTCCCGACGACATGAAGGAGCGCTATCAGCGCATGCAGATCCAGTTCCACATCGAGTTGATCGAGTTCATCCAGAATCCGTTGTTCGGCGGCTGGTTCATCGAGGAAGCGGTCTACTGCGATATCTACGGCGATGATCCCGGCAGCCCCTATTACCGGCGCTACCGCCACGTCAAGCAGCGGGTCTACGAGGCGCAGATATTCGAGCGCCGCCTGCCGGACGTGGTGCTGTTCCACCTCACCGCCGACGACGACGAGCTCCGCCGGCGCATGCGCGAGGCGCCGCACGAGCACCAGGTGATCCGCGAAGCGGACATCGGGCGTATCAAGGAACGCTTCGCCGAGGAAGTGGAGAGCTCCCTGTTCCGCAAGGTGGGCCGGGTCGTCAACGTCGACACCACCGGCCGCAGGCCGGAGGAGTCGCTCGACGAAATCCTGCTCAAGTCCGAGCCGCTGGTCACCTTCGGCGAGCTGGCGCTCCGCGCCCTCCCCGTCCCCGGCGGCAAGCAGCAAGTCGTCTACCGCAACGGCGTCCGCACCCTGACGCCGGTCACCGACTGAGCGCCGCTACGGTTCCCGAGTCGTCGTTCCACCCGGGTTGAGTGTGATGGTACCGATGCAGGGATCGAGGCACTGATTTGGCGTTTCCGCTATCTCCTGACCGCTGAGCGCGCGGACCAGCGCGAACGCCTCAACGACTGCATTGGGACATGCCTCCGCGATGATGCGGTCGCAGCAAAGAGGGTGGCGCCGGACGTCACCACGTCGTCCACTACGATGACTCTTCGTGGGTAATCGATAGTCCGTACCACTTCGATCGTCTTGATGTGACGATCCACCGTCCGTCGTTCGGTCGAGGCCGCTGATCCCGTCGCGGGATGCCGACCGTGAGCCCACCACCGACACCAGCGTTCCCAACTCGAAGATCGATGCATCGCCACCGATCCACAGCCGCTTTAGGCGCGTGTTTGCGTTCCATCTCATTGAGCGGACCGATCAGGTCTTCGACCGTCATCGTCTCGTCATCGAAGTTCCGTGAATGGTGCACGGCGGCCTCTCTGTCGCCCGACACTATCGACCAGCCAATATCTGCGCCCGACGAAGTGCGATCTCCGAAATCTCCTGCTTCATCATCAAGCGACCGATGACAACCACCCCGAGGCGCTCGATGCAAATCATGACCGTACGCCCGTCAAGTCCGTGGCTTGCCGGGGTGTCCATCGCAGTTCCTTGCACGCGAGCATGACGGCGCGGAGTACAGCACGATGCCGGTGCGCAGCGCCGTGACCGCCACCGGAATGCTGGCCGAGCGAATCTCCGGTTCGGTGTAGACGAACAGGTCGACTCCTACGCCGATCTCGGAGAAAAAAGGTCGAAATGCCTGCGCGCGGTCGATGAAGCGCTCGGTAGAATCGCGGACCACGATCAGAAGGTCCGCGTCGCTTGACGGGAGCGCTCGGTTGGATGCCACGGAGCCGAACAGGATGACCTGCGTCACCGCCTCATTCTCCTGGCCCAACTTCCGCGCCGCCGCCGCTATCCGGCTCTTGAGCAGGTTCCGGTCCAGCCAGAATACCGTGACAGAACCGGACGATCTTCTGCGAATGACAGATGGCGCCATCAGCGTCCTCTTCCGTAAAATAATCGGCCGGGCTCCCGGATGCCCAGCCGTTCGGATACCGTGATGGAATATAGTACCGGTCGAGATGGACGGCCGATCGCCGCAGCCGACCGGGAACCTCGACCCGTTCCTCCAGCGAGTTGAGCAGATCGACGATCGAGTGACCTCGGACCTCGCCTCCGAGTCTCTGGAATACCGCTTTCAGCGCCTTTTCGCTCGACTGCTGCGAGATGAAGCACGCCCACTCGTGGAACCCGGAATCACGCTGAGCTCGGGCGCTGTCGAGATCGCGCCGCGACTGATTGAGCCAGTCCGCGCTCCTGTCAGCCATGGCTCATCACGCTACAGCCAGCGCTCGAACCACTCCACGGCCCACTCGAAGTACTGCATGGTGAACACGTGGTGGCCGGGCGGCCGGCGGACCAGGAACCGTTCCGGCACGCCGGCCTGCGCGTACACGCGACTCACGTAGTCCACGAACACGTCGACCCCGTCGGAGGGCATGTCCTCGTCGGCCAGCGGCGCCACCATCATGAAGGGGCGCGGGGCGATCGTCGCCGCGATCAACTGCGGGTGGTCGAAGTAGCGCAGCATGTGCGGCACGAACGCGAACGAGGAGTGGCGCCACACCAGGCCGTGGTCGATGTTGGCGCGCATGGTCCCCAGTCCGCCGGCGATCGGCGCGGCCGTCTTGACCCACGGGGCGGCGACCATGCCCAGCCACGACGTCCAGCCGCCCAGCGACATGCCGGTGAGCCCGATGCGGCCGGCGTCGACGCCGTCCATCGCGCCGAGCACGCGTGCCGCGCGGACCGCCTCGTCGGCGACCACCGCCAACTGCGATCGCCCGAACGGCAGCAGCAGCTTCTGCTCCTCCTCCCACGCTTCCAGCGTCCCGCGCCGCGCCGAGGCCCCCTTCGGCGTGAAGGTCAACGCCGCGAACCCGCGCCGCACCATCTCCCGGCCCCACCCGTACAGCGGCCCGCGGTGCGGGGTCTTGCGGTGGTACAGCGGATGCGCCACGTCCTCGGCCGTGCTGGAGGTGCCGTTCGTGCAGACGACGCCGGCCAGCGTCCCGGAACGCTCGGCCGGCAGGATGGCGATGGCGTGAATCGACTCGCCCAGGCAGTTGCGGTAGCGCAGCCGGGTCAGCGCCAGACCGTCCTCCACCGCGGTGCCGGCGGCGGTGAAGTCGACCTGTTCCGGGATCGCGTCCAGGCCGATCAGCTCGCGAAACCTGGCCGGCACCTCCTCCAACGGCAGCGGACACGGAAACGCCGGCTCGATCCCGGCCATACGCGACGCCATCGGCTGCAGTATACCCGCTCCGGAGCCCGCCGGCTCCGCTCAAGTCGCCGCGCCAGACTGCCGATCCACGCGATATGCATATGATCGCTCGGCGACAGGATGAGACGGCGCGGTGGCGGCGGCGAGTAGCGCTCATCGTGACGACATTCGTGGTGCTACTGGCGGTAGCGGCCGGCGCTCTGAGCCTCTGAGGTTCGGCGCACCGATCGCCGGCAGCCCGATGGATCGAATGGATCGAGCAACGCTGCCAGCGCGCTTGGCCGGCCCTATCGCCTACCCGCCCACTCCGTTCACGGACGACGATCCCGAGGCGCCGGTCGATCTGGACGCCTTCCGCCACCTGATCCGCCGCCTGGTCGAGCACGGCGTGCCGGCCGTCACCCCGTGCGGCGGGACGGGCGAGTGTTTCTCCCTGTCGATGGACGAATGGCAGGCGGTCACGGAAGCCGCCGTGCAGGAGGCGAACGGCCGCGCCCTGGTGCTGGCGTCGGTGAGCGGGTCGATCGGCCGCGCGACCGCCCAGGCGCGCGCGGCGCAACGGCTCGGCTGCCCGGCGGCGCAGATCACCACGGTCGATCCGATGTTCGGCATGACCGGGGCGGGCGCCGAGCGCTATGCCCGCGCCGTCGCCGGGGCCGCCGGCATCGGCTTCATGCTGTACCGGACCGCCGCCGCGCCCCTGAGCGTGCCGGCGGCGTGCCGGCTGGCGGAAATCGGCAATGTCGTCGCCGTGAAGGAGGAGTCCGGCGACCTTCTGTGGTTCCGGGAGTTCATGGCGGCGCAGCGTGGAGCGGCGCCGGACCGCCGCTTGACCGGCGTCTGCGGCGGCGAGGGGCTGTTCCCCTACTACGCGCTGGAGGGCGCCGCCGCCTTCTCCACCGGCGCCGTCAACTTGGCCCCGGCGCTGTCGATGGAGCTGTGGCAGGCGGTGAGCGCCGGCGATCGTCAGCGCATCGGCACGGTCCAGGACCGGCTCGCGCCGCTCGCCGCGCTGCGCGCCAAGCCGGGCCGGTCGATCCCGGCGGTCAAGGAGGGCCTGCGCCTGCTCGGCGTCTTCGCATCGAGCGCGTGCCGCCCGCCGCTGGCCGCCTTGTCCGCCGAGGAGTCCGCGCAGGTGGCCGCGATGCTCAGGTCGTGGGAGGCACGGTAGCGCACGATCGCCGGCGCGAGCGCGCGCGGCAACGGTCTATCATCCGGGTCCAGGTGGCATCCCCTCATCGCCGATTCCTGATCGCGATCGCGCTGCTGCTGGCGGTTACCGTCGTCGGCACGCTGGGCTTCGCCCTGATCGAGGGGTGGCCGCTGAACGACAGCCTGTACATGGCGGTGATCACCATCTCCACGGTCGGCTACGGCGAGGTGCGGGAGCTCTCCGCCGGCGGGCGGCTGTTCACCTCCGGCCTGATCGTGGTCGCCATCATCGTCATCTGGTACTCGGCCACCTCGCTGGTCGCCTATCTGTTCGAGGGAGCGTTTCTGCCGGTATGGAGGAGGAGACGTATGGAGCGAACGATCCGCCGGCTCGCCGGGCACTACATCGTGTGCGGCGCCGGCAAGTTCGGGCGAGAGGTCGCCGCCGAGTTCACGGGAGAGAAGGTGCCGTTCGTGATCGTCGACCTGGACCCCGAACGCAGCGACTGCGCGGGCGACGAGTCGCTGCTGTTCGTGCAGGGCAACGCCGAGGAGGATGAGACCCTGCTGGCCGCCGGCGTGAAGCGCGCCGCCGGGCTGGTGTCGGTGCTGCCGAGCGACGACGCCAACGTGTTCGTGGTCCTCTCCGCCCGGCAGCTCAATCCGGCGCTGAAGATCGTCACGCAGGCGGCCGAGCAGCAGACCGTCCGCAAGCTGGAGAAGGTGGGCGCCGACAGCGTGGCGTCGCCGTATCGCAGCATGGGGCGCCGCCTGGCGATATCGCTGCTGCGTCCGTCGCTGACCTGGTTTCTGGACGAGTTGCTCGATCGCGAGCGCAGCTCCCTGCAGATAGACGAGGTCGCCGTCACGGAAAACTCGCCTCTGGCCGGGAGCACCCTGCGCGACTCCCCGATCGGCGACCACACCGGCGCGGTGATCGTCGCCATCCACGCCCCGGACGCGATTCGCATCCCGGACGACAACACGGCGATCGCCGGCATCACGGTCCGGCCGGGGGACTCGCTGGTGGCGGTGGGCACCGACGCGCAACTCGCCCGCCTGCGAGAATTCGTCACCGGCCGCCGGTGAGCGGCCCGCGCCGCCCTCAGTCCAGGCCGAGCAGCTCGCGCGCGTTGCCGCCGAACACAGCCGCGCGCAGCTCCTTGGGAAACTGTCCGGCCGTGGGCGTGGGCTCGTCCCAATCCCAGTGCGGGAAGTCGCTGGCGTAGACCAGCACCTCCCCGGCGTGCATCCACCGCAGGAACGCCGCGGCGTCCTGCCGGCCGGGCGGCAACTGCAGCGGCTGGGTGCCGACGCGGATATGTTCGCGGAAGTACTCGCTGGGCAGCCGCTTGACCCACGGCGTGTATTCGCGCACCGCCTTCCAGTCGGCGTCGAAGTGCCACAGCAACCCGGGGATCCACCACGTGTCGACCTCCACGAACAGCCACTTCAGGGTGGGATAGCGCTCGAACACCCCTTCGCAGATCAAGCTGGCCGAGTGGGCCTGCGCGATCTGCGGCCGCGCCATGCGCATCTCCAGATAATACGAAGGGAATCCCGCCGCGGTCGGCGCGTTGGTCGGGCCCTGCCCCTCGCACCCGAAGTGGGTCACGATCGGCAGCCCCTGATCGGCGGCGGCGGCATGGATGCGGTCGTAGAACCGGTTGCCGAACGGCGACCGCGCGCCGGCCGGCATCATCACCGCCGCCGCGGCCGGATGCGACCCGATCCGCTCGATCTCGGCGGCAGCCTCCACCGGGGCGTGCACCGGTATGGCGATGGTCATGAGCAGCCGCGGGTCCTTGGCGACCCAGTGCTCCAGCGTGTAGTCGTTGAACGCCCGGCAGAGCGCCGTGGCGTAGTCCAGGTCGGGAAGCCCCGCCGCGGAATAGACCGACGAGCCGGTGAGGAGCGCCGCGTCGATCCCGTACGCCTCCACGTGGTGCTCGATCGTGAACTCGGCCAGGTCCGTGTCCGGCTCGACGGGATGGTCCACCCGAAAGGCCAAGCCGCTGTTGTTGCGCACGT
This sequence comes from uncultured Spirochaetia bacterium, assembly GCA_958296075.1. Classification (GTDB taxonomy): domain Bacteria; phylum Spirochaetota; class Spirochaetia; order SZUA-6; family Bin103; genus CATQHW01. Next base: position 1,078,468 of record CATQHW010000002.1, on the reverse strand, counting down.
TCGTGTAGGGATATTTGGGCAGCATCGGCCCGAAGTCCCTGATGCTCTCCACGTAGCGCCGCGGAAGATAGGGAAAGACGTCGTCGATCTGCCGCCACGTGTGGTGGCAATCGCAATCGACCAGGTAGGGGGCTACCTTGCGTTTGCGCGCGGGCGCGGCCGCCGATGCCGGCTCCGTCGCGGCGGCCGGCCGGTCGACGACCGTGGAGTCGGTGGCAGCGGTAGCGCTCGGTGTCATCGCCGTGGACCTCCCTCGTGCACGTGCAGTATGACCTGATCGCCGCGCACGCTCACCCGGTAGGTCTTCGCACACAGGCGCGGCTCATGCAACGCGCACCCGGTCTTCAGGTCGAACTCCCACTGATGAGTGGGGCAGTGCAGTATCTCCCCTTCCCGTTCGTAGCGGAAGCGGCCGGGCGCCTCGGCGGTGACCAGCGGTCCGATGAATCCGCGCGTCAGCGCGCCGCCGCGGTGCGGGCACAGGTTGCGGAGCGCGACCAGCGTGCCGCCGACGTTGAACACGCAGATCGCGTGCCGGCCGCCCACGTCGACCTCACGCCTTTCACCCGGCGGCAGCTCGCGCAGCGTACAGACGGCTATCTCGCCGGGGGTACCGCGCGGAGCCGGTCCCGGCGCCGCCGGCTCATGGCCCTGCCGTGTCATCGCGCGCGGACCGCCGGCCGGGAGAACGGAACGGGCCGGACCTCGGCCCTACATGCGCAGGTGGGCGCTGACGACGGCGCGATGCGTGGTCGCCGCGGCGATGTCGGCCTTTTCGTGCTGCGCCTCCAGGTTCAGGTCCAGGTCGTCCGTAACCGCTAGACGGCTGCCCCATCGATAGCTCGATGCGCCGCCGTAGCCCAGCGTAACGGCACCGTATGGGGTCAACAACCCCGGCACGCCGGCGACCTGCAGACCGCCGTAGCCCAATTCCGCGTTCAGCCGCGCGCCCCGAAAGGCGGCCTGAGCCGCCGACGGCGCCGACGCGATCGTCTCTTGCACCGGTCCGTAGCTGGGGTTCACGTTCAGGAACGGCCCGTAACCGTCCCGATCGGAGGCGACCCGCAACAGCCCGCCGGCGCTCCACTCCTGCGACGAATCTTCGAGCGGCACCAGCGCGCGCCCGTGCGCTTCCAGCGTCACGCCGACCGAGTGGTCGTCGTAGCGCATGCTGCCGCCGAGTTCCACGCCGGCGCCGCTGGCCGCCTGACCGCCGTCGTAGCGGACGCCGACCTCCACCGTCGGCGTCACGTAGACGCTATCGTTGATCGGCAGCTCGTAGGTTCCCTGCAACAGGGCGCGGCCGCGCCACGTGTTCATCTCCAGGTCGGGCATCGAGCCGCGCGTCCGCGCCACGTTGAAATAGCTCAGGCTGCCTTCGCCCTTGACCGCCAGTTCGATGCGGGAGGCGGGATCGGAGCCGGGGCTGTCGACGACGTTGACGCTCCAGCCGAGCGCGCCGCCCAGCAGCGACGCGTCCCCGGCGTGCGGCGCTTCGGCGATCATCTCGCGTCCGTCGGCGATGGTGGCTTCGCCCCGCCCATAGGTGGCGGTCGCCCACCACCACAGGCCCGGGACCAACACCCAACTGAAGTAGGGCGAACCGGTGACCATACGGAGATCGAACTCGCCCGCTTGGCCGTCGACCTCGTAGGCTGTCTTCGTGTGCGACAGCCCCGCCGTCAAGCCGGCCATCATCTCGCGGACCGGCCGGACGTCGAATCCCAGGTGACCGCTGACCGAGTCGCCGTTCCAGGCGACGCCGGCGCCCGCGCCGCTGCCCAGACGGCGGTAGTCTCCGCCGCCCGCGAAACCGAAGCCCCAGAGCTGTCCGTGGGCGCCGTTCACCTCGATCTTGTCGGCGGCCGGCAGCGGCGTCGCGCCGCCGTTCGAGATCAGCCGGCTGGTGAGCTTCGGCAGCCCGTAGCGGACGACGCCGGCCGCCTCCAACCGCTCCATCGTCGCCTGCCGCGAGCCCACGGTATCGGTCCGTCCGGTCACCGCGTCGACGATTCCCCAGGTGATCGACTGCGTAACCTTGGGTGCGATGGCGTTGCCGGCGAGCGTGTATCGATCGGCGGGATCGACGTCCTGGGCACCGGCCCCTGCCGCCGCCAGCACCATGAGCGCGGCCAGGACCGGCAGCAGCTCCGGCCGCGTGCGATGCCGCCGCGTGCGGTCACGTCTCGTCGAGTCGTCCCGTTCCGGTGCCACAGGTCTGTTGCTCATGCATCATGTTTCGGCAACCACCGTCCGCCGATTAACCGGAGCCGGCGCGACTGGGCGCCGGTCAGGGGATCAACAGCAGCTTGCCGCTGGTGGCGCGGGACTGGATGTCGCGGTGCGCCTGCGCGGCGTCGCGCAGCGGATACCGCCGGTGGATGCGCACGTCCAGGTCTCCGGCGGCGATCCAACCGAACAGGTCGCCGGCGCGAGAGCGCAACTCGCCTTCATCGAGGAGGTAGTGGGCCAGCGTGGGCCGCGTGACGAAGTACGATCCCTCGTTCAGCAGACGCGGATCGAACGAGGTCACCGGGCCGCTGGCATTGCCGTACAGCACCAGATAACCGCGCGGCGCCAGACAGGCCAGGCTCTGCCGGTACGTAGCAGCCGCCACCGAGTCATAGACGACCTGTACGCCCCGGCCGCCGGTCAGGCGCATCACCTCGTCCTTGAAGTCGACCTGGTCGTAGCGGATGACCTCGGCGCAGCCGGCCTGACGGGCCGACTCCGCCTTGGCGTCCGTGGACACGCAGCCGATCACGCGGGCGCCGCGGCGCATGGCGATCTGCACGAGGAGGAGCCCCACCCCGCCGGCGGCGGCCAGCACCAGACACGTCGCCGACGACGACAGCGGATAGGTCGAACAGGCCAGATAGTGGGCCGTCAGACCCTGCAGGAACGCCGCGCCGGCCAATTCGGTGCCGATCCCATCGGGGATGAGCGCCGTCTTGTCGGCCGGCGCCAGCGCCTGCTCGGCATAGGAACCGGGAGACATGGCGTAGACCACCCGATCCCCGACCGCCAACCCGTCGACCCCGGCGCCGACCGCGTCGACGACGCCGGCGCCCTCCACGCCCGGCGTGAACGGCATACCCATGGGGTAGAGACCGCTGCGGTGGTAGGTGTCGATGTAGTTGACGCCCGCCGCCTCGACGCGCACCCGCACCTGACCGGCGGCCGGCTCACTCACGCCGGCGTCCCGGTAGGCGAGCACCTCCGGCCCGCCGCTCTGCTCGATCACGATCGCTTTCATGGCGGCGATTCTATCCCGCGGAGCCGAACGACAGGTCGATGCCGGTGTAGCCGTCCACGTAGCGCTTGTGGCGCTCCGGCAGCGCCTCCACGAACGCGCGCGCCGGCGCCGGCAGCTCCCACGGCGCGTCGATCAGGTCGCTCCGCTTGCGGAAGCCGACGCCGCAGGAGAGCCGCGCGCGCTCCTCTCGATTGGGAAACGCGCCGTGAAAGGTGCGGTCGGCGAACAGGATGCAGTCGCCCGGATCGGTGAACAACGGCACCAGGCCGGGGATGTCGAAGCCCTCGTAGCGCTCCCCCTCGGCCGCCCCTCCCGGGACGAACGAATAGCGGTCGGCGGTGAGGCGGAACCCCTCCGGGCCGGCCCAGTCGGCGTGGTTGGAATCCTCGATCACGCACAGGCCGCCGTGCGTGGGGCGCGAGCCGGTGAGATAGAACCAGATGCCGGACGGCCAGGAGCCGCGGTTGAGGACCTCGCCCGCGTTGCGCGGCGGGTCGTCGGTCTGCCCCCGCCAGTCGGTGTGCCACCCCACCGCCGCCGAACCGGGGCGGCGGATGATCGCCGCCGAGCGGTTGATGCAGATCTCGCCGGTGCCGAGCAGCGCGCGCGGCAGGTTCATGAAGCGCGAATCGTCGAGCAACCCCCACGCCTCCGTCGCCTCGTCGAACCAGGCGTGCCAGGTGCGGCTCTCGCCCGCGCCGAGCGCGCGGTCCGGATCGACCACCCGCCAGACCTCGCGGCGCAGCACGTCTACCATGGCGGGGGACAGCACCTCCTTGGCGATGCAGAAACCGTGCTCGGCGGTGCAGGCGGCGATGCGGTCGAGCCGCTCGGCGTCGAACTCGTAGTCGTAGCCCAGCGTGGGCTTGCGGATGTCGGCAGCCTCGGTCGTCATCGGTCCAGCATAGACCGTCCCCTCAGAGACGGCAGGTCTGCGCGCCGTCGACCACCACCGACTCGCCGGTGACGTACTTCGCCTCGTCCGAAGCCAGAAACAGCGACAGGTGCGCCACGTCCCACCCGTCGCCCTGCCTGCCGGTGGGGCACAGGCCGTCGCGCCGCTTCATCATGGCGTCCACGTCGCCGCCGTACGCGCCGGTGAGCGCCGCAACGACGAACGGCGTGGCCATCATGCCGGGCAACACGGCATTGACGCGGATGCCCTTGGCCGCGTACTCGACCGCCACGTCGCGGGTAAAGGCGATCACGCCGGCCTTCGACACCGCGTAGGGCAGGGAGAGCGCCGGCAGCGTACGGATGGCGTTGATCGAGGAGATGTTGACGATGGCGCCCGATCCCTGTCGCTCCATGTGCGGGACGACCGCCTTGGCCATCAGGAACATGCTCTTGAGGTTCACCGCCAGGGTGCGGTCCCACGCCTCCTCGGTAGTGTCGGCAAGCCCGCCGGCGATCTCGATGCCGACGTTGTTGTGCAGGATGTCGATGCGTCCGTAGCGCTCGATGCAGGCGGCGGCGATGCCGCCGCAGGCCGCCGCGTCGCTCACGTCCGCCTGGAAGGTGGACGATTCCCCGCCCGCCGAGGCGCCCGCCTCGGCGATCATGCGGCAGGTCTCCTCGGCGAGGGCCAGGTCGCGGTCGACCAGCAGCACGCGCGCCCCCTCCCGCGCGAACACCAGCGCCGTGGCGCGCCCGTTGCCGATGCCGGGACCGACCGAGCCGGCGCCGGTGACGATCGCGACCTTGTCCTGAATGCGACCCATCGATTCGAGCTTACGCGATCAGCGCGGCGCGCGGAACGGCGGCGACCACCGAGTAGTTGGGGTCGCACACGTTGCCGACCCGCAGCTCCAGGGTCTGCGTGATCCAGATCAGCGCGTCGGTGGCGTCCATGCCGTAGTCGGCGGCCACCCACCGGACCAGTTCGGTCGCGGCGATGCGGGTGGCGTCCTCCAGCGGTCGGGCGCTGCCGATCACCATCAGGTGCGTGTCGTTGGTGACGCGCGGCCAGCCGATCGCCTGCCCCTTGATGACCTCGAACCGGCAGACCAGGTTGACCGGCACCTCGCAGGCGACGCCGCCGATCTCGCCATGGCCCTGGGTGGCATGGCCGTCGCCGCAGAAGAACAGGCCGCCGTCGTTGCGCACCGGAAGGTGCAGGGTGTTGCCGGCGCAGGTCTCCGGGCAATCCATGTTGCCGCCGTAGCTCGACGGGGTCAGGGCGTTGATCGCCTCCAGCTTCGGGGCCGTGCCGATAGTGCCCATGAACGGCGACAGGGGCCGACTGAGCCCGCCGAACCAGACGCGACCGTCGCGGATCGGGACCTTGCGCACCACCTCCGGCAGGGCGCCGGTGAGCATGGCGGTGGCGTCGGTGCCGGTGAGCAGGCCGAAGCGCGGCACCAGCCCGGTCACCGCCCAGTCGCGGGTGATCTCGATGTCGTCGATGTGGACCAGCAGGGTGTCGTCCTCCTCGGCGCCTTCGACGTAGACCGGGCCGGTCTGCGGATTCAGATACGGGTACTGGCAGACGTCGGCGTAGCGCTGGGACTCGTCGACCAGGCGGTTCTCGAAGCAGTCGACGCAGTGGATGCGCACCTGCCGGCCCGTCGGTACGCGGGCGACGGCCGCGTGGTCGGCCGAATAGGTATAGCGATACGGCCCCGGCTGGCGGACTTCGATCACGGCGTCACGATAGCACGTGCCTCCCGGCGGCGGCCGGTCGTCTCAGACGCGCAGCAGCGGTTGCAGGTCGGCGAGGACCTGTTCGAGCTCGCGGCGGTCCTCGGCGTCGAGTCGAACGCTCCCCGGAACGCGGATCGCCGTGGAGCCGAACACGCCGCGGCGCACCAACACCTCCTTGCAGACGGCGAGCCCGAGCAGGCAGGCCAGGTTGATCAGCGGCCGCGTGCCGGGCATGTTCGGCCGCCGCACGCGGCGCTGGCGCCGCGACGCCCGCCACCACCGGCGCGCGGCCGTCGGCCTGCCGCACGACCACCTCCACCGCGGCGCGCCGCTCGGCGTCCGACAGGTACTGGAACTCGCTGGCCAGCACCGGGTACACCAGCCCATGCGCGCCGGCCGCCACGCTGAAGTCGACCTCCTTCCGCAACGCCTCCGTATCGATCGAACCGTCGCCGGCGAACGGCGTCAGCACCACCGGGAAGATGCCGCGCAACGGACCGCTCACGTCGATCCCCCGTCACCTTCGATGCGGTGCTCCCGTATGTAGTCCCAGTCGATCCGGTATCCCATCCCCGGGTGCATCGGCACGCGCACGTAGCCGCCGGCGTCGAGCGGGTCGCACAGTTCCTCCAGGTACGGCTCCGGGGTCTCGTAGTCGACTCCCGGCGCCAGCAGACCGCGCTCGTAGTAGCGGCAGGTATCCTCGCTGGTGGCGCCCAGCACCTGCAGGTTGCCGAAGCCGGCCATGTGGATCTCCAGGCGCACGCCGAAGGCCTCGCACACCGCGGCGGTCTTCAGGCAGCCGGTCACGCCGCCGCGCAGCACGTCGATACGGCTCATGTCCGCGGCTCCGCGCCGCACCCATTCGGCCCGCGTATACAGGCTGCCGGCCGCGATCTCCGGCGCCAGGATCGGGATCGCCAGCTCCGCCGACAGCTTCTCGTACGCCGCCACCTGGTATTCGTTCAGCGGGTGCTCGTACCAGACGAACCCCAACTCCTCCAGCCGCCGCCCGACCCAGACCGCTTCCTCGTACGTCCGGTACGTGCCCCACACGTCGAAGCTGAGTTCCATCTCCGGGCCCACCGCGTCACGGACCGCCCGGCACGCGGCGACGTCGTGCTCGACGTGCGAAGGACGCCCAGGGTCGGCCCGCCCGGTCGCCGGGTCCCAGAAGTAATAGGGGTGTATCTTGTAATGGCGGTAGCCCTGCCGCTTGCACGCGACAGCGTGCTGCGCGTACACGTCCGGCGGCCCCAGGTTCGGAAAGGTGCTGGCGTACGCGCGGACGCGGTCGCGGCAGCCGCCGGCCAGCTTGCAGACCGGAACCCCGAGCGCCCGGCCCTGCAGGTCCCAGAGCGCGTTGTCCAGCACGCTGATCAGATGCTCGGGCAGATTCGCCACCCACAGCCAGCGCCAGAATTTCTCGCGATCGAACGGGTCGTGGCCGGCCACCAGATCGCGGATGCGGCCGGTCAGCAGATGGCGATCGGCGGCGTGCAGGCCGACCTGATCTCCATGGCCGGCGCCGCCGAAGTAGTACCCCTCGGCTCCCTGGTCGGTGATCACGCGGGTCACCGTCTGCAGCGTGTCGGTCGCCGGCCGCAACTCCGCGTTGTGGAATCCCCGCCGCCGAACGGTGAAGGGAATCACCTGAACGTCGCTGATCTTCACCCGGTATGCTCCGGCCCGTGCTCGTGCGGGGCGCTGCGGTCGGAGCGGTCTTCATGGAAGCGGTCGCCGAACGCCGCGCGCACCTGCGCGCGCTGCCGTCTCCGCCGTCGTTCGGCTCCAACGCTGCGTATGGGCGATACTGGACTCGAACCAGTGACCCCTAGCATGTCAAGCTAGTACTCTAGCCATCTGAGCTAATCGCCCGGAGGCGCAACCCTGCACACGCAGCAAGGCGCTGTCAAGCGACCCACGCGATCGCGTCGATCGCCGCCGCCAGGTCCACGTCCCGCTGCGTGATGCTATCCCCGGCTTCGTGCGTGCTGAGCCGGATGCGCACCGTACCGTACACGTTCCAGATCTCGGGGTGGTGGTTGGCCGCTTCGGCGGCGAAGGCGATGCGGACGATGAAGGAGACCGCCTCACGGAAGCTCCCGAACCGGAACTCCCGCTGCAGGGCGTCCCCGTCCCGGCTCCAACGGTTTAGTCCCTGCACGGCCGCCTGTATCTGATCTTCGGCGAGCGCGGTTGCCATCGGCGCGGGAGCCTACCCCGCCCGCCCGCCCGCCCGCCGTCCACCGCCGCCGCAGCCCTGCCGCGGACCGACTTGACCCGTGCGCTCAGAAGTGGTATGAGTTGTCGGCAACCCGATCCCCTGTAGCTCAGCTGGTAGAGCGGATGGCTGTTAACCATCATGTCGCATGTTCGAGTCATGCCGGGGGAGCTACCGCCTGCTCGTCGGCAATGACTCCGACCGACACCGAGCACCCATTCGGGAGCCATGGCATGGATCGACCTTCCAAGACGATAGAGCAACGCCCGGCATGGTTCGTTGGCGCCGTGTGGGATGGGCAGGATCAGACCGATCGTTTCCTGGCGGACGGCGTGTGGGAAACGGACCGCGACCGTTTCGTCGATCACGTCAAGTCGGTCCTGCCCGGCGACCGGATCGCTATCAAATCTCTACGTAACACTCTAGAGGGTGGATTGCCGTTCGACAACCGTGGATTTCCGGTCTCGGTAATGAAGATCACGGCCGTTGGCAAAGTCACGGAGAACATCGGTGATGGCCGTCGATTGAAGGTTTCCTGGAAGCGGGTGGAACCTCCGCGGGAGTGGTACTTCTACACCAACATGCGAACCGTTTGGAAGGTGGAACCTGGGCAGGGAGCGATGCCCGCTGGCGCGAGCGCCCTGATCCGGTTCGCATTCCACGGTGAAGAGCAGGATATCGACTGGTTCCGGAATCAGTCTCTCTGGCAAGACCGATTCGGTGAGGGCCAGCGGTTCGCCTGGACCAGGTTCTACTCCGAGGTAGCTGACAAGCTGCTGCAATACCGGAACGACCGAGGGCCATTGATCTCTGCGCTACTCGCAATTTCCCGGCGCCCGGACATGGCGTTCCTTGCCCGTGACCGGTTCTCGGATGGTACCGAGGGAGACCTGCGAGACTACTGCCCGTTTTCTACGTTCGGATGTTTCAATAGACGGATGGCAGACACTCGACGGGAATCCGTCGCCAAAGAACTTGCGAGCTTTCTGAAAGTGCAGGAGCCGGCTCCGACGTTGAATACGGACGAAGATGGAATCCCGACACTCGATCCAAGGAGGACTTGGTTCTTCTCCCACGAAAAGGATCGAAACCCCGACGACATCGACGCATTGTGGGATCTCTTCGTGAACGCCATCAAACTGGCCGATGTGGATGATGAAGGTGAGCGCGCAGCGTTTATGCGTTCATACGACAAGGTAAGGGTTGGCGTCAAGGGAGTTGGCATCCCGACACTTACCATCGGACTCTACTGGATACGCCCATGGAGTTTTCCGCCTTTGGATGGCAACTCCATCAAGTACATCAAAGAAGAGCTGAGAGATCCAACATCGGATGAGCCGGATGGTCGAGAATACCTGGAACTCAGAGACAGACTACTGGAGCGGTTCGAATCGGATGCTCCGGTCCACTCTTTCCCGGAGTTGTCGCGGTCGGCTTATCGACCGGACAAGCGTACCACGTACACCGTTGACGACGTTCTGAGCGAAGGCTGCTTCCTTTCGCGAAAAGAGCTCGAAAAGGTGCTCGGCCGGCTGCGGAGTCGGAAGAATCTGATTCTGCAGGGACCGCCGGGTACGGGCAAGACCTGGTTGGCGAAGAAGCTGGCCTTCGCCTTGCTCGGCCACAAGGACGAGCGTCGTGTCCGTCATCTCCAGTTCCACCCCAACCTGTCATACGAAGACTTCGTGCGCGGTCATCGTCCCGTGGAAGGACGGTTGGAGCTGACCGATGGGCCGTTCCTGAAGGTCACGGCGGAGGCGCAGAACGATCCGGACCACGACTACGTCATAGTCATCGAGGAGATCAATCGGGGTAACCCGGCGCAGATCTTCGGGGAAATGCTCACGTTGCTGGAGGCCGACAAGAGGATGCCGGAGGAAGCGTTGGCTCTCGCCTACTCCCGCGATGAGGACGAGCGCGTCCATATTCCGCCCAACGTCTATCTGATCGGCACCATGAACGTCGCCGACCGGTCGTTGGCATTGGTCGATCTGGCGCTGCGCCGCCGGTTCACGTTCGTCGATCTGGTGCCGATCTTCGGCGAGCCGTGGCGTCAGTGGATGCAGGCTCAAGGAGCACTTGACGACGACTTCCTGCGGAGAGTCGAGCAACGAATGGTCGCTCTGAACCGGGAGATAGCGACCGATCAGGGTCTGGGCAAGCAGTTCCGGGTGGGCCACAGCTACCTCACGGTCGCCCCGGACACGCGGATCGACGATCCGCAGAAGTGGTACCGCGAGATAGTCGAAACGGAGATCGCGCCGCTGCTCCGCGAATACTGGTTCGATCAGACCGACAAGGCCGACACTCAGGAGAGGACCCTGCTCGCCGATTTCTGATGGAAACCGCCGGTACGGAGGCGGCGCGGCCCGCCGCGAGTGAACTATCGGTCACCGGTGACCCGCGCAGCGTCGGCCGAATTCCGATCCGCAACATCTGGCTGCTGATGCTGTACGCCTCCCGTCTCTACCGGGAGCTGCGGCCGGCTCGAAGGGTCGCCGTCGAGGATAACCCGGACGAGCTCCCCGACTTGGTGGCGGAGATCCTTACTCGCGCCATCGAGCGACGGCTGCGGCGCAACCTGAGCTTTGCCTTCCAGGGAACCAGTGCGGAGCTGCGGCGCGTGCGCGGGCGCATCGACCTGCTGCGCACCGAACGGCGCCAACTGCTGCCGCGCGGCAGGGTCGCCTGCCGGTACGAGGAACTCACGGTCGACACGCCGCGCAACCGGTTCGTCCGCGCGGCCGTGCGGCAGGTGGCCAAGGTCGTCCGCGGTGCGGACCTGGTTTCCCGCTGCCGGGCCGCGGATGCCCGCCTGGAGGCCGCCGGCGTGAGCTCCGACCCGGCTCTTGCCGACCCGCGGGGACGGAGCGGCGCCGCCGCCGAGTTGCGGGGACGCATGGACTCCGAGGATTGGAGAATGATGGCCGCCGCCGAACTCGCCTTCAGTCTTGCGCTGCCAACCGAGGCCGCGGGCGGAAGGTATCTGTCTTCGCCCGACCGCGATGAAGTCTGGGCCCGGACGCTGTTCGAGGCGGCGGTGGGCGGATTCTACGACGTGGCGTTGTCGCCACAGGGGTGGAGCACGCGGATGGGGACTCAGATGCGGTGGCAAGTGGAAGACGGCACGCCTCGACTGAGCGAGCTGCTACCGTCAATGAAGACCGACATAGTTCTGGAGTCCCGCGACCAGCGAATCATCATCGACACCAAATTCACGTCGATTGTGACTCCAGGTCGCTACGGGGAGGAGACGCTGCGCAGTGGATACCTCTACCAGATCTACTCCTACGTGCGGTCTCAGGAGCGAGCCGACGATCCGCGGTCGCTCGGTGCCGCTGGAATGTTGCTGCACCCGTCGGTCCAGGGAGACGTCTCCGAAGCCGCGGCCATCCAGGGACACGAGTTTCGCTTCGCCACGGTCGATCTCGCCGCCTCCAGCCGAGCGATACGGGCAAGGCTGCTTCGTGTTGTGAACGGAACCCCGCATCCGATCCGACAACAAGGCATTGACGCCCCGGAGTCCGACGATCATGATGCCTTGGCCGGTTGGCCTGCCGACCGATCCTGAAACCGTGGTGGCGCCGGTGCGCGGCGCTTCAGCGCTTGCGCGCTGTCGGCGCTTGGCAGCAGGTCAACGGCCAATGGCTACGGGCACGTCGTTTCCTGTATACTTGGGCCTATGCTCGTTCCCTCAGCCGAAGAGCGCGCCTTGCAGGCGCAGCTCTCACAGTACCGTACTCCTGACCAGGCCAAAAGCCTGGGACAGATCGCCAACACGCTCCTTCCCTACGTTGCCGGCGTAATTGCCATGGGCGCCTTGGCGCAGGTGTCCTACTGGCTGGCGCTGCTCCTCGCTCTGCCCACTGCGGGCTTCATGGTCCGGGTGTTCATCCTTTTCCACGACGCCGGTCACGGCTCGCTGTTTCGGGACGCGCGCTGGAATCGCTTCGTCGGCTACCTGACCGGGATCATCGTCTTCACGCCGTTCCGGCACTGGACCCATAAGCACGCGCGCCACCACGCCACGGCCGGCGACCTGGACCGGCGCGACCTGGGCGACGTGTGGACCATGACGGTGGATGAATTCATGTCGGCGCCGTTGCCTCTGCGGCTGGTGTACCGGTTGTTCCGCAATCCGTTCGTGCTGTTCTTCCTGATTTCGCCCTGCGGGCACCTCGTCTATAACCGGTTGCCGATGCCAGGTATCGGCAGACGTGAGTTGAGGGCGATCATCTGGACCAATCTCGGGGTAGTGCTGTTCGTGGCGCTGATGTCGCTCCCGTTCGGGTTCGTGAACTTCGCGTTGACGTTCCTCCCCGTCATGATCGTGGCATTGGCGGTCGGGACGTGGCTGTTCTACGTCCAGCACCAGTTCGAGGGGGTGTACTGGACCCGCGCCGGAAACTGGAATTACTCCTCCGCGGCGCTCCGGGGAGCTTCCTATCTGAGACTTCCGAAGGTTCTGCAATTCTTCACCGGCAGCATCGGCTACCATCACATCCACCACTTGGTCCCGCGCATCCCCAACTACAACCTGGAGCGTGCTCAACGGGAGGTGCCGGCGCTGCAGGCGGTACCCGCGCTCCGCTTCCGCGACGTAATTCATTCTCTGACGTTACGCCTGTACGACGAAGCTGCCGACCAGATGGTCGGTTTCCGCGAAGGTTTGCGTCGCGCGCGGCTGGCGGCCGCGAGCGACGCCACTGCATAATCGACAGTGAGCAGCCCCGGCGCGATCCGGGAAGGAGACCATCCCTACGGAGAACGAGCATGACGACTACTAGTCGAGCAGGCGCCGTGTTCCATCGTTGCGCGCTGCAGGTGAACCCGCAACACTACCTGAGCAGGTTTCGCGGTCAGGAGACCGACGGAGACCCCCGAGCTCACGCCGAGGCGATCGTCGCCAAGGCTGCTGAAGTCGGCGTCTCGGTGCTTGCCGTCACCAATCACAACGACGTAAGCGGAGTTGCCGCGTTTCGCGACGCCGCAAAAGGCAGAAAAAGTCACGATATGTCCCGGCTTCGAGGCGTCCTCATCCGAAGGCATCCACGTGTCGAGTTCAAGCGCGATGACATCAGGCCTGTTGATCTGGCCGAGGAAATGGCTGCTCTTCTGAATCATGACGGTGGCTACATTCTCCTGGGAGTCGAAAAGGACCAGACGGTGAGCGGGCTGACGCGCGACCGCGCCAAAGCCGAAGAGTGGGTCATGGAGGTCGCGCGTTCACATCTACAGCCGGCTACGAACCCATCGTGGGAAGCCATGGATTGGGATGATGATAAAGTGGTCGGCATCGTATCACTCCCGGCAGATGCGCCGGATAAGCCCTACAAGGTCAAGCGTGGGTCTTACTGGATTACGAAAACACGCGTAGGTACGTCGACGCGTGACGCAACGCGAGAGGAAGAGCAGCGACTCTATCGGCAATCCGGGAACCTTGACTACGGGCTGAAGCCGGTACCTGGCTCTGCTATCGACACACTCGACATACGTCGACTACGCGACTATTTCGTTCGGGTATTGGACGATACCGCGCCGAGTCATGACGATCCGGACGCATGGATGACGCTACTCTCCAACCTGGATCTGCGCGGACCGATGACACCGTTGTACGCAGAAGATGGAATGCCATTCGAGCCGGGGTTGGTGGATCAGGCGTGGGACTTCGTACGGCGCAATACGTCCCCGACCGCGTGGCTCGAAGGCCCGCGGCGGATCGACCGCTGGGAGTACCCGGAAGAGGTGATCCGCGAAGCGGTGGCGAACGCGCTCATCCACCGCGACTACAGCATCGCCGGCACCGACGTCATGCTGGTCATCTATTCCAACCGCCTGGAAATCGTGAGCCCCGGCCGGCTCCCCAACACCGTGACCCCCGCGGGTATGAAGCTGGGGGCTCGGTACGCCCGCAATCAGCTCCTGGTCAACGTCATGCGTGACTATGGATACGTCGATGCCCGCGGTATGGGAGTGCGCAACAAGATCGTTCCCGGCATGAGGGAGCACAACGGTACCGAGCCGGATCTGATCGAAGAGGAGTACCGCTTCACCATCCGCCTGTGGAAGGAGGCGCCGCGTGCGTCCTGAGACGGACACCGACCCCGCCGGCACCGGCACCGCTCACGTCACGTTCCGGGATCCCGACGGGAACGCGATTCTCGTCGACCAGTTCTTCCCGAAACCCGCAAGCGACCCAAACTGACGCGCCGCGGGGCCAAGGTCAACAAGATGCCCGGTGGCGCTTCATCTGCTATCATATCTCATCGTTTCCCGGCATTCGCGCCCGTCGGCGCTGGCGATCACGGACCTGCGGGTCGCGCGGCTCGCGGCCGCCCCGTTCAACAGCTATCTGATCCGCATCGATACCAATCAGGAGATCAGCGGCTTCGGCGAGGTGCGCGACGGCGCCAGCAAGACGTACGTCCTGATGCTCAAGTCCCGGCTGCTCGGGGAGAACCCGTGCGACGTCGAGCGGCTGTTCCGGCGCATCAAACAGTTCGGCCATCACGGCCGGCAGGGCGGCGGGGTCAGCGCCGTGGAGATGGCCCTGATCGACCTTGCCGGCAAGGCCTACGGCGCGCCGGCGTACGCCCTGGCCGGCGGCCGCTTCCGCGACCGCGTCCTCTGCTACTGCGACACCCCGTCCTGTGCGGACGGCCGCGAGATGGGACGCCGACTCAAGCAGCGCATGGCAGTCGGCTTCCGCTTCCTGAAGATGGACGTCGGCATCGACCTGCTGCGCGGCCGGCCCGGCTGCCTGATCGCGCCGCCGGAGATGCTCGACCGTCCGGCCGTGATGCACCCGTTCACCGGCATTCAGATCACCGACCGCGGGATCGACGCGCTCTGCGAATATGTCGCGGCGGTGCGGGAGGAGATCGGCTACGAGGTGCCGCTCGCCGCCGACCACTTCGGCCGCCTCGGCCTGGAGTCCTGCATACGGTTGGGCCGCGCGCTCGACCGGTTCTCGCTCGCCTGGTACGAGGACATGCTCCCGTGGCAGCTCACCAATCAGTACCGGCGGCTGTCGGAGGCGGTCGCGACGCCGATCTGTACGGGTGAGGACATCTACTTGAAAGAGGGGTTCGCCGATCTGTTCCAGGAGCGGGCCATCGCCGTGGCCCATCCCGATCCGGCGACCGCCGGCGGAATCATGGAAACCAGGAAGATCGGCGACGCCGCCCAGGAGCGCGGTATCGCGATGGCGCTGCACATGGCGATGTCGCCGGTGGCGGCGCTGGCCGCCGTGCACTGCGCCGCGGCCACGGAGAACTGCATCGTCGTGGAGAATCACTCGGTCGACGACCTGGAACGCTGGAGCAGCCTGGTCGACGGGTTGCCGGTTCCCCTGATTCAAGATGGACACATCGCCGTGCCGGAAGGTCCCGGGCTGGGGTTCGCGGACCTGAACCACGAGGCCCTGCGCGAGTTCGTCGATCCCGAGGAGCCGGGAATCTTCGAGCCGACCCCGGAATGGGACCGCGAACGCACGCACGACCTCCTGTGGAGCTGACCGGCCGCCGGGTTTATCGCCTGCCTTCGGTCGAACCGCATGGACGGGGCGAATCTCATCCCGTTACCATGTTGTCGTGAAACTCGGGTTCGTCACGTATCAGATCGGAGCCGAGTGGGACTTGGCCACGCTCATCCGCACGTGCGCGGCGACCGGATTCTCCGGCGTCGAGCTCCGGACCACCCACGCCCATGGTGTGGAAGTGGAGTTGAGCGCGGCCGATCGCGCCGACGTGCGCAAGAGGTTCGCCGACGCCGGAGTGGAGATCGCGGGGCTCGGCAGCGCGTTCGAGTTCCACGCCGTCGATCCGGCCGTCGTGCGCAAGAATATCGAAGGCACCATCGCCTACGCGCGGCTCGCCGCCGACCTCGGCTGTCCCGGCGTCAAGGTCCGCCCCAACGGTCTGCAGACCGGGGCAGGAGTCCCCGAGGAGAAGACCTTGGAACAGATCGGACTGGCGCTCCGCGAGTGCGCGCAAGCGGCGGCCGACCTCGGCGTCGCGGTCAGGATCGAGGTGCACGGCCGCGAGACCCAGCAGCCGCGCCGCATGCGCGCCATCATCGATCACGCCGGCCACGACAACGCGTTCATCTGCTGGAACTCGAACCCGGTGGAGGCGGTAAACGGCTCCATCGATGAAGCCTATGGGCTGCTGCGTCACAAGATCGGATTGGTGCATATCAACGAGCTGCACAACGCCTATCCCTGGCGCGACCTGTTCGCCAAGCTCCGCGGCGACGGCTACACCGGTTACACGCTGGCGGAGATCCCGGGTAATCCCGACGGGGAGCGCATCCTGCGGTACTACCGGGCACTGTGGGACGCATATCGGCGTTAGCGGCCGTCCCTGGCTTCGGCCAGCGCGGCGTACGAGCGCTCCGCCGCCGCCCACGGATCGTAATCGCGCCGCTTCCAGATCATGGCGCTCACCTCGGCGGTGACGGGGACGGCCGCGCCGCGCTCCGCCAGCAGGCGGAAGTACGCACGCAGGTCGAGGCTCCCCTCCCCCGGAAGCTGGAAGACCACCTTGCCGCGGTCGTCGCGATAGCCGTCCTTGACGTGGACGTACACGGCGTGCGGCAGGCAGAGATCGACGCAGCGCCGGAGCTCCATTCCCTGCACGTGGAAATGGCTGATGTCGAAGTTGAGCCGTAGCGCCGGATGATCGGTTCGCTCCATCAGCCACACCGCCTTTTCCGGCGAGTCGAGCGCGCTGCCGACGTGCGGCTCGACCGCGAGGACCGCGCCGTGCTCGCGCGCGACGTCGGCGAACTCGACCAGGCCGGCGGCGATCCGTTCGCGCCCTTCATCCCAGGGCGGCTGCCGGCCGCCGAGCGGCGAGCTGACGACCGCCGGCCCCGCGTCCAGGCACAGGTCACGGGCCAGTCCGCAGACGGCGTGGAACTTCTCCAGCACCGCGCGCCGGCTCCCGCCCTCCTCGCAGAACGGCATCATCGCCATCACCGCCGACAGGTTGAGCCCCAGGTCGCGGATCGTGCCGGCGAGCCTCGTGCGGCCATCCCGATCCAGCACGGCCGGGGCGGTAGCCCACCCCTCCTCGCCCATGATCTCCACCGTCCGGTAACCGATCGCGCGCAGTCGCGGCAACGCCTCGTAGATATCGAGTTCGCGCATGGCGTACGTGCCGTACCCCAGCGTGATCGCATGTTCGCCCACAGTGCCCACCTCCGCGCGGTTCGAGAAGCGCGCTCGACGAGTGACACCGTACTCCGCGGGCGCAACGCGCGTCCGCGCCGGTAGACAGGCGCCGGAAGCCGACGGCATCGACGAGCCGATCGGGATCGACACCCTGCCGCTCGACACCACCGGCTGGTACGGGTACACGAAGATCCTCACCGAGCATCTGGTCGACCGCTACGTACGCCACGAACGGAATGCCGGCCAGCGTCTTCCGCTGCATGCCTACGACCGCGCCGCCGGCAACGCCGCCACCTTCGGCAAGGTCTACCAGCTCGGCTCCTGCTCGGCTGGCACCGGCGATGGAGAGCGGGTTACCAGTGCAGGGTACCGGCGAGTTCGAGTCGGTAGTCGGGCGAACCGCCGGGGCGTTCCTGCCGGTCCGCCGACAGGTCCACGCTCAGCGCGCCCAGGTCCATGCGGCTGCCCACCCGGTAGACCACGCTGTCGGTCAGTGCCTGCGACAGCCCGCCGTAGAACGTCACCAGCCCAGCGCCGCCCGTCTCGATGCCGTAGCTCAACTCCGCGTCCAGCCGGTCCGGGCGCAGCCCCGCGCCTTCACGCTCGACGCCGCCGGCGCTCGCCTGCAAGGGCGCTGCGCCCCACACGTCCGCCACCTGACTGCTCGACGCTCCCCACTCCGGCGCCACCGTCACCGCCACCCCGCGACCCGGCGCGCCCGGATCGAACGACAGCGCCGCGCTCGCTCCCCAGTCCCGGAACTGCCGATCCTGGTGCGCCAGCAGATAGCGGCCGTGCGCCCGCAGCCCCAGCCCCAGGCTCGTAAGCTCGAAGTCCACACCGCCGCCGATCTCCGCGCCCAATCCCTGCGCCGCGTCGCCGGTGTCCCAGCGCCCGCCGGCTTCCACGTTCACTCCCAGCCGCGCAGCGCTCCCTATCTGCCAGTCGTAGCGCGTGTCCGCCAGCAGCCGTACCCGGCCTACCTTCGCCGCCGCCAGACCCTGCGTCAGCCACGGATGCTTCTCCGACTCCGCACCCAGCGACGCATAGTAGCCGTCCGTCGCCAGCGCCACGTCCAACCCGTTCCACGACACCACCGTCAGCCGGCCTCCTGCCGCCCCCAGCCACAGCACGTTGCGCGTCTCCAGCGGCTGCTGCTTCTCCCGCTTCAGCGCGCTGCCGCCCACTCCGGCGCCCGCGATCGTCCACAGGTCCAGGCTCTCCAGCGGCTCCCAGTGGGCGTACGGCAGCACGCTCGTCAGCGAAGTGTCCACCTCCAGCTTGAACTCGGTGCCGTCCACCGGCTCCCGATACTGCGTCGTCCCCACGCTGTGCGACACCGCCAACCCCAGCACCAGCGGTTGCGCCACCCGGATGTCCGCGCCCAGGTATCCGCTGTACACGCCACCGTCCCAGGCCGCGCTCGGCTTCTCATCCTGCCCGCTGTAGTGGCCCAGCGATCCCCGGCTCCACACGCTCCAGTCCAGCCCGCCGTCCGCGGTCACGCCGTCTGCGGCCACGTCTGCCGCAGCGTCCTGCGGCGCACCCCCCACCACGTCGAACGAACTCGCCGCCAGGAACTCCCTGAATTCGACCTGGCTCATCGCCGCGCTCTCCGCCTCGAACGCCGTCCACTCCGCCGGCGCCCCCGCCGGCTCCGCGGCAGCACTCTCCGCCAGCCCCGCCAGCCCCAGACGCCGCCCGTGCAGCGTCACCTGCGATTCCGCCGCAGCGCCCGCCGCGAACCGCTCGCCGATCGTCGCCACCGCATCCGTCGCCACTACCCGCGCAAACTCCGCCAACGCCCGCTTCAGCCCGCGCCGCATCCGCTCCTTGTCGTCGTCTTCGATCACCCCCTCGGCCGCCAGCCCCTGACTCGCGTCGCGCTGCTCCGCGTCGTACAGCGTTACCCCGAACGTCTCGTGATCCTCCGGCAGCGTGTCGCCCAGCACCGCCACCGCGAACCGCTTGGCCGCCTCGCCCGGTGCGAAGCTCAGCTCCTCGCTCGCCGCTTCGTAGTCCTCACCTGCGCGCGCCGTCCCATCCATCGTCGTGTAGCGCAGCAGAACCGGCCGCTCGGTCTTGGAGATCATCCGCACCTCGAACCAGGCCGATTGCTTTCCGCTGTCGCCCTCCGGGAGCTGCGTGTCGTCGATCGCCAGCAGCGCCACGTCGTTGTCGCCGATCGTGCCCCGCGCCATCGCCCGCTCCAGCACCACGTTCTCCTGCTCGACCAGCGTCACCGTAAACTCTTCAGTCGCCTCCACCGTCGTGTCCGGCAGCACCGTCACCGCGATCATCTGTTTCGTCTCGCCCGGCGCGAAGGTCACGCTCCCCGCGTGGTGCGTGTAATCGGCCCCGGCGGTCGCGGTATCGTCCCGGGTCGCAAACGCCACCGTGACCGGCCCTTGGCTCGCCTGGTCGAGCTTCACCGTGAACTCGGCTTCGACCCTGCGCCCGTCGCCCTCCATGATCGACGCGTCGCCGATCGACACCCTCACCGGAACGACCTCCGGCGGCTCCGGAGCCAGCTCCGGCGGCTCCGGAGGCTCCGGAGCCGGAGGTGAATCCCTCTGGCCTCTCTTGACCTCGATGGTGAACGTCACGTACGCGGTAGCACCACCGCTGTCGGTGGCGGTCCACGTGTATCCGGTCTCCACAATGACCGCCTCCGGCGTGCCGGAAACCTCGCGGGTGTCGGCGTTCCGGCTCACGCCCGCGGGCAGCTCCGGTGACAACTCGTAACTCACCGCGCCGCTGCCGCCGATCGCTGCCGGCAGCGTAAACGGCGTGATCGCCTGGCCCTCGGTCCAACCCTGATCCTCCACCCAGCCGCTCATCGCGAACGGCGCCCCGGCGTCGTCGTCGCGGATGGTCAGCGCCGCGCCGGTCACGCTCCCCACGCCCTGGCTGTTCTGCGCCGTCCCCGTCACCGTCACCGCGCGGTCGCCGCTGAGTACGTCGTTGTCTATGGCCGTGATCGTCACGCTATCCGCCGCGTTCGCCGTCTCTCCCGCCGCGATCGTGATCGTCGCGTCCGTCCCCACCGCGTAGGCCCGGTCCACCGCCGTCACCGTGATCGTCGTCGCCGCGCTCGACGCATGACTCAGCGTCGCGGTCACCGTCGTCGTCCCGCCGTTCTCGTCGATCGCGCTGTCGGCCACCGCCAGCGTCACCCCCGGCGCCGCCTCGTCGTCCTCGATCGTCAGCGTCACGCTCGCCGGCGCCGCCACCCCGCTGTCCCCGCTCACCGCCGCCGATACCGTCACTTCCTTGTCCGGCGCGTCGACCGCGTTGTCCTCCGCCGTCACCGTCACCGTGCCGGTGCTCGTCGTCGCCCCGGCCGCGATGGTGAGCGTGTCCTCGGTCGACAGACTGAAGTCGCTCGCCGCCGCGTTCGTCCCCGCCGTCGCCGCCACCGTCAGCGTCACGTCCTTGCTCGACGCTCGGTTCAGCGTCGCCGTCACCGTGCTCGACCCCGCGTTCGTCCCGTCGTGCTCGGCGATCTTCGCCGGACTCAGCACCAGCGTCGCCGCCGGCGCTCCCTCGTCGTCGGTAAGGGTGAGGCTCGCTCCCGTCACCGTCCCCACGCCCTGGCTGTTCTGCGCGGTCCCCGTCACCGTTACCGTGCGGTCGTCCACGTTATCGATGGCGTCGTCCACCGCCGTGATCGTCGCCGTGTCGGTCGCGTTCGCCGTCTCACCTGCCGCGATCGTGATCGTCGCGTCTGACCCCACCGTATAGGCGCCGTCCACCGCCGTCACCGTGATCATCGTCGCCTCGCTCGACGCATGGTCCAGCGTTGCCGTCACCGTCGTCGTGCCGCCGTTCTCGGCGATCGCGCTGTCCGCCACCGCCAGCGTCACCCCCGGCGCCGCCTCGTCGTCCTCGATCGTCAGCGTCACGCTCGCCGGCGCCGCCACCCCGCTGTCCCCGCTTACCGTCGCCGACACCGTCACTCCCTTGTCCGGCGCGTCGACCGCGTTGTCCACCGCGGTCACCGTCACCGTCCCGGTGCTCGTCGTCGCGCCGGCCGCAATGCTCAGCGTGGTCGTGCTCGACAGACTGAAGTCCGACGCCGCCGCGTCCGTCCCCGCCGTTGCCGCCACCGTCAGCGTCACGTCCGTGCTCGACGCCCGATTCAGCGTCGCCGTCACCGTGCTCGACCCAGGGTCGCTCCCGTCGTGCTCGGCGATCGTCGCCGGGCTCAGCACCAGCGTCGCCGCCGGCGCTCCCTCGTCGTCGGTAAGGGTGAGGCTCGCTCCCGTCACCGTTCCTGCGCCCTGGCTGTTCTGCGCCGTTCCGCTCACCGTCGCCGTCCGGTCGACCACGTTGTCGATGGCGTCGTCCACCGCGTTGATCGTCGCCGTGTCCGCCGCGTTCGCCGTCTCGCCAGCCGCAATCGTGATCGTCGCGTCAGAGCCCACCGTGTAGGCGTTCGCCACCGCCGTCACCGTGATCGTCGTCGCCGCGCTCGATGGGTGGCTCAGCGTCGCACTCACCGTCGTCGTCCCGCCGTTCTCCGAGATCGAGGCGTCCGCCACCGCCAGCGTCACCGTCGGCCCCGCGTCGTCGTCGGTGATCGTCAGCGTCGCGCCGGTCACCGCGCCCGCTCCCTGGCTGTTCTGTGCGCTCCCCGTCACCGTCACGCTCCGGTCCGGCTCGTCCTTGTCGTTGTTCACCGCAGTGATCACCGCCGTGTCCGCCGCGTTCGCCGTGTCGCCAGCCGCAATCGTGATCGTCGCGTCAGACCCCACCGTGTAGGCCCCCGTCACCGCCGTCACCGTGATCGTCGTCGCCGCGCTCGACGCATGGCTCAGCGTCGCACTCACCGTCGTCGTCCCGCCGTTCTCCGAGATCGAGCCGTCCGTCACCGCCAGCGTCACCGTCGGCCCCGCGTCGTCGTCGGTGATCGTCAGCGTCGCGCCGGTCACCGCGCCCGCTCCCTGGCTGTTCTGCGCACTGCCCGTCACCGTCACGCTCCGGTCCGGCTCGTCCTTGTCGTTGTTCACCGCAGTGATCACCGCCGTGTCGGCCGCGTTCGCCGTCTCGCCCGCCGCAATCGTGATCGTCGCGTCAGACCCCACCGTGTAGGCCCCCGTCACCGCCGTCACCGTGATCGTCGTCGCCTCGCTCGACGCATGGCTCAGCGTCGCACTCACCGTCGTCGTCCCGCCGCTCTCCGAGATCGAACTCGCCGCCACCGCCAGCGTCGCCGCCGGCGCGCTTTCGTCGTCGGTGATCGTCAACGCTGCGCCGGTCACCGTGCCCGCTCCCTGGCTGTTCTGCGCACTGCCCGTCACCGTCACGCTCCGGTCCGGCTCGTCCTTGTCGTTGTTCACCGCAGTGATCACCGCCGTGTCGGCCGCGTTCGCCGTCTCGCCCGCCGCAATCGTGATCGTCGCGTCAGACCCCACCGTGTAGGCCCCCGTCACCGCCGTCACCGTGATCGTCGTCGCCTCGCTCGACGCATGGCTCAGCGTCGCACTCACCGTCGTCGTCCCGCCGCTCTCCGAGATCGAGCCGTCCGTCACCGCCAGCGCTGCCGTGGGCGCCGTGTCGTCGTCGGTGATCGTCAGCGTCGCGCCGGTCACCGCGCCCGCTCCCTGGCTGTTCTGCGCACTGCCCGTCACCGTCACGCTCCGATTCGGCTCGTCCTTGTCGTTGTTCACCGCAGTGATCGTCGCCGTGTCGGCCGCGTTCGCCGTCTCGCCCGCCGCAATCGTGATCGTCGCGTCAGACCCCACCGTGTAGGCGCCCATCACCGCCGTCACCGTGATCGTCGTCGCCTCGCTCGACGCGTGGCTCAGCGTCGCGGTCACCGTCGTCGTGCCGCTGTTCTCCGCGATCGAGCCGTCCGTCACCGCCAGCGTCACCGTCGGCCCCGCGTCGTCGTCGGTGATCGTCAACGACGCGCCGGTCACACCGCCCGCTCCCTGACTGTTCTGCGCGCTCCCCGTCACCGTCACGCTCCGGTCCGGCTCGTCCTTGTCGTTGTTCACCGCAGCGATCGTCGCCGTGTCCGTCGCGTTCGCCGTCTCGCCAGCCGCAATCGTGATCGTCGCGTCAGACCCCACCGTGTAGGCGTTCGCCACCGCCGTCACCGTGATCGTCGTCGCCTCGCTCGATGGGTGGCTCAGCGTCGCACTCACCGTCGTCGTGCCGCCGTTCTCCGAGATCGAGCCGTCCGTCACCGCCAGCGTCACCGTCGGCCCCGCGTCGTCGTCGGTGATCGTCAACGACGCGCCGGTCACCGCGCCCGCTCCCTGGCTGTTCTGCGCGCTCCCCGTCACCGTCACGCTCCGGTCCGGCTCGTCCTTGCTGTTGTTCACCGCAACGATCATCGCCGTGTCCGTCGCGTTCGCCGTCTCGCCAGCCGCAATCGTGATCGTCGCGTCAGAGCCCACCGTGTACGCGCCGGTCACCGCCGTCACCGTGATCGTCGTCGCCTCGCTCGACGCGTGACTCAGCGTCGCACTCACCGTCGTCGAACCGCTCTCGGAGATCGAGGCATCCGCCACCGCCAGCGTCACCGTGGGCGCCGCGTCGTCGTCGGTGATCGTCAACGACGCGCCGGTCACCGTGCCAGCTCCCTGACTGTTCTGCGCGCTCCCCGTCACCGTCACGCTCCGGTCCGGCTCGTCCTTGCTGTTGTTCACCGCAGCAATCGTCGCCGTGTCCGTCGCGTTCGCCGTCTCGCCAGCCGCAATCGTGATCGTCGCGTCAGAGCCCACCGTGTAGGCGCCCGTCACCGCCGTCACCGTGATCGTCGTCGCCTCGCTCGATGGGTGGCCAAGCGTCGCCGTCACCGTCGTCGAACCGCTCTCGGAGATCGAGGCATCCGCCACCGCCAGCGTCACCGTGGGCGCCGCGTCGTCGTCGGTGATCGTCAACGACGCGCCGGTCACACCGCCCGCTCCCTGACTGTTCTGCGCGCTCCCCGTCACCGTCACGCTCCGGTCCGGCTCGTCCTTGCTGTTGTTCACCGCAGTGATCGTCGCCGTGTCCGTCGCGTTCGCCGTCTCACCGGCCGCAATCGTGATCGTCGCGTCAGAGCCCACCGTGTAGGCGTTCGCCACCGCCGTCACCGTGATCGTCGTCGCCTCGCTCGATGGGTGACTCAGCGTCGCACTCACCGTCGTCGTGCCGCCGTTCTCCGCTATAGAGGAGTCCGCCACCGCCAGCGTCACCGTCGGTGCCGCATCGTCGTCGGTGATGGTCAACGACGCGCCGGTCACCGTGCCAGCTCCCTGACTGTTCTGCGCGCTCCCCGTCACCGTCACGCTCCGGTCCGGCTCGTCCTTGCTGTTGTTCACCGCAGTGATCGTCGCCGTGTCCGTCGCGTTCGCCGTCTCGCCAGCCGCAATCGTGATCGTCGCGTCAGAGCCCACCGTGTACGCGCCCGTCACCGCCGTCACCGTGATCGTCGTCGCCTCGCTCGACGCATGGCTCAGCGTCGCGCTCACCGTCGTCGTGCCGCCGTCTTCGGCGATCGTCGCGCTCGCCAGCGCCAGCGTCACCGTGGGCGCCGCGTCGTCGTCGGTGATGGTCAGCGGCGCGCCGGTCACACCGCCCGCTCCCTGACTGTTCTGCGCGCTCCCCGTCACCGTCACGCTCCGGTCCGGCTCGTCCTTGTCGTTGTTCACCGCAGCGATCGTCGCCGTGTCCGTCGCGTTCGCCGTCTCACCGGCCGCAATCGTGATCGTCGCGTCAGAGCCCACCGTGTACGCGCCCGTCACCGCCGTCACCGTGATCGTCGTCGCCTCGCTCGACGCGTGACTCAGCGTCGCACTCACTGTCGTCGTCCCGCCGTTCTCCGCGATCGAACTCGCCGCCACCGCCAGCGTCGCCGTCGGCGCGCTATCGTCGTCGGTAATCGTCAGCGGCGCGCCGGTCACACCGCCCGCTCCCTGACTGTTCTGCGCGCTCCCCGTCACCGTCACGCTCCGGTCCGGCTCGTCCTTGTCGTTGTTCACCGCAGCGATCGTCGCCGTGTCGGCCGCGTTCGCCGTTTCGCCCGCCGCAATCGTGATCGTCGCGTCAGAGCCTATCGTGTACGCGCCCGTCACCGCCGTCACCGTGATCGTCGTCGCCTCGCTCGACGCGTGGCTCAGCGTCGCGCTCACCGTCGTCGTCCCGCCGTTCTCCGAGATCGAACGCGCCGCCACCGCCAGCGTCGCCGTCGGCGCCGCGTCGTCGTCGGTGATCGTCAACGACGCGCCGGTCACACCGCCCGCTCCCTGACTGTTCTGCGCGCTCCCCGTCACCGTCACGCTCCGGTCCGGCTCGTCCTTGTCGTTGTTCACCGCAGCGATCATCGCCGTGTCCGTCGCGTTCGCCGTCTCGCCCGCCGCAATCGTGATCGTCGCGTCAGAGCCCACCGTGTACGCACCGGTCACCGCCGTCACCGTCACCGTCGTCGCCTCGCTCGATGGGTGGCTCAGCGTCGCACTCACCGTCGTCGTCCCGCCGTTCTCCGAGATCGAGGCGTCCGCCACCGCCAGCGTCACCGTCGGCGCCGCGTCGTCGTCGGCGATCGTCAACGACGCGCCGGTCACACCGCCCGCTCCCTGGCTGTTCTGCGCACTGCCCGTCACCGTCACGCTCCGGTCCGGCTCGTCCTTGTCGTTGTTCACCGCAGTGATCATCGCCGTGTCGGCCGCGTTCGCCGTCTCGCCCGCCGCAATCGTGATCGTCGCGTCAGACCCCACCGTGTACGCGCCCGCCACCGCCGTCACCGTGATCGTCGTCGCCTCGCTCGACGCATGGCTCAGCGTCGCGCTCACCGTCGTCGTGCCGCCGTCTTCGGCGATCGTCGCGCTCGCCAGCGCCAGCGTCACCGTGGGCGCCGCGTCGTCGTCGGTGATGGTCAGCGGCGCGCCGGTCACGCCGCCCGCTCCCTGACTGTTCTGCGCGCTCCCCGTCACCGTCACGCTCCGGTCCGGCTCGTCCTTGTCGTTGTTCACCGCAGCGATCGTCGCCGTGTCCGTCGCGTTCGCCGTCTCGCCAGCCGCAATCGTGATCGTCGCGTCAGACCCCACCGTGTACGCGCCCGTCACCGCCGTCACCGTGATCGTCGTCGCCTCGCTCGACGCGTGGCTCAGCGTCGCGCTCACCGTCGTCGTCCCGCCGTCCTCCGCGATCGAGGCGGATGCCGCCGACAGCGTTACCGTCGGCGCCGCATCGTCGTCGGTGATCGTCAGCGGCGCGCCGGTCACACCGCCCGCTCCCTGACTGTTCTGCGCGCTCCCCGTCACCGTCACGCTCCGGTCCGGCTCGTCCTTGTCGTTGTTCACCGCAGCGATCGTCGCCGTGTCCGTCGCGTTCGCCGTCTCGCCAGCCGCAATCGTGATCGTCGCGTCAGACCCCACCGTGTAGGCGTTCGCCACCGCCGTTACCGTGATCGTCGTCGCCTCGCTCGATGGGTGGCTCAGCGTCGCACTCACCGTCGTCGTGCCGCCGTCCTCCGAGATCGAGGCGGACGCCACCGCCAGCGTCACCGTCGGCTCCGTGTCGTCGTCGGTGATGGTGAGCGATGCACCCGTGACCGTGCCCGCTCCCTGGCTGTTCTGCGCGCTGCCCGTCACCGTCACGCTCCGGTCCGGCTCGTCCTTGTCGTTGTTCACCGCAGCGATCATCGCCGTGTCCGTCGCGTTCGCCGTCTCACCAGCCGCAATCGTGATCGTCGCGTCAGAGCCCACCGTGTAGGCGTTCGCCACCGCCGTCACCGTGATCGTCGTCGCCTCGCTCGACGCGTGGCTCAGCGTCGCCGTCACCGTCGTCGAACCGCTCTCGGAGATCGAGGCATCCGCCACCGCCAGCGCCGCCGTCGGCGCCGCGTCGTCGTCGGTGATCGTCAACGACGCGCCGGTCACCGCGCCAGCTCCCTGACTGTTCTGCGCGCTCCCCGTCACCGTCACGCTCCGGTCCGGCTCGTCCTTGTCGTTGTTCACCGCAGCGATCGTCGCCGTGTCGGTCGCGTTCGCCGTCTCACCAGCCGCAATCGTGATCGTCGCGTCAGAGCCCACCGCGTAGGCGTTCGCCACCGCCGTCACCGTGATCTTGGTCGCCTCGCTCGATGGGTGACTCAGCGTCGCACTCACCGTCGTCGTGCCGCCGTTCTCCGCTATAGAGGAGTCCGCCACCGCCAGCGCCGCCGTCGGCGCCGCGTCGTCGTCGGTGATCGTCAACGACACACCGGTCACACCGCCCGCTCCCCGGCTGTTCTGCGCGCTCCCCGTCACCGTCACGCTCCGGTCCGGCTCGTCCTTGTCGTTGTTCACCGCAGCGATCGTCGCCGTGTCCGTCGCGTTCGCCGTCTCGCCAGCCGCAATCGTGATCGTCGCGTCAGACCCCACCGTGTACGCGTTCGCCACCGCCGTCACCGTGATCGTCGTCGCCGCGCTCGATGGGTGGCTCAGCGTCGCACTCACCGTCGTCGTCCCGCCGTTCTCCGAGATCGAGCCGTCCGTCACCTCCAGCGTCACCGTCGGCCCCGCGTCGTCGTCGGTGATCGTCAACGACGCGCCGGTCACGCCGCCCGCTCCCTGGCTGTTCCGCGCGCTCCCCGTCACCGTCACGCTCCGGTCCGGCTCGTCCTTGTCGTTGTTCACCGCAGCGATCATCGCCGTGTCCGTCGCGTTCGCCGTCTCGCCAGCCGCAATCGTGATCGTCGCGTCAGACCCCACCGTGTACGCGTTCGCCACCGCCGTCACCGTGATCGTCGTCGCCGCGCTCGATGGGTGGCTCATCGTCGCACTCACCGTCGTCGTCCCGCCGTTCTCCGAGATCGAGCCGTCCGTCACCTCCAGCGTCACCGTCGGCCCCGCGTCGTCGTCGGTGATCGTCAACGACGCGCCGGTCACGCCGCCCGCTCCCTGGCTGTTCTGCGCGCTCCCCGTCACCGTCACGCTCCGGTCCGGCTCGTCCTTGTCGTTGTTCACCGCGGCGATCGTCGCCGTGTCGGCCGCGTTCGCCGTCTCGCCAGCCGCAATCGTGATCGTCGCGTCAGACCCCACCGTGTACGCGTTCGCCACCGCCGTCACCGTGATCGTCGTCGCCGCGCTCGACGCATGACTCAGCGTCGCGGTCACCGTCGTCGTCCCGCCGGCCTCCGCTATCGAACGGTCCGCCACCGCCAGCGTCGCCGTCGGCGCCGCATCGTCGTCGGTGATGGTCAGCGCTGCGCCGGTCACCGCGCCCGCTCCCTGGCTGTTCTGCGCGCTCCCCGTCACCGTCACGCTCCGGTCCGGCTCGTCCTTGTCGTTGTTCACCGCAGCGATCATCGCCGTGTCGGCCGCATTCGCCGTGTCGCCAGCCGCAATCGTGATCGTCGCGTCAGAGCCCACCGTGTAGGCGTTCGCCACCGCCGTCACCGTGATCGTCGTCGCCTCGCTCGATGGGTGGCTCAGCGTCGCACTCACCGTCGTCGTGCCGCCGTCCTCCGCGATCGTCGCGTCCGCCAGCGCCAGCTCCACCGCCGGCGCGGCGTCATCGTCCGTGATCGTCAGCGTCAGCGCGAGCGGGTCGGTTACGCCCTGGCCGTTGGCCGCCGAACCCGACACGGTCACGCTCTTGTTCGGCTCGTCGGTCGTGTCGTTCGCCGCCGTGATCGTCACCGTGCCGGTGCTCGCCGTCTCTCCCGCCGCGATGCTCAGCGTCGTCCCCGTCTGCGCGAAGCCCGCGCCTGCCGCCGTCACGGTGATCGTCGTCGCCACGCTCGACGCATGGCTCAGACTCGCCGTCACCGTCGTCGTGCCGCCGTCCTCGGCGATCGTCGCGCTCGCCAGCGCCAGCGACACCGTGGGCCGGCCGTCGTCGTCGCGGATCGTCAGCGTCGCCGCCGCCGGGGCCGCCACCCCGCTGTCGCCGCTCACCGTCGCCGTCACCGTCACCGTCTTGTCCGGCGCGTCCTGCGTGTTGTCCGCCGCCGTGATCGTCACCGTGCCGGTGCTCGCCGTCTCACCCGCCGCGATGCTCAGCGTCGTCGTGCTTGACAGGCTGAAGTCCTCCGCCGCCGCGCCCACGCCCGGCGCCGCCGACACCGTCAGCGTCACCGCCTCGCTCGACGCATGGTTCAGCGTCGCCGTCACCGCCGCCGCGTTGGTCGTCCCGCTCTCGTCGATCGTCGCCGGACTCAGCGCCAGCGTCGCCGCCGGCGTGGCTTCGTCGTCCGTAAGGGTGAGGCTCGCTCCCGTCACCGTCCCCACGCCCTGGCTGTTCTGCGCCGTTCCGCTCACCGTCACCGAGCGGTTACCCACGTTGTCCACGGCGTCGTCCACCGCGGTGATCGTCGCCGTGTCCGTCGCGTTCGCCGTCTCGCCAGCCGCAATCGTGATCGTCGCGTCAGACCCCACCGTGTAGGCGCCGTCCACCGCCGTCACCGTGATCGTCGTCGCCGCGCTCGACGCATGGCTCAGCGTCGCACTCACCGTCGTCGTCCCGCCGTTCTCCGAGATCGAGGCGTCCGTAACCGCCAGCGTCACCGTCGGCTTCGCGTCGTCGTCGGTGATGGTCAGCGCCGCGCCGGTCACCGCGCCCGCTCCCTGGCTGTTCTGCGCGCTCCCCGTCACCGTCACGCTCCGGTCCGGCTCGTCCTTGTCGTTGTTCACCGCAGCGATCATCGCCGTGTCCGTCGCGTTCGCCGTCTCGCCCGCCGCAATCGTGATCGTCGCGTCAGAGCCCACCGTGTACGCACCGGTCACCGCCGTCACCGTGATCGTCGTCGCCTCGCTCGACGCATGGCTCAGCGTCGCACTCACCGTCGTCGTCCCGCCGTTCTCCGAGATCGAGGCGTCCGTAACCGCCAGCGTCACCGTCGGCTTCGCGTCGTCGTCGGTGATGGTCAACGACGCGCCGGTCACCGCGCCCGCTCCCTGGCTGTTCTGCGCGCTCCCCGTCACCGTCACGCTCCGGTCCGGCTCGTCCTTGTCGTTGTTCACCGCAGCGATCGCCGCCGTGTCCGTCGCGTTCGCCGTCTCGCCCGCCGCAATCGTGATCGTCGCGTCAGACCCCACCGTGTAGGCGTTCGCCACCGCCGTCACCGTGATCGTCGTCGCCGCGCTCGACGCATGACTCAGCGTCGCCGTCACCGTCGTCGTCCCGCCGTCCTCCGCTATCGAACTCGCCGCCACCGCCAGCGTTACCCCCGGCGCCGCTTCGTCGTCGGTGATGGTCAACGACGCGCCGGTCACCGCGCCCGCTCCCTGGCTGTTCTGCGCGCTCCCCGTCACCGTCACGCTCCGGTCCGGCTCGTCCTTGTCGTTGTTCACCGCAGCGATCGCCGCCGTGTCCGTCGCGTTCGCCGTCTCGCCCGCCGCAATCGTGATCGTCGCGTCAGACCCCACCGTGTAGGCGTTCGCCACCGCCGTCACCGTGATCGTCGTCGCCGCGCTCGACGCGTGGCTCAGCGTCGCACTCACCGTCGTCGTCCCGCCGTCCTCCGCTATCGAACTCGCCGCCACCGCCAGCGTCGCCGTCGGCGCGCCATCGTCGTCGATGATGGTCAACGACGCGCCGGTCACCGCGCCCGCTCCCTGGCTGTTCTGCGCGCTCCCCGTCACCGTCACGCTCCGGTCCGGCTCGTCCTTGTCGTTGTTCACCGCAGCGATCGCCGCCGTGTCGGTCGCGTTCGCCGTCTCTCCCGCCGCAATCGTGATCGTCGCGTCAGACCCCACCGTGTAGGCGTTCGCCACCGCCGTCACCGTGATTGTGGTCGCCGCGCTCGATGGGTGGCTCAGCGTTGCGGTCACCGTCGTCGTGCCGCTGTTCTCCGCAATCGAGGCGTCCGCCACCGCCAGCGTCACGCCCGGCGCCGCTTCGTCGTCCTCGATCGTCAGCGTCACGCTCGCCGGGTCCGCCACGCCGCTGTCCCCGCTCGCGGTCGCCGTTACCGTCACTTCCTTGTCCGGCGCATCCGTCGTGTCATCGACCGCCGTCACCGTCACCGTGCCGGTGCTGCTGGTCGCCCCGGCCGCAATGCTCAGCGTCTTCGCGCTCGACAGGCTGAAGTCGCTCGCCGCCGCGTTCGTCCCCGCGGTCGCCGCCACCGTCAGCGTCACCGCCTCGCTCGACGCACGGTTCAGCGTCGCCGTCACCGTGCTCGACCCCGCGTTCGTCCCGTCGTGCTCGGCGATCGTCGCCGGGCTCAGCACCAGCGTCGCCGCCGGCGTCGCCTCGTCGTCGGTCAGCGTCAGCGCCGCTCCCGTCACCGTCCCCACGCCCTGGCTGTTCTGCGCCGTCCCCGTCACCCTCACCGACCGGTTGCCCACGTTGTCCACCGCGTCGTTCACCGCGTTGATCGTCGCCGTGTCGGTCGCGTTCGCCGTCTCACCCGCCGCAATCGTGATCGTCGCGTCAGACCCCACCGTGTAGGCGTTCGCCACCGCCGTCACCGTGATCGTCGTCGCCGCGCTCGACGCATGGGTCAGCGTCGCCGTCACCGTCGTCGTGCCGCCGTCCTCCGCAATCGCCGCGTCCGCCACCGCCAGCGTCACGCCCGGCGCCGCCTCGTCGTCCTCGATCGTCAGCGTCACGCTCGCCGGCGCCGCCACGCCGCTGTCCCCGCTCACCGTCGCCGCTACCGTCACTTCCTTGTCCGGCGCGTCCGTCGTGTTATCAACCGCCGTCACCGTTACCGTGCCGGTGCTGCTGGTCGCTCCCGCCGCGATGCTCAGCGTCTTCGTGCTCGACAGACTGAAGTCGCTCGCGGCCGCGTTCGTCCCCGCCGTCGCCGCCACCGTCAGCGTCACCGCCTCGCTCGACGCCCGGTTCAGCGTCGCCGTCACCGTGCTCGACCCCGCGTTCGTCCCGTCGTGCTCGGCGATCGTCGCCGGACTCAGCGCCAGCGTCGCCGCCGGCGCTCCCTCGTCGTCGGTCAGCGTCAGCGCCGCTCCCGTCACCGTCCCCACGCCCTGGCTGTTCTGCGCCGTCCCCACCACCGTCACCGCGCGGTCACCTACGTTGTCCACGGCGTCGTTCACCGCCGTGATCGTCACGCTGTCGGTCGCGTTCGCCGTCTCGCCCGCCGCAATCGTGATCGTCGCGTCAGAGCCCACCGTGTAGGCGCCGTCCTCCGCCGTCACCGTGACCGTCGTCGCCGCGCTCGACGCATGGTCCAGCGTCGCCGTCACCGTCGTCGTGCCGCCATCCTCAGCGATGGCGCTGTCCGCCACCGCCAGCGTCACCGCCGGCGCCACCTCGTCGTCGGTGATCGTCAGCGTCACGCTCGCCGGCGCCGCCACCCCGCTGTCCCCGCTCACCGCCGCCGCTACCGTCACTTCCTTGTCCGGCGCATCCGTCGCGTCATCGACCGCCGTCACCGTCACCGTGCCGGTGCTGCTGGTCGCCCCAGCCGCAATGGTCAGCGTCTTCGCGCTCGACAGGCTGAAGTCACCCGCCGCCGCGTTCGTCCCCGCGGTCGCCGCGACCGTCAGCGTCACCGCCTCGCTCGACGCGCGATCCAGCGTCGCCGTCACCGCGCTCGATCCCGGGTTCGTCCCGTCGAACTCGTCGATCGTCGCCGGACTCAGCGCCAGTGTCGCTACCGGCGTGGCTTCGTCGTCGGTCAGCGTCAGCGCCGCTCCCGTCACGCTCACCGCTTCCGCATCCGCCGTCGCCTGCGCGTTCGCCGCCGTGCCCGGCACCGTTACCGACCGGTTGCCCACGTTGTCCACGGCGTCGTTCACCGCCGTGATCGTCACGCTGTCGGTCCCGTTCGCCGTCTCGCCCGCCGCAATCGTGATCGTGGCGTCAGAGCCCACCGTGTAGGCGGCCGCCACCGCCGTCACCGTCACCGTCGTCGCCGCGCTCGATGCATGGGTCAGCGTCGCGGTCACCGTCGTCGTCCCGCCATCCTCCGCGATGGCGCTGTCCGCCACCGCCAGCGTCACGCCCGGCGCCGCCTCGTCGTCCTCAATCGTCAGCGTCACGCTCGCCGGCGCGGCCACGCCGCTGTCCCCGCTCACGGCCGCCGCTACCGTCACTTCCTTGTCCGCCGCATCCGTCGTGTTATCGACCGCCGTCAGCGTCACCGTGCCGGTGCTGCTGGTCGCCCCGGCCGCGATGGTGAGCGTCGTCGCGCTCGACAGACTGAAGTCGCCCGCCGCCGCGTTCGTCCCCGCCGTCGCCCCCACCGTCAGCGTCACCGCCTCGCTCGACGCGCGATCCAGCGTCGCCGTCACCGTGCTCGACCCCGGGTCGCTCCCGTCGTGCTCGTCGATCGTCGCCGGGCTCAGCGCCAGCGTCGCCGCCGGCGTCGCCTCGTCGTCGGTCAGCGTCAGCGCCGCTCCCGTCACGCTCACCGTCTCCGCATCCGCCTGCGCATTCGCCGCCGTCCCCGTCACCGTCACGCGCCGGTTGCCCACGTTGTCCACGGCGTCGTTCACCGCCGTGATCGTCACGCTGTCGGTCGCGTTCGCCGTCTCACCCGCCGCAATCGTGATCGTCGCGTCAGAGCCCACCGTGTAGGCGGCCGCCACCGCCGTCACCGTGATCGTCGTCGCCGCGCTCGACGCATGGCTCAGCGTCGCCGTCACCGTCGTCGTGCCGCCGTCCTCCGCAATCGCCGCGTCCGCCACCGCCAGCGTCACCGCCGGCGCCGCCTCGTCGTCCTCGATCGTCAGCGTCACGCTCGCCGGCGCCGCCACCCCGCTGTCGCCGCTCACGGTCGCCGCTACCGTCACTTCCTTGTCCGCCGCATGCGTCGTGTCATCGACCGCCGTCAACGTCACCGTGCCGGTGCTGCTGGTCGCCCCGGCCGCGATGGTGAGCGTCGTCGCGCTCGACAGACTGAAGTCGCCCGCCGCCGCGTTCGTCCCCGCCGTCGCCCCCACCGTCAGCGTCACCGCCTCGCTCGACGCGCGATCCAGCGTCGCCGTCACCGTGCTCGACCCCGGGTCGCTCCCGTCGTGCTCGTCGATCGTCGCCGGGCTCAGCACCAGCGTCGCCGCCGGCGTCGCCTCGTCGTCGGTCAGCGTCAGCGCCGCTCCCGTCACGCTCACCGTCTCCGCATCCGCCGTCGCCTGCGCATTCGCCGCCGTTCCCGTCACCGTCACCGCGCGGTCGCCCACGTTGTCCACGGCGTCGTTCACCGCCGTGATCGTCACCGTGTCCGTCGCGTTCGCCGTATCGCCCGCCGCAATCGTGATCGTCGCGTCAGACCCCACCGTGTACGCGTTCGCCACCGCCGTCACCGTGATCGTCGTCGCCGCGCTCGACGCATGGCCCAGCTTCGCACTCACCGTCGTCGTCCCGCCGTCCTCCGCAATCGCCGCGTCCGCCAGCGCCAGCGTCACCGCCGGCGCGTCGTCGTCGTCCGTGATCGTCCCCGTGCCACTCGCCGCCCCGGCCGCCAACGTCGCGTTCGACGGGGAGCTCAGCGTCACGATCACCGTCTCGTCCGGCTCGTCGATCGCGTCGCCGGTCACCGTCGCCGACACGGTCTTGCTCGTGTCGCCCGCCGCGAAGGTGAGCGTCCCGCCGGCCAGCGCCGCGTAGTCCGTCCCGGAAGTGGCCGTCCCCGTGCCGCCGTCCGCCCAGGCGACCGTCACCTGCCTGCCGCTTTCCGCGTCCAGCGTCACCGTCCAGTCCAGCGTCGCGGTCGCGCCGTTCGCCCCTTCGCTCACGCTCGGCGCATCGATCGACAGCGCCGGCGCCGCGTCGTCGTCGGCAATGGTGAGCGTCACGTCGGCGGGGCCGGTCACCAGAACGTCGTTGGCCGCGCTCCCGGACACGGTGACGGTCTTGTCGTCTTCGTCCTTCGCGTTGTTCACCGCGGTGACCGTCACCGTCCCGGTGCTGGTCGTCTCCCCCGCCGCGATGGTCAGCGTCACGCCGGCGCTCAGCGCGAAGTCGCCGGCCGCGGCGTTGGTCCCGGCCGTCGCGGTCACCGTCACCGTCGTCGCCGCGCTCGACGCCTTGTCCAGCGTCGCGGTCACCGTCGCCGAGCCGGGGTTGGTCCCGTCATGCTCGGCGATGGTCGAGGCCGACAGCGCCAGCGTCACCGCCGGCGGTTCGACCACCTCCGCGAAGAAGCTCAGCGCCGCCTCGTCGCCGTCCGTGTCGGTGGCCGTCCAGGTGTATTCGGCCCGCGCCCTGGTCGCGGTCGGCGTGCCGGAGACCAGGCGCGTCGTCGCGGCGTGGCTCACCCCGGCCGGCAGCGCCGTGTGCGGCGCGGCCGCCGCCAGCGCGTAGGCCACCCGGCCGTCGCCGCCCGTCACCTCGGGCAGGGTGAAGGACTCGATCTCCTTGCCCTTCAGCCACGTCGCGTCGGCGATGGTCTCGTCGCCGAAGGTGGGGATGCCGTCCACCGCGGCGGTGAAGGTCAGCTCCGCCTCGTCGCCGTCGGCGTCCGTCGCCGTCCAGGTATAGGCGGTCGCGGCCATCGCCGCGGTCGGCGTGCCCGAGACCTCACGCGTGGCCGCGTCGCGGCTCACGCCCGCGGGCAGGGCCGGGTCGAGCGTGTAGGTCAGGTCGCCGTCGCCGCCGGTGGCCGCCGGCAGGGTGAAGGCCGTGATCGCCTGGCGCTGGGTCCACGCCCGGTCGGCGAGCGTCGCCTCGCCGAAGCTCGGCATCAGGTTCGTGGTGACTTCCAGGTCGAAGGTGAGTTGCGCCGTGTCGCCGTCCTGGTCGGTGGCCCGCCACGCGTATTCGAGCGACTCCCAGACCACGCTCGGCGTGCCCTTCAGCACGCGCCCGTCGAGCCGGACCCCGGTAGGCAGCGGCTGCTGCTGTCTGGTGCTGGAAGGCACGTAGAACCCGTAGGTCAGCGGGCCGTTGCCGCCGGTCGCCGCCGGCAGGGTGACCTCGGCGATGGGCTGGCTCTGCATCCAGGACAGGTCGGCGATGGTCTGGTCGCCGAAGCTCGGCGCGGTGTCCTCGGCCACCGTGGCGTGGAAGGTGAGCGAGGCCTGGTCGCCGTCGGCGTCCGTCACCGTCCAGGTGTATTGCGTCCGCGCCGCGGCCGCGGTCGGCGTGCCGCTCACCCGGTGGTCCGCCCGCGATATCCCGCCCGGCAGCGCCGGCGAGAGCGTGTAGGTGAACGGCTCGTTGCGGCCGGCCACCGCCGGCTTGTTCAAGGCCTCCGGCAGATCGAAGGCGTCGATCGCGCCGTTCTGGGTCCACTCCTGGTCGTCGATGGTCGCGTCGCCGAAGCTCGGCGCATAGTCGGGCCAGACCTCGAGGGTGAAGTCCAGCGTGGCCGTGTCGCCGTCGGCGTCCGTCGCCGTCAGCCGGTGGGTGTACCCCCACCCTTGCGTCGGCGTGCCGCTGATCTTGCCGCCGTTGAAGGTGCCGGCCGACGAGGTGGAGTAGCTCACTCCCGCCGGCAGGCGCAGCGTGATCGCCGACGTGCCCGGCCCGGTCAGCGAGTAGGTCAGCGTCCCGTCGCCGTCGGTCGCCGGCGGCAGCGTCAATTCCCACGGCGAGTTCACCACCCAGACCTGCTTCGGCACCACCGCCGCGCCGAAGGTCGGCGTCTGCAGCGCGGCGCCGCCGACCTTGAAACTGGCGTCGTTCGTGATGCTGTTGGTGAAGCGGAGCCGCGCCGCCTTGCCGCCCGGCCCGACGATGCTGCCGCCCCCCAGGCTCAGCGCGTCGGCGGCGATACTGACGCCGTCCGGATCCCGGTCGTCGTGCCGCACCGTGTACCGGAACTCCAAACGTTTGTTGTTGATATCCCGGGCGGACAGCGGCACGCGGCGCGTGACGCTGCCGACCTGCACCGCGACCGTCGGCGTGCCCGTGATCGTCACCGGCCTGGTGTAATCGACGACGATAATGAAGCTCCCGTTCGTGAGGAAGATATCGTGGGGCGCCGAGCCGGCGAGGCTCACCAAGGGTTCCGCCACCGGGTTGAGGCTGCCGTCCACCTTGCGCGTCCCGTCGTTGACGACCGCGGTCAGGCCGAGCGCCGCGTCCACCCCGACCGCGCTGCGCAGGGTTCCGTTACCGGGAAGCGTCAAGGCGTCGGCGGCGATGGAGATGCCGTCCGTGTCCCGGTCGGATGCCCCCACCGTGTGCCCGAACACGATCCTGGACGAGGGCGAGGCGGCGGCGTCGGCCCACGTTTGGGCGTTCAGCCGGTGCGTGGTGCCGCCGATGTCGAGCGCCAATTGTGGCCGTGCGCTTGCTGCGACCGGGACGTTGAAATCGAGATACACCTGGATAACGTCCCCGAGTTCGAAGGTGTGGCCGGCGCGCGGGGCGGGGATCCGGACTCCGGTCACGCGGGGCGTCACGGCGGCGCCGGTCACCTTGTGCGACGCCTGGTTGCCCAGCGCGTGGCTGCCCAAGGCGAGAATCATCGGGTTGCCGTCCTTCCGGCGCAAGGAGCCGGTCAGCGCGTTCGCCGCGATGGAGATGCCGTCCGTGTCCCGATCCGTCGTTTGGACCGTGTATCGGTATGACAGGCTCCTGTAGTTCCACCGGCTGGTGTTGTACTGCACCTTGAGCGGGGCGTAGCGCGTGTTGTCGCCGATGGTCAGCGCCAGTTTGGAGGCGGTCGGCGCCAGCCTGGGGCCTTGCGTGCTGGCGACGTTGTCGCTGAAAGATACTTCCAGATCGATGGTCTCGCCCGCGCCGTAGCCGGCGCTGTTCTCCGGGCTCGACGTGATGGAGACGCCCGTCACGCGGCCGACGCGGCCGTCCACCTTGTGCGACGCCTGCGCGCCCAGCGCGTGGCTGCCCAGGCCGAGCGCCGCGGCGACGCCGCCGTGGGAGATCGCCCCGCCGTTCAGGGTCAGCGCGCCGGCGGCGATGGAGAGGCCGTCGGTGTCGTGGTCGGGGTCCGCCACCGTGTAGCGGAAGTCCACGCTGGCGCCGGCGGCGGCGCGGTACGCCGCCTGC
Source organism: uncultured Spirochaetia bacterium (assembly GCA_958296075.1). Classification (GTDB taxonomy): domain Bacteria; phylum Spirochaetota; class Spirochaetia; order SZUA-6; family Bin103; genus CATQHW01. The sequence goes on along the minus strand of CATQHW010000002.1, from coordinate 1,040,326 downwards.
CGGGTCGTGCCGCCGATGGCGAGCGCCAGTCGCGGGCTGCCCGTTACCGTCACCACCTTGTTGAAGGTGACCCGCACGTCGATGGTCTCGCCGTGGTCGTACCAGCCGTCGTTCTGGAAGGACCGGATGGAGACTCCCGTCACCATCGCCGCCGCGTTGCTCGCGCCGTTCACCTTGTGCGACGCTTGGTTGCCGAGCGCGTGGCCGCCGAGACCGAGCCCCGCGTCCTCGCCCCGGACGTTACGGATCGTCCCGCCGTTCAGGGTCAGCGCGCCGGCGGCGATGGAGAGGCCGTCGGTGTCGCGGTCCGCCGCCGCCACCACGTGGCGGAAGATCTGCGTCGTCGGGCTCGCCCCGGCGCGGTTCCAGGCCGCCTGCGCGGTGGCCGAGCCCAGGGTGAGGGCCAGGTTGGGCGTCCCCGAGACGCCCACCGCCTGGTCGAAGCGCAGCTCCACCTCGATGGTCTCGCCCCGCGTGTAGGTGTCGCCGCTCGCCGGCGCCGAGATCACCGAGACCCCGGTCACGGCCGGGGCGCGTCCGGTGCCGCCGTCCACCTTGTGCGACGCCTGGGCGCTCAGCGCATGGCTTCCCAGACTCAGGATCGCGTTGTTCCCCGCCGCGTCGCGGATCAGCCCGCCGTTCAGGTCCAGCGCGTCCGCGGCGACGGCGATGCCGTCGGTATCCCGGTCCTCCGCCTGCGCGGTGTAGCGGAAGCGCAGCGTCCCGCCGGAGACGGAGAGGAACGACGCCAGGCGCGTCGCGCCGCCGACCTCGAGCGCCAGCCGGGGGTGGCCGCGCACCATCATCGCGCCCGTGCCCGCGCGCGCGAAGGTCACGTCCACCCGGATCTCCTCGCTGGCCCCGTAGGTGTCCCCCGAGAGCGGCGTGGAGGCGACGGCGACCCCGCTCGCCACCGGGCGGGTGCCCGAGACCTTGAGATGGAAGGCCAGCGTCGCAGCGTCGCCGTTGGCATCGGTCGCGGTCAGCGTGTAGGCGGTGCGCGGGCTCTCCATCCCCGGCGTGCCGGACAGCACGCCCGTGGAGGCGTTCACGCTCAACCCGGCGGGCAGCGCCGGCGAGACGGCGTAGCGCAGCGGCGTATCGCCGCCGGTCGCGGTGGGCAGCGCGTGGGTCGCCGCCGTCCCCACGGTCAGGGCGAGGTCGGGGCCGGCCGCCGAGCCGAAGTCCGGCCAGAGGCCGGTCCTGCCGCCGTTCACCTTGGCGTTGGCGAAGGCGGTCCGCGCGTGGCTCCCCAGGGCGAGCACCGCGTCCTGGCCGTCGGCGTCGCGGATGGTCCCGCCGTCGAGGGTCAGCGCCCCGGCGGCGACGCCGAGCCCGTCGGCGTCCGCATCCGCCGCCGCCACCGTGTAGGAGAAGCGGACGTAGGCGTTGCCCGTGCCGGCGGCGGCCGCGGCCTGGCGGGTTTGGCCGCCGATCGTCAGCGCCAGTTTCGGCGCGCCGGTCACCGTCACCGTCTGGTCGAAATCGACCTGGACGGTGATCGTCGCGCCCTTGGTGTAGGTGCCCGCCTGCCGCGGCGTGGAGTGGAAGCCGACGCCGGTGACCCGCGGCGGGCTGCCCGCCTGGTGGCCGGCGGCGTCGGCGATGGCGTGGGAGCCGAGCCCGAGCGCCGCCCGGACCGAGGCGTCGGCCGCGTCGACGATGTCGCCGCTGCCGTTGGCGGGGAGCGCGAGCGCGCCCGAGCCGATGCTCACGCCGTCGGTGTCGTAGTCCGCCTGCAGGACGGTGTGGGAGAACACCAGGTAGCCGTTGCGCGTGGCGCTGTAGCCCGCCTTGCGCGTCGTGCCGCCGACGTCGAGGGCAAGCGTCGGGGTGCCGGTCACGGTCACCGCCTTGTCGAACTTGACCCCGACCTCGATGGCGCTGCCCGGCGCGTACATCCGGTGCGCCGCCGGGGTGGAGAGGAACTTGACCTCCGAGACCTTCGGCGCGTTGGCCGCGGCCACGGTGAGGGTGAAGGCCAGCGCCGTCGAATCGCCGTCGCCGTCGGTCGCCGTCCAGGTATGGGTCGCCGCCGCCGCGGCCGCCGGGGGCGTGCCGGACAGCACGCGGGTCGCGCCGTCGAAGGCCAGCCAGGACGGCCGCCGCGCCGGCGTGAGCGCGTGGGAAACGGAGCCGTCCCCGGTCGCCGCCGGCAGGGTGAGCGAGGACGCGGTCCCGGCCACCCAGTGCTGCGGCTGGATCGTGGGCGTGCCGAAGGAGGGCGCGGTGTCCGCCACCCGGTAGTCCGGGTCGTCGGCGATGGCGTGGGTGCCGAGGCCGAGCAGGGCGGTCTCGCCCTCCGCGTCGCGCAAGGTCGTGCCGGCGGGCAGGGTCAGCGCGCCGGCGGCGATGGAGATGCCGTCGCCGTCGAAGTCCGAGGGCTGGAGGGTGTAATGGAACCCGAATACCTGGGAGGCGCTCCTGCCGCGGCCCATTGCAAACCCCCGGCTCAGGTAACCGCTGTAGGCCGCCTGCCGGGTCCGGCCGCCGATGGTCAGCGCGAGGCTCGGCCAGCCGCTGCCGTTGACGGCGAAATCCTGGTCGAAGGCCACCATCGCGACCACGACCGCGGGAGCGAAGCGGTTGGTCGCGGTCTGCCGCGGGTCCGCCCAGCCGGACGGCTGATTGCCCCAGCGGTCTCCGGGCGGCCTGTGGACCAGCACCGTCGTGTCGAGCCTCACCTCCACGACGCGGGGCGGCGCCGACACCTTGTGGCCGGCGGCGCCGACGACGGCGTGGGAGCCGAGGCCCGGCCGCGCGTCCTCGCCCTTGGCGTTGCGGATGGTGGCGCCGTTCGGGGTCAGGGCGGCGGCGGCGATGGAGATGCCGTCGGTGTCCCGGTCGCTCGTCGCCACCGGGTAGCTGAACGTGATCTTGCTCTGCCCCGAAACGTGGCTCCCCGTCGCCTGCCGGGCCGTGCTGCCGATGGTGAGCGCGAGGTTCGGCGCGCCCGTCACCGTGACCGTCTGGTCGAAGGTCACGTCCACCGTGATCGTCTCGCCGGCGGCGTAGGCGTCGCCCGACGCCGGGCTGGAAGTGATGCCGAGGCCGCTCACCACCGGGTCGGTCACCACCGAGAGGTCGAAGGTCAGCGTCGCCGCGTCGCCGTCGGCGTCGGTGGCGGCCAGCGTGTAGGAGGCCGCCGCCGTCACGCTCGTCGGCGTGCCGGAGATCGTGCGCGTGGCGGCGTTCCAGGAGAGGCCGGCGGGCAGCGCCGCCGGCGAGAGGCTGTAGGTCAGCGCGCCGTCGCCGCCGGTCGCCGCCGGGAGCTGGTCGCTCACCCGCAGGTTCGGCAGGTAGCGCCGGGCTTCCAGCGTCGCCGCGAAGGAGGGCACCGCGTCCGCCACCCGCAAGGTCGGGTGGTTGGCGATGGCGTGGGAGCCGAGGCCGAGCACGGCGTCCTCGCCCTCGGCGTCGCGGATCGTGCCGCCGTTCAGCGCCAGCGCGTTGGCGGCGATGGAGATGCCGTCGCCGTCGAAGTCCGACGCCTGGAGTTCGTAGTAGAACGATGAGGCGGTCAGGGGGCCGGTCACGTATGGGGTGTTCAGGAAGAGCTTGGTGAGGAACGAATCGTAGGCGGCCTGGCGGGTGTTGGCGCCGATGCCGAGCGCCGCTTGCGGCGCGCCGGTGACGGTCACCGGCTGATCGAACGTGATCGTGACCATCACGTGGCTCGGGGGGAACCGGTTCTGGGCGGTCTGCCGAGAATCCGCCCAATCGCCCCACCGGGGGGCCCAGCAGCACCGAAGGCTGCTCGACCGGAGATTCACCGCGGTGATCCTGGGCGGGGTGGAGACCTTGTGCGCCGAGGCGTCGGCGAGGGTGTGGGAACCGAGGCCCAACCGCGCGTCCTCGCCCTTGGCGTTGCGGACGGTGGCGCCGTTCAGGGTCAGGGCGCCGGCGGCGATGGCGATGCCGTCCGCGTCCCTGTCGGCCGTCGCCACCGTGTAGCTGAACGCGATCCTGCTCTCGCCGGCGGTGTGGCTCCCCGCCGCCTGCCGCGTGGTGGCGCCGACGGCGATGGCCAGTTGCGGCGCGCCGGTGACGGTCAGCGCCTGGTCGAAGGTCACGTCGGCCGTGATCGTCTCGCCGGCGGCGTAGGCGTCGCCCGACGCCGGGCTGGAGGTGATGGCGACGCCGGTGACCACCGGGTCCGACACCACCGAGAGGTCGAAGGACGCCGCCGCCGTGTCGCCGTCGGTGTCGGTGGCGGTCAGCGTGTAGGACGCCGCCGCCGTCGCGCTCGTCGGCGTGCCCGAGAGCGTGCGCGTGCCGGCGTCCCAGGAAAGGCCGGCGGGAAGCGAGAGCGTCGTCGCCGTTCCCGGCCCGGCGAGCGTGTAGGTCACCGGCGCGTCGCCGCCGGTCGCCGCCGGCAGCGCGTCGCTGACCGCTGCGTCCAGCAGATAGGGCCGGGCCGCCACGGTCAGAGCCGGCTTCGAGTCCCGCACCGTGTGGCCGGAGTCGTCGGCGATGGCGTGGGTCCCGAGCGAGAGGACCGCGTCCACGCCGCCGTTGCCCAACATGCGGAATCCGCCCGGAAGGGTCAGCGCGTCCGCGCCGACGCTGATGCCGTCGCCGTCCCAGTCGCCGGCCGTCACCGTATAGTTGTAGCGGTACCAGTGCCCGAGGGCGGCGGCCGCGGCGTCCCGCTCCGCCTGGCGCGTGTTCGACCCGATGGTCAACGCGACCCGGGGCGTCCCGCCGGTGACGATGACCCTCTGCGACCAGGACAGCTCCACCGTGACGGTCTCGCCCGCGTCGTAGGTGCCGTTCGCGCCGGGGTCGGAGATGATCGACGCGCCCGTGATCCGCGCCGGCGTATAGACCTTGTGCGCCGAGGCGTCGGCGATGGCGTGGGTGCCGAGGCCGAGCGACGCCGGGACCGAGAGGGTGTTGGCATCGGCGATACTGCCGCCGTTCAGCGTCAGCGCGCCGGCCGCGATGCCGATCCCGTTCGAGTCCCGGTCGTTCGCAGTGACGGTGTAGGCGAACACGAGGGCGTAATCGATCGTCATCCGCTCAAACGCCGCCTGCCGCGTGTTCGACCCGATGGTCAGCGCCAGTCGCGGCGCCCCGGTGACACTGACCTGCTTGGAGAAGGCGACCTCGACCTTGATCGACTCGCCTACGTCGTAGCCGTCGCTGCTGGCCGGGGAACTGACGATGCTCACCGACTTCACGGCCAGGGGCGTGTTCACCGAGCCGTCCACCTTGTGCGCCGCCGCGTTGGCGACGGCGTGGGTCCCGATGACCGTCACCGCGGCGACCCCGGTCTCCAGGTCGGTCAGCGTCCCCGTGCCGAGGGTAAGCGCGTCGGAGCCGATGCTGATGCCGTCGGTGTCGCGGTCCGCCGCGCTGATCGTGCGCTCGAACAACAGGCCGTTGCCAAGGTATCCGGAATACTGAAAGCGGCGGATCGTCCCGCCGACGTCGACCTCGAGCTCCGCCTGGCTCCCCAGCCAGGACCTCCTTACCTGCTTGTCGAAGTCGACCAGGATCTGGATGACCTCGCCCAGCCCGTAGGTGGCGTTGGCGTAGGGCTTGGAGATGATGGTCACGGCGGACACGACCGGCGCGCCGTCCGCCACCGTGACGGTGAACGGGCCGAGCGTCGTCCGGTCACCGTCGGCGTCGGTCGCGGTCAGCGTGTGCGTGGTCGCGCCCGCGGCCGTGGGCGTCCCGGTGATGGTCGGGCGCGCGCTCGCCAGCGTCAGGCCGGCGGGCAGCGCCGGCGAGATACTGTAGGTCAGCGCGCCATCGCCCGTCGCCAGGGGCAGCGTCGTGGAGGTCGCCGCGTCCTTCGCCAGCGTCCGGTTGGCGGCGCTGGCGGCCTGGGAGAAGACGGGCTGCGTATCCCGCACCGTATGCCCGGCGGCGTCGACGATGGCGTAGGCGTCGATGGCGAGCGACGCCGCCACCGAGGCGTCGCTCGCGTCGACGATGCTGCCGCCGTTCAGCTTCAGCCCCCCCGCGCGGATGCTGATGCCGTCGCCGTCGAAGTCCGACGCGGTCACGGTGTACTGGAACGAGAGGTCGTCCGCGTCGCTGCTGCCGCTCGCGTAGGCCGCCTGGCGGACGGTGCCGCCGACGTCGAGCGCCAGGCGCGGCGTGCCGGTCACGGTGACGTTCCTGTCGAACGAGACGATCGCCCGGACGACCTCCCCCGCCGCGTAGTCGCCGTCGAACCCCGTGGGCGCGGACAGCGCCAGAGCCGTCGGCTTCGGCGCGGTGGCCGCGGCCACCGTGACGGAGAACGACAGCCGCGCCGGGTCGCCGTCGCCGTCGGTCGCCGTCCAGGTGTAGGTGGCCGCCGCCGCCGCCGCCGCGGGCGTGCCCGAGATCGTGCGCGTGGCGGCGTTCCAGGAGAGGCCCTGCGGCAGGGTCAGCGTCGTCACCGCGCCCGGCCCGGTCAGCGCGTGGCTCACTGTGCCGTCGCCGCCGCTGGCCGCCGGCAGTTGCACGCTCGCGGCCGTACCGGCCACGTAGTGCTGGTTCGCCACCGTCGTCGTCCCGAAGGAGGGCTGGAGATCGTTCACCTGGTGGCCGGCGGCGGTCGCGATCGCATGGCTGCCCAGCCCGAGGGCGACGGCGACGTTCGACGCCTCGATGCCACCGCCGTTCAGCGCCAGCGCGTCCGCGGCGATGGAGATGCCGTTGCGGTCGACGTCCGCCGCGACCACCTGATAGCGGAAACTCGCCGTCGAGCCGCTGCGCGTCCGGTAGGCCGCCTGCCGCGTAGCGGAGCCGATGCCGAGCGCCAGCCGCGGCGTGCCGGTCACCGTCACCGGGTAGTTGAACGTCACCTCCACGTCGATGTTCTCGCCCGTCGCGTAGCTGGCGCCGCTCGCCGGGGAGGAGGCGATGGACACCCCGCTCACCGCCGGCACCGCCCCGGCGACCGTGACGGTGAACGGCAGCGAATCCGCGAGCTCGGTGCCCTGAAGATCAGGAGTTGGACGGTTGACGTTGAGCGTGTAGGTCGTCTGCGCCATCCCCACCTCCGGCGTACCGGAGAGGGTGCGGGTCGCCGCAGCGAAGGACAGGCCGCCGGGCAGCGCCGGCGTCGCCGCCAGCGCGTAGGTGTGGGGCCCCGTCGCCGAACCCGCCGCCGGCAACGTGAAGCTGCCGCGCGCGCCGCGCGTGAAGGCGTAGGCGGGCGACGCCACGCCGTCGAAGGTCGCCCCGGCGCCGTCCACCCGGTGGTTGGCCTGGTCGCCCAGCGCGTGGCTGCCGAGGCCGAGGGCGGCGGCCACGCCCCCCGCCTGGATGCTGCCGCCGTTCAGCGTCAGCGCGTCCGCGGCGATGGCAATGCCGTCGGCGTCCCGGTCGCCCCACACGACCGGGTAGCGGAAGTTGACGCTGGAGCCCGACGCCGACCGGAAGGCCGCTTGGCGTGCGCGCGAGCCGACGGTCAGCGCCAGCCGCGGCGACCCGGTGACCGTCACCGCCTGGCTGAAGGTGACCGTCACGTCGATGTGATCGGCTCGCTGGTAGGGCCAGTACACGTTCGGGTTCTCGCTCCTCAGGCTCGGACGCGACGTGATGGAGACCCCGGTCACCTTGGGCACGACCACCACCGTGACGGTGAACGGGCCGAGCGTCGCCCGGTCGCCGTCGGCGTCGGTCGCGGTCAGCGTGTGCGTGGTCGCGCCGGTGGCGGTGGGCGTGCCGGTGATGGTCGGGCGCGCGCTCGCCAGCGTCAGGCCGGCGGGCAGCGCCGGCGAGATGCTGTAGGTCAGCGCGCCGTCGCCGCCCGTGGCCAGGGGCAGCGTCGTGGAGGCCGCCGCGTCCCTGTCCAGCAACCGGTCGGCGGCGCTGGCGGCCTGGGAGAAGGCGGGCCGGGTGTCCCGCACCGTGCGCCCGGAGGGGCCGCCGACGGTGAGGCCGCCGAGGCCGAGCGACGCCGCCACCGAGGCGACGCCGGCATCGACGATGCTGCCGCCGTTGAGCGTCAGCGCGTCCGCGCCGATGTCCAGCCCGTCGCCGTCGAAGTCCGACGCCGTCACGGTGTAGTGGAACGCGAGGTCGTCCGCGTCGCTGCTGCCGCTCGCGTAGGCCGCCTGGCGGGTGTTCGACCCGATGGTCAGCGCCAAGCGCGGCGTGCCGGTCACGGTGACGTTCTTGTTGAACGAGACGATCGCCCGGACTACCTCGCCCGCCGCGTAGTCGCCGTCGAATCCCGCGGGCACGGACAGCGCCAGACTCGTCGGCTTGGGCGCGTTGGCCGCGGCCACCGTGATGTCGAACGAAAGCCGCGCGGTGTCGCCGTCGCCGTCGGTCGCCGTCCAGGTGTAGGTGCCCGCCGCCGCTGCGGCGCCGGGCGTGCCCGAGATCGTGCGCGTCGCGGCGTTCCAGGAGAGGCCCTGCGGCAGGGAGAGCGTCGTTACCGCGCCCGGTCCGGTCAGCGCGTGGCTCACCGTGGCGTTGCCGCCGCTCGCCGCGGGCAGTTGCAGGCTCGCGGCCGCGCCGGCCACGTAGTGCTGGTTCGCCACCGTCGCCCCGAAGGAGGGCTGGAGATCGTTCACCTTGTGGCCGGCGGCGGTCGCGATCGCATGGCTGCCGAGACCGAGGGCGGCGGCGACGTTCGACGCCTCGAGGCTACCGCCGTTGAGCGTCAGCGCCCCCGCGGCGATGTCCAGCCCGTCGTTGTCGAAGTCCGCCGCCGTCACCCGGTAGCGGAAGCTCGCCGTCGAGCCGCTATGCGTCCGGTAGGACGCCTGCCGCGTGGCGGAGCCGATGCCGAGCGCCAGCCGCGGCGTGCCCGTCACCGTCACCGGGTAGTTGAACGTCACCTCCACGTCGATGTTCTCGTCCGTCGCGTAGCTGGAGCCGTCCGCCGGGCTGGAGGCGATGGCAACCCCGCTCACCGCCGGAACCGCCCCGGCGACCGTGACGGTAAACGTCAGCGAGTCCGCGAGCTCGGTGCGTGCCCTGCCGTCGCGGCCGGGGACTGGATGGTTGACGTTGAGCGTGTAGGTGGTCGTCGCCATCCCCACCTCCGGCGTGCCGGAGAGGATGCGGGTCGCCGCATCGAAGGAGAGGCCGCCGGGCAGCGCCGGCGTCGCCGCCAGCGCGTAGCTGCTGAATACCGTCGCCGAACCCGCCGCCGGCAGCGTGAAGCTTCCCCGCGTGCCGCGCGTGAAGGCGTAGGCGGGCGACGCCACGCCGTCGAAGGTCGGCCCCTCGCCCGCCACCCGGTGGTCGGACTGGTTGCCTAGCGCGTGGCCGCCGAGGCCGAGGGCGGCGTCCACGCCCCCCGCCTCGATGCTGCCGCCGTTGAGCGTCAGCGCGTCCGCGGCGATGGCAATGCCGTCGCTGTCCCGGTCGCCCCCAATGGTCGTGTACCGGAAGTTGACGGTGGACCCCGATGCCGACCGGAAGGCCGCCTGGCGCGCGCGCGCGCCCACGGTCAGCGCCAGCCGCGGCGACCCGGTGATCGTCACCGCCTGGCTGAAGGTGACCGTCACGTCGATGTGATCGGCTCGCTGGTAGGGCCAGTACACGTTCGGGTTCTCGCTCCTCAGGCTCGGACGCGACGTGATGGAGACTCCGGTCACCTTGGGCACGACCACCACCGTGACGGTGAACGGGCCGAGCGTCGCCCGGTCGCCGTCGGCGTCGGTCGCGGTCAGCGTGTGCGTGGTCGCGCCGGTGGCGGTGGGCGTGCCGGTGATGGTCGGACGCGCGCTCGCCAGCGTCAGGCCGGCGGGCAGCGCCGGCGAGATGCTGTAGGTCAACGCGCCGTCGCCGCCCGTGGCCAGAGGCAGCGTCGTGGAGGTCGCCGCGTCCTTCTCCAGCGACCGGTCGGCGGCGCTGGCGGCCTGGGAGAAGGCGGGCCGGGTGTCCCGCACCGTGCGCCCGGAGGGGCCGCCGATGGCAAGGCCGCCGAGGCCGAGCGATGCCGCCACCGAGGCGTCGCCGGCATCGACGATACTGCCGCCGTTGAGCGCCAGTGCGTCCGAGCCGATGTCCAGCCCGTCGCCGTCGAAGTCCGACCCGGTCACCGTGTAGTGAAACGCGAGGTCGTCCGCGTCGCTGCTGCCGCTCGCGTAGGCCGCCTGGCGGGTGTTCGACCCGATGGTCAGCGCCAAGCGCGGTGTGCCGGTCACGGTGACGTTCTTGTCGAACGAGACGATCGCCCGGACCACCTCGCCCGCGGCGTAGTCGCCGTCGAACCCCGCGGGCGCGGACAGCGCCAGACTCGTCGGCTTGGGCGCGTCGGCCGCGGCCACCGTGATGTCGAACGAAAGCCGCGCGGTATCGCCGTCGCCGTCGGTCGCCGTCCAGGTGTAGGAGCCCGCCGCCGTGGCCGCCGCGGGCGTGCCCGAGATCGTGCGCGTGACGGCGTTCCAGGAGAGGCCCTGGGGCAGGGAGAGCGTCGTCGTGCCCGGCCCGGTCAGCGCGTGGCTCACCGTGCCGTCGCCGCCGCTCGCCGCGGGCAGTTGCAGGCTCGCGGCCGCGCCGGCCACGTAGTGCTGGTTCGCCACCGTCGCCCCGAAGGAGGGCCGGAGATCGTTCACCGTGTGGTCGGCGGCGGTCGCGATCGCATGGCTGCCGAGACCGAGGGCGACGTCCAGATTCGCGGCCGTGATGCGGTCCGGGAGGGCGGCCGTCAGGGCCCCCGCGGCGATGCTGATGCCGTCGCTATCGAAGTCCGCCGCCGTCACCCGGTAGCGGAATCGCTGCCGGCTGTCGTCGCCGCCGGTGGCCAGGACGCTTTCCGCCTGCCGCGTGGCAGAGCCGATGCCGAGCGCCAGCCGCGGCGTGCCGGTCACCGCCACCGGGTAGTTGAACGTCACCTCCACGTCGATGTTCTCGCCCGTCGCGTAGCTGGAGCCGCTGGCCGGGGAGGAGACGATCGACACCCCGCTCACCGCCGGCACCGCCCCGGACACCGCGACCGTGAAGGCGAGCGTGTCGGCGAGTTCTTCATAGAACACGCCCTCTTCGCCCGGGTACGGGACCAGGCGATAGGCGTTGAGCGTGTAGGTTGTCTTCGCCATCCCCACCGCCACCGTGCCCGACAGGGTGCGCGTCCCGAAGTTGAAGGTCAGGCCGGCTGGCAGCGCCGGCGTCGCCGCCAGCGCGTAGGTGGCGGACCCCGGCGTCGCCGCCGGCAGCGTGAAACTTCCCTGCGTGCCGCGCGTGAAGCTCAACACCGGCGAAGCCACGCCGTCGAAGGTCGGCCCGCCGCCGTCCACCCGGTGGTTGGACTGGTTGCCCAGCGCGTGGCCGCCAAGGCCGAGGGCGGCGTCCACGCTCCCCGCCTCGATGCCGCCGCCGTTGAGCGCCAGCGCGTCCGCGGCGATGGAGACGCCGTCGCTGTCCCGGTCGCCCCCAATGGTCGTGTACCGGAAGTTGACGGTGGACCCCGACGCCGACCGGAAGGCCGCCTGGCGGGTGCGCGAGCCCACGGTCAGCGCCAGGCGCGGCGACCCGGTGACCGTCACCGCCCGGCTGAAGGTGACCGCCACGTCGATGTTCTCGCCCGTCGCGTAGCTGGAGCCGCCGGCCGGGGATGAGGCGATGGATACTCCGGTCACTGTAGGCGCGTTGGTCGCCGCCACCGTGACGGAGAACGAAAGCCGCGCCTTGTCGCCGTCGCCGTCGGTCGCCGTCCAGGTGTAGGAGGCCGCCGCCGCTGCGGCGCCGGGCGTGCCCGAGATCGTGCGCGTCGCGGCGTTCCAGGAGAGGCCCTGCGGCAGGGAGAGCGTCGTCGCCGCGCCCGGCCCGGTCAGCGCGTGGCTCACCGTGCCGTCGCCGCCGCTGGCCGCCGGCAGTTGCACGCTCGCGGCCGTGCCGGCCACGTAGTGCTGGTTCGCCACCGTCGTCGTCCCGAAGGAGGGCTGGAGATCGTTCACCGTGTGGCCGGCGTCGTTGGCGATCGCATGGCTGCCCAGCCCGAGGGCGACGGCGACGTTCGACGCCTCGATGCTGCCGCCGTTCAGCGCCAGCGCCCCGGCGGCGATGCTGATGCCGTCGCCGTCGCTGTCCGCCGCGATCACCGGGTAGCGGAAGCTCGCCGTCGAGCCGCGGTGCGTCCGGTAGGCCGCCTGCCGCGTGGCGGAGCCGATGCCGAGCGCCAGCCGCGGCGTGCCGGTCACCGTCACCGGGTAGTTGAACGTCACCTCCACGTCGATGTTCTCGCCCGTCGCGTAGCTGGCGCCGCTCGCCGGGGAGGAGACGATCGACACCCCGCTCACCGCCGGCACCACCCCGGCGACCGTGACGGTGAACGCCAGCGAGTCCGAGAGCACGGTGCCCTGAAGATCAGGAGTTGGATGGTTGACGTTGAGCGTGTAGGTCGTCTGCTCCATCCCCACCTCCGGCGTACCGGAGAGGGTGCGGGTCGCCGCAGCGAAGGACAGGCCGCCGGGCAGCGCCGGCGTCGCCGCCAGCGCGTAGGTGCTGAAAATCGTCGCCGAGCCCGCCGCCGGCAACGTGAAGCTGCCGCGCGCGCCGCGCGTGAAGGCGTAGGCGGGCGACGCCACGCCGTCGAAGGTCGGCTTGGCGCCGTCCACCCGGTGATTGGACTGATTGCCCAGCGCGTGGCTGCCGAGGCCGAGGGCGGCGGCCACGCCTCCCGCCTCGATGCTGCCGCCGTTGAGCGTCAGCGCGTCCGCGGCGATGGCAATGCCGTCGGCGTCCCGGTCGCCCCCAATGGTCGTGTAGCGGAAGTTGACGCTGGAGCCCGACGCCGACCGGAAGGCCGCCTGGCGGGTGCGCGAGCCCACGGTCAGCGCCAGCTGCGGCGACCCGGTGACCGTCACCGCCCGGCTGAAGGTGACCGTCACGTCGACGTGATCGTCTCGCTGGTAGGGCCAGTACACGTTCGGATTCGAGCTCTTCAGGCTCGGCCGGGAGGTGATGGAGACCCCGGTCACCGTAGGCGCGCCACTCTGCGCCGCCGCCGGCAGCGCGGACAGCAGCAGCGCCAGCACCGCCAGCAGCGGCGCCGGCCACCCCTTACACAAGGAGCGTGCCATCGGGTATCTTGGTCACGTGCCGTTTCGTCACTCTTGATTCGTTACCGTCTGAAAGTAACTATCAGAGTAACTACCGGATTACGAAGCGAGGGTCAACTGATTTCTTTGATGACCGCAGTTTCCAAAAACTCACGGGTCGAACGCTGATGAGCTTGCCCTCGCTCAACGCCATGCACGCCTTCGTGACCGTCGCCCGGCTGGGCTCGGTGACGGCCGCCGCGCACGCGCTGTTCGTCACTCCCAGCGCGGTCAGCCGCCAGATTCGGACGCTGGAGCGCGATCTTGGCCAACCGCTGTTCGAGCGCAACGGGCGCGGCGTGCGCATCACCAGCATCGGCAAGCACCTGCAGCAGGGACTGGATCCCGCCTTCGCGCAGATCCTGGAGACGGTCGAGCGACTGCGCCGCTCGGCGGACCGCGAAACCATCATCGTCCGCGTCCCGCCGATCTTCGCGGTGACCTGGCTGGTGCCGCGCCTGCAGCGTTTCAGTCGCCTGGCGGCGCCTGGCACCAACGTCATCGTCCACGACATCCTCACCGCCAAGACCTCGCCCGATATCGCGCTGACCATCGAGTGGGGACGGTTCGACGACGACCCGAACGCCGAAAAGCTGGCCGAGGTGGAGTTCTTTCCCGTATGCAGCCCGGGGGTCGCCGGCAACGGCAGCCTGGCCGGCGTTACCCTCCTGCACCATGAACGGCTGCCGGAAGGTTGGGGTTGGGCGGACTGGCCCACCTTCCTCGAGGCCGCCGGCATCGCTGGCGCCGACGCCGACGCCGACGCCGGCCCGCGGTTCAGCCAGACGTTGATCTTCGAAGCCGCGCGCGACGGCCTCGGCGCGGCCATCACCGACACCGTGCTCGCGCATGACGATCTGGCTGCCGGACGCCTGGTGCGTCCCATCGCCGAGAGCATGGCCAGCGAAGATTCCTATTGGCTGCTGATACCCGCGCATCTGCGCGGCCGGCCCGACGTCATGGCCTTCCGCGCCTGGCTGCAGGACGAACTCGCCGCCTGCTTCGGCGCTGCCGGGAAGGACGCCGCCCCGCGACGGAAGACGAGGCGGAGGTAACGATGGCCAGCACCCCGCAGGGCGTGGGCAGAGACAACCGGATGGCGGTGATGCGGGAGATCGTGCTCAACGGACCGTTGTCGCGCAAGGAAATCGCCGGCCGGGTGGACCTGAGCGAAGCCGCGCTGTCGCGCATTGCGCAGCGTGTGATCGACGAAGGTCTGGTGCGGGAACTGGAGAGAAACGACCGAACCCGGACGCCGGACCCGGACGCCCCGTCGTGCCGCTCGACGTCGAGCCGCGCGGCGGATACGTGCTCGGCATCGGCATCGACCCGATGTTGCAGACCGTCACCCTGACCGACCTCAAGAATCAGGTCATCGCCGGGACCGACCTGAACCTTCCCGCCATCGACGAACCAGACGCCGCCATCGCCCAGCTCGCCGACGAGGGATTGCGTCTCATCGACCAGCACCTTACGGCCAGCGACCGCGCCCGCCTGCTCGGCGGCTTCACCATGATCACCGGCGCCGTGGATACGGTAACGGGGACCGTGCGCTACTCACCCTATCTGCGGGAGTGGCGCGACGTGCCGCTGCGGTCGCAGCTCGCCGACCTCCTTGGCATCCCCATGAGCGTTGCGGGCCTGGCCAATACCGTCGCGATGGCCGAGGTGCTGTTCGGCGCGGCGCGGGGGCGGCAACACGTGCTCTGCACCACCTGCGGCATCGGGCTCGGCACGGGTCTGATCCTCAACGGACGCCTGGTGACCGGACACCGCGACAACGCCGGCGTCGTCGGCCTCATGGAGGTGACCGACCAGACCGGCGCGCGCACCACGCTGGATCAGGTCGCCAGCGGGCGCGGCCTGCTGCAGCGCCTGAAAGGTCACGACGTCGAACTGTCGGGAGCGACGATGGCAGGGCTGGCGCACGACCTGTGGGACGCCATCGAGCGTGACCGGGAGGGAGACCTGACCGTCGCCGCGGCCATGAGCGAACTGGGGTGGCGCCTCGGATTCATCACCGTCCAGGCGATTCGCTTCGTCGCGCCGGAGATCTTCGTGATCGCCGGCCCGCTCGCCACGGCGCCGAGCTACGTGGCGGCGGCCACGGCGGCCCTCACCGAGCTGCTGGGACCGATGGACCTGGAGGTGGTCGCCAGCAGCATCACCGGTCCCGTCAGCGGCGGGTCGGCGACCTGCGGTCTGGCCATCTGCGAGTACCTGTTTTCGGGGGGGGGGGGGGGGGGGGGGGGTGACACCCATTGGAGCGGACGGGTAACCGCGCGCAGCTAAGAGGCTTCCGAGCCAGACGGCGCGCCCCAGGTACGATGAGCGGTACAAGAAGCTGTTCGCCTTCCCGCGCATGGTCGAGGACCTGCTGCGCGCCTTCGTCAGCCGCGACCGACTTCTCGACCCTGCGGAAGCTGTCCTCAGAGTACGTCAGCGACGAACATGCTCAAAACGCCACGGCGACATCGTTATGGCGGCTGCGCGTGGGCGGTGGTTGGGCCTACCTGCTGGTGCTGCTGGAGTTCCAGTCGGCGCGACGATCGCTGCAGGTTAGCGAACGCGCTGCCCGGCGTGGCTGGCGGGGTCGGAGAACGCCGAGTTGCGGGGTGTGTTCGTCGATTGGTTGCGGAGTCCGGCTCCGGCTGCCGGCCGGTGGCTCGACCAAGTCGTCTTCGAGCATCGGGCCCGGCGATGCTGGCGTGCAACGCGGAGTCGGCTTGCCCGATCCGGACGAGGTAGCGGCTCAGCGCGGCCCGCCGGAGACCCCGGATGCGCGACTTCACCCTGACGGACGTAGTAAGCGGGCAGCACACCGTGGGCTCGGCTCGGTCGTCTCGACCGCGGGAAACGGGTTCGACGCTATGACCGCGCGCCCGCAGGACCGCCGAGCGGCCCTGCGGGATTACCAATCCTGCACTCTCCATATTCTCCCGATGTCGCCCATCACGGCGCCGCCGGCGACCTCCTGCAGCTCGCTTTCGCTCAGCTTGCTGGCGGGAGGAAGAACCAGATGCGCAGTCGTGGCGCTCTCTTCGTGAACCTTGATCCCCAGGGACGCCGGAATGGTGACGCCCAATTCCTGCGCGATCGCTCCTTTTGGATCGCTCCGCAGCCGGGCGCGAAAATCCTCGTCCGCGGCCGCCTTGCCGACGATCTTCGCCTGCAGCTCCTGTGCCGTTTCCATAGATTCGTCCTCCTCAAGAGACGTACGGAATCCGGGCACCCTGCCGCGCTTCCGGCAGCGTGCTCCATGTACCGGCAGTATCGACGGCGGCCGATCGGGTGTCAACGCGACCGGTCGAAAAAATGACTTATCCGGTATTCCCGTGGACGAACCCTGGCGATCCGCACCAGAAACACTGGTGCGCAACGAGGCGCCGGTGGCTGCCAGCGGTGCTGTTACAACGGCACCACGCCGTGGCGCGCGCCGCTGGAGGTCGGCGAACTGCCCGCGCCGTAGAGACGATCACGCGGTCGTGATGGCCACCGGGAACCGAC
The DNA here is from genome assembly GCA_958296075.1 of uncultured Spirochaetia bacterium. Lineage (GTDB taxonomy): Bacteria > Spirochaetota > Spirochaetia > SZUA-6 > Bin103 > CATQHW01. Next base: position 1,023,812 of record CATQHW010000002.1, on the reverse strand, counting down.
CGCTTGGCGTAATCGCTCACGCCTCGGCGCCTTCGGCGGCTTGCAGCCTGCTCCCACTCGCCTCGTTTCTCGTGATACCCGTACACCGGCATGACGCTACTCTACCGGACCTCCAAGCCTTCAGGGAGCGGCGCCGGGCCGCTCGCGCGCAGAGAGTACACCATGCCGGCATATGCCTTGGCGTCGACCCCGGCGCCCGTGACCGTGAGCTTGACGTGGTTCATCCCCTTGTAGACCAGGTACACGCCCCGGCGGTCGTACATCTTGTCGAGCGCGCACCACTCCAGCAGCCCCTGCGCCTTCGCCGGCAGGCACCAGCCACGCCGCGCCAGCCGTTCCACGACCGGGCGCCAGTCGCCCCGCCCCGTGATCAGCCAACCGTCCATGCTGTCGATCCACGATCCGGCGTGGTACAGCTCCACGCCGAGCCGGGGCATCAGCCCGCCGGCGGCCACGTCCACCGCCAGCCGGAACCGGGGCAATACCTCATCGAGGTCGGTCAGTATCTCCGTCACCGGGCGGATCGACTCGCGCCGGCCCAACCGCTCCAGCACCCCGCCAATCGCGTCGCGCCCGATCTCCTGTATCACCAGCCGCACCGCCCGCGGCGCCCGACTCGGCAACGCTCCCACGTGCGCGACCCGGGCGCCCGGCGGCAACGCCGCCAGCACCCGCGCCACCGACCGCTGTTCCTCGCCATCATCGGTCCAGCCGACCGCGCCTGCCAGCGTCGCGATCGGCAAGCTCTGCGGGCGGTCATGCGACTCGGGTTCCTTCGCGAGCAGTATTTTCAGAAACACGCCCGGCTCCGGCCGCCCGCCGGCCGGCGGCTCGACCAAGTCGTATTCGAGCATCGTCCCGGCGATGCTGGCGTGCAATGCGGAGTCGGTCTGCCCGAGCTGGACGAGGTAGCGGCTCAGCGCTGCCGCCGGAGAGCCCGGACGCGCGGCTTCGCCCCGACGAATGTAGTGCCGCGCAAGCGGGCCGTCCGGGCGGACCACGACGAACAGGTCCGCCGCCGGCGTCTGTTCACCGAGCCGAAACTCGCAACCAAGGAACGTCTCCATCCCGGCGTCCGGCAACTCCGCGACCCCAGCCAGCCACCGGTCCCATCCGGGACCGTCGAGCAAGGCGCGCGGTATCAGTGGGCGGAGCAGCTCCCCAACATCGGTCTCCGGCGCACGGTGCGTATCAGGCGCTGATGCAGCGCACCGCGTGCTTGGCTCGGTCGTCTCGACCGCGGGAAACGGGTTCGACGCCATGATGCGCGCCGCAGGACCGCTGAGCGGCCCGGCGGGATCACCAGCCAAAGACTCCCGCAATTCTATCCCGATCCTCGTTGCGAAGGAGGAAACCGCCGGCGACCGCCTGCAGCTCGCCTTCGCTCAGCTTGCTGGCGGGGGGAAGAACCAGATGCGCAGTCGTGGCGCTCTCTTCGTGAACCTCGATCGACAGGGACGCCGGAATGGTGACGCCCAACTCCTGCGCGATCGCTCCCTTCGGATCGCTCCGCAGCCGGGCACGGAAATCCGCGTCCGCGTTCGCCTTGCCGACGATCCTCGCCTGCATTTCCTGTGCCGTTTCCATAGGTTCGCCCTCCTCAAGAGACGTAATCCAGGCACGCTGCCGCGCTTCCGGCAGCGTGCTCCATGTACCGGTAGTATTGGCGGCCGCCGGTCGGGTGTCACCCGATCGGCCCCAAAAATGACTTATCCGGTATTTCCGTGGACAGACCCCTGGCGATCCGCGCCCGCAGACTGCGGAGGCCGGCTACTTCGAAAAGCGATACCAGACGTGATCGAAGTTGCGACGTCGTACCTGCGGTGCATGGCCGCCCGCATCGTCAGCGGCTGGAAGCGCCAAGCACAGGAAGGTCTGCGCGAGGTGTTTGCCAGCGGCACCAGCCGCTGCCAAGCTAGCGAGGAAAGAACTGCTCGGCGAGGCGTGACCGACCCGCTCAGCCGCCCAGCGGATTGCGCCACTTTCAGCCCGTGGAACCGGGCGAAGTCAGTGTCCGTGCTGAGGATCAAACGAGTCCGGTCTCCTGGCCATGGCGCGTAGCGAACGCGTCCGCCTCCAACTCATCGCGAAGGCGCGAGCGACGTTATCGCCACGAAGCTCTGAGCCGGCTCCGCACGCTCGTCCCGCCGGTCAGTCCTGCTCGGCCTTGCGGATGAACTTCTGCTTGGCAAACTCACTCACGCCTTCGGCAGCCTTGGCCGCCTGCTCCCATTCGCCGCGTTTCTCGTGGTAGTGCATCGCCTTGTAGGGCTCGGCGTCCTCAGCCAACTCGCCGCTGGCGCCGATGCTCGGTGAGGCGAAGGTGTGGGTCGAGTAATCGCGCGGCGCCGCGCCGCCGCACGCCGAGCACCGCGTCCGCGCGGCTTCCGGCGTCGTGGTGCTGAACAGCAACTTCTCGAACACGCGCTCGCAGGCGCTGCATCGATAGACGTATACGGGCATGCGGGTACCTAACCTCCCTCTCATCCGCCCGGCCGCGCGGCAGCGGATCGCTTCGACACCATGCGATACCAGACGTGATCGAAGTTGGAACCGGATACGAACCCGGTAACGTCAGCGCGCCGCGCGACCTGTTCGGTCTGCTGGAACATGATCACGTACGGCCCCTCAACCTGCAGGCGCCGCTGCAGGTCGCGGTAGAGCTGCGCGCGCCGGGCCGGATCGCGCTCGTCCCGCGCCTGGACCACCGCCGCGTTGACGTCGGCCCGCGCCCACGCGTTGCGCCACGCCGGCACCCCCGTGAGCCCTGCCTCCAGCCGGTTGTCGGGGTTGTGCGCGAAGGCGTCGGCGTTCGAGTGCGGATCGACGTAGTCGGGCGACCAGGGGACCAGTATCAACTCGTGGCCGCGCGCGCGGTACATCGGCCAGAGCGCGGTCCCTTCCTGGGTGACGACCTGCGCCTCGATGCCGGCCTGCGCCAGCGTCTCCCGCACCGCGCCAGCGATCCGCGGGAACGGTGGGGTGGTGAGCGTGTCGATGCGCACCGCAAACCCGTCGCCATAGCCGGCCTGCGCGAGCAGCGACTTCGCCCGTTCCGGGTCAAACCGATACGGCGTTTCGACGTAGGCCGCCCACAGGCCGCGCGGCCAGAACGCCTGATGCACCATGAACTGGCCGGCCAGGAAGGAATCCGCCATGCCGTGGTAGTCGACCGCGTGGCGCAGCGCCTGCACGACGCGATCCTCGCCCAGGATCGGATGCGAGGCGTTCGCCGCCAAGTAGACGATCGCGCCTTTGGGAACGTCGTCGACCGCGACGCCGGCATTGCCGGCGAGTCCGGCGATCAGGTCCGGCGTGAGGCCGCGGGCGATGTCTACGTCGCCCCGCTCCAGCAGCAGCCGCTGGTCGGACGGCTCCGGCACGTGGCGCAGGACGACGCGGCCCACGCCCGGAACGCCGTGCCGGTAGTCGGCATTGGCCGCCAGCGACACCGACTCGTTGGGCTGCCAGCGTGCCAGCCGGAACGGACCGGAGCCGGCGCCGTTGGTCCGCAGCCACGCGGCCCCCAGGTCGCCGTCCCGCTCGTGCGCCAGGACCAGGTTCCGATCGACCACGGAGGCCAAGCCAGCCGAAAGCGCGTGCAGCACCAGCATCGGCGACAGCGGTTCTACGACGGTGATGCGGAGGCGGCGGTCGTCGACGACTTCGACCAGCGCGCCGACGTTGTCGGCGTTCCAGCCGAACTGCGTGACGATGAAGGCCGGCGACCCGTCGAGGTGCACGACCCGCTCCAGCGAGAACTCGACGTCCTCCGGCCGCACCGGGTTGCCGGAATGAAACGTCAGGCCGTCGCGAATCCTGAAGGTGATCGACCTGCCGTCCGGGCTCACGACGTAGCTTTCCGCCACGCCGCCGGTCAGCTCGCCCGGCCGCTCCGGCTCGAACGTCATGATCCGGTCGTAGACGTTGGCAAGGACCTCGCCCGTCGTGATCTCGAACGCCTCCGCCGGATCCAGCGTGATGATGTCGCCGATGTCCTTGGCGATCACCAAGGTGTCCTGCGGCGTGTCGGCCTGAGCGGGCATGAGGGCGACGGCGAGCACGCATAGCAGGGCGATGCACAGACCAGCGACTCGGCACCACGACATGCCCAGAACATGCACCGCCGCGCGACGCTTCGGCAACGTATTCAGGCCCCGACGCCATGTCCTGCGTTGCCGACCAGCTCCAGTCCGGCTCCGCCCCCGCTACCAACTCCGCGAACTGCCGCCCGTACCGCCACCGCTCCGCTCCCTGATAGAATACCACCGGCACGATCAGCGGCAATCGCGGCTCGTGCTCGTGCTCCCTGCGCCATTTCAGCCAGACCTGCAGGCAATAATTCAGCAACTGCAGCCACATCCAACGATCAGGCGTGGATTGATGCTCACGAGTCTCGGACGTCCGATTCCGAACCGGTTTGGCGTGGGAGCGGCGCGTGGTCTCCACTCGCTCTGTGGAGTCCAGGGCGGAAGATCAGATGCCGGGCGTGCGATAGTCGGCGCGTGCGCCGTTTCTCGGTCCACTCCTTGCTCCGCGCCGCCGCAGCGCCGCTCGTCATGCTCCTGCTGGCAACCGGGTGCGGGAGCGGCGGTCCGGAGCCGCGCCGGCTGAGCGTGTACGCCGCCTCTTCGCTCACCGACGCCTTCACGGCTATCGAGCGCGCCTTCGAGGCGGCCCACGACGGCGTCGACGTCGCCCTCGCCTTCGCCGGCAGCCAGGTGCTGCGCCTGCAGATCGAGCAGGGCGCGCCGGCCGACGTGTTCGCGTCGGCCGATCCCGACCATACGCAGGCGCTGATCGACGCGCGCCTGCTGCGCGGCGCCCGACCCTTCGCGGCCAACGAACTGGCCATCGTCGTACCCCTGGACAACCCTTCCGGCATCGAATCGTATGGCGGTCTCACCGCCGCCGAACGGCTGGTCATCGGCGCCGACACCGTTCCGGTAGGCCGCTACACCCGAGCGGTGCTGCGACGCTCCGCGACGACCCTGGGCGCGGACTTCGAGACGACCGTGCTGTCGCGCGTAGTCTCCCTGGAGCACAACGTGCGGCTGGTGCGCGCCAAGGTCGAGTTGGGCGAAGCGGACGCCGGGATCGTCTATCGCACCGACGCGGCAACCGCCGCGCGCGTGCGGATCGTCCCCATCCCGGCCGATCTCAACGTGCGCGCCGAATACGTCATGGGCATCGTCACCGCCGGCCGCTCCCGCACGCCGTCCGGCGCCGCACGCGGGCCGGCCGAGCGCTGGATCGCGTTCGTCCATTCCCCGCGCGGGCAGGCGATCCTGGGCGAGTACGGGTTCCTGGCCCCCTGATGCAGCCGCGGATCACCCCCGAAGTCGGCGCCGGCACCCCATCGTTCCTGATGGCGACGCCGGTGCTGGGCCTGCTGGCGCTGCCGGTGCTGGCCCTGATCCTGGCCACCTCTCCGGCCGACCTGGCCGCCGGCGTGCGCCATCCGCTGTTCGCGCCGGCGTTCCGGCTCAGCGCCCTCACCACCGCGATCGCGCTGGTCGTCATCCTTGCGGGCGGCACGCCCCTGGCCTGGTGGCTGGCGACCGCCCGCGCCGGCCCCACGCGGGCGGTCGAGCTGCTGATGCGCCTGCCCATCGTAATCCCGCCGGCGGTGGTGGGCATCGGCCTGCTCGGCGCCTTCGGCCGCTACGGCGTGTTCGGGCCGCTGTTCCGCACCCTGGGGCTGCAGGTGCCGTTCTCCCCGGTTGCCGTGATCCTGGCGCAGGTGGTGGTGGCGGCGCCCTTCTCCGTGCAGGCGGCGACGTCCGCGTTCCGGCGGGTCGACGCCGATCTGTTGATCGTCGCCCGCACGCTGGGCCAGCGGCCGGCCGGCGCCTTCCTGCGCGTGGCGCTGCCGCTGGCCCTGCCCGGCCTGCTCGGCGGCGCGTCCCTGGCATGGGCGCGCGCGCTGGGCGAGTTCGGCGCCACGCTGCTGTTCGCCGGCAACCTGCCCGGCGTGACGCAGACGCTGCCGCTGGCGATCTACACGGCGCTGGACTCCGACGTGCGCGTGGCGCAGGCGCTGTCCCTGGCGCTGGCCGCGCTGGGGCTGGCGTTGCTGCTGGCGCTCCGCGCGCTGGCCGCGCTGTGGACCCGGCGGCGCACCGAGCGCTCCGGCGCGGTCACGTCCGCACCCGTACCACGGGCCCGCCACCCCCGCCGGCCCGCGCCCGGACTGCGGCCCGCCACCGATTGGCAGGTGCGCCTCTCCGCCCGCCTCGGCGCCTTCGAGATGGACGTCGACCTGCGCGGCGGCCGCGCTCCGGTGGCGCTCATCGGCCCGAACGGCGCCGGCAAGACCACCCTGCTGCGCATGATCGCCGGCGTCCATCAACCCGGCTCCGGGCTCATCCGCATCGGCGACGAGGCGCTCTACGACTCCGAACGCGCGCTCGCCCGTTCGCCCGAGGAGCGCCGCGTCGCCTACCTGCCGCAGGGCTTCGGGCTGTTCCCGCACCTGAACGTGACCGACAACGTCGCCTTCGCTCTGCTCGCGGCGCGACCCCGCCCGCCCCGCGCCGACCGTCGCCGCGCCGCCGTCGATCTCCTGGAGGGCATGGACGCGGCTCACCTTGCCGTTCGCCGCCCGGCGACCCTGTCGGGCGGCGAACGGCAACGCGTCGCCCTCATCCGCGCCTTGCTGGTCGACCCGCTGCTCCTGCTGCTCGACGAGCCGCTGTCCTCGCTGGACGCGCAGGCGCGGCAGACGCTTCGCGCCCATCTGGCCGACCATCTTGCCGAGCGGGCGCGGCCGGCGATCGTCGTCACGCACGACGCCCGCGACGTGCTGGCCCTGAACGCCGACGTGTACGCGATCGAAAACGGCCGGATCGTCCAGCACGGCCCGGCGGAGCGGATCGCCGCCGACCCGGCCACGCCCTTCCTGGCCGAGTTCTTCGCGGGCGGCACCGCGGCCCCATCGCCGTTCGCCCCCTCGGTACGCGACTCCGCGGACGCTTGATTCGCCGGCGCTTCGCGCGCAAGGGTTCACCGATGGCTTGCACCACGCTCCGCATCACCGACCCGATGCCGGCGCCCCACTGGGCGCTGCTCGAACGGCACCTGCTGGACGCGATCACCGACGCCTACCTGGAGTTCTACGACCGCTACTTCGACCCGCGCGGCTACCTCCTGTGCGTGCCGCGTTGGGGGGCGCTGGACGGCGCCGACGACGCGGCGGAGAACGTCGACGGCCTGACCGATCTCTACGCGCTGGGCGCTCCGCAGGTCCTCCTGGACCGCTACCGCACCGGCATGAACGGCCACATCCGGCAGTACACGGAGGCGCGCTCGCCGTCCACCGAGCTGGCGCGCGACGGCATGTACTTCCGCGAGTTCCCGACCAGCTTCGACTGGCTCCACAATGGCGAGGGCTTCCATCCACTCTTCCAGGAAGGACTGTGCGACCCGGGCGACCCCACCTGGCAGGCGCGCATGCGCCGCTTCGCCGGCTTCTACCTCGGCGACGATCCGCTGGCTCCCAACTACGACCCGGAGCATCGCGTCATCCGCAGCCTGATGAACGGCAGCCGCGGGCCGGTGCTGCGCCGCGCGGAGCCGGCCGACTGGGCGGGCGAGCCGTTCGAGCCCGGCCGCTTCACGCCCAACCGCTGGCACCGCACCTATGACGACTACCTCACTCACTTCTCCACCTACCGCAACGTGGCCGGCGACAACCCGTGCAACCTGGCCGCGACCGCCATGGCCTTCCAGACCTGGTTGTTCACTGGCGAGGAGCGCTACCGCGCGTGGATCCTGGGGTACGTCGACGCCTGGGTGGAACGCATGGCCGCCAACGACGGGATCATTCCGTCCAACGTGGGGCTGGACGGCGCCATCGGCTCGGCGGCCGGCGGCCGCTGGTACGGCGGCACCTACGGCTGGAGCCACACCCTCACCGGCGGCCCGGTGGTGCGCCACACGCCGCGGCACCTGGGCCGCAGCATCCACGGCTTCGCGCTGGCGATGCTGCTCACCGGTGACCGCGGCTACCTGGAGCCGTGGCGTACCATGATCGAGCGGGTCAACGACCGCGCCCGGACACGGGACGGCCAGACCGTCTACCCGCAGATGCACGGCGATGACGGCTGGTACGCCTGGACCCCCGATCCGTTTCAGCGCGGGGCGGGCGAGCTGCGCTACTGGAGCCGCCCGGCCGGCGACCTGGGCAACACCCCGTGGTTGCGCTATCTGGCGGGCGAAGATCCCGACTATCCGGTGCGGCGGCTGCACGGCGAGCTGGCGCGCGTGCGCCGGCAACGCCAGGAGATGGACGAGGATCCCACGACGCCCGATACGCGCCTGTCGGAAAACCCCAACTCCCTCAACCCCGCGAACGCGCAGGCGCTGGTGGAGTTGATGGCCGGCGGGCTCGGCGACGGACTTGCCAGCGGCATGCCGCTGCATGCCTGCGTCCGCTACTTCGACCGCGGCGCGCGCCGCGCGGGCCTGCCCCCGCAGGCGGCGGCGCTGGTGGCGGGGATGACCGACCGCTCGGTGGACCTGACTCTGGTCAACCTGCACCCCGGCCGCGCATGCTCGCTGGTCGTGCAGGCGGGAACCTACGGCGAGCACCGGTTCGTGGACGCCGCTACCAGCGGCGGCGCAGCGCAGCCGGTCGGCGCCTCGGCGATCGACGTGCACCTCGGCCCCGGCGCCGGCGCGCGCATCTCCTTCGGCCTGGAGCGGTTCGTCGCCCGCCCTACCCTCGGATTCCCCTGGTGACGCGCATGCAGCGGACGGCGGACGCCGTGATCATCGGCGGCGGCATCATGGGCGCGAGTTGCGGCCACTTCCTGGCCAAGGCCGACATCGGTTCGGTCGTGTTGCTGGAGCGGCGCACGCTGGCCGCGGTCAGTACCGGCCACTCGGCGGCCAACGTACGCTGCTCGTACTCCAACAAGGTGACCGTCGAGCTGGCGCTGCGCGCCATGGACATGTTCGAGAACGACCGGGAGGAGCTGGGCGGCCCGACCGGTTTCCGGCGCACCGGACAGCTCATCCTGTACGGACCGGAGCACGCGGAAATCGGCCGCCAGGTGCTGGCGAACGAGGCACGACACGGCACCGGCACGCGCGAGATCGGCGTCGATGAGGCGCTGGAGATCGCGCCGCAGCTCTCGCCGCACGGGATCGCCATGGCGTGCCATCAGCGGAGGGCCGGCTACGCCGATCCCGTGCGCACCACGCGCACGCTGGTCGAGACCGCGGAGCGGTTCGGACTGCGCGCGCACGAAGGCGTCGGCGCACGCGGCATCATGGCGGCCGGCGGGCGCGTCACCGGCGTGGAAACCGATCAGGGGCGCATCGACACACCGCTGGTGATCAACGCCGCCGGGCCGTGGGGCGGCCGCGTCGGCGCTTCCTCCGGCCTGGCCTGCTCCATCCGCTGGAGCCGCGAGTCCGATCTGGTCGTGGAGGCGCCGGCCGGCTTCGGCGCGCTGCCGATCGTGGCCGACCCGATCTGCCACGTCTATTTCCGTCCGCACGGAGACGGCGGGGTACTGGCCGGCCTCGACTATCCGAAGGAACTGGAGCCGCTCGACATCGACGACTACGCCCCGGCGCTGGATGCCGCCACGCGCGCGCGGATCGAGAGCGGGCTGTTTCGGCGGCTGCCGGCGCTGCGCGGCGCGCGGCTGGTCAAGGGCTGGGCGTCGATCTACACCATCACCGACGACTGGCACCCGGTAGTCGGCGCGGAGCCGGAGCTTGTGGGGTACTACGCCTGCTTCGGCGGTAGCGGCCACGGCTTCAAGCTCGGCGCCCCGATCGGCGAGTCGCTGGCCGCCGTCATCACCGGCGCGACGCCGCGCGTCGACCTGCACGCGCTGCGGCCGACCCGCTTTGCGGAGGGCCAGCCGATCACCTCCGCCTGGGGCTCGGGCAACCGCGCATGAACCCTCGGCGCGATGCGGTTCCGATCGCCGCGATGACGCCGGCGCGCCCCCGGCGGCACGGATCATGAAGCCCTCACCCGCCTCATTCACGCCCAGCGCGACCGCCTCGGCGATCCGGCTCGGTGTGATCGGCTACATGGGCCCGGAGAACGCCCACCCCTACTCGTGGTCGGCGATCGTCAACGGCTCCTACGACGCGGACCTGATGCCGCTCTACGCGAACCGGCGGATCGCGACCTATCTGGCCGCCAATAGCGATTCCCTCGGCGTCGACGGCGCGCAGGTGACCCACGTCTGGACGCAGGACCGGGTGATCTCCGAGCGGGTCGTCGCAGCCGGCCACGTCGCCCACATCACCGCCGAGCCGCGGTCGATGGTCGGCGCGGTCGACGCGGTGCTGATCGCCCGCGACGACGCGGAGAGCCACGCGGCGCTGGCGCAGCCGTTTCTCGACGCGGGAATGCCGGTGCTGATCGACCGGCCTCTGGCGGCCACGGAGGCCGATCTGGCCTTCTTCGTCGAGCAGGACCGCACCGGCCGGCTGATCATGTCGAGCTCGTCCCTGCGCTACGCGGCGGAGGTGCGCGTGCTCAAGGAGGCGGCGGCGGCGCTCGGCCCGGTGCGTCTGGCGGTCGCGGTCAGCGTCAAGGACTGGGTGAGCTACGGCGTGCACGCGCTGGAGGCGATTTGTACGGTGCTCGACGACCCGCGCGCGCTGCGCGTCCGCCACGGCGCGTTCGGGTACGGCGAGGTGGTGGAGATCGAGTTCGATGGCGGCGCCATCGCAACGATCCACCAGCTCCGCAGCGCCGCTCCGACGATGCAGTTACACCTGTACGGCGAGGGCGGCTGCCGTTCGGCGGTGCTGGACGGGCTGTTCGCCGCCCACCGCGGGTTGCTGCAGCAATTCGTCCGCTCGGTCGCCGAAGGCACGTCCCGCCTGCCGTTCTCGGTCACCCGCAACGTCATCGGCATCCTGATCGCCGGCCTGCGCAGCAGGGACCGCCAGGGAGCCTGGGTCGAGCCGGCCTGATCAGGTTCGGGCGGCAACCTGCCGAGCGCGGGGCCGGACCTTGGTCGGGTCGGTGAGGCGGGCGAAGCCGGGGCGCGCCACCAGCCCCTCGATGCGCGTGGTCACCTCACCGGCGCGCAGAGCGCCGGCGATCTCCGCGAACACCCCGTCCATCGCCTCCGCGTACTCGTCGATCACCGCTTCGGTGTGCGGCAGCGACACGAACATGCCGCCGCTGGCCAGAAAACCGCGCTGCAGCATCAGGCGGACGTAGAGCGTCCGCAGCTCCGCCGCCTGCTCGTGCTCGAAGCGCACGTGCGGGTGCTCGTCGATGTCGCCGTCGCGCACCAGCGGCACGCCGTGCCGTTCGGCGGCGCTCAGCACGGCTGCCAGATAGCGGCGGCCGATGTGCCCGCAGTGGGCGGGCAGATCGACGCGCTGCATCTTCTCCAGGACCGCCTTGGCGGCCACGAAGCCGACCCCCTCGGTCCAGTAGGTGCTGCTGATGAACGACCGGTGGGCGCCCTCCATGCCGGCGCGCGTGCCGATCACCGCACCCATCGGGTGGCCGTTGCCGAGCGACTTGGCGAAGATCGCCAAGTCCGGCGTCACGCCGTAGCGCAGGTGCGCGCCGCCGCGCGCCAGCCGCCAGCCGAGCGATATCTCGTCGAATACCAGCAGCGCGCCGGCGCGCCGCGTCTCCGCGCGGACGTGCTCCAGGAAGCCGGGCGGCGGGTGATGCATGCGGCACGCCTCCATCACCACCGCCGCCAGCCGGTCGCCATGGCCGGCGATGAGGCGGTCGAACGCGTCGACGTCGCCGTAGTGGAAGGTCAGGTTGGTGCCGCGCAGCTCCGGCGGCACGCCGACCGGCTCCAGGCCGGTGGCCAGATGCCCCTCCAGAGCGTCGCCACCGCCCACGTTGGCGGCCAGGTACCAGTCGTGCCAGCCGTGGTAGCCGCAGATCGCCAGCAGCGACCGGCCCGTGGTAGCCCGCGCAATGCGCGCGCCGATCGAGCAGATCTCGCCGCCCGAGCGTGCGTAGCGGACCTGCTCCGCCCAGGGGTGCAGCTCGCACAGCAGCTCCGCCACCTCCATCTCCTCGCGCGAGTTGAGCATCGAGTAGCTGCCCAGCGCCACGCGCCGCATGACCGCGCGCGTCACGTCGGGATCGCGGTAGCCGAGCGCCACGGCGCCGATGCCGTGATGGCCCACGTCCCGGAAGCGGCGGCCCGATTCGTCCCACACGTCGATGCCGCGCGCTTCGCGGAAGTACGGCGGCCACGCTCCCGGCGCGTGGTTGTCGGGGTTCTTCGACTGGAGCTGCGTGCCGCCGGGGATGAGCTGCTTGGCGCGGGTGAACAGCCGCTGCCCCAGCTCGGGGTCCTCTTCCTGGAAACCGAGCAGGCGCATGGTGTTGTCGTGGAAGATGTCGGCGAGGTCCCGCTCATTCAGGTTCATCAGATCGGCGGCGGTGAGCACCGCGCGGATCCCCTCGATGCCGACCTGCGCCGGCTCCTCGTCCGGGAAGTCCCACTGCGCGCCCCGGTCGGTGACCACCCACGCGAAGCCGCTGCCCATGGTGATCGCCCGGCCGCGCTGCTGCGAGATCGGGTAGTCGGTGCCGAACAGCAGTCGGCGCGGACCGAACTCGCGCAGGATCGCGACCAGCGCCTCCGGCTCGCAGATGGCCGAGGTGTCGAACCAGACGTTGTCCAGCCCGGCCAGCGACGCGATGCCGGCGGTGGTGTTGGGGGAGTGGAAGCCGCGCGCCGCGTGCGCGAGGATCAGGCGGGCGTTGGGATAGCGCTCGCAGTGCTCGCGCACCTCCCGCTGGTTGCCGGGATCCGCCAGCGCCGCGTCGCGCACCAGATGCAGGGTGATGAACCAGCCGCGCTCGTGCGCCTGCTGCCACACCCACTCGGGCAGGAACTGCGAGGGCGCGGCCTGCTGCGGTTCGCCGGGGCCGGAGGCGTAGCACCAGTAGACCTTGAAGCCGCCGATCTGCGGCTCGACCAGGGCGTCGACGCCGTCCGGATCGCACTCCGGCGTGGCCAGCAGCGCGGCGCGCACGCCGTCGTGGCCGCGGGTGGCCTCGACGACGAAGCGGTTGACTTCGGCGGTGTCGGACGAACGGTTGGGATACGGCAGGATCAGGGCGCCGTCCAGCCGCTCCGCGCCGCCGACGATGGCGCCGGTGTGCGCCCGCCACTCCGCGACGCCGCTGTCGGGCGGGCCGGGCGGCTGCAGGAAAGCCGGAACCGGCTCCATGTGCGCGGTCCGATAGACGTGCGCGTGCGCGTCGGCAATGCGCTCCGGTAGCCGGTCGGCCAGCTTGGCCAGCAGAGCGCGGTCGGCGGCGGTCTGGCGCCAGCCGTGCGGCGGAGGTCGGCTGTTCATACGATATTGCACGTCCGAAAGGGCCGGCAGGTCAACGGCTCGACCTGCTGATCTGACGCGCGAACCCGGACTGCGGCCGGATCAGTCCCACTCGACGCCAGCCGATCGCGAGATCGCCGCCACGGCCGCCACCGCCGCGGCGAAGCGCTCGGTGGCGAGGTGCTCGATATAGGCGTGGACGCCGGGGCGGGCCACCTGGAGCCGGGTCAGGTAGGCCGCTTGGTCCAGCATGCCGGCGCCGATCTCCGCCTCCTCGAAATGGGGCAGCAACCCCTCTACCAGGGTGAAGTCCTTGACGTGCGCGCTCACCGTCCAGCGCCCCAGGCGGTCGAAGCTGTCGGCGATCAGCGCGCCGGTGTCATATGCCTGCTCCAGGGTGCCGATCAGGTTGACCGGATCCTGATTGAAGCCGAGAGCCGGCGAGTCGACGGCGGCGATGAACGCCTCGATCCGCGCAGGCGAGTAGAGCGGCGACACGACCCCGCCTTCGACCGCCACCATCACCCCTTCTCCATCCGCCGCGGCGCATACCCGCCGGGCGCTCTCCACCAGGCGGTCGAACACCTCCGGCGAGCGGTTCCGGGGATGCGGCAGCCAGGGACCGCGCGGGTTCAGACTGCCGGGACGCAGATAGGTGGTGGGCGCCCCGATGAGCTGCGTCACCCGACACATCTCCTGGACGAACCGCACCGTCCGCTCCCGCTCGGCGCCGTCCTCGCTCACCAAGCCGCCGCCGTAGTTGCCGGCGGTCTGCCCGGCCGCCAGGCCGTGGCGCTTCAACGAGTCCTTGAAGCGGGCGGCCTCCGCCCGCGTCACCGAAAACGGATCGTCCGTGCGGGCGTTCAGCGCACGCAAACCCAACGCCGCCGCGCCGGCCGCGGTCCGGTCGGTCAGAGTCCGGAAGTCGCCCTTGTGGTAGTCCGCCGCACCCAACAGCATGGCGACAGGGTAACACTACCCGTGCGCGGCGATCGTACCGGTGCCGGGGGGGCGTGATCGCCGGCGGTCGTTGTGCTACGTTGCGGATCACCCTCCGGACGGATCAGGGATTAGAAACATGACGCAAGAACACTCCGGGTCGCTGAGCTTCGCCGAGGAAATCATGCTGCTCCTCCTGGACGACGAAAGTGGGCGGTTCGAGCATCTCCCCATCAGCACCACGCGGTATGCCCTGGCCGGGGCCGTGCTGATGGACTTGGCGCTGCTCGACCGGATCGACACCGACCCGCAGCAACTCATCCTGCTGGACGCCACGCCCTTGCAGGATCCGATGTTCGACCCGACGCTCGCCGCCATCGAGCACGCCGGGAGTCGCCATGACGCCCGCTACTGGGTGGAGCGGATCGGCGATCTGGCCGACGACATCCGCGAGTGCGCGCTGGGCCGGCTCGTGGAACGCCGGATCCTGGAGCACAAGGAAGACCGGTTCCTGTGGGTGTTCCGATCGCGGCGCTACCCGATTATCGGCGGCAAGGCCGAGCGGGAAGTGAAGCAACGAATCATGGGCGTTCTGTTCAGCGACGACATTCCCGAACCGCGCGACGTCGTCATCATCTGTTTGGCCAACGCCTGCCGCATCTTCGAGAAGCTGTTGTCTCCACGAGAATTGGAGCGGGCTGCCGAACGCATCCAGCAGGTGCGCAAGCTCGACCTGATCGGCCAAGCGGTCTCCAACGCGATCTGGGAGATCGAGACTTCGCTCGCCACCGCCATAATTCCGTATATGTAGGCATCCCGCACCGGCAGGTCCGGCGCACGGGCGGGTCAGCGGGTGAACACCGCCCCGCGAACGTAGTCCGCTTCGTCGGACAACAGGAACCGCACGACCTTGGCCACGCCGGCCGGCTCGGCCAGCATCGGATTGCGCGGGTTGCCGCTGGCGTTCATGGCCTCCTCCGCACGGCGCTTGAGCGGCGTGTCGACGCTGCCCGGCATCAGCAGGTTGAGTCTGATGCCGTCCGGCTCCAGCCGCGGCGCAAGCGCCTTCGACAGCCCGTAGACGCCGCCCTTGCTGGCGGCGTAGGGCACCGACGAGCTGCCGGAGAGAATCCCGGCGGGGGACCCCAGCAGGATCACCACCCCCGCGTCCGACCGGCGCAGCGCCGGCAGCGCGTGCTTGACGCAATGGAAGGAGCCGTACACGTTCACCTCCAGGGTGCGCGTCCAGTCGGCAGGGTCGATCCGCTCGACCGGCACGGCCGCCGCCTGCAGGACGCCGGCGGCGGTGACCAGACCGTCGATGCCGCCCATCAGCCGCTCGGCCGCTGCCACCAAGCCGCGCACTTGCGCCTCGCTCGTAACGTCGCAGCGGACGAAGTGAGCGGCGCCGCCGGCGGCGGCAACCGCCGCGACCGTGCGCTCCGCATCGATGGCGTTGACGTCGGCGACGACCACCGCCGCAGGGGGCGCGCACGCGACGGCGATGGCGCGGCCGATGCCGGTCGCGCCGCCGGTGAGCAGCAGCCGCTTGCAGAGTTCCATCGGGATCAGCGCCGAACAGGGTACTCTTCAGGCCGCGGTGTCTGGAAGGCCGGATATACTCGCCGGCATGGACCAGCACCAGCGCACCTGCCGCGCGAACCACGCCGCCGAGTGGAGCTTCCAGGCGCACGTCGAACGCGCCGACCCGTTCAACGACGTCACGCTCGACCTGATCGTTACCGAACCGGGCGGGCGGGAACGGGTGATCCCCGCCTTCTGGGCCGGCGGCTCCGCGTGGCGGGCGCGCTACTCCTCGCCCTGCCCGGGCCGGCACCGCTGGCGCACGCGGTGCTCCGACGCCAGCGACGCCGGACTGCACGGGCTGGCCGGCGAGATGGAGGTCACCGCCGGCGAAGACGAACCCAACCCGCTGCTCCGCCGCGGGCCGATCCGGGTGGCCGCCGATCGACGCCACCTGGAGCACGCCGACGGTACCCCGTTCCTGTGGTTGGCGGATACGTGGTGGATGGGGCTCTGCCGGCGGCTGCGGTGGCCCGACGACGTGCGCGAGCTGGCCGCCGACCGCGCCGCCAAGGGGTTCAACGTCGTCCAGCTCGTAGCCGGGCTGTATCCCGACATGAACCCGTTCGACGAGCGCGGCGCCGGCGACGGCGGCTTCCCGTGGGCGGAGGACTTCTCCACGATCGATCCCGGCTACTTCGACGCCGCCGACCTGCGCATCGCCCACCTGGTGCGCACCGGTCTGGTGCCGTGCGTGGTCGGCTTCTGGGGATTCTTCCTGGACGTCGCCGGCGTGGACGCGCTCAAGGCGCACTGGCGCTACCTGATCGCCCGCTGGGGCGCGTATCCGGTCGCGTGGTGCGTGGCCGGCGAGGCGCTCATGCCGTTCTACACCACGGAAGCCGCCCAGGAGATGAAGCGACGGTTCTTCCGCGGCGAGCCGTGGTTACCTGCTGACCGACGCGCCGTCTGGTCCGACCTGGCGCGCTACGTCAAGCGCACCGACGGTCATGGCCGGCTGGTGACCATCCACCCCACCCGCTTCGGCACCGATCAGGTCGACGATCCCGCCGCACTCGACCTGAACTGGCTGCAGACCGGCCACAACGGGTACCCGGCGACCGCGCAAGCCGTCGACATGATGGAACGGGCGCTGGCGGCCGAGCCGCGCATGCCGGTGCTCGACAGCGAAGGCAACTACGAGATGATCCGCGGCACCAACCGCGACGACATCCAGCGGTTCCAATTCTGGTCGACCATGCTGGTCGGGGCCGCCGGCTACAGCTACGGCGCCAACGGCATCTGGCAGGTCGACCGCGCCGACCGCCCCTACGGCGCCTCGCCGCACGGCGCCAGTTGGAAAGGCCGCCCCTGGGACCAGGCCATGTCGTTCCCCGGCGCTGCGCAGGTGGGCGTCGGCAAGCGCATCCTGGAGCGCTTCGAGTGGTGGCGCTTCGAGCCGCACCCGGAGTGGGCCGAGCCGGCGCAGGGCCCGGCGGACCGCCATCTGGTCTATGCCGCCGGAATCACGGGCCAAGCGCGGGTGATCTACGTGCCGTGCGAGGTGATGCAGCCGGTCACGGTGTGCAAGTTGGAATCGGGCCGCGCGTACCGCGCGGAGTTGGTCGACCCGTCCACCGGTCGGGAGCATGACCTGGGCACGGTGCGCGGCGATGCCGCTGGGCGCTGGGCGCTTCCGCAGCCGCCGGCCTACCACGACTGGCTGGTGGTGCTGACCCCCGCCGGATCATGAACCGGCCGGAGTGAAGGAAACCGGCCGGCCGCAGCGGGCAGAAACGCCGCGGCGGGCAGGGACATCGGCTGCTCGACGGCCGAAAAAACACCCTCCACATTTGACGGAGACTGCGCTGCCGGGTAGAGCATTCCATGCTATGAGGCAGGAGCGCTGGGTCGATGGACAGGCGTGGCTCGGTATGCTGGATGGTGATCGAGAGACGCTGACGATGGAACCGACCCGGATCGGCACGAGGTCGAAGCGGCGCTGGGGTGGAGATCCCTCGCCCATGTGCGAGGCGAAGTCGAACTGCCATGGCGGATCGTCGACGCTCCAACGGCGAAAGGAGCGCGCGAGTCAGCGGTACCCGAACGAGAGTACGAATTGGGCGAGGAGTTGTCCGTTGGTCTGGCTGGCGATGGCGGTGGACAGGTTGACCGGCCCCAGGATCGCGGACAGGCCGCCGCTGAACTGAAACAGGTGCTCCCGAAACTCGTCGGTGAGGTAGGCCACGCCGGCGCGCAGATGGAGCGGAGCGAGGACCCGGTACTCGGCGCCGGCGCCGACGTGGAACTGCGGGTGGAGCGCGATGCCCCTGCCGAACCGGTAGTGCACGTCGCTGGACAGGGTCAGGTCATCCAGGATGTCGTACGCGCCGCCCACCCGCACGGTGGGCTTGAACGTCAGCTCCTGGACCCGCTTCTTGATGCTGGAGTCGGCCTTGTCATACGAGTCGCCCCCGCTCCTGGTGATGTCGGAAAGATCGAAATCGAGACTGATCGCGCCGTTGTCAATTGATCCTGCGAAGTTCCGGGAGACCAGCTTCGACGTGTCCCATGCGAACGTGTTGAACGCGTTCTGAACCGAGACTCCTACCGTCAGGTCGCTGAGCGCCGCCAGCGAGAACATCACGCCCAGGTCCAGCCCCAAGCCGGAGCCGCCGTCCAGGTAGTGCGAGAAGGCATTGTCGGTGACGATCCGGGTGTGGACGACGGACGCTCCGAATTCCGCCTCCGGCTTGTCATGCGGGATACTGCCGCTGGTATCGGCGACCGCCATGACGTGGCCCAGGGTAAAGGTCACCGTGGCGCCGAGTGAGAGCTGGTCGAATGCCTGCGTAAAGTCGTTCCGCATCCATTCGGCCAGGGGAGCCGCGAAGCTCAGGCCGGCCGTGGTGGTCGCGGCGAGGTCCGCCGACCCATCGGCAACCGACAGGGTCTTCGGCCGCGGAGTGCAGCCGGTCCGCTCGCGCGGGCATTCGCGGCCGGCGTTGCCGAACAGTACCGCCTCCATCACGTCCGGTGGCAGGCGCCCGTTCGCCGCCACGGCGGTCGAGAACTGGAATCCGAGGTGCCAGAAGGTCAGCGCGACCGCGGACAGGTCCACCCCGGCGGCGAGGCGCTGCCCAGCCGAGGAATCGATGTTTTTCATCCACTGCGTCTTGGTGGCATGCGGCACCAGCTTGCCTTCGTACTGCTTCCAGTCCGCCAGAGTGATCGGCACGACCCCGACGTAGGCGCGCACCGGAAACAGCGCCAGACTGAAGTCGGATTCCGGCATGGCGAGCCCCGCCGGGTTGACGCTGATTGCGCCGAAGGCGCGCGCGGTGGCCGTGTCGTTGCCGGATAGCGCCAGCGAACTGGCGCTGGCGTTGACCAACTGCGCCGTCGCGGGGACGGCGGCGAGCACTACCGCCACCGCGGCGAAGGCCGCCGTCACGGCCGCGGAGCGGTACGTTCCAGTACGCGCCGGCAGCATCCTGACCCGAAAATGCCGGCCAGCGGGCGGATGCCTGCGCATTATTTTCCTTATCTTCCGTGTCATGAAGTGACCGTGCTGACTCATGTGTTATTCCGTCTCCGTCACCAGGCTCAGGTCGACCGCGATCCTCACCAGAATCTCCGCGTCCGTATCGAGAGTCACCGCGCCGTCGGAAAACACTCGGCCGGCGAAGGAATAGACGCCTCGCGTCAGGAACGCCTGCAGTTCCTCATCCGTGATCGTCACCGGCTTTTCGGTGGTAACGGGTTCGGCACTGGTGCCCGGCTTGATGGTGACTGACCGTTCCTCCTCCGTCAGGCGCACGGCCGTGCCCAGGTCGATGGTCCCTTGCACCTGGACCGGAAACGGGTTGATGAACGTGATGATGATCGTTATGTCGCCTTGGACGCGGTCGACGATCTTGGAGACGGTCCCTTCGTCCAGGGAGATCGATTGCGGAGCGGCCGCGACCTCCTTGTCCATCCGCACTCCGGCGGCGCTCACCGTCAGGGCGTCGACCTCCGTGGTCACCCTGATGGTGTTATCCAGGTCGACGTTCACGGTGGTGGTCGGGTCGGCCGGAGAGTCGATAGTAATCTCCAGCCTGACGCCGCCGACGATCGTGGCCGGGTCTTGACTGAAATCATGCTCGTAGGAAACGGGAGTTCCGCCCACGAGTTCCTGCTCCAGTGAGAACGCTGCCAACTTCTCCTTGTCTCCTATGCTCCAGACCGCGATCTCCACCTCGCTCTGCTTGAGGGGAACGAAGTCGAGATCGTGCGCGAGCGAGACCGTGACGGTCCCACCGGTGACCATCGCCGACTCCACGGCGAGATCGGCTTGATCCGGCAGCGAGAAGGTCTTCGTCGTGTCCAGCATGAACTCAGGTTTGGGCTGGGATCCTGCGACACAACTCGCGCACAGCTCCCTTAGCGAGCATTCCAACGTGGTCGGAGCGACGTTCACGACGACCACGTTGTTCTTGGACGTGAAGCTGGCACCGACGCTCGTCGCGGAACAGGAATCGCTCATCCCGCCGTGCGAGGAGCCGCTCCACGTGGCTCCACCAATGGCGACGGACGACCGCGCGCCGGCGCCATTCGAGGACGCCGAATTCCGGTTGATCAACTCGTCCATGCCGATCGTGGTCTCGAGCGCCGTGATGACCCACCGCTGTTCCAGCCGCGGCAGGTCGGCGCTGGGGATGGCGACGGGGCACCCGGTAACGGCCAGCACGCCGCCGGCAGCCGCGGCCAGCAGCCACGTCCCGGCCCGATTCCTGTCTTTCATCCTTCTCCCTCCTCGTCGACCAGTGCCGCCCGCCCATGCTCCCCCCGAGCCGATCGGCGTCGCCATGGCGGCGCCGGACGAGATCGACCCCTTTCGGGACTGAACGCGCCATCGACGACGGCCCGGACCGGGTGGCCGCCGCCTATTCCCACGTCTGCACGAACATGCCGTACCCGCAGCTCCAGCCGCGGCCGGTCTCGACGATGCCGTACAGCTCCACGTCCACCGCGCCGACGCCGGTCTCCTGCCCCCACAGGACGCCGTCCACGTAGATCGCCGCCGAGACGGTGCCGAGCGGCTGACTGCTCCGCGCTCGCAGCCGGACGTACGCATCCCCGTGCACCCGCTCGGTCAGGCTCCAGGGCGTCGGCTCTCGTCGATAGGTGCCGAGGTCGCCGTCGGCGTCGAACACCTCGATGTCGGCGCTGCCGGCGGTCGACGTCACCTCGTAGCGGACCCTCGCCACCGTCGATCCGTAGCGGCAGTCGTAGATGACGTCGGTGACGCAGGACGCCAGCAGCACGGCCGCCGTGAGCGCAAGCGCAGCCCCGGCTGCGCGCGGCGGGGGTCTTGAACGGCGCCGCGGCCCTGTCATCATTTGCCTGCATCCATGGTACCCGAAGAACTCCGGCGTGAACCCGCCGACTACGGCATCGACCCGGGCGGCTGAGCCGATCGTCCGCCCGGCCGGCGTGGGCCGGGCATCACTCGCGTGATCGGGCTCGACGCCGGCGGGACCCGGCGTGGGCGGGACCGGAGAGTGCGATCCACGCGCCGATCAGGAATCCGAAGTTGTACCAGCCGCCGTTGTTGTGGACCTCATACAGGTGCACGCGCTCCGAGAAGAGCGAGATCACGAACGTGACCGGTGCGATCACCCCGTGCCAGAGGCCCCGGCCGAAGCCGGCCACGCGCCCCTCGTCGTCCGGCGAGTTGCCCAGCGTGTTCGGGCCGGCCGCGCAGCCGCCCAGCGACAGCGCGGCGGCGAGTACTACCATAGCGATCACGATGCGTGTCACGGATCGTCCTCCCACGCGGTTTAAGGCGGGCCGAAGCGCTCGCCCCAGGATCGGGCCAGAGCCTTGCCCTCGGCGTCGAGCAACCGCCGTTCGTCCGGAGTGAGCGGCCGTACGCGGTGCGCCCAGCGCACGTTCTGCTCCAGCTCGGCCTGGCTGAACACGCCGATCACCGCGATGGCGACGCCGGCCTGCTCCAGCGCCCAGCGCATCGCCGGCTCGTGATCGACCGGCCCCTTCGCGGTGAGCGCGGCCGGCCGCGGCGCGTCGTACTTCATCGCCGTGGCGCCGCCGTACACCTTCATCGCGGCGATTCCGACGTCATGATGGTGCGCGACCGGCAGCACCTGTCGCTCGAAGCCGTAGGTGTGCTGGTCGCCGTAATTCACCGGCACCATGATCACGTCCACGTCGTGCTCGGCGAGCGCCCGCGCCGATTGCGCCGGGTGGCTGTGGCTGGTGAAGCCGATGAAGCGCGCCATGCCGGCGCGCTTCGCCTGCCGCAGCCCGGCGAGCGCGCCGTCGCCGCCGAGCGCCTGCTCCGCGTCGCGCGGTCCCAGGTTGTGGATGTAGGCGATGTCGACCTGATCGGTGCCCAGGTCCCGCAGCGATTGGGCGAGCGAATCGAGCGCCTCCCGCGCGGTGTCGACCGGCGCCTTGGTGGCCACGATCACCTCGTCCCGGCGCTCGGCCAGCACCTTGCGAAGCTGCCGGTGCGCGCGTCCGTATCCGGGGGCGGTATCCAGGTAGGTGACCCCCAGATCGATCGCCCGGTGGAACAGATCGATCGCTTCCCGGTCGGGAAGCCCCATGCCTCCCGGCGCGGTGCCGCAGCCCAGGATCGGCACCTCCAGGTCGGTCTTGCCCAGCCTGCGCGCCGGCAACGGCGCGGTCGTGGCCGGCAACCCATCGGCTCCGTCGCGCCGCGCCTGCACGAGCGGCCGTTCCAGTGCGAGCGTGCCTTGTCTTCCCATGGCTTCCATCCGCTCAGCGTCGGCGAGATCGCTTCAGAACGTCCCGCGCATCATGAGGTCTCTTCCCGCCGGCCATACCGCCGGTCGATGACACGCTTCTCATGTCCTCATCCTCTCCTCTCGCCGCACGATAGCACACGGTCGCCACCTGCTCGCTCCACGCGCCGAGTAGAACGGTGCGGACTGGCTGTGGTGCCCTGAGTCAGCCGGCCGGTCGGTCCGGGACGGCGCGCAGCCCGGCCAGCACCTCGTCGACCGGCAGCACGTCGCCGAGCTCCAGGTCGATGTCCATGAGGTTCACCTCGTGGAACAGCTCGCAGCGGTCGCCGACCGCCTGCCGCGCGACGATGAGGTGGTAGCTGTCGGCGCCGTCCCGGCAGGTGGCGTAGACGCAATGGCTGGTGCTGACGCCGGTGACGATGAGCGTGTCGACGCGCAGCGCCGCCAGCATCTCGTGCAGGTTGGTGCCCTTGAAGCAGGAGGCGTAGCACTTGCGGAACACCTTCTCGTTCGGCCGGGGCGCAAGCCGGGGATCGATGTCGAACACGGACAGATCGCTCGGGTCGACCCGCAGGGAGAGCTTGCGCGATTGCGGGCTAGGCGGATCGGCCGGGTCCCAGGCGGACGTGGAGAAGAACACCGGCACCGAACGGGAGCGCGCTACCGCCAGGACGCGGGCGGTGGCTTCGACCACCGGATCCATTTCGCTTCCCATCTGATGCGCCGGCTCCGTCCAGAAACGGGCCAAGTCGATGACCAGCACGGCCGGCCGGCTGCCGAACCCGGTGCGGCCGCCCCATCCCCGCGCCTCGTACCGGGCCCGCAGATGGTCGAGATGGCGCAGCAGGCCGGCTCGCAACGGTTCGGGCAGGCGCATGTCGGCGGCGCCCGCGTACGGATCGGTGCGATGAGCGTCAGACATGCCGGCAGGCTCGCACGCGCGCCGGATGGGGGACAACATCGGCCGGCCCATCCGCTATGGTCGTGTCCTGACCTGTGCGGTCGAGTATCCGTGATGTTTGGTGACGACGATCTGCTGGGAGAACTCGTCGCGAAGCTCCGGTATGTGCGTGATGATGCCGACCATGCGGCCGGCGATCTGCAGGCTCTGGATGGTCTCCGACACGGTCGCCAACGTGTCGCGATCCAGGGTCCCGAAGCCCTCGTCGATGAACAGGCTGTCCAGGTTCACGGCGCCCGCCGCTTCCTGCACCTGCCTGCTGAGCTCCAGGGCAAGAGACAGCGACGTGAGAAATGTCTCACCGCCGCTCAACGTGTCGCTGATGCGCGTCTCGTCAGCGTTGTCGTGGTCGACCACCAGGATCTGATCATCCTGGAACCTCAGTGCGTAGCGCTCGCCGGACAAGGTGAACAACCGGTCCGAGGCACCTTGTACGAGCTTCGAGAAGCCATCCTCCAGGACGTATGCCTGGAACCTGTCGCTGCGGAGATCGATGGCCAATCCGCTGAAGAGACGATGCTGCTCCCTTCCGGCCCGCAAGCGCTCCCGGAGGACCTGCGCTCTTGCGAGATGGTCCTGCAAGGTCTCGACCTGCTGTCTGAGATTCTCGTTCCGCCTGACCAGCTCCTCGACGTTCTCGGCGATGCTGCGCGCGGCGGCCTGAGCGTCTTCGAGTTGCTCCGCTGAAACCCGTTCGCTGCCCAGGTCGTTCCGCAGCTCGCGGACGCGCTGGTCGACTGCGTGCAGGTCGCGCTCGTAGTCGCCGATCGACGTGCGCAGTCGGTTCCGCTCGGCGTCGTCTCGCACCGCCACGCGAACATCGTCCACGCTCGCGAAGCGTGCCTGCACGACGCGCCGGTCACACAGCTCGATCCGCGCAGTCGCATCGTTCGCGGCCTCTTCGGCGGCTCGCTCGCGCTCCGCACTGGCCTGCTGCCTGGCCGCCAATTCACTCCTCGCTCTGGCCTCCCCGGCCGCGGCGTCGTTCTGGCGGGAACCGATCTCATCGACGCGAGCCGCCAGGTCGGCGCGCTCCCGTTCGGGATCGGTCGACCGCGTCACCGCCGCAATCTCCGCCCGCACCGTACCGAGGCGCTCCTCGTCCGCTCCCAGATCGGCGGCGCGCTCGCACCGCTCGCGCTCCATCCGCTCCAGGTCGGTGCGCATCGTCTCTTCCCGGCGGCGCAACTCGCTCAGCTCATGCGTTGCCGTCTCCAGCCGATCCCGAGCCGCCTCGAAGGCACTGCGGGCAGCCGACACGGTCTGCATCTGCCGCGTGAACCAGACCTCGATCGCTTCCTCATCCACCGGCGCGTGGTCGCCAAGGGAGCCCCGGATGTCGGTTTCCATCATGCGGACGTTGGCACGCGCCTCGCTCACCCGTTCTTCCGCCTCGGCGAGCGCCCGGTGAGCAGCGCGAGCGTCGCTTTCCACCTGGGTCCGCGCAGTGCGCGTTTCCTGCGCGTCGCCGCCGACTCGTTGCAAGACACGGCCGGCGTCTTCGTACGCCGCGCGGGCGGCTGCGACGTCAGGGTGCAGGTCAGCCGCCGGCGGGTCGGTCACGATCCGGGTGCAGACCGGGCACGCCATTCCCGGCGCCAGCGACTCCCGCAGATGATTGGCAGCGTCCAGACGGTGCGCCGCGTGCAACGCCTCCTCGGATCGGTCCGACTCCTGCTGCGCATGTTGCTGGGCGGCTTCCTGCGCCCGAAGCCGAGCATCGAGCCGCTCGACGTCGGCGGTACAGCCCTTCAGCGTCCTGCGGCGCTGTTCGCGTGCCGGCTCGGCTCTCTGCAACTCCGCGCGGGCGTCCGCAAGTCTGGTCGCCGCCTCACGGACCCGGTCGAGCGCTTCGTCGAGTTGCGCGTCGTAGCCGATGCCGTCCAGATCCGCGCGCGCCGTTC
The DNA here is from genome assembly GCA_958296075.1 of uncultured Spirochaetia bacterium. Lineage (GTDB taxonomy): Bacteria > Spirochaetota > Spirochaetia > SZUA-6 > Bin103 > CATQHW01. The sequence goes on along the minus strand of CATQHW010000002.1, from coordinate 998,400 downwards.
CCACGAAGTTCTGCCGTCTGTCGGCTTCCGCTCCCATCCGCTCCTGGCGTGTACGGGTTTCGGTGGCCTCCTCGACGAGCCGCTCGACTCGCGTACGGTTCTTGCGCACCGCGGTTTCGAGTCCCCTGACTTCCGGCAGACGGCCGAGTATGCGGTCGAGTCCTGCCACCCGGTCACGGAGTGCGGGAATCTCCTTCTGCGCCTGCTCCTCTGCCCGTGCCAGCTCCCGCAAACGTTCCGCATGGTCGTGCGCGGCCGTCTCACGCGCGTGCCGGGCGTGCTCGGCCTCGTTCCTCGCGGCGCCGGCATCACGCGTCGCTCGGTCCGCTTCCGCGATCAGCGGAACCAGATCGGCGGCCCGGCGTGCCGTCTCGAGTTCCCCCCGCGCTTCCTCGATCCTCGCAGCGCCGCGGTGGAGGTCCGCCATTCGTGCCTCATGCTTCGTGAGGTCCGCCGTCTTCGCGCGCCGCTCCCGGATTTCGATGAGCCGGTTCTCAGCGTCGCCGGCTTCCTTGCGCCGATCTTCGAGCAGCGTTCGCGCCTCCTGCCACGCGCTCCGCAGCTCCGCAAGCGCCGTGCCGGATACGCCGCCGTACTCGTCACGCAGACGGTGCTCCAACGATTCGAGTTGGAACTTCCTGCAGTTGGATACCTCCTGCGCCGCCTGTCGCATCCGTTCGTACACGTCGAGCCGCAGCAGCGTGCGCAGCATCTCGCGGCGTTTGCGCGGGTCTGCCTTCAGGAACCTGGCGAACTCGCCTTGCGGCAGGATGACCGCCTGGGTAAACGCGTCGACGTCGAGCCCGAGCAGGCGCGTCACCTCCTGGGACGCCGTGCGCACTTGATCGGCGAGAACCGTGTTGAAATCCGCCCCGTCATGCTCCTCGAAGCGAACGCTGGCCGATCCCCTGGTACGCAACGCGCGCGCGATTCGGTACCGGCGGTCGCCGACGGCGAAGTCGAATCGCACGCTCACGCGCTCGCGTCCGGCCGAGATCATCTCCTTCAGGTCCTGCTTGCCGACCCGCGGGACCTCGCCGTACAACGCGAACAGGACGGCGTCGAGCAAGGTCGACTTGCCGGCGCCGGTCGGACCGCAAATCGCGAACAGGTCCAGATCGGAGAAGTCGATCTCCTGCTTCTCCTTGAAACAGGCCAGACCTTCGACATCGAGATGGATCGGACGCATCGATCAGGTGTCCTCCATAGCTTGTTCGTGGAGTTGCTGAAACGTGGCGCTCACGACCGGCTCGGGTTCCCGTTCGTACGCCCGCCGGTGGTAGGCTGCGTACCGTTCGATCGCCGACGCACCGGCTTCCGGCCGGGTGCCGTTCCGTACTTCAGCCTGAGGCAGGTCGACGCGCACGACCAGCGCGCGGGGCAGTATCTCGCGCACCTTGCGGTTGACGTCCGGATCCTTTCCGGTGAGATTGACCGTAACCCGCAGCCAGCAGTCATCCCGGCCGGCGGCCGCCGCCAACTCGTCCATGGTCCCCGCGATGCTTCGCAGCGACCGGGCGCCTTCGTAGGGCACGCGCTCAACCCGCGCCGGCCGGCGCGGCGTCGCCTCGACGACCAGGAAGCTCTTTTCCTGGCCGACCTCGCCGAAGTCGAGTTGCAACGGTGAGCCGGCGTACCAGGCGGGCAGCGTGCCTGCTACCTTCTGCTGCTTGTGGATGTGGCCGAGCGCGATGTAGGCGGCGGTCGGCGGCAACGTCTGCGGCGTGGCTGCCCAATCCTCGGACAAGTGGACCCGACGCTCGGACTCACCAAAGACCGCGCCCTCCAGGTGGGTATGGGCCAACAGGAGGTTGACCGCGTCGTCGCGGTACGCCCCGCAGAGGTTCGCTACGGCCCGTTGGAACATATGCGCGTACTTGCTGCGAGCCGCCGCCTCGTCGCCGGCGATGTCCAACGCGGAGACCCACACCCCGGGCGAGGCGAAGGGCAGGGCTGCGACGACGGCTTTCTCGCCGCGGGTCTCGATCATGAACGCGCCACCGCGGTCCGCTCGCCTGGGCCGACCGACGATATGCACGTTGGCCCCCTCGGCCAGCAGCGCACGGGCGTCGAACCGGCGCGGATCGTCGTGGTTGCCGGCGATCAGCACGGTGCGGGCGCCGGTACGGCCGGCGCGCACCAGGAACTCGTTGACCAGCCGCTCGGCCTCGCCCGTCGGGTTCCGGCTGTCGAAGACGTCGCCGGAGTGGAGGACCAGGTCGATCGACTCCCGCTCGATGAAGCGGGCCAGGTGATCGAGGATTGCCGCCATTTCGTCCAGGCGCTGCAGGCCCTTCCAGTGGCGCCCGACGTGCCAGTCGCTGGTGTGCACGATTCTCATGAATCTTCTCTCACGGCGGGACCTCTCATGGGGCTTCTCTCAAGGGGCTTCATTACGCGCGGGCGAACGGATCGTCGTCCCCGGCGGGATCCTTCACCTCGCTCTGTCGCGTCGCCCAGGACGGAAACGGGAAGTTCACCAGCACCGGGGTCGGCAGTTCCGGCTGGGTGACGATCATCGTGCCCGGGGAGAGCATCGTGGCGCGCCGTCGGGCCACCTGGGTCAGGAAGCCGTACTCGCCGCGTTCCGCTTCGGCGGCGTCGAGGCGTCCTACCACTTTCAGCGCCGCGTTGGCGACCACCCGGCGCTCCACCTCGCTCGCGGTCTGTTGAGCGCCGAACAGGGAGACGCCGAGCGAGCGCCCGCGTTCGGCGATGTCGAGCAGGACGTCCTGAATCGGACTCCAGCCGGACCGCGGCGCGTACTTGTTGAGTTCGTCCAGCACCACGAAGACCAGCGGGCGCGCCGTACCCTGCTGCTCCTTGTCCTGCATCATCCGCTTGAGCAGCACGCCGACCACGAACATCTGCGCCGTCTGGTGCAGGGTATGGATGTCCACGACCGCGACCTGATGCGCCTGCCAGTCGATGCGCCGACGAGCGGTCTCGCGGTCGCCGCGCACCAGATGACCCATGTGCTGGGCCGCGGCGTGCAGGCGGCGGCGGAAGGCGTCCAGGGTGCCGGGAGCGGCGCTCCGGGCCATCCGGTCCAGCGTTCCGCCATCGAGCAGCTCGAGCAGATCGTCGAAGCTCGCAAGGTCGGTTTCGTCCAAGGTGATTCCGGGGTCATCGGGGGCGTTTCGGTCGCCGCTGCGCGCCGCTCGCTCCAACTCCCGTTCGACCCGGTAGATCAGGAACGAGAGCTGGGAGCGGGCGTCTTCCGCCTCGGAGAACACGAAGCGCAGCAGATGGTCGCGGGCAAATTCGCGCAGGGTCCAGGCGTATGGCTGCACACCCTCGTGGCGGCTGCCTACCTCGGGCACGAGCACGTCGCCGTACCGCCGGGTCGGGGCGAAGAAACCGACGGCCTCGAACGGTCCGGCGTCGAGTCCGAGGGTATGGTAGCTGGCCGCGGCGTCCGCATCGACGTGGCGGTTTTCCTTGTCGAGCCACAGCAGGTCCTCGCCCTTGACGTTGAAGATGATCGCGCGAGCGTTGGCGGCGTCCGGCCCCAGGGCGTCGGAGTGGAACAGCGAATAGAGGAGGAACGTCGCGTAGCTGGTCTTGGTGGCGACGCCGGAGATGCCGCTGATCGATGCGTGCGCGCCTCTGGCCCCATCCAGGAAATCGAGGTTGGCGAAAACCGCTTCGCCGGTGCGCGTAGCGCCGATGACCACCTTGCGTTCCATCCGATCGATGAACAGCGCGCGCCGAAACTGCTCCCCGTGGACGATGCACACGTCGCTGCCGGGATGCGGCGGGACGAACACCTCCGGGTCGATCCGCGTAACCTGAACGTGAGCGGCATAGGAGACATCCACCGGCAGGAAGCCTGCCGACGCCCGGAATGCATCCGAGTCGAACTGCGCGCCTTCGTACCGCTTGCGGACCAGGTCGACGATGCCGTAGAAGCGTACCGCAGTGCCATCGACGACGGCTTCGACCGTCACGAGATCGTCGAGCTGCAGGAAACGGCCCTCACCCACGCCAACCCAGAATTCGAGCGGACCGGCGTCTTCCGATCCGAGCACCACGCCGACCGGCAGCTCGGGCGTCCGTTCCCGTTCACCCATCCGCCGCCTCCTTTGCCACCAGCGCTTCGATCCAGCGTCGAATCAGCCGCGCGTCGCCGAGCCGGGCGCGCAGCCGCTGTTCGAGCGCGCCGATGGGCAGCAGGTTCTGCGGCGACCGCGGATCTCTGGCGCGATGCGGCGCGATTCTCGGCAGCCACGCGGCGGCGGCACCGGCGAGATCGCGGGCCGCGTCCATGCCGGCGGTCGCTCCCACCTCCAGGCGCACCAGACCGTGCAACTCGGCCGCACCGGGACCGGGTTCGGCGAGCCGCTGAAACCAGGCGTACCGGGAGAACCCGGACGTGGCGCTCCGAATCGCGAACAGGGGCGTCCGCGCGCCTCGCGGAAGGTGCGCCAGGAGCGGGAGGAACCGGCTCGGGAGGTAGAGATCGTGCAAGCGTTTGATGTAGCCCAACGCTTGCTCCGGCCGCTCCGGCACGAAGCTGAGCGGGCCATCGACGATGACCAGCGTACCGGCGCCGCACAGCGTCGTAGCCAGCGCCGCTTCCGCGTCCCGCATGGCGTCCTGAACATGGCGCAACGGCGCGTCGGCTTCCGTCCTCGGCGTACTCTCGGCGCGATATTCAAGATCGCTGCGGACCCGAACCGGAGCCGGCGGGCAGAGGCCGGCGCCGAGCACGAAGCTGCGAAACACGCGAACCGGGCCGAACTTCGCTGCCGAGTCGCGCATGACCACAGCGCCCACGGCATAGCTTCCGAATCCGCCGTAGATCAGCCGTTCGTCATGCCGCACCTGCGCCCGCGCCTCCAGCCTGCGGACGCCGTCGATGAACACGACGCATTCGGGGAGTGGAACGCCGCGATCCGCAGGCCCGATTGCCGCCCAGTCCGCATCGGCTACTTCGACCTCGTGATCCACCTCGTCCGGCCGGTGATCCACGGACCCGAGCGGCGTCTGATCGCCGTAATCGACCTCCCAAGGATCTATGCGTACCTGGTATCCACCGAAGATCGCGCTCAAGGCTCTTCCGGCCCAGGTCGGCGTGCCTTCTTGCGGCATGGTGCTGGTGTCACCATTTGCGGGACTGCCGGCATTGTACCGTAGCCGGACGGCAGTGGGTAGAATGGGTCCCGACGCGCGCCGGAGACATCGCCCCTGACCGATACCCGGGCGTTGAGGAGGCGATCGTTGAGGAAGGTGCCATGGCCGGAGCGGTGAGCGAACGGACGATAGAGGCGTTGCGGCGGTTCGACAGCCCGACGGTGATGAACGCGGTGGAGCGATTCACGGTGCGTGACCGGACCGCCGGTTACGCGAACATGGAACTGACGTGCCTGTTTCCGGAGCGCGCGCCGCTGGTGGGCCATGCGTTCACGGCGATCGCCGACACGACCACGCCGGCCGATCCGCGTCCTGATCGCCTTACCGAGCTGTTCGAGCGAATCGCGGCGGCACCGCAACCGAGCGTGTACGTGGTCAAGCACGTGGGGCAGGATCGGCTGCGCTCCTGCTTCGGCGGTGACATGACCGCGCGGGCGCTCAGGCACCTGGGCGCCGCCGGCATGGTCACCGACGGGGGCGTGCGCGACCGCGCGGGGATCGAGCGGCGCGTGCCCGGCTTCCAGCTCTTCGCTGCCGGTCTGGTGGTCTCGCACGGCATCCCGGCGATCGTCGACTTCGGCGTCCCCGTGGAGATCTGCGGGCTCACGATCAATCCGGGCGACCTGTTGCACGGCGATGAGAGCGGGCTGTTGACGATACCGACGGAGATCGCCGACCGGGTCCCGCAACAGGCGCAGGCGGTGTTGGACGTGGAGGCGCCGCTGTTCGAGCTGCTGGAACGTGACGAGGTGTCGTTGCGGGAACTGCTCGACGCGTATCACGTGCACTGACCATGGCCCACCGTACCTGTGACCGCGCCGGCATGAGGAAGGTCCAGGAACCGCTCGGGGTCGATCCCGGGTTGGCGGTGCCGGCCGATCAGGTGCGGGCGCTGGGAACTCAAGGCGGCCATCGACGCCGACTGCGATGACGACTACGGAACCGGACGCGGCCGGTAACGGCCGGGGGTATCGGATGCTCGACGGCATCCCGATCTGGGGCGAGGCCGACGTGGGAGCGGTAGCTCAGATGCGGCGCTGCGCCGGGAGCGCCGAGCGAGCGGCGCTCATGGCCGACCACCACCTCGGCTACGCCGTGCCCATCGGCGGCGTCATCGCCTACGCAGATCGGATCAGCCCGTCCGGGGCGGGCTTCGATATTGCCTGCGGGAACAAGGCGGTGCTGCTGGACGCCGATGCAAAAGATGTCCGCCGCAACATCCGGCGCATCATGGACGACCTGTGGCGCACCCTGTCGTTCGGCATCGGCCGCAAGAACCCGGAGCCGGCGGATCACGAGCTGTTCGACGACGACCCGGCGTGGGACATCCCCGAGGCTGTGGCGCTGCGCGAACTGGCGCGCACACAGCTCGGCACCATCGGCTCCGGCAACCACTACGTCGACCTGCTCGTCGACGAGCTGGGCCGCGTCTGGGTTGGCGTGCACTTCGGCTCGCGCGGCCTGGGCCACAAGCTGGCCACCCACTTCATCAAGGCCGGCGGCGGCTCCGACGGCACGCACGTCGACCCGGTGCTCCTGGACACGGCAAGCGACCTGGGCCGGGAATACCTCGCCTGCATGCACTTGGCCGGGCGTTACGCGTACGCCGGCCGGGACTGGGTATGCGCGCGGGTCGCCCGGCTGCTCGGCGCCCGCATCGTCGAGGAGGTGCACAACCACCACAACTTCGCCTGGCAGGAGCGCCACTTCGACCAGGACCTCTGGGTCGTGCGCAAGGGCGCGACCCCCGCCTTCCCCGGCCAGCGCGGCTTCGTCGGCGGCAGCATGGGCGACATCTCGGTCGTCATCGAGGGAATCGACGGCCCGGAGTCCGAGCTGGCACTGCGCTCCACCATCCACGGCGCGGGCCGAGTCCTGTCGCGCACGCAAGCGGCCGGCAAGTCGCGGTTCCGCCGCGGGCGACGGATTCAACTCACCGAAGGCAATATCACCCGCGAGATGATGCGCAAGTGGCTGGACCGGCGCGGCGTCGAGCTCCGCGGCGCGGGCACCGACGAGTCGCCCCACTGTTACAAGCGGATCGAGGAGGTGCTGCGCTACCACGATCGCACGATCCGCGTGGTGCACGTGCTGGAGCCGATCGGCGTGGCCATGGCAGCGCCGGATGAGATCGACCCCTTTCGGGACTGACCGACATGCTCGGACTCGCCAAAACCGGCGTCCCGATGGACCCCGGAGCTTGCCGGCGACGCGCCGGCGTCCATAATCGCCGCATGGAGATCGTCGGATACAGCTACGCGTTCGGACCGATCACCGGCCCTCGACCGATCGACAATGCCAGGGCGATCCGCTGGTTCCGCCGGCGCGGGATCACCTCGCTCGAGCTCTACGACCCGTGGATCGCGGATGAGGACGAGGTCGCCAGGATCGACGCGATCGCCGAGACCGGCATGAAGGTGCTGGCGTGCGACGTCAATTGTCACGTCGGCTCCCGCGATGCGGGCGAGCGCGCGGCCGGCACCGACCGGTTCCACGAGCGGCTGCGCGTCGCGGCCCGGCTGGGCGCAGGCTCCATCCTCATCCTGCCGTCGATGCCGGGCTGGGACAGCGACCTGACCGGCGAGGAGTGCCGGGAGTGGCTGTGCGAGGCGGTCGAGCGGAGCCTGCCGGTCGCGCGCGAGCTCGGGCTGGTCCTGCTGGTCGCCAACCTGGGGTTTCGCGGGGACATCTACGGCGGTCCCGAATGGGTGATCGACGCCTGCGAGCGGTTGGGAAACCGGGTCCGGACCGTCTATGACGTGGGCAACTTCGTCATGGCCGGCTACGACCCGATCGCGGCGCTCGACCGGGTGTTCCCGTACACGATCCACGTGCACGTGAAGGACTGGATTCCGCTGGATAACGAACTCCCGGGCGCGTCCTGGCAGGGAACGCGCGGCGGCCCGTGGTTCAAGGCGGTCGATCTGGGCGAAGGGATCGTGCCGCTGCCGGCGGCGATCGAGCGGCTGCGCGAGCTCGGCTACGACGGCACCGTCTCGCCCGAGTACGAGGGACCCGAGGACCCCTGGGCGGTCATGGACCGCGCGATCACCTACACCCGCGCGGCGCTGACAGCGCCCGACGGCGCGTGAATCACCACCTGCCGCCCGCAAGCCCACGGAAATCCCGGATAAGCCATGTTCTTCGGGCGGGAGGTTGACGCCGGAACGACCGCCGCTGATGCTGTGGACAAGGGCGCTTCTCGCTGGAAGAGCGGCAGCGTGCCACGGAACTATCACGATTTCTCGAGGAGGAGCAGCTAAGCTATGGAAACGGCACAGGACATGCGGGCGAAGATCGTCGGCAAGGCGACCGAGGACGCGAATTTTCGGGCGCGGCTGCTCAGCGATCCGAAGAGAGCGATCAGCCAGGAGTTGGGCGTCGCCATTCCGGCGTCCATGGCGATCGAAGTTCACGAAGATAGCGACGCGACCGCGCATCTGATTCTTCCCCCCGGCAGCCGGCTGAGCCAAAGCGATCTGCAAACGGTCGCCGGTGGCTCCTGGAACCCCGTCGATAACTGGTAACGGTAGCCCTCCCGGGCTGCCACTCTCCTGCGTATCGACGGAAGGATCATGAATCGATGGCAGCCGTGAGGATTCGAGCCGGAGCGCTGGAGGCGTTCTGCATCGAGGCGATGCGCCGGGCGGGGCTCAGCCGACGTGATGCGGAATTGTCGGCCCGCGTCTTCGTCACCACCGACACCTGGGGCACCTTCACGCACGGCACGCGGCAGATCCGCGGGCTCATGAAGAACGCCCGCCGCGGCCGACTGGTGGCCGGCGCGCAGGAACGGATCGTCGCCGAAGGACCGTCGTGGGCGATCGTCGACGCCAGGGACGGCATGCCGCCGGCGATTTCCTGCCGGGCGGTCGAGACCGCCGTCGCCAAAGCGCGGAAGACCGGCATGGCATACGTCGGCGTCCGGCGCAGCAGCCACTACGGGGCAGCGGGCTACTACGCCAACCTGATCGCCGAGCACGGCATGTTCGGCATGTCCATGTGCAACGTGGAGCCGTGCATGACCGTCCCCGGCGGCAAGAGCCGCATCCTGGGCACCAACCCGATCGCCTACGCGGCGCCGACCGGAACCGAACGTACGATCATGCTGGACGTAGCCACCAGCGCGGTGGCGGCGACCAAGATCTTCGCCGCCAAGAACGAGGGGCGGCCGATCCCGGACACCTGGCTGGTGGACGAGGCCGGCGTCCCCACCACCGACCCCACCATCTTCCCGGAGGCGGGGGCGCAGCTCCCGATGGCCGGCCACAAGGGCTACGGACTGGCGGTGTTCGTGGAGATACTGACCGCGGTCCTCACCGGATCGGCGATGATGAGCGCCGTCCATAGCTGGGTCGCGGACGACCCGGAGCCTTCCGACCAGGGGCATGCCTTCATCGCCATCGACGTGAGCGCGATCATGCCCGCGGACGAGTTCCATCGGCGACTCGGCGCCATGAGCGCGGAGATCGCGAGCGCGGAAATGGCCCCGGGCCAGCGTATCTACCTGCCCGGACAAATGGAATGGGAACGGCGCGAGCAGGCGCTGCGCGACGGGATCGAGCTGCCGGAGGACGTGCTCATCAGCCTGCGCGGACTGGCCGAGGACTCCGGCGTGGACCCGGCCGACTACGGCATCGACCTGGGCTGAGCCGTCGATACAGGCGTTACGGTGCGTGCGGTTACACGACCCGGTGCGCGTCGAGCGAGGTTCGTACTAAGCTGAGGACGGTTGAGGTAACAGAGGATAGCGCGATGCCACGGTACCGGCCGATCGACGTGGCGCACTGGGCGCCTCTCGAAGCTGGCGCCTACTTCGCGGGCGAGCCGCTCTCCATCGGCACCGGCACGCATCTGCTCGGGCACGGCGGTCTGGTCGAGGATCGGCGCGGCGTGGTACGGCGCGTCACGCCGCCGGAGCGCACCGGCCCGGTACTGGAGCCGGAACTGAGTTGGGAGCACCAGAAGGCGTTCGGCCCCACGGTGCTGGCAGACGAGCGTTCCGGCAGACTGCGGATGTGGTACGGCACCCTGCCGCCGCTGCGCGGACATCCCGGCAGCCTCATCATCCCGCCCTACCTGCTGCTCTACGCCGAAAGCGATGACGGCATCGCATGGCAGAAACCGCTCCTCGACCTGATCCCCGACGGCGAACACCGGCGCACCAACATCCTCTACCGCGGGGCGCACGACAACTGCAGCGCGTTTTCGGTCGTCATGGATCGCGCCGACCCCGATCCGTCGCGGCGCTACAAGATGCTGCACAAGGGCGGCAAGGATCCGTCCGGCAGATCGGGAGAGGAGCTCGCGCTCTCCCCCGACGGCCTGCGCTGGCGACCGTACGACGGCAATCCGGTGATGCCCCAGCGGCACGACTGCAACCTCAACCTGCTGTTCGACACCGGCAGAGGCACGTGGACGGCATATCTCCGCCCGTATGCCTTCGGTTCCGGCATCTGGCCGGGACGGAGCAAGGTGCATCACCGGCGCCGCGTGGCGATCGCCGAGAGCCGCGACCTGATCGAGTGGTCGAAGGTGCGGACGGTGCTGGCGCCCGCCGAGGGAGACCGCAACGAGTTCGACAGCATCGCGATCTTCCCCCACGGCAGTACGCTGGTGGGGCTTCTCGCCGCCTTCGAGGAAGACGACCTGCACGAGCAGCGCATGCGGATCGAGATCGCCTTCTCCACCGACGGCCATCGATGGGAGCGGACGCCGGGAGCGGAGCCGTTCCTGCGCCCTACCGGCCACGCTGGCGACTTCGACCGCGATAGCGTCGGCGTGGCGACCGCCGGGCTCGATCCGGTTCCTGCGGCGCCCGGCGATCCGGCCGCTCGGGACCGGCTGCTGTTCTATACCGGCTCACGATGGGAGCGGGGTCAGATCGACGGTCGAACCGCGATCGGCGCGCTGCGCATCCGGCGCGACCGCTTCGTGGAGCAGCATGCGGCTGGGGAGGGCTGGCTGCTGACGCGCGAGCTGTCGCTGGACGGCTCCGAGCTGCAGGTGAACTGCCGCGCCGCAGGCGAGCTGCGCGCCGAGATTGCCGAGTACCCCGGTCAGGCGCTTCCCGGTTTCGCGCTGACCGATTGCGATCCGATCACGGGCGACCACGTCTCCCGAACCGTCACCTGGGGCGGCAGTCCCGATCTGGCACGGCTGCGGGGCCGGCCGGTCTATATTCGCTTCCACCTGCGTTCTGCCGGCATCTGGGCGTTCCACGTCACCCAGGGCAGGCAGAAGACCGCGTAAACGGAAGGAGAGGAGGACGACATGCGATCAGCGAACGAGATGAGGATCGGACTGGGTCAGTTCAGCCGGCTCACCGACGAGAAGCTGGCCTTCATCAAGCAACTCGGCGCCGACGACTTCCTGATGAACACACCCGACCTGCCCGGCGACGAGCGGTGGGAGCTGGCCGACCTGGTAGCGCTCCGGAAGCGGGCCGATGCCGCCGAGCTGCGGCTGATGTGCCTGGAGAACGTGCCCGTGACCTTCTACGACAAGGCCATGCTGGGCCTGCCTGGCCGCGACGAGCAGATCGAGCACGTGCAGGCGACCATCCGCAACATGGGCCGCGCTGGCATCCCGATCCTGGGCTACCACTGGATGCCGAACCAGGTGTGGCGCTCGCCCGAGCGCGCGCTGCTGCGGGGCGGCGCGCGGGCCACCCGTTTCGATCTGGCCGAGCACCGCGACGCGCCCCTCAGCCACGGACGCGAGTTCGACGAGTCCGAGATGTGGGCCAATTACGACTACTACCTGCGCGCCGTGCTGCCGGTCGCCGAGGAGGCTGGCGTCACCCTGGCGCTGCACCCGGACGATCCGCCGGTACCGTCGCTCGGCGGCGTGGCACGCATCTTTCGCAACTTCGAAGGCTTCAAGCGCGCCATCGACACCTTCGACAGTCCCAACCACGGCCTGGACTTCTGCATGGGCTGCTGGTCGGAGATGGGGCCGAGCGGCGTGCTGGACGCAGTGCGCCACTTCGGCGGCCGGAACCGCATCGTCTACGTGCACTTCCGCGACGTACAGGGCGAGGTGCCGTGCTTCAACGAGTGCTTCATCGACCAGGGCAACGTCGACACGTTCGCGGTGATGCAGGCGCTGCACGAGGTCGGCTTCACCGGCTTCCTGATCACCGACCACGTGCCGGCAATGGTCGACGACACCGCCTGGGGCCACCGCGGCCGCGCCTACGCGATCGGCTACATCCGCGCCCTCATCGACGTCGCGCGCCGCGCCGCCTGACCGGGCGGCGTAAACCGGTCAGATGCGCGCCTGGTACTCGTAGAGCCGGCGGTAGCGTCCGTCCGCGGCGACGAGCTGGTCGTGGGTGCCGCGCTCGACGATCCGCCCCTCCTCCACCACCAGTATCTGATCGGCGCGCCGGATCGTGCTGAGGCGGTGGGCGATCACCAGCGTGGTGCGCCCCACCATCAGCTCGGCGAGGCTCTGCTGTATCAGCGCCTCGCTCTCGGTGTCCAGGTTCGATGTGGCCTCGTCCAGGATCAGTACGCGCGGGTCGGCCAGGATGGCGCGCGCCAACGCCACCCGCTGCCGCTGTCCGCCCGACAGCTTGACGCCGCGCTCGCCGATGAGGGTCTCCAGCCCGTCGTCGAACCGGTCGGTGAACTCGTCGACGTGCGCGGCGCGCACCGCCTGCAGCAGCGCCTCCTCGCCGGCGTCGGGGCGCGCGAAGAGAATGTTGTCGCGGATGGCGCCCTCGAACAGGAACTCGTCCTGAAGCACCACGCCGAGCTGACTCCGGTAGCTGTCCAGGGTGACGGTCGTCAGATCGTGACCGTCGACGGTGACCACGCCGGAATCGGGCAGCAGAAACGAGGCGGCCAATCCCGCGATCGTGGTCTTGCCCGATCCGGATGTGCCGACCAGCGCGGTCATGGTGCCGGCTTCAACCTGCAGGCTCACGTCGTGCAGCACCGCCTGGTCCTCCCGGTACCCGAAGGAGACCCGCTCGAAGGCGATGTCGCCGCGCACCCTCGACAGGTTCACCGTGCGGCCCGGCTCGTCCCCTTCGGGCCGTTTGGCCAGCACCTCCTCCGTCCGGTCCAGACCGGCGAACGCCTCGGTGATCTCGGTGCCGATGCGGCTCATCTGCACGATGGGGGCGATCATGAAGCCCAGGTACAGGCTGAACGACACGAAGTCGCCGATCGTCATGGCGTCGCGCAGGATCAGGGCGGCGCCCACGCCCATGATCAGCACCGCGGAGAGCCCCATGATCAGCACGCCGCCGCTGGTGAGCAGGCTGGTTGCGGTGAGCGACTTGCGCACGTTGTCGAAGATGCGTTCCACGCCGCGCGAGAAGACCTCGTCCTCATGCGACTCGGCGTGAAAGCCCTTGATCACGCGGATGCCGCCCAACGACTCGGTGAGCCGCCCGGTCACCTCCGCGTTGATGGCGCCCCGTTCGCGAAAGATCGGACGGATCGACCGGAACGCCTTGCCCGACACGACGCCGAACACCGCCAGCGGCACCAGCGTGAACAGCGTCATCTGCGAGCTGATGCGCAGCATCAGGATCAGCACGACGACGGCGGTGAGCCCGCCGCCCACCAGATGCACCAGCCCGGTGCCGATCAGGTTGCGGACCCCCTCCACGTCCCGCATCACGCGCGACACCAGCGCGCCGGTCTGATTGTCATCGAAGAAGGCTACCGGCAGGCGGATCAGGTGGCGCTGTACGCGGGCGCGCAGCATCGCGATCAGGCGCTGCGCCTGCACGCTGAGCAGCCGCGTCAGCAGGAACGAGCTGGCCGCCTGTGTCAGCATGGCGGCGCCCACCGCGACCAGCAGCAGCGGCAGCAGCGACGTGTTCTGCGCGCCGATGACATCGTCGACGAGCACCTTGGATGCCCCCGGCAGCACCAGACCAGCCAGCCGGTTGATGCCGATCAGGACCAGCCCGAGCAGCAGCAGCCAGCGTCGCGGCCAGATGATGGTGACCAGTGCGCGGCGCAGGCTGGCCCGCGATACCGACGGGCGATTCTTGCTCGGGCCGTCCAGCGCGCCGGGGTTGCGGCTCCGCGTACCGGCGGTGGAACGTACGCTCATGGGGTAGGCTCCTGCATCATGGGTGAATGTACCTTGAATTCGACGTACCCGTGCGGCTGAGCGAAGGCCAGGTCCGGCAGTACCAGGAGGTCGGGTACCTGCTGTTCGAGGGGCTGCTCGAGCCGGCGGAGGTGCAGGCGCTGCGCGCGGCTCTCCCGGAGGTCCTGAGTCGGACCGGGCCGGAGGTGATCCGCGAGCAGGACGGGTCCGGCGCGCGGCTGGTGTTCGGGGCGCATCTCTACTCTGAACCGTTCCGCCGGCTGTCGCTGCTGCCGCGGCTGCTGGAACCGGTCGGGCAGTTGCTGGACGACGAGGTGTACCTGCATCAGAGCCGGCTCAACCCCAAGGAGGGCTTCGGCTCCGGGGCGCGCTGGGACTGGCACCAGGACTACAGCGCGTGGCGGCGCGTGGACGGCATGGAGCGGCCCGACTGCATCATGGCGTCGGTGTTCGTCGACGACTGCTCGGTGGAGCGCTCGCCGCTGCTGGTGATCCCGCGGTCGCACCGCCACGGGTTCATCGACTCGATCGAGCTGCACCGCGACGCCAAGGGCTATTCGCTGTACGAGTTGGACCGCGCCACCGTCGCGCGGCTGGCGGACGAGCACGGCATCGAGCCGCTGATCGGCGGCGCCGGCACCGTGGCGCTGGTCGACTGCAACCTCATCCACGGCTCGGCGAACAACATCTCCCCGTGGCGGCGCGCGATCCTGTACCTGATCTACAACGCGTGCAGCAACGCCTGTACCAACGACGACCGCCCGTGGTTCCAGAACAACCGCGACTTCACCCCGCTGCAGGCGATCGGCGACACCCTGGCTTGACAACGGTCGGCGCACGGGCCGTATGTTCTGCCCGTGCCCAAGAAAGCCACCAAGGCCCTGGTCATCGTCGAGTCGCCGGCCAAGGCCAACACCATCGCCCGCTTCCTGGGCGACGGCTTCGTGGTCGAATCGTCGATCGGCCACGTCCGCGACCTGCCGCGGAGCGCCGCCGACGTCCCCGCCCGCTACAAGGAGCTGCCCTGGGCGCGCCTGGGTATCGACGTCGACAAAGGGTTCAAGCCGCTGTACGTGGTGTCGCCCGACAAGCGGCGGCAGATCAGGAAGCTGAAGGACCTGCTCGCCGCGGCCGAGGTCCTGTACCTGGCCACCGATGAGGACCGCGAGGGCGAGGCGATCGCCTGGCACCTGTACCAGGTGCTCGACCCGCCGAAGGGCATGGACGTGAAGCGCATGGTGTTTCACGAGATCACCCGGCCCGCGATCGAGGCGGCGATCTCCGCCCCGCGCGGCATCGACCGCCGACTGGTCGACGCCCAGGAGGCGCGGCGCATCCTGGACCGCCTGTACGGCTACGAGGTGTCGCCGGTGCTATGGAAGAAGGTCCAGCCGCGCCTGTCGGCCGGCCGCGTGCAAAGCGTCGCCACCCGCATCGTCGTCGAGCGCGAGCGCGAACGCATGGCGTTCGTGGCGGCACACTACTGGAGCCTGAGGGCGACCTTCGGCGTCCTGGGTCCGGTCGACTCCGCCGCGCCGCGAGACTTCACCGCGGCGCTCGCCACCCTGGACGGCAAGCCGGTCGCCGGCGGCTCCAGCTTCGCGCAGGACGGCACGCTCAAGCGCGCCGGCGCCGTACACCTCGACGAGGCGGCCGCGCGCGCCCTGACCGCAGCGCTGAAGGAGACCGAGTTCCGCGTGCGAGGCGTGGACCGCAAGCCCTACCGGCGCCGCCCGGCGGCCCCGTTCATGACCTCCACGTTCCAGCAGGAGGCCGGCCGCAAACTGCGCATGTCGGCCGCCGCGGCGATGCGCGCGGCGCAGTCGCTGTACGAGAAGGGCTACATCACCTACATGCGCACCGACAGCACCACCCTCTCTCAGGCCGCGTTGCGCGCCGCCCGCGACGCCATCGCGGCGCGATTCGGCCGGAGCTCCCTGCCGCCGTCCCCGCGCCGCTACGCCAAGAAGGTCAAGAACGCTCAGGAAGCGCACGAAGCGATCCGCCCCGCCGGCGATCGATTTCGCACCCCGGAGGAGGTGCGCGGCGCCTTGTCGAGCGGCGAGGCGGCGGCCTACGAGTTGATCTGGAAGCGCACGATCGCGTCGCAGATGACCGATGCGACCGGCAGCACGGTGCAGGTCCGCGCCGGCGCCGCCGCCGCGGACGGACGCGACGCCGAGTTCACCGCAGCCGGCACCACGATCAGCCACTACGGCTTCCGCCGCGTCTACTCGGAGGGGACCGACGCCGAGGGGGGCGCGGCGGAGCGGTCGAACAGCGACGCCGAGCATCCGCTCCCGGCGGTGACCGAGGGTGACCGGCTGGGATTGGAACAGTTGGAGCCGTCCGGCCACGAGACCACGCCGCCGGCCCGCTACACGGAAGCATCGTTGGTCAAACGGCTCGAGGAGTTGGGCGTGGGCCGGCCGTCCACCTACGCCGCGATCATGAACACCATCCAGGACCGCGGCTACGTGTGGAAACGGGGCTCGGCGATGGTCCCCACCTTCACCGCGTTCTCGGTCGTGAGGCTGCTGGAACAGCATTTCTCCGACCTGGTCGACTACACCTTCACCGCACGGATGGAAGACGACCTCGACAACATCGCCACCGGTGACGAGCAACCGCAGCCGTGGTTGCGCCGTTTCTACTTCGGCGCCGAAGCGCCGGAGCGCGGCGGCGCGGACGCCGCCGGCGGCCGACAGCCCGATGGTCGGACGCCGGGACTCAAGGCGATGGTCTCGGACCGGCTGGGATCGATCGACGCGCGCCAGGTCAACTCGGTCGCGATCGGCACCGACGGCAGCGGCGCCGACGTCGTGGCGCGCGTGGGACGCTTTGGACCGTACGTGGAACGCGGCCCGCAACGGGCCACCCTCCCCGGCCAGATACCGCCCGACGAGCTGACCATCGACCGCGCTCTGGAGCTGATCGACGCGCCCAACGACGACCGCGTGCTCGGCGACGATCCCGATACCGGGCTGCCGGTGATCGCCCGCGCGGGACGCTTCGGGCCGTACGTGCAGGTCGGTACCGCCGAGGACGCCGGCAAGAAGAAGCCCCGGACCGCGTCCCTGCTGGAGTCGATGACGCTCGACAGCATCGATCTGAAGGACGCCCTGCGGCTGCTGTCGCTGCCGCGCACCGTGGGCGTGGACCCTGCCGACGGCACGCCGATCACCGCCCGCAACGGCCGTTATGGGCCGTACATCCAAAAGGGGGCCGACAGCCGCACGCTCGACTCCGAGGCGCTGCTGTTCAGCGTCACGCTGGAGGCGTGCCTGGAGCTCCTGTCGCAGCCGAAGCGGCGCCGCCAGCAGGCGGCCAAGCCGCCCCTGCGCGAGCTGGGGGCCGACCCGGCGACCGGCCGGCCGATGGTGCTCAAGGACGGCCGCTGGGGACCGTACGTCACCGACGGGCAGACCAACGCCTCGCTCCGTACGGGAGACGACGTCGAGCGGGTCACCCCCGAACGGGCGGCGGAACTCTTGCAACTCCGCCGCGAGCGGGGACCGGCCACGCGCGCCGCACGCCGCCCGGCCCAGCGTAAGAGCGCGACCACCTCCAAACGTCCCTCCGGACGGAGAGCCGCTTCCTGATCGATCGGCCGCGCGTTGACACCGGACGCGCGGGCCGATAGTCTACCGCCCGACAATCACGAAAGGCAGACGTTGCCCGGTGCTTTCGGAAACGAAGGCCGAAACAGGGAAAGCGGTGAGAATCCGCTGCGGTGGCGCCACTGTGACCGGTAAGCCGCCCGCAAATGCCACTGTCCACAACAGGGTTGGACCCGAACGGATGGGAAGGCGCGGGACAGGCGTCGAGCCGAGAGCCAGGAGACCTGCCGGGCACGGCTGAGTGACCGCTCTCCGCTCAGGGAGCGCCTCAGATCGAGCCTTTTCCCGATCCGGCGGCAGGATCGGGGGACAGGTCGGTTCGGCGACGTCATCCCTGCGCGCAGAGCAGCGGCGAAGGAGCGGCTCGGGGTGCGGGGCGAGCAGACAGATCACGCGATAGAGCGGTCGCCGGTCATCGCGCGGCTGGCGTGCGGCAGCGCGCTGCTTACCGCCTGCGCCGCGGCCCTGATCGTGACCGCCGCCGCCGTCGGCCCGTACGCGATCCCGCTCTCTCACACCGCCGCCATCCTGCTGGAGCAGTTCGGCGTACGCGTCCTCGCGGCCGACGATGCCGAGCGCGCCATCATCGAGACGATCAGGCTGTCGCGTATCACCCTTGCGCTGATCGTCGGCGCCGCCTTGGGGGTGGCGGGCGCCGTGATGCAGGGGCTGTTCCGCAACCCGATGGCCGACCCCGGCATCATCGGCGTGTCGACCGGCGGCGCGCTGGGAGCGGTGGCGGCAATCGCGGTCGGCGCACAGGCGGCGTCGCCGCTGGCGCTGCCCGCCATGGCGTTCGCCGGCGCCGGCGGCGCCCTGGCGCTGGTGTTCGCCGTCGCCTCGGTCGGCGGCCGCTTCTCGATGGCGGCGCTGCTGCTGGCGGGGGTGGCGGTGAGCGCGTTCATCGCCGCCGTCATCGCCGCGATCGTGCTGTTCACCGAGGAGTTCGGCGCGCAGCGCGAGATGATCTTCTGGCTTGCCGGCGGACTCGATGCGTCGCGGTGGACCGACGTGCGGCTCGCGGCGCCGTTTGCGCTGGCCGGCATGGCGGTCGCCGTGCTGCTGTCGCGCGACCTGAACCTGCTCATGATCGGCGAGGAGGAAGCGCGAGCGCTCGGCGTGCGCGTCGGTCTGATCCGGACCGTCCTGCTGCTCGCCGCGTCGCTGATCACCGGCACAGCGGTGGCGTTCTCAGGGACGATCGCGTTCGTGGGGCTTATCGTCCCGCACGCGCTCCGCCTGATCGCCGGCGCCGACCACCGCGTGCTGGTCCCGCTGAGCGCCCTCGGCGGCGCGGTGTTCCTGCTCGCCGCCGACACGGTCGCCCGCGTGATCATCGCCCCGGCGGAGGTGCGCGTCGGCATCGTCACCGCCGTAGTCGGAGCGCCGTTCTTCCTGTTCCTGCTGGTCCGTCACAAGGCGCGCGCGGGGATGCTGTAAGCCGACACCTGAAGCCGACCGGAGCACCCGTACCACGAGCCGATGCAACGAGCCCATACCACGAGGAGGCGAATCATGGATACCTGGAAGAAACCGCTACGGACGGCGGTCCGCGCCGGCCTGCTCGCGGCGTGCGCGATCGGCGCGGCAGCGCAGACGCCGGTCGACTACCCGGCGGTGCCCGGCATCGTCGACGTATCGAACCGGGGCTGGCCGCGCGAGATCGAGACTTCGGAAGGGCGGGTCCGCGTGGATGCGCCCCCGCAGCGGATAGTCGCCCTCTCGCTCGGCCACGACGAGATGTTGCTGGCCCTGGTCGCGCGCAGCCGGTTCGCGGGCGTGGGCCGGTTCACGGCCGATCCGACCTACTCCAACGTCGCCGATCAGGTCGCCGGCATGGCGACCGTGCAGAGCGGGGTCGAGGCGGTGCTGGCGATGCGGCCGGACGTGGTGGTGGCCTCCCGGTACACCACGGCGGACCTGGTCGACCTGATCGAGGAGGCCGGCGTCCCGGTCGTGCGCTCGGAGCTGGAGAGTTCGGCGGCCGGCAACATCCCCAACATCCTGCTGCTCGGCTATCTGCTCGGCGCCGAGGATCGCGCCCTGGAGTTGGTCGCCGATATCGAGCGGCGGCTGGCGCTGGTCGCTCAACGGGTGCCGCCGCCCGGCGACCCGTCGCGGCCGGCGGTCCTGTCGATCGCCCGCTTCGCGGAGACTATCAGCGCGGCCGGCGGCGGCTCGACCGAAGGCGGCATCATCGAAGCGGCCGGGGGCGTCAACGCCGCGGCCCGCGACGGCATCTCCGGCCATCAGGCGGTGAGCGTGGAGTCGATCGCCGCCATGAACCCGGACGTGATCCTGATCACGCAGCCGGCCGACTCCGGCGGGACGCGGTTGCGCGACGACCTGATGGCCGATCGGGCGATCGCCGCGGTTCCAGCGATCGCCGGCGAACGCGTGATCGTCGCCGACCCGCGCTACTACACGACCCTCTCCCACTGGAACGTGCGCGGCATCGAGGTGACCGCGCGGCTGCTGTACCCGGACCGGTTCCACGACGTGACCTTCGGCGATTTCGAGCCGTACGTGGAGCCGTGACCCCGAGCGGCGGCCCGCTGGCGGCGCGCGCGGTATCCCTGCGCCTGGCCGGGACGCCGGTACTCCGCTCGATGTCGTTCGCCGCGCGCGCCGGCCGGGTGACCGGGTTGGTCGGCCCCAACGGCGCCGGCAAGAGCACCCTGTTGCGGGTGATGGCCGGCGTGCTGCGCCCCGACGCCGGTTCGGTCTGGCTGGGACCGGCGGAGCTGACGGCGTTGCCGGCGCAGGAGCGTGCGCGGCAGGTCGGGTATCTGCCACAGCACGAAGCCGCGCACCCGTTCACCGCGCTGGAGACGGTGCTGATGGGCCGGTATCCGCACCTGAGCCGCTTCGCGCTGGAGGGCGCCGAGGACCGGCGGATCGCACGCGCGGCGATGGCGCGGACCGAGACCGAACGGTTCGAGCGCCGGCAGCTCGACCGCATCTCCGGCGGCGAACGGCAGCGGGTGCTCCTGGCCCGCTCGCTGGCGCAACAGGCGCGCGTCCTGCTCCTCGACGAACCGGTCGCCGGCCTCGACCTCCGCCATCGGCTCGCGGCCATGGAGACTTTGAGGTCTGAAGCCGCCGGCGGCGTGGCGGTGCTGGTGGCGCTCCACGACGTGTCGCTGGCCGGCCGCTATTGCGATCGGCTGGGGCTGCTGGCGGAGGGCGAGCTGGTGGCCGAAGGCGCACCTGCAGAGGTGCTTACCCCGCAGCGGTTCCGCGACGTGTTTGGCGTGGAGGCGGTGGTCGAGCGCGACCCCGGCGCGTCCGCCCCGCACGTCCGCCTGATCGGCCCGGCGCCGGCGCGACCTGCCTGCTGACGCCGGCCGGCGCCGTCGAACGCGTCGTATTACGCGCCGGGCGCCGGCACCGGGACGGACCGGACCAGGGCCTCGATGCACGAAGCGGTGTCGAGCATCGCGCAGCCGAATCCCACGGTCGGCGGGTTCGGCGGCAGGGGTCCCTGCCAGTAGCGGTGCTCCGGCCAGCTTCCGTCGGGCCGTTGGCGGCTCAGGATTCGCTCCAGCGCGGCCCACAACCCGTCGCCGGCCGGCGGCGCTCCCAGCACGTGCAGCGCGGAGAGGGCGCGCGCGGTGCGCAGCGTGTCGCCGTACCCGCCGTCCGTGCCGCGCCGTGCGCGGATACGGTCCACGAGCAGCGTCCCCAGGTCCTCGAACGCAGGCACGCCCCGCCCGCGGGCGCGGGCGACGGCGTCGTACAGGTCGATGGTATCGGGATAGTAATGGGAGGTCCCCGCCGCATTCCCGTCCCGGATCAGACCGGCAAGCCACGCCGCCGCCCGTTCGCCGATCTCGTTCCGTCCCAGCAGCGCGAGGTAGCCGACGACGTTGGCGTTCACCACGCTGTCGGCGACATTGGACTCGGCGGGCGGGGCGATCCAGGTCCTGAACCTTCCCCGTTCGTCCTGCGCGGCCGGCAGGAGTCCGAGGTTGGCGCCGAACAGCACCCAGGGGTGCCACCGGACCGCCTGGGAGCAGACGCTCAGGCTGTCCAGATCGCGCGGGAGACTCGGCCAGTAGCGCCACGTGCCCGGATAGCGCATGGAGCGGACGACGTACATCCCGGACCGGTCCCGGATCGACCGGGACCGGGGGTCGCCGCAGGCTTCCAGCGTAAGCGCGCCGAGGCCGGCCACGAAGGGCGGGTGTTCGTCCTGGCTTGGTCCCGTAAGGTCCAGGTTGCGGTAGATCCGCGACGCCCAGGCGCCGTCGGCGCGGATGGCCGCTTCGAGGAAGCCGAGGCCCCGGTCGACCGCGTCGCGCACCGCCTCCCGGAACCGCGCCGGGGCCGCACCGGCAACGCCGCCGCGTGGCCCGTCAGACACTACCGCAGCCGGGGCGTCGATCCGCAGGGATAGACGTCCATGCCGGCGTAGGCTTTCGCCGCGGTCGGGGCATGCGGGTCGATGACGACCTTGACGTGGTTGATGCCCTGGCGAACGACATGCATGCCTGCGTCATCGAGCAGCCGTTCGGTACCGGGCCAGCTCCGCAGTCCGCCGGCCTTGGCCGGAAGGCACCAGCCCCGCTCCTCGATCCGGGCGATGAAGGGGAGCCACCCCGTGCGATCGACCGCGAACCACTTCGGCGGCCGGTACAACTCCAGACCGAGCCGCGGACCCAGCCCGCGCGACGTCACGTCCATGCTGACCGCGACATAGGCGACCAGGTCGTCCATCGCGGCAAGCACGTCCGCCGCCACGGCCGCCGGGCCGGGCCACTCGATCCGCTCCAGCAGGGCGGGAACCGCCCCCTTCGCGATTCCCTTGAAAACGGCCCGGAACGCCTTCGGGGAGCGCCCCGGGAGCGCTCCCGCCTGGAACAGATAGCCCGTGTCCGGCAGCGCCGCCAGGATGCGCTCGACTATCGGGATCTCCTCCTCGTGACCGCTCCAGCCGGCGGTCACGGCAAGCGCCGCAAGCAGGCCGGCAGGATCTCCGTGCTCATGGAACTCCGCCCGCGACCCCGGCGCGGAGCCTCGTGGCGTGAAGAATATACCGGGGGCCGGCGGCGGCCGACCTGGCTCGATCTCGGCCAGATCGTACTCCAGCACCATTCCAGCCACGCCGCGGGCAAGGTACGAATCCGGATTCGCGGCCTGTTCCTGAAGTCCGGCTGCAAGAGCGGCCGCCGGCGATCCTCGTTCGGCGCGAGCTCCCTCCCGGACATAGTGATACGCCAGCTCCGATGCCGGAAGTACGACGACGAAGAGGTCGGCGGCCGGGCTCGGCTCTCCGAGACGGAACTCGAAGCCGAAATGGGCGTCGATTACCGAACGGGGCAGCCGCCGGGCCCGGTCCAGGAGACGCTCCCAGCCGGAGCAGCCGAGCAGGGCCGGTGGAAACAGGGGCCGACACCCATCAAGGGTAGACGCGAAGGTGGCGCGCGCGTCGCCGGCCGATCGGCCGGCGTCCGCGCTCACGATCGGGAAGCCCCCGTTTCCCAGTCGGCCGGTCTAGTCCCAGAAAGTCCAGAAGCTGTCGTCCTCATGCCAGTAGCGCGACCCGTCCGCTCGGTAACGCCAATTGCCCGCTCCGCCGGCCGCCTCTTCCAGATCGGCCAGACCGAGTTCCGCGTGCGGCGGCAGCACCAAGTGGCTGGCGTCCACAGTCTCCTCGTGCACGTTGATGGTGAACCCGTCGGGAATCGCAAGCCCCAGCTCGTCCCTGATGGCGGCCTTCGGGTCCGCGATCAACTGAGCGCGGAACGTTTCGTCCGTGGTCGCCTTGTCGACCAGATGCTCGCGAAGTTCGCCGATGGTCCTGGATTCGACACTCATAACTTTTCTCCTCGGTTGAATTTATGACCCCGACATTTCGATGGCCGGCGGTCTTTGGCGCAAGTATCGGCCGCCGCTTACCCGCATGTCAACTCCAAACCCAAGAAAGTGACTCATCCGGGATTTCCGTGGGCGGCTTTCGGCGTCGTCGTCACCGGCACCGCCGCTTGATCGCGCCGCGCGCCGTACTTGAACGCGGCGTGGAACAGGCTGTACACGACCCTGGCCTGCGGGCAGTGGTGCCGGACTTCCTTCTCGTAGGCGCTGTTCATGTCCATCGCGACCGCCTTGATCGCCTGACAACCGGCGCTGCCGAGGAGCTCGAAGAACGGCCGCATGTTTTCGCGCCGGTGCCCTCTGGCCACCCACAACACCCGCTTGGTCACCGCATCGGTGATCACGGTGACGTACTTCTTTCCGGTGAGCAACGCGAACTCGTCCACCACCAGATAGGTCACGCCGTGCAGGTCGACCGGCTCGAAGCGACGCTGCAGGAACCGCTTGTCCAGGTCCCTCACCGTGTCCCATCCCAACCGGTAGAACTCCGCCACCTGCTTGACCGTCATCACCGTGCACATCTGCGTCACGCTGTCCGCCAGCCGCTGCGTTACCCGCGCATAGCGGGCCAACCAGCTCAACCGTTCCAGTTTCGGACCGCACCGCGGGCATGCCAGCCGACGCCGTCGCAGTATCAGGCTGGCCGGCGTATCGAGGATCGGCAGATCGCGAACCCGGCGCCGCTCGTACCCATGTACGGTGGGCACTTCCTGGTCGCAACCGGTGCAGACCCCAGGCAGCCCGCCGACAGGGTTCAACTCGATCTCGACCATTCCACTACGCCGCGCGACGGCCACGACTTCGTAGCCGTCCCAATCTCCGAGAAGATCGCCGATGTCGATCTTTGCCAACCGCCTGCTCCTTCCTCCCCAGACCGAGACGCGGAAACCCGGAAGATAATCGCCTCGTCGGCAGCAAACGTCCTTGACGGCAGCATCGCCACCCGACAAGCGGTTGTCAAGCGCCGGCATCGCGGCGGCGCGCTGGTGCGCAACCCGCGCAGCCGCCGCCCGGTCCAGCCGGCGAGGCGGATGGCTCGGTACTTTCGTACTCCGTGCAATCTGCCGATCCATCCAAGGTGAGAAGCATGAAGTCGGCGCACGAGATGCAGGCGGAGATCGTCGCCAAGGCGGCCGAGGACGCCGAGTTTCGCGCGCGGCTGCGGAGCGATCCCAAGGGAACGATCGAGCAGGAGTTGCGCATCACCATTCCAGAGTCGATGTCGATCAAGATACACGAAGAGAGTAGTACCACGGCGCATCTGGTGCTGCCGCTCGACAGCAAGCTGACCAGAGCCGATCTGAAAATGGCCTCCGGCGGCTGGACCGTCGAGTATCTCGGCGGTCGGCTCTGGTAACCTCGCGAGATGCCGATTGGCAAACACGTTGGGAGGATCGTCTGATCCTTTTATGGTCACGGGGATGGAGCCTGTTACCACGGAAATACCGGATAAGCGACTTTCTGGGAGTTCGCGTTGACACGCCGGCGGCGGTAGCCGATACTTTCTTCATCAAGCAAGCGCCGTGGAGGTAGAACCCATGAGTAACAAACCCCTGACTGCCAACGAACTGCGCGAGCACTTGGTGGACAAGGCGACCAGGGACGAGGCGTTCCGCGCCCAGTTGATCGCCGACCCGAAGGCCGCGATCAAGGATGAGCTGGGGCTTGCGATTCCCGACGGCTTCACCATCAAGGTGCATGAGGACGTGCCGGACACCAGCCACGTGGTGCTACCGCCGCTCGCGGCGCTCGGCGAGTCTGAGCTGCAGAAGGCGGCCGGCGGGGCGATCTACCGCCGGGACCCGTACCGTGGAGATTGGGTTCGCCAAGACGAGGCGATTACCTTCTGGGACGATATCAACGGCCCGACCTATATACATTGATGGGCGTTTCGCTGCAGCCGGTGCGATTCGGGATCGCTTCCCGTCCGCTGGCTGCAGCGGGGATCGACAGGCAGGGCCACTCCCCCGGCATCTTTCTGACGCCGGCCCTACCGGCCCGGGAACCATGAACGGGGTGGTTGCTCGCAAGACGCCGGCTCGGTACGTTGCAGTAAGAGATATGGACCCACGGAACCTTCTGCGCGGCGGGACGCCGGTCGTGTGCCTCGCCTTCCGCCGTGCCTTCAAGCAGGAAGCTGACTATCTCAGCAGGATCCAGCCTGCCGGTAGCTCGCGCGGCGCGGTTCCGCGTATCAGCATCGAAATCGTACCCGACACTGCGGTGGAACCGCCGGAACGCGCTCCGGCCGCGCGCGCCAAAGAGGAACCCGGTGGGTGAACCTGGGACGCGCGTGTCCGTTCCGCAAGCGGCCCCCGCAGGCGCCGGCCTCGCTGCGGTCGAGGTGCTCCCCGCCGGCGCGGAGCGCTACGAACCGGCCGACTTCGCCGGCATCATCCGGCCGCTGACCACGCAGGAGTTCCTCGACACCCGCTACCGGGACAAGCGCCCGGTCCTGTTTCGGGCGGAGGGCCCCCGCTTCGCTTCGCTGTGCACCTGGGAACAGCTCAACGCGCTGCTGTGCTCGGACGCGTGGTACGCCCGGATGGACTTGGTCCAGGACGGCAGGAGCGTCCCCAGCATCGCCTACACCACGCCGCCGTTCGGCCACGGCTGGAGAAGGAGCGGCGCACCTGAGAACGCGAGCCAACTCGATGACCGGCGGCTGCAAGGGATGCTCCGCCAGGGCGCCTCCATCGTCCTGCCCGGCATCCAGGAGCTCCATCCTCCGATTCGTCCCGTGGCCGACGCGCTTGAGGAATCCCTGAGCGGCTACGTGACGATCAACCTCTACGCTTCGTGGGTGGCGACCCCCGGCTTTGCAACCCACTGGGACGACCACGACGTGTTCATCCTGCAGGTGGCCGGAACGAAGCGCTGGCAGATCTACGGCGAAACGCGGCGCTTTCCGCTCGTGCGGGACTCGGAACCGCCCGCGGAGCCGCCGGCCGCGCCGGTGTGGAACGGAATGCTCCGGGCCGGCGACGTCCTCTACCTCCCGCGCGGTTGGTGGCACGACGCCCGCGCCGAGGCTGAAGACGGCTCCGACGGCGCCGGCAGCCTGCACCTCACCTGCAGCGCTCACGCGACCACCGGTCTCGACTTCATGGAGTGGCTCACCGGCAGGCTCACCCGCCACGAGACGTTCCGCCGCGACCTCCCGCACCCGACGGACCGCTCCGGCGGCGCCCACTACGCGGCGCTCCGGGAGCTGATCCTCGGGGAACTGGCAGGAGACCCCGGACAGCAATTCCGCGACCACCTGCGCGCCACCTGGTCCGACCGGCCACGCACGAGCCTCGGCCCGTACCTCGACCCGTGGCAGTCCCCGGACTGGGAACGCTACGAGATCCGGCTGCGCGGCGCCCGGCGCGCGACTCTGGAACGCAGCGCCGACGGCGCCGCGGTGCTGCAGGCGAACGGCTACCGATGGACGTTCGACGGCCGCTGCATGGAGCTGCTGGCGCCCCTGCTGCGCGGCGCGGGCGTGCGTGCCGGCGCGTTCCGGGAGGCGCTCCCCGAGGGCGCCGCGGCCGATCTCGCCGACGACTTCCTCAAGCTGCTGGTCCAGCAGGGAATCGCGTCCGCCACCCCGCCGGCGACCGTCTGAGCCCATGACACCTCATCGGTCCGCGCTCACGTAGCGCTTCTCGGGGTGGTGGCGCTGCGGGCCGATCAGGCGCAGCAGGCGCTCGCCGGCGCCGTCCATCAGCTCCGCCGGCATGGCGTGGCGGATATAGGCGTTGTAGCGCGGAAATCCCCACTCCGCGCCGTATTGCGACTGCAGCAGGTAGCGCACCCGGTCGGAGTCGTTGGGGGCGCCGCGGTGCCAGCACTGCGGGTCGTGCAGGTAGATATCGCCGGCCTTGCAGTAGATCGACCGCGGCTCCCTCCCCTCGAACTGCGGGGTCCCGTCCTCCGGCGGCCAGCGGCCCGAGTAATGGCTGCCCGGTACGTACTGCGTCGGGCCGTGCTCGATCCGCTCGATGTCGGACAACGCCATCTGCACGGTGAGCCAGTAGACCGGCATCAGGATGCGCGGATCGTGGCGCGGCAGGTCGTCGGGCAGCGGGAAGAACAGGTCGTCGTCCACGTGCCAGTGCTCGATCGCCACGCCGCGGCCGCTGCGCAGCACGTTCATCCCGCACTGCTGCATGCGGTCGCCGAACAGCGCCGCCATCAGGCCGTAGATCGGCTCGCGCACCAGCAAGTCCAGGAAGATCGGGGCCAGCTCGTTGGCGTGACGCAGGATGTGGTCGCGCTGCACGTAGCCGCCGGCGATCGCCGCTTCGTCGGCCATGTAGCGGTCGGTCGCCTCGCGGAGCGCGTCCACCTCCTCTGCGTCCAGTACGCCGCCGATCACGCAGAAACCGTCGCGGCGAAAGTCGGCCAGCAGCCGCGCCGTCCGCTCGGCGCCGAACGGCTGCCCTTCCCTGATCGCCGAGCGGCTCATCGCGCCAGCACCTGATTGTTCATCGCCTCGATCCTCCTCGTCGCCTCGTAATGGTCGGCGGTCACCGCGCCGCCGCCGGCGACCGGCGTCGGCCGCCGGATCACCATCTCCGCGAACGCCGGCCGGTTGAAGGCCGCGAACGCCAGATCGAACGCCGACACCAGCAGCCCCTGATCGCGCTCACGCGTGAAGTCCGGCAGCAGGATCGGACCGGTGTCGGTCTGAAACACGCCGTCGCGCGGATTGACGTTCATGGTCTTGACCGGGTGGTCGATGCGCACGCGGTATCCGGCGTCCTCGTACTGCAGCCGCGCCACCAGGGGGCGCTGCGCGCAGGTCGCCTCGATGATGCGCTCGGTCGAGTCCATGACCTCGCCGTCGGTCTCCCGCACCTGGAGATCGAAGTCGCTGAACAGGTCGGCGGTCAGGCCGACCTGGCGCTCGGGCTGGCGCCCGAGTGACGGCGGTTCCAACATCACCTCGGTCTGATTGGTGATCCAGCTCTTCAGGATCATGATTTCCGACTCGCTGGCCACCGGGCAGAAGTCGGCGTTGGGGTGCAACCACAGATCGCGGTCCAGGCCCACGATTTCGCTCTTGCAGGACGCGCCGAGCACGTAGCGGTGCGTGGCTCCGCCGGCCGCGGTCAGCGTGCAGACACATTCGAGCTGGATGCGCGCCGCGTTGAACCGGTACGGCGCCCGGTGCGAGCGGGTCCGGGGCTCCTTGCGGTCGTCGTCGCTGGTGAAGGTCAGGAAGCTGCGCTGGAAATCCGGTACCCGCATCGACACGGATGCTACGCAGCCGGCGCCGATCCGGCAAACGGCCCGCCGGAGGCTCCTCGTGCGACCGTCCCGCCCGCACGGGTGCTATAGTGCGGCTTTGCCATGCGCGGCAGAGACCTGACCACCGGCAGCATCCGCACCCACACCTGGGCCTTGGCGTGGCCGGTGATGCTGTCGATCTTCTTTCAGACCCTGTACCAAGCGGTCGACGCCTTCTGGGTAAGCCGGCTCGCCGACGAGGCGCTGGCCGCCGTGAACATGTCGCAGCTCGCCCTGTTCGCCTCGGTATCGCTGACGATCGGCATCACGGTCGGCTCGGGCGTCCTCATGGCCATGAGCATCGGCGCCCGCGCCATCGACGAAGCGGAGCGCATCCTGGGCCAGTCGTTCGTGCTCAACTTCATCGCCGCGGCGATCCTCACCACCCTGGTCCTGGCGCTGCGGGCGCCGATCCTGCGCGCCGTGGGCGCCACCGACGCGATCTTTCCGATGGCGAAGGACTACCTGACCATCACCGCCTCGGCGATGGTGCTGATGTTCCTGTTCTTCGCCGCAGTATTCGGCTTCAACTCGCAGGGCGACAACACCACCGTCACCATGCTGTTCGCCATCTCCACGGCGCTCAACATCGTGCTGGACCCGCTGCTGATCTTCGGCTGGCTGGGCTTTCCGCGGCTCGGCGTGCGGGGCGCCGCTATCGCGACCGTCATCTCCCAGGTCGTGCTGCTGGCGTCGGGCCTCACCCTGCTGGCAACGCGCGACATGATGGTGCGGTTCCGGTTCCGCAGGCTGGTGATCCGCCGGGACTCGACCGCTCGCGTCCTGGCGATCGGTTTCCCGGCGTCGCTCACCAGCCTGATGGGTCCGCTGCTGATGGCCACGCTGACCGCCGTGGTGGCCCGATCCTTCGGCGACCACGGGGCGATCGCCGTGTCGGTCGGCTTCCGCGCGGAAGTCTTCGCGCTGCTGCCGGCCATCGGCTTCGGCGTGGCGGGATTGGCGCTGATCGGCCAGAACATGGGCGCCGGGAATGCGGAGCGGGCACGCCGGTCGTATCGCACCGCCCTGTTCTTCGCGCTGTCGTTCGGCAGCGTGGTGGGCCTCCTGGCGGTCGCCTTCGCAGGCCCGATCGCGCGCACGTTCACCGACGATCCGGTGGTGATCGGCTACGCGCAGCGCTACCTGCGCACGATCCCGTGGTCGTACGGCGTGATGGGCTCCGGCATGGTGGTGATCATGAGCTTTCAGGGACTGCGCCGATCGTGGCGCGGCGCGGCGATCTCGGCGCTGCGTCTGGCGGTCCTGTCGGGCGCCGCGATCGTGCTGGCCGCCGTGCTCGACGCGCCGATCGGCATCGTCTGGCTGTCGGTGATCCTGGCGAACGTGGTGTCGGCCGGGGTCGGCTACCTTGTCCTGGAGCGGCAGTTCGCGCGCCCCGCGCAGCCGCACGGACCGCCGCGGCCGGCAGCCCAAACCAATTCCTGAGGGCATCGCGGAGAGGGAGGAACTACGATGAGCGAGCGATACACCGTGCGCGCCGAGCGCTGCGACCACCGCGCCACGCCGGAGGAGATATACCGGACGCTGGAACGCATCACGGAGCCGCTGACCCGCTCGTGGGAGCGGCTGGAGCGGGCGCGCCGCATCGTCATCAAGTTCAACATGATGCAGCCACGCACCGTCAGGCACGCGGGCCGGCGCCAGGAGCTGGTGGACGAGGAGGTGATGCGCGCCGTGCTGCGGCTGCTGCGCGCCCGCACCGGCGCGACCCTGACAGCCGCCGACACCTGCCTGCGCGCGGCGCCGCCCAACGCCGAATCGGCGGCCGTGCTGCGCGAGTTCGGCGTCGAGCTGATCGACGCCGGGATGCCCCCGCTGCGTCTCTACGACGTGCCCGGCGGCGGCAACATGTTCGACCGGTATCTGCTGACCTCCTGCATCGGCGACTCGGACGAGTTCGTCTCGATCGCCAAGATGAAGAACCACCTGTTCATGGGCATCACCCTGTGCATGAAGAACCTGTTCGGGCTGCCGCCTCCGAATCGGCCGGAGGGGCGCGTCCGCCACTACTTCCACCACGCCATCCGGCTGTCGTACGTGCTGCCCGACCTGGCCATGATCGCCGACCCGTGCCTGAACGTCATCGACGGGCTGGTCGGCCAGCAGGGCAGCGAATGGGGCGGCCGGCCGGTCGTACCGAACGCGCTGATCGCCGGCGACCAGACCACGGCCACCGACGCGTGCGCGGCCTTCCTGATGGGCCACGACCCGGCCGGAGACTGGCCGGCGCCGCCGTTCCGCCGCGACCGCAACCACCTGCTGGTAGCCGCCGAGCGCGGCTACGGGACCGTCGACCTGGACCGGATCGACTTCCGGACCGATCTGCAGCCGCCGCTGGCGCAGTTCGACTCCGATCAGCAAGACCCGCCGCCGGTCGTCGCCAGCATCCGCCGCACCGCGTGCGAGCAGGCGCTGTTCTACCGCGATGAGCGGGAGCGGCTGGTCGAGCGTTACGCGGGCCAGATGGTGGTGCTGCGCGACCGCGAGGTCGTGTGGCACGGCGCCGATCAGCCGTCGTTTCAGAGCCACGGCCACTTCGCCGGCGGCGCCGATCCGGGCAGCGCCTCGTTCCTGAAGATGGTCGATCCCGACGAACGGGAAGGCGAGGCGTTCGGCGTGTACGAGCGGCTGCTTGCCGGGCTGGTGGCGTAGCTCCGGCCGCGCCAGTGCCGTGACGGTCAAGGAGGTCCGCGCGTTCGCCGTCGACCTGCGTCGAGCCATGCGACCGGCCGGACCGTACCGGCGCGGCGGCCGGCAGCCGGCGGCGCCCACGGAGCGCTACCCGCGCTATCGCGGCGCGCGCAGCGCCGCCGGTCCGGGATGGAAGCAGTGCGCGTGCTTGGTGACGGTCGACGACGGCACGGTCGGCCTGGGGCTGGCCGGTTACGCGGGCCCGGTCGCTGCCATCATCAACGACCACTTCCGCGACCACCTGATCGGGCAACCGGTGATGGCCACCGAGAAGCTGTACGACCTGATGATCCGCATCAGCGCCGCCTACGGCGGCTCCGGCCTGACCGCGCACGCGATCAGCGCCGTCGACTTGGCGTTGTGGGACGCCAAGGGCAAGCGCCTGGGCGTGCCGGTGTACGAACTGCTCGGCGGCCCGCAGAAGGAGCGCATCCGGTGCTACGCCACCGGCTTCGACCTGGACTGGTACCGGGATCTCGGCTTTCGCGCCTTCAAGCTGCCCAACCCGTACGGACCGGAGGACGGCGCCGCCGGCATCCGACAAACTGAGAAGATGGTCGCCGCGGCGCGCGAGACGGTCGGTCCTGACGCGGACCTCATGCTCGACTGCTGGATGGCCATGGACGTCGACTACACGGTGCGGCTCGGCGAGGCGTTGCGGCCGTACCGGCTGCTGTGGATCGAGGACTATCTGCTGCCGGACGACATGGCCGGTTTCGCCGAGGTGCGTCGGCGGCTGCCCGGACAGGGGCTAGCCGCCGGCGAGCACTGGTACTTGGCGCGCCCGTTCGGCGACGCGGCCGCGCAGCGCTTGGTCGATTACTTCCAGCCCGACGTACAGTGGGCGGGCGGCCTGTCGGCCTGCGTGCGCATCTGTCACGTCGCGGAGGCTGCCGGCATCGCGGTCGCCCCGCACGGCGGCATGAACTCCCCGTACGGCCAGCACTTGGCGATAGCCATGCCGGCGGTGACCTGGGGCGAACGCTCCGGTGGCGTGTCGCCGCCCGGCGTGCCGCTGGCGCAGACGGTGGCGCTGCCCGGCACCGCGGTCATCGAGGACGGCTATCTGGCGCCGAGCGACGCGCCTGGATTTGGCATCAAGATCGACGCCGACTGGCTGGAGCGGGTCACGGTAGGCCGCCCCTGACAGCGGCGGCCTACCGCTTGACCGGTGAGCCCGGTAACCAACTGCTTTTCGATCAGGTAGAACAGCGCCAACACGGGAATGATCGCCAGAAAACGCGGTGGTCGTGAGCATCTCACTGCGTCGACTATCCGTGTCAAACATCCGCGTCGACGAGGAAGGCCGGAGCGGATGCCCGGCCGGGCGATCAGGCCGGCGCAAAGGCGACGCAGGTGGGCCGCGGCACGTCGATCGACGCGCCGGTCGGGACCGGCATGCCGGCGCCGTCGATGCGGAAGCTCAACACCGAGCCGCTCTGCTCGTTGGCCGCCAACAGCCACGTGCCCGACGGGTCGACGTTGAAGCCGCGCGGCGTGCGGCCGCCGGTCGACACGTGGCCGAGCGGCGTCAACTCGCCCGACCGCCGATCGACCGAGAAGACCGCGATCGAGTCGTGGCCGCGGTTGGAGCAGTAGACGACGTGGCCCCGCGGATGCATGCGCACGTCCGCCGTCGAGTTCTCCCCGGAGTAGCCGGCCGGCAACGACGTGAGGGTCTGCAGATGAGTGAGCCGGCCGTCGCGCTCGCACCGGAACGCCATGATCGTGGAGGCCATCTCCCCCATCACGTACGCGAAGGCGCCGTCCGGAGTGAACGCCAGGTGGCGCGGTCCGGCGCCGGGGTTCGACGCCGCGTCACAGATGCGCGTCAGGCGCGCCGGGGCGTGCTCGACGCGGTAGGTGACCACGCGGTCGATGCCCAGATCGGGGACGTGCAGGAAGCGGCCGTCGGCGGTGACGTTCGCCGAGTGAGGATGCGGCGCCTCCTGCCGCTCCGGGTTGACGCTCGACCCCCGATGCAGCGTTCGCACCGGCGCACCCAACTCGCCCGCGCCGCCGAGCGGCACCATGACTGCGCCGCCGCCGGTATAGCAGCCGGCGAATACGGCGCGTTCCTGCGGATCCAGGCTCAGGTGGCACGGCCCGGACACGCCGATCTCCACCTCCGAACGCAGCGCCAGCGCCCCGGTCGCGCGGTCCACGTCGTACCGGCGGATCGCCGCCCCGGCCGGGTCGCTGCCGGTCCCCAGCTCGGCGACCGAGTAGAGCCGCGCGCCGTCGCGGCTGAACAGCACGAAGTTGGGGTTGGAAGCCTCGGCCGCAAGCTGCATGCCGGACAGCGCGCCGCTGTCCGTGTCGAGCTCGAAGCGATAGATGCCGCGGCCGTATCCGTGATCCTCCACGTCGTGGTCGGTATAGCTTCCCGTGTAGACGCGCATGCGTGCCTCCTCTTCAGCGGTCGATCCGCCGCATCCAGAGGTACTCCAGCCGGTGCGGCGGTTCCCAGCCCAGCACACGGCCGAGCTTGTCGTTGCGGTATTTGCCGTGCGGCACCGCCGGCAGCACGAAATAGGTCTCGCACCGCGAGGGCAGCCGCGCGCGATCGATCTCCAGCGCGGCGCGCACCGCCAGCCCCGTGTCCGGCCACGCGATGATGTACGGCGGGATCATGTCCTGCCCTACGCCGCCCTTGTCGTTCGCGTCCAGCCTGCGGGACGCGGCCGGGTCGCGCATCAGATAGAACAGCAGCGTCTGCACGTACAGGTCATGCCGCTCGCTGAACACGCGCAGCACCTCGTGGCCGAGCGCCTTGGTCAGCGCGTACAGCCGCGTGCCCGGCTGCGGCGGCAGGTCGGGATGCAGGCCGAAGTCGAAGTCGTCGTACGCGGGGCCGGCCACCTGATAGTACGGGCCGGTGTTGACGATGGTGCGGATGCCGTGCCGCACGGCGGCGACGGCGAGGTTGTAGTTGCCGCGCACGTTGGCGTCGAAGGCGCCACGGCGGTCGGTACGCGACACCGACAGGTTGACGATCGCGTCCATGCCTGCCGCGGCGGCGATCACGCCGTCGTGGTCGCCGGCGTCCAGCTGCCGGTACTCGTGCGCGAAGCCCGGCGGCGCCGGAGTGACGTCGGTCACGCGCAGCTCGTGCCGGCCGCGCAGGGCGGCGATGACGTGCGGCCCCATCGATCCGTTGCCGCCGGCGATCAGCACCTTCACGCCGGCCCACCTTCCGGGTAGCCGAGCAGCTCCTTGGCGACGCCCATCAGGTAGCGCGGGTGCGGCAGAGGGGACTGGACGTGCACGACCGTGCAGGACCGGCTGACCGGCGCCGTGAGGGCCGCGTCGACCGCGGCGGCCACGTCATCGGTGCAGATCGCCGCGCCGCCGTGCGCGCCGTTCAGAGCGTCGCGCGATCCGGGCACCATCGGGTACCCCAGCCGCAACGCCAGCACCTGCATACGCCGTTCGCGCGCGAATTCGCGGGCTATCAGCTCGCCCAGGTGGCAGCCGAGCAGCGCCGGGTCGCCGGACGGCGGCAGCGTCCGCCACCCCTCCGTGACCGTGTAGTGGTCCGGGTAGTCGGCGAGCAGCCGCAGCGAGCTGAGGTATACGCAGCGACTCACCCCGGACTCGGCCGCGGCGCGCAGCAGGTCATAGGTCAGGCGAGTCGCGCGGTCGAGCGCCGCCAACGGATCGACCGGACCGGACGCCCCTCCGCCGGGCAGCCCGTCCACCACCACCGCGTCGAACCCAGCCGGCGCCGTCCGGGCGCCCGACTCCCCGTCGATCCGCGCATGACCCGCGTCGAGCACGGCTTCGTGGCCGGTCAGCCGGTCGCGCAGGCTCCGCGCCAGATCGCTGTCGGTCGGACTGAGAAGCACGCGCATACCGGCACGTTCGCAGTCTGGCGCGGACGAATCAAGCCCGGCGGAGTAAAGGGCCGGAGCGCCCGCGCGAGCACAAGATCCACCTGAGCGCCCGCCCCGCAGCCGGACGCGAAATCCGCCGGTCCCGCCGGCGGCGGGGTTGCGCACCGCCGCGCGTATGCGTATAGTCCATTGCCTACATGCGCCGGCTTCTGAGGAACCTGCTCGATCTGCTCCTGGGCCTTACGGCCTGGGTTGCCCGGCGCCACGCGGGAGCGCGCATGTAGCGCACCGAGCGGCACGAAGCAGCCCAGGCTTGACGGTCGACCCGATCGACCGGCGGGCCTGGGCTTTTTTTCGAGCCGGCGCAGGTCCTTATTGGATAAAGCCATCATGGAAAAGGAGATAACCATGCATCAAGGCGTCATCGACAAATACCGGCCGTTCCCGGCGATCGACCTGCCGGACCGCGCCTGGCCGAACCGGACCATCGACCGCGCGCCGATCTGGTGCAGCGTCGATCTGCGCGACGGCAACCAGGCGCTCATCAATCCGATGAACCTGCAGCAGAAGCTCAGCATGTTCTCGCTGCTGGCCGACATCGGCTTCAAGGAGATCGAGGTGGGGTTCCCCTCCGCCGCCGCCGTTGAGTTCGACTTCGTGCGCACGCTCATCGACCACGGCCTGATCCCCGATGGCGTTTACCCGCAGGTGCTCACACAGGCGCGCGACCACCTGATCCAGCGCACGTTCGATGCGATCGAAGGCACGCCGCAGGCGATCGTGCACCTGTACAACTCGACGTCCGAGCTGCAGCGCCGCGTGGTGTTCCGCAAGGACCGCGCCGCGATCCGCCGGATCGCCGTCGACGGCACCCGCCTGGTCCGCGAGCTGGCCGGCCGTACCGACACCGAGGTCGTCTACGAGTACTCGCCGGAGAGCTTCACCGGCACCGAGCTCGACTTTGCGGTGGAGGTATGCGACGCCGTCATCGAGGTGTGGGACCCGGCCCCCGAGCGGCGCATGATCGTCAACCTGCCGGCCACGGTCGAGCTGGCGACCCCCAACGTGTACGCCGACCAGATCGAGTGGTTCCTGCGCCACGTGCAGCGCCGGGACAGCATCATCCTCAGCCTGCACACCCACAACGACCGCGGCACCGGCGTGGCGGCCACCGAGCTCGGCCTGCTGGCCGGCGGCGAGCGCGTCGAGGGGACCCTGTTCGGCAACGGCGAGCGCACCGGCAACGTCGACATCGTGACGGTCGCCCTCAATCTATACACGCAAGGCGTGGACCCCGGCCTGCAGCTGAGCGATCTGAGCCGCCTGATCGAAGTCTCCGACGCCTGCACCGAGCTGCCGGTCGGCCCGCGCCATCCCTATGCCGGCGAGCTGGTGTTCACCGCCTTCTCCGGCTCCCATCAGGACGCCATCAACAAGGGCATGGCCGCGCAGGGTGATGGGCTGTGGGAGGTCCCCTACCTGCCGATCGACCCCACCGACATCGGCCGCTCCTATCAGGCGATCATCCGCATCAACTCCCAGTCCGGGAAGGGCGGTGTTGCCTACGTCATGGAGAACGAGTTCGGCTGCCAACTCCCCAAGACCATGCAGCCCGAGGTCGGGCTGGTGGTCCAGGAGCTGACCGACCGCGCCGGCCGGGAGGTGAACGCGGCGGAGATCTGGGACGTTTTCAGGCAGGAGTACCTGGAGGCGGACCGGCCGATCCGCTTCCTGGACTACGCATTCGCCAGCGACGAGCAGGACAGCTCGCTCGTCCACGGACGCCTCACCGTGGAGATCGCCGGTAAGGAGATGTATCTGTCCGGCAGCGGCAACGGCCCGATCGACGCGCTCAAGAGCGCGCTGGGTCAGGCGGGGTGGGACGACTTCGAGCTCACCCACTACTCAGAGCACGCCCTGGGCCAGGGCACCGATTCGACCGCCATCGCCTACATCCAGGTCCTCCGCGACGACGGCACGCAGCGGTTCGGAGCCGGCACCCATCCCAACATCGCCAAGGCGTCCGCGCTGGCGCTGATCTCCGCGCTCAACCGCACCGTATCGGCCAGCGCCCGCCGCGCAGCGCCGCAGGGGTCCGCCCTCCCGGTGACGTAACCGGCCGGTTTACTCGCCCCCTGGCCTACAACAGCGCTTCGTTGAGGCGGACGCCGAAGCCCGGCTCGTCGCCGGGCTCGATCGAGCCGTCGAGGACCTGGGGCTCGCCTATCCACAGGTCCTCGCGCGGCTCCTGCCAGCGCGCCGGCATCGTCTCCGCCAAGTCGATGCAGTCGGTGGCGACGATCAGGTGCAGCCCCCACGGTTCGCCGCCGCGGTGCGGCACGACCGGCACGCCGTGCCGGCGCGCCAGATCCAGGATGCGCAGCGCGCCGGTGATGCCGCCCGCCCAGGTGACGTCCGGCTGCCACAGGTCGAGCGCGCCGCGGCGGCCGACCTCCGCGAACGCCGCCGGCGTGTAATCGTGCTCGCCGCCGGCCAGCAGCACCGGCTTGACGCGCGGGCGCAATGCGGCCAGCTCGCCCAGGTGATCGGGCGTTGCCACGTCCTCGAACCAGTGCGGCGCGTACGGCGCCAGCAGCTCGGCCATGCGGGCCGCCACCCCGACCGGCCAGGACATATAGCAGTCGATCATGATCTGCGCCGCCGGCCCCAGCGCCGCGCGCGCCGCCGCCACCCCTTCGACGGCACTGTCGAAGTCGTCCTGGCCGCGCCAGTCATGCGACAGCTTCATCGCCGAGTAGCCGTAGCGCGCCGCCAACTCAAGGTCGCCGCCGGTGGCGTAGGCGCGCACGCGCCCCTTGCTGCGCGGGCCGATGAGCCGGTGCACGGGACACCGCTCGGCGCGCCCCAGCGCATCCCAGAGCGCCAGATCGACCCCGCTGAGCGCCATCTGAGCCACGCCGCCGCGGCCGTAGGGGATCGACACCCGGTAGAGGTCGTCCCAGGCGGCGCCGATGGTGGCGTCGTCGTCGATCGACCGCCCGATCAGAAAGCGACGGAGGTGGTCGTTGACCACGTGCACGGCCGGCTGACCGCCGCCACCGTAACCGTAGCCGGTCACGCCCACGTCGGTGGTGACGCGCACCGCGATCTGCCAGAAGTGCGCCTGCCACGCATCGGCCGGCGGCAACTGCCGCCACCTGGGGTAGGCGGCGCGCACGTCGGTCACCTTCATCGGACCAGTTCCCCCGCGGCGGCGACGATCCACGTCTGGCGGCCGTCAGCCAGCCGTATGCGCCACCACTCGCCGCGATCCTCCAGCAAGCGGAACTCCGTGCCGCCGTGCAGCGCCGACCCGAAGCTGGGTTCATACGAATGGCCGTCACCCTGCCGGGCGACGACCGAGGCGGCGGTGATCACGCCGGGCGCCGAGGCGTCGATCGCGTCCGTCGCCAGTGACGCCGCCAGCGCGCCGGCGAGCAGCAGGCAGGCGGCGCCGGCCGGCCGCAGCCAGCGCCGACGCCGCACGCCGGCAGCCAGCATGCGGAGCAGGAAACCGACCCAGAACGCCGTCCAGAGCGCCTGGAAAGCGATCGCGCGGGTGCGCGCGGGCAACAGGTCGTGCCAGAACAGCACGACGCGGGCGACGCCGGCCGACACCGGCTCCTCGATCCGATCGGCCCGCAGCCGGCGCGCGTAAGCCAAGCCGCGGCGCACGTAGCGGTTGCCGGGGACCAGCTCCGCAGCACGTCGATACCCTAACAGGGCGCGGCCGACGTCGCCGAGCCGCAGATGGGCGTTGGCGGCGTTGTAGGCGAGCAAGCCGTTGCTCCAGCCGGTCGCCTCGCCGACCCGCTCGTAGCGGAGCAGCGCGCCGCGCAGCGCCTCAGCGGCGGCCCCGGCCCGGCCGGCGGTCTCCAGCTCGTCGGCCGTTCGATAGAGCTCGGCCGCTTCGCGGAGGAGCGCGGCGGCATCGATCGCGCCGGCCGCCGACTGCTGGGCGGCCGCGCAGACGGCGACCGCCAGGGCCAGCAAGGACGCGGCGGCGGCCCGTACCCAGGTCCGCGTCACGTTCCGCTCCCGCCGGCCAGGGTGGGATCGACCGCCGCCGCCCAGCGCACGATGCGAACGCCGAGCGCCTCGACCGGCGCGGCGCCGTAGCGGGCCGCGTCCAGCCGCGCAAGGATTTCCCGCAGCTCGGTCACCCGCTCGGGCGCGGCGCCGCGCTCCCGGAGCGTCTGCTCCCACCGCTCGGGCCCGGCCGCGCCGGCCGCGTCGACACAGGCGCACAGGTAGGCGTCCAGGGCCGGCGCCAGCGCCGCCGGGTCGTCTCCCGCCCCGGCGACCGACCGCCGCAGGCGGGCCAAGGCGCCGCGCGCCGCCGGCGCTGCGGCGGCGATCCGCCGCAGCCGCCTCCACAGCGCGACGATGCCGGCCGCCGCCGGGCCCGCGGCGAGCAGCGCCACGCCGGCGGCAGACCGCACGAACGCCGCCGCGTCGAAGCGCTGGTGGCGCAGCAGCCGTTCCCCTTCGTAGTTGTGGGCTATGCCGTCGGCCGCAGCGGCGAGCCCGCCGCCTTCGGCCGGGAACGGGTCTCCGCCCTCCACGTCGCGCAGCGTCACCTGCCGGGCCGGCTGCACGTCAAGCGCGATCGGCGCGCTCGACGCCTCCGCGTAGGCGCCGCGCTGCGGATCGAAATAGGAGAGCCGGACCGGCGGAACGGCGCGCACCGAGTCGTGCAGGGCGCGGATCGTCGCGCGAAAGACGGCCCGGGACGGAAAGCGGCCAGGCGAACGCTCCGTCCGCTGCGTTCCCACCCGGAAGTCCCCAGCCGCTTCGAGGTGGGTCAGGTCGACGTCGGCCAGGCCGGACAGGTCGCCCGCCCCGGTCACGGTCACCTCCAAGGCGATCGGATCGCCTACCTTGGCCTTCGCCGGCGCGACGGCTGCGGCGATCTCGAAGCTCCCCACCAGCCCGGAGAATTGGTCGGGGCGCCCGGCCGCCGGCAGCGGCTCGACCGTCAGCTCCTGCGGCTCGGAGGCGATCACCAGCCGCCGGATGTCGCGGACCGTGCGACCGAGGAAGTCCCGCGCGGTGCCGAAGCTGGCAATCCCCTCGAACGCGACCGTGGCCGCCGGCACCTGCAGTCGGCCCGGCCCGCGCGGCACCACGGTCAACTCGAAGGTGAGCGACTGATAGGCGGCGCCTTCCAGGCTCAGAAAGCCGCGCGCCGCCATGAGGTCGGTGCCGTGCACGGTCAACTCGACCAGATCACCCTGCGCAGGACGGATCTCCGCGTCGAAGTCGGCGGAGTGCATCACCGGATGGGAGAAGCTCAGCAGGCGCCGCGGTCCCAGCCCCTCCCGCCACATCCAGGTGGTGGTCACGGCGACCGGCTGCCCGACCCACGCGCGGCCGGCGGACGTGCGGACCAGCAACCGGTATTCGTCGATCGCCGGCGGCGCGAAGGCGGTCACGGCGAGCGGCTGCGTCGACAGGCGCTGCCCGTTCACCGTGAGGTCGATCGCGGGGATCTCCAGCCGGCCCGCGCGGGATGGGACCAACTCGTAGTTGAGGATGTAGCTCCGCTCCACCCGGCGGGTGGTCCGGCCGTTGACGATCGTGATCGACTCGCTGTTGTTGGGCCCGGCCGACAGAGGCCGCACGGACACGCCGTCGAGCGGCGGCAGGTCGATCTCCGGAGCGGCGTCGCTCCCCTCCACCGAGACCTGCAGGGTGAACGGCACGCCCACTTCGGTCTCGGCGGCGCTCACCGCCGCGCGCGCCGCCAGCGACTGCGCCGCGATCGGCATGCTCAGGCCGCACAGCGCCGCCAGCGCCAGCGCGGCGCGCACGACACGGCGGCCGCCGGCGTTACTCCCAGGTCCCACGGCTACCAGTCCCGCTCCACCGGCTCGGTACGGAGCTGATCCAGGCGGCGCTGCTCCGCGCGCTCCTCTTCCTCGGCGATGATCGCCCGAGCCTGCTCGTCGGGCTCGACGTCCGGGGCTTCGCCGGCTGCCGGCTGCGCCGGCGCGGGCTGCTGCCGATCCGGGGGCTCCCCGGCGCCGCCGGCCGGTTCCGGCGGCGCGTCCGCATCCTCGCCACCTGCGCCCGCTGCGTCCTGCCCGGCGCTCTGCTGCTCCGGTCCCTCCTGCGGATCGCCCGCCGATTGCTCGGGCGGGGGGAGCTGCTCCCGGAGCTGCTGCAGGCGCAGCCGGGTCACCTCCAGATTATGCGCGGCGTCCTCCCAGTCCGGGGCCAGGTCGAGCGCCCGCCGGTAGGACTGCGCCGCCGCGGTCAGGCCGGCGATCGCCGCCTGTGGATCGGCCGGCGCGCCGGCCTCCGCCGCCAGCGCCTGTTCGACCGCGCGCACGCCGGCGTTCCCCAACGCGAAGTGGCCGGCGGCCGCCAGCTCCGGGCGGCCCGCCTCCTCGATCGTCTGTCGCAGCAGCTCCACGGCGCCCTCCAGGTCGCCGGCGCGATAGGCGGAAATACCGCTGTCGTAGCGCAGCTCGGTTACCTCGGGGCGGGCTTCCGCGGCGGCGCCGAAGGCGGCGGCGGCCTCCTGGAAGCGGCCGTCCGCGTATGCCTGACGCCCGGCGCGGGCGGCCCGCTCCGGGACGCCGGCCGCCCGCGCCGGCGCCGGCGCAGCGAGCGCCGCCGCCAGCGCCAGCAGCGCGGCCGCCGCGACCGGCGCGCGCGGGTGGCCCGCTCGCACCGCTGATCGCGGTCCCCGCCGGCGATCCTTCCGCCCGCGCCCCTCCCGCCGGCGAGACGGCCGGATCAGGTCGGGGAGCAGGAACTCCAGCGCCAGCAGCGCCAGCGCCGCGGCCAGGAACGGCTGGAAGCGCTCCTGAAATACCTCGCGCTCGGTGCTCTCCAGCAGCCGCCGATCGGCGCCGGCGATCAGCTCGGCGTACAGCGCTCCCAGATCGAAGTTGCCGGTCGCCACGTTCACGTAGCGTCCGCCCGGCGTCACTCCGGCCAGCTCGCGCAACGCCCCGCCGTCCAGGGCGGTGAGCACCGGCCGGCCTTCGTACTGCAGATAGCCGCCGTCGGCGCCGGCGTCCGGGATCGGCTGTCCGGTGATCTCGTCGCCCAACCCGACGGCGATGATGCGCGCGCCCAGCGCCCCCAGCTCGCCGGCGGCCTGCAGCGGCAGGCTCCCCAGGTCGCCGCCGTCGGTGATCAGCACGACGTCGCGGAACGGACCGACCTGGTCGCCGAACACCGAGTCGCGCACCGCGCGCAGGGCGTCGCCGATCAGCGTGCCGCCGCGCGACACGCTGCCGGTCGACAGGCGCTCCACCGCCAACCTCATGAAACCGTAGTCGAAGGTGAGCGGACTCTTCACCACCGCCGTGCCGGCAAAGGCGACCAGCGCCACGCGGTCGCCCCTCAGCACGTCCAGGGTATCCAGAATCGCCAGCTTGGCCCGTTCGAGGCGGTTCGGCGCCAAGTCCTCCGCCAGCATGCTGCGCGAGACGTCGACCACGAACACTACGTCGCGGCCGCGCCGCTCGACCGTGCGCGTCTCCGGGGTCCAGCCGGGCCGCGCCAGGGCGACCACGATCAGGACCAGCGCGACCACCAGCAGGCCCCCCTTCAGCGGGCGCGCGTTGCGGCGGCCGGCGTGCAGCCGCGGGCGGTCGCCGGCGAACCGGAGCAGCGCGCGGCGCCGGCGCAGGGACGCGAAGGCGAACAGAGCGACCAGCGGGGGTATCGCCCAGAGCAGCAGGAACGCGTCCGGAGAGGTGAGCCGTACGCCGCCGGTGAGCTCCATCGCCCTACGGAGTGCGCCGGAACACGGTGGCGGCGAGCGCCGCGGACGCCGCCACCGCACCGAGCGCAGCCAGCGCCCACGGTGCGAACCGTTCACGAAAGTCGACGTACCGCACCGACTCCACCTCGCTCCTCTCCAGGCGGTCGATCTCGCGGTAGATCGCCGCCAGCGACTCGGCGTCCTCCGCCATGCGGAACAGCCCGCCGGTGCGTTCCGCCAGCGCCTGCAGCCCGGCGGCGTCGACCGGTTGGCCGGCCGGCAGGCGGAAGGTGCCGAGCGGCGTGCGTACGGTCTGCTCGGGAGCGCCCACGCCAATGCCGATCGCATACACCTTGATGCCCCAGCCGGACGCCAGCGCCGCGGCCTGCGCGGGGGTCCGCGCACCTGCGTTGTGGCTGCCGTCGGTGAGCAGGATGATCGCCTTGCTCTTGATCTCGTAGTCGTCACGGGAGCCGAGCGCCTCCTCGGCGACGCGCAGGCGGGCCGCCGCCAACGCCAGCGCGTCGCCGATCGCGGTTCCGTCCTCGCTGCGATCGGTCACGACCCCCACGCCGCTCAGGAAGCCGTCCAAGGTCTCGTGCGACAGCGTCAGCGGCAGCACCGTTTCCGGGTAGCGGGCGAAGGTTACGAGCCCTACCAAGTCGTTCGGCCGGCCAGCCAGCCCTGCCCCGTCGCCGTGCACGAAGCGGGTGACCGCCTGCTTGACGGCGTCCAGGCGCGTCGGCCCGCCCTCGCCGATCGGCGCCGCCATGCTGCCCGATCGGTCGACGACCACCTCGATGGCGATGCCGCGGCTCACGTCCACGACCTGCTCCAGGCCCTCTCGAGGCCGCGCCAGCGCCACGATCAGCAGGGCCAGGGCCAGCAGCTTGAGCGCCGCCGGCAGCCACGCCAGCCGGTGGCGCAGCGACGGTCCGATGCCGGCCGGCACGGCCACCGACGGGAAGCCCACGCCGGTGCGGGCGCGCGCCAACCAGGCGCGCGCCGGCGGCAGCATGGCGACCGCCGCGAGCAGCGCCAGCGCCCAGGCCGTCTCGAACCTCACCGCG
This sequence comes from uncultured Spirochaetia bacterium, assembly GCA_958296075.1. Lineage (GTDB taxonomy): Bacteria > Spirochaetota > Spirochaetia > SZUA-6 > Bin103 > CATQHW01. The sequence goes on along the minus strand of CATQHW010000002.1, from coordinate 954,071 downwards.
CCGCCCCTTCGGCGGCGGGCGCGGCCTCTGCCTGCGCGGTCGCGTGCACGAAGCCGCGGGCGGTGGCCGTGACGCGCATGGTCTCGGCCGCCGGCGGCCGCGCCCGCGCGAACTTCACCGCGTCGCAGGCGGCCAGGAACGCTCGCAGCATCCGCTGGCGTTCCCGGTCGAAGGCCGCCCCCGCCTCGGCGGCAGCCAGGAACTCTTCGGTCGTCTGCTCCGGGGCGCGCAGCCCGAACCTTGCCTCCACGTACCGGCGCAGGATCGACGAGACCGCCACGTAGAACCGGTCGAGGTCGGCGCGGAGCGTGCCGTCGCGCTCCAGCTCGTCGAGCGCGCGCAGCGCGATCGCGGCCGGCGGCTCGGCGGGCGCCGGCCGGCGCGCCGCCGGCCGCCTGCGCCGGAGGACCGCGGCGATCGCCGCCGCGGCCGCCAGCGCGGCGATGCCGGCCAGCGCGGGCCGCCACCAGCGCAGCGGCGCCCGGATCGGCGCGCCCACCTCCTTAAGCTCCAGGGCCTCCGCGCCGTCCGTTCGGACACCGGCGTCGAGCACCGAGATCACCTCCGCCACCAGCGCCTCGGTCGACAACGCCGCCGCCTCCTGCCCCGGCGCCGTCCAATCGACCGTCAGCTCGGGGAGCGGGTACTCCCCGGCCAGGAACGGCTCGAGCCGGTAGCGGCGCATGTGCCGCGTTCGCCCGTCGCCGATGAGGGCCGGCTGCTCGGTGCGAAGCTCCACGTCGAACCCGCTGCCGGCGAACTGCTCGGCGTCCGGCAGCTTCACCGCTACCCGTTCGGGGGCGTCGACGGCGACTTCGACCTGGATGACCTGCGCCGTGGTGATCCGCAGCCGGTCGACGCGCAGGCGCACCGCCACGGTATCGTCGGTATAGGCGTGGTCGACGTCCCATACCGCGGCCTCGCCGTCCGGCGTCCGGCCCGCCGCGCAGCCGGCGATCAGCGCCGCCGCGGCGACCGTCGCGAGCGCGGCGCCGCCGATCGCCGCCGGCCGCCCCCTCAGGCCCAGGCTGCCCTCCTCTCCCGCATCCGGAAGAAGCTCACCAGCCGATCGACCCAGCCGGCATCGGTGCGGATCGGAATCTCGTCGATGCCGAGTTCACGGAGCTGACGGGTGAGCGCCGCTCGCCGCTCGCTCGCCCGGCGCTCGTACTCGCGCCGCACGCGGCGGCTGCCGGTATCGAGCAGCGTGAGCCGCCCGGACTCGGCGTCCTCCAACTCGACGATGCCGGCTGCCGGCAGCTCGGCTTCACGCGGGTCGAAGATCGATGCCGCGATCAGGTCGTGGCGGCGGGCGGCCATGCGCAGGTCGGTCGTGGCGGCGATCGGCGCGGCGGCGCTCCGGTCACGGCCGCCGGCCGGCCGCCACCGCCGCGGGCGGGCATCGACCGGCTCGCTCTCCAGGAAGTCGGAGATCAGGAATAAGGTAGCCCGCCTGCGCAGCACCAGATTCAGGTAGCGCATCGCGCTGGCCAGATCGGTTCCGGCGCCCGCCGGCTGGATCGAGAGGATCTCGCGCACGATGCGCAACACGTGCGTGATCCCCTTCTTGGCCGGCACGAACAGCTCGATGCGATCGCTGAACGCCAGCAGCCCGACGCGGTCGTTCTGGCGCGCGGCGGCGAAGGAGACCAGCGCCGCAAGCTCGGCCGCCACCTCGGTCTTGGCCTTGCCGGTGGAGCCGAAGCGGCCGGAGGCGGAGACGTCGACGACGAAGAAGACCGTCATCTCGCGCTCCTCCACGAAGCGCTTCACGTGCGGCCGGCCGGTGCGGGCGGTGACGTTCCAATCGATGCTGCCTACGTCGTCGCCGGGTTGGTACTCGCGCACCTCGTCGAACTCCATCCCCTGCCCGCGGAACACGCTGCGGTACTCGCCCGCGAAGGCGGTGGTCACCGCGCGGCGCGTGCGTATCTGGATGTAGCGTATCGTGCGGACCAGTTCGGGCGAGATCACGGCACCGGCAACGATTCGAGGATGAGCGCGATCAGGTCGTCGGAGGTGCGCTCCTCGGCTTCCGCCTCGTAGGTGACGATCACCCGATGGCGCAATACGTCGGGCGCCATGCCCTTGACATCCTGCGGCGTCACGAAGCCGCGGCCCTGCAGCAGCGCGTGGGCGCGCGCAGCGAGTGTCAGGTAGATGGTGGCGCGCGGCGAGGCGCCGTACTCGATCAGGTTGCCGATGTCGAGGCCGAACGCGGCCGGCTGCCGCGTCGAGCGGACCAGGTCGACGATGTACTCCTCCACCTTCTCGTCGAGGTAGATGCGGTCCGCCAGCTCGCGCAGCCGCGCGAAGTCGGCCGGCCGCGCGATCCCCTCGACCGGCGCCGGCTGATCGGTGCGCGCCACGCGCCGCAGGATGGCCAGCTCTTCGCCGCGGTCGGGATAGCCGACGACCACCTTCAGCATGAAGCGATCGACCTGCGCCTCCGGCAGCGGATAGGTCCCCTCCTGCTCGATCGGGTTCTGGGTGGCCAGCACCATGAACGGATCGTCCAGCCGGTGCGTCTCGCCGCCGATCGTCACCTGCCGTTCCTGCATCGCCTCCAGCAGCGCGCTCTGCACCTTGGCGGGGGCGCGGTTGATCTCGTCGGCCAGCACGATGTTGGCGAAGATCGGCCCCTTCCTGGTGGTGAATCCTCCGCTTCCCGGGTGATAGACCAGGGTGCCGATCAGGTCGGCCGGCAGCAGGTCGGGAGTGAACTGGATGCGATGGAAGCTGGAACGGATCGCCTGCGCCAGCGTGGTGACCGCCAGCGTCTTGGCCAGGCCGGGAACGCCCTCGATCAGCAGGTGGGCGTTGGAGATCAAGCCGATCAGCAGCCGGTCGAGCAGCCGGTCCTGGCCAATGATCCGTTTGCGGAGCTCGCGCCGCACCTGCGCGAGGGTGCCGCCCTCGCGCTCGACCTGCGCCGTTATCTCGCGTATGTCCACGTCTGGTATCAAAACACCGACACGGGGCGCCGGGTTACCGGCGCGGCGGGCGGGCGGCAATCGATGCTCAGCTCGTCCTCCCTCCCGAGACGAGCACCACCTCGCCGGTGATGTAGCCGGAGACCAGCAGCCCGAAAATGGCGTCGGCCACGTCCTGCGGCTGCGCGGAACGTCCCATGGGGATCTGGCCGGCGATCGCCTCGATCGTCTCCGGGCTGAAGTCGTCGATCCAGCGGGTCTCCACCAGCCCCGGGGCGACCGCGTTGACCTGGACGTGCGGCGCCTGACTGGCCGCCAGGCCGCGCGTCAGCGCTATCGCCGCAGCCTTGCTGGAGCCGTAGACCAGCGAGCTGCCCTGCCCGGTGAATCCGGCCAGCGAGGTGACCGTGACGATGTGGCCGCCGCCGGAGCGGCGCATGTGCGGGATCGCCGCGCGGCAGCACCAGAACACGCCGCTTACGTTGACGGCGTAGATGCGCCGGAAGTCCTCCGGCGTGATGGCGTCCAGGTCGGCCAGCGGCACCGGCCGCGTCGTGCCGGCGTTGTTGATCAGAAAGTCGAGCCGGCCGAGCTCGCCCGCCACCGCGTCGACCATCCCGGTCACCGCTCCGTCGTCGGACACGTCCGCCCGGCACGCCATGGCCCGCACGCCGTGCGCCTCCGCGTCGGCGACCGTCCGCTCCGCATCCTCCCGCGAGCGCGAGTAGTTGACCGCAACCGCCGCGCCCTCGGCGGCGAGCATCAGCGACGTCGCCCGGCCGATGCCGGTACCGCCGCCGGTGACCAGCGCCACCTTTCCCTCGAATCGTCTCATGCTGCCTCCCGCTGCAGGATACGACATGACGGCGGTGCGAGTATCTCGTACCGTGCCGTCATGGCCGACCTGCGCACCGGCGACCTGCGCGTTCGCGAGCTGCGGGCGGACGACCTGCGCAACGGATTCCTGGAGACGCTCGACGCCCTCCGCCCCACCAGCGGCATCGAGACGGCGGCGGCCGCCGCCGTCTTCGAGCGCCTGCAGCGCAGCCCGGACACGGTCGTGGCGGTCGTCGAGCAGGACGGCCGCATCGTCGGCACCGGCACGCTGTACCTGCTGCGCAAGTTCCTGCACGGCGGCAGCACTGCCGGCCACGTCGAGGACGTCGCGGTCGCCGCCGGCCGGCAGCGATCGGGAGTCGGGAGCGCGGTGATCCGCTACCTGCTGGCGCGCGCGCAACAGGCCGGCTGCTACAAGACCGTGCTCTACTGCGAAGACGACGTGGCGCCGTTCTACCGCAAGCTCGGCTTCCGGCGCACCACCAACGGCATGCGCTTCGATCACGACGAGGCGCCGGTGAGCGGAGCCACGTGAAATCACCGGCATGAACACCACGGTCACCTGGCGCGGCCGGCGCGAGCCGACGGCAGCATGGCCGATCCGTAAGTACGGGAGCCCGGCAAGTCTGCTACAGTGGCGGTCATGCAGGTGCGCGAGGCTCTTTCTCCCGCGACGTTCATCGGCGTGCGAGGCGGCGACATCATCTCGTTCGGATCCGGTCAACCGGATCTGCCGCCGCCGCCCGAAGCGTATCGGGTGCTCGGCGATTACCGGGAGTTCAAGTACGGGCTGATCCAGGGCACGGCCGATCTGCGCGAAGCGCTCGCGGACCGCTACCCGGACGCGACCGCGGACAGCTTCGTCATCACCAACGGCGCGAGCGAGGCGCTGGATCTGGCGCTACGTCTGATCGGCCGTACGTGCGCCGCCGGCCGCCGGCGCGTGCTGATGGCCCGGCCGTATTACTACTCGTATCCGCCCATGGTGGAGTACGCGGGACTGGAGCCGGTCTATACCGATACCGTCGACGGCCGCATCGATCTGGCCGACTTCGCCGCAAAGGTGAACGACTGCGCGGCGGTGATCGTCAACTCGCCGGCGAACCCCACCGGCCGGGTGCAGCCTGCCGAGACCCTGCAGCGGATCGAGGAGCTGACGCGGGATCTGGGCATCTACCTGCTGTCGGACGCCGTGTACAAGGACCTGGTCTACGTGAGCGATACCCATACCCTGGCCGGGCCGCACGTCATCACCATCGACTCGTTCTCCAAGACCTACGCCATGTGCGGCTACCGCATCGGCTACCTCTGGTCCGAGGACGCGCGCTTCGTGCAGGGCATCGTCGAGATGAAGACGCATACCTCCATGAACACCGGCATCCTGGGCCAGCGGATGGCGCTGGCCGCTCTGGGCGCACCGGCGTCGTACATCGAAGACCAGCTCGTCATCTGGCGCCAGCGGCGCGACCTGATCTACGCGGGGCTGTCGGACCTGGGCCTTGATCTGTGGAAACCGGAAGGGGCGTTCTACGTGCTGCCCAAGGTGGAAGACCCGTACCGGTTCGTCAGCGACCTGTTCGAGCGCCATCAGGTGATCACCTATCTGGGCGAGTGGTTCGGCGCCCCCGACCGCGTGCGCCTGTCGTACGCCCTCGACTCGGACAAGATCGAGGCGGGACTGGAGCGGATCGGCAGCTACCTCGCCCGGCGGTGAGATCGACGCCGCTGCGCCTGGCGGTGATCGGCGCCGGTGTAATGGGCGCCAACCATATCGAACGGATACGGGAGAGCGGCGATTGCGTCCTGGCCGCGGTCTGCGATCCGGACCTGTCCCGCGCCCGCCACGCCGCCGGCGGCGAGTGCCCGGTCCACGCCGGGCTGCCCGAGCTGCTGCGGCGCGAGCGGATCGACGGGGCGATCGTCGCCGCGCCGACCGCCGAGCACCGCGCTTGCGGCGTGCTCTGCGCCGAGTCCGGGGTGCCGGTGTTGATGGAGAAGCCGGTCGCTGCGACCGCGGCGGACGGAGCGGCGCTGATCGCGGTGGCCACCGGCCGGGGCGTGCCGCTGCTGGTCGGCCAGCACCGCCGTCACAGCGCCTACGTGCGGCGCGCCAAGGAGGCGATCGATCGCGGCGAGATCGGCCGCCTGCTGTGTTTCACCGCGCTCTGGTTCGTCCGCAAGCCGGACGACTACTACGCGGTCGGCTGGCGGACCCGACTCGGCGGCGGGCCGGTCCTCACCAACCTGATCCATGAGATCGACCTGATGCGGCATCTCGGCGGCGAAGTTGACAGCGTCTACGCCGCCGCCGGCTCGCCGGCCCGCGGCCTGCCGGTGGAGGACTCGGTCGCGGTCACGCTGCGCCTGCGCGGCGGCGCGCTCGGCTCGATCGCCGCCTCGGACGCCGCGGTATCGCCGTGGTCGTACGAGCTGACCACCCATGAGAACCCGCTCTACGCGCGTACCGACCAGAACTGCTACTTCCTGCTCGGTACGGCCGGCTCGCTGGCGTTCCCGCGGCTCACCGTGTGGCGCCACCCCGGCGCGGCCGGTTGGCAGCATCCGCTTTCCCGTACGGAGCTGCCGGTCGACCCGGTCGACCCGATCGCCGCTCAGCTCGCGCACTTCTGCCGGGTGATCCGCGGCCGAGAGGCGCCGCTCGTGCCGGGAGCGGACGGCCTGGCTACCCTGGCCGCCGCCGAAGCGGTGCTGCGGTCGGCCCGCGAAGGCCGGCCGATCGCGCCGGCGGCTGCCGGCTGATCACTTCGGACCGGCGCCGCGGCAGTCGTGGCAGAGCCCGTACAGGGTGATGTCGTGGCCCTCGGTGACGAAGCCGGCCGGCGCCAGCGCGTCGACGCCGCGCAGGCAGCCGCTCACCTCCCATAAAGCGTTGCAGATGCGGCACAGGAAGTGGTGATGGTGCGGTTTGCCGGCGCGCTCGTAGCGGGCCGCAGCGCCCGGAATTTCGACGATCCGCAGCCACCCCGATGCCACCAGTTCGCGGATGGCGCGATAGACCGTGGCAACGCCCAGACTGGGCAGGCGCCGCCGAGCCGCTTCGCAGAGCTCGGCGGGGCTCAGCGGCCGGTCGCACGACTCGATCGCCGCGCAGATCGCCTCACGTTGCCGGGTCTGCCGTTCCACGGCGCTCCTCGCCTGCTGCGGCCCGCAGTACACGCGCCAGGGCCGAGATGATCAGAAAGACGGCGACGCATACCAGGGCGACCGCCGCGCCCGATGCTACGTTCAGATGGTACGAGAGGTACAGACCGACCACGCCGGAGACGATGCCGATCGCCGCCGCCGTCAGGACCGCGTGGTGGAAGCGGCGCGCGATCTGCAGCGCCGCGGCCGCCGGCGCCACCATCAGCGTCACCACCAGCGCGATGCCGATCGTCTGCAGCGACACCGCGATCGCCAGCGCCATCAGCACATACTGCAACGCGGTGAGCCACCTGCTGTTGATGCGCAACGACGCGGCGAACACGCGGTCGAAGGTGACCAGCACCAGCTCCTTGTAGAACAGGCCGACGACGACGGCGATGACCGCCGCCACCGCGCCGATGCGGATCAGGTCGGCGCCGCTCACGCTCAGCACGTTGCCGAACAGGAAGTGGACCAGATCGACGGCGAAGCTGCGGGCGGTGGAGATGATCACGATGCCCAGGGCCAACATCCCGGAGTAGACGACGCCGACCGCGGCGTCCTCGCCGATGCGGGATCGGCGGACCAGGGCGGACATGCCCAGAGCGGCCAGGACCGCCGTACCGGTCGCCCACCAGAAGAGCCGGTCGCGAGAGAGCCCTCCCGCCAGGTATCCCACCGCCACCCCCGGCACCAGCGAATGGGCCAGCGCGCTGCCGATGTAGGACATGCCGCGCAGCACGGCGAAGGTGCCGACCAGGGCGCACGCCGCCGCCGCCATGGTCACCGCCGCCAGCGCGCGGACCACGAACGGATAGCCGAGCGGAGCGGTCAGCAGGTCGATCACGCGGCGCCGCGGCCGGCCGGCCGGCCGTGGTCGCAGTGGCTGTCCGGCAGCGCGTAGCGCTCCCCGTCCGCGCCGACCCGGCGCAGGTTGCTTCCGTACGCTTCCGCCAGCCGATCGGCCACCAGCACTTCCCGCGCCGGACCGCAGGCGATCAGCCGCTGATTCAACAGCGCGACCCGCCCCATACGCTCCGCCACGGCCAGGTCGTGGGTGGCGAGCAGCACCGCCACCGCATCGCCCAGCGCCTCCAGGGTCGCCTCGAGCCGCCGGCAGGCGCCGGCGTCGAGCCCGGTGAACGGCTCGTCGAGCAGCAGCAACTCCGCCTGCTGGGCCAGCGCGCGGGCGATGAACATGCGCTGCCGCTGGCCGCCGGACAGCTCGCCGATCTGGCGGCGGCGCAACGGGGCGATCGCGGCGCGCTCCATGGCCGAAGCGACGAGCGACCGGTCGGCGCGGCGCGGCAGCCGGAAGTAGCCCATGCGGGCGACGCGGCCCATGGCCACCACATCCTCCACCGTGGCGGGGAAGCGCCAGTTGAGGTCGGCGTGCTGTTCGATATAGGCGATGCAGACGTGTCGATCGGGGGCGCTGCCGTAGACCCGGACAGTCCCGGCCGAGGGCCGATGGATGCCGGCCACCACCTTGAACAACGTGCTCTTGCCGGCGCCGTTGGGACCCACCACCGCGATGCGCCGGCCGGCGGTCACGCGCATCGACACCCCGTCGAGGGCGCGCCGGCCGTCGTAGTCGGCCGATACCCGGTCGATGTCGAGCAGCACGGCTCCCGCCGGGTGGGCGGACTCGCGGTCGCGCATACGCATCCGCCCGGTCGCCCGGCCCGCCGTCACGACGCTTCGAGGGCGGAGACGATCCGCTCCACGTTCGTGCGGATGAAGTCCGGGTAGCTGGCCGCCGGGCCGGCCGCGTCGCTCAGCGATCCGGTGTAGACCGGCACCACGTCGATACCCAGGTCGCCGGCCACCGCCCGCGCAACCTGTGCTTCGACCGTGACGCCGACGAAGACCGCCGGCACCCCGTGTTCCGCGATCGCCTCCCGCAACGCCGCCACGTGGCGCGCCGACGGCTCGGCGACCGTGCTGAATCCGGGAATGACGGTATCCAGGACGGTGAACCCGTAACGGGCGGCGAAGTACCCGAACATGTCGTGGTCGGTGATCAGGATACGCCGTTCCGCCGGAACGGCAGCGACCCGATCCCTGACCCAGGCGTCGAGTTCGCGCAGCTCGGCGGCGAGCAGGGCTGCGCGGCCGGCGTAGTCCGCGCCGTGCTCGGGATCGACCTCGGCCAGCGCTTTCGCGATCGCCGCCGTCCAGGCGGCGACCAGCGTCGGGTCCATCCACACGTGCGGATCGAAATCGCCGTGTTCGGCCGCCTCGCCGTGATCCGCGTGCCGCTCGTCCTCTCCGCCGATGCGCCGGAGATCGAGGTGCGCGGACAGGTCGACGACGCGACGCGGCGCGGCGCTGGCGACCAGGTCGCCCAGGAAGTCGGCTTCCAGGCCGGCGCCGTTGGTAAACACGACCGCCGCGTCGGCCACCTGCCGAGCGTCGCGTGGCGTCGCCCGAAAGGCGTGCGGGTCGGCGCCCGGCGGCAGCATCACGTACACCGAGAGTCGATCTCCCCCGATCCGGGAGACGATGTCCCCGACGATGTTGGTGGTGGCGACCACCGGGATGCGGCCGGCGGGAACGTCCGGCTCGCCCGCCGCGAACCCGTACGCGGCTGCCAGCGTGAATGCGGCGGCGATGGCGCGCGCCGCCGCCTTCGATACTCTTGCGTGTGTCATGCCGGCAACCATACGATAACGAGTTATCATAGTCAACAGGACGACGGCGACGGCAGCGGGCTGACGCGCGCGTCAGCCGGTGTTGCGCAAACCGGCGGCCAGGCCGTTGACCGTGAGCAGGATCGCCCGCTCGACGCGCGGATCGACCTGACCGGCGCTGCGGTGCCGGGCGAGCAGCACGATCTGCAGCAGGTTGAGCGGCTCCAGGTAGGCGGACCGCACCTCCAGGGTCCGCTTGAGGACAGGGTAGTCGGCGAGCAGCGTCGGCTTGCCGGTGGTGGAAAGTACGTGACGAAGCGCCCGCTCGTGCTCGGCGGCTACCAGGTCGAAGATCCGCCGGTGTTCCGCCGGCACCAGCGCCTCCACGTAGCGCCGCGCGGTCACCAGATCGGTCTTCGCCAAGGTCATCTCCACGTTGGAGATGAACATGCGGAAGAACGGCCAGCGCTCATACATCTCCGGCAGCGTGTCCGCCCCGGCGTCGCGCGCGGCGGCGAGCCCGCTGCCGACCCCGTACCAGCCGGGCACGACCTGCCGCGTCTGCGTCCAGCCGAACACCCACGGGATGGCGCGCATGCCGCCGATGCCGCCGCCGGTTCCTGGGCGCCGAGTCGGCCGCGAGCCGATCTTGAGCGACGCCAACTCCTCCACCGGCGTGGCGGTCAGGAAGTAGTGGACCAGGGATGGATGGTCGATCAGCTCGCGGTAAGCGCGGTAGGCCGCCCGCGAGGTGACGTCCATGGCGGCGTCCCATCGTTTCAGGTCCTCCGCCGAGCGCTTCGAGCTCCGGTACAGCACCGCCGCCTCGACCGACGCGGCCAGCGTCACCTCCAGATTGTCGCGGGCCAACCGCGGCAGCCCGTATTTGTCCGCCACCACCTCGCCCTGCTCGGTGATCTTGATCGCGCCGTCCACAGTCCCCCAGGGCTGCGCGAGGATCGCTTCCGCGGTCGGGCCGCCGCCGCGCCCCACCGTGCCGCCGCGCCCGTGGAAGAACCGCAGCGGTACGCCGTACTCGCGGGCGACGTCGCGCAGCCGCCGCGCGCATCGATGCAGTTCCCACTGCGCGGTGGTGATGCCGGCCAGCTTGTTGGAGTCGGAGTACCCCAGCATCACCTCCTGCGGGCCGCCTCGCAGCCGCAAAAGCTCGCGGTAGCTCGGCTCCTCCAGCAGGTCGCGGAGCGTGTCTCCTGCGCGCCGAATCGCCTCCGGCGTCTCGAACAGCGGCACGAAACCGATCGCCGCGCGGCCCGCCGACGTGTCGACCAGCCCCGCCTCCCGGGCCAGCACCACCGCCGCCAACAGGTCGTCGGCGCCCACGGTCTCGGAAACGATGTAGCTCTCGATCGCCCGCGGGCCGAACCGCTCGAGCGCCGCGCGAACCGCGCGTATCGTCTCCAGGGTCCTGCCCGGATCGCCCCGCAGGTCGGTAGCGGGCGTGGCGATCGGCCGCCGGTTGCGCAGCTCCTCCGACAGCAACTCGAACCGCTCCGCCGGGGACATGCCGCCGTAATCCGGCGCGGCCGGCAGGCGGCGGTACAGTGCGGCCAGCGCGGCGTGGTGCTTCTGGGCATGCTCGCGAACGTCGAGGGTCGCCAGATGGAAGCCGAAGGCCGACGCGCGGCGCAGCAGACGGCGCAGCGCCCCGTCGGCGATCACCTGACCCCGGTTGGCGCGCAGCGACCGCTGCAGCATCTCCAACTCCGCGACCAGCTCGGCGGCGCTGCGGTAGTCGCGCCGCGGCACGTGACGGGTGTGCTCGGCGATCCGCCGGCGCGTGTTGACCAGCCGCTCGCGGATGTAGTTGAGCTTCATCCGGTAACTCTCGCCGGTGTCGCGGCGGTGAAAGCGCCGGTCGGTGGCCGGCGGCGCCTGACGGTCACGGCGGAGGCTGAGAGTGAGCTCCGCCGACACGCCGTGGATGTGCTCGGAGCTGCTCAGCTCCGCCGACAGGTCGTCGACGGCTCCGATCAACTCGCGCAGGGCGTGGTCGTGCTGCAGCTCCAGCACGTCCATGGTCACCTCCGCGGTGACCAGCGGGTTGCCGTCGCGGTCACCGCCGACCCAGCTCCCGAAGCTCAGTGGCCGCGCGTGCGCCGGCAGCTCAATGCCGATCCGGTCCATCTGCTCGTCGAGTTCGTCGAACAGGTCACCGGTCACCTCGCGCAGCATCTCGTTCAGGTAGTAGATCGCCGCCCGCGCCTCGTCGGCGGGGCGCGGGCGGTGGATGCGCAGCTCGTCGGTCTGCCAGATCAGGTCGATCGATTCGGCCAAGCGGCGCTCGATACGGTCCAGATCGACCTCGGTCTGGCGCGGGTCGATCCGCTCGTCCAGCAGCTCGGCGATGCGGCGCAGCTTGGTCAGCACGGAGCGGCGCGCCGCCTCGGTGGGATGCGCCGTGAATACCGGCCGCACGTCGAGACGCGGCGCCACCTTGCGCAGGGCGGCGCACCGATCCTCGTCGCCCTCGATGTGGTCGAACAGAGCGCGCAGCCGGCCGCGGCCGACGCCGCTGCGCGGTCCGTGCTCGCCCGCCCGATGCGCCATCTCGGCGACGTTCGCCAAGTGGAAGTAGGTAGAGAAGGCGCGCACCAGATTGGTCGTGTCGCCGATGTCCAGACCGGTCAGCAGGTCGGTCAGCTCGGCGCGCGCGCCGCTTCCCGACGCCCCGTCGCGCGCCTGTTTGCTCAGCGTGCGCACCTGCTCGACCAGCTCCAGCAACTGCGGGCCGTGCTGGCGGACCAGCGTCTGCCCCAGCAGGTTGCCGAGCAGCCTGATGTCCGACCGCAGCGCCGCATCGTTTCCCGAGGAGCTCATGACGGTACTATAGAGGTTGGCATGGCCGAACAGGCCGCGGCGGTATGTCTCGCGCAATCCCGGCGACAACGTCGCACGGCCGTACGGCGGATTGCCGACGACGAGATCGAATTCTCACCACCCGGTGTCCGTTCCAAGCTGTGGCAGACCTGCACGACACGCGGGAGCCGCATCCCGGCAGCCCGGCAGAGATCGTCGAGCGTGACCTCCAGGAACACGTGCGACATCCACGCGGCGAACGGGTCGATCTCGAACCCACGCAACCGCCGCAGGATATTTCTCAGCGCGGTCGCGGCGCTGCAGTCCTTCAACTTCGCCGCCATGCGCCGCGCCACCGGCGCAAGAAACGCGCCTCCGCCGCACGCCGGATCGAGCACGCGCGCGGTTTGCCATTCCACGCCGGCGTCCGCCGCCATGTCGAGCAATCGCTCGCACAGGGCAGGCGGCGTATAGTTAGGCGCCGAGCTTCGCCCGCACCTTCTCGGGCATGACTCCCGTGTACAGGAGCCCGATCGTGTAGCTCGCATCGATCACATCCAGCGTCGCCGCGGACGTCCCGATCGCCAGAGCCAGATCGTTCCCCGACCCCGGCAGTGAAGCGACGCCGGCGGCGGACGGGAGTTCGCAGAGCGGCCGGTCGCGCGCAGATCCTGCATGCAGTTCGCTCCAATAGGCGGTCAGCGCAGCGAATACCATCCCCTGCGCGAACCCGAGGCGCTGATCCGCACGCACGGTTTCGGCGACAGCCCGAAGCCTCCATGAGCGCTTCCTGAGCGACCACTTGGGCCGATCCCCTCAAGACCGCTTCCTCACGATCCAGATGAATGCGGCGCGCAGAGAGACCAGCGCCGCCGATCGCTCAGCCCGCCAGATGCCGGGAGAAGAGCCGGACCCAGTTGCGGTACATGACGTCGGAGACCTGATCGCCGTCGTAGCCGCGGCGGGCCAGCACGTCGGCCAGCCGGCGGTAATCGACCACGGTGTCGATCTCCGCCGGCGCGCCGGCGCGCCCGCCCTGACCGTCCGTGTCCCCGCCGATGCCGGCGTGGCGCGCATCTCCGGCGAGCTGGCAGATGTGGTCGACGTGATCGGCCAGATCGTCGAGCGTGACGTCGGCCTTGCCGAACGGCCGCTTCAGCCCGACGACGTTCGCCCAATCGATGCCGCCGCGGTACAGCATGGCCGTGTCCATCGACACCCCGATCACGCCGTCCCGTTCGATGATCGCCCGCAGGATCCGGTCGGGGAACTGCCGCTCACCGGGAACCAGCGCCCGGCAGTTCTGGTGCGTGGCGATCACCGGGCCGTCGAACCGGTCCAGCGCCTGCGTGATGGTCGCGTCGGAGGCGTGCGTGGCATCCAGCACGATACCGAGCCGCCGCATGTCGGCCAGCAGCCGTCCGGCCGGTGGAAACAGCCCGCCTTCGGTTCCCGTGCCGGTGCCGTGTCCGTACGCGCTGGTGTCGTAGTGGGTCAGGCTGACGATGCGCAGGCCGGCGGCGTGGTACTCCTCCAGCGACTCGGTATCGAGGATCGGATCGGCGCCCTCCAGGCCCAGGATCACGCCCACCGGCAGGTCGTCGAAGCCCGTCCCCGCGCGCTCGGCCGCCTCCCAGCGCCGCATATGCCTGGTCAAGTCGGCCGCCGACCTCAGGATGCGGTAGTGCCCGCGCCGCTCCATGATCCGGTAATACGCGATCTGGCCCCATGTCTCCGCGTAGGCCAGTTCGCCGGAGCGGTGCCCCCAGAGCTGCGCCCCCGGACGATGGATGCGCGCGGTCAGCTTGCCGATGAAGGCCGCGATGCCGGCGCGCCGCTGCTCCGGCACCGACGCCATCAGTTCCGTCTGATAGCCCAGGTCCTCGCCCGCCATTCCCGCCGCCGGCGCGGAGCGCACCGCCTTGATCGGCTGGGTGAGGTCGGCGTTGAGCCGCGCCGCCACATTGACCGGATAATCGCCGTCGAAGATCAGCATTCCCGCCTCCGCTGGCGCGTCAGGCGCCGGTCCAGTCGAACACCACGTTTATCATGCTCTTGTCGCGCTTGAAGGCCATGTCGTACGCCTGCCGCATCTCCGTGTAGTGCAGCCGATGGGTGATCAGCTTGCTGGGCTTGAGCACGCCGTCCGCCATGAGCTGCAGCACGTGCGGCCGGTGATGGCGCGTGCCGGCGGCCATGCCCGTGCGCTCGGCCGGGCGCGGATACAGACTGGGGTCGCCGCCGCTGACGGCGATCAGCGTCACCGCCTTGTCGTAGAAGAGCTGCATCGCCAGCGGGTTGAAGTCGAGCGCCTCCTCGCCGCGGCCGAGCAGGCTGACGATCGCCACGCGGCCGTCCCGGCGCACGATCTCCAGCGACGTCCGGTACGCCGGCCAGGGGTTGGCGGTCAGAATCACCAAGTCGATGCCGCGCCCGTCGCTGAACCGGTCGAGCTTGGCGTGCAGTTCCGGGTCGTCGGACATGAGCGCCTGGTGCGCTCCCATGGTCCGCGCCGCCCGCAGCCGCGTGTCGCTGTTGCCCAACGCCACGGTGCGAGCGCCGAACAGCGGACCGAGCGCCACCGCGCCGAGCCCCAAGGTCCCCAGTCCCACCACGGCCACCGTCTCCCCCGGCCGGAACAGCGCCTTGTGGTAGCAGAGCGCGCTCAGCGCGTAGAGATTCGCGTACACCGCGTCCTCGTCGGCGGCGCCGTCCGGGACCTTGGCGGGATCTTCGCCGGCCTGCTGGATGTAGGTCGACTGGTGCCACGTGCCGGAGATCACCCGATCGCCGACCGCGAGGTGCTGCACCGCGCTCCCCACCCCGCGCACGATGCCGAGGTTGCTGTCGCCGACCCCGCGCGGGTATTCGGGCGCGCCGGGGACTCGCTCCGCCCCCTCGTAGTTGCCCCGGTCGGTGCCGATCTTCAGCGCGCTGACCGTGGTCTGCACCCACACCTCGTCCGGCGCCAGATTGTCGGTGTCGAGGGTGTCCTCCTCGATGCGCAGGTCGCCGGGTCCGTAGAGGACCGCTTTCTTGCAGGCGGTCATGGCGAGGCCTCAGGGTTCTCTTCCCGTTTCCGGTCCGCCAAGTGCGCCTGCAGGCGCTGCGCCTGCCTGCGGCTGCCGATGTGGAGCTTCCGGTATGCCTCCTGCGCGGACGCGAACGGCGCATCGCCGGTGCCGTGCCAGCCGAGCTGCGTGAACATCGGGTTGCGACGGCCGGCCTGCGCCTCGCGTCGCTCGACGTGGGCCGCCATCCGCTCCTCCAGCAGGGCGACGACGCCCGGTTCCCGATCGGCCACGTTGTCCAGCTCCTCCGGGTCGCGCACCAGATGGTACAACTCCACCTCCGGCTTGAAGTGGAAGTCGGGCTCCAGGGCGTGAATGAGCTTCCACTCCGGCGTGCGCCAGCCGTGCTTGCGCATCCAGGTCGCCTCCGTCAGGTAGAGCTCGCTCTCTGGAACGAACGGCTCGCCGCGCGCCAGCGGCAGCAGGCTGCGGCCGTCGAACTCCAGCCCCGCGTCGACGCCCAGCAGCTCCAGCATCGTGGGCGTCAGGTCCTTGGTCTGCACCCAGGGATCGACCTGGAGCCCGGCCGGCAGCTTTCCGGGCGCGCGGATGATCAGCGGCACCACCAGATTCGAGTCGTACAGGCCGTGGTGGTCGTACCAGCAGTCGTGCTCGTTCAGGGTCTCGCCGTGATCGGCGGTGATCACCACCACCGTGTTCTCGGCCAGACCCAGCTCGTCGAGCGCCGTGAACAGCCGGCCGATCGCGGCGTCCATGTAGGCGACCGCCCCGTCGTACAGGCTGTCGACGAACCGGGCGTCGGTGACCTTGCCGGGAAACCAGGACCTGAAGTAGTCCGCGAACGGCGCGAACGCGTACAGTCCGTCGAGCGAGCGGTTGGCCGGGTCGAGCTCGTCGCCTTCGTAGAAGAGACGGTCGAACGGCGCCGGCGGCAGGTACGGGCTGTGCGGGTCCATGTGCCGCAGGAACAGGAAGAATGGATCGCCGCTCGCGGCGGCCGCGCGCAGATACGGGACGGTCACCTCGTTCAGGGCGTGCGCCTTGGGCATGGCGCCGGGCGCCTCCCCCCAGCCTTCGTATTCCAGACAGGTCCGGAAGCCGCGCGCCGCCGGATTGCCGGGAAACCCCACGCAGCAGGTCGAGTAGCCGGCCTGCTCCAGCATCTCGGGCAGCGTCGGCGCGGCCACGTCGCCCTTGTGGCGCAGGCCCACCACGCCGGTGCCGAAGCAGTCGCGCCCGGTGAGCATCGACGCGTAGGCCGGCGTCGTCGGCACGCTCGGACTGAACGGGTGCCGGAACATCGTCCCCTGCTCGGCGAAGCGGGCGATGTGCGGCGTGGTCAGGCGATGGTAGCCGTACAGGCTCATGTGATCGCGGCGCAGGCTGTCGATCGCGATCAGCAGCAGATTCGGTCGCTTCTTCGTTCGGGTCGCCATCAGCGCGCTCCCAGTGCCTTGAGGCAGGCGTTGAGGTAGCCCGCGCTCTCGGCGGCGATGGCGGCGCTCAACGCCGGATCGTCCCACGTCTGCGCGCCGATCACCTCCAGGCTCAGCGCGCCGTCATAGCCCGCCTCCACCAGCACGCGGCAGTAGCCGGCCAAGTCGATCTGACCGCGGCCGCACGCCTGTTGCGCGGGAAGTCCGGGCGACGGGTCGCGCGACGGGCAGTCGCGGACGTGCACGTGCCGCACGCGGTCGATCACCGCGCGGAGCGCCTCCACCACGTCCTCGCCCGCGCGGTGAATGTGGCTGGGGTCCATGTTGACGCCGAATCCCGGCGAGTCGATCGCCTGCATGGCGGCCAACGTGGTCGGCGTGTCGTGCACGGCGCTGCCCACGTGCGCCTTCAGGCAGAGGGTGACCCCGTGCGCGTGCGCCTGGTCGGCCAACGCCGCGATCCGCTCCAGGGCGGCCTTGAGCGAATCGGCATCGCCGGAGGTGCCGCCGGAACCGATGCACACCACCGGGATGCCGATCTCGGCTGCGGCCTCGAAGGCGAGGCGCAGGCGTTCCTCGTTCAGGGCCGACTCCTCCATGGCCAGCGCCTGCAGGCCGTGGTCGTCCAGGATCGCGCGCAACTCGGCCGCCTGCCGGCGCCAGCTCGATAGTTCCAGGTGCTCGCACATGCCGGCCAGGGCCGCTACCTCGACACCGTCGTAACCGGACGCGGACAACAGGCGGGCGGCGGTCGCGAATCCGGACCGACCGAAGAGAACGCTGTTCGCTGCGAGTTTGATCATAGGTAGCCGCATCATGTCACTTCGGACCGCCGCGGCGCCATCGGGGGCGCGGGCCGGCCCGAACGCGGTGCGGCGAACGCGCCGCCTTGCCCGCTTCTTGCCGGTTCGCTTGCGTGCGCTTGACCGCCGCTCCCCTCCGCCGTATGTTCGTGCGTTACACCATGGCATTTGAATCAAGGGTCTACGCGCTGCACATTGAGCCACACCCCAACGCCGACCGCCTGGAGCTGGCGGCGATCGGCGGCTTCCGCTGCGTCGTCGGCAAAGGCAGCTATGTCGACGGCGACATGGCAGCGTATATCCCGGAAGGGGCAGTCTGTCCGGCATGGCTGATCGCGGAGCTGGGGCTGGAAGGCAAGCTGGCCGGCAGCAAGCAGAACCGCGTCAAGGCGGTGCAGCTTCGCGGATCGCTTTCACAGGGCTTGGTGTATCCGGTCCGCGACGGGATGATCCGCGGGCGGCAGGTCGCCGAAGGGGACGATGTCACCGAGCTGCTGGAGCTGGTCAAGTACGAACCGCCGATCCCGATCACCATGCAGGGTGAGGTCCGGTCCGCGCACGGCGCCACCCTCCGCTATGACATCGAGGACTTCAAGAAGTACCCGGAGGAGTTCCGTGACGGGGAACCGGTGATGATCACGGAGAAGCTGCACGGCACGTGGTGCTGCCTGGGCCAGCACGCCGACCACGGCCCGATCGTCACCTCCAAGGGTATGTCGGACAAGGGCTTGGTGCTGCTGCTCGACGACGCGAACAAGACCAACCTGTACGTGCGCACGTGGGGCGCGCATCAGGAGGCGTTCGAGTCGGCGCGCGTCCGCCTCGCCGGCGACGGCCGGCCGTTCTACGTCCTGGGCGAGGTGTACGGCCGCGGCGTGCAGGACCTGCACTACGGAGAGCCCAATCCGTCGTTCCGGGTGTTCGACGCCTACCTGGGCGAACCGGGAACCGGCCGCTACCTCAACCCGGAGGAACTGGCGGAGTCGCTGAGCGATCTGTTCCCGCTGGTGCCGGAGATCTATCGCGGGCCGTTCAGCCTGGCGAAGCTGCAGGAGCTCACCGACGGCGCGACCACGCTCGGCGGCGACCACGTACGCGAAGGCGTGGTCGTGAAGCCGGCCGTCGAGCGCGTGTCACATTCGTGCGGGCGGGTGATCCTGAAGAGCGTCTCCGGCAAGTACCTGACGCGCAAGGGCGGAACGGAGTTCAACTGACCTCGTCGGCTCCGCGCCGGCTAGCCGCGCCGCCGTCTTCCCGGCCCGACACCGCGTCGCAGAAGACCATCTCCCAGCCGTGGAAGATCACGATCAGGCCGGTGAAGCCCACCCCGGGAAACTGCCGGGCCAAGCGCTCGTCCGACAGATAGCGCGTCAACTGCGCCCGCGCTTCCCCGGCCGCCGCGGCGACCGCAGCCTGATCCATCGCCACGGAACGCTTGCGGTACTTGAGCTCGATCAGGTAGCCGCGGCGCAGGTGCGGAAAGCCGGCGACCAGCGGCTCCAGCGCGATGTCCGCATGCCCCTTGCCCAACTCCGCCTCCGACCGGAACACGTAGTAGTCGCTCACGCTCAGATAGGCCGCCAGAAAACCCTGGATCACCTTCTCCCCCGCGAGGTAGTCCCGGATCCCCGTCTGCCGCGCAATCGCCTCGCTCAGGTAGTCGAACACCGGCCGCCACTCGCCCTCGTTGGCCATACGCATCATCAATTGCTCGAACCGGAACAGGTTGACCGAGAACACCTCGACGTCGCGGTAGCCGTCGCGCAGAAAGCCGTACATCAGCCGCTTCACGGTCTGGTTCGGGATCGCCAGCCGCGGCGTGCCCTGCGCTACGTCGCGGATGCTCAGCAGCCCGAAGAAGTGCAGCAGGGAGAGAAAATTCTCCGGCTCGGCGAGCCGCTCCAGGGGAAAGCCGGGATGGATGCGGGTGGCGACCTGCTCCTCGCCGATGACGTTTCGCAGCAGATCGAAGTTGCCGTTCAACCGCCGGCCGACCACCAGCAGGTGGCGCAGCTTGCCGTAGTCGATGCGCACGTTGGTGTCGATCAGGTAGTTGGGCACCCGCCGATTCGGAATGGAGTGGTCCAGGTAGTAGAGCACCATGTCGGAGTTATAGAGATCGGTGTCGGCCTCCTCCGCGAAGCGGTAGCCGTTGTACCACTCGCCCATGATGTCCAGCGCGGTGCCGGCGTCCTGGTTGAATACGCCCAGGTCTCGGTACATCTCGACCAGGCGCCGCACCTCCTCCTCGGTGAAGCCGACCATCTCGTTGAAGTCCGGCTGCAGGCTGATGTTCTTGCCGATGTTGAAGCCGCTGGTGACGTCGTCCATGGTGACCGGTGACACGCCGGTGATGAACAGCCGCTCCAGCCCGCCGCCGGTGCGGTCCGCGCCGCCCTTGAGGGCGGCGAAGAAGTTGCGGTAGAAGCCGCCGCCGTGGGTGAAGGAATGGTACGCCTCCGCGCCGTGGTACGCCAGCACGGTGTTGGCGAAGTTGTCGTACTCGTCGATCAGCGCGTACAGCGGGATGTCGTGGTCGCCCGCGTACCGGAACAGCTCGGAGAGCTTCTCGTCGATGGTGGGCGGCGCGAGGATGTCGCGCAACGCCTCTTCGGGAAACAGGTCGGGATGACGCCGCAGCGTCCCCCGGAGCTCGATGTGGCAGTAGCCTTCGAACGAGCGCTCCAGCGTCTCAAGCTTGTCGTTGACCATCGAGAAGTTGAAGCGCAGGGTGACGTAGCGGCTGCGTTCCTCGGTCGGATTGCGGCCGATGTCGGTGCCGGCGAACGTGGCGTCGAACCCATCGGCCCAGAAGCGGTCGTAGTAGTTCTCCAGCAGCGACACCCACAGCGACTTGCCGAAGCGTCGCGGGCGGATCAGGAAGGCGTAGCGCTCCTGCTCCAGCCGGCGCACGAAGCGCGTCTTGTCGACGTACAGCCACCCGTTCCAGCGGATGCGCCGGATGTCGGCTTCGCCGTAGGGAATGCGCGGATAGGCGGGAGGGTCGGCCGGCGCCGAGTCGTGCACACGCCGGACTCTACCGCGCCGGCCGCGCCGGCGGCAACGTCAACGCGCGCGCAATGAGGGTGGCAGAGCGGCCAATCAGAGCGACGCCACCTCGACTACCTCGGAACGCTCGAAGGAGCGGACGCACGCTTCGATGACGAGTTGCGCCTGCAGTGCGTCCATGCCGGACGCGTCGATCCGCTCCGGGGGCACGCCCTGGTCGAGTTGATCGACCCAGCGGCCGATCCGGCTGTCGAAGGTCTCGTTGAAGCCCAGCATCCCGCCCAGGAAGTGGAACGTCTCCGCCTCCCGGCTCTCCCGCGTATGGAACGTCAGCCGCTGGCACGCCTCCTCCAGCAGGAAGCGGCCCTTGGAGCCGGTCACGTCGCAGGTCTCCAGCCCGAAGCCGCCGCCGGCGTCGTAGCTGCCGGTGAGCGATCCGATCATGCCGCCGGCGAACTCGAAGACGATCTTGGCGTTGGACCAGATAGCGCGGCCTTCCCCCTTCATGAAGAACGCCGCCACCCGCCGGACGTCGCCGGCGAAGTAGCGCATGACGTCGATCGAATGCGGGTGCAGCGCGCGGATGTGGAACCACGGCGAGGTCTCCACCGGGTTGTCGATCCACATGGTCATGCCGATCATGTGCAGGGTCCCCAGCCGGCCCGATTCGACCCAATCCTTGGCGCGCTCGGCGGCCGGCGTGAAGCGGTGGTTGAGGTTGATCCCGTAGGGCAGTCCCTTGGACGCGGCCAGTTCGACCATCTTGCGCCCTTCGTCGATCCGGTTGGAGATCGGCTTTTCGCCCAGGACCGGGATGCCGGCTTCGAGCAACTCCATGGTGGGGGCGTAGTGATCGCCGCCGTTCTCCTCGCCCTTGGTGCAGACGCTGCACGCCGCCAGATCGATGCCGCCGGACAGCATGTCGGCGATGGAGGTGAACGCCCGCGCGCCGTGCGCGTCGGCCAAGCGGGCAGCGCGCTCCGCGTCGACGTCACAGACCGCCGCCACGTCGCTCTTCGGGTGCTTGGCGTATGCTTGTGCGTGGCGGGTGCCAATGCCGCCTGCGCCGACGATGCCGATGTTCATGTCGCGCAGAGCTTAGCACGGCGCTTGGTGGAGGGTTGGATGCAGCGTAAATCGGGACACGTGATCGCCAACGACGGCGTGCGGCTGCACTACGACGAAGCCGGCGTTGGCAAGGCGGTGGTGCTCATCCACGGCGGCGGCCTCAGCAACGTGTGGTGGGAGCGCAACCTGCCGGCGCTCAGCCGTCGGTTCCACGTGATCGCGCCCGACACGCGCGGCTGCGGGCGCTCACAGCGGACGCCCTGGGGACACCGCACCGCCCGCTACGCGGCGGACGTACGGGAGATCATCCATGCCCTGGGGCTGCACGACGTGACGATGGTCGGTTGGTCGATCGGCGCGCGCACCTGCTACTCCTATCTGGAGCTGTTCGGCGCGGATCGGCTGCGCGGCGTAGTGCTGGTCGACGAGACCGTGCACGTCTCCGTCCACCAGCCGCCGCCGGGTTCGGAGCAGCGCCCGGAGGAGAGCGAAGACGATCACCGGCGGCGCATGATGCGGACCATGCTCGGCCCGGTCTACGGCCCGCAGGCGTCCGGCGAGGAGATCGATCGGCTGGTGAACTCCGCATCCGGCTACGCGCCGGCCGGAAAAACGCTGGGCGCCGACTACCGGGCGCAGGACTGGCGCCCGCTCTGCCCGGCGATCCGCGTTCCGGTGCTGGTCGCCGCCGGCCGCCACAGCGGCGCCTTGCCGGGCTGCCGCTACGCGGCCCAACACATCGTCGGCGCTCGCCTGGAGTTATTCCAGGACAGCGATCATGCGCCGTTCTACTCGGAGGCGGACAAGTTCAACCGCGTCGTCGCCGAGTTCGTGAACGACCCGCTCCCGGAGGTGCCGCACCTTGGCGGCAGCGAGCACGGGAGCGTCGGTTAATGACGGCAACTCATCGAGCTTCGGCCTGATGATGCCGGCAATCGCCGCACCATGAGCCGATCCCGCTACAGGTCGGCGACCTCCTCGATCGTCTCGGCGACCAGGGCGAACAGCTCG
The DNA here is from genome assembly GCA_958296075.1 of uncultured Spirochaetia bacterium. GTDB lineage: Bacteria > Spirochaetota > Spirochaetia > SZUA-6 > Bin103 > CATQHW01. Next base: position 931,348 of record CATQHW010000002.1, on the reverse strand, counting down.
TCGATCTGCGCCGGCGTGATCGGCAGCGGCGGCGCCAGGGCGATGGTGTCGCCGGTAACGCGGATGAACGCCCCCTTCCGGAAGGCGCGGCGCAACGCGGTCATGCCGCGCACGGTCGGCTTTCCCGGAACCGGCGCCAGCTCGATCGCCGCCGTCAAGCCGATGTTGCGGATGTCGATCACGTGCGGCCGGCCGCGCAGATCGTGCGCGGCGCTCTGCCAGTGTTCGCCCAGCTCGGCCGCGCGCGTCAGCAGGCCATCCCGCCGGTAGACCTCGAGCGCGGCGCGCGCCGCCGCGCAGGCCAGCGGACAGCCGGAGCAGGTGTAGCCGTGGGTCAGCTCGATCGCGCCCTCCGGCCCCGCCATGAACGTATCGAATATCTCGTCACGGACGGCCACCGCCCCCATCGGCACGGTGCCGTTGGTCAGCCCCTTCGCCAGCGTGACCATGTCCGGCAGCAGGTCGAAGTGCGTCGCCGCGAACGGCGAACCCAGCCGGCCGAAACCGGTGATCACCTCGTCGAAGATCAGCAGAATACCGTGCGCGGCGGTGATCTCCCGCAACCGCTCCAGATAACCGATCGGCGGCACCAGCACGCCGGTGGAGCCGGCCACCGGCTCCACGATCACCGCGGCGATCGTTTCCGCGCCGTGCAGCGCGATCAGGTCGAGCAGGACGTTGGCGCGCTCGGCGCCGTGCTTCGGTTGCCCGCGGGAAAAGGCGTTGCGCTCTGGATCGTGGGTGTGCGGCAGGTGGTCCACGCCGGGCAGCAGCGGCCCGTACGGCGTCCGGTTGGGGCCGATGCCGCCCACGGACGTCCCGCCGAAGCCGACCCCGTGGTAGCCGCGCTCGCGTCCGATCAGGCGGGTGCGGCCCGCCTCTCCGCGCCGGCGGTGATAGGCGATCGCGATCTTCAGCGCGGTGTCGACCGCCTCCGAACCGGAATTGACGAAGAACGGGTGGCCCAGATCGCCGGGCAGGACCGCCGACAGCTCCGTTGCCAACTCGAAGGCGGCCGGATGGCCCACCTGAAAGGAGGGGGCGTAGTCGAGCTCCGCGACCTGCCGCTGCACCGCCTCCACGATCTCCGTCCGGCCGTGGCCGGCGTTCACGCACCACATGCCGGAGATCCCGTCGATGAGCCGGCGGCCGTCTCGGGACCGGTAGTAGACCCCTTCGGCGGACTTCACCAGCCGCGGGGCGCCCTTGAACTGCCGGTTAGCGGTAAACGGCATCCAGTAGGTCTGCAGGTCGAGATCGCTCTTCGTCGTTGACACCGGCTACCTCCGATCAGAGAATCGTCACCGGACCGTACCGACCCGCAGGCTCGTGCTCAAGGTCGCACCGCATTGCCCATGCCAGCCGATATGCCGCCCTACGGAGTCGTCAACGCCCGCAACTGCGGGATGGCCGCGCGCGACGGCACGTGGCTGGCGACCGACGTCTGGCGGCCGGCGCGTGACGGCCAGCCGCTACCCGGCCCGTTTCCCGCGATCCTGCTGCGCACCCCGTACAACCGCGCGCGCCCCACGCACCAGGAGACGTGTGAGTTCTTCGCCGGCCACGGCTACCTGGCCGCGATCCAGGACTGCCGCGGGCGCTACGGCTCGGAAGGGGATTTCGTCCTGTTGGCGAACGAGGGCCCCGACGGCTACGACGCGATCGAGTGGCTGGCGTCCTTGCCGTACTGCGACGGCAACGTCGGCACCTACGGCACCTCGTACCTCGCCTGGGTACAGAACGCCGCGGCGATCGAGCGGCCGCCGCACCTCAAGGCGATGTGGGTCAACCAGGGCGGCGCCAACGGCAATACCGCCACGCTGCGCCACAACGGCGCGATGGAGCTGCGCTGGCTGACCTGGGCGGTGACCTTCGGCACGGTATCGCGGGAGGCGCAGCGCGACCCGGCGCTGCAGGCCGACCTGACCCGCGCCGGCAAGCGCATGTACGAATGGCTCAGGCGGCTGCCGTGGCGGGGTCGCAACTCGCCGCTGGCCGGCCTGCCGGTATACGAGCGCTGGGCGCGCGACCTCTACGAGCACGGCGATGCCGGCGAGTTCTGGCAGCAGCCGGGCCTCAACTTCGCCGCCCACTACGACCGCACCGCCGACGTGCCGACCATGTACGCCGGCTCCTGGTACGACTCCTATACGCGCGCGACGGTGGAGAACTATCAGGCGCTGAGCGCACGGCTGGCGGAACAGTCGCTGCTGATGGGGGCATGGACCCACGGCGACGCCACCATGGACACCGGCGTGGCGGGCGACGTGGACCTGGGGCCGGGGCTGCCGGTCGCGGGAAACTTGGCGGCCGACGTCAAGCACCTGGTAAAACGCTGGTTCGACCGCCACCTGCGCGGCCGGACCGACGGCGTCGAAGCCGATCCGCCGGTGCGCCTGTTCGTGATGGGCGGAGGCCCCGGCGGCCGCAGCGCCGAGGGGCGGCTGCAGCACGGCGGACGCTGGCGCGCCGAGCGTGAGTGGCCCCTTGCGCGGGCGGTCGCCACGCCGTTCTTCCTGGCGGCGGGCGGACGCCTTGCGGCCGGCCCGCCGTCTGAGCCCGCCAGGCGGTCGGCTCGCTTCGATCCCGCCGATCCACTGCCGACCATCTCGGCCAACACCTCGTCCCTCAACGAGATACTGCCGGCGCCTGAACGCTTCACCCCGGAGGCGCCGAACGCCCTGACGCGGGTGATGGTCGTGCAGGGCGGCGCCGATCAGCGGACGCGGCCCGACCTGCACGGCTGCGCGCCGCCGTACGCGCCGCTGGAGTCCCGCCCGGACGTGCTGCTGTTCGCCACCGAACCCCTTGCGGAGCCGCTCGAAGTGACCGGACCGATCGCCGCGTCCCTCTACCTCTCCTCCGACGCGCCGGATACCGACCTGTTCGTGATGCTGCAGGACTACTATCCGCCGAGCGTGGCGTGGCCCGACGGCTATCGGCTGAACGTCGCCGACGGCATCATGCGCGTGCGTTACCGCGACGGCATGGACCGGCCGCAGCCGATGGAGCCCGGCCGCGTCTACCGCGTCGTCGTCCCGCTGTATCCGACCAGCAACCGGTTCGCCGCCGGCCACCGGCTGCGGCTGCTGGTCAGCTTCTCGTCGTTCCCGCGCTTCGACGTCAACCCCAACACCGGCGAACCGATCGGCCGCCATACGCGCACGCAGGTGGCGATCAACACGATCCACCTGTCGCCGGAGCACCCCTCCGCCGTCGAGCTGCCGGTGGTCCCTGCATGAGCCTCCGCGTCGACCGGGACCGCGTGGTAGTCCTGGCCAAGACCGGCCGGCAGGCGAGCTGGCACCGGCTGACGGAGGACCAGCGCCGCTCGGCCGAACGGGAGCACGTCGACCTGATGCTGTCTGTCGCCGCCCGGCACCGCCTGCGGCGTCTGGAAGGCTTTCGCCTGATCGGGCCGCAGGGCCGTTGGGAGCGGTTCTGGGTGATCGAGTTTCCTGACCTGGCCGGCGCCGAGGCGTGGATCGAGGCGGAAATGGCGCCGCCGTACGGGGCGCACGGGTTCTACGAATATCACCTGACGCGGCCAATGGCGCGGGAACTCCTCGCCGGCTGGCTTCCGGGACCGCCGCGGGCGATCGAGCCGCAGGCGGCCGATCCGGCGGCGATTCCCGCGCTTGCCGCCGACCGGTCCAGCCTGGTCGTCCTGCAGTTCTCGCGGACCGCGGCGGCTGCCGGTCACGCCGATGCCGAGCGCACCGACGATCTGCAGCGGATCGCCCGCGAACACGAGATGCTGAGCCTGGAATGCTACCAGCTCATCGACCCGATCCCCGATTGGCATCGCGCCTGGATATGCGAGTTCCCGGACGTGTCCGGCGCCGAGGCGTGGATCGACGCCGAGGCGTCTCCGGCACGCGCCGCGCATGCCGAGCGCACCTCGTATCTGGCGCGCCGCTGGGCGCCCGCCTACTTCGCCTCCTGGTGCCGTCTTTGACGGCCCGTCGATGACGGCTGAGCAGCACGGCAGAACCGATACATGCTCCTCGGACAGCCGCTGTCGGCGGTGGTGGCGGCGGCCGCGATCGTGGCCGCCGCGTCGGCGCTGCAGGCCACCATCGGCTTCGGTCTGGCGCTGCTGGCTATCCCGTTGCTCCATCTGAGCGGCTTCGCGCCGCCGGAGGCGATCGCCATCTCCAGCTCGGCCATGCTGGTACAGATGGCCAACGGCGTACTGCGGCTGCGGGCCTGGGTACGGCCGCAGGAGCTGCTGTGGCCGCTGGCGGTCGTCATGGCCGCGCTGGTGGCGGGCGTGCTGGCGCTGCGCGCGGTGGTCGCCGTCCGGCCCGAGCTGGCCCGGCAGGCCGCCGGCGCGGTGGTGCTGCTCGCCCTGCTGGCGCTGGCGCTCCGGCGGCCGGCGCCGCGGCGGAGGGTGGCGGCGCCGTGGACGGTGCTGGCGATGGGCGCCTCCGGGCTGCTGGCCGGCTCGACCGGCATGGGCGGCGCGCCGCTGGCGCTCTGGACCTACGCGCACCGGTGGCCGCCGGAACGCGTACGCGCCACGATCTGGACGATCGCGCTGCCGGCCACCGCCATGCTGCTGGGGCTGCTGGCGGTCACCTTCGGCGCCAGCGTGATCCGCGCGCTGGGGCTGGCGGCGCTATTGTCTCCGTGCGCGCTGGCCGGATCGAACGCCGGGCTCGCCCTGGCGCGGCGGCTGCCGGCGGTGCGCCTGCGGGCGGCCGCCTTCGCGGCACTGGCCGCGCTCGGCGCCAGCGCGATCATCCGCCCGCTGCTGTAAGGTCATCGGAGACACAGAGATCGAAGACGAACCATGAAGCCACCTATTGAGATCAACTACGACCTGGATACGTTCCGCGGCGACCTCTTCGGCGGCATCACCTCCACGGTGGTGGCGTTGCCGGTCTCGCTGGCGTTCGGCGTCGCGTCGGGGCTCGGGGCGGCGGCCGGCCTGTACGGGGCGATCGCGGTCGGCTTCTTCGCCGCCGTGTTCGGCGGCACGCGCTCTCAGATTTCAGGTCCTACGGCCCCCATGGCGGTCGCGATGTCGGTGATCATCACCAGCCACGCGTCCAACCTCACGGAGGCGCTGACGGTCGTGATGGCCGGCGGCCTGCTGCAGGTCCTGTTCGGCGTGCTGGGCATCGGCCGCTTCATCTCGTATACGCCGCACGTGGTGGTCTCCGGCTTCATGACCGGCATCGGCATCATCGTCATGCTGATTCAGACGCTGCCGTTCCTGGGAGCGCCGACCGCGTCCGGCGGCGCGATAGGAGCGGTTCGCGCATGGCCGGAGGCGGTGGAGAACGTCAACCTCAGCGCCCTGGCGATCGCCGCGGCGACGCTCGCCACCGGCGCGCTCTGGCCGCGCCGCCTGACGCGCATCGTTCCCGGCTCCCTGGTCGCGCTGATCGCCGGCACGTTGCTCGGCGTGCTGGTGTTCCGCGACGCCCCGGTGATCGGCGCGGTGCCCAGCGGGCTGCCGCAACTGCACCTGCAATTGCCGTCCGCCGGTTTCCTGCTGCGCGCTCTGCAGCCGGCGCTCATCCTGGCGCTGCTCGGGTCGGTGGACAGCTTGCTCACCTCCCTGGTAGCCGATTCGCTGACCGGCACCCGTCACAACCCGGATCGGGAGCTGGTGGGACAGGGCCTCGGCAACCTGGTCGCGGGACTGTTCGGGGGCGTACCGGGGGCCGGCGCGACCATGGGCACCGTGACCAACATCCGCGCCGGCGGGCAGACGCGCATGTCGGGCGTGCTGCGCGCGGTACTGCTGCTGGGGCTGCTGCTGGGTCTGGGGCGCTACGTCGAGCCGATTCCCCATGCCGTGCTGGCCGGCATCCTGATGAAGGTCGGCTGGGACATCGTCGACTGGCGTATGGTCACCCGCCTCCACCGCATCCGGCGCGAGCACCTGATGGTGCTGCTGCTCACGCTCGTCCTGACCGTGTTCGTGGATCTGGTGACCGCGGTGGCGATCGGGCTGATCGCGGCAGGCATGGCGCACGCCCTCCAGCTCGAACGGCTGGAGCTCGACAGCGTGGTCTCCGTTCCGTTGTTGGACCAGACCTTCCTCTCCGACATAGGCCTCTCCGATACGGGCGACGCGGCCGATCCGTACTCGGCGCGGGTCGGTCTCATCGCGCTCAGGGGCAGCTTCACCGTCGCCTCCGCCCAGAAGCTGGTCAGAGTGATCGGCCCGGACATCAAGGACCATGAGGTGGTGATCTTCGACTTCTCGGGAGCCACGTACGTGGACGACAGCGCGGCGATGCTGATCCGGCAGCTCCTGGACATCGCTGACGAGGATGAGACCCGGTACGTCGTGATGGGTCTTTCCGGTTCGGTCGCCGATACGCTCCGCACGCTCGACGTGCTGCGCGACGTTCCCGCGGCTCAGATCGTAGCAACGCTCGACGACGCGCGGCAGACCGCTCGGGAGCTGCTCGCCGCGTCCCAGACTCCTACAGCGTGATCTCCCACAGGTAGCCGCTGCGCCGTAGCGGCCGCGGCGGAAGTCGAAGCGCAGCGCCTCGCACCCTCCGCCCCGCCCGGTCACGCCGTAGGCGCAGCCGTCATCGCCGACCGCCAGCGAAGTGAGCCGGCTCGGTCGGTCCTCGATCTCCTCGAACCACTGCTCGCCGTAACGTTCGTCATGGAGCCGGATGGAACGGATCGTCATCGCGCCGTGCAGCGTAGGGTCCCCGGCCCGCTCGGGAAGGGTCCATCCGGTCCGGGCGGACGATGGCCGATCCGGATCATTTTCAGACACTTGTTTTCTACATCGAATATGTCTTATACTGCAGGCGATGTCGAACGAAGGCGACCGTCTCGCGATAGACGAGCTGTGCGCGCTGGTCAACCTGCCCAGGCGTACCGTCCGTTACTACATCCAGGAGGGACTCGTCGATCGGCCCGCCGGGGCCAAGCGTGGCGCTTACTACACGAAGCGCCACGTGGAACGACTGATGACGATCCGCACCTGGCAGCAAGCCGGCTTGAGCCTGGAACGTATCCGCGAACTGGTGGCCGGCGGCGGCGAGAGCTCCGCTCCGCTGCCGCCGCCGCGCCGCCGGCGCCCCGGAGAGGTGACGTTGCGGACCCACGTCACGATCGCCCCGGGCGTCGAACTGGTGATCGATCCGCGCGAGTCGGGCCTCAGCCCCGAAGCGGTGCGGGCGGTCGTCCGTCGAACGGCATCGCTCATCGACGAAACACGCAAGGAGGATGCAGAGAGATGAGAACGACCTTGGCCGCAACGATGGAGACCGCGCACGGCGACGTGGTGTTGGAGGAGGTCGGCATCGACGCCGCGATCGACGACCTCATGGCGGTAGTCAGCGTGTGTCAGCGGTACCGCAACCCCGGCGCGACCCACATCGAGGCCGTCTACACCTTCCCGCTGCCTCTGGAGGCGGTCCTGTTGCAATTCGAGATGGAACTCGGCGATCGGCGGATGGCCGGCACGGTGGTAGCCAAGCCCGACGCCGAAGAGCGGTACGAGGACGCCATCGCCGAAGGCGACGCGGCGGTGCGCCTGGAGCAGTCGCAGCCGGGGCTCTACACCGCCAACGTCGGCAACCTGGCGCCGGGCGAGACGGCGACCGTCCGCTTCCGGTACGGGCTCCTGCTGCGTTGGAACGGCGACACCGTCCGGCTCATGATGCCGACGACCATCGCCCCGCGTTACGGCGATCCGACCGCCGGCGGCGGTCTTGCCCCGCACCAGGCGCCGGAGTTCGGCTTCGACGCCGAACGCTCCTTCCGGCTGCAGGCGGCGGTGCGGGGCGTGCTGCAGGGGGCTCGCTGGGCATCGCCGTCGCACGCCATCGCCATAACCCCGGAGACGGCTCGGACGGTGATCGAGATCGCGCGGCCGGCGGCGATGGACCGCGACGTCGTGCTGGAGGCGCGCGCCGCGCAGGCGGCCGATACCAGGGCGCTGCTCGCCCGCGACGGCGGCGACTGGGTGGTCCTGGCGAGCTTCCGCCCGGAGCTGACCGGCCTGAGCGAACCCGCCGCGCACCGCAACCTCAAGATCGTGGTCGATTGCTCCGGATCGATGAACGGCGACTCGATCGCTCAGGTGCGGATCGCCGGGGAGCGGATACTCGACAGCCTGCGGCCCGGCGACCTGTTCGACATCGTCGCGTTCGGCAGCCACCAGCGCACGCTGTTCGGCCGCGAGACGCTTGCGTCCACGGCCAGCGTCGCCCGTGCGCGCCGCTTCGTGCGCGGCCTGGACGCCGACATGGGCGGCACGGAGATCGAAGCCGGGCTGCGCGCCGCCTACCGCAGCGCCGGGGAACCCGGCATGGCCCGCGACCTGCTGCTGATCACCGACGGCGAAGTGTGGGAGACCGACCGCGCCGTCGCCGAGGCGCGCCGGTCCGGCCACCGCATCTTCACCGTCGGCGTCGGCAGCTCGGTCGCCGAGCCGTTCGTGCGCGCGCTCGCCGACGCGACCGGCGGCGCGTGCGAGTTGGTAGCGCCGCGGGAGGACATGGCCGAACGCATCCACCGTCACTTTCAGCGCATCCTCGCGCCGCCCGCGCGCACGGCTCGCGTCGTCTGGCCGGCCCCCGTGCAGCGGACGGTCCCCGATCCGCTGCCGCCGCCGTACCCCGGCGACACCATGCACCTGTTCGGATCGTTCGCGGAGCGGCCGTGCGGACCGATCGCCCTGGAGTTGGCGCTGGCCGACGGCCGCACGATCACCCAACGGATGGAGGTCGGCCCGGAGCCGGCCGCTGCCGCCGCCGTGGAATGGCCGAGCACCGCTCGATCCGACCTGGCGCGCATGGCCGCCGCGCAGCGATTGCCGGCGATCGACGACGAAGCGGCGGCGACCGATCTGGCCGTCCGCTATCAACTCCTTTCAGAGCGGACCGACTACCTGGTGGTGCACGTGCGGGCGGAAGCCGACAAGGCGAACGATATGCCGAGCCTGGTCAAGGTCCCGCAGATGCCGGCCGCCGGATGGCACGGAGTCGGCACGGTGGGCGATCGAGCGGCGCCGCGCCGGATGGACCGGCTCGACGCCGGCGGAACGATGGCATCATACACCTTTGACGAATTTCGCCGGCGCCCGCCAGTCGATCTGCAGCAGGCTTCCGAGGAAGCGACCGAAGTGCTGACGTACAAAGAATTTTCCCCGCCAGTCGATCCCTATCCCGTTAGAGTAAGGGAACCGATACCGGCATCTTCCCCGCCGCCCGCGTTCACCCCGGCGGAATTCGCCGCCGCGCTGAAGGCGCGTCCGCTGCCCGCCGCACCGGCGCTCGACGATCTGCTGGCGCGCGGCCTTCCCGACGAGATCGCCGGCAAGCTCCGGGAACTGGCCGACGGAGGCGGCGAGGACCCCAAGACGGTCACGGTCGTCTTCCTGTACCTGCTGTGTCGATCTTCCGCCGGCAAGGCGCTGGACGCGCGGCAGCGCCGGTCGATACTGGCCGCCTACCGGAAGCTGGCGCCCGGTGCGGAAACGGTCCGCGCCGTGCGGCTCGTCTGGCAGGAGTGGGACGCATCCGGCGGCTCCCGCGTGCTCCCGTGAACCGCCGCCGTGCAGGCCGGCCGGCTTTCTGCAATCGGTGCGCGCGCCGGGCCGGCACGATCCCGAGGAGATCACCCTGGGCTACGACGACGTGAGCGGCTACCTGGAGGCGGAGTACCCGTACTTCGGCGCCGTCATCGGCCGGGTCGCCAACCGCATCGCCGGCGGCGTCTTCGATCTCGACGGCGCCCGCTACAAGCTGGCGCGCAACGCGGGCGACCTGCACCTGCATGGCGGCGCGGCAGGCTTCGACCGGCGCGTCTGGCTGGCCGGCGCCGGCAACGGCACCGTGGAGGGCCACGAGTTGCACCTGCACTGCTCGCGCGTGCTGGAGCGCGGCGCCGGCGGGTTCCTACCGGCGCGGTGGTCCCGGTGGCCGGCAGCGCCTTCGACTTCACCCTCCTCGCCGGATCGGCGAACGAATCAGGCAGGCCGGCGGCTACGACCACTGCTTCGTGATCGACGGCGCGCCCGGACAGCTGCGCACGTTCGCCCGCGTGTATGCGCCCGGCTCCGGCCGGGTCATGGAGGTGGCCACCACGCAGCCTGGGGTGCAACTCTACACCTCGGAGTTCCTGCCGCCCACCGTCGGCGCCGGCGGCCGGATGTTCGGGCCGCGCGGCGCCCTCTGCCTGGAGACCCAACACTTCCCCGACAGCGTGCACCACCCGCACTTTCCATCCATCGTGCTGCGGCCGGGCCGGACCTACCGGCACCGCACCGTGCACCGCTTCTGGGTGACGTGACCGTTCGCCGAGATCTCCGGCGTCAGGCCGCCAGCCGGTATTCCTCGTAGGGGTTCGCGCACGGATTGCCGCGGCTGACGCGCATGCGGCCGGCGTCCGCCTCGATCACCACCGAGAACACGCTGGTCCAGAAGCCGTGCCGGGGGTGGTCGTTGGCGTGCCGGCAGATCGACCGGGGCGCGCCGAGATGGTCGCGCAGCGCCGCCTGCGCCGCCCTGACGCCGGCGGCGTCCCCTGCCAGGAGGGCGTCGATGCGCCGCTTGCGCGGACCGGACTCGATCAGCTCCGGGAACCGGTCGCTCGCCGCGGTCAGCGCCGGATGCAGACAGTGGTTGGTGTGCGTCAGCCAGGCGGTTCCATCTGCCGGCCGCAGCACGCGCAGGTCGTCGATCAGTATCTCGAAGTCGGCCGGTCCCTGTGGCGTGGCCAGCAGGAGATTGGCCGGAATGGCGCGCCGCGCGCTCCGCACCGCGTCGATCGCGGCATCGAGCGATTCGGCCTCCAGCACGCGGCGAACCATGAAGTAGTGCGGTACGCCGACCTCATGGGCCGGAGCCGGCAGCGCGTTCAGGCATACGCCGATGCCGCGCTCGCTGCAGCCGATGTAGCCGATCAGCCCGGCTTGGCCGATCGTCAGCGTCGCCGGGGCGCCCAACGGCCGGCGGGTCAGCACCACCGTGTACGGATCGAGCGCCGGGTCGTTGTCCCAGTTCTGAGCGACCAGCGCCGGCCGACGCGCCGCCAGAGCGGTACAGCCGCCCTCACCGGCACCGTGCGACTCGCCTCCGTCCCGCCACGCCGGGTCTCCACGCCCGCGGAGCTGATTGCGGACCTGCAGGAGCATCAACTCCGCGAGCGATACGCCGCTCGATTCGGCCATCCCGCGCAGCTCGGCGAGCAACTCCGGCGCGTAGTCGGCGGCGTACGGGATGCACGCGGAGGCGGTGGCGAGCGCCTGCTGGCGGGTGACGCGGACCGTCTTGTTGACCCGGTCCAGGGCGATGCCGGCGAAGCCGCGAATCTCGTCACGCGCCGCCTCGCCGATCCGGCGGCCCATTTCGCGCGGCGTCCCCTCCACCTCGATCTCGCGATAGCGCGAGGCGGCCGTCACGACAGCCATCGCCCGAAGAACGCCGCCACCGAATCGAGGTGATCGGGCAGGAAGATGTGGTTCAGATGCGGGCGGTGCACCTCGAATCGGTGGGCGCAGCCGGCCGAGGCATAGGCCGGCCGCACCTCCCGCTCCATCGCGTCGACGCCGCTCGCCGGCATGTCTTCGTCCTCGGTCGGCGCCAGCAGCATGAGCGGCCGCGGGCAGATGCACACGCGAACGATGCGGCCGTGGTCGAAGTGGCGCAGCAGGTGCGGGATATACCAGGGGCTGGAGTGGCGGTCCAGGTCGCCCCTGCGGATGAAGTCCGCCATGCTGCCCAGGCTTCCGGCCAGCGGAGCCGAAGCGCGTATCCAGGGCGCGACCGCCTGCGCATGCCACGCGGCCTGCCCGCCCAGCGAGAAGCCGGTGAGTCCGATGCGGTCGGTGCCCACCCCGTCCGCGGCCGCCAGCGCGCGGGCCGCCTGCAGCGCCTCGCGCACGCGCAGGCCGACCGCCGTCCGTCCGAACGGCTCCATCGCCTTGCATTCGCGCTCCTGCTCCAGCGGGTTGGGCTGGCGGGCGGTGGTCCCCCGGAGCGTGACCGCCAACACCGCGAAACCGCGCCGCGCCAACTCGCGCGCCCAGCCGTGCAATGGGCCGCGGTGCCGGTGCGGCCGGTAGAGGCGCTCGCCGCTGATCTGCTCGGCGCTGCCGCCGGTGCCGGGCATGCAGACGATCCCGGCCGACTCATCGCCCGCCGCGGCCGGGCGCATCAGGATGCAGGGCACGACCTCGTCGAGTTCGTTGCGGAAGCGAAGCGGCGTCACGCGCACCCCGTCCCCGCCGGTCTCGGTCGGGTCTGTGTCGACCGGCACCGACCCGGGTCCCGGCACGTCACGCAGGCCGAGCAGCTCGCAGAACTTGGCCGGCACCTCCTCGTCCAGGACCGATACCGGACGGACGGCCGTCATGCGCCGGTAACCGGGGATGGAGCCGGCACCCGGAATCGGTTCCATCACGAGTCGAACTCGATCACGACTTGGCAGGCGCCGTCGCCGCCGGAGCGTGAAAGCTCGTAGGCGCGCGCCGCGCCGTCGATCGGCAGGCGGTGGGTGATCAGTCCGTCGAAGTCGAAGTCGCCGCGCGCCAGATGGTTGGTGGCCAGGCGATAGGCGTGGTAGCCGCCGGCTTCGTAGGTGGCCGGCGTCGACATGAGCACCGCGCACTGCTTTTCGTGAAGCACGCCGTAGTCGAGCGGGAAGGTTGCCGTGCGCGGTTCGCCGTACAGCAGCAGGCGCCCCTCCGCGCGCACCAGCGCCAGCGCCAAGTTGATCGACGCCGCGGTGCCGGCCGCCTCCACCACTACGTCCGGGAGCTGCGCGCCGGACACGGCGGCCACCTGCGACGCCGCATCGGCGCCGCCGCCGGGATCGACGACCGCAGTCGCCCCGTAGCGCAGCGCCGCCTCTCGGCGAGCGGCGATCGGGTCGACGCCGATCACCTGCCGCGCGCCGGCACGCCGCAGCACCGCGTCCAGCACCAGGCCGGCCGGCCCCTGACCGACCACCGCCACCGACCGCCCGACGACGTCGCGGAGCCGGTCGGCAGCCATCAGCGCACCGGCGAGCTGATGCACCAGCGCCAGCCGGTCGAGCGGCGTGTCGAGCGTCTGATGGATCAGTTGCCCGATCGGGACCAGGATCTGCTCGGCCAGCCCGTCGTAGCCGGGACGCCGGACGATGGCGACCTCGCCCACCACGAACGGCAGCGGCTTGACGCCGACGTACTCGATCGCCTCGACGCGGCCCACGATCTGGTGAGCGCAGGTCGACGGAGCCAGCGGATAGGAGCCGGGGACGCCGTCGTAGACGCGGCGCGTGTCGCCGCCGCCGATGGCGATGACCAGCGGTCGCACCACCGCGCTGCCGGGTCGGACCGTCAGGTCGGCGACCTCCTCTACTTCGACGCGGCCGGGCGCGGCGATCCGGGCACTCTTCATTTCGCCCCGATCCTACCGAACTGGCCGGACGCGGCAAGTGCCGGATACAATCCGCAGAGATGAAGTTGCTGTTCATGGACCGGCACGACGTGCATCGGCCCTGGGGCCACGTGCGGTTCCGTCCTACGCCGTTCCGGTATCTGGGCAGGACCGGGATGCGCGACGTCATCTGCTTCGCGGAGCGCCGGCCGGACGGCGCGTCGGACGTGTTCCACTACCGGATGGCCCGGCACGTGCCCTGGAAACTGCTGCGCAGCGTCACGGCGGACGGCATCCGCTTCGAAGAGACGCACGTGGTCTGCGAGCGCTCGGAGCGCAAGTGGCATTACGCCGCGCGCATGATGTACAGCCCGGAGCTGGAGCGCTACCTCTTCATGAAGAACGCGCTCCATGACGGCGAGATGCAGATGTACGTCTTCCACAGCCGCGACGGCGAGAGTTGGAAGGAGCATCCCGGCGGGCCGGTGTTCGCCGACGGCGACGCCTGGGGCGCGATGTGGAGCCCCGCCGTGCAACGGTTCATCTACTACGGCAAGGGGTGGCAGCGCTGGGAAAAGGGGGTGCACGACCTGGTGCTCAACGGGCGCCGGGTGGTGACGATCCGCACCAGCGAAGACGGTTTCAGATGGACGCCGGACACCGCCAGCCAGTACTTCGAGAAGCCGGAGTACCGCAACAACATGCGGCTGCTGCGCGGGCGGCTGGTGCCGATCGAGTTCCAGATCTCACCGGACGATGAGGATCCGCCCGACCTGGAGTTCTACTCGGCCAACGCCTTTGCGTACGAGGGCCGCTATTACCTGCACATGAACAACTACGCCGGCAGCTTCATCCAGCCCGGCATCGACCCGATGCGCGCCAACGGCCACGGCGTGTTCCTGCCGTGCGAGCGCTGGGTCAGCCGCGACGGCCTGACCTGGAGCCGGCCGTTCCGGGAGATCGACGCCGGCGCGTTCGCGCTGCACAACCCGATCCTGGTAAACGGCATGATGCTGTTTCAGCGCGGCGACCGGCTGCACGGACTGCCGGCCGACCGGCTGACCTACGCGACCTCGCCTACCAATTCCCGGTTCGAGACCGAGGAGTTCCGGATGCCGGCCGGCCCGCTGCGGCTCAACGCCAAGATTCCCGGCGACGAGTATGACAATCAGGAGAACCAGGCCTACGTGATGGCGGAGTTGATCGACGACCGCGATCGGGTGATCCCCGGCTACGAGCGCGACGGCTGCCTGCTGCAGGCGCCGCTCGATCGGCCCGATCACCCGCTGGTCTGGCAGAGCGAAGGCCGGCGCCGCGACGGCTCGGAACGGGCCGGCTCGCCGGTGCGCGTCCGCTTCTACGCCCGTGCGTCCGCCATCTACGCGCTTACCGGAGGCGCCAGCAGCCACTCGTAGGCGGGCTGCGCCTCAACGCCGGCCGGCAGGTCGCCGGGTATGCCTTCACGATGCAGGGTCAACAGCCGCCTGCGGGCGCGCGGAAACCGTGCTCCGGCGGTCGCCAGAGCGCGCAGTTCCCGGTCGCCGGTTGCGGGATCGGCGAGGTCGGCGCACACCTGGATCAACTCCGCGTCGCCGCCGGCGCGTCGGGCCAGGAAATCGACCTCGTACCCTTCCGGCGTACGGACGTAGGTGACATCGCATCGGCGTCGTTCCAGCTCCACCAGGACCGCGGTCTCCAGCGCGTGTCCAACGTTCGCCCGGCCGGTGCGATCGAACAGCGGGATCAGCCCTGGATCGACCGGATATGCCTTGCGGGGGTTCACCATGCGCTGGCGCTCCGACCCGGACTCCATCCACACCAACCGCACGAGGAAACAGTCTTCCAGATGGGCAAGGAGCTGATGCAGCGTGTCCCTGCCGATCGAGATACCCAGCGACCTGAGCACGGCGTGGAACTTCTCCACGCTGAACATCGAACCGGCGTTACCCAGAAGGTGCCGGACCAGGGCGCGCAAACCGACCACGTTGCTGACCTCGTGGCGGTCGATGACGTCGCGCAGCACCGCCACATCGACGTAGTCGCGGAGCAGTTGGTGCCGCGACGCCGTGTCGATGCCCTGCGCTTCCGGGAAGCCGCCCGCCTGCAGCCAGTCGAGCATTGCGCGTTCCAGGTGGGACCGTTCCCGCGAGGCGAGAAACGCCTGCGACCATCTGCACCTCGTCGAAGCACCACGTCACCTCGACGTCGCGAAGGTTCGGGAACCGCCGGTAGTATTCGTCCACTACCAACCCCAGGCCGCGTCCGTCGAGACCGCCGAGCCGTTCGTCCTCGAACGACAGGTACGGCAGGCGCTCGCGGGGCACGCCCCGATCGACGAGGCGGCTGCGCATCTGGTGCAGGAAGGCCGTCTTGCCGGCGCGGCGGATGCCGGTGACCGCCGTCGCCTTGCCGGCAAACGAAAGCCGCCCGAAGACGCGGCGGGCCGTGTACTCCGGCAGCGGCTGCCGCAGAGAATCGGCGAGCTGCTCGGACAATACCCGACGCAGAAGTGCATCCATGGGGTCGATTTCTCCTTTTGAGAAGGAGAATATATCCGATATATCTCCTTCCTGGAAGGAGAATGTAAGATTTCTGGGGTTACGCCCTCAGCGCGCCGGCCAAAGCGATGCAGTCGGCGGCGGTCAGGTCGTGCGGCGCGACCGGCGCTTCGGCGCTCCCGTTCGGCCCCCACTCACCCGGCCGCGGCAGAAAGGCGGTCCGAAAGCCGACCGCCCGCGCCCCGCGCAGGTCGTCGTCATGCGCGGCCACCATGAGGATGCGCTCCGGCGGCAGGTGCAGGCGAGCGGCCGCGGTGGTATAGACCGCCGGCAGCGGCTTGTAGGTGCGCGCATGCTCGGCCGACAGGATCCGGTCGAATCCCAATCCGTTGCAGCTCGCCAAGTCCTCCAGCAGCGAGACGTTGCCGTTGGAGAGCGCGCAGACCGTGGAGCGGCTGCGCAGCCGCTCCAGCCCCGCGCGCAGGTCCGGCCATGCCGGCAGCCGGTGCCAGGCGTGGTTGAGCCGGCGGCGAGCGCCGGCGTCGAGCTCCATGCCGCGCTCGGCCAGCAGCCGATCCAGGATCTCGGCATGCAGCACATCGATCGGCGCCCACCTGCGCCGGCCGCTGCGCACCTCTTCCATGGCCGGCTCGTAGCCGCCGCGCCACGCGTCGGCGAACCGCGCCCAGTCGGTACCGGCACCGGTCCGCCGGCGCAGCTCGCGGCCGGCGTCCATCACCCCGGTACGCCAGTCGACCAGCGTGCCGAACACGTCGAAGGTGAGCGCGTCGATCGATTCGGGGGAGAGCGCGCCTCCCTCGTTGTCGCCCTGCGCCATGCCGCCGTATCATACCGGCTCGACGGGCGCCATGACGTCAGTCCGGAGGAGCCGATGCCGCAAGCCCCCGACGCCGACCTTTCCGCCTGCATCACGCGCGCCATGGCGTACGTCAGCCACTGGTGCGAGCGCCGCCTGGCCAACGGCGTCCTGGACCCGCACAACTACGGCCGGGCGGTCGACGCGCTCCTGAAGGGAGCCGCGGCGAGCGGCGCACCGGCCCCGGACGCGGTCATCGACGGCCTGCGCACCGCGCTGCTCGACCTGACCGACAATCCGCTCGGATTCCCGCACGCAGGCCGGCAGACCGACCCGCACGATCTGCGCGAGATCGTGCAGGCGTTCACGGAACTGGCGACCGCCCTCGACGACCGCATCGCCCGCGAGCGGTTGGGCCGGCTCCTGGAGACGTGGCTCCGCCTCACCAACCCCGACGGCACTTGGCGGGCCGACCTGATCGCGGCCGAGCCCGGCCTGCGGCATCCGGGGTTCACCGACGGCCGCCACGGCATCGAGTCCCCGCCGCCGCGCTCGCGGGCGCGGACGGTGATGGCACTCACCCACTTGGTTCGCCTCACCGGCGATCAGCGCGCCCTGGAGCTGGCCGACCGCTTCGTGCGGCTGGCGCGCGCCAAGGCGTTCACCGATGACGGCCGGCTCACCATGCAGGCCGGAACCCATACCCACTCGATCACCGGCACCGTGCACGGTCTGGCCGACTACGGGCTGCTGACCGGCGACCTCGACACTCTGGAGCACGCCCGCCGCATCTTCGACGTCGGCTTGGCGCCGACCCGCAGCAGCTTCGGCTGGTCGATCGAGAGTCTGGGCGACGAGCGCGTGCCCGGCCGCGGCGAGATCAACAACACCGGCGACATGATCCAGACGGCGATCGCGCTGGGACTGGCCGGCTGGCCCGAGTACTTCGGCGTCGCCGAGCGCATGATCCGAAGCCACGTGCTGCCGAGCCAGTGGCTCGCCGGGCAGGAGATACTCCGGCCGCCGGACGCTCCCGACTACGCGGTGACCGCGTTTCCCCCGGACGCCGACGGCGGATGGGGGTTTCCCAGCCCCTCGGACCGACACGTCCCCGACCCGCTGGGCAGCGCCACCAGCATCCTGGACATCACGCAGGGCGGAATCCAGGCTCTGTGGGCGGCCCTCCGCCACGGATCGACGCGCCGCGGCGCGGACACCCGGCTCAACCTCCTGTTCTCCACCGACCAAGCCGCCGCGAACACCGGCAGCCGGCTACCGGGCGAGGGTGAGGTTACCGTGACCATGCCAGCCGCCGGCGGCCTGTGGGTGCGCAAGCCGGACTGGTTGCCGTGGGATGAACTGGCCCTCGATCGCGCCGGCGAGGCCGGCGGCGCGATCGGCTTCCGGCGCATCGCCCCGTGGGCGGTGACCGAACCGTTGCCGGCCGGCACGGTGGTGCGGCTCCGCTTCAGCCCGGTGCGCCGCACCCAGGAAGAGTGGATCTACTGGCGGCGGCACCGCATGGCGTTCGAAGGCGACACCCTGGTCGAGATGAGCCCGCGCGGCCGCTACGCGCCGATGTTCGCGGAGCTACGCGAACCGGTCGACTAGCCCGGTCACGGGCCAAGTCCGGCAGCGGCTCAGCAGATCTCGATCCGATCCTCGCGGTTCGGGACGATGCACAGGAACTCGAACGGCGCCTGCACCACCTCGTAGGAATGCGGCGTGCCGCCGGGAATCAGCAACACGTCGCCCTCCCCGACCCGATGCACGGTATCGCCGACCGTGACCTTCGCCCGGCCGCGGACCACGTACTGCTCGTGCTCGACCCGGTTGGTGTGACGGGGCATGCCCCCGCCTTCGCCCATCGTGAATCGCCGCATGGCGAAGTTCGGCGCTCCGTCGTCCGGACCGATCAGCACCGACGTTTCGGTCGCAGTGCCGGCGGCCACGGGCGCGCACGGTACCTCCGTCGAACGCTTGACGACCCCTTCGCGCGCCATACTTAGCGAGCGTAGCATGAGACCTCGACCGATTCACGCCGCGGATGGGATGATCCGCCATCAGACCGTAGAGGAGATACCCCATATGCCGACGCTCATCTTTCATGGCCACGCGTGCTGGGAAGTGCAGGGCGAGCACCGCCTGTTGATCGATCCGTTTCTGTCCGGCAATCCGGCCGCCGACGTCGGCCCCGAACACTTCCGCACGCTGGACGCGATCCTGCTCAGCCACGGTCACGTCGACCATATCGGCGACGCGGAACAGATCGCCCGCGCCACCGGCGCGCTGATCGTCGCCAATTACGAGATCGCATCCCACTTCGCCGACAAGGGGTTGGCAGCCCACCCGCTGCACATCGGCGGCGCCCGGCAGTTCCCGTTCGGCTACGTCAAGCTCACCATCGCCCACCACGGCTCGACCGGACCCAATGGCGAAGCGTTCGGCAGCCCGGCCGGAATCGTCCTGCACGCCGGCGGCAAGCGCGTGTACCACGCCGGCGACACTGGCGTGTTCCTGGACATGCAGCTCATCGCCGAGTTGAACGGGCCGTTCGACGCGGCGCTGCTGCCGATCGGTGACAACTTCACCATGGGCATCGACGACGCGGTCAAGGCGACCGAGTTCATCGGCGCCCGTATGCATCTGCCGATGCACTTCGGCACCTTCGAGCAGATCGCCGTCGACCCGCAGGAGTTCCACCGCAAGGCGGCCGCGGCGGGACAGGCGGTGACGGTGCTGGAGCCGGGCGGCTCCTATGCCATCCCCTGAGCCCGGCGATCTGCGATAATCGGTCCCGGGAGGTGTACGGCATGAGCATTTCGAGCGATCAGGTGGCGGCGTACCGCCGCGACGGCTTCACGGTGGTGGAGGACATCCTGACGGCGGACGAGCTGCGGCGGACGCGCGAGCACATCGAAGCGATCGCCGAAGGCCGGATTCCGTTCCCGGAGGCCAATCTGGAATACGAGCCGGGCGCGCGGGACCGCGGCCGGTCTCTGGACACGCTGCGCAAGATCAACGACGCGGCGCCGCGCGATCCGTTCTTCCTGGAATACGCGCGCCACCCGGGCATCCTGCAGGTGGCGACCGCGCTGCTCGGCCCCGACGTCAAGCTGTTCGGCGACCAGACCTTCATGAAGCCACCCGGCGGCGTGGAGAAGCCGTATCATCAGGACTCCGCGTACTTCAAGATCGAGCCGGCTGATCTGGTCACCGCCTGGATGGCGCTGGATGACGTGACGCTGGAGAACGGCTGCCTGTGGGTGATCCCCGGCAGCCACCGGCAGGGCATCCGCGACCACAGCCAAGCGTGGGTGGTGGGCGACCGCACCGACAAGCAGGTGCCGGACGAGGCGATCGATCTGACGCGCCAAGTGCCGATCACGCTGAGCGCCGGAAGCTGCTCATTCCATCACAGCGTGCTCCTGCACCGTTCGGGGCCGAATCGCACGCCGCACCGGCGGCGCGGGCTGGCCGTGCACTACATGAGCGCGCGCGCGCGCTGGACCGGACCGCCGGAGGACAAACCGGACTATCCGCTGCTCCACGGCACGTCCCACCCCGGCTGCGTGTAGCGCCACGTGCGGTCCCGGAGCACGATGCGGTCGGCGCAGTAGACGCCGGCGGCGCGTGGGGAGCATCACGTCGGAGACCCTTGCGGAGCGCGTGCGGAAGCTTCCTGTAGGCAAGCGAGTCGGCGGAGCCGTGTACGTCCATCGCGACGCCCTCGAGCGGCATGATGCAGGCTTGCTCGTCGCGATGTGCTCGTGCGCGGCCGAGGCGGCGGGCGCGGCGTTCCCGTGGAACGTCTGCAAGCTCTCGCCGTACCGGCAGCAAGTCTCTCTGCTCCATTATCCGAGGTTCCGCGAAGACGAGCATCCCGCGCTCGCGGCCGCGGCAAGCGTAAATCTCACGGACGGCACGGCGCGCATCCGGCGCTACGCGCCGAACGGCAACCGCCCGATCCTGCATCGCAAGGAGTTGCTGCTGGATGTGTCCGACCCGGACTACGCCCGTTTCGCGGCGCTCACCGATCAGGAGGTGCAGGCGGGGCTCTTCTCGGAACCGAACACCATCGGGCACGAGCGCGGGTGGTCGAGGCAGCTCGAACGGCGTGGCTTGACGATCCAAGACCACAAGCTGTTGCACAAGGGTGAGTAGCTCCGTGGAAGTACGGCGTGATCGGACGGCGATCGCGAGATCGGACCTCTCCCGGCCGGTGCAACTCCTGATCGGCAACGGCGTCCTCACGCCGGAACACACGTTCTTCGACTACGGCTGCGGTCTCGGTGACGACGTTCGGTTCCTGCGGTCGATCGGCTACGACGCGCATGGCTGGGACCCGGCGCACCGGCCGGACGCAGCTCGGTGCGGCGCAGCAGTGGTCAACCTGGGCTACGTGCTCAACGTCATCGAGCGGCCAGCCGAGCGGGCGGCGGCGCTGCGATGGGCGTTCGATCTGACCGAGAGATGCCTGTGCGTCGCCGTCCTGGTCGGTTCCGCCGCCTATTCCGGCGAGGCGCAAAGCTATGGAGACGGGTTGCTTACGTCGCGCCAGACGTTTCAGAAGTACTATCATCAGGAAGAGGCGGGGCGCTACCTCGAAGAGGTCCTCGGCGTCGCGCCGATCCCGCTGGAAGCGGGCGTCTTTTTGATCTTCCGACAGAGCGCCGATGCGCACGCCTTCCTGCTCAATCGCATTCAGCGTTCCGTGCCGCTCATTCACGGCGTCGCGCGCGAGCGCAAGCGCGTGCTGCGGACCGCGCTCATGGAGACGTTTCAGACGGAGTACGCGGAAGAGTGGGCCGCGTACGCCGACTTCGTGGCGACCCGAGCCCGCCCACCCGCCGGCGGCGAGATCAACGCGCTGCGGGTCGCCGCAGAGCATGGCCTTGCGCCTGCCGACCTGTGGCAGGCAGCCTCCGGCGCGCTGCCGCAGGAGCAACTCGCCGAGCAGCGCCGCCGCCGCACCAATCAGTACCTTGCGTTCATGGCGATCTGCCGGTTCCGCGGGGTGCCGCGGCTGCGCGACCTGCCGGTCACGTCCCGCCTCGACATCCGCTACTACTTCCGTAGCTACAGCCACCTCAAGCAATTGAGCGACGATCACCTGTTCGCGGCGGGCGATGCGGAACGGGTGGCGCGGCTGTGCGAAACCGCTCCGGCCGGGGTGAACACGACCGACGGCTACTTCATCGCCCGGCGCGATCTGCCGTCCCTCGACCCCACCTTGCAGATCTACGCGCGCCTTGGCGAGCTGTTCTCAGGCGATCTCGACCGCGTGGACGTGATCAAGATACACAAGACGTCGCCCCGCCTCTCCCTGTTCTCGCTCAGCGACGTGCGGGAGACGCTGCCGCGTCTGCGGTCACGGGTGAAGATCGACCTGCAGAGTCAGCAGGTGCGGTTCTTCGATCACTCGACGAACGCGGAGCCGGAACTGCTCATCGGGAAGCAGCTCCTCGGCTTCGATGAAGGCAGCACGGACGCCCGGGCCGTGTCATTGGGCAGGAGGCTTCTGATGCAAGACGAACCGTTCGGCCTGATCGTGCGCGAGCGTACCGTGCGAACGCGAACGTGGGCTGCTTCTGCTGGAAGGTCGGCCTAGTGACTTCCAGCAGAGGATGTGGTACGGTCCATGCGGTCTTGGTTGCGCTGACGATGGAGCGATGATCTACCTCGACAACAACGCTACCACGTTCCTGAGCCCGACCGTGCGATCCCGCATCGGATCGCTGATCGCCGCTCCGGTCGGCAATCCGTCGAGCCCGCACCGCCTCGGCCAAGAGGCGCGCGCCCTGGTCGAGAAGGCGCGCGATCAGGTGGCGGCGGCACTCGGGGCGCCGTCCGAGTGCGTCCTGTTCGTCGCGAGCGGGTCGGAGGCGAACGCCATGGCCATCGCCGCGGCGCAGACCTGCGGCGGCGATCGCGACGAAATCATCGTCAGTGCGGTCGAGCACTCCTCCGTGGGGGCGAACGCCGCGCCGCTCGGCCGGAGCGGCTATGTCGTGCGCGAGGCGCCGGTAGTGGGGTCCGGCCACATCGACCTCGATCGACTGGCAGGCATGGTCAATGAGCGCACCGCGATCGTGTCCGTGCAGTCCGTGAACAACGAAACCGGCGTTGTCCAACCGGTGGAGGCGGTGGCGGAGATCAGTCATCGCGCCGGCGCCCTGTATCACTGCGACGCCGCGCAGGCGCTCGGCAAGATCCCGATCGACGTCGGTGCGCGGCATGCCCCTGATCTCTTGAGCGTCACTGCGCACAAGATACACGGCCCGACCGGCTGCGGCGCTCTGTACGCCCGCGACCTGTCGCTGCTGCAGCCGCTCGTCGGCGGAGGGGATCAGGAACAGGGGCTGCGCGGCGGCACCGAGAACCTGATCGGCGCTGTCGGATTCGGCGCCGCCGCCGCGGAGCGAGTGCGGGACCTGGCCGCCGTCACCGCTTTGCTGGCGGCCTGCCGCGACTCCTTCGAGCATGCGGTCCTTGCCGCCGAACCGGGGGTGACGGTCAACGGCGACCGGCGGCACCGAGTGGGGAACACGTCAAATCTGCGCTTTCCCGACATCGACGGCGACATGCTGATCGCCGCCCTGGACGACCGCGGTCTCTACTGCTCGCAGAGCTCGGCGTGTACGACGGCGCGGCCCACGCCGTCGCACGTGCTCATCGCTATGGGGCTCTCGGAACCGGAGGCATACGCTTCACTCCGATTCTCGTTCGGGGTTCTCAACACGCAGGAAGAAGCCGAGCACGCGGCGCATTGCGTCGTCGACGCCTATCGCGACCTGGTGGATCGTCTCCGCCGTATCGGGGCAGCGTAGCCATGCGGTTTGGCGGGCATCAGACCTTCTTCGTCCGCGAGGGTTGGCTGGCGAAGGGACTCGCGCTGCTCCGTGACGACACGGGCGCGTTCGACGACCCGTACGTCGCGGACCGCCTTGGAGTCGGCCGCAACATGGCGAAGTCCATCGAACACTGGCTGTTGGCTGCCGGCTTGGCAGAGAAGACCGAGCGCCGGGGCCGCGGCCGGCGCGGCGGGCAACCCCGTCTGACGGTCACCGAGCTTGGCGAGGTGATCGCCCAGCACGATCCGTGGTTTCTCGATCCTGGTACCTGGTGGTTCCTGCACATCAACTTGGTGCGCACCCCGGCGCATGCGGCAACATGGCACTGGTTCTTCAACCATTACGCATCGAGCCGATTCGAGCGAGCCACGGTGGCCGCACAGCTCGAACAGCATGAGCGCATGAGCTCACGGCGGACGGCCGCCCGCAAGACGCTTGAGCGCGACGTGAGCTGCTTACTCGGCAGCTACGCGGTAGACGTGCCGTACCGGCGCAAGGACCCGGAGGAAGAGATCGACTGTCCGTTTCAGGAGCTGAGGATCATCCGTCACTTCCGCGCCTCCGGCTACTACGAGCTGAACCGACATCGCAAGTCCGTTCCGCAGCAGGCATTGCTGTACGCGTTGCAGGCCCCGGACTTGGTGATGGGCGAGAGTACGGGCACCGTCGACGTGACGCTGCACGACCTCCAGCGGATAGAGGGAGGCCCGGCGCAGGTGCTGGCCCTTTCGTCCGACGCGCTCTTCGAACATCTGATGGAACTGGAAGCGAACGGTACGGACGCGCCACTCGCCATGAGCGGTCTTGCCGGCGACCGTCAGCTTCGCTTCGACCGTACGCCGGCCCCGGAGTTGCTGGCACGGCACTTCGATCTCGTTGCCGGGGAGTTGGTGCATGCCTGAGCTGCGCATCCCGGGTGCGGTCGAGACACGGAAGAACGGCGCCGCGGACGCCGACGGTCGTCGTGGAGCCGCCGGGACGGCACGCACTCTCACGGCGGATGAATCCGGCATGCCGGAAGAGGCGACGCAACTGCGCTCCATCAACATCACGCTCGACATCGCGGCGCCGCATCGGATCGCTCACTTTCATCCAACGGCGAAGAGCTCCCGGCTATTGCGACCATGGCTGCTGGAGCCCGACCGTTCTTCGAGCTATTTCGTAGTGGCGCCGTATGGCACCGGCAAGTCTCTCACCGCGGCGTTCTTCATCCAGGCAGTCGAGAATCTGCGACTGTCGGGCGAGGTGCTCGGACGGATCACCGAACGGTTCACCAGAGTCGACGGCGAACTGGCGAACGAGTTGAGGTCGCGTATCGGCAGCGAGCAGATGCCGCTGTTCGGCAGTCACGGGGCTGCCGTCGCTCTATCCGGCTTCCAGCCGCATCTCCCGACCGCCATCAAGCAGTCGCTCATCGCATCGCTCCGGCGCACTGGCAACAAAAAAGCCGCGGCGCTGGCATCTCGGCGGAGAGCCGATTCGATGGACGACATCATCGCGCTGCTCAGCGCAGTCCGAGATCGCTATTGTCCAGATCCGATCGACCGCCTGGCGATCATCTGGGATGAGTTCGGCCGCCATCTCGAGGAGCTCATCCTCCGCGGAACGGCGGCGGATCTGTCCGACGTGCAGACGCTCGCCGAGTTCTGCGCGCGCACCAAGCGGGCGTCGACGACCTTTGCGCTGCTGCTCCATCAGGGACTGACACGCTACGCCACCAACACGTCGGTGACGGTGCAGCGCGAGTGGCAGAAGATCGAGGGGCGGTTCGAGACCATCCAGTTCGTGGACGACAGCAAGGAGCTGTACCAATTGGTCAGCCGGATCGTGCGCCAGATCAGATCATCCGGCGCGCCGGCGCGGGCCGTGGTCGACCGAGGCGTGCAGAGATGCCGTGAAGTCGGCCTTTTCGGTGACTTCTCGAAGCAGGAGATGGAGCGCATGCTAGCTGACTCCTATCCGCTGGAGCCGCTGACCCTGTTTCTGCTGCCGCGGGTTTCGGCTCGCGTCGCCCAGAACGAGCGGACCCTGTTCACCTACCTCAACTCGCTCGACGCGGCGGCTCCCGTTTCGCCGGACAGCCTGTACGAATACTTCTCCGACGCGATGCGCGCGGACACCCTGCCGGGCGGCAGCTATCACACGTGGCTGGAGACCGAAGCCGCGCTCCACAAGGCACGCGGCGAAATCGACGAGAAGACGCTCAAGTGCGGGTGCCTGCTAGGGCTCGGCTTGGTCGGGGAGCGTTCGCGTGTAAGCCGACGGCTGCTGGAGTGCGCGGTATCCGGGTACCGGGAGGACGCGACTGCGAGCGACAGCGTGAGGCGTCTGATCGACGCCAAGCTGCTGCTCTACCGGCGCAACGCCGACAGCGTCTCCATCTGGCACGGCACCGATCTCGATCTTCGCGGGCGACTCGATCAAGAGAAAGAGCGGCTGAGGCCGCGATTCGATCACGTATCGTTCCTGGCGTCAGAAACGCCCCCGGCCCCGTGGAAGCCGATCGACTACAACGTCGAGTACGGTATCGAACGATCCTTCGACACTCGCTACATTGCCGCCGGGGCCATCATCGCCGCGGAACGCGTGGCGGACGCGCTCCCGCCGGCGGCGGCGGACGGCGCGCTGTACGTGGTCGTTCCCGATTCGTACGATGAGACGGCGGAAGTTCGAAAGCGCCTTGCCACAGAGCCGCTGGAGACCGGCGTGGTTGTCGCCCTGCCGCGTCATGTCGGTCCGATAGCTGAGAGCGCGCTCGACGTGCGCGCGCTGCAACTGTTGCGGCAGGACACCGGCCTGCTCGCCGAAGACCCGCTCGTGGAGTCGGAGATCGCGCAGATGACCGACGACGCGCAGAGCTACCTCAGCCAGCAGCTCAATAGCATGTCGCTGCCCTCCGCTGAAGGACCGGAATATCTATGGGCCACGCGGTTCCATGAGATCGCGTCGGCCAAGGAACTGCGGCAGCTACTCTCGAAGATCATGCGGCAGGTATACCCGCTTACGCCGTGTATCAAGAACGAGCTGATCGTGCGGCGCCGGCCTCGCCCGGTCATCGTCAACGCGCGCAAGAAGCTGGTTCTGGGCATTCTCGAGCGTTCGGGCACGGAGAACCTGGGTTTGGAGGGGTATCGGCCCGACATGTCGATGTTCCGGACGGTGCTGCTCCTGACTGGTCTGTATCGAAGCGACGGCAAACGGGAGGACGGCGGCGATTCGGTATGGCGATATGCCGCGCCCGAGGAGTTGGCGGATGGCGGGCTGCGTGAAATCTGGAAGCACCTGCGGGACTATCTGACAGTACCTGCGGAGTATCCCAAGCCATTGGCGGATATTGTTTCCCTGCTCAGTGCAGCCCCGTACGGTATACGGGAGGGGGTCGTGCCGATCCTGCTTGCGGCGGCGCTGCGGGCGTTTCCCGGTCCCATCAGCATCACCCGGACCGGTGGGGAGTACGTCAGCGACCTGCTCCCGTCAACCATCGAAGCGATGGCCGCTCACCCGGACGAGTACCAAGTGCTGGTTCCCGAGCTGACTGTCGATCAGAAGGTACTCCTCGGCCAGGTTGCCGCACTGTTCGGTTTCACGGAAGAGGGCGTGGTGGAAGCTGACCCAGTGCGCCGGTGCCATGATGCCCTGGTGCAGTGGCGCAGCACCCTGCCGCACAGCGCGCTCGCGTCGCGGTATCTTTCACTCCGAGCACGGGTGTTCGGGCGACTCATGACCACGGCGATCGATCCGCATCGGCTGCTGTTCGATGCCCTGCCAGCGGCGCTCGATCTGGACGGGGCGGGCGCGGACGAGCTGTTGCGCGCGCTGAGCGATTGCAAGGCGGAGGTAGAAGGCGTCGTGCACTGGAACTACGAGGCGGCCGAACGCGCCATTCGCTCGGCATTTCCGGCGCAGAACGGAGAAGCTGTGACGCTCCGTCAAGTCGTGAACGCATGGGCCGAGTTCTTTCCGGGCAGCGTGGCGCAAGAGATCAAGGACGGCATTGCCCGCGCTCTGATAACACGAGCGCGCATGAGCTACAATACCGACCGAGCAATGGCCGACGCCCTCGCCGCCCTGCTCGTCGGCAAGCGTATCGACCGATGGGAGGACAGCTCCATCGTCGTGTTCGAGCGAGAGCTCGGCGCCGTGATACGCCGCGTGGAGGATGCCGTGCTCAGCCTGTCCACGAGTGCCGACGGCGTTCACAACCAGTCCGTCGTGGACATCGCCACCTCCAGGCTGCATGATTCGCTGTGCGCCATCGCCAACGTTGCCGGCGCGGACCGCGCGCGCATCATCGTCGCGCGCACGCTTGAGCACATCACCGAGGAGGTCAGTGCCAATGGCTCACCTGCACGAAGCGCTCGAAACGCTCGCTGATCCATCGATCCGCCACGTCGTCCCGGTTTCCGGCGGCAAGGACTCCGCCGCGCTGGCGATCTACCTCGCGCAGACCTACCCGCAGTTACCGAGCGAGTACGTGTTCTGCGACACCGACGCGGAACTGCCGGAGACCTACGACTACCTGGACCGGCTGGAGGCTCTGCTCGGCAAGCCGATCCACCGCATCAACGCGCTCGACTACATGAATGTCACCCGCAAGCCGACCCGGAAGGCGTTTGACTTCGTGCTCAACGAGATGTACTCTGGCTTCCTACCGAGCCCTCAGGCTCGCTGGTGCACGCGCAAGTTGAAGATCGAACCGTTCGAGCGCTACGTCGGTACCGACACTGCCTTCAGCTACATCGGCATCCGGGCCGACGAAGACCGGCAGGGGTACACGCCCAAGAAGCCTCCGGTGTTCTCCGACCGTCCCAACATCCTCCCCGTGTACCCTTTCAAGGACGACAGCATCGACCTCGCGGCCGTCAAGGAAATCCTGGAGGCCTCCGGTATCGGCCTGCCCGACTACTACCGCTGGCGTTCCCGCTCCGGTTGCTACTTCTGCTTCTACCAGCAGATCGGTGAATGGCAGCGCCTGCGCAACGAACATCCCACGCTTTTTGAGAGTGCCAAGACGTACGAGCAGATCGGGGGATCACGCCGCTACACTTGGGTCCAGGGCCGAAGCCTGAACGATATTGAATCCCTCCAGGATAAACATCCCATCAAAACGATCGACGAAGCCGACGGCTGTGCCATCTGTCATCTGTGAGCATTGTAGTGTTTGTTTCTTGGTCTCCTCGATACCATCGTTCGGCGGATATAGAATAGGAAATAGACTAATGACTACCATGCAGGAATTGCCACGTACGTGTGTCTCCAGTTGCGACTTGCCACGGCGGATGAGACTCTATTCGGACTCCGAATATGCTAATGCACTTGGGCATAGACAGAGTCTGGATCGATGCAGCCCGTATAACCGCCAGATTCCGTTTTCTATGCGAGGATTCCAGCGTATCCCACGAGAAGCTCGTGGTGTGTATGGAATCTGGTTTCGGCGCCACTGCATCTATGTAGGTAAAGCAGATGAGCAAGCCATACCTACGAGACTCGTACAGCACTGGCGACACTCCCACAACGAACGGTTGCAAACATGGATCAAGGCAAAGGGAAAACATCTAAGAGTGAGCTATCTCGCTTTATCTCGGCGAAAAGATATCGCGATGTATGAACGCTACTTCATTGCGCGATTTCAGCCACTAACGAACAAGGTTAGATACGAAATGGGCAGCGTCATCCTGTGCGCTCCAGAACGACCGCTCGAGTAACTCGACTCAAGGAGGATAAAGATGTCTACCGTACTTCCTGCCATGCGCGGCTCTATCGGGTCAACCGAATATTGGCTGGTAACGATGCCGGCTAAAGAGTTGACCGAACGCCTGACCATCCCCAAGCGTATCGAGGGATGGGAAGATCTTTCCGTTGAAGAACGCTATCAGAGAGACATCAATTACAACCGAGTAAGAAGGCAGATAGCTCCATACTTGATGACGGATAACGACAGGTTCTTCGGTGCGTTTATCGTCAGCATCATTAACCCCGATAGCGTCGAGTTTGAACCTCTTGGATCTATGATCTCGAGGATCCCGAACCTGTACAGACAGGCTGGTAGCGCTTTCGGCTTTCTAACGTTGGCTGGGAGTGAAGTCTTGGTGCCGTTAGATGGACAGCATCGACTTGCCGCTCTGGAATTCGCTATCACTGGCAAAGACGAAAAGCAGCGCTCAATTGACGGATTCGAGGCGAATATGTCGATTGCTACTGACGCCTGCACGGTGATCTTGATCAAGCATGATACCGTTAAATCGCGGAAGATTTTCAACAAGGTCAACAGGTACGCCAAGAAGACGACCAAATCAGATGACTTGATCACCGCAGATGACGACGTGATCGCGATGATCGTTCGTGAGAAAATTGCCGACGAAATTATCCCGGCACGACTAGTGAACTACAAGAGCAATACGTTGAACGCTCGTGCTGAGGAATTTACTACGCTTTCGACGCTCTATGAGGCTACTAAGGTACTGCTAGAAGACTTGGTAGGGAAAATAGACACGCAAGTCCTGCCGGATCAAGCCACGGTAAAGGTCTTGCAGGATAGTGCCGTAGAATTCTGGAGTAATTTGTGCGAGAAGATCGAGATCTTCGCAAACGCGCTGCACGACGCGAGCGCGGGTGGCGACGAAAAACGAAGACAAATACGTGGCAGCTTTGTGCTTGGAAAGCCGATTGCACAGTTCGCGCTAGCGCAGGCGGTCGTGCGGATGCAGTCGGAGGACGACAAAGGGTCGCGACTAAGCAGCGCAGAAATTTGTAGACAAGTGAATAAGGTGGATTGGTCAGTCGAACACCCTCTATGGCAGCGCGTACTTATGAATGGTGACAGGGTTATGGCAGGAAGGACTGCTGCAAGATTTGCCGGGCGAGTAATGGCATACTTACTTGGAGAAAATCTTGGTGACGATGAATTAGAGGAACTGCGCCGTGATTATCGTAGAACAACAGAGAGAGAGCTACCGTCGTCGCTCTGAGTAGCCTTCAATCGCTGCAGGTTATACACAAGTGACCACTAGTGCCACCAAATCGTGGGGATCGACACGGACGATGATCGGTGGTCAGCACGGCTCGGTTGCGTCCAGGAGTGGCGGGGGAACTTGCTGAGGTCGGGGAGGCTGCTTTTCGACGAAGGAGTCGCGTCCCTCCTGTGTCTCCGGCGTCTAATAACAGCATGGTTGCCGATCCTGCCAGCTCCTGACCTGCTGTTGTATCTCACATAATCTCGCCGGTGGATTCCCGGAATAAATCGCGCTGAGAGATTAGGATTTCGCTGATAAATCCCGTCAGGTGAATAAACGCGAGAAGGTGAGCGTCAGACCGGCAGGGCGGCGGCGTCACCGAGGCGGTGTTGCGGCCGCCGCCTTCCTGGCGACCGGCCGGGATCAAGCTGGCAGCGCGGGTAAGGCGGCAAGAGGCGGGCGTGACTGGGTGGTCACGGTGGCAGTCGCTGCCCCCTGACCTCACGGAGCAGTTCGTCGAGGGCAGTGCCACCATCAAGCGTTCGCCGGCCCTGGCCCTTTCGTCTGCCGGCGGAGCTCGTCGAAAGCCTCCTGGTCGATGCCGGTAGCGTGCTCGATAACCGACCACTCGATTCCGGCCCGCAGGAGACTCTCGATGGTCGCTACCTGGCCTTCCCGGTGGCCCTCCTGACGGCCTTCCCGGTGGCCCTCCTGGATCAACACCTCTGCGTAGGTCTTCATATCGCCTCCCGGTCCCGGTATCTGGCGCCGCAACGCCTCGCCGAACCCCTTCACGGTCCCCTCTTCCTGCGTTTCGATCACGTACCGCACGACCGGCACGAACAGATCGCTCTGCCCAGCCCGGTCCAACTCTCCCATCAACTGCGCCACACACCCGACAGCGGCAGCGAGTCCATCAACATCACCTGAGCCGTTACTCCGGCCAGTCCGCATCTCACCCACAGCGGGTGCCATACGATCAAGCGTTCGCCGGCTCTGGCCCTTTCGTCTGCCGGCGGAGCTCGTCGAAAGCCTCCTGGTCGATGCCGGTAGCGTGCTCGATGACCGACCACTCGATTCCGGCCCGCAGGAGACTCTCGATGGTCGCTACTTGGCCTTCCTGGCGGCCCTCCTGACGGCCTTCCTGGCGGCCCTCCTGACGGCCTTCCTGGCGGCCCTCCTGACGACCTTCCCGGTGGCCCTCCTGACGGCCTTCCCGGTGACCCTCCTGGATCAACACCTCTGCGTAGGTCTTCATATCGCCTCCCGGTCCCGGTATCTGGCGCCGCAACGCCTCGCCGAACCCCTTCACGGTCTCCTCTTCCTGCGTTTCGATCACGTACCGCACGACCGGCACGAACAGATCGCTCTGCCCAGCCCGGTCCAACTCTCCCATCAACTGCGCCGCCACCTCCAGCGCCGCCCGGACATCATGCCGAGCCGCCGCCATCAGCGCGAGCTGGGCCATCCGACCCAGCCGTTCCCCCCGCACCGCTTCCACCGCTATCTGCGACTGGTCCACCAGCAAATGCTCGAAACGGGGCGTCCATGGCCACCGCCTCACCGACTCCGAAAACAACTCGGAGAACTCCGTCGCATGCCGCCAGCGACGCTGCCCCTGATAGAACACCACCGGCACGATGGGCGGCAACTCATGCGCCTCCGCCTCGGCCCGCAGGGCGTCCTCCCAGATACGGCAGCAGTACTTCAGCAACCGGAATCGCATCCACCGGTCCGGGCTCGATTGATGCTCGAACAGCAGGTAGAGCCAGAGCCGGCGCGGCTCCGCCCCGGCCGGAGGATCGCCCACCCGATGCTCGATCGCGTACAGCAGGTCCGACTCGCTGACCTGCAGCCCTTCGTCCACGTAGCTGTCGCGCTGCAGCGTCAAGCTCGACCAGTCAAGCGTTTCGCCAAGCCACTCCGGCACATGCGCACGCAGGAAGCCGGCCGCTTCCTCCGGCTTGGAGAACACCTTGCGGAACAATCTGTCATGCGGCTGGTGCAGGTCGCGCGCCATGATGTGCTCCGCATACCGTAGCACGCGCCGCCCTGCGGACCGGGCGCGTCCATGCCTCGCGAGGCCGGGTCATGACGGCAGATAGCTAGCCGGCAACTCCGCGCCCACGGTCGCCAAGCCCAGCGTGTATTGTGCCTCGTGCCGTAGGCGGCGCAGAGCCTGACGTTTCCTCGCTGCTGAGCCCGTCGCTGCGCTGCCCGGCGTCGCGTTCACCTTGAGCGACCCAGTTGCGGATCGACCCGGCCGAAGGCTCGTACTGTCGAGCCAGTTCCTTACTCTCCATATCCACGAAAAGCAGACAACTCCACTCTCCAGCCGATCGGCCCTGGATGGCGCTCGTCCTGTGCGGCCTGCACACCCGACAGCGGCGAGGCCATCAACATCACCTGAGCCGTTACTGCGGCCGGTCCGCATCTTCTCAAGCCGGTATCCCGCAGCGGGTGCCATACGATCAAACGTTCGCCGGCCCTGGCCCTTCCGTCTGCCGGCGGAGCTCGTCGAAAGCCTCCTGGTCGATGCCGGTAGCGTGCTCGATGACCGACCACTCGATTCCGGCCCGCAGGAGACTCTCGATGGTCGCTACCTGGCCTTCCTGGCGGCCCTCCTGACGGCCTTCCCGGTGACCCTCCTGACGGCCTTCCCGGTGACCCTCCTGACGGCCTTCCCGGTGACCCTCCTGGATCAACACCTCTGCGTAGGTCTTCATATCGCCTCCCGGTCCCGGTATCTGGCGCCGCAACGCCTCGCCGAACCCCTTCACGGTCCCCTCTTCCTGCGTTTCGATCACGTACCGCACGACCGGCACGAACAGATCGCTCTGCCCAGCCCGGTCCAACTCTCCCATCAACTGCGCCGCCACCTCCAGCGCCGCCCGGACATCATGCCGAGCCGCCGCCATCAGCGCGAGCTGGGCCATCCGACCCAGCCGTTCGCCCCGCACCGCTTCCACCGCTATCTGCGACTGGTCCACCAGCAAATGCTCGAAACGGGGCGTCCATGGCCACCGCCTCACCGACTCCGAAAACAACTCGGAGAACTCCGTCGCATGCCGCCAGCGGCGCTGCCCCTGATAGAACACCACCGGCACGATCGGCGGCAACTCATGCGCCTCCGTGTCGGCCCGCAGGGCGTCGTCCCAGATACGACAGCAGTACTTCAGCAACCGGAATCGCATCCACCGGTCCGGGCTCGATTGATGCTCGAACAGCAGGTAGAGCCAGAGCCGGCGCGGCTCCGCCCCGGCCGGAGGATCGCCCACCCGATGCTCGATCGCGTACAGCAGGTCCGACTCGCTGGCCTGCAGCCCTTCGTCCACGTAGCTGTCGCGCTGCAGCGTCAAGCTCGACCAGTCAAGCGTTTCGCCAAGCCACTCCGGCACATGCGCACGCAGGAAGCCGGCCGCTTCCTCCGGCTTGGAGAACACCTTGCGGAACAATCTGTCATGCGGCTGGTGCAGGTCGCGCGCCATGATGTGCTCCGCATACCGTAGCACGCGCCGCCCTGCGGACCGGGCGCGTCCATGCCTCGCGAGGCCGGGTCATGACGGCAGATAGCGGGCCGGCAACTCCGCGCCCACGGTCGCCAAGCCCAGCGTGTATTGATAGACGTTGATGCGGAAGTCGGGGTTGAGGCAGGTGTGCAGGTAGGCCCGTTCGGCGGTCACCCCGTAGTCGTCGACCAGCCAGCGCATCAGATCCTCGACCGCTTGGTCGACCAGCACGGCCAGCGGCGCGCCGGTGCGCAGCGCGACGATCGAGTCCCCTTTCAGCAGCCGGATGAAGGGGATGCGCTTGCCCTCGATCACCCGGCAGCGCGCCTGCACCACCGCCCGCGTCTCGTCGGCGGTGCCGTAGTACTCCGTGTCCGCCTGGCTGGCGTGCACGTCGCCCAGGAACAGCAGCGCGCCGGGGTGGTACACGTTGAGCTGCACGCGCGTCCCCACGGTGACGTCGCGCGAGTCGAGGTTGCCGCCGGAGATGGTCTGGCCGGTGGAGGTGTTGAGCGCCTCCCGCTCCGGGGCCACGCCGATGCAGCCGACCATCGGCCGCGTCGGCCACAGCCGCTCGCCGTCAAGGTAGGTGCTGCCGTCGCGGTGCTCGAACACGCGCACCGTCCACCGGTTCAGTTCCGGCCAGCGGAAGTCGTCGCCGATCTTCGTGCGATCCGGCCCCCAGTTGGTGTAGCCGGTCGGCTGCAGGTCGATCGCCTCGATCTCCACCTCCAGCAGATCGCCCGGCTTCGCGCCGGCCACCGCGATGGGACCGCCGACCGGGTTGCTCTTCGGCGGCGTGGAGCGGCGGGTCGGCAGCGACGGGATGCGGCCGGCCATCTCCGGGGAGGTGACCAGCCCCGATCCGGCGTCCTCGGTCTCCACCTGGAAGCTCTCGCCCGTCTCTACTGAGATGAGCGGTTCGTCCGCGACGAACTCGTACCGCATGGCCTGCGCTCGCCTGATTCTCTGCATGACCGGTGCACGATACCCAGTTGAGCCGCGGCGCCGAGGTACCATCAAACGTTCGCCGGCCCTGGCCCTTTCGTCTGCCGGCGGAGCTCGTCGAAAGCCTCCTGGTCGATGCCGGTAGCGTGCTCGATGACCGACCACTCGATTCCGGCCCGCAGGAGACTCTCGATGGTCGCTACCTGGCCTTCCTGGCGGCCTTCCCGGTGGCCTTCCTGGCGGCCTTCCCGGTGGCCTTCCTGGCGGCCTTCCCGGTGACCCTCCTGACGGCCTTCCCGGTGACCCTCCTGGATCAACACCTCTGCGTAGGTCTTCATATCGCCTCCCGGTCCCGGTATCTGGCGCCGCAACGCCTCGCCGAACCCCTTCACGGTCTCCTCTTCCTGCGTTTCGATCACGTACCGCACGACCGGCACGAACAGATCGCTCTGCCCAGCCCGGTCCAACTCTCCCATCAACTGCGCCGCCACCTCCAGCGCCGCCCGGACATCATGCCGAGCCGCCGCCATCAGCGCGAGCTGGGCCATCCGACCCAGCCGTTCCCCCCGCACCGCTTCCACCGCTATCTGCGACTGGTCCACCAGCAAATGCTCGAAACGGGGCGTCCATGGCCACCGCCTCACCGACTCCGAAAACAACTCGGAGAACTCCGTCGCATGCCGCCAGCGGCGCTGCCCCTGATAGAACACCACCGGCACCATGATGTGCTCCGCATACCGTAGCACGCGCCGCCCTGCGGACCGGGCGCGTCCATGCCTCGCGAGGCCGGGTCATGACGGCAGATAGCTGGCCGGCAACTCCGCGCCCACGGTCGCCAAACCCAGCGTGTATTGGACGTGCTGCGTTCAGAGAAGGTGTTCCCGATCGAGGCTGCATGAACGCACGAGCGCATGGACATTCCTGCTGACGAGATGGCTCGCTCCACACGCGGTTGAGCGGCGGCGTTCGCGGACCTATGCTGGCGCGCATGGAACGAGTGAAGTGCGCGGTGATCGGCGCCGGGTGGTGGGGAACGACCGCTCACGTGCCGGCCTTGCGGGACAATCCCCACGCCGACTTGGTGGCGGTCCAGCATCACGACCGAGAGACGGCGGAGCGTATCGCCCGCGACTTCGGCGTGCCGCACGCCTGCACGACGGCGGACGAGGTGCTGGCGATCGACGGCCTGCAGGCGGTGGCGATCAGCTCGGTGCCGGCGCTGCACTACGCGCAGGGCAAGGCGGCGCTCGAACGCGGCCTGCACGTGCTGATCGAGAAACCGTTCACGATCCGCGGCGCCGAAGGTCAGGAACTGGTCCGCCTTGCCGGCGCCAAAGGCGTGCAGTTGATGGTCGGCGCCACCTATCACTTCACGCGCCACTGTCAGGAGGCGCGCCGCGTGCTGATGGCCGGGGGAATCGGCACGGTGCGGATGATCACGATCCTGTTCACCAACCTCACCGAGGGCCTGTACCGCGGCCTGGAGTGGGATGAGGCGATGCCCGCCAAGGACGAGGCGCGCTCGGAGCACCAGCGGCCCTATCTGGTGCCGGGCCGCACCTCCTACAGCGACCCGGCGATCGCCGGCGGCGGCCAGATATACACGCAGGTCTCTCATCCGGCCGCCTACGTCAGCTATCTCACCGAGCGCCGGCCGGTCGAGGTGTTCGCGCGCTTCGAGAACGACGGCGCCGCCGTGGACGTCTACGACGCGATCGTGATCGTGCTGGACGACGGGACGCTGGTCAGCCTGGCTTCCAACGGGGCGGCCACCCCCGCGAAGATGCACTACGAGCTGCGCGCGCACGGCACCGGCGGCGTCCTGGAGCAGGAGCTGTGGAAGGGGACGCTCAGCGTAGACGGCGCCGGCGGCCATACCGATTACGAGCCGCTGGCGGCCGAGGAAACCTACCCGATCGGCGGTCCCTCCGCGAACCTGATCGACGTGGCTCGCGGCGCCGCGGAGAACCGATCGCCCGGCCGCCACGGCGCGTTCGGCTCGGTCGTCAGCGAGGCGGCGATCGAGTCGGCGCGCACCGGCCGGCCGGTACGGCTGTAGTACCGGGTCGAGGGCGCGGGGCGGCGCCGAGCGGGATGAGTACGGCTGCGGCAGCCGCGTTCCGGCGGGACGGGTACCTGCTGGTGCGTGGCATGTGGTCCGTCGCGGAGGTCCAAGCCATTCGCGGGGCGGTGGCGCGTCTGCTCGAAGGCGGCGCGGGTGCCAGCGGCGTGCGGGTGTTCGCTCCGCAACGCACGCCACCCGACCTGCTGCGCGTCTGCACGAACGATCCGCTGCGGGCGGCAGTCCGGACCATCCTTGGGCCGCGCGTGGAGTTCCTGAGCGTCAAGCCGGCGGTCAAGACGATGCAGGTCACCGCCGCGTCGCCCTGGCACCAGGATTGGCCCTACTGGAAGGGGGCGCACAAGGTGTCGGCGTGGATCGCCCTGGATCGGGCGGACGCCGGCAACGGCTGCCTGCGCATCGTTCCCGGATCTCATTGCCGAGCATGGGCCCACCGGCGCCAGGACAGCCCGGAGGGGTTCGGCAACCGCGTGTCCGAGGACGCCGTGGTGGCGGAGTTCGGCGCGGCCGCGCTGCGGTCGGTGCCGGTGGAGCCCGGCGACGTGCTGCTGTTCCACGATCAGCTCCTGCACGGCTCCCATCCGAACCGCAACGGCCGCGACCGCTGGTCGCTGATTCCCACCTATCGCGACGCGTCGGTGCCGGACGACCATGTCCTTGCCGAACTCTGGCGAGCACCGATCGCGCTGCAAGAGCCGAGCTGACTTCGCGCTGACGCTACCTGCCGGCGGCGCTACGGTCGTAGCGGTAGGTGATGGCGACGGCGTCGATTGCGCTCGGCAGGTCCCAACCGAGGCGGAACACCAGGGACAGTTCCCGTGACTCGCCGGGGTCCAGGCGTTCCTCGAAGAAGCAGAAGCACTGGATCAGCTCGACGTGGCGCTGCGCGGCCGGCGGCGCGTAGGCGTGCGTCGCCACCACCCGCAGGGATTCGTCCGACGTGTTGCGCACCGCGAAGGTGGCGCGTCCGGTCTCGCCGGGTCGCAGGCGCAACTCCGGCTCGGTCAGGATCGCGAACTGCAGCGGCACGCCGTCGGCCACCAAGGCGCGCAGCGTCACCGGCAGGTCCGCGTCCCAACCCATGATCACGCGCCAGCGGCCGGCTTCGCGGATCAGGTCCACCGTCTCGGTCACCTCCACCATCGGCAGACGACCGGCGCGCGCGTCGGCGCGGATGCTCCGCACCACGTTTCGCGGCGACTCCGGCCCGCCGAACGCGCCGTCGGCCTGCGCGGCGTGCAACAGGGAGTTCAAATCGCCATCGGCTGAATTGGGGAGCGCCGCGCGGATCGTCACCCGCGCCTGATCGCCGGCCACGTCGCTTTCGGCCGCGGAAAAGCGGATCGCTGCCGCCAGGGCGTCGGCGCCGGGCTGGAACGACTCCGGGAACGGCGGGTTGACCGCGATGAAGTCGGCCAACGTCCGCTCGGCTCGATCGGCCGCGGAGGCGATCTCGTAGAGCCGTTCCGCCTGCCGCGCGTAGCGGGCGCGCAGGAACCGCTCCGCCACCTCCGCGGGGGAGTCGGGAGCCGCCACGGCCATCACCAGCGCGGCCGTGACCGCCACCACCGATGCGGTCAGGACGATGAACGCGGCACGCCGCAGGCGCGGAATCTCGTTTCCCATCGGCGCGTCCGCCATCCTACACTGCCGCCGCCATGAAGCACTGTATGCTCCCCGCGAAGAGATCGTGATGGCGGCGCTCGACGGCGCCGCCGCAATCGTTACGGGCGCCGGAACCGGCATCGGCGCCGCCATCGCCGCCGCCCTGCACGGAGCGGGCGCCGCGGTAACGCTCGTCGGCCGGCGCGCCGAGCCGCTCGCCGAGGTCGCCGGCGGGCTCGGCGAGCGGCTCGGCGCCGATCGCGTGCACGTCTGTCCCTGCGACGTATCGGACCGGGACGCCGTGCAGGCCGCCGTCCGGGACGCGGCGCAGGCGCACGGACCCGCCACGATCCTGGTGAACAACGCCGGCATCAACACCAATCCCCGCTCGGTCGCGCAGGTGTCGCTCCCCGACTGGGACCGGACGGTGGCGGTCGACCTGTCGGGCGTCTTCTACTGCGTCCGCGCCACGCTGCCGGCCATGCGCGCCGCCGGCAGGGGTACCGTCGTCAACGTCGCCTCCACCGCCGGCCGTTGGGGATCGAGCCTGGCCGGAGCCGCCTACAGCTCCGCCAAGCACGGCGTGGTCGGCCTGACGCAGGTCATCAACGACGAGGAATCCCGCAACGGCATCCGCTGCACGGCCATCCTTCCCGGCGAGGTGGAGACGCCGATCCTGGAGCAGCGCCCCGAGCCGGTCAGCGCCGAACGGCGGCGGGCGATGCTGCAGCCGGAGGACGTCGCCGCCGCCGCGCTGCTGGCCGCCACCCTCCCCGACCGCGCCTGCATCACCGAGCTGGTGATCAAGCCGCGGGTGGCGTACGCGTAGCTTCGGGCCGAGTGACGGATCGGCATATTACGTATTAGCTTGTCGGCATGCGGTTCCTCGCGGCGCTGGCGCGCGCGGCCACCGGGCCGGGGCGCGCGTTCCACCCCGAGCGCACGCCGACCTTCTCCATGTTCGCCCTGCTGGCGCTGGTGTTCGTCGCCGTCGCCGCCGGCGAGGTTCTGATCCTGTGGCACTCCCGTTCGCCGGTCGTCCGTGAGATCGCGCTGGTCGAGTCGCGTCAGATCGCCGAACGCAACGCGGTGTTCAGTGACGAGCAGGACGTACAGGAACAACAGGCCCGGATCTACGGCCGATTGATCGCGCCGTCTACACCCGGCGCAAAGACGATTCGCGTGATGCTGGCCTCGGCCGTCCTGCTGGCCGCCCTGGGGTTGACCTGGGTGGCGCTGATGGTGCTCGCGTTGTTCTTCGGCGGCGAAGAGCCGACCGCCCCGGACCGGCCGCGCGCGTCGATCCGTCTGGTCGGCGTCGCATTCGTGCCGCTCGCCGTGCGGCGGCTGCTGTCGGGGGCGCTCACCGTGGCGACCGACCCGGAGTCGGCCGCGAACGCCACCACGGTCGCCGAGTACCGGGATCTGATCGTCGCGCGTTTCGACCTGGCATCGCTGGCCGGGTGGAACCTGCCGGGGATCGTGGAGCGCTTCGCGGCGCTGCTGTCCGATCCGTTCGCGCTCTGGGCGCTGGCGGTGCTGGCGTTCGGCGCGGCGATGTTGATGCGTCTTCCCGCGCGGCGCGCGATCGCGCAGACCGGATGCATCGCGGTGGTGTGGGCGGTGATCGACGCCGTCATCGGCGGCCGCCTGGCCATCCTGGCATGAGAGGGCTTGGCATAAGGAGTCTGGCATGAAAGGTATTCCGGCATGAAACGGCGCACCGGCCGGCTGCTCCGCTTCGCGGGAATCGCAGTGGTCCTGCTGATCGTCGCCAGCTTCGCGCTCAGCCGTCTGTTCGCCAGCGATCCGCTGGCCGACGCGGTCCCGGTGGAGATCGAAGAGGCGGTGACCACCGCGATGCAGACGCGCGTCGTCGGGAGCTGCGCCTTCCGCGCGCGGCGCAGCGTCGAAGTCACCTACGACGTAGGGGGCCGGGCGATCGCCATCCCGGTCCAGGTGGGCGACCGGGTCACGGCCGGGCAGACGCTGGTCCAGTTCGAGCAGACCGGGTTGCGGAACGCTCTGGCGCAGGCGCAGGCGTCGCTGCGCGAAACCGAGCTGGGCCTGGCGCACAGCTTGGCCAAGCTGCGCGCCACCATCGTGTCGTCGGAGCGGACCTGGAACGACCGCGCCCGCGCCTTGTCGCGCAACCGGTCCCTGCACCGCAGCGGGACGGTCTCCGACGACGATCTGGCGCAGGCGGAGCAGGCCGAGCGCGAAGCGCTCGACGCGCTGACCACCGCCCGCGCCGAGCTCAGTCGCGCGGCCGGCCTGCCGGTCGACGCCGAGCCGCCGATGGACGGCGCCGGCGACGCGCGTATCATTGCCGACGACCCGAACGTGATCCAGGCGCGGCTCGCCGCAGAGAACGCGGACGAAGACCTGCGCCGGTCGACCGTGACGGCGCCGCTCGACGGGACCGTGACCCGACTGGACGCAACGCTCGGCAACCGCACGCACGCCGGCGGCGCCGTCGGTACGGTGCAGACCCTGGACGACATCCTGGCCGGCGTGCAGATCGACGAAGTCGACATCGGCAAGATACGCATCGGCCAGCAGGTGCGCCTCACCACGGAAACGCTGCGCGACGCGGAGCTGTCAGGGACGATTACGCTGGTGCCTCCCAGCATGGAGACGACCGGCAACGTACCGGCGGTCACCATCGACGTGGACGTAGACGAAGAGAGCCTGCCCGAAGGAGCCCACCTGCTGGCGGGCGCCTCCTGCCGCGCGCGCATCGACGCGGAGTTGAAACAGGACGCGACCGTCGTCCCCTATGCCGCTCTCCTCGAACGGGCCGGCTCCACCGTCGCGTTCGTGGCCGACCCGGTCGACGGGGAGGACGGCCGCTATCTCCTGGAACGCCGCGAGGTGCGCATCGGCGTGTCCACGCCGACCCAGGTCGAGGTGACCAGGGGCATCGAGCCCGGCGAGCTGGTCGTGGTCGGCAATCTGGCGCTGCTGCGCGACGGCCTGTCGGTGATGACCGGCGCAGAGACGCCGGACCGGGACGGAGAGCCGAACGGGCCGGAGCCCGACGCCGCCCCGGGCGACGCCCCGGCCACCGACGAGCCGGCTGAGGACGCGCCCGCCGAACCGTCGTGATCCGCTTGACCGGCATCACCAAGGTCTACCCGATGGGGGCCGACGTCACGGTCACCGCCCTGGCCGGGATCGACCTGTTCATAGACGAGCACGAGTTCGTGGCGGTCATGGGACCGTCAGGGTCGGGCAAGTCGACCCTGATGAACATCATCGGCTGCCTGGATCGGCCGAGCTCCGGGACCTACGAGCTGGCGGGAGCCGACGTATCGACGATGTCCGACCACGATCTGGCGCGCATCCGCAACGACCGGGTCGGCTTCATCTTCCAGACGTTCAACCTGCTACCGCGCATGACGGCGTCGCGCAACGTGGAGCTGCCCATGGTCTACGCGGGCGTCGGACGCCGCGACCGCCGACGGCGAGCCACTGATGCCCTGGCGCGCGTCGGCTTGGCTCAGCGCGCGCGCCACCGCCCCACCGAGCTGTCGGGAGGGCAGCGGCAGCGGGTCGCCATCGCCCGCGCGCTGGTCAACGACCCGTCGATCGTGTTCGCCGACGAGCCGACCGGCAACCTCGACTCGTCCACCGGCCGCGATATCATGCAACTCCTCACGGACCTGAACCGATCGGGCGCGACGATCATACTGGTCACGCACGACGCCGACGTCGCCGCCTACAGCCACCGCGTGATCTACCTGCGGGACGGACAGATCACCCGCGACGAGCGGATCGCCACGCACTCGCCGGCGGAGCAGGTCGCCGCCGCACCGGAGCGATCGACGTGAAGGTGACCGAGGGGATTCGCGAGGCGTTCGACACCGTTCGCCACAACAAGCTGCGCACCGCCCTCACCATCCTGAGCCTGGTGATCGGCGTCGCGTCGGTGATCGCGGTGATGGCGATCGGCATCATGGGAAGCCGGGCGGTGATGGACGACGTCGCCGCGCTCGGCGGCGGCGTCTACTGGATCGCGCCCGAGCGCGGCGAAAACTGGTGGGAAACCGACCGGCGTCGGCGTCAATACCTGCGCGACTATCACGTGGCGGGGATCCACGATCTGGTGCGCGACACCAGTTGGCTCACGCCGGTGCTGCGGGGGACGGGCAAGATCGGCTTTCGTAACAAGGAGACGGACGCCGGGCTGTACGGGGTCGGTCCCGAGTATGACGAGATATGGTCCCCGCGCGTGTTGGCCGGTCGTTTTCTGGACCAGGACGACCTGCGGCAGCGGCGCCGGGTCATCGTCCTGGGCAACCGCGTTGCCAGCACCCTGTTCGGCAACGCGCCGGCCGCCGTGGGCGCCGCCGTGCAGGTCGGCCGACTCCACCTGCAGGTGATCGGCGTGCTGGCGGATCGCGGCCTCGGCTCCGCCGGCGACGGATCGGACGACTCCACCTCGTATCTGCTCTATGAGGAATACCGCGCCATCTACGAGTGGAAAGGGCGCGGCCCGCACGTCCCCGAGGTGACCATGCGCGCGCGCGACACCGCGCAGTTGCCGGAATCGATGTCCCGCGTGCAGTTCTTCCTCGACCGCGTGCTGCCGGGCTCGGCGTCGGTGCTCCCGTTCGGCGTGTACACCGATCAGGCGCGGTTCGATACGCAGGGACAGGTGCTGCGCATCATCACCACCGTCGTGACGATGGTCGCCGGTATCTCGCTCCTGGTCGGCGGCATGGGGATCATGAACATCATGTTGGTCAGCGTCAGCGAGCGCACTCGCGAAATCGGGCTGCGCAAGGCGGTCGGCGCCCGCGACGGCGACATCATGAGCCAGTTTCTGATCGAGTCGGTGGTGATCTGTCTGCTCGGCGGGGCCGCCGGCGTGGTCCTGGGTTTCGGCGGCACGCTGATCGCGGCGCTGGCGCTGGGATGGAATCTCGTCCTGCCGCAAGTGGCCGCGGTCGGTCTGGGCACGTCGATCGCGATCGGCCTGTTCTTCGGCGTCTACCCCGCGAGCAAGGCGGCGCGACTGCCACCGGTGGTCGCGTTGAGCCGCGACTGACCCGGCGTCGCATGGCTTCGCTCATCGGCCGCCCTGCCCGTCCCGCCCGGCGTTCGCCGGCCCGCCGGCGAACCATTCCCGGCATGCGACTCGGCTCGCTCGTCATCGAGGCCGCGACCGCGGTGGCCGCCAACCGGTTCCGCATGGCGCTGGCTCTGCTCGGCATCACCATCGGCGTCGGTTCGGTGATCGCGATCGCGGGGATGGGCGACGGCGCCAAGATCGTGGTGCGCGAGTCGATCTCCAGCTTCGGAGCCGGCTCCCTGATGGTGATGCCCAACTGGCAGGCGATCGATGCCGACGGCGAGAGCTACGAC
The DNA here is from genome assembly GCA_958296075.1 of uncultured Spirochaetia bacterium. Classification (GTDB taxonomy): domain Bacteria; phylum Spirochaetota; class Spirochaetia; order SZUA-6; family Bin103; genus CATQHW01. The sequence continues at coordinate 887,359 of CATQHW010000002.1, read as the reverse complement.
ATCGAATGGCTCACCATAGAAGACGTCGAACAGATCAACGCGCAGGCCGACGCCGTCCGGATGGTGACGCCGGAGCTGACGTTCGAAGGGCGGTCAGCGCGCTACGGCAGCCGCAGCATCGTGTCGACCCTCTACGCCACGTTGCACTACTACCTGGAGGCCAGTTCGATGCGGGTGGCGCAGGGCCGCTTCCTGAACCCCGACGACCAGCGCCTGCAGCGCAAGGTGGCGGTGTTGGGCGCAGAGGTCGCCCAGGAGCTGTTCCGGGACGAGTCGCCGCTCGGGGCGCTGATCTCCATCGAACCTTCGATCGAGCTCGAGGTGGTCGGAGTGCTGGCCCCCGAAGAGAAGGGCCTGCTGTCCGTAGGCGACGACTCGGTCGATACCCGCGTGTTCCTGCCGTTGTCGACCATGGAGCGTCTTACCGGTTGGCAGCGTATCTACCTTCTGTGGGGACAGGCGGCCACACTGAGCGAGGTCGATGCCGCCAAGCGGCAGATCCTGGCAATCCTGGACGCCAACCACGGCCGGTACGACGGCCGGCACCGCAAGTACCAAGTAGAGGACATGAACCAGCTCCTGAAGACGGTCGAATCGACCACCGCCACCGTCACCACCCTGGTCTCGCTGCTGGGCGTGATCGCGCTGGTGGTGGCCGGCATCGGCGTGATGAACATCATGCTGGTCTCCGTGCGCGAGCGGACGCGGGAAATCGGCACGCGCAAGGCGATCGGCGCCCAACAGGCGTCGATCCTCAACCAGTTCGTGGTCGAGGCGACGTTGATCTGCTGCGGCGGCGGGCTGGCCGGCATCGGCTTGGCGGCGGTCGCCATCGCCATCGTCGCGCAAGCGACGGACTGGCCGGGCCTGATCTCGCCGGCCACGGTCCGGCTGGCGTTCTTCCTGGCGCTGGGGACCGGCTTGGCGTCGGGCCTCTACCCCGCCACCCGCGCCGCGCGCATGGATCCGGTCGAGGCGCTGCGCCACGAGTGAGCGCCTGCGGCGCCGCCCCGGCGGCACGCGCGTACGTAATCTCATTGATTGACACCTGCCGGATCGCCACATCAGGATGCGCAGAAGGAAACAGGCTCGATGGATACGGCGGCGTTGGGCGGCCCGCCGTTCTGCTCCAATCATACGGCCAACGATGGAGGTGTTGCCGTGAACAAGTTGGCAGTCTTTCGACAACAAGTGTCAGTCGGCTCCCACGTAACACTTCGTCTCACGCGTGGAGAAGACGTCTCCGGTCGCATCGCGCAGCTCGACGACGCCTACGTCATTCTCGATCTCGGCGGGAATTCCGTCACCATCTTCGCGGAAATCCTTGCCGGGTGGGAATTACATCACGAGGCCGGTGCTGTGAGCGCGGCGCCACGCGAGAGCCTACCGTCTCCGGCAACGCACGACGAAAAGGACCGCGCGGATGACAAAGCTATGCCAGCGGCGTCCGACGACCGCACCCCCAAGCATGATGGAGCCGCCGTTGAGTCGGCGTTGGCACGGGTCGAGGCCAAGTTCTCGGAAGCGGGCAAACGCGCACGGCTCGAACCGCCCGAACCCGATTTCCGGTTCCCGACCGAAGCGTTCCCCTCGAAGGAAATCGACGCCGTCCGGCGGGAGTGGGACCGCGCGCGGAACCAGTACGACTACGCACTGAAGATGGCGGAGCCCCATAGGTTGAACGCCGTCGTCGCGCAGACCCTGGCCCCGCTGGCAAAGAACTACCCGGATTCTGCCGCAACCCGATCTCTCCTGGGCCGGGTACTGCTGAGGCTGAATCGTCAGCCTGATGCGACGGAGCACCTCGCAGCGGCTGCCGCTCTGTCCGCAGCCCCTGAACACTGGCTGGCGCTTGCATCCGCAGCCGGGAAGGACACCGCTACCGTATGCTACTCGCTTCGCAGGTACTTCGGACTGACACCACCGTGCGATGCGGAGGAGGCATGGTTTCGATACCTTGCAGCCGCCAATCCCATCGACCTGACAGGCGTCGCTCAGGTCATCCACCACTGGTCCGTCGATAAGCCGAAAGAAGATAGCGACCCTGACCTGCTGTTGTCCGAGTCTCTTATCCATCTGCTTTTGTCGTCCGGTTCCCCGTCGCTTGCGCGGGACGCTGCCGCCAACCTCGTACATTCCGCAGGACGACTGCCGGCAGGATGGCACGACGCGTTGGACCGCTCGGCGGCCCCTTCGGAGGAACTGCGCGCTGTCGAGCTCCGGTTTACGCCGTCCGAGCGAACTGCCTCGCCCACGCAGCCGCTCCGTCCAGACGCCGGCTCTCCTGAACGAGCTGCCGCATCCGCTACTCCAGAGCAGATCCGAGATATCCGACGTAAGTTCAAAGGACTTCCTGTCCGTCCGGACGGAGGCGACGACGGGCGGCACGGGCGCATCTCGTCCTTTGGTAACCAGCGTTTCGGATTTATCCGCGAACACGGAGGAGACACCGTATTCTTCTTTCGCATCGACGACGTGACGGACAACGTGCTACAGGATGCTCTGCTTGATGGACGCTGGAGAACGTCCGGCGAGGTCGAGGTCGAATTCAACGTTCACCCGTCTCCCGGCCACAAGTACGATCACGCCATAGGCGTCGTCCCTATACAGAACCGCGAATCACTGCTGCAGCGAGCTCGGGCTCATCTCAACACCCACCAGCATGCACAGGCAAGGGCATGTGTTCGCCGCGTGCTCCGAGCCGATCCGACCGACGAGACGGCTCTCAATCTCGAAGAGAAGATCAGGCAGAATATACGGAAGCAGCTTAGTAAGGGGACCGGGCTGCCCAGGGATAACGGTCCGTACGCACGTGCAAAACGGGCGCAACTCGTAGACCAGGACCCTGAGGAGGCCGAGAGACTCCTGAAGCAGGCAATTAAAGAAGAAGGTGAGAAGAAGGGGAGCGCGATAAAGGACCTGGCTTCTCTACTTCAGCAACACGGGCGAGCTCAGGAAGCTATTTCCCTGCTGGAAGACGCGCACGACGTTGTGTACGACAACATGCTGGCTACCCTCTACCAACATGCCGATCGCCATGACGATGCGATCGCGGTGCTCACCAGGCTCCTGAACTCGGCGGCATCCACAAAAAAGGTCCCTTTGTTGAAACGGCTGGCGTACTCCCATTTCAGGTGTGCCCGATACGACGAGGCCGAGCGTGCGCTTCAGACTCTGCTTAACATCGACCCGCATGATCGAACTGCCGCACGCTTGCAGGCTGGGGTGGAGGACGCTCGCAACTCCGAAAGTCACGCCGAGGTTGCGGAGATCATCGGCAGTCTCGGAGAGTTGGATGAAGAAGGCTTGGAGCTCAGTTCGCTTGCGCACGCGGCTATCGAGCAGTGCACGTACGAAGGAGTGGACCCCAGGAAACTGCGGGCCGGCACCGCAGGCGAGAACGAGGTCATACGCGTCGTACACCTCGCCATGGAGTTGGGGACGAACCGTCCCCGCGACCGCGCCGGATACTACCTCTCTGCAGCCGCGCTGCTCAAGAGAGACCCGAGTAGACAGTCAACCCGGATCATATACGACTACCTGCGCAGATATTTCGCTTCGATGGCTACGGCAACCTGGATTGATAAGAAGCCAGCCGATGTAGTCCGTTCCTACTACATCGAATCCCTCGGGTTGGTTTCCGAGAAGGATAACCTCGACGAAGCATGGCGCAGTCTGCTCGGATATCTCGCGACGTTCTCACACGGGAAGCTGAACGACGTTCAGGCTAACATCCCGATCGGCAAACATAGAAATCGGCAGAAATACATAGGAGCTATTCAGAAAACGCTCAAGATGATGGCGCCTGAAGCGGACTGGATGGAAGGTTTGCTCGCGGTGGGATCGCAGAGCAGCTTCGCCAAGACCGCTATTGGCGACGCGGTTCAGGCGAGTCAGTCCTTGCGAACAGCATTTGAAAGTTCGCTGGACAGCACTGGTCAAGAGGTCAACGACGTTCAAGAAAGGTGGGAGTCGCAATGCAGAGAGTCCGCGCGTAATCATCGAAAGCACCTTACCGCGTGTCGAACCATGACGAACTACCAAGCTACGGTTGCATACATGGAGGACCTTCGAGACCAGCTCGTCGGCTTTTCCGATAGCACGAGCTCGGAGGTGGATCGACGACGCTTGACGTCTCTCATCGACATCGTGGAGCCGGCTCTGGCGTTCTGCCGCGCTTCCGACTTCGAAGAGAAGGAGCGCAACTACTGGCTGGTTGTCAATCAGGCAGATAGCTTCCGAAAGGACGTCGTCGATGCCCCAACCCAGTATTCCCACGAAGGTCTCCTGCCGATTGCCAACCACCTCAAGTTACTGATCGAGGAGGAATACGCTGCGATGGCGCAGACCTCCGGTGCGAGGTTGAGCATGCGGCTGCTCGTGGACCAGTACCTGCGAAGAAAGAACGGCGAATTGAGGATCCAGATCGAAGTTTCCAACCAGTCGGGGTGCAGCCCCGCCAGTTCGGTCCGGATCGACCTGGATCCACAGAACTCCGAGTACTTCGTTGCAGACCATCGGGAACCGGAAGCTGTCTCAACGTTGCGCGGCGGCAGCGCTGAGGTGACTCAGATGATCGTCCATCCACGCGACGCCGCCTTGGAGGATCGCGCCTTCCCGATCAAGGCCATGGCCACGTACGAAAACAGTCTCGGCGAGACGGTTCGCACCGCTGACCACGACTGGACGGTGAGGCTCTACCCGGACGAGGATTTTCGGGACCTTGATAATCGGTACGCACCGTTCGCGGAGGGTGGCCCGGTCGACGATGCGGACATGTTTGTCGGACGTGACGAACACCTGGATTGGCTTGAGCGCTCACTTCTCGCCGGATCAGTAAGCAAGTCGATCGTCATGTTCGGCCAGAAGCGAGCCGGCAAGTCATCCTTGATCGAACACCTCCGGCGGCGCCTCGCTTGTAACGAACGGGTCGTTCCCGTGCGCTTCAGCCTGCAAGACATCGCATCGGAGTTGTCGGTAACGGCCTTTCTTCACCGTGTTCTCCAAGGCGCCTCCGACGCGCTGGAGGACCTTCGAATTGACGGCCGGGACGTACCGGATTTCAAGCCGCCCGCGATCGACGAGATGGAATCTCATCCGACGCTGCGGTTCCACCATGCGATGACCTCTCTGATGCGGGCCATGAGGCGTCACCCGTCGGACCTCAAATTCGTCTTTCTGATCGACGAGTTCACGGACATCTTCAAGGAGATCAGGAGAGACCGTATACCGCCCCAGTTCATGAAGGCGTGGAAGGCGATCATGGAGAAGAAGTATTTCGCGTCGGTGCTTGTCGGACAGGACATCATGCCGGCATTCAAAGCCTCTTTCCCCAATGAGTTCGGAATCACCGAAGACATCAGAGTGACGTATCTGGACAACACAGCCGCGGCCGCGTTGGTTGAGAAACCGATCGGCAAGGACCGCTTCGCAGGACGCGCGGTGACGCGGCTTCTCGATCTGACCGCCGGCAGTCCGTACTACACGATGATGTTCTGCGCTCGGCTTGTCGACTACATGAACACGACGCGTTCGGTGATCGTGACGGAAGCCGACGTTCGCGCCGTGGAGGAGACAATGCTGCGAGGGGAACGCAGACTGACGAAGGACAAGTTCGACAATCTGCTGTCTGCCGGCGACGGTAAAGCGGACTCCGGCATCGACCCTGAAGACACCTACGCCGTATGCACCGCGATCGCCTGCGGTTCCGGGAAGGGGATGTGGTGTTCACGTCACGTGATAGGAGGGTATGAAGAGGCCGATCTCGACCATCTTCTCAAGGACCTTGAGACGCGCGACGTCGTTGAGCGCAAGGAGGATGCCTATCGTCTGCGCGTGACGCTGTTCAAAGACTGGTTGATGGCGTCGCGGTGAACGACATGGAACGCTCCAATCCGTACGCAGATTTTGGCGGAATCGTGACGGAAACGCGATTCATCGGGAGAGAAGACGAATTGCGCACCATTGCAGGCCGCGTGTTCGGCACTAGTGGCCTGTAACACGTACTCGTGCACCGAGGTGTCGCGAGGGATCAGCATAGCGCCACTTCACCACTCGAGGATTCTTATTGTATGCGCGTATGTATCTCATCAGCTTGCGCCTCAGATCAGCCACCGAACTGAACACCCCTCGGGCTATCACGTCCCGAGATACCTTCCCGAACCACAACTCAACCTGATTCAGCCACGATGAGTACGTCGGCGTAAAATGCAGCTTCATCGTCGGATGTTCGTCCAGAAATGCCGCCACTCGCTTCGTCTTGTGCGCCGACAGGTTGTCCACAATCACGTGAATCTCTCGCCCAGCCGGCTGGTGCGCCACGATGTCTCCAAGAAACGATACAAACTGCTCCGATGTGTGCCGCTCCGCAGTCTTGCCAAGCACTTCTCCGGTCTTCGTATCGAACGCCGCATACAGCGCCAGCGTGCCGTGCCGGTAGTACTCGAACCCATGCCGCTCAGCCCGCCCCGGCGACAGCGGCAGCACCGGTTCGTTGCGATCAAGCGCTTGTATCGCCGTCTTCTCGTCCACGCAGAACACCGCCGCATGCGCAGGCGGGTTCAGGTACAGCCCGATGATGTCGGCAGCCTTCCGGGTGAAGTCCGGATCGTTGGAACTCATGTAGCGCTCCATCCGATGCGGCGCCAGCCCGTGCTTGCGCCAGACACGCGCCACCATCATGTGCGACACCCCCAGCTTGGCTGCCAACCGCCGAGTGCTCCAGTGCGTGCTGCCGTCGGTGGGACGCTTACGCGTCGCGTTGAGTATCTTCGCCTCCACCTGCGGCGTGCAGCGATACGGCTTCTGACCGCAGTGCCGGCTGTACAAGCCGGCCAGTCGCTCGGCACGAAAGCGTCGAGCCCACAGTGCGACGAAGCCGCGGCTGCAGCCGACGCGATCACCGACCTCGTCCCAGGTGCGCCCTTCACCGAGCAGGAGAATGACCCGCGCACGGCGCGCATCCTCGGCTCGGCCAGTACGACTTATGACCCGCTGGGTGAGTTCGCGATGCTCGCCCTCGGTCAACACAATCGGCTCTTCCATGTCTTCGATTATAGTACATAATTTGATGGTACGGACCACTAGGGGCTACGGTTCGATCGCCGTGATCGGGCTGCCCCGAGTAGGCAAGAGCAGTCTGGTTTCCGAGGCGATTCGTCGTGCGGATTCACGCTCCAAAGAGTTACGTACGGTAGTCGTCCGGGCAAACGTAGGAGAGTTCGCTTCGGTCGGCGAGTTGTTCCGGCGCTTGGTCGAAGATCTTGCCGAAGGTATCGATAGCCAACGCTTGAGTACCGGCGAGCTCAACCGGCGAATGACCTGGGCTCTTGAACAGCCGCCGGTGATCGACTTCAACTTCGACACGGTACGCGCGGTGTTCAAAGCGCTGCGGAAAGCGGAGGTGCGCCCGGTATGTGTGCTGGACGAGTTCGATGCCGGCCGCCGTCTGTTCAGGGAGACGCCGCAGTGCTTCCATTGGCTGCGGGAGTTGTGCTCAAGTCCGGAGTTCAAGGCGGCGCTTGTGATCGTCGCCAAGCGCCGCCTTCAGGAGGTCGCCCGACTCGCCGGGCACGAGTCGGATTATTGGGCAAACGTGCTCATGACGCTGTCGCTGAAGCCATTCCTCGATAGCGAGGTGGAGAGATTCTTTGCGGCACTGGAACGAGAGGGGGTAGCGCTGGAGGCCGCAGAGCGGCAAGAGGTGTTGGCTCTCTGCGGAGGGAACCCCTACCTGTTGGACAGGGTCGCCTTCCATGCCTGGGAACATGTGGCACAAGGCGAGCGGATCGACAGCGCGTGGATACGAGATATCGGCGGCGAGCTGGTCCGCGATTATCTTCCGCAGGTGTCGACCATTCTGCAAGACGGGCCGATGTTGTCCAAAGCGGTCCAGGTAGTCGTCGGTCCACAGTGGGACGTAACGAGGGAAGACGTCTCCGCTCTGTGTGAACTCGGCGTTTTGCGTGAGGAGGAGCAGGGCGAACTCCGCTGCTTTTCGCGTACTTTCGAGGACCACCTGCGGCTGGTGGGCCGTGACATCGACATCTGGCCGCTGTGGAGAGACACGGAGCGGGCGCTGCGAGAAGTCTTGGAGCGGCACCTTGAGCAGCTCTACGGTTCGGATTGGCCGGACGGCTTGGTCAGGGCTCACCCGAACCGCAGGTCGATGATCGAGGAATGTCAGAAGAAACGCGAACGGGAGGCGGAATCTTTCGGCGGTGCTCCCGCGTCGCTGCTCGCCTACACCTATCCGATGCAGCTATATGAGCTGATGGTGGTCAACTGGCGGGCCCTTGCAGAACCGCTCCTCGGAAGAGATATGCAAGGCTGGGCTATTAGATTCGGGATGCTCGCCAAGGTGAGGACGCCACTGGCCCACAATCGGGAGGAGGCGGTCACCGAAGCGGATCGATTGCAGGCGGAGGGGGTCTGCCACGCGATCCTGGACCGGTACGAGAAATGGAAATCGGCCCTTGATTCGCCGAGGTGAGCCACGCAGGCCGCCTCCCGAGATGCGGTTTGCCGGACCGCCAGGGAACGCAGGTCAGAACCGCCGCGACCACGCCTCCGGCCAGCGCTCGACCACCACCTTGGTCTGCGTGAAGAACTCGATGGCGTGCTTTCCCTGGCCGTGCAGCGTGCCGAAGAAGCTGTCGCGCCAGCCGGAGAAGGGAAAGAACGCCATGGGCGCCGCCACGCCGAGATTGATGCCGACGTTGCCGACGTCCGCCTCATGGCGAAAGCGGCGGGCCGCCGCGCCGCTGCCGGTGAACAGGCACGCCATGTTTCCGTAGCGGCCGCTGTTCACCAAGCGGATCGCCGCGTCGACGTCGGGTACCTCCATCACGCCGAGCACCGGTCCGAATATCTCGGTGGCGGCGATCGTGCCCGCCGGCGGCACGCCTCGCAGCAACGTCGGTCCCACGAACGCCCCGCCGGGGTGGCCGTCGACGGTACGGCCGCGGCCGTCCACGACGATTCGCGCCCCTTCGCCGGCCGCCGCGCCGATCAGCCCCTCGATCCGATCCCGGCTCTGCTGCGTGATGACCGGACCCATTTCCACGCCGTCGTGCAGGCCGTTGCCGACCACGCGCGAGCCGGCGATCTGCCCCATCGCCTCGACGAACGGGCCGGCGGCATCGCCGACCGCAATGGCAAGTGAGGCCGCCAGGCAGCGTTGCCCGGCGCAGCCGAAGGCGCTGTCCGCCGCGATCGCGCCGGTCATGTCGATGTCGGCGTCCGGCAGCACCACGATCGGGTTCTTGGCGCCGCCCTGCGCCTGCACCCGCTTGCCGGCCGCCGACGCAGCGGCGTAGACGTGTCGGGCCACCGGCGTCGAGCCGACGAAGCTGACCGCGGCGATGCCGGGGTGCTCCAGGATTGCGTCGACCACGCGGCGGTCGCCGTTGACCAGATTGGCCACGCCGGGCGGGAATCCCGCCTCGTCCAGGAGCTCGAAGACGGCGCGCATGGTCAGCGGCGTCCGCTCGGACGGTTTGACGATGCAGGTGTTGCCGCACGCCAGCGCGTACGGAAAGAACCAGAACGGGATCATCGCCGGGAAGTTGAAGGGACAGACGATCGCGCAGACGCCGACCGGCTGCCGGATCATCAACTCGTCGATGCCGGCGGCGACGTCCTCCAGGAAGTCGCCCTGCATGAGCGCCGGCGTGCCGCAGGCAACCTCCACGTTCTCGATCGCCCGCTTCAGTTCGCCCTCCGACTCGGCCAGGGTCTTGCCGTTCTCCGCCGTAATCACGCGCGCCAGCTCGCCGGCGCGCTCGTCCAGCAGCGCCTTGAGCCGAAACAGCGGCTGAACGCGGTCCTCCACCGGCGTGTTGCGCCAGTCGCGGAAGGCCGCCGCGGCCGCCTCTACCGCCGAATCGAGATCGCGACCGGCCGACAGCGCGACGCGGCCAATCGCGTCGGCCGTAGCCGGGTCGTGGACGTCCAGGAAGTCGGCGCCGCCGGACCGCTGCCATACGCCGCCGACATGGTTCAGTGCGGTAGTCATCGTTCGGACGGTACCATATGTCGGTACGAACGGATGAACGCGGCCGAGACCGAAGACGACCACTGGCGGCACGGCCGCGATCTCTACGCGGCGGGCGAGCACTGGCGCGCCCATGAAGCGTGGGAGGCGCCGTGGCTCCGCATGGCGGACTCAGGCGAGCGCTCCTTCCTGCGGGCGGCCATCCAGGTGGCGGCGGCGATGGTGAAGGCCGAACAAGGCAACATGGCGGGCGTCCGCAAGAACCTTGGCAAGGCTCTCGCGAACTTGGCGCAAGCACCCGAACGATGTCGTGGGATCGACACGCGCGCTCTGGCCGCGGCCTGCGACTGCTGCGCGCGCCACGCCCAGTCGAACGGCCCGTTCGACTGGCGCTTCAAGCCGGCCCTGCCGGACGGCTCATCCCGGTCCCGCTGATCCCGTCAACGGATCGCGGCGTCTTCCGGCGTCGCCGGCACGCGCAGCAGCAGCACGCCGCCGATCGCGAACAGCACCACCAGGCTGAGCACCCCGACGCTGGTGTCGCCGGTGAGCTGCGCGAACACTCCCACCAGCAGCGGTCCCAGCATCGCCGCGAACTTGCCGAATATATTGTAGAAGCCAAAGAACTCCGCCGCCGATTCGGCGGGGATCAGCCGCGCGTAGTAGGAGCGAGACAGCGCCTGGATGCCGCCCTGCGAGGTGCCCACCAGCAGTGCGATTCCCCAGAACGCCGGCACCTGCACCGCGGCCGGCAGCCGCGGGATCGCGAATGCCGCCGCCGTCACCACGATGTAGACGCCGATGCCGGCCAGCAGCATCGTGCGCGGCGAGGTGCGCATGGCGAGCTTCCCGTACGCCAACGTGCACGGAAACGCCACGGCCTGGACTGCCAGCAACACCACCAGCACCGTCTGCGCCGAGAGGCCGATGTCGGTACCGTATGCGGTCGCCAGCTTGATGATGGTGCCGACTCCGTCGATGTAGAAGAAATACGCGAGCAGGAACAGCATCACCGCGCGGTAGCGCCGAATCTCTCGCACCACGTTCACCACACGCCGGATCCCATCGCGGAGGGTGTCCATGACGCCGCTTCCGGTGACGGGGAGAAAATGGACTTGGCGCACGTGCCGCAGCAGCGGCACCGTGAACAGCAGCCACCACGCCGCCGCGATCAGGAACGCAATGCGCATTCCCGAGCCGTCGATCGTCAGTCCTAGACGCGGCAGGCCCGCCATCACCGCCAACGCCGCGACGAACGGCAGGGAGCCGCCGACGTATCCCCAGGCGTAGCCGGCGGCGGACACCCGGTCCATGCGCTCGGGCGGGCTCACGTCGGTCAGGAACGCGTCATAGAAGACGTTGGCGCCGGCAAAGCCGATTCCGGAGATGACGTACAGCGCGAGAGCGGCCAGCGGCCGTCCCGCGGCGGCGAAGGCGATCGCGCCGGTTGCGGTCACCCCGACGACGAAGAACGACGCGAAGAACCGTTTCTTGCGGCCCTCGTAATCGCCCGCGGGGCCGAGCGCCGTCGCGAGCACGGCGACCACCAGCGTGAACAGACTGTTGGCAAACGCCAGCCACGCGGTGGAGGTGGCGCCGGGAACGTCAGCGGCGATCTCGTTCTTGAAGAACAGCGGGAATACCGCGGTGGTGACCGCCAGCGAATAGGCGGAGTTGGCCACGTCGTACAGGACCCAACTGCGCTCGCCGCGGCTGAATCTGCCTGACCCGAATCTGCCTGACCTGAACGTGGCCGCCATCGCTCCGGTCAGCGGGCGCGCGGATCGCGGACCCAGGCCAGGAAGCGCTCCGCCGGCCAGGTATTGGCGATCGCTTCGGGGGGAACCCGGCCGCCCCACGCGAGCTGCACCCCCCAGCGCATGCGGTCCAGTTCCCGCGCGTGGTGCGCGTCCGTGCTCATCACGAAGGTGACGCCTGCCTGCGCCGCGCTCCGCAGCAGCGCCGCGTCGGGGTCCAGGCGCGGCAGGGCGCTGTTGATTTCGATCGCCGTCCCGGTGGCGATGGCGGCCTTGACGATCCGGTCGAAGTCCAGCTCGATCCCCGGCCGCCTGCCCATCTTGCGCCCGGTGAGGTGGCCGATGACATTGACGGCCGGATCGCGCATCGCCGCGATCACGCGCTCGGTCTGCCGCCTGGGGTCCAACTCGAATCCGGAGTGCACCGAAGCCACGCACCAGTCGAAACCGTCGCGGAACGCGGCGTCGTAATCGAGGCTGCCGTCCGCGGCGATGTTGAGCTCGACCCCGTGCAGGAGGCGGATGTCGGGGTACCGTTCCTGCGCCTGCGCCAGCCGCCGGCGCTGGTCGAGGAACCGCTCGCGGCTCGCGCCGTTTCGGCCGATCCCCTCGGCGTGATCGGTCACCGCCAAGTAGGCGTAGCCGCGCTCGCGAGCCGCGCCGACGACCTCCGTGAGGGTCGATACCCCGTCGCCGGACAGATCGGTGTGCAGGTGCAGGTCACCTTTGAGGTCCGCCGGCGTCACCGGCCGCGGCAGCCGGCCGGCCGCAGCAGCGGCCACCTCGCCCGCGCCGTCCCGCGCCGGCGGCGGCACGAACTGCAGCGCCAACCGTTCGTAGAGGTCGGCCTCGTGCGCCGCGGCGACCGGCGTGCCGTCGTCGTTCGCCAAGCCGTCGCCGTCCAGCCGCAGCCCGCGCTCGGCGGCCCGCGCGGCCAGCGCCTGCAGGTGCGGCGCCGAACCGGTAGTGAGCAGCAACGCGGCCGCGAACCGCTCCGCCGGCACCACGTCCAGTCGTACCGGCACGCCGCGGTGGGTGGTCAGCGCGGCGGACCGTGCCGAGGTCTCTACCGCGCGCCCGACGCGCAACCCGGCAAACCGGCGCAGCACCGGCGCCGGATCGGCTGCGGCGGCCAGCAGCCGCGCCTCGCGCACCATCGGCAGCAGGCGCCGGAGCTCCCCCGACACCTGCACGCGCTCCACGCCGCCGGCCTGCGCCAACTCGGCGGCGATGCGCTCGACGACCGGGATGACCTGCGCGATCGGCCACGCGTCGCGCCCCATGGAGACCAGGAACCGCTCGCCGCGCGCCAGCGCAGCCTTGACCCCCTTGTCCAGACCCGGCAGCGCCTCCACCGCGCCGCTCGCCAGCGCCTCCTGCAGGCGCTCCAGCGAATCGACGCCCAACTCGCGGCGTAGCCGGGCCAGCGTCCGCGGCCCGACGCCCGGCATCTGCACCAGCCGCTGATACGCGGGCGGATAGCGCCGCCGCAGCCGTTCGAGCTTGGCGATGGAGCCGCCGTCGACGTACTCCCGGATCTTGCGCGCGATCGTCGCCCCCACGCCGGGCAGCGCCACCAGCTCCGCTTCGGTCATCGCCGTCAGGTCCGCGTCGACATCGCGCAGTACGGCGATCGCATTCCCATAGGCGCGAGCGCGAAACGATTGCGCGCCGTCGTCCAGGATCGTCAGCGCGCGCAACTCGTCGAGCGCGTCCAGCACCGCATCCGCGCAGACCGGTGCATGCATCTCCAGCACGGACACAGACTACCCGGTCCGCCCTATAGTGTCCGTCGTGGCGAGCAGGGCGCCGGCGGAGACGCTCGACATCGACGGACGCGCGGTTCGTATCTCCAACCCCGGAAAGGTCTATTTCCCCGAGGCCGGCATCACCAAACTGGAGCTGGTCCACTACTACCTGGAGGTAGCCGAGGCGGCGCTGCGCGCCGTCTACGACCGACCGATCGTCCTCAAGCGCTACGTCGACGGCATCACCGGCGAAGGATTCTTCCAGAAGCGGGCGCCGTCGCACCGGCCGGAGTGGGTGCGAACGGTGGAATTGCGCTTCCCGTCGGGCCGCACCGCCCACGAACTGGTCGTCACCGAGCCCGCGCAGCTCGCCTGGATGACCAACCTTGGCAACATCGACCTCAACCCGCATGCGGTGCGCACCGCCGACCTGGAACGCCCGGACGAGTTGCGCATCGACCTGGACCCGTGTCCGGGTGTGCCCTGGGAGGACGTGCGGCGCGTCGCCGCAGTCACCCGCGAGGTGTTGGAAGAGAACGGCTTGGTCGCGTGGCCCAAGACCACCGGCTCGCGCGGCATGCATGTCTACGCGCGGATCGAACGGCGCTGGGGCTTCACCGAGGTCCGCCGCGCGGCGCTCGCGGTCTCCCGTGAAGTGGAACGGCGCGCGCCGGGGCTGGCCACCAGCAAGTGGTGGAAGGAGGAACGGGTCGGCGTGTTCCTGGACTACAACCAGAACGCCAAGGACCGCACCATCGCCGCCGCCTACTCGGTCCGTCCCAACCAGCGCGCGCTGGTCTCCGCGCCGCTCACCTGGGACGAGGTTCCCGCGTGCGATCCGGCCGACTTCACGCTGCGGACCATGCCGGCGCAGCTACGCGAGCGCGGCGATCCGGCCGCCGGGATGGACGCGCATCCGGGATCGCTGGAGCGGCTGCTGCAGGTGGCGGCGCGCCACGAGGCGACCGGCCTGGGCGACGCGCCATGGCCTCCGCACTACGCCAGGCAGCGTGGCGAACCGTCGCGGGTGAACCCGTCGCGCCGGCGCCGCGGGCCGTCCCCCACCGGCCGGCGCCCGTCGACCATGCCGCTGATCGTGATCGCCGGCGGCAAGACCGAGGCGGAGGCGCGCGCCGGCCTTGACCGCTGGCGCGCCCGCCACCCACGGGCGGCGGCGCGCCTCGAACCCGACGACGTGCTGGTCGACGTGATGCGCGGCCGCCACTCGGTCTGGACCCGCATCCGCGTCAACCTGCGCCACGTGCCGGAAGCGGAACGGCCGCCGCAGGAGCCGCCCGACCCCGACTACGATCCGAGCGCCGAATGGAACCCGCCGCCCAGCGCCCGTTGACGCAGCTCCCGCTGACATGGCAAACAGGAGACGCTACCATTTTAAATATCTGTATCCTGGTAATTCGATGAAAGCATGCAAGGTGGGGACACGCGGCACCGCGATGATCCCGGTGCAACTCCGGCGACGGTATGGCATCGAGGAGGGCTCGCTGGTGATAACCGAAGCCCATGTCGATGGCGTGTTGATACGCCCCGCCTTACCGGTCGAGCGCTACACCGATGAACGCAAAGCGGAGTTTCTGCTCTCCAACGCTGTTGATGAGCAGGACTACGCCTGGGCGGTACGGGAAGTACGGAAACTGGGAATCGACCCGGACACCGTCCCGCACCCGCGCCCGAGCGTCGCCGGATGAGGCGTGACATCTTACCGTTAAGTTAAGATCGTGGAACTTCAAGATTATCTCCTGATGGAAACATCTCCGGCGATACGCGTCACTTCGGCCGTCATTACGGTTCGAGCGTCGCCGGTATGGTGATCGTCAGGCCGGCGGATTACCTGCGGAGCCGCAAGCCGGACGACGCCGCCCCTGACCGATCGGCGGGGCCCGGTCAGTAGGGCCGGCTGGTGCCGTCGGCCAAGCGCGGTACGGGCCGCAGGCTGGCGCGGTCGTCGCACGGGAAGCGCGCAGCCAGCCGCTCGTCCATCTCGATCCCCCACCCCGGCCGCTCGCTCACGTTCACGGCGCCGGCGCTGACCTCGGGGATGCCGGGAAACAGATCCTCCTCGGCCGGGGCGCGAAACGCCCACTCCTGGATGCCGAAGTTCTCGACGTGCACGTCCAGATGCACGTTCGCGGCCATGCCGATGGGCGACACGTCGCCCGGTCCGTGCCAAGCGGTGCGCACGCCGAAGGCGCCGCACAGATGCGCGAGCCGGAGCGCCGCCGTGATGCCACCATAGGTGGAGACGTGCACGCGCACGAAGTCGATCAGCCGCTTGCTCACCAGCGGCTCGACCTCCAGCGGGTGGACGAACAGCTCGCCCATCGCCAGCGGCACCGCGCACTGCGAGCGGAGCATGCGGAAGTAGCCGAGGTCCTCCGGCGCCAGCGGGTCCTCCAGGAAGTAGAGCCGGTACGGTTCCAGCGCCTTGGCCAGCCGCACCGCGTCGATCGGCGCCAAGCGCTCGTGGATGTCGTACAGCAGCTCCGCCTCCGGCGGCAGCCCGGCGCGCACCGCCGCGAACAGCTCCGGCACCCGGCGCAGCTTTTCGCCGGGATCGAAGAACGCCGAACCGGTGCCGCCGGCGTCGGCCAGGCTGCCGGCGGCGGCGCCGATCCGCCCGGCGCCGATGCCCTCGTATCCGCCGAGCTGGCAGCGGATGTGGCGGAAGCCCTGCTCCCAGAACCCCAGCGCCCGGTCCAGCACCTCTTGCGGATCGCGGCCGTCGGCGTGCACGTAGACGGCCGCCGTGCCGCGGCTGCGGCCGCCCCAGAGCTGATAGCACGGCAGGCCGGCAGCCTTGCCCTTGATGTCCCACAGCGCCATCTCCACGGCACTCACGGCGTTGTTCAGCACCGGGCCGTTGCGCCAGTAGCCGTCGTGCATGGCGCTGTGCCGGAAGTCGGTGATGGCCGCCGCGTCGCGGCCGATCGCGAACGGCTTCACGTGGCGTTCGATCGCGGCCTGGACCGCCCGGAACCGCTGCGTGAAGGTGCCGCAGCCCCAGCCGTGCAGACCGGGCTGATCGGTGACGACCTTGGCCACGATCAGCGGGATGCCGGCCGGCTGCACGGCACAGGTGACGACGTCGGCGATACGCATCGCCCTACGCCGCGCTGCGGATGTTGGCGCGGGTGCCGTCCACGTCGAAGCAGGCGTACTGGTTGTCCCGCATGATGCGGGAAGCGATCGCCATCGCCTCCCGCTCGGTCAGGGAGCCGTCGGCGACCTCGGCTTGCAGCGCGGCGAGGATTCCCCGGCGCGCCTGCATGGCGTAGGCCATGGCCGCGGTCGGCCAGCCGGTGTCGCCGCCGAAGGCGAACAGTTTGTTGATCGGCACCGCGTGGATGAAGCGCCGCACGAAGTCGCCGGCGCTGTACGGGTCGATGCTCCACGCCCAGCACAGGTCGACCCAGATGTTGGGATAGTGCTTCGCCAGCGCCGCCAGTTCGTCGCAGTACGGATAGGCGATGTGCATCAGGACGAACCTGGCGTCCAGATAGCGGGCGAACAGCGCGCACATGTTGCCGGCCGCAATCCACGGCGCCGGCATCCGATCGTTGCCGGCATAGTAGCCGGTGTGGATCTTGAACGGCAGGTCGTGCTCGATCGTCAGCTCGACGCCCCGCGCCCAGCACCAGTCGCCCAGGCAGAGCCCGGTGGCGGTGTCGATCTCCTCGGGCGGCCGGCGCAGCACCCGCTCCAGTGCCGCGGCGGCTTCGGCGTCGCTGCGCTCGCTCCAGCGCAAGGTGCGCGCGTAGGCGTGCTGGGACTTGACCGCGATCGCGCACGGCGCGTGCTTCGCGAAGATCGCCTCCATCGCGCTCCTGAGCGACGGCAGGTCGGTAACATCGACGCCGGTTTCCGCATGGATCGCCCGCACGTCGATATCGCCGCGGCAGAAGCTGGCCCACGACAGGTCGTACAGGAAGAACCCGATTCCCGAGTGATCCGGCAGGCACGGCCATCGGAAGTCGTCGGTCTGCACGTGGTCGAGGTTCGCCACGCCGCGCAGCAGGCGGTAGCGCTCGCCCGGCCGGCGCAGCTCGGCGGTGCGGCCCTGCGCGGCGGCCAGCCCCTCGGCGCTCAGCTCATCGAGCCCGTAGACGTGCCGGGCGATCAGGCGAACCGCCTCGCCGTATCCCGTGAACCGCGTCGCGTGCCAGGCCGCCTCGATCCCGCCGAATCGGCCGGCGACGTCCGGGTCGGACGCATCGAGCAGGCGCTGCATGGCGTCCGGCGCCGCGCCGGCGGTCCGCAGGTCGGCCGTCACGTAGTTCCCGAACAGGTCCTGGAGAATGTCCGGCCCGTCCTGCAGCCACTCCGGCTCCCGCTTCAGGTGCTCGTGGGTGTCGACCAGCGGCGTCTCCTGGATGTGATGCGCCAGATCCGTTGCCACCGTTCCCTCCTTCCCGCGACCGGCCGTGCGCGGCGACGGTAGGCGACCTGACCGCGGCGGTCAAACGCGTGAAGCGACGCCCCGCACTCGACGATACCGTGCCGCACGGGCACGATGTGCCCATGCCGGTAGCCCGTACGCTGGTGCGCACCACCTATCTGGAGCTGATGGCCGATGCGCCGCTGCGACGCCCCTCGCGGGCGCGGCCCGACTACGAGCTGCGCCAGGCAGTCGCGGTCACGCCCGACTTCGCTCGGTTCCTGTACCGGGGGGTCGGCTACCCCTGGAACTGGACGCGGCGGGTGGATTGGAGCTACGCGCAGTGGGAGCGCTACCTGGCAGATGACGCCGTAGAGATCTGGGTCGCCTACGTCGGCGGCACCGCGGCCGGCTACTTCGAGCTGGTCGGCGACGCCGAGGACGGCGTGGAGGTCCGGCAGTTCGGGATGTTGCCGTCGTTCACGGGCCGCGGCCTGGGCGGTCACCTGCTCTGCGACGCCGTGGAGCGCGGGCGCTCGACCGGCGGCGGCCGCGTCTGGCTGCACACCTGCACGGCCGACCACCCGCACGCGCTTGCCAACTACCTGGCGCGCGGCATGCGCCCGTTCAAGGAAGAGGAAGAATACGAGGACGTGGAGACCGGCGCCGAGCCGTGGCCCGGCGCGTTCGCGCCGCGGGGCAGGGATGACGCCACGGCCACGGCCGGCTCGTAGGCCGCCCGCACGCCGGTTCGTTCACGCGCGAAAGATGGCGCTCAACTCCACCGGCGGGGTGACCGCGAGCTGATCGTAGGTGCACGCGCGCGGTTCCTTGTCGGGGCGCCACCGCACCAAGTGGGCGGTATGCCGGAATCGGCTACCCTGCACGTGGTCGTAGGTGACCTCCACCACCCGCTCGGCACGCAGCGGCACCCAACTCTGATCCTTGCCCTGGCTCCACCGGCTCGCGCTGCCGGGCACGCGACGGCCGGGCACCCGCCGGTCGGCTCCGCCGGCGCCGGCAGCCTGGACCCAGCCGTACCACGGGTGGCCGGCGTCGATGCCGTCGCGGAGCGGCGCCAGCTCCGCGGCCAACTCCCGCCGGTAGGACTCTCGAAAGCTGGTAGCGACGCCCACGTGATGGAGCCGGCCGTGCTCGTCATACAGCCCGAGCAGCAGCGATCCGACCATGGTGCCAAGTCCGTTCTTATGCCAGCGCAGCCCGCCGACGACGCAGTCGACGGTACGCTTGGGCTTTACCTTGATCATCGCGCGCTTGCCGGGCTGGTACCGGCACGCCGGGTCCTTGGCCATCACTCCGTCCAGGCCGGCGCCCTCGAACCGCCGGAACCAGTCCTGCGCGACCGCCCGATCCCGCGTCATCGGCGTGACGTGCAACGGCAGCGCGCAGCCGGCCAATACCCGCTCCAGCGCCTCCCGCCGCTCGCCAAAGCCGGCCGATGACAGGTCGGCGCCGTCCGCGGCGAGCAGATCGAACGCCACGAACGACGCTGGCGTGCGCTCCGCCAGCATGGCGACGCGTGACGCGGCCGGATGGATGCGCTGCTGCAGCGCCTCGAAGTCGAGTCCCGAACCGGTAGCGACCACCACTTCGCCGTCCAGCACGCAGCGCTGCGGGAGCTGCGCCGCCAACGGTTCCAGGAGCTCGGGAAAGTAGCGGTTCATCGGCTTCAGGTCGCGGCTCTGCAGCAGCAGCTCGCCACCCGAACGGAACACCAGGGTGCGGAAGCCGTCCCACTTGGGCTCGAAGATCCAGTCGTCCCCGGGCGGCCCATCCTCCGCCGGCAGGACGTGCATTGCCTTGGCCAGCATCGGCCGCACCGGCGGCGGCACGGCCAGCGCCGCGAGCTCGGCTCCCCCGTTCGGTGTCTCGGTCGCCGTCTCGGTCGGCATCGCCGGCTACGCGGACCGGGAAGCGGCGACCAGCCAGCCGTCCACGCTCCGCACCGTGACCCCCTGCAGCGAGCCGATCACCCGGTCGGCATGGTCGAACGGCCAGCCGCGGGTGACGTCGTTGGGCACCGCAACCGTGTAGATGCCGGCCGTCCTGGCCGCCCGTACCCCGTTCGGGGAGTCCTCGAAGGCGACCGCTTCCGACGCGCTCACCCCCAAGCCGTCCAGGGCGGCCAGATAGACGTCCGGCGCCGGTTTGGCCTGCTGCACGTCGTCGCGGCAGCGAACCGCGTGAAACGCGCCCAGCGCGCCGATTCGCTGCAGGTGGCCTTCGACCCAGCGGCGCGAGGAGGAAGATGCCACCGCCAGCCGCACGCCCGCCGCGACGGCGGCCGCGACCAACTCCACCACGCCGGGAAGCGGCCCGAGCCGCGCGTCGGCGTCCCGTTTGCCGGCGCGCAATTGTTCCCGTACGGCGGCGACGTCCACGCCGGCACCGACGAGCTCCTGCAGGTGGGCGTACACGTCGACGTGCGAACCCACGCATCGTTGCCACAGATCGGCCGGCAGCTCGTGGCCGAAGCGGCGGTACGCGTCGCGCGCCATCTCGAACGAAGAGGTCTCGGTATCGACGATCAGCCCGTCGAAGTCGAAGATCAGTGCGCGCAGCGTCATGGTTCCGTGGCCGCAATCCTAACCGGGCCGCGCCCGCACACGAACAGCGACCGGGACCGGTAGTATCGGGCATGTCCCAGCGCGCCGGCAGCGAGCGTCGGACCGGGAGCGGCGGCTACGGGGAGCTGCTGCGCACCAACGGCGCGTTCCGCCTGCTGTGGTTCGCGCAGATCGCCAGCCTGTTCGGCGACTGGTTCAACATCATCGCCGCGTCGTCGTTGCTGGCGCAGCTCACCGGCGCCGGCGCGGCGCTCGGCGGCCTGTTCGCCATCCGCATGCTCGGCGCCTTCGTGGCCAGCCCCCTGGCCGGCGTGCTGGCCGACCGATTCAACCGCAAGCGCATCCTGATCGTGACCGATCTGCTGCGCGCCGTCGTGGTGTCGGGTTTCCTGCTGGTGCGGACACCGGGTCAGGTGTGGCTGCTCTTCGCGCTGACCGCGATCCAGGTCGGCATCAGCGGCGTGTTCTATCCGGTGCGGGTGGCGATCCTGCCGGAGGTTGCCACGCGCCGCCTGCTGGGCGCAGCCAACGCGCTCACCTCGGTAACGTGGTCGACGCTGCTGGCGGTCGGCGCCGCTGCCGGCGGGCTGTTCGCCGGCGTGTTCGGCATCCAGGCGGCGTTCGTGGTGGACGCCGCCACCTACGGGCTGTCCGCGGTGCTCCTGGCGCGCATGCCCTACGCGGCAGCGAAGCGATTCGGCGCAGCGACCGGCCGGACGAAGGGCCTGCCGGCCGCCGCTCGCGCCAGCCTGGACGCGTATGCCAACGGGCTGCGCTACCTGTGGCGGCAGCAACGCGTGCTGGCTCTGGCGCTGCAGAAGGGCTTCCTGTTGTTCTTCTTCTCCGGTTTCCAGGTGGCGTGCGTGGCGGTCGCCGGCACCGCGTTCGCCGTCGGTGAGGCCGGCGGCATCGCGCTCGGCCTGCTGTTTGCGGCCGGTGGGTTCGGTTCCGGCATCAGTCCGATAGCCGCGCGCCGGCTGATCGGTGACGACCCGCGGGCGATGCGCCGGGCGATGCTCGCCGGCTATGCGGCGATGGTCGCGGCCATGGCGCTGGCGGCGCCGCTGGCCGGCTTCGCGATGGTGATGGTCGCGTCGGCCCTGCGGGGGATCGGCGGCGGTCTGGTCTGGGTATTCAGCACGCAGCTCCTGCTGGAGACCGTGCCGGAGGAGTTGCGCGGCCGGGTGATCGCCACCGAGCACGCCGTGCTGACCTTGCTGGGCGCCGCCGGGTCTGCCGGCGTGGGCGCCGTGCTGGAATTGGCATCCGTGCCGGCGGCCCTGTGGATCATGGCCGCCCTGCTCGTCGCGCCCACGCTGCACTGGGCGGCGTCGGGAGTCCGCGGCGCAGTCGATCCGCCATCGCCGGCCGTCGAACGCACGTAGCGTTGTATCCTGTCGCGTATGAAGATCGCCGACCTCAAGCTGACTACGTTCCGCTATCGCTCCCGGACCGTGCGTGACTACGAGGGCCATCCCCATCCCGGAGCGGAGCACTGGGCCGCCAACCGCCTGCTCACGGTGGTCACCGACGAGGGGGCCGAGGGCTACTTCGTCTCCGGCGGCTGCACGCCCGAGCTGGTCGACGGCCTGTTGAAGCCGGCGCTGGTCGGCGAGGACCCCTTCTTCCGCGAGATGTTGCACCAGCGCATGCAGCGCATCGCCAAGCTCACCAACCTGGGCGAGATGGCGATCGGGCAGGTCGACAACGCCCTGTGGGATCTGGCCGGCCGCACGTTGAACATCCCGGTCTACAAGATGTTGGGCGCCGCGCGCACCAAGGTGCTGGCCTACGCCAGCACCATGCCGGGCGACGACATGCCCGGCGGCCTGAGCACCATCGAGGAGTACGCGGCGTTCGCCGAGCAGCTCGTCGCGCAGGGCTATCGCGCGATCAAGTTGCACACCTGGATGCCGCCGATCGTCCCGGAGCCCGACGTCAAGCGCGAGGCGGCCCTGTGCGCGGCCGTGCGCGAGGCGGTCGGCCCCGACGTCGACCTGATGCTCGATGCCCACCACCACTACGACCGCCACGAGGCGCTCTATCTTGCCCGCGAGTGCCAGCGCCTGGGCTACGTCTGGATCGAAGAACCGATGAACGAGTCGCGGCTGGCCAGCTACGTCTGGCTGCGGAGCAAGCTCGACGACCTGGCGGTGTGCGGTCCCGAGCACGCCGAGAACGGGGCGCTCACGCGCGTGCAGTGGGCGGAACGCGGCGGCTGTGACATGCTACGCGCGGCCGCCGGCTCCGGCGGCGTCACGCAGATCATGAAGACCATTCACCTTGCCGAGGCCTACGGCATGCGCATGGAGGTGCACAGCGGCGGCCCGGACAATCTGCACGTGCTGTGCGCGATGGGGATCAACGGCAAGTACTACGAACGCGGGTTGGTTCACCCGATGCGCACGTTCGAGGTCCCCTTCCCCTGGCAGAAGACCCACTACGACCCGCTCGACGCTGGCGGGTACGTGCGCGTGCCGGAGCGGCCGGGCCTGGGCGACGACATCGACTTCGACTTCATCAAAGCGAACGAAGTTCGCTCCGAGCACGAGGTCCGGTCCTGATCGATGGCACGCACGGCGCCGGTTGAGCGAACGGTCGGCGGCGGCGCCGGAGCCGACTACCGGCGCGTCCTGCGCCGCCAGACCATCGCGCGGGCGCTGCGCATGCGTCCGGTCTACCTGCTGCTGTCGATCTCGCTGGCCATGCTGATCCTGTGGCGCTACGCGCCGATCTACGGTCTCAGCCTGGCGTTCAAGGACTTCAGCCTGCGCAATGGGTGGCTGGGGAGTCCGTGGAACGGCTTCGACCACTTCAAGCGCATGACGACCGACCCGTTCTTCGGCCGCGTGCTGTTCAACACGGTCTGGCTGAGCGTCCTGCGCATCCTCTTCGCGTTCCCGGCAGCCATCATCATGTCTTTGCTGCTCAACGAGATGCGTGCCACGTGGTACAAGCGGACCATACAGAGCGTGAGCTACCTGCCGCACTTCGTCTCCTGGGTGATCCTGGGCGGCATCTTCGCGCAGATACTCAACGTCAAGCGCGGGCCGATCGCCTGGCTGTTCGTGCAGATCGGCCTGGAGCCGATCAACTGGCTGACGCACGAACCGACCTTTCGCGGCCTGCTGGTGGTGACCGGCATCTGGCAGAGCGTGGGCTGGGCGACGATCCTGTACCTGGCCGCTCTGGCCTCGGTCGATCCCAACCTGTACGAGGCGGCGGAGATCGACGGCGCCAACCGCTTCGAGCGGGTCAGGCACGTCACGCTGCCGGCGCTCGTGCCGGTCATGACGATCCTCCTGCTGCTGCAGGTCGGCCACCTGTTCGACGAGCAGTTCGATCAGGTCTTCAACATGGCGAACTCGGCCGTGATCAGCAAGGCCGACATCTTCGGGACGTTCATCTACCGCGCCGGTGTCGTGCAGGCGCAATACGATTATACGATCGCGGTCGGCCTGTTCCAGAACCTGGCGGGGCTCGCGGTGCTGCTGCTGGCGAATTGGTTGATCCGGCGCCTGGGCTACGGCGCGTACGGGGTCTGGTGAAGCGGGAGCGATCGTGGCGGCGGTACTGGGCAAGCGATCGACCGGCGGACTGATCTTCGACGTCTGCAACTACGGCGGCTTCTTTCTGCTCGGGCTCACCTTCGTCTACCCGTTCTGGACGATCATCGTGCAGTCGTTCTCTTCCGCCGCGGACATCTACCGGCTCGGCTTCCATCTGTTTCCGGGAACGTTCAACACCGATGCATGGGGCTATGCTATCGAGGCGGAACGCGTGGGACTGGCGTATCTGAATACCATCTTCCGGGTGGTGGCCGGCACCTCCTGGATCCTCTTCGTCACCTTTACCGGCGCCTACGCGCTCGCCAAACGCGATCTGCCCGGACGGCGGGTGCTGACCACGATCTACGTCCTGACGCTGTTCTTCAACGGCGGCCTGATCCCGACCTATCTGCTGGTACGCGGGCTGGGGCTGATCAACACGCGCATGATCCTGACGATCTCCCTGGGCAGCGCGACCGTGATCGGCGTGAACGTCTTCTACATCATCATCGCCCGCAACTTCCTGATGACCATCGACCAGGCGCTGGAGGACTCGGCAATGATCGACGGCGCCTCCTACTGGCAGGTGCTGTGGCGGATCATCGCGCCGTTGTCGAAACCGATGATCGCGGTGATCTCGTTGTTCGCGGCGGTCGCGCACTGGAACGGCTGGTTCGATGCGATGATCTACTCGCCCCACCGCGATCTGCGCGTCCTGCAGCTCATGATTCGCGACCTGCTGGCCGATCTGCGCGTGCAGCGCCTGGAGGAGTTCGTCCAGCAACAGCTCCTCGCCGGCGAGCGCATCGAGCTGTTCCCGCCGGAGGCAGTGCAGGCGGCCACCATCGTCATCACCATCGGGCCGATCATCTTCCTCTATCCGTTCATCCAGAAGTACTTCGCCAAGGGCGTGATGCTGGGATCGTTGAAGGGATGATCCCGCGATCACGGAAGGAGGTTCGCGCGCCGTTACGCTGACCGTTCAGACCGGATCCGGCCCGGGCCGCCGCCGGGGAATCGCCGACGTGCAACGCACGATCAAAACAAGGAGAACGCATGCAACGAAAGTCACTTGCCATCGCGCTCGGACTGCTGCTGACAGCGGGCTGGGCGTTTGCCGAGGGCCAGACCGATCGGCTCTCGTTCACCACCGACGATCACATGACCATATCGTGGGGCGGCCTCACCTCCGACATGGCCGAGGCGGGAAATCCCGTCCAGAAGCACATCGAGGAGAAGTTCAACGTCACCATCGAGACCAAGGGCGTGTCGCGCTCGGACGAGGAAGCCAAACAGCTCTTCATGTCGTCGGGCGAGTATCCGGAGGCGTTCTACACCTGGATCGACATGGTCGACTGGTACCACAAGGGCGCCTTCCGCAACATCCCGCGCGACATGATCGAGACCTACGCGCCGCTGCACTCCGCCTACCGGAGCCAGCAGGGACCGCTGGCGTGGGGCGTGAGCCTGGCGCCGGGGACTACCGACGAGTACATGAACATTCCGCGCGGCGAGCACTACCAGCACCACTGCGACGCCGTCCTGATCATGCGCCTGGACTGGCTCGAGAAGATCGGCATCGACCCGTTCGCACTCGATCCCAAGGCGCCCGGCTGGGACCGCGCCGGGGAGAAGATCGACCTGGGAGCGCCGACGGCGCCGGAGACCTATTTCTGGTGGGGCGGCCACTTCGACTGGGACGAGATGGAGACCGCCATGTACGGCTTCCGCGATGCGGACTTCAACGGCAACGGCAAGCGCGACGAGATCCCGTACGGGACCATCGGCGACAGCGGCGGCTTCCAGGGACGCGAGTGGCTCTACCACTCGGGCCCCGCCGTGCCGTTCTGGGCGTACGGCCTCAATGACGTCGACAACTACCTGGACGATGAGACCGGGCTGACCGTCAAGGTCGACATCGCCAGCCAGTCGCGGGAGGCGCTGAAGATCCTGCAGCGCTGGTTTGCCGACGGTATTCTCGACCCGGCGCTGCCGGCGGTGGGACGCTCCGAGTGGCGCCAGCAGGTGCGGGCCGGACTGGTCGGCATGTGGGCGCGCGGACCGTGCGGCTTGGCATCCTTCACCGGCGGCAACGACGACTGCACCCGCATCCGCGCGGACGCCGTGCCCGACGCCCGATTCGTCAACATGCTGCCGGCGTACGGCCCGACCGGAAAGATGCGCTGCCAGTGGGACAACCGCGCCACCGTGCTCAATCCGCACGAGGGCTTCGGCGTCAAGGCCGGGGTATCCGATGAGAAGCTCGCCCGCATCCTGCAGATCTACGACTACATAAATCACGACCCGGCGGGAACGCTGGTCACCGGTTACGGGGTCGGCGGCCCATTTTCCGAGGATGCGAACTACCGGTGGCTGGGCACTCCCGGCGACTGCAGCGTCGCCCAGTTGGCGGGGACCCCCACCCTGGTGCGAAACACCAACGGCGTCGGCCTGGTCTACACCGCCTATAGCTGGCACGACCTGTTCTGGCAGTGCCCGCAAATGAAGAACGGCATCCCGATCGAAGCTGCCGGCGGAGCGACCATCGGGCCGGGGCAGGGCATCAATTGGGCCATGCTCATGCGCGAGCCGTACACGATGGAGATCGCCGTGCGGGACCACCGAGAGGACATCTTCAACCGCACCGACTACGTCAAGCTCTGGGCCCGCTACGGCGGGAACCTGCAGGCCTTTCGCGAGGAGACCTGGTGGAAGTGGGTGACCGACAGCTCGATCGACATCGACGCCGAATGGCCCGGGTTCGTCGAGCAGTGGCTGGCCAACGGCGGCCAGGAGGTCATCGACGAGCTGCAGAAGGCTCCACTGGTAGAGGACATCCTGAGCGGCGCGCTTGCGATGCCGACGAACTGATCCGCTCGGAGCGCGGTGAGCCGGCCGACGCCGGCTCACCTACTACGGGACGGCGTGCGCAAAGGCGCGCGCCGTCCTCTTTTCTGCCCCGATACCGGCTCCGGTCGCTACGACGGCATGCCGAGCTTGCTGAGCTTCGGAGCGATGACGACGCGGCAGTAGCCGGCGCGGGGGTTCTGGTTGTAGTAGTTCCGATGGTAGCGCTCGGCCGGATAGAACTCCTCCAACGGTCCGATCTCCGTAACGATCGGCCTGCGGATCCGCTCCGCTGCCTGCTCCCTGGAGCGCACGGCGACCGCGCGCTGGCGATCGTCGTGGTAGCAGATGATCGACCGGTACTGCGTGCCGACGTCGGCCCCCTGACGGTCGCGCGTGGTCGGATCGTGGGCGCGCCAGAAGACCTCCAGGATGTCCGCGTACGAGATCGCCTGCCGGTCGAACTCGATCTGGACCACCTCGGCATGGCCGGTGCCGCCCGCGCAGACCGCCTCGTAGGTCGGATTGCGCTGCGTGCCGCCGGCGTAGCCCGACATGACCCGCCGCACCCCGGAGACCCGCTGGTAGACCGCCTCCACGCACCAGAAACATCCGCCGCCCAGAGTCGCCGTCTCCATCACCTTCGCCTCCCCGCCGTGAGCTCGATGCTACCGTCCCCGGCGCACGACGGCCAGAGCGAAGCCGAAGTCCACGGGACGCGACCGATGGACACCGCGCCGGCCGGGCGGCTAAGGTCGAACCGAAAGGGGCTTTTACGCATGCCTGCCGCAGTACGCTCCCCGGCGGTCGACCGCCGCAGCCGCAACGCCAAGGCCGCCTTCATCGTCGAGACGCTCGACGAATCGATCGGCGACGTGCCGATCCCGCTCCGCCACCGGGACCCGTTCACGCTGCTGGTGGCGGTGATCCTGTCCGGACAGAGCACGGACGCCAAGGTGAATCAGATCACGCCCGATCTGTTCTCCCTCGCGTCGACCCCGGCGGCGATGGCCGCCCTGCCGGCCGCCGCGATCGAACGCATCATCCGGCCGTGCGGACTCGCGCCGAGCAAGGCGCGCAACATCGGCGAGACGTCGCGGATTCTGCTCGACCGCCACGGCGGTCAGGTCCCGGGGACTCAGGACGAACTCGAAGCGCTGCCGGGCGTGGGACCCAAGACCGCGCAGGTGGTCCTGGCGCAGGCGTTCGGCGCGGACGCCTTCCCGGTCGACACCCACATCCACCGCCTGGCGTACCGGTGGGGGCTTTCGCCGGGCCGCAGCGTGGCGCGCACCGAGCGCGACCTGAAGCGCACCTTCCCGCGGCGGCTCTGGAGCCGACTGCACCTGCAGATCATCATCTTCGGCCGCACCCGATGCCCGGCGCGCGGCCACCGGCCGGCGGAGTGCCCCATCTGCAGCGTCGTCGGCCGCCGCGGGCTCAAACCGTCCTGAGCGGCGCGCTCAGGCGGTCCCATTCACCATGAAGACCTCCGCGTCCGGCGCGATGCGCGCATACGGCAGGCCGGGATTGACCAGCGCGTCGCGGACGATCCGGCGGTTGAAGTCGTGCACGTCCTTTGAGCGGAGGTAGTCGTCGACCGGCATCCAGAAACACTCCTCGATCTCGCTCGCCTGGATGACGATCTCGCCGGTGATCGGCGCCAGCCGGCACACGACGTACAGGTCGGAGTGATCGAACGCGCCGGAGTGGCGATGCCGCACCGAGTTGACCGCCAGGAAGCGCGTGCGCACGCCGGTCTCTTCGAGGACCTCGCGCACCACCCCGTCGGCAAGGTCCTCGCGGTGGTGCAGCAACCCGCCGGGGAGCTTGTAGAAGGGCCGGCTCATGTCGCGCCGGTATCGCTCGCTGACCACCAGTACCCGCCGCCGGTCGTCGATCACCACGCCGCCCGCACCGACGTAATGGGAGGCATCGGGATAGACGAAGCTGTCGGGGGCCGGCGCCAGCGTGAGCGTGACCGCCTCCCGCCGCGCGTGGTGGAACACGAAGCCCTCCCCGACCGCGACCGGGATCAGCGCGGTGGACCGCAACGGCACTTCGAGCCACAACACCTTGTGGCCTGCGCGCCAGCCGGGCAGGACGCGGCCGAGCTGCTCCTCGAAGTCGGACGCTGACTCCGGCAGGCTGCCGGCGTCGATGACGAAGTCCCCGTAGCGGTTGCGGGCGCCGCTCAGTCCCTCGCCGGATACCGTGTCCGCCGTCAACTCGTCCGCCATTCGGGGAGTGTACACCGTCAAGCTTGCCCGCCCCCGCACCCGGCCGTACGTTAGCGTCAGCCGCGCCGGCGGGGTGCGGGAGGGGGACCCATGGCCGAGCAAGGCAGCACCGAAGTCGTAACGCGTGGCCGCGCGGGAAAGCGCGCCTTTCCCGAGATCAGCTCGCGCACGTGGGAGCACCCTGCCGACCGCGCCGCGTTGAACGCGCTGAAGAAGATCCCCGGATTCGACGAGCTACTCCGCAAGTTCATCGGTTCGACTACCGAGCGTTCACTGCGCCTCCTGCACCTCGCTTCCGCCGTCCGCGTCAACGACCGGCAGTTCCCGCGTATCAACGTCCTGTTGCAGGAGGCGAGCGCCTGCCTCGACGCCGAGCATACGCCGGAGCTCTACATCGTCCAGCATCCGATCCTCAACGGCACCATCGTCGGCGTCGACCGGCCATTCATCACGCTGACCAGCTCCATCGTGCACACCATGAGCGACGACGAACTGATCGCGGTGATCGGCCACGAGCTGGGCCACTGCCTGAGCGGGCATGCCCTTTACAAGACGCTGCTCGCCTTGCTCCTGCAGGTATCGCTTTCCTACGTGCGGGTCGGCCAACTCATCGTGCTGCCGATCCTGCTGGCGCTGCTGGAATGGGACCGCAAGAGCGAATTGAGCGCTGACCGCGCCGGGCTGCTGGTCTGTCAGGAGACCGGTGGCAGCTACGATCTGTTGATGAAGCTCGCCGGCGGCGGCGACACCACGCAGCTCAACATCGGCGCGTTCTTCGAACAGGCGGTGGAGTACCGCAAGGACACCGGCTTCCTGGATCAGGTCTACAAGGTGCTCAATCTGCTGGGCCAGCGGCACCCCTTCGCGGTGCTGCGCTTGACCGAGCTCAAGACCTGGGTCGACGCCGGCGCCTACCGGTCGATCCTGGACGGCGACTACGTGCGGCGCGGCCAGGAACCGGACGACGCGGCCGCCGACTTCCAGGAAGCGGCCGGCAGCTACCAGGACGGCTTCGAGAAGGCCAAGGCCACGGTGTGGGACGGGATCGACTCGATCAAGGACACGCTGGACGGGCTGTTCAAGCGCCCGGAGCGCACGGCGAAGAACGGCGGCTCGGAGAGCGGCGCGTAACGACCGCGCGGCGCGCCCGGCTGCCGGTCACCCCGCGCGGGGCGCACCCGTTCAGAGAGAGGCGTACAGCCGGCTTACCTCTTCGATGATGGTCTGCAGGTAGCGTCTGCCGGCCTCCGGCGTGGCGGACGCCGGATCGTCGGTATAGCCGGGGCCGATCCCCCAGTCGCGGTTCTGCTGCGCGAACGTGCCGCGCTTGCCGGCCGGCAGGCCGATCCGTTCGCGATCCACGGCCGCCAGATCGTCCAGCACCTCCTGCCGCACCAGCTCCGGCCGGACCGCCATCACCATGGCGGTCTCGAAGTGGCCGGCGTGACCGGGCAGACGTTCGTTTTCCAAGCCGCCGGCCACCAGGGCCGCGCGCGCCACGTCCCAGTAGGCGGCCGCGTGCACCTTGCCGGGCAGCCCGTACCGGTTGACCGCGTCCTGGGCGGAGACCTGATTGGCGGCGGTATTGCCGCCGTGGCCGTTCAACAGCAGAATCCGCCGATACCCCGACAGGCTCAGCCCCTCGATCACGTCACGGGTGGTCGCCAGGAACACGTCTGATTGCAGCGACAGCACGCCGGGATGCGGCCGGTGATGGTGCGAGTTCCCGTAGCAGACGGTGGGCGTGACCACCACGGAGGCTTCGGTCGCCTCGGCGCTGCGGCGGGCGACCGCCGTCACCAGCAGCGTGTCGGTGACCACGGCCAGGTGCGGTCCGTGTTGTTCGATCGACGCCGTCGGCACGACCGCCAACGAATCGGCGGCGCGCTCGCGGGCCTCGTCACGGGTGAGCTCGGCAAACAGGGTCAGCATCGGTCCTCCATTCTCAACATCATGGCATTGGCATCATTATGAACGACGATGAACATTCACGCCGCCACCACGCTCGGCTTCTCCGCCTACGGTCTTGACACCGCGCTCGCCCAGTTGGCGGACGCCGGCTTCCGCACCGTGGAGTTGAGCCACATGGGCACCTTCTGCGCGCACCTCCCCTACCCGGACACCGACCCGCCGGCGGTGGCCGACGCCCTGGACCGGCACGCCGTGCGGGCGATCGCCTGCAACGTCTCGACCGGACGGTGGGAATCCGGCGGGCGGCACCGCTTCTTCGACTACACCGAAACCGCGGACGCTCGCGAAGCGGTCGCGCAGGGCCGCTGGTACCTGGAGCTGGCCTCTCACCTGGGCGCGCGCACGGTGACCATGAGCACGGCGCGGCGCCAGCTCGACGAACGCGAGTGGCTGCGCCACCTGCGGCCGGCGGCGCGGGCGTTTCGCGAACAGGCGCGGATCGCGGCCGACCTGGGCATGCGCATCCATCTGGAAGTGCCGCATCTGTTTCAGATCACCGACTCCGTCGACCACGTCAAGGCGATGTTCGAGGAGATCGACCACGCCGCTCTCGGCGCCACCGTCGACTCCAGCCACTGGGGCGTCATCGGCTACGACCTGGACGACCTGTTCGGCTTTCTGGGCGATTGCCTGCGGCACGTGCACCTGCGTGACAGCGACGGCAGCGACACGCAGGACTTCCGCCAGGACCTGGAGCTCACGCCGGGCCGCGGCACCGTCGATTTCGCCGCCTTCCGCGAGGCGCTGGAGCGCGCTGCCTACCGGGGAACCGTGTCGCTCGACTTCGAGTACCGCATGCCGGACATCCCGCACATCCGCAGCGAGTTCGACCACGGGCTCGCCGCGCTCGCCGCCGCCGGCTGGGAACGGCCGGCTGACGGCACGCCATGACCATCGCCACCTGGAACGTCAACGGCATGCAGGCGCGGCTGGACTTCGTCCTGCACTGGCTTGCGGCGCGCGGCCCGGACGTCGCGCTGCTGCAGGAACTGAAGCTGCCCGACGACCGGTTCCCGCACGACGAGTTGCAGGCGGCCGGCTACCGGGCGGTGGTGCACGGCCAGAAGGGCTGGAACGGCGTGGCCGTCATCACGCGGGAGGAGACGGTGCGCCGCGCGGAGGTCTCCTGCCGCGGCCTGCCGGGACTGGAGGACCAGGGGGCACGGCTGATCGGCGCGCAGGTCGAGGTCGACGGTTTCGGCGTGATCGACTGCGTATCGGTGTACGTCCCCAACGGGCGCACCATCGACCATCCGGAGTTCGGGCACAAGCTGGCGTTCCTGGATGGACTGGTGAGCTTCGCGCAGCGCGAGGCGCGAGCGGACCGGCCGCTGATCATCGGCGGCGACTTCAACCTCTGCCCGGGCGCGCTCGATACCTGGGACGAGGAGGCGTGGCGCGATCGGATCTTCCACACCGCGGAGGAGCGCCGGCGCTATCGGACGCTCCTGGGCCTGGGCACGGTGGACCTGTTTCGCGCCCTGAACCCGGACCTGCGCCTGTTCTCCTGGTGGGATTACCGCGCCGGCAACTTCCACAAGAACCTGGGTTTGCGCATCGACCTGCTGCTCGCCACACCGCCGGTCGCGGCTCGGGCCGCCGGCGTCACCATCGACCGCGACTACCGCAAGAAGAAGAACGGCATGATCGCCAGTGACCACGCCCCGGTGATCGCCGAGATCCGCGCAACCTGAGGCGAGCGATCGGCGCCGCCGGCGTCGCGCGTCAGATCGTCGTGAAGCCGCCGTCCACCATCAGGTTGTGGCCGGTCACGTACGCGGAGGCGTCCGAGGCCAGAAACACCACGGCGCCCTTGAGATCGTCGTTGTCCATCATGCGGCCCATCGGCACCCGCTTGTTGTAGCGCTCCACGAACGGGCCGGCCTGCCCGGTGTAGTAGCCGCCGGGCGAGATGCAGTTCGCGCGCACTCCCTGCTTGCCGTAGTAGTTGGCCACGTAGCGGGTGAAGTTGATCATGCCGGCCTTGACGAAGTTGTAGCTCGGCGGCTGCACCATCTCCGTGTTCTCGTACAGCGACGGATCGTTGCCGACCACGCCGTAGATGCTGGAGATGTTGATGATGCTGCCGCCCCCGGCCGCGACCATCGAGCCGATGAACGCCTTGCAGATGGCATAGAGTCCCACCATGTCGCCGGCGGCCGACCGCTGCCAGGCGTCGACGCCCTGCGTTTCGAAGCCGCCGGCGGTCGCGTCGCGCACCAGGGCGCTGTTGACCAGGACGTCGACGCGCCCGAAGCGCTCCATCGCCTCCCGGTGGAAGCGCTCTACCGACCCGGCGTCGCCGATGTCGAGCTGCATGCCGTGCACGTCCGCGCCGGTCCGCTCCGCCAGCGACGCCGCAAACTCCCGGTTGCGGGCCAGCGACCGCGAGGCGGTGACCACGCGCGCGCCCGCCTCCGCCAACGCCTCCGAGATGCTGCTGCCGAACAACGGACCCGCCCCGGCGGTCACGACCGCCGTCCTGCCGCTCAACGAGAATGTGTCGAGAACACTCATGGCGCTATGGTGCGCGGCCGCCGGCGGCTCTGTCACCTCCGGGCAGCCGGTGCAGCAGCGCCCGCAGCATCCGCGCCATCTGCCGTTCGTAGTACGGGGCGAAAACGGTGAACTCGCGCAGGTTGCGCGCCGCCTCCTCCGCCGGATCGAAGCGGCTGCCCATCAGCGCGTAGTCGCCGGCAAGCTCGCGGTTCCACACCCGCAGCTCCTCCAGGGTGAGCTGCGGCTCGAACTGAAGACCGTACGATGGGCCGTACCGGAACGCCATGGGGATGCGGGAGTACCCGCCGTCGCGACGCAGCATGGTCCCCTCCGCCAGCAGCTCCCCGCCGGCGGGGACGGAGAACCGCTCCCCGTGCAGCGTGGGCACCAGCGGAATGTCGATCTGGCCGAACACCGGATCGGCCGCGCCGGCCGCGGTCACGTCGAGCTTGCGCAGCCCGAACTGGTATCCGCCGGTCGGCCGCACGTCGCCGCCCAGTGCCCGCGACAGCAATTGCGCGCCCAGGCAGACGCCCAGCACCGGCGTCGGCGGGTTGCCCGCGGCGGCGGCGCGCAGGTAGTCGATCTCCTGCCGCAGGGCCGGCAGGTCGTCGTTGGCCGACATCGGACCGCCCAGCGCCACGATCAGGTCGACCGCCGACAACTCCGGCGCGTCCAGCCGTTCGAAGCGGGGCGCGCCTCCAAAGACCGGCACCGCGATCGGCCGGAACCCGGCCTCGTCCAGCACCGCCGTGAAGTTGCTGCCCAGCGTCTCCACGGCAACGTGCTGGATGACCGCTGCGCTCCTGCCCGTCGCCTGTTCCATTCGCCTCCCCGTCGATGGCCGGCGGATCGGCCCGCGCAGAGCGAACCCGCCGTCCGCCGTCATGTTATCCTTCGAGCCAGCACGCTTGCAGAGAGGGGATGCGGATGTACTCGATCGGAATGGCGCTCAAGCTCAAGCCCGGCAGGTACGCGGAATACAAGCGGCGCCACGACGAACTGTGGCCGGAGATGGAACGCATGATGCGGGCGCAGGGCGTCAGCATGGTGATCTACCGGCATGAAGACTGGCTGTTCGTGCACGGCACCGCGCCGAGCGCCGAGCACTACCGGCGCACCACCGTCGATCCCATCACCCCGAAGTGGAACGAGTACATGAAAGAGGTGCTCGCGGTCGACGAGACGGGCGAGTTGATCGTCCACGAGCTGCCGCTGGCCTTCAGCTTCGGCGACTTCGCGTGACGTGACGGGCGCCGATCGAGGAGATACCCGCATGAAATTCCTGTTCGCCGATCACTCGGACGTCTTCGAGCCGTGGGGCAGCGTGAACTTCGGCGCCAGCGCCCCGCGCGCCTTCGCGCCGGCGCCGCCGATTCCGTTCAGCGTCAGCCATACCCGCCGGCTGCCGGACGGGTCGTACGACGTCATCGGTCACAAGGTCGGCACCCGCATCCCGTGGCAGATCTACCGGGCGACCACCCGCGACGGCATCCACCTGGAGAACGTCCGCATCGTCCACGACGAGCCCGGCAACCACTGGGGTTACAACGCCCGCTGCCTCTACAGCCCGGAGCTGGGACGCTACATCTACACCAAGAACACCTCCGATGACTCCGGGTTCACCATGCACGTCTTCCACAGCACCGACGGCGACCACTGGACGCCGTACGAGGGCAACCCCGTCTTCAACGAGGGCGATGCCTGGGGCGGCGTGTGGAGCTCGGCGGCGCAGCGCTTCATCCTCACGCCCAAGGGCATCCAGCGTTACGAGCACAAGGCGGTCAACGAGCTGTTCCTCAACGCGCGGCGCGTGCTCACCGTGCGCACCAGCCCGGACGGCTTCACGTGGACGCCGCGGATCGCCAGCGACTACAAGGTCGACAAGGAGGTCGTGCGCGGCATGCGCATCCTGCACGCGCCGCTGCTGACCGCCGAGTATCAGCTCGAGCAGAACGAGATGGACCCGCCGGACATGGAGTTCTACAACGGCTCCCCGTTCGCGTACGAAGGCCGTTACTTCATGGGGGTAAACAACTACGCGGGATCGTTCACCGAGCCGGCGTGGTCGCCGGTCCGCTCCGACGGCCACGGCGCGGGCGGTGCGCTCGGCAACGAGCTGTGGACCAGCCGCGACGGCCTCACCTGGAGCCGCCCCAACCAGCACGGCGGCCACGGCGTCGGCGGCACCCACGATCCGATGCTGATCGGCGACCGCGTCGTGTTCCGCGGGCCGGATTCGGCCGGCGGCGTGCCGGTCGACCGGTTCACGTACGTGA
This sequence comes from uncultured Spirochaetia bacterium, assembly GCA_958296075.1. Taxonomy (GTDB): domain Bacteria; phylum Spirochaetota; class Spirochaetia; order SZUA-6; family Bin103; genus CATQHW01. Next base: position 851,495 of record CATQHW010000002.1, on the reverse strand, counting down.
CCGGATGGTCCAACAGCCACTTCACCACCGCGTCGCTGGTGATGGGCCGGGGCGGCCTGTTCCTGAACGTCGCGGTCCCGGGCGAGGGCGTCGACAACAGCAGCAACGAGAACTACGTGCTGGCGGAGCTGATCGACGCCGCCGGCGCGGTGATCGCCGGCTACGACCGCGAGGGCTGCCAGATGCAGGGTCCGCTCGACCGGTTGCGGCATCCGCTGCGGTGGCGCGGCAAGGACGGCAGCGATCTGGCCGGCGAACGGGTGCGGGTGCGCATCTACCTGCGCGGCGCCAACGTCTACGCGCTGACGTCGCCCGATGCCCGGAGCGACGCTGCGGCCGGCGGCTCGTACGCGGCGGTCACGCCGCCGCCGCCCACGCGCCGGCGCAACAGCAGCGGCAACTAAGGAGCAAGCGATGAAATCGGTTCACGTGACCGGTCGCGGACAGATCGAGGTGGTCGACGGCGCCGAGCCCACGCTGGGCAACGATCAGGTGATGGTGCGACCGATCACGGCCACGCTGGCGCGCGATGACGTCCGCCGCGTGTACGAGGGCTCGGCCGATTCCTACCCGCTGCCGGCCGGTGCGAGCGCGCACGAGTTGGTGGCGCGCGTGGTCGAAGCCCGATACACCGCCCGCCAATGGCGGGAGTTCGCTCCGGGCGAGCTGGTCGCGTTCTACGGTACCCAAGCGGTCGGCTTGGCGGAGACGGTAGTCGTCCCCCACTCGACCGTGTACTGGCTGCCGCCCGCGGAGGACCCCGACCTGCAGGCAGTGCCGACCGCGCGCCCGCTCGGCCAGGTGATCGAGGCGTGCAACACCTTCCCGCCGCTCACCACGGCGTGCGCTGCGGTGGTAGGCCAAGGCTGCTCGGGGCTGCTGTTCGACGCGATGCTGGCCCGCCTGGGCGCCGGCGTGCTCGCCGGCATCGATGTGCGGGCGGACCGGGTCGCGGCGGCCGCCGGTTTCGGAGCCACGCTGGGGCTCGTGCCGGGGGCCGACACGGTGCAGCGGGTGCGGGATGCCAACGGCGGGTTCCTTGCCGACGTGGTGGTGGAGACCTCCGGCACCACCGACGGCCTGCGACTGGCGACCGAGTTGGTACGTCCCGGCGGCCGGCTGCACCTGTTCGGCGCGCCGAACGAGTCCCCGTACCACCTGGACGCCGCGTCGCTGGCCGACAAGCGCTACGAGGTGAAAGCATCCGGCGCCGGCATCGAGAGCGCCAACCCGTATTGGTCGCCGTACGGCGCGGCCATGAACCTGGTCCTGCGGGGCGAGGTCGACAACCGCCCCCTCCTGACGCACCGGTTCCCGCTGGAGCAGGCCGCCGAGGCGTTCGAACTGGCCCGCTCCGGCAACGGCGGCGCGCTCAAGGTGAGCATCGACTATGAGGGATGATCTGGGTCTGAAGGCGCGTCAGCGATGGCGAAAGCCAGTGTTCTGAGCACCCGTACCATTGACTACCTGGAGTTGATCGGCAACGGCAGACGCTACCGCGTACCGCCGTACCAGCGGGATTACTCCTGGACCGAGGAGCAGTGGGAGGATCTCTGGAACGACATCATCGACATGAGGTCGACTCCCGACGATCGCCACTATCTGGGTGCGCTGGTGGTCGAGGAGCGAGGCGACCGCGAGTTCCTGATCATCGACGGCCAGCAGCGGCTTGCCACGCTCAGCGTGCTCGCGCTGGCCGTGATCGCACGGTTGCGTTCCATGGCTTCGGGCGGGGTGGAGCCGGACGCCAACGCCGAACGAGGCCAGGAGCTGCGCAATCGTTTCATCGGCGAAAGGGACCCGGCGTCGCTCACGGAGAGCAGCCGGCTGTACCTGAACGAGACCGACAACGCCTTCTACCAGGACTATCTGGTACAGATCAGAAAGCCGCTCAACCCGCGGCGGCTGCCGAAGTCCAACAAGCTGCTCTGGCAGTGCTTCCGCTACTTCAGCGCACGGCTTGGCGATCAGGAGGAGCTCCGGGATGACGGGCAGGCCACAACCGCGCTGCTCTCGGAGACCGTGGCGCGCCAACTGCTCTTCATCCTGATCACGGTGGACGACGAGTTGAACGCCTATACCGTATTCGAGACGCTCAACGCCCGCGGCTTGGAGCTGACCACCACCGACCTGCTCAAGAATTACCTGTTCTCCCTGGTACGCGTGCCGGCGGACCTGGAAGCGCTCCGGCGCCGCTGGCGGTCGCTCGTCGCGACCGTGGAGCAGGAACGCTTCCCGGAGCTTCTCCGCTACCACCTGCTCTGCGAGCTGCCGAACGTGCGCAGCCGACGGGTGTTCAAGCTGCTACGGGATCGAACCAGGACACCGAGCGACGTGTTCGCGCTGCTCGACGAACTGGAGCGGTGCGCCGAACTGTTCGCGGCGATGTCGGATCCGAACCATGGCTATTGGATCGAGCGGCGCGACGCGGATCGATACATCCGCGAACTGAACCTGTTCCAGGTTCGCCAGGCGACGCCGCTGCTGTTCACCGCCTGGGAATCGTTCGGGGCGGAGGACTTCGTCCGCGTCCTGCGGCTGGCGAGCGTGGTGTCGTTCCGCCATACGGTGGTCGGCGGCCTCAATTCCAACGCACTCGAAGTCGTGTGCCACCGCGCCGCGAAAGCCGTTCGAGACGGAGCCGCACGCACGCCGGCAGCGGTGTTCGATCGTCTCCGTACCATCTACGTGGACGACGTCAAGACCAGACAGGACTTCGCCCGTCTGGTCGTGCCGACCGGCGGGCAGCGGAAGAAACTGGCGAAATACATCCTGGCGCGCCTGGAGCAGGATGCCGCGGAACGCGCCTGCGACCCGGAAACGGACCCAGGCACCATCGAGCACATCCTGCCGGAGCACCCGTCGGATGACTGGCGACAGACCTTTGCCCCCGATCGGTGGGAGGACTCGGTGTACCGCCTTGGCAATCTCACCCTCCTGGAGCGCAGCCACAACCGCGAGATCGGCAATGCCGTGTACTCGGACAAGGTCCTTGCCTACGCCAGGAGTCAGTACGCGTTGAGCCGCCGAATCCCGGAACTGGCTCCCGAGCACTGGACGCCGGAGCTTCTCGAGGCTCGCCAGCGCCACCTCGCGGCGCGGGCGACGCATCTGTGGAGAGCGGACTTCGCTTGACTTGTCCTTGACAAGCCACCTGCTTTATCGAGGTTGCGGAACGCCGCCGACAGGCTGTCAGTGCGGTGCTCTTCGGGGGAGAGACCGCGGCCCGGAGCCGGCAGTTCTTCGACTCTACCAGCCGGACGAGGGGTATATTTCTTCGACACTGGCGCCGGCCGGTCAGCAGACCGGAGGCCGGTGTCCAATCCACGGGCAGGCAGCCTCGAACGCCGCCGATGCGGCGATGACCGATTCCTCGTCACCCTTCCTGCCGGCGATCTGCAAGCCGATCGGCAAACCGCCGGCGGAAAAGCCGGCCGGTATGCTGGCGGCCGGATGTCCGCCGGCGTTGATGGGCATCGTGAACGCGCCGTTGAAGTACTGGTCGGGAAACTCGGACGCGCCCGACACCTCGCCTGGATAGGGGCCGTTGCGAAACGCCGGGAACCGTGCCGTGGGTGACAGCAGCAGGTCGTATTCCTCGAACAGATTTGCGAAGTCGGCCCGCAGTCGGTCGACCAGGCCAAGACAGCGGGCATAGTCGGCCGTGGTCACCTTCGAGCCGTGCTGGATGAAAACGTGGAGTACCCGAGGAGCCGGTCGCCGGAGAACTCGTAGAGCGTCCGGTAGCGGTTGAACGCGTCGGCGGTCATGAGGGCGCCGTAGGTGTCGTACGGTGGGTCGAGCGCCAGCTTGGGCTCCTCGACGTGACAGCCCATATCCTCGAACGCGCGGGCCGCGCGATACGTCACGTCCGCGACGTCGGGATGCACATCGGCGAAGCCGAAGTCGGGGCTCCAGGCGACGCCGCCTCCGCGGACGATTCCGGCGACTATACCCTCAGAAGCAGCCGCAGGCGGCGCCGTGCGCGCAACCGCCGCGCGGTACGGCCGGGTTGTCCACGCACACGCCGGCGGCTTCCTCTGCACCCGTGGCGACCATCGGCGCGTTGAAGACCCGCTTCACCGGCGCGTCGGCCGGCGTGTCGCCCAGGTCGAGCCCGCCGGCGTCACAGAGGTCCTTCCAACTGGCGAGCGTGGCGGTCATCGAGTGGTTGACCTCAACGGTCTGACCGTTCGTGGGGCAGTGGTAGTCGTAGGCTGGCATGGTCCCTCCGGCCTCAATTGAACCGCAGGGCCGCCCACCGCGTCAACGACGCACAGCGCAGGGAAGCCACTGCCGGGCAAGGGGTGAGCGAACGACGCGCCTGACGGGTCAAGTGCCGGCTTGTCAGGCGGGCTCGGGCAGAAAGCAAGTCGGAAGGTCGCCGAGCCGTCTGAGCTGAGGCCCGGTCGGCCGAGCCTCACGTGTGCGACTGACTGTTGCGGACCGCTTGTATCAACGGCCATCTTACCGGTCCATCGGCTCAGCTACCTCCACGGTTGCTTGAAAGGTTCGACTGCTGAGCTCCCTCCGTGCGAGGTGCGGCTCGGCGGCCTCCCGACACTTTGAGTATCGGCATCCGGATGGGAACCTTGAGCGCCTGCCGAGCCGCCCCCAGGCGATGACGCCACGCATGGCCGCACCGGCGCGGCCGAGGTATGATCTGCTGCCGGCAGCGCATGCCCGGTATCTGACCGAGCGGAGGAAGGCCGAGCCATGTCCCTGAATGCGATTTTGCACGCCCTGCCGGCCGGCGAGGTCACCGTGCTGGCCGGCGCCGGCTTCCAGGAAGGCGTGCCGGCCCGCGAGGCGTCCGCCGGGTGGCCGATGGGGGTGGCGCGGCGGCCCGACGGCGACCTGATCGTCAACGACTACTGGGGCAACCGCATCTGGCGCATCGACCGCGGCGGCATCCTCCACCGGTTCGGCGGCGACGGCGTTCCCGGAACGGAGGGCGACGGCGGCCCGGTCTCGGCCGCCCGCTTCAAGGAACCGCACGATCTGCACCAGGACCGGCACGGCAACCTGTACCTGTCCGACCTGGGCAACCGCACGATCCGCCGCATCGACTACCGCACCGGCATCATCACCCGGGTGGCCGGCAACGGCCGGATCGGCCGCGGCGGCGACGGCGGGCCGGCGGTCGAGGCGGAGCTCGACTGCACGTGCGGGGTCGCGGTCGACGCCGGCGGCAACGTCTACCTGTCCGACGAGTGGGCCTGCAACATCCGCCGCGTCGACGCGCGCACCGGCATCATCGACCTGTTCGCCGGCTACGCGGCACGCCACTACCCGTCCGAACGGGGCACGAGCCGTCCGTTCGCCGGCGCCGGCTTGAGCCTGATGGGCTACCACGGCGACGGCGGCCCGGCCGCGCACGCCGCCTTCTACCACCCCGAGCACCTGGCCTTCGACTCGCGCGGCGATCTGTACGTTTGCGACAACTCCAACGACCGCATCCGCCGCATCGACATGCGCACCGGTATCGTCACCACCGTCCTGGGCAACGGCCAGCGCGCCTCCAACGGCGACGGTGGCCCGGCGGTGGAAGCCGGCACGCTGATGCCGGACGCGATCTGCTTCGACGTCCACGACAACCTGTACGTCGGCGAGAAGTACGGCTTCCGCATCCGCAAGGTAGAGGCCGCCACCGGCATCGTCACCACCCTGGTCGGCAACGGCGTCCCGGCGTGGGGCCAGGAGGGGCTGCACGGCAGCCGGACCGGCTGTAACTCCGTGGAGGCGGCGATCTGGGCCGACCCGGACAGCACGGTGTTCTGGGGCGACTGCTCCGGCCGGCTCCGCCGGTACGACGGCCCTACCGGGATCGTCACCACCGTCCTGGGCGGCACCGGCATCGGCGACGGCGCGGCGGCCGCCGGCGCCTACCTGCGCGGCCCCGCCGGCATCGACGTCGCGGCCGACGGCTCGATCTACTTCGCGGATCGCTGGAATCAGCGCGTCCGCCGCATCGACCCTGGCGGCACGATCGCCACCGTCGCCGGCAACGGCGCCCGCGCCTACGGGGGCGACGGCGGGCCGGCGACCGGCGCCTACCTGGGAAACCCGTCCGACGTGGCGATCGACCGGCACGGACGGGTCGCCATCGCCGACAACCGCCACCATCACGTCCGCGTGGTCGAAGCCGGCGGCGCGATCCACGCCGTGTGCGGCATTGGCCAACCGTGGGACAAGGGCGACGGCGGGCCGGCGATCAGCGCCGGCGTGGTCATGGTCATGTCGGTCCGGTACGGCCCGGACGGCGCTCTCTACCTGGGCGACGCCGCCGGCCGCATCCGGCGCATCGATCCGCGCAGCGGGATCATCACCACCGTGGCCGGTATCGGGCTGCCCGGCTACTCCGGGGACGGCGGCGCAGCCGGCACCGCCCGCATCGGCACGCCGGAAGCGATGGCGTTCGGCCCGGACGGCAGCCTCTACTTCGCCGACAGCGCCCGACACGTCATCCGTCGCGTGGCGCCGAACGGGATCATCGACACCGTGATCGGCGACGGTACGGCCGGGCATGGCGAAGACGGCCGCGACCCGCGGCGCGCGCGCATCGACACGCCGCGCGGGCTCGACGTAAGTCCAGACGGCACGCTGTTCTTCACCGACTCCGGCAATCATCTGATCCGCTGCCTGACCCCCGGCGGCGCGCTGCGCACGCTGGCCGGCTGCGGCGCGGCGGGTGAGACCGGTCCCGGCCCGGCCGGCAGCGCCCGCTTCAACCAACTCGGCGGCGTCAGGCGGTACGGAGACGACCACCTGATCTTCGCCGACCACCTCAACAACCGGCTCAAGATCCTCCGCTGGCGGTGAGCGCCGCCGGGCGCGTATGCTCCTTGCCGAGATAGTACGAGGATGAAGCTGTTCCCCACGACGGTCGTCGGCAGCCTGCCTCGCCCGGAGTGGCTCCGCGAGTTGATCCTGGACCGCAAGGACGGCCGCATCTGCGAGGAGAAGGCGGACCCGCACCTGGACCGCGCCGCCGCCATGGCGATCTCCCTGCAGGAGCGCGCCGGGCTCGACGAGATCACCGACGGCGAGTGGCGGCGCGAGAGCTACGTCAAGGTGTTCGCCGAACGGGTGCGCGGCTTCCGCAACGACCTCAACATCAGCAACATCCCCTATCCGGCGGTGGTCGAACCGATCGAGTATTACCGGCCGATCGCCGCCTGCGAGGTCGCCTTCGCGCGACCGCGCACCAGCCGGCGGCTCAAGCTCACGCTGCCGGCGCCGTACATCATCGGCCGGCGCATGTGGCACCCGGACCACTCGCGGGACGCCTACCCCAGGCGCGAGGACCTCATGGAGGCGGTGGTGCCGATCCTCCGCCGGGAGATCGAGGCGGTGCGCGCCGCCGGCGCCGACGTGGTCCAGCTCGACGAGCCGTGGCTGAGCGTGATGGTCGACCCGGAGTTCCGCGCCCGCGAAGGGATCGGCGACCCGGAGCCGGAGATGGAGCGCTGCATCGACCTGCTGAACCGGACCCTGGATGGGATCTCCGGCATCGACACCGCCATGCACCTCTGCCACGCCCATTTCCAGCACCGGCACAGCACCTCCGGCTCCTACGACCCGATCATGCCGGCTCTGGCCCGCGCGCGGGTCGGCACCATCCTGATGGAGTACGCCACGCCGGACGCCGGCGGCATCGATTCGCTGGCCGGATTCCACCCGGACGCGCGCCTGGGACTGGGTTGCGTCGATCACTGCGACGAGGCTATCGAGTCCCCCGACACGATCGTGGCCCGCGTCGAGGCAGCGATGCGCTACGTGGACAAGGAGCGGATCGCGCTCAACCCGGACTGCGGCTTCGCCCCGTCGGTGCAGAACCCGATTCCGGTCGACGAAGCGTACCTGAAGCTCAAGGCGATGTGCGCCGCTGCCGGACAGCTCCGGCAGCGACATCCAGCATGATCGACCGATGATTCACGACAACGTCGAGCTCCATAACGTCGCCGAGCTCCGCTACGAATCGCGCCGCGGCGGCTACCGGCTGCAGCGCGCGCCGGAATCGGTTCGCACCGCGCTCAACCCCGGCGCGCAAGAGTGCCTGCTGCAGCCGGACAACGCCGAGATACGCTACGTCGCATCGGGTCCGTCGCGGGTGACGCTCTCCTCGCACGGACAGACCCGCGTCAGCGTCTTCTTCGGCCCGTTCGACTCCTTCCAGCGCGCGGTCGTCGGCCACGATCCGCAAACGATTCAAATCGCCCCCAGCGAGGCGCTCGACGCCCTTGCCGACCGTTACACCGCCGGCATGCCGTTCTCGCCGCGCGTGGTGCGTCTTGTCCTGGGCGGCCCGGAGCGCGACCCGGTGCTGCTGCACGGCGTCGAAGGCTCCGATCTCCGCCCGCCGGCGGCGGACGAGCTGCCTTCACTGCGCCTGCTCACCTACGGCACCTCGATCACCCACGGCTACTTCGCCGAGGGGCCGCACCTGACCTACGTCGGGCACGCGGCGCGCCGCCTGGGAGCCGACCTGATCAACCTGGGAGTGGCCGGCTCCGCGCACTGCGAGCCGGAACTGGCCGACTACATCGCCGATCGCACCGACTGGCACGCCGCCAGCCTGGGCCTGTCGGTGAACATGCAGGGCTTCCCGATGCCGGAGTTCCGGCGGCGCGTGCAGTACCTGGTCGACCGCGTCGCCGGCGCCGATGCCGGCCGGCCGGTCGCCTGCATCACGCTCTACCCGTACTTCCGCGACTTCGGTTGGGAGCCGCCCGGCGAGTACGGCGGCACGCCGGAGGAGTACCGGGAGTCGCTGCGCGACGCCGTGGCGGCGACCGGACACCCGAACGCGCATCTGGTCGAAGGCCCCGAGCTGCTCACCGACATCAGCGGCCTGAGCGCGGACCTGATCCACCCCGCCGACTACGGCATGCTGGAGATCGGCCGGCGCCTGGCCGATCTCCTTTCCGGGCTGCTTGCGCGCTAGCGCCCCAAGACCGCCGCCGCGGCCGGCTGGAGCGCGGCGGCCAGCGCGGCGATGCCGGCATCCATCTCGTCCGGCCGGTTCCAGCCAAAGCACAGCCGCATCCGGTCCCGCCCCGACACGCCGTCGGCGGCGGTGCGCGGCCCGGGGGCGAACAGCACGCCGCCTGCGGCCGCGCGCTCGGCGGCGTCCACGGCGTCGGAGCCGTCGAGCATCTGCACGAACACGAACAGACCGCCGGACGGATCGGTCCAACGCGCGCGGCCGCCCAGATGCGCGTCGAGCGCGGCCAGGATCGCGTCCCGCTTGGCGCGCAGCAGGCCGCGCACGCGGTCGATATGGGCGTCCAGGCCGGTCTGCGCGAACCGGTGCACGGCCATCGCCGTGAACTGACTGACGCCACCGGTCCCTTTGACGGCGGCCATCCGCTCCATGAGCGGCGCCGCCGCGGCGACGTACCCCAGCCGCATGCCGGGACCGATGTTCTTGGAGAACGAGGCGACGTAGATCGTGCGGCCGCTGTCGTCGAACGAGCGGATCGCCGCCGGCACCTCCTGTCCGTCGAAGGCCAGATCGACGTAGCAGTCGTCCTCCCACACCGGCACGCCGCCGCGCGCGGTGATCTCGCTCACCGCCGCGCGCCGCGCCGCCGACGCCACCCAGCCGAGCGGGTTCTGAAAGGTCGGCACCGTGTAGACCGCCTTGACGCGCTTGCCTTCGTCCTCCGCCTCCCGGAGGCGGTACTCCAGCGAGTCCGGCAGCATGCCTTCTTCGTCCGACTCGACGCCGCGGATGTCGGCGCCGAAACGGCGCAGGATGCCGAGCGTGCCGGCGTAGGTGAAGTCCTCCACCAGCACCACGTCGCCGGGATCGACCAGCGCCTGGGCGACCAGGAAGTTGGGCTCGCTCGACCCGGAGCCGAGCAGGATGCCGTCGGCGTCCACCGTGAAGCCGCGGGTCTCGGCAAGCCGGGCTGCCAGCCACTCGCGCAGCGGCGGATAGCCGAGCGGATGGGGGTAATGCGCGAGGCTGCGACCGGCGACGGCCAACTCCTCGCGCAGGCACTCGACCAGCTCGTCGAGCGGCAGCGAGTCGGGATCGGGATAGGCGACCCCGAAGTCGTACGGCGCCGCCGGATGCGCGGTGCGGGCCACCGGCTCGCCCGGAACCGAGCAGGCCAGCAGATCGTCCCACTCGCAACACGGTAAACTCATCAACGATACCTCCGCTCGGTCCATACTAACGATCGGCGCGCGCCGCCGCGACCCGGGCTGGATCACGGCGACAGGCGCCGGGAGGTCGATCGGATGAGGTACGGGACGGTGAACGGCGTCGACCGGCCGGTGGCGCGGGTGGTGCACGGCACGACCATGCTGAGCGCGGCCGCCCTGCAAGAAGGCATGTATCTGCTGGACGGGGTGTTCGCGGCCGGCGGCACCGCGTTCGAAACGGCGCATGGCTACGGCGGCGGCGAATGCGAGCGGGTGCTGGGCGAATGGATGGAGCGGCGCGGCAACCGCGAACGGGTGATGATCCTCACCAAGGGGTGCCACCCGAACCTGGACCGCGATCGGGTGACCCCGCACGACCTGACCTCGGACCTCATGGACTCGCTGGCGCGGCTGCGCACCGACTACGTCGACCTCTATCTGCTGCACCGCGACGACCCGAGCCGCCCGGTCGACGGGGTCGTCGCCGCCATGGCCGAACATCACGCCGCCGGCCGCATCCACGCGTACGGCGGCTCCAACTGGAGCGTGCCGCGCATCGAGGCGGCGAACGCCTACGCCACCCGCCACGGCCTGCCGGCGTTCGCGGCAAGCAGTCCCAACTACAGCCTGGCCGTGCAGTTGCAGGCGCCCTGGGCGGGCTGCCGGTCGATCGGCGGACCGGCCGCCGCCGCCGACCGCGCCTGGTACCGCCGCACGCAGATGCCGGTCTTCGCCTGGTCGAGCCTGGCCGGCGGCTTCTTTTCGGGGCGGTTCGGGCGCGGCAAGCCCCGGCCGGACTCCGGCCTGGACGCGCTGGTCGCCGCCACCTACTGCTCGGACGGCAACTTCGCCCGGCTGGAAACCGCCCAGGCGATCGGCCGCGCGCACGGCGTGTCGGCTGCGCGGGTAGCGCTGGCCTTCGTCATGCAGAGCGGACTCGACGTCTACCCGGTCGCCGCCTCGGCGACCCCCGCCGAGTTCGCGGACAACGCCGCCGCGCTCGACCTGCAGCTCAGTCCCGGCGAAATCGCCCGGCTGGAAACGGCCGGCCTGGGCTAACCTCTGGAACTAAGGGCCGCCGGAAGCTGCGGTCTCGACCGCTACCCAGGCGCCGGTGTCGCGTGACCGCTCGGCGGCAAGACCGAGCCAATGGAGGCGCGCGACGCGACGCCGCCCCGCCCCGCCCTCCTCACGCGACCGGCCCTCCGCGCCCGACTCGATGCAGTCCAGAAAGGCGCGCACGCATTCGTGCATGCCCGGCAGGCCCAGTATCGGCTCGATCGGCGCCCACGTCTCGGTCGTCCATGCCGGGGTTTCGGCGCTGCGCCAGCGCACCTCGCCGGCCAGCAGGTCGGCGCGCACGTCGCCGGCCGTGCCGGTGACCGCGATGCGCATGTCGGGGCCGGAGACGGCGCCGGTATTGACCGCAAAGGTCCCCCAGCAACCGTCGTAGTCGAGCTGCAGGAGCCCCTGCGCCTGCGCCCGGCCGGCCGATCCGGTGCCGTCCATGGTCAGCACGCGCGCGGCGGTCCGGCCCAGCACCCGGTCGAGCGGGTCGACGTACCAGGGCGCCAAGTGGTCGACCTTGCAGAGGTCTTCCTCCGGCAGCGCGCCCCAGTCGGACTCCAGCCGGACCTCCGCGAACTGCGGGATGCCGGCGGCGCCGCCCGCGACCAGCTCCGCCGCCCGCCGCACGACCGGCAGGAAGCCGAGCTCGATGTCGGCGTGGGTGAGACCGCGCGCGTGCATGAGCCGCTCGATCATCGCCGGAATCGCCTGCCGCGTCGCCGCCAGCGGCCCTTCGTAAAAGACCGCGGTCCCGGCGTCGAGCGCCGCGCCGATCGCCGCCTCGTGCGCGGCCTCCGACACGGCCACCATCACGCAGTCGACCGCGGCGCCGGCCAGCAGCGCGGCGGCGCCGGCGTACACCGCGACCTCCGGTCCCAGCTCGCGCGCGGCGCGTTCGCGGCTTGCCGCGCTAGGCGCCGCGACCGCCACGACGCGCGCGCGGCCGTCGGCTGCCAGCGACGGCACGTAGGCGGTGCGCGTCCAGTCGCCGTACCCGATCAGACCGATCCGTATCTTCGCATCCATCGGCGTAGCTTACGGCACCGCGCCGCCGATGGGTATGACGGAGAGCCGGACGGCCGTCGACTTGGCACATGGCTCCCCCGCCCTTACCATCGGGCGCGTGATCACGTACACCGGCGACCATGCCTACCAGGACCACGATCGAGAGTTCTTCGAGCGCGAGCTCGCCTCCTTCGTCCCCGACAAGGTGTTCGACTGCCACGCCCATCTGTGGCGCGCCGACGCCTACAACGCACCGCTGCCGCCCGGCTTTCCGGCCGACATGAACAGCGACGATTACCTGCGCCTGAATGGCCAGGTGTTCCCCAACCGGACGCTGGGCGCTTGGTTCCTGCCCAAGCCGCTGGTCAAGCAGCGGGAGCAGACCCTCAGCGTCAGCGAGTGGGTCGGCGCCTCGCTGGCCGGCAAGCCGACCTGCCGGGGGGCGTTCCTGGTCAAGCCGGAGGACGACCCCGAATGGGTGCGCGAGCACGCGCGCAGGCTCGGGCTGCGCGGGCTGAAGTGCTACCACACCTTTTCGCTCCGCACGCCGACGCTGCAGGCCGAGATACCGGAATACCTGCCGGAGGCGGTGATGCAGGTCGCGCACGAGGAGGGGTGGTGCGTAACCCTGCACATGGTCAAGGACCGGGCGGTCGCCGATCCCGGCAACCAGCACTGGATACGCACCTACTGCGAGCGGTACCCGGACATGACGCTGATCCTGGCGCACTCGGCGCGCGGCTTTCAGCCGTCACACAACTTCGAGGGCCTGCCGTTGCTGGCCGATCTGCCCAACCTCTACTTCGACTCCAGCGCCAACTGCGAGCCGATGGCGCACGTGGCCATCATGCGCATCTTCGGCCACGACCGGTTCATGTTCGGCACCGACTTCGGCGCCGCCAGCCACAGCCATGGCCGCCACGCCGCGGTCGCCGACACCTTCTTCTGGGTCTACGACGACGCGCCGATCTGGGAAGAGAAGCACACCTCGATCAAACCGGTCTCGATCGTCCTGGAGCACCTGCGCTCGGTGAAATGGGCGTGCTGGGCCGAGCGGCTCACCGACCGGCAGATCGAGGACGTGTTCTGGGGCAACGCCGCCCGCCTGTTCGAGCTGTAGCCGCCCGGGGCCGCGTCACTCGATGCGAGCTCCCGCGCCTTCGACGATCAGCACCCAGTCCTGAAAGATCGGCGGGTCGGGCGACTGCCAGACGCCGTCCGCGCCCGCGCTCACCTCGCCGATCTCGACGTCCTCGCCGGTGACCGGATCGAAGAAATACGCGTGGTAGGCGCGGCCCGGCTCCATGCCCGTCATCCGCACCCGGCCGCCGTAGGCCGCCTCCGCCCGCGCAAGCAGCGCCGGGTCACGGCGGTCGACCGGGTCGACGGCGCGATCGCGATCGCGCTGCCGCGCCACGTCGAACATCAGCGACCCCGCGATGGCCGGCAGAAAGACCAGGTACAGCCGGCCGGGGATGCCCGCCGCATACGGGGCAAGGCGGTTGCCCGGCCCCTGATGATAGGCGAGCAGCGCCGGGAGCGGGCGCAGCTCCCACCAGCGGTAGCGCGCCAGGAACCGGGCCGCCAAGCCGACCTGCGCCGAGCCGGGCAGCGCCGCGGCCTCCTGCCACGTCACGCGGCCCCACGACCGGCCGTGCGGGGACGAGCCGTACGGATCGTGGCGCGTGATCACCTGCCACAGGCCGTTGGCGCCGTACGTGAAGCCGTAGGCGCCGCTCAGGATCGACGACCAGTACATGAACCGCTGCACGTCGGCGTAGCAGGTGGCGCGGATGCCTTCGTAGCACGCCTCGGACATCACGACCGGCCGCCGCGGCCGGCGGCCGACCGCCTCTTCGATCATGTCGGCGTTGGTCGACAGCGTGTGGAAGCCGAAGTGGCCGGTCTGCAGCATGTTCGCGTCGAGCAGGTCCGGCTCGTCCACCATGCGGTGGCCGTAGAAGGTGGGATGAATGGTGATCGGGCGTTCGAACGGGTCGGCCCGCCGGACGTGGCGAAGCAGGCGGGTCCATCCAGCGCGCAGGACGTCCTCGGCCGCCTCGGTGCGCTCCCGATCCCAGTCGGCGCCGGTGGTGTAGTAACGGGCGGTCGCCTCGCCGGCCAGGCACCAGATCACCGGAGAGGCGCCGTAGCGGGCGATCAGGTAATCCCAGTGCCGGCGGATCGAGTCCTCGCCGCAGAGCTCCAGATAGTAGCCCCAGCAGCCGACCAGGCACGGCGCCAGTCCGGCCGCGATCAGGTGCGCGATGCGCTCGTCGGCCCGGTCCCACCAAGCCGGGTTGGGACGACCGAGCTGGTAGCCCTCGTCGCCGGCGCGGGTCCAGGGGTGGCCGGCCTCGTTCCTGCCGCGCGGGTCGAACGGCGGCTGGTCCGGATAGAGACCGGCGACGATCTGGACCAGGGTGAAGCCCTTGCGCACCCGGTCGGCGGTCAGCCATTGGAAGTCGTCGGGCCACGTGAGACGGCTGGTGAACCCCATCCACCACGTATCGCCCAGCCATTGAAACGGCGTGCCGTCGGCGTGCTCCAGACATATCTGCTCGGCCGAACGCCGCAGCGGTCCGTGCCGGAAGAGCCGATTGCCGCCGCGGTACGACGCGACCGCGACTTCGCCCTGCCGGTCGTGCAGGCCGGTGTCGGAGGCATCGTTGCACCGCGTCCGGTACGTGTGCGTGCCGGTTAAAGGCGAGGCGTACCGAAAGGACCAACGGTCCCCGCCGCGCCAGAAGGCGGGGATGCGGCGTTCGCCGCCGCGCGGGTCGCGCACCACCGCATGCAGGTCGATCTCCGCATACGGATCGGTGCGCGGCGCCGCCGAGCGAACCGACCACTCGGCGACGGTGTTCGCCGCGCACCGGTGGACCGGCATCAGCGCCATTCGCGAGCGAAGCTGAACAGGCGCACCAGCCGTTCGTAATCGGCGGCCGGCAGGCAGGGCTGGTCGAGCGCCCGGACGTTCGCGTCCAGATGCTCGAAGCTGCGGGTGCCGGTCAGCACCGTCGAAACGCCGGGATGGCCGGCGGCGAACTTCAGGCCGGCGCCCACCACCGATTCGACGCGGCCGTGGACCAGCCAGCCGAGCGGATCGTCGTGGGGCACCGCGTCCGGCGCCAGCGAGCCGTCCGCCTTCCAGGCGGCGATCCGTTCGGCGAGCTGGTGCGGATGCGGCAGCAGATACCGCGCCGGCGACATGTTCATCACCGCCACGCCGTGCTCGGCGGCCAGCGGCAGCGCCCGATCGCGGGCGCACTGGTTGAGGATGCCGTAACGCAGCATCGACACGTCCCAGAAGGTCGGATGTCGGGTGATCGCGTCGATCGTGACCCGGTGCTCCAGGTCCTCGCCCATCCGCTCGCTGAAGCCGACCAGGCGGATCTTGCCGGCCCGTTTCAGCCGTTCGATCGCCGCTCCGTGGCGCTGATAGACCGGCTCGTAGTCGTCCGGCTTGAGCCCGTGGACGAACATCACGTCCAGGTGGTCGGTCCGCAGCCGCCGCAGGCTGGCGGCGACCGCCTGCTCCATCGCCCCCGGATCGCCGATCAGATCACCTTCCTGCGGATCGCCGCCGAGCCCGGTCCACTCCGAGTAGGCCCATTTGGTGGAAAGCAGGTAGCGTTCCCTCGGCACGCCGGCCAGCGCGGCGCCCAGGAACCGCTCGCTGTCTCCGTAGCCCTGCGAGGTGTCGATCAGATTGATGCCGTGATCCAGGCAGCGGTGCAGCAGGCGGGCCTTGTCCGCGTCGGCGAGCTTCGCCTCCGTGAAGGTGGTCGGGCCTCCGGTGCCGAAGCTCAGCAGGCTCACCTCGATACCGCTGCGCCCGAGAGTCCGATAGAGCATGGGCGGCGTCGAGCCGTTATTCCGGTGTCAACAGGCCGAGCGCGGCGCGCTGCGGGTCGCCGATGAAGGCGATGCGGCCCACGGTCGGGATGTCCCGTGCCGGCGCCAGCACGGCGCCGCCGGCGGCGACCGCCGCCGCGACGGCCGCGTCGGCATCGTCGACCTGGATGTAGGTGCTCCAGTGCGGCGGATGCCGCATCTCGCGCAGGTGCTCGGGCATCGCCATGACGCCGGCCACCGCGGCGTCCCCGGCCATGACCACGGTGTATTCGACGCCGTCCGGCATGGCGGCGGTCTCCGTGCGGACGTCCAGCAGCGCGGCCAGGAACTCGGCGGCGGCTGCCGGATCGCCGGTGAGCAGTTCGGCCCAGCAGAGCGCGCCGTGCTCGGCGCGGATCTGCGCGCCGATGCTCCGCCGGGGCTGCCAGAGCGACACTACGGCGCCGGTCGGGTCCCTGACGGTCGCCATGCGACCGGCGTCGAACACGTCGAACGGCTCGGCCAGCACGGCGCCGCCGTGCTCGATGGCGCCGGCCGCGGCGGCATCGACGTCGTCGACCGTCAGGTACACGTTCCAGTGCGGCGGGACTCCCATCTGCGCCTCCTCGGTCGGCTGGGTGAAGATCCCCGCCGCGCTGGCGCCGTCGACGGTCGCCGTCGTGTAGACGCGATCGCCCGTCCGGTCGACCGGTATGTCCCGGTACGACCAGCCGAACAGGCCGGCGTAGAACGACTTGGCGGCGTCCTGGTCGGTGGTGGACAGGTCGACCCACGAAGGCGTCCCCTGCAGATAGCGGTCGATTCTCATACCTGCGCAAGGTAGCCAGCCGGAGCCCGCGCATGCAAACCCTGGATGCAGAGAGTATGCTCCCGGCCGCACGATGTCCTCCGACCAGCCGCCGATCGTCCAGGACGCCGGCGCGGCTGCTGCCGGAGGCGCCCGCGTCGAACGCCGGCCGACCCTGAAGCGCGCGTGGCGCATGCGCCACTTCTACATCCTGCTGGCGCCGGCCGTGGTCCTGCTGATCGTCTTCAAGTACGTGCCGATGTACGGGGTCGGCATCGCCTTCGTCGACTACAACATCGTCAAGGGCGTCCTGGGCAGCACCTGGAACAACTTCAAGTGGTTCGACTGGGTCTTCAACGACCCGTTCTTCTGGCGCGTGCTGCGCAACACCGTGATCCTCAGCCTGCTGCGGCTGGCATTCGGCTTTCCCGCGCCGATCCTGCTGGCGCTGCTGCTCAACGAGGTGCGCAGCACGTCGTTCAAGCGCTCGGTGCAGTCGATCAGCTACCTGCCGCACTTTTTCTCCTGGGTCGTGCTGGGCGGCATCATCAGGGAGCTGCTGTCGACGCAGCGCGGCGTGGTGCCGTACGTCATGGTCGCGGTCGGGCTGGAGCCCGTCAGCTTCCTGACCAACATCCCGACGTTCCGGGCGCTGCTGGTGGCGACCGGCATCTGGCAGGGCATCGGCTGGGGTTCGATCATTTATCTTGCCGCGATGTCCGGGATCGACCCCGAGCTGTACGAGAGCGCGACCGTCGACGGCGCCAATCGGCTGCAGATGGCGCGGCGCGTCACCCTGCCGGCGCTGATCCCGGCAATGACGATCCTGCTCCTGCTGCAGATCGGCAACATCCTGGAACAGGGATGGGATCAGATCTTCAACCTGTACAACGACGTGGTGGTTTCGGTCTCCGACGTGTTCGAGACGCTGGTCTACCGGTCCGGCATCGAAGGCGCCAAGTACTCCTACGCCACCGCCATCAACCTGTTCCAGAACGGCGTGGGGCTCGTGCTGCTGCTAGCGACCAACCAGATCGTGCGTCGCCGCAACGAGTATGCGATCTGGTGACGCCCGCCCCGCCCGGCCGGCCGTGCGTTGTTGACCTGCTCCGAACGAACCGGTAAGGTCTCCCGCAGCCGTCCGTCGCGCGTGCCTCCACCGCGCGGGATGGCCGACCACCGACACCGATTGATCCATGGCTGACCTCCACACCGAGCAACACCAACCGGGCTCCACGACCCTTGCATCCCCCCCCCGGGGCGCAGGCGTATACGACACCCTCGGCACGGAACAGGAGAGGGCCGCCTACTTGAAGCGGGTGCTCCGGCGACAGACCGCGCGGCGCGCGTGGCGCATGCGGGATTTCTACATCCTGCTGGCGCCGATGGTGGCGCTGCTATTCGTCTTCAAGTACATCCCGATGTACGGGGTCAGCATCGCCTTCGTCGACTACAACATCGTCGAGGGCGTCCTGGGCAGCACCTGGAACAACTTCAAGTGGTTCGACTGGGTATTCGGCGACCCGTTCTTCTGGCGCGTGCTCCGCAACACGGTGATCCTGGCCGTCCTGCGCACCATCTTTGCCTTCCCGGCGCCGATCATCCTGGCGCTGCTGCTGAACGAGGTGCGCGTGACCCCCTACAAGCGGGCCGTGCAGTCGATCAGCTATCTGCCGCACTTCATCTCCTGGGTCGTGCTAGGCGGTATCGTCAAGGAGCTGCTGTCGATGCAGCGCGGCGTGGTCCCCTACGTCATGCAACTGCTGGGGATGGAGCCCTACCCGATTCTGACCACCCCGGAGACGTTCCGAGCCCTGATCATCGTGGTTACCATCTGGCAGAGCGTCGGCTGGGGGACGATCGTCTACTTGGCCGCGCTTTCGGGGGTAGACATTCAGCTCTACGAGAGCGCGGCGATCGACGGCACCAACCGCTGGCAAAACGTCATTCACATCACCATCCCGGCGTTGGTGCCGGTCATCACCATCCTGTTCCTGCTCGGCGTCGGCAACATCCTGGAGTTCGGCTTCGACCCGATCTTCAACCTGTACAATTCCAACGTCTATGAGAAGGTCGACGTCTTCGAGACGCTGGTGTACCGGTCCGGCATCGAGGGGGCGCGCTACTCCTACGCCACCGCCGTCCAGCTCTTCCAGAACGCGGTCGGCATGATCGTCCTGATCGGGGCCAATCTGATCGTGCGTCGCAACAGCGAGTACGGAGTCTGGTAGGAACGTGGCAAGTCCGTTGGTTCGAGTAACGCCGGCCGGCCGCGCGTTCGACATCGCCAACTATCTTCTTCTCGGACTGTTCGCGCTATCGGTCCTGTATCCGTTCTGGACCGTCGTCATCACCTCGCTGGCGTCGCCGACGTCGTTGCCCAGCCTGGGGCTGCACATCTGGAACGACGAGTGGCGGACGGAGGCGTGGATGTTCGTATTCAGAGAGAACGACGTCGGGACCGCGTATCTGAACACCCTGCACCGCGTCGTCTTCGGCACGACGTTGACGCTGTTCGTCAGCTTCTGCGCTGCCTACGCGCTGTCGAAACGCAACCTGCCCGGTCGTGCCGTGATCACCTTCCTGCTCGTGTTCACGCTGTTCTTCCAGGGAGGGCTCATTCCCACCTACCTGCTCGTGCGGAACCTGGGCCTGATCAACTCGCGCTGGGTGCTGGTGATCCCGCCGGCGATCGCAGCGTTCTCCATCATCATCACGCGCAACTTCATCATGACCATCGACCAGGCGATGGAGGACTCGGCAGTGATCGACGGCGCCGGCTACTGGCGCATCATGTTCAGCATCTTCATCCCGCTGTCGAGGCCGGTGCTGGCCGTCATCGCTCTGTGGACGGTCGTACAGCACTGGAACGCGTGGTTCGACGGGCTGATCTACATCACCGACCGGGACAAACGCATTCTGCAGCTCCTGCTGCGCGACATCGTGGAGCGTCTGCAGGCCTTTCAGAACGACGAATCGATGCAGCGCCTGGTAGAGGATCTCCGCCGGCAGGGGATTGAGCCGGACTGGGCGCGCATCCCGCACCGAACGATCCAGGCCGCGACCACGTTGATCACCATCGGGCCGGTCGTGCTGCTCTACCCCTTCATCCAGAAATACTTCGTGAAGGGCGTCATGCTCGGATCGCTGAAGGGGTAATACCTACCGTCACCTCATCCACGCGCTGCAAGCCGTGTACCCGCGGCTCAAATCGGGTGTACCGCGATTACTTGCTCCCCTGGGAAGCCTACCGTAGCACCTTCGACCTTTTCGACGAGTGCTGCGGTCTTTTTTTCTCCCCCCCTTTGGATGAGTTGGGGGAATGAAGCCGTTCGGTGAGCAGCCTCGACCGGCTGCCGAAGCAGGTTGAACGGGCGCTGGGAGGGAACACCGGAAGCGTTCGAGGAGACGCTGCGCGCCGCCAGCGTGGTGCCGGCTGAGGCGACGACGCTGGCGGTGTCGCTGGACGGGGTGATGGCGCCGATGCGCGACGGGCAGCGGCACGCCAAGCGCGCCGAGGCGTGCGGCAGGCGCGCGACCCAAAAGGACCGACCAGCGAATGGGCTACGCAAGCGCGGCGCGGCGCGGGTTGCCGATCAGCAAGCGGAGTAGATGGAAGCGCTCATCAATTTTCGGACCCACACCCAAAATAAAAGGGGTCTTCCGGGTTTCGTGTGGATCTATTGACCAAGAGGGTCGCGGCGCTTGGCCGACACGGCTAAGCTGGCGCCATGAGGGACAGGGAACTGTATGCCAGGATTCTGGGCATCGAGGCACCGTGGCGAGTGGCGGACGTCGAGCTGAGTCTTCAGCGAGGTGAGGTGGTGGTGCACGTGGAGCACGCCGGCGGGCCGCTGCGTTGCCCGCAGTGCGGACACCACGCACGCCAATACGACACCCGGCAGCGCCGCTGGCGGCATCTGGACACCTGCCAGTACCGCACGTTTCTCGCCGCCAAGGTGCCGCGGGTGCAGTGCCCGGAGCACCGGGTCGTGCAGCTTGCGGTGCCGTGGAGCGAAGGCCGCGCGCGGCTGACTGCGCTGTGTGAGGCGGTGGTAATCGACTGGCTGCGACATGCCACGATCACCGCAGTGGCGCAGCAGATGCGGCTGAGCTGGGACGAGGTCGACGGCGTGATGCAGCGCGCGGTGCAGCGCGGCTTACAGCGACGTGAGGTGCAGCTTCCGCACCGGATCGGTGTGGACGAGACCTCGTTCCAGAAGCGCCATGAGTACGTGACGGTGATCAACGATCTGGACGGGCACGTCGTGCACGTGGCCGATGGCCGCAGCCAGGAGGCGTTGGAGCAGTTCTACCAACGATTCGACCGGGAACAGTTAGCTGCTGTGGAGACGGTCGCCATGGACATGTGGGAGCCCTACATCCGCATGACCAGCAAGTACGTGCCGGAGGCGCAACACAAGATCGCGTTCGACAAGTTCCACGTCGCCAAGCATCTCGCAGACGCCGTTGACCAAGTGCGGCGCGCCGAGAGCCGCACGTTAGCCGGCACGGGTGATGGGCGGCTGAAGGGCAGCCGTTATGTGTGGCTGACCAATCCCAAGAACATGGATGCCGAGCGTTGGGAGCGATTCGCGGCGTTGCGCAACAGCGCGCTGCAGACCGCACGCGCCTGGGGTTACAAGGAACAGGCGATGACGCAGCGGGGGTATCAGACCCGCGAGTGGGCGCGCACGGGGTGGTTGGCGTGGTACCGGTCGGCGATTCGCTGTCGGCTGGAGCCGGTGAAGCGGGTGGCGCGGATGATCAAGGGCCATCTGGAAGGGATCGTGACGGCGGTGGTGCAGCGGGTGAGCAACGCGCGGGCGGAGTCGATCAACGCGGGGGTGCAGAAGCTGAAGTACGTAGCGCGCGGCTTCCGCAACCGCGAGAGGTTCCGCAACGCCATCTACTTTCACCTCGGCGGCCTTGACCTCTACCCCGCACGTGTTGCCCGTGACTACCTCCTCCACACGAATTCCTGAAGCCCCAATAAAAGAAGGGACGGCCACGACGACCGTCCCTTCTCATACTGAGCGGCCGAAGCCGCCCGTTCCGAATGCCTGCGCCTAACGGTTAGCGACGCACCCGGAATCACCGCAGGTCACGCCGACGGTGTTCAGCTCTTCGACCGTGTACTGCAGCTTGTTCAGCTCGGCGTTGATCGCCGCCATGCCGGCGGCGTTGAGCTGCTCGACGTACTTCGGCCACTCCGCATCGATGTCGATGTCGGTGGTCATGGCCTTGTACATGAACTCGCCGTGGATGGTGTCCAGAGCGCCCTTGAACTGCGCGCGCAGCTCATTGTGCTGGGTCTCGCCGAACACGTCCTCTTTGTACATGCGAATCAGGTTGGCCGTTCCGGCACCGCCCGGACCGCGCCACTGACCGTAGGACTTGAGCGGCTCCCATTGGGTGTTGCCGGGGAAGCCGTCGCCGTACAGCCGCGTGTAGTAACCTTGCTGAGTGAAGTAGTGGGCTACACCGTCCGCGGTGAGCGCCGCCCAGTCCGCAGTGGCGCGTACCGCTATCCCACCGGCGCGCATAGCTTCGATCCCGTCCGACGAACACAGCGTCGAACCTTCGACGTTGTAATGAACGCCCTCGATGCCGAATATCGACAGCAGCAGGCCTTCGCACGTGTTGGTGGTGAAGTCGTAGATCTGCA
The DNA here is from genome assembly GCA_958296075.1 of uncultured Spirochaetia bacterium. Classification (GTDB taxonomy): domain Bacteria; phylum Spirochaetota; class Spirochaetia; order SZUA-6; family Bin103; genus CATQHW01. Next base: position 828,954 of record CATQHW010000002.1, on the reverse strand, counting down.
GGATCTTCGCCAGCTTCTCATCGGAGACGTCATGGCGGACGACGAACCACTCGCCGGGGCCGCCCAGCGGCAGCGCCGTGTTCTCGTGGCGCAGCCCATAGGTCCCGTCCGGAGCGGTCACCGCATGCACCTGCACCTCCTGGAACTCCGGGTTGTTGAAGCGCGCCAGACAGCCTATGCCCGGATTGGCCGGGCCATCGGGCGTGTTCCAGCATCCCTGGGCGCCGCGGCCGTACATGGCGACCAGACCTGCGCCGACCTTGTCATCGAAGGCGGCGCGGTCGAATGCCGGGATCTCGCTGTCCAGGATGCCCTTCTGATACCACCGCTGCAGGGTCTTCAGGGCGGTCTTCACGTTGTCCCAGCCGTAGTGCACGGTAGCGCTGCCGTCGGGTTGGGAGTGAATCCACCAGGACTCGGAGCTGACGCCGTATGCCTGGCACACCGCACCGAACGACCACCAGTAACACGGCCGGCCTTCGCGGGGCCAACCGCTGTAGCCGATGGTCCGTCCCGCACCGACCGGGTCGGCCGCGACGATCGCTTCCAGCGCCGCCTCTACGTCGACGATGTTCGGCGTGTTGTAGCTGATGAACCAGTGGCCGGGGTCGAACTCGGGATTGCCGTCCAGCACGCCCTCCGGGCTGTCAGGGCTCGATGCCATGTCCTGCGACAGGCCGAGCGCGTCCCGTGCGTTCACCATGCCCAGCCAGTCGTAGCGGAAGTTGACCGCCGCGCCGGCGCCGGCTTGGTGCGCATAGCCGCGCGGGATGCCGCGCAATGCGGTCGGGTCACCGGGAACCGCCGACATCATCCAGGCGCCCGGACCGATCGTGTCCCAGTCGCGCGCCAAGTTGGGCGCATGCTCGCGGATCATGTCGACCGGAATTGGTCGATACGCACCCGCACCGTACCACTGGTCGTGATTCGTCCAGGCGTACATGGCGTCCGGATGCTCGTTGGCGCCGATCATCAGGTCGATCGGCTCCTGCGGGCGCCTAGCGAGCGGAGAGTCGGTGATCTTGACGTTGAATCTCTCTTCGATGGCCATCTGTATCGGGTTGCCGGGGACGACCGCATCGCCGTAGATGCCTTGCCAGCTCAGCTCCATCGGACCGTCGTCCGCCATCGACTCCTGCTGGCCTTCCGCGGTCGCCACAAAGGCGGACCCGACGAGGAAGCCCAGCGTCAGGAGCGTGATGAGCAGTTTTCTCATCGTTCTTCGAACCTCCCTTTGACTTGGGGTTGGTGTGATTGCGCCCTGTCGGGGCCCGAAGAGCCAAGCGGGCACGCAGGGACGCTATCGGCATGGCCGGCCGGTGTCAAGCGGTCCGGGCACCGCCGATTCGGGCCGCCGGCGGCGCGTCAGAACAGCTTGTCGACGGCGACCAGAATCGCCACGGCGGCCGCGATCGCCGCTCCCAGCCGTATGGTCATGCGCTGCTCCAGCTTGCTGAGCTCGCCGCGCAACGATGCTTCGGTCTTTTCCAGATCGGTGCGCAGCGCCATCTTCCCCATCTCGCCGCGTAGCGACGCGTCCATCTTTTCCATGTCACCGCGCAGATGCTCCACGTCACTGCGCAGCACCGCCATGTCGGCCTTGGTGGCCAAGTTCTCGACGAACCCGTCTGCGAACGTCGCCACCAGCTCGGTCGCCTGTTTCTCGCTGAAGCCGGCTTCGTCGCGCAGCCGCGTGGCTGCCTTCAGCGTGTCGAACGCCACCGCCATCCTGCTCTCCTGATCCTACCCATCCTCGGCCGGCATGCAAGCCTCCAAGGGATGGCGTTTACCCTGAAAGCGCACGATCTGTCGGCGGCGCTTCAACTCCCGTCCGCTCCGCCGGACCGAAGGCGGGCGAGGAATCGGTCCACGACGGCCCGCAGCGCGCGCCGCAGCCCCAACGCCCTGCCGGCCAATGCGGTGACCCGCTCAGCATCGAGCTCGGCATCGTACGCATGGCGGAAGAAATGACGGAACCCCCGCAACTCGTTCAGGGCCGCGGCAAGCTCCTCGGTGAGGAGCGCCGGCCGGACGCCGGCGATCTCCAACTTCATCCGGCGCAACAGATCGACGTGGTACCGGGCGCCGTCGATCTGGTTCTCGAATGCCCGCGCGATCAGCTCGAACAACTGCTCGCACGCGCCGTACAGGTTGTGCAGTTGGTAGGCCAACGCTTCCACCTGCTCGGCCGATGCCGAACGGCGGCCATGCCGGCCGGCAATCCTGGAGAACACGCGGTCGATGACCTCCCACTGCTCCTGCAGGTCGCTTCGCAGCAGCGCCAGGCGAGGCTCATCCAACGATCTTCACTCCGTTGCGCCGAAACAGCGCGGGGACCGGGTGGCGGTCCAGGTCGATCACGTCGACCACGCAGCCGGAGGCTTCCTCCACCAGACGCATGACCGCGAGCGGGTCGCCGCCGCAGATCGCCACGTCGACGTCGGAGTCGTCCGACCATCCGTGCTCGCGCGTCAGCGATCCCACGACGTACGCGCACTGGATACCCAGCGCGCCCGCCTGGGCGGCAAGCGCGCTCGACACCCGACGAAAGAGCTCGACCCGTTCCCGCTCCAGCCGGTCCCGGCGGCGGCGAATCGCCGCGTCGAGCACGGACGTGTCGAATGCCATGCAACCGCTCCCGGCCCAGTCTACCGCGCGCGGCGGTCCCGCTCCGTCACGCCAACGCCGGCGCGCGCGTACGCGACCAGACCACCAACCGTCGTCCGCTCCGCCGACCGCAAAGCGGATAAGCAGCGTGTCCAGCTCTCGATCCGACCGTCCCGCGATGTCAAACGACCGTGCACGAGCAGCGGCGAGGCGTTCTGTGTCAGAAGATTCCATTTTGAGCCGCAAAGTGGAATCGGATTGGACACTGTGCGTGCCGTCCGCCAGAATCGGGCTCCTCCGTGATGTTCGCACGACTCTACCGGCCGCCAGCGGCAAGCTACTTCCTGTTCGGCCCCAGAGGGACCGGCAAGTCGACGTGGCTCCGGGCTCGGTATGCGGAGGCGCTGTGGATCGACCTGAACGATCCGCAGGACGCGCGCTTCTACGGCGCCGCGCCGGAACGGCTGCGGCAGACGATCGCCGCGAATCCGGCCAAGCGTCCGATCGTCATCGACGAGGTGCAGCGGGTACCGGAGCTGCTGACGGTCGTCCATCAGCTCATGGAGCTCGACAAGAGCTTGGTGTTCGTGCTGACCGGTTCCAGCGCTCGCAAGCTCCGGCGCACCGGCGTCGATCTCCTGGCGGGCCGGGCGGTGCTGACGACCATGCATCCGTTTCTGGCGGCCGAGCTGGGCGACAGCTTCGATCTCGATCAGGCGTTGGCGTTGGGAACGATTCCGCTGATCGTGGACGCCGATGACCCGCATGACCGGCTCCGCACCTATGCGGCGTTGTACGTACGCGAGGAGGTGCAGGCCGAGGGGCTGATACGCAACGTGGGCGGCTTCTCTCGCTTCCTGGAAGCGGTGAGCTTCAGCCATGCGGCGGTGCTGAACGTCTCCAACGTCGCCCGCGAGTGTCAGGTCGAACGCAAGGTGGTGACCGGCTACCTGGCGGTGCTACAGGACCTGCTGCTGGGATTCACGCTGCCGGTATTCACCCGACGCGCGCGGAGGCGGATGAGCGCCCACCCCAAGTTCTACTTGGTGGATGCCGGTCTGTTCCGCTCGCTCCGGCCGGCCGGGCCGTTCGATCGCCCCGGCGAGCTGGCCGGCGCTGCCCTGGAGGGTCTGGTAGCGGAGCACCTGCGGGCGTGGATCGCCTACGCCAACACGCGGGACACGCTGAGCTATTGGCGTACGCGCAGCGGCAGCGAGGTGGACTTCGTCCTGTACGGGGAAAGCGGCTTCTACGGAATAGAGGTCAAGCACGGCGCAACGCTCCATCCGGCGGACTTGGCCGGTCTGCGCGCGTTCTCCGAAGACTATCCGGAAGCGACGCCGCTCCTGCTGTACCGCGGCCGGCGCCTCGTGGTGGAACGCAACGTCATGTGCCTGCCGTGCGACTCGTTTCTGCGCTCCCTCACGCCGCGCAGCTCCTTCGCGGCGGCGATCGAATCCGCCTGATCGGAACGCGGCCATGTACCGACTCAGGCGAACGCCGGCGCGCGCGTACGCGACCAGACCACCGGATTCTGCGACTCGTCGTCGAGCGGGCTGCCCACCCGGAGGCGGGCGATCTGATCCCCGGTGAGGATGTTGCGCTGGCCGTTGAAGGTCGCGCCGTCCGGCATGTACGCGCAGGTCATGGCGCGCCGCCAACCCGGAGTCATGTTCGCCCCGGCGCCGTGCACCAGCATGCCGTTGAACACCGCGGCCGAGCCCGGCTCCAGCTCCATCGCCGCCGCCTCCCGGTCGGCCAGCTCGGGATAGTTCTCGAACACCTGGTCCATGTTCTCCGTGATCGGGAACCGCTCGAAGCGGGTCACGCGATGCGATCCTGGAATGAACCACAGGCATCCGTTGGGGATCGTCGCCGGGTCCAGCGCGATCCAGATCGACACCGCGTGCCGGGACTGGAAGGACCAGTTCGGTCCGTCGGCATGCCAAGTGGTCGGATTGGCCCATGGCCGCTTCTGCAGCGTCTGATCGTGCCAGACGCGGATGCCGTCGATGCCTTCCAACTCGCACAGCATCCGGCCCAGCTCCGGCGCCATCACGTAACGGCGCACGACGTCGCTGATGCGCCAGAGATTCACGCGCTGCAGAAACACGCGGTCGTACCAGGTGCCGGGGTCGTCCTTGATCGACGTATCGTCCGGATCGACCCCGGCCAGCTTGGCGGCGCCCATCTCCGCCACGCCGCCGGTGACCGCGTCGGTGAGCTCCGCCAGTTCATCCGTCGAGAGAAACCGATCCAGGCGCAGGAAGCCCTGCTCCCGGTACCGTTCGATCTGCCGCGCTTCCAGCGCCGTCCTCATCACTTCAACTCCTGTGCTTCGGATCGCGAGTCCCGCGTCCTGCCCGAACGCGCGCGGCCGGTGATGTCCGCCAGGCTGATCCTCCGGGTCAGGTCCTTCTCATCCGCTGCCGATCATAACGCCGGAACCGCCGTTGCGCTGCCGTCCGCTGCGCTGCCGGCCGCTGCGCTACACTGTCGCGGAGGTCCGATGAAAGCACTGCTCAAGGAGGCCGCGCGGCCCGGCCTGACGCTGGCCGAGGTGCCCGAGCCCGAACCCGGCCCCAAGGAGGTCCTGGTCCGCGTCCGCAAGGCGGCGGTGTGCGGCACCGATCTGCACGTCTACCAGTGGGACGAATGGGCGCGCAGCGTCATCGAGCCTCCCCTGATTCTGGGCCACGAGTTCGTGGGCGAGGTGGTCGCCCTCGGTCCCGGCGCCACGCTGCACCGGGTGGGCGACCGGGTCTCCGGCGAAGGCCACATCACCTGCGGCCTGTGCCGCAACTGCCGCGCCGGCAAACCGCACCTGTGTCACCTCACCAAGGGGGTGGGCGTCCACCGCGACGGCGCCTTCGCCGAGATGGTAGTGATGCCGGAGAGCAACCTGTGGCCGATCCACGACAGCATCCCGACCGAGATCGCCGCCTTCCTGGACCCCCTGGGAAACGCCGCGCACTGCGCCCTGTCGTTCGACCTGGTCGCCGAGGACGTGCTGATCACCGGCGCCGGCCCGATCGGCGTGATGGCGGCGGCGATCTGCCGCCATCTGGGCGCCCGCCACGTGGTGGTCACCGACGTCAACGACTACCGGCTTGACCTGGCGCGCCGCATGGGCGCGTCGCGGGCCGTCAACGTGACGCGCGAGTCGGTGGAGGACGCCATCAGGCAGCTCGGCATGTCGAACGGCTTCGATCGCGGCATCGAGGTGTCCGGCAGTCCGGACGCGTTCCGCAGCATGCTGGCCAACATGTACAATGGCGGCCAGATCGCCCTGCTGGGCTTTCTGCCGGCCTCCACCACCATCGATTGGAACCAGGTGATCCTCAAGAGCCTGCGCATCAAGGGCATCTATGGACGCGAGATGTACGAGACCTGGTACAAGATGACGCAGATGCTGCGCAGCGGCCTGGACGTGTCGCCGGTGCTGACGCACCGGCTGCCGCTGGACGACTTCAAGGAGGGGTTCGCGGCCATGGCCGCCGGCCGCTGTGGCAAGGTCGTCATGGACATCACCCCGTAAGTCCTCGACAGCAAGGAGCAACCGCCCCATGGCAACCATCGACAGCGTAATTAAGCCCACCCTGGAGCATATCCGGGACGCCGGCCTGTACAAGGACGAGCGGGTCATCACGTCGCCGCAGGGGGTGGCGATCCAGGTAGGGGCAGGCGCGGCCGGATCGGGCGACGAGGTACTCAACTTCTGCGCCAACAACTACCTGGGATTGTCGAGCGATCCGGCGGTGATCGACGCGGCGGCGGCGGCGCTGCGCACGCACGGCTTCGGGCTGTCGTCCGTGCGCTTCATCTGCGGCACCCAGGATCTGCACAAGCGGCTGGAGCAGGCGCTGGCGCGCTTTCTGGGCGCCGCCGACGCCATCCTCTACACCTCCTGCTTCGATGCCAACGGCGGCCTGTTCGAGACGCTCCTGCAGGACGGCGACGCCGTGCTCTCCGACGCGCTCAACCACGCCTCCATCATCGACGGCATCCGTCTGTGCAAGGCGACGCGGTACCGCTACGCGCACGCCGACCTGGACGACCTGGACGCGAAGCTGAAGGAGGCCGCCGGAGCGCGGCTGCGGCTGATCGCCACCGACGGCGTCTTCTCCATGGACGGCGACATCGCGCCGCTGGACCGCATCGTCGAACTGGCGCGCGAGCACGACGCGCTGGTGATGGTGGACGACTCGCACGCCACCGGCTTCATCGGCGCCACCGGGCGCGGGACGCCCGAGCACTGCGGCGTCCACGGGCAGATCGATATCATCACCAGCACGCTCGGCAAGGCGCTCGGCGGCGCTTCCGGCGGGTTTACCGCGGCGCGCGCGCCGATCGTGGAACTGCTCCGGCAGCGGTCGCGGCCCTACCTGTTCAGCAACTCGCTGCCGCCGGCCCTGGCGGCGGCCGGCCTGACCGTGCTGGAACGCCTGGACGAGACCACGGAGCTGCGCGATCGGCTGGCGGACAACACCGCCTACTTCCGGAACGCCATGACCGCCGCCGGCTTCGACATGCGGCCCGGCGCGCATCCGATCGTGCCGATCATGCTGTACGACGCGCGCCTGGCTCAGGGCATGGCCGCCGATCTGCTGGCCGAGGGAATCTACGTGATCGGCTTTTCCTATCCGGTCGTGCCGGAGGGGCAGGCGCGCATCCGCGTGCAGATCTCCGCCGCGCACGAGCGCGCGCATCTGGACCGGGCGATCGAAGCGTTCACGCGGGTGGGCCGGCGGCGCGGCATCATCCCGTAGTCCGCCGCAGGCCGGTGACCTGGCGCTCCCAATACGCCTTGAGCGCCGCCAGCCCCTCCTCGGCATCGGCCGCGTCGATGCCGGAGTAGGCGAAGCGCACGTACGTCCGCCGCTCGCCGGGGAGCGGGCGCCCGAAGTGGGTGCGCGAGCAGAACGACACGCCGGTTTCGCGCAGCGCGTCGGTGCGAAAGGCGTGCGGGTCGTCGTAGCCGAGCCGTCGATAGACGCCGGTAACGTCCACGAACAGGTAGAAGGTGGCGGTCGCGCGATGGACGCTGACGCCGTCGATGGCGTTCAGGCCATCCACCACCACGTCCCGCCGTTCGCGCAGCGTGGCAAGGATTTCGCGAGCCCCGGACTGATCGCCCCGCAGCGCCTCCACGCCGGCGTGCTGGATGAACCCGCAGGTGCACGACTCGTGGTTGGTGTTGAGCTTGTTGATCAGGTCGATCACCCGGGGCGGTCCGATCGCGGCGCCCAGCCGCCAGCCGGTCATCGCGTATTTCTTGGAGAAGGTGTAGCCGATCACGGTGCGCTCGGCCAGTTCCGGTTCGGATGCCAGGCTGCGGCTGCCGCCGCCGTAGCGGATGTCGAAGTACGGCTCGTCCGCCAGCACCCACAGGTCGCGCTCGCGAGCGATCCGCGCCAACCACGCGATCTCCTCCGCGGTGGCGTCCGCGCCGGTGGGGTTGTGCTGGCCGTTCACGATCAGCACGCGCGCCGTGTCGCCGAGCGCCGCTTCGACCGAATCGCGGTCGATGCGGAAGCCGTCGGCCTCCTCGACGTATGCGTAGGGGCGTCCCCGCCCGCCCAGGTAGTCGACCTGCGACTCGTAGATCGGATATCCGGGGCTGGGGTACACCACCTCGTCGCCCGGGTTCATCACGCTCATGAGCAGCTTGCCGATGACCGGCTTGGCCCCCGGCTGCACCGAAACGTGCTCCGCTCCGTAGCTGACGCCGCGCGCCGCGCCGATCTCCTGCGCGAGCGCCTCGCGCAGCTCGGGGATGCCCGGAGCCGGCGTGTAGCCGGTCTTGCCGTCGCGCATGGCCCGTTCGGCGGCCTCGATGACGTTGACGGGGGTGCGCAGGTTGATGTCCCCCAAGTGAAACGGATAAACGCGGTGGCCCTGCGCCGCCCACGCGGCCGCGTCGGCCGATACGGCGAACGCCGTCTCGGTACCCAGCCGGTCCATCGCGGCCGCCGTCGCACGGCGGCCGGCCCCCTCGCCCGCGCTCACCGGTCCGGACGGCCGCCGCACGCCGGCCGGCGCCTACACCGCAGTGAACCCATACCGTTCCACCACCGCCTCGTCGATCTCCACCCCCAGACCGGGGCTGTCCGGCACCGTCACCCAGCCGTCGCGCTGCTCGAACGGCTCCCGGACCAACTCGTGCTGCATCGGGCCCGGCTCCGGCTTGAGCTCGAAGACGATGTAGTTGGTGCCGGTCGCAGTGGCGTGCATGGCTGCGGCGGTATTGATGGCGCTGCTCCAGGAGTGGGCGTTGAAGTAAAGATGCGCCTGCGCCGTGAGGTCCATCACCTGCTTGTAGCCGGTGATGCCGTCGGCGCGGCCCGGATCGACCAGATAGACGTCGGCGACGCCCAGTTCGATCAACCGCCGGTAGTCGGAGGCTTGCCACGAGCGCTCGCCGGCCCCGATCTGGGTCTGAATCGCCTCCCGCAGGTGGCGGTAGGCGGCGATGTCGGAGGGCTGGAAGGGGTCCTCCAGCCAGCGCAGGCGGTATTCCTCGAACGCTCGCGCCATGCGCACGCCGCCGGCGTAGTCCCAACGGGTCTTGTGGCCGACGTCGACGATGAAGTCGACGTCATCGCCGATCGTCTGCCGGACGGTGCGCACGTAGGCGACGTCGCGCTTGGGGTCGACGCCGAGCGCGGCCTCTCCGGCCTTGCCGAAGCCGACCTTCACCGCCGTGTAGCCGTCGCCGGCGTGCGCGGCCAGCTCGTCCGCCAGGTCCTGCAGGTCGGCCTTGGAGGGATGGGTGCTGGCGCAGGCGCGGAGGCGGTCGTGCACCTTGCCGCCGAGCAGTCGGTGCACCGGCTGACCCAGGATCTTGCCCTTGAGGTCCCACAAGGCGACGTCCAGGGCGCTGACCGCGAAGTTGGCCATGCCGGTGTCACCGTACCACCAGTCGTGCGCCTTCATGGTGGCGAACAGCGCGCCGTTGTCGAGCGGGTTGCCGCCCAGCAGTACGCGGCCCAGTCCCTGCTCGATCAGCACCTTGACCGCCAGCGCGGCCTCCGGCCACTGCGAAATGCACTCGCCCCAGCCGACGTGACCGCTGTCGGTGGTGATGCGGGCCAAGGTGACGTGACGCCACATCATGCGGTCGTTGGGCTCCTGATAGCGCTGCGGATAGGCGCGCACGTCGACGATCTTCATCTCACCTCACTTATCCCTGACGCGGCCGGATCAGTCCGGCATGAAGGAGCCGCCGTTGATGTCGGTGGTGGCCCCGGTGATGTAGGTGTTCTCTTCCGAGGCGAGGAACAGTACCGCCCGCGCTATCTCGTGGGGTTCGCTGAGCCGCCTCAGCGGGATCGCGTCGATGGTCGCCTGCCGGTCCTCCGGCGGCAGCATGCGGATCAGCCGCGTGTCCACGGCGCCCGGCGCGACCGCGTTCACCAGGATGCCGTCGGGAGCGTGGTGACGCGCGAACCCCTTGGTCATCGAGATGATCGCCGCCTTGCTGGCCGCGTAGACGGTGACGCGGTGCATGCCGCCGGTGCGCGCGCCGACCGACGTCATGTTGACGATGCGGCCCCAGCCGGCGCGCCGCATGGCCCGGCCGGCGGCCCGGCTCAGGAAGTAGACCGACTTGAGATTGGTGTCCATGATGCGGTCGTAGTCGGGTTCGGTCATGTCGGGGATGTCGATGCGCGGGCAGATGGCGGCGCAGTTGACCAGGATGTGGACCGCGCCGTGGCGCCGTTCGGTCTCCGCGGCCAGCCGGTCGCACTCGGCCGGCCGGCTGACGTCGGCGGCGATCGCGTCCGCGCGGCGGCCGCCATCGCGTATGCGGGACGCCTGCGCCTGACCCAGCTCGGCGTCGAGATCGCTGACCACCACCGAGGCGCCGGCGCCGGCCAGCGTCTCGGCGATCGCGGCGCCGATGCCCCGCGCCGCGCCGGTGACGATCGCGACCCTGCCGTCGACGCGCATGGCTTGTCTACGGAGCGTTGGCCAGCAGGAAGTCGCGCATCAGGATCGTCTCCGACACGTTGTCGACCTCATTGTTGCGCTCCCAGTCCTGCCAGACGTACTCGACGCCGACCCACCCCTGGTAGTCGGCCGCGTCCAGCGCGCGCAGCACGCGCGCGTAATCGATGACGTTCTCCGTGAACTTGACCTGCAGCCGTCCCCGTGCCGCGCCGCGGGCGTGGAAGTGGGAGGCGTGCGGCACCAGCTTCTCCGCCTCGGCGTCGGGCAATCCGTCGCGGGTGAAGTGCGTGTAGTCCAGGGTGAGGGTGAGCCCCGGCGTCATCTTCACCAAGCGCAGCGCCGCGCCGGGATTCGGGACGATCGAGCCGACGTGCGCCTCGACGCTGACCGTGACCCCGGTGCCGGCCGCCCGTTCCAGCCGCCACGCCAGCTCCTCGGCCGCGCGCGCCAGCGACGTTTCGGATGATTCCCCTTCAAAGGCGATCCCCGGCAGGATCGTCAGGTGGCCGGCGCCGCAGAGCTGCGCGAACTCCAGCGTGCGTTCGAACAGCTCCCGCGAGCCGCGCCGTTGGGCCGCGTCGGGATGGTTCACCGTCATGACGTCGAAGCCGGCGGTCTGCAGGAAGATGTCGGCGATGGCGAGTCCCTTGTCGGTCACGCGGGATGCCAAGTCGGCCGAGGACGCCCCGGGGTTCGCCAGCACGCGGCTGGGGTAGAGGTGCGAGCGTTCCTCGAACAGCCCTATGTCGACGCCGGTCAGCCCCAGCATGGCGATCAGCCTGAGCGAGTCGTCATGCGACAGCAGGGGGAACGTGAAGTCCGCGCCGGCCAGCTTGAGTTCGATGCCGGCAGTGTAACCGACGTGACGCCGGAGCGCATCCACCCGGATCGGCGCGCGCTCAGCGCAGCGGCGGGGTATGGATGGCGAGCAGCTCTACCTCCGAGTCGGCTTCCAGCGAGTGTTCCAGGCCGGGCGGGATGGAGACGCCGCCGCCGGCGCGCAGCTCGGTCGTGGCTCCGTCGCAGAGCAACCGCGCGGAGCCCCCCAGCAGGCAGGCGGTCTCCGTCTCCACGGGATGGGTGTGCGGATCGATGCGGCCGCCGGCCGCGACCCTGACGCGCATCAGGCTGAATGCGCCCGCCGGATGGACGGCTCCCGGCTGCAGGTCCTTGATGTCGATCTGCGGGAACAGCGGGTGCGCCTGCCATGCGATGGCCGCCGCGTCGAAGAAGACCGGTGCGCTCGCCCGATTCATGAGCCGGCCGCCCGCTGTACGTCTCGATCGGTGATCTTGCCGCCCGGCCCGGTGCCGGTGACGGTCCGCAGGTCGACGCCCAGTTCCTCGGCCAGCCGCCTCGCGCGCGGCGAGGCGATCGGTCCCGCCGGGGCCGGCGACGCGCCGGCCGGCGATACGCCAGCCTGAGCGCCGGCGGCCGGCGCGGCGGACTGCGCTCCGCCGCCGGTACGGGCGAACGGGTCGACCTCCGCGATCGGCTCGCCCGGATCGCCCACCAGCGCGACGACGGTCAGCGGCGGCACCTCGGTTCCCGCCGCTACGAGCTGACGCCGCAGGGTGCCTGCGGCCGGGGCTTCGACCTGGACCAGCGCCTTGTCGGTCTCCACCTCGCAGATCGCCTGCCCCTGCTCCACTCGCTCCCCCTCCTGCACCAGCCAGCGCTCGACGGTGGCGGCCTCCGTCGTTTCGTCCAGCTTGGGGATGACGGCCTCTACCATGCGCGTCAGGCGAACACGTCGGCGGTCAATGCCGAAAGCGGCGGAAAGGGCGCGGCGATCGCCGCCTCGACGGCGCGCTCGACCTCCGCCTGCGCCTCGCCGCGGATGCGCTCGGCCGCCGCTTCGTCCAACGCCCCCTCGGCGATCGCCAGCTTGGTGAAGCGCGGGATCGGATCGGTCTCCCGCCACCGCTCGGCGCCCTCGCTCGAACCGCCGGCCGCCACGGCGCTGTGCCGGGTCCAGCGGACGGTCTTGGCCTCGATCAGCGTGGGGCCGTCGCCGGCCCGCGCTCGTTCGACCGCCTGAGCCGCTACGTCGTGCACGGCGTCGTAGTCGCAGCCGTCCACGTGGACGCCCGGCAGCCCGAATCCCCGCGCCCGGTCGGAGATGCGCGCCACGCTCAGCGCCTGCGTGTAATGGGTGGAGATCGCGTACTCATTGTTCTCGCACACCAGGAGCAGTGGCAGCTTCCAGAGCGCGGCCATGTTCAGGGTCTCGTAGAACACCCCCTCGCAGGAGGCGCCGTCCCCGAAGAACGCGACCGTGACCGCGTCGCCGCCGTCGATACGCGTGGCCAGGGCGATGCCGCCGGCCATCGGAATCTGGCCGGAGACGATGGCGTTGCAGCCGAACAGACGATCGCCGACGTGGCTGAAATGCATGGAGCCGCCCTTGCCCTTGCACAGGCCGCTCTCCTTGCCCAACAGCTCCGCCACCATGGCGGTCACGTCGCAGCCGGCGGCGATCGCCGCGCCGTGGCCGCGGTAGGTGGCCAGCACCGTATCGGTCGGGCGCAGCGCTGCGCACACGGCCAGCGCGGTCGCCTCCTGGGCGATATACGGATGGGTCGAGCCCCGGTAGCGGCCTTCGCCGTACAGGCGAATCGCCGCCTCCTCGAAGTGACGGATCAGCCACATGCGCCGCAATACCTCTGCCCGCCGCAGCTCCGCCGGCGGGTCGGCCGGGGGCCGGTCAGCCGAGGGCACGGCACGCCTCCACCAACTCGTCGGTGCCCGGAAACAGGTGCGTCTCCAGCGGCTGACTGGCCGGCACCGGGTTGTCCAGCGCCGCGACCCGGCGCACCGGAGCTTCCAGGTGATCGAACGCCAGTTCGGTGATCTGCTGCGCGATCTCCGCGCCGGCGCCGCCGGTCTTGTGCGCCACGTGCGCGATCACCACGCGGCCGGTCTTCTTCACCGACTCCACGATCGTGGCGATGTCGAGCGGCGCCAGCGTGCGCGGATCGATGACTTCCACGCTGACGCCGTCCGCCGCCAGCGCGTCGGCGGCCTCCATCGCGCGGGGCACCATCGACGCCAGCGCCACCACGGTAACGTCGGTGCCGGCGCGGACCACACGCGCCTGTCCGAAGGGGATCAGGTATTCCTGGTCCGGTATCTCGACGCGGCTGGGGTAGAGGCTGATGTTCTCGATGAACAGGACCGGGTTGGGGTCGCGGACCGCGGTCTTGATCAGGCCCTTGGCGTCATGGCCGTTGGAGGGCATGGCGATGCGCAGGCCGGGCACGTGCATGAACCACGCCTCCAGGCTCTGCGAGTGCTGGCTGCCGAAGCCCAGGTTGGCGGCCACCGGGGCGCGTACCACCAGCGGCACCGATACCTGGCCGCCCCAGAAATAGCGGAGCTTGGCCGCCTGGTTGACGATCGGGTCCATGGCGAAGGTGACGAAGTCCATGAACTCCAGCTCGGCGACCGCCGGCTTGCCGGCCACGGCCAGCCCGACGCAGAAGCCCACGATCGCCGCCTCGCATAACGGCGCGTCGCGCACCCGCTCGGCGCCGAACTCCTCCTGCAGGCCGCGGGTGACGCCGAACACGCCGCCGTAGTGGCCGACGTCTTCGCCCATCACCACCATGTCCGCGTCCCGCCGCATCTCCTCCCGGAGGCCGGCGTTGATCGATTGCGCGAAGGTCATCTGCGCCACGGGGCCGACACTGGCGACGCCGCTGCCGGCTGTCAAGGAGCCGGCCGGCGGACTACCATGTCTCCGCCATGGCGACCATCACCGCGCAACGGCTCCCGGGCGGGCGGCTGGAAGTGCTCTTCGACCAGCCGGGCTCGAAGGTGAACACCTTCTCCACCCCGGTGTTCGACGAGTTGGAACGCCTGCTCGACGACCTCGAGGCCGACGTCGATATCCGCGCGGCGGTGTTCCGCAGCGCCAAGCCGGGCTGCTTCATCGCCGGCGCCGACATCAACGAACTGCGGACGCTCATCCGCCCGCAGGCGGCGGACGCCTTCATCGCCCGCGGCCAGCGCCTGTTCAGTCGGGTGGCGGCGCTGCGGATGCCGACCGTCAGCGTGATCGACGGCGCCTGTCTGGGCGGCGGGCTGGAGTTCGCCCTATCCACCACCTGCCGGCTGGTCTCCGGCGACCGCCGGTGCGTGCTGGGTCTGCCGGAGGTGACCCTGGGGCTGATCCCCGGCTGGGGCGGCACCCAGCGGCTTTCCCGGCTGATAGGGGCGGCGCCGGCCCTGGAAATGATCTGCGGGGGCCGACCGGTGGACGGACCGCGCGCCGTGGAACTCGGCCTTGCCGCCGGGTGCGCGGCGAGCGGTGACCTGGACCGCGCCCTGGACGAGTTGCTGGCAGCGGCGCCCGACCGGACCGATCCGGATATGCCGGCGCCGGCGGTCAGCGCGCAGCAGACCGCGGCGGCGAAGCAGCGCATCGCCGCCGGCCGGCTGCACCACGAAGCGCCGCTGGCCGCGCTGCAGGTCGTGCGCGCCTCGGCCGGGACGTCGATGGCCGCCGGTCTCGACCTGGAACGGGCAGCGTTCGTGGCCCGGGTCCGCAGCCGCGCCGGGCGCAACCTGATGCGGATGTTCTTCAACCGCGACCGGCTGCGCAAGGAACGCTGGGGTATCACCGCCGCCCCGCTGCCGGTCCGGCGGCCGGCGGTGCTCGGCGCCGGCACCATGGGCGCCGGCGTCGCCTGGGCGCTCGGCGACGCCGGCCTGCCGGTGGTCATGCGCGACGTCGATCAGGACCGGCTCGACCGGGGCATGCAGGCGGCGCGCTCCATGTACGACTACCCGCTGCGGCGCGGCCGCATGACCGCCGCGGACGTGGAGGAAAGGCTCGGCCGGATCGAGGCCGCGACCGACCTTGCGGCGCTGGAGGCTGCGGATCTGGTGATCGAAGCGGTGACCGAGGACCTCGACCTCAAGAAACGGGTGTTGCGCGCACTGGAAGAGCGGGTCGGCGCCGATACCGTCATCGCCACCAACACGTCGTCGCTGCCGATCGACGAACTGGCGGCGGCGCTGCGGCGGCCCGAGCGGCTCGTGGCGGTGCACTTCTTCAATCCGGTGAACCGCATGCCCCTGGTGGAGATCGCCCGCGCGCCCGGCACTGCGGACGCGGTGACGGCCACGGCGCTGGCGCTGGCGCGCGGCCTGGGCAAGACGCCGATCGTGGTGGGCGGCCGGCCGGGGTTCGTGTCCAACCGCGTGCTGTTCCCGTACCTGCTGGAAGCGCTGCACCTGGCCGGCGAGATCGAAGACCTGGACGGGCTGGACCGGCTGGCCGGCGGTTTCGGCCTGCCGATGGGGCCGTACCGGCTCATGGACGAGATCGGCATCGACGTCACCGTGAAGATCGCCGATTCCCTCAAGCGCTCGTTCGGCGACCGCTACCGGTGCCCGGAGCCGGCGCGCGCACTGGTCGCGGCCGGGATGCTGGGCCGCAAGAGCGGCGCCGGCTTCTACCGGTATGGCGCCGGCCGCGACGCTCGGCCGAACCCGGCGGCCGCGGCGCTGCGGCCGGCCGGCGAGCGGCGAGCGGCGACCGGCGACGACCTGCACCGCTGCCTGGCGCTGATGGTCAACGAGGCGAGCCGGTGCCTGGAGGAAGGGATCGTCAACGAACCGATGCCGCTGGACATGACGATGATCCTGGGCACTGGATTTCCTCAAGACCGCGGCGGCATCCTGGCGCACGCCGACGATCACGGCGCGGCGCGGATCGTCGCCGCGCTGGAGGCGCTGCGCGACCGCCACGGCGAGCGCTTCGCGCCGGCCGAGCTGCTGCGCCGCGTGGCCGCATCCGGCGCGCGCTTCTACGACGACGCGGCGCCGGCCAGCTCGTAGAGGTCATCCAGCGAATACCAGCCGTCCCGACCGCGCCGAGCGGTCGGCGCGCGCCGTACGAAGTAGCGGCGGCCGAGCGTAGCGCCGCGGCTGTTCGGGTATCGCTCGGCCTTCCGGTCGAGTTCCGCTTCCAGGGCCGCCGGTGAGCGGACGGCGCCCCACTTGCATTCGCCCAGATCGGTCCAGTTGTCGTCGCGCATGCCGACCACGTCGATCTGCGTGATTGGACAAGTCGTGACTTGACGAATCAGGCTCCCACGGAGGCGGCCGAACGCCGCGCTGACCGAAACGCGCAGGCGGTCGCTCAGGAGTACGGATCGGCGGCGTCGCGCAGGCCGTCGCCGAGAAAGTTGTAGAGGAGCACCGTCAACACCACGAAGAGGCACGGGATGAGCAGCCACGGTTGTCGCGCCACCGCCTGGAAGTTCTGCGCGTCCTGCAGCAACGTGCCCCAGCTCACCGCCGGCGGCTGGATGCCGAGACCCAGAAAGCTCAAAGCGGTTTCGCCCAGGATCATCGCCGGAATCGCCAGGGTCAGCGACACGATGACGTAGCTCAGGAACGACGGCAGCAGGTGCCCGAAGATGATGGCGCGCTCGGTCGCCGCCGACACCACCGCGGCCATCACGAAGTCCTCCTCGCGCAGCGACAGGAAGCGACCGCGCACCACGCGGGCGAGTTGCGTCCAGCCGACCAGCGACAGGATCAGCGTGATGGCGAAATAGGTCGTGACCACGCTCCACTGCCGGGGTACCGCCGCGGCCAGCCCCATCCACAGCGGAATGGTGGGAATGGACGACAGCAGATCGACCAGACGCATCACCACGCGGTCCGCGAGGCCGCCGAAGTAGCCGGCCAGACCGCCGAGGAGCACTCCCAGAACGGTACTGATCGACACGCCCACCATGCCGATCGACAGGGAGATACGGGCGGCGTGCAGCACCCGGGAAAACAGGTCGCGCCCCAACCGGTCGGTACCGAACAGAAACAGGGGCGCGCCTTCCTCGGCCGGGACGAACAGGTGCGTGCGGGTCTTGAACAGCCCCAGGAAACGGTATTCCTCGCCCGCGCCGAAGAACCGGACCGGGTACCGCCGCTCGCGATCGAGCTGGTATGTCTTGCGCATCGTGTACGGGTGACGCTCCAGCCGCAGGCCATACACGTACGCACCGCCGGCGCCGCCGGCTATGCGGATGAGGTTCGGCGGCGCGTTCAAGTGGTCGGGAAAACGGGTGGTCACCCCGTACGGGGCGGCGAAGTCCGCGAACAACGCCGCCACGTACAGCAGCGCCAGCGCCGGGGCCGCCACCAGCGCCAGCCGGTGGCGGCGAAACTTCCACCACATCATGCGCCACTGCGACGCGACGTAGTAGCGGTCGTCGTCGCCGGCGCGCGTGCTCACGACTCGATGCGATCGAACCGGATACGGGGATCGACCCAGGCCAGCACGATGTCCGAGATGAGGTTGCCGGCCAGCACCAGGACGCTGAGGATCATCACGAAGCTGCCCGCCAGGTACATGTCCTGCGCCTGCAGCGCGCCCAGCAACACCGGCCCGGTAGTGGGCAGATTGAGCACGATGGACGTGATCGTGGCGCCGGAAATGATGGCCGGCAGCAGCCAGCCGATGCCGCTGACGATCGGGTTGATGGCAAGCCGGACCGGATACTTGAACAGCAACCTTCCTTCACCGACTCCCTTGGCGCGCGCGGTCACCACGTACTGCTTGCGCAGCTCGTCCAGCAAGGTGCCGCGCATGACGCGGATCAACCCCGCCATCCCGGCGGTGCCTACCACCAGGACCGGCGCCCACAGCCGTTGCAGCATGCTCCACACCCGCGCCAGACTCCACGGCGCGTCGACGTACTCGGGCGCGAACAGTCCGGTAATGGCGACTCCGAAGTATCGGAACGCGATCCACAGGAGCACCAGCGCGAACAGGAAGTTGGGAACGGCCAGCCCCACGAATCCCCAGAAGGTCCAGAAGTAGTCGAAGAAGGAATACTGCCGCACCGCCGAATAGACGCCGATCGGCACCGCCGCCAGGTAGGTGAAGACGAGGGTGGAGACGGTTACCACCAGCGTCAGTCCGATCCGTTCGCCGATCACGGCGGACACCGGCCGGTCATGGGCGAAGGACCAGCCGAGGTTGCCGCGCAGGACGATGTTGCGCAGCCACAGCAGATAGCGAGCGTAGACCGGCTGGTCCAACCCGTAGTATGCGGAGAGGTTCGCCACCTGCTCGTCGGTGACCCGGTTTCCCTGGAGCTCCAACTGCAGCAGGTACGAGGTGAGATAGTCTCCCGGCGGGAGCTCGATGATCGCGAAGCTCACCGCCGAGATCAGGAACAGGAGCGGCACGAACGCCGCCACCCGCCGCGCGACGTACTCAAGCATATGCCCTCCGGCGCTCAGAAGCCCCGGAAGGCATGCGCCGGCTTGGAGCGGTCAGTTCCGGTAATAGAGCTGTTCCGAGCTGTAGATCACCCACTGCGCTACGCCCTCGGTGAACAGGTTGCCGAGTTGCTCGTTGACGATCAGCACGGTCGCCGGATCATAGGTCACGTTGATCTGTGGGATCGTCTCGAAGAACGTCTGCCGGTAGCGATCGACGATCTCCTGGTCCCACGGAATTCCCGGGCCTATGCCGAGTCCCAGGTCGTACAGTTCCTGGAACCATACCGGCGGCTCCTCTCCCTGCTCGCCGCCCGACCGATACCACTGACTCCACGGCGGAATGTGGTTGATCAGATGGTCCTTGGCATGGCCGAAGGCGTGCAGGGTGGTCGCCTCGTTCCACAACGTATCGATCTGGTACTGGTTGGCGTTGCGGCGCTCGATGAACAGGCCGATGTCCACCACCTCCAGGGTCGTATACAGCCCCACCGCGCGGTAATGTTCGACGATCAGCTCGTTGGCCGGCACCGTATCCGGCAGATGCGCGGTCACCTCCAGGTTGATCTCGAAGCGCGACCCGTCGGGCGCCAGACGCCAGCCGTCGGTGTCGCGCTTGTCCAGGCTCACCGCATCCAGCAGCCGATTCGCCTCTTCCGGGTCGTAGGTTGCGGGAATCCACTCCGGCGGCGAGGCAAAGCCGTAGTACACCGCATCGATGATCTCATCGCGTTCGATGGCCAGGTTCAACGCCCGGCGGAAGCGCAGATCACCGGCCAGTTGGCGCCATACCGGATCTTCGTATCCGAAGTTGAAGGCGTGCACGACCGGGTTATAGGCGACCCCCGAGGTGAGCGCGCGGTACCCCTTGTCTTCGTTTTCGCGGTAGAGCGGCAGCGACGATATCTTCGCCAACTCGTCGGCCAGATCCACTTCTCCGGCGATGATCTTCAGGCTGGCGCCCTCGGGGCCCTCCACCTTGGTGCTGACGATGCGATCGATGTAGGGGAGCTGATTGCCGGCAGCGTCGACCTTGAAGTAGTACGGGTTGCGCTCGAACACGGTCTGCGTCGGCGAGGTGCTGGTCACCACCCACGGGTGCAGCACCGGAATGTCCACCACGTCCGGGGTCTTCGCTTCCCAGGGCGTGAGCATCTTGATCTGGAACAGGCGCGGCCACTCGTCGGCCAGCAGATCGGCGGCCGCCACCTTTGCCGCCAACTCCTCGGCGCCGGCGAAGTTGGCGTGGAACTGAGACAGGTAGTGCTTGGGCTGCACGAACGACGTGTAGTCCATCCACGGCTTGTTGATCTCGTCCAGGAAACCGGGAGTCGGCTCCGCGAAGGTGATGCGATACGAGTAGTCGTCGATCACCTCCAGGTCGTACACGTCGCCGGTGGGGCTCAGGCCGGAGCGGTATTGCCAGCCGACGTTAGGGGTGAGCTGCTCGTTGAGCAGTATCTCCTCGTAGTGGAACGCCACGTCCGCCGTCGTCAGCGGTTCGCCGTCCGACCAGCGCATGCCGCGGCGCAACTGAAAGGTGAACGTGGTGCCGTCAGGACTGATGTCGTAGCTTTCGTAGATGTTGCCGGTGAGCGGATGTCCCATGCTGATCCAGCCGGGCCGCGCCAGCAGCGTCTCGATCGTCATGAAGTACATTTCCGGCGCGAAGTTGGGCGCCAGGTTGATCAGCCGCACGGTGCCGCCGTAGCTGCCGATCTGAAGCTCGTCGAGCATGCCGTCGGGAGCTGCGCTCCGTTCCAGCGTGAGCACCAGCGGGTTCTCCGGGAGCCGCTCGGCCACCGGGGGCAGTTCGCCGGCCGCCAACCGCTCCGCGAACGCCGGCGCCTCCTGATAGCCCCCGGAGCCGGTGGCGGCGGCGCTCATCATGGGGGCTGCGCCCTCGGACTCCTCCTGGGCGCTGGCCGTCGCCAGGGCGCCGCCCGCCAGGAGCAGCGCACATGTCATCAGTAATCGATTCACGGTGGTCCTCCGGTACTCTGTCGGTCTTTCGGCCGGCGCAGCCTAACCGGATCCGGCCGCAGGTAGCAATCGACCAGCGCGCCGGTCGGATCGGAGTATCCCGCGCGCCGCGGCGTCACCCGGTGAGCGGTACCCGGATGCGCCCGTCGGCGCCGGGACCGAAATCGGCGGAGGCTTCCGCCACGGGCTTGCCGCCGGCATCGAGCACCCGGGCCGTGTAGCGGGCGGCGGCCGGCACCAGGTTGCGCGCCTCGATGGTGAGGGCGCCGCCTGCGCGCCACGCGCGCACCCGATCGACGGTCTCCAGTGCGCCCACCCAGTCCCGTTGCGGCGCGTCGCCCAGCCGGCAGGTCACGCCCCCGTAGCGGGCCAGAATGGGACCCACGTCCAGCGCCTCGGCCAGCATGTACATGCTCAGGATCGCTCCGTACTTGGTGGTCCAGTTGCCGCGGTAGGGCCAGGCCGGGAGCACGTCTTCCGTACCGCCGCCAAGGCAGGCGGGGTCGAACCGGGTGTCGGGATTGAACGCATGCTGCGCCGGCACCCGGGCTTCCGACTGGTAATGCGCGTTGAGCCAGCGCCGCTTCTCTTCCGTCAGCGAGCTCTGCACCCCTTGATGCAGCAGCGCCCGGGCGCGCTCGAACCATTCCGGGTCGGCGGTGTACCGCCACAGCTTCAATAGCTCCGCGGCGCCCTGGGCGTACACCAGATTGTTGGTGGAGTACTTGACGTCGACGGTGGTGCCGCCGACCGTGCGGTAGTCCCAGCGGCCCAGCGGCAGGTGCTCGACGCCGGCGGTGCAGGCGTTGTAGTGGTACTGCCAGCTCCCGAACCAACTGGCCGCCACTTCCGCGGCAGCCAGCCAGCGCCGGTCGCCGGTGGCGGCGTACAGCTCGTTGTGGGCGGCCAGCAGCGCGTGACCCTGGCGCTTGTCGATGTTGTAGAAGTCCATCTCGGAGCCGGCGAACACCCCGAATCGCTCCATCACCTGCAGCGCCAGCTCGCCCAGCAGAACGGCGTAATCGAGATAGCGCTGCTCATCGAAATAGCCGGCAGCGCGCACGTACGCCCAGATCAGATAGACGAAGTTGGTAGCGCCGCGCTCGCTGGGCTTGGCGAAGCGGATGTCCGCCGTGCGGGTCTGGCGGTCGGTCCAGCGCGAGCGCTCCCAGTAGAGGAGCTGGATGCGCCGCGCCGCCGGCTCCCCGGAGGCGCCGTCGATGCGCCCCGGCACGTCGGCGTCCGGGAACAGCGCCATGATGCGGTCAAGGGAGCCGCGCACCGCCACGGTCCAACTCTGCGGCGGCTCGCTCCCGTGCCGGCGGAGCCGCTCGGCGCAGCGCAGATACCAGTACAACCCCTCGCCCAGGGGACCCATGTCGATGCGGCCGGCGTCGTAGTAGGTGCCGAAGGCGTCGACGATCCCGGCGTGGTCCTCATGGTAGGTGGGATAGAGGATGCCCAGCGGGGACCGGCCGTGCTCGGCGAAGAAGTCGAGCGTGTCGACGGCGACCCGCATCGCGCCGTCGTCGTCGTGGCGCAGGCCGTGGTCCAGCGCCGCGTGGGCCGCCAACCCGGCCATGCCGGACCACGAGAAGCCGACGAAGCGGTGGAAGTACTCCTTGGGCAGGAACCGCCCGCCGCCGGTCGGGGCATCGCCGTACACCCAGCGCCCGACGTAGAACACGCGATACGTGCGCCCGCCGCGCGCGATCTCCTGGATCAGCCCGCGGTCATCGAGCATCGTGCGCAGGCGCAGCTCGTAGTCGGCGCGCAGGGTGTGCGGCGGGTTGGTCGGCGAGTCGGGGTAGAGCTGACGCCACGCCGCCGAGAGCGCGCCGCAGTAGCCGGGGCGGTAGACGGCGCCGCGCCGGCGGGCGGCGGCATACAGATAGAACGTCTTGGCGTAACGGGCGCCGTCCTCCAGGGTAAGTCGTGCGTCGCTGTCCAGCAGCAGCCGGCGTCCGAACACGGCGGACTCCGGTATCTGATGCACCGCCTCGTAACGGCCCGACTCGGGGTCGACCTGCAGCCGCACGCTGGCGGCCGGGTCGGCAGCCCGGCGTTGCGGCGCCACCCAGCCGGCGCACACCCGTTCCGCGTCCTCGACGCTGAATCCGGCGGGGACCGTGGCGGCCGCCTCGGGAAAGTCCTCGCCCAGGTAGTGGCACGCCTCGGCGGTGGGGTTGCCGTCGTACAGCAGCCCGGGGTGCAGGGTGTAGCGCGCATCCGCGGCGGTGATCGGCATGCGGCTGGTGAGGAGCAGTTTGACCCCGCTCACCGCCGTCCCCCGGTAGCGCCAGGCGAGCGACACGCGCCACAGGCCGGCGGCGCACTGCGTTACCGCGGCGTCGCAGTGGAGCCGGCCGACTACGCCGCCCCGGCTGCGGTCATGCACCTCGAAGACGCCGGCGCCGCCGGCGCCCTGCACCGCGGTCACGGCGAACCGGTCCGGCAGCAGCGTCTCGAAATCGAAGTTGCGCGCCCGGTCTCCCGCGGCGTCGACGCGCCGCGGGTTGGCGGCGCCGTCGGTCTGGCGGATGTCGTCGACCAGGATGAAGCCCCAGTCATCCTCCGGGTAGCGCGGCGCGGCGTGCCACCCCCACGGTTCCACCGGAGCGTAGTCGAGGATCTGCAGGTACGCCTGCCGGCCGCGGAACGCCGCCACGTCCCAGCCGCGCCGAACCAGCTCCAGGTTGCGTTCGCCGGTGGCGGAGCGCACCCGTTCCCAGCCGGCGGCGCCGTTCACGTACAGGTTCAGGCAGGTGACGTCGGCGAAGTCGCCGCCGCCGATCAGGAAGTCGATGCCGTCGCCGGCGATGGTGAACACCTCCGACTGCAGCTCGCCGATCAGGGTGCCGAGATTGCGGTTCTTGCTGTTCACCAGGCGCCGGCCCTGGAAGCCGGTGACCGGTCCCTGTCCGGGGAACGCGCCGCCTGCCGGCTGCGTGCCGAACGCCGTTCCGTTGGGCCGCACCTGGCCGGTGTCGTGGACGTTGAACGGAACCGAACGAGGATCCCAGGCGCCGGCCACCGGGCGCCACCCCTGGTAGCGGTTCTGGCGGATGTCGATGCCGGCGGTCAGTTCGAAGGCGGCGGTCGGTTCGAAAGCGGCGGGCGCCGGCCCGATCGACCAGCGCGGCGCGGTGCCCGCGATCATCGGCTCCGCGCGCCCAGAGAGACGGTGAGCGGCGCGCCGGGGGTCACGCAGATCCGATCGGCGAAGGTGAGCGTTGCGCCGTCCCGGCGAAAGGCGGTCTTGGCGCCGCCGACCCGCACGCCGGTCACCGAGCCGCCGGCGGCTTCTTCGAGGCGGTTGGAGGTGAAGCTCGAAAGCGGCAGCTCGCCGGACTCGACCTGGAGCCGGATCGCCGCCGTATCGAGCGTACAGGTGCCCCAGCCGGAGCCCAGGCTCCAGAAGGCGGTAAACGGCGTGTCCGCCGTCTTCGGGCTGAACCCGACGTGGCCCCGCACGGCGTCGAACTCGAAACCCGAGTACGCCAGCAGCAGGGCGAACGCGGCCATCGAACGGGCGTAGTTGCTGCCGCACTCGATCTCGTTCCAGGGATTGCGCCGGCTGCCGTCGTAGCGGTCGCGCACCGCCTTCACCAAGTCCAACCCTTCGGCGAGCATCCCCTCCTGGATCATGTGGCCGGCCGCCTGATACTCGAATCCGTGCATGGTCTCCTGGGCATAGGTGATCGGCACCACCGGCATGGCGCGCGGATAGGAGCAGATGATGGTGCCGGCCTCGTCATCGACCGCGTACAGCCGCGCCGGGTTGAAGTGATCCCGGAACGAGCGCTTGAAGTTGTAGCGGTAGATGGCCGCCAGCGCGGAGCGCGCGCGGCCGCGGTCGAACACCTCGCCAAGTCCGCAGATGTTGGCGTGCCACTGGGCCAGCACCTGGTCGATCGCGCACCCTTCGCCCACCTGGTACTTGATCTGGCCGTGCTCGGCGTCCCAGTAGCGCCCCACCTGACTGCGCCCGCCCCGGTAGCTCTCCTGCGGGTCGCTCGCTGCGTATGCCTGCAGGATGGCGCGGTCGGCCAGGTCGATCCGCTGCTGGTAGTACTCGCCGTTGAACAGGTTGCGGTCGGTCCAGTCCTTGCCGCGCGCAAACAGCCGCCGGTACTCCGCGGCGGTGTCGGAGTCGCCGAAGTGGTCGGCCATCTCGGCTCCCGCGGCGAGCGCCGCCAGGTAGAAACCGGTGAGCCAGGAGTTGGGGCCGAACAGCTCCATGTCGAGCGTGTGGTGCTGGCGTCCTTCCAGGACGCCGTCGCGATCGGCGTCCCAGCGGTCGGCGTTGCCTTCGGCCCAGGCGAAGGAGATGTTCTTCTTGATCGTCTCCCAGTGGCCGCGCAACCATTCGGAGTCGCCGCTGATCTTCCAGTCGCGGTACGCCTTGATCACCCCGCCGAACTGGCCGTCCGCGCAGGGCCGGAAGCGCAGGCGCTCGCGCCCCAACGGGAGCTGCAGGCGGAACGTCATGCCGCCGTCGGGACCGGCGTTGTAGCGGAAGTCGGCGTCGCGCATCGACCGCTCCAGGTCGGGGAACAGAAACGGCAGCGCGTACGCGTAGTTCCACACGTGAGCGCAGCTCCCTTCGCAGCAGCCCTGGTCGACGCGTACCCCCTCGAAACCGTAGAAGGTGCCGTCCTCCAGACGCAGCACGGTCGGGCTCTTGAGCACCGACAGGGTGGCGGCAGCGGCATCGAGTACGGCCGGAGGAACGCTGCTGGCGTACAGCGCGTCGCGGAACGTCAGGGTCTCACCCCGCAGCCGGTCCCACTCCCGCAGGCAGTAGCCGGCGCTGGCCGCGGAGTCGGCGAACCGCGTCGCGTAGTGGTTGCGCCACTCCGCGACGTCGCACGCCGGCGCCGGGTCGGCCCGCTGTTCGTGCTCGACTCCCACCGGGTGCCAGTAGTTGACGCAGTTGGGGTAGCTCCAGGTCAGGACGAAGCGCACGGTTCGGGTCTCCCCCGAGGGTACGCGGACCCGTGCCGCCAGCACGCCGGTGGCGTCACTGCCGAAGCCGCCCCCGTCGGCTTCACTCGGCTCAGGGTAGCTGCGGTTCTCGAAGCCGCCCGGAGCGGTGAAGTCGTGCCAGTAGACGGTGAGGTCGTCGAACCACATGCCCCGAAACCAGTACTCCTGAAAGCTGGCGTCGCCGCAGTCGGTGGCGATGGTGAGGTCGCCGTAGCGCGGATGGCCGGCGGCGATGCCGCTGGTGCCCAGGGTGAGCAGCCGGAGCCGGCCGTCGAGCCGGGCGCGGTTGACCGGCGCGCCGGGGCCGGCACCGGCGGGGTTGGTGACCGCCAGCGCCGCGGTGTAGTCCAGGTCTCCGCCGCCGGGGTTGGCCACCTGCAGCTCGAAACAGGCGGCCGGAATGCTGGAGTCGTCGGCATTGCCGGGAATGAAGGGGTTGAAGGCGCGCAGAGAGACGGCGCCCGGGAACTTCGCATCGGCGAAGGAGAGCGTGGCCACGGGAAACGTGCCCTCGAACTCCACCTGCTCGAAGTGCGGCAGGCCGCCCAGGGAAGCGCGCATCGGGCCGAATCCGAAGCTGTTCAGCCAAGTCGTGCGCAAACTGCCGGACAGCGGTCCGGTGAGGTCGCCGTGCAGCACGCGGGCGTCCACCACTTCGCCGTCGCGTTCCGCCTTGACGGCAAAGTGGCTGAAGCCATTCACGCTGCCCTTGTTCGGCCGGTTGAATATCTCCCAGTCGATCAACCGGCCGTTGCCGGCCAGACCGATCGATCCGGAACCGATCCCGCCAAGGGGAAACGAAATTTCGGCGAGCCGCGCTCCGCGGTAGGTGAAGTGCGCCCGCACGGACTTGCTCGGACGACCGGAATCCATGGGGACGCCATCATGGGCGAGAGCGCCGCGCGCACGCAACACGACCGCCGGCGCGCGCTTGCCGGCGGAGGGCCGATCCGGCAGACTGCAGGCTTGCGATATGCCCGCTGAACGCGCCGTGATCGCCGCGGCATGCCGTACTCCGATCGGCGCGCTGGGCGGCGCGCTGGCGGCGGTACCGGCTCCGCGCCTGGGGGCGGCAGCGATCCGCGCGGCGGTACGGCGCGCCGGCTTGGCCCTGCCGGCCGTGGACGAGGTGTTCATGGGCCAAGTGCTCACCGCCGGGGCGGGTCAGGCACCGGCCCGGCAGGCGGCGATCGGCGCCGGACTGTCGGAGGCGGTGCCGTGCACCACCGTCAACAAGGTATGCGGCTCCGGATTGCAGGCGGTGATCCTGGCGGCGCGGGCCGTGCTCGCAGGCGATGCGGGCATCGTCGTGGCCGGCGGCATGGAGAGCATGTCCAACGCGCCGTACCTGCTGTCGGGCGCCCGCCGCGGCTTCGGCTACGGACACCGGCGGGTCGACGACAGCATGATCGTCGACGGGCTCTGGGACGTGTACAACGACTTTCACATGGGGGATGCCGCCGAGTTGATCGCCCGCGAATACCGAATCGACCGCACCGCGCAGGATGCCTACGCGGAGCGCTCCTACCGCCGCGCGCTCGGTGCGCAGCGCGACGGGCGCTGGGACGCTGAGATCGTACCGGTCGCCGTGCACGGCGACCGCCCGCCGGTGACGGCCGACGAGGAGCCGGGCCGCGCCGACTTCGACAAGCTGACCTCGTTGCGCCCGGCGTTTTCCGCCGACGGGACGATCACGGCGGCCAACGCATCTTCGCTCAACGACGGCGCCGCCGCGTGCGTGGTGATGACCGAACGCCGCGCGGCCGATCTGGGTATCACGCCGCTGGCGGCGCTGGTCGCCCACGGCAGCGTCGCGGCCGCGCCCGCGCGGTTCCTGGTGGCGCCGGCGCTGTTGGTGCCCCCCATGCTGGACCGAGCCGGCCTGGGGATCGACGACATCGACCGGTTCGAGATCAACGAGGCGTTCGCCGCCGGCAACTTGGCGGTGGAACGCGACCTGGGCATCGACGGCGAGCGGACCAACGTCGACGGCGGCGCGGTGGCGCTCGGCCATCCGATCGGCGCCAGCGGCGCCCGTATCCTGACCACCCTCCTGCATTCCCTTGCCGCACTGCCCCGCGGGCGCACCGCGCGCGGCGTGGCGGCGCTGTGCGTCGGCGGCGGCGAGGCATGCGGCGTGGTCGTCGAGCGGGAGGCGCGATGATCGAGTTGTCCGGTAGCGAGGGCTTCGCCGAGCCGGTCGCGGAGGTGTGGCGGCGGCTGTCCGATCTGTCCTTCCTGGCAAGGGCGATTCCCGGCATGTCTTCGCCCGCCCGCACGACCGGCGGCCGTCTGACCTGCAAGGTAAAGCCGGCGCTGTCCTTTCTGACCGGCTCACTGTCGACCACGATCGACGTGCGGGAGCGCAGGGAGCCGCGGCTGGTGCTCGCTATCCGCAGCAAGGGGATCGGATCGATGGCCGCGGTCACCACCACCTTCGACCTGCGCGAGGCCGGCGGCGGCGCCGCCGTCGATTGGACCGCGACCGTGGACGAACTGGGCGGGCTGCTCAAGCCGGTCGGCGCCGGTCTGATCAAGGCGTCCGCCGGCAAGGTGATCGCAAGCGCCTGGGAGGGCTTTCGGGCACAACTCGCCGCGCAGCGGTAGCGCCGGCGGCGGCCGGGCCGCCGCCTCAGCGGTACGCCTCGTACTCCTTGCCGAGCACGCCGGCCGCTATCTTGAGCTTGAGTATCTCGTCCGTTCCCTCGTAGATACGGCAGACGCGCACGTCCTTCCAGTGGCGTCCGGGGCGGAACAACTCCGAGTACCCGCGACCGCCGAACACCTGCATGGCGCTGTCGGCGGCGCGGAACGCCGCGTCGGAAGCGAACAGCTTGGCTTCCGCCACCAGCAGGTCGGCCCGCGCCGCGAGGGCCGCGTCGCCCGGATGGTCGTTGGCGGCCTGCTTTGCGTCCGCGGCGGTGTGGATCAGGCTCTCGCTGGCCTGCCGGGCCAGCTCGATCCCGGCGACGTGCTCCTGCACCAACTGGTGGCGCGCGATCTGCTTGCCGTGCTGCGAGCGCTCCTTGGCGTATCCGCACGCCTCTTCCAGACAGTCCTCGATCACGCCCAGGCAGCCGGCGGCGACGCTCAGCCGGCCAGCGCGAAGCGTCTGCATGGCGATGGCCAATCCCTGCCCCTCGGCGCCGAGCAGGTTGTCCACCGGAACCGGATAGTCGGTGAGCTCGAACATGGAGGTGTCGCTGGTCGGAAGCCCCACCTTGGCGGTCATCATCTCCCGCTCGATGCCCTCCGCGCCGGTCTCGACCATGAAGGCGCTGAACCGCCGGGCCCGGTCGCCGGCCGGATCGCCGGTGGCCTCCGGATAGGCGAAGACCACGATCAGGTCGGCGATGCTGCCGTTGGAGATCAGGTACTTCACCCCGTTGAGGAGAAACCGGTCACCTTCGCGGCGATAGGTCATCTGCATCTCGCGCGGATTGGATCCGGCCTCGGGTTCGGTCAGCCCGAACGCCGTGATCGTGCGGCCCGCGGCGGTGCGCGGCAGCACGCGCCGCCGCTGCTCCTCGGTCCCCCATTCCAACACCGTCGTCTGACCGATCGAGCAGTGGCCGGAGAACAGCGTGCGCACGCCGGTGCCTTCGCGGCCGATGCGCGTCAAGGCATGGACGTAGGTACGCACGTCTGCGCCCCGGCCGCCGTAGGCGGCCGGAACGTTGAGGCCGAGGATGTCGTGCTTGCGCGCCAGATCGATCGCCTGGTCGTTGAAGCGGTGCTCCAGGTAGCAGAGATCCTCGACCGGACGAACCTCCTGACAGAACGCCTCGACGTCGGCGAGCAGCTTGTCGCGGGAATCGGTATCCATCATCGCTCCGATACGAAAGAGTGCTCCGCCTTCAGCACCGCGTCCAGGTCGGCGGCGAGCCGCTCGACCTGTGCCGCGGTATGCGCGGTGCTCAGAAACAGCACCTCGTAGGCGGACGGCGGCAGGTAGTGCCCCCGCTCCAGCAGCGGCCGGTGCACGGCGCCGAATCGGTCGACCGCCGCCGGCTCGACGCCGCCGGGTCGCCTGGGCAGCTCGCCGGCCGCGAGGTACAGCCAGACGATCGAGCCGACTCGCTGCACCTGCACGTCGCCGCGGCCGATCCGCGCGATGGCGGCCTGCAGATGGGCGCCGAGCCGCTCCAGCCGCTCGTAGGGCGGGTCGCCGCGCAACGACCGCAGCGCCGCGATCCCGGCCGCCATCGACAGCGGATTGCCGCTCAGCGTGCCGGCCTGATAGACCGCCCCGTCCGGGGCGAGCCGGTCCATCAGCTCCGCCGGCCCCACCACCGCGCCCAGGGCCATGCCGCCGCCGATCACCTTGCCCAGGGTGATCAGATCGGCGTCGATCCCCAGCGCGCTGCCGTAGCCGCCGTAGCGCAGGCGGAAGCCGCTGATCACCTCGTCCAGGATCAGCAGCGCGCCGGCCCGCCGCGCCAGCGCCGCGACCGAGCGCAGCCAGTCGGGCCGCTGCACCAGCAGGCCGTTGTTGGCGGGCAGCGGTTCCAGCACTACCGCGGCGATCTGCCGGCCCAGCTCGGCAAAGACGCCCCGGATCGCGGCGTCGTCGTCGAACGGCGCCACCACCGTGGTTGCGGCGACCGCCCGCGGCACGCCGGCCGAGTCCGCGATCGCGTGCGTCGCCAGCCCGGAACCGGCCTTGACCAACATGCCGTCCGCGTGGCCGTGGTAGCCGCCGTCGAACTTGACGACCAAGTCCCTGCCGGTCGCCGCGCGAGCAATGCGCACCGCGGTCATGACCGCCTCGGTCCCCGAGCTCACTGCGCGCAGGCGCCGCCGGCCGGGAAAGGCGGCCAGCACCAACTCGGCCAGCTCCAACTCGCGCTCGTGACAGGCGCCGAACGACAGGCCGTCGACGGCAGCGCGGCGCACCGCCTCTACCACCGGCTGCGGGGCGTGACCATGGATCAGCGGCCCCCACGACAGGCAGTAATCGGTGTACTGGTTGCCGTCCAGATCGGTGCAGCGGCTGCCGCGCCCGCTGCGGAAGAACACCGGCTCCCCGCCGACCCGGCGAAACGCCCGCACCGGGCTGTTCACGCCGCCGGGCAGCGCGTCGAGCGCCCGGGCATAGGCTGCGCGGCTCCGCCTCAGATCCACACGAAACTCCCCCGTACGGTAGACGCGGGACGGATCGCACTGCGCCTGGGCGCGGCCCGCGTTCAAATGGACGGTACCATATCCGGCCGCTATATTCCGGCGCGAAGCAAAGATGAGAGTGAACCTGAGATACGCGTTCCGGCGTGCGCTGTGCGCGGCCGTCGTACTGGCCGCGGGCGCCCCCGCGGCGCTGGGCCGGGATGCCGAAGCGCTGCCGTTCGACCCGGCGGTCCGGCGGGGCGCGCTGAGCAACGGCCTGGTCTACTACGTGCGGCGCAATGTCGAGCCGCAGAACCGGGCGCAGCTACGCTTGGCGGTACAGGCCGGATCGGCCATGGAAGCGGAGTCGCAGCGCGGGCTGGCGCACTTCGTGGAGCACATGGCGTTCAACGGCACCGCCCGCTTCGCCAAGCACGCGATCGTCGAATACCTGGAATCGATCGGCAGCGGGTTCGGGCCCGACCTCAACGCGTACACCAGCTTCGACGAAACCGTCTACCAGCTCGAGATACCCACCGATGACCCGGCGGTGCTGGAGACCGCGTTCCGGATACTGAGCGACTGGGCCTACGCCATCGCCTTCGATCCCGGAGAGGTGGCGCAGGAGCGGGACGTGATCATGGAGGAGTGGCGATCCGGACGCGGCGCCGACACCCGCATCCGGTACCGGCAGTTCCCGGTGCTGTTCGGCGATTCCCGCTACTCCGAACGGATGCCGATCGGCGTGCCCGAGGTGATCGCCAGCGCCACCGCGGAACGCTTGCGCGAGTTCTCCGGCGCCTGGTATCGGCCGGAGCTGATGGCGGTGGCCGCGGTGGGGGACTTCGATGCCGAGCAGATCGTGGACGCGATCCGCCGCCACTTCGCGCCGCCGCCGCAGGGGGAGGTGGAGTACGCGCGGGCGCGGCGTTCCGACCCGC
This sequence comes from uncultured Spirochaetia bacterium, assembly GCA_958296075.1. Lineage (GTDB taxonomy): Bacteria > Spirochaetota > Spirochaetia > SZUA-6 > Bin103 > CATQHW01. The sequence continues at coordinate 797,137 of CATQHW010000002.1, read as the reverse complement.
CGGTCGAGCGGCCTCGATTCGCGATACCCGACCACCGCGAGGCGCGGATAAGCGTGGTCACCGACCCCGAAGCGAGCGGCACGTCCCTGACGCTGTACCGCAAACTGCCGGCGGATACCGGGCAGGACGCCGCCGCGTACCGGCGCCTGCTGGTCGACGCGCTGTACGGGGAGATGATCAACGCGAGGCTGTCCGAGCGCCTGCACGTGGTCGATCCGCCGTACGCCGGCGCCGGCGCCGGGCGCGGCAAGCTGGCAGGGGCCACCGCGTCGCTGGTCGCCAGCGCGTGGGTGAGCGAGGACGGCGTGGCGCGCGGACTGGACGCGGTGTTGGAGGAACTGCGGCGGTCGCAACTCCACGGCTTTACCGCCACCGAGCTGGCGCGGGCCAAAGCCGACCTGATGCGTGGGATCGAGAGCGCCTATGAGGAACGCGACCAGCGCCCGTCGGCGCGGCTGGCGGCCGAGTACCTGCGCCACTTCCTGGAAGGGGAGATGGTGCCCGGCCTGGAGGTCGAGTATGAGCTGTACCGGCAGATGCTCCCGGAGATCGGCGTCGCGGATGCGGACGCGGTGGCGGACCTGTGGGCCGAGCCCGGCAACGTCGTGCTACTCGTGTCGGGCCCGGAGGGGATCGGCGCTGCGGCCGCCAAGGCGGCGGGCGCCGACCCGGATGACCCGGACGCAGCGAACGCCGCGCTGGCCGCGGCGCTGCGCGAACAGCTTGCCGCCGCCGTCACCCGCGACGTCGATCCTTACGTGGACCTGACCGGCGACGCGCCGCTGCTGGCGAGCATGCCGGAACCGGGCGCGGTCGCCGGCGAACGGCGCCTGGAGGAGATCGACGCGGTGGAGTGGACTCTGTCCAACGGCGTCACCGTAATCGCCAAGCAGACCGACTTCCGCAACGACGAGGTGCTGATGGCCGCCACCAGCCCCGGCGGCGACTCGCTGGTGGCCGACGAGGACTACATTCCCGCGTTCAGCGCGGCATCGATCGCCGCTGGCAGCGGCGCCGGAGTCCACGACCGCGTCACGCTGGAAAAGCTGCTCGCCGGCAAGGACGTGTCGGTCCGGCCCTCCATCGGCGAGCTGTTCGAGGGGCTGCGCGGCCGCGCGTCGCCGCGCGACCTGGAGAACCTGTTTCAACTCGTTACGCTGTACGCAACCGCGCCGCGCTTCGATCCCACCTACTTCGCGTCGTTCCGGTCGCGGTTGCGGAGCCAGATCGAGAACCGCGACGCGTCGCCGCAGATCGTGTTCAGGGACCGGTGGCGCAGCGTTCTGGCGCAGGATCACTTCCGCGCGCGGCCGCTGACCCTGGAGGTGCTGGAGGAGCTCAACCTGGAGCGTTCGCGGGCGGTGTACGAAGACCGCTTCGCCGACTTCGGAGACTTCACCTTCATCTTCACCGGCGCTTTCGACCGGCAGGAACTGCGGGAGTTGAGCGCGGCCTACCTCGCGGCGCTCCCGGCCATGGGACGTGAGGAGCAGTGGCGCGATGTCGGCATGGACCCGCCGCCGGGTGTGGTGGAAGAGACCGTGCGCCGCGGCGTGGAACCGCTCAGCACCACCTACCTGGCGTTCGCCGGTGACATGGCGTGGAGCCGGACGGAAGCGCTCACGCTCACGCTGTTGGGCGAGATGTTGCAGATGCGCCTGCGCGAATCGATCCGGGAGGAGCTTGGCGGCAGCTACAACTACGGCGCCCGCGGCAGCGCGCAGGCGCTGCCTGACCACGAATACGAGGTGTCGGTTTTCTTCGAAAGCGACCCGGTGCGCGCCGATGAGCTGGTCGACGCGGTGTTTACCGAAGTGGAGTGGCTCCAGGCCGGCGGCGAGCAGAGTTACCTGGACACGGCCAAGGAGTTGCTGCGCTCCGGCCGGGAGGAGCAACAGCGCACCAACCGCTTCTGGCTCAATCAGATCCTCGCCGTCGTGGAGACCGGCGAGCCGTTCGCCGAGATCGGCCGCTTCGCGCAACGCCTCGACTCCGTCACCCTGGAGGACATCGCCGCAGCGGCGCGTCGCTACCTTACCCGCGACCGCTACGTCCGCCTGGTCCTGCTCCCGGAAGAGCGCTGATCGGAAAGCTGAGCCGGCAGCTCGAGTTCGTGGATCTTCTTCAGGGGTAAGGCGGTGATGGTATCGCCGAGCGGATACTGCCGGTCGCCGGGGTAAAGCACCCACAGGTGCGCAAGGCGCAGGTCTTCGATGACGGTGCGCATCGACTTCGTCGTCCGCGGAGCATCCGTGCACTCGAACAGCGCCGGCATCCGCTGCACCTCATCGATCACCACCAGCCCCTCGCCGGCGCCCAGGAGCCGTTCGGGAGTCGCCGTCAGCGCTTCCCGCATGGCGGCCACCTCCAGATCGAAGACCGTCACCGGCCCCGGCCACGCGGACGCCACCTGCTCGGCGAGCGTGGTCTTGCCTACCTGCCGCGCCCCCAGCAACGCCACCACCGGCGCCTCGGCGAGACCCTGAACCACCGCGGCAAGCAACTCCCGTCGCGGCACTGTTTGTTGCATATCGAACGTCGTTCGCACGATATTCGACAATGTTTACCGAGCGGTCAACCGCCTTCGACAGCGACCCGGAGGATGATCTCCGGCATCCGCGGTCAGGAGCCAGGAGTATTCGCGAACAGAGCCATCGGTCACCACCGCGCTCCCGCACCCAGCGTCAACGACCGGAGTCCGGCTCCCGCTGCTACGACGCCGCGGCGCCGGCGAGCGAGTAGAGGTCATCCAGCGATAGCCTTGCGCGGATTCCGCGCCATCGGTCCGCGACGATCGGCCAGCGGTCATTTGATAGCCGCAGAGTGGTTCATAGCGCAAGCGGGACGCTACTAACCGTCTAACCGTGCCCCGGCATCCCGGAGCGGGTCACCGAGTGGGCGGTGGCGTCCCCGTCGGCCAACAGCCAGCTCGCGGGCGGGGGTTGACGCATGGGGCAACCCCTCGCACCATTGAAGCCACGCAATAATGCTCCCAGGTGGACCCGCAGCAAAGGTCGGCAATCGCTATGAAACATGGTGGACGGTGGACCAGCTTCTGCTCATGCTCGATGGCGAAACAGAGACTCTTCGTATAGAGGTTCCCGAAATCGACAAGGTCGATTTCGTCGTGACGACGGAAGCGCGACGGGAATTCCATCAGGTGAAACGCAGCGGCAAGTGGAGTCTCGCATCGCTCCGTTCCGATGGGCTGCTTGGAGCCATGGCCAAGCTGTTGATCGGCAACGACAATCGGTTCGTCTTCGCGTCGGGCAGCGAGGCCCGCGAACTGTCCGATCTCTGTGGCACGGCGCGCGACGCCGAATCGGTAGAAGAGTTCAAGCATGCTTTTCTTCGCGCCAAGAGACGCGAGAAACTATTCCGGGGGCTGCTTTGCTGCTGGGAATGTGATATTCCTACTGCCTTCGAAATGCTCCAGAGGATCGTCGTTCAAACGATTGGCGAGGGTGAGCTTCAAGACAAGGTACGCTGGGCTTCCCGGGCGCTCTTCGTTGCAGATCCCAGAAACGTATTGTCTGCATTGAGAGCAATAGTAGAGGACTCCGTGCACCGCAGGATTACCCGCCGGGACCTCGTGGAGAAACTCGCCAAACTGGGCTATCCACTGCGTCGTGTAGGAAGCCCCGAACATGCGGCTTCTGCTGTTGAAGAGGCCACCAACCGCTACCTTGGAGGCGTGCGGGCCAGGCTCATACAGCAAACGCTCGTGCCGAGGACGGCCGCCGACACGCTCCTTTCGCGGCTGAACGGGACTGCTTCTGACAGCGTCATGACCGGTAGTGCGGGGACGGGAAAGACTGCATGTGTCATCGAGGTGGTAGACCGTCTACGGGAACGAGAGCAGCCCGTGCTGGTGTTCCGGCTCGATCGCGTGCCCTCCTTGTCTACCACCACCGATCTCGGCAGTCACCTTGACCTTCAAGAATCGCCTGTGTTGGTACTCGCGGCCGCGGCCGAAGCCGCCCGGCGACCGGGCGTTCTGATAGTCGATCAGTTGGATGCGGTGAGCACCATGTCGGGCAGGAGCTCTGAGGCGTTCGATCTCGTCGAGCGGCTGATTCAAGAGACTCGCGGGCGGGCGCGGGCTACGATTCACACCGTAGTCGTGTGCCGGGCCTTCGACTGGAAGCATGATCCGCGGCTGCGAGGGCTCCTGCCCAAGGAGCATGTCCAGGTCGACGTAACCGAGTTCGGCAATGACGAGGTGAAGGAACTTCTAAAGCAGGCCGGGTTCAACCCCACGTTATTCAAGCCCCGGCAGTTGGAGTTGCTGAGGCTCCCGCAGAACCTCGCGCTGTTTCTTGAAGCCGGATTCGACCCCACTCGCGCACCGGCGTTCCGTACGGCGACGAAGCTCTTCGGCGAGTATTGGAACAAAAAGCGAACTGCGGTGGCGGCATTGGTCAGGTCTGACCAGTGGATGCCTGTGGTAGAGACCCTGTGCAACGAGATGAACGCCACTCAGCAGCTTTCGATACCCAGAGAGAGGCTTGACAGCATCCCGCCCGCTTATCTGCATCAGCTTGCGTCGGAGGGTGTACTCACCTTCGATGGACGCCGCTATGGATTCGGACACGAGAGCTTCTTCGACTACTGCTTCGCGCGCGTGTTCATGAATCGATCCGAACCGATGACTTCATTCCTCAAGGCGTCAGAGCAACATCTGTTTCGTCGCGCCCAGGTCCGACAGGTGCTGGCCTATCTCCGTGAAGCGGACGTTCCCCGGTATGTGCGGGAACTTGAGGACCTCTTGTCAGATGCGAAAATTCGGACGCATATCAAGGATCTCGCGTTTGCCATGCTCTCCGAAGCGACGGATACGGTGGAGGAAGAGTGGGCAATCTGGGATAAGTGGACGGCGGCAGCGCTGCAGACGATTGAGAACGGGACGCCAAACCTGGACAGGCTATCCAGTCTCGCGGACAGGCTATCCGGCCTCGCATGGCGCTGGTTCTTCGGATCGGCGTCGTGGTTCTCGATCGCCGACGGGCGCGGCATGATCGAGGGTTGGCTTGCCTCAGATAACGACCAGCTCGCCGACTTGGCGGTGCATTATCTGCGGGCTCACCACGCCCATGCGCCGGACCGGGTGGCCGCTCTGCTCGGTCCGTACGCCGCCGTTGGCGGCAAGTGGATAGACCGGCTTCGTCGGCTCATGGAAACCACCAAACACCACACCAGTCGCGCCTATTTCGACGTTCTGCTACAGCTCGTAGACAACGGCGCGCTCGACGACGTCAGCCGGTCGGGTGTCACTAACGACTCGTTCTGGCTTATGGTCCATGGTCTGGACGAGAATCGTCCCGAGTGGTTCGCCGAGGTCGTCGCCCACCGCCTCCGGCGACAGTTCGCGGTCATCAGCTCGACCGGCGAGGATCTGCTCCAAAGCGAATTGATCGGCTACGACAAGACTGCAGCAACAATGCTCCGTAATTCCGCAGAGCGCGCTCCCGTCGAGTTCATCAAGCAGGTGCTGCCGGTAGTCCTCGAAATCTCCGACTCATCTCTGATCGAAGAAGATCAGCCACCCAAGCGCGATAAGGTGTGGCGAACTATCTCCAAACATGGGAGGGGCGAGTACGTCTGCCTCTCAGCGTTGGCTGCCGCACTCAAGGAGCTAGCCAGTGAGCACAGCGAAACTGTGCTCGAAATCATTCCCGAGATGCGCCGCCGCGACACCTACGTCGCGAATTATCTTCTCCAATCGGTGTATGGCGGAGCGGCGAAGCGCCTTGCGGACGAGGCGGTCTCGATGCTGTCAGATGAACCGTGGCGATTTCAATGCGGATTCGACGACAGCCCAAGCTGGTGTACGATGGAACTGATCCGAGCCGTGATCCCACACTGCGCGGCACGGAACCGTGAGAGGCTCGAAACCGCAATCCTGGATTACGTCGGCCCGTTCGAACGCCCCAGCTCCCAACATAGATATAATGCAATAGGCAGCACGAGCTATTCTCTACTATCGGCGATACCTAGAGAACTGCGCAGCTCACGAGCAAACAGATCGTTCGACGAATTAGCGCGACGATTCGGTACGCCGGATACTGAACCTCGCGGGGTGGTCGCGGGACCTGTCAGATCCCCGATTGGGGAGACCGCCGCGGCCATGATGACGGACGATCAATGGCGACGTGCCATCAAAAAGTATCATACAGGAGGGTCGGCGTCTGCCCAGGCGGACTTTCTCAAGGGAGGCGCGTACCAGCTCTCGCAAGTGCTCGGAAAGCACACCAAGGAAGAGCCGGACCGCTTCGCTCGCCTCAGCCTGACGTTTCCCGCAGACGCCAACCCCGTGTATCTGGAGCGAGTCCTCGACGCGTTGAGAGACGTTGCAATCGAGGCCGAAATCAAGCTCCAGGTCTGCCGCAAGGCATCTGCGGACTCCCGCGAACAATGCGGCAAGTCCATTGCCGACGTCCTCGGGAGCATCGATGATCCGCTCCCGCAGGACGCAGTAGAAATGCTTCATTGGCTCGCCACCGAGCATGAAGATCCGGAAAAGGAACTTTGGCAAGAGGACGCCGGACGTGGTCAGGCCTACTACAACGGCGAGATACTATATACGAACGGGATCAACACCACGCGTGGACGAGCTGCCGAAGCTATTCAGCGGCTCATCCTTACCGACGCGACCTACATCGAACGATTCCGGCCGACCCTCGAGCGGATGATCGTCGACAGAAGCGCTGCCGTGCGTTCATGCGTCGCCGGGGCGCTCGGAGCCGTCGCGTACCACAACCCGGAGCGCGGCATGTCTCTCTTTCGATGCATGGCCGTAGCTGAGGACCTTCTGCTCGCGACCGTTCACGTCGACGGATTCATTAGTCACTACTTACGTAACGACTTCCCAACGTTAAGGCCGATCATCGAACGAATGCTGCACTCTGCGGAACCGGAGGTTTGCGAGGCTGGTGCCCGCCTCGCGAGCATCGCCGCCATCATGCATGAGCGTGCCTCAGATCTCGGCGATGAAGCCCTGCATGGCAATCCCCGCCAGCGGCTCGGAACGGCTCAAGTCGCCGCGCGCAACATCGGTGTTCCGGAGTTCCGAGCTTGGTGCGAAGCGCGGCTCCTCCTCCTCTTCGACGATGACGACGGAGAAGTACGGAAAGAAACAGCGACCTGCTTCGATCGTTTGCCCGCTGAGACACTCGAAACGTACGGAGACCTGATTGAAGCGTTCTGCAAGAGCAAGGCATTCGCCGGGGGCGCGTTCTGGCTGCTTCGCGCGCTTGAGGAATCAGTGGGGCGCCTGCCAGGCATGACGTGCCTGGTCTGTGAGCGGTCGCTTGATGGCCCGTCAGGGGACACGTTCGAAGTGGCGGAGCTGATCTTTCGGACTTACCAGCAGCACCAGCACGGCAAATGGGCATCGCGTTCGCTGGACCTGATCGATCAGCTCTGCCTGGGAGGATATCCGGATGTTGGGAGCGAGTTCGAGCAGTTCGATCGGTAGCATCGCTCACGATCTGATTGGCGTCGAGAACGACTCCGGCTGTGCGTGCTCGCGTAGCGTCGTGCGCGTCAGCGCCGAGTTGGTCGCCCGGTGCCCGCGCAGAATCTTGCTGCGTCCAACCCTGAGCCCGCAGCTCGGCTACGTCGCGCCGGGCTTGCTCGTGGATGTCCGCCGCTGCCTCCCGAGTTCAGGCTTGGCGTTCGTCGAGTAATTCCGTCAGGTGACGATCGAGCGACTGCGGGTCCCGGCACACCAGAAAGCGCCACTGCCTGAGTTGGCCCCAGTGGTTGACGGCGCGCACCCAGCGCTTTGCCGCTTCGTGCTTGGCGTCGGTCTCCGCGCGCGACTGGCCCTTGATCTCCAGGATCACGTGGAGGCCGTTCCGCAGCCGGACGATGAAGTCGGGTTCGTAGGCGTGCGGCTCGCCGTACCACTCGTAGGGGATGGTGAACTCCAGGTGATCGTTGCGCGCGTAGCACTCGACGGGGCCGCGCTCGGCGAGCCGTTCGAGTTGGAACGTCGCGGCCTGCTCCCAAGTCCCGGTGTCGCACGCCACGTAGTTCAGATGACTGGCCGTGGCGGCCTGCACCGGACGCACCGTCTTGAAGTGCACCCGCGCGGTGCTGCCGACCGGCTCGTAGCGGTTCAGCCGCGGCAGCAGCGGCCGCTCACCGTGAGCGCCATCCGGCCTGATCGCCGCGGCCAGGATTCCGGCGATACGTTGCGCGTACGTTTGCAGGCCGATCTCGCACGGATGGGCGCCGCTCAGGTCCACGCGCGTCCTGACGTACGCCTGGACGATCCGCAGCGCCTGGGGAAACAGCGCGCCGCGGCTGGTTCGCTCCCCACCGCCGTTGCTGCCGGCCGCGACAAGCTGATGCACCACCTCGCGGGCAATCTCGAACGCGATCGTCTGCGGGTGGACCGAGTCGTAGTACTCCTGCCGATCTACGGTCTCGAAGCCGAATCCGCCGTAGGCGCCGAGATGACCGATCTGGTAGCCGACCTGCGGCCGCACGAAGGCCGCGACCGGCGTGGTAGATGGATCGACGACCGTGCGCTCGGTCGCGTCGACGTCGCACGCGATCCGGTTCCGCTGCAGGGAGACGACGTAGCCTTCGACCATCGGAAACCGAATCTCGAACGCGCCGCGCGCCGGCAGCGCCATCACCTCGTGTTTCGGTCGCTCGTCCGGGGGCGTCGTCGCGCCCGGCTCGCGGCCCTTGAACGGAATCAACGAGAACGGCACGCCGAAGATGTCGACGTACTCCGCGGTGAGCAGCCCGGTTTGCGGGTCCGGCGTATAGTCCATGCGGCGCAGCCCGCGTCCGACCACCTGCTCGCACAGCAACTGGCTGTGAAACGCGCGCAGCCCCAGGATGTGGGTCACGTTGTTGGCGTCCCATCCCTCGCTCAGCATGTTGACGCTGACGACGCAACGGATCTGCGCGCCCGGCTCGCCGGGCTGCCCGATGGTGGAGACGATCTTGCGCAGCTCCTCGGCGGCCTCCTTCCGCGTGGCGTTCGGATCGCCGCTCTCGGCCGCTTCGAGCAGCCGGGAGTCGATGCGCAGCGTGACCTCGACGCCGTCCGCGTTCCATAGCTCCGGAAACCCGTTCAGACCGGTGCCGTAGCGTTTAGCCGGGCGCGGCTTCGTCTTGCTCCGCGGTGACGCCGGCGCGGCGCCGTTGCCGGATTCGGCCGCGGCGCCGGCGGCGCCTTGTTCGGCCACGTCCTCCCCGGAAATCATGCGGTGGAAGTGGGTGGCGACGTCGGTGTTGTCGCAGACGACGATCATTACCGGCGGGGTTCGATCCTGGCCGGGTGCGGACGCCTGTACTTCGTTGAACCGCTCCCGCCACTCGCCGGCGAGGGTGAGCAGCGCGTCCTCGGCCTTGCGGTAGACCGCCTCCGGCTTCGGCCGTCCTCTGGTCAGCCGTTCGCCCGCCTTCAGGTCCCTGGTGACGTGCTGCCACAGCCGGAAGTACTTCGGGTCGGGGCGTCCGGTGTTGTCGGCGGCCGGCAGGCGCGGAATCTTGGTGATGCCGCACTCGATGGCGTCTACCAGGCTGAAGTCGCTGACGATCCAGGGGAACGGTGACCCTTCTGGATAGCCGCTGCCCTGAATGTAGAACGGCGTGGCGGACAGGTCGATGCAGGCGTCGATGCCGCAGGCGGCGTTGATCCGGTCGAGGCCGTCCACCCACACCGTCGCCGTCTCGCGTTCGGCCCGCTCGGCGGCGGTCAGGGGCAGGTCTGCGGCGGCGGGAGCCGGGCGATAGGCGTGGTGGCCTTCGTCGTTGAGCACCAGCAGCGGCTCGCCGTCGTACAGGTCGCCCAGGCGGTTGCGGGCGAACGCCTCCGGCGTCTCCTCGCCGATCCGGCCGACGGTCACCGTGCCTACCCGTATCTCCTCGGAGTCGGGGCTGAGGCGGTGCCAGTTGGTCACCAGCATCCTGCCCTTGGCCAGCTCGGGGCGCAGCGGCGACGGCACCAGGTCGAACTGCTCGTAGTAGTTGCCGGGGGAGGCGGGGCGCAGGACCTGCAACCGCTCCTTGATGGTGAGGTTGGGGCAGACCACCAGCACGCGGCGCGGGAAGCGCGAGTCGCCGGGCGTCGCGCCGCGGTTGCAGAAGGTCCAGGCGATGAGCATGGCCATGACCACGGTCTTGCCGCTGCCGGTCGCCATCTTGCAGGCGTAGCGCGAGATCGGCCGCAGGCCGGCCTGGTTGGGATAATCGGCGAGCTTGGGTGGCTGCGCCACCTGCGCCACCCACTCCTGCGGGCGCGGATTGTGGCCTTGCGCGAGCAGCTCGAACTCGGACAACGAGAGCTTGGGCGTCCAGCGCGGCTTTCTGCCCCGCGCCAGCAGCTCGCGCAGATAGACGATGGTCTCGACCGCTTCGAGCTGGCAGAAGAACAGCCGCCGCGAGCGGTCCTTGCGCCACCAGTGGCGCAGCAGCTTCCTCGTGGTCTGCGACGAGCCGGGCCAGCCGGCCCGCCGCCAGCGCCGCACGTCATCGCGCAGCACGTTCACCAGCGGCAGATCGTCCCGTTCCTCCTCCGCCAGCAGCGACTGCTGAACGCTCCCCGCGCGTTCGCTCTTGAACCAGTAGCCGGCCTCGCGCCGTCCCTGAATCTTCGAAGGTATCCCGGTGCCGGTGTCGTAGAGCCAGTACGCGGACGGCTCCTCGTACGGCGAGCAGATGATCGGCTGCTCGACCGGCTGCAGCGGAACCTGCGCGTCGCCCATCGCTACGTTGCGCTCAGATGCGCCACGATCCGGTCGCGCAAACGCTTCAGCTCCGGGCACAACTGGAACAGCAAGGGAAGATTCCGCAGCGACTCCGCAATCATCAGCCCCCGGCTCTCGCCCGGTTGCCGGAGGTCACCGTGCAGTTTGGCGAGTGGCTGGAACACCTCTTCTTTCATCTTCGGATGCCGCCGAGCTTCGTCCCACGTCTCCTGCATGTCCGAACGAAAGGCGGCGCAGGCATATATCTCCAACTCCGACTGCGCCGCACAACAGAGCAACGTAATGCCCGGTACCGCGAGGTCCCGCTCCAGTGCTTGCATCGCGTCGTCGTTCGCACGATCGGCGTCCGGAAAGAACAGCCACAGATCGAAGAACCCGTAGAGGTCGGGAAGTTCTTCTCGAATGGCCTTCATCGCGTGAGCGTAGCCTCGGAGTCGCGGTTTCGGCGCGATCGTCACCTTCGCAGATCGCCTGCCGGCATCCGCCATGATTGCCTTCACCAGTGGTCGCAGGAGGTAGCCGTTGTGGGTCTGGTCTTCCGGGATGACGAGCACTTTCACAGTGCGGCTTCCAGCCAGCCTTCCGCGAACAGGTCGGCGGGAGAGTGCTGCTTCACCACTTCCATGAAATGCGGCACCTCGGCCAGTGGCGTAATCGTGGACTCGCCCGTCTCCTCGTCCCGCCTGCAGACGAAGGTCGTCCGGTACTCGCTCTCCTGAAGCCAAGCGAGCGTAGTGGGTGAATGCGTAGTGGCGAAGACTTGCGTTGCGCTCGATACGGTCTGACTCCGCAGCAGCTCCACTAGCAGCCGCAGGCGACCGGGGTGGATGCCGTTCTCGATCTCCTCGATGGTCATGATGTTCGGCATTGCCGGCTGAAAGAACGCGGCAGTAATCGCCGCGAATCGCAGGGTGCCGTCGCCCAGAACCGGCGCGGGATATGTCTGGTCGCCTTCCTTCAGCATGAACAGCGGCTCACCAACGGCACCCTTCAACGTCCCCACGTCTTGCACCTCGTCCGGACGAAGCTCCTGGAGCCATGCCAAAAATGCGCCCTTTTTTTGTTCATCCTGACATATCGTCCGCACGAGCGCAGCGAAGTTCTCTCCGTGATCACCGAGACGCTGCGCATAGTGGGCTTGCGAATATCGCTGCAGCACCAGAGGAGACGGGTCGACCCGTTGAGTATTCGCCAAGAGTGAGCATATCCTGTCGGCGAACATGGAATCATATGCATCGACATCCGACAATTCAGCAAACTGTCCGAGCGCGGGCCGGGCACTGTCAAACTTGATATTCGGCGGTCTTCCCTGTGTTCCCGGATTGTATCGAGCCGAGAAGACGGGATCTTCAGGAGAATTAGTCTTAACCGGAGTCGAGTCGTAGACATTTCTCCCTGCCAACTTGAGACGCTCAAGGGTGACTCGTCCTGACGCTGGCGAAAAGGAGATCTTGTACTCCCAGCGACCCGACGCGATTCCACTCACCTCAAGAGTCACTTCGTCGGCCGCATCAGTGCCGGCAAAGCACGTCAATGAGCTGCCGCCTCGGATACCGTCCCATACCTCATTGGTTGCGCTTCTCGGCTTACCATCCAGAATCTCGCTGATGGTAAAGCCGTTGCCGATCCCTTGCAGGACGCGTAGCGCATCGAGGAAGTTGGACTTGCCGCTGGCGTTGGTGCCGATGAACAGGTTCATCCGACCGAGCGACAGATCGATCTTGCGCAGGCTCTTGAAGTTCTCGATGACGATGCGGTCGATCATGCGGATGGGTCTACGGTCAGGACGCGGAGGCCCTCGTTGCCGCGGGGGTCGATCACCTTGACGGCCATGCGCCACGGTTCGCCGGGCCGGCGGCCGGGAGGCGGCGGGAACGGCAGGCTGCGCAGGCCGCTGAGGGCGTCGAAGGCGGCCTCGTCCACCAGGCCGGTGCTGCCGAGCGCCTTGGCCAGCCGGCGCCACTTGCTCTTGTCGGGGAAGAACGCTTGGCAGATGCAGAAGGTGCGGCCGTCGTAGTCGGTGTCCAGGAACCACGCCGCGATGCGCTCCCGGTCGGTGGGGTGGAGGGTGTTGCTCACCGGGTCGTAGACGTCCATACCTTCGACCTCGACCACGTACTCACCGTCGTCCTGGCGGGTGGGGCCGACCACGCGCGGAGCGCTGAACACCGAAAATATCTGGCTTCCCGGCTGGGTCTTGAGCAGATCGTCCATCGCCGCGTCCGGGCTGATCAGCGCCATGTGCAGGCGGAGCTTCGGGTGGGCGGCGTTCTCGATTGCGTCCTGCGCCGCCGCGTCGAAGCCGAAGCCGGCGAACACGACGTCGTCGTAGCCGGCGCGGTTGGCGTTGCGGACCACCTCTTCGACCTGCCACGCCGTGACGTTGCCGGCCTCCGGACCAATGCTGACGGCGACCGTACGCGCGGCGCCGGCGCCGTTCGGCCACTCGCCTTCGGCATGGATCAGGGCCGCCCCAGTGATCGGGTCCAACCGCTCGAACTGCTGGTTCCTGTTGCCGGGGAACTGGACGCCGCTCGCCTTGAGCAAGCGGATCATCTTGTCCAGATGCGCCTCGGCGTTGGCAACCGCCGCGTCGCCGTCCTCTTCCGCGAAGCTGTCCAGTTCGTCCGGCGCGCCGCCGATGGGCGAGTCCGGCCCTTCTTCGAGCGCGATCACCCCTTCCATGGTGAACGGGCCGGCGACGCGCACGGTGCCCTTGACGATCTCCGGCTTGTCGACCAGTTCCTCGACGTCGGCGTTGGCGGCGATGCAGGCGTTGACCTCCTCCATCTTCGCGCGCCACGCGGCGCGATAGGCGGTCAGCGCCGCCTGCAGCGGCTTCGGCCAATCCGAATCGGCGTCGAACGGCGCCTGCCACTCAGGCCACGCCCCGGTGGGAATCTGTGCGCGGTACTTGGTAGCCTGCCGAACGGTGACGGCTTTGAGCGGCCGGCGAGCGCCGACGGGAACGATCCAGTCGGCCGGCGTGTCCGGCAGCAGCCAGCGCCGCACGTCAGCGCCGGTGACCGCGTTGGCGCCCTCGCGGCGGTGCTTGGCCACCAGCTTCTCGACCAGCTTCCGTTTCGTCTCCGCAGCGACCTTGGCGCCCTCGCGGTTCAGCCCCGCGAGCGCCTCAGCCAGGATCGGCTCGTGTCGAGCAAAGATCGGATCGAGCGACGTGTTGCGGGCGATGCTCTTGAGCGTGATGTGCGGCACCATCCGGCAATCGAAGGTCAGCCGCTTGCCGTTCGGCCCGCCGTTGCCGTCCGTTCCCTCGATCCACGTTCCATTCGGGTTGCGCGCCACGTCCTCCGCGCTCAGCGCGCGCAGCCGGTAGTAATCGAACTTGGCGGTCATCAGCCGATGCTTGGCCAGCGTCAGCGCCACGCGGCTGGTGTCGATCGTGATCCAGCGTCGCCCCCACTGCTCCGCGACTAGGGCGGTGGTGCCACTGCCACAAGTCGGATCGAGCACTAGATCGCCCGGCTCGGTAGTCATCAGAAGGCAGCGTTCGATTGCGCGGCTGTCCGTCTGCACCACGTAGGTTTTTTCGTCGCCGACGAAACCTCCGGTCCCGGTGTCAGTCCAGTTGATGCCTACTACGGAAGCCGGGTGGTCCTCCCAGTACCGACGAAATCGTACGGTATTACCCTTGAGGATGAGCCGACCAGCGATCTTGAGGCGTTCCATGCCTTCCTTGACGGTCGTCCAGTGCCGGGTAGGCGGAGGCTTGTAGCTTGTTCCTTCAAATTTGAAATCATAGTGTAACGACTCAACATATCCGTCAGAATTGCAGGGGTTCCGGGAGAGCAGTTTTTCCCCTGGAGCCAGCTTGGTCACTCGATCGGCCCTTGACGGAGCGACGATCTCGATTTCTCCAGATGGCTTTTCGATTGCGTCGAAAAACACGGCGTCACTTTCAGAAACCTGTGCATCAGCAAAGATCTTGACGAACTTGATCTTGGGTTTCTCTTTCGCGTACCAAAGAATGTAATCGAAATTGCGCTGCAGCAGATCCGTTGCGAATCCACCCGTCTTCTGGTACCCTATCAATGCACAGAAATTCCTTGCCCCGAACACTTCGTCCATCACGCAGCGGACGCGGTGCAGGTTCTCGTCGCTGATCTGAACGAAGATACTGCCGGTTTCGTTGAGCAGCTCGCAGGCCATCGCCAATCGGTCCCGCAGATAGGCCAAGTAGGAATGGATGCCGAGCGTCCAGGTGTCGCGGTACGCCTTGACCATCTCCGGCTCGCGGGTCAGGTCCTGCCGGCGGTCCTTGACGTCGCGCTGGCCGAGCTGCGGCTGGAAGTTGGACGCGAACCTGATCCCGTAGGGCGGGTCGAGGTAGATCATCTGCACCTTGCCGGCCAAGTCCTCGCGGTGGGCGAGGCTGGCCATCACCTGCAGCGAGTCGCCGAGGATCATCCGGTTCGCCCAGTCCACGTCGTGCCGGTAGAACTGCACCGCTCGCGCGTAGTCGAGTTGCGGATCGGCGAACAGGTCGCGCTGCGGGTCCTGACGCGCGAGCACCCGCAGGATCGCCTGCGTGGAGACCCGTTCGTGCATGTGCAACGCCACCGGATCGACCTCGAACCACGGCCGCTCCCGTTTGCCGCTCCACTCCAGCCACGGCTCATGCCGCCGCAGCGCCTTCGCCAGCAATGCGGCCTCGGTCTCCGACAGTGGCCTTCGTGTCGCTTCGCTCAACAGCTCCGGCAGCCGGTCCTCGGTCGCTGCGTCCGGCGAGGAGCGCAGCACCGGCGGCAGGTGCGGGTTGAACTCGTAACGGACCTTGGGAGACTCTCGGATCTCGCCCTGCGCTTCGAGGCCGGCCGGCGGAATGTTCTTCCGCTTCGCGGCGTACTTGAGCGCCGCTACCGACCCGGCTTGGTGTCCGCTGTCCGTTTCCGTCTGCTTCTTGCGCGGCACTACTTCGATCCGCTCGTACTACTACCGCGCCTCGGCAAGATCGTGACCTGCGGCTGTGCTATCTTCGCGAGTACCGGTTTATTCTTCTTCAGGATACGACCACAAAACGACTGCTCCACAGACCGATACCGTTCGCTCTCGAGCTGCAACGTAAAACCAGGATCGAGTGTCATATCAGATCACCTCTCGCGGAGCAGGAAGATACGGCCTACTTTGGTTATGCTGATGGATCGTTCCACCAGTCCGTACGGAATCGATAAGGCTCACAATCGTGCTTGGCATTCCAACGAGGGTAGCATCATGGCATCTTCAGGTGTTGTCAACGCTGAACACCGAAAATATCTGACTGCCCGGCTGGGTCTTGAGCAGATCGTCCATCGCCCCGTCCGGGCTGATCAACGCCATGTGCAGGCGGAGATTGGGAGCGGCGTGCTCGATGGCGGCCTGCGCCGCGGCGTCGAAGCCGGCCCGGTTGGCGCTGCGGACTACAACGCCACCACCTGCGCCTCGGAGAGACCCTGAAACACCGCGGCGAGCAACTCCCATTGCATCTCGAACGTCGTCCGCACGATATTCGACAATGTTGGACGAGCGGTCAACCGCCTTCGACAGCGACCCGGCGTGCGCCCACGAGTTGCTGGACGCGACGTTCACCGAACAGGCCGCCGGCGAGCAGAGTTGACCCCGGACCGTATTTCGACAGGAGAACGGTCTCCGGCATCCACGTTCAGGAGCCAGGAGTATTCGCGAACAGTTCGGGCTGACGACGTGACGATTGCGAATGATTCGCGTAGGTTTGCCAGTCAGGCGTGTAGTCGCGCGCTTGATCGCCCCACGTAAACCAGCCGGGTCTGGTACCCCGCGCGAACAGCTCGATGAATGGCGCGGGACTGCAGGACTCGATGAGGTCAAACTGCTCATCGGGCTTTCTGCTGTGCTCTCTCTTTTGAGAAATGATCATGTTTTCCTGGCTTCTCCCCGGCGCCAGTGTCCGGCAGTTGCGGCCGCGGATTCCGAACAGAATGATCTCCGTGACATTGCGGAAATAGAATCCTACTCCCCGACGATCAGGACCGCCGTCCTTTCGTACTTTGTACCAGATGATATTGGTCTTGTAGGTAAACCCCCACCGCTCCATCGTGTCCAATCCATACGGCAGCAGCGCATTCGGAACCCAAAGATACAGGTGGCGCAATCCGTCACGATGTCCGCTACCGGCAACCTCCCTATGCTCTCGAACGACATGGTCGAGTAGCGTGACAAACGCCGATGTTCCGGAGCGACTTTCCCCGTTCGATTTTGAAATTGCCACGGCGGATCAGCCAGAACGGTTCCAAACTTTCTGTCGCCTACCGCGCTCAGCAAGTCATTCGAGACGCTCACGGCGGCAGAATGCGGGGTTGTGGCGGACATGCGCTTTCGCCACCTGTCCAACGACTATTCCTCACAGTTGCCCAGTGTTATCGAAATTGGCCCACCTCGTCAAGGAGGACTCGCACCCGCGCCGGTTGCCCAGGTCATGAGCCCCTTGCCTCAATCTGTTCTATTTCCCGGAGCCGGTCGCCTAGCGCATGGTGAGCGCAAGCACGGTCTCGGTTCGCATACGGGTATCCAGAGCGCTGCGACCTTTTCCGGGCGGAGGGAGGTACCGACGCCGGGCGGGAATCTCCCTCACCAGCCGCTCATCGGCTTCGAAGCCGACGGTCCGGGCAAGTGATTCGATGAGCCGTGCGTTGTCGATGACCGCGCCGCGCAGGAAGGAGTTGCCCAGCACCAGCACCACCCGGCCGCTCCGCTTGATGACCCGCGCGAGTTGCCGAAGTACGTCGTGCATGTCGGAGGCGTAACGCCGTAACCAACCGAGGTGCCGGGGAGCGAACCGTGAATTCTGCGGGCCGATCACGAAACGTTCGACGCTTCGAAGCGCGTCGGTCTCCGGCATGATCCGCTCCGATCCGACGCTGGTCGATCGGATCGCGCTCAGCGGCGCCAATTCGTAACCCAACCACACCAGCGCCAACCGATGGCCGCGCAAGTAGTCGATGGCATTGAGGTACGGCGGAGACGTGAGCACGAGGTCGAAGCTCGCGTCTTCGATATCGCCGAGCGTGCGCGCGTCCGCGCGGCGAATGTCAGCTTGAGATCTGATCTTGCCTGGTTCGAGTCGCCTGGCTACGTATCGCGCGGAGCGCAGGAACCCGGCGTAGACGTCGAAGTCATTGGACTGCGCCACCTTGTGGGGGCGGCTGTGGGAGGTATCGCGCGCCAGGGACGCCATCATCTCCTTGGACACGATGATACGGCTCAGCGCAACCGCGAGCGCGCCCTTGATCGGACCCGTCCGGCGGCCCAGCAAGGTGGCGAGCCGCGCCAGCTCCGACTCCTGCGGCGGGGCGAACCAGTAGGAAATGAAGCGTCTCGTTGCCGGATCCGTGGTTTGTTCCACGTGTCGTTCGGAAAGCGCTTCGGCCTCTCGTACGAGATCCGCCGCATCACCGGGGATTCTCGCCACTTCCAGCGGTGTCGTCCACACACGCGCGATCAGCACGGCCAACGGATCCACGTCGGTACCGACGCACGGAAGTCCCGCCTCCACTGCGGCGCGGGCCACTGTTCCCGAACCGCACATCGGGTCGAGTACCCTCCCCCCTGCCGGAACCGCGTCGAGCCAACGCCGGGCAAGCTCCGGCGCCATCCTGGCGGGAAACGGATGGATGGCCGAAAGCGTCATCAGGCGGTCTTCCGCACCTCTTCGTTCGCCTGCGCGGCAAGCCCGTCGATACCGCGCTGGAGTTCTTCCAGGATCTGCGTTGCGGTCTGATGCAGGTTCACGTCACGCGAATCATCCACTTCGATCCATCGGATGCCGATGATGCCTTCAACTGCCTTGAGTCGGGCGACGAGGCGCTCCGGCTCGAATTCTTGAAATGCCGCGTGCTTCGCACGGACCGTCATGACGTTCGGCGCTGCCTTCGGGTCGTGTTTTTCGCGTTCCAGGGCCTCGAGGAGATCGCGAACCGGAATGTGGCTTAGCTGAAGCCTTTTCTCCAGGCCAGCGAGCCACGCATCTACTTCCGAGACCGGCCCCGCCTGCTCGAACAGCGAGCGCAGTTCGGTGAGCGTAACGCCATGACGGTAGTGCAGCCAGACCAGACGACGCAGATGTTCGACTTTGAGCAACGTCAGAAACCGAAACGCGTCGTCCGCGAGTCTCCGATTGAGAGCGCCGGCAGGGTCGTCTTCGGCCGCATATGCGGTCGCCATGAAGAATCCGAAGTCGGCCCTGTTGCGTTTGCGGAACTCTTCCAGGCTCGCAAGATCGATCCTGTCGGCCGGGACTGCCTGCTGGTCGGTCTGCTTGGCATCATAGACCAGGCAGTAATCCGCAAGAGTCTTCTTATGCCTGCCGAGGCGGGCCTGGAGTATCCCATCAGGCCCGGACGCAGTGCCGCCCATTCGTTGATATTCGAACCCCAGGACCTGAAAGGCTGCACCGGTTGCCTGCTCGAGTGCTGCAGGATCACGCACCGCAGCCCCGAGCCAGCGCATCACCGCGGCCGCGGTCGGCGGTGCGTTGCCGGCGGTAAGCCGAAGCGTCCGGTCACGATCTCTCAGAAAGTCCGACACCGCCACCGGACCCATTCCATGATCTTCGAGTTGGCCTTCCAGCAACACCTCCGAAGATGCAAACACCTTGGCCGGATCGCGCTTCTTATCGCCGCCCGTGAGCTTGTCCACGAACGGGTGATCCGAGTTGATCACCAGGATTCGAGTAGCGGGATCGTAGCGAATCGCGGGTGCGTTCGGTCCGTGGCGTTCGAATTTCGTTTGATCGATGGGCGACTTGGTTATCTCATCCTCGCATCCTCGTAGCCAGGTGGCACGGGTTTCCTTCGTTATTCCCTCTACTTCCTCCGGAATCTTGATGTAGAAGGAGTCCTCCCCGGCTTCCACCGCTTTGCGTACGCTGTGAACGAGAGGTTCCGTGACGTGTCCGCTCGGTTCGTCCGAAAGCAGTTGCCTGATGTCCAGGTCCTCGTTCATGCTTCGGTTCCACGCCTCGTACGCTGATCGGCACACGTTGAAGACCCCGCGCAGGTATTCTCTGAAGCGCTGAATGTCGTTCGAGTCTCGTACGCCCTCTCGGGAGGAAAGCAGATGGTTCCGCAGCCCGTCCACGTCGACTTCCAGGGCAAAGCGCCGCCATGCAGCGTGGTTGAGCGGCTCCAGGCCGAACAGTTCATCCTCCAGGTTGATCACGCGCCCGCGAACGCGAATGAAGAATCCGTTGCTGCGTCCAAGCTGCTCCGACCTCCCGGTATTGAGTTGCCTTTCGCAGATGCGGGCGCTGCCGGAGACGACCCCGATGCCGGGAAGCTGTACGCCACCGAAGTCCGTGCTCAGTCCGAGGGAGATCGCGGCGGTATCGTCCTTGCTGCCAAGAACGATCCTCTTGATCTCGGGTAGCTCCTCCTTGCTGGAGGCTACCGACTCGGCGTTCAGTCGGATCTCGAAATCCGTGTGGAGCGGAAGTCCGGTGCTCAGAACCCACCGCAGCCTGCCGGGCGACAGCTTGTCGTATAGCTCCTTGAAGTCGGTCAGTCCCGCCGCCGTCCACGTGCGGCTGGCAGCGTTATCGAACATGAGTGCCCAGGCGGCGGGATCACGTCGTTCCACGTCCGCCAGGAGCGACTTTGCGGTCGATTCGTCCACGTCGCGCAGAGAAACGCGAACCGGGTCGGCAGCATGAGTCTGGCGTCGTCCGACGACTTGGTGAAAATCCATCGACGTCAACAACAGCCTTCCTTCCACGCGGCTGACGTGCGTCAGCTTCCAGGCGAGCACGTACGCTGCCAGCTTGCCGATACCGAACTGCCCGATCGGAGCTCGGCCGGTCGGCAGTGGTCCGGCCTTGTTCGAGTCCGCAACGCGCCAGAGTTGACGGAATCCAGTCGCGTCCATCCCTTGGCCGTCGTCGATCACCCACAGGAAGGCCGAGGAGCCGGTCGCGTCCCCATCCGGCTGCTCCGGCAGCAGGACGTGGACTCGTCGAGCGCCCGCGTCATATCCGTTGCTTACCAGTTCCTCGATGGCCTTGTGCGGGCTTCGATAGAGACCCTCCGAGAACAGATGGATGATGTCGTAGTTGATGGAGACGGGAATCCGTTCCACTTCCTGACCAGGGTCTGCGAGCCCTGCAACGTCCGGTTGCATATCTGCCGGATCAAACGTATCATGAGCAGACGGCGCCTGCACCAGCGCCGGCGCACCTTGCCGGCGAGGTCCTCCCGGTGGGCGAGGTTTGGCCATCACCGGCAGCGAATCGGACAGTAGCGGGACGCTCACATTCCCCACACCGTAACCGAAGGACGTTTACCAGCCACGGCTGCCCCCGCGACAGGCGGTGCAGCGGCGTCCGCGTGGCGTGGTGCATCACAGCGACCAAGGCTCGCAGTACCCCTCGATCGCGTTCGGGGCGCGGTGCCAGGAAGCTGACGTGCGACCGTCGACCGGCACGGTGGGCGATGCCTGCGACAACGCGCTGTGCGAGAGCTTCTTCGCGACCCTGGAGTGCGAGTTGCTGGATCGTCACCGCTTTCGCGGCCACGCTGAGGCGCGCTTGGCGGTGTTCGAGTTCATCGAGGGCTTCTCCAACCGACGCAGGAGACATTCGGCGCTGGGCTACCGTTCGCCGGTCGCCTTCGAGGCCGCTCAGAGCGGCGTGAGGGCAACCGCATGAGCACTGCCGTGGTGGGGTCCGGGCCGGTGCGCGGGTGCGCCGACGCGGCTCCGACGATCGGGCGACGAGCGCCCGCGAGCGCGGTTGCCGTTGCCGTACCGTCGCGTTCGGCAGCCGCACCTTGATGTCTATGCCGCCGTTCGGCCGGCTCAGTTGCCGCTGCGGACCGCGGGCGGCACGTGCGCCAGCGATCCGACGCTCACGAATTCGGTGTAGCGCGGGGAGCCGCCGGCGATGCGGCCGTGCGGCCAGTGGATCAGCTCGGTGATGCTGGCGTTGGCGATCGGAAAGTCGTGCATCATCGGGGTATCCGGGCCGACGCCCATCGCCCAGTTCACCGCGATGTCGATGGTCCCCGCGTGGGCGACCACGACCACGCTCTCGGCGACGTGGCGGGCGACGATCTCGTCGAGCGCCGCCGCGACGCGGAGCGCGAATTCACGCGGGGTCTCGCTGTCGCCGGCCAGCCTCCGGTCAGGGTGCCACGCCAGGAGATCGTCGCGGCGTTCGCGAAGCTGCTCCAGCGTGAGGCCGGGGTCGGAGATGCTGCCGAAGTCGAACTCGCGCACGCGCTCATCCACCGCTACCGGTAAACCGGCCGCCCCCGCGATCAGATCGGCGGTCTGCCTGGCTCTCGCCGCGGGGCTCGTGAAGAGCGCGTCCGGCTGCCGCGCGGCTACGGCGCCGGCAACGGCGTCACCCTGCATTCGGCCGAGCGCCGACAGCGACGCGTCGTCATAGTTGGTGCCGGCGGCGTTGCGAGCCTGCGCATGGCGGATCAGGAACAGCCGGATGCTGGGGAAGTCATTCATGGCGCAACCACCTTCAGTATAGTCGTGTTGCGGCTACAGCAGAACGTCTTCGATAGTCGTGTAGTACGGCAGGAAGCTGCCATCTGGTCCTCTGACAAGTAGCTTCTTGATCTGCGCCGGTTTCAAATCGCTTAGTGCATTCACGGCGGCGGCACGTAGACGATTCAGTTTCGGTAGACAAAGCCCCAGCCTCTTGATAGTCGTAGCAGCCGCCGAGTCGTTACTACAGCGAGGTCTTATTTCTCCATTGGCGGTAAACATGAACCGTTTATCGCAGTTCTGTTGCAGAGGAGAAATTAACAATGTTGCGTCGAACCAGTCACATTTCCTATGACCGCAATGACGCGGCTCTCCCTGTGATAGATTCCGCAAGCACGAGCAATGCAGGTTTGAGTAATCGAGCTGAAGACGAGGATACTTGCTTTTGGGGCGAAAGTGCTCCACATGACTATCATCACTTTTGACCCGTGACTCGCAATAGCAGCAAATTGATCCTTGTTCGTTCATCAAGGCAGCGCGAATCACTGCCTTGGTATCCGACCCTACCAGTTCCCAGTTGCGTTGATGGGTCGCCTTCCAAGCTGAGAACTCCTGTGGTTCCGGATTCTTCACGATTTGCTTCATTGAGCGGTCATTTTCCCTAGCATTTCTTTTCTGCTAATATGAACCTCGGCGTTGACTAGTTCAGGGTCGCTACCGATAGTGTTTTGCAGCTTAGCCAGTAACGTCTTTGCCGTTTCCAATCTTTCTTCCTGTATGGCCCGGAATAGACTGCTCAGTTGCTCCTTGATCTCCTGTGGTCGTTCGGGAACGTCCATCATATCTTCCAGGATGCTGCCCGTTGTCTGGCCAAATGATTCGACCGGGTGACTGGCGCTGACCTCCGCTTTGGTCCGCTCCAAGATCCAGATACGCTCCTGTTTGACATGGCTGACTACCTGTGGGGAATGCGTCGATACTATGAATTGACAGTTAGGGAACGTCTTTTGTAACGCCGTAACGACTTGGCGTTGCCAGCGGGGATGAAGATGGAGGTCGATTTCGTCGATCAAGACGATGCCTTTGCCATGGAGGGGGTCTTCCGCAGCAGGATTTGCTATCGCCATTCGCCGGGCCAAGTCGCCAATCATCGCAAGTGTGCACTTCTCTCCGTCCGAGAGCTGGTTCACGAACAGCTCTTCACCATTCTTGAGTACTACCATGCGCGATGGACTTCGCGTTACCCTGAGACCGGTGAACCCGAACAGAAGCCGTTCGATTGCCTGTCTTACTGCGCGCAATTGACGATCACGATATGACAGCATCCTCCTTTCCAGGCGGATCTCGTTCTCCAGATCTTCACGGTTCCGGAACCATTCGAAGAACGTCCGGAAGTCTCTCCGATCTCCTGACAACGCCTGATCGTACGCTGCAAGTTGATCGAACTGATGCTTGTTTCGGATACGCAGTGGAATGTCCAGAACAGCCCGATTGACGGGATAGTACACAACGACGGGCAAACTTGACGAATCGTCTGCCTCCAGCTTTGAATGAATTAAAGCAACTAGTTCCTTTAACCCCTTTAGTCCCGTTATGGTTTGTCTCGCTCTTCCTGTTCGAGTTTTGGTAACACTCCATTCGTAGGAAATTCCCTCGAAGGCCAAGTCGATCACGTTTCGAGTCTCCGCCGTGCCGTTGCTGACATCATAGTCCGTAAAGAACCGCCCCGTTCCGTGGCTCGAGCGTATCCGTCCGATGAGACGGGACAGCATGATCGCCGTACAGTCCAGGATCGCTGTCTTGCCAGCGCCATTGACGCCCACCAATACGTTGACCTGGTCCGAGAACTCGAGCGAGAGGTCTCGAATACCCCTGAAGTTGGTGAGCGTGAGCGAGTTCAATCGCATTGCCGTTTCATCATCCCGGTCAGTAGTTGCCCGCGGTAGGCGGCGAGCAACCGCTCGAACCGACCCGTGCTGTCGGCAAGCCCGCCTGGGCGGGCGCGCCGCAGCCAGAGCCGCCGGAAGTCGTCGACCAGCGGCGCCAGCTCCGCTTCCAGAGCCGCCCGCGCGCGCGCCGGCAGCGCGGCGTAATCGCTGTCGATCGTGCGCCGCGGCCACACCTCCGCATCGCTCGCAAGCTGCCGCCGGGCCACCGCCGTGCCGTACGCCCGGATCCGCGCCGCCCACAGGTGCAGCGCATGGCGGTAGAGGCCGGTGCCGTTGCGCAACTCCGCGGCGATCGTCTCCGCGTCCGGCCGGTCCATGCGCGCCGCGGCGAGGGGCGCCATCGTCTGGTCCAGACGCTCCTCGGCCATGCCGAGCGCCTCTGCCGACAAGCCGGCAAGCTGTTCCACCAGGCCGGGCAGGCCGATGAGGATCCACGCCGGCAGCGGCCCGTGCGTACCGGCCAGCGCCTCGTGGCAGCGAGATACCGCTCCCAGCTCGCAGACCAGCCGCCCCATCACGCCCGCGGCGTCACGGAAGGCGTGCGCGTCCAGGGCGGCCGGCAGGTCGAGGTCCGCATTCCGCTCCGGCGCCCAGCCGGCCGCCGCTCCATAGGCGTAGCCCGGCAACGCCACCGGCAGGTGTTGCCAGTGCCCGTTGTCGCCCCAGTCGGTGTTGAGCAGGCCGGCCGCGCCGTGGCGCGCCGCGCTCATGCCGGCGCGGCGAATGTTGGCCATCGCGGTGGGGGTATCGCCGATGAGGGTGTTCCAGCAACCGATCCCCGGCGAGAGATAGAACGGCAGCCCGGCCTGCGCGCAGGTCTCGCAGTAGGTGTCGAACGGCGCGCCGGCGGCGTAGTTCTCCATGACCGGGACCGCGCCGTCCGGCAGCTCGGCGGCGAGCTCGGGGTGGTCGATGATCAGGTCGCCCCAGAGCTGCGCGGTGCGGCCGCGCCGGCGCACCAGCTCGTGCACCCGGCGGACGTAGTCGAGATAGACCCGACCCGTGCCGCGTTCCTCCACGACGCGGCGCGTCCGCGCCACGCCGATGCGCGCCTCGTCGCAGCCGACGTGCACCTGTCGGCTGGCGAAATGCGGCAGCAACTCCTCCAGCAACTCGTCGACCAGCGCGATCGATCCGGGATCGGTCGGGCACAGGGTGCCGAACACGCCCCGGTGCGGATGAAAGACCGCCGGATCGTCGTGCTCGCACAAGGGGCGGTAGCGGGGATGGACCATCCAGCGCGCCAAGTGGCCGAAGGTGTTCTGGTTCGGCACCAGCTCGACGTAGCGCTCGCGGCAGTAGGCGTCGAGGTCGATCACCTGCTCGCCGGTCATCGGTGACCAGTCGGCCCACACCTCGCGGTGGTTGCGGTACGCGAAGGTGTGCTCGGTATAGAGCTGGAGTTGGTTCACCTTCCACTCGCTGAGCAGGTCGACCAGGTCGTACAGGGTCGCCATGGCCGGGACCCGGTCGCGGCTGATGTCGAGCATGAGGCCGCGGTGGGCCACGTCGGGATAATCGTCGATCCGCACGCACGGCAGGACGCCGCCCCGCGCGTGGCGCGCGATCTGGCGGAGCGTCATCGCCGCGTAGAAGGCGCCGGCCTCGTCATGACCGATGATGTCGATGCGCGCGCGACCGACGGCGAGCAGATAGCCCTGCGGCCGGCTCACCCGGCCCGGATCGACCGTCACCGCGGCGCCGATCTCCGGTCCGGAGCCGCCGTGCGCGGAGAGCCTCCACGTCACGCCGGCCGCGGCGAGCGCGTCGCGAACCGCCGCGCCAATGCGGAGCGACGCCGCCCGATCGCCGACGGCCAGGTGGATGAGCCGGCCGGACCGCAGCCGATGCCCGCCGTCGTCGAGCCGGAGCCTTTGCGGCGCCGGCAGGAGGGTCATCCGCGCTCCGGGCATCCGTACTATCGATCCAGCACGATGAGGGGGATGCGCACCTCGTCCGGGGTCATGCCGCCGTGTAACCCGATGTACTGTAGCGGCGGATCATCGGCGGCCCGGTGCCAGCCGACGCTGAACGGCGCCAGCGCGATGCCGATGTAGTCGCCGAAGCGCCGCCGCGCCTGTTCGCCGAGGGGCTCCGGGCCGAACAGGCGCAGATCATCCGCCTCGTCCCGGCTGAGGACCGCCATCCGTTCGCCGTAGCGATCGGTGAGGCGCTCTACCAGTTCGCCCTCCTTTCCTGGCCGCACGTGGAACTGGGGCGCGCGTGATTCGCCGGTCGGAGCGGCACGCAGGCAGTCGAGCACGGGATCGCCGTCCAGGAGCGCCCACCGGTCCCGGCGCTCCAGGTCGATCAGTCCGTGATCGGCGGTCAGCGCTACCTGTACGTTGTCGGGCACCGCCGCGGCGAGGTCGAGCAGCAGCCCCTGGAGGTCGGCCAGCGTCCCTCGCGCCTTGGCGCCGGCGACGCCGTGATCGTGGCAGGCGGCGTCGTAGTCCGGGATGTACATCCACGTTATCGCCGGCCTGCGCCGGCGCCGCAGGTCACGGACGATTCTGCGTGACGCCTGACGCAACCTGCGATATCCGCGCGTCCGCCGCCGGCCGCTCAGGTAGCGGACGAAGACGCTGCCCGCGATGTCCGACGGATAGTGATAGACGATGGCCTCCCGCGCCGCCTTCGCGAAGGGCGGCGGATGGGGCCACAGGTCGTCCGCGTTCACGCCGAACCGGTTGAGCGAACGCTCGGAGCGACGCTCCTGGAAACGCAGCACGGCGACCTCCTGATCGTGTTCCTCCAGGTATGCCCACCAGCCCGGAATGCCGTGTCGAGACGGCCACAAGCCGGTCGCCAAGGTCGTCATCGCGCATGCCGTCGTCGCCGGGTACACCGCGTCGATCTCCATCCGTACGCGGCCGCGCAGGTCGGCGAACGCCGGATCGGCCAGGGCGGCCATGCCCATCCCGTCCACGAGCACCAGCACCAGGTGCTCGCGTTCGAACAGATGCCCGGCTATCGCCTCACCGTGCGACGTGGACGACTTCGGGCTGCCGACCCGGCGCTGGACGGCGCGGACCAAGTCCACGAACGACGGCCCCGCTGCCGACGGCCGGCGCAGCACGCCGCTCTCGATCGCCGCCTCGACGCGGGCCGCCTGCCCCGTCGCCGCCGGTCGTGCCCGATCCATCGAAAGGAACCTATCACGTGCGATCCCGCTCTGCGAGTGGAGACGACGTGCGAGCGGTGTGCGGCCCGAGCTGGCGGTGCCGGCCGAGCGCGTGTTCGTAGCAGGGTACGTCTGACGGTCACCGGCACGGGACGGGAACGCGTGGTGCGCAACGGCGCCGCCACGAACGACTTGGCGCTGAGCGCCTACGCGGACGGGAACGAGAACGAATCGGGCAACCGGACCGCAAGCAAATATCACGTGGCGGTTCTCGACCTGTATCCTGTTTCCTCGTCTTCTGAAACGCGGCGAAACCGGCACGTTTGTGGGAACCGCCTGCATGAGCGCCGTCGATCTGCTCGTCGAAGTCATCCGTAGTCCGTCGTCTTCTTAGCGAAAATGTTTTGAAAAACTCCGATATCACTTTACGGTCGGGCAGATCGTGGGTCGGCTGGTGAACGAAGCCCTCGATCGCTACGACCCGACCCGGCCGCCACGCGGGCGGCGCGCCGCACGTCGGCCTGCGGACGCCGAACCGACTTCGGCGGCGAAGAAGCGGGTCGCCCCGGACGGCGCCGCCGCTTCGACGGGCACGCGGCCCGCCATGCACGCGGAAGGCGCCACTTCGCCAGCGAAGGAGCCGGCGAACCTCAACGGCGGCGCCGCTGTGGCAGCGCAACGCCCCACGCCGCTGGAAGATACCGGCGCTTCGGCGGCGAAGGTGGCCGCACGACCGGCAGCCGTCGTTACCGCATCGCCAAAGCCGAGTGCGGCGGGCCGGCGGGCGGTTCCGGTAGCGGTCAAGCGAGAAGTGTGGAAGCGCGACGAGGGACGCTGCACCTACGTGGACCCGGACCGCGGGCGCCGGTGCTGCTCCCGGCACCTGTTGCAGATCGACCATATCCTGCCGTTCGCTCTGGGCGGCGGGGCCGAGCCGGCCAACCTGAGGCTCCTGTGCGCCGCCCATCACCGGCGCCGCCACGGGCTTCGCGGCGTTGTCGCCGTTGCCCGGCGAACACCTCGCGGAGCCGCACCAACCTCCGTGAACCCGTCAGTTCGAGTCCCGCACCACATTACGGTTTAGTTTGGTTAGTCGCGGACGTCGCTACGTCATGCAGTTCACCACGCAGGGCAGCCAAGGGATTCTGGCAGGGCGGATCACCGTCTCGTTCCGCAATTGGAAGCGTCCGCACGCGGCGGTCGGCGGTGTCTACCGCCTGCGTCCGTCCGGCGCGGTCAAGGTCACCGACATCCGGGCCGTGCGCCTGTCCGACATCACGGCCGATGACCTCCGCCGCGCGGGATTCGATCGCGTCGCCGCGGTCGCCGGGCTCCTGCGGCTGCCGGAGTCGGCGACGGTCACCCGCGTCGAGTTCGAGCTGACCGTAGAGCCGGCTGCCAAGCCGCCGCCCTCGCTCGGCGCCGAGGCGGCGATCGCGCGCCTGCAGGCGGCCGACCGGCGCAGTTCGGCGCCGTGGGCCGCAGCGATGCTGGCGCTCATCCGCGCGCATCCGGCGACCCGAGCCGGAGACCTGGCGGCGGCGATGAGCTGGAAGACGCTGCCGTTCAAGGCGCACGTCCGCAAGCTCAAGACGCTCGGCCTGACGCAGAGCCTGGAAACCGGCTACCGCCTGACCGAGCTCGGCGAGCGCGTCGCCGCCCTGATGATCGACGGCGGAGCACTCCCCGGAGCCTCCGAAGTCCCTGTCGAGCGCCAACCGTAGCGCCCGGAATCAGCGACCGAGGTCCTTTTCGCTACAATCGGCGAGTCCGGTGGAGCGGCACGCCTGCCCCTCGATCACCTCTATCAGGCGGTTCGCTTCCTGCCGGCGCCAGCGGGTGCGCAGGCCGGACGGCCAGTCGATCTCCACCACGTCGGCCGCCGTCGCCGGCCCCAGGCCGAAGTGGACGGTCAGGGCGCTCTGCGAGTGGCCGCCGGAGCCCCCCTTTATCTGCCGCATCATGGTCAGCCCGCCGGCCCGTACCCGCACCACCGCGCCGATCGCGTTGCGGTTGCTGCGCGTGCCGGCCAGGCGGAGCTGCAGCCAGTGCCCGGCCGCCGGCGTGTCGTTGCGGAGCAACTGCAGCGAGCAGGTCGGCCGGGTATTGCCGCACACGTGCTGGTTGACCACGGCGATGTCGAGGTCGCCGTCACCGTCGTAATCGGCCACGGCGCTGCCGCGGCTGTCGCCGGTGAGATACCCCGCGCCGGCGGCGACGTTGGTGAAGGTGCCATCGCGATCATTGGCGTAGAGCAGTTCGGATACGGCGCCCATCATGGTCGCCACGTACAGATCCTCCCACCCGTCATGGTCGGCGTCGAAGAAGTTGACCCCCCAGGAGTCGTCGCCGGCGATGCCCGCCGCCGTCGCCGCGTTGTCGTCGAGCAGCGCCTCCGTGCCTCCCCGGTAGAGCACGTTGCCCCACGGCGGACGCTCATGCGGCGTATCGTCCAGCAGGTCGGAAATATACAGGTCCCAGCGGCCGTCGAGGTTCACGTCGGCCACGTCGATGCCCATCGCCGCCTGCGCGTCGTCCCCCACCCCCGGGATCGCCTCCGGCGGCAGTTCGACCAGCACGCCGTTGCGGTTGCGGTAGATCTGATCCCAGTGATGCGGCCACGCCAGATCGAAGCTCACGTTGGCCACGTACAGATCGGGCCACCGGTCGCCGTCCAGGTGAGCCCCCAGCACCGCGAAGCCCGACCGCGGCGCGCTCGCGGTCACGGCCGCAGGCTCGAAGGTGCCGTCGCAGCGGTTGCGGTACAGCCGGTCGCGGAGCGCCTCCAGCCCGGCCCGGTTCATCACCGTGTGGGCGACGTACAGGTCGACGCAGCCGTCCCGATCGTAGTCCAGCCACGCGGCCGCCTTGGTGCGGTAGGCCGGCAGCTCGCCGAACGGCTGCGCAGCGCGGTCATCCACGCCGGCCGCAGCAGCAGCTTCCGCGAACAGCGGCCGGCCGGCCGGGATACGCCCGCCGCGCTCCACCAGCAGGTTCTTCAGCAGCAGGTTCGGCGGGCCGTCCGGCACGTTGCTGCCGTGCAGATACCACTCCTGCCGGTCCGTGTAGACGTAGATGTCGTCGTCGCCGTCGTTGTCGTAGTCGGCGAAGACCGAGCCGGACATCTCGTACGCGGGCAGCTCCGGGATCAGGTGGTGCGCGACCTCGAACCGGCCGCCGCCCAGATTGCGGAACAGCTTCGGCGGGAACTCCGGGTCGCCGCCCACCGCGAACAGGTCGGGCCGGCCGTCGCGGTCGACGTCGATCCAGTTCACGCCCAGGCTGTGCGCGGAGCGGGAGTGGTACACGTCGCCCGACACGCCCGACTCGACGCTGACGTCGGTAAAGCGCAGCGGCGGCAGGCGAGCCGGCGCCTCTCCGTCCGGCGCCGCGAGCGCGGGCGCGGCGGCGCGGTCGCCCGAACCGGCAGCGTGCAGGCGCAGCGGGGGCCGCTCGGGCAGCAGTGCGCCGGCGGCCAGCACCAGCAGCCCGCCGGCTGCCGCGATCGCCCAGGTGCCGGCGGCGTAGGCGCCGATGCCGCGCCACGGGATCACCTTGGACAGCCCCCAGAAGGTGACCGGGCCGCCGGCCGCGGCCGCGAACAGCAGCGCCGCGGCCGGTCCGGTGCCGGCGCCGAGCAGCAGCAGCACGGTCACCAGCGGTATCTCGAACAGCAGCGGCACGTTGATCAGCACGCCCAGCGTGGCCGCGACCAGGATCCCGAACAGATCGTCGCCCAGGAACGCCTCCACCGTCTCCGGGCGGAGCACCTGGATGGCGAAGCCGGAGACCAGGCCGGCCGCCCCCATGATCGGCCCCATCTGCACCGCCATGCGGCCGGAGGCGCGCGCCCACGCCGGCAGCCCCGCGGCCAGCACCTGTCCCCAGGTCGCGGTCGGGTCGGCCGCCGGCGGCGGAGCCGGCTCGCACGCGCCGCCCGCCGCGCGGCGGCCCGCCGCGGCGGCCACCAGCGGTCCCAGCAGGAATGCCGCCGCCGCGCCCAGCAGCACGCGGCTGGCGCCGATCGACGGCGAGAATATCACCGCGATCATCAGCAGCGACGGCACGTTGAGGACCGCCGAACCGTGTACCAGCGCCAGCGCCCCCTCCACGCCGAGTCCCCCGCGCCGCACGGCGCTCGACACCGGCACCACGCAGGCCGAGCAGAGGTTGACCACCGGCCCCATGCCCAACCCGGTCAGGATGCGCCGCAGCCGCCCCCGCGTACGTGCGCCCGCGGCCTGACCGTCACGTGGCGCCAGGAACGCCTCGGCTATGCCGGCGGCGGCGAAGGCGAAGGCCATGCCGATCGCCACCAGACGCAGATAGGTGGTGGAGAACCGCCACCAACGTGCCAAGAAGGTGGACTCCGGGGCCGCCTCGACGCAGAAGCCCTGAAAGCACTCTGCGGTGGGCGACAGCGCCGCCGCCAGATCGGCCCGTACCGTATCGAGCTTGGGCAGGCGGTTGAACGCCGCGAACGGCACCAGGATGGCGAGCAGCAACGCGATGCCGATCACCCGCCGCTTGCCGGCGGCCGTGCTCAGCGCAAAGGCCGCCGGGAGTCGTCGCGCCGCCGCCGTCACCATGGGTCGAAAATTTACGGTCCGCT
Source organism: uncultured Spirochaetia bacterium (assembly GCA_958296075.1). GTDB lineage: Bacteria > Spirochaetota > Spirochaetia > SZUA-6 > Bin103 > CATQHW01. The sequence continues at coordinate 765,256 of CATQHW010000002.1, read as the reverse complement.
CTGCCAGAAGGGCTGCAGCGCCGCGTAGGTGATCAGCTCGATGCCCTCCTCGGCGACGATGGCCGCCGCCTCCTTCGAGGTGATGAAGTCGAAGTCGGACTGCCGGTCGGCGGGCGCCGCGGTGACGCCGGGGATGCGCGGGTCGACCATGATCGCCTCGAGCTCCGGGCTCGCGACCGCCGGATGGAACGCCCATTCGCTGATCCCCTCCGGCAGCTCGCGCAGGAGCTTCGCGAACGCGGCCGGCTTGTCAGCCGGCGGGGTCCTGCCGGAATCGAGCAGGTCGTGGTCGTTGGTGGGGTAGCCGCGGGCGCGCAGCGCCCGGATGTGCGCCGCACCTCGCGCCCGCAGCGCCAGTCCGTATTCCAGCGCCAGATCGACCGTCAGCGCGAACAGGTCGTCGCGCTCTTCGTGGACGTGGTAGTGGCTGTCCAGATGGGCGGGCGCGAGCCCGCTCGCCAGCACCCATTCGATCTGCGCCCGGAACTCCCGCTCCGCCTCGTGCAGGAGGAGATTGCGAACCAGATTGGGGATGCGGTCGTCGGGCTGAAAGTACCCCGACTGGTCCACCAGCGAGCCGAGCTCCGCGCGCGGCAGCAGCGGTCCCCAGCGATAGGTCCGGTACTCGCTCACCAGCGTCAGGTGGACCCCGAACGGCACGTCCGGGTTCTCCCGCAGGAGCTGCGCGCCGTGCAGCCCCCACGGCGCCGGCGCCATCAACGAGCAGGAGCGCACCAGCCCTTCGCGGATCGCCCGCATCGTGCCCACGTTCTGGGTGTGACACAGACCGAAGTCGTCGGCGTTGACGATCAGCAGGCGCGCGTCCTTCGGATATCCAAGGATGCGGTTGGCCAGGCTGCGCTCGCTCATCGCACCCCTCCTTCCAAGGTTCCGGCGGCCGGTGCCGCCGGCAGCGTCCGCCCGCCGTCGATCGCCCGGCGCACCGCCTGGAAGGCGTGACCGCTCGCCTCCAGCGTCTCCGCCAGCTCCGCCTCGCCATGCGCGGCGCTCACGAACCAGTGGTGATGCGGGTGAAAGAACACCCCGCGCCGGACCGTTTCGGTGAAGAAGATCTGCTTGGCGGCCTCCCGCGCCGCCGGGTCCCGGTAGGTGAACCGCAGATACGGCGTGGGCGGCAGGCTCACCGCCTGCGCCTCCACGCCGTATGCGGCGGCCAGCCGGTCGAGCCCGTCCATGAGCCGGCGGCCGGTCCGCCAGATGCGGGCGATGGCGTCCGTGCGCCGCAGCTCGCCGATGGTCGCCAGCGCCGCCGCCTGATCGATCGAGCTGGTGTTGAACGTCGAAGAGAACCATGAGTCGCGCACGCGGCGCATGTGGTCGGCGCGGCCGGCCACCACCGACAGCGTGAATCCGTTCGCCATCGCCTTGCCGAAGGTGGCCAGATCGGGCTCGACCGCGAAGTGCTGCTGCGCGCCGCCGAGCGCCACGCGGAACCCGGTCCGTATCTCGTCCAGGACGAACAGCGCGCCGTGCCGGTGGGCGAGTTCCTTGACACCCTCCAGAAATCCGGGGCGAGGGGTGTCGATCTCGCACGGCCACATGATCACGCAGGCGACTTCGCCGCGATGCGCCTCCAGGACCGCGCGCAGGGAGTCGAGGTCGTTGTAGACGAAGGTGAACGTGAGCGCGCGTACCGCGGCCGGAATGCCGGCGCCGCGCGCGCACGACCAGTCGTGCCAGCCGTGGTAGCCCAGGCGCACGATCTTGTCGCGGCCGGTCGCCAGGCGGGCCAGTCGCACGGCGGCCGAGGTCGCCTCCGAGCCGGCCTTCATGAACAGCACCCGTTCCGCGCAGGGGATCAGTTCGACCAGCGTCTCCGCCAGCTCGGTCTGCACCGGACGGGTCAGCGGCAGGGCGAACCCCGCCTCGATCTCCTTGACGGCAGCGGCGTTCACCGCCGGATGGCTGTGGCCCAGCACGATCGTGCCGAAGCAGAGTATCCAGTCGACGTAACGGTTGCCGTCGACGTCCCAGACGTACGCGCCGCGCCCGCGCGCGCCGAACGTGGGATAGACGCCCGGGATCAGCGTGGCCGGCGTCCGGGACTGGGTGGTCCCTTCGGCCACCGTGCGCAGCGCCCGCGCGTATTCCCGCTCCGAACGTTCCAGGCGGCTGTTCGGTTCGCCGCTCGTCACGGCCCCACCGTATCCGGTCGCCGCGCGTTGTCAAACTACGACGGACGGCGAGCCGCCCGCGCGGATCGTCCATACCGCTTCCGGGCGGTCTGTCGCCGGCCGTCTACGCGCGCCGGGACCCTGTCCGCCGGAGCCCTGTTCGCCCGGAACCCCGGTTCGCTGGAACCTGGTCCGGCCGGGCCGTCAGCGCTGGCGAGCGTGTACCTTCACCGCGTCGTTCAGGTCGTATTCCTGGCCGGCGTGATGCGCCGCCATGCGCATGACCGCCTGATGATCCTGCTCCGAGTGCACCACGCCGAACACCTCCAGCACCTTGCGGCGGTTCAGGAGTCCCTTGCCCTTGCGTATCTCGACGCCGAGATCCGAGGCGTTTATGCCGCTGTCCTCGATATCGCCAAGGATGATCTCTTCGAGCGTTGCCATCGCAGCCCTCCTCTGTCCGGCTTCATCTCCCTTTGCGCCGGATATATCTAATTTATACGGCCGTTCCGCCGCCCGCTGCAAGCGCCCGGCGGGCGGCCACTCCGGTCACATCGGATGAGCGCCGGTCTGCATGCGGCGCGCCGGACCCCAGCGGCCGTCCCACGGCGTGACCGCCCGCGCCTCCTGCTCGTAGAGACCGACCAGCTTGGCGAACCGCTCCTCGACCGCTTCCCGGCCCTGCGGGATGTTGGTCGCGTCCCAGAGCGGCACGAAGTCGCGGCCGAGCTGCCGCAGCTCCCGCGCCAGCCGGCCCGCGGCGCCGGTGTCGGGGGCCGCCCCGAAGCGCACGCTGTCGAACAGCCAGGCGGCGCGGCGCAGCTCGTACGCCACCAGATCGGCGACCGGCCGGTTGCGCGGCAGCGCCGGCGCGGCAGCGGTCACCTCGCCCAGCAGCGCCCGCGCCTCCCCGGCCAGCCGCTCCGACGCCGCCGCGTCCGGCGCGCTGCCGGCGCCCGGCACCGGGTAGTTCCAGAACACCGCGTGCGCGGTCATCGGCCGCCAGTTGAAGTCCCGCGGGTAGCGGTGGTCGTGGCGCGCGGCAGCGAACGCCTTGGCGTTCAGGTCTCCCAGCCATTCGTGCGCCCGCGCCAACGCATCGGCCGGGGCGCCGAAGAACCGCTGCGCCCAGCGCGCGATGAACGGCTCCGCCGCCTCCACCGGCGCCGCGCCGTTCCACTGATGCTCGGCGGCGAACGCGTAGTTCAGGTAATGCAACTCCCGGAAGCAATCGCGCGTGTCGTTCCACGCGCAGGTGATGCTGTCGGCGATCCCCTCGCCGAAGCCGAGCTTGGTGAAGACCGGCAGCGTCTCCCGCGTCAGCGCGAAGCTCGGAAAGAGCTGCCGCCACGTCCACACCCCCGGCGAGATCACCTGATCGACCCCATGGCGCTGCAGGCGGTGCAGGAACGGGAAGTATTCCTCCGGCTTGTCGTCGTAATAGTTCCAGTTCACGAACGACAGCCCGGCGTCGCGCAGCGCGCGGATGTCGTCGTCCGATCCCTGCGCGTGCGGCCGGTAGCGCGTGTCCGCGAACTCGGCGAAGAACAACACCCGCCGCCAGTGGCGGCGCGCCAGGCGCGCCACCTCGCGCACGTGGTCGACGTACACCGCTCCGGCGCCGCGCTCGCGCACCATGGCGCCGGAGCGCAGCCCGCGCTCCCCCAGCGTTACCTCGTCGCAGCCGACGTGGATGGTGTCGCCGTCGAACACCGCCGCCAGCTCGTCGAGCAGGTCGCCGATGAAGTCGTACACGGCCGGCACCGCCGGCGAGTAGTGGCTGGCGCCGCCCGGCAGGTCGGAGAGATGGTTGAACTCCGGCATGCCGGTCACGCGGCCGGCGTGGCCGAAGGTCTGAAAGGTCAGGAACAGCTCCTCGCCGTAGCGCCGGCCGTACTCCACCAGGCGCCGCCATTGGCCGGCGTCCATCGCCCCGTGCGCCCGGCCCAGGGTCGGATAGCGCTCGAAGGCGAACAGGTCCTCGGTATGGAACGTGAGCACGTTGTACTTGAGGCGCGAAAGCTCGCGGATCAGCCGCTCGTAGCCGGCGACCGTGGACACCTGGCCGCGCGCGGGATCGTCCTGCAGTCCGCGCAGGCGGAAGTCGGGCCAGTCGTCGATCACGCAGGCCGGCACCTCCACCTCCCCGCCCCCCTCCCCGCCTCGCGGGAGGGCCAGGTGCAGCAGCGTGTGGATGCCGTACACCAGGCCGGCATGCGATGCGGCGCGCACCTCGATGCCGCCGTCGCCGGCTACCTGCAGCCGGTACGCCTCCGCGCCGCGGTCGCCGGCCGGCGGCGGGGGCGTGCGCAGCGACAGGGAGACCGGGATGCGGCGGCCGCCCGATCCGGCGCCATCCACGCCCAGCTCCGCAGCGCACTCCGCGTAGACCGCCGCCGCCGCCGCGCATTCCGGCCCGGCCAACAGGTCCAGCGCCCCGCGAGCCGCGCCCGGCAGGCGCCGGACCGCCTTCGGCCGCGGGATCAGTCCCAGGCCGTCGTCAGTGTCCATCATCGACTACTCCGTAATGCGGATGCGCGGGTCGAGCACCGCCAGCAGCAGATCGGAGATCAGCGTGCCGATCACCGTCAGGGCGGCCAGCAACATGAGGATACCGCCGGCGAGCTGCATGTCCTGGTTGATCAACCCCTCCAGCATGAGCGGCCCGATGGTCGGCAACCCTATCACGATGGATACCAGCACCTCGCCCGCTACCAGTGCGGGCAGGATCCAACCCACCGTGGAAATCCACGGGTTGGCGGCCATGCGGATCGGGTACTTGACCAGCAGCCGCGCCTCCGGAACCCCCTTGGCGCGCGCCGTGGTCACGTACGGCATGCGGAGCTGGTCCAGCACGTTGGCGCGGATGGTGCGCAGGCCGCCGCCGACCGCCTCGAATCCCAGCACCACCAGCGGCATCCAGATGTGCGCCATGAAGTCCAGGAACTTGGCAACGCTCCACGGGGCATCGGTCATGTCCGGCGAGAACAGACCGCCCGGCTGGTAGTCGAACCACTCGTAGGCCAGGTACATCAGAATCAGGGCGAACAGAAAATTGGGGATCGCCATCATGAAGAATGCGGTGAAGCTGAAGATGTTGTCGAACAGCGAATACTGGCGCAGCGCCGCCCCCACCCCCGCCGGCCAGGTGATCAGGTTGCTGATCATCAGGGTCAGCAGCGCGATGGATACGGTGAGCAGGATGCGCTCCTGGATCAACAGCCGCACCGGCTTGTTCCAGAAGAAGGAAAAGCCCCAGTCGCCGCGCGCGAAGCGGCTGGCCCACTTGAAGTAGCGCACGTGAAAGGGATCGTCCAGTCCGTAGCGGGCGCGCAGCTCGGCGATCAGGTCTTCGGCCTCATCCTGAAATATCTCCTGCGATGCCAACAGCCGCTCGGCAAAGGAGCTGGCCAAGTCGCCCGGCGGCAGGTCGATCACGAGAAAGGAGACCACCGAGATCAGGACCAGCGTCGGGACCATGATGAAGACCCGGCGCACGACGTACGTGATCACCGGTACGGATCCATCGCGTCGCGCAGGCCGTCACCCAGAAACTGGAACGCCACCACGGTGCAGACCACCAGCAACGCCGGCAGCAGCAGCCAGGGGCGCAGCGCCACCGACTGCACGTTCTGCGCCTCTTTCAGCAGCACCCCCCAACTTACCGCCGGCGCCCGCAGCCCGACGCCGATGAAGCTCAGAGCGGTTTCCGCCAGGATCATGGTGGGAATCTGATTGCTGGCGACCACGATCAGGTGGCTGGCGAAGGACGGGAGCATGTGGCGCGCCACCAGCCGCGGCCGGCGGCAGCCGTCCAGCGTGGCCGCCAGCACGAACTCCTCCTCGCGCAAGGCCAGCAGCTTGCTGCGCACCACGCGCGCCAGGCCGGTCCAGCCCAGCACCGAAAGGATCAGGGTGATCGCGAAGTAGACCTGGACCACGGTCCAATCCAGCGGCAGCGCCGCCGACAGCGCGATCCACAGCGGCATGCTCGGAAACGACATCAGCACCTCGATGATCCGCTGGATGACGTTGTCGACGATGCCGCCGAAGTAGCCGGATATGCCGCCGATGACGACGCCCAGCACCCAGCTCATGACGATCGCCAGGATGCCGATCGACAACGACAGCGTGGCGCCGTGCACCATGCGCGAGTACAGGCAGCGGCCGCTCCGATCGGTGCCGAGCGGGAACCAGCGCACCTCGGGATCGCCGGTGCCGAACAGATGGATGTCGCTGTCGATGAAGAAGAACAGCGTGTACGGGTCGCCCCGGGCGAACAGCCGCAGCGGCCGTTCGTTCTCCAGATCGGGAAAGACGTCCTGCTCGAAGGTCTGCAGGTTGAGCTTGGTGCGCACCGGATAGATCACCGGCCGAAAGCCGCCCGCCTGGTCGAACAGCCGGAACGAGCGCGCCTGGCCCAGGATCGACGGCGGCAGGTACTGGTACTCGGGACGGCGCGTGACCGGATCGTTGGTGGCGAAGAAACCGGCGAAGATCGCCACGAAGTAGAAAACCGAGATGACCAGCAGGCCCCACAGCGCCCAGCGGTGGCTGCGGAACTTGAGCCAGATCAGACGCCACTGCGTGGCGGTGAAGAACGCTTCCCGCTTCTCCGCCTCGGTGATCTGGCGGCGGCCGAACAGGCCGCGGCGCGATGTGTTCGGATCCGCTGGTGCGGCCTCCTGCGTCGTGGCCATGCGGACCCCGACGGTACCACGCGGCCGGACCGCGTCAAACCGCCGGCCGACTCATGGCACGGTGGAGCTCAGGAGAGGTTGGCGCTACGGTCGGTCGGCGACGATCAGGCGTCCGCGGTGCCCCGTTACCTCCGGCGCGGTGCCGCGGAGCACCGTCACGTCGCCTTCGACCCGGTGGAACCGCTGCGCGCCGCGGTCGGTGCGCGCGGTCACCGCTCCGCGGGATTCGACCACCTCGATCGCGCCGCTGGTGGTGATCAGGCGTTTGTCGCCGTCCGAACGCGCCACCCGTACGGAGCCCGATCCGCCGGTCACCTGCAGCGGTACGGCGCAGTCGCCCACGAACACGTCCCCCTTGGCGGTGAATACCGCCAGCCGGCCGGAGCGCAGCCCCTGCACCATGACCGCGCCGGTGGTGGTGCGCACCGTCAACTCGACGTCCGCCGGCACCGCCGCGGTCAGCATCGGTCCCCATTGCACCGATGCGCGGCTGACCGGCAGGCCGTTGCGGCGCACGCGCAGCGTCACCACCCCTCCGTCGCGGTCCACGGCCAGCTCCGGCTGATTGCGGCGCAGCATGCGCGCGGAGACCGACAGCTCCGCGTCCACGTCCTGCCGGTCCGCGGCGAACACCCGCACCTCCACGAACTCCGCGTTGATCGTCAGGCGCTCCACGTTGGCGACCGCGTAGCGCTGGTCGGCGGCAGGGCCCTCCAGTACGCCGGCCGCGAGCGCCGCCTCGGCGGCGCCGGCAAGCGCGGTGACGACGGCGAGGGCGACCGCCGGCCGCGCGGCCGACCGCGATGCGGCGGGGCCGCCGCGCCTCACCGCAGCGCGGATACCCGGAGCGCCGCGGTGTCCCGGCCGGCGCACGCGAGCGCGGAGCCGAACCGGCTCACCCACAGGGTCGCGATGTGCCGGTCCATCCGCACCTCGACGGCGCGCTGGCCGTCGATACCGTTGCCGGAGACGTGGTGCTCGACCTGGACCGGCTCCGGCGCCTCGTGCCCGCGCCCCACCTGGATCACGGTCACCAGCAACCGCTCGCGTCCGGCGGCGTCGAACGCCGCGGTCAGATGCCACTGCGGCGGATATGCCTTCTCGTGGGAGCGTTCGGGGGCGACCGGGAAGCGATTCGCGCAGGTCAGACGCGCCGGCTCGGCGCCCGGCTCGGCGAACAGCATCAGACGCGCCTGCGCGGGGACGTTGCTGACCCTCGCGGCCATCCCGCTGCCGACTCTGCCCTCCACCTCGAACGGCACCGGCGCATGAAAGGCAAGCTGCATCGGCCGCGGCGTCGCGGTGACCAGGTCGTCGATCACGACGAAGATGGCGGGACGCAGGAAGATCACGTGACGGATTGCCCGCTCGACGCCGAGGTCGGCGGCGCTGCGCTCGGGGAGCGGCAGCGGGCGGTGGGTGTGCTCGTACGAGTCGACCTGGTAAGCGGCGGTGGCGTCGCCGGCGCAGTAGTCGTAATCCGGTGCCGTCGCGAAGGCGACGATGCGTCCGCTGGCGTCCATCCGCCACACCGCCTGGCCGCGGTCGTCGATCAACACCGCGTTGTGGGCGCGCGTGTGGCGGGTCCAGGCCAGGTCGTGCGGGCTGCCGTACCACGGGTAGAAGCCGCTGTCGATCAGGAGCGGGCGGCCGAACGCCTCCAGCACGAAGCTGTTCTGGTCGGCGTGGCTGTGGCTGAACGATCCGAAGCGGCTGCTCTTGAAGCAGAGCATCACGTTCGCCTCGCGCGCAGTCAGGTCGCTGTGCAGGGCGACCCAGCCGGTGTCGGCCAAGTGGATCGAGCGCGGCAGCCCCGCCGGCGGCGCCGCGGCCGGCGGGTCGGGCCACGTCAGACGCGCGCTCAGCTCGGCCAGCGGGTCGCCGAACGGCGGGTCGTCCGCGTCCTTCCGCTCCACGTCCACCTGCTCGGCGTACCAGCGGTAGACCGGGTCGCCGTACACGCGCGCGTAGAACCCCATGATCTGCCGGTTCAGCGCCGGATTGGTCGCATATGAGGCGTCGCCGAAGCTGGCGCAGGTGCTCCACGGCGGCCGGAAGTACAGAAAGTGGCGGCCGTTGTTGCGGCCCCACGGCCGGTCGAAGTGATCCGTGCCGGATGCCACGTAGAGCAGGTGCGCCATGCGCTGGAAGTAGTGGCTGTACACGTAGCCGAATCCCTGCCCCCAGCCGCCGTCGGCGCCGCCGTAGCCCGGGAACGCTGCGATGAGGAATCGTTCGACGTCGATCAGCCAGCCGGCCGCATCCGCGACGTGGTGGTACAGCGCCAGGGCCGCCACCGTCATCTCCGGGGGCCCGTACACGATGCTGTGGCTGTCCAGGGGAGCGTCGAGGGCCTGCGCCACGCTGTGCCGGTGGAACTCACGAGCGCGCGCGGTGAGCCCGGCGACGATCGGCTCGCGGCCGTCGCCCAGTTCGTCCCACAGAAAATCCAACGCCAGCGCCACGGCCGGCACCACGCCGTGGAACTGGTGCGTATTGAGGTAGGAGGTCTGCCGCAGGTCGAGCCCGGCCAGGTGCAGCATCGCCGCCGCCGCGTAGTCGCGGCACGCGCGGTCGCCGTCGAGCATCGCCACGAAGGCGACCGCCGGCAGCGTGCCGTACAGGGCGCGCAACGGCTGCATCATCCGTTCGTGCGCGGCGAAGGTGCGCTCGTCTCGCGGGTAGCGCTGGTCCCAGGTGGGCTCACCCGGAAGCAGCAGATCGTCCGGCAGCACCACCGCCGGCAGCGGCTCCGCCAGCGCAGCCGCTGCCCGCTCGCGCATCTGCGCGAGCAGCGGGGCGATCGCCGGCGAGTCCGCCTGCCGCCGCAGCCGGTCGAGCGACTGCGCGGTGAAGTAGACGCGCGGATGGCGGACCGCGGGCACCGCGTTCGGTGCCGATCCCGGTGCCATCTCCCCGCTCACGCCGCCCCGTTCACGCGATCCTGGACCGTCAACCGGACTCACCGAACCAGAAGGAAAACAGGTCGGCGTCGTGCAGGTCGATCCGCAGCCGCACGCGCCGGCCCGCCAGCTCGCCGGCCCGCCGGTCGGGCCACGTCACGGCTACGCCGGTATGGTCGCCGCTTACCGGCCGCGACGCCGCGAAGCCGTCGATCGGCACGGCGTCGTCGTCGCACAGCGTGACCACTGCCCGCCCGCGGGCCGCGTTCAGGTTCAAGTGCAGCGCACCCTCGCTCCCTTCGATCGCCACCGGACGCGTCAGCAGCCGCCCGCCATCGCCGCCGGCGCTCATCGAAACGAACCCGTCGCGGCGCAGCAGCGCCAGGCACAGGCCGCGCGCCCGCGTGCCGGCCGCGGAGAACTTGCGCCCGCCGTGCGGACCCTGCACCGCGCCGTAGAACAGGTAGACGTGGTCGCCGCGCACGATGAAGCGCTTGCCCACGCGCACCATGCCGTCCTCCGGACTACCCGGCGGGCCGAGCGGCAGAAAGGTCTCACGCGCGCCGACCCGCTGCCACCGGATGCCGTCGCGGCTGACCGCGAGCTGCGTGTCGATCGTCCCGTCCACGCCCTCCCGGTAGACCCACGGCATGCCCAGGTACAACCCCTCGTAGAGATCGATCGGCACGCCGTAGAACTGCGTCTCCGGCTCATCGCCCTCGTCGCACTCGAATACGAGCTGCGGTTCGCTCCAGTGCACGAAGTCGTCGCTCTCGCTGCGCGCCATCTTGCGCCCGCCCGCCCCGAAGCGCCCGAAGGCGACGTAGCGGTGCAGCGCCGGGTCGCGGAGCACGGTCTGGTCGGTGTCGGAGCCCAGTCCGATCGCCGGGTTGGCGTCGTAGTTGGTCCAGCGCACGCCGTCCGGCGAGTGCGATATCCACATGCCGTCGCCCTCACCGCTGCCGAACAACACCCGGCCGCCGGGCAACGTGGTCAGCGTCCCCTCGCCGCCGTGCTCCCAATAGAACGCCTTGAAGCGCTTGTCGGGGTCGGGGTCGGCCGGGTCCTCGATGATGGAGGCGCCTTCGCAGTTGAGGCGGCCGATGTGCATCAGGTTGTTGTGGCTGTCGCCGTCGATGGCGAGCTGCTCCAGGTCCGGCTTGTGCCAATGCACGCCGTCCGTGGAGGTGGCGTAGCCGAGCAGCGTCACGTTGCCGGGAATGATCCGCGCGGGGCGGCCGGCCGGTCCGACCGAGATACGCTCTTCGTTGCTTCCGGGGCTGGTCAGATACCAGCGGCGAAACTCGCCGCGCTCCGCGTCGTACAACGTGGTGCCGTACACGGAAACGTGCGACTCCCACGGCGTGTCGCCGTCCAGCACCGGATTGGCCGGATGCTTGCGCGGCTGATGGACGCGCCGGTACAGCCGCTCCACGCGCGTGAGCTCGCCGTCGTCGATGAACAGGTGACGCATGGATCGTGACGGTAGCACGATTGTCCGCCACTCTGCTCGGACGATGGTGTCCGAACGGTCACGATGGACCGGTGATCCGATCCCTTCCTCCGTGAGTGTCCGCCGGGGTACCGGTTGCGCGGCAATCCTGCCGGCGCATACGCTGCCCGGGCGATGCACGATCCCGACCTGCACCTGTTCGTCGATGACGCCGAGATACAGCACTACGTGAATCTGTTGCGCGTCGTGAACAAGCCGTCGCGACTGCCCCATCCGATCCTGCGCGCCGATCGCCCCTGGGAAGGAGACCGCGCGCAGGCGTGGGGCAGCGTGATCCGCGAGCCGAGCGGCCGCCTGCGCATGTGGTATTTCGCCATGAACACGAAGCGCAAGCGGGGCGAACTGGACCGCGGCGGCTACGCGCTGGCCGAAAGTATCGACGGCCGCCACTGGACCAAGCCGGATCTGGGCGTGGTGCGCTATCGCGGGAGCGCTGCGAACAACCTGTGGTACACGTTCGCGCCCGACGGCGACAACCTGGTCGAATTCGAGCTGGCGCGCCGCGGCGAAGGGCTGCCTGCCACCGACGAGAACGGCGACGTGATCGGCGTGCTCAACAACATGGACGGCCTCACCGTGGTGCGCGACGACGACGACCCGGACCCGGAGCGCCGCTACAAGCTCATCGCCAACATGCAGGATCACCGCATGTGGGCGCCCCACTACACGGCGGAATACCCGGACGTCACGCCGGCGCAGGTGGAGCAGGCGCGCGCGGTCTGGGGCCAGTATCTGGACACCAGCCCGGACGGCGTGCACTGGACCCGCAGGCCCCGGCGCTTATTGCCGGTGCACCACGGCGACTACATGATGGTCACCCGCGACGAACGCAACCGCCGCTGGTGGCTCAATGAACGGTCGGTCAACCTGTTCGGCCGCAACGCCGCGCTGCGCACCAGCGCCGATCTGGTCCATTGGAGCGACCCGGCGGAGATGGCGGTGTTCAGCGGGCCGGACGCCGGATTCGGAAAGGCGTACGAGTGGCACGGCGGCATCACGCCGTTCAACTACGGCAACCTGAATCTGGGCTTCCTGGAGCGCTGGTGCAACGCCGGCTACGGCGACGGCTGCGAGCTGGTGAGCAACCGCGACGGCGGGCCGTGGCAGCGGGTCAGCCCCGGCACGCTGTTCCTGGACACCGGCCCGGCCGGCTCCTTCGACCGCGTCCTGGTCTACCCGACCCACAACGCGCCGATCGTGGCCGGCGAGCGGCTCTACCTGTTCTACACCGGCGCCGGAGCCGGTACCGGCACCGCCATGCCGATGGCGATGGGGTTGACGTGGATCACCCTGGACCGCTTCGCCGGCATGGCGCATTCGCGCCGCGATCCGGGCGAACTGATCACCAGGCCGCTGACCATCGAACGGGACCGGCTGGAGGTGAACGCCGAACGGCTGTTCACCGGCGTCGTGCAGGTGGGCGTGCGCCATCCCAACGGCGATTTCATCGACGGTTACCGCCTGGAAGATTGCCGGCTCGACCTGGCTGCCGGGAGCGCGCGCACGCCGGTGCGCTGGAAGGACAAGGCCGACCTGCGCGAACTGCGCGGCCGCGCCGTATGGCTCCATTTCCGGGTAGACGGAGCGGCGCTGTACGCGTACCGGTTGTACGACTGAGACCGGGTTGGGAGGCAGCCATGGCAGAGCGGAGCGGATCGACCGGCCGGGTCGGCATAGCCTTCGTCGGCGCCGGCCTGGTCGCGGAGCTGCACGCGCGAGCGGTGGGCGCCTGCGGCCGCGCCCGCTTCGTCGGCGCGTACGACGCCGACCCCGGCCGCGCCAAGGCGCTGACCGCCCGCCACGGCGGGCACGGCTTCCGCTCCTTGAAGGAGTTGCTCGGCGACGCCGCCGTGGACGCGGTGCACGTCCTGACGCCGCCGGAAGGACACGTCGCGACCGCGCTGGCGGCGTTGCGCGCCGGCAAGCACGTCCTGGTGGAGAAACCGGTCGCGCATCGGGCGGCCGACGTCCGCCGGCTGATGCGCGCCGCCGAACGCGCCGGCCGCACCTGCATGCCGGGACACAACTACCTCTACGTGCCGGCCCTCCGCCGCGCGAAGGCGCTGATCGACGCCGGCCGGCTCGGACCGATCGCCGCCTTCTGGATGCTCTACAACCTGTTCCACGATGCGGATCTGGTGCGCAAGTACGGATCGATCATCCGCGTGGTGTGCGTGCACCACTGCTACTCGCTGCTCTATCTCCTGGGCCGCCCCGAGCGGCTGAGCTGCATGGCCGTACCCGGCGTGCACGCACCGGGCGTGCCGGATGCGGCGCAGACCGCGATCACCTGCCTGATGCAGGATGGCGCGATCGCCAATCTGTGGGCCAGCTTCGCGTCCGCAGACCCCACCAATGACCCGTGGCTCGTGCAGTACAAGGTGCTCGGCACGCGCGGCGGCGTCAGCTATTCCTGGAACGACGCGGTGTACCAGGACGACGAGGGACCCGCCTTCGGCATGCCGGGCTACGTCGATGCCTTCGTCTACGAGGTCGCCTGGTTCGTCGAGCAGTGCGTGCTCGGCGGCAAGCAGCCCTTGTCGACACTGGCCGACGCGCTGGACGCGCTGCGCATGGTGGAGGCGGCCGAACGCTCGGCCGCGCACGGACGGACGGTGACCCTGCGCTGGGAATAGCCTGCGAGGCCGAACGACTTGGGCCGCCCGGCGCGTTGTCAAGCGGCGGTCGGGATAGTAGATTAGCGGGCGCATGATCACCGGGGCAGGTGCGCCCACGGAACGTCATCGGACCGAAACAGACAAAGGAGAAATGAGAATGAACATTCGCATGAAGGCGGTCGGGCTGGCCGCCGCACTGGCGGTCGTGGGGGCCGCAGCGCTGCACGCGCAGACCCTCGCCGCCGTACAGGCCGCCGGAGAACTGAGGTGCGGTATCAACACCGGCCTGCCCGGCTTCGCCTACACCGACGACGACGGCAACTGGACCGGCTTCGACGTCGCCTACTGCCGGGCGCTGGCCGCCGCCGTGCTCGGCGACGCCGATGCGGTCACCTACGTCAACCTGACCGGCAAGACCCGCTTCCCGGCACTGCAGTCCGGTGAGGTCGACGTGCTCTCCCGCAACACCACGTGGACCTTCTCGCGCGATGTCGACCTGGGCTTCACCTTCATCGGCGTCAGCTACTATGACGGCCAGGGCTTCATGGGCCGCAGGTCGCTCGGCGTGATGAGCGCTACCGAACTCGACGGCGCCTCGGTCTGCATCCAGACCGGCACGACCACCGAGTTGAACCTGGCCGACTTCTTCCGCACCAACGGCATGGAGTACGAGCCGGTGCCGATCGAGACCAACGCCGAAGCGCGCGCCGCCTATGAGGAGGAGCGCTGCGACGTGTACACGACCGACGCATCCGGGATCGCTGCGACGCGGTCGACGTTTGGCGATGCGGACGCGCACATGATCTATCCGGAGATCGTATCCAAGGAGCCGTTGGGGCCGTTGGTCCAGCAGGGCGACGACCAGTGGGCGGACATTGCCCGTTGGGTGCTCAACGCGCTGATCATCGCCGAGGAACTGGGGGTGACGCAGGCGAACGTGATGGATATGGCTGCCGGCACCGACCATCCGGAGATCAACCGGATGCTCGGCACGGAGGGCAGCTACGGCGAGATGCTGGGGCTGGACGCGCAGTGGGCGGTGCGGGCGATCGAGGCGGAAGGCAACTACGCCGAGATCTTCGACCGGTACCTGATACCGCTCAGCCTGCAGCGCGGGCTGAACGCGCTGTACAAGGACGGAGGAATCCTCTACGCGCCGCCGTTCCGGTAGGCCGATCGGGCCGCGCAGGGCCGCTGGCGAGCGGTCCTGCGCGCGGCGCTCACGCCCATCGCGTCGACCTGCTCGACGAGGCTCTGGATCAGACGAGGCTCTGGATCAATAGTCGCGCACCGATCCGTCACGGCCGAGCGGAGTGTCGAGCACCTTGTCCTGCACCGGATGGCGGGCCAAGGCCGCATCGTCGAGTTCGATGCCGAGCCCGGGGCCGTCCGGGACCAGCAGGTGGCCGTCCTCCAGCAATAGCGGCTCCACCAGCAGCTCGCTCTTCGGCGGCTCGGACTCGCCGGTGTACTCCTGCAGCGCGAAGTTGGGGATGCAGGCGTCGAGTTGCACGCAGGCGGCCGTGCTGACCGGGCTCAAGGGGTTGTGGGGGATCACCCGCACGTGCTGCGCCTCGGCCAGGGCGGCGACCTTCTTGCAGCCCGACATGCCACCGCACAGGCAGAGGTCGGGCCGCACGTAGGCGGCGCCGCCGGCCTCCAGCACCTGCTGGAACTCGAAGATGGTGGTGAACCGCTCGCCGGTCGCGATCGGCAGGTTGCAGCGCTCGTGCACCTGGCCCATCACCGCCGGGCTGTCCGGCAGCATCGGATCCTCGTAGAAGAACGGGTTGAACCGCTCCAGCCGGCGTCCCAGGGCGATCGACTCCGCCGGCGCCATGCGGCGGTGGATCTCCACGCACAGGTCGATGTCCGGGCCGACGGCGTCGCGCACCGCCGCCACCGAGCGCACCGCCTCGTCCGCCCACTTCGAGTAGGAGGCGTAGCGGTGGTACTCCGCCCCGAACGGATCGAAGCGGACCGCCGTGAAGCCGGCGTCGACCTTGGCGCGCGCGCCGGCGGCCAACTCGTCGATGGAGTCGCCGCGCACGTGCATGTAGCAACGCACCCGGTCGCGCGTCCTGCCGCCCAACAGATCGTAGACGGGCACCCCCAGCCGCTTGCCCTTGATGTCCCACAGGGCGATGTCGATCGCCGACAGCGCCCCCTGCACCACCGATCCCATGAAGTGCGACGACCGGTAGAGCCACTGGTAGTGGTGCTCGATGCGCGCCGGGTCCTGCCCCACCAGGTAGCGGGCCATCACCTCGATCATCGTCGCGGTCGGCCGCTGCCAGCCGTGCACGCCGCCCTCGCCGATGCCGACGGTGCCATCCTCGCAACAGATCTTGAGCAGCAGCCACCGATCCCAGAGGATCGGCTCGACCCGCTCGATCCTGGTCTTCGTCATGCGCCGACCTCCTGGAATCCGAACGAATAGAGGCGCGCGCGTCCCCACAGATAGAAGCGCAGCCGGAAGCGCCGCGGCGCGCCGCTCAGGTCGGCGTGCCGGTTCCAGCGGACCGGCGCCGCCAACCCTTCCGTGACCACGTGGCGGCAGTCGTCACGGGCGTAGCCCGGCACGACGCGGCCCGAGTCGGCCTCGAGCACTTCCACCTCCAGCCAATCGCGGTACGGCCGCAGATGGGAGACGTTGACGTGCACGGCTGCCGGTCCGCCCGCCGCAGCCTCGAACGACGCGGTCGTCGCGGTCGCCTGCGTGAGGCCGTCGCGGTTGCGCAGATGGGTGAACCCGTCGCGGCGCAGCGTCGCCATCCCCATCTCGCACTTGAAGTAGGGACGGGACAGGAAGCCGGTCCCGTAATGGGAGAAGGCGGTATAGAAGAGCACGATCCGGTCGGCGAACGGGATCATGCTACCGCCCCCCAGGACCAGCAGCTCGTCGTCCCACGCGCCCCAGTCGCCGAGCGGGATCACCGGCAGGTCGGGACGGATGCGCCGGAACGGACCGAGGCCGCCGCGGCTCACCGCGAGCCGGCAGTCGCCGGCATAGGCGCCGGCCGGCAGCTCCCGCCGCTCGCGAGCGCCGATCGGCCGGGCGTGGTGCGGCCAGGGGATCACGGCGTCGAAGTCGTAGAGCATCACGTGCGCGCCGCGGTACGGCAGCGTGTAGACGAAGTGTATCTCCTGCTCGCGTCCGTCCGCCGGGTCGATGACGGCGCGCGGCCCCGGCCGCAGGTGCTCCAGGTCGGGGCCGTACCAGACGCCGTGTTGGGTATAGACCTTGAGGCGGCGCTGCGGGTCGGGGTCGATGGGGTCGCGGATGATGCCGGCGGTGTCGCCGATCGCGCCGGCGCGCTCCGGCGCCGGCGTGAGCGTCCAGTGGATGCCGTCCGGCGAGTAGTACGGGTAGTTGCGCTTGCCGTCGATGCCGGGCGCATCCGACCAGGTGAGCGCTTGGTAGCGCCGGTCCGACGGCGCGGAGTCGTCGACGGTCAGACAGAAGTGGCTGGTGTCGCCGGCCACGGGCCGGAAGCAGATGTTGTTGTCGGTGGAGCCGCCGTAGTCGTGGAGGCGCAGGCTCGGCTTCTCCCACAGCACCCCGTCGGCGCTCACCGCGTAGCCGATCGCGGCGACGCCGGGCAGGTCGGAGCCGTAGTACCAGCACTTGAAGACCGATTCATCCGCGTCCCAGAGGATGTCGCCGGCCCAGTTGCCGGCGCGCCTGCAGTCCCACTCGCCGGCCGCGCCGGGCTGCAGCACCGGATTGGCCGGGTGCTTCACCGCCGGCGTGGGGCGGAGGTCGACGTTGTCACGCCCTTCCAGCTCTCCCAGGTCGAGGAACAGCACCTCGGCGCCGGGCGCCGCGGTCATCCGGCCGCTCATCCGCCCGACGCCCGGAACGCGTACAGGTCGCTGTTCTCCAGCAGGAAGCGCAGGCGCACGGACTTGCCGGCCAGCCGTTCGATGCCGGCGCCGGCGCCGCGCCACCTCTGTTCCTGGCGGACGCCGTCGCGCGACAGCGGGTCCGCGTCCGCTGCGCTCAAGCCCTCGATCTCCGACAGGTCCGCGCGCAGGACGGCCGCCCGCAAGCTGGCGTTGCCGCCGCCGCCCAGCCCGACCGCGTTGATGAGCAGCCGGCCGCCCGGCCACGTGAACGGCTTGGTGACCACTGAGCCGGGAAAGCGGCGGGCGCGCAGCGAACAGAAGCCGTCGCCGCGAAGCTGCGCCACGCCGATCGTGGCGCCGAAGGTAAGGTGGCGGTCGCCGTGCATGGCCGGCCCTCCCCACGAGTAGAACCACAGGGTCTCCATGTCGGGCGCCGGCGCGTCCGGCCCGCTGCCGTGCGCGGTCCGCACCGGCGGCGATAGCGCCGTGTCGGTGCGCGCCGCGTCGTACGCTCCCACGCGGCCGCCGCCGGGCGTGGGCGAGAAGAACGGCCGGCGCGGCCGCAGGCGCTGCCAGGTGACGCTGTCACGGCTGGTCAGCAGCTCCATCTCCGCCCACGGCTCGTCGTGCTCCCAGTACCACTGGAACAGACCCACGTAGATGCTCTCGTAGCGAAAACCGTAGGCGTGGTAGATCTGCCCGGCTGGGTCATCCTCCAGGTCCGGGGTCAGCACCCGGCGCGGCGGTCCGCCGGCGGCGCCGGGGTTGATCGCCACCCGGTGCGCGCTGCGCACCAGCCCCCAGCGCCTGGAGTCCTCGGTGCCGCGGCTGAGCAGCACGTACGGGAACTCGGGGTCGGGGCCGCGCAGCGCCGTGCAGCGGTCGTGCATGCCGTGGTCGACCCCGTTCGGCATCGGCCGCTCCCAGCGCCAGTGCACGCCGTCGGCGGAACGCAGGACGTAGCCCTTGTAGTGCCAGGTGCCGGCCTCGCAGGAGCTGATCACCATCGTCCACGGCTCGCCGCCGCGCTCCGGTTCATGCAGGATCGTGGCGGAACCGGTGCCGCCCACCGCGCCCAGGTCCAGGACGATGTTGGTCCAGCCGCCGTCGTGCGCGCGCACCACGTCCAGTTCGGGTCGCTCCCAGTGGAATCCGTCGGTGGAGGTGAGCATGCAGACCGCATAGGTGATCTCAGGACAGGCGGGCGGGTTGAGCGTAGCGTACCAGAGCTTCCACACGCCGTCGGCCGGATCGACGTAGACGCCTGCCAGGTAGACGACGCCGGAACCCTCCCACGGAGCCTCCGGCGCATACACCGGGTTGCCCCAGTAGCGAAACGGCTGATGGATGACGCGTTGCACGCGCACCGTCTGCTCTATGACCGCGTCATCCAGGAAGAGCTGCGCTTGCCGCGCGTCGATCTCCTCGCCCATCGTCGCCTCCTCGTCCATCAGCGCGGTTCCAGCACGACCACGTCCATCGCGCAGCCGGCCGGCCGCAGCAGCCGCAGGCGGCGGTTGACCGCCACCCCGCGCGCGATGGTATCGCAGCCGTCCGGCCATTCGACGCGCAGCTCGTCGACCGTCGCCGCAGCGCCGAGCCCGAAGTGCGCGGTCAGCTCCGAGGAGCCGAGATAGCCGCCGCCGGTCTCGACATGGCGCGTCTGCGTGATGCCGCCGGCGCGCACGCGCACCACCGCGCCGACGCCGTCGGCGGGCACCGGCAGGTCGAGCGCGGGCCGCAGCTCCACGCGCAGCCAAGTGCCGGAGGCGGTGCCGCCGGTGTTGGCGACCAGGGTGGGCACGCCTCTGCTGTTGACGATCAGGAAATCCTGGTCGCCGTCGTCGTCGTAGTCGAAGCGCACCATGCCGCGCCCTTCGGCGCGATGGTCGAGCCCGGCATCGGCGGCGACGTCGCGGAACCCTTGGTCGCCGCGGTTGTGGAAGACGCGCGTGGCGTCCTGCAGCCACTCCTGATGGCCGTCGGCGTTCTCCTGCCGCCAGCCGTTGGTGGCGACCAGATCGACCAGGCCGTCGTGATCGAGGTCGACCGCCACCACGCCCCACCCCCAGCCGCCGCGCGCGATCCGTCCGCGGACGCGCGCGCCGGAATCGAACACGCCGCCGCCGAGGTTGCGGTACAGGTAGTTGCCGGTCCCCGCCACGGTCCCCGTCGCGTCCTGGAACGGCGCGTTGGTCCAGACGGAGGTGACGTACCAGTCGAGCAGGCCGTCGTTGTCCAGGTCGGCCAGCGCGCTGCCCATGCCGTTGCCGTCCAACCCCACCTGCGCCGCCCGCGTCACGTCGGCAAAGGTGCCGTCGCCGTTGTTGCGGTACAGACGGCTGGTGCGGTAGTCGGCCGCCACCAACACCTCCGGCCAGCGGTCACCGTCGACGTCGACCACGTGCGGGGTAAGGCCGTGCAACTCCACGCCGAACAGGCGCGCCCGCGCGGTGGCGTTGGAGAAACGCGGCAGGCCGGTCCGCTCGTCGATGCCTTCGTTGCGGAACAGCGCGCTGCCTTCGGCCCAGGTCAACCAGGCGACCACGACCAGGTCCAGGTCGCCGTCGCGGTCGTAGTCGCCCAGGGCGGCACCCATGCCGGACGGCTGCTCGGGGGAGGTCATGCCCACCCGCGCCTGCCGCGCGACGTTGCGGAACGTCGGCGTCCCGTCGGCCAGCAGCCCGCCCGGCCGGCCGCCCTGATTGAGCCACAGCAGGTGGTGGCCGGGCATGCTCCACTCGTCGGTCATGGGGCCGAGGCTGGTGACGAACAGGTCGAGCCACCCGTCCTTGTCGACATCGCCCACCACCGAGCCGTGTCCCCGGTGCACCTCGGCCACGCCGGCCTGCTCGGCGACCTCCCGGAAGGTGCCATCGCCCCGATTCAGGTAGAGCCGGTCCGGCCCCTCGCCGCCGGTCACCAGGAACAGGTCCTGCCGGCCGTCCCGGTTGAAGTCGCCCACCGACGCGCCGCCGGAGAACGTGAAGAAGCTGTCGAGCGCCGGCGCGTGGGCGTGGATGAGGCCGGTGGCCTCCGGGCACAGGCGCGGATCGCCGGCGCAGGTGGCCAGCCGCACCTGGGCGCCGGCCGCCATGGCCACGGCGCCCAGGCACCCCAGGGCAAGCGCTCGGACCGACCCGCGGACGCGGGTGCATTTCCTGCTCGTGAGAAACCGGCGATTCAGCGTCACGGCCGATCTCTCGCGGAAGAGCGGGGAGTGGGCTGTCCACAGCCGGAAACGCACCCGCGGACGCGCCGTCTCCACATCCCTGCCATAATAGCGCCGCCATGAACATCGCCGCGACCGCCGACCTTACCTATCAGGGCCGTTCCTTGCGAAACGACGGCCATCCGCCAGGCACGCTGGCGGCGACCGCCGCCGGCGCGAGCGGGGCCGAACTGCGCGAGCGGCTCGACCGGGACGGCTACCTCCTGCTGCGGGACGCGCTGCCGCGCGACCACGTGCTGGAAGCGGGGCACGAGCTCTACCGCCGTCTGGCGGCGGCCGGCCAACTCCATCCCGACCACCCGCCGGAGGACGGGATCGCGGCACCCGGCCTTGCATACCTGTCCGCGCACGACGCCGGCCGGCGCAACCGGCCGCTGCAACGGGTGGTGTTCGGCGCGCCGATGCTGGCGGTGTTCGAGCGCATATTCGAGGCGCCGGTGCGGCACTTCGATTACATCTGGGTGCGCGCCAAGTCGCCGGGGCCGGATACCGTCACGCCGCCCCACTACGACGTCGTGTTCATGGGCCGGGGCACCCACGACCTGCTGACCGGGTGGACGCCGCTGTGCGACGTGCCGCTGGAGATGGGCGGTCTGATGATCCTGGAAGGCTCGCACCGCCTGACCGACGTGCGGGAGACCTACGGCCGTATCGACGTCGATACCTACTGCGCCGGCACGCCGGAGGAGCGGCCGGTGGTGTCCGGCGAGTCGCGGTGGGCGGACCGCCACAACGGCGGGCACTTCACCAAGGACGCCGTGTCGCTCCCCGGAAGGGTGGGCGGCCGCTGGCTGATGAGCGACTACCGCGCCGGGGATCTGCTGGTGTTCACCATGCACACGATGCACTCCGCGGGGGACAACCACACCGGCCGCGTCCGCGTGTCGTCCGACACGCGCTACCAGCGCGCCGGCGAGCCGGTGGACGAACGCTGGATCGGCGACGAGCCGATCGCGCACGGCCCGGGGGCGAAACGCGGCCTGATCTGTTAGCGCTATCATCGATCTGTGCTGCGTGGCCTCCGGATCGGTGCGCTGGCGCTCGTGCCGCTGTGCGCGGCGATCCTGGCGGTAGCGCTCACCATCCGGCAGCCGGTCGCCGACCGCGGCCCGGCATCCGCGGTCGCATCGGACGCAGACCTGCGCCTGCCATCCCAGGGCGACAACGTCGTCGCCCTTGCCGTGGACCTGTCGGCGCGCGACGGCGACGGGTTGGACCGGGCGAACCTGAACGTGATCGCCCGTGTGGACGCGTTCATCGGCGCCCTGGAGGGGCTGCGCGGCTATTCGTCGCCGCTGCGCGCCACGGTGGTAAGGGCCGCGGGCGACGACATATCGGCGCGGCCGTTCGTGCCGCCGGACCTGGTGGACTCCTACGACGCCGCCGCGGCGCAGGACCTGCGGCTCACCTACCCCCTGTTCCCGGAGATACATCCGTACTGGAGCGCCGACTTCCAGTCCGTGGCGTTCTACCTGGAGATGGGGTCGCGCATCCCGCCCGCGACGCTGGTGGTGCGGCTGGAGGTGCTGCAGCGGGCACTCGAGGCGGAGAACGTCGACGTCCACTTCACCGGCCTGCGCCCGATCGCGGTGGTGGTGGCCCGGCTGATGACCCGCGACCTACGCACCCTGCTGCCGTTCGCGGGCGTCCTCATCGCCGCCGTCTTCCTGTTGACGTTCGGTACCGTGCGCGGCGTCCTGGTGGCGCTTGCCGCCACGACCGCCGCCGCCGGCATCGGCGCGGCCGTGTTCATGGTCCTGGCGGCGACCACCACCCCCTTGCTGGTCCTGCTGCCGGTGTTCGCCGGCGGGCTGCTCAGCGACTACGTCATCCACGCCGGCTACCACCTGGGTTCGTACGGAGACGGATCGCCGCGCGCCGCGCGCGCCTATCTGGGCCTGCCGCTGGCGCTCACCGCGGCCACCACCGTCATCGGCTTCCTCAGCCTGGTCGGCCTGGGCAGCGGCGCCCACGTGTTCGTGGGCGTGACCGTCAGCGCCGGCGCGCTGGCGGCGCTGGTGCTGTCGCTCTGGTGGGTGCCGGCCTTCGGCCCCATCCGCGCCCGCCGCGCGCGCACCGGCCGCAGCCACGCCGCGCCGCTCCTGACGACCCGGCGGATCCGCCGCGCGCTGGTGGTCGTCGTGCTGGCGCTCGCCCGCCACCGGGTCGCGGCGGCGCTGATCCTGACCGCCGCGGCGGCACTGGCGGCGTTGCACGTGCACCGGCTCCGGCCCGAACCCTACCCACTGCGCCAGCTCCCGCAGACGTCGACCATCGTGCACGCGGAGCGCCTCTTCAATGAGAAGTTCGCCGGCACGGTGCCGTTCGCGATCGAGCTCGACGCCGGCGAGCCACACGCATTCGTGCGGCGCGCGCCGCTGGAACGGCTCGCGGGCGCCCACCGGTCGCTCGCCGGGGCGGGCGAGGTCGGCCATCATCAATCGCTGCTGACGGTGGTGGAGCGCATCCACTCCTACTTCAACGGCGGCGACCCGGCGGCCCGGCTCCTGTCGGACGCGCGGGATGCCGATGCGTTCGAACGGCTGGTCTCCCAGTACCTGCTGTTCTTTGCCGCATCGGCCAGCCCGGCCGCCTACGACGCGCTCACCGACGCCGACTTCAGCGTAGCGCGGCTGCACGGCATCATCCGCTACCGCGACTTCCGGACGCTGCGCAACTTCGAGGACCGGGTGGAGGCGCTCCGCGGCGAGCTCCCGGACGCGTGGACGCTGCGCGTTACCGGGCCGGTGCAGGATCTGCTGCAACACGCCGCGCGGCTGCGCAACGGCTGGCGGCGCACCTTCGGCAGCGGCGCGCTGCTCATCTTTCTGACGGTCCTGGCGGCATTCCGGGACCTGCGCCTGGCAGCGCTCAGCCTGCTGCCGCCGTGCGGCGTCCTGCTTGCGGTAGCCGGGACGGCGCCCCTGTTGGGCGTGCACCTCGACGACTACACGGTGATCGCGATCGCGGTCACCCTGGGGCTCACCGTCGATTACACCATCCACGTGATCAACGCGCTGCGCCGGTCGGACGCGGGCGCCACGGGCGGGATCAGGCTGGCGGTCGCCGTCGCGCGCGGCAGCGGCGTGCCGGTGTTCATGAGCTTCCTGACCTCCGTCGTCGCCTTCCTGAGCTTGGCGATCTCCTCGTTCGCGGGCGCCGTCCACTTCGGTATGATGATCGCCGCCGCCATCGCGGGCGCCTTCGTCCTGAGCCTGTTCGTCGCGGCGTGGGAGCTGCCCGCAGGCCAAGGGAGGAACCGATGAACGACCGCCGGCGCCTGCTCGCGGTTCATGCGGCGCTCACGCTCGCCGGGTTGGCGTTTGCGGCGGCGCCGCTGGCCGCCCAGGACGTCGAGCGGATCATGGAACGGTCCGGCGACCTGACCCGGGTCGCCAACCTGACCGGCGAGTTGACCCTGACGGTCATTTCGCCGGGCGGCGACCGCCGCGTGACCCGGGTCACCGCCTACCAGAAGAAGCGTTCCCCGGTACGCGAGGATCGGCTGTTCGTGTTCACCTTCCCGCCGAACGTGCGCGGCACGGCGCTCCTGGTGCACTCGAACGCGGACCGGGGCGAGGACGGCATGTGGCTCTACCTGCCGGCGGTCGGCAGGATCAAGCGGGTCGATCTGAGCACCGCCGGCGGCGGCTACTTCATGGGCAGCGACTTCACGTTTCGGGACCTGATCAGCCGCGACGCTACGGAGTACGTCCACACCCTCCTGGAGGACGCGCCCGGCAGCGAGCAGCACTTCGTGGTGGAGGTGCGCGGCAAGACCCCGGAGCTGCAACGCGAGTTCGGCTACTCGCGCGAGGAGCACTACATCCGCAAGGACGACTTCGTGAACGAACGGATCGTCTTCTACGACTTGGCCGGCGATCTGCTGAAGGAACTGACGGTGCTGGAACTGAACCGGGAAGACGGATTCGCCTACCCATCGCGGGCGCAGATGCGCAACCACCAGACCGGGCACGTCTCCGAGATCGCGTTCGAGCGGCTGTCGTTCACGGACGACATACCCGACCGGTACTTCACGCACCGCTATCTGGAGCGCCTGTGAGGAGACGAGGCGCCCGCGGCGGAGCGCTCCTGACGGCTCTGTTCGCCGGGCTTGCCATGGCGGCACCGTACGCCGCGGCGGACGAGATCGACGCGTCGCTGGGCGGCTTCGTACAGATCGACCACTACAGCCTGGTGAGCCGGGGCGCCACGGAGCGGCTGCGGCTGACCGCGGCCGCGCAGGTGGAGGCGGCCGGAGCCGGCGGCGATCTGACGGCGTTCGCCGAGCTGTACGCCTTCGGCCAGGTCGGCGAGCACGCGGCGGTGCCGTATACCGCCATCGAGCGACGGCTAGGCGAGGCGGCGGTGATCGACCCCGCGTTCATCGTCCGACAAGCGTACGTGTCCGTGCACGCCGACGCCTTCGACGTGGAGGTCGGTCAGAAGTTCGTGCACTGGGGCAAGGTGGACCTGCTGAGCCCGCTGGACGTGATACACCGTACGAACACCGCTACCCTGGCCCTGGGCGACGCGTTCGAGAGCCCGCTGGCCGACCCCATGGTCCACGTCACCGGCTACCTCGGCGACGCGCTGAGCGTCGAGCTGGTCTACGTGCCGTTCCTGGCTCCCGACTTGGTGGGTATCGACGAGATCGCGCTCGATCTGACCTTCGGCGCGTACGACGTGGACGCCCGGTTCGAGAACGCTTCCGTACCCCTGTTCACCGAATGGGCGCATTCGGTCCACGCGGCGCTGTCCTTTACCTCGTTCGCGGTCGACGCGCAGCTCACCTATTCGTACTTCCGCGATCAGACGCCGGACCTGGACCTGAACGGGCTGCGCGAGACAGCCCGCGCTGCGAGGGACGAGACCCGCTACGTCGTCCGGGGCGTGGTCGTGCCGGGCTACCACCGCGCCCACAATTTCGGCGTCGGGGCGAGCGCGGCGCTGGCCGGGTGGGTGGTGTCCGCCGACGCCGGCCTCAAGCTCACCGAGAACGCGGACGGCTCCCGCATCGACGTCAAGCGGCCGGAGGTACTGTACGCCGTGCAGGCGGACCGCGCCGTCTCCATCGGCCAACAGGCGTTCGACGTGTCGGCCGCCCTGTATCACCGGCTGATCCTGCACGCTGACGCGCAACCAAAGTCGGAGTACAGCCCGCTCCTGGCGGGGGTCATCGCCGCGCTCCGCGACTACTACCTGCTGCAGGAGCAGGCATCGACGGTCTACGTCGTGAGCCGGCTGGGCACCAGCCTGTTCCGCGAAACGCTCGACGTCGGGGTGACCGGCGCCTGGGGAATCAGCGAGGAGGCGCTGCACGTGGCGCCGCGCGCCGAAGTGCGGCTGAGCGACTACGTGTCGGTCGCCGGCGGCGCCAACCTCTGGTATTCGTGGAAAGAAGGCGCCGCCTCGGGCCTGCTGGGCCGAGACGACGCCAAGGACAACGTGTTCGCGCAGCTCGTCGTGCGCTACTGAGTCGCCGCTACGTGGCGGCGCACGGATCGCCTTTGCAGGCGGTCAGCGACGTGTCCGCCGGCAAGCTCAGCAAGGCCGCGACGAAAGCGCCCGACAACGTCATGGTACTGCCATCGGCAGAGATGGTAACGGTGACCGGCGCGTCATCAGCCGCTTGGAGCGCTCCCGTGATGCCCGCCGTCAGTAATGATTGCTGAGCGGCGTCCACTCCTGGAACGAACATCAGGACAACTCCATCATCGGCTACGGTAAGGGTATACATATCGCCCTCTACTACGGCAAGAGTTCCCGTTACCGTCGCCTTGGTGACCGTCGCGTACGTCTGGACCGTCGCCGACAGCGGGGCCATCCCGTCGCCTACCGTTACCGTGAACGCGTCTTTGGTCAGCTCCAGCGTCGCCGCCGGTGCCGTCGGCGCAGGTTTCGTGACATGCCACGTCCCGACGTAGGCGGGAGTGGTAGCCGGGTCGGGAGTCGTACCCGGCTTCATCCCGCCCCCGCCACAGGCAGCCAGCGCCAGAGCGGTCGCCGCGACCGTCACTACGAACAACGAAATCTTCATCTTTGTCATGAGATCCCCTCCTATGCCTTGAGGTTACCTTATGACGTCCTGGTCTACAAGGTCTCTATCGCCACTTCCCGCCACTTCCGCTTGTTGGCGGCGAGGCGGTATCGCTACCCTCTCCTTCATGCTGTACGAGCGCATGGTCGAGCGCGAGCGCGCGGGCACGCCGGTCAGGATCGGACTGATCGGCACCGGCACCTTCGGCACGCAGATCGCGGGCCAGCTCCGGCACGTGCCCGGCATGCGGTTGGCGGTGATCGCGGACCTGCGCCTGGACGCGGCCGCCGCGGCGCTGGGTGCGGAAGCGGGCTCGTCGGCCGGCGAGCCCTTGCGAGCCACCTCCGCCGATCAGGTCGCGGAAGCGGTGGCCGCCGGCACCCCGGTGGTCACCGCCGATGCCGACGCGCTGATCGCCAGTCCCGTGGATATCGTCATCGAGGCGACCGGGTTGGTGGAGGCGGGAGTGCGCCACGCCTACCGCGCCATCCTGGCCCGCAAGCACCTCGCCATGGTCACGGTGGAGGCCGACGTGCTGGTTGGATACCACCTGCGGCAGCTCGCCGAAGCCACCGGCGTGATCTACAGCCTGGCCTACGGCGACGAGCCGGCGCTGGCCGCGGAGCTCTGCGACTGGGCGCGCACGCTCGGCTTCCGACTGGTGGCGGCCGGCAAGGGCACGCGCTTCACGCCGAGCTTTCGCAAGATGAACCCGGACGACGTGCCGCGGGTCTACGGCTTCACCGGCGCGGACTACAACGCGCAGATGTTCGGGTCGTTCCTGGACGGCACCAAGCACGCGATCGAGATGGTCGCGCTGGCCAACATGACCGGCCTGCAGCCCGACGTGCGCGGGCTGCACTTTCCCACCGCCGACCTGCGCGACATACCCGACGTGCTGGCGGCGAAGGAACGGGGTGGCATCCTGGACCGGGAAGGCGTAGTGGAGGCGGTCAGCGCCATCCACCCCGACGACACCTTCGTGGAGCGCTCCATCCGCGGCGGCCTGTTCGCGGTGATCGACGGTCCCACGTCGCAGATCAACGAGTCGCTCGCCTCCTACGGCGACATCACCGGCATGATCATCGGCAAGCGCTCCGGCTACGCGATGATCTACCGGCCGCAGCACTTCGTCGGCCACGAGATGCCGCTCGGCCTGGCGCGGATGGCGGTGCTGGGTGACGACGCCGGGGCCCCCGTCTGCCGCGCCGCGGAGGTGGTGGCCGCCGCGAAGCGGCCGCTGCGAGCGGGAGAAACCCTCGACGGCGAAGGCGGCTACACCGTGTACGGACTGGCCGAGCGGCACGCGGCCGCGCGCGCCGGCCGCCTGGTGCCGATGGCGCTCACCCATGGCGCGGTCGCCGCCGACGACGTCGCCGAGGACGAACCGATCACCTTCGACAACGTCGAGGTGCCGGCGTCCCTGAGCCTCAGCCTCTGGCAGGTGCAGGAGCGGGCAGCGTCATCGACGCCGGATTGACGGCGCCACGCCGAGACGGTAGATTAGCCGCGGCATGGGTACCTTCGAGGCGGGGTTCGGCGCCGTGGAGACGGCAGCCGGCCGCACGGCAACGGAGGCGGCGGCGTTGGCAAAGGCGGCGAAGCAACTCCTCAAGGCCGCTCAGGACGGAAACATCGGTCATGTCTGGCGCCAGAGCAGACGGCTCACCGACCTGCTCTCCTCGGTCACTGAGCACGTCGAACGGGCCGCCGCGAGTTGGCCGTTCGCCGCCGAGTCCGAACACGCCTATCTGGAGCAGCGGTTCGGCGCCGAACTGTGCGGCGAAGCGGGCCGGATCGGCCTGAACGTCACGCCCCGTGACGAGACGCTGGTCTGCTCGCCGTCGATCATCCGGGTCAACCCGGCCGACCGCGCCGTGACGATCGACGGCCGGAAGCGGACCGCCATCCGCCCCTCGAAGCTTGCCGCCGACCTGCTGAAGATCCAGCGGGTCGATCCCCGCGGCAATCCGCAGCGCTTCCTTGAGGCGCTGTACAAGGCGTACCGCATCCTGGCCCCGCCACCGGCGAACTCCTTGATCCAAAGCGGGCAGGTGGTCGCCCTGGCGAAGGTCTACGACCTCCTTACCACTTTGCCGGGGAGCGGCCGGCAGTACTCCAGGACCGACTTCGCGCGCGACCTCTATCTGCTCGACAGCTCGGACGTCGACACCACCCGGTCCGGCGACGGGCGGGTGAGCTTCCCCCACTCGACCGCCGCGCGCTCCGGCAAGGAGGTGTTCTCGTTCGCCGATCGGGCCGGCAACCTGATCACGTACTCCAGAATCCAGTTTACGCAGTTGAGTTGATGCACGCCGCCGAGTGGCTCAAACACCTCGATCGGGAGTACTTGGCCACGTTCATCGCGGACGGCGGATCGGCCGTCAAATTCGTCGTAGCCGATGCGCAGTGCCGCGAGGACCTGATCCGGCAGCTCGTTCGCACCGGCGAGGAGCGTGGCTACCTGGTCCTGACCGCCGACGCCGCCAAACACCGGTTCCACATGCCGCAGGACCTCTTCTTCGCCCTGGCCGCCCAGGTCGACTGGCGCTGCGTCGCCCGCCGGTTCATCGTCAGGCTGGCGCAGGCCGAAGGATTTCGTACCGACGGCGTCGACGCCGCGCAGGAAGGCGTGTTCCGGAGGATCGCCGACCGCGCGGGGATCAACGAGGTGTTTCTGTTCCAGCACCTGACTCCGCCGCTGCAACGCGGCGTGTACTTCGACCGGAACATGTCCAAGGACTTCCGGGTCGCCATGTCCCACCTGTGCGTGCTCGAACGGTCGCCCGAGCAACCATTTCAGGGCCAGGCGATCATCGACTGGCTTACCGGCCGGAACACCCGCATGTCCAACGTCAAGCAGTATTCCATCTTCACTCCCGTCAACCGGGCCACGGCCCGCCACCTGCTGCGCTCGGCCTTCTACTGGTTCCGCAGCGCCGGGTACACCGGGACGATGGTGCTGCTGGACAACGAACGGGTGACCGAACGCCTTCGGCCCGATGATGGGTCACGGCGCTACACGAAAGCGATGACCATCGACCACTACGAGTTGCTCAGGGAGTTCATCGACGGCGCGGATCGATTGACGGCGACGTTGATGGTCACCTGTTCCGGCAGCGCCTTCCTGGACCAGGAGGCCGACCGGCAGTCGCGCGGCGTCGGCATCTATCCGGCCCTGCAGACCAGGATCATCGATGACGTCCGCGACCGGACGATGCAGAATCCGGCTGCGGCGCTGTGCCGGCTTGCCGGCTGACGTAGCGGCCGGCCGATAAAAGGACGAGCGCGATGACGGAGAACCTGGACCGACTTTCCTGCCGCCGGGCGATAGAGGCGCTGCGCAACGGAGTACCCAACCGGGAGGCGGTGCGCATCCTGGGCAGCACGCAGCCGCACGCCGAACGGGAGTTCCGGACGCTCCTTGATCAGACGGAGGACCAGAGCGCTGCGGCGGACAGGCTCGGGCTGCTGATATCGGGCGACTTCGGCACCGGCAAGTCGCACCTGCTGGAGCACTTCGAGCACTTGGCCCTGGAGCGGAAATTCGTCTGCAGCCGCGTGGCGGTCAGCAAGGAAACTCCGTTCTACGACTTGGCCAAGATGTTCCGGTCGGCCGTGGATCACGGCACGGTCCCCGGCAAGGTCGGTCTGATGGTCGACGAGATCGGCCACGGGTTGAGACCGAACTCCGACCGGTACGCGCGCTTCTTCAGGTGGGCGAACGACGAAGGCAACGGCCTGCACCGCATCTTTCCGGCCACGCTGATGGTGCACGAACGCTTGGGGGAACAGGAAACGCTCAGCGCCATCCGCTGGTTCTGGTCGGGGGACAAGATGGCGGTCGGCGACGTGAAGAGGGGGCTGCGCCGGATAGAGCAACAGAAATCGTATACTTTCCGGGCGCCGAAGCTGAAGGAATTGCCGCCGCAGCGCATGCGCTTCGTCCTGAAGATGATCAAGGCGGCCGGCTACCGGGGCTGGGTGGTGCTGATCGACGAGCTGGAACTGATCGGCAGCTACAGCGTGCTGCAGCGCGCCCGTTCCTACGCCGAGCTGGCGCGCTGGATGGGAGAGACGCGGGACGATTATCCCGGACTGGTGGTCGTGGCGGCGATCACGGAAGACTTCGCCGAGGCGATCCTGGACCAGAAGAAAGACCGGACGAACGTGCCGGAACGATTGAGCCGGCGCGGCGAACTTGACACCTTGCAGTCGGCGGAGGTGGGCATGGAGTGGCTCGACTCGCGCCGCACGGGGCTCCACGAAGTGAGGTCGGAGGAGGTGGAGGCCGCCGTGGAGATGATCCGGCGCATCTACGGCACGGCGTACGACTGGCCGGCGCCGCCCGCCGCCCCGACCCCGTCAGACGCCGCCGGCTTCCAGAAGCGGATGCGCTACAAGGTCCGCGCGGCGATCACCACCTGGGACCTGCAGCGTCTGTATCCCGATGCCAAGCCCGATCTGGAGAGCGAAGAGTACCAGTCTTCATACACCGAGGACCCCGACTTGGCGGTCGAAACCGGCGAGGAAGAACCGGCCGCCCTGGAGGAGCTGCGCCCGCTCGACTGAGACGGTGGCCAAGTCCTCATTCCCGCAACCATGCTGCGGAAACACCGATTCGATGCAGGGTGACCCGGTGGTTCGCGCTGGCCGCCAGCAGCCCCGCAATCGAGTTGCCGACGCCGGATTGACGGCGCCGCGCCGAGACGGCAGATTAGCCGACATGGTGTTCTGGCAGACGCTCACCGACGGCGGCGAGCTGGAAGAAGACTCAGGTTGACCACGGCCAGCCGCTATTCCGTCTCCCGTTCCGGTAGACGGTCCGCCGGCATTGAGGCGCTCCGGCACGGCGAGCAGCCGCGCCCGTCGGGCCGCGACGCGCGCGAGATTCCGAGCTTCACATACCCCAGATCTCGATCCTGACGCCGCCGCCCGCCTGCCGGTAGTCGTGGAACACCTTTTCGTCCCAACTCCTGCCTGCGCCGCGGTCGAAGATCACCAAGTGTCCTGCCTCCGCCCCGCAGCGGTCCAGGTAGCCGGCGGTCTGCTCCACGCCCTCGGCGATGGTTCGCTCCAGGTCCCCGCGCCGCACCTTGCATTCCACCACGTAGCGCGCTGCGCCGCCGTCCGCTCCCCCCTGCGGCCACTCGAGCAGCAGGTCGGTGCGCCCGCGGCCCAGCCCATACTCCCGGTCGATCCGCCCACCGCCGTTCACGATCCGCTGCAGGAACGCCTGCAGCAGAAGCTGCGGCCAAGCCTCCTGGTACTGGAACCGCTGCCGCCAGTGCTCCGAGTGCTCGCGGAAGAACTGCTGGAACTTCACCATCAGCTCGTTCACCTGCAGGTCGCCGGCGGCACCCACGTACCACGCCGTTTCCTCCGCCAACTCCTCCTGGGTGATCCAGGTCAACTCCCGCGGCACCACTTCGGCGTAGATCGGATTGGCCAGGCGCACCGGCGGATCGGGCGCCACCAGCCCCAGATCGCGCACGTACTCCAGATCGTGCGCGCGCGCCCGGCCGCTGCCGCCGCTCAGCAGCGGTTCCACCACCCGTCGCACCCGCTCTTCCTGCAGTTTGTCCGCCAACTGGTCCAGGTGAGTCTCCCGGCGCAGGATCAGTTTCTCCCGCGCCGAGAGGATGTCGGCGGCCGTGATCGGCCGGCTGCGGTCGCGCCCCGCCTTGCTGCGGAAGCACGCCTCGTACGCAAGCGCGTTCACCAGCCACGGCTGCCCGCGCGTCTGCTCCCATACCGTAGCCAACGCCTCCGGCGTGAACGCCTGCCCGGTATCCGCGGTGTGCTGGCCGAGCAACGCGCTCACTTCCCGCTCCGAAAAGTCACCCAGCCGCAACGATTCGGCCTTGATGTTGAAGGCGCTGCCGCCGGTGACCACCTGGTTTTCGGAGCGGGAGCGGATGCGGTAGTCGCGCACGTCGCGCACCCCGCACAGGATCACGCTCTGCGGAAACTGCTGCGGACGCAGCACGTAGCCGGCGCGCAACTGGCGCAGCACCGCCAGCAGCGAGTCCCCTACCAGCGCGTCGATCTCGTCGATCAACAGCACCAGCGGCTTTACGTCGGCAGCCGCCCAGCGCGTCAACACCCTCCGCAATGCGCTGCCGGAACCGGACCGCGCCAGAATGGCCGGCCACACTTCATCCGGGAACCCGTCGCCCAGCGTCGACTCCGCCCAACCGGCCATTTCGTCCAGCACGGTCCGCATCGCCCGATCGACGTCGTCCCGCATCGCGTGGGCGCCTTCGACGTTGAAGTACACGCCGCGAAAATCGCCCTCGGCGCCGCTGTTCAACAGGTCGCGGAGCGCCAGCAGCGCGGAGGTCTTGCCGCTCTGCCGCGGCGCGTGCAGCACGAAGTACTTCTTTTGCCGGATCAGCGCCAACACCTCGGCCAGGTCCAGCCGTTGCAGCGGCGGGATACCGTAATGATCCACCGCGTCCACCGGGCCGGCCGTGTTGAAGTAGCGCATCGTTACCTGACTCTACCCCGTGCGCCGCGCGGCGCCCACTCGATCGGCAGGCGGCCGTTTACGGCGTCGCACGGGAGCGTGCGGCGAACGGTCCCCGGTGCTGGACAGGATGGGGCTCCTGCGGGACACTTTGTGTACGGTCTTATCGGGCCGTCAGGAGGGCTGCTTCACGTGAATCGCAAATCAGTCATGGCGCTGGCCGCCATCGCCCTGGCTACCCTGACAGCGGCGCCACTGGCCGCGCAGGCCAAGGTCACCGTCGCCTACTTCCTGGAGTGGCCGACCCCCAACCTGGTCGCGCAGGTACAGCAGACCTATGACCAGGCGCTCGGCGTCGAAGTCGAGTGGCGCGCGTTCGGCAACGGCAACGAGATGAGCTTGGCGATGGCCTCCGGCGACGTCGACATCGCCTACTCGCAGGGGCTGGTCCCCTGGGTGGTGGCGGTATCCAACGGCCTGCCGCTCAGGATGGTCAGCGTCGCGGTGACTTATGGCGAGTCCGACAACTGCGTGGTGCGCGACGGCGCCGGCATCACCCAGGCCAACGCCCGCGAGCTCGAAGGCAAGCGGGTCGCCACGCCGATCGGCAACGTCACCCATTACAAGCTGCTGCGCATGCTCGATCACCTCGGCGTCGACGCCTCTCGGGTCAACCTGGTGCAGATGAACAGCGCCGACGGCGCCGTCGCCCTGGCGCGCGGCGACGTCACCATGGCGTGCGGCTTCGGCGGGCCGGTGCGGCGCATGAAGGAGTACGGCTCGGTGCTGATGACCGCCGCCGAGCAGGAGGCGATCGGCATCTACGTCTTCGACGTCGTCTCGGTGACCGAGCGCTTTGCCGAACGGCATCCCGACCTGGTGCGTAAGTTCATGGAGGTCACCGAACAGGCGAACGCCGCCTACGCCGCGGCGGAGGATCGGGAGGCTCTCGAACGGATCATGGCCCGCGCTGCCGGCATGGAGCTGGAAGCGGCGCAGGCGTTTCTGGCCGACTCCACGTTTCCCTCGGCGGAGGAGCAGAAGTCCGCGGCCTGGATGGGCGGCGTGGTGCGGATCCTCATCCGGGAAGTGGCGGAGTTCTTCGCCGAGCACGGGCAACTGGAGCGGGCGCTCAAGAGCTACGACTTCGCGATAGACCCCAGCTTTCTGTGAACCCGGCGCGCGGACTCCGCCTCGACCGCGTGTCGATGATTTTCACCCTGCCGCACGGCGGCCAGGTGGAGGCGCTCCAGGACATCTCGCTGCACTTGGCGCCGAACGAATTGCTGGCGGTGCTCGGCCCCTCCGGGTGCGGCAAGACCACGCTGCTGAACATCGCCGCCGGGTTCCTGGCGCCGACCGCCGGCCGGGCGCTGCTCAACGGCAACCCGATCACCGGGCCGCACAGGGAGCGCGGCATGGTGTTTCAGCAGGGGGCGCTGTTCGAGTGGATGACCGTGGCGCAGAACGTGGGCTTCGGGCCGCGCATGGCCGGCGCCGGCCGCGCCGGGATCGAAGAGACGGTCGGGCGCCTCCTCGACTCCATGGCGCTGCGGGAGTTCGCCGACAAGCCGGTCTATCAGCTCTCCGGCGGCATGCAGCAGCGGGTGGCGCTGGCGCGCTGCCTGGCGAACGATCCGGACGTGATCCTGATGGATGAACCGCTCGGCGCGCTGGACGCGCTCACGCGTGAGAAGATGCAGGGGCTGGTGCTGCGGCTGTGGCGGGAGACCGGCAAGACGATCATGCTGATCACCCACTCGGTGGAGGAAGCCCTGTTCCTCGGCGAACGGGTGATGGTGATGGCGCCGCGCCCGGGCCGCATCCACCAGGAGTACCGCCTGCCGTTCGCGACGCAGGGCGTGGCGGGCAACGCGCGCGAGATCAAGGCGCAGCCCGACTTCGTGGCTGCGCGCGAGCAGATACTGTCCATGATCTGGGATATGGAGGAGGAGATCATGGGCGGTGGCGGACACGCATGAAGAAACGCAGGCAGCCTTCGCGACTGGCCGCGTGGCTGGGCGTCGCCGACAACCCGCTGACGCGGCAGAAGCGGGTGCGGTTCGGCGACGCCTCGGCGGTGAACTCCGGCCGGCTGTGGTCGATTCTGACGGTGATCGCGCTGCTGATCGCCTGGGCCGCGGCGACCGCCGGAGCGTACCTCGATCCGCTGTTCTGGCCGGCGCTTGACGGCCGCCTGTTTCCGTGGGAGGACCCCGACCGCGCCAAACCCGGCGTGATCGATCGGTTCGTCAGCCTGGTTACCGAGGGCTACCGCAACGTATCACTGTGGACGCACGTCTGGACCTCGGTCAGGCGGGTGCTGCTGGGCGTGCTGTTCGGAGCGCTGTTGGGCATTCCGCTCGGCTTCGCCATGGGCCTGAACTCCGTGGCGCGCGGCATCCTGGACCCGATCGTGGAGTTCGTGCGCCCGATTCCGCCGCTGGCGCTGATCCCGCTGGTGATTCTCTGGCTGGGGATCGACGAAGCGGCCAAGATCTTCCTGCTGTTCCTGGCGGCGCTGTTCATCATGCTGATCGCGGCGCGCGCCGGCGTCGGTTCGGTGCGCATCTCCAAGGTGCATGCCGCGTACTCGCTGGGCGCCTCCAAGGCGCAGGTGCTGCGCTACGTGATCCTGCCCAACGCGCTGCCGGAGATCTTCACCGGCCTGCGCACCTCGATGGGAGTCTGCTGGGGGACGCTGGTCGCCGCCGAGCTGGTCGCCGCGGACCGGGGCGTCGGCTCGATGATGATGATCGCGAAGAACTTCCTGCAGACCGAAGTGGTGGTGATCGGCATCATCCTGATCGGCGCCATCGGCTTCGCCATCGAGATGCTGATGCGCGCCCTCGAATCCTGGCTGATCCCCTGGAAGGGCAGAGGCTGACCCGTCCTGACGCGAAACTCAAGAGTCGGCTAGCGTTAACGACCGGGGCGTCGACGGATATACCTCCAGGGTCTGGTTGTATATCCTTCATGGCGTGACGGATTTTCAATACCTCCCGAGGCTGCATGAGGCGCACGTGGCCGCCATGCTTGGTCGCCATCCGGCCGTAGTTCTCCACGGCGCCCGGCAAACCGGCAAGACCACCTTATGCTGCGCCGCGGCCTTCAGCCGCGACCGGCGCTACCTGACCCTCGACGACCTGCACGTGCGGGCGACGGCCCAGGACGACCCCGGCGCGCTGTTCCTGGGAAGCGAGCGGGTGACCGTCGACGAGGTGCAACGGGTGCCGGAGATGCTCAGCGCCGTGAAGCAGCGCATCGACGCCGGCCGCGCGCCGGGGGCATTCCTGATCACGGGCTCGGCGAATCTTCTGCTGATGCGCACGGTCACCGAGACCTTGGCGGGACGGGCAATCATCGTCGAGCTTCCCGGTCTGCTTTGGTCGGAGATCGAGGGAACCGGGTTCGGAGCGTTGCTGGGGCGGCTGTTGGCCGCCCGCACGCTGGAGGAGGCGCTGCAGGCGCTGCCGCCGGCGTCGCCGCGGCCACGGCGTCCCCTGGTGGATGCCGTCCTGCGCGGTGGTTATCCGGTGGCGAGCCTCGATGACGACGCGGCCTTTCGTACCGAGTGGTTCGACAGTTACGTCCAGACCTATCTGGAACGCGACCTGATGCAACTCAGCGCGATCGACAACGTGGTCGAGTTCCGGCGCCTGATGGGGCTGTGCGCCGCCCGCAACGGCCAGCTCCTGAACGCCGTCTCGCTGGCGGACGGGCTGCAGGTGTCGCAGGCGACGGTGCGCCGCTACCTGCACCTGCTGGAGATCTCGTTCCAACTCCTGCGAGTGCCCTCCTACGCCGTGAACCGCGGCCGGCGCGTGATCAAGGCGCCCAAGCTGTTCTGGCGGGACACGGGGCTGGCGGCTCATCTGGCCGGCGCCTCAACCCGCGACGAACTGGCCCGCACCGGTGCGTGGGGCGCGTGGCTGGAGAACTGGGTGGCGGTGCACCTGCAGGTGTTCGCCTCGTTGCAGACTCCCCGCGCCACGCTGTCCCACTGGCGTACGTCCGACGGCCGCGAGGTCGATCTGGTACTGGAGCAGCGCGGCCGCCTGCTGCCGATCGAGGTCAAGGCTACTGCCCACCCGCGGCCGGCCGACCTGCGCGGTCTGCGCGCGTTCCAGGACACCTTCCCGGAAGAAGCGCCATTCGGCTTGGTGATCTGCGGTTGCCGCGAGCCGGCGGTCCTTTCGCGGCGCATCCTGGCCGTCCCCTTCGAGACTGCCCTGCTCACGTAGCCGCGCCGCGCTTGCCGCCGCAACCCCGGCGCGGCATCCGGTATACGATACGCCCCATGCCTGCCATTCCCGAACCGCTGCACGCCGCCGGAGAGGCGATCGACGGATTCACCGTCCGCTCGGTCGATCCGGTGCCGGAGGTGCGCGGCCGCGCCTACCGGATCGACCACCGGGCGAGCGGCGCCCGCATCCTGCACGTCCATTGCGACGACCCGGAGAACCTGTTCTCGATCAACTTCCCCACGCCGCCGCCGGACGACACCGGCCTGCCGCACATCCTGGAGCACGTGGTCTTGGCCGGCTCCAGGCGATTCCCGGTCCGCGAGCCGTTCTTCGAGATGCTGAAGATGAGCATGGCCACCTTCATCAATGCCATGACCGCGCCGGACTGCACCTACTACCCGGTCGCCAGCAACACCCGCAAGGACCTGTTCAACCTGGCCGAGGTCTACTTCGACGCGGTGTTCCATCCGCTGCTCACCGAGGATTCCTTCAAGCGGGAAGGGCACCACCTGGCCCCGGCCGACCCGAACGACCCGACCGGCGCGCTGTCGGTGACCGGCATCGTCTACCACGAGATGAAGGGCGCCTACTCCAGCCCTCTCGCCCGATTGCACCGCGGCGCCGTGCGCAAGCTCCTGCCGGACACGATCTACGGGCGCTCCTCCGGCGGCGAGCCGGAGGCGATTCCCGACCTCACCTACGACGCGTTCCGCCGCTACCACGCCGACCACTACCAGCCCGGCAACGCGTACTTCTTCCTGTACGGCGACATCCCGCCGCGCGACTACCTCGACTTCCTCGGAGAACGGCTTGCCGGCCTCGCGCGCCGGACGCCGGCCGCCGACCTGGGTCTGCAACCGCGCTGGTCCGCGCCGCGCCGCTTCGACGACACCTATCCGATCGGGCCGGACGAGCCGACCGCCGGCAAGACCTACCTGCTGTTGGCATGGCTGACCGCGGACGGCACGGACGTCGATGCCGCGATCGAATGGCACCTGCTCGACACGGTGCTGTTCGGCCATGAGGCGGCCCCGCTCCGCAAGGCGATCATCGACAGCGGCATCGGCGCCGATCTGGTCTCGTCCGGCGCGTTCCCGATGGGACGGGAGATCGCCTTCGCCGTCGGGATCAAGGACAGCGAGGCCGACCGCAACGAGCGGTTCACCGAGCTGGTGGTCTCCACGCTCGCCGACATCGCGGCGCGCGGGGTGACTGCAGAGGAGGTCGAAACCGCCCTGCAGCAGGCCGCCTACCATTACCAGGAGATACAGCCCCTGCATCCGCTGCACACGCTGGATCGGGTCCTGGACGCCTGGATCTACGGCATGGACCCGCTGACGTTCCTGCGGCTGGGCGAGCACCTGGAGGCGTGCCGGCAGCGGTACCGCGACGACCCGAAGCTGTTCGACCGGCTGATCCGCGAGCGGCTGCTGGCCAATCCGCACCGCTTGAGCATCTGCCTGCGCCCCGATCCGCAGATGCAGGAACGCACCGACGCCACCTTTACGGAGCGGATGCGCACGCTGCGCGAGCGCATCTCCGACGCCGACGCCGAACGGATCGCCGAGCAGGCGGCTGCGCTGCAGCGCAGCAACAGCCAGCCCAACAGTCCGGAGGCGCTCGCGCGGCTGCCGCAGCTCGCGGTCGGCGACCTGCCGGATGAGTTCACGCACGTCGACACCGCCGTGAGCGACATCGACGGGGTGGAGTTGCTGCGCAACGACGTGTTCGCCAACGGCGTCAACTATCTGGCCCTGTCGTTCGATCTGGTCGGACTGCCGGCGGAACTGTGGCCCTTCGTGCCGCGCTATACCGCCGCGTTCCGCAAGCTCGGCGCCGCCGGCCAGGACTACGCCGCGATCGCGCGGCGCACGGCCGCCGCCACCGGCGGCATCGCCGCCTCGACCGGGATCGGCTGCCACGCCGGCGCGCCCGACCGGCCGGTGTGGCGGCTGACGGTCCGCCTCAAGGCGCTGGACGAGCAGATGGAGCCGGCGTTGGAGCTGCTGCGCGATCTGCTGTTCCAGGTCGATCCACGCGACCGGGAGCGGTTGCGTGAGGTGCTCATCCAGACGCGCTCGCGCTACCGCACGCAGATGGTGCACCAGGGCTTGAGCACCGCGCAGACCTACGCCGCCCGCGGCATGAGCGAGGGCGGCTACCTCAACGACGCGCTGGGCGGCCTGCCGCAGCTCGATCAGAGCGAACGGCTCGCCGGCTCCTTCGACCGGCACGCCGATGCGCTGATCGAACGGATCGAATCGATCCGCGACTTCCTGCTCAACCGCTGCCGTCTGGTGGTGAGCTTCACCGGCAGCGACGCTGCCGCCGGCGTCACCGCGGCTGCGCTCGGCAACTGGATACGGGCGATGCCGGCCGAGCCGGTGGTTCCCGCCGCCACCGGTTACGCGCCGCTGCCGCCGGCCCATGCCGGGCTGGCCGGGCCGATTCAGGTCGCGCATTGCGCCACGGTGATCCCCGCTCCGCACGCCTCCGAACCGGTCGAAGCGCCGCTGCGCGTGGGGGCTCACCTGATCCGCATGGACTACCTGCTGCCCGAGGTCCGCTTCAAGGGCAACGCGTACGGCGCCCACTTCTCCTACGACTCGCGGGCGGCGCGCGCCTCTTTCGGCTCCTACCGCGACCCGCACGTCGCGCGGACGCTCGGGGTGTTCGACGCCGCGGCGCGCTACGTGGCCGATGCCGCATGGAGCCGGCTCGACATCGACCGCGCCATCATCGCCACCGCCAAGGCCGACTTCCGCCCGATCCGGCCGGGCGAGGCGACCGGCACCGCGCTGCAACGCCACCTGAGCGGCATCACCCCGGACCTGCGGCAGCAACGCTACGAGGCGCTGCGCCGGGTCACGCCGCAGGAGGTCAAGGAGGCGTTGGCGGCTCTGTTGGCGCCCTCCGATCAGGCGTCGGTCTGCGTGGTGGCGAGCCGCCAGAAGCTGGAGGCGGCCAACCAGGAGATGGCGCAGCCGCTGGCGGTACGGGACATCCTGGGCCCCGGCGCTGGCGGCCGTCCCTCACCCGCAGCCGCAGGGTAACCCCGATCGGCTCGGTCGAGCGCCGGCGCGGCTTGGCGGTCTGCCGGCCCGCCGCGCTTCGGTCAATCCGGGCATCCTGCGGCAACTTGATGAACCGCCACCGGAGGGGTATGCACTATGTTGCCCTTGAGGCCGCGGTAGGTCTGCTCGTCGATGCCCGTCGCGGACTCGATCACCGGCCCCCCCCCCCGCCCGCAGGAGCCCTTCGATAGTCTCAGCCGGCCTTCCCGGCGCAACATCTCGCCACAGGCGCCTGTCGATCTTGCAGGTAGCGGTCGATGACGCTGGCTTGCACAAGTGAGCACTAGCCGTCGTCGGCGCTCGCTCGCGGGGCCAACCACGTAAGGCGGCCGCCGCGGCCCAGGCGCTGCACCAGCACCGCCAGCTCCAGCAAGTGGTAGTCGCCCCACATGCATGCCTCGCCGGAGGGCACGGCGCTGCCGGCCGGCACGTGATCCCAACCGTTGGGGCGGTGGTACACGGTGTGCAGCAGCAGCCCCTGGTGGCCCGCGTCCTCCGCCAGGTAGGGCGCTCCGAACAGCGTGCGCGCCGCGGTCAGGCCGGCCTGCGCGTAGCGGCGCGCCGCCTCCCCGTCGCTGCCGGCCGGGTCGCTGCCGGCCAGCGCCGCGCCGAGCCGCAGCAGACCCTGCGCGCCGATGGCCGCCGCGGACGCGTCGACCGGCTCGGCCCGATTGTCGGGTTCGGCCGGCCGGCCACGCCAGTCGCCGAGCAGCGACAGACCGGGCGCCCCCGTGTCCCAGTACGGAATCCCGTCGCTCGCCGTGTTGGCGATCATGAAGTCGGCGGTCGCCCGAGCCACCTGCAGCAGCCGCTCGCGGGCGGTCCGCACCGACTCCAACGACGGAACGCCGAGCTCGGCGACCTCGCCCGGATCGCACCACGCCAGCAGTTCCACCAGCTCCGCGTAGCCGAGCACGGCCCAGGCCAGCCCGCGGGTCCAGGTGGAGAACGGCGAATACCCCTGCTGAGTGCTCGGGCAGCGGTAGCTGCCGTCATTGGTGTTGAAGATCGACTCGTGCGCGACGCGGCCGGCGACGTCGTAGGCGTCGCGGCCCTCGCCGAAGTAGACGTTGTGGCGCGCCGTGGTCTCGGCGTGCCGGAGGGCTCGACCGAGCAGCGAGATGCGGCGGTCGCGTTCACCCATCAGGACGTGCCCCAGGTCGTGGGCGGCGGCCAGCACGCGCATCGAGCGGATGGTGTCGATGAACAGCGAGTGCGGCCCGTTGAACGAATAGACGTAGCCGAGCCCGCCGGGAAGCGCCGTCCAACGGGCCGCCTGCACGGCGCCGGAGACGCGGATCGCAAGGCGGCAGGCCTCCACGTCCCCCTCGCCTGCCCGCCACCGCCCTTCCCGAGCCAGGCGGAGCAGATTGCCGTAGGTACTCATGGTGTTGAAGCCGTGGTCGTGCACGCCGACGTGGCTCAGGTGCGGCGCCATGCGTTCCATGGTCTGCCGCCGGCCCAGGTCGAGCAGCTCCTCGTCGCCGCCGCCGTCGAAGGCGAGCAGCGCGCAGCCGTACTGGAAGCCCTCCGTCCACTCGGTCCAGCCGCGCTGCGTGTAGCGGCCGGCGACCGTGTAGACCGGCGCCCCGCGGCTCTGGTCCCAGGTCCGATCGATGTCGCGCACCTTGCCGGCCGCGATCTCGAACACCCGCCGCGCCGCATCGGCCACGTCCGCGACCTCTACCTTCATATTGATCTGCATGCTGCCTATCCTTCCCGCTCGCCGGTCGCTCCGCTCGGCTCGATTCCGTTACAGGCGCTTCAGACGGAAGCCGCCGTCGACGTCTATGACGGTGCCCTGCGAGAACGGGAACGCCCCGGACAGGAGCGCCGCCACCGCCGATCCGACGTCCTCGGGCGTCCCCCAGCGCCGTTGCGGCACCAAGCCTCCGGCGATGAGCGCGTCGTACTTGCCGGTCACCGCCGCGGTCATGTCGGTGCGCATGATGCCGGGGCGCACCTCGTAGACGGCTATCCGCTCCTCGGCCAGCCGCGCCGCCCACAGCTCGCGAGACATCGACAGCCCCGCCTTGGAGATACAGTACTCGCCGCGCGTGGTGGAGGCGTATTCGGCCGAGATCGACGTCACGAACACCACGCTGCGCGGCCGAGGCGGGCGCGCGTCGCCGGCCAGCCAGCGGCGGGCGACCGCCTGCGTCAGGAAATGCGGGCCGGACAGGTTGACGCGCAGCACCTCGTCGAACGATTCCTCGGTGGCGTCGATCAGATCGTCGCGCCGGCGCGGCGCGATGCCGGCATTGTTGACCAGCGCGTCGAGCGCGCCGAACTCGGCGTGCACCTCGTCGAGCAGCCGTTGCCGGTCGTCAGCGCTCGCCACGTCGGCGCGATGGGCGGTGAACCGCTGGCCGGGCGGCGCGCCGGCGGCCATGCGCTCCTCCGCCTTCCGGCAGCAGGCTTCCAGCGTCTGCCGCGCCGCCGGCTCGTCGCTGCGGTAGCAGATCGCCGCGGAGAAGCCGCCGCCGGCCAGCGCTACCGCCACGCCGCGGCCGAGACCCCGGCTGCCGCCCGTGACCAGCGCGGCCGGGGCCTGATCGTTCATTCCGAACGGCTTGCGGCCGCCGGCTCGCCGTCCAACCGCAGCACGGGCCGGTTCAGGCGCGAGTGATAGGGCGGTTCCAGGACCAGCCGCTGTTCGGGGCTCATCAGCTCCAGCTTGTTCGCCGGCCAGGCGTGCGGCACGTAGGCGAGGTTGCCGGGGGAGAACCGGAACAGCGCCGTGCGGCGCTGGTGATCGGCGGTCCACGGCAGGGTGCCGTGCGTGACCGCCTCGGTGAAGATGATGCAATCGCCGGCCTTGCAGGTGATCTGCTTCACGAAGTCGCGATACGCCTCGCCCCGGCGCAGCGCGGCGGGGCACGGGAAGTTGCCCTTGTGGCTGCCGGGCACCACGCAGAGGCCGCCGTCGCCGGGGTTGACGTCGGCCATCTGATAGGCGACGACGGTGAGGCCGTTGTGCATCCGGCCGGCCTTGCAGATGTAGTACTGGTGGCGGTCGAAGCCGGGACCGGAGGAGCCGTGCAGGATGTGGCCCTCGGCGCCGCGCCGCATGGTGATGATGGCCAGGTCGTGATCGAGCCGGAATCCGGGACCGAGCAGTTCGTGCAGATAGGGCACGACCGTGCGGTTCACCAGCATGTCCCGGAACGGGCGGCCGTACGGCTCCTCCCACGACAGCGCGCCGTCCAGGTCGCCGCGGCCGGTGCTGCCCTGCAGCGCCTTGGAGCCGCCGGAGAGGGAGTCTTCCCCGACCCGCTCGCGAATCCGGTCCGCGTACCGGTCGATAGCGGCGTTGGCCAGTGCGATGTCCGCCGCCGACAGCGCGTTGCGGACCACGATATACCCGTTGACGTCGAACAGATACTTCTCGTCTTCGGTCACTTAAGTCCCGTCTGCAAGGATGCCGCATGCATCGGCGCGCCCGCAAGCCGCCGGCCGGCCGGCCGGCCGGAGCCGCCGTTGCGGAGAGCGGTCGATCCTGGCCAGAGTGACCGCATGGCTGTCCCCTATCGTCGCGTCGCCTCGCTGAAGTCGGCCGATAGGCTTGCCGAACACCTCGACCGACTCGGC
The DNA here is from genome assembly GCA_958296075.1 of uncultured Spirochaetia bacterium. Lineage (GTDB taxonomy): Bacteria > Spirochaetota > Spirochaetia > SZUA-6 > Bin103 > CATQHW01. Next base: position 720,885 of record CATQHW010000002.1, on the reverse strand, counting down.
ATCGCCGAGCAGCTCCCCTTCGCCGGTGGCGACCCCGCCGGGCCGCTGTCCGCGCCCCTGACGCTGCCGGACGGCCGCACCGCCGGCAACCGCTTCTGCGTGCAGCCCATGGAAGGTTGGGACGGCACCGCCGGCGGCCGACCCTCGGCACTGGTCGAGCGGCGCTGGCGCGCCTTCGGACGCTCGGGCGCCAAACTCGTCTGGGGATGCGAGGCGGTGGCCGTCGAGCACGCCGGGCGCGCCAACCCCAACCAGCTCCGCATCGGCGAGGACACGATCGACGGCCTGGCGGCGCTGCGCGGCGCGCTGGTCGGCGAGCACCGGCAGCGCTACGGCGCCGGCGACGATCTGTTGATCGGCCTGCAGCTCACGCACTCCGGACGGTTCTGCCGGCCGGCGGACCAGGCGCGCGCCGAGCCGTGGATCCCCGCGCGCCATCCGGTGCTCGACCGGCGCTTCGGCATCGCTACGGACCATCCACTGGCGACCGATGGGGAGATCGAGGCGCTGGTGGAGCGCTTCATCGCGTCCGGCGCGCTGGCTCGGCAGGCCGGCTTCGACTTCGTGGACATCAAGCATTGCCACGGCTACTTCACACACGAGCTGCTCGGCTGCCGCGACCGACCGGGGCGGTTCGGCGGAGACCTGGAGAATCGCACCCGGTTCCTGCGCGAGGTGGTTGCCGGCCTCCGCCGCCGCGCTCCGGGGCTGCTGATCGGCGTGCGGCTCAGCGCTTTCGACGCGGTTCCCTTCCAACCGTCAGGGGACGACGGTACCGGCGAGCCGACGCCGGTGACGCTGCCGTACCGTTCGGGATTCGGCGTCTCCCAGGACGATCCGACCGCCGTCGACCTTACCGAGACGTGCGCGTTCCTGGAGCTGTTGCAGCGGCTCGACATACCGCTGGTCAACATCACCGCCGGCAGCCCCTACTACACGCCTCATCTGCAGCGCCCGGCGCTGTTCCCGCCGTCCGACGGCTACCGGCCGCCCGAGGACCCACTGGTCGGCGTGGCGCGGCAGATCGACGTCGTGCGCAAGCTGAAGCGGCGTTTTCCCGGACTCATCTTCGTCGGATCGGCATACAGCTATCTGCAGGAATGGCTGCCGGCGGTGGCCGCCGAGGTGGTGCGCCGCGGGCATGCCGATGCGGTCGGACTGGGCCGCATGATGCTCTCCTACCCCGACCTTCCGCACGACGTGCTGGCCGGCCTGCCGCTCGCCCGCAAGCGCATCTGCCGCACGTTCAGCGACTGCACGACCGCTCCCCGCAAGGGCCTGATCTCCGGCTGCTTCCCCCTCGACCCGTTCTACCGCGACCGCCCGGAAGCGCAACACCTTCAGGAACTGAAGTCCGCGTCCGCATCGTAGTAGACCTGAGCGAACGGTTGATACATTTTCGGAGGTTAAATGTACGAAAATCATTACACATACCGCCTGACCTGGTCTTCCGAAGACCATGAATACGTAGCGCTCTGCGCCGAGTTTCCGTCACTGAGCTGGCTGGAGCCCACGCCGCAGGAAGCTCTCGCCGGGATGCAAGAGCTGATCCGCGACGTCGTCGCAGATATGCGTGCCCACGGAGAGAGCCCGCCCGAGCCGCTCGCGTCGTGCGGGTCTACTCCATCCGGACCTAACCGGCCTTGAACTTCGCCGCTTCCTCGGAGCCGCCGGTGGCGTCGCCCTCGCTGTAGGAGTGCGCTCCGGCGCCGGCCAGCGCGCCGCCCTGCACTATCAGGTACTCGTCGCGGATCGGCTTGCCGTCGAACCAGCACTCCAGAATCTCGCGCACCCCCGCCGCGTAACGGGCCTGCGCCGACAGCGACGTACCCGACGTGTGGGGCGTCAACGCCTGGTTCGGCATGGTTCGCCACGGGTGGTCGTTGGGCGCCGGCTGCGGAAACCAGACGTCGCCGGCGTAGCCGGCGAGCTGTCCGCTCTCCAGCGCCCGTACGATCGCGTCCCGGTCGCAGATCTTGCCGCGGGCGGTGTTCACCAGGTACGACCCGCGCCGCATCCTGCCGATCAACTCGTCGTCGAACAGGTGCTCGGTCTCCGGATGGAGCGGGCAATGGATGCTCACCACGTCGCATGCGGCGACCAGCGACTCGACGCTGTCGTGAAAGGTCAATCCCAGCTCCTGCTCGACGCCGTCCGGCAGGCGGTGCCGGTCGGTGTAGTGGAGGTTGACGTCGAACGGCTTCATCCGCCGCAGCACCGCCAAGCCGATCCGGCCGGCCGCCACCACTCCTACGTCCATCCCCTCGATGTCGTAGGACCGGGAGACCGCGTCCGCGATGTTCCACCCGCCCCGGACGACCCATCCGTGCTGCGGGATGTAATCCCGCACCAGCGCCAGCATCTGCATGACCGCGTGCTCCGCGACGCTGATGCTGTTGCACCACGTCACTTCGCACACGGTGACGTTCCGGTCGATCGCGGACTGCAGGTCGACGTGGTCCGAGCCGATGCCGGCGGTGATGGCCAACCTGAGGTTGGGCGCCTTGGCGATCCGCTCGGCGGTCAGATACCCCGGCCAGAAGGGCTGCGAGATGACGACGTCGGCGTCGGTCAGCTCCTTCTCGAAGACCGAATCGGGGCCGTCCTTGTCCGAGGTGACGACGAACCGGTGGCCGCGCTCGGCCAGGAACGGCCCCAGGCCGAGCTCCCCCGAAACGGAACCGAGCAGATGGCCGGGCGTGAAGTCGATGGCGGCCGGTGTCGGCAGGGTCTGACCGTCCGGGTACCGGGCAAGGGTGGGAATGCCGTTCCGGGCGTACGCGGGAGGGAACCCTCTCACCGGGTCGTCGTACAGGACGCAGAGCACCTTCTGTGCGGCGGTCGAACTCATGTGGACCTCTGAAACCGTGGGCTGCGCCCATCGTAGCCTGAATCGCTGTTTCGCCGCAACGCGGCGCAGACCGGCGGCGGCGCATCGTCCATCGAGCCCTTGGGACCCCTATCGAGTCATGGCGCTACTTGAGATTCGGCGCGCCGTTGACGAACGGGATGGAATGAGGATAACAACGCACGCGAGGCAGCGAATCATGACTACCACGGACACGGCTTCGTACCTCGCGCTTCTGCGTAAAACGCCCGACAGCGACCAGGGCGTGGAGTACCGTTCCCCCGCACGTTCCAGACGTCATGACCTCGGCGCTGGAGCTCGATGAGGGCGCGCTCGCGCAGCGCCTGACCGCCATGGGCGAGCCGGCCTACCGCGCCCGGCAGATACGCGCGCACCTGCTGCGCCGCGGCGTCGTGGACTACGGCCAGATGACCGACCTGCCGGCTGCCGTGCGCGGCCGGCTCGGCTCCGAGTTACCGGCCACGCCGCTCGCCCTGCAACGGCGCCGGCCCACCCCGGACGGACAGACCACGAAGCTGCTGCTGCGCGCGCAGGACGGCGAGTTGGTCGAGGCGGTGTCGATCCGCGACGGCGACCGCCACACGGTGTGCGTCTCCAGCCAGGTGGGATGCGGGATGGCGTGCGCGTTCTGCGCGTCCGGGTTGGACGGCGTGGCCCGCAACCTCACCGCCGCCGAGATGGTGGCGCAGGTGCTCCACGCCGGCGCGCACGGCGCCGTCTCCAACGTGGTCTTCATGGGCATGGGCGAGCCGCTGGCCAACTTCCCGCGGCTGGTCGAGGCGATCGGCGCCCTGACCGACCCGGCCGGCATCGGCATGAGCGCGCGCCGACTGACGGTCAGCACCGTCGGCCTGGCGCCGCGTATCCGCGACCTTGCCGCGACCGGGCTGCCGGTGGGGTTGGCGATCAGCCTGCACGCCGCCGACGACGCGACTCGGCAGAGCCTGGTGCCGGTCGCGCGGCGCTACTCCATCGCCGATCTGCTCGCCGCCGCCGCCGACTACGCGGCCGCCACCGGACGGCGGGTCACCTTCGAGTACACCCTGATCGCCGGCCGCAACGCCGAGCCGCACCACGCCGGCGCCCTGGGCCGGCTGCTGGCCGGCAGCGGCTCACAGGTCAACCTGATCCCCTACAACCCGGTCCCCGGCCTGCCCTTCGCCGAGCCCGCCACAGAGGCGGTGCGCCGCTTCGCCGCCATCGTCGCCGGCCACGGCGTGACGGTTACCACCCGTCAGGAACGCGGCCGCCGCGTGGACGCCGCCTGCGGCCAGCTCCGCCGCGCCGTTCGCGGTTCCGACCCTTGATCGACGACCGCAGCCCGGACGTCCTGATCGTGGGTGGCGGCGTCATCGGCATGAGCTGCGCGTGGCGCGTGGCGCGCCAGGGCGCCCGCGTCACGGTGGTCGAGTCGGCCACGATCGGCGACCGTCTGGCCTGCTCCTACGGCAACCAGGGGCTGGTCTGTCCCAGCCACGCGGTGCCGGTCGCCGCCCCGGGCGTGGTCGCGCAGGGACTGCGGTGGCTGTTCGATCCGACCGGCCCGCTCTACATCCGCCGCCCCTGGCGCGCCGGCGTGCTCCGCTGGCTGTGGCGGTTCGCGCGCGCCTCCACCCCGGCCCGGGCCGAGGCGGGAACGGCCGCCATGGCGGAGCTGCTGCTGCGCAGCGCCGGCCTGCACGCGCGCATGGCCGGCGCGGCGGCGGCGTCGGACGGCGGCCGTCCGTACGGCTACGCCGCCGACGGCGTGCTGTACGCGTTCCTGACCCAGGAAGGGTTGCGGCACCACCTTGAAGAGTCCCGCCAAGCCGCCCGCTACGGCATACCGTTCCAGCAGCTCACCGGCGACCAGGTGCGGCAGATGGAGCCGGCCCTTTCGCCGCGCGTGGCCGGCGGCGTGCTCTACCCCGGCGACGCCCACCTCGATTCCCGCTCCTTCGTGCGCTGGCTGCACGCGCAGGCGATCGACGCCGGGGTCCAGGTGGTGGAACAGACCGACGTGATCCGGCTGCAGCCGGGCAGACCGGGCGGCCATGCGTCGGCGCTCACCTCGCGCGGCGAGATCGGCGCCGGCCAGATCGTGATCGCCGCCGGCGCGTGGAGCCCGCGGGTCGCCGCCGGGCTCGGCCTGCGGCTGCCGGTGCAGGCCGCCAAAGGGTACTCGATCACCTTCAGCCGCCCGCCGTGGCGGCCGCGCCGGCCGGTCAACCTGGGCGAGGCGCGCGCGGTGGCGACCCCGCTCCCTCACGGGGTCAGGATCGGCGGCACGCTGGAGCTGGCCGGCCTGGACCGCTCCATCGCCCTGCGGCGCGTACAGGCGATCCTGGACGGCGCCGGCCGCGTCGTCCCCGGCGCGCGCTTCGATGCCGGCTCGGCCGATGCCGAGGTGTGGCACGGGCTGCGTCCGCTGGCCCCCGACGCGCTGCCGATCATCGGCCGGCCGCGCGCGCATCCGAACCTGGTCCTGGCCACCGCGCACGGCATGCTGGGCGTGTCGCTGGCCCCCGCCACCGGCGAGGCGGTGGCCGCCCTGATCGCCGGCAACCGGCCGGCGGTCGACCTGCGGCCCTATTCCCCCGACCGATTCGCGTAAGGCGACCGCGATCGATCGCAGACGCGCGTTCAGGTCGCCGCGGGCTCCAGGCCGAGATTGCGCAGCAGCGCGAGCGCCTGCTCCATACGCTCCGCCGTCGCTTTGAGCGGCTTGCGCTCCGTCGTCTCCTGCACTGCGGCGGCGTGTTCGTAGCCGCCGTCTTCGCGCAGAAAGACAATGGTCGCAGCCAGCTCCAGGACGATGTCGGAGACCTCCTGCATGTGCGCCAACAGCGAACGGACCCGGTCGGCCGACAGATCGCCGAGGCCGTCATGGGCGTCATGATCTCCCTTCGATCTGAAGATCGCGTAACGGATCCCATACGACCCGCGCCGTTCCTCGATATCGATGCGGTCGCTGGCGCGGGCGTCGATCAACCCGTCGGCAAGCGCGAAGGAGTACGGCCCATACTGGTGATAGGTGAACGGCAACGGAAGGTCGAAGTTCGCTCCGCAGCGATGCAGGAGATACGCTTCCTTCTGCAGCCGCGTCCGACCGACCAGTTCGCCGCCATGCAGCGCGATCAGGTTGACGACAATATCTTCGACGTTCACGTTCTCACCTCCTTGAGGAGCTTGCCGAGTTCCTCGATCTTTTCCTTGTCAGGTGCGTAGACACGCTGCACGCGGCGGCCAAGCCTTCCGTGATGGAGCGCCTTCACGACATAGGAGACTTCGGCGATGTCCTGCGGTTCGTCCAGTTCGGAATCGACCTTCACCAGGACCCTGCTGAGCGCCGATGCGTCGTCATTGAAGTCGTACCAGGTGTACGGGTTGATCGTGGATCGATCGAACAACAGGTCGTCCAGCCATGCGTCGTCGCGCTCCTTCAACGCCTGTTGGAACCGCGGGTAGAGGTTGCCCTGCGGTTCGCCCCAGGAGCCGATTTCCAGGCACTTGTAGAGATTGCGGTCGCGCAGCCGGCCGGCCAGCTCGGCGACGCGCGGGTGCCGGCAATCGGCATATTCCGCACATGCGGCCCAGATCGCCGCATCGTCAAGGCGCAGGTACGCATCGAGCGCCGGCGTCTCCGACGTGAGATACCGCAACACCGGCTCCCGGCGGGCCAGGTCGCTCCCGCGCAACGAAGACGCGGCAGCCTCCAACAGAGCCTCCAGCATCTTCTCCGCCGACCGCGTCGTCTTGTGCATGTACACCGTCCAGTAGAGTCGGACCCGCGCCTCGAGATATTCCTCGGCTATCGCCCGACCCTTGGCGCCGAGATACAGGCACGGCACCTGTACGCCGGTGTCGGGATCGCCGATGGTGACCGACCCGACTTCCAGGCAATCGAGTAGCCAATCGCTGTCGACGTGGCCGAACTGGACGCCGGTCATCATCCGGTCCCGTTGGATGTAATCGATCCGGTCGGCGTCGAACTGGCTGGAAACGACGGCGGCGTAGATGTCTTTCGACTCCTCCTCCTTGAGCAGCGCGCCAACCTGGTCCGGCAGTTGCCGGTCTACTTCCCGCAGCACGCGGTTGACGTCGGTGTCGCCCTGCACGATCTCCGCGCTCCAATCCTCGTGTCGCCTGGCCAGTTTCATCGCATGGGCGGCGCTCTCGAACACGTGGCTGAACGGCCCATGCCCGACGTCGTGCAGGAGGGCGGCCAGGAGCGCAACGCGCGCCCGGTCTGCATCGTGCCGCTCTCCCTGCTGGCGCGCGATCACGTCAACGAGCCGGCGCGCGGTGTGGTAGACGCCGATGCTGTGGGCGAAGCGGGTGTGGGTCGCCCCCGGATAGACCAGATCGGCGAAGCCGAGTTGGCGTATACGGCGCAGGCGCTGGAACTCCTTCGTGTCGAGCAGGCGCCAGGCGATCCGGTCCGTCTCGTTCCCGTGACGATCGCGTCCTCCAAACACGATGAGACCATGGACGGGATCGCGGATGCGCTGCTTCCAACCATCGCCCATAGTCACCGCGGCCGGATCATACCTGACGCGGGTGACCGCGCCGCCGCGCCACCCGGTGGCGACTTGTCGTACACTCGGCCCCGCACACAGGAGGCGCCCATGGCGCAGACGCTGCGCATAGGACAGATCGGCATCGCCCACACGCACGCCACCAAGGTGGTGCAGCCGGAGTCGCAGCCGGTGCTGCGCCGGCTGAACGCCGAGCTGGCCGGCGTCTACGAGCCGGACCCGGAGATGCTGGCCGCGCGCGGCGGGCGCGAGGTCTGGCGCGGCGTACGCTTCGTCGACGATGCCGACCGGCTCCTGGCCGACGACACGATCGGCGTCGTGTTCATCGAGACCTGGCCGTGGGAGTCGATCCCGTGGGCGCGCCGCGCCATCGAAGCCGGCAAGCACGTCCACCTCGACAAGCCGCCGGGCACCGCCGTCGAGGCGCTGCGCGAGTTGTACCAGTTGGCCGGCAGCGCCGGTCTCTGCATCCAGATGGGTTACCAGTGGCGCTACAACCCGGGACTGGAGACGATTCAGGGCTGGGTGCGCGACGGCCTGCTGGGCCGCGTCACCTTCGCCCGCTTCCGGGCCGGCAGCGAGCCGGAGTACTACCACCGCAACCAGCTCCATCGCTATGCCGGCGGGATCATGATCGAGGAGAACTGCCACCTGTTCGATCAGGTCGCGTGGATGTTCGGCAAGGCGGACGCCATACATCCGTTCCTGCGCTCGTCGGCGCGCGGGTTCGACGGCATGCCGGACGGTACCGATCTGGGCGTGATCGTCTTCGACTACCGGGAGCAGGGGGCGCTGGCGGTCATCGAGGGAACCTCGCTGGAGACGCAGGCCGGACCGCATCGCCGCGTGGAGGTGCACGGCCTGGGCGGCAGCGCCATCCTGGAGCCGATCGAGCCGCCGCAACTCCAGCTCTGCCTGCGCGAGCCCCGGCCTCCCTTTCGGGAGGGCTGGCAGCACGTCGAGGTGGAGGCGCGCCCGCGCTACGTCGGCGATCTGGAGGAGCTCATCCAGGTCGCGCGCGGCGAGCGCGCGCCGCGTTTTGCGCCCGAACACGACCTGATCGTGCAGGAGATGCTGATCGACGCCTGTGGAGGAATGCGATGAACGGCGACGCGCCGATCGATCTGCGCAGCGACACCGTCACGCACCCGACCGAGCGGATGCGGCAGGCGATGAGCGCCGCCGAGGTGGGCGACGACTGCTTCGCGGAGGACCCCACCGTCAAACGGCTGGAGGCGACCGCGGCCGAGCGGCTCGGCATGGATGCGGCCGTGTTCGTGCCGAGCGGCTCCATGGCCAACAGCGCCGCCCTGATCACCCACCTGGAGACCGGCAGCAGCGACGGCGACCGGCCCGCGCTGGTGGTCCATGAGGCGCACGCGCACCTGTTCGCCGGCGACCGCGACCGGTTGGCGCGCGCCCTGTTCGACGTCGAGCCGGCCGCGGTCGACACCGAGTGGGGGGTCATCACCCCCGAACACCTGCGGCAGGCGATCGCCGCTCATCCCGGCGCTGCGCCGCGACTGCTGTGCATCGAGAACACCCACAACTACACCGGCGGCGGCGCGGTGACGCCCGCGCAGGTGAACGCCGCGGCGGCCGCCGCGCACGCGGCCGGCATGCGCGTGCACTGCGACGGCGCGCGGCTGTTCAACGCCGCGGTCGCGCTGGGGCTGCCCGCCGCCGAGCTGGTAGCGCAGGTCGATTCGGCGATGTTCTGCGTCTCCAAGGGGCTGAGCGCGCCGGTCGGCTCCATCCTGTGCGGGGACGCGGCGTTCATCGACGCGGCGCGCGCGACCCGCAAGCTGCACGGCGGCTCGATGCGGCAGGCCGGCGTGATCGCCGCGGCCGGCATCGTCGCCCTGGAAGAGATGGTCGACCGGCTGGCGGACGACCACGCCAACGCGGCGCGGCTGGCGGCCGGGCTGCGGACCGCCGGCGGCGGCCTCGAGGCGCTGGTTCCTCCCATCCCCACCAACTTCGCAGTGGTCGACGTGCGCGGGCTGGGCTGGACCACCGGGGAGTTGCTCGACCGCTACCGCGCCGAAGGAGTGCTGGCCACGCCGCGTCCGCCGGCGCGCGCGCGCCTGGTGCTCAACCGGCACGTCGGCGCCCGCCAGGTCGATCGGGTGATCGACGTCACCCGCCGCATCGTGCGCGGAGCGGCGCGGTGACCGATCCGCCAGCGGCGCAAGGAGACGTCATCGGGGCGCTGGCGGCGATGCGGTGGCGCTGCATCGGCCCGCACCGCGGCGGCCGCGTGGTGGCCGTCGCCGGCGACCCGGCGCAGCCCCTGACGTTCTACTTCGGCGCCTGCGCCGGCGGCGTCTGGAAGACCACCGACGCCGGGCGGTTCTGGCGCAACGTCTCCGACGGGCACTTCCGCACCGCGTCGGTGGGCGCCATCGCGGTCGCGCCGTCGGCGCACCGCACGCTCTACGCCGGCATGGGCGAATCGCAGATCCGGGTCGACGTGACGCACGGTGACGGCGTGTACCGCAGCGACGACGGCGGCGCGACGTGGCGCCACCTGGGCCTGGCCGCGACCCGCCACGTCAGCCGCGTGCGCGTCCACCCCGACGATCCGGACACCGTGTACGTGGCGGCGCTGGGCCGCGCGTTCGGACGCAACGCCGAGCGCGGCGTGTACCGCTCCACCGACGGCGGCGCGACCTGGGAGCGGGTCCTGCACCGCGGCGAGGCGGCCGGCGCCGGCGACCTGACCCTCGACCCGAACCGCCCGCACGTGCTGTTCGCGGCGCTCTGGCAGGTGATCCGCAAGCCCTGGACGGTCCGCAGCGGCGGACCCGACTCCGGCATCTTCCGCTCAACCGACGGCGGCGCGTCGTGGCAGGAGCTGACCGGCCGGCCGGGGCTGCCGCGCGGCATCCTGGGCCGCGTCGGCATCACCGCCTCCCCGGCGCGAGCGGGGCGCGTCTGGGCGCTGATCGAAGCGCGCGACGGCGGCCTGTACCGCTCCGACGACGACGGCGAGTCATGGCGACTGGTCAACGACGACACGGAACTGCGGGAGAAGCCGTTCTACTTCACGCACGTGTTCGCCCATCCCACCGACCCCGATCAGGTCTGGTCGCTGTGCAAGAAGGCGTACCGCTCGACCGACGGGGGACACACCTTCGAGGTCGTCTCCACCCCGCACCACGACGATCACGACCTGTGGATCGATCCGCAGGACCCGGCGCGCATGATCGAGGGCAACGACGGCGGCGCCGCGGTCAGCCTGGACGGCGGCGAGACCTGGAGCAGCATCTACAACCAGCCGACCGCGCAGTTCTACCGGATGGAGGTGGACGACCGCTTCCCGTACCGGGCGTACGCCACCCAGCAGGACTCCAGCGCGCTCAGCGTGCCGTCGGACGGTACCTACGGCGCCATCCGCTGGGCCGACTGCTACACCACCGGCAGCGCCGAGAGCGGCCATGTCGCCGTCAAGCGCGACGATCCGGACATCGTCTACGCCGGCGCCACCGGCAGCAGCCCCGGCGGCCCGGGCAGCCTGATGCGCTACGACCACCGCAGCGGCCAGGTGCGCCTGATCTCGCCGGCGCCGGCCATGGACGGGTCGAGTCCGCCGGCCGCATGGCCGCATCGGTTCAACTGGACCTTTCCGGTACTCTCCTCCCGCCACGACGCGCGCGTGCTGCTGGCCGCCGGCAACGTGGTGTTCCGCTCCACCGACGAGGGATCGAGCTGGGAGCCGATCAGCGGCGACCTGACCCGCGACGATGCGGACCGGACCGTCGCCTCCGGCGGTCCGATCACCGGCGAGGGACCCTCCGACGTCTACTGCACGATCATCGCGCTGGCCGAGTCCCCGCACCGGCCGCCGGAGCTCTGGGCCGGATCGGACGACGGCCTGGTGCACCGCACGCGCGACGGCGGCGCGAGTTGGCGGGAGGTGACCCCGGCCGACCTTCCCGAGTGGTCGTCGGTCCTCTGTCTGGAGCCGTCCCCGCACGACCCGGACCGGTGGTACCTGGCCGCCACCCGCTACCGGCTCGACGACACGCGGCCGTTGCTGTACCGCACGGCCGACGGCGGCGCGTCGTGGCGGTCGATCGCCGGCGGCCTGCCGGCAGACGACTTCACGCGCGTGATCCGCTGCGATCCGCTGCGCCCCGGTCTGCTGTATTGCGGCACGGAGACCGGCGCGTACGCCTCGCTCGACGACGGGGCTACCTGGACGCGCGCCAACGACGCGGCCGAGCCCGGCAGCCGGCTGCCGGTCGCGCCCGTGTACGACCTGCGCGTCCACCGGGGCGACTTGGTGGCGGCCACGCACGGGCGCTCGTTCTGGATCCTCGACGACTTGACTCCCTTGCGCCGCTCGGGCGGCTCCTCCGCGCCGGCGCTGCTGCCGCCGCGGCCGGCGGTGCGGACGCTGCAGCAGGTCGGTTGGGACCCGTGGATCGGCCCGCAGAAGACCTATCAGATCGGCTCGCTCGGCGTGGAGGCTACCTTCGTGGAACACCGGCTCCCTGGCGGCGGCAGCCGCCGCGAGTTTCTCGACGCCGGCAGCCCGCGCCCGCGCGGAGCGCTGATCTACTACCGGCTGCCGGAGGGGTGCCGGACGGCCGAGGTCCGCATCCTCGACGCGCGCGGGCGGCTCGTCCGCCGGTTCGGATGCGACCGGGCGGAAGCTCGCGACGGCCGCCTGCGCTGCGCCACGGGGCTCAACCGCCTCACCTGGGACCTGACCTGGAGCCGGTACGCGCCGGCGCCGCGCGTGGACCGGCCGATCGACACCGGCGTGGCGCCGCTGGCCGCGCCCGGCGAGTACCGCATCGAGTTGGACGCCGGCGGGGAGACGTGCGCCGCGAGCGTGCAGGTATCGTCCGATCCGCGGGTCGGCGCGGACCCGCGCGACCTCCAGGAACAGACGGAGCTCCTGCTCCGCATCCGCGACGCGATCGCCGAGGTTATGGCCGCGATCGACGCGATCCGGCGCCGCCGCGAACGGGACGCTTCGCCTGCCGCCGTGCTCGACGAGATCGAACGCATCCTGCACCGGGTGGTGCCGCCCGGCGACCTGGAACGCAACCACCCCGGCGGCGTGTTCGAAGGGCTCGCCAGCGTGGCGCCGGTGGTCTCCAGCGCCGACGCCGCCCCGACCCGCCAGGCGCGCGCGGCGTTCGACCGCTGGCACCGCGCGGGGCAGACAGCCGTCGCCCGCCTCGACCGAGCGCTATCGGGCTGACCGCTCCCTCATCTGCGCCCGCCGACTCCACGCATGGCCGCCGTCGTCACTTACCCACTACCTGCACCAGAAGCTGCTTGCCGTACAGCGTTTGGCGCGCCCAATACAGGTTTCGGTACTGGTCGTTGCCGCGCCGCCTGAACCTGAGCAGCGCTGTGCCGGTTGCCGTGGTGCCACCGGACGGCGCCGCCGCAAACGTAACGGTTGGGGCAGACGTGTAGCCGTTCCCGCCGTCCGTAATCGTCACCGACCCTACACTGTATTGCATAACCGCGGTGCCGACTGCCGTGGTGCCACCGGACGGCGCCGCCGCAAACGTAACGGTTGGGGCAGACGTGTAGCCGCTCCCGCCGTCCGTAATCGTCACTGACGTTACACCGGTATGCAGCGTCGCGGTTCCGCGCGCGCGGGTGAGTGGAGAGCCGGAAAAGCTGAACGTAACGGTTGGGGCAGACATGTAACCGCTCCCTCCGTCCGTAATCGTCACTGATGTTACACCAATCGAATCCCGCACCACGGTGCCGGTTGCCGTGGTGCCACCACTCGGGGGGGCCGAAAACGTAACGGTTGGGTGGTACCAGGACGGGTAGGTTCCTCCGGTGGTGATCGTCACTTCATCGACGCTACCGGGCCCCACCGCGGTGCCGGTTGCCGTGGTGCCACCGGACGGCGCCGCCGCAAACGTAACGGTTGGGACCGACGTGTAGCCGCTCCCGGCGGTCGTGATCGTCACTTCATCGACGCTACCGGACGCCACCGCGGTGCCGGTTGCCGTGGTGCCACCGGACGGCGCCGCCGCAAACGTAACGGTTGGGACCGACGTGTAGCCGCTCCCGCCGTCCGTAATCGTGACGGAAGCAACCTCGCCTAGGCTGTATGTCTGATCCGGGGCAGTGAGCACGAGCACCACTGCGCCCGCGTCGAATTTCGGGGTCACCGTCCACTCCGCACCGGAGAAATCTGACTCGAAGACCGGCTGATACCGCGTGCTCTTGAACGGCAACTTGTTCCCGCCGATCGAAACGCGCACGTCGTCGCCGGTGATCCGGTCCCAGACATACGGTTCGGAACGGTTGGAGGTCTGGCTCAGAATGTTCACGCCATCATCGCGAAAGTGAGCCTTGCTGATCGTCCAGCTCTTCTGGTCATCCTGCGGGGTTGGGGTCGGAGTCGGAGTTGGGGTGGGCTCGATCGGTGCGGGCTCGGTCGGTGCGGGCTCGGTCGGTGCGGGCTCGCCACCGGTGCCGGGCGTTACGGGCGGTACCATCCGCGCGCACGCCATCATGGCGATACCGGCGACCATCGCCAGCAGCAGAACCGATGCCTTACTACGCAAAGAATTTCCTCCAGTGGGCCGATACGCTCGCCGCCCTTCGAGCGGCGAGCGATGGTAACGTCGCACTGGTCGAATAGGGTGTCAACGGGGTTGCCCGAAACGTGATTCATCCGGGATTCCCGTGGGCGGAGATCGGGTGTGCAGGGTCTCCCCCGGACCAGTGACGCGCGAGCCGGCGGAGCGCTGATGGCAGGAACGGACGCGGAGCGGTATCGTCACTCACCGTTGACGGCGGGCAGGATTGGCCGGGGGTGCGGATGGCAGAGGCAGAGCGCGACTGGCGCCGGCATGGCGTGCGCGTGGTGACGAGTGAGCGGTTGGACTTCAACACGCCGCAAACGCCGGGAATGACGCGAGCGGCGGCGATCAACCGCGCCAGCGCGGGCGCTGAGAAACTGTGGGCGGGGACGGTTGAGATCGATCCCAACGCGAAGACGGGCGCGCACCATCACGGAGCGCTGGAGAGCGTGATCTACGTAGTGCGCGGCAAGGCGCGTATGCGCTGGGGAGATCGGCTGGAGTACGTGGCGGAGGCCGGCCCCGGCGACTTCATCTACGTACCGCCCTACGTACCCCACCAGGAGATCAACGCGAGCAGGGACGAGCCGCTCAGGTGCGTGCTGGTGCGCAGCGATCAGGAGCCGGTGGTGGTGAATCTGGACATCCCGATGGTGGAGGAGCCGGAAGAGGTGTACTGGATCGATCCGATCCACCCGGGTCCCAAGTAACGGGAGCCTGACGATGCCGATCATTGCGCCTTACGGTTCGTGGAAGTCGCCCATCACCACCGATCTGATCGTCCAGGACGTGGTTGCCTTGGGATCGATTCAGCTTGACGGCGACGACGTCTACTGGGTGGAGATGCGTCCAAGCGAGGGCGCCCGCAACGTGATCGTATGCCGCACGCCGGACGGCGCCACGCGCGACGTGACCCTGGCGACGTTCAACGTACGTACCCGGGTGCACGAGTACGGGGGCCTCTGCTTCTGGGTGGTGGACGGCGTGGTGTGGTTCGCCAACTTCGCGGACCAGCGGGTATACCGCCAGGCGCCGGGAGCGGCGCCGGGAGCGATCACGCCGGAGGCAGTGGACCTGCGGTACGGAGACGGGATGGTGGACCGCGGCCGCAACCGCCTGGTGTGCGTGCGCGAGGACCATCGCGCGGCGGGACACGAAGCGGTCAACGCCATCGTCGGACTGGACTTGGCGGAGGGCGGCACCGGTGACGTGCTGGTGGCGGGCAGCGACTTCTACGGCCATCCGGCGGTCAGCTCCGACGGCGCTCGGCTGGCGTGGCTGGCGTGGGATCATCCGCACATGCCCTGGGACGAGACCGAGCTGTGGGTGGCCGACCTGCTGGGCGACGGTTCGGTTGGCGCGCCGCGGAAGATCGCCGGCGGCCGCGGCGAGTCGGTATTGCAGCCGGAGTGGTCGCCGGATGGAGTGCTCTACTTCGTCTCCGACAGCAGCGGCTGGTGGAACCTGTACCGCTGGCGGGACGGGCAGCACGAGGCACTGGCGCCGATGAGGGCCGAGTTCGGAGCGCCGCCATGGGCGCTGGGCGTCCGCACCTACGCCTTCGAGTCGGCCGCGCACCTGGTCTGCCAATACGTCGAGGATGGCCGCTGGCGTCTGGCGACGCTGGACACGCGAAGCAAGCGGCTGGTTCCGGTCGAGACTCCGTTCACCGAGGCGTCACGCGGCGACATCCAGGCCATCCGCGGGCGGGTAGTGATGGTGGCCGGCTCGGCGACCCTCCCCAATTGCCTGGTGTCGTTGGAACTCGATAGCGGCGAGGTGACGCGCTTGCGTCAGTCACGGGAAGTTACGATCGGCGAGGAATACCTCTCCACGCCGCGGCCGCTCGCATTCGAAACCACGGGCGGAAGGACGGCCCACGCCATCTACTACCCGGCGCGCAACCCGGACTTCGCAGCGCCGCCAGAGGAACGCCCGCCGCTGCTGGTGATGAGCCACGGCGGGCCGACCGGCGCCGCGTCAGCGTCGTTGAGCCTGGCCACCCAGTTCTGGACCAGCCGCGGCATCGCGGTGGTGGACGTGAACTACGGCGGCAGCACCGGCTACGGCACCGCATATCGGCGCCGATTGAACGGCCGCTGGGGAATCGTGGACGTGGACGACTGCGTAAACGCCGCGCTCCACTTGGTGCGCGCCGGCGAGGTGGACGGCGACCGGCTGCTGGTGACCGGCGGCAGCGCCGGTGGCTATACCACGCTGGCGGCGCTGACCTTCCGCAACGTGTTCCGCGCCGGCGCCAGCTACTACGGGATAAGTGACCTCGAAGCGCTCGCCAAGGAGACCCATAAGTTCGAGTCGCGCTACCTGGATACCCTGGTGGGACCCTATCCGCAACGCCGCGACCTCTACCGGGAGCGCTCGCCGATTCACCACACTGACCGGCTCTCCTGCCCGATCATCCTGCTGCAGGGTCTGGAGGATCGGGTGGTGCCCCCGAACCAAGCCGAGATGATGGTCGACGCCCTGCGCCGGAAGGGGCTGCCGGTCGCCTACCTGCCGTTCTCCGGAGAGCAGCACGGCTTCCGCAAGTCCGAGAACGCCAAGCGCGCCCTTGAAGCCGAATTCTACTTCTACTCCCGCATCCTCGGCTTCGCCCCGGCAGATGCCATCGAGCCGGTAGCGATCGAGAACCTCTGAGTCCAGCCGATCATGGGCACCTGATCGAGCACATTGACGATCCGGTGGTTCCAGCACCGCTGCTGATCTGCCTCCGGGTACACCTCCGTAAGCGCCGCCCAGATGGCCGTCGCCGACCATCAACCGCGGGCTGCTCAGCCCCTGCTCGCGCAGGTCACGCAGCAGCCCCTTCCAGCTCTTCCTGGAGTGCGAGTTGCTGGATCGTCACCGCTTTCGCGGCCACGCCGAGGCGCGGCTGGCGGTGTCGAGTTCATCGAGGGCTTCTACAACCGACGAAGGAGACATTCGGCGCTGGGCTACTTGGCGCCGGTTGCCTTCGAGGCCGCGCAGAGCGGGGCGGCGGCATGAGCCCTGCCGTAGTGGTGATCCGGGCCGCCGAAACCGGCCGGATGAGCCTCACCGCAGCCCTGCGGCCTTGCGGATGGCGGCTCATGACCGAGTGTCGGCTGGCCGCAGGACTCCTGCGGTCTGCTCGGCGGTCGTGCCCGGACCGGTGCGCCGACCCCGGGGTTCGGCCGATCGGCCGTCTCCGGGACGACGAGCGAACGCGAGCACCGTTCCCGTTGCCGTACCGTCGCGTTCGTCAGCCGCACTCTGTTGGAACGACAGCGATCCCCAAGGCAGCCGCAAGCGCGTCGAGGGAGCTTGACCTGCCGGCTACGCCGGGAGGAAGGTTCCCTCTCACCGAGGTATCAAACCGCAGCGATTATCTGTCCACCAAACCGGGACAACTCCAGCACGCGCAGGCTGTGGCCGATCAGCCGCGACGGCAGCGAGTAGAACACCTTGCGCAGGGTGAACCCCCCGTGGGAGGTGACCCGCACGCGTTCGATCTCGAAGTCCTGGACGCGGTGTTCGGGCAGCGGCCGCAGCACGGCGCGTTCGGCGTCGATGCGCGCGCGGTGGCGGGCGTTGCGGCGGGCGACGAGTTCGGCGAGGAACCTGCGGTAGGCGTGCGGATCATCGAACTGGCACGAGCCGCGCAGCAGCAGGGCTTGGTCGAGGGCGCGCTTGAGGTGGCCGTGGGCGCTCTCGACGCTGCCGTTCTCATGGGCAACGCCGGGGTTGTTGCGCGTCGGGCGCATCCGGTAGTGCTGGCACAGTTGCTGGTAGCGCTGGGTCAGATCGTCCTGGGCGGCCTGATCGAGGTTGCGGAACGCCGCCGACAGGCTGTCGGTACGGTGCTCTTCGGGGGCGCCGCCGAGCGTCCACAGCGCCTGCTGCAGGCCACTGCTGAGGGCGCTGAAGGACTCGCCGCCGAGCACCACGTCGGCGTGCTCGAAGCCGGAGTAGGGCAGCCGGAAATGGTACAGCAGGTGTGGCAGCGGCTCGCCGGCAACGATGACCCCCAGGTCGTTGGCGGCGGTGAAATCCGACAGGCCCATGCGGCCGGGCGGCTGGCGCTGCGCGAAGATGACCTCCTGTTCG
Organism: uncultured Spirochaetia bacterium; assembly: GCA_958296075.1. Lineage (GTDB taxonomy): Bacteria > Spirochaetota > Spirochaetia > SZUA-6 > Bin103 > CATQHW01. The sequence continues at coordinate 702,841 of CATQHW010000002.1, read as the reverse complement.
GGGCCGTGCACGGCGCGCCAGCGGCGCACGCGGCGTTCCAGCGTGCGGCGCACGCTGGCGGGCAGTTCGGGGTGGCGGCGCAGGAGTTCCTCGAAGATGGTCACCGCGCGCAGTTGCGGCGCTTGCTGCAGCAGCGGGATGACCTCTTGCTCGAAGATGCCGGCCAGCGGGTCGGGCCGCCGGCGCGTGCGGACGGTCCGTTTCTGGGACGGCAGCCGCGGGTCGGACTCGATGCGGTAGGCGCTGGCGGTGCTGATCGACGCCTTGGCGGCGGCCACCGACGGCTTGTCCTTGGTGCGCAGATTCATGTAGTGCCTCACGTGCTGATCGGTCAGATGTCGGCCCGGCACGGGTGCTCCTTTGGGGTTGGTACTCCCGATCACCCTACCCAACGCCGGGTCGGTCACGATCACCGGCCGCGAAGCCCCACGGGGCGCCGCCGCGCGCCGCTGGCTGCGGCGGCTCCCTCCATCCTCCCTCTGTCGGAGGCAGCCGCCCTACTCGCGCATTCTCATCCTTGATTGTCGCCGCGTTCTCATCTTGATTGTCGCTGGACAGTGGAGGCCGGATCGTTGTAAGATGATACGAGGAGATCGGATTCGCCGTACGGTCGGACGGCATAAGCTCATCACGGATAAACAGGGCGAACCATGGCGGTGAACAGAGACCGGCCGGATCGGTGGAAGCACGATATTGCTCGCTCAGTGGACATGTACAACGATTGGTTTCTGCGATTCGCACCGGAAGCATACCGCGAAGTGCGGTCACAGACGACCAGCGAGGTCGAGCAAACGATGAAGGAGACGAAAAATCTGCGAAATATCGATATGGATATGCTGAAGGCGAATCCATCGATACTGCCAACGCTGAGGATGTCGGCCTGTCCGCCACTGGCAGTGGACCGTCTGATCGGATTGGCGGGAGTTTCGAGAAACTTGGTAAAGACAATGGAGAAGGGCGCGATTCCACCACGGATGTCACCGGAGTGTCTGGAGCATGATCTTGAGAAGATCGGAGCGACGATCAGGAGGATGGCAGATCTGGATATCTTCGTATGGTTGGAACGAGGCGACAATCCGTCAGATCAGGAACGGTACCGAGCCGCAACGATCGTAGCCGATCGGCTGTGCGGCGCGGTGACCAATCCGATCCTCCGCAACGCGCAGGAGAGGCGTCAACTCGACGCGATAGCAACGTGGTTGGCGGACGCCGGCTACACACATCTGTCGACCGGAGAACGAGTACCGTACGATCGGATGCCGCCGGGAACCTACTCATTCAGGTTGAACCTTCCGGTCGATCAAGAACACACCGATCATTCGATCATGATCCCGGTAGACGCCGTAGTCATGCCCAGGAACGCGCGGCCGGATGACTTGCCGCTGCTCATCGAGGCGAAGTCGGCTGGCGATTTCACGAACGTCAACAAGCGCCGCAAGGAGGAAGCCATGAAGATGAACCAATTGCGCCATACCTACGGCGACGAGGTGCGGTTCATCTTGTTTCTGTGCGGATACTTCGATAGTGGCTATCTCGGCTACGAGGCAGCAGAGGGCATCGACTGGGTTTGGGAACACCGAATCGACGATCTTGCGGAGTTTGACTTGTAGATGACCGAAGCGATCGTGGACCGGGAAGCGCTCAGGATGGTACTGCAGCGGGAGTTGGACGCCAAGAAGGATCAGGCGGAGCGGAACCGTCTAGGTCAGTTCTCCACGCCGACCGAACTATCTTTAGCTATACTCCGCTATGCGAACGAGCGCTTTGGCAAGTCGAGGGCGGTACGGTTCATCGATCCTGCCATAGGAACCGGTTCGTTCTACTCGGCTCTACTCGCTGTGTTCCAGCGCAGCCGTATCGCCGCAGCGGTCGGCTATGAAATCGACCCGCACTATGGAGCACCAGCAGCGAAACTCTGGAACGCGAGCGGTCTGGAAATCCACCTGAATGACTTCACGATGGTCGATCCTCCGCAGGGAACGGAACAGTTCGATCTGTTGATTTGCAACCCACCATACGTCCGGCATCACCATATCTCGAACCCGGAGAAGCAGCGGCTCAAGGCGCGTGCTTGGAACGCAGGAGGCATGGAGATCAACGGCTTGGCCGGGTTGTACTGCTATTTCATGGTGCTGAGCCATCCTTGGATGGCGGACGGCGGTCTCGCAGGATGGTTGGTCCCGAGCGAGTTCATGGATGTAAACTACGGCTCAGCCTTGAAACGATATCTGCTCAACCGGGTGACGCTACATCACATTCATCGGTTCGATCCGCACGACGTGCAGTTCGGCGATGCACTGGTGTCTTCCGCCGTGGTCTGGTTCCGCAACCGGGTATCGCCCCCCGATCACGTAGTACGGTTTACCTTCGGAGGCTCCCTGGATCGGCCGCGAGTCGATCGCCTAGTACCTGTCGCGACCTTGCGCCGGTCTGCGAAGTGGACTCGGTTTCCGACGGAGGAGCACGAGGCGTCGGTTGCCGGCCCGGTGCTGGGTGACTTCTTCGAGATACGGCGGGGGATAGTAACAGGCAGCAACAGATTCTTCATTCTACCAGTGGATGAGATTGAGGAGCGCGGGCTGCCGGCAGAGCTGTTTCGACCGATCCTGCCGAGTCCACGCTACCTGGCGGAAGACGAAGTGCCGGCGGACGACCGGGGAAATCCCGTGCTGGATCGACGGCTGTTCCTGCTCGACTGCCGGTGGGGGGCTATGGAAATAATGGACCGGTATCCGCGGCTATGGTCGTATCTCGAAACAGGGAGAGCACGAGGTATAACCGACGGACACATCTGCCGCCATCGAAAACCGTGGTACGTGCAAGAGAACCGGGCACCGACGCCGTTCGTGTGTACGTACATCGGTCGCAGCGACACCAAGCGCGGGAGACCGTTTCGCTTCATCCTCAATCACTCGCGGGCGACGGCGGCGAACGTGTATCTGATGTTGTATCCGAAAGGACCGATTGCGGATCTCCTGGAGGACGATCCGGCGGTAAAACGGGATGTCTGGCGGCTGCTGAATGCCATCAGCCCGCAGGCGCTGCTTGGCGAGGGCAGGGTGTACGGCGGCGGCCTCCACAAGCTGGAGCCGAAGGAACTGGCCAACGTTCCCGTACCGGCGATTGAGGAACTGCTGCCGGGTACGATGCGGCCGCGTGAGCCAAAGCAAGGCGAACTGTTCCGAGTCACGGCGGACGAACACGAATCTCGCCGGTCTAGCCATCGCCGGACGGTAACGTCGGGTTAGCAGTGGCACGATTTCCCGCCGTCCCCCTACGCTTCAGCATCGTTCGATTCCGTGCTCCCGTCATCGACACCACAATAGATGCAGCCGGCGTCGTCAGTCTCTACTGCCCCTCCGCGCCGTCCGGACGACTTGGTAACGCCACCGTCGGACGACCCGCCGTCGCCGTGCGAGCGCCCCAGACGCGACGGACGGACGGAATACGGCAGTTTGACCTCTGAGTTCATCTATGCGAATCATCCGATTAGGTCGATCAAGGTAGATAATGTATGCCGGGAACCTCTGACGCACTCTGCAACCTGCGAAACTTACTAACTAAGAACTTGAGACCCACGGGAAAAGATGGATTCGAAGGTCTAATCGCGAATGTCCTGTCCGATATCACGGGCCTTCCGTTTCGACTAGCGGCTAGTGGACCACAATCCGGCTCCGATGGAGCGGCTACCATCGGCGACCAACACATCAGATTCGAATGCAAATTATACACGAAACCGGTTCCTCCTGCAGAAGTTATGAACAAAATGGGACATATCCTACTTCGCGAAGGCAGTACAGATCTTTGGGTGTTCTGCGCGACATCCCAGGTCAGTGAACAAGCCGTGGATAAAGTCAGGAAACTCAGCGAGCGCTATGACGTTTCTACATTAATCCTCGATTGGTCGCAAACGCCATTGCCACCTCTTGCAACGGCGCTTGCTATGGCGAAGGACGTAGTCGCGGAGTTTATGAATGCTAACGAAATGACTTCATTCCTCAATACCATAGCGCAAGATCCTCGATTTGCATCGCAGGAAGAATACATAAAGCGCACTCTTACCGGGCCTACGATCCCCCTGGAAAGAAGAGCAAGAAGTGCTAATAAAAGATGGTTAGAGAAAGCTTTTTCGGACAAGCAACGGGCAAGGTCGCGTCTTGGGCATCCCCTCGCACCGGCTGATACTTCCGACGGAAAGGCCTATGATAGAACCACTCTTATCCCTGACGTAGCAGAATTTCTTAGCGGCCCCTTAAGAGCGCGTATTATTCTTTGCATTACGGGTAACGAGGGGGTCGGTAAGTCCTGGATTGTTGCTCAAAGCTGGCTTTGTGAAGAGACGAAGCCGCTGATGTTGATGATCTCGCCAAACGTGGTCACTGGCACTGCGGACGAACTGGACGTTGATGATACGTTGATCACCGCATTGATAGCCCAGAGCGCCGAGGATCAAAGCCACGAACACTTGAAGGGCAGATGGAGCAGAATCCTTGCTAGATGGGCGCAGCAGCCCAACTCTGACATTCGGTTTGTAGTGGTGGTTGATGGAATCAATCAACGACCAGAGAAGGATTGGGGACGCATACTGGCGAAATTTGCCGACGCGCTACATGATATAGGCGGTCAATTGATAGTCACGGTGAGGACCTCATATTACCAAAACGATGTTGTTCGTCGGCTTGACTATCCGTGCAATAAGATAATGATTCCGGATTGGACCGACGAGGAGCGCGATGTAATACTAGCACGCCAGAATATCACCGCCACTAATCTCTTGCCGAAGGTTGCGTCAGCGCTACGCAATCCTCGTATTCTCGGAATCGCCATTCAGATGTGGGAGCGTGTTGGCATTTCCAGTCTGCACGATCTCGATGTGAATCGCCTTTTGTTCGAGCACATCCGAGCAAGCGAGATGGATTCTCCTTCACCGCGATCGGTCGATCAAATCATTCGGATCATCAGGTGTCATGCCGAGGAGGTATTGTCCCGCGTTCAACGTAGCAGCGACGATCTAGCCGTTTTCGAGGGAAGGGTTGAGGCAGTTGTCGAGGGACGCTTCTTCAAGATCATCGAAGACGATCCTAGTCGCTACGAACTGACCGATGACTGTTTGCCACTCGCGTTGGCTTTTCTTGCTATTGATCGTATGCGTCGCGCTCGTCGGAACGGACGAGACCCAAGCGAGGCTCTCAAGACGATCGTCGATCCAATAGCATCCTTAGATGTTACCTCAGATGTGCTTTTCGCAGCGATGACAGTGACGTGTGTTGATAATAGTTATCCCGGCGAATTGGTAGTTGCGCTTATCGAGGAGTTCGGTGAGCTACAGAATTTGCGTAGCGACTATTTCCGCCCACTTGTCGATCTTGCCACTCGTAGAACCAGGATGTTCACAAAGGCAGCTTACAACATTTGTCTGAAAGATGCCACGCCAACCAACTTTGACCTGATTATGGAGGCACTGCGGATTGCTATCAGCGAGAGCGACTCAGCATGGCCCGATGTGCGTGACTACGTTCAATCATGGTTGAATTATTACTATATCGGTCCCGGCGGCCGCCCTAGGCGGGCTGTTGTATCTGAACAGGAGATGTGCGAGAACCGTACTAAGCTCCGAGAATTGGTTAGTGCTCTTTCGACGCCAGAGAAGCGAATCTTCGACGACCTGTCGGAACTAGAGACGGACCTAGACGCTCTGCACCAGTTGGGGTTCGCTCTATTAGCAAGTAAGCCGAGAGCGCCGGCTGCTAAGGCGCTTGTTCGCCGCGTCTTTGCGATGGTGATGTCGAACCAATACTACTACTTCAGTCAGCTAGTGCACCTCATTCGGTTCAATACTGTAGATTGGTCCGAAGCCCGCCTTGCCTTACTACGGGAAGTGGAAGTTCTTAGATCAGACAACGTGTCGAAAAGCGGAAGATGGGCGCTTGTTCACGTTCTTCGCGCGACCGGCCATGCGGACGACGCTATGGAGGCGTCCAGACTGGCGGAGCAACTCGGAGGTAGTAAGAGTGGGACTTGGCGACTTGTCGAAGAGTACTGTGCCGCCGACCCTTGTGATCCGTCGTCGTTTGTGCCGGACAATATTAAGGTAGCGGTGAAGAATTATAAGGCAATATGCTTTGATAATATTGGCACAGAAAAGAAACCTAGTCACCGTAATATTGTCTTCGATGAGGCACGTCCGGCGATGGCTCGATTTGAAAAACAGACGGCCGTTGTTAAGCATTTGGACTATGCAAGGGCGATCATTGCGATTGTTGATCGACGTGTCCATGACTTGCATGCACTACGTAGTCACAATGCATTGTTGAAGTGCAACCACGTCCGTAGCCTTCTACTTAGAATTGGCGGCGGTAGCGGCGTTACACATAAGAAGGAGAGCGATCGATGGATCTCGGATCAGGAATGCCTCCTTCTAGCATTGCCGTTCTTAGACGGGTCAGAACAGATCGACGCATTGACGAAAGCCGGTACGGAGCCAATTCTAGACCTGATAGACAATCTATGCGCAGTCGACGGCGACACTTTTGGCGGTTGTTTGGAAGAAGCATATCGCACCGACAATGAAGTCGCTCAGTTCGCAACCCTTGTAGTTGGAAGTTCGACGGGGACGCCGATCACACCGGAGGCACGAGCGGTGGTCACGCGGCTTCTGGTGAGTACGTCGGATCGAGTGCGGGCGCAAGCGATGGGTGTAGTCGCACGACTTGATGATGTCGATCTTCTACGTAAGGTAGCTTGTAGCGAATGGTCCGCAACTGGAACCAGGTATGACGATGATTGCTATGGCTCGCAGGTATTGCTGTCGGCGGTTCAGAGAGAGCTTGTAGGTCATAAGGATGCCCTTTGCCGTATGAGTACGCGTTACTATGGCCCTGCGGCCATACAGTGGAGCCCCAATCAGGTCGGCGATATTTCCCGACTTATTGACTCATCGATTCGCGACGCATCGACGCTCAAAGTAGATTTCGACCGCGATATCGAGATCGATGTGAGACACGGGGACCGGCTGAGATGTAGCGCAGGTCTTTCAGCGGACGCTGTCTTCGAGCGGAACGAAGACGCTTTACAGAGATTTTCGGTTAGCGATGAGGAGTTCCATAGACGTTGGGAAAACATACGAATGGAATTCGAATGTTTTGAACGTCGGGTCCGCACAAAGAATTGTTACGTGATTCTTGATTATTTCGATTTCGATGAGTTTCGTGCGATCGTGGAGGCAGATTACCATAGGTCTTCCAGTTGGTATAATTTATTTATCAATTTGTCGGATTCGCAATTACGAGTCTTATATAATCTCGTGCTGTTACTCGGATATTCCCTAAGCTGTCGCTGTGCGGACAAGGCAGTTGCGCTGTTCAATCGGGTGAAGCACTGCAAGCCGATGGTACGTGTATGGTATGGACACGCTCGTGTCTCTATCGATGCGCTTTCCATTTGGAGATGTGCTGATGTTGAGGCGCTGAATACATTGAGGATTCTCCGATTAGATGATGCGTTGGATGATTACCAGATTTCCCAGGAGGTCCTTGCTGCACATCTGAATGGAAAGATAGATTTGGTTCAGAACTATATTGAGAGAAAGCTAGATATGGAGGAACCGTTAGAGAAGGCGCGCGCGTTGATGGTTGCGGGTTTTTCAGATAGGAGTGAATTCAGCGACGATGTTCTCGACAGGTATCGAAATGTTGAGGGATTCGTTGGAGAAGCTTGTAACGCTGCGAGATATGCGTATGAGCGCAACACTTGGGCGCGACATTGGTACGGCGAAATGTGTAGGGCGAAAGATCGCATAGAATTCTGGCGGTTTTCGGTGTTATTTTTGAAGATCGTTGATGGACGTTACGATCTCTGGGCTTCTGAATATGTAGATCGGAACGAACCTATGAGGCGATTTTTTCCGAATCTTCGATATGCGCTGAATCGTAGATTGAACAAGTGGAAAAGGCTTCGTGAGCGTAGGCTGTTTGGAGCAGATATACCGAAGGAGTGGTTCTTGCGTAACAGATCGGCAAGGCAGTGCGCAGTCACTCGGCGGCCGAGAGTGGGCTGCACTGGGTGATTGACATAGCCGACGACCGCGATCGAGTCGAGAAGGTGCTTGGCGTCGATGCCGACGTCTGGCTCGGCATCGAGAAGGACTACCGGCTGCACCGGACCCGCGCCGCCGACGCTGAAGCCGCGAGGGACCGACGATCACCTCTGGTTCAGTCTCTTCCATGAGGCTGCGCACCTTCTCCTGCACAGCAAGAGGGACGTGTTCCTCGATGGAGCGAGGAACGATGAAGCGGTGCCAGGAGGCTGACGTGCGACCGTACGACCGGCGCGGTGGGCGACGCCTACGACAACGCGCTGTGCGAGAGCTTCTTCGTGACCCTGGAGTGCGAGTTGCTGCATCGTCACCGCTTTCGCGGCCACGCTGAGGCGCGGCTGGCGGTGTTCGAGTTCATCGAAGGCTTCTCCAACCGACGCAGGAGACATTTGGCGCTGGGCTACTTGGCCGGTCGCCTTCGAGGTCGCGCAGTGCGGGGCGGGGGCATGAGCCCGCCGTGGTGGTGATCCGGGCCGCCGAAACCGGCCGGAATGAGCCTCACCGCAGCCCGCTGCGGCCTTGCGGGATGGCGGCTCATGACCGAGTGTCGGCTGGCCGCAGGACTCCTGCGGTCTGCTCGGCGGTCGTGCCCGGACCGGTGCGCCGACCCCGGGGTTCGGCCGATCGGCCGTCTCCGGGACGACGAGCGAACGCGAGCACGGTTGCCGTTGACGTACCGTCGCGTTCGTCAGCCGCACTCTGTTGGAACGACAGCGGTCACCAGCCAGCCGCAAGCGCGTCGAGGGAGCTTGACCTGCCGGGCTACGCCGGGAGGAAGGTTCCCTCTCACCGAGGTATCAAACCGCAGCGATTACCTGTCCACCAAACCGGGACAACTCCACTCATCTTGATTGTCGCTGGACACCGGATGCGGTACCGTGGCCGGGTGGATGTGGGGGCATGAGTGCGGAGGCAATCGCGATCGTTGGCGTCGGGGTGGCGCTGCTGGCGGTGGTTGTACCGCTGTTGCGGACGCTGAGCGGCGACGTGAAGACGCTGCGCGGCGACGTGGCGGAAATGCGGCGCGATCTGCACGGAGTTGGTGAGCGCGCGGCACGCATCGAGGGGCGGATGGAATCGCTGACGCGCATCGAGGCGCGGCTTGATGCGCTGGCCCCGGTGCGGCCGGCCGCGCCCGTTGAACCGCCGGCCCCGGCCCGTGCGCCTGCCCCCGTGGGCGCGGCCGCGCCGGGCGGTTGAGGTGGGACGAACGCATGTTGAAACGATCCTTGTTGGCGCCGTCGTAGGCGGTGCGCTGGTCTCGGTCGTGATCGGGTAGTCCGCATGATGTGATCGGGTAGTCCGCATGATACTGAAGGGGGACGATAACCTCCGTGGTGACGCCGTTGCGGACCGCGCGTGCCGGAGTGTCGGTACCGGTGCGGCCGCTGCGCTGACGGCCGTTCACGGGCAGCGCTTCAGGCCCGCCGCTGCGGCGGCGCTGCCGCAGGTCAGCATCCGCGCCGGGTCGCTGGCCGACCACGACCAACTGCTCGATCATCCCGACCAACTCCGCGTCTGTCAGGCAGGAGTTGTCTGAACGACTCTGTTGGCGCACGGACGGTTCATCCGTGGGCGTCTGGTCCGTCGAGTGACGGCCGATGCCCACCCGGCCGCAGCGTCACACCCCAGGCGGCACCCGCCGGACGTTGCGCCGATCCCCCGCGTCTGGCAGGATACGCGCCCGCTGCCGCGGGTCCGTCGAGCCGCCATGTCCAAAGCCCCCTGCTACGTCACCACCCCCATCTACTACGTGAACGACCAGCCGCACGTCGGTCACGCCTACACCACCGTGACCACCGACTTCCTGGCGCGCTGGCACCGCTCGGACGGCCACGACACTTGGTTCCTCACCGGCACCGACGAGCACGGTGAGAAGGTCAACAACGCCGCCGCCGGAGCCGGCGAGGACACGCAGGCGTTCGTCGACCGGGTCAGCGGCCGCTTCCGCGACGCCTGGCAGGCGCTCGACATCTCCCAGGACGACTTCATCCGCACCACCGAAGAGCGCCACAAGCGCGTGGTGCGCGCGATCCTGCAGCGCATCTACGACGCCGGCGACGTGTACTTCGGCGAGTACGAAGGGTTGTACTCGGTCGGCCAGGAGCGCTACGTGGGCGAGGACGAGCTGGTCGACGGCAAGCTGCCGGAGGACCGCGACCCGCCGGTCCTGCGCCGCGAGGCCAACTGGTTCTTCCGCATGGAGAAATACCGCGAGTGGCTGCGGGAGTTCCTGGAGGCCAACCCCGGCTGGATCCATCCGGCCGGATACCGATCGGAGATGCTGGGCCTGCTGCGCGAGCCGGTGGGCGACCTGTCGATCTCGCGTCCGCGTGACCGGCTGCCGTGGGGCATCGGCCTGCCGTGGGACGATTCGCACGTCGCCTACGTCTGGTGCGACGCGCTGATCAACTACGTCTCCGCGCTCGGCTACCCGGACGATCCTCGCTACCACACGTTCTGGCCGCGCACCTGGCACCTGATCGGCAAGGACATCCTCCGGCAGCACGCCATGTTCTGGCCGACCATGCTCAGGTCGGCCGGCCTGCCGCTGCCGCAGCGCATCCTGGTCGGCGGCTACCTGTCCGGGTCCGACGGACGCAAGATGAGCAAGTCCCTCGACAACGTGCTGGACCCGTTCGAGCTCGCCCACCGCTACGGCACCGACGCCGTCCGCTACTACCTGCTGCGCATCTTCCCGTACGGCAACGACGGCAGCGCCGGAGAGGCCGGCTTGGTGGAGCGCTACAACGCCGACCTGGCCAACGATCTGGGCAACTTGGTGTCGCGGTCTCTGACGCTGGTCAACCGCCACCTGGGCGGCGCCATCGGCGCGCAGCGGCCGGGGCCGGCCGAACGCGAGGTGCAACAGCACGCCGGCGGCCTTGCCGGTGCGGTGCGCTCGTCCATCGCCAGGATGCGCCTGAACGGCGCCCTGGAGGAGATCATGCAGTTCGTGCGCCGGTTGAACCGTTACTTCAACGATCAGCAGCCGTGGGCGCTGGCCAAGGACCCGCAGGCGCGCGAACGTCTGGAGACGGTGCTCTACACCGCGGTGGAGGGGCTGCGCATCGCCGCGGTGCTGCTGGAGCCGGCCATGCCGGTCAAGACGGCGGCGCTGCTGTCGGCTCTGGGCCTGCAGCCGCAGAGCGTTCGTGACGGAGCGCGCTGGGGGCTCACGCCGCCCGGCACCCGGGTCGCCGCCAACCCGCCGGCGCTGTTCCCCCGGATCGACGTCGGCGGCCGGCCCCGGAATGCGAAACCGGCGGCGCAACGCTCCGAGCCGAAGCCCGCCGAGCCCCCGCAATCGATACCCCCCAAACCGATGCACGAGGAGCCTGCGGTGAACGACGACAACCTGATCACCTTCGACGAGTTCGGCCGCGTCGACCTGCGCGTGGCCGAGGTCCTGACCGCCGAACGGGTGCCGAAGACCGACCGCCTGCTGCAGCTCGGCATCCGCATCGGCGACGAGGAGCGCACCGTGGTGGCCGGCATCGCCGCCTGGTACGAGGCGGAGCAGATGGTGGGCCGCAAGATCATCGTGGTCGCCAACCTGAAGCCGGCCAAGCTGCGCGGCATCGTGTCGCAGGGCATGCTGCTCGCCGCCGAGGACGACGACGGCAACCTGGCCCTGCTGGAGGTACCGCGCGACACCGCCAGCGGCGCCAAGGTCAAGTAACCGGGGACCGTCATGAGCCGCAAGATACGCATGGGCATGGTCGGCGGCGGTCGCGACGCCATGATCGGCGCCGTGCACCGGATGGCCGCCGCCCTCGACGGCCATATCGAGTTGGTCTGCGGGGCGTTCTCCAGCGACCCGGACAAGTCCCGCGCCTCCGGCGCCGACCTCTACCTGCCGGCCGGCCGCGTGTACGGCACTTACCGGGAGATGATGGAAGCGGAGGCCGGGCTGCCGGCCGGCGAACGCATGGACTTCGTCTCCATCGTCACGCCCAACAACGTCCACTTCCCGGTCGCCAAGGCGGCGCTGGAGGCCGGCTTTCACGTCATGAGCGACAAGCCGATGACCTACGACCTGGACGAGGCGCTGGCGCTCCGCGAGCTGGTCAGCGCCACCGGGCTGCAGTTCGGGCTCACCCACAACTACACCGGTTATCCCATGGTCAAGGAGGCGCGGCGGCTGGTCCGCGACGGCTCGATCGGCCGGGTGCGGAAGGTGGTGGTCGAGTATCCGCAAGGATGGCTGGCCCGGTTGGAAGAGGCGACCGGACAGAAGCAGGCCGGCTGGCGCACCGATCCCGCGCAGGCCGGCATCAGTTCCTGCATCGGCGACATAGGCACCCACGCCGAGAACCTGATGGAGTACGTGACCGGACTGTCGATCACCGAGCTGTGCGCGGACCTGACCACCTTCGTCGCCGGCCGCAGGCTGGAGGACGACGGCAACGTGCTGGTCCGCCTGCAGCAGGGCGCCACGGGCGTCCTGTACGCCAGCCAGGTCTGCGCCGGCGAAGAGAACGCGCTGGCGATCCGCGTCTACGGCGAGCAGGGCGGGCTGGAGTGGCACCAGCAGGAGCCCAACACCCTGATCGTCATGTGGGCGGACCGCCACCGCGAGGTGCGGCGCACCGGCGTGGGCGATCTGTCCGCAGCCGCGCAGGGCCACACGCGGCTGCCGCCGGGCCATCCGGAGGGATTCATCGAGGCGTTCGCCAACCTGTACCGCAACTACGCGCTGACCCTGCAGGCGCGCCTGCAGGGCGCCGAGCCGCCCGACGGGCTCGATTTTCCCACGGTCGACGACGGCGTGCGCGGCATGGCGTTCATCACCGCCTGCGTCGCCAGCTCGGCGAGCGACCGCAAGTGGTACCCGCTGAAGGAGGCATGACGTGGGACGACCCGTAACGCTGTTCACCGGCCAGTGGGCCGACCTGCCGCTGGAGGAACTGGCTGCCAAGGCGGCGGCGTGGGGCTTCGACGGCCTGGAGCTGGCCTGCTGGGGCGATCACTTCGAGGTCGACCAAGCGCTCGCCGATGACCGGTACGTGGCCGCCAAGCGCGATCTGCTCGACCGGCACGGGCTCCGGTGCTTCGCGATCAGCAACCACCTGGTCGGCCAATGCGTGTGCGACTTTCCCATCGACGCCCGCCATCAGGCGATCCTGCCGCCGGACGTCTGGGGCGACGGCGATCCCGAAGGGGTACGGCAACGCGCCGCCGAGCGCATGAAGGAGACGGCCCGCGCCGCCGCCGCGTTCGGGGTCGACACGGTCGCCGGCTTCACCGGCTCCAAGATCTGGTACGCGATCGCCGGGTTTCCGCCGGCGGTGGAAGGCATGATCGAAGACGGTTACCAGGACTTCGCCGACCGCTGGAACCCGATCCTGGACGTCTACGACGCGGAAGGGGTGCGCTTCGCGCTGGAGGTGCACCCGTCGGAGATCGCCTACGACTACTGGACCACGCAGCGCACGCTGGAGGCGGTCGGCCGCCGGCCGGCGTTCGGCATCAACTTCGATCCCAGCCACCTGGTGTGGCAGATGGTCGACCCGGAGCAGTTCGTCCTGGACTTCGCCGACCGCATCTACCACGCGCACGTCAAGGAATCGAAGCGCACCCACAACGGCCGCAACGGCGCCCTGGCGTCGCACCTGCCGTTCGGGAACCTGCGCCGCGGGTGGGACTTCGTGTCGCCCGGACGGGGCGACGTGCCGTTCGAGCGGGTGTTCCGCGCGTTGAACGCGATCGGCTACCAGGGTCCGCTCTCGATCGAATGGGAGGACTCCGGCATGGACCGCGAACTGGGCGCGCCGGAGGCTCTCGCCTTTACGCGCAGCACCGATCTGTCCGCCTCCGCGATCGCCTTCGACGCCGCCTTCAGCCAGCAGGAATGACCCGGCAACGAACGCGCTACGCGCAGGTCGGCGCCGGCGGGCGCGCCCGCTCCTTCTACGAGTGGATCGCCGGCGACTACGCCGACACGGCGGAGCTGGTCGGCTTCTGCGACCTGAACCAGACCCGCATGAACTACGCCAACCGGGTCCTGCAGGAGCGGTTCGGACATGCGCCGGTACCGACCTACCGCGCAGACGCGTTCGAACGCATGGTGGCGGAATGCAAACCGGACGTAGTCATCGTCACCTCGATCGACCGCACGCACCACCGCTACATCGTGCGCGCCCTGGAGCTGGGTTGCGACGCGATCACCGAGAAACCGATGACGATCGACGCCGGCAAGTGCCAGCAGATCCTGGACGCGGTCGAGCGCACCGGCAGGAACCTGCGGGTGACGTTCAACTACCGGTACTCCCCGCACGCGTCGCTGGTGCGGCAACTCCTGATGGACGGGGTGATCGGCACGGTCACCGCCGTGCACTTCGAGTGGCTGCTGGACCTGGTGCACGGCGCCGACTACTTCCGGCGCTGGCACCGCGACAAGCGCAACTCCGGCGGACTGTTGGTGCACAAGGCCACGCACCACTTCGATCTGGTCAACTTCTGGCTGGCCAGCGCTCCGCAGATGGTGACGGCGCTGGGCGACTTGCGCTTCTACGGGCATGAGAACGCCGAGGAGCGGGGCGTCACTGCCTTCTACACCCGCGCCTACGGATCGGCGGCCGCCAAGGACGACCCGTTCGCGTTGCATCTGGATCGGAGCGAGGCACTTGCCGAGATGTACCTGAAGGCCGAACACGAAGACGGCTACTTCCGCGACCAGAGCGTCTTCGGCGACGGGATCAGCATCGAGGACACGATGGCCTTGCTGGTCCGCTACGACTCCGGCGCGATCATGAGCTATTCGCTGACCGCGTACGCGCCGTGGGAGGGGCTGCGGATCGCGCTCACCGGGGACCGCGGACGCCTGGAGCTTACGGTGCGGGAGTCGAGCTACGTGAACGCCCAGGGTTCCAAGTCGCAGGAGGGCGTGACCAGGGAGCGGGAGCTGCGCGTCTGCCCCCACTTCGCGGAGCCGTACGAGGTGGAGATACCCGAACCCGAAGGCGGACACGGAGGCGCGGACCCGCAGCTTGCCGCCGACCTGTTCGGCCCCCCGCAGCCGGACCCGTTGCAGCGGGCCGCGTCGCACCTCGACGGGGCGATGTCGATCCTCACCGGTATCGCCGGCAACATCTCCATGGACACCGGCGGCCCGGTCCACCCGCAGCGGCTGGTACGCTGGCCGGCCGGCAGCCGCGTCACGTGATCCGCGTCGTCCAGTTCGGCTGCGGGCCGATCGGCTGCCGCATCGCGCGATTGGCAGCCGGCCGCGCCGATCTGCAGGTGGTCGCCGGCATCGACGTCGACCCCGCTCTGCACGGGCGCGACCTGGGGAAGGTCGGCGGCGGCGCGCCGCTGGGGGCCGCCATCGTCGGTTCGTGGGACCGGCTGCCGGACGGCGCGGCGCCGGCGCTGGCGGTCCACGCCACCGGCTCCAGTCTGCGGGCGGTGGCGCCGCAGCTCCGTTCGCTGCTGCGCGCGGGCGTCGACGTGGTTTCGACCTGCGAGGAACTCGCCTTTCCGGCCGGCGCCAACGCCGCGATCGCCGGCGAGCTGCACGACCAGGCGGTCGGCGCCGGGGTTACGCTGCTCGGAACCGGCATCAACCCCGGTTTCGTGATGGACGCGTGGCCGCTGTTCATGACCGCCCCGTGCCAGGCGGTGCGCGCGATCCGCGCCACCCGCGTGCAGGACGCGAGCGATCGACGCGGTCCGTTTCAGCGCAAGATCGGCGCCGGGTTGGACGAAGCCGAGTTTCGCCGGCGCGCGGCGGACGGGGAGATACGCCACGTCGGGCTCACCGAGTCGGCCGGGATGATCGCCGCCGGCATGGGCTGGCCGCTCGACGGCTTCACCGAGACGATCGAACCGATCATGGCAGCGCGCGCGATCGACACCGGCCACGTGACGGTGGCGGCGGGACAGGTCGCGGGCGTCCACCAGGCGGGCGCCGGAACGGTCGCCGGACGGCAGGTGATCACGCTGGAGTTCCGCGCCGCGGTCGGGTTGGGCGAATCATGGGACGCGGTGTCGATCGACGGCGTGCCGCCGGTGGAGGTCCGCATCGGCGGAGGCGTGCACGGCGACCTGGGGACGGCGGCGGTCGTCGTCAACGCCATCCCGCGGGTGGTGGCCGCCGCGCCGGGGCTTACGACCATGAAGGACCTGCCGCCGCCGCTGGCGGCCGGCGCGTAGCGGACGCGCGCGGCTTGATACGCGACGACGCACCGGATAAGGTCCCCCCTTCCCGCGACATGCCAACACACAACGGCCGTTCCATGGACACGCTTCGGCTGTTCTCCGGTCGCGCCAATCCGGAGCTGGCGCTCGAAATCTCGCAGATACTGGACGTCGACCTCGGCCAGATCAGCATCCAGTCATTGAACGACAGCGAGACCCACGTGCAGATCGAAGAAAGCGTCCGCGGCGCGGAGATCTACTTGGTGCAACCGACCTGCCGCCCAGTCAATGAGACGCTCATGGAGCTCCTGATCATCGTCGACGCGATGCGCCGCGCGTCGGCCGATCAGATCACCGCCGTCGTCCCCTACTACGGCTACGGCCGCCAGGACCACAAGTCGACCGGCCGGGAACCGCTCAGCGCGCGGCTGGTCGCCGACCTGCTGGCCAACGCGGGCGCCGACCGCATCGTCTCCGTTGATCTGCACGCGCCGCAGATACAGGGCTTCTTCAACAAGGTGTCGGATCATCTGACCGCGGTCACCACGCTGGCCAACCACCTGCGGCAGCGCGACCTTTCCGACGCGGTGATCGTCGCCCCGGACGTCGGCCGGGCCAAGCTCGCGGAGAAGTACACCGACATCCTGGGCCTGCCGATGGTGCTGATGCACAAGCGGCGGCACGGCGTGGGCGGCTCCAAGCTGGAGGTGGAAGCGGTGGTCGGCGACATCGAGGGCAGAAAACCGATCATCATCGACGATCTGATCGCCTCCGGGTCGATCCACCAGCAGGCCGACACGCTCATGGAGCACGGCGCGCAGCCGGCCATCATCTCGGTCACCCACCCGGTGCTGATCGGACAGGCAACGGAGCTGCTGACCCGCCCGTCGATCGAGGAGGTGCTGGTCACCAATACGATCCCGGTGCCGCAGGAGCGCCGCGCCGGCGGCCTGATCACGGTGATCTCCATCGCGCCGCTGCTGGCCAGCGCCATCCTGCGCATCCACGAACGACGTTCGGTGAGCGAGGTGTTCAGCCAGCAGAACCTGCTGTTCCCGGTGTGACCGGATCGCTCGACACCGGTTGCCGCGCCGCGCGTCGCTACGCCATCATTGCTACCAAGGAGGAGACGCTTGTCAGACACCATTCCCAGCCCCAGCCCGCCCCCGGCGCCGCGTGAATCGGCGGACCGCCCGCCCGGGCAGTTCACCCCGCGCGAAGCGGGCGGTGAGTCCGCCGGCCGCGGTCCGGGCGGTCCCGGCGGGCGGCGGCGCCCCTACTACCGCCGCAAGGTCGACCGGACCAGGAACCTCGACATCACCTATCGCAAGCCGGAGATTCTGGAGCGGTTCATCACGCAGAGCGGCAAGATCCTGCCGCGCCGGGTGACCGGGACCTCCGCCAAGAACCAACGCCGCCTGGCGCGCCAGATCAAGCTGGCGCGGGTGCTGGCGCTGCTTCCCTACAAGCGCCACGGCAAACCCGGAGAAGGCGGCTGATGAATCCTGCACCCGTGAGAACGCTCACGGACTGATGCGATCGCGGATGCGTGTCGCGGTGGCCGCGTGCGCGACGTTGCGATGGCAATGCTCTACTCGGGGACGCTCTTCTCGGGGATCGAAATCGTAACCGTAACGCCATATCCCTGAACCGACATGAAGCTGCGGCATGGCGATCCGTCACCGCGGCTCTGCTTGGCGGCGTCGGTGGTTCTGGGTTCGTTGCTCGCCGGCTGCAGCGACAGCGCCGAAGTCGCCGGCGATCACGTCCGCGTTCGCCTAGTCAGCGAAGCGGCCGCCGTCACGCCGGGAAGTCCGTTCTGGGCGGGGCTGCTGCAGACGCTGGACGACGGTTGGCACACCTACTGGCGCAACCCTGGCGATTCGGGAGCGGCCGCCCGCATCGACTGGCGCCTGCCGGCCGGTTGGACGGTGTCGCCCGTGCAGTGGCCGACGCCGGCGCGCATGCCCTACGGCGACCTGATGAACTTCGGGTACACCGGGGAGGTGCTGCTGCCGGTCGTAATCACGCCGCCGGCCGACGCCGGACGCGGCCGGGTCGAGCTGACCGCCGACGCGCTCTGGCTGGTGTGCGCCGACGTGTGCATACCCGGCGAGGCAAGCCTCCGTCTCACGCTGCGGGTCCGGCCGCAGGCCGAACCGACCGCTAGCGGCGCGGAGTCGCTGTTCGACCGCTGGCGCGCGCGCATCCCCCGGCCGGTCGACGGTGCCCGCGTGGAGCGGCGCGATCGGCAGTTGGTCATCACCGCCCCACTGGCCGGCGCGGAAGACGCGCGGCAGGTCTGGTTCTTCCCGGACGCGGCCGGCGCGGTGGTGCACGCGGCCGACCAGCAACACACGGTGACCGCCTCCGGCGCCGTCGAGGTGCGCGTGCAGGCGGCCGGCGGCGTCGCCACCGGCCGCCTGCACGGCGTGGTGACGGTCACCACAGACCGTTTCACGCGCGGCTTCGCCATCGACGCGCCGATCGAAGAAGCGGCCCACGTCGATGGCCTGCCCGCCGGCTCGCGCTGACGGCGCGGCCGACCTGCAGGGGCTGGCCGCGCAGGGCGGCGGCCCGGCCCTCCAGCGCCGGCTGGCCGGGCTGCTCCGCACCGACCGCGCCCGCCTGATCGCGGCGCTCTACCGCCTCGACGTGGACGAGGCGCAGGCGCGGCGGTGGCTCGCCATGGCCGCCGGCGACCGCGACGTCGCGCGGGCGGCGGCCGGGCTGGCCGACCTGATCGTTCGCCGGCTGGGCGCCAAGCTGCGCACCACGGCGGCCGATCGGGCGCGCGCGGCCGACCGGCCGCCGGCATGAGCGGCCCCGCCGAGCCATCGGGCCGATCGGCGCTCGACCGGTACCGCGCCAAGCGCGACTTCAGCCGCACGCCGGAGCCGGCCGCCGGCGCGGATGGCGCCGCCGCCGAGCTCCGCTTCGTCGTCCACCGCCACCAGGCGCGGCGGCTCCACTACGACCTGCGCCTGGAGATGGACGGCATACTGCTCTGCTTCGCCGTCCCGCGCGGCTTTTCCTACGACCCGGACCAGAAGCGGCTGGCCGTCCACACCGAAGACCATCCGCTGCCGTACCTCGACTTCCAGGGCGTGATCCCCAAGGGCCAGTACGGCGGCGGCACCATGGATATCTGGGACCACGGCGCCTACCGGATACGGCGCGCGCCGAGCACGGCGGCGGCGCTGGCCGCCGGGGAGATCAAGCTCACGCTGCAAGGCCGGCGGTTGCGCGGCGAGTGGCATCTGGTGCGCACCGCCGGCGACGACTGGCTGCTGTTCAAGGCGCGCGACCGCTACGCGCGCGGCCCGGACGAACCGGTCCCCGCCGTCGACCTGCGCGGCGCCCGCCGGGCGCCCGTGCCGCGCCGGCCGCGGCCGATGCGCGCCGCCGGCGACCGGGCGCCGTTCTCCGATGCGCAGTGGCTGTTCGAGATGGAGTTCGCCGGCCGGCGCACGCTGGCGGTCTGCCGCGGGGAACAAGCCGATCTGCACCCCCCGGCGGCCGGTGCCGGGGCTGCGCCGCGATTCGAGGCGGTCCTCGCCGCCCTGGGCCGGCTGCGCGCGGAGCACGCGGTGATCGACGGCGTTCTGGTGGCGGTCGACCGCCGCGGTCGGCCGTCGCGCGCCGAGCTCGACCGTCCGGCCGCGCACGCCGGCGGCGCCCCGGTCGCGTTCTATGCGTTCGATCTCCTCTACTACGAGGAGTGGGACGTGCGCGGCCTGCCGTTGAGCGAGCGCAAGGCGCTGCTCCGTTCTCTCCTGCCGGCCGGCGGCGGCGTGCTGTACGTCGATCACGTCGCCGCCGACGGCCAGTCCCTGGCCGCCGCCGCATCGGCCGCCGGCCTGCAGGCGCTGGTGGCCAAGCGCGCCGACTCCCGGTATCGGCCCGGCGCGCACGACGCCTGGGCGCGCGTGCCGATCGCGGCGGCCGACGGCGCCGCCGAACTGCCAATCGAAGAGGCGCTGCGCCGGCAGCCGTCGCCGGCCGGGGACACCGCCCGCGTGCAACTCGGCAACCTGGACAAAGTCTACTGGCCGGCCGGCGGCCGCACCAAGGGCGACCTGGTCGACTACTACCTGACGGTCGCCGAATGGCTGCTCCCTTATCTGCAGTCGCGTCCGGCCCACCTGCTGCGCTATCCCGACGGCGTCGACGGCGAAGGGTTCTACCAGAAGCAGGTGCCGCACCTGCCTTCGTGGGTGCCGACCGTGGACGTGTCGCGCGACGGCCGGGGGTCGCATTACGTGGTATGCGGCGACCGCGAAACGCTGCTGTACCTGGTCAACCTCGGCAGCATCGACTTCCACCCGTGGCTCTCCAGCATCGCCGATCTGGACGCGCCGGACTGGGCGGTCATCGACCTGGACGCCAAGGAGGCGTCATTCGGGAAGGTGGTGCGGGTAGCGCGAACGCTGGCCAAGGTGCTGCGCGGGATCGACGTTGCCGGCTACCTGAAAACCTCCGGCAAGTCGGGCATGCACGTCTACGTGCCGCTGGCAGGCGGCTACATCTACGACCAGTCACGCATGTTCTGCGAGGGACTGGCGCGCGTGGTGGTACGGGAGCACCGCGACATCGCCACCGTCGAACGGTCGGCCGCCCGGCGCGGCGGCCTGGTGTACGTCGACTTCCGGCAAAACCGCCGGGAACGGACCGTGGTGCCGCCCTACGCCGTACGGCCGGTCGCCGGCGCGACCGTCTCCACGCCGCTGTCCTGGGACGAACTCGACCCCGACCTCTCGCCCGATCGGTTCACCATGGACACGGTGCCTGCGCGGCTGGTGCGCGCCGGTGACCTGTTCCGCGAGGCGCTCGCCAACCGGCAGGACCTGGCGGTCGCGGCCGGCAGGCTGGAGCGCTACCTGCGCATCTCCTGAGCCGTCATCCGCGCGGCCGGTTCACTGCCGGATAAGCCAGAACTCGACGCGACGGTTCTTCCAGCGATTGCGCAGGTCCCCATGCGGGACGACCGGATGCGCGCCGCCCAGCCCGGCGGCAGTCATCCGGTGCGCGCCAATCCCGCGCTCGACCAGCGCATCGCGCACCGCCTCGGCGCGGGCGGCGGAGAGCGGCACCAGCGACTCCTCCTGCTCCTGGCCGGCACGCTCCGCATCGTCCCAGTGCACGGAGACCGCATGCCCCTCCAGCAGGATGTTGTAGGTCGCGTAGCGGCTCAGTATCTCCGCAAGCCGGTCCAGAGTCCGCAGGTTCCGGCGCGTCTTCTCCGGGTCGCCGAGCCGCTGGTAATCGGCGGTGTCAGGCGCGAAGTGGATGCCGGACAGGCGGATGCGCAGGCGGTCTCCGGCCCTCAGCACCAGGACGTCGATCGGCACGACCGCGGAGGCGGTCGCCCGGTTGCCGACGTGATCGGTCACCTCGAGCTGCAACGTATAGTCGACCGCCGCCTCGACCAGCTCGCCGGTTTCCACGGAAAAGCCGTCCCATCCGAAGGCGGGAGGGGCGCCTTTGCCGCTCGTGGCGGCGAACACCGCTCCCTGCGGGTCCACGATCTCAAGCGTCCAGGCGGCGATGCCGCCATCGTCGCGAGCATCGAGGAAGATCATGAGATGATCGTTCACCCCATCCTCGTCCGGGGAGAACGGCAGCGACGGCGTGTCCAGTTCCGTGCGGACCGCCGCCTGCGGCGGCGACGCGTCGACCAGAAAGGGGACGCCGACCGCTTCGCTGACGTTGCCCTTCGCGTACTCGATCCCCAGAGAGGCGTGGTAGAATCCGTCCGGGACGATGGCCCCGCCGTCGTCGGCGCCGTCCCAGACGATCACCTCCGGCAGCGGATCCGCGCCCCGTCCGCCGGCGAACACGCGGACCGGCCGGCCGGCGCCGTCGAAGACCGACACCGCCCAGCGGTCGATCGGCACGTCGGTGGTGGCGGCGACGTGGATGTCGATCGTGTCCCGAACCCCGTCGCCGTTGGGCGAGAAGGATTCGCCGTCCGGGGTCAGCGCGGCGGCCGTGGCAGCGGTGTCGATCCGTATCCCCTCCAGGACGGCGCTGACGCTGTTGCCGCCGGCGTCGACGCTCGAAATCCGGTAGGTGTAGGTCCCGTCCGGCGCCGCAACGCCCTCATCGGTGCGGCCATCCCACTCCAGGTCGGGCAGCGGCCCCTCGGCTTCCCACAACCGCCGCACTACCAGGGAACCGTCGCCGTCGGCGGTGATCGTCGCGTCCCAGCGGTCCCCCGGCGTCGCCTCGTGAGTCAGCGTGATCGTGTCCCGGCGCCCGTCGCCGTCCGGGGAGAACAGCAGATACGCCGCCCCGACCCGCACCGCCGGCGGCTGCGTGTCGAGCGCCACCGGCTCGCCGGCGGCCTCGCCCACGTCGCCCTTGACGTATTCGACCCTGAAGGTCGCCGCGTACTCCCCATCCTGCGCGCGCTCGCCGTCTTCGTCGCTGCCGTCCCAGGGCAGACGTACCGGAAAGATGGCGCTGGAACCGCCGCCGTAGGTGCGCACCGCATCGCCGGCCGCGCCGGCGATCGTCAACTCCCACGACCGCAGTTCCATGTCCTCGGTGACCCGCAGCTCGTAGAAGACTTCGTCTTCCACGCCGTCGCCGTTCGGGGAGAAACCGGCGGCCGACGCCTCCATCCACGCACCGCCCGCCCGGGTGTCCACGACGATCGGCGGCAGCTCGCCTCTGGTCACGTTGCCGGCAAGGTCGGTGCCGCGCACCCGATAGCGGTACTCGCCGTCCGCCACCACGTTCCCCTGCTCGTCGGTCCCGTCCCAGGCCAAGTCCTCCAGCACGCCGTCGCGCACCGTGCGCTCGCTGACGATCGTCCCGTCGGCGGCGGTCAGCTCCGCGTGCCACTCGTCTTCGACCTCGGCGGCATGGGTGATCTCGATCACGTCGCGGCGCCCATCGCCGTCGGGCGAGAACAACAGATAACCGGCTTCGATCTCGAACGCCGGGTAGATCGTGTCGAGGATGATCGGCGCGGCCAGCCGGTCCTCGACCACGTCCCCCTTGCGGTAGACCACGGTGAACACCGCGCCGTATTCGCCGTCGGGCGCCGGCTGGCCGGTGGTAGTGAGCCCGTCCCAGCGCGGCTCCTCCGGCAGTTCGCCGCCGCCGCCGAAGATGCGGACCGGGGCGTCGTCAGCATCCAGGATCGTGATGCCCCAGGTCTCCACCGGTACGTCGGGCGTTACCGACAGCGTGAACGACAGCGCGTCGCGCTCGCCGTCCGCGTTGGGCGAGAAGCTCGCCCGGTCGCCGGCCCGATTGCCCTCCGCGACGTCGATGCTCGCCTCCGTCGGCCGCGTGTCGACCTGAATGCCGGGTAGGCGCGCGGTAATGCTGTTGCCGGCCGCGTCGGTCGCCGTCACCTCGTACCGGTACGTGCCGTCCGCGACGGGGGTGCCCTGATCCCCCATGCCGTCCCAGAGGTAATCGGCGACCTGTCCCTGCCAGCTCGCCGTGGTGACCGCCGCGCCGGCCTGGTCCAGGAAGCGCGCCTCCCACCGCTCCTCGGCGCTCGACGTCTGCGCGATGAGCAGTTCGTCCTTGTTGCCGTCGCCGTCGGGAGAGAACAACAGATCGTCCGTGCTCGCCTCGATCGTCGGGAACTCGGTGTCGATCACGATCGGTCCGGCCTCGGCCTCGCCGCTGTTGCCGTTGGCGTAGCGCACCGAAAGTCGCACCGTATACTCGCCGTCCGGGAACGAGCGCCCGTCGTTGGCCAGGCCCGTCCACTCGAATGCCTCTCCGGCCGCCGGGCTCCGGTCGCGGTACCAGACCTTGCCGCCGGCGTCGACGATCTCGAGATGCAGCGACTCGATGGTGTCGGTGACCGTCAGCTCGGGGGCGACCTCCACCGTGTCCTGCGCGCCGTCGCCGTTCGGCGAAAAATGCGTGCCGCCGGTCCGCAGGACCACCGGCGTTTCGCGGGTGTCGATCGTGAAGACCAGCGGGCGGGAGGAGAAGTCGTTGCCGGCGCCGTCGCGCGCCGACAGGACGTAGGTATAGCTGCCGTCGGCGACCAGCTCGCCGCGGTCATCCCGGCCGTCCCATTCGAAGGTGACGTTCACCTCGTCCAGGTGCCGCGCCCACACCGGGTCGCCGCGTTCATCCGCGATCGTCACCAGCCAGGATGCGTCGCCGGATGCCTCCTGGGTCGCCGTCAACAGGTCGCGGACGCCGTCGCCGTTGGGGGAGAACCGATCGTAGTGGAGCTTGACGAACGCATCCGGCGGGGTGACGTCGAGCCGGAACGGCGGCGACTCGATGAAGCGCGTGCTGCCGTTCTCATAGAACGCCGACAGCAGCAGCGAGTAGACCGCCTCCGGGATCACTTCGCCGCGGTCGTCGCGGCCGTCGAAGCGGAGCCGCTGCGGCATCGGCGCCGGTCCGGTCATGGTGCGCATGACCCGGCCGCCTGAATCGCGAACCTCGGCCCGCCAGTTCACCAGGCTGTCCGGCATGTCGACCGTGACCGGAAACCGCATCTCGTCCTGCATGCCGTCTTCGTTCGGCGAAAAGGCGGGCGTCTCCAGGTCGATGCCGATCCGCCGGACGGCGGTGTCGATGCGTATCTCGTCGACCGTCACCGCGGCGTCGTTGCCGGCCAGGTCGCGGGCGCCGATGCGGTAGCGGTAGGTCCCGTCCGGCAACGGCTCGCCGCCTTCGTCCCGGCCGTCCCACCGGAAGTCGACCGGGCGGCCGTCGGTCCAGCGGAACGTGCGGACCACGTTCCCTGCGGCGTCGAGAAACCGGCCGACCCAGCGCACCTCGCTCGACCCGGACTGCAGGACCGGCAGGTCGTCCCTGCTGCCGTCGCCGTCCGGGGAGAAGACCCGGTACTCCGGGCTGACCGTGATCGCCGGCGGCGTGTTGTCCACCATGATCTGCCGCGGCTCGGAGGCGCCGCGGTTGCCGTAATCGTCGGTGATCTCCAGGACGTAGCGGTAGATGCCGTCCGGGACCAGAGCGCCGTCGTCGCCGCGGCCGTCCCAGGGAAACGACGCCGGCACCTCGACGGACGTGCGCTCCTGCAGACCGACGTCGATCAGCAGCCGCGTGAACAAGCCGGGGACCGGCTCTCCGTCGTCGCCGGCGATGGTGCGGACCGGGTGCCCGCCGTCGTCCCTGATCACCAGGCGGTACGCTTTCTCCACGCCGCCGGCCTGCTGGATTTCGACTGCGGAAACCAGATTGGCAGCGTCCCGCACCCCCGGTGAGCTGGCCGGCGAGATGTGCGGGACGTCCGCGTTCACCGACACGGCAGGAGGGGGCTGTTCCTCACCGCCCAGCGCCGCCGACCAGCCGGCCGCGCACCACAGCAGCGCAGCCGATACCAGACCCCGCATCGGCCGCGCCGCGCGCCGGCGAACGCGCGGGCGCGACCGGGCCCGGCCGGCCGTTGCCGTCGGTGCCGCGTCCCGGGGCATCTCGGTCTGCGCTATCGCCGGCGCCGCTCAGGCAACGCGGTGCTCGGCCAGCAGCGCGAAGTCGATTTCGATGCCCAGCCCCGGCGCATCGGGCACCGCGACCTGGCCCGTGTCATCGAGCGTCAGCTTGGGCGTGAACAGCCGCCCGCGCAGGGGATCGATCGTCTCGCGGTAGTACTCCAGGATCAGCCCGCCCTGCACCGCCGCGACCAAGTGGATGTGGATCTCCTGCGCGCCGTGCGGGGCGATCGCCAGATCGTGCGCCGCAGCCAGCGCCGCCACGTTCATGAACTCCGTGATGCCGCCGACGATCTGCGCGTCGGTGTTGAGGATGGCGGCGCCGTCGTGTTCGATCAGATCGCGAAAGCCGTAGCGGGTGTACTCGTTCTCACCGGTCGCGACCGGGATGCTGGTGGCCGCCGCAACGCGCGCATGCCCCCGGTAGTCGTCGGGCGCCACCGGCTCCTCGAACCAGAAGACGTCGAACTCCTCGACGCGCCGCGCGAAGTCGATCGCCTGGTAGGCGGTATAGGCGTTGTTGGCGTCGACCAGCAGGGAGATGTCCGGCCCGATCGCCTCGCGCACCACGCGCACGCGCTCGATGTCTTCCGGGATCGGCACCGCGCCGACCTTCATTTTCACCGCCCGCGCGCCGAGCTCCAGGTTCTCCTCCATCTCCTGCGCCAACTCGCGCAGCCCCTTGCCTTCCTCATAGTAGCCGCCGGCGATGTAGGCGGGAATACGATCGCGGTAGCCGCCGAGCAGATGGTGGATCGAACGGCCGGTCGCCTTGCCGATCAGGTCCCACAGCGCGACGTCGAGCGCGCTGATCACCTGCGTCGACATGCCGCGCCGGCCGACGATCTTGGGCTCCCACATGGCGTCCCACAACCGCCGGTAGGTAAAGGGATCGCTGCCGACGAGCGCCGTCTTGAAGTGCCCGACCAGCGCCTCGGCGATGGCGCCCGGGCGGCCGGCGGCGGTGCCCCCGGTCCAGCCCACGCCGGTGATGCCCTCGTCGGTGTGAATCAGCACCGGCGTGAAGGTCACGTCGGTATAGGTGTACTTGCCGTTGCTGATCGGCACGGGACGCGGCCACGCGTAGCAGCGCACCTCGACATCGGTGATTTTCACGGTTCTGCTCCCCTCCTATATCTTCGGCAGATTCGGCCGCGATCCGTCCGCGAAATTGACAATCGGAGCGGCCGGTCGCTACCGTCCGCATGGATGGCCGCTGCTGCAGCCGAGGATACGCTTCCCAAGCTGTTCGCCCGCGTCTGCCGCGACCACGGCCTGACCACGGCGCAGCTCAGCAAGGACGCGCACGGCCGATTCCAACCCACCTCCTACTCGGAGCTGTACGCCGAGGTCGGCGATCTGGCCGCCGGCCTTGCGGAGTTGGGCGTGCGCCCGGGCGACCGCGTCGGCCTGCTGGCCGACAACCGCAGGGAGTGGCTGGTCGCCGACTTGGCGATCCTGGGCCTGGGCGCCGCCGATGTGCCGCGCGGCTCGGACAGCACGGCCGAGGAGTTCCGCTTCATCCTGGCGCAGGTCGAGTCGGCCGTGTGCCTGGTGGAGGACGGCGCGCAACTCGACAAGGTCCTCTCCGTGCGCGCCGACCTGCCGCACCTGCGGACCATCGTCGTGATCGACCCGGACGGCCCGCCGCAGGACGAGCGCGACGGGATGGCGGTGATCCCCTACGCGGATGTGCTCCAGGCCGGGCGCGCCGTGACCGAGTTGCAGCCCGACTTCTATCGGCGGCGCTGCGCGCAGGGCGCCGCCGGCGACGTCGCCACCATCATCTTCACGTCCGGGACGACCGGAGAGCCCAAGGGCGTGGTGCTGTCGCACCGCAACTTCGTGTTTCAGACCGGCTGCATCCCGGAGTTTCTGGCGATCGAGCCGGGTCAGATATGGCTCAGCGTCCTGCCGGTGTGGCACTCCTTCGAGCGCATCTTCGAGTACTGCGCCATCGCCAGCGCCACCACGTTGGCCTACTCCAAGCCGGTCGGCAGCATCCTGATCGCCGACATGGCGGCGGTGCGCCCGCACTGGATGGCGTCGGTGCCGCGCATCTGGGACGCGGTGCGCTCGGCCGTGTACCGCAACGTTGAGCACGAAGGCGGCGTGAAGAAGGCGTTGTTCAGCCTGTTCGTCGCCGCCGGCGGCGCCCACACGCGGGCCCGCGCGCGCGTGCACGGACTCGTCGCCCATCTGCAGCCCCGCTCGCGGCCGTCCGAGCTGCTCGGCGGTCTGGCCCCGTTCCTGCTGCTCTATCCGCTGCGGGCGCTGGGCGGCGCGCTGGTGTTCGCGAAGATCAAGGCGCGGCTCGGCGGCCGCTTCCGCGGCGCCATCTCGGGCGGCGGCGCCCTCCCCGACTACGTGGACGAGTTCTTCGCCGCCGCCGGGGTGCTGCTGCTGAACGCGTACGGCCTGACCGAAACGGCGCCGGGGGTGGCGATCCGGCCGGAAACCGCGCCGGTGTCGGGCACCGTTGGGCGGCTGCTGCCGGGCACCGGGCTGCGCATCGTCGACGACCAGGGGCGCACCCTGGGACCGGGGCAGCTCGGCGTCGTGCACGTGCGCGGCCCGCAGGTGATGGACGGCTACTTCAAGCGGCCCGACCTGACCGAGGCGGTCCTGCGCGACGGCTGGCTCGACACCGGCGACCTGGGCATGACGACGATCGGCGGCGACCTGATCATCCGCGGCCGCGCCAAGGACACCATCGTCCTGCTCGGCGGCGAGAACGTGGAGCCGCTGCCGATCGAGGAGCGCATGCAGGAGTCGCGGTACGTGGACCGCGCCGTGGTGGTAGGCCAGGATCAACGATCGCTGGCGGCGCTGGTCGTGCTGAACGAGGAGGCGGTCGCCGAACACGCCGCGGCGGCCGGCATCGACGGCGATCTGCGGGCGCTCGGCGAGCACCCGCGAATCCGGGCGCTCATCCGCACCGAAGTCTACGCCCGCGTCAACGCCGCCAACGGCTTCAAGCCGTTCGAACGCATCTCCCGCGTCCATCTGCTGCACCGCCCGTTCGAGGTCGGCCGCGAGCTGTCGCACAAGCAGGAGGTCAAGCGCGCCGCCGTGGCCGAGCTGTACGCCGAGCAGATCGCGCGGCTGTTCGCCTGACCGCCATGCCGCCGGTGCGCGTCGCCGCCCGCGACCTGACGCGATTCGTCGCCGCGACGTTCCGGGCCGCCGGAGCCACCGACGAGGATGCCGGGTGCGTCGCCGGCGCGCTGGTGGCGGCCGACCTGGCCGGGCACGCATCGCACGGGGTCATTCGCACCGCGGCGTACCTGGAGGCGATAGATCAGGGCTCGATCGACCTCCGCGCGCGGCCGGAGTTGGTCGGCGATGACGGCGCCACTGCCCGCGTCGACGCGCATGACTGCTTCGGACAGGTCGCCGGCCGGTTCGCCATCGACGTCGCTATCCGAAAGGCTCGCGAGCACGGGGTAGCGAGCGTCGGGCTGTTCCGCTCCGCCCACGTCGGGCGGCTGGGCGACTACGTGGAGCTGGCTGCGGAGGCCGGGATGATCGGCCTGGGCTTCTGCACGGCCACCGGCGCCGCCGGCCGCGTCGCCCCGTTCGGCAGCAAGGAGCCGCTGTTCGGCACCAATCCGTTCGCCGCCGCCATCCCGTCCGCGGACGGCCGGACGGTCATCTGCGACTTCGCCACCAGCGTCGTGGCGGAAGGCAAGCTGCGGGTCGCGCTGCACAAGGGTGAATCGATACCGTTGGGATGGCTGCTGAACGACGCCGGCGAGCCGACCACCGATCCAGGCGACCATTACACGGGCGGGCCGTTGCTGACGTTCGGCGCCCACAAGGGCTCGGCGCTGGCCGTCGTCGCCGACCTGCTGGGCGGCGTCCTGGCCGGCAACGGCACCCGCGCCCTGCCCGGTCTGGTGTCGGGCAACGGGGTGTTGTTCATCGTGATCGACGCCGGCCGCCTGCGCTCGCTGGCTGACGTCCTGGCCGGCGTCGCGGCGCACGCCGAGATGATCCGCAATGCGGCGCCCGCGCCCGGCGTGGAGGCGGTCATGGTGCCGGGTGACCCGGAGCGGCGCGCCGCGGCCGACTACGAGCGGAGCGGCGTCCCGATCGACGCCGCTACCTGGCGCGCCCTGACCGAGGCTGCCGCCGCGCGTGGGGTGAACGCTCCTGCCTGCGTGCCCGAGCCGGCGGAGGAGCCGCGTCCCCCGTAGCGCCACGAATCCGCGCGCGGCTATCCGGCGGCCCGCACGGCGGCCAAGCCAAGCTCCATCGCGCGGAGCTGCAGTCGGATAGCCGCGCGCGGGTCGACCGGCTCGACGCCGAAGCGCGCCAGATCGCCCGCCACCGGCAGGCCGCGCTGCGCCCGCATCGTCAACGCCGGCAGCCGCGCGCGCAACGCCGCGTAACCGCCCGCCGCCAACCGGAACAACGGCGCCTCGGTGACCAGGCACAGCGGGGCCGCCGGCGCCGGCGCCGTGCGGGCGGCCTGCTCCATCGAGCTGTCGTGGAACAGCGCGGCGGTGTCGGGATCGCCCGCCGCCCGGAAGTGGGCGCGCATGGCCGCGCCGGTCGGCGTGGTGGCGAATCCCGCGCCCAGGTAGTGGAACCCCTTGTCGCCGCGGCGATCTTCGTCGTGCAGCCCGACGCCGCAGGCGGCCGCCTCCCGGCGGAACGCATGCCGCAGCGGCGCGGTGCGGGTCGCCCAGCCGCGCTCGATGAGCAGCGCGGCCCCTTCGGCGAAGGCCATGCCGTGCAGGCTGGCGTGCAGGCGCACGGGGGCTGCGCCCGACAGAAACGCGGTCACCGCCGCGTTCTCCGGCCGCATCGCCGGGAACCCGAACTCCAGATCGCGTCCGGGCGGCTCGCGCAGCGCGTGGCGCAGGAAGGCGGTGGCCGACGGCCATCGCTCGATCCACGCGCGATTGGCCCGCTCGCCGTCGGGGTTCACGTGCGGGACCACCCACAACCGCCACCGCCGCAGCACCGCTTCGATAGCCGGCTCGCGCCGAACGGCCGCCTGCACCAGCAGGCGCAGGGTCTCCGGACCGACCGGCTCGTCCGCGTGCGCGCCGCCGATCAGCGTCGCGCGGCGGCGACCGGTGCCGATGACGGCGCCCAGCACCGGCCGGCCCTGCTCGCTCCGCCCGATCGTCCTGACGCCGGCCTGCCCCGCGACCTCCGCCTGCCACTCGGCGCTGGTCGCGAAACGGCCCCGCCAGCGCCCGGCCAGCGTCGTCAGCGACGGTCCCCCGCGCCGCACCATGCGCCGCCATGATACAACGCATCAACGATCCACCGGAGTTCCGACAGCACCGGAGAGGAGGATGACGACGCGATGAATACCAAGGATACGGACGATAAGGTACTCGATATCGTGCAGGGACATCCGGTCTGATCAGGCGCATACGACCCAAGCTGCTGGATATTGGAGTAGAGGATTTCCCGGTGCCTTCATTCATTGAGAAGACTGAATGGGATCAGTGGCGCAGGAAGAAACCAGGAGCACGCCTTGAAGCCGACTGATTTCTTAGATACGGCGCATGACCTTACGGAACTCCGCGGTCACGGACGGCCACGCGCGAGCCTTGCCGCTGCCGCGCCGAGTCCGCCAGACTGACGGTCACGTATGAATCATGAAGACGGCCGCAACGGCAGGACGATCACGCTCGGGCTCGACCCCAGCTTCGGCTTCGGCGACCGCATCGGCTTGGCGACGCCGGGCCACGTGCAGGCCCTGCGCGCCGCGGGCGCGCCGATCCGGCCGATCTTCCCGCAGCAGTCGATCCGCGAGATGGAGCGCACCGGACGGACGCCCGCAAGCGTGATGGCCGACGCGCTGGCCGGCATGGCGCAGGCCGGCTGGGACGGTCCGACCGGGGCGGACGCCGACCATCTGAAGACCCCGGACGACGTGGCGGTAACCACGGAGGCGGGATTCCGCTTCTTCACGATCGATCCGTCGGACGCCGTGGACGAGCACGCCGACCGCTACGACGAGTCGACCCTGCGCGAGCGCTACGCGGCGGTCCGCGACCAGGTCGACTGGGTCTCCGCGTACCGCGGGCGCACGGTGACCCTGCCCGGCGGTCTGACGCTGGAGTTCACCGAGGAGGCGTGCCTGCGCTGCGCGGTCAAATATGGGCCTGCACTGAACCGCGCGGCGGACCTGGCGCAGGTGATCCGCTCCCGCAACGCCGGCCGCGACTATGAGATCGAGCTCTCGGTCGACGAGACCGAGCAGCCGACCACCCTGGTCGAGCACTACGTCATCGCCGACCAGTGCCGGCGCCGCGGCGTCCCGCTGGTGGCCCTGGCGCCGCGCTACGTCGGCGACTTCGAGAAAGGGGTCGACTACAAGGGTGACGTCGAGGCGCTGGAGCGATCGCTGCGCCGGCACTTCGCCATCGCCCGCCACTTCGGCCCCTACAAGCTGTCGCTCCACTCCGGGTCGGACAAGCTGTCGATGTATCCGGCGCTGGCGCGCGCCACCGGAGGTTGCTTCCACGTGAAGACCGCCGGCACCAGCTACCTTGAAGCGCTGCGCGTGGTGGCGCGCCGCGACGAGGCGCTGTTCCGGCGCATCGTCGCCTTCGCCCGCTCCCGCTACGACACCGACCGGGCGACCTACCACGTCTCCGCGACCGTGGAGCAGGTGCCGCCGCCTGCGAGCCTGAGCGGGCCGGAGCTGGAGGCGGTCTACCTGGAGCGGTGGCCGGACGCGGCCGCCGGCGCGGGATTCCGCGAGCCGGGGCGACAGATACTCCACTGCACCTTCGGCTCCACGCTGACCCACGCCGAGCTCGGGCCGGCCGTACGGGCGGTGCTCGAAGCGCACCCCGGCGCCTACACCGAGGTGCTGGCCGAGCATTTCGCCCACCACCTGCGCAGCCTGGCCGCCGGCCTGTAGCGGTAGTTCGACTCCTCACCTCAGCCCAGGAACGCCTGCACCGCCAAGTTGCCGGCGGCCAGCACGGCCAGCCCCATGGCCGCCGCGCGGAACACCCGTTCCGGCAGGCGCCGCACGATCAACACACCCGCCGCGGCGCCGGCCAGCACCACCGGCGCGGCCACCGCGTTCAGCGCCAGCGTCGCGCCGGTCATCGTGCCGATCGCCACGTGAAACGGCACCTTCAGCAGGTTGAGGATGAAGTAGTACCACGCCCCGGTACCCATGAACTCGTGCTTGGGCAACCGCATCGCCAGCAGGTAGGCGGTCAGGATCGGGCCGGAGGCGTTGCTGACCATCGACGTGGCGCCCGCCAGGATTCCCAGCGCGATGGCGATGCCGGTCCGCGCACCCCGCAGTTCCGACCGCGGCGCGCCCGCGCCGGGGTCCGCTTGCTCTGCTGCGCCATGGGACGCGCCGGCCGGGCGCCACACCGCCGCCGCGCCGGCCGCAACGGTCGCCACCACGATCGCCGCGATCAGCAGGCGAAGCTGCGCGTCGTCGACCACGCGCAGCAGCGCCGTGCCAAGGACGATGCCGCCCAGCGCGGCGGGCACCAGCCGGAGCAGGTACGATCGGACCACGTGACGCCGGAAGTACCTGATCGCTACCAGGTCGGCGGCGATCAGCAGCGGCAACACGATCGCTACCGAGGCGCGCACCGGGAACGCCGCCGCCATCATCGGCGCCACCACCGGCCCCAGCCCCGGCAGGCCGGTCTTGGTCACCCCCACCAGCAGGGCGCTGCCCAGCAGCGTCCCCCACTGCAGCGCCGTCAAGGGAAACAGGCGGCGCTCCCGTCAGGCGGAACCGGCGGCCGGCATGGCCGCGGACAACCGGGGTAGGATCGGCGCACCGACATGTTGTTTCTGCTCGGAGAAACCCTGCAGCAGGTGTACGGGCCGTTTCGCCTGCTGAGTTCGCATTTCGTCGTGGCCAGCGTTGCGCTGGTGCTTTCGTCGCTGGCCACTTGGCTGCTGTTGCCCCGAATCATCGACATCCTGCCCCGCGACCGCGGCCGCGAGTACGCCGTGGAGAAGGAGGCGGCGCTCGGCAAGCCGACCGGCGCGGGGCTGGCGTTCGGCATCGTGTTCGCGGTCGTCGGCCTGCTGACCGCTCCGCTCGAGCTCCCGTACCTCGGGGTGGTGTCGTGCGTGACGCTGGCGATGGTCGCCGGTTTCCTGGACGACCGCAGCGCCGGCGGATGGCACGAGTACCGCAAGGGGCTGGTCGACCTGGGTATCTCGCTGGCGGCCGCACTGCTGGTGTGCAACACCGAGCCGGCGCAGCTCTGGCTGCCGTTCACCACGGCCGTCGTGTCGGTGCCGCCGGTCATCTGCATCGCCGGCGGCACGGTCCTGATCTGGGGAGCGATCAACGCCACCAACTGCACGGACGGCGTCGACGGCCTCTCCGGCATGCTGGCCATCCAGGCGCTCCTGAGCCTGGGCGGGCTGCTCTACTTCGTGCTCGGACATGATCAGATATCCGCCTACCTGCGCCTGCCGCACTACGTCGACGGCGCCAAGTGGGCGATGCTGTCGTTCGCGATGGTCGGCTGCCTGACCGGCTATCTGTGGTACAACGCCCACCCCAGCCAGCTTCTGATGGGCGATGCCGGCTCGCGGGCGGTCGGGCTGCTGCTCGGCGTCCTGGTCATCAACTCGGGCAATCCGTTCCTGATCTTCATCGTCTCCGGCGTACTGCTGGTCAACGGCGGCACCGGGCTGATCAAGGTGGCGCTGCTGCGCTTCCTGCGCATCGCCATCTTCGCGAAGCTGCGGTTCCCGTTGCACGACCACATGCGCACCAACCTGGGCTGGTCGAGCAGCCAGGTGGTGGTGCGATTCGCGCTGGTGCAGATCATGTTCACGCTGATCTCACTCGTCATCCTGATCAAGGTGCGCTGAAGGGGCCGCGATCGGGTCCACCAGGGGCCGGCCGTCCGCCAGCGGACGGCCGCAGTGCGGGCAAACGCGGCCGGCCGGAGGCGTCTCCTCCCGGCCGGCGTTCCGCCGCTTGGCCAGCTCCTCGATGAACCCGGAACTGACGATGCCGGTCGGCACCGCCACCAGGCCGATCCCCATCACCGCCACCAGCCCGCTCAGCAGCCGGCCCCAGCCGGTGACCGGCACCACGTCGCCGTAGCCGATGGTGGTGAGCGTCACGACCGCCCACCACAGCGACGAAAGGATGTTCGGGAACTTGTCGGACTGCGCGTCCCCTTCGATGTAGTACATGAGGATCGAGGCGACCAGCAGCAGCAGGGCGGTCATCATCACCGTGATCAGCAGCTCGTCCCGCCGGTCGCGCAGCACCTTGCCGAACAGCGCCACCGAACGGATGTACCGGCCGAGCTTCAGCAGCCGCAGGAACCGGGCGATGCGCAGCACGCGCACGATGCGCAGGTCGACGCCGACCAGGAACGGCAGGTAGAACGGGATGATCGCCAGCAGATCGATCAACCCGGCCGGCGACACCGCGAAGCGCAGCGCGCCGGCCACGCCCCCCTGCGCCGGGCGGCGATAGCGGGCGGTCCACAGCCGCAGCAGGTACTCGACCGTGAACAGGGCCACCGAGGCGACTTCCAGCCCACGCAGCGCCCGCGCCAGCCCCGGAGTGACCCACGGCAACGTCTCGACGATGATCGCCACGGCGTTGACGACGATCACGCAGATGATGGCGATGTCCACGGCGGAGCTGAGCGGGTCGTCGTCACGCGCGCGCTCCAGTACCTCGTACAGGCGCCGGCGCAGGGACTCCATCATTCCCGGTTGACTGTAAGTGCTTACTTGTTTAGCGTAAACACATCGCTATGCAGACGCTTCTGGCTACGCTCACGCTCGTCCTGGAACGGATCCCGCACTTCGCGGTCGGCATGCTGTTGGTCTTCCTGGGCAAGCTCTTCTACAACCTGACGACGCGCTACCACATCGACCACGAGATCGCGGACAACGGCAACGACGCGATCGGCATCAGCTTCGGCGGCTACCTGCTGGGGCTGGGGTTCGTGATCGCCGGCGCCGCGCGCGGGTCGGGCACGGCGCTGTTCACCGATCTGGTCAACTTGGCGTTCGTAGGCGCCGTCGCCATCCTGCTGCTGCGCCTGAGCGGCGTCATCAACGACTGGCTGGTGCTCCACTCCTTCTCCACCAAGCACGAGATGGTGCAGGAGCGCAGCGCGGGGACCGGCTTCGTGGTCGGCGGCATGACCATAGCGACCGGACTGATGATCTCCGGCGTGATGGACGGGCAGAGCGCCGGCTTCCTGTGGCTGCTGAGAGACTTGGCGGTCTACTGGCTGGTGGGGCAGGCGCTGCTGGTGCTGGACGGACTGGTGTTCCAGGCGATCACCAGCTACGACGTGCATGGCGTGATCGAAGACGACAAGAACGCCGCGGCCGGCGTCAGCTTCGCCGGATTCCTGGTGGCGCAGGGCGTGATCGTGCGCACGGCGGTGGCCGGAGCCGGCAGCGATCTGGGAACGGAAGTGCTGATCACCGCCGTGATCGGCGTCTGCGGCCTGGTACTGCTGGTGGCCGGCCGCGTGATCGCCGACCGCGTCTTCCTGCCCCGCGCCGCCCTGTCGGATGAGGTCAGGTCCAAGCGCAACACCGCCGCGGCGGCGATCGCCGCGGCCAGCTTCATCGTCGTGGCGCTGATCTACTCCGGTGCCGTGGACCCCAACGTCGCGCTGGCGCCCGCCGCGGCGGACGCGGCCGTCGCCCCGTGATCCGCCCTCGCCCGGCTGCCGGCAAGGCCGCCTGCGTCATAGCGATCGCCAGCATCCTGCTGCTGGCCGCCGACGATGCGCTGGCGCGGCGCATGGGCGGTTTCTCCGGCGGTCGCTCGTTTTCCAGCTTCGGCTCCTCTCGATCGTTTTCCTCCCGTTCCACCCGCTCCGTGTTCGGCTCCGGCAGCCGTGCGACCACCACCCGCAGCACCCTGTCGGGCACGCGGGGCGTCGCGTCGCGCGCCAACACCGGCGGTGTCAGCCGCGCCCAGTACGAACGCTCCCGCGCCGCCGGCACCACGTTCCGGAACCGCGGCCAGGCCGAATCCTCCTTCCGGCAGCGCAACGCCGGGCAGTTCTCGTCGCGCTACGCCCGTGAGCCGGCGGCGCGGCCGGCGCACGTCCCGCAGACCACTCGGGTAGACGGCCGCAACGTCAACGTCACGTACAACGCCGGCCTCGGCGGCTACGGCTACCTCCACCCCACCCTGGGCACTTGGCTCCTGTACGACGCGATGACCGACGCCGCCATGATGAGCATCCTGATGAGCCGCGGCGGCTACTACTACGGCGCCGCTCCGGGCACCTACTATGGGGGCGGCGGCGGCTTCTTCACCGGACTGATCGTGATCGCGCTGATCGCCGGCATCGCGTGGCTGCTGCTCCGGTCGGTCGGCCGCCGGTACTGACGACACCCCGGATGCGCGGGTCCCGCAGGTGAGCGGCCGGAAGCCGCCCGGCGCCGGCCGCCCGGCGCGCGGCCTGTTCGGGGGCGGCCTGTTCGGACGTGGACGGCGCGAGGCGCCGGAACCGGCGGCGACCTCGACGGCCGATCCGCGGTTCTGGCGGCAGTTGGGCGCCGGCGGTTCGGTGAGCCTGCGCGACTTTCAGGCGATGGCCGAGGCGGCCGAGCGCGGCCTGGACGCGGACGGCCTGGACTACCAGATCGAAAACAAGCGCGCCATCGAGGTGCGCTCCGCCGCCGGCGCGGTCGTCGCCGAGTACCTGCTGTTCGATCTCGCCGGCACCGAGCACATCTATTTTCTGTTGGCCGTCATCCGCGGCGGCGACCCGGAGCTGCGGGTCTATTTCATCGCCGAGGGGCTGACGCCGGGGCCGCGGGCGGCGATGCTCGACGCCGGCGCCACCTGGTTCTTCGAAGCGCCGTCCGACCCGGACCGCTTCGTCCCCGCGCAACTCGAGTTCGCCCGGTATCCGGCCGTACCGCCGATCCTGGACGGCGACCGCGAGGTCGAAGCGGAGTTCGTCTCGCACGGCGGCCCGCTGTACGGCGACTACGCCGATCGCGGCGGCGCGCGCGTGCCGGTCATCCTGATGGAGTATGAGACGCAGGCGGAAATTCAGAACCCGTTGCTGCTCATCGTCGAGGAGGGGGGCCTCGACGCCCGCGGCGATTCGAGCCCTGAGGGCGGCTTCATGACGGTGCTGATGGGCAGCCGCATCGTCCCGGGTCAGGTGGAGGTCTTTCCGGGTTGAGCGCGTCACTCTCCTTCTACAGCGACAACAGTTCCGGCGTTCATCCGGAGGTGTTGGCTGCGATCGCAGCGGTCAATCACGGTCACGCCCTGGGCTACGGTGAGGACGAGCACACGCGCCGCAGCGAGGCGGCGTTCGCCCGCCACTTCGGCGACGGCGTCCAGGTGTTTTCGGTGGTCAACGGCAGCGCCGCGAACGTGGTCTCCGCGGCAGCCTGCTGCCGGCCTTACGACGCGGTGATCACCACCTCGGCCGCGCACCTGGCGTGGTCGGAGTGCGGGGCGATCGAGCGCATGGTCGGGTGCAAGGTGATGGAGGTGCCGCACGAGCACGGCAGGATCGACGTGGAGGCGGTGAGGCGGCTGGTGTCCGCCGCACCCGACGACCACACCAACCGGCCGCGCCTGATTTCCATCACGCAGGCGACCGAGATGCTCACGGTGTACACGCCGGCGGAGATCGCCGGCATCGCCCGGCTCGCGCACGAGCACGGCCTGCTGCTGCACGTGGACGGCGCGCGGATCGCCAACGCCGCCGTCAGCCTGGGCATGGGGCTGCGCGAGTGCACCGGCGACCTGGGCGTCGACCTCCTCTCCTTTGGCGGCACCAAGAACGGGCTTCTCATGGGCGAGGCGGTCGTCGCCTTCACGCCGCTCGATCACGTCGGCTACGTCCGCAAGCAGGGACTGCAGCTCCTGTCGAAGATGCGCTTCCTGTCCGCCCAGTTCAGCGCGCTGCTCGAAGGCGATCTGTGGCGCCGCAACGCCGCGCACGCCAACGCCATGGCCGCCCACCTGGCTGCGCGCCTGCGCGCCGAAACCGACGTGGAGATACTGCATCCCGTCGACGCCAATGGAGTCTTCGTAAGGCTCCGGCCCGAAGTGATCGAAGCGACCATCGGCCGCTTCCCCTACTATGTGTTCGACCGGGAACGGGGCGTAGCGCGCCTGATGACCACGTGGGACACGACGAGGGAGTTCATCGACGGCTTCGTGGAGGCCTTGCGCACCGTTCCTTAGCGCAGTACCTTCGGCGTTTCGCCTGAATGAACACCGAAGTGCCTGAGTCGATACGAGAGCGGTTGTCGGCCGCCGGAGTTCAGGGCCGACAGATACTGCATGCGGTCAGCTCCGACCTGTGTCTGGACGGCCGCTACGGCGAGGAGTGGGCTGTCGCTACGCCCACCGCGCTGCACGTCATCACCTCCGGCGGCATCGACAGCTTGGCGCTCGACCGGATCGGGCCGTTGCAGGTGGAAAATCTGGTTTCGGGCGGGCTGCTCACGGCCGGGCGCCCGGCTCCGGACCGCGTCGGCGTCGATGCGGACGAGCGCTTGTTGCTGCGCTTCAGCAACAGCCGGGCTCGACAGTTCGGGAGGTTCGTCCGCGCCGTCGCCGCGTTGCAGAAAGGCGACGCACCGCCGGCCGCCGAGACGGTGCGCGAGCAGACCTGCCCCACCTGCGGCCTGCGCTACCCCGATCAGGACCGCGCCATCTGCCCGCGGTGCATCGACAAGCGCGGCCTGTTCGTTCGAGTGCTCGGCTACCTGCGTCCCTACCGGCGTCTGGCCGCGCTGATAGCCGTGACGATGATCGCCTCCACGGTGCTCAAGACCGCCGCGCCGTTGCTCAGCGGCCGGGTGCTGTTCGATGAAGTCCTCGACCCGGCCGGGCGCTTCCATGGGCGCGTGCTGGAGGTGGTACTGCTGATCGTCGCCGTGCTGGGCGCCGCCGCCGCCGCCCAGGTGATCTACCAGCGGCTCAACGCACGCGTGTCGGTACATATGGTGTACGACCTGAAGTCCCATATCTTCAGCGCACTGCAGCGCCTGTCGCTCGGCTTCTTCGCGCGCAAGCAGACCGGAGGCCTGATGGTGCGGGTCAACCATGACTCGATGAACCTGAACCAGTTCTTCATCGACGGCCTGCCGTATTTCGTGGTCAACCTCGTCCAGATCCTCGCGATCGTCGCCGCCATGATCGCGTTGCGGCCGGCGCTGGCGGTGCTGATGCTGCTGCCGGCGCCGGCCGTGGTCGGCATCGTCAACCGGCTGTTTCCGAAGCTGTGGCGTCTGTTCGGCCGCGAACACCGATCGCTGGCGATCCTGAACGGAGTGGTCGACGACTCGCTGACCGGCGTGCGCGTGGTCAAGGCGTTCGGCCAGGAGCGGCAGGAGATCGAACGGTTCGGGCCGACCAACGACGCGGTGCGCGGGGCGGAACTGCGCACGCAGCGAACGCTCGCCGGTCTGTTTCCGGCGCTCGCCTTCCTGACCCAGATCGGCGCCCTGATCGTCTGGGCGGTGGGCGGCTGGCAGGTGATCGGCGGCACGCTCACCCTCGGCGTGCTGATCACCTTCATCACCTACGCGGCGCTGCTGTTCGAGCCGCTGCGCTTCATGACGATGGTGGTCGAGTGGTGGTCGATGGCGATGAACTCCGCGCACCGCATCTTCGAGGTGGTGGACGCGGTACCGGAGGTAGCCGAGCGCGCCGGCCCGGTGGCGCTGCCGCGCATGCGCGGCTCGGTCGAGCTGCGCGGCGTCACCTTCGCGTATGAGCCCAACAAACCGGTGCTGCACGCCGTCGATCTGAGCGCCGTCGCCGGGGAAGTGCTCGGCCTGGTCGGCCACACCGGCGCCGGCAAGTCGACGCTGATCAACCTGATCACGCGGCTGTACGACACCGGCGAGGGGCAGGTGCTGATCGACGGCATCGACGTGCGCGATCTGCGGATCGCGGATCTGCGCCGCCAAGTCGGCATCATCCTGCAGGATCCCTATCTGTTCGACGGCACCGTCGCGGAGAACATCGGCTACGGGCGGCCGGATGCGAGCCGCGCCCAGATCGTCACCGCCGCCAAGGCCGCTTTCGCGCACGACTTCGTCACCCGGCTGCCGGACGGCTACGACACCCGCATCGGCGCCCGCGGCCACGGCCTGTCGGGCGGCGAGCGGCAGCGGCTGTCGATCGCGCGCGCCGTGCTGATCGATCCGCGCATCCTGATCCTCGACGAAGCGACCTCCTCGGTCGACTCCGAGACCGAGGAGATGATCCAACTGGCGCTGGAACGCCTCATCCGTGGCCGTACGACGATCGCCATCGCCCACCGGCTGTCGACCCTGCGCATGGCGCACCGCCTGGCGGTGCTGGAGAAGGGCCGCCTGGTCGAACACGGCACCCATGACGAGCTGCTCGCCAGCGGCGGGATCTACGCGGCGCTCGTGCGCAAGCAGCGCGAAGCGCTGCAAGTGATCGGCATCGGCGAACAGCGATGAGCGACCGGGACGACGGCGCCGGCAGCGCCGAGGAGGCCGCGAAGAAGCGCCGCCGGGCGCATCGCCTGCGGATGCTGCAGGCTTCCGAGTTGCAGCTCGAACGCACCGCCGGCGGTTTCATCGCGCTGACGGTGCGCGGCAACGAGCCCGAGCGATACGAACGGGTCAACGCCTTCCGGGCCTTTCCGTTGAGCGCCGCCGATGACTACGTATCGCTGCGCGACCTCGACGGCGACGAGATCGGTATCGTCGAATCGCTCGACGATCTGACGCCCGAGCAGGCGGCGCTCCTTCGCGACGAGCTCGATCGGCGCTACTTCACGCCGCTGATCGAGCGGGTCCATGAGCTCAAGGAGGAGTTCGGCTACTCCTACTGGACGGTCGACACCGGCGCCGGCCGGCGCCGCTTCACGGTGCAGAGCGGCAAGAACAACGTCACGACGGTGGGCAAGGGACGGTTGGTGATCGTCGACGTCGACGGCAACCGGTTCGAGGTGGCCGACTACACCCGCCTCGACCGCTCGGTGTTGCGCACCTTGGAAGGGCTCCTGTGAGCGGCCGGACGCTGCGGTTACCGCGATGAAGCTGCGCTTCGATCTGCCGCCCGCAGCCGCCGAAGCGGCTGCGGAGGCTCTGGCAGGCGAGGAGGTCCGGTACGCGCTGCCGGCCGACCTGACCGCCGGCGCGCGTTACGGCTCCGGCTGGACCGTGGTCGGCGCCACGCGGGTCGCGGTGCGACCGGCAGGCGACCGGCGGTGGCGGACGATCGCGCTCGGCGAGGTGCGCCGGTTTCAGGCCGAGAACATGGTCGGCTCGGGCCGTCTGATCGCCGAGCGGGCGGCGTCCGACGGGCGCGGCGGAGATGGAGCGCAGACGCTGGCGCACTACTCGATGCGCCACGCGCCGCACTACGCGACCGTCGCCAGAGCCCTCAACAGGATCATCGAAGGCAGGGACCCGCGCTACCGCGACGCGCCGGATGAAGCGATCTGCCCGACCTGCGGCCGCCGCCGCGAGTCCAGCACGCGGGTCTGCCGAGCATGCACGAACAAGGCGGCCATGATGCGCCGCCTCTGGGAGATCGCGCGGCGACAACTCCGCTGGGTGGTGGTGGCGCTCGCGCTGTTCGGGGCGCACACGCTGCTGGCGCTCCTGCCGCCGGAGCTGACGCGCATCCTGATCGACGACTATCTGACGCCGCAGCGGGCCGAGCTGCGGGCCGTGCTGGCGCTGATCGGCGCGTTGGCCCTGGCATACGGCGGCAGCGCGCTCGTGGACGCCGTGCAGCACAGGGCGACGGCGCAGATCGCCACCGGCTTGACCCGCGACTTGCGCCGCACGGTGTTCACTCACGTGCAAAAGCTGTCGCTGAGTTACCTGAGCGCTCGCGACGCCGGCGACATCCTCAATCGGGTCGGCAGGGACACACGCAAGATCCAGGAGTTCATCAATTTCTGGCTCACCGACAGCATCGCGCAGGCGCTCTTCCTGATCGGCGTCGCGACGATCCTCTTCGCGCGCGAATGGCGTCTGGCGGTGCTGGTGCTGGTCCCGGTGCCGCTGGTGATCCTGCTGTCGCAGAGCGTGCGGGATCACGTACGGACGCTGTTCAAGCGGCAACACCGCCTGTTCGACAAGGTCGACACGCTGCTCGAGGACATCCTGGCCGGCATCCGCGTGGTCAAGGCGTTCGGCCGGGAGCGGTCGGAGGTCGGCCGCTTCCAGCAGCGCTCGGCCGAGCTGCGGGACGTCATGCTGCGGAACGAGCGGACCTGGGCCAACCTCATGCCGACGTGGAGCTTCATCATGCGCGCCGGGGAGTTCCTGGTCTTTCTGGCCGGCGGCTACCTGGTCCTGGGGGCGGAGATGAAGGTCGGCGAACTGGTGCAGTTCGTCCAATACACGATGATGATCTACGGGCCGCTGGTCTGGATCGCCGGCCTCCCGCGGCGGTTCGCCGAATCGATGAGCGCCGCCGAACGGGTATTCGAGATCGTCGACGAGCCGCCTGAAGTCGCCGACTCGCCCCATGCCCGACGGCTGATGATCGCCGGCCGGGTCAGCTTCGACGCCGTGACGTTCGGCTACCGGAGCCACGAGCCGGTGCTGGAAGAGATTTCCCTGCGGGTGGAGCCCGGCGAGATGATCGGCATCGTCGGCCACTCCGGCGCGGGCAAGTCGACCCTGATCAACCTGCTGATGCGGTTGTACGACCCGGACGAGGGGCGCATCACCATCGACGGCGTCGATCTGCGCGACATCGAGCAGCGCGACCTGCACCGCCAGATCGGCGTGGTACTGCAGGAGACCTTTCTGTTCGCGGGCACCATCACGGAGAACATCGCCTACGCCAAGCCGGACGCCACGCGCCGGGAGATCATCGCCGCCGCCAAGGTCGCGGGCGCCCACGACTTCATCTGCGCCTTCGCGGACGGCTACGATACCACGGTCGGAGAGCGCGGGCAGCGACTCTCCGGCGGCGAACGCCAGCGGGTCGCCATCGCCCGCGCCATTCTGCACGATCCCCGCATCCTCATCCTGGACGAAGCGACGGCAGCGGTCGACAGCGAGACGGAGGAATCGATCCAGGAAGGGCTGTTCGCGCTGATGCGCGGGCGCACCACCTTTGCGATCGCCCACCGACTGGCCACCCTGCGCAACGCCGATCGCCTGGTAGTGCTCGACAAGGGCCGGATCGGCGAGATCGGCACCCACGCCGAGTTGATGGCCGGCAGCGGCATCTACCACGGCCTGGTGCAGTCGCAGCGGCGCATGAACCGCGCGCAGGCGCTCTCCTGATGACTTCGGACCCGGCGCGGCGCGCGGTGGCTGCACGACCGCCGGGCTGGTAGGCTCGCCGCCATCCATTACCCGCGAGGGCCTTCGCACATGACCGACAACGATCGATACCGGTTCGACCTGCAGGGTTACCTGACGATTCCCAACGCGCTCGACGGCGATCAGCTCCGCGCGTTGAACGCGCTGCTCGACGAACGCATCGAGGCGGAGATGGCCGCCGGCGACGCGACCCATCGCTTCGGCGGCATGCTCCGCTGGGGCCGGCCGTTCCTGGACGTCATCGACAACCCGCGGGTGGCGCCGTATCTGCGTGAGGTGCTGGGCGACGGGTTCCGGCTCGACCACGTCTATCTGGACGTCATCCGCGCCGGCCTCAGCCCGATCGGCGCCACCTTGCACGGCGGCGGCACCCCCTACAACCCGATCCAGTCCTACGACTTCCGCAACGGCCGTATGTACAGCGGGCTGTTCGTCGCCGCGTACAACCTGGCCGACGTCGGGCCGCATGACGGCGGCTTCGGCTGCGTGCCCGGCAGCCACAAGAGCAACTAC
This sequence comes from uncultured Spirochaetia bacterium, assembly GCA_958296075.1. Classification (GTDB taxonomy): domain Bacteria; phylum Spirochaetota; class Spirochaetia; order SZUA-6; family Bin103; genus CATQHW01. The sequence continues at coordinate 658,366 of CATQHW010000002.1, read as the reverse complement.
CCGTTTCCCGAAGAGTGGAAGGACCTGACCCGCCGGCCGCCGTTCGTGCAGGCGGTCACCGGGCCGGCCGGCACCGCGGTGCTGTTCACCGAGGCGCTCACGCACGGCGCGCTGCCCTGGTCCGGGGTCGGCGAGCGCCGCACGCTGTTCTACAAGTACCACCACCACGGCGCGTCGTGGGCGGCCGACTATCCGCTCGCGGACGGCCTGGCCGTCACCGACCGCCAACGCCGCATCCTGGAGCCCCCGCACGCCCCCGGTCTGGGCCAGCCGCTCGCCCGCGCGCGCTGACCGCCGGAAGCAACCGGCCGACACGGAACGATCGTAGCGGATTGCATCTGCTCTTCCTCTTCGATCCTGAAATCGGTCGGGATAACTACCTCAAGGCATTTGACTTGGTGACCTTCAATCTCGCTCGATCCTGACGACCATTACACTGCGGACGGACCGGACCTGATGCCCGGCGTACAGACGCCGAAGGGCGCCTGACCGAAGTGGAAAACACTCAGCATCGGATGTTTCTTTCAGACTCTCGGCATATGCATCCGGTCGCCGATGACTCGATCGACATGGTGGTGACCTCGCCTCCCTACCCGATGATCGAGATGTGGGATCCGCAGTTCCTCGCTTTGGAACCGCTGGTCGGTACCGCGCTTTCTGACGGTGAAGGCGTCCGGGCATTCGAGCTGATGCACGCCGTACTCGACGAGGTCTGGCGCGAGTGCCACCGCGTGCTCCGTCCGGGCGGCCTGGCGTGCATCAACGTCGGCGACGCCACGCGCAAGATCGGCGGCGAGTTCCGTCTGTTTTCCAACCATAGCCGCATTCTGCAGGCGTTTCCCCGCTTGGGATTCTCCGTGCTGCCCGACATTCTGTGGCGTAAGCCGACCAATGCGCCGAACAAATTCCTGGGCTCCGGCATGCTGCCGGCCGGCGCCTACGTCACCTACGAGCACGAGTACATACTGATCCTGCGCAAGGGCATCCAGAGGACGTTCTTGCCCGCCGACAAGGCGCGGCGCCGTCGCAGCGCCTTCTTCTGGGAGGAACGCAACGCCTGGTTCTCCGATCTCTGGGTCGATCTGCTCGGGGCCAGGCAACGCCTCGGCACTACCCGTGTCAATGGGCTGGACGCCCGCGCGCGGAGCGCCGCGTTTCCGTTCGAACTGGCATATCGCCTGATCCAGATGCACTCGCTGATCGGCGACACCGTGCTCGACCCCTTCCTCGGCATGGGAACGACCACCGCCGCCGCCATCGCCAGCGGTCGATCCAGCATCGGCTTCGAGATCGAGGACAGCCTCGAACGACCGATTCGCAACGCCATCGACGCTGCCGTACCGCTGGGCCACGAGTACGCTCAGCGACGGTTGGAGGCACACGTCGACTTCGTGCACGCGCGCGCGGAGGCCGGACGCCCCTGCAGGCACGTCAATCGCCACTATGGGTTCGCCGTGGTAACCGGCCAGGAGACGGACCTGCAGTTCTCGATCCCGCATAAGATAAAGGCAGAGTCGGCGGACAGGTACTCCGTAGAACATGAGCCCGCGCCGCTACCACCTCGCTCGACCCAGATCGAGCTACCCATCGCCAGCAATCCATGAAGATCAGACTCAAACCACATGACCTGCGCGAACGCCTGATAGGAACTCTGCCGGCTTATGGGAATATGTCAGCCCTCTCATCAACCTTGCCAACCGTTTCGTTCACACATTGGCGAGGACGCTGCGTCTTTCATCGTCGGAAGACGAATCGCGCGGGATAGACGTTACCTCGACGGCAGACCGGTCTCGGTCAAACCGACTACGTACAAGGCGATGGATACACTGAGCAAGACAATCGACGCGCATTATCTATTACGAGAAGAGGCCAGACGGAACCATTATCGCCGATCTCGACGAGCTTTAGCACAGAAACTTCGGACAGCCTTCGGGATTTGATCGAGACGGCCCCGGCGGTGGACGACAGGGGCTCAGGCGATCCGGTAGCGCTCGATCCTCGATTCGTCGATCTCGATCCCGAGGCCGGGGCGCGCCGGCACCGGTACCATGCCGTCGGCGTCGATGCCGATCGGCTCCGCGACGATGCCGTAGAGCTGCTGGAAGCTCTCCACCGTGCGGTACGGCGGGTCGAGCATGTACTCCACGTACGGGCTGTTGGGCAACGTCGCGCAGAGTTGCAGGTGCGCCGCCAAGCCGATCCCGCACGAACCGTGGTGCGGCACGAAGCGGCGCCCGGCAAGCTCCGCCGCGGCGGCGATCTTGCGCATCTGAGACAGCGGTGCGCTGGCCGCGCAGTCCGGCTGGAGCACGTCGTACGCGCCGGCATGGAGCAACCGCGCGAAGGCCGCCGTACCGCGATCTCCTTCGCCGCCCGCGATCTCCAGCTCCGCCTCTGCCGTCAGCTTGGCGATCGCCGCGACGGCGCCGCGCGGCAGCGGCTCCTCCAGCCAACCCACGCCGAGCCGATGCAGCTCACGCGCCGTCTCCCGCGCCCGGCGGTAGTCCCATGCCGGCCGCGCCGCACCGGGCGCCACCCCGCCGGCCAAGTTGGCGTCGACCAGGATCTCCATCGACTCGCCAACCCGATCGCGGACCGCCCGCACCATGGCGATGTCCTCGCGTAAGGTAGGCCGCGCCACGCGCAGCTTGATCGCCGTGAAACCGGCATCGAGATAGCGCACCGCGTCGTCGGCCAACTCGGCATCCGGCTTGCCGACCACCGGCGAGACGTACGCCCGGATGCGGTCCTGACATACTCCCCACAGACGCGCCAGCGGCTGACCCGCCTCTTTGCCGAGCAGGTCGCACAGGGCCGTGTCGACCGCCCACGCGCCGGCCGCCTCCACCACCGGCGCATGCGCCTGCAGCCAGGCGCTGTCGGCGCCGAGCAGGGCCGGCGCCACCGCGGCCACCGCGCCGCGGGCATCGCCGCCCATCACCCCGTAGCCGATGGCGCCCTCCGCGGTACGGACCCTTACCAGCGTCAGCGTGCGCGACCGCTCCGCGTGCGGCGACCACGCCTTGCGGTACGGCCGCGGATGGGGAACTTCCAGCACGACCGGATCGACAGCAGTTATCCTCATCTCGACCGGGGGCATGGTAGCCGAACGCCGGCGCCGCTATCATGCGCCACGCTCGACCGCTGCACCGCCGGCCGGCGGTGACGGCGCCCGCGAAGGAGACGTAACGATGGCAGGAACGAAAACGAGCGGCATGGACCACCGCCCGGCCGGCGAATACCGGCGGGTGGTCGCGCCCGGCGAGTTCCCGATCGCCGCTATTCACATGGCCCACAACCACCTGCGCTCGATGTGCGCGGCTCTGGCGGGCGCCGGCGCCGAGGTGCGGGTCGTCTACGACCGCGACCCGGCCAAGCTGGCGCTGCTCCGGGAGGACTTTCCGGACGCCCGCGTCGCCGCCAGCGAGGCGGAGGTGCTCGACGATCCGGATGTCAAGCTGGTCGCCGCCGCCGCGGTGCCGGCCGACCGCGGCGCGTTGGGCGAGCGGGTGATGCGGGCCGGCAAGGATTACTTCACCGACAAGTGCCCCTTCACCACCCTGGCGCAGATGGAATCGGCCCGCGCGACAGCCGCCGCCACCGGCCGCAAGTTCATGGTCTACTACGGGGAGCGGCTCCATAACGAGGCGATCATCCGCGCCGGCCAGCTCATCCACGACGGAGCGATCGGCCGCGTGATTCAGGTCGCCGGCTTCGGTCCGCACCGGCTGGAAGCGCGCAACCGGCCCGACTGGTTCTTTCGCCGCGAGCGGTACGGCGGGATCATCTGCGACCTGGGGTCGCACCAGGCGGACAAGTTCCTCCACTTCGCCGGAGCCGACGGGGCGCGCGTGCTGTCGAGCGCGGTGGCCAACTATGGCCATCCCGAATACCCGGAACTCGAAGACTTCGGTCAGGCAACCCTGGCCGTGGACGGCGCCACCTGCTATTTCCGCGTCGACTGGTTCACGCCCGACGGCCTGCGCTCGTGGGGCGACGGCAGGACCTTCGTGCTGGGGACCGACGGGTATCTGGAGGTCCGCTCCTACGTGGACGTCGCACGCGCGGACGGGCCAGTCCTGAACCTGGTGGACGCCCGCGGCGAACGCTCGGTGCAGGTCGGGGCCAGCGGCTTTCCGTTCTTCGGCGACCTGATCCTGGACTGCCTGGAACGGACGGAGAACGCCATGACCCAGGAGCACGCCTTCCTGGCCGCCGAGCTGTGCCTGCGCGCGCAGGCGCAGGCCGAGGCGCTCACGCCGCGCTGACGAAACCGCCGGCCGGCGGCAGCGCTCAGGACGGCCGGCGCGGATCGTTGAGCGCGGATTCGGGCACGCCGCCTTCCAGGGCGGTGCGCACGCGAAGCGCCGCCTTGGTCTTCAACTCCACCACCGATTCCTCCGTGTAGTAGGCGTGGTGATCGGTAAGGATCACCGTGTCGAGCTCGCGCAGGGGACTGTCGGCCGCCAGCGGCTCCGCCTCGAACACGTCGAGCGCGGCGTAGCCGATCCGGCCGGCGCGCAGCGCATCGGCAAGCGCGTGTTCGTCGATGATGCCGCCGCGGGCGGTGTTGACGATGATCGCCGCCGGTTTCATCGCCGCCAGACGCTCGCGGTCGATGATCCCGCGCGTCTCCGGCGTCAGCGGCGCATGGATCGACACGTAGTCGGATGCGGCCAGCAGCTCGTCGACCCGCGCCGGCTCCGCCCCGGCGGCGCGCATCTCCGTGGCGTCGACGTACGGATCGTGCGCCAGCACCCGCGCCAGCCCCAGGCCGGACAGCTTGCGGTGCAGGGCGCGCGCGATCGCCCCATAGCCGAGCAGCCCGAAGGTCTTGCCCCGGATGCGATAGGAGGGGCGATTGCGCCGGAACCCCCAGCCGCCGGCGCGGATGCCGCGGTCGGTGTACGGGATCTTGCGCACGCAGGCCAGGAACAGTCCCAGAGCGTGATCGGACACGTCCTCGATACCGTAATCGGGCACCCGCGCAACCCAGATGCCGCGCTCGGTGGCGGCGGCGATGTCGACGTTGTCGTAGCCGATCCCGTAGCGGCAGATGATCTTGCAGCGCCGCATCCCCTCGATGGTCGGACGCGGAATCGGTGCCAGGTTGACGATCACTGCGTCCGCTTCGCGAACGCCGGCCGCGATCTGTGCGGGATCCGTGGACCGCGTCACTTCCAGGGTGGCGATCGGCCCCAGAATGCGCTGCTCTTCTTCGTACGCCTCGAATCGATCGTCGACGATGGTCACGCGATGACTCAACCCGGTTCCTGCCTGGGGGCAAGCTAACCATGGCCGGCGGGTACCATCAACGGTTATCCTCAAGTAACGCATGCTGACCCCACGGCGCGTTCCGCAGACGATCCGGCCGGCCGCCGCGCTACTGGCGTGCGCGCTTGCCGCCGCGCCGCCCGCGTTCGCGCAATCCGCTGCCACCGCGGCGCCCCCGGAGTACGGCTACGGCACCATTCCCTTCGGCGCCACCGCCCGCGAGGTGCTGCGCGATCTGAGCGGCGCCACGATCGAAACCGACGACGCGGGCCAAGCGCAGTTCATCGGCCATTATGAGGTGCTGAGCGGCTTCTTCGCGGCCGGCCTCTATCCAAACCTGCTCGGCGCGCTGGAGCTCGACGCCGGCGTCACGCGCGCGTATCGCGTCAGCCACCGCGCATGGGAGAACGTGGTCGCCATCGAGCTGTTCTTCTTCCGCGAACCCGACGCGGCCGACGAACCCCGTTCCTACCGGCTCTTCATGGCGCGCAAGACGCTCAAGACCTCGGGCGCGTCAAGTCACCTCACCATATCCGAAGGCCTGGAGGAGACGATCACCGGCGTCCTGAATCGGTCTGCCGACAGCTACGAGGTCGGATACCAGCCGTTCGGCCAGCTCTTCGCGTTGGCGGCTCGTCTGTCGATCTGGGAAGCGCCGGTCACCGACGTCTTTCTGATGGTCTTCCAGAACATTCTGGTGTCGAGCAATGCCGACGTCGTGTACCGCGACCGCGCCCTGTGGGAACGGTACGTCGACGCCGCGCGCCGGCGGCGGGCCGCTGAGGAAGACAAGGACGCCGACCAGGCTCGCTCGGTAGGAAGCAGCTTCTGAGCGCCGCTGCGCCGCAGCGCTGCGGATCGCCGTCCCCGACCCGCAGCCGCCATCCCATGGTCGACCTCGCCGTCGTCCACTACCACGTGTTGCCGGGCGGCGTTACCAGCGTCATCCGGGACGGCCTGCGCGCGATCATCCGGCATCGGCCGGGGCTGCTCCGTTCGGTCCGCGTGATGGCCGGGCGGCCCGAAGGGATGGATGCCCTGCTTTCCTCACTGCGGGCGGCGGTGGCGGACGCTCGCGCCGATACGGTCGTACAGGCAACGGTCGATGCCCGCCTGGACTACGGCCACCGGTCGGCGGCAGGCGCCGGCGACTGGCGTTTGGCCGAGGTCGGCGGCCCGGATGCCGTCTGGTGGGTCCACAACCATCACGTCGGCAAGAACCCGCCGTTCACCCGCGCGTTGCTGCGCGCCGCCGCGCGCAGCGGCGCGCGCGTGCTGTTGCAGATTCACGACTTCCCGGAGTGCGGCCGGATCGACGGATACGCAGCCGTCCGCGCGGCCGTGGGCGGCGAGCTGTATCCGTTCGGGCCTCACCTCCGCTACGCGGTCATCAACCGGCGCGACCATGCGGCGCTGGCGGCGGCGGGCGTCCCCGGCCCATACCTGCACCTGCTGTGGAACCCGGTCGCGCCCGAGCCGCTCGAACCCGGGTCCGAGCGGCTCGGGCGGCTGATGCCGGGCGACGGCCGACTCTGGCTCTATCCGGTGCGCATCCGCCGGCGCAAGAACGTGCTGGAGGCGGGACTGCTGGCGCGGATGGCCGGCGGCGCGGCGGTGGGCGTCACGCTGCCGGCAAGCTCGGCGGCGGAAGCCGCCTACCATCGCTTGGCCTGCGCCCTGTTCCGCGACGGTACGCTGCCCGGACGGATCGGCTTCGGCGGACAGCCGCGCTTCCGCTCACGCTCGCTCGCCGAACTCGCCGCCGGCGCCGACATGGTCGTATCGAGTTCCATCGAGGAGGGCTTCGGCTACCAGTACCTGCACGCCCGCCAATGGGGCCTGCCGCTGATCGCGCGCGACGTCGATGCGATCGACGGGTTCCGCGACCTGCTCCCCGACCCGTCCACCATGCTCTACGACCGGCTCGGCTGCCCGCTGCCGACCGCCGAGCGCAGGCACCTGACCGCACGGTACCGCGCGCGCCTGCAGCGCCTGCGGCCGTTCGTGCCGGCGGCGACTCTGCGCGACGCCGCCGGCCGGATCGATGCCGTCACCACCGGACCGCTGATCGACTACTCCTACCTCAGCGTCGAGTTGCAGCGGGCGGTAGCGGCCCGCTGCGCGGCGGCGGCGGAGCTCCGCCGTCTGCGCGATGCCAACGCCGGCCTGCTGGAGCGGGTGCGCGCCCTGCGTCCACCGCCGCCGCCGGATCCGGCCGACGATCCGCTGGAGCGGCGGTTCGGTCCGGCCGCGTTCGCCGAGCGGGCGGAACGCGCGCTGTCGTGGCAGCCGTCGGCCGCCGGCGCCGGCGTGGCGGACGCCGACTCGGTGACTGCGCGCTTCGCCGCCGCGCCCTATCAGCGCCTGCTGTTCGATCCGACGTGACGCGCGCCGATTTGGGTCCCGCACCGCATGGCGCTACCTTCACGGCCTGATGGCGGCCCTTCCCCCGTTCGAGCTGATCCTGAGCCGGCTGCCGTCGATCCGGGAGCGGGTCGCCGCGCAACGCCACACCCTGCTGGCGGAGCTGGCGATGGTCTCGGAGATCCCGGCGCCCACCTTCCACGAGCGGCCGCGCGCGGAGTTCCTGCAGGAACGCTTCGGCCAGTTCGGGTTGGTCGACGTGGTTCATGACGAACTGGGCAACGTCGCCGCCGTCCACCCGGGGACCGACGGCGACGGCGCCATCCTGCTGGTCGCCCACCTGGACACTCTGTTCCCGGAGGGGACCGAGCACGTTACCGAGGTGCAGCGCGACCGGGTGGTAGGACCGTCGGTCGCCGACGACTCGCTGGGGTTGGCTATGCTGGCGACCCTCCCGCACGTGCTGGAGCGCCTTGAGCTGCCCTTGCGTTCCGATCTCATCCTCCTCGGCACGACCCGCTCGCTCGGGCGCGGCGACCTTGCCGGCTTGCGCTTCTTCCTGGAGCATACCCGCCTGCCGATCCGTACCGCGGTCTGCGTGGAAGGGGCTCCCCTCGGCCGCCTGAGCCACACCTCAATCGGCATGATCCGCGGCGACGTCATCTGCCGCATCCCCGACCAGCACGACTGGACCCGATTCGGCGCGGCGAGCGCGATCGTGACCGTCAACGAGGTGATCAACCGCGTCCTGGAGATCCCGCTGCCGCGCCGTCCGCGCTCCACCGTGGTGCTGGGAGAGGTCCGGGGGGGCACCGCCGCGCACACGGTGGCGACCCGCGCGACGCTCCGCTTCGAGGCGCGCAGCGAATCGGGACAGATCGTCGGCTCGCTGCTGCACACCATCGGCAGGATCGCGCAACAGGTCGCCGTGCAGAGCGGTGAGGACGTCGATCTGGAAATCGTCGCCCGGCGCCATCCCGGCGGCATCGGTCTCGACCACCCGCTGGTCGACCGCTCGCGCCGGATCATGAGCCGGTTGGGGCTGTTGCCCCGCATGACGCCCAGCACCTCCGAGTTGGCGGCGTTGATCGACCGGCGGGTGCCGGCGATCACCATCGGCATCACCGAAAGCGCGCACACCGGCGAAGCGAACGAGACGGTCTTCATCGAACCGATGGCGACCGGGATCACGCAGCTCCTGGGGATACTGCTGGCGATCGACGAGGGTTACTGTGCCGAGTGAAGCCCGGGCGGGCGAGGCGCACGGCGCCGCCTGGCTGCAGCGCAACACCTATCACCATTCCGACTTCGACGACCTGGGCGATCTGATAGCGGCCAAGGAGCGGCTGGGCGCCTCGATCTCGCTGTGCATCCCGGCGCTGAACGAGGCGCTGACCATCGGCAAGGAGATCGTCATCTTTCGTTCGGAGTTGATGCACCGCTATCCGCTGCTGGATGAGATCGCGGTGCTCGACTCCGGCTCCACGGACGCCACGCGTGATGTCGCCGGCAACTTCGGCGCCGACGTCTACTTGGCAGAGGAGATCCTGCCGCACCTGCCGCGGCACCGCGGCAAGGGCGAGAATCTATGGAAGGCGATCTACCAGCTTCGCGGCGACATCATCGTCTACGTCGACGCCGACATCCGCAACATCCATCCCCGCTTCGTGTACGGCTTGGTCGGTCCGCTGCTGGCGCGCCCGGAGATCGGTTACGTCAAGGCGTTCTACGACCGCCCGATGGCGATGGCCAAAGAGCGGCAGCCCGCCGGCGGCGGTCGTGTCACCGAGATATTGGTGCGGCCGCTCTTCTCGCTCTTCTTCCCGGAGCTGGCCACGATCATTCAGCCGTTGTCGGGCGAGTACGCGGCGCGCCGCGACGTGCTGGAACGGCTGCAGTTCCCGATAGGGTACGGCGTCGAGACCTCTCACCTGATCGACGTCTACCACCGGCACGGACTCGACGCGATCGCCCAGACCGACCTGGACCGGCGCGTGCACTACAACCAGGACACGCAGGCGCTGGGCAAGATGGCGTTCCGCATCCTGCAGGCGTTCCTGCGGCGGGCGACCGCCCAGGGCGCGATCAGCGCGATACCGGACCTCGGCACGGCGCTGCACCAGTTCCAGGCGCGCGACATGGACTACGAGCACGTCGTGAGCGAGATCGAGGAGATCGAACGCCCGCCGATGATCGAGCTGGCCGAGTACCGAGAACGGCGCGCCGAGCTGTCCGGGACAGAGCTGCGGCCCGACGATCGCGCCCGCTAAGCTGAGCTAAACCTTCGGCCCCAGCAGGTGGTAGCGGCCGGCCGCCCAGTCCTCGACCCCCTGCCGATAGTACTTGGAGGACGGACGGCCGCTGGCGCCGCCGGGCATCGACGTGTAGGCGATCTCGTCGGAGAATTCCACGATCAGCCGGTACGACGGTCCGTTCGCCTTGTCGCGGCGGCCGAAGCGGTTGCCCTGTTGCACGGTCGACTCGTCGCCGCGCGACTGAAACGGCCCGGCGCGCAGCAGGCGCCCGACCGGCGTGGCGCCCAGCAGCACGTGGTTCATCACGATCGGATCCGAGCCCCACGGCGGCTGATCCGCCCCGACCCAGTCCAGGACGCGCGGCACGACGGCGTCCCAGTCGACCGCGTCGAACGGCGGCCGGGCATTGATCCACGCCTCCTCGATGAGCCGGAAATTGTTGCTGAAGAACGGACTGTCGTCGGCGGCGGCCAGCGTCCCGGGCGGGAACAACACACCCCTGCAGGTCGTCATCAAGAGCCCGTGGCAGAACATCGAAAAGGAGGTCGCCTCGCGGCTGTCAGACTCCATGCGGCAGTCCCAGGACAGCAGGCGCCGCCCGAGCGGATGGAGCCGCAGCCGGTCGTGCAGGAACCGCAACATCCGCTCCGCGCGCAGGGAGTAGACGTCGGCCTGTATCCGCATCATGTCGCGCTCGGTCAGCGGTCCGCCCGCCTGCCGGTGACCGGCCTGGAGCATCTCCGCGATGCGGTCGGCGCGGTCCGCTGAGACCGCCATGGTCTGCGGCGAAGCGTCGCCGCCGAACCGTTGATTGGCCACCACGACGATCCCGGACGCCGGATCACGCTCGACCGGAAAGCGGCCGGCGTCGCGCAGCCCGTCCCAGCCGGCGCCGGCGCGCCACGCCGGTATCGGCAGCAGACCGCTCAAGCCGGTGCGCCGCTCGGGGACCGCCGCGTTCATGCCGCGGCCGATGCGGCCGCTCCGGTCGCACAGCACCCAATGCAGGCCCGGCAAACGGATCGACTCGACCGCCGCCAGCCCCTCGTCGAGATCGCGGGCCGCGTTGAGCGCCAGGAAGCCGGCTATGCTGCTGCCAGCGACCGCCGACGTGCCCGCCCAGCGGCGGGTGAGATAGCGCCCGTCGGCATGCGGGTTGCCGGTCAGGCAGCCGTTCTCGGTCTCATGGAAGGCCGCTGACACGGAGTTCCCGGACCGGGTCCGGAGTTCCTCCTGCCGCACCGAGAGCGGGTGCCAGCGGCCGTCGCGCAGATAGCGGCCGTCGCGGCACTCCTCCACGAACAGGTCCTCGCAATCGGCGGTGGCATAGGTGACCCCCCACGCCAAGTCGCGGTTCCAACCGGAGGCGAACGCCGGCCCTCCCGCCACGGTCGCCCCCATGAGCCAGAGCTCCGGCGTCTCCAGCATCGCCTCGTACCACACGGCCGGCAGGCAGGTGATGTCCTGATGCGGGTCGTTGCAGAGCATCGGCCGGGCGGACCGGGTCCGGCTGCCTGCCACTGCCCAGGCGTTGCTGCCGCCCGGCGCCGGCGGCTTCCATGTGCGCGGCGCGCCCGGTCGCGCCTCGGCGGCGTCCACCACCAGTCCGTGGTAATCCTCCGGCCGATAGCCGTCGGCCAGGGGAGCGAACAACTGGCTCCATGCGCGAAACGTCCCCGGATCGGCTGCCAGCGCCCGCGCGATCGCCAGCTCCATGTCCCCCTGCGCGTCGTCGAGTCCCAGGTAGGCGATCGCCCGCAGGCTGCTGAGGATGTGCTCCGGGGTGAACGGCTCGACGCGGTTGCCGGTGAGTCGCATCTCGAACGGCCGGTGGCCGCCTTCGATGACGTCGTTGACGCCGGCGCAATACGAGCGCACCACCGCCATGCCGCGCTCGCCCAATCCGTCCACGTCGCCTTCGGGCACGCGATGCAGGAGGGCCGCGCGCGCCCCTCGGTCGCTGTCGACCAGGGGGGCGGCGTCTCCGAACGCCTCGGCCAGCCGTCCCATGCCGAGCGCGCGGGTGGCGAACATCTGGAACAGGCGATCGGTCGCGTGCATGAACCCCAAGCCGTAGTAGGCGTCCAGCGCCGTCTGCGCGCGGATGCGCGGCGTGCCGGAGGTCTCGCGGGCGATCAGCACGTCCCGCGCCGGGATGCGCAGGCCGCCGGGCCGGGAACGGGGGGTGAGGCGCACGGGTGGCAGATTGCGGGAAAGCGCGGCGACAGGCAACGCCGGACCGGCGCCCGATCCTTCGGCGGCCCCATCCTTCGGCGACTGGCCGCGCGCCGGCCGTGCCGGTACGATGCCGCCTCCCATGAACGGAGTCGCCGCGCCGCGCGTGGCGGTCGAGTCGCTCGGCTGCCGCCTCAACGCCTATGAGAGCGACGCTCTGGCGGCCGACTTCGTCGAGCGGGGCTACCGCGTGGTGCCGCCGGGCGAGCCGGCCGAGGTGGTGGTGGTCAACAGCTGCACGGTGACCGACCAGGCCGACCGCAAGTCGCGCAACGCCCTGTACCGCGCCGGACGGTCCGGCGGCCCGCTCCCCCTGGTCGTGGCCACCGGCTGCATGGCGACCGGTCAGCGGCAGACGGTCGCCGCCGTCCCCGGCGTCGACTACGTGGTCGACAACGAGCACAAGGCCGGCATCGCCGCGTTGGTCGACGCCCACCGCGCCGGCGAGCTCGCTGCCGCCGACGGACGCCCGGCCGGGCCGTTCGCCTACGGCAGCGGCGAGCACGCGGCGCGCGCACGCCGTTTTCTCAAGGTCCAGGACGGCTGCGACAACCGCTGCAGCTTCTGCATCATTCCGTTCGTGCGCGGCCGCGCCGTGAGCCGGCCGCTCGCGGCGATCCTGGACGAGGCGCGCTGCATCATCGACGACGGTTTTCACGAGATCGTCATCACCGGCGTGAACCTGGGCCGGTACCGGTACGACGGCGCCGGCTTTGCCTCCATGCTGGAGGCGCTGCTGTCGCTGCCCGGCGACTTCCGCGTGCGGCTGTCGTCGCTGGAGCCCGACCGGCAGATCGCGCCGGCGCTCGATCTGCTGGCCGACGACCGCCTCTGTCCGCACCTGCACCTCTGCCTGCAATCGGGCTCCGACCGGGTGCTGCTGGCCATGCGCCGGCTCTACGACCTGCGAACGTTCGAATGGCTGCTGGAGCGGGCGCGGCGCATCCGGCCCGACTTGAACGCCACCACCGACATCCTGGTCGGGTTCCCGGGCGAGAGCGACGAGGACTTCGAAGAGACCTGCCGCGTCGTGCAGCGCCTGGGCTTCACCCATTGCCACACCTTTCGCTACGCCAGGCGCGACGGCACGCGGGCGTCCCGCATGAGCGAGCAGGTCGAGGAGCGCGTCAAGCAGCGCCGGAGCGCGGTGGTGCGACGGCTGGCCGCCCGCAACCGCGACGCCTATGTGCGCGGCCTGACCGGAGCCCGGCAGCGCCTGCTGGTCGAGTCGGTCCGGGACGGCGCGGCGCGCGGCTACGGCGAGTGCTACGTGCCGATCGAGGCGCCGTGCGGCGACCCCGGCATGACGCGCCGCTTCCTGGACGTGCGCGTCACCGCCCCCCCGCTTCCCGGCAGCGACGCGCTTCGGGCCTCGGCGGCGGAGAACGCTGCCGTTTAGGAACGCCGGCGGCCGAACAGCAGCCGCCCACCCCACTTGAACAGCACGAACAGGGCGGCGACCAGCACGAAGAACCAGACCATGGACGCGCCGAAGAACAGCCACACGCGCAGGCTGCGCAGCACGAACGCCGCGGCGAAGGCGACCGCCAGCATGGTCATGAGCCCGGTCAACCGGTTGAAGCCGGGCACGCTGTCGAAGTCGACGTTGCGGCGCATCACGCCCAGGGTCGCCCCCATCGCCGCGATCGGCACTACGTAGATCATTACGTTGACGTCGAGCAGATTCTCGCCGGTGAAGAACAGGGCATAGAGCAGGAGCATGGCGGCGAACGCACCCGGCACGCACGCCGCATAGACCAGCACCGCGTAGAGGTAGCGCCATGGCGCCCCACCGCCGCGGCCGCGGCCGTGCAGCAAGCCGATCAGCGCCGTGACGATCACCACGGCGCAGAAACCGATCAGTATCGGTATGCGCACCGCGTCGGCCGCTGAGATCAGTTCGCGGAGGGTCACGGGCGGAGAGGGTACTACGAAGGCCGGCCGCTCTGTTATGTTATGATGCCCGGCGATGGCAGGGGCGGCGGCAAGGGCTCTGCTCGCCTCCGCCGCAGAGTTGGCCGCAGCCGGCGACGCGGCGGCATTCGGCTCGCCGGTCGCGTGTGTCTACAACCCCCTGCAATACGCGCGCGCCGCGCACCGGCGCTACGTCACCGCCTATGCGACGGAGGGCGTCCAAGCCGTCTTCCTGGGCATGAACCCGGGCCCGTTCGGGATGGTGCAGACCGGCATCCCGTTCGGGGACGTGCGGGCGGTGACCGGTTGGCTCGGCATCGCTGGCGGCGTGGAGCCCCCCCGGCGCCAGCACCCCGCGCGGCCGGTGCTGGGCTTTGCCTGCCCGCGGCGCGAGGTGTCGGGCTCGCGGCTCTGGGGCCTGTTCGCCGAGCGCTTCGGGACGCCGGATCGGTTCTTCGCCGAGCACTTCGTGCTCAACTACTGTCCGCTCGCCTTCCTGGGCGACACCGGCCGCAACATCACCCCGGACAAGCTGCGCGGGGCGGCGATGCGCGCGCTGATCGCCGCCTGCGACCGCCACCTCCGCGCGGCGGTGGCCGCACTGCGGCCAAGGTGGGTGGTCGCCCTGGGCGCGTACGCGGAACGACGAGCGCGCGGCGCGCTGCCGGAAGCGCGGCAGGTGATCCGTCTGCTCCATCCCAGCCCGGCCAGCCCGCGCGCCAACGCCGGCTGGGCCGAGCAGGCGACCGCCGCGCTCACCGCCGCAGGCATCTGGCCGTAGAGCGATCGTCATGCACGACCACATCGCCACCCTGACCAGCGGGCGCACCGGCCGCCGCTCGTCGTGGGACACGACCGGCCGCAACCGGGACGTCTGGGCGATCGCGCCCGGCGAGACGCGAGTCCTGGCCGACATCGAAGGTCCCGGCGCGATTACGCACCTGTGGCTGACCCAGCGCAATCACTACCGGGAGTGCCTGCTGCGCATCACCTGGGACGACGCCCCTCACGCCAGCGTGCTGGCGCCGCTCGGCGACTTCTTCTGCCTGGGCCACGGTATCGTCAACAGCTTCCAGTCGGCGCTGTTCACCGCGTCGACCGCCCACGACAACCGCTTCGAGAAGGGCTGCGCACTCAATTGCTACGCGCCGATGCCCTTCCGGCGGCGCGCGTTGGTCGAGATGGTGAACGAGAGCGGCGAAGAACACCTCCAATACTTCTACGTCGACTACGAGCGGCTGCCCGAGCCGCGCGCGGACGCCGGCTACTTCCATGCCGAGTTCCGGCGCGCCAATCCATTCGGCGGCTGGGGTCACGAGATCGCCGTCAACACGCCGGAGGCCAACATCGTCAACCGCGCCCGCACCGCCTGGGAGAACAACTACGTCATCCTGGAGACGCAGGGCCGCGGCCACTACCTGGGCTGCAACCTGTCGGTGACCAACTTCCAGGGCACTTGGTGGGGCGAAGGCGACGACATGTCTGGGTCGACGGCTACCGGTGGCCACCCGACCTGCACGGCACCGGCAGCGAGGACTACCTCAATCAGGCGTGGGGCATGCAGGACAACGCCTTCCTCCGCAACGGATCATCGGTATTCGAGGACCACACCGGCGGCTATCAGACCAGTTACGTGCTCCATCTGGAGAACCCGGTGCGCTTCCGCAAGGAAATCAAGGTGACCATTGAGCACGGGCACGGCAACCATCTGACGAACGAAATGGCGTCGACCGCCTACTGGTACGCGGCCGAGCCGGCCGCCGCGGCGCAGCCGCCGCCGGTAGCCCAGCGCCTGCCGGTGCTGCTCGACAACCAGGGCACGTGGCTGCACGACCCGGCGCGCCGCCACCCCGGACGCGCGGTGCCCGTGAACGCGGAAATGCGGCTCATGAAGACGCGGGCGGCGCGCCGGCCGGGGGCCTGAGCGGCGGCCGGTCGGTCGCGGACGGCGCGGGCGGCTGCGGCGCTCAGCGATCGTTGCCGCCGCCTGCATCCGGGTTCCACTCGCGCGGCAGCTCGATGACAAAGCGGGCGCCGCTGTCATGGTTTTCCGCCCGCACGGTACCGCCGTGCGCCTCGACGTGCGCCCGTGCGATCGCCAGCCCCAACCCGCTGCCGCCTTCCGGCGCGTGCTCGCTGCGATAGAACCGCTCGAAGACGTGCGGCAGGTCCGCGGCGGCGATGCCGGCGCCGTGGTCGGTCACCGACAACACCGCGCGGTCTTCGCCGGCCCCTATCTCCACGACCACCGCCGTGCCGAGCGCGGTCCAGTCGATCGCGTTCTGCACCAGATTGCCGATCGCCACCTCCAGGGAGCGCCGGTCGCCCGACATCGCGGCTCGGTCGCTCTCCACCAGCTCCACCTGAACCGAGCGCGCCTCGGCCCGCGCGCGCAGCAGCGCGATGGCGCTCCGCGCGGCGTCGGCGAGCTCCAGGGGACGCCGCTCCAGGCCGGCCACGCCTCCCTCCAGGCGGGCGATGTCGAGCACGTTGGCGGTGATCCACTCCATGCGCTCGATCTGCCGAACGCACTCCGGCAGGAACTCGTTGCGCATCTGCTCGTCCTCGGGGTGTTTCGCCATCAGCTCGGTGAACGTGCGCAGCGCCGTCAGCGGCGTACGGAGCTCGTGTGAGGCGTCGCCCACGAAGCGGCGCAGCACGTCGCGCTCGCGACGCAGATCCTCGATGGTCGTACCGAGCCGGGACGCCATGGCGTTGAAGGCGGCCGCCAGCTCGCGCATTTCGCCCCGGCCGCGCTCCGGCGCGCGGACGCTGAGGTCGCCGTCGCCCATCCGTCGCGCCGATGCGGTCAGGGATGAGATCGGCGCGGTCATGCGGCGCCCGACCACCAACCCGATCAGGGCCGCCAGCACCGTGGTCACCACCCCTGCGGCCACGAAGATGTCGCGCAGTCCGCCGCGAACCTCGTCCAGGATGCCCGGCGCGGAGCCGATCTGCACGTGGCCGACCGGCCGCGCCGGATCGCCGATCGCCACGGTCACCGCCGGTTCGATGCCGTCTTCCGGCGCCTCCCACACCGCCTGACCGGACGCCGCGTCGTGATCCAGGCTGAGGCGATTGCCGAACAGATCGCGCCGCACCCGCATGCCCTTTGCGTGAGACTCCAGGCCGAACCGTCGATACATCTCCTCGCGCCACTTCATGGCGAGCGCGGCCGAGCTCTCCCGCAGCATCAGCATGGCCGCCGAACCGAGCCCCGGGTCGGCGAACGACGGAAAGGCCCATACCAGCTCGTATTCGTTCATGCGGCCCGAATCGGCCAGCACACGCCGCGAGCGGTCGAGTATCCAGACCCGGACATCACCCATCAGCGCCGAGGTCTTCGCCAGTTGCTGCAACCGCCTCTGGTCGACGATCGGAGCGAAGTACGGCAGGCTCTGCGCGGCGATGGCCGCCGCGGTCTCGCTCAGCATGTCGCGCTCGCGGCGCTCCACCAGCCGGCCGATCACCGCCATGGAAAGACCTCCCATGACGGCGATCGCGACGATCGAGATGACGACAAAGCTGATGACCAGCCGCCATCTGATCGTCGCGAACAAGCGGGGCACCGATTCGGCTTACAGGGCGCCGTCGGCGTCCATGACACCGCTCATATCCTTGTCGGCATCGCCGCCCCCGCGGTGCTGCCAGCGCCGCTCGAAGCGCTCCTTCATGCCTTCGAACGCGCGCTTCATGTCCTCCAGCCTCGGCAGCGCCTGATAGCTGATGCCCAGCATTGCCGCCCCGCTTTCGGGGTTCTCTCCAAGGGTGACCGGAGCCGTCATCGCTTCCTTGCCGCGCTGGTAGGCGATGACTACCTCGTCGCCCGGCTCATGGCCACCGATGATCTCCGCGAGCTGTTCTGCAGCTCCGTCCAGGGACATGCCGCCGACGGCGGTGATCCAGTCGCCGGGCTGCAATCCTGCCGCCTCTGCCGCGCTCTCTGCTGCCACTTCCATCACGATCACCCCCGGCTTATCGGACTCGATATGGAAGCGCTTGCCGCGCCGCAACGGCTCCATCGGCATGCGCCGGCTGAGATCGAGCAACAGGTCCATGTTGGCGCCCGCTCCGCCGGTGATCGCCAGCCCGATGCGCGGCCGGCCCCAGACGCGGTCGATCGTCACGACCTGATCGCGCACGTCGTCACCGTGCTTGACGCTCAGCGTCACCTCCGAGCCTTCCGCTCCGGCCAGCGCCTGCATCAGATCGCGCGCGCTGCCCAGGTCATGTCCGTCGATGCCCAGGATCAGATCGCCGCGCTCGATGCCGGCGGCCGCCGCCGGACCGTCCGGGTCGACGCCGGTGACGATCACCCCGGCCGGGTCGCCGCTCTGGGCGGCCAGCGGCATGCCGATCGCCAGCAGCGCCGCCGTCACGACTGCGAATACCTTCGTGCGTCTCGTTGTCATCGCAATTTCCTCCATGCGATTGAAGCTGAGGATACGATCGACAGCCATGATTGCGAGCCGGTTTCCGCCAAATCAAGATTTCGTAACACTCGCGAAGCGGTAGCCGAACCCGCGCACGGTCTGAATCCAGCGCGGCGAGGCGGGATCGTCCTCGATCTTCTCCCGCAGCCTCCGCACGTGCACGTCGACGGTGCGGTCGTAGCCGATGTCCGCCGCGTACCCCCACACCGCTTCGATGATCTGGCCGCGGCTGAGCAACCGCTCGGGCCGCTCCGCCAGATAGCGGAGCAGCCGGAACTCGGTTGGCGTCAGGTTCACCCTGCGGCCATTGCGCTCGACCGCCATGAGGTCGGGATCGATCACCAGATCGCCGAAACTGATACGCTCGGTGCCGGCCGCCGCAGCCAGCTCGCCGTAGGCGCGCCGCAGCAGCGCCCGAACGCGCGAGACGAGCTCGCGGAGTTGGTAAGGCTTGACCACGTAGTCGTCCGCGCCGAGCTCCAGTCCCAGCACCTTGTCCATCTCCTCGTCGCGCGCGGTCAGCATCAGGATCGGCTCGCGCCGGCCCTCGGCCCGGATGGCGCGGCACACGTCGAAGCCGCTCATGTCCGGCAGCCGGATGTCCAGGATCAGCAGCCTGGGGCTCCACGTACGGAACAGCTCCAGGCCGGACGCTCCGTCGCGCGCGCAGCGCACCGTGAAGTCCTCCTTGTTCAATCCGTACTCCAGGCCGCGCGCCACCGACGCGGAGTCCTCGATCACCAGGATACGGTCGCCGCTCACCGCCGCGCCGCCTGCGCCAGCGCAGCGCGCAGTTCGTCGAAGCCCTGCCGGCGCAGCGCGCTCAACGGAATCGGCCGCGCCGGCTCGCCCGCCTCCATGACGTCGGGCAGCGGCGACCCGTCCGGCAGCCGGTCGACCTTGTTGAGCACGGTCACGGTGGGACGGTCGGCAGCGCCCAGACCGCCCAGCACGCGCACTACCTCCGCCGCCTGCTGCCGCGCCATCGGGTGGCAGGCGTCGACCACGTGGATCAGCACGTCGGCCTCCACCACCTCTTCGAGCGTCGCGCGAAAGGCGGCCATCAGGTTGGCGGGCAGTTTCTGCACGAAGCCCACGGTGTCGGTCAGCAGCATCTGCACGTCGTCCGCGCGGATGCGGCGCGTGGTCGGGTCGAGGGTAGCGAACAGGCGGTCCTCGGCCCGCACGTTGGCGCCGGTGAGCGCGTTCATCAGCGTGCTCTTGCCGGCGTTGGCGTAGCCGACCAGGGCCGCCACCGGGATGCGGTTGCGCCGCCGGCGTTCACGGTGGCCGGACCGGGCGGCGGCAACGGCACGCAGGTCGCGTCGCAGGCGGCCGATGCGGTTGCGTACGCGCCGCCGGTCGACCTCCAACTGCGTCTCGCCCGGGCCGCGCACCCCCACGCCAGCTCTTCCGGCGGACCGGCCGCCGGCCTGGCGCGCCAAGTGGGTCCACATACGGGTCAGACGCGGCAGGCGGTATTCGAGCTGCGCCAACTCCACCTGGATCTTGCCTTCACGGGAACGGGCGTGGGCGGCGAATACGTCCAGGATCAGCGCCGAGCGGTCGATCACCTTGATCCCCTCGCCGAAGATTTCCTCCAGGTTGCGCTGCTGATTGGGCGCCAACTCGTCATCGAACAGCACCACGCCGGCGCGCAGGCTGGAGGCGATTTCCGCGAGGTGCGCCGCCTTGCCGGAACCGACGTAGGTCGCGGGGTTCGGCCGCGCCAGCCGCTGCCGTTCCTGGCCGACGACCGCCAAGCCGGCGGTCCGCGCCAACTGCCCCAGCTCGGCGAGGGATGCCTCCAGGGCCCAGCCGCTGCCGCCGCGCGTCAGCTCGCAGCCGACCAGCAATACGCGCTCAGCGCCCATCAGGAACTCCCGGTCCGCTCGCAGCCGGTCCGGTGTCCGTCAGCCGCGCCGCCGCCGGGCCGGCCAGCCGCACCAGCGCGCCGGTCACGGCCGAGCGGTCGCTTTCCACGGCGTCCCGCAGCTCCCGCAGCTCCCGTCGAGCGCCGTCCAGCGCCAGATTGCCGGGCGCGCCGGGGTAGTCCTTGGCCAGGGCGGCGGCCAGCGCCGCCTGGCCATGCAGCCTGCCTCCGCGGCCGGCCTCACGAAGCTCGGCGCCGACCTGCCGGTAGGCGTCGCGGAACGGCATGCCCTGCGCGACCAGTTCATAGGCGCGGTCGGTGGCCATCAGTTCCGGCGTACAGCCGTCGCGCAGCCGGCCCGCGTCGACCGCGAGCCGCGGCACGGCCAGCCGCATCACCATGACGCTGCCCGCCGCCTCCTCCAACGCGGTCAGGAACGGCCCCTTGGTCTGCTGCAGGTCGCGGTGGTAGCCGCTCGGCAGGTGATGGGTGATCGATCGGATGATCGCCGCCTGACCGTCGACGAACGCCGCCTTGGCCCGCACCAACTCCAGTAGGTCCGGGTTGCGCTTCTGCGGCATGATGCTGCTGCCGGTGGTGAGCTCCTCCGGAAGGCGGAAGTAGCCGATCTCCGGCAGCGTGAACAGCAGCAGGTCCTGAGCGAGCCGCGCAAGCGTGCCGCAGACGCGGCCGGCCGCCTCCACCACCTGCGCCTCCAGCGCGCCGCGGCTGGTGTTCACGTAGAGCACGTTGTTCTGGACTCCCGCGAAGCCGAGCGCCGCGGCCACCATGGCCCGATCGACCGGCAACGGCGCCCCGTACCCGGCCGCCGCCCCCAGCGGGTTGCGGTCGTTACGCCGATACGCGCAGGCGATCAGGTCGGCGTCGTCGATAAGCGCCTCCGCGAACGCGGCGGCCCACAGCCCGACGGTCGACGGCATGGCCGGCTGCATGTGGGTACGGCCGGCCATCGGCGTGCGTGCGTGGGCGCCGGCGAAATCGAGGAGCGCCGAGGCCAGATCGGCGACCGCCGCGCGGAAGTCGAGCAGCCACTCGCGCGTGTACAGGCGCAGTGCCGCGATCACCTGATCGTTCCGCGAACGGCCCGTGTGTATCTTCTTGCCGGCGTCTCCGACCCGCCGGGTAAGAAACCGTTCCAGCGCCGAGTGGCCGTCCTCCTCGTCATCGCCGATGCGGAACCGACCCGCGTCGATCTCCGCCAGCGCCTCCTGCAGCGCGTCCCGCAGCGCGGCAAGCTCGCCGGTCGCAAGGATGCCGATCGCGCCGAGCATGTCCGCGTGCGCGAGGCTGGCGATCGCGTCCGCCTTCAGCAGCTTGCGGTCGTGGCGGCGGTCTTCGCCGACCGTAAAGCGTTCGACGGTCGGGTCGAGGTGGCCGCCCTTGTCCCACAGTCTGGCCCCTTCCCGGCTCACGACGCACCGTTCCCGCTGCCGCGGGCGATCCACAGATTGAGCATCTTCTCGGTCGCCTCCGCGGCGGCGAGCACCTGATCGGAGTTGACCCCCTTGGTCATCAGCGAATCGCCGTCGCCGCGCCACGTGATCGTGCACTGCACGATCGCGTCCGAGTGGCCGCCGGGCGGGATCGATACGACGTAGTCGACCAGCTCCGGCAGCGCGAGGCCGATCTTGCCGGCGATCAGGCCGACGGCATTCATGAACGCGTCGTACCCGCCGTCCCCCTGGGCCGAGTCCTCGTGGATCACGGTCTCCTGCCCGCCGGGGGCGGTGAAGCGCAGCTTGACCGTGGCCGTGGAGCGGATGCCGATGGCGGAGACCACCACGACCGACTCGAGTACGAAGTGGCGTTCATGGGGCCGAGCCAGCACGTCGTCGACGATGTAGGGCAGGTCCTGCTGGGAGATCGTCGCCTTGCGGTCGGCCAGCTCCTTGATCCGCTCCAGGACCGCGCTGCGCTGCTCGCCGCTCAGCTCGATGCCGAGCGCGTCCAGGTGATGCTCCAGGGTCGCCTTGCCGGCGAGCTTGCCGAGCGCGTAGGAGCGCTCCCGGCCGAACCGTTCGGGGAGCAGCCGGCCCAGATACAGATCGCCCTTGCGATCGCCGTCGGCGTGGATGCCGGCCGTCTGGGTAAAGGCGTTGGCGCCGGAGATCGCCTTGTTGGGCGGCACGCGACGGCCGGACACGACGTCGACCCGTTCGCTCACCTGCACCAGCCGGTTCTCGCGAATGCGGGTGCTCTTGCCCAGGAAGTCGTGGACGCCGACCACCACCTCGTCCAACGGAGCGTTACCGGCGCGCTCGCCCATGCCGTTGACGGTGCAGTGCACGCCGGCGATCCCCGCCGCGACCGCCGCCAGCGTGTTGGCGGTGGCCAGACCGTAGTCGTTGTGCGCGTGGAAGTCGAAGCGTCGATCGGGATACCGGCCCAGGATGGTCTCCACCATCTCGGTCACCATCGGCGGCGACAGCACGCCCAGGGTGTCGGGCAGCATGATGCGCGCGACCGGCGTATCGGCCAAGCCGTCGATGATCCTCAGCACGTAGTCGCGGGAGTCGACCATGCCGTTGGACCAGTCCTCCAGGTAGAGGTTGCAGGCCACGCCCAGCCGCTGCGCACGGCGGACGGTGTCGTCGATGTCCTGCAGGTGCTGCTCGGGCGTCTTGCGCAGTTGCCTGGTCAGATGCTTGAGCGACCCCTTGGCCAGCACGTTCATCACCCTCCCGCCCAGATCGGCGATCCAGCGAGCGGAGGCGTCGCCGTCGGTGTAACCGAGTATCTCCACGCGATCGGCGGCCCCGCGCGCGGCGGCCCACCGCAGCACCTTCTCCGCCCCGATCCGCTCGCCGGCGCTCACCTGCGCGCTGGCGATCTCGATCCGGTCCACGCCGACCTCTTCCAGCACGAATTGAGCGATGGAGAGCTTCTCATCCGGCGTATAGCTGACGTCGCGCATCTGCTCGCCGTCGCGCAGCGTGGTGTCCATCACCTCGATCATGTTCGCTTCGTCTCTCCTTGACGCTCCGAGGATGACATCCCTCGATAACGAGAAAGGCCGTGAGCCTCCGGGAGCCCACGGCCTGCCTGAATCACCGGTCGTGCTCAGCTAGCGCGCATGGGACCTCGCAGGCCCTCGAAAATCCCGATAGGCGCGCACCCAGCCATCGCCTTCACGGTACCGAAGCGGACGACCGCCGTCAAGTACGTGATGAAGCCGACTATCAGGGGTGGCCGGTCGCGCCACGCCCCCATGCCGCGCCGCTCCGCGATCTTCCGCGCACGGACCGACATCCGGCCGGTACCGGGCACCTATTCGCTTGATCTGTGCAACCGGGTAGACAACCCTCCCATACCTGCCACCTTATCCCATTCCACCATCATGCGATATCAGGTCATCATCAAGATAACCTTCGGACTTAGGCCCGCAGTGAGCTTGGATTTCGTCCCCGGCAGCGCATAAGTTTCACGGAATAAGAAAGAGTGAAACCCGGCATTCGCAAATCTATCGAGCGGACAGTGGACCAAATCTGGAAGGGCTGGGGGACCGGAAGCCACCCGCCTGAGGAATGGATTTTGAAATCCGGCTTGGCGCCGGGTGTCATGTCGGACCAGAAGCTGACGCGATTCTTGGCGCCGGTCCGACGACCGCACCCGAGTTCGCACATGCACTGTGCGAGATATACGATCTTGACGACGTCAGAAAGAAACTGGCAACACGCAAGGCGGAGGAAGCCAGAAGGCCGCCGAAACAGCACGCAGAGCCGCGGAAGCCAGAAAGGCCGCACGCTGGAGGAGATTCGGAGTCGCCTGCCTTACCATCGTCATTGTCGGCGTATGCTTTCTTGTGATCCGTCGGGAAGGCAACGGCCGTGCAGCTTCTCCGGATAGCGGCGACGTTGCCGCGGCGTCGTCGACCACCGACGACAGAGCAGCGTTTCGTGAGGCAAACGGCACCCGGGCATCAGCCTTGAGCCGCCGTCGGCGGCGACGGACGGGCAAGCCGACCTCATTATCCCACGAATCAGGTCGCTATCCAGACGCAATCCTTCTGCTTTTCGGAGCAATATAAACTCTGTAACGTGGCGTATCGTCTTCACTTAAGAGGTGAGTTTTGTTGATGATGACGACTTCGTGATCTCCGGCATTGAGCCCGGAGCCTGACGATCACGAAGGTCCGATCGCTTGGTGACATCTACGATATCAACCTCGATAGCGACACCCTCGCTGATCATAACGGCCCGTTGAGGTTGGGCATCTCGCCCCGTGCGCACATCGCCGATCTTGCCGGCAACCGCCTGTTGGACGCGAACCCGATTGGCCCCAACGAACGACAACGCCGCGCCGAACGTCACCCTTGGACCGGACGACGGGAAGATCGACTACGCCAACACGAACCTGACTCTTGCCTTCACAGAGCCGGTGTACGGGGACGCGGGGCAACGTTTCACGGAATCGATGCTGGCCGGACTGCTCGAACTACGGGAAGACGACGAAAGGCGGCGCCGACATTCCGTTCACCGCTTCCATCGATGCGGGCAACGAAACGGTGACGATCTACCCGAACGGCCCGCTGCCCGCGACGATGTGGGTGCGGGTAAAGAACACGTACCATGATGCGGCGGGTAACCAAGGTCAAACGGCGACCGCAGCGTTCGACCTGGACACGATCGAGCCGACGGCGACGATTGAAGGTGTGCCGGCCACCGACAGAAACGGCTTCATGGCGACCTTTACGTTCAGCGAGCCGGTCACGGACTTCACGACGTCCGACATCGCCGTCACCAACGGCACGGCGAGCGCCTTCACCGAAGTCCAGCCCGGCAGGCAGTGGGTTGCGCGGATCACGCCTTCCGGCGACTACGGAGTGTCGCTGCCGGCCAACCGCGTGACCGACCTTGCCGGTAACGACAACAGGGCATCGGTCAGCCGCTCCGGTTCCTACGGCGCCGACATCACCGATCCCGGTTTGATCTCGGTCGTCCGGCGGACGCCGCCGAGCTCGCCGACGCCGGCCGACTCGATTACGTGGCGCGTCACCTTCAGCGAGGACGTGCAGCATTTCAACACGAGCTCGGTGGCGCTGTTGGATCAATCCGATGAGGTCCTTGCCGTTATCCCGACGATATCCGGTGAGCCGGATTCTGAATCGGTCTACGACGTCACGTTCACAGGGGACCGTCTGACGAGCTACAACGGCACGGTGAAGCTACGCTTCAGAATCATCAGATATGAGGACAGATGGTATTCCGTCAACGTTCAGGACAATTCCAGGCGCCTCCTTCCATGCTGCAAGGTCCTCGGCGCAGACGAGCGCACCGTCGTCATGAGCCGGGGCCGCCCGTCGACCAGTCTTTTGAACCGCTGGCGACTGACCTTTACCGAGGACCTGTAGGACGTAGACGCCAACGACTTCCGTATCCGCCGGTTTGCGCGGACTCGCCCTTCGCGTATACTCCGGTACGGAGCAGCCGACCTCACGTCGAGGCGGCAAGCCCGGCCGGCCCCGCCGGAGCGAACGCGCCGGCCGTACCCTCGACCGAGGGACGGCACGGCAGACGCGGAGCGCTCCACACCGGGTCGCCTTGGGCGAAGGAGATGCCCATGGACCGGTCCCGCTGCACGCTGACCGACATCACCCGCCCCGACCGCGAGCCGCTGGTGATGGTCACCGCCTACGACGCGGCAAGCGCCCGGCTGGCCGACGACGCCGGTGTCGACCTGATCCTGGTCGGCGACACCCTGGCGGAGTTCGCCTTAGGCTACGACAGCACCGCGCCGGTCACCGTGGACGAGATGCTGCACCACTGCCGGGCGGTCACCCGCACCCGCCCGCGCGCGCTGGTGGTCGGCGACATGCCGCTCGGGTCCTATCAAGTGAGCGCGGAGGAGGCGGTGCGCAACGCCATCCGCTTTGTCAAGGAGGGCGGCGTCGATGCCGTGAAGCTCGAAGGGGGCGAAGTCCGCGCGCAGGCCGCTCGCGCCATCGTCGACGCCGGTATCGCGGTCATGGGCCACGTCGGTTACACGCCGCAGTCCGCGGTCAGTTTCGGATCGCACGTTGTCGCCGGCCGCGACGCCGAGACCGGGATTCAGCTCTACCACGACGCGCTCGCGCTGGAGCGCGCCGGCTGCTTCTCGATCGTGCTGGAGGCGGTCGTCCGGGCCGTCGCCGGCCGCATCACCGCGGAGCTGGCGATCCCGACGATCGGCATCGGCGCCGGCGCCGGCTGTTCCGGGCAGGTGCTGGTCTTCCACGAGCTGACCGGCATCCACGCAGGCCCGTCGCCCCGCTTCGTCCGCCGCTACGGCGAGGCGGGCGCCGAGATCGGCCAGGCGATCGCCGCCTTCGCGCGCGACGTGCGCAGCCGCGCCTATCCCGACAAGCAGCACGCCTATCTGATGCCGGCCGAGGAGATCGCCCGCTTCGACCACGC
This sequence comes from uncultured Spirochaetia bacterium, assembly GCA_958296075.1. Taxonomy (GTDB): domain Bacteria; phylum Spirochaetota; class Spirochaetia; order SZUA-6; family Bin103; genus CATQHW01. The sequence goes on along the minus strand of CATQHW010000002.1, from coordinate 631,605 downwards.
TCTGGCGGCCGAACGCCGCGACTCGCGCCTGCGCACGAGGACGGCATGAGAGTCGTCGAGCGGATCGACCAGGTGCGCGCGTTCGTGCGCAGCGTCGGCCGGTCGACGGTCGGTTTGGTGGCGACGCTCGGCGGGCTGCATGCCGGGCACCGCTCCCTGGTCGAGCACGCCATGGCCGCCGGGGACACCGTGGTGGCGACGCTGTTCCTCAACCCGACGCAGTTCTCCGACGCCGCCGACATCGCTTCCTACCCGCGCACGCGTGACTCCGATCTGGCGCTGTTCCGCGACGCCGGCGCCTCGCTGGTGTTCGCGCCGCAGGTGCGGACGATGTATCCGCCCGGTTGCGACACGACCGTGGCGCCCGGACGCGTGGCCGAGCGGCTGGAAGGCTTGGCGCGCCCCGGCCACTTCCGCGGAGTCTGCACGGTGGTGACCAAGCTGCTCAACATCGTCACCCCGGCGCGCGCCTACTTCGGGCAGAAGGACGCGCAGCAGGTGGCGGTGATCCGCCGCATGGTCGCCGACCTGGACGTGGACGTCGACCTGGTCGTCTGCCCCACGGTGCGCGACCGCGACGGGGTGGCGCTCAGCTCCCGCAACGCGCTGCTCACCGCCGACCAGCGCGCCCGCGCGGTTGCGATCCCGCGGGCGCTGGCGGCGTGCCGGGCGCGCTTTCGCTCCGGCGAGCGCGATGCCGAGACGCTGCGCACCGTCCTCCGCGACCGCTTGGCCGGCGCGGTCGACGTCGAGTACGTGAGCGTAGCCGACCCGGAGACGATGACGGAGCTCGACACGGTGGCGCGGCCGGGGGTGGCGTCGGTCGCTGCCCGCGTCGGCTCGGTGCGGCTGATCGACAACGTGCCGCTGGAGCCGGCGAACTGATGCTGCTCTGCGTCGACGTCGGCAACACCAACATCGTGCTGGGAACCTTTCCCGATGACGCCGCCAAGCACGCGGCCCCCAGCGCCACGTGGCGGCTGTCGACCCGCGCCAACGTTCAGGCCGACGAATACGCCGTGCTGCTGCGTCAGCTCCTGCAGCTCGAGGGGCTGTCGGAGGACGCGATCGACGCGGTGGCGATCGCCAGCTCGGTGCCGGCGGTGCAGGGGGTGTTCGCGGCGCTGTGCCGCCGTCGCCTGGGGTTGGAGCCGCTGATCGTCGGCGTCGGCGTCAAGACCGGCGTCCGCGTGCGTTACGACAGTCTGCGCGACGTGGGCGCCGACCGCATCGTGGACGCGGCGGCAGCGTTCGCGGAGCACGGCGGGCCGATCTGCGTGGTCGACTTCGGTACCGGCACCACGTTCGACGCGATCGACGCGGACGGCCAGTATCTGGGAGGGGCGATCGCCCCCGGCATCGAGATCGCCGCCGACGCGCTGGCGGAACGCGCCGCCAAGCTGCGCCGCATCGAGCTGGTGGCGCCGCCGCACGCGATCGGCACCAACACCGCGCACGCGGTGCAGTCCGGGCTGATCTACGGCTATGTCGGCTTGGTGGAAGGGATGGTGGCGCGCTTCCGCGCCGAGCTGGGCGGCGCCCCCTACGTGCTGGCGACCGGCGGGCTTGCCGATACCATCGCCCCCCTGACCCGCGCGATCGACGGCGTCGATCCGTGGATCACGTTGAAGGGCCTTCGCCTGATCTGGCAGGCGAACGCCGGCCGCAAGACGTGAGCGCCGGAGCGGAGCGGAGCCCGTTCGCCGGCCGGTCGGTGCTGGTCTGCGTCACCGGCGGCATCGCCGCGTACAAGGCGGCGGCCCTGGTCAGCGAGCTGGTGCAACTCGACCTCCGCGTGCGGGTGGTCATGTCCGCCGGGGCCCGGCGGTTCATCCAGCCGCTCACCTTTCAGGCGATCACCGGCGAGCGGGTGGTCACCGACCTGTTCGATCCCGACCATGCCGGCGTCCAGCACGTGCAGATGGCGGCGGCGCATGATCTGGTGGTGGTGGCGCCCGCTTCCGCCAACACCATGGCCCGTCTGGCCGCAGGTGCGGCCGACGACGCGGTGGCCGCCGCCGTGCTCGCCAGCCCCGCGCCGGTACTGGTGGCTCCGGCGATGGAGAGCACGATGTGGGACAAGCCGGCGACGCAGCGCAACGTCGAGCGGCTCGCCGCCGACGGGATGACCATCATCCCGCCGGAGACCGGCCGGCTGGCCTCCGGAGCCCACGGGATCGGGCGCATGGCCGAGCCCGCCGCGATCGCCCGCTACGTCCGCCGCGCGCTTGGCGCCGGCGGCGACCTGCGCGGCCGGACCGTGCTGGTGACCGCCGGCGGCACGCGCGAGGCGCTGGACCCCGTGCGGACCCTGACCAACCGCTCGTCCGGTCTGATGGGCCGCGCCGTCGCCACGGCCGCGCGCGACCGCGGCGCGGCCGTCACGCTGGTGACCACGGCCGCCGCCGAGCCGGAGCCCGGCATCACGCCGGTCCCGGTGGAGAGCGCGGCCGAGATGGCGCGCGCCGTCAAGCGGTGCCTGCCGATCTGCGACGCGCTGATCATGTCGGCGGCGGTCGCCGACTTCCGCCCCGCCGCGCCAGCGCCAGGCAAGATCAAGAAGGCGGACCGCCCGGCGCTGACGATCGCGCTGGAGCCGACCGAGGACATCCTGGCGGCGCTGGCCGATGGACGGGACGGCTGGCAGCGGCCGGCGGTGGTGGTCGGGTTCGCTGCCGAGACCGAACGGCTGCTGGAGGAAGCGCGCCGCAAGCTGGAGGCGAAGCGGCTCGACCTGATCGCCGCCAACCGGGTCGGCGCCGACCGCCGGCCATTCGGCGCCGCCCGGGTCGCACTGACGCTGATCAATCGGACGGGCATCAATCGGACGAGCACTGTGGAGCCGCTCCCCGAGCTGAACAAGGAGCAAGCTGCGCACCGGCTGCTGGACCGGGTGGCAGCGCTGCTCGGAACCTGAAGCCGGGCGCCCGGGCGGTCCTTATCCGGTTCTTTCGCCGGACTCCGCGGAATGCTTCAACGTCTTGCGGTCGCCTTCGTCGCCGTCCGCGTCCTTCTGGCCGTTGGTCAGCCCCTTCTCGAACTCCGCCTTGGCGCGGCCGATCGAGCGCGCGAACCGCGGGATCGCCGAGGCGCCGAACAGCACCAGGACGATCACGCCGACGATCAGTATCTCCGGATGACCAAGCATTGCTTGCTACCTCTCTACCGCGTCCCCGGACGAGGTCCTGTCACTATAACCCGGTCGCGCGCCGGCGTCTTGCTCGCCCGCCGGCGGCCGCGCCTGCATGGGATGGATCGCGTCATCCGGCGGCGTGTCCGGGTCGCGCTCGGCCGCAGTCCGCTCCAGCGCCGTGCTGATCTGGCGCATCTCCGCCTTGGCGCGGGCGATGGCGGTCCGGATGCGCCGCACCACGCGGCCGGCGGTGCGCGCCGCGCTCGGCAGCTCGCTCGGTTTGACGAACACCACGATCACCAGCGCGATGGCGGCGATCTCCCAGATGCCCAGACCGAACATCACCCGTCTCCCAAGCGGAAGATACGGGCGATCAGGATCGTCAGGAAGAACATCGCCACCATGGGCAGCGCCAAGCTGACCTGCGACACGACGTCAGGCGGCGTGACGAGCGCCGCCACCGCGAACATGCCAACGATCGCGAAGCGGCTTACCCGTAGCAGCCCGCGGCGGGTCACCACGCCGGCGCGCAGCAACAGCAGCAGCACCACCGGCATCTGGAACACCAGCGCGAAGACCAGTAGCAATTGCAGCAGGTAAAACACGTTGCGGTCGTAGCTCAGCAGGATCCCCACCCGCTCCGGGACGAATCCCGGCCCGGTGAGAAACTCTACCGACAGCGGCACCACCTCATAGTAACCATAGAGAAAGCCGGCGCAGACCAGGACCACGCTGGCCGCAAGCGAGCCGGCGATCACGCGCCGCTCCCTGCGCTGCAGGGCGGGAAAGACGAACCTCACCACGTTGTAGCCATGCACGGGCAGCGACACGATCAACCCTGCCAGCAGCGCCACCTTCACCCGCACCAGAAACCCTTCGAACAGCGACGTCGCGTAGAGTTGCCGCTCGCCGAGCCGCTCCTGGATCGGTTCGAGCGGCGCGAGCAGCAGATCGAGGATCCATGCATGGAACGCGTAGCAGACGCCGGCAGCTACCAGCGCGGCGGCCAGCGACACGATCACCCGCCGGCGCAGTTCCTCGGCATGTTCCAGGAAGGTCATGCGCGCCTGCGGCGAGCGCGGCGAGCGGCGGCTCATCCACGTCCGGTCGCCGGCGCGCGCACCGTGCTCTCAGCCGCAGCGTCCGGGCGCCGGAGCCGCCGGCGGATCAGCAGCGCGATCGCCGTCAGGAAGACCGCCTCGACGGCGGCGTAGACGAGCAGTCCGGAGAGCACCCCTTCGGTGAAGCCGTAGGAATGGAGCCCCACGCCGAGCTCGTTGATCCCGAACCAGGCGAGCATCACCACCACGATGCCGATCACCGAGCCGACCGCCATGCCGTACTCGCGGATCATCTTGCCCAGCCGCGCGTGGAACAGTATCGCGCACCACAGCACGATCATCAGCGCGCCGTTCTCCTTGGGGTCCCACCCCCAGAAGCGGCCCCACGACTGATCGGCCCAGATACCGCCGAGCATGGTGCCGGTGAACGACAGGATCAGCCCGAACGCCAGCGCGCCGAACAGCAGCCGGTAGGTCTGACGCAGGCGGGCATCGTCGGCGCGGCCCTCGACGAGCTGGAACAGGTAGACGTGGCCGACGAAACCCGCGAACACGCAGGCGCAGTATCCGCTGGTGATCACCACCACGTGTGTCGACAGCCAGAAGTTGGTGTCCAGGACCGCCTGCAGTTGCCGCAGCGTGTCGCCCTCGGCCGCGAACTTGCCGGATATCCACAGCAGCAGAAATCCGATCGTCAACCCGCTCAGCGTGCCGATGCCATTGCCGCGCACGTGGCGCAGATAGAGACCGGCGCCGGCGGCTCCCCAGGCGACGAACACGAACGTTTCGTACAGGTTGGTGACCGGCGGCCGGCCGCTGATGATCATCCGCAGCACGATCCCCGCGGTGTGGATGGCAAAGCCGAGCGCCAGCGCGCCCACGCCGGCCCGCTCGGCCAGCGGGCGGCCGATCAGCAGGGCCAGCAACGCCAGCGCCGTGCCCAGCAGGTAGGCCCAGCGGGCATAGGAGAGCGGATCCACCCGGCGGTAGAAAAGCTCCAGCGCCGGTTCGGGCAGCGCCATGGCGGTTCCCAGGCGGCGCTCCTGAGCGAGTTCGAACGTGCGCGCCGCAAGATCGAAGCGCGCCTGCCACCCCTCCACGTACGCGACCTGCAGATCGCGCAGCGCGATCAACTCGTCGCCGGTCGCCGCCGCCAACTCCGGCTCCGCCAGCGCCTGCCAGGGGCTCAGCCACCGTTCCCGGCCGCCGCTCGCCAACGGGATCACCGGCAGCGGCAGGCTCCCGTACGCCTGGTCCCACAGCCGCAGGTTCCGCACCAGACCCAGCACGATGCGGTCGGCGTCGGCGAGCCTGCCGGACTCGCCGTGGCCGGCGAGCGCCGCGGCGGCGCGCTCCTCCACCAGCGTCCGGCGCATCGCGATATCGAGGTAGCTGTACGGCCCCGGCGCCGGCAGCTGCAACGCGGCAGCCGCCGCTTCCGAGTCGACCAGGAACGCCTCCCGGTCCGGATAGGTGAAGCCGAAGGAGGTAAGCAGTCCGGTGAAGTCCAACAGGTTGTTCCAGACGCGAATCAACTCACGCTGCACCGGGCTCCGCTGCTCGGAAGGGACGTCGGTAGCCAAGCTGGCCAGTTCCTCGAGCTCCGCGAGGCCTGCGCGCAACCCCTCGAAGCTGTAGCGGCCGCGCCCCCGCGACGGCACGCCGATCGCCTCCAGCACCTCCGGATGGTCGATCAGGAACACCTCGTCTCGATAGGTCCTCTGCGGGGACAGCAGCACCCGCGCCAGCCAATCGATCGCTGACTGGCCGGCGTAGCGCTCGCGGCCGGAGTAGCGCAGCAACGTGTTGCGAGCAAAGCTGTCGAGTGGCTTGGGACGCCCGTCCTCTATCACCATGAGCGGCCGGAGCGCCGCGGCGCTGGCGATTTTCGGTTCCGGGGGCACGTATCCGGTAGAGCGGTCGCCGCGCCCGAAGCGTCCGATCATCGACGCCGCCAGCACCGCCAGCACCGCCAGCACCGCCAACAGGAGGAGGCGCGTGGACCGCGTCATGCCGCCGACGGGTCCGATCAGCGGGGCCGGGCCGGCGCTCACGACGGCTCCTGCACGGCGACGCTGCGGCGCCGGCCGGGGCGGACCAGAGTCTGCACGAAGTGGACGGCCAAGCCGATGGCGATCAGCGCGGTCGCCACGTACGGAACGATGCGGCCGCGGTTTTCCACCACGGCCAACGTCGAGTAGGCGGCGCCCGCGGCGTCGAAATCGTAGGAAGCCTGATAGAAGGTGAATCCGTCGAACCGCAGCGGTTTGTTCATCGAGATCAGCACCGGCCGCCGGGTGCCGGGCGCCTCCACGACCACGTCGCTCTCGAACGACCGGGGCGTGTCGGTGCCCGGGTAGAACTCGGCGCGGAAGTCCCGCAGGCCGATCAGCGCCGGCAACTCGCGGCGCGCGCGGCGCAGAGAGAACGCGTAGCGCCGGCCGCCCAGCGTCACCGGCGTCGGCGCCGGGTCCAGCGCCCACAACACGAGCGATGCGCTCTCGGAAGCGCCGCTGACGCGCAGGATCACGCCGGGCCGGTTCTCCTCCGGGCGGACCGAGCGCCGCCGCGGCTGCAGGCCGGCGATGCCGCGCGCGTTCAGCAACGGACTGGTCCGGCCCTCCGGCGGCAGGAAGGCGTCCGCGCTCGGATGATTCTCCTCCACCAGCATGGTCAGGCCGAGCGCGGACAGCGCCACCTGATCGCCGGGAGCCAGGCGCCGCAGGTCGACGGCGCTCACGTCACGCGCCTTGGTCCCTTCACTCCAGGCGGCAACCTCCCACTCGTAGTAATCCTCGCTGGTATTGCGCCACTCCCCCTCCTGCAGCCGGAGGAAGGACTCCTGCGCAAAGTAGGAGGTGAAGAACATGCCGAAGAACATCGCGAACATTCCCAGGTGGATGATCAGGATGCCGACCCGCGACCACCGATAGACGAACCGGAAGGCGGTGACCGCCAGCAGGTTTACGAACAGCACCCAGAGCACGAGCTGCGCGCCGGGCAGCGGCACGATGCCGCCCACCAGGGTTACCCAGGCTCCGAAGTAGCGCTGCTGAGCGTCGTAGAGGCCGTGCGACACCTGATGAAAGGTGCCGAGCAGCGTCAGCAGGAACAGCAGCGCCAGGCAGACCACGGTGACGCGCAGGTTTATCGCGGCCCGCACCAGCGGGCTGCGCCGGATCGCCTGAACCAGCATCCCCGCTAGCCCCGGTTCCCGTACGCCTCGTTCCCGTCACCGGCGGATCGCCGGCGGAGCGAGATCAGGAGGTCCGCGAACGCGGCCCGCTGCTCGGCCAGGACGCGGGCCGGAGCCTCCGCCTTGACGAACAAGGTCTGCCCGCCGACCGAGGCGATCCCCGTCAGGAATGCCGTATCATCCCGACCGGCGACCAGGGGAATGAAGTCGAAGACGGTGAAGTCGAGTCCGCCCCGCACGGACGACGCGCTGCTCAGGAAGGTGCGCACGCGGTCGGGAGGTAAGCTCAAGCCGAGCTGCGTGAGCCACCGCCGCACATTGGCTTCCACCCCGCCGGCGTCGCCTGCCAGCGCCACCACGGTGCTCTCGCCGCCGCCCGGCAGCCCGAACCGCGCCAAGCGAAGCCGGTCTCCGGGCAGCTCGCTCCACTCGCTCGGGGTGTCCCAACGCCAGTTCCCTTCCGTCCCCGCGCCTGCGCCGGCATCGGCTCCGGTCGAATCGAACAGCGCGCCGACCGGCGTCGGGGCTATCGTCACCTCTCGATAGGAACGGACATCGACCTCCCGGCCGCAACCGGCGAGCGTCACCAGCATGACTGCAACGCACACGGGAGCCCGGCGCGTGCTCGACCCCATTGAATCCGGCTTCATAGACGGCCGGCCACGTTCAAGCGCCCGCACGGGCACCGGGTCACGCCGGGGCGTCGTCGATGTCCGCCAGACGACGCACGGATGTCACGCCGGACCGCGGCACCGACACGCTGGGGAACTGCTTCCAGATTCCGTAGCGCGCCGCTCGGTACAGATACTCGGCCTTGGAGAGGCCGCCGGCGCCTTCCTCGTGCGAAGCCGCGTCCAACAGCAGCAGGGAACCGTCACGCTCTTCGAAGAAGCGCCCGACGTACAACGGACCGTCGGTATCGACCGCGACGGTGATGCCGTGCAACTCACCGAGGTGCCGATGATCGGGGGCCGCGAACGATCGCCGGCGTTCAGCCACGTGAGGATCGCCTGGGTCGGGAGCGCGGGTCGGCGAACTCAGCCACAGTGGCGGTCGAACAGCTTCCGCAGGTCGGCGGCGATCGACCGCGGATCGCGTCCCTCGATGCGGTGGCGAGGGAACAGGTGCACCAACTCGCCGTCACGGAACAGCGCGAACGAGGGGCTCGACGGCGGATAGTCGGCGAAGTAGCTCCGCGCCCGCTCGGTCGCCTCCATATCCTGTCCTGCGAACACGGTGGCGACGCGCTGCGGCCTGGGGTCCTGCTGCAACGCCAGGGCGACCGCCGGGCGAGCGCTGCCGGCGGCGCATCCGCATACCGAATTGACCACCAGGAACGCGGTGCCGTCGGTCTGCGCCATGAACCGATCGACGTCCTCGGGGGCCAGCAGCTCGGCGACGCCGGCGCGCGCAAGCTCGTCGCGCATCGGCTGCACCATCACGGGGTCGTATGGCATGGATTACCTCACTCTGGGGACGGCTGCAGCGCGCGGGCGATCAGCCTGCCCCGGATGCTCTGTCGCCCGTCATCCTAACGTCTGGCGCGGGGTCTCGTCGACCGGCCGAAGCGGCGCCGCTTGCAACGCTCACCGGCACGGGCCGCTCGCGGCAGGCGGCGATACCGCCGAACCTCCGCTCCCGCCGGCGGAACTCGACGATGGCCGAGTCCAGATCGGACCGCGTGAAGTCGGGCCATAGCGTCTGCGTGAAGACCAGCTCGGCATAGGCGGCCTCCCAGAGCAGAAAGTCGCTCAGCCGTTGCTCGCCCCCGGTGCGCACGATCAGGTCGACGTCCGCCAGATCGCCGCTGCCGCCGGTCAGCGTGCGGGCGAAATCGACGCGCGTGGACGCGTCGCCGGCCGGCAGCCGGGCGGCCGCGGCCAGGATGGCGTCGCGCGCCGAGTAGTCGGCGGCGATGCGCAGCAGCAGCCGGTCGCAGGTCCGCGTCGCCGCCTCGCTGCGCGAGATCTCGCGCTGCAGCGCCGGGGGGAAGCGATCGCGGCGGCCGAGGAACGAGATGCGCACCCCCCGCCGCTCGCAGTTGCCGGTCTCCTGCTGCAGGTACCACTGGAACAGCGACAACAGTATCTGCACCTCACCGGACGGCCGGCGCCAGTTATCCGACGAGAACGCATACAGCGTCAGCACGCGGATGCCCAGGTCGGCCGCGCACTCGACAGCCTCGCGCACGGCGTCGGTGCCGGCTCGGTACCCGTCATAGCGCGACAGGCGCCGCGCTTCCGCCCAGCGCCCGTTGCCGTCCATGATGATGCCGACGTGCCGCGGTCCGACGCCGGCCGAGCCGTTCGCTCCATTTCGGCCGTCGGCCCCGTTTCCGGCACCGGCGCCGTTTGCGGTTCCAGAGCGCGTTTCGTTCCCTCCGTTGACGCCGGACATCACGAGCCAGCCAACGCGCCGGTGGCGACCGGATACGGAACCAGATCGCCCTCCGCGACCGCGTCCCGGACGCCGGGAGGACCGGCGCCGAGACGACCGATCGCCGAGATCAGCGCCTCCATGTGCCGCAGGTAGGCCTCCAGCGCGTCGCGGCCTGCCCGAGTCAGGGCGAAGGTGGTGCGGGGCTGGCGTCCGCGGAATCCCTTGCGCACGGCGATGTAGCCGGCGTCCTCGAGCTTGCGAGCATGCACGCTGAGGTTGCCGTCGGTCACGCCGAGCAGCGACTTCATCTCGCGAAAGCTCATGGCCTGCGCCGCCGACAGCGAGCTGAGGATCGCCAGCCGGGTCCGTTCATGCACCACGGTATCGAAGGTCCGTGCGCTTGCGGCAACTCCCTGCGCAAGATGCGCGGCGGCCTCCGGCGCCGGATGGCCGCCCTCAGCCGCCATGTCGATTGGCGATATGCGCACCGAACGCCACGTGCATGACGCCGAAGCCGCAGACCATCAGAACCGGGCCCGCCGGCGCGTACAGGAGCGCCGCGGCGCCGAGCAGCAGAAAGCCGGTCCCCATGACGGCCACGCTTCGCACCGAGAACGCTCCACCGGTCAGCGCGGCGATGCCGTACAGGCTGAGCCACGCTCCCGGCATCAGGTGGTGCGCTCCGGCGGTGCCGAGCGCTCCGGTAAGCAGGGCGCCGACGACCAGCGGCGGGACGAAGGTGACGACGAACGACTGAGCCGGCCGCGACCAGACCGACAGCCCGCCGCGCCGCGCCTTCAGCGTCATTGCGGTCATCCCGGTGATGAAGGCCGCTGCCGCGGTTGCCAGCCAGATCGTGAGCCATGCTTCCGGCATGAGCCGCGTAGCGCCGTACGCGGCGATCGCTGCGGTCCCCATCAGGATCATGCCGACACCCGGCACGGCGTCGAAGCGCACCGCCCGTTCCATCGTCGTACGGATGAACCGCAGCTCGTCCGCCGCATGCCGGTCCATCGCCATCGGAGTTGTCATCGCGCGCAGTGTGCCATCGAAATCATCCGGATTCAAGTGCTTTATCCTTCAAAGCAGGAGCGTTCCGCCGCCGGCCGGCAGCTACCGCTCAACCGTTTCACCCGGTTCGCCGCCCGCTCCTTCGCCCGCTCCTTCGCCCGCTCCTTCGCCGGCGCCGCCGGCGGTCGCCGCATCGGCGTTCGGGGCCGTAAGCTCGTCTCCTTCGGCCGCAAGGCCCCGGCGCTGCACACGCAGCGCCCACAGACGGCGCGCCAACTCCTGCATGTCGGTCGCGCTATCGGTTTCGTCGACGATCTCCAAGCCCAGCAGCGTCTCGACGAGGTCTTCGACGGTAACGATGCCGGCCGTCCCGCCGTACTGATCCACGATCAGCGCGATATGCTCGTGGCGCCCCAGCAACCGGGAGAAGGCCGCGCGCAACGACAGCGTATCGGGCAGCGGCAGGATATCGCGGCGCAGCGAAGCGACGGTTCGATCGCCTTCTCCGCGCGCGACGCCGAGCAGCAACTCGTAGCGCAGCACGTACCCGGTGACCGAATCGATGCTGCCCCGATAGATTGGGATCCGCGACGGCCGCAGGTCGGCGGCGGCCGCCTCCGCAAGCGTCTGCGACTCGTCGAGCGCCACCACCACCGTGCGCGGCGTCATCGCGTACCGCACCGTACGTTCCCCGAACCGCATCACGCTCTCCAGAATGCGCGACTCGTCCGCCTCGATGACGCCATGGCTGCGGCCCAGATAGGCGATCGCCCTGATCTCGCTCCTGCTGACGGCGGCCGACCGGTTGCGGGCGATCAGGGCGGCGATGCGATTGGCGAACATCACCATCGGATACATGGCGACGATCAGGCCTTGAATCGCCCACGCGGCGGGCGCCGCCAGACGGCGCCAGTAGGTAGCGCCGAGCGTCTTGGGAATGATCTCCGAAAAGATCAGCACCAGGAGCGTCAACGCCGCTGAGACCGCGCCAACCGGCACGCTGTCGAAGACCTCCCCGGCCCGCCATCCGACGGCCGATGCGCCAGCGGTGTTGGCGATGGTATTCAGGGTGAGGATCGCCGCCAGCGGCCGGTCCATGTCGTTCTTGAGCCGATGCAGCAGGTTCCCGATGCGCCGTCCGGCACGCCGTTCGGCGGCCACGTAGCTGGGGGTCACGCTCAGTATCACCGCCTCCAGCACGGAGCAGAGAAAAGAGAACGTCAGCGTGCCCGCCGCCAGGATCAGCAGGAGTGTCATGACCCGATCCGGCTACGGCAGAAACGGCGGGCGGCCGGCTCGCCACAGATAGCGCTCCGACAGCACGTTGAGGGGCTTTGCGGCCAAGTTGAAGTTGTCGGCCAGCTCGGCCAGCACGCCGTCCATGCGCAGCTCGTGGGCGGTCCGATGACGGGACGCCAAGCGATAGAAGCGCGCCCCGTTGTCGATCCATTCGGCGCGTACCGCCGCGGCGCTGCGGCCGCCGGTCGCCCGCAGTCGTTCGGGAAAGACGCCGATGGTGAACAGACAGAGGTCCGCGACGCGCTGATAGGCGGAATACCGCTCCGGCTCGGCGGCCAGCGCCGCCGCCTGGATCAGCCGGTCCAGATCGAGCGTGTCGAAACGCAGCGACCGAGGCCGCCCGCGGTCGTCGACGACCGCCAGGGTGACCCAACGCACGTGGACGAACGATACGAGCAGCAGCACCAGGTAGTCGAACACGTGCGGTTTGGTCAGGAGCGCGAGCGCCGCCCCGGCGTCGAACACCGCCACGCGCCGGCCCACCCCCTCGACCGTGAACCGCCGCAACGACAGGTCTCGCCGGACACGCGCCACCAGAATGGAGAAGAACAGCAACGGCGAGACCCGAAGCAGCGGCTCTTCGGCGTGCAGCACCGCCTCCGCCAGCCGGTCGGAGACCAGTATGCCCTCGCGGATTTCGCGGTCCTCGCGAAAGGCGTCGCCGAGCCGCCCCCGCACGCCGCGCGCCGGTACCACCGCGTGCAGCACGAGCGCGACGTCCGCGTCAGCATACAACGGGCCAAGATCGATCAAGCGAGCCCATCGTACACGGAAAACCGATAAGCGCGTCACCCTCCCCGGCAGCCGGCAGCGCCGCCCGCCAGCGCCCGGTGGAATCGGCTTTCCCCGTAATCCGTACGCCGGTCGGGGTCACAGAAGCTCAGGGCACAAAAAAGCCTGGCGACGACCTACTCTCCCGCCCGGAAACGGACAGTACCATCGGCGCTGGAGGGCTTAACTTCCGTGTTCGGGATGGGAACGGGTGGGACCCCTCCGCTATGGTCACCAGGCACACGCTGACGAATCAATCGGTGGGCGTACGGCGGCGCACGGCCCACTCGGCCGACGGGAAAGGCCGCGGACAGAGAAGGGTAGAAAGGTGATATGGACAAGCCAAACGGTAAATTAGTACTGGTAAGCTGAACGCATTACTGCGCTTACACTTCCAGCCTATCGACCAGATCATCTATCTGGTACCTTCAGTTCCGCGCCGAAGCGCAGAACGGGTTGCCTCATCTCGAGGTGGGCTTCCCGCTTAGATGCTTTCAGCGGTTATCCCTTCCGAACATGGCTACCCAGCACATACCCCTGGCGGGATAACTGGTACACCAGCGGTTCGTCCACTCCGGTCCTCTCGTACTAGGAGCAGCTCCTCTCAAGCAACCGACGCCCATGGAAGATAGGGACCGAACTGTCTCACGACGTTCTGAACCCAGCTCACGTACCGCTTTAATTGGCGAACAGCCAAACCCTTGGGACCTGCTACAGCCCCAGGATGCGATGAGCCGACATCGAGGTGCCAAACAGTGCCGTCGCTGTGGACGCTTGGGCACTATTAGCCTGTTATCCCCGGAGTACCTTTTATCCGTTTAGTGACGGCGCTTCCACGCACAACCGCCAGATCACTAAGACCTGCTTTCGCACCTGCTCGACTTGTAGGTCTCGCAGTCAAGCCACCTTTTGCCTTTGCACTCGTACGCTGATTTCCAACCAGCGCGAGGTGACCTTTGCGCACCTCCGTTACTTTTTAGGAGGTAACCGCCCCAGTCAAACCGCCCACCAGACACGGTCCGCGCGACCGTTTCAGGTCCACGCGTTAGACACCTAACCGACGAAGGGTGGTATTTCACCAATGGCTCCATCCAGCCTGACGACCAGATTTCGAAGCCTCCCACCTATCCTACACATCGCAGACCAAGTACCAATGCCAAGCTACAGTAAAGGTTCCGGGGTCTTACCGTCTAACCATGGGTAATCGGCATCTTCACCGATACTACAATTTCACCGAGTCCCGCGTCGAGACAGCGCCCAGATCGTTACACCATTCGTGCAGGTCGGAACTTACCCGACAAGGAATTTCGCTACCTTAGGACCGTTATAGTTACGGCCGCCGTTTACTGGGGCTTCGATTCGGAGCTCTCACCCCTCCTCTTAACCTTCCAGCACCGGGCAGGTGTCAGTCCCTATACATCTCGTTACCGATTAGCAGAGACCTGTGTTTTTGGTAAACAGTCGCCTGGGCCATTTCTCTGCAACCTCGTCTGAATCCCCGGCCCGAAGGCCGGCTCTCCACCCAAGGCCACACTTCTCCCGAAGTTACGTGTGCATTTTGCCGAGTTCCTTAACGCGGGTTCTCTCGAGCGCCTTAGAATACTCTTCCCGCCTACCTGTGTCGGTTTGCGGTACGGTCCCTGGCAGGCTCCCCTTAGAGACTATTTCTCGACGCCAGCCTCAATGCACTTCGCTTCAGCCCGAAGGCTTCAGCTCGCCTTGGCGGCTCGAACTCAGCGAGGGGATTTGCCTCCCCGCTTCGACGTCCTCACCGTTTGGACCGGGACTACCATCGCCCGGCTGCACGTCCTCCGACGCGTCATCCCTGTCGGCATCTCCTGCCAGAGGTACGGGAATATGAACCCGTTTCCCATCGACTACGCCTCTCGGCCTCGCCTTAGGGGCCGACTAACCCTGGGCAGATTAACTTTACCCAGGAAACCTTAGGCTTTTGGCGGACGGGTTTTTCACCCGTCTTTTCGTTACTCATACCGGCATTCTCACTTCTGTCGCCTCCAGCGCCCCTCACGAGACACCTTCATCAGCCGCCAGAACGCTCCCCTACCGTCCGTCGCAATGCGCAAGGCACTGCGGCGAACCCGTGACTTCGGTGGCGAACTTGAGCCCCGTTACATTGTCGGCGCACAAGTACTTGACCAGTGAGCTGTTACGCACTCTTTCAAGGAATGGCTGCTTCTAAGCCAACCTCCTGGCTGTCTTCGCACCTACACTTCCTTTTCCACTTAGCTCGCTCTTGGGGACCTTAGTCAACGGTCTGGGCTGTTTCCCTCTCGACCACGGACCTTATCGCCCGCAGTCTCACTCCCGTCCATCATGTCACGGCATTCGGAGTTTGGTTGGGGTAGGTACCCGGTGAAGGGCCCGAATCCATCCAGTGCTCTACCTCCGCGACACTTGAAGACGAGGCTAACCCTAAAGCTATTTCGGGGAGTACCAGCTATCTCCGAGCTTGATTAGCCTTTCACTCCGATCCACAGCTCATCGGTGCCTTTTTCAACAGACTACCGTTCGGCCCTCCACGCTGTGTTACCAGCGCTTCAGCCTGGCCATGGATAGATCGCTCGGTTTCGGGTCTACAGCATGCAACTAATACGCCCTTGTCAGACTCGGTTTCCCTGCGGCTCCGGCACTACCATGCCTTAACCTCGCTGCACACCATAACTCGCCGGTTCATTCTGCAAAAGGCACGCCATCACCCTGCGCAAGGCAGGGCTCTGACCGCTTGTAAGTCTACGGTTTCAGGTTCTATTTCACTCCCCTCTCGGGGTTCTTTTCACCTTTCCCTCACGGTACTTGTCCACTATCGGTAGCTGCTTCGTATTTAGCCTTGGGAGGTGGTCCTCCCGGATTCCGGCAGGGTTTCACGTGTCCCGCCGTACTCAGGTGCCCCAGCGACGGTGCTCGATCGGATTTCGTGTACGGGGCTTTCACCCGCTCTGGCCGCCCTTCCCAGGACGCGTTCCACTATCCGATGATCACACCGCAGGAGGCCTTACAACCTCCCATGCTGCGGTCCTACAACCCCGCGCCGACAACGGTGTAAGCCTGTACACCGACACGGTTTAGGCTGTTCCCCGTTCGCTCGCCGCTACTGAGGGAATCTCGGTTGATGTCTGTTCCTCGGGGTACTTAGATGGTTCAGTTCCCCCGGTTTCGCCTCGCGACCCCTACGGGCCGCGATGTAGAGCGTTTGACAGCTCTACGGGTTACCCCATTCGGCCATCCACGGATCTCAGGATGTTTGCTCCTACTCGTGGCTTTTCGCAGCTTACCACGGCCTTCCTCGCCAAGCAGCTCCAAGGCATCCACCGTAGACTCTTGCCCGCTTGCCATATCACCCATCTCCCCTTCCCTATGTCCGACGACCGCTGTAAAAGACCCCGTCTACCAGCGGCGACATCGGAGGTGTGCCGGCGCCGACGCCTGCACACCGCTGTCAAAGATCCGTCGTCCAAAGACGCGCGAGCGTAACAACGCTCAGGCGTCCGTCATCATCGTCTCGGTTTGTTCGTAGCCTTGCCGAGGATACTCCGGTGCGGCGCGATGTGGAGGTATGGGGACTCGAACCCCAGACCTATGGCTTGCAAAGCCATCGCTCTAGCCACCTGAGCTATACCCCCGGCTATCGATACCGGCGCCACCGACGTTCAGCGAACCGCCGCATGTCCCGTCAAGGACCTGCGGGCCGGCGCCGACGACCGCCGCAACGGTCAACCCGAGCGCTTCTGTGACAACGAAAAGGGAATGGGAAGAGCGGAGTCGCGTGCAGGCCCCAAGGGCCTGCTGGCCTTCGCCGGTCACCGCTGATCGGCGAAGGCGTCAGCTCTTGAAAGGAGGTGATCCAGCCGCACCTTCCGGTACGGCTACCTTGTTACGACTTTACCCCCCTTACCAGGCATACCTTCGGCGTCGCCGTCCTTGCGGTTCGGCAAACGACTTCGGGTACCCCCAACTCGGGTGGTATGACGGGCGGTGTGTACAAGGCCCGGGAACGTATTCACCGCGCCATGCTGATGCGCGATTACTAGCGATTCCAACTTCATGGAGTCGAGTTTCAGACTCCAATCCGAACCGAGGCCGGCTTTTAACGATTTGCTCAACGTCGCCGTCTCGCAACGCGCTGTACCGACCATTGTAGCACGTGTGTAGCCCAGGACGTAAGGATCATGATGACCTGACCTCGTCCCCACCTTCCTCCGGTTTGTCACCGGCAGTTCCGTCCGAGTCCCCAGCTTTACCTGTTGGCAACAGACGGTAAGGGTTGCGCTCGTTGCGGGACTTAACCCAACATCTCACGACACGAGCTGACGACGGCCATGCAATACCTGTGTGCACGTCCCTAAGGACAACCCATTCTCATGGGTCTCCGTGCACATGTCAAGCCCTGGTAAGGTTCCTCGCGTATCATCGAATTAAACCACATGCTCCACCGCTTGTGCGGGCCCCCGTCAATTCCTTTGAGTTTCACCCTTGCGGGCATACTCCCCAGGCGGTGCACTTAACGCGTTAGCTTCGGCACAGAGCACTCAACGCACCCTACGCCTAGTGCACATCGTTTACGGCGTGGACTACCAGGGTATCTAATCCTGTTCGCTCCCCACGCTTTCGCGCCTCAGCGTCAGTCTTTGGCCAGAAGCTCGCCTTCGCTACCGGTGTTCTTCCTGATATCTACAGATTTCACCCCTCCACCAGGAGTTCCAGCTTCCCCTCCAAGACTCTATCGCAGCAGTTCCCAGCGCACTCCTCGGGTTGAGCCCGAGCCTTTTACACCAAGCTTGCTGCACCGCCTACGCGCCCTTTACGCCCAATGATTCCGAACAACGCTTGCCCCTTACGTGTTACCGCGGCTGCTGGCACGTAATTAGCCGGGGCTTCTTCCTCAGCTAACGTCATCGATGAGGCGTTCCACTCCTCACCTTATTCTTCGCTGAGAAAAGGGTTTTACAACCGTCAGGCCTTCATCACCCACGCGGCGTCGCACCGTCAGGGTTTCCCCCATTGCGGACTATTCTTAGCTGCTGCCTCCCGTAGGAGTCTGGGCCGTGTCTCAGTCCCAGTGTGACCGTTCACCCTCTCAGGCCGGCTATCCATCATCGCCTTGGTGAGCAGTTACCTCACCAACTAACTAATGGACCGCAGGCTCATCCCAAAGCGACACGATTGCGCCTTTCATCCGCGGCATCCAAACCGCGGATATTATGAGGTATTACCCTATGTTTCCATAGGCTATCCCACACTTCGGGGCAGATCACCTACGTGTTACTCACCCGTTCGCCACTTTCCCCCGGTGCTTCAGCAAGCTGCAGCACCATGGTTCTCGTTCGACTTGCATGCTTAAGACACGCCGCCAGCGTTCGTTCTGAGCCAGGATCAAACTCTCCGTGATATGTGCAGGGCTTCCACCCGAAGGCATCCACCCTGCGAATCTTACATTGAGGACCCCACTCTCCCCATCCCTGTAAATGTCAAAGAACCGCTGAGGTTCGGACCGACCTTGCGGACCGGAACCCCGCTCCCGGTCGAGCCGCGTCGACCCGACCGGACCCGGTTACCTGTTCTCTCAATCAGGCACCGTGGCAAAGGAGTTTAGACACGGTCGCTTGCGTCCGTCAAGCGCTCAGCGTCGTTTTTTTCATCTTTCGTCATCGACTGCCCGGTGGGCCCCTGAGCGGGCTCCCCACGAGCCTCTTGTATGGCCGCGCTCTGGGCAGCCAGCTGCTCGAGCGCCGCGCGCTTCGCGGCACACCGCCTTGCCACGTCGTCGATCTGCATCAGGAGCTCCTTCACGCCGGGCGTCCCCCGCGACACCGTGGCTTGGCCCTGGACACCCAACCGATCATGGATCAGAGCCCCCAACTCCTCCAGCAGCCGCCCGCGCTGCCGTTCGAGTTGCAGCAGGTCAAGCCGCAGCGCACCCCGTTCGCCCAGCTCCCGAGCCTTCGATCGGGCACGGTCCAAGGCGTCGCGCGAGCCCTTGAGCCCCTGATTGACGGCCCGTTCGACACCACGCCAGAGGGCGCTCCCAGCCATACCGGCATAGATGGTACTACAATCGGCAGCTTGCTACAATCGCGGCCGTCGGCGCCGGTCCGGGAGGCGGCTCGATACCGGCGGCTCGAGCGGTCGACCATGGCCCCGCTTCGCACTACACTCCTGCCGTGACTCGTTCTGTGGCCCGCTACAAGATCAAGGATGCCGCCCTCGCGGATCAAGGCGCGCTGAAGCTCCGCTGGGCGGAATCGCGCATGCCCGTGCTCCAGCACCTGCGCAGCCTGCACCGCGACTCGAAGCCGCTTGCCGGCATGCGGATCGCCGGTTGCCTGCACGTTACCAAGGAGACGGCGATCCTGATCCGCGCCCTGCGGGACGCCGGCGCGGAGCTGGCATGGTCGGGCTGCAACCCGTTGTCCACCCAGGACGATGTGGCTGCAGCGCTGGCGGCGGAAGGCACCCCGATCTACGCATGGCACGGCCTTTCCACCGACGAGTTCTACTGGTGCATCGACCAGACCCTGGCCGTCGACCCCACCCTGACGCTCGACGACGGCGCCGATCTCATCTTTCGCGCGCACGCGGCCGGCGACGGCATGACCGCCGGCATCGTCGGCGGCACCGAGGAAACCACCACCGGCGTGCATCGACTCCGCGCCATGGCCGACGACCACGCACTCCGGTACCCCGTGATCGCGGTGAACGACGCCGTCACCAAGTGGGACTTCGACAACGTCTACGGCACCGGACAGTCGGCGCTCGACGGTGTGCTGCGCGCCACGTCGGTGCTGCTCGCGGGCAAGCGCATCGTCGTCGCCGGCTATGGGCACTGCGGGCGCGGCGTGGCGCAACGCGCGCGCGGCCTTGGCGCCAACGTCGTGGTGACCGAAGTCGATCCGATCGCGGCGCTGCAGGCTACCCTGGAAGGATTCAACGTAACCACCATGGATTCGGCCAGTTCCGTGGGCGACGTGTTCATCACCACGACCGGCATCCGCGACGTGATCACGCGCCGGCACTTCGAGCGGATGAAGGACGGGGCGATCGTATGCAACGCCGGCCACTACGACTGCGAGATCAACCTGCACGACTTGGCCGACCTCGCCGTCCGCTCCGAGGAGGTCCGGGCCAACAATCGCGAGCACGTGCTGCGCGACGGCCGCCGGCTGTACGTCCTGGCGCAAGGCCGCTTGGTGAATCTGGCCGCCGCGGAGGGCCACCCGCCGGAAGTGATGGACATGTCGTTCGCCAATCAATTCCTGTCCCTGATCAGGTTGGCCAAGGAGGGTAGCTCCATGCCGCCGCGCGTGTACCCGGTACCGGAGGAGCAGGACCGGGAGATCGCTGCGGTCAAGCTGCGGACGATGGGTATCGAGGTCGACGAGCTTACCGCCGAACAGCAGGCCTACCGTACCGACTACGCTCAGGGCACGTAGTCACCCAGGCCGCAGCGGCGCTCGTTCGCCATTCCTCGACCTCATGCAGCCCCGACCTCATGCAGATCGTTCTCCTCGGACCGCCGGGCGCCGGTAAGGGCACGGTCGCCACCGTGCTGGCCGGCCGCACCGGCATCCGTCATATCTCCACCGGCGACCTGTTCCGCGCCGCGGTGAAGCAACGGAGCC
This sequence comes from uncultured Spirochaetia bacterium, assembly GCA_958296075.1. Classification (GTDB taxonomy): domain Bacteria; phylum Spirochaetota; class Spirochaetia; order SZUA-6; family Bin103; genus CATQHW01. Next base: position 611,118 of record CATQHW010000002.1, on the reverse strand, counting down.
CGCTCGGCTGCCGCGTGGCCGCGCTGCTACAGTCGGGCACGCTCGTCCCCGACTCGCTGACCATCGCCGTGGTGCGCGAGCACCTGAGGACCATGCCGAGGGAATCGGCGTTCATACTGGACGGTTTTCCCCGAACCGTCCCGCAGGCGGAGGCGCTAGCCGATCTCGCCGACATCCGTGCCGCGGTCGAGTTGATCGTGCCGGAGCCGGAAGTAGTCCGACGCCTGTCCGGCCGCCGCACCTGCAGCGCGTGCGGGGCCACCTTCAACGTCGCTTCGATGCCGGCAAACGCCGCCCGCTTCTGCTCACCGGTGCAGCGCGAGGACGACGATCCGACGGCGGTCCGACGGCGGCTGCACGCGTACCGGGCGCAGACCACGCCGGTGGTCGAGTACTACCGTGCGGCGGGCCTGCTGCGGCGCATCGACGGCACCGCTACGCCTCCGGCGGTCGCTGACCGCCTGTACGCCGCGGTCTCCGGCTGACGATGTACAAGACGGCGCGCGCGCGCCTATGATGCCAGCACACATGATGGCCGATATCGCAATGGTCGGGATGGCCGTCATGGGCCGCAACTTGGCCCTCAACATCGAAAGCCGCGGCTTTACGGTCGCGGTCTACAACCGGACGGCACGCACGCTCGAAGCGTTTGTCGAAGGCGCTGGCGCGGGAAAGCGGATCCTGCCGTGCCGCACGCTGCCGGAGCTGGTCGCGGCGCTCAACCGGCCGCGGCGGGTGTTGCTGATGGTCCAGGCCGGCGCGCCGGTCGACGCGGTGCTCGCAGAGCTCACGCCGTTGCTGGAGCCCGGCGACGTTATCCTCGACGGTGGCAACTCGTTCTTCGCCGACACGGTGCGCCGGTGCCGGGCCGCGGAAAACGCCGGCCTGCTGTACCTGGGCACCGGGGTGTCGGGCGGAGACGAGGGGGCGCTGCGCGGTCCGAGCATCATGCCGGGCGGCAGCGAGGCCGCGTACCGGATCGTCAGTCCCATACTGACGGCGATCGCCGCGGAGGTCGACGGCAGCCGCTGCTGCACCTACATCGGCGCCGGCGGCGCCGGCCATTATGTCAAAATGGTGCACAACGGCATCGAGTACGGCGACATGCAGCTCATCGCCGAGGCGTTCGCCCTGCTGCAGCACCTGTGCGGCATGACCCGTGCTGAGATGCACGAACGCTTCGCGGCCTGGAACCGCGGCGATCTGGACTCATACCTGATCGAGATCACGGCACGGATACTGGCCGCTACCGACCCGGAGACCGGCTCGCCGATCGTCGACGTGATCCTCGACAAGGCGGGACAGAAAGGCACGGGGACCTGGACCGGGCAGTCCGCGCTGGCGCTGGGAGCCCCGGTGCCCACGATCGCCGAAGCGGTGTTCGCGCGCTCCTTGTCGGCCGCGAAGGCGGAACGGATCGCCGCCGCCGGCGTCCTGCGCGGTCCCGGCACGACCTTCGCCGGCGACCGCGAGGAACTGGCCGACGCGATCGGCACGGCGCTCCATGCCGCGAAGATCTGCTCGTACGCTCAGGGGTTCGCGCTGATGCGGACCGCTGCCGCCGAGTACGACTGGCAGCTCGATTACGGGGCGATCGCGATGATCTGGCGGGGCGGCTGCATCATCCGCGCGCGCTTCCTGCAGCGGATCAAGGAAGCGTACGCGCGCGACCCGGGCCTGGCCAATCTGATGCTCGACCCGTATTTCGCCGACGTGCTGCACGGGGCTCAGTCCGCATGGCGGCAGGTGGTTGGGGCAGCAACCGCGGGCGGAATACCGATCCCGGCGTTCGCGTCGGCGCTCAGCTACTTCGACTCCTACCGGACCGCCCGCCTGCCGGCAAGCCTGATCCAGGCGCAGCGCGACTACTTCGGCGCCCACACCTACGAGCGGGTCGACCGCCCCGGCACGTTCCACACAGACTGGACGGCGACGTGACCACCATGTCGCCGCTCTTCTCGCTGGACTGCACCGTCGCCATCTCGGGCGGCGGAGCGACGCTGGCGGTCGGCATGGCGCGCGGCCTGTTGGACGCCGGCGCGCGCGTAGCGGTATGGAGCCGCCGAGCGGACACGGTCGACCGCGCGCTGAGCGCGCTGAACGCTCCGCAACGGACGACCGGCGCGGTCGCCGACGCCGGTTCGCTCGCCGCGGTCCGGCAGGCGCTCGCGCACACCGAGGAGCGTCTGGGACGCCCCGACGTCCTGATCAACGCGGTCGGCGGCAATCTGAGCGCAGGCCCATTCACCGAGATCGACATCGACGTCTTTCGGCAGACGATCGAGCTCAACCTGATCGCCGGCTGCGTGGTCCCCACCAAGGTCGTCGCGGCGTACTGGATCGATCGCGGGGTCAGCGGATCGATAATCAATATCGCGTCGATGTCCTCGTACAAACCGCTGTCACGCGTCTGGGCCTACGGGGCGGCGAAGGCGGGAGTGACGAACCTCACGGAGGCGACGGCGAAGGAGTTCGCTCCCCACGGCATCCGCGTGAACGCCATCGCGCCGGGGTTCTTCCTGGCCGAGCAGAACCGGCGGCTGCTGATCGACGAACGGACCGGCGAACCGACCGAGCGCGGCCGGCAGGTGCTCGGCCGCACGCCGTTCGCGCGGTTCGGCGAACCGGAGGAGCTGGCCGGCGCCGCGGTATTCCTGGCGAGTGCTGCCGCCTCCGGGTTTGTGACGGGCGCGACGATCCCGGTCGACGGCGGCTTTCTGGTCGATAACATCTGAACGTCGATGCCGGACCTGCGCGCGCCTGAGCACCTGGACGGCCACAAGGAGGAAGAGGAGATGGCGGACCTTCTGACGGCGGAGCGCCCCGGGACGCCGGCCGGCGCAGCGTTGACCTACCAGGACATCTGCAGCCGCATCGAAGCCGGGACGCCGCGAGCGCTGTACGAGTCGCGGCGGGTGCTGGCGATCACGCCCGACGCTACCCGCACCGCGCCGCTGCCGGCATTGATACGAGCCGTCGATGAGGTCATCGGCGCACACGCGCGGCGGCTCGACTACATGGTGGCGCTGGGCACGCACCCGATCATGCCGGATGAAGCGATCGCCCGGCTCTACGGCGTGAGCGCCGCCGATCGTGCGGAGCGCTTCGCCGCCAGCCGCTTCCTCAACCACCGCTGGGACACGCCGGGAACGCTGCAACGGATCGGCTCGTTCACCGAACGCCAGATCGCCGCGGCCACCGACGGCCGTTTCGCCGAAGCGATCGACGTGACGATCAATCGGGCAGTCTTCGACTATGACCTGCTGCTGATCGTCGGTCCGGTGTTCCCGCATGAGATCGTCGGCTTCTCAGGCGGCCACAAGTACCTGTTCCCCGGCATCTCCGGCGGCGAGTTTCTGGACTTCTTCCACTGGCTCAGCGCAGTGATCACCTGCATGCGGACCATCGGGCACAAGGATACGCCGGCGCGCCGCGTCATAGAGCAGGCGGCCGAACTGGTGCCGACCGCCTGTCACCTGATCGCCATGGTCGTGCAACCCGGGCAGGAACCGCCCGAGCTCGACGGGCTGTACGTCGGAGAGCCACGCCAGGCATGGAGCGAAGCGGCCGATCATTCCGCCCGCATACACGTCACCCATACGCCACGCCGCTACCACACCGTGCTCGGCCACGCCCCGGCGATGTACGACGAGCTGTGGGTAGGCGGCAAGGTGATGTACAAGCTGGAATCGGTGGTCGCCGACGGAGGCCGGCTGATCATCTACGGGCCGCAGATCGACAAGCTTTCGGCCACCTGGGGCACCCACCTGGAGCAGGTCGGCTACCACGTCACCGACTACCTGGTGGCACAGCGGCACCGCTTCCCCGACGTCCCGCGCGGCGTGCTGGCGCACTCGGCGCTGGTCCGCGGCGTCGGCGAATACCACGACGGCGTCGAGCGGCCCAGAATCGACGTGGAGCTGGCTACCGCCCTGCCGCGTTCCCTGTGCGAACGGATCGGGCTCGGTTACCGGGATCCGGCGACCGTGGAGCTGGGCGATTATCAGAACCGCGAGGACTCCGGCATCCTGTACGTCCCGCACGCCGGCGAGGTGCTGCATCTGCCGGCAGCCGACTGACGCTGCGGTCGCATGGGACGCCCGCTCCGGTTGTTCATCGACTTCGACGGCGTGATCTGCGACTCGGCGGCCGAGTGTCTGTTCAGCTCGTGGGTGGCCTACGAACGCCTGGCCCGGAGCGCCGATTCCGGCGCGGCCGGCGGCCGGCCGCCGGCCGCGCCGCGTGCCGTTCCCGTCGCACTGCGACGGCGCTTCATGCAACTCCGCCCTTTCATCCGCGCCGGCGACGACTACCTGCTGATTCAGCACCTGCTGGCCGCCGGCCGCATGCCGTCGCGCCAGGAGGAGTTCGACCAGGCTCGCCGCGACGCGGGTCCGCGCATCCTGGCTCGGTACGCGGACGCCCTCAACCGCAGTCGCCGGGAGCTGATGGCTCACGACCGCGGCCACTGGCTGCGCCTGAACCCGCTCTACCCCGGCATAGCGAAGCTGCTGCGGGCCGCCGACTGGGAAACGACCTGCATCCTTTCGACCAAGCGCCCGCCGTACATCGAGGCGATCCTCGACTTCCATGAAGTGGCGGTGCCGCCGCGGGCGATCCTGCACGCCGCCTCGGTTTCCAAGCTGGAGATGGTCGCCATGACACTGGACCGGCGGCAGGCCGAGCGCGCAGCGCTGGTCGACGATCAGCTCGATCACCTGGTCGGCAACGACGACGAGCGCATCGAGGTCTATCTGGCGGATTGGGGGTATGCCAAGCCGGAATGGCTTGCGGACCCGCGCGTCCCCGCGCTCTCCCGTATGGAGCTGGACGGGCTGCTGACGCGGGCCCGGACCGGCGGCACCTCGTGATCCGCGGGCTGCTGCTGGTCGGCTACGTGCTGATCCGCTTCCTGTACGGTGACCTGCGCCTGAGCTGGTGGAAGCTGTGGGGAACCGGCCAGGCGCCGGCTTCGACCGGCAGCGGCACGAGCGGCGGCCGCGAGCGCGAGCGCCGGCTGCGCGCGGCGGTCACCGCATTCACGTTTCGCGAGGGGCGACGACTGATCCGCGGCGCGGAGGCGCTGACGGGATTCCGCACGGTTATCGAATCGGCGCTGACCGAGCTCCCACTCGTGTTCATACTGGTCAGCAACCACCAGAGCCTGCTCGACATCCCGGTCCTGATCACGGCGCTGCCGCAACGAAGGCTCAAGTTCATCGCCAAGCGGTCGCTGAAGTACGGTATCCCGCTGGTGTCGAAATGCCTGCGCTACAGTGGTGACGCCCTGATCGTCCGGCCTCGCGGCCGTTTCGACGCGGCGCAGATGCGCCTGCTGCTCCGCGAGCTGCGAAGCTTCTCCGCGCTTGCCGACGAGGGAATGTGCCCGGTCATCTTCGCCGACGGCACCCGTTCGCGGGACGGCGCCGTGCACCGGTTCCATACCGGGGGGCTGGCCACGGTGCTGGCACGCCGGCCGTTACCGGTCGTTACGGTCGCCGTCGACGGCGGCTACCGGCTGCGCGGCGTCACCGGCCTTGCCCGGATGGGGCGAACCCGCTACCGGGTGAAGCTCCTGTCGGTGTACCGGCCGCCGACCAGCAAGGGGGAGCTGCGCGAGCTCGTGCAGCGCATGCAGACAGAGATCGCAGCGCAGGTCGAGCGCTGGAGGCGGGAGACTCCCGCCCTCATACCGGGCTGATCTCCCAGCGCCGGTTCGCATCATCGAACCGGAAGTCCCCGAAGTCGACTCCGAGAACGACCCCGTCCGCTCCGCTGATGCGGGCGCGACGGGTCAGGGCGTTCAACTCGATCACGCGGAACCGGTCGCCCTGGTAGTACACCGACTTGCCTTCCTTGGGGACCGAGCGGCGCACCTCTCGATAGAACTCATACTCGTACGACAGACAGCACAGCAGGCGCCCGCACTGTCCGGAGATACGCCGCGTATCGAGCGACAGTCCCTGCTCTCGCGCCATGCGCACCGTCACGCGCGGGCGGCGGTCGGTGACCCCATTGCAACACAAGACCCGGCCGCAGACGCCGGCACCGCCGATGATGCGGGTTTCGTCGCGCATGCCGACCTGCTGCAGCTCGATGCGCATGCCCACCACCTGCGACAGATCGCCCACCAAGCGGCGGAAGTCGATGCGCCCTTCCGCCGTGAAGTAGATGATCAGCTTGCCGCCGCCGAACACCACGTGCGCGGCGACCAGCTTCAGCGTCGAGCCGAACTGATCGAGACGGCGGCGACAGGAGCGCAACAGATCGACGCCCAGCTCGCGGTTGCGTTCGAATTCGTCGAGGTCGCGGGCCTGCGCCTGGCGGATCACCTCGAACAGCTCCGCGCCGCGCAGCTCCGTTTCGTCACGGACCGGACCCAACACGCTGCCGATCTCGAAACCGTGGCGGGTCGGCACGATGACGCCGGCGCCGGTTTCCAGATCGATCGCCTCGGACTCGGGCGGCGGCACGCACAAGCAGGTCTCGTTGGAATGGACCAGCTTGACGCGAACCACCCGGTCGCTCACCGCCGCCGCGGCCGTCATGACAGCCGCGGCCGGGACGGCGACGATGCCGGCCCATCGTCATCCTCGCCGGCTCTGCCGTCCGTCAATACGGCGGTCTCCGCGCGTTCGCCTCCGGCGTGGCACCGTCCGCAGAACCGGCCGCCGTCTTCGACGATCAGCCGGGGCGTGCGGATCGTGCCGGCCACGGTTGCGGTCGAGCGCAGCTCGACCAGCTCGGAGGCGACGATGTCCCCCCGCATGGCGCCGGCTACGACCACCGTACCGGCGTGCACCGTGCATTCGGTTCGACCGGTGCGGCCGATGAGAACTTGGCCGCCGGCGTGCACCGCACCGTTGAAGTGGCCGTCGATGCGCAGCATCCCGGTCAGGTCGAGCTGACCGGTCAACCGGGTCCCCTGTCCTACGATCGAGTCGACCGTCGCATCGCCGCCGCGCAGCGGATCGGTCATCATCGCGCCGCCGCGGCGATCGCGGACACGGTCAGGAACTCCTCCGGGTTGCGCAACTGCCCGCCGATGCTGACCTCATAGTGCACGTGAGGACCGGTCGACAGGCCTGTGCTTCCCATCAGACCGATGACTTGGCCGCGTTGCACCCGCTGTCCCGCGTCGACCAGTACTCGGTCCAGGTGCCCGTAACGGGTGACGAAGCCGTACCGGTGGCCGATTTCGATCACGTTGCCGAGATTGTACCGTTCGTAGGCTACCCGCTGTACGGTCCCGTTTGCGGTCGCCACGATTTCGGCGCCCCGGTGCATGGCGATGTCGATCCCGCGATGGATGTAGAACGCGCCCGTAAACGGATGCCGCTGCGGGCCGAACCGGAAGCTCACGTACCCGCCATGCCGTACCGGCCACAGCGTCGGCACGCCGACCAGCAGCGCCCGCTGCGCCGCCACGGTATCGCTGAGCTCGGCAAGCGGTGTCAGCGCCGCGCCCAACGCCGCGCTGAGCTGCCGGAGGGCGGTCACGCCCGCCGATTCATCGTCCGCCGGCGCGGTGGGCCGGCTCACGAAGGCGGCCAGCACGCCGTCTCCGCCGCGCCGCAGCGCCGCACCGGCGGTGACGTTCTCCGCGCTCAGCATCCGCTGCAGCTGGTCGACCAGCACGCGGAACTCCTGTATCGACCCCTGCAGGGCGATCGCCTCGTCTCCCACCGCCTCCAGCGCCAGCTCGCTGGCTGTCAACGATCGGTTCGCGGCCGCCATCCGCTCATTGGTGACGGTGAAGTGGGTGGAGAGCACCAGGAACGCGAAGACCACGACGATCAGCAGGGTGACCAGGAACAGCAGCGTGAAGACCGAAAGCTGCAGGTTGTACGTCCGACGTTCGCTGTGCGGGATGAGCATGACGGTGAACCGCTGGTTCCCGGTTCGCACGAGCGAGCGCACCGCGAGCCCAAGGCGTCGCGCCGCGGCGGATGCGCGCGCGCCGCGCAACGTCTCAGCCAAGGCGTCGCTGCGAGTACGAAAGCCTGATTTGCACAGTACTATACTATCTAAGATGGTGGTGCGGTCACGGCGTTCCCCGGCTCCGCCCTGACCGAGGACCGCTTGACCGGACCGCAATCGCCACGGTAGCGTCCTGTCCGCTCTCCTGTCAAACCCGCTCGGCCTGACGACTCCCGCGCCGCCAAAAGAAGCAAAGATGCAGCTCTTCGACACTCACGCCCATCTCGGGCTCATCCACGACGACCCGATCGAACAGTTGCTGGCGGTGCAGGAAGCCAAGTACGCCGGCGTGCAGGCATTCGTCTGCATCTCGAACAACCTGATCGACTTCGTCGACACCTACGAGCAGCTCAGCCAGGACCCCTCGATCTACTACAGCGTGGGCATCTCTCCGTCCGAGGTCGATCGCCTGCCGGACGGTTGGGAGGCACGGCTGGCCGAACTGGCCGGCCGCGAGCGGGTGGTAGCGATCGGAGAGACCGGACTCGACTACTACCGCAAGTACGGCGACCGCGACTCGCAGGTAAACCTGTTCGTCCGCCAGCTCGAGATCGCCGAACGGGTCGGGCTGCCGGTGGTGATCCACAACCGCGATGCCGGCTCCGACCTGCTGGCGGTGCTGCGCGACAAGCTGCCGGCGCGCGGCGGCGTACTGCACTGCTACTCGGAGGACCTTGAGTTTGCGAAGCGCGCTCTGGAGCTTGATCTGTTCATCTCGTTCGCCGGAAACGTCACCTATCGCAGCGCTCGCAACCTGCAGGAGGCGGCGGCGGCCATCCCGCTCGACCGGATGCTCCTGGAGACCGAAACGCCGTTCATGGTACCCGCCTCCCGCCACGGCGAACGCAATCGGCCCGCCTACCTGGTAGAGACCGCCCGCTTCGTGGCCGACCTGCGCGACCTGCCCGCCGAGCAGTTCGCCGCCGCCGTGTTCGGCAACAGCCGGCGCTTCTTCCAGGTGAGCGACTGAAGGCGGGAGGCGGTCACCCCGCTCGCGGCCCGTTGCGACGAGCCGGAGCGCGTGCGCTTGCCGCGCGGTAGAGGACGATGCCGGCTGCCACCGCCACGTTGAGCGAGCCGACGCGGCCAGCGGTCTCGACCGTCACCAGGTCGTCGCAGCGCGCGCGCACGCCCCGGCGAATTCCGGACCCTTCCGACCCGACGACGACCACGCTGCGCTGGGCGAACCGGTACTGGTTCAGCGGCTGTCCGTCGAGGTCGGCGCCGACCACCCAGAACCCGTGCCGCTGGAGCCGCGCGAGCGCGCGCGCCAAGTTGGTAACCGTGATGATCGTCAGGTAGGCGGTCGCTCCGGCGGCCGCGCGAATCGCCGCCGGTGTCACCGGCGCGGCCCGATCCGCGTGCAGTACCACCAGGTCGACGCCGAAGCCTTCGGCGGAACGCAGGATCGCCCCGAGATTTGCGGTATCGGTGACTCCGTCGACGGCCAGGACCAGCGCGCCGCCGTCGGTTCGCGCGGCGATCTCCTCCAAGCGCCGATCGCCCGATCGCGGCTGTCGATCTCGCAAGCGCAGCAGCGCGCCGCGGTGACGCGACGGGTCGGCGTGCCGGCTCAGCTCCTCCTCCGACACCCGCCGGACCGGCACTCCTGACGCGGCCGCCAACGCCGCCAGCTTTCGCTGGCGCGCCCCGGCGCGCGCCAGCATCAGCACGCTGCCGGGCGCCGGCGCCGAGATCAGCTCCTCAATCGCCCGAAAGCCGTGCACGAAGATATGACGCTCTCGGTTCATGGCCGCCGCGCTCCCGGGCCGGTCATCCCTCTTTGCGGAACACCAGGATGTTCTGATGCACCATCGAGGGGATGTACGCGTACTGGTAACCGTACAGGTGCAGCGCCTTGGCTACGTCGTACCAGATGAGATTGGCCTTCCACACCAAGCCGGGAATGGCGCCGAGGACGTCGGCCAACTCCGCGGACAGGCAGTGGTAGCGGCCCTGCAGGTACATGTCGCCGATGAACGTGACGAGATAGCGGTCCCGCTCCAGCAGCGCGGCCGCCAGCGTGAAGACCCGCCCCATGGCATCGAGCCATGCCCGCTTGCCGGGGTAGCGGATGTCGCTGTGGGCGTGCAGCCGGGTGGGCCGCCGGGGCGCGGACGGCTGCCCGACCCGCTTGAAGGCGCCCTTCGACCGCGGCGCGGTCTCCATGCGCCAGTACGGAACGTCGGTGAGCACGAGCTGGAAGCGGCGGTCGTGCAGAGTGGGCAGTAGTTCGCGGGCATCGCCTGCGTGGGTCTCCATGCCGTTCAGCCTCTCCAGGTTGCACACGCGCCGATAGAGGTCGATCCAGCGCGGGTTGACCTCCACGCCCACGGCGTTCCGGTCGGCCAGCTCCGCGCCGAGCAGCACGCCGCCCACGCCCATGAAGGGGTCGAGCACCGATTCCCCCGACTTGGTGAACAGGCGGATCAGATCCGCGCACAGCTCCGGCGGCTTCTGCCCGCCGTGGGCTCGCCGGAGGTGGTGCTGGCGATCGGTCGGGTAGGGACGATTGATCACCGACCGGGTCCAGTACAGCCATTCCTTGCCGGTGAGGTCGTTCAGGCGATTGCGCTCTGAGTAGAAGCCGCGCGATCGTCCGTCGGGTTGGAACAGCTCTCGCTTGTTCGCGCTCATCGCTGTGGCCCGATCATGACGAGATACTCGATCACCGATCTCCGCCGCGCCACGCCCGCACCGCGGCCGAACACCGGATAGGGACGGGCCAGCATGCGGACCGGCCCGCGGCGGCGCGCCAGGGCGGCCAGATCGTCGATCGGCACGATGCCTTCGGAGTTGTAGGAGACCGCGATCCAGCGCGCCCGGACGGCATCGAGCAGCGCGGCGATCGCCCTGGCCGCGCCGCGGCGGGTGCTGAACGGGCTCTTCAAGTCGCCGCGCGGGAACTTCAGGGTCTTGCCGTACAGCTCCGGCTGCTGCCAGCGGGCGATGTTCTCCAGGACGTGGTAATTGTCGATGTACTGCCGCGTGGTATAGGGCGGGTCGAGGTAGGCGATCTGGGCGTCGATGCGCGGGGCCAGGTCGAGCAGGTCGCCGGTGAGCACCCGTGCCCCTGGCGCCTCTATCGTGCGGAGCGGCGTGAGGCGGAGCGGCTCGTAGACCCTCGAATCGACCAAGTGACGCCCCCCCTCGACGGGCCGTCTGCCGAGGTGCTTCAGATACGCGTCGTATTGCCCGACCGTATTGGCGGCTCGGTCGCATGCCAGCAGCAGGCTGGCGAGGAGCGCCGAGCGCTCGGGCGGGCCGATCCGTCCGCAGGCCAGTAGCAGATCGACCTGAGGGCGGATCGCGTCGATGCGCATGCAGTTGTCCCGCGTGAAGTAGGTACCCGCGTACCAGCGGGTCGCGTAGCCCGACTGCGGGGGCATCGCGTTGAGGTAACACCGCGCCCGGCGCAGCCGCTCCAGATCGGCACCGGACAGCAATCCATCGAGGATCAGTGTGTTCGAGCGCAGGTTGTCGACGCAGGTCACGCGCCCGACGCCGCGGGTGAGCATTTCCAGGCCGATCGCGCCGGTACCGCAGAACCCGTCGATGAAGGAGGTCGGTTTCCCGGCGACGGCGAAGATCGAGTCGGCGATCCATCGGGCCAAGCGTCGCTTGCAGCCCAGATACTTCCGGCTGGTGGCGCCGCGGCCGGCGCCGCCGATGTCCGCGGCCGCCGCCGCATCCCCATCCGCGACCTGCGGAGTTGCAAGCATCGCCGCCAGGCCGTGCCCGCTATGCCTCGGGAAGCTCGATCGTAAACCGCGAGCCGCCCTCCACCGCGTGCCACGTCAGATCGCCGCCGGCGCGCTGGACAAGCCTCCTGGTGAGGTACAGACCCACGCCGGTGCTGTCGTCGCCGGAGGTACCCAGCTCGAACGCCGCGGCCGCCGTCCTGTCGTCCATCCCGCCGGCGTCGTCGACGACGTCGATCGCCACGGCGCCGGGCGCCCCGCGCCGCGAGCCGATGCGGATCGTGGTGGACGGACCGTCCTTGCCGGCGTGGGCGGCATTCAGGACCAGATTGGAGATGGCGATGGTGAGATCGCTCGAGCCGATCGCGGCGCGGAGCCCCGGCTGCAGGTCCTGCTGCACCGTCGCCCGTTGCGGGCGCACGGCGATGCGCATCGACTCGGCGACGGCCTGTACCACCTGCATCACGTCGGCGTCCGGGGAGTCGTCATCCTTCACCTCGCTAAGCAACCGTTCCAGGTCCTGATGGGCGGCGCGCACGTTGCGGCGGATCAGCTGCAGGCTGCGCTGCGCGTCGCCGTCCGAACCGGCGGCGGTCCCCCAGTCGGCCGCCAGGCCGATTGCGGACAGCGCGTTCTTGACGCCGTGCACGGCCCCGGCGGCCAGATGGCCGACCGACACCAGCCGGTTCTGCGTCTGCAACAGCTCTTCCGCGTCCGCAAGCCCATCGCGCGCGCCGTCCAGGTACCGGGGCCGAAACGGCCCCGTATACAGGAGACTCGCCACCGACGCGGCCACCAGCAGCACCAGCTCACACCAGAGCCCGAGCGCGATCGGAGGCAGTCCGAGTCGGGCGGTCCAGCGTTCGTACAGGCCGCCGGCCACCGCCAGCGCGACTACCGTGACGACGACATTGCGCGCCCGCCGCCGTGCGGGGATGGCGCCCGACGCCAACAACCGAAGCGGGCCGGCAGCCGCCGTCACCGCCACGGTCAACGACGTCAGCGCTATCGCCGGCACCGTGTCCTGCAAACCGAACGCCGCGATCAGCGCGTTCTGTACCACGAGCGAAAAACATATGGCGTGCCATACGCGGGGCGACACGCCGCGGTCGCGCACCGCCAACCAGGTGCCAGCAGACCAGATCACCGCCTGACCGCTCAGTATTTCCAGCACGGCCCCGTCCGGAATCAGCCGCCCGATCGCCCGCACCGAGAGCGCCGCCAGCAACGCCACCTGCCAGAGACCGTTCCAGGTGCCGCGGCGTTGCCACGCGATCGCCAAGCCCAGCGGCACCACCACCGAGATGAGCGCGATCGCCCCGATCGTCGTGGGGTGGATCGTGGCCGGCTACTCCGCTTCGGCCAGCGGCACCGGCTCGGGGCTGGGCTCTTCGCCGACCGCTTCGGCCACCTTGCCGAGCAGTTTCTTCGCATGAGCGGAGAGGCGGTCCGGGACCGTCACCGCGACCTTGATGTACAGATCGCCGCGCCGCCCTGGGTTGTCCAGGTGCGGGACACCCTCGCCGCGTACGCGCAGCAGCTTGCCGGGCTGCGTTCCGGCCGGCACCCTGACCCGGATCCTGCGATCGTCGAGCGTGCGCACCAGGATCGAGGTTCCCAACGCTGCCTGCGTGAACGCCAACGGAATCAGGCAGTACAGGTCATCGCCGTGGCGGCGATAGCACGCGTGCGGCTCTACGTGCACGACCACGTACAGATCGCCGGCGGGCGCTCGGCCGATCCCGGCGTCCCCCTGTCCGGCGATCTGGATGCGCTTGCCGTGGTCCATGCCGACCGGAATCGTCACCCTGAGCCTTCGCTCCTTCTGCTCGCGGCCCGTGCCGCGGCACGCCCGGCATGGGTTTTCGATCACCTCGCCCTCGCCGCCGCACGACGGACAGGCGGTGGCGATCGAGAAAAACCCGGAGTTGCGCCGCACTTGGCCGGAGCCGCCGCAGGTCGGACAGATGCTGCGGCCGGTACCGCCTTCGGTGCCGATGCCGTCGCAACGGGAACACGGCTCCTGGCGGCGGTAGGCGATCTCGGCCTTGGTGCCGAACACCGCTTGCTCGAACGGTACGCGCAGATCGTAGCGCAGATCGTCGCCTCGGCCGGCGCCGCCGCGGCGACCGCCGCGGCGGCGATCGGTGCGGGTGAAAAACGAGTCGAAGATGCTGCCGACGTCGCCGAAGATGTCCTCGAAATCGCGGAAGACGTGCGAGAAGTCGTGCGTTTGACCGCCGGCCATGCCGTCCACACCGGCGAACCCGAACTGGTCGTACGCCTGCCGCTTCTGTGGATTCGACAGCACGTCGTAGGCTTCGGTAGCCTCCTTGAAGCGTTCCTCGGCCTGACTGTCGCCGGCGTTGCGGTCCGGATGGTAGCGTACCGCCAGCCGGCGGTACGCCTTCTTGATCTCATCGAGCTCCGCCGACCGATCTACTCCCAGGACCTCGTAGTAGTCGCGCTTGGCCATCCCTGAGCTATCGCTTTCGCCTTGGAGTCTGGCGGATCATGCGGCCACGCGCCATTCCGACCGACCCTAACCGCGCTTCTCCTCGTCGTCGACCACCTCGTAATCGGCGTCCTGAACCGAACCGGCGCCGGCTTCCTTGCCATTGGCTCCCTGATCGGCGTCGCTCTGCGCGTTACGCTGGGAGCCTGCGGCCTGCTCGCCGCCGGGCGCATCGCCGGCTTCCGCGGATGCCTTCTGCTGCGCGTCGCGGTACGCCTCTTCGGCGAGCTTGTGGGACGCCTGCTGGAGCGCTTCGGTCTTGGCCTTGATCGCGGCGGTGTCGTCGCCGTCGACGGCCTGCTTCAAGTCCGCGATCGCGGCGGTGATCTTCTCCTTGTCGTCCGAGCCGACCTTGTCACCGAAGTCGTTCAGCGACTTCTCGGTAGCATAGATCAGGCTGTCCGCCTCGTTCCTGGCTTCGGCCGCTTCACGCGCGTTCTTGTCTTCGTCCGCGTGGAGCTCGGCGTCCTTGACCATCCGTTCGATCTCGTCCTCGGACAGGCCCGAGGAGGACTCGATGCGGATCTTCTGCTCCTTGCCGGTACCCAGGTCCTTGGCGGACACGTGGACGATCCCGTTGGCATCGATATCGAAGGCGACCTCGATCTGCGGAACGCCGCGCGGCGCCGCCGGAATGCCGATCAGATCGAAATTGCCGAGGGTCCGATTCTGCGTAGCCATCTCCCGCTCGCCCTGCAGCACGTGGATGGAGACCGCCGTCTGGCTGTCGGCCGCAGTCGAAAATATCTGACTCTTGCGGGTGGGGATGGTCGTATTGCGCTCGATCAGCCGCGTGAAGACCTGCCCGAGGGTTTCGATGCCGAGCGACAGCGGGGTGACGTCCAGCAGCAGCACATCCTTGACGTCGCCGCCCAGGATGCCGCCCTGGATCGCCGCGCCGACCGCCACCACCTCGTCAGGGTTGACGCCGCGGTTCGGGTCCTTGCCGAACAACTCGGCGACCAGATGTTGCACCGCCGGGATGCGCGTGGAGCCGCCCACCAGGATGACCTGATCGATCTCGCTAGCGCTGACGCCGGCGTCCTTGATCGCCTGCTCGCACGGGCGCCGCGTCCGCTGCACCAAGCCTTCGATCATCTGCTCGAACCTGGCGCGCGTCAGCGTATACTGCAGGTGCTTGGGACCGGAGGAGTCGGCGGTGATGAACGGCAGATTGATCTCCGTGCTCTGCGTGCCGGACAGCTCGACCTTGGCTTTCTCCGCCGCCTCCTTGAGGCGCTGCAACGCCATCCGATCGTTCGACAGGTCGATGCCGTTATCGTTCTTGAAGCTGGTGATCAGCCAGTCGATCACCAGCTGATCGAAGTTGTCGCCGCCGAGGTGGGTATCGCCATTGGTCGACTTCACCTCGAACACGCCGTCGCCCAGCTCCAGGATGGAGATGTCGAAGGTGCCGCCACCGAGGTCGTAGACCGCGATCTTCTCCTCGCTGCTCTCCTTGTTGAGACCGTAGGCGAGCGCCGCAGCGGTCGGCTCATTGACGATCCGCTTGACGTCGAGGCCGGCGATCCGGCCGGCGTCCTTGGTCGCCTGGCGCTGCGAATCGTTGAAGTAGGCGGGAACCGTGATCACCGCCTCGGTCACGGTCTCGCCCAGATAGCTCTCCGCCGTCTCCTTCATCTTCTGCAGCACCGCGGCCGAGACCTCCGGCGGTGAGTACCGTTTGTCGTCGATATGGACGCGGACGTCGTTGCCGCTGTCGGTGACCCGGTAGGGAACCATCTTGATCTCCGCCGGGACCTCCGAAAAGCGGCGGCCTACGAACCGCTTGATCGAATAGACCGTTCGTTCCGGGTTGGTGACCATCTGGTTCTTCGCCGGCTGCCCGACCAGCCGCCCCTTGTCGGTGAACGCGACGATCGACGGCGTGGTGCGCTGCCCCTCCGAGTTCTGCACCACCGTCGGTTCGCCTCCCTCCATCACCGCGACGCAGGAATTGGTGGTCCCCAGGTCAATGCCGATGATCTTGCCCATGTTATGTGCCTTCCTTTGTGTCGGCTGACGCATCGCCCGGTGCGCGCGCCGGCTCTTCGTTCGAGCCGCTGAGCGGCTTTGCGACCTTCACCCGGGCGGGACGCACGACGCGGTCCTCCAGCAGGTAGCCTCTCTGATAGACCTCCACCACGGTTTGGACCTCATGCGCGTCGGACTCCTCCGAGGCAATCGCCTGATGGCGCTCCGGATCGAACGGCTCCCCCTCCGAAGAGAAGCGGCGGAAGTCCCACTTGCGCTCCAACCGGCCGGTGAGCTGCTTCTCTATCAACGACACGCCTTCGCGCAGCGTAGCGGCGTCCGCGCCGGTCTGGATGGCGCGTTCCAGGTCGTCGATGACATCGGCCACGTCGAGCAGGACATCCTTTCTGGCGGACCGGATCTCCTCATCCTTGCCGTCGTGCAGCCGTCTGCGGAAGTTCGCGAACTCGGCCTGATTGCGCAGGAGTCGATCCTTCAGCCCGGCGACCTCCGCGGCCAGATCGCGTTCGCTGCCGCCGTCCGCCGCGCCGTCGGCGGGCTCCCCGTCGGGAAGCGCCACATCGGACCGCGCGCCGTCGTGCGGCGCGTCGGCTTCCGCTTCGCCGGCCGCTGCGCCGGATGCCACCGGCTCTTCGTCCGGGACGGCCGCTACGTCGTGATCTGCCTTGTTTCCGCTCGTGCTCATGTCTGCCCGCCGACTCTGCAACGCCCTGCCGGCTCGTCTCCCGACAGCGCCGATCCGCCGTCGGCGGTCCCGAGTCCGCCAAGTCGACGACCCGAAGATAATAGCGGCCCGAAAGCACCGTCAACAACGCGCCTGAGCCCCGCGGCGCGCGCGCAGGCGCCTATTGCAGGTAGAACAGCACGATCGTGGAAGCCAGGTAGACGGCGAACAACGCCAGCAGGACCACGCCCTTCCAGCGCCGCAGCGAATACCCCATCCACACCAGACCGAGCATGGCGCCCACCACCACGAACATCCAGGGGAACGAGAACAGCACCACCCGGCGCGAAACGGAAATCGGATTGACCAGGGCCGATGCGCCGATGATCCAGAGCACGTTGAGGATGTCCGCGCCCAGGATGTCGCCGAACGCCAAGTCGCCATGTCCCTTGCGGCTGGCGCTGACGCAGGTGGCGATCTCCGGGAGCGACGTGCCGACGGCGATGATCGTCAGGCCGACGATCGCCTCCGGCACGCCCAGATCGAGGGCGATGAACTGCGCGGACGGCACCAGCAGTTCGCTGGCCAGCAGAACCCCGGCGACGCCGCCAGCCAGCCGCAGCGCATGCAGCCCGATTCCGCCGGGCTTGGCATGCTCGGCCAGCTCCGCTTCCTCGGGCGATTCGCCGTCCGCCGCCTGCCGGCGGTACGTCACGATCAGCACCACCATGTAGACGACGTACACCGCCAGCAGGAACGCCCCCTCCTGCCGGCCGATCGTGCCGTTGAGCGCCAGCAGGAACGCCGCCACCCCGGCCGCGGGAACGAACACGCCGACCGAGCGCATGATGCGCGGATTGATCGCCACCACGGCCGGCGCCATCACCATCCCCAGGCCGATCGCCGCTCCGTCATCGACGATGACGGAGCCGACGGCGTTGCCGAGTGCGATCTCCGGAGAACCGCGCAGCGCCGCCGCGACCGACACGGCAAGCTCCGGCGCCGTGGTGGCCAGTCCGACCACGACGATGCCGACGATGATCTTGGGAAGCCCGGTCCGATGGGCGATGCCGACGGCGCCATCGACCAGGAAGCCGGAGCTGTAGATGAGCAGCGCGAAGGCGACCGGTATCACGGCCGCGTGCGCGGCGATGTGATCAGGGATCAGGTGCACGGGGCTCAGGTGCGCGGCGTCAGCGCCCGGGCGGAAGAACGCCGGACGCCGGCTCCGCTTCCAGGATCAACTCCACCTCGCTCCGGCTGAGCTTGGTGGCGCGGGCGATCTCCTGGATCGACCAACCCTGGCCGGCGAGCTTGATCACCGTTTCGCGGTGGTCGACGGCGGGTCGTGGCCCGGCGCCTCCGCCGTTGCCAGCAGAACGCGCCGCTGCCAGCGCTTCGAGTTCGCTTATCGAGGCGCGCGCCCGCTGCCCGATCTGTTCCAGGCGGGTCTCCGCCCGTGCCAGCCAATCCCGGGCGGTCGTCAATCGCGCGGTGCGGCTGTCAAGCTCGGCGAGCAGTCCGTCGATGCCGTCGAGGCTGCGGATCACGGCATCCGCGCTTTCCTTGTTGCTCGACAGCGCATCGACCTGCCGCTGCATCTCGGCCATGCCGGCGGTCAGTTTGAGGACGTCCGGGCGCAGCCCGATCACCTGTTCGTCGAGCTGATTGAGCAGCTCGAAGTTTCGGTCGACGCCGCTGGACGTCGCCTCCGCCACCTCGTGCTTCTGCGCGAGTTGCCGGTGCCGTTCGTCGGCCGCGTCGGCAAGTTCGCGCAACTGCCGGAACCTCGCCTGCAGGTCCCGTACGGCCTGCCGGCTCGCTTCCATGCCGGTCAGCCGGGCGTCCATGTCCTCCGCGATCGCCAGCAATCGCTGGAAGTCGCGCTCGATCGATTCCACGCGGTGGCGCTCGGCCGCGAACCGCGCGAGCTTGTCCGCGATCTCCTCGCCGAGCTTCCGGGTCCGGTTCAACTCCATCTCCGTCTCCGCCACCTCGCGCTTCTGTCCCTGCACGTCGGCGAGCCGCGCGCTCAGGCGTTCCAGATGCTGGTGCATCCGGTCGGCGCGCTCCAGGAGGGGCGCCTGGTCGGTGAAGACGGTGAGCCGCGCCGCGATCTCGGTCAGCTCGGCATCCAGGGCCGCGCACCGTTCGGCGGTCTCCGACTCGAACCCGTCCACGGTCGCACGCACGCTCTCGATCTCGGCTAAGGATCGCCGCTGCAGATCGCCGGTGCGTTCGCGCAGCGTCCGCGCCAAGTCTTCGACCGCCTCATCGGCGCGCGCGGCCGCCTCCTGCCGCAGGCTGCCGGCGCGCCGGTCCATCTGCGCCTGCCAAGTCGCCTGCCGGGCTTCCAGGCCTTCGGCGCGCTCGTCCAGATCGGCCTCGAACTTGCGCTCGAAGTCGGCGAGGCGGTCCGCCACAACCTTCCGTGCCGTATCCTCGATGTCGGTCAGCCGCCTTTCGATCGATGTCACCTGCAGCCGCTCTTCGATCGACGACGCCTTCGCGTCGAGCCCGGTGAGCCGCTCCTGCAGCGCCGTACGCTGATCGTCGACCCGGCGCAACCGCTCGTCCTCTCCACGCAACCGGCGCAGGTTCTCATCGACCCGTTCGCTCATGTTCACCAGTTCGGCGAGCGCGGTGTCGTACCCGTCGATACGGGTGCGGATGGCATCGATCTCCGCCGACCTTTCCTCGAGGTCCCGGCGGCGCACGGCGAGATCGTCCTGCACGTCCCGCACCGAGCGCAACAACTCCTTGCCCTGCTTTACGCTGACCTGCACCTCGATCGCCAGATCCTTGATTTCGGAGTTCTTGTTCTCCACGAACGTCGACAGGGTCCGCATCACCCGGTCGCCGTAGCGCTTTACCTTTTCGAGCGAACGATTGCTGCGGTCGAGCTGGCGGAAAAGGAAGACGACCGCCAGCGCGACCAGGAGCGTAATGACATCTCCGGCGTCGAACATACTCCCCTCCCGTGGAATAATCCGATTCTATGGGCGCCCGGTGCGGCTGTCAACGAATCACGTGATCGGGTCCAGAGGCAGCCGGATGCCGGCCGCACCGATCGCCGACAGCAGCGAGTCGTAGCGGCGGAACGTCAGGTCCGCGCGGCTGTGCCGCTCCGGCCGACATGCGTGGTGGGCGGTCAGCATATCGACCGCACTTGCGCCGGCGATGTCGTAGCGGTAATGGTTGCCGACGTACAGGATGCGTTCGGGACGTACGCCCATGAGGTCGGCTACGTACAGGAACGGCTCCGGGTTGGGTTTCAGGTAGCCGGCGGCTTCGGAGGTGACCGCGCAGGCGAACCCGCCCAGCCCCATGCCGCGCAGCTTCGCCTCCGGCGGCATATCGGAAAGCACGCCGAGTTGCGCCCCGCGCTCGCGCAGCGCGGCGAGCGCCGTCTGCACGCCGCGGTACAGGCGGACGCCGCGCAGGGCGGCCGGCAGCCGGGTGTATATCACGTCTTCGATCAGCACGCGCGCGGCAGGCGTATCCATCCGCATCCGCTCGGCTACCAGCTCCGCCTGCAGGGCATGGAAATCCGCGATCGGCCGGATGGCGCGGACCTGTATGCGGACTTGGCGGAACGCGCGAAACAGGGCGGCGTTGCGCAACACCAGCCGCCAGGACCGCGCCGCCCGGCGCGGCGGATACAGCGTCCCGTCGAGATCGAACACCACGGCCTGCGCAAGCCGATCGCGTGGTTCTACCATGAGCCGGCCGCCCGATCAGTTGGAACGGCTCCGAATCTGGATGGTCACGACGCCGTACGCCGGGTCGCGGTCGTCCACCGGCTCATAGCGCCATTGCCGCAGCGTCTTGGTGATCTCGTTGTTGAGCTCGGTCGATCCCGAATCCTGCTCGAACCGCTCCACCCGAACCCACCCGGCGGGGTCGACGCGGATGAGCACCCGAACGGTCATCTGCACGATCTCGTCCGGGTACCGGTCCGGCAACGCGGGATGGATTACGTTCAACAGCGGACGGAGCCCCAGCGATCCGGACACGTTCCACCCTTCGGGGAGCCGCGGGTCCCGTCCCGCCGGACCGCCCGCCGCCCCTTCGCCCTGACTGCCGGAGCCGTCGCCGCCGCCGGAACCGGCCGCGCCGCGGGCGCCTGAGTCCAGCGCCCGGTCGAGATCACCGATCCGCGATCCGACGCTCGGGCTCTCGGCCGCCGGCGCGGGCGCGCCTCCGTATACGGTCGCGCCGACCGGTGCCGGCTTGGCGGGGCCGGGCGAAGGGTACGAAATCGGCATGGAGGAGCGCGCCGGCGACCCCGTACCGGAGCCGGCCGCATCGCCGCTGCTCGCCGTGGGCGTGCCGCTCATCCGTACCGGCGCCGACGCCACGACCTCGCGACTCGGGCCGGCGAGCTCAGGATCGCGAACCACGGGGACGGCGCTGTCGGAACCGGCATCCCGCGCGGATTGGGCGTTGGGCATGGGGCTCGAAGCGCTCTTCGCGTACACCGACTCGTCGGCCGGCCGCGCGATCCCTTCCTTGAAGGAAGCGGCGAGGGCGCCCTGACTCACGGCGGCTCCGGCCGGGACCGCCGGTCCCGCGAACGGGACGGTAACGGCGGCTGACTCGCCGGCGGCGGACGCCCGAGCGTTCAAGCCGGCGCGGCCGCGCACCTGCGCCGCGTCGAACTCCTTGCGCATCGTCGCCGTCCACGATTGCTGAACGGGCGCGGCCGGCGCGTCGGTCTCAGCGCGGGCCTGCGGATCGACCTGGGCCGGTTGCAGCGCAGGCGCCGGCTTGGCGGTGACCACAGCCTGCGGCGCAGGCCGCTCCGTCACCAAGGGCTGCGGCGCAGGCCGCCCCGTCACCAAGGGTTGCGGCGCAGGCCGCTCGGCCACCACCGGCGCCGGCGCCGCCTTCTCCACCACCGGCCGCGGCGCAGGCCGCTCGGCCACCACCGGCGCCGGCGCCGCCTTCTCCACCACCGGCCGCGGCGCAGGCCGCTCGGCCACCACCGGCGCCGGCGCCGCCTTCTCCACCACCGGCCGCGGCGCAGGCCGCTCGGCCACCACCGGCGCCGGCGCCGCCTTCTCCACCACCGGCCGCGACACAGGCCGCTCGGCCACCACCGGCGCCGGCGCCGCCTTCTCCACCACCGGCCGCGACACAGGCCGCTCGGCCACCACCGGCGCCGGGGCTTGTGCGCGCTTCGGAGCCGACGGCGGCACCGGTTGCGCCCGTTCCTGGCCGGTCGCCTCCCGGACCACGGGACCGATCAGATGCACGGTCAGCGGTCGGGTGTCGAGCCGATGGTCGAGGTCGAGCAGCTTGTGCACGACGGCCAGCAGCAAAGCGTGCAGCACCGCTGCCGCCAGCACGCTGACGAACATCCGCTCCGACTCCAACCGCAAGGTCATGGCGTCCCCCGCGAGATCGGGCGGGTTCGCAACGCCACGTTCTTGAAGCCGTTCAGGTTCAGGATATCCAGGACGTCGACCAGGAGCTGATAAGAGACCGCGCGATCGCCTTCCACGATGACGCTCCTCACCGAATCGGGAGCGATACCGTCCTCGGCCGAAAACGCATCGGCGAGTCCGTACAGGTCGAACTCCCGATCGTTGAGATAGATCAGATCATCCGAATGCACGGCGACGACGAGCTGACTCATCTCGGTCGGCACCGCCGTCGCCGAATCGGGCAGCGTCAGCCCGATCGCCGGCGTGATCTTGAAGGTCGACGACACCATGAAGAAGATGACGAGTTGAAACACGACGTCGATCATCGGCACCATGTCGACGGTCGTGCTCCGCTGCAGCCGGCGCCGGCGTAACATCAATCCCCCTGCACGCCGAGCAGCAACACCAGCTCGCTGACTCGGTTCTCGAGTCGGACGATCGTGTTATTCGCCTTGCTGACAAGGTAATTGTAAAACATGATCACCGGGATTCCGACGATCATGCCGGCCGCGGTGGTCAACAACGCCTCCGATATGCCGAGCGCCAGCAGCGAGGAGTCGGCTACCGCGCCGGCCTCGCCGAGGACACCGAAGGCGCTGATATTGCCGGTCACCGTGCCCAACAGACCCAGCAACGGCGCCACGTGAGAGATCGTCCCGAGCGTGGGCAGGAACCGCTCCTGCTTGGGAATCTCCACGTTGGCGGCGTCCGTGATGATCTCGCGCACGACCCGGTTCGGCTGATGCCGGTGCTGGATGCCGACGCTCACCAGGCTGGAAAGCGGCGACGGATTTGCCTCGCAGATCGCCAACGCTTCATCGAAATGACGCTCCTGCAAGCGGCCTTTGAGCCGCCGGAGAAGCTTCTCCTCATCGACCCGGGTCCGCCGAAAATAGAGCAGACGCTCGATGATCACCACGACCGCCACGACCGACAGAAACAGGAGCACGACCATGATCGGGCCGCCCTTCTGGATGATTTCCACTGGCTGTCCCCTCGCTACCTAAAGATTGATCTCGACGCCGAGCGACGCCTGGAATCCGGGCTCCACGTACGGAGCGAGTTCGTACCGCGGCCGATCGGATAGCGGCTGCAGCAGGTCGGCGAAGCTGGCTACGACCGCAAAGGTCTCCGAGATGTTGTAGAAGCCGCTGGCGGAGATGATCGGCAGGGCTACGTTGGGCGCTTGATGCCTTCTGGTTTCGAGCGCGTTCGGGAACACCCAGTCCACGTTGTTCTCGACGCCGAAGCGGCCGTCGGCCCAGGTCGCGCGCATGCCCAGGCTCAGCACGTGCGGGGCCTCATACAGTGGTACGTCGAAGAAGGCGCCCGACCAGTCGAGGTTGAGCGCAGCCGTAGAGTTGAGGTCCCAACGCAGACCGAGTCCGGTCTGCAGCGTCCCGGCCGCCTGCTTCTGCGTCAGCGTGTGCAATCCTGACGGGCCGAGGTCCCCGGTGATGTCGAGGCGGCCGGTGCCGGTTTCGCCGCGCACGGAAGCGACCACATGCACGTCCTCGCTCACCGCAGCGCGCATCGACGCGTCGCCGAACCACTGGCGCGTGTCGCGGAGCTGCTGCGGCTCCTCGATGTAGCCGAGGGTGTCATAGATGCCGGCCAGGTCGCGGTCGATGATCTCGCGGCCGCCGGCCAACCGCAGGGTGATCAGGTCATGGGGCATGCCTTCCACGGAGAGCTCGAACGGAGTCCGCAGATGCGTCGTCTTGTCGTCGGGGGCATACTGCAGTCCGGCCCGAGCGCCGAGTCGAATCGGAACCGGCAGGTCGTAGCCGAACTCGACCTGGCCGAGCAGCCGGTGCGCGACCGGTTGCTCGGCGCGTACCTGCCGGACCTTGTAATTGGCCGCCAAGCCGATCTCCAGCTCGCGGAGCTGCGCGGTGGCGCCCGCCGACGCGCGGCCTTCCCATTCCGTCACCGCCGGATCGTCGCTGCCTCTGAATGCTCGCGAGACGCTCCGGCCGCCGATCTTGCCGCTCAGCGTGAGCGAATCGGCCGGCATCGCCTG
Source organism: uncultured Spirochaetia bacterium (assembly GCA_958296075.1). GTDB lineage: Bacteria > Spirochaetota > Spirochaetia > SZUA-6 > Bin103 > CATQHW01. Next base: position 586,811 of record CATQHW010000002.1, on the reverse strand, counting down.
GATTTGCAGGTCGCCGTCGACCATCTGGTCGCTCAGTCCATGCCCTGGGGCGCCTGCTACCCCCTGCAGACCGTCCTCGACCCGGCGATAACGGCCGGACAGTGCGAGCTCGACGCCGCCGAGATCGCTGCGGTACGCCCCTTGCAGGTCGTCGGTGCGGTGGTAGCCCTGGTCGGGCGCCGGCGGCCCGAATCCTTCCTGCAGATGATGGTCGACCTGCAGATGAAAGAAGGGCCCGGGGCCGGCGCGCTGCAGACCGATGCTGCTCTTGAGCATCCCGTTGTTGCCCGCCGCGACCGACGCTTCGAGCGCCAGACCGGGCCCTAGCAGGCCGGAGCCGGCGCCGGCGGTGTCGGTAAGCACCTCCGGCAGCCGGGGCGTAACCACCCGCAACTCATCCGCCTCCGGCAGCGGCACGGCCATTTCCGGCCTCGCCAACTCGGCTTCGGGCGGCAGACCGGGTTCCACCTGGACCTCGGCCACGTCATCGATGCTCAACGTGATGTCGGGTACCTGCAGCGGACGCGCCGCCGGCTGAGACTCGCTCGCCTGCCCATGGACGGCCACCGTCACCGCGACCGCCAACACGGCCCCGATCGGATATGCGGCGACGAGTCGCTGCGTTCGCAATCTCATGGTCATCACTCCTCGCCTACGATCGCGCGCGCGGCTCCCGCCCACGGCGACTCCGGGAAGTTGTCCAGTATCCGCTGCGCGAGCGCTCGCGCAGCGTCCGGACGACTGGCTTGAGCTTCGGCGTTGGCCGACCGATAGATCGCCTCCACGCGCAGGTCCTCCTCGGCACCGTCTACCAGGGCAGCGTCGAGAAACGCCTCGGCGGCCGCCGTCGGGTCCTGGCGCCGCAGGTAGTACTCGCCGAGCGAGAGGTGAGCGCGCGCCAGAACGGTCGAATCCTTGGCGGTCGAGATCACGTCCTTCAGCAGTCCGACGGCGCGATCGGCAGGCGCCGTCTCGTCGAGGAGGTACAGACGCGCAAGCTCCAGCATCGCCTTCCGCCCCTCCGCGGTCGTGTCGCCGCCCAGTCGCGCCACCGAGGCCGACAGCTCGGCCTCCCTGCCGGTCAGACCGGACATCAACAGTCGGACCTCCGCCATACGATCCTTCGTGCCCAGCGCTTTCGCCTGGTCCGGATGCCGGGCCATCAGCTCGTCGAGGCTCCGCAGGGCGGCGCCGTAGTCCGCCTCCGCCACGTATACGTCCGCCCGCAGGTTCAGGGCCTCGGGATGAAAGGTGCTGTCCGGGAAGCGATCGATCAGATTCGACCACAGGAACACCGCTGCCAACGGCTCCTCCAGCCGTTGCGCCGCCAAGCCTCCCCAATAGAGGGCGGCCGGAATCGACTCCCCGGCGGGATACTCCTGCCGGTACCGGAAGAATCCATCCTTGGCGCGACGGTAGTGGCCCTCCTCGAACAGCGCCTCAGCGCTCCGAAACAGCGCCTCGGCGCGCAGTATGCTGTCCGGGTAGCGATCGATCAGGGTGTCGAACGCCGTCACGGCGCGCTCCGCGTCGCCGGCCTCGGCGGCGGTCTCCGCGTACTCGAACAACGCGTCGTCGGCGATGCCGTCGGCCGGGTACCGCTCCCATACGTCGCGGTAGGAGCGTTGCGCATCCGCCATTCGGCGCAGGTTGCGCAGGCTCTTCGCGTACAGGTATCGAGCTTTGGCTGCCAAGCTGGCGCCTGCGCGCTCAGCCAGATCCTCGAAACGGACAGCCGCCTCCTCGAACCGTTCGTCGCTGTAGTACGCCCACGCGGCCAAGTACAACGCTTCGTCGTCGTTCTCCCGGCTCTCCAACACAGCAGCCGCCTCCTCGAACTCGCCGAGTCGGTACAGCGCCCACCCGAGCCAGTAGTCCGCGTCCGCGGCCAGATTGGCCAGCTCGCCGCCCATCGCACGTTGTAGTCCCGGCCGGCGGAGCAGCTCGATCCCATTGCGATAGCGCTTGAGGGCGATCTCCGACACCCCTTGCAGATACGCGGCCACGGCGTCCGCGCCGGGATCGCCGCCGGCCAGGTTGGGGAACGCGGCGCGCAGATAGTCGGCGTATTGGACCACGGCCACGTGATCGTCCATGTCGAATGCCAGCTTCATCCGAACGATCTGCGCGGGGACGTCGTCGGGGAGCAGCTCGATCAGCTCGTCGAGACGCTGCAGGGCGATGTCCGGCCGTCCGTCGCTCCGCGCCAAGTTGGCCCGCAGGCGCAACAGGTCGTCGTGGTACCGGCTGCCCCTGACGACGTTTCTCGCCTCCTCGGCCGCACCGGCCGCGTTCGACAGGTCGCCGGCTCGATAGAACCCGTAGGCGGCCAGGTAGGCCGCTTCGGCGCGGCGTGGGGACTCCGGATACCGCCGTCCGAAGTCGTCGTACAGCGCTGCCGCTTCGGCGAACCGCTGCTCCTCCAACGCTATGCCGCCGAGCATCATCCGCGCCGCCGCCGACCGGCCCGGCGCCAGCTCGATGAGCCGCGCGAGGACCTCCTTCGCCTCCGAAAGGAGATCGTCGTCCGAAGAGGGGTCGGCGTGCATCAGCGCCATGGCCAGGTACAGCGGCGCCGTGCCCTCCGTCCGGCCCGCGGCCAGCTCCCGATCCCATACGCGGCGAAGGAACAGCTCGGCGAGCTGGTCCGCGCCCCGTTCGTAGTTCTCGATGCCCAGACGCAACCAGAAGTCGGTCAGTATCTCCGGGGACGAAGCGAAGCGGCTCTCCGCGCTGTCGGTCCAGCTCTGCATCGCGTCGATGTCGCCGGCCCGGCGGGCCGCGGCGAACAGCCGGCGATGAGCGGGCGCCGCGATCTCCGGATTGGCTCCCACCAGTTGCCGGTAGAACGCGGTCGCCGACTCCACCCGGTCGAGCGCCCACAGCGCTTCGGCCTGGTAGAACAGGAGCCGGTCGCGATACCCAAGCGGATAGGATGCGGTCGGCAGACCGGACGCGAAGGCGATCAACTCCTCGTGCTGACCGCCCGCCAAGTAGCTGTGCGCAAGCAGCACCGCAGCGTAGGACGTCGTGGCGTCGGTCAGCCCGTCGCTCTGGCGGAGCAGCTCCGACAGCGGCTCCTGAGCGGCGGCCACGCGGCCGGCGCCCAGCTCGGCTAGCCCATGGTACAACAGCGCCTGCTGCCGCCGCTCCGGCGCCGCGTCCGAGCTCGCGGAGCGCTTGAAATCGAGCGCGGCAGCCTCGAATGCGCCGAGATGGTACCGGACGATACCGGTCCAGTACGGTAGCTCGTCACGGAACGAGGCCAACCGGTACCGGTTTTCGATCAGATAGAAGGTTTCCAGCGCCTCCTCATAGCGGCCCAGGTGATACAGCGAGACGCCTCTGCCGTACTGGACGTCCGCGATCGACTCGGAGTTCGGATAGCGGGTGAGAAAGGCGTCGTAGACCTGCATGGCGAGTTCGTACTCGCCTTCGGACATGCGCTTGGCGGCCTCCTTGAGAAGCTCGCGCTCGTTGGCCCAGACGGCCATGGGAGCGGCAGCCGCGGCGATCGCCAAGCACACGCCAGCACGGGAAACGGCGCTCCCGAGGAGGCTCGACGCCGCCAAGCGAAGGCGCGCTCCCGCCGACACGTACCCGTTCATCCTTCCTATTGAATGACGGTACGAAACGCCTCGTTCTTGACGTAAAACTACAACGTGCTCGGCGCCGTCCCTCCGTCCCCGGCGAGACCCGCCGGTGCCTCGGCCGCGCCGCCGGCGGGAGCGCGCCCGTCCAGCGTGCGGCGGGCGGAGCGGACGGCGACCAGTGACGCCACCAGCTCGTCACGTATCTCGGCCAGTTGCGCCCGGAGCAGCGGGTCGGCCCGTTCGGTCTCCTGCCACAGACGGCGGCGTGCGCCTTCGACCGTGTACCGGGCTCCACGGAGGAGATGGCGGACGCGGAACAACAGGTTCACCTCGAAACTGCCGTACACCCGCCGTCCGTAGGCGTTCTTGCGCGGGGCGATCAGGGGAATCGATCGCTCCCAGTAGCGCAGTATGTGCGGTTTGACGCCCAGCAGATCGCTGATCTGGCCGATCGAGTAGTACGTACCGCCCCCCTTTCAGCGCGCGCCGGCGCGGCCGCCCGCGGACGGCCCGCGTACGTCGACGATGATCGGCACCCGGTCGAAGCCCAGGTCGGCGCGTGCCCGGTTTTCCAGGAAGCGGCGGTAGTGGGCGGGCACCTGAGCCCGGTTGACGAAGAACAGCAGACGCACCGGGTTCGCGCCGGTCTGCACGCCGTACTGCACGCGCAACGGCCGGCGACCGGGCACCGCTCGATTGGCCGCGCCGGCGGCGCCGGGCGTGCGGTTCCAGCGTTGCACCGCCTCGTTGATCCGGCTGGTGGGGAGCATGCGCGCGCGCTGCCGGCCGACCTCGGCACAGACGTCGATCAGGGCCGCGACGCCGGTGCGCGCACGCGCGGACAGCGTGACGAGCGGTACGTAGGAGAGCGCCGGCAGGTGGTGGCGGGCCCGCGCGATCACCCGTTCGCGTTCATGCGGCCGGCACAGATCCCACTTGTTGAGCGCGACCACCAATCCGTTTCCCTTCCGCACCGCCAGCGACGCCAGCCGTTTGTCCTGGTCGGCGATCTCCTCGCGCGCGTCCGCCAGCAGCACCGCCACGTCGCTGCGCTCCAACGCAGCCACGGAGCGCTGCGTGGAATAGTACTCCACCGGTTCGTGCACGCGGGCGCGCCGCCGCAGCCCCGCGGTGTCGATCGCTTCGAACCGCACTGCGCGCGCCGCGAAGCGGCCGACCACGGGATCCCGCGTGGTGCCGGGGGCGGAGTCGACCAGGGCCAGCGGCCGGCCGATGAGCGCGTTCAACAGGGTCGACTTGCCGGTATTGGGGCGACCGAGCAGCGCCAGACGGACCACCGGGCCGTTCTCCGGGCCGACGTCCGCCGGTTCGGCCGCGTCGATGCGAGTCGCCGCCGCGGCGGCCAGACGCGTTCTTGCCAGCTCGGCCAGCGTGTCGATGCCGCGGCCGTGGGCGGCCGAGACCGCCACCACGTCCCGGAAGCCCAGCTCATGGAATCGAGCCGCGTCGGGGTCCCGGCTGGCGTGATCGGCCTTGTTCACCACCACGATCGGCTCCGTGCCGCTGCGGCGCAGATCGTCGGCCAGCGTGTGGTCGGTAGCGGTCGGTCCGTCGAAGTCCACGACCAACAGAACCACGTCGGCGGCGGCAGCGGCATCGCGAGCGCGGACGCTCACCTGGCCCGCAAGCGGCTCATCATTGCGGCCGGTGATCACGCCGCCGGAGTCGATCAGCGTGCTGGCCGCGCCGCCGAGGCTCCACGTGCCGTAGCCGAGGTCTCTGGTGACGCCGGGCTCCGCATGGGTGATCGCCTGCCGGATGCGGCAGAGGCGATTGAACAAGGTGGACTTGCCGACGTTGGGCCGCCCAAGGATGGCGACAGTCATGGTAGTGGGGGAGCACCCCTGCGCGAGGTGCCTGCCGGCACGTTACGTCCGTCGGGCCGCACTGTCAAACTCCGCGGCTGCGGCGGCGTCAAATCGGCCGGTCTGGGTGCCGATGATTCCAGTAGACATGGCGCGCAGGCGATTGTCGGTCGGTTTCCTGTTCTGGTTCGGCTTGGTTACGGCGGTGCTGGTCGTGTTCGTGTTCAGCCGTCCGACCATCGAACGGGTGCTCGACTCGACCGACTTCTTCACGGCGGTGAGGCCGGACAACTCGTCTCCGGTAGTGGTGTTGCGGCCGTCGGGCAAGGCCCCGAACGGGTACGCGAGTCAGAAGCCGGCGGCCGGACGTACGGGAACCCCCGCGTCCGCGACGGAGCCTGCGCCCGCACCGGAGCCCGCGCCCGCGCAGCATCCGGGGAACGCCGCGACGGCGGCGTCAGCGCCCGCATCTCCGCCTGCTCAGGACCGCACGGCCCGCGTCTTCTTCGTGCTGGTCGACAATGACGGCGAAACACGGCTCCACGGGGTCCAGCGGAAGGTCAGCCCCGACGGGCCGCCGCTTACGTCGGTGCTGCGCGAGCTGCTGGCCGGACCGACCGCCGCCGAACGGCGACGCGATCTGATCAGCCTGTTTCCCGAAGAGGTGGAATTGCACCGCGTGTCGGTGCACGACGGTACCGCGGTGATCGACCTGGGCCAAGCGTTCCGGTTCAGCTCGCTCGGTCGCCAAGGACTCCTGGCGCGGCTGCAGCAGCTCGTGTACTCGGCCACCGAGTTTCCTACCGTCGACGCGGTGCAGGTGCTCATCGACGGAAAGAACGTCGACTACCTGGGGCCCGAGGGGATATACATCGGCGAACCGCTGACCCGCAAGTCATTCGACGCCTGAGTCCGGCGAACCCCGGCCGACGACCGGCCGTCAGCCGTACGCCACCTGCACGCGTTCGATCGAAAGCGCTCGACCACTGCCGGCGTCTACCTCGACGTGCACGGCGTTCAGCGTGCCGGCGCCGCCGGCGACCGCCAGCTTCAGCGGCATCTGCGACAGACTGCGCCGCACCGAGTCGTGCGCGTCGAAGCCGATTACGCCTCCGCTCGGGCCGGTCATGCCAACGTCGGTGATGTAGGCAGTGCCGCCCGGCAGAATGCGTTCGTCGGCCGTGGTCACGTGGGTGTGCGTGCCGATCACGGCCGACACCCGGCCGTCCAGGTGCAGCGCCAGCGCCTCCTTTTCCTCGAATGACTCGGCGTGGAGATCCACGACGATCACGGATGCCTTGGTGCGCAGGGCGGCGACGGCGCTGTCGGCGGTCTGGAACGGACAGCGCGGCGACGGAAGCGCGTGCCGGCCCTGGAGGTTGAGCACGGCGACTTCGGCCCCCGCCGCGCTCACGACGCACCACCCGTGCCCCGGAGCGTCGGCCAGGTAGTTCTCCGGTCGCAGCAGGCGCTGCTCGCGATCAAGCGTTCGGTGCAGCACCGGATGCTGCCAGACATGGTTGCCCGAGGTGATCACGTGGACGCCGAATCCGAAGATGCGATCCACCAACTCCGGGGTCAGTCCATACCCGTCGGCCGCGTTCTCTCCGTTGGCGATCACCACCGCGGCGCCAGTGCGCCGCTGCAGGCCGTGCAGACCGGCGAATACCGCGTGCATGCCCGCATCGCCGACGATGTCCCCGATCAGGACGATATGAACGTTCGTGGACGGCCCCTTTACCGCGCGTACTCGGTAATCCGGGTCTCGCGGATCACCGTCACCTTGATGCGGCCGGGGTACGTGACCTCGTCCTCGATCCGGCGCGCGATCGTGCGGCTCAACTCGCCGGCGCGGTCGTCGGAGACCTCGTCGGCGCTCACCAATATACGGAGCTCGCGGCCCGCCTGAATCGCGTAGGTCTTCTCCACGCCGTCATACTCGCCGGCAATGCGTTCCAGGTCCTCCAGTCGCTTCAAGTAGCTGTCGAGCACTTCCCGCCGCGCTCCCGGACGCGACGAGGAGATGGCATCGGCGATCTGGACGATGATCGCCTCTACCGACGCGGGCTCGATGTCGTTGTGGTGCGATCCGATCGCGTTGCATACTACGTCGTTCTCACCGATCCGCCGGGCCAGGTCCATGCCGAGCTCGGCATGTCCCACCTCTCCGTCGGAGACCATGCCCTTGCCGATGTCGTGCAGCAGGGCCGCCCGCTTTGCCGACTTGGTGTCGGCGCCGACCTCCACGGCGATGAAACCGGCCAACACCGATGCCTCTTTCGAGTGGGCGAGCTGGTTCTGCCCATAGCTGGTTCGATAGCGCAGCCGGCCGAGCGCCGCCACCCCGTCGGGATGCATGTCATGGATGCCGAGCTCGAACAGCACCCGCTGCCCCTCTTCGAACAGCGTCTGCTCCTGGTCCCGCATCACCTTGCGCACGACCTCTTCGATCCGCGCCGGGTGGATGCGTCCGTCGGAGACCAGCCGCTTCAGCGCAAGCTTCGCCGTCTCCCTGCGAACCGGATCGAAGCACGAGAGGATCACCGCTTCGGGCGTATCGTCGATGATGATGTCGACGCCCGTGAGGGTTTCCAGCGCACGGATGTTCCGTCCCTCCCGGCCGATGATCCGGCCTTTCATCTCGTCCGAGGGCAGATCGACCGAGCTGACGCTGGTCTCCGCCGTGACCTCGGTCGCCAAGCGCTGCATCGCGGAGACGATCATCGCCCGTGAGCGCCGCTCGGCGCCCTCGGCCGCCTCCGCCTCAATGCGGCGCACCAGATCGTGAGCGTCCCGGCGAGCTTCCGTTTCGATGTTCGCGGTCAGTTGCTGCTTGGCCTCTTCGACCGTGAGCTGAGCGACCTTCTCCATCTCTGCATTCAGTAAGACTCCGGCTTCATCGACGGCGCCCTCTCGCTCCGTTACCTGCTGCTCGCGCTCCGCGAGTGCTCGTTCCTGACGACTTACGGTCTCGAGTCGCTCCTGGAGGCTCTCTTCCCTCTGGCGGACCTTCCGTTCGTAGCGCTCGATCTCGCGCCGTTGGTCCCGTGCTTCCCGGTCCAACGTCTCGCGTTCGGCGAGCAGCAAGTCCTTGGTTTCGATAAGGGCTTCACGTTGCTTCTCTTGCGCCTCTCGAATCGCGTCTTGGAGAACTCTTCGTGCCTTCTGCTCTGCGGAGGAGAGTTCAAATCTGGCATATGACCATCGGACGAGCCAACCGATCAGCAGACCGGCGAGAGGAAGAATGAAGAACCATACGAACTCCATCGCGTTCCTCCATGGTGGCTGCCCCCACGGTACGGGCGCCGTTCGGCAAAGTCAAGGAGGATGCCGACCGAGCCGGCGGGGACTACGGGACGCCGAAGTTCGCGGCACGCACCAGTCCGAGCCGCGCGACCAGGGTGGGCGCGTTCCACGCGCGGCCGTCGTCCGAAGCCGCCAACAGCAGGTAGGCCGGACTTCCGCCGGTTTGCGCGGGCAGCAGCGCCACGCGAGCGATGCGACCGCGCGCCGCAGCGGGCAGTCGGTCCACGGTCCCGGCGAGCAGGCGCGGCGGACCGCCGGCGATGAGCGCGACTCGCCGTTCCAGGTAGCGAGCGGCCACCGGATCGTCGCGCGCAAACGCCAGCCGCCCGGCCGAACGGCGGAGGATGCCGGTCACCTGCCGCGCGCGGTACCCGCCGGACGGTTCGCGGACCAGGAGCGCCGCTCCGAGCGCATTCGCCCTGCGGCAGAGACGATGCAGCGCTCGGTTGAACGGCTCCGCCTCGTCCGCGTCGTCCGGCGCCGCGCCGGCCACGAACGCATCCAGGTCGATGCCGCCGGCGAGCAGCCGCAGCGGCTCGTCGTCCTGCCGCCGCGCCGGCGAGCCGCCGATCACCGCGGCCGCCAGTCGCCGCAGTCCCGGATCGCGCCCGGCGGATCGGCCGTAGGCATGGCGCTGAACCCGGTAGACGCCGCCCTCCGCCGCCACCGCCGGCGGATCGTCGCCGATCAGATCGAACAGGTCCGGGATGGTATGGACGCCGAGCTGCTCCGGCCGCCCGGCGGCATCGGACTCCTCGACCGCAGGGAGCTCTTCGAGAGGCTGCTCGACCGCCTCGACGCTGCGGCCGGGGGCTGCGGGCGGCTGCCGCATCGCCGCACGCCGCACGCCGCACGCCGCCGGCAGCGCCTCCAGTTCCTCGAACTCCTGCGGGCCCCCGCCCGCCGTACCCGCCACCACCCTAGCGTTCGAATCAGTTATGGCACACACCGCTCGTCACCCGGATCGGCCGCGCAGGCGGCCCCACGCGACCGCGCAGCCGCAGAGGATCAGCAAAGCGACCACGCACGCCGCTCCCACCATCGTGGTGGCGCCGGCGCCTCGCGCCGGCGCCGGTTCGAGCGGCCCGCTCCGCGCAGCCAGCAACGCCTGGTCGAGGCTCCGTATCGGGCTGCGCAGCCGGAAGCGGACGCGATCGTCCATGAGCCGGGCCAGATAGGTCATGCTGGAGCCGAGCAGCGCGCCGGCCGTTCCCGGCAGGCGCAGGCGCGAGTCAACCATGAGGCGCGAGACGAACAGCAATCCGCCGAGACTGGCAGCCTTGCCCACGCCGACCATCAGCGCGCCCTCCGTGACCGCAACTCCCCCGATGCGCAGGAGCACCCGACCGGCGGGGGTGAGCAGATTGAACACGACCGTCGCCGCCAGGAACACCGCGGTGCGCCGCAGCCGCAGCCGCGGCTGCACCAACCATGCCAGCATGGAAAAGGCGAACGCCTGCGCGCCGCGCAGGATCATATCCTCCTGCGCCACCAGCGAGGCGGCCAGCAACACCCCAGCCACCAGCCGTGTGCCGGCCGACAGGTTGCCGTCGAACCAGCGAGCCGCCGCGTCTCTCAGCGCCGGCGGACGCTCAGTTGGACGCTTCGTCTGTCTCGGCCGGCCGATCAAGCAGTTCCAGGATCACCATTTCGCTGGCGTCCCCGTACCGCGGGCCGAGCTTGAGCACGCGCGTATAGCCGCCGGGCCGACTCTGGAAACGCGGACCCAACACGTTGAACAGTTTGGCCAGCACCGCCCGATCGTGCAGCCGACGGGCGACGATCCGCCGGCTGTGGACGCTGTCGCGCTTCGCCCGCGTGATCATCTTCTCCGCGGTCCGGCGCACGGCAAGCGCCTTGGCCCGCGTGGTGCGGATGCGTTCATGACGGAACAGCGCCGCGATCATGTTCGAGTGCAGCGCCCTGCGGTGACTCGGCGTGCGGCCGAGCTGGTTATAGCCAACGCGGTGTCTCATCACCACCTCTCCCGGAGCGTACGTCCGAGTTCTTGCGCTTCGATCACGGTTCGTCGTTCCGTTCGTCGCGCGCGGCCGCTTCGGCGCTCATCGTCCCGGCATCTCCCCCGCCATCATGCTCGAAGCCGAGGGACTCGCCGGCAAGGCGCTGGCGCACCGCGCTGTAGTCGCTCATACCGAGATGCAGACCGCGATCTCCCAACCTCTGCTTGATTTCATCGAGGGACTTGCGGCCGAAGTTGCGGGTCTTGGCGATCTCGTCCTCCGTCTTGCGGGTCAGATCGCCGATCGTGCGGATGTTCTCGTTCCTCAGACAGTTGCTCGACCGCACCGACAGATCAAGCTCCTCGACGGGAGTATCGAGCAACCTGCTCAGCGGCTCGTCCTCGACGTCCAGCTCCTCGTGACCGATCTCGTCCTCTTCGAAGTTGATGAAGATCGTGTAGTGTTCCTTGGCGATCTTGGCGGCCTCGGCAACCGCGTCTTCCGGCTTCTTCGTGCCATCGGTCCACACCTCGAGCACCAGCTTGTCGTAGTCCGTCCGCTGGCCGACGCGGGTGTTCTCGACCGCGTACTTCACGCGCTCGATCGGCGAGAACAGCGCGTCGATGGGGATGGTGCCGACCACGTCGATGAACCGCTCGCTGTTTTCCGCCGGCAGATAGCCACGCGAGAACTCGATCTGTATCTCGATCTCCAGACTCGCGTCGGCCATGAGCGTGGCTATCGGCAGATCGACGTTGGTTATCGAGATCGCCGAATCCACGGCAAGATCGCCGGCGACCAGGGCGCCGGAGCCGGACCGCTCCAGATAGATCGTCCGTTCCTCCACGCCTTCGTCCAGTGCCAGCCTGACCTGCTTCAACGCGTTGATGATGTCCGGGGTGTCCTCTACGACGTGCGGGATCGGCTCGAACTCGCTGGACACGGTATGCGACGAGCCGTCGGCGTCGCGGGTGGCGATACGCGCGGCGGTGATCGCATATCCCGGTATGCCCGAAAGCAGGATGCGCCGCATGCTGTTGCCGATGGTCGCCCCGTAGCCGCGTTCGAACGGATAGGCGATGAACTTGCCGTAGGCGGTCTCCACGTCGGCGTGCTCGAAGACCATGCCCGTCGGGATATTGAGCCCCTTCAAGAGGTTTCTTCGCGCCATCAGCCCCTCACTTGGAGTACAGCTCGACGATAAGCTGCTCGTTGACGCCTTCGAGATCAGGCACGTCGGCGCGCCGCGGCAGGGCGAGGACTCGCCCGCGCACCGCATCCGGGTCGACTTCGAGCCACGGCAGCGTCCCGGAGCGCGAGTACTCCTTCAGACTGTCCTTGACCGCCGTCATCATCTTGCCGCGCTCGCGCAGCTCCAGGACGTCGTCCTTCCGTACCAGATAGCTCGGTATCGTCACGCGCCTGTCGTTGACCATCACGTGCCCATGCGTCACGAGCTGCCGCGCCTGTTTGCGCGAGCTCGCGAAATGCATGCGGTACACGATGTTGTCGAGCCGCTGCTCCAACATGCGAACCAAGTTCTCGGCGGTCACGCCGCGTTGCCGGTTGGCGCGTTCGAAGACGATGCGAAACTGCTTTTCCAGCATGCCGTACATGCGCTTTACGCGCTGCTTCTCACGGAGCTGCATGCCGTAGTCCGACAGCTTCGGCAGGCGCGCCCGCGGCGCCTTGCCCGGCCTGCCGCGCCGCTTGGTGATCTGGCATTTTTCGGAATGACAGCGCGATCCCTTGAGAAACAACTTCTCCTCTTGCGCGCGGCACAGCCGGCAGGCGGGTCCGAGGTAGCGGGCCATGCCTATACCCGCCGCTTCTTCTGCGGCCGGCAGCCGTTGTGGGGAATCGGCGTGACGTTGCGGATGGTGCGGACCCGCAGGCCGAGCGCCCCCAGCGACCGCACGGCCGACTCGCCACCTCCGCCGGGCCCCTTCACGAACACGTTGACCTCCATGAGACCGTAATCCATCGCCTTGCGCGCGGCGGTCTCCGCCGTGGTCTGCGCCGCGAACGGCGTGGACTTCTTCGCACCCCGGAACCCGAGGGAGCCGGCCGACGCCCATGACACGGCATTGCCCATCAGATCGGTGATGGTCACGATCGTGTTGTTGAAGGTCGCCTGGATGTAGACATTCCCTTCGCTTACCGCTCGGTCCCGTTTTCCTTTCGATTTTGCCATCTATCGTTGCTCGCAACCTTTCCTTTACTTGGCCGTGGGTGCTTTCTTCTTGCCCGCGACCGTTTTCTTGCTTCCCTTGCGCGCGCGCGCGTTGGTGCGCGTGCGCTGGCCCCGCACCGGCAGACCGCGCCGGTGGCGTATGCCGCGGTAGCAGCCGATGTCCATCAGCCGCTTGACGTTGAGCGACGCCTCCGTGCGCAGCGACCCCTCGACCACGTAATCGCTCTCGATCACGCGCCGCAGCTCGTTGACATCTTCCGGCGCCAGCTCGTTCAGCATGCGGTCGGGATCGATCCCGGTCTTGTCGCAGATCGCGGCTGCCGACGGCACCCCGATCCCATAGATATAGGTCAATCCCACGCACACGTGCTTGTTCGGCAGATCGACCCCGGCGATCCTTGCCATGCCGCTACCCCTGTCGCTGTTTGTGTTTCGGATTATCGCAGATGACGCGGACCACGCCGCGACGCCTGATCACCTTGCACTTCGCGCACATCTTTTTCACGCTGGCTCTAACCTTCATGGCTCCCCTCTACAGGTTGCGGGCCCGTACGCGGCCCTTGCGAACGATACCGTCGTGGTGATGCATCTTCAGATGCCCCTCGATCTGACTCATCGTGTCCAGGTCCACGCCGACCATGATCAGCAGCGACGTGCCGCCCATCAGAAAGGCGACGCTGGAAGGAAAGTTGAACAACGCCTGGATAATCGACGGGATGATGGCGATCACCGCCAGGAACAGCGCTCCCGGCAGGATGATCCGGTTCAGTATCCTGGTCAGGTACTCGGTCATATTGTCGGAGCTGATGCCGCGGATCGAGCCGCCGTTCTCGCGAATCTGCTTGCTGATCTCCACCGGATTCAGGGTGACCTGCGTATAGAAGTAGGCGAAGAACACGATCAGCAGCGCGTAGAACAGCATGTACGGCACGCCGTTCGGCGTCAGCCAGGAAGCGAACCGCGAAAGCCACGGTACGCCGCCGCCGAGGTTCTGAGCGATCTGCAAGGGAAAGATCAGGACCGAGGAGGCGAAGATCACCGGGATGACGCCCGACGGATTGATCTTGAACGGCAGATAGGCGTTCTGCGCTCCGTACACCCTGCGGCCGATGACCCGCCGGGCGTAGTTGACCGGAATCCGCCGCTGGCCCTGCTGTTCGTAGATCACCAGCGAGATCACCCCGACGAACGCGCCGAGCACGAGGACGAGGAAGACGGGGTTCAGGTTGCCGCGCTGCACCTGGTTGATCATCACGTAGATCGCGTCCGGTATGCGCGCCACGATGCCGGCGAAGATCAACAGCGATATCCCGTTGCCGATGCCGCGCTGCGTGATCTGCTCGCCGAGCCACATCAGAAAGATCGTGCCGGCCGTCACCGTCATCATCGCCAACAACGTGTACGGGATGCGATCCATGGTGATCGCTCCGGGGATCTGGTTGGCGTATTCGCTGACGGCGAACGACTGGATCAGGCACACGCCGACCGTGGCTATGCGCGTGTAGCGCTGGATGCGCTTGCGGCCGCCGTCCTGCTCGGAGATCTTCTTCAACTTCGGAAACACCAGGACCAGGAGCTGCATCATGATCGACGTGGTGATGTACGGCACGATCCCGAGCATGAACACGGAGAAGTTGGAGAATGCTCCGCCGGAAAAGAAGTCGAAGTAGTCGGTGATGCCGATGCCGCCGGATTGCTGCGCGGCGTAGTAGTTCTGCAGGGCGTTGACGTTGATTCCGGGGATCGGCAGCACTGCGCCGATCCGGAATATCACCAGGATCGCCACCGTGAACAGGATGCGGTCGCGCAGGTCGCGAATCCGAAAGATGTCGAGAAGCGGATTCGCCATCAGCCCTGCTCGCCGCCGGCCGCCGCGTCCGTGGCCGGCCCGTCGATCGTATGGAACGAACCGCCGGCCGCCGCCACCTTCTGCCGAGCGCCGGCAGATGCGCGGTCGAGACGCACGGTCAACGCCCGTTCCAGGCTTCCCGATCCGAGCAGCTTCACCGGCACGCCGGCCGACCTGATCACGCCGGCGTCGAGGAGCGCCTGCCGGTCGACGGTAGCGCCGTCCGCAAAGCGATTGAGGGCGCGGACGTCGAGCGTCTGGTACACCGTGCGGAACGGATGGTTGCTGAAGCCGCGACGAGCGATCCGCCGGTACAACGGCATCTGCCCGCCTTCGAAGGCGGGCCGAACGCCGCTCCCCGCGCGCGCCCGCTGGCCCTTGGTGCCGCGCCCGGAAGTACCGCCGCGCCGGCCGGCTGCACCGCGGCCCACGACCCGTCGTTTGCGCGCAGCGCCGGCCGGCCGGCGTATGCGCGGCGCGCCGGCGGCGCCGTCGTCGGGTAGGTCGCTCATGAGATCGCCTCGATGGTCAGCAGGTAGCGCACCTTGCGGATCATGCCGATGACCTGTGCCGAGGCGCTATGCTCGACCGACGAACCGATGCCGCGCAGGCCAAGCGCCGCCACCGTCGCCCGGTGCCGGGGACTGCGCCCGATGACGCTTCGGGCAAGCGTCACCCGCACGCGCGCGCCATCCGCCAGCCGCAGCGGGCCGTGGGAATCCATGACAGCCACTAGCGCCACAGATCCGCCACGTTCTTCCCGCGGCGGGCGGCCACCTCGGACGCCTCCATGATCTGCCCCAGTCCCTGAAACACCGCCTTCACCACGTTCATCGAGTTCTGCGAGCCCAGCGACTTGCTGAGCGCGTCGCGCACGCCGGCCGCTTCCAGCACGGCCCGCACGGGGCCGCCGGCGATCACCCCGGTGCCGGGAGCCGCCGGTTTCAGCAGCACCTTCGCACCCTTGAAGGCGCCGTTGACTTGGTGTAGCAGCGTGCCGGCCCGCATCGGTACCCTCACCATGTTGCGCCTCGCCCGTTCCGAGCCCTTGCGGATCGCGTCGGCGACGTACGCCGCCTTGCCGAAACCATAGCCGACGTGGCCGTTGCGGTCACCGACCACCATCACCGCAGAAAACGAGAATCTGCGGCCACCCTTGACGACCTTGGCGATGCGATTGAGCCGAACCAGCTTCTCGAACTCACCGCGATCGCCGCGTTCCCGGTCTCTGTCGCTCACCCCTGCTCCCTCGAAACCTTACAGGACGATGCCGGACTTGCGCGCGCCGTCCGCTATCGCCTTGACCTTGCCATGATACGGATAGCCGTTGCGATCGAACACGACCCGGTCTACCCCAGTCGCGCGCAATCGTTCGCCCGCCAGCTCGCCCAGACGGCCGAGATCGCGCGCGCGGTTGGGCACGTCGACGGCGGACTCGCGATTCGAGACCGCCACCACCGTACGCTCGGCGTCGTCGTCGATCACCTGCACGTAGGTGTATCGATTGCTCTTGAACACCGTCATTCGCGGACGCGACGCGGTGCCGTGCACCTTGCCGCGAATGCTCCGCTTGCGGCGAAGACGACGCACGACCTTGGCCGGCGCACCCATCAGTCGTCACCTCCCACCGCCGACTTGCCGACCTTGCGGCGCACGTGCTCATCGGTGTAGCGGATGCCCTTGCCCTTATACGGTTCCGGCGGCCGCACCGATCGCACGTTCGCCGCGAACTGCCCGACGCTCTGCTTGTCGATCCCGGAGATCAGGATGCGGTTGCCGCCCTCCACCTGTACCGTGATGTCCGCCGGGATCGCCAGCTGCGCCGGCTTGGAATAGCGCGCGTCGACGACCAGGTTCGCGCCCTGAACCTCAGCGCGGTACCCGACGCCGCTGATCAACAGCGCGCGCGTGAACCCGGCCGAAACCCCGGTGACCATGTTGGCGACCAGATTGCGGGTGAGCCCGTGCAGCGCGCGCGACGAACGCTCGTCGTCGGTGCGACTGACGGCGACCGCTCCATCTACCACCTCAACCCGGACAGGGGCCGGCAACGGCGTGCTCAGCGTGCCCTTGGGGCCGGCTACGTCGACCCGGCTATCGCCGACCGCCACGTCGACTCCAGCCGGCACCGGTATCGGCAGCACCCCGATTCGCGACATCCGCCTACCACACGCGGCAGATCAACTCGCCGCCGATCTGCTGCTGAGCCGCCTTGCGGCCGGTAATCACCCCCGACGAGGTAGAGACGATCAAGGTCCCGTAGCCGTTCAGGACGCGCGGCATGGTGCGATAGCTCCGGTATACGCGCCGGCCCGGCTTGGAGATACGCTCCATGCCCCGGATCACCGGTCTGCGCGCATCGTCGTACTTGAGAAACAACCGCACCGGTCCCTGACCGTCCTGGCCCACGCGCTTGAAGTTACGTACGTAGCCCTCGGTCTTCAAGGTCTTGATGATCTCCAGCTTGAACTTCGACGGCACGATTTCCACGCTCTCATGGCCGGCCATGCCGGCGTTGCGGATCTTGGTCATCATGTCCGCTACCGGATCGGTCACACTCATATGCTCACCAGCTCGATTTGGTCACGCCGGGTATCAGCCCCCGGCTGGCGAGATCCCGGAAGCATATCCGGCAGAGCTCGAAGCGACGCAGGTACCCGCGCGGCCGCCCGCAGCAGCGGCACCGGTTGACCTTGCGTGTCGAATACTTGGGTTTGCGCTGCGAGCGCACGATCAGCGCCTTGCGTGCCACCTACACCTCCGTCGTCCTTGCCGCCGTCATCGCCATCTCCCGTCCGTCATTCGCTGCGAAACGGCATTCCCAGCGCGCCCAGCAGGCTCCGGCCCTCCCGGTCGGTGCGAGCCGACGTAACGATGGTGACGTTGAGTCCGTGGATCGAATCGATACGGTCGTAATCGATCTCCGAAAAGATGATCTGCTCGTCCACGCCCACCGAGTAGTTGCCCCGGCCGTCGAACGAGTTGGGGGACAGGCCGCGGAAGTCCTTGATGCGGGGCACGGCCACGTTCACGAAGCGGTCGAAGAACTCCAGCATGCGGTCGCCGCGCAGCGTCACCATCGCGCCGATCTCCATGCCCGCCCGGATCTTGAAGGCGGCGATCGAGCGCCGCGCCCGCGTGGTCACCGCCCGCTGGCCGGCGATCAGCGTCAACTCGTTGACCGCGATATCGAGGATCTGCCGGTTGCTCGTCGCCTGTCCCACCCCCATGCTGAGCAGGATCTTGGTGAGTCTGGGCACCTGCATGACGCTGTCGTAGTTGAACTCTTCGATCAGCGCGGACACGACCGTGTCCCGGTACAGCGCGCGCAGGCGGGGTGCGTACCAAGGACCGGCGCCGTTCCCGTTGCCCGCGCCGCCGGCGGCCTTGCTGGTACTCACAGCTCCTGTCCCGTGCGCACCGCGATACGGCGCTTGTCGCCGTCGGTGGCCGCCTCATGGCGAATCCTGGAGCGACCTTCGGGGGTGCTCAGCATCACGTTCGACAGATGGATCGGCGCCTCGATCTCGCTGATCCCTCCCTGCTGGCGTTGCTGGGTGGGCCGGATCGCCTTCTTCACCAGATTGAGTCCTTCCACGACCACCCGCTGCCGGTCGACGTCGATGCGCAGCACGCGGCCGGTCTTGCCGCGCTCCTTGCCGGCTATGACGACCACCTGGTCGTCGCGGCGCAACCGAACCCGCGTCTGCGCGCTCCCCGCCCGGCCCTTCGCAGCCACGCTACAACACCTCCGGCGCGAGGGAGACGATCTTCATGTAGTCACGATCGCGCAGCTCCCGCGCCACCGGTCCGAAGATGCGCTTGCCGGACGGATTGCCGGCTTCATCGATCAGGACGCATGCGTTGTCGTCGAATCGAATGTAACTGCCGTCCACGCGGCGCGTCTCCTTGCGCGTACGCACGATCACCGCCCGAACCACGGTCCCCTTGCGGACCGCCGCCGACGGCACCGCCGTCTTGACCGCGACCACGATCCGGTCACCGACGCCGGCGCTCACGTGGCGAGTGCCGCCGAGCACCTTGATGCACTGCACGCGCTTGGCGCCGCTATTGTCGGCGACGTTGAGATAGCTCATCGCCTGTACCATCAACCGCTCCGTTCCACTATTTCGAGCAGGCGCCACCGTTTCTCGCGGCTCAGAGGCCGTGACTCCACCACTCGGACACGATCGCCGACGCGGCACTCGTTGCCGGCGTCATGCGCCTTCACGCGCTTCGACCTGCGGATGTACTTCTCGTACATCGAATGGCGCTTCTGTGAGCGTACCAGCACGACGATGGTCTTGTCCATGTGGTCGGAAACCACCGTACCGGCCAGCACCCGGAGCCTTCCCGTGCCGCTCATCGCTGCCGGATCCCCAGATCGTATTCGTGCATGATCGTCTTGGCCCGCGCCAGCCGGCGCCGCAGCACGCGGACGCTGACCGGGTTGTCCAGGTGGCCGACCACCGTGTCGAATCGCGCCTTGCGGTATTCCTCCACCAGTTCGTCATGCTTCAGGAGCAGCTCCGGGTACGCCAGTTCGCCATATTGCTCTTTCACGACTGCACCCCCAACAGGCCGCCGCGGGCGCAGATCGTCGTCTTGATCGGCAACTTGCTGCCGGCCAGCGTGAGCGCCTCCCGCGCCAGACCGCTTTCCACGCCGGCCAACTCGAACATCACCGTACCTCGGCTTACGGGCGCGACATGGTATTCGACGTTGCCCTTGCCCTTTCCCATACGGGTCTCGGCCGGCTTCATGGTGTACGGCATGTCAGGAAAGATCCTGACCCATACCTTGCCGCCACGCTTCACGTGACGCGTCATCGCCACGCGGGCGGCTTCGATCTGCCGATTGGTGATCCACTTGTGTTCCAGGGCGATCAGTCCGAAATCGCCGAATGCCAAGTCCTGCTGGCGTTCGCCGCCGCGCCGCAGCGGGCCGCCGCGCTGGCGTTTGCGAAACTTCTCCCGCTTCGGAGCAAGCATCGTTCAGGCCGCCTCCTCGCGACTGCGCTGCCGTTTCAGCAGCAGACCTGCATCGTCCTTCTTGTCGCGGCCGAACACCTCGCCGTGGAAGACCCACGCCTTGATGCCGAGCGAGCCGACCGCGGTGATCGCCACGGCAAAGCCGTACTCGATGTCGGCGCGAAAGGTGTGCAACGGGATGCGGCCCTCCTTGTACTGCTGGACGCGCGACATCTCCGCGCCGTTCAGCCGCCCGCCGGCGCGGATCTTGATGCCCTGCACGCCTGCGCGCATCGCGTTGTTGATCGCCATCTTCATGACCCGCCGGAACGATGCGCGTCCGCGCAGCTGGCGCGCGATGTTCATGGCGATCAACTGCGCGTTGGTTTCCGGTCGCTGGATCTCCTTGATCTTGATCTGGATCTTCTTGCCGACCTGGCGCTGCAGCTTGGCGCCCAGCCGCTCGATGTTCTGGCCCTTGGCGCCGATCACCACGCCGGGCCGACCGGTGTGGATGATGAGAGCGATGCGCTGCGGATGCCGGATGATCTCCACCTGGGCGATGTCGGCGCCGCGCGTCTCCGGCGCCGAGTCGATCGTCTTGCGCAGCGCCAGATCCTCGTGCAGCGTCGCCGCGTATTCGCGCGGGTCGACGTACCACTTGCTGCGCCACGACTGATTGATCCCCATGCGCAACCCGATCGGGTTGACCTTCTGTCCCATGCTTAGTTCATCTCCTCCACCGCGACCGAGATATGGCACAGCCGGGCGACCAGGCGATCGGCTCTGCCGCGCCCCCGCACCCAGATGCGGTGCTTCAACCGCGGACCGTCGAACACCTGCAGCTCGCGCACGTACAGCATCTCCTCATCGAGGTCGTCGTTGTGAAACAGCGCGTTGTCGCCGGCCGATTTGATCGTCTTGCGCAGCAGCGCGGCGCCCTTGTGCGGCATCGTCTCCAGCAGCGCCAGCGCCTCCGCATACGGCTGACGCCGTACCAGATCGGCGATCGGACGTACCTTGCCGGGCGAGATGCGCAGGAACCGGCTATGCGCGGTGTAGCCGCGCTTTCCGCGGACCATCAGCGCCGCACCGCCTTGCGGTCCGATCCGGCGTGGGCGCGAAACACGCGGGTCGGAGCAAACTCGCCGAGCTTGTGCCCCACCAGGTTCTCCGTGATATAGACCGGGATCCAGTTCTTGCCGTTGTACACCGAGATGGTCATGCCGACCATCTGCGGGATGATGGTCGAGCACCGCGAATAGGTCTTCACCATCTGCTTGCCGGACGACTTGGAAGCCTCGATCACCCGCTTGAACAGCCCGGGCGATACGAACGGCCCTTTCTTGATCGATCGCGACATACCTTACCTCGTCACCATGCCATCACGTCCGCGCGCCATCAACGCTTGCCGACGATGAAGTCGCTCGATCGCTTGCGCTTGTTGCGCGTCTTCATCCCCTTCGTCAACTTGCCCCAGGGCGATACCGGGTGGCGTCCGCCGGACGCCTTGCCTTCACCGCCGCCGTGCGGGTGGTCGACCGGGTTCATGGCCACGCCGCGCACCTTGGGCCGCCGTCCCATCCAGCGGGCCCGGCCCGCCTTGCCGAGCGACACGTTCATGTGATCCTGATTGCCGATCTCACCGATGGAGGCCATACAGCGCACGTGGACCAGGCGCGTCTCACCGGACGGCAGCCGTACGGTCGCGTATTCCCCCTCGCGAGCGACCAGTGTGGCGCTGTTGCCCGCGGCGCGCACCAGTTGCCCGCCGCGCCCCGGCGTCAACTCGACGTTATGTATGGCGATGCCAAGCGGCAGTTCGCCGATCGGCAAGGCGTTCCCGATCTCGATCGGGGAGCCCGGGCCGCTCTGCACCGCCGCGCCGACGCGCAGGCCGCGCGGCGCCAACAGATAGCGCTTGTCCCCGTCGGCGAACACCACCATCGCCACGTCGGCGCTACGATTGGGATCGTACTGGATCGAATCGACCCGGCCGGGGACGCCGTGGTTATCCCGTTTGAAGTCGACCACGCGATACCGGCGCTTGTGGCGCCCTCCCTTGCGGCGAACGCTGATGCGCCCCTTGGAGCGGCCCGCCCGATACGGCCGCGCTTCGGTCAGCCGCTTCTCCGGCCGCTCGTCGCTCAGCTCGGAGAAATCGCGGACCGTCGTATAGCGTGAAGACGGCGTGGTCGGCTTGCGCGCACGGACCGGCATCAGACGCCCTCGAAAATGTCGATGGTCTGGTCGCCCGACAAGGTCACGATCGCCTTCTTCCACGCTGCGGTGTAACCGCGCCGATAGCGGATACGCTTTGGCTTGCGGGGGACGTTGATGATATTGCAGCTCACCGGTTGGACCTTGAACAGCCGCCGTACCTCAGCGAGCACCTGGTGCTTGGACGCCCGCGGATCGACGCGGAAACTGTACTTGCGCGACGCGCGCAAGGCGTTCGATTTCTCGGTCACCAACGGCTCCAGAATGATCTCACCGGCCATCGCCGCCCCCTTGATCTCCGCCGTAACCGGCGTTCAACCGGTCCACCGCCTCGCGCTGCAGGAGCACCCGGTCGCCGTACAGCAGCTCGTGGATCCGGAGCCGCTGGCTGGAAAGAATGCGCAGCAAAGGCAGGTTACGGCCGGCGCGCATAGTCATCGGATCGTCGGCGGCCAGCACCAGCACGGTCTTGAGGCCCGCCGACAGGACACGCAGCGTGGCGGCCAGATCGCGCGTGCGTCCCGACGGGGACTGCACGCCGTCGACGACCATGAGCTGGTCGCCGCGGCGCTTCGCCGTGAGCACCGAGCGGATCGCCAGCCGCTTCACCTTGCGCGGTATCCGGTAGCGGTAGTCACGCGGCTGCGGGCCGAAGACCGTGCCGCCCCCGACCCGCAACGGCGAACGCCACGATCCCGCGCGAGCGCGGCCGGTGCCCTTCTGCCGGTACGGTTTGCGGCCGCCGCCGCGTACCTGGCCCCGCCTCTTGGTAGCGGCCGTGCCGGCGCGCTGGTTGGCCAGCTCATTGCGCAGCGCTTCGTAGACCGCGCCATCGCTCACATCGATATCGAACACGCGATCGTCCAGGTCGACTTCTCCGGCCCGGTTGCCGTCCGCGCCGATCACCGGGACCTTCATGCCGGACCGCCCGTACCGTTGCCACCGGCCGGCTTCTTCTTCGCGCTCACCACCACCACGTGTCCGCCCCGGCGCCCCGGAATCGGACCGGCGATCAGCAGCAGCCGCCGTTCCGGGTCGATGCGGAGCAACTCGAGGTTCTGCACCGTGGCGCGGCGGCCGCCCATGCGCCCGGCCATGCGCGTGCCCTTCAGCACCCGCGAAGGCCACGCGGACTGTCCCGTCGATCCGCCTGCGCGGTGGAACTTGGAGCCGTGCGTCGCGCGACCGCCCCGGAAGCCATGCCGCTTGACCACGCCCTGAAACCCTTTGCCGAGGGATACGCCCTGCACGTCCACGAAGCGGCAGGCGGCGAAGATCGACAGATCCAGCGGCTGACCTACCTCGAACTCTCCGTCGAAGCCGCGCAACTCCATGATCCGGCGCGTGGGGTCGATGCCTTCCGGGAACTGACCGGCATACGGCTTGGTCAACCGCCGCTTGCGCGCCTTCCCCCAGCCGAGAACCACGGCGTCATAGCCGTCGCCGGCGGCGACGCGGGTACCGATCACGACGTTGGGCTCGACCCACACGAGCGTTACCGTGCGCGCGCCGCCCGCCTCGTCGAATACCTGCGTCATGCCGATCTTGACGCCAACCACCGCAACCACGCCCGCACGCCCCCTTACTGCCGGATCTCGACGTCGACGCCGGCCGGCAGCTCGAGCTTCATCAGCGCATCCATCACCGCGCTAGTCGGCTCCAGGATGTCGATGAGCCGTTTGTGAGTCCGCATCTCGAACTGTTCGCGCGACTTCTTGTACACGTGCGGGGACCGCAGCACGGTGAACTTGTTGATCCGGGTCGGCAGCGGGATCGGACCCGCAACCCGCGACCCCGACTTCTGCACGGTCTGCACGATAGCGCGCGAGCTCTGGTCGACGAGTTCGATATCGAACCCACGCAGCCGGACCCGAATCCGTTCCGTAGCCATCATCGGCAAACCAGCCAGCCGCCCCGGCCCTTAGTCCAGGATCTCCGTCACCGCGCCGGCGCCGACAGTACGCCCGCCTTCGCGGATGGCGAAGCGGAGTCCGCGCTGCACTGCGATCGTGTTGATCAGATCAATGCTGATCTCGGTGCTGTCGCCGGGCATGACCATCTCCTTGCCTTCCGGAAGGGTGACGGTGCCGGTGATGTCGGTGGTCCTGAAGTAGAACTGCGGCCGATAGCCGGGGAAGAACGGCGAATGGCGGCCTCCTTCCTCCCGGGTGAGGGCGTACACCTGCGCCTTGACCGTCCGGTGCGGGGTGATGGAGCCGGGCTTGGCCAGCACTTGGCCGCGTTCGACGTCGCCGCGCTCCACACCGCGCAGCAGCGCGCCGATGTTGTCGCCGGCCTGTCCTTCGTCGAGCAGCTTGTTGAACATCTCCACGCCGGTCACCACGGTCTTTTCGGTGTTCCGAATGCCGACGATCTCCACCGTCTCGCCCACCTTGATGCGGCCGCTCTCCACGCGGCCGGTGACGACCGTACCGCGGCCGGCGATCGAGAAGACATCCTCGATCGGCATCAGGAAGTCCTGGTCGACGTCACGCTCCGGCAGCGGGAAGTAGGAGTCCATGGTGGCGAGCAGCTCCTCGATCGGCTTGTTCGCCTCCGCATCGTCCGGATTCTCCATCGCCGCCAGGGCCGATCCCTTGATGATCGGCGTCTCTTCACCGGGAAACTCGTACTGGTTGAGGACGTCCTTGATCTCCTCCTCCACCAGTTCCAGGAGCTCCTCGTCATCGACCTGGTCGACCTTGTTGAGGAACACGATGATCGACGGAACCTCCACCTGACGGGCCAGCAGGATGTGCTCGCGCGTCTGCGGCATGACCGAGTCCGGCGCCGACACGACCAGCACGGCGCCGTCCATCTGCGCTGCGCCGGTGATCATGTTCTTGATGTAGTCGGCGTGTCCCGGGCAGTCGACGTGGGCGTAGTGCCGGTCCTCGCTCTGATACTCGACGTGCCTGGTGTTGATCGTGATGCCACGCGCCTTCTCTTCGGGCGCGTTGTCGATCTGGTCATAGGTCATCACCTTGTCGCCATACTTCTTGGCGCAGTACTGGGTGATCGCCGCGGTCAGCGTCGTCTTCCCGTGGTCGACGTGGCCGATCGTGCCGACGTTCATGTGCGGTTTGGTGCGATCGAATTTCTCCTTTGCCATACCCTCTGTCTCCTTGCCCCGTCTCCTCAAGCGACGGGCGTCTGGTTCCGTTCCGCCGCGCGGCCTGCGCGTTGGATGATTTCTTCCTGTACCGCAGCGGGTGCGCGGCGGTAGGCAGCGAACTGCATCGTATGATTGCCGCGCCCGCTGGTCATGGAGCGCAGCGCGGTAGCGTAGCCGAACATGCACCGCAGCGGCACGGCGGCGGTGATCACCTTGCCGCCGAAGCGGTCATCGACCGATCCTATCTGACCCGATCGGGCGCCCAGATCGGCGATCACGTCGCCCAGATGCTCGTCGGGCGCGCACACTTCGACGTCCATGATCGGCTCCAGGATCGCCGGTCCGGCGCGGCGCACCCCGTCGTGGTACGCCATCGTCGCCGCCACGCCGAAAGCGATCTCACTCGAGTCGACTTCATGGTAGGAGCCGTCGAGCAGCACGGCGCGAAAGTCGACCATCGGATAGCCGGCGATCGAGCCGGTCTCTTTGGCCCGGGCGATCCCCTTCTGCACCGCCGGAATATATTCCTTCGGCACCGCGCCGCCTATGATCCTGCTCTCGAACACGAAACCGGCGCCGGCCGGCAGCGGCTCGAACCGGATCACGACATGACCATATTGACCGCGGCCGCCGGTCTGGCGGACGAAGCGCCCTTCGGCCTCGGCCGCCCTGGTCAGCGCCTCGCGGTAGGCGACCTCCGGCCGGCCCACGTCGGCATCCACGGCGTATTCGCGCAACAGGCGCTGCACCAGGACATCCAGGTGCAGCTCGCCCATCCCGGAGATGATCGTCTGGCCGACCTCCGTGTCGTAGCGAACGTGGAAGGTCGGATCCTCTTCGGAGAGCGCCCGCAGGGCCAGACCGAGCTTGTCGGATTCCGCCTTCGACTTCGGTTCGATGGCGATCGACACTACCGGGTCCGGGAACACCATCGACTCCAGCAGCAACGGTGACCCGGCGTCGCAGAGCGTATCGCCCGTGGTGGTGCGTCGCGCGCCTACCAGCGCGCCGATATCGCCGGTGCGCAGGGCGTCGACCTCCTCACGGCGATTGGCGTGCATGCGCAGCATGCGCGTGGCGCGCTCGCGCACGTCCGCGGTGGCGTTGAAGACGTAGGACCCCGAACGCAGCACTCCCGAGTAGACGCGCACGTAGGTGAGCCGGCCCACGTAGGGGTCGGTGGTGACCTTGAAGGCCATCGCCGAGAACGGCTCGTCATCGTCCGGCCTGCGGACGACGTACTCGCCGTCGGCGGTCCGCATCCCCGACACCGGCTCCTTGTCCAATGGCGACGGCAGGTAGTCGACGACCGCGTCCAGGAGCAACTGGACGCCCTTGTTCTTGAAGGCCGCGCCGCAGAGCACCGGGAACAGCTCGCCGGCGCAGGTCGCCTTGCGGAGCACCTCCCGCGCGCGTTCGGTGGAGATGGTCCGGCCGTCCAGGTACTCCTCCATGAATGCGTCGTCGTGGTCGGCCAGCTTCTCGTACAGATCGATCCGGTGTCCTTCGATCGTAGGCAGAAGGTCGGCCGGGATCGGCCCGGCGTGGTACTCGGCTCCCTGACCGGAGTCGTCCCATTCGACCATCCGCATGGAGATGAGGTCGATGACGGCGCAGAACCCCGGGCCCTCCGTGACCGGAATCTGGATCGGCACCGCGTTGGCGCCGAGTTTGTCGTGAAGCTCGTCCACGACGTGGACGAAGCGGGCGCCGGTCCGGTCCATCTTGTTGACGAACACGATGCGCGGCACCTTGTAGCGGCTGGCCTGCTTCCACACCGTCTCGCTCTGCGGCTCCACGCCACCGACTGCGCAGAACACGGCCACTGCGCCATCCAGGATGCACAGCGACCGCTCCACCTCGACCGTGAAGTCTACGTGGCCGGGCGTGTCGATGATGTTGACGTCGTGGCCGCGCCACGGGCAGGAAGTGGCGGCGGCGGTGATCGTGATGCCGCGCTCCTTCTCCAACTCCATCCAATCCATTTCCGCCTGACCGTCGTGGACTTCGCCGAGCTTGTGCTTGCGCCCGGTGTAATAGAGCATGCGCTCGGTCGTGGTGGTCTTGCCGGCATCGATGTGCGCCATGATGCCGATATTCCTGGTCCGGTTCAGTGGATGGGACCGCCCCGATCCACGCCGATTCGTCCGTTCCGCCATCGTCGCGTCGTTCCCGTCTCTTCCGTCTACCAGCGGTAGTGCGCGAACGCCCGATTGGCTTCGGCCATCCGGTGCGTGTCCTCTTTCTTCTTGGCGGCCGAGCCGGTGTTGTTGTAGGCGTCCAGGAGCTCCGCGCCCAGGCGTTCGGCCATCGAGCGCCCTCGGCGGGCGCGAGCGAACTGCAACAGCCAGCGAATCGCCAGAGCGACCTGTCGCTCTTCGCGGACCTCCACCGGAACCTGATAGGTCGACCCGCCGACGCGGCGCGACTTTACTTCCAGCAGCGGCTTGATGTTGGCCACCGCCTTTCGAAACATGGCGATCGCCTCTTCGTCTCCCTTGCCTTCCAGGTAGTCGAGCGCCCGATAGAAGGTGCGCGCCGCCAGCGACTTCTTGCCGCGCAGCAGCATGCTGTTGATGAACCGTCCCGCCAGCGGGTCGCGATACCGCGCATCGCGCACATCGCGCCGCTGCGTGCTCACGCTTCGTCTAGGCATTCCGTCGACTCCCTGCGTTTCCCGGTTGCGATGCGGCCGACCGTCAGGTCTTGGGGCGCTTGGTGCCGTACTTCGATCGTGCGCGCCGCCGATCGTCGACACCGAGCGTGTCCTTGGCTCCGCGCACGACGTGGTAACGGACACCGGCCAGATCCTTGACGCGCCCGCCGCGGATCAGCACCACGGAGTGTTCCTGCAGGTTGTGTCCGATCCCCGGGATGTATGCGGTCACCTCGACGCCGCTGACCAGCCGTACGCGGGCCACCTTGCGGAGGGCGGAGTTCGGCTTACGCGGTGTGACGATCATCACCCGCGTGCACACGCCGCGCTTCTGCGGGCACGACTGCAGCGCGGGGCTCTTGCTGGTCTTGGTGCTGCGCTTGCGCCCGTTACGGACGAGCTGATTTATCGTCGGCACTCCTGTCTCCTCATACTCCAACGAACCGCCCACTTCATGGGCACCACCCTTTCGGCCGGCGGGCACCGCCGGCATGCGATTCAAGCTGACTGCGGTATCTGCGGCTTGCAAGAAACCGAGCGGCTACCCTACGCGCTGCGACACGGGGGCGTCAAGCACCCCCGACCTACTTTTCTGGGCAGCACGGCGATGAGCGCGCGTGCCCCACCGCCTCCGCTTCGGGCCCGCCACAGCGTAGGGTAACCGAGCCGGGCGCCGCACGTCAAGCGGAGCAGCTTCCCCCCGGGGCGGTCGCCTGGGCCAAGCCGGTCTCCCTGATCAGGCGGTAGGCACCTCGCTCACCGGATCGCCCAGCTCCTCCGACATCATCTCGGCGCGGACCTGCTCCTCGCGTTCCTCCTGCTCCTTGCGCTTCTGGTCCAGGATGCGCTGCACGGTGACGTCGAGGTTCTCCATGTTCTCGTCGAAGAGCTTGACGTCGCGGTAGGAGCGGCTGCCGGTGCCGGCCGGGATCTGGTTGCCGATGATCACGTTCTCCTTCAAACCGCGCAGCGAATCGGCCGACCCGGCGATCGCGGAGTTGGTCAGCACCCGGGTGGTCTCCTGGAACGACGCCGCCGAGATGAAGGAGTCGATGTTCAACGACGCCCGCGTGATGCCCAGGAGCATCGGCTGCGCATGCGCCGGCTGACCGCCTTCCTTTATCACCTTGTCGTTCTCCTCTATGAATCGATGGCGGTCGACCTGCTGGCCGAAGATGAAGTCGGTGTCACCAACCGAGACGATCTCCACCTTCTTCATCATCTGACGGATGATCATGCCGATGTGCTTGTCGTTGATGCGGACGCCCTGCAGCCGGTAGACCTCCTGGATCTCGTTGACCAAGTACGCCTGCAGCTCGTTCTCTCCCAGGATCGAGAGCACGTCGTGCGGGTCGGTCTGCCCTTCGCACAGCGGCTCGCCGGCCTCCACGGTGTCGCCGTCGCGCACCAGAAGATGCTTGCCCATCGGCACGGCGTGCTTGTGCTCGTCGCCGAACGAGTCCTCGACCGTGAGCACGCGCTTGCCCTTGCTGATGCCGCGGAAGTGCACCATGCCGTCGATCTTGGCCAGCACCGCGGGATTCCGGGGCCGCCGCGCCTCGAACAGCTCGCCGACGCGCGGCAGACCGCCGGTGATGTCGCGCGTCTTGACGCTCTCCTTGAGCAGCTTGGCCAGGGTGCGGCCCGCCTTTACCTCGTCGCCCTCCGACACGTTCAGGTAGGCCGAGCCCGGCAGGTAGTAGACCGCTTCGTGGCCGTCGTCGGTCTCCACGACGATGCGCGGCTGCAGGGTCTCCGCCGAGAATTCGGTGATCTTCTTCTCGATCTTGCCGGTATCCTCGTTGATCTCCTCGCGCAGCGTGGTGCCGAGCACGATGTCGTCGAAGCGCACCTTGCCGCTCACCTCGGCGATGATCGGTTCGGCGAACGGGTCGAAGTAGGCCATGGTTTCGTCCTCGGGGACGATCTGCTCGGTCCCCACCATCAGCTCCGAGCCGTTGCGGATGTCGACGCGGCGCGGCTGGGCGGTGACCAGCACCCGCCGGTCCACGCGGTGCACGTAGCCGATCTCGTCGGCAGCGATCCGCTCGCCGTTGCGGCCCACCAGCGGATCACCGGCCAGCACCTGCTGCCCCTCGGCCGCCCGCACCTGGTCCCCCCGGTCCAGCGAGATCCGCTGCAACACGCGGTTGACGATCAGGTATCCCTTGCGGGTGAACAGCCGATTGCCGTTGTCGAGCTCCACCACGTTGCCGTGGATCTCGCGGATCACGCACGGATACGGCAGGTAGACCCGGTTCTCCTCGCTCACGCGGGTCGCCGCGCCGCCGATGTGAAAGGTCTTCATGGTCAGCTGGGTGCCCGGCTGTCCGATCGACTGCGCAGCCACGATGCCGACCGCCTCGCCGATCTCCACGGCGCGGTTCGAGGCGAGGTTGCGCCCGTAGCACTTGCGGCATACGCCGCGCTTCGACTCGCAGGTCAGCACCGTGCGGATGCGCACCGTCTCGATGCCGATCTGCTCAATGTGTTCGGCGAGCTCGTCGGCGATCTCCTCGTTGAAGTCGACGATGACCGCGCCGCTGATCGGATGCTTGACCCGATCCAGGATGAAGCGGCCGGCGATGCGGTCGCGCAACGGCTCGACGATGTCCTCGCCGTCCTTGATCGCCTGCCGCGCGATGCCGTTGATGGTGCCGCAATCGTCCTCGCTCACCACCACGTCCTGGGCGATGTCGACCAGCCGGCGGGTAAGGTAGCCGGCGTCGGCGGTCTTGAGCGCGGTGTCGGCCAGCCCCTTGCGGGCGCCGTTGGTCGAGATGAAGAACTCGATCACCGACAGCCCTTCCTTGAAGTTGGAGCGGATCGGCAGCTCGATGATCTCGCCCGACGGACTGGCCATCAGCCCGCGCATGCCCGCGAGCTGGCGGATCTGCTGCCGGCTGCCGCGGGCGCCGGACGCCTCCATCATGTGCATCGGATTGAAGCCCTGGCGGTCGGACTCCAGCTCGGCCATCAGCTCGTTGGTAATGTCGTCGTTGGTGGTGCTCCAGACCTCGATGACGCGGTTGTAGCGCTCCTCGTTGGTGATGTGGCCCTGCAGGTACTGGTGGTGTATCTCCTCTACCTGGCGGCTGGCGCGGTCGATGAGCTCCGGCTTCGAGGCCGGCACCAGGATGTCCTCCATGCCGATCGTCGCGCCGAACCTGGTCGCGTAGTGGAAGCCGAGCTGCTTGATGGTGTCGAGCGCCCGCACCGTGACGCGCGGGCCGTGATCGCGGTAGCAGTCCGTGATGAGCCTGCGGAGCTTGCCGTCGTCGAGCTGCTCGTTGTGATTCTTGATGAACTCCATCTCCGGCGGCAATTCTTCGCTGAGGATGACCCGGCCGGGCGTGGTCTCCACGTACCCGCCGTCCAGCTTCAACTTGATCCGGGCGTGGTAGTCGACCGAGCGGGCGTCCACCGCGCGCAGCACCTGCGCGGGGGTGGCGAAGTGCTTGCCATCACCGGCGGCGCCCGACCTGACGCCGGTCAGGTAGGCGATGCCCAGGATCATGTCCTGGGTCGGCACCACGATCGGCGATCCGTTGGCCGGGTCGAGCAGGTTCTGACTCGACAGCATCAGCGTCCAGCTCTCGATCTGGGCGTCGGGGGTGAGCGGCACGTGCACGGCCATCTGATCGCCGTCGAAGTCGGCGTTGAAGGCGGCGCACACCAGCGGGTGCAGCTTGATCGCCTTGCCCTCCACCAGCACCGGTTCGAAGGCCTGGATGCCGAGCCGGTGCAGCGTGGGCGCCCGGTTCAGAAGGACCGGGTGCTCGCTGACGACCTCCTCCAGGACCGCCCACACCTCCGGCGTCTCATCCTCCACCAGCGTCTTGGCCTTCTTGATGTTGTAGACGACGTCGTCTTCGACCAGTTTCTTCATGATGAAGGGCTTGAACAGTTCCAGCGCCATCTTGGTGGGCAGTCCGCACTGGTGGAGCTTGAGCTCCGGCCCCACCACGATCACCGACCGGCCCGAGTAGTCGACGCGCTTGCCCAACAGGTTCTGCCGGAAGCGGCCCTGCTTGCCGCGCAGCATGTCCGACAGGGACTTCAGCGGCCGATTCGCTGCGCCTTTCACCACTCGCTTCTTCTTCGAGTTGTCGAACAGCGCGTCGACCGCCTCCTGCAGCATGCGCTTCTCGTTGCGGATGATGATGTCGGGCGCGTCCAGGGCCAGCAGGCGCTTGAGGCGGTTGTTGCGGTTGATCACGCGCCGGTAGAGGTCGTTCAGGTCAGAGGTGGCGAACCGGCCACCGTCCAACTGCACCATCGGCCGCAGCTCCGGCGGGATCACCGGGATGACGTCGAGCACCATCCACTCCGGGGCGTTGCCGGAATCGCGGAAGTTCTCCACGATCTCGATGCGCTTCAAGAGTCGTTTGTCGCTCTTGATTCCCTTCTCCATCATCTTGCGCCGCAGGTCGGCGGCCAGCGCGTCGAGGTCGAGCGACTCGAGCAGCGTGCGGATCGCGTCTGCGCCAATGCCGGCGGTGAAGCTCATGGCATGCCGGTCGCGCGCCTCCAGGTACTCCTCCTCCGTGAGGAGCTGCATCCGCTTCAGGTCGGTGTCGCCGGAGTCGATGACGATGTACTTCTCGTAGTAGAGGATCGAACGGAGCGCCGCGATCGGCAGATCGAGCAGCAGCCCCAGGCGCGAGGGGACCGATCGATAGAACCAGATATGCGACACCGGCGCCGCCAGCTCGATGTGCCCCATGCGCTCGCGGCGCACGCGCGGATGGGTCACCTCCACCCCGCAGCGGTCGCAGATCACTCCCCGGTAGCGGATCGACTTGAACTTCCCGCAGTAGCACTCCCACTCCTTGGTGGTGCCGAAGATACGTTCGCAGAACAGCCCGTCCTTCTCCGGCCGCAGGGTGCGGTAGTTGATGGTCTCCGGTTTCTTTACCTCACCATACGACCATTCGCGCACCTTGTCAGGCTTGGCGAGGCGAATGGTGATCTTCTCGAAATCCTCGTATTCACGCATGAGCTACTCCCCTCCTGTCGGATCTCTGCGGCCGCCGACCGCGAACGCCCATCAGGACCGGGTTCCTTCGCTGGTGAACCGGGTTCCTTCGCGGGTGATCAACTCGTCGTCTCGCTCGGTGAGCGGCACCTCCCGGCCCTTGCCGTCGAAGATCGTGATGTCCAGGGCCAGCCCGCGCAATTCCTGCACCAGCACGTTGAACGACTCGGGGATGCCGCCGGACTCGAACGGCTCGCCCTTGACGATGCTCTCGTACACCTTGGCGCGTCCGGTCATGTCGTCGGACTTGACGGTCAGGAGCTCGCGCAGCGTGTTGGCGGCGCCGTACGCCTCCAGCGCCCACACCTCCATCTCGCCGAGCCGCTGGCCGCCGTTCTGCGCCTTGCCGCCGAGCGGCTGCTGGGTGACCAGAGAATACGGCCCCGTGGAACGGGAGTGCATCTTGTCGTCGACCAGGTGGCTGAGCTTCATCAGATAGATCACCCCACAGGTGACCGGGTTCTCGAACGGTTCGCCGGTCAGGCCGTCGTACAGAGTGATCTTGGAGGTGGTCGGCAACCCCGCCTGCGCCAGCTTGGCCTCGATCATCTCGTTGGATGCGGACTGGAACACCGGCGTCGCATACCATTCGTCCAACCGCAGGCCGGCCCAGCCCAGCTCGGTCTCCATGATCTGGCCCAGGTTCATGCGCGACGGAACGCCGAGCGGGTTGAGCACCACGTCCACGGGGGTGCCGTCGGCCATGAACGGCATGTCCTCTTCCGGCAGCACGCGGGCGACTACCCCCTTGTTGCCGTGGCGGCCGGCCATCTTGTCGCCTTCCTGCAGCTTGCGCTTGGAGGCGACCTGCACCTTGACCTTTTCCTCGACGCCCGGGCTCAGCTCGTCTCCGGCCGTGCGGCGCATGCGCCGCACGTCGATCACGGTCCCTTCCACGCCGTGATCGATGCGCTTCGAGGTATCGCGGACCTCCTTGGCCTTCTCGCCGAAGATCGAGTTGAGCAGCTTGAACTCCGGCGTGGAGTCGGTTTCGCTCTTGGGCGTCACCTTGCCGACCACGATCGACCCGGACTTCACCTTGGCGCCGATGCGCACGATCCCTTCCTCGTCGAGATGCTCGAAGGCGTCCTCGGCCGTGTTGGGGATGTCGCGGGTGATCTTCTCCGGGCCGAGCTTGGTCTCCCGCACCTCGACCTTGAACTCCTTGATGTGGATCGAGGTGAATACGTCCTCCTTGACCATCCGCGAGGAGACCAGAATGGCGTCCTCGTAGTTGTAGCCGTTCCACGGCATGAACGCGACGATCACGTTGCGGCCCAGCGCCAGCTCGCCGGCGCAGGTCGACGGCCCGTCGGCCAGAACGTGGCCGGCTTCGACGCGTTCGCCGACCCGGCACACCGGCTTCTGCAGGAAGCAGGTGTCCTGGTTGGTGCGCTCGTACTTTCTCAGATCATATTCGTCCAGGCCGCCGGCATCCCCGTCGGGGCGTACCTTCACGCACTCCGAGCTGACGTACTCGACCACGCCGGCCCGCTCGGCCACCTTCAGGACGCCGGAGTCGTACGCGGTCTTCTCCTCCATGCCGGTGCCGACGCGCGGCGGCTCGGGAATGAGGAGCGGCACCGCCTGCCGCTGCATGTTCGATCCCATCAACGCCCGGTTGGCGTCGTCATGTTCCAGGAACGGAATCAGCGAGGCGGAGACCGAAATGATCTGCTTGGGCGAGACGTCCATGTACTGGATCGAGTCCGGCTCGCGGGTGATGTAGTCGCCGGCGCGGCGCACCGGCACCAGCGTCTCCTTGAACTGTCCGTCGTCGTCGATCGGAGCGCCGGCCTGGGCGATGAAGTACTTCTCCTCGTCGATCGCCGACAGGTACTCGATCTCGCGGGTGACGCGGCCGTCGACCACCTTGCGGTACGGGGTCTCCAGGAACCCGTAGGGGTTGACGCGCGTGTAGTTCGCCAGCGACACGATCAGCCCGATGTTCGGCCCCTCCGGGGTCTCGATCGGGCACATGCGGCCGTAGTGGGTGTAGTGGACGTCGCGCACCTCGAAGCCGGCGCGGTCCCGCGACAGGCCGCCCGGGCCGAGCGCGTTCAGCCGCCGCTTGTGGGCCAGCTCGGCCAGCGGGTTGACCTGATCCATGAACTGCGAAAGCTGACTGGAGCCGAAGAACTCCTTGATCGTGGCGAGGATCGGCTTGATCGAGACCAGATCCTGCGGGCGGATCGTATCGGCCTCCTTCAGCGACATGCGCTCCTTGGCGATGCGCTCCATCCGCGAAAAGGCGATCTTCAGGTGGTTGGTCAACAGCTCCCCCACCGAGCGGATGCGGCGGTTGCCGAGGTGGTCGATGTCGTCGACGTTTCCCTCGCCGATGTAGACCTTGGTGAGCATGATCATCGTGTTGACGATGTCGTCATGCACCAGCGTGTGCGTCTCCGGCGGGTCGGCGTAATCGAACTTCTTGTTGAGCTTGTAGCGCCCCACGCGCCCCAGATCGTACCGGCGCGACGAGAAGAACATGCTGTGCAAGTCCTTTTCGGCGCTCTCGATGGTGATCGGCTCGCCGGGCTTGACGGCCGCGTAGACGCGGATGACCGCATCCTCCCTGGTCAGCTCGTCGTCGTCCTCGGCAGGGACCGCTCTGGTCTCCTCACGCTCGAAGCAGTTGATCACGATCGGCGAGTGCAGGCTGTCGGGGTGGTCGAAGTCGATGACCTCGACCTCCGCCACCTGCAGGTTGATCAACTCCTCCACGTCGTGCGAATGGAGCTTCTCGCCGGCCCGGTACAGGCGCGCGCCGTCGTGCTGGACCGGCCGGGCGAGTATCTGGCCGACCAGCTTCGACTTGGCGTCCGATTCGGCGGAGACCACCACCGTCATGCGCCGGTAGAACAGGTCGATGATCTTCTGCCGGCTGTCGAATCCCAGCGCGCGCAGGAACACGGTGGCCAGCAGGCGCTTCTTGCGGTCGATCTTGGTGTAGATCAACTCCTTCTTCTGGTCGATCTCGAACTCCAGCCAGGAGCCGCGGTACGGAATGATACGGGAGGCGTAGACCCCCTTTTCGTGCGAGAATATCGCGCCCGGCGAACGGTGGATCTGGCTCACCACCACCCGCTCAGCGCCGTTTATGATGAAGGTTCCCCGCTTGGTCATGAGCGGGATGTCCCCCATGTAGATCTCCTTCTGGCGGATCTCGCCGGTCTGCAGGAATACCAGGTTGATCTTGGCCTTGATCGGGATCTCGTAGTTCCGCTCCTTGGTCTTGCAGGCGCTCTCCGAGTCCTTCTCCTCGTCGAGCGAGTAGCCGGCGTACTCCAGGACCATGTCGCCGTTCGGGCTCTCAATCGGAAAGACGTCCCGGAACACCTCCTCCAGGCCCTGCCGCTCCGGTGCCTGGCCGGCGCGCAGCCGCTCGCGCTGCAGCAGGCGCTCGTAGGATGATCTCTGGATGTCGACCAGGTTGGGTATGGCCATCACGTCGTCGTTGCCGCGGCCCATGAACTGGCGCGGCACCTTGCCGAGGTTACCGGGCATGCATGCTCCTCCTGTCAGCGGGGATGAGACGCGTCGGTTCCGTTGTCGATCGGTGGTCGTGGGCGCGGTTACTTGAGCTCAATGACGCCGCCAGCGGCTTCCAACTGCTCTTTGGCCTTATCGGCCTCTTCCTTGCCGACCAGTTCCTTGACCGGTTTGTCGCCCGCCTCGACCAGATCCTTGGCCTCCTTCAGGCCGAGTCCGGTGAGGGCGCGCACCTCCTTGATCACCGGGATCTTCTTGCCGTCCGCGAATCCCTTGAGGATGACCGTGAACTCGGTCTGCTCCTCCTCCTCCTCCTCTTCGGCTGCCGGCGCTGCGGCGACCGCGGCCACGGGCGCCGCAGCGGTAACGCCGAACTTCTCCTCCATCGCCTTGACCATCTCGGCGACCTCCAGAACGGTCATCTCGGCGATCCCATCCACGAACTGTTCTACCGTCAGCTTGCCCATCGTCTGCTCCTGTGCTTTTCGTTTCTTGTCGGTCGACGTGTCAACCGTCTGCTTCATGCGCAGCGCCGCCCTGATCGGCGACCGCCTGCAGCGTGCCGATAAGCTTGCGGATCACCCCCTGCAATACTCCGGCCACCGAGCGGACCGGTCCGTTCATGGCGCTCAACAGCATAGCGTACAACTGCTCGCGGGACGGCAGGGCGGCGAACGCCTCGACCTGCGCCGGGTCGAGGATCTGGCCGTCGACCATCGCCCCCTTGATCACCAGCGGCCACTCACGCCGCGCGGCGACGAGCACCTTGCAGGCGGCGCTCGGCTCCCTGCCCAGGGTCGCGACCACCGTCGGGCCGGTCAGGCACGCGTCGGAAGTCGGTAGCTCCATCGAATCGAGGGCGATCCGCAGAAACCGGTTCTTCACCACCCGCAGCTTGGCGTCCTGTTCGCCTAGCGCCCGCCGCAGCGCGGCCATCGCGTCGACGTCCAGGCCGGTGTAGTCCGCGTACACGGCGTTCGGCGTCCGCTCCAACATCTGGCGCAGGCTGGCCACCGCTTCGATCTTGTACTGCTGCGGCTCGCGCGCGGCGACCGCTTCCGGGGGGCTCGAGGCGTCGCTCATACCGCCACCTTCACGCCCGGGCTCATCGTCGTACAGACCGCGATGCTCCGCAGGAAGTCGCCCTTGGTGTCGGCCGGCCGCTTGCGCTCCACTTCCGAAATCACCGAGCGCGCGTTTTCGGCCAGCGCTTCGACACCCATGGCGAGCTTGCCGATCGGCAGGTGAACGACCCCGGTGCGATCGGCGCGGAACTCCACCCGCCCGCGCTTCAGCTCGGCTATGGTGCCGGCCACGTCCTGGGTGACCGTGCGCGTCTTCGGATTCGGCATCAGGCCGCGCCGGCCCAGGATCGGGCCAAGCCGGCCGACGCTGCGCATCATGTCGGGCGTCGCCACGGTCACGTCGAAGTCCAGCCAGCCGTCGCGGATACGGTCGATCAGGTCCTGGCCGCCCACGTAGGCGGCGCCGGCCTCCTCCGCCTCCCGCGCCTTGTCGCCTTCGGCGAAGACCAGGATGCGCTGCTCCTGCTCGAAGCTGTGCGGCAGCACCATCGTGTCGCGCACCGTCTGGTTTCCCTTGAGCGTAACGCGTACGGCGACCTCCACGGTCTCATCGAAGTTCGCCGGCGGCAGACTCTTCAGCAGCTTCAAGCCATCCTCCACCGGATAGGTGCGCTGCCGGTCGATCGCCTCATAGGCGGCCCGGTAGCGCTTGCCGTTCCGTGCCATGCACTCGTCTCCTTTTCCGTACCGGGTCCGATCAGGCTTCGACCGTGACGCCCATGCTGCGGGCGGTCCCGGCGATGATCGACACGGCGGCATCGTCGTTCAGGGCGTTGAGGTCGGGGCGCTTGGTCCGGGCGATCTCCAGGAGCTGCGCGCGCGAGATGGTGGCGACCTTCTCCTTGTTGGGCTCCGGCGAGCCTTTCTCCAGGCCGCACGCCTTGCGGATCAGCACCGCCGCCGGCGGCGTCCTGGTCACGAAGGTAAAGGTCTTGTCGGCGTATATCGTGATCTCCACGGGGGTCGTCAGCCCCGGCTCCAGTCCCTTCGTCCGCTCGTTGAACTGCTGTACGAACATCGGCGCGCTCACGCCGTGCGGGCCGAGCGCCGGCCCCACGGGCGGCGCCGGCGTCGCCTGCCCCGCCGGCACCTGCACCTTGACCACCGCGGCGATCCGTTTCTTGGCCATGTTTGACGCTCCTTCAGACCTTCTCTACCTGCATGAAGTCGAGTTCCACGGGCGTGGAGCGCCCGAAGATGCCGACCATCACGCGCAGCTTCGCCTTTTCTTCGTTGATCTCTTCCACCGCGCCGGTGAACGAGTCGAACGGGCCGTCGATGATGCGCACGCTTTCGCCGATCACGAACGACTGCTTGGGCCGCAGGGTGCGGTCGCCGCTCTTGATCTCTCCCGCCTTCTGCAGCAGATCGCGCGCCTCATCCGAGGAGATCGGCTGCGGCTTGCGGTTCTTGGTGGCGCCGACGAAGCCGGTCACCCCCTGAATCTGGCGGACCGCCGCGCACACGTCCATCCACGCGTCCCCTTCCAGGTCCATCTCCACCAGGATGTAGCCGGGCAGGAACTTCCGGGATGTCACCTTCTTCTTGCCGTCCTTGACCTCTACGACGTCCTCCGCCGGCACCTTGGCATCGAACAGGTGGTTCTGCATGCGCGACGACTCGATCAACCGCGCCAAGTGCTTGTGCACCTTGTTCTCGAACCCGGAGTAGGTGTGGACCACGTACCAACCCTTCGCCATTCGTGCAACCCGTCCTCAGCCGTTCCTTCCAGCCGTTGCGATTCTGCGTCCTGCCGCTTCAGAAGACCAGATCGATCGCCTGGAACAGCAGGAAGTCGATCAGCCCCAGCGCGAGCGCGATGAGACAGACCGACACCAGCACCACCTTCGTCGAGCTCGCGACCTCTTCGCGGCTCGGCCACGCCACTTTGCGCAGCTCCGCGTAGCTCTCGCGAAAGAACTGAATGATCCGACCCACGCTATCGCTTCCTCAACTCGCTTCCAGGCCAGGCAGGATTCGAACCTGCAACATCCGGTTTTGGAGACCGGCGCTCTAACCAGTTGGAGCTACTGGCCTTTTCGATGCGTTCGTCCAGCGCCCGCTCGCCCTCGATCCCGAACCGTCTCAAGAACGCCGCCGGCTACTTGACCCGGGTCTCCCGATGCACCGTGTGGGTACGGCAGCGGGCGCAGTACTTCCTGAGCTCCAGCTTGCCCTGCGTATTGCGACGATTCTTGGTCGTCGTGTAGTTGCGAAGTTCCAGGCCGTCGTGCTCCGTGCACGCCAGCGCCACCAACTCCACCACCTTGGTCTTGGCCATCGAGAGTACTCCGTTGCCGAAGGGTGATACAGGAATACGAGAAACGCGGGCGCGTGTCAAGCGGACGCACGTCACCCCTGAGCGGACGGCCCTCAACGAGCCTCCGACCGGACTTGAACCGGTGACCCCCTCCTTACCATGGAGGTGCTCTACCTGCTGAGCTACAGAGGCAGCCCCTCGTGCATGGCTGCAGGTTACTACCGATGCGCGGGGCGCTGCAACCCCTGCCGGCCGGGGCCGAGGGGCGGCGCCCGTCACGGCCGGAACAGCAGCAGCGCGGATTGCCCGTAGCGGCGGCGGTCGATCAGCGTAAGCGGCACGGCCGCGCTGTCGAGCGGGTCGCGCGCCGGGCAGTGGAGAACCAGGCAGCCGGTCGCTGCCACGATGTCCGCCTGCGCCAGCGCGGCGAGCAGCCCCTGCTTATGCCGGTACCGGTAGGGAGGATCGACACAGACGACGTCGAACCGCTGTCCACGCCTGCCGGCGGCGACGACGAACCGTTCGGCCGGCGCGGTGATCACCGTTGCCTCCGCGCCGGCCGTGGCGTCGGCGACGTTCTCGCGGATCGTGCGCCGTTTGCGCGCGTCGCGCTCCACCGCGACGATCGGCCGCGCGCCGCGGGAGGCCGCCTCTGCCGAGAGGAGCCCCGAACCCGCGAAC
This sequence comes from uncultured Spirochaetia bacterium, assembly GCA_958296075.1. Classification (GTDB taxonomy): domain Bacteria; phylum Spirochaetota; class Spirochaetia; order SZUA-6; family Bin103; genus CATQHW01. Next base: position 546,565 of record CATQHW010000002.1, on the reverse strand, counting down.
AGGTCCAGGAACGAGCGGCCGCGCACGCCGCCGTCGATCGCGCCCGGCACGCCGCCGAGTACGGCGCCGAGGATCACGAACAGCGCCTCCCGCATGCGGGCGGTCATCGGCCGGACGCCGGCCGGCACGCTGAGCGCGCGCCCGCGGGCCGCGCCGCCGGTCACCCGCATGCAGGTCGCCCGCCGTCCGGCGCCCCGCCGCCGGCGCGATGGTGGCGGCGCGCGTCCGCCTGCGCTTCGCGCATCAGGTCCAGGTCGGCGGCCAGACGCGCGAACCGCAACGGCGGCATCCCCGCCTGGCGCGTGCCGGACAGCTCGCCCGGCCCGCGCAGCGCCAGATCGAGATCGGCCAGCGCGAAGCCGTCGGCGTGTTCCTTGAGCGCCCGCAACCGCTCAACCGCCTGCGGGGTGAGCTCGCTCCCGAAGATGAAGAAGGCATACGCGTGATCGGCGCCGCGGCCGACGCGGCCGCGCAACTGATGCAGCGCCGCCAGGCCGAAGCGTTCGGCATGTTCGACCACCATGCAGGTAGCGTTCGGCACGTCGAGTCCCACCTCGACCACGGTAGTCGCCACCAACGCGTTGACGGCGCCGGCATGAAACGCGCTCAGGACCGCGCGCTGCTCGGCGGCGGCCATGGCGCCGTGGACAAGCCCGATCCGGTGCCCGGCGAACCGCTCCCGCAGGCGCGTGTGCAGCGCCCGCGCCGATGCGGACGAATCGCTCGCGCCGGCGGCGGGTGCGGCCGCCGGTGGGTGCGCGCCGGCGAACAGATCGCCGGTATCGTCCGGCGCCGCGCCGTCGCCGCCGATCGACGGGCAGACGAAATAGGCTTGGCGGCCGGCGGCCAGCTCGGATTCGACGTGCCGGTAGACCCGCTCCCGGTGATCCCCGCGCACCAGGTGGGTACGCAGCGGCGGCCGGCCGGGCGGCTGCTCGTCGATGGAGGTGAGCGTCAGGTCGCCGTAGAAGGTGAGCGCCAGGGTGCGCGGAATCGGCGTGGCGGTCATCAGGATCAGGTCGCCGGCGGGCGCCTTGGCGGCGACGGCCGCGCGCTGGGCGACCCCGAACTTGTGCTGCTCGTCGATCACCACCAGTCCCAGGTCGGCGAAGCGGACCGGTTCCGAGAGCACCGCGTGCGTGCTCACCAGCACGTCGACGCCGCCGGCGGCAAGGGTCGCAAGCAGGAGCACTCGGGCCGCCCGGTCGGTGCTGCCGGACAGCAGCCCGAGCCGCACGCCGAGCGGCTCCAGCAGCCGCGAGGCGGTTTCCGCGTGCTGGAAGCAGAGCGCTTCCGACGGGACCACGATCGCCGCCTGCTGGCCGGCATCGACCACGCCGGCCGCCGCGAGCAGCGCCACCAGGGTCTTGCCGCAGCCGACGTCGCCCTGCAGCAGCCGCGCCGAAGTGCGCGGCCCGTAGAGATCCGCGTCGATTTCCGCCAAGGCGGTGCGCTGGGAGTCGGTCAGCGCGAACGGCAACCGCTCGATCATCGCCGCCTGCAGCCGGCCGGCCCGCCGGCGCACCGGCCGCGGCCGGCCGGCCGGCGAGCGGCGCGCCAGTTGGAGATGCAGCAGGAACAATTCCTCGTAGGCCAGCGCGCGGCGCGCATCCTCCGCCGACTCCAGGCTCGCCGGCCGGTGCACGCACGCCAGCGCCTGCGCCTTGTCCGGCAGGCGGCGGGCGGCCGCCGTCTCGGCCGGAACGCGAAACGGTTCCGGCGGCGCAGCGGCCGCCAGAACCGCATCGACCATGCGCCGCAGCGCCGGTTGCGTGAGCCCGGCGGTGGCAGGATAGACCGGCACCAGCGCCCCGGCGGCCGCCTCCTGCGGGCACATGAGTTCGAAGCTGCCGGCCGACAGCCGGCCGCCGCGGCGATCGAACCGGCCGTACACCAGCACCCGCTGGCCGGGCAGCAGCGACCGGCCGAACTGCGGCCGGCCGAACGCGTACAGCGTGGCGGCATCGCCGGCGTCGTCGGCGATCGTGATCGCCGGCGTGCGGCGGCCGCGATGACGGAACGATCCGACGCGCACCACGGTGGCGCTCACGCAGGCGTCGCTGCCGGAAGCGACCTGGGCCAGCGGCAACAGCCGCCGGCGGTCCTGGTATCCGCGCGGCAGGTGGGTCAGCAGATCGCCGACGGTGCGCACGCCAAGCCGGGCCAGACGTTCCCGCGTGGCGGCGCCGACGCCGCGAAGCGCTGCCACGTCGTCGTCCCAGGCGAGCGCCGCGCCGGGGCGTTCGGCGCGCCCAGCGCCGATTCCCGCGTGCGCGGCCCCGCTCAGAACGGCGAGCTCATGAACTGCGCGACCGCCCAGCGCACCACCACGCCGCCGGCGACCAACACCAGCAGCAGCAGCGCCGCGATCAGGCTGAGGTAGGCCACCTTCTGCACCGTCTGACTCCGCTCCATGACCCACCGGCCCAGCGACACCCGGCGGGACACGAAGGTGACCATCGGCTGCAGGGTGTGGTCGAGCATGTTCAACAGTCCACCGCCATGCTCCCAGCGCATCGCGGCGATGAACGCGCGCGCCACCGACATGACCATGAACACGACCACCAGCACCGACGCCGCCGACCAGGTGACCAGGAGGACCTGCGCCAGGATGATGCCGACCGTGACGCGTTGGGAGGCCGCCAGCCGCTGCAGCAGGTTGCCGGCGACGATCAGGGTCAGGACCGCCGCCGCCGGCGAGAAGTCGAGCACGCCGATCTGCAGGAACCGCAGGCGCCGGAACCACCGCAGATAGGGGTCGGTCACGCGGGCCAGGAGCTCGGTCGGCGCGCTGTGCTCGGCGCCGCGGAACCACGTGACGATGATCCGCAGCGCGACCAGCACCAAGTAGACCAGCGCCACCGCCTGCAGCAGCCGGAACAGATCGGTCACTCCGCCCATACTTCCACCACCAGTGGCGACGCCTCCAGGGCGCGCATCATCTCGCCGTCGCTCGCCACCGATAGCTGCGGCCCGGCGCGGATCACCACCTCTCCGGCGTCCGCCTCTCCGGCGCCCGCCTCTCCGTCCCCGTTCCCGGCGGCGTCCGGCGCGCCGTTGCCATAATGCAGGAAGAGCCGGCACTGCCCGGGGCGGCTCATGCAGAGGTCCCGCAACTCCACCAAGTCGCGCTGCTCGCTGGCCTGCAGGCGCAGGTGAACGCTTCGATAAGGGCGGTCGGGCAGATCCTGGGGAGACGTGATCTCTTCCGCCAAGATCTTGCTGCTGCCGCGCGAACGGTCGACCCGGCCGCGCACGGCGACCACCGCACCGGTCGAGAGCCGTTCGCGGCCGGCGTCGAACGCGTCCGGGAAGATCACCACCTCCGCGGTGACGCCGTATTCCTCCAGTTGCGCGAACGCCATCCGCTGGCCGGAACGGGTCGCGATCTCCCGGACCTCGCCGACGATGCCGATCACGGCGACCCCCGAGCCGTTGGGCCGCGAGTCGAGCGTCGTCAACTCGGCGATCCCCTTGGCCGGGCGCAGCTCCCGATAGTCGTCGAGCGGATGGCCGGTGAAGTACATCCCCAGGTGATCCCGTTCGTCCTGCAGCATCGCCGCCCGATCCCATTCCTGGTGCTCCGCGAGCTCCGGCTTGGCGTCCTGCACCTCCTCGTAGGCGGCGAACAGGTCCTGCTGGCCGTGCGCGGTGCGCTGGCGTTCGGCGTCGACCGCCTCCAGCATCCGCTCCAGGTTTTCCCACAGCGTAGCGCGATGGTGTCCCAGACCGTCGAACGCCCCCACGCGGATCAGCGTCTCGATCACCTTGCGGTTGACCGCGTGCTGGTCGATGCGGGACACGAAGTCAACGAAGTCGCCGTACGACCCGTTGTTGTCGCGTTCCGTGACGATCGAGTCGACCGCGCCCGTGCCGACGTTCTTGATGCCGCGCAGGCCGAACACGATGCGGCCGCCGGCGACGCTGAAGTCCGCCGCCGACCGGTTGATGGACGGGGGCAGCACCTCCAGCCCCAGCTCGTGCGCCTCGGTCACGTACTCGGCCAGCTTGTCGGTGTCGTGCATTTCGTTGGTGAGGTTGGCGGCCATGAACTCGGCCGGGAAGTTGGCCTTCAGGTACGCGGTGCGGTAGGCGACCACCGCGTACGGCGCCGCGTGCGTCTTGGGGAACCCGTACTCCGCGAACGGGACCAGCGACTCGAACAGTTCGGTGGCGGCCGCGCCTTCGAAGCCGTTGGCTATCGCACCGTCGACGAAGCGCGAGCGCTGCTGCTCCATCTCCGTCATCTTCTTCTTGCCCATGGCCCGCCGCAGCAGGTCGGCCTGTCCCAGGCTGAAGCCGGCCACTGCGCGGGCGATCTCCATCACCTGCTCCTGATAGACGATCACGCCGTAGGTCTCGCGGAGGATCGGCTCCAACTGCGGAAGCTTGTGGCGGATCGGGCGGCGGCCCGACTTGGCGTCGACGAACTGATCGATGAACTGCATCGGCCCTGGCCGGTAGAGCGCGTTGAGAGCGATCAGGTCCTCGACGCAGTTCGGCTTCACGCGCGTCAGGACGGCGCGCATACCCGCGCTTTCGAACTGGAACACGCAGGCGCTGCGCCCCTCGCCGAGCATGGCGAAGGTCGCCTCATCGTCCTCCGGGATGGTCTGCAGATCGAGCTCGGTGCCGCGCGCACGCACCATCGGCAGCGTGCGCTCGATCAGCGTCAGGGTCTTCAGGCCCAGGATGTCGATCTTCACCAGCCCGCAGTCCTCCAGATACTCGTGCGAGTACTGGGTGGAGATCGCCTCCGTGCGCGTATCCCGGTAGAGCGGCACGAAGTCGGTCAGCGCAGAGGTGCCGATGACGATGGCCGCCGCGTGGGTGGAGGCGTGCCGGCTGAGGCCTTCCAGTTTCAGCGAGGTGTCGATCAGCTCGCGGTACACCTCACCCCGCTCCCGCACTTCCTGCAGGCGCGCCTCCTGCTTGAGGGCGGCGCCCAGGTCGGAGGTCGGTCCGCCCGGGATCAGCTTGGCGATGGCGTCCGCTTCGCCGTACGGGATCTCCAGCACGCGCGCCACGTCGCGGACCACCGCCCGCGCCTTGAGGCTGCCGAAGGTGATCACCTGCGCGACGCGGTCGGCGCCGTACTTGCGGGTGATGTAGTCGATCACCTCGCCGCGCCGCTCGTAGCAGAAGTCATTGTCGAAGTCCGGCAACGTCACCCGCTCGGCATTCAGAAAGCGCTCGAACAAGAGGTTGTAGCGCAGCGGGTCGATGTCGGTGATGCGCAGGCAGTAGCCCACCAGCGACGCGGCGCCCGATCCGCGCCCCGGCCCGACGGGGATGCCGTGCTCGCGGGCAAAGCGGATGAAGTCCCACACGATCAGGAAATAGCCGGCGTAGCCCATGCTGCCGATGACGCCGAGCTCGTAGCGCAGCCGTTCCTGCGCCTCCTCGGTGGGGTTGCCGTAACGCTCGCGCAGGCCCTCCTCGGCCAGCGCGATCAGGTACGACTCCTGGGTATGGCCGGCCGGGACCTCGTAGGTCGGCATCTGCGGGCCCGGCATCGGGATCTGCAGCGTGCACTGCTCGGCGATCGCCCGCGTGCCGGCGAGCGCCTGCGGCAACTCCGCGAACAGCCCGGCCATCTCGGCCGGCCCCTTGAAGAACAGTTCGCGGTGGTCCTGCTTGAGCCGGTCGGCGTCCGAGCGCCGCTTGTTGGTGCCGATGCAGATCAGCACGTCCTGCGCATCGGCGTCGTCCCGCCCGCAGTAGTGGATGTCATTGGTGGCGACCAGCGGTAGACCGGTGCGTCTGGCCAGGTCGAGCAGGCGCTCGTTCTGCAGCTTCTGGGCGGGCGGGGCGCCGTGGTCCTGCAGTTCCAGGTAGAATCGGCCGGGACCGAAGACGTCGCGGTAGCGGCCGGCCAGCTCGGCCGCCTCGTCCAGGCGGTCCTGCTGCAGCAGCATCGGTATCTTGCCGGACATGCAGCCGGAGAAGCCGATCAGACCTTCCGCGTGCTCGGCGATCGCTTCGTCGTCGATGCGCGGCCTATAGTAGAAGCCTTCCGTATAGCCGATCGTGGACAGCGCCATGAGATTGCGGTACCCGACCTCGTCGGCGGCCATCAGCCCCATGTGGTGCGATCGCGAGTGGTCGCCGCCGCGGTCGTGGCGCGACCCGGGCGCCAGGTAGAACTCGCAGCCGATGATCGGCGTCACTCCCGCCGCGCGGCAGGCGCGGTCGAAGCGCGCGACGCCGAACATGTTGCCGTGGTCGGTGAGCGCCAAGTGCGACATGGAGTGGCGCTGCGCGCATTCGGCCAGCGCCTCCACCGTGGCCGCGCCGTCGAGCAGCGAGTGGTCGGAGTGGACGTGCAGATGGATGAAGTCGGATGCCTGCGGCACGGGCCAACGGTATCCGGTTCCGCGCGAGAATTCCACGTGACGACGGATGGGGCCGAAAGCGCCCGCGTATGGCGCGCGGCGACCGCCCGCCTGGCGATCCTGCGGCGGCTCGACCGCGCGGGACGGACGCGGCTGCGTGCGCTGGCCGGACGGTTCCTTGCCGGCAAGCGCTTCGAGGCGGCGCGCGGCGCCGAGCTCGACCCGGTCCTGCTGGCGCGGGTCGCGGCGCAGGCGTGCCTGCCGATCCTGAGGCTGAGCCTGGACTGGTACGCGGACTGGTCGACCGTGGTGATCGTGCCGGAACGGTTCACCGCCGACTTCGAGGAGGTCGACGAGGCCGGGGTCGTGCACGAGTGGGTCGAGGAGGCGTCGGGCGAAGCCTGGGACGAGGGCGGGCCGATCGTCCTGTCGCAGGCCGACGTCGACGCGTCGGGCGCGGGCGACGGGTTCAACGTCGTCATCCACGAGGTCGCCCACAAGCTGGATGCGCTCGACGGGAGCCTGAACGGCCGGCCGCCGCTGCACGCCGGCATGGACCCACGCGCGTGGGCTCGCGCGTTCACCGAGGCGTACACGACGCTGTGCGAAGCGCCCGACGACTTCGCGCTCGACCCCTACGCGGCCGAGGCGCCGGAAGAGTTCTTCGCGGTGGCGAGCGAGTACTTCTTCGAGCTACCGGAGACCCTGGCCGGCGAGCACCCGGCGGTCTACGCGCAACTCGCCGCCTTCTACCGCCAGGACCCGAGCGCCAGGGCGCCCTGAGCGCTGCCGGCCATCGTGGCGCTGCACGTGTACTCCGGCAACGCAGGGGAGCCGACCGACCACTGAGGTATCCACGACCTATCTCAACTGTGAGCGGAACAGGTCCTGACAACCTGATGCCTCGCTCGCCGATGACCGTATCGAGCCCGGCTTCCAGGGTGTCGACGAACGCCGCGATTCGCGCAGCTTCGCATGCGGCGAGAATCTCCTCATCGGTTGCGTGCGGGTCGGCGAGCTGCAGATTCTCTCGTATCGAAAGGTTGAACAGGACACTGTCCTGCATCGCGACGGCACATTCCGCGACACGGCGTTCCGGCGCAAGGGTCACGTCTTTCCGCCGAGAGCGATCGTCCCGGCTGCGGGCGTCTGCAAGCCCGCAAGCATGCGCACCAGCGTGGTCTTTCCGCTTCCGCTCGCTCCCACCAGCGCCACCGCCCTGCCGTCGGGAACCGAGAGATCGATGCCGTCGACAACCGGTCGTTCCGGTTCGTAGGAGAAGCGCAGCGCGGCGGCTGCCAGCGCGACCGGCGCCGCACCACGGTCCGGGCGGACGGGTCGTGCAGTCGGCCGGGTGCCGACCTCCAGCGAGCGTCACACGGACGGAGCCGTTCGTTCAATCGGTAAGGAGTCCGACGATCTGTTCGCTCGCCTCCACCACCCGTTCGAAGTAGCGGACGAACGCGAGCAGCGAGCCGACGGTGAGCTGGCCCGCCAGAATCTGCCAAGCCCCCAGAACGTACATCACCACCCGCGCTACGACGAACTCGCGCAGGTCTCGTATCGTGTACCGAATGTAGTTCCAGAAACGTTGGCGATAGACGCCACGCACCATGCGCTCGCCATATGCCAGATCCAATTCTCTGAATCGGCGCTCGATGCCCAGCGTGCGGATGTCCTTCCAGCCTGTATGAGTTCGTGCAGATGGTTGCTGCGGTCGCCTCTCACGACTCGGAGCGCTTCCGCCGCTTCTCCGGTTTCCGTGCGACGACTCTGCTCAACAGATAGAGACCCACGCTCAGGACGACGCCGGCCACGGCGAGCTCCCAACGGATCAGTACGCAAACGACCAGATGGCTCACCAGCACCACCGCGCCGAAGAGCAATCAGGGCATAGACGTACGGCGGCGCCATGCCGACGAACGTGCCCAGGAAGCTCTCCACCACGAGCGTCGAAAAACTCCCCAGGAGGATCGTGTCGCCGACAGCGCGTATCGAAAGGTGTTTGGCCGCTTCACCGGTCGGCCAGGGAAAAGAGATGGACGAGGGCCATCGGCCTACCTTATGATCGTACGGTCTCATGGTCAAGGAGGAAGTCTCGGGGACGACGCTCGGTGGCCGCAGTCTCGCCGGGCGTCTGGTCTCCTCGATCTTTGTCACGACCCCCGCCGGCACCGTGCTCCTCACGCTCGCCACGATCGCGGCGCTCTGGCTACTGGCCGCGACCGTCCGCGTTCCAGCAGTCGTCTCGGCCGCCGCCGAACGCCGATCGGACGGGTCGCTGACGGCGACTGTCCCGGCGGCCGGCACTGCCGAGGACGATTTCCGAGGCTCGGTGTACGTGGTCTCGGACGGGACCCGGACAGCCGCAGAGCTACTCCACTTGAGTACCGGGCCGGCGGCTACCCGAATCGTCACGGTCCGATCCGCAGCACCGGTCTCCGCGGAAAGGGACTACCTGATCGAAATCGAAGTCGGCAGCGAGCCGCTCTTCGACCGTGTGCTCCGCAGCTTCTCGCGCCGCGAGCCGGAATAGTGATCGAGAGTCAGCGCCCAAAGGCGTGCAGAGGGGAGTTTCGCGCAACCGATCTTCTCAGGTGTTTTCCCTAGACGATCGAACCGTGACCGAGCGCCAGGCTGCCGCGGAGATCGAGCGGCTCTCCGCGGAGATACGGCGGCATGAACACGCCTATCACGTGCTGGACCGGCCGGAGACTTCCGACGCCGAGTTCGACGGCCTGTTCGAGACGCTGGTGGAGCTGGAAAGCCGGTATCCGGAGCTGGCCGGAGCGGACTCGCCTACCCGCCGGGTCGGCTCCGACCTGACCCAGGAGCTCCCCGAGGTCGAGCACACCGTGCCGGTACTGAGCCTGGACAAGGCGTACGACATGGCCGGCGTCGAGCGCTGGATGGCCAAGGCCAGGGCCGCCGACCCCGCCACCGCCTTCGTGGTCGAGGAGAAGATCGACGGCACCTCCATCCTGCTGCACTACCGCGACGGCGTGCTGGAGCGCGCGGTCACCCGCGGCAACGGCCGTACCGGCAACGACGTGACCGCCAACGTGCGCACCATCCGCACGGTGCCGCTGCGGCTCCACGCACCGGAGACGCTGGCCGTGCGGGGCGAGATCTTCATCCGGCGCGGGGCGTTCGAGGTGCTCAACGCCGGCGTCGAGACCCCGTACGCGAACGCCCGCAACTTCGCGGCCGGCAGCCTGCGGCGCGTGAAGAGCCGCGACGTGGCCGCCGTGCCGCTGGAGATCTTCGTGTACGAAGGCTTCATGGCCGACCCGCCGCCCACGCACACCGCGCTGCTGTCGCAACTGCGCCGACTCGGTTTCCGCGTCAACCCCGCCACCGCCGTGATCCGGGAGGACGCGGCCAGCGCCGATCGCTCCAACGGGTTCGCGGTGATCGACACCGCGGCGGCGGCGAAGTACGTGGCAGAGCGCGCCGCCGCGCGGCCGAACCTCGCCTACGACATCGACGGCTTGGTGCTGAAGGTCGATCGGCTGGCCGCGCGCGAGGCGATGGGCTCCACCGAGCACCACCCGCGCTGGGCGATCGCGGTCAAGTTCGACGCGCCCGAGGGGGTGAGCGTGGTGCGGTCCATCCAGGTGCAGGTCGGCCGGACCGGACGGGTGACGCCCGTCGCGCGCATCGATCCGGTGCCGATCGCCGGTTCGACGATCGCCAACGTCACGCTGCACAACCAGGACTACGTCGACAGCCTGGAGCTGGCGGTGGGCGACACCGTGGCCGTGTCGAAGCGCGGCGACGTCATCCCGGCGGTGGAGCGGGTGCTGGAGAAGGACCCGGAGGGCCAGCCGGTCTGGCGCATGCCGCCGGAGTGCCCTTCTTGCCGGAGCACCCTCACCGTGCAGGGAGCGCACTCATTCTGCCCCAACTCCGGGTGCCGCGATCAGGTACGCGGGCGCCTGCGGTTCTTCATCGCCCGTGACCAGATGGACATAGCCGGGCTCGGGCCGGCGACGATCGACCTGCTGGTCGACCGGGGATGGGTGCGTGACGTCGCCGACCTGTACCGCTTCGACCCGGAGCGACTGCTGGGCGAGGAGGGATTCGGCGAGCGGTCGGTGGCCGCCCTCGCCGCCGGCATCGAGGCGAGCAAGGCCAAGCCGTTCGCGATCGTGCTGGCGGCGCTGGGGTTGCCTGAGCTGGGGCCCAAGGTGACCGATCTCCTGCTGCAGGCGGGGTTCCGCGACATCGACAGCCTGTACGCGGCGGTCGACTCCGGCGACCCGGAGGTGTTCACCGGCATCGACGGCATCGGCGAACGCACGGCGGCGAGCATCATGCGGCACCTGCGCAGACCGGACCCGCTGACCGGTTCGCGCATGGCGACGTGGCGGGCCACGCCGCGCGGACTGATCGCGGCGCTGCGCGCCCGCGGGCTGCGGTTCGCCGTGGAGCCGGCCGGCACGGACGGCGAACAGCCCTTCGCCGGTCAGACGTGGTGCATCACCGGCTCGTTCGAGGCGTTCAAGCCGCGGGCTCTGGCCGCGGAGGAGATCCGCATGCGCGGCGGCACCGTGACCGGCGCGGTATCCGGCGCTACCACCCACCTGCTCGCGGGCAACGGCGGCGGCGGCAAGGCGACCAAGGCGGAAGCGGCAGGCGTCCTGATCGTCGACGAGCGGGCATTCCTGCGCCTGCTGGGCCGGTCCGCAGGCTGATCGGCATGATCCTGGCGATCGACATCGGCACCACGGCGGTCAAGTGCGCGCTGTTCGCCGGGGGCAACAGCACGGGCGCTGGCTCGGCGGCGCCCGGTTCGTGCGCCGCCGTCGGGCGCGCGCCGGTGGCGGCCGACGGGGTGCGGGAGGAGACCAACGCGCACGTCTGGTCAGGTGCGGTGCGCTCGGCGGTCGCTCGCCTGCCTCAGGGGGCCGAGGCAGTCACCGCCTGCGTGGTCACCGGCAACGGGCCGACGCTGATCCCGTGCGACGCCGCCGGCGAGCCGGTCGGCTCGGCGCTCACTTGGCTGCATGCTCGCGCCCGGCAGGAAGCGGGCGAAGTGGCCGCACGGACCGGGGTCGCGGTGGACGCCTCCTTTCCGCTGCCCAAGGCGCTGTGGCTGGCCAGGCAGCGGCCGGCCGTGTTCGAACGCTCGGCCTGGCTGCTGTCGTGCGCGGAGTGGGTGGTGTTCCTGCTCACGGGGTGCGCGCACACCGCGATCGGCGCTCGCGGCGTCGACCGGTTCTACTGGTCGGACGAGGCGCTGGCGGCGCTCGGTTTGGACGCCGCCCGCTTTCCACCGTTCGCCGTCGCCGGTGAGGAAATCGGTCAGGTCACCCGGCGGGCAGCCGAGCAGTTCGGGATCGCCGCGGGCGCCCGCGTGTACGCCGGCGCCGCCGACTTCCAGATGGCCTTGATCGGGTCGGCCACTGTCGAGGCCGGCCGCACCCTGGACCGTAGCGGGAGTTCGGAAGGGATCAACCACGCCAGCCCCGTGCCGGTCGACGACCCGCGCCTTATCGTTGCGCCGCACCTGGTCGACGGACTGCACAACCTGGGCGGCGTGACGTCGGCCAGCGGGCGGGCGCTGTCGTGGCTTGCGCACTCGGCGTCGCCGGCCCCGGTGGAGGTCAGCGCCGCGGTGGAGCGTGGCGCCGCCGCGCCAGCCGGAGCGCGGCGCGCGCTGTTCCTGCCCTACCTGTCGGGCGAGCGCACCCCGCACTGGAACCCGCAGGCTACCGCCGCCTTCCTGGGGCTGACCCTACGACACGGCTGGGACGAGATGGCGCGCGCGGTCCTGGAGTCGGTGGGATTCGCGATCCGTCAGATCATCGCCATCCTGGCCGAGCACGGGTGCCGCGTGGAGCGGCTGACCGCCTGCGGCGGCCCGGCGCGCTTCGCCGCGTGGAACCGGATCAAGGCCGACGTCACCGGCGTGCCGGTGCGGACCCTGGCCAACCCCGAAGCCGATCTGGTCGGCTGCGCGTGCGTGGCGCTGACCGCCGAAGGTCATTTCGAGGACTTGGCGTCAGCGGCAGCGGCGCTGGTACGGCCGGGGCGCGAGTTCGATCCGGAGCGGTCGCTGGCCGGGCTGTACGCCGAGCTGTTCGACGCCTACCGGCGCGCCGGCGAAGCGTTGCAGCCGCTGTATCCGCACCTCGGCGGAGACCGCGGCACGGTCGATCCATGAACGCCGGTTCAACCCCCGCACCGCTCGCAACCCCATGAAAACACCGGCAGCGGCGGGAGGTACTGGGCGTTCACCTCGCACCGCTTCCGGGAGCCCGGCGCCTCATGCCGCGCAGACCGCCGCGGTTCATCTCGAACGGACCGCCGCCGGCCGAAACCTCGTCGAGAGCCGCCTTCGATTCCGGCGGCAACCGCCAGCCCACCGCGCCCACCAGCTCATCGACGTGCTCCGGCCGGTCGGGACCCAGGATCGGCGCACTGACCGCCGGATTCGCCAGCAGCCACGCGACCGCGACCTGCGCGGGCGTCTTTCCCAGCTCGCGCGCGACGTCGACCAGAACGGCGATGATCGGCTCGGCATAGCCCAGAACCCGGCCGGCGTCGGCTCGGCCGTGCCAGTAGTTGCCGGCCGGAATCCGCCGCCCGGCCCGCACCTGACCGGTCAGCAGGCCGATGGCGACGGGACTGTAGGTCATCAGCCCCAGACCATGCCGTTCGCACAGCGGTATGATGTCGGTTTCGGTGTGCCATCGGTGCAGCAGGCTGTACTGGTACTGGAGCATCGCCGGACGGGCGAATCGTTCGCGTTCGGCCGCCCACAACAGCTCCACCACCTCCGCCGCATCGTGGTTGCTCACCCCTACGTGCCGGGCCTTGCCCTGCCGGACCACGTCGTCCATCGCCTGCAACGATTCCTCCAGCGGCACGGTCGTATCCGCCTGGTGCATGAGGTAGATGTCCACGTAATCCAACCGCAGGCGGCGCAGGCTGTTGTCTATCTCCTGCAGGATATGGCCGCGCGACAGCCCCCGCTCGGACGGAGCGTCGCCCATCTCCTGACCCACCTTGGTCGTGATCACCAGTTCGTGGCGATTGCCCAGGCGCTTGACGGTCCGGCCGAGGAGGTCCTCACGCCATCCGCGGCCGTACACGTTGGCGCAGTCGATGAAGTTGATACCGAGTTCCACCGCCCGCTCTATCGTCGCCGCGCAATCCGCTTCCGTGCGGCCTCGGGCGGGGTGACCGCGGAACGCGACGCCTAGACAGAGCGCCGAGGCGCGGATGCACGTGGTGCCGAGTTGCCGATACTCCACCGCTACAGCCTCATGCGGCCCGTCCGTGACGGACATGTGGTTGCGGCACCAAGGGACGCGATCTCTACGACCTCGCCTGGGTTACCTCTCCGATCCGGCTGGCCGGACCCGAATATGAGGCTGCTCAACAGCGCGCTACGGCAGACCGGATGGGAGGAGCCGGCAGCAACCGCCGAGACGTGGCGCATCATCGTCGCTGGACATGCTCGACATAGCTTTGGACATCGCACGGGTCACTGTCGTCTTGTCCAGCTCCGTCGCCGCCCTCCTGTTGCTGCGCCATCCTCAGCGTGGGCTGGAACGACGCCAGCTCATTCTCGATGAATGGTTCTATCCGGTCGCGCGCGTTGCTGACTACCGTTGCGATGCTCGCTGACAGATCCCGCTGATCGATCCGCTGCAGATCGGGGATCCACTTTTCCGTGTCGGCGCTGTCGTATTCACCCAGCGCGGCCACGACCTTGTCCAAGTCTTCCGCTGCCAGCCGGCGGGATGTGCCGGACTGGCTACTCGGTGTGGGTCAGGGCGAGCTGGATCGCCTCCGGCAGCCGCTGCACGACCCGCGAAGCGATCAGGAACTCGCGCGCGCCCTCGACCTCGGCGGCGTAGAAGTCCTGGTCGTAGGGGATCAGGCCCACCTCGATCCGCTCCGGCGGCCCCGGGTCCAGCACGTAGCCGATCCGGATCGTGGGGTCTCCCGCCGGGGGCTCGCCGGGCAGTTCCAGGTCCGCGATCAGCCCGATGATCGCCTGGTACAGCTTCTTGGCGGGATCCTCCGCAAGGGAGGCGCCGTTCAGCGTGAAGGTCTCTTCCTCCCCGTCGCGGATCACGTCGAGCGTATGGGACTCTTCGTCTATTTCCACGGTCACCAGATCGATCGCGGTGATGTTGACCAGCGCCAGGAAGCGGCTGACCAGATCGAACGGAGCCGTGTCGAGGAACCGTTGCACGTCGCGCTGGTCGATGCCGTAGACGGCAGGTTCCTGGGCCTGTTTCACGTAAAGCCGGTCGCGGCCGTAGCCGCTGCCGATCTGCAGGTGCAGGATCCCCTGACCGTGGTTGACGATGAGCTCCATGCGCGGCGGCGCCAGCCCGTAGGCGGCCGGGTCGCCGGCCTGATCGGCGATGAACTCGTCGACGCGAATGGCCGATGCGGCGTTGATCAGTTCCTCGACCTTCTCACCGTCCGCCCCGCGTTGCATGGCGTACGGTTGCACCATCACGTCGCGGGAAATGACGTGCGGCATTCCGTGCGGCTCGAAGTAGCGGACGATCTCCATGGTGCCGTGCTCGTTCACCACCACCAGCCGATTCACCGTAGCGGTCTCCACGCGGGGCAACCGGCGCACGCGCAGGTCGTCGATCGACCACGCCATCTGGTTCTTGTTGTTCTGCCAGACCGTGAATACCCGCGAATCGCCGTCGATCATGATGTAGTCGGTGTTGCGGCTCGGCGTGCGGTCGCCGAAGGTGACCGTGCGCTCCGTGCCGTCGGCCAGCTTCACGCGGCCGATGATGTCGCCGCGGTCCAGGCCGTAGATCGACAGATCGTCCGGGTCCTCGGCCACCACGTCTCGGGCCCACAGCCGCGCGAACATGGACACTACCGTGAGGACCCGGTTCGGATCGAGCTCCGCGTCCTCGTGTCCCGGCACGACCCAGGCATCTCCCTGACGGCGCAGCGACAGTTCGGTGTCGGGCGTGCGCAGATCGATCCCCAAGATGTCCTCATCCGGGACCTGGAGCACCTTGACGTTGTCATCCGGCAGCGGCGGAGGCGGCGGCTCCGGACGGTTGATCAGGAACAGATACGCGCCTGCCAATGCCGCGATGGCGACGCCGAAGACGGCCAGCAGGATTCCGCGCTTCACCGCTCCTGCCTCTACAGGTGCCGGCGCCGCAGCCAGACGACCAAGCCGGCCCCCAGCACGAGCAGCGGCACCACCGCCACGACCGCCCCGGTGAAAATCCAGGTCGACAGGTTGTTGAGACGCAGCGGCAGCATCAGCGTGAACTTGGGGCGCACCGAGATCGTCTCCTCCCGTTCGAAGACCCAGTTGATGCTGTTCACGATCAGATCGACGTTGCCGGGAAACGATTGCTGAAAATCCCCGCGCAGAAAGAAGGCGGTGGACAGCACGACGATGCGCGTGTCGTCGCCTTCGACGGTCGGTGCGGGGTCGGTGACGGCGACCCCGAGTTTGAACGGCCCGCGTGCATCGCCCTCCTGTGGCAGCAACTCGCCGCTTTCGGTGGCGACGAGCTCGGCGCGCGCGAACGCCTCGGCGGAGCTCTCCAGCAAAGGCTGAATTTCGAGCGATCGGCGGCGCACCTCCAGCTCCTCGATCCACGCCGGCGCCGGCAGCACGACCAGCCGCCGGTCGAGCGAGATGGGCGAGGTGATCGGGTGGCTCACCACTTCCGGCACCAGCAGATTGGGCTGGTTCGGCAGGTGGCGGCGCGAGTCCCGCTCGAACACCCACTCCTGGCGGAACTGGACGCCGTAGCTGCGCAGCAGGCCGTTGAGGTTGACCAGGTCGACGTCGGTGACCTTGCTGAGCGCGAAGATCGCCTTGCCTCCGCCTTCCAGATAGGCGCGCAGCTTGGCCGCCTCGTCCTCGGTATAGTCGGTAGTGGGCGCGGCGACCATCACGATCGTCGCGTCTTCCGGGATCGCCTCGACCTGCAGCAGATTCAGGTCCTCCAGCGCGAAGTTCTCGATCTCCAGGATCCTGCGCAGCCCCAGAGCGGTGACGTTCTGCTCGCGGTGGCCGATGATCGAATAGATCTTCGGATCCTGGTCCGAAGTCACGAACAGCAACGCGGAGGTGACCTGCTGCTCCACGTTGAGCCCGATCTGGCGGTTGTTCTGCGTGAGCCGCAGCGAGAAGACGCTGATCACGCGGTGCTTGTCGGCGCCCGCCACCACCAGGTCGCCGGCCCGCAGACCGCCCTCGTCGTCGAAGCGATCGGCCTGCGTGGGACTGCGCTCCGGGTCCAGGGTCTTCACGGTGATGTTCCTGGACCGGTCGGCGTAGAGGTTGAGGATGTCGTCGATCTCCGGATTCTCGTCGCCCAGCGCGTAGACGCCGTAGATGGTCACCGGCTCCTCGATCCCGTCGGCCACCTGCCTGGACTGCTCGGACAGCGAGTAGATGCCGCTCTCGGTCAGGTCGAACTCGAGGTCGAGCTGGTCCACTACCAGATTGACCAGCACCAGGCCCGCGACTGCGATCAGGGAAACCAGCGTCGCGTAGCCGCCGTAGCGGACCTTCTTCTGCTCCTTGAAGTCGAACGAAAACAGATCCTTGAACTCCATCGTCCCTCCTCAGGCCCAGCGCCGCTTGTCGATCATCCGCACCGTCAGCAGCAGGAAGAAGGCGCTGAAGGTGAGGTAGTAGACGATCGGACTGAGGTTCAGGAGGCCGCGGGCGAACGTGTCGTACCGGTCCACCGGTGAGAACCAGACCAGGAACCGGTTGATGAAGGTGTCGTAGAAGGTGATGTCGAGCACGACGATCACCACCATCACGGCCGCCGCGACGATCGCCGCCCCGCCCGTGACGATGACGTTGCGGGTGGCCAGGAAGGTCAGCCCGGCCACGCCGGCCCCCAGCGCCGCGGTGAAGATGATGCCGGCCGACTGGTCGGCGGGGATCAGCTGCTGCAGCCCGGGCATCACCCACATCAGAAACAGGGTCACGAAGGTGACGATCGCCGCCACCACCAAGCTCTCCGTGGTCGCGGAGATGAAGCAGCCGACCGCCACGAACGCTGCCGCGAGCAGCAGGAAGCCGACGTACGCGGTTACGATCTCACCGACCGGCAGCGAGCCGAAGAACGATAGCGCGATAGGATAGGTCGCCGTGATCAGCAGCATGACGATGAGCACGGTCATGGCGGCGCCGAACTTGCCCAGGACGATGTCGGTGAGCTGCAGCGGCACGGTCAGGAGCAACTGGTCGGTGCGCAGCCGCCGCTCCTCGGTGAACAGCCGCATGGTGAGCACCGGGATGACGAAGATCAGCATGAAGCGCATTTGCGCCAGCACCCCGCCGTACAGCGGGCTGCGCGGGAACGCGACGCTGAACGTGAAGGTGATGCCGAACAGCACCAGGAACAGCCCCATCGAGATGTACCCGAAGGGCGATTGGAAATAGGCGCGAAGCTCGCGCCACCAGATGGCTGCCATCAGCCGTCCTCCTGCTCGGAATCGTTCTCGGTGAGCTGCAGGAATATCTCCTCCAGCGTCACCTCCAGCGACCGCAGGCCGAGCAGCGGCAGCTTCGCAGAGGCGAGGGCGAAGAAGATAGCCTCCCGCGGGTCGGCTTCACCGGTTTCCACCTCCAGGTCGACGGCGCCGGCGGCGTCGCTCCGGCCGGTGACCCGCACCGACCGCACGCCGTCCACCTTGTTGATCACCGCCTGGGCGGCGTCCGCGGCGCCCTTCACGCGCAGCGACAGGCGGCCGGAGCCGGCGAGCGCCTTGCCCAGGTTCTCGGCCGTGTCGCTGGCCACGATCTTGCCGTGGCTGATGATGATGACGCGCTCGCAGACTGCGGACACCTCCGGCAGGATGTGGGAGCTGAGGATGACGGTGCGCTGCTGGCCGAGCGTGCGCACCAGATCGCGCATCTCGATGATCTGGTGCGGGTCGAGCCCGATCGTGGGCTCGTCCAGGATGAGCGCCTTGGGATCGCCGACCAGCGCCTGTCCCAGTCCGACGCGCTGCCGGTAGCCTTTCGAGAGGTTGCGGATCAGGCGATCGGCGACGTGATCGATGCCGACCGACTGCATGATCTGTTCATTGGCGTCGTCGCGGTCCGCGCGATCGACTCCCTTCACGCGGGCGACGAACCGCAGGTAGTCGCGCACCGTCATGTCGACGTACAGCGGCGGCAGCTCCGGCAGGTAGCCGAGCGTGCGTTTGGCGCCGATCGGATCCTCCAGGACGTCGATGCCGTCGACGGTGACCGTGCCGTCGGTCGCCGACAGGAAGCCGGTGATGATGTTCATAGTAGTCGACTTCCCCGCACCGTTCGGGCCCAGGAAGCCGACTACCTCACCGTCTTCGACGCGGAAGCTGACATCGTCCACGGCGGTATGCGTACCGTAGCGCTTGGTGACGTTCGTGACCTCGATCATCGCCTCAGACCGTATACGGTGTTGGTGTCGGTGGGCGCCGCGCGGGCGGCGTTCGCAGGCCGCGCTCGGCTCACCACGTTACAATGTAGGTAGATGGACAGCAAGCGGCAAGCGCCGGCGGAGGAGCGCTTTCTGGTGTCGACGATCTACCGGGGCAGCCGGCCCGACGAGGCGTGCGGACACCTGTACGTCGTGGACCCGGAGGGCGGCGTGGAGAGCGCGTGCCCGGTCCCGCCGCCGCCTCATCTGCACCGGGAGCCGAACCCGCGCGGCGGCATCCGCGGCGGCCGCGGGCTGGCGGCCGACGGCGACACGGTGTACGTGGCCAACGGCGCCGCGGTCCTCCACTTCGATCGCTCCTGGCGACGGCTTGCCGAGATCAGCCACCCGTGGTGCGGCAACGTGCATGACATCGCCGCCCACGACGACCGCCTGTGGGTCTGCTCGACCGCCAACGACGCGCTGGCGGCGTTCGATGCGGCCGGCCGTCTGACCGACCTGGTCGACCTGCGCCCGGCCGCATCGCTCGCCGGCGACCGCTCGCGCTTCGCGGCGGCGGCCGACTATCGCGACCCGGCCGGCTACGTGCCGGCGGAGAGCGACCTCCTGCACGCCAACGGCATCGGCTTCGACGCGGACGGCGCGCCGGTGGTGACGCTGGGGCGGGTTGAGGCGGCCGCGCCCGACCGCCCCCGCCGCGGCATGATCGCGCGCGCCGACGGACGCGGCGCGCCGGTCCCGGTCGCTGACGGCGCCGCGGTGCCGATCCACAACGTCGTGCCGCTCGCCGACGGCGCGGTCCTGACGCTCGACACCGGCGCCGGCGCGCTCCGCATCCTTCGGCCGGGCGGCACGGCCGCCGCTTCGCTGACGCTGGCGCCGCCGGCGCCGCACGGGTTCCTGCGCGGCCTCTGCCCAGCCGGCGGCGACCGGCTGCTGGTCGGCGAGCGCAACCGGCTCCTGGTCGTCGACCTGAGCACGGCGCAGATCGTCCGTACACTCACGCTGTGCGCGTCCTCCCGCGAAGCGGTCTACGCGATCGCGCCGCTGCCGGCCGGATTCGACCCGCTGCCCCCCTGCCTTACCACGGTCGGGTGACGAAACACGCCGCAACGGTGACGGTACCGGTCGACGTGGCAGCGCTCCACGCCCGCTACGACCGCCATCCCGACGATCGCGTGCGGCTACCTCTTTCGACGCACGCAGTAGCTCGGCCGGCGATCGGATCGGTTGGATGGTTGACGGCGGCCTCGACGCAGGTGGTGAACAATGCTGCCATCGCCCGGCTACTGGTAGCGCAGCAGCCGCGGGCTGCGCAGCGCGATGATGACCGCAAGACCGACCAGCAGCACGCCGAAGATCGCCAGCGCCAAGCGCACGCCGAGCAGCTCGGCCAGCGCGCCGGCCGGCAGGGCGCCGGCCGGCGTGAGCCCGAAGTTCATCGCGTAGATGCTCACCACCCGGCCTCGATACTCCGCGTCGGCGACCTCCAGCAGCAACGCCTGGTTGAGCGCCCGCCGCAGCGCGTCGCCGATGCCGATCATGGCGGTCAACGCCGCCGCCATCGGCAGCACCGGCACCGCGCCGATCAGCACCAGCCCGACGCCGGACGCGACGGCGCCGCCCAACAGCAGCGTGCCGCGACACCGCCGTCCCGCCCACGCCACGTAGGAGGAGCCCAGGATAGCGCCCAGGCCGACCATGCTGGACAGCAGGCCCAGCGTGCGCGGCCCCTGCCCGTACACGTCGACCACCAGCACCGGCAACAGAGACCGGTACGGCATTGCCAACACCGTGAAGGCGAGCGCCACCACGATCAGCGCCACCACCATCTTGTCGTTGCGCGCATAGCGCAGCCCGGCGCCGATATCGCGGAGGAAAGACCGCGCCCCCCGCGACCGAGAGCCGGGTTTGCCCGGCTGGCGCACCAGACCGGTGCAAGCGACCGCGAGCAGATCGGCGACCAGGACCGCGACGTAGACCCCGAACGGACCGACGGCGTCGTACATGATCCCCGCCAGCGCCGGTCCCAGCAGGCTGGTGAGGCTGAACGATATCGATACCAGCGCCACGGCATTGCCGGCCAGGTCGTCGCCGACGATGTCGACGATCAGCGACTGACGCGCCGGTACCACGAAGGCGAACGCCACGCCCTGCACCGCCGACGCCGCCAGCAGGTGACCCCAGGCGACCACGCCCAGGTACAGCGCCACCACCACCGAGGCGGCGCTCGCCGCGATCAGGAGTTGCCCGATCTGGATGATACGGCGGCGCGGCACGCGATCCGACAGCGCGCCCCCGAACAGCGACAACGTCAGCATGGGCAGCGCGAAGCCCATGCTGACCACGCCCAGGATGAGCGCCGAGTCGGTCAGCTCATAGGCCAGGTAGCCGGCGGCGATGAAGGTGGCCTGGTTGCCTCCCATGATGATGGAGTTGCCCAGCCACAGGTAGCGAAAATCGCGGTGGCGCATCGCGCTGCCGCGCGACCGCCACGCGGACCACAATCCCATCGACCACAATCCCATCGAATCGCCGCCGCCCTCACCATCCCTGTGCGTAGCCGATCGCGCCGCGGGGAGAAACGCCGCCGCAGATCACGCCGTGCTTGGCGTCGATGCGGGCGGCCATCGGTTTGCCGTGCGCCCACGGCCCGGTCATCCGCACCTCGTGGCCGCGGCGGCGCAGTACGTCCAGCACGCCCGCGTCGATGCGGCTCTCGGCCGAGACGCCCCGCCGATACGCGCGGCGCGGATAGAAGGACGACGGAAAGTGGAGCGAGTGAACCGTCGGCGCCTCCAGCGCCTGCTGCAGCGGCATGCCGAACACGGCGTGGTTGAGGAAGACCTGCAGCGTCCACTGGTCCTGGCCGTCGCCGCCCGGCGTGCCGAACACCAGGTCCGGGCGGCCGTCGCGCGTGACCAGACTGGGCGTCAGCGTGGCGCGCGGCCGTTTGCGCCCGGCGGCGGAGTTGGCACGATTCGGGTTGAGATAGAACATCTGCGCGCGTGTCCCCAGCGCGAAACCCAGCCCGGGCACCACCGGGGAGGTGCCGATCCAGCCCCCCGACGGGGTGCATGACACCATGTTGCCGTCCGCGTCGATGGCGTCGCAGTGCGTGGTATCGCCCATGTGCGCGTGGCCGGCGCCCGCTCCCGCCCGGCGGCCGCCGATGCCGAGCGCGGCGCGGTGGTCGGCCGGCACGTCGGCGAGCGCCGATACCTCCGCTCCCAGCGGTCCGGCGACCAGTTCCCCGGATGCATCGGCGCCGATCGAGCGCCGCCGGTCGTCGGCGTAACCGGCCGACAGCAGCCGGTCCAGCGGCACCTGGTCGTGTTCCGGGTCGCCGTAGTAGGCCTCCCGGTCCGCGAAGGCGAGCTTGGCGCACTCGATCACGGCGTGCAGATACTCGGCCGAGTTGTGTCCCATGCCCTGCAGGTCGAAGCCGTCGAGCAGCCGGAGTTGCTGAAGAAAGACCGGGCCCTGCGTCCACGGGCCGCACTTGTGGACCTCGACGCCGCGGAAGTCGACGCTGCACGGCTCCTCGACCGCCGCCCGCCAGGCGGCCATGTCGTCCATGGTGAGCAGCCCAGCGTGCTCCTCGCCGCTGGCGTCGAGCAGCGGCTCGGCGATGAAGCGGACGATGCGCTCGGCGATCGAGCCCTGGTAGAAGGCGTCGCGCGCCGCTTCGACACCGCGCTCCCGCCCGCCGCCGGACGCCTCTTCGGCGGCGACCAGCATGCGCAGCATCGCCGCGAAGTCGGGGTTGCGGAACCGCTCGCCCGGCTGCGGTATACGGCCGCCGGGACAGTAGATCGCTGCGGTGGAGGGGTAGCGCTCCAGAAACAGCGCAGCCCGGTCAGCGGTGGTGCGGCTGAACGCCGGGTAGACCGGAAAGCCGTCTTCGGCCAGCTCGATGGCGGGGGCCAGGATGTCCGCGAAGCGGAGGCGGCCGAAGCGCGCCACCGCGCACGCCCAGGTGTCGAGGGTGGCCGGCACGCAGGCCGGCAGGAAGCCGTCGCCGGGAATGAGGTCGATGCCGTGCTCGCGGCAGTAGTCGATGGTGAGCGCCGCCGGCGAGCAGCCCATGCCGCTGATCGCGAACGGTTTGCCCTCCTCGGCGGAATAGATGAGGGTCGGCGCCTCGCCGCCGATGCCGTTGGCGTACGGCTCCAACAGGTTGAGGCAGATGCACATGGCCGCCGCCGCGTCGATGGCGTTGCCGCCCCGTTCCATGACGTGGGCGCCGGCCGCGGTGGCCAGGTAGTGCCCGGAGGTGACCACGTAGCGGCGCCCCAGGATCTCCGGGCGGGTCGTGAAGTCGTTCATCGGTCTTGATCCGAGCGTAGCACGGCGGCGCCGGGCCGGTGGCCGCGGAGCCCTGGATGCCGTCCGACTCCTGAAGTATCGTCGCCGCATCTGGAATTCGAACCGCCGGGTCGATCGGAACGCGAGAGTGACCGGCGTCGACACCGATGCCAATGCCGATGGATGCCGGCACCTGCGCGAGCCGCTGGCGAGTCCTGCGGCGTGGCACGGTAGCGACCTCGATCGCACCGATGACTGGGTGATCGCGGTGACGCCGGAGCAGGCGGCGGAGTTGACCGCGGCGGGCACGGCCGGCGGCGCCGTGCCCGGTACGGTGACCCGCCAGGACTTCCCGCTGCCGGCCCTGGCCGGCGTGTGCCGCGACATCCGCCGCCGGCTCGAAGGGGGCCGCGGCGTCGTGCTGCTGCGCGGCGTGCCGGTGACGCAGCGCACCGAACGGGAGGCCGAGGCGCTGCTGTGGAGGCTCGGCACCCACGTCGGCACCGCCGAGCCGCAGGACCGCGACGGCCGGCTCCTGCACCGCGTGCAGGACACCGGGCGGGACATCGGCGCCGCAGACGTGCGCTACTTTCAGACCAACCGCGACCTGGGGTTCCACAACGACGGCGCAGACGCCTTCATGCTGCTGTGCGTGCGCGCCGCCGCGGGCGGCGGGCGGAGCAGGATCGTCAGCAGCGTAGCCGTCTTCAACCGGATCGTGCGCCGCGACCCGGAGCTGGCGATGGTCCTGCAACAGCCGTTTCACTTCGACCTGCGCGGCCAGCAGGCGGAGGGCGCCCGGCCGTACCAGACGGTGCCGGTGTTCAACTTCCACCGCGGACGGCTCTGCACGCTCTACAAGCGGCAGTACATCGACTCCGCGCAGCGCTTCGCGGAGGTGCCGCCGCTCACCGGCGCACAGCGGGCGGCGCTCGACCAGCTCGACGCGGCCTGCGACGAGCTGGCGTTCGAGTTTGCGATGCGGCCCGGCGACCTGCTCATCGCCAACAACTACGACGTGCTGCACGCTCGGTCCGGTTTCGCCGACGGCGACGACGACGCGGGCCGGCTGATGCTGCGCCTGTGGCTCACCCTGCCGGGCGGCCGGCCGCTGCCGCCGGCGTTCGCCGCCACCCGTGAGTTCCGGCACAGCTACGCGCGCCACCGCGCGTGGGCGGCCGGCCATACCGCCGGAGGTCAGCGGGCCGCCGGAGGTCAGGAGCGAATCTGAGCGGCGATCATCGCCGCGACAGCCGGCGAGGTGATGAACGCCCGGTGGCGCGCCAGCGGCCAGGCCGGCAGGTCGCCGGCGGCGCTGACGTCGCGACAGGTGACGTGGCGGGGGACCTGCAGGCCGGCGCAGCCGGCGCGGCCCAGCCGGCGATAGCGGACCATCATCAGTCGCCGCGAGCCCGGCAGGATCGGGTCGCGCGGGTCATAGTAGACGACCGTCCGCTCGCCGAGCCGGTGCAACTGGTCGAACCGGTAGCTGCGGCCCGCATCGCCGCGGCTGCTCACCGTGACGCCGCCGGGGCCGATCGCCGCCTGCGGGACGTCGGCGCCGGCCAGCAGGCAGCTCCGAAACGGCGGCGCGTCATGCCGGGCAGCGACCGCCTGCGCCACCATCCCGGCCAGCAGGTGATGGCCGAACGACTGCACCAGCAGGTGCAGGCGACCGCCGGCGGCGTCGCGCAGCGCCGCCAGCAGACCCGCGCTGCCCGCGAAGAAGGCGCGGCCGGCGCGGTAGGCTTCTTCGTCCTCCGACCACGGCCAGCCGCGGTCCGGCCAGGAGAAGAAGACGATTACCCCGACCGGCCCGTGCGGCCCGGCGGCGTACCGGTCGTGAAGCGCGCGCAGCAGCCCCAGCCGCAGTCCCGGCAGAAGCAGGAGGTGGCCGTGGATGAAGAACAGGACGTCGCGGTGCCGGTCGTCCTGCCGTCGCAGGCCTACGCGTACGGCGCCGCACAGGCGGTCGACGTCGACCGGCTCCGGCCGGTGGTCGCGGCGGGACAACGCAGCCACCGGCACCGTCGCGTGACGGATCGTGCCGGCAGGGTCCGGCTTCGGGTGCCAGGCGTCCATCCTGCCGTCCGGCCGCAGCCGCCGGTTCGTGATGACGTGATGCGCCGCGCAGGCGGTCTCCACGGGTCGTGCCGGAAGGGTAGTGCATCGCGCGGTCCGGCTACCGCGTAGTAGTGTGCCTGCCGAGCGGATGGAACGTGTCGTAGTGGGGGCCGGCGCGCTGCACGGCTTGGTCGCACGCACGGCGGCCGCGGCCGGTGCCGGCGAGCGCGCCGCCGGCACCCTGGCCACGCACTTGGTGGGCGCCGAGCTGGCCGGCGTGCAGACGCACGGCATCTACCATGTCCCCCGCTATCTGCAGGAGATCGAGCGGGGTGAGTTGGTGCCGGCCGCCGAGCCGCGCGTCGTGGAGCGGGCGGCAGGCCGCCTGCTGGTGTCCGGCGAGCTGACCTTCGGCCAGGTCGCCGCCGAGCACGTGACCCGCGCGGCGATCCCGCTGGCGCGCGACGCCGGCGTCGCGGTCGGCGCCCTGGTACGGGCCAACCACATCGGCCGCCTGGGGCACTACGCGGAGCTGGCAGCCGCAGAGGGGCTGATTTCGCTCATCTGCGCCGGCGGCTTTGCGGTGACCGGCGCCCGCGCCGCTCCGTTCGGGGGCCGCGACCGGTTGCTGGACACCAACCCGTTCTGCATGGGCTTTCCCGCCGGTGGCGAGGCGCCGGTCATCATCGACTTTGCCACCACGGCGCTGTCGGGGATCAAGGTGGCCAACGCGCAGGCTCGCGGCGAGCGTCTACCGCCGGGCAGCATCGTCGACGCTGCCGGGCGCCCCACCACCGATCCGAACGACTTCTTCGCCGGCGGCGCGTACCTGCCGTTCGGCGGGGAGACCGGCGGGCACAAGGGGTACGCGCTCATGCTGGCGGTGGAGTTGCTCGGCCGGCTGTTCACCGGCGCCGACGCGCATGTCGTGCCGGACGAGGGCGTACCGCTCATGCGCCATCAGGGGGCGACCTTTCTGCTGCTGCGCGCCGACCTGTTCCAGCCGCTGCAGGGGGTGCTGGATGGCAACGACGCGCTGCTCGCGGCGGTCCGCGAGAGCCGACCGGCCGCCGGCAACGATCGGGTGCTCTATCCGGGTTTGGCGGAGGCGCGCACGCGCTCCCACCGGCAGCGGCACGGTATCCCGATCGCGCGCGACGTCTGGGACCGCTTCGTCGCTGCGGCCGGCAGCCTCGGCATCGACGGCGGCGGCATAGCCGGCGCCGCGCAGGGCTGAACCTCGCCGAGGCGTCACTCCACGGGTTCGACCGCTTGCCTGGGGCCGGCTCAATCCGGTCAGCCGGCCGCAGCGAGGCCGGTCAGGTCGACGGGGTTGCTCCACGCCTTGCGGCCGTGCACGTCGGCGATCTCGACGCGCACCCAGTCGGCAAGCGGCAGCGGCAGCACGGCGCGCTCGAAGGGCCGCGCCGGGTCGAGCGGACCGGCAGGATAGTCGGCGCCGCGGCGGCTGCAGACCGCGGTCACCCGCACCGCGGGCGAGCAGCTCACCTCCAGGCGAAGCGGCCGCGAGCGCAGCTCGAGACTCGCCGGACGCGTGATCCGCAGCGATCGTATCTCCGGTCCCGTCGTGCAATACGACGCACCCTGCTCCAGAGCCGCGATGATCGCCTGCGGCGTCCGATCGGCCGAGCGCACCATCGTCCAACCCTGGAACAGATCATCGCCGTATTCCGGGCCGCCGTGACAGTCGTCGTTGGCGATCGCCGGCAGCAGGCGGTCGGCGTGGTCGAGCCAGTCGTCCCATATCACCGCCGACTCGCCCCGGCCCATACGCTGGCAGATCGTGTTGAACACCTCGATCCCCGCAAGCCCGGTCAGCGGCAGGACGTCGCGCCGGACGTTGATCCCGATCCAGTGTGGATGCGCCAGCCACACCGAACCGCCCTGCTTGCGCACCGAGTCGATGACGTGCTGCGGCGGCATCCGCTCGGCGTCCAGGTCGGCGGTCATATTGTAGGCAAGCAGGTGATACTTCTGTCCCCCGAACGGGTTGTCGGGATGCAGCTCCGCGCCCTGGATCAGTGTCAGCCCCGGCGGGGCCGGCACGCGGTCCACGCGCGTCAGGCGATGGTGGTCGGAAAGGCACAGGAAGTCGTAGCCGCGCTCCCGGTACTGGGCGGCGCGCCGCGCCGGTTCCGCCGTGCCGTCCGACTCCGTGGTGTGGGCATGCAGGTTGCCCTTCAGCCAGACGCCGCCGGCGTCCGGGCCGAAGGGATCGATCAGCGGAGCGGCGATGGCGTCACGTGCATCTCCCATGCGGTCCCATTATCATTCATCCGGCCCTCGGTGCCAACCGTACCACCACACGGAAAGAGAATATGAACTTTGGTCTCTTCGATTACCAAGTCGTCCTGCTGAACCTGCTGTACGCGGTGATCGGCGGCAGCGGCGCGATCGCGTTCATGTACTTCGGCTTCAAGGTGATCGACCACGTGACCCGATTCGACACCAATGAACAACTGTTCAAGGGCAACACCGCGGTCGGGGTGATGGTGGCCGGCATGTTCGTGGGCATCGGCGTCGCCGTCGGCCTGGTGATCGGCCTGGGGCTGAACTGACCGGCTCCGAGCCGAAGTAGCCGTGACCGCCATCTACGCGACGCGATCACCGCCGGGTATCGCCGTGCCCAATATCGCCGTGCCCAATATCGCCGTGATCGCCATCGCCGCGCTCGCCATCGTCGCGGTGGGCTGCGCGCCGGCCGGCGAGGGCCCGGCGGACGGACCGCGATCCGCCGCCGTCCCGGCGCAGAGCGAACACCCGGCCGCCGCCGACCTTCGCGGCCGGCTGCCGGTCGAGGACGACCAGTGGACGGCCCGGTTCGACGGCCACTTCCGGAAGTACTCGAAGCGATTCTTCAGCGTCGCCTTCGACTGGCGGTGGTTCAAGGCGCAGGGCATCACCGAATCCGCGCTGCGCGAGGACGCCACCAGCGGGGTCGGCGCCAAGGGGATCATGCAGATCATGCCGGCGACCTTCGCGGAGATCGCCGCCCAGTCGTCGATGGCGATCGCCGACATCGAAGACCCGGGCCAGAACATCGCCGCCGGGGTCTTCTACAACCGGCGGCTGTACGATCTCTGGGACGACATCCCGGACCGCCGCCAGCGCCTGGCGTTCACCTTTGCCAGCTACAACGGCGGGCGCAGCCGCGTGCTGCGAGCGCAGGACCGCTGCGAGACGGCGTGCGCCGAGTGGGCCCGTGTCATGGCGCACGTCCCTGACGAGACCCGCGACTACGTGACGAAGATCCTGCGGCTGATGGCGGTCGACCTGTAGCGCCGCCGGGGCGCCTTACACGCAGCCCGGGAAGCGGCGGCCGCGGATCGTCACGTGATCGCCCCGCTCGCCCCGGAACCGGCAGCGCGCGCTGGCGTAGTGGGTGGCGTAGCCGCAGCGCGGCCGGTCGGTCAGGTTGGGGCGGCTGGCGTGGAGGATCAGGCCGTGATGAAAGCTGCAGCTTCCCGGCGCCAGCTCGATGGGCCGCGCCTCCGGCGGCTCCACCCCGCCGGCCGGCTCGTAGCGCTGCCACCTCTCGCGGTCCGTGACCCCGTCGTGGTGGCTTCCCGGAATCATCCACAGGCAGCCGTTGGCGATGGTCGCCTCATCCAGGGCGCACCAACAGGTGACCATCAGATCGGGCGGATCGAGGTGGAAGCCGAGCGGCGAGTCCTGATGGAACGCCTGCCGTGAGCCGACGCGCGGCGGCTTCATGAACAACTGGTCCTGCGCCAGCACGATATCGGGGCCGAGCAGCGACTCGATGATGTCGGCGATCCGGCGGTCCCGCGCATGGGCCATGAAGACCGGATCCTCGAACGCCACGTGCGCCATCTTGCGCAGCGACGCCGCGTAGCCGGCGACCCGCAGCTCGCCCGCCTCTACGCGCGGCTCCACCTGCCGTTTCGCGTTGGCGAGCGCCGGCGCATCCGGCGCGGCGAGCCGGCGAATGCGGCGCCGCAGCGGCTCCAGGCTCTCCGTGTCGAACAGCCCGTCGACGATCAGGTAGCCGTCGCGGCGGAACCGTTCGGCCTGCTCCGCGCTCAGCCTGGCCACGCTCCGCGCCTCGCCATGCTCACGACTCCGCTACCACCGGGTTGGTGAGGGCGCCGATCGACTCGATCTCGATGGTCACGGTGTCGCCCGGCTGCAGGAACCGAGGCGGCGTGCGCGCCCCGCCCACGCCGTGCGGGGTGCCGGTCATGATCACCGTGCCGGGCTCGAGGGTGGTGCTGCCGCTCAGGAAGGCGATCAGTGCCGGCACGTCGAAGATCATGTCACGCGTCGTCCAGTCCTGCATGGTCTGGCCGTCGATGACCGTCTTGATGGCGAGCGCGTTGGGATCGGGGATGTCGTGCGGGGTCACCAGGGCCGGGCCGAGGGGACAGAAGGTGTCGAAGGTCTTGCCCCGGCACCACTGGCCGCCGCCCCACCGTATCTGCCAGTCGCGGGCGCTGACGTCGTTGCCGCAGGTGTACCCCAACACGTAGTCCAGCGCCTGCTCGCGTCCGACGTTGCGGCAGCGCCGGCCGATCACGACCGCCAGCTCCGCCTCGTAATCGACCTGATCGCTGCGCAGCCGGCGCGGCAGCACGATATCC
This sequence comes from uncultured Spirochaetia bacterium, assembly GCA_958296075.1. Classification (GTDB taxonomy): domain Bacteria; phylum Spirochaetota; class Spirochaetia; order SZUA-6; family Bin103; genus CATQHW01. The sequence continues at coordinate 516,829 of CATQHW010000002.1, read as the reverse complement.
GCTCCCGGATGCTGCACCGCGGACGGTAGCTTCATGAAGACGATCGGATGCTCGGGAACATCGGCCCCGGACTCCTCCGCGTGCCGGCGATAGTTGAGGCCGATGCATAGCAGCCCGGCCGGCGCCACCGGCGCCAGCAACGTCGCGTCCTCGACGATCGGCCCGTCCGCCGCGTCCAGGTCTACCTCCCACGCCCGTCCTGCGGCCGCCGCCGGACCGTCGTCGATGGCGACGATCGACCCGCCGGCACGCTGCCGGCCGTACCCGATCGCGCCGTTCCGCTGGTACCGTACGATTCTCATGACGCGCCCCATTCTACGCTAGGCCGGAGTTGCCGGGAACAGTTCCAACTGGCGCTGGTTACGGCGGACCTCGTCGAAGTCCCGCTGCAGGACGCCCAGCACCGGCTCGGCGACCGGCCGGAGCTGGCGCTCGACGTAGTGCTCGTAGTCGATCCGGTTCCGCCGCCCGCCGGCGGGCTCCGGTCCCTCGACGGTGATGACGTAATCGATCACGCCGCGCAACTCCTTGGCGGCCAGCGCACCCCGCTTGCGGGCGGCCACTACGTGCGGCGGCGGCGCCCGGTACTCCTGCACCCCCTTGCGGAGCGCCTTGCGGTAGACGAGTTGTCGGTCGCGTCGTCCGGCGGCGACCTCGCCGATCACCTGCCGCAGGTAGTCCTCGACCGGATCGCCGGCGAACAGGCGGCCGTAGAGCTCGCGCTGGACCTCGTGCGCCAGCTCGGTCCAGTCGCTGCGCACGACCTCCATGCCGGTGAAGTGGAGCCGGCCGGCGGACAGGCCCACGTACCGCTTGGTGGCGCCGCGCTCGCCCGAGCGCAGCGGCGGCAGGAACAGCCGGTCGAACAGCGTCTCGAACTCCAGGCGAAGCGCGCTCCGCACCCGCCAGGTCTCCGCGACGTAGCGGGCCAGGTCTGCGGTCAGCTCCGCGGCAAGCCGCTCGCCCTGCGCGCGCGCGCCGGCTTCGCCGGACGCGACGAACAGGCTGTCCGTGTCGCCATACAGCACGCGGAGCCCGCGCCGTTCCATCCACGTCTTGGCCCACAGCAGGAAGTGCTTGCCGAAGCCGGTGATGGCATTGGCCAGTCGGGGGTCGTGAAACCGGCAGGACGGCGTGCCCAGCACCCCGTAGAAGGAGTTCATCAGGAGCTTGATGGCGTTGGCCGCCACCGCGTCGCCGTTCCGATCGGCCTGCTCGCGGCTCGCGAACAAATCGTCCAATAGCCTGCTCAGGATGCCGCGCTGCCGGCGAAACCGGGCGCCGTTGGGCGCCTGGATCGCGCCGTCGTCCGGGCCGTCCGGAGTCGGCTCCCGGATCAGCCCGAGCGGATCGATCTGGAAGGTGCGGATGATGCTGGGATACAGGCTCTTGAAGTCGAACACCAGCACGCCGTCGTGCAGCCCCGATTGCGATGCCAGGACGTGCCCGCCCTGTTGGCCCGGCTGACGCTGCGCGGCGGCGTCGTCCTGCGTGACCCCGACGGTGGGGGCGACCACGCCCCGTTCCCGCAGGCGCGACAGGTACAGGAAGTCGAAGGCGGCGATGGAGGCGCCGGCGCGGTCGGGCGGCATGCCGGTGAGCAGGCTTCGCTGTACGGTGAACGGCACCAGCTTCAGCTTCTCCAGGATGTCGTACGCCAGCCGCGCGTCGGTCAGGTTATACCGCACGAACCGCTCCGGATCCTGCGCAAAACAGCGTTGTATCTCGGCGGCGTGATCGGCGGCGGCGAACGTCTTGCCCTCGCCGAGGATGTGGCGGGCGGCGCTCTCCAGGCCGTAGCCCGGCAGCCGCAGCGCGACCGCCCGCAGCAGGCGAATGCCGTCGAGCACGGTGCGCCCCGCGATGAACACCGAGTCACTGGACCGGCGCGCGCCGCCGTCCCGCTGGCGAAGTTCCCCCGGCGCACGGCCCAGCTCCAGCGTCACGCCGGCGGCAGCCGCCCGGCGAAGCAGCACCGGCAGGTCGAAGTCGATGATGTTCCAGCCGGTCACCACGTCAGGGTCGAGCTCGCGGATGCGCCGGCAGAGGGCGGTGAGCAGCTCCGCCTCGTCCGCGCACGGAACGGCGCCGCTCGGACAGGCGGCGCGCGCCGCCTCGTCCGGGCACCACAGCAGCACCTCCTGCGCTCCGCAGCCCCACAGCGCCGCCGAGTAGATGCGGTGCGCCTTGGGATCGGTCTCGATGTCGATCGACAGCGTGGTCAGATCGGGCGTCCAGTCGGCCGGCTCCAGCGTCGGGTCGTCGAAGACCGCGGTCCGCGGCCAATTCCCGCCGGCGGAAAGCGGGCTGCCGTGTATCCGCACGGCGCTGCGGATGCCCCGATCGATGAGATAGCGATAGGCGAAACGGACGTCCGCCTCGTAGGTGCGCACGCCGGCTCGGTGCAGCCGATCGCGCAGCACCGGCGCCTGCCGGGGATGCGCCAGCTCCACGCGGTGCACGGGCGCGCCGTGGAGCGTGCGGAGCCGGGTCGACGCCGGCCGGGGCGCCCCCGCAAGCGACGCCCGCGCCCGATCGGCGCGCTCGATATAGAAGCAGGGCGCGTCGCGGCCGTCACGGACCAGAAACGGGCGGCCGTCCTGTAACGTACCGTACAGATGGACGACCGCGCGGCCGCGCGGGCCGGAGGTGACGTAGGTCGCGTTGAGGATGTAGCCGACGAACCCACTCACCCGACTACCCCTCCTCCTTATGAGATCGTCTACCTGGACCGTGTCTCATTATGAGATATCGCCGGCAGGCGGACGCCTCACCCCATGAAGTTGCCGGACGCGCTCCCGAGCCGGTAGAGTCGGCGGTCCAGGCTGCGCAATGACCACGCTCCCCTACCCGCGCATTCCCTACGGCGAAGCCGACATCCGGCGCATCCGCTGGAACGGGTGGCTGTACGTCGACAAGACGCGCTTCGTGCGCCGGCTGGAGCAGGAGCGCTACGCCTTCCTGATCCGCCCGCGACGCTTCGGCAAGTCGCTGTGGGTGTCGCTGCTGGAGAACTACTACGACCGCTTCTGGGCCGATGGGTTCGACGCCACGTTCGCCGGCACCGACATCGGCCGCAATCCGACCGAGGAGCGCAGCCGCTACGTTACCCTGCGCTTCAACTTCTCGATGGTCAACGACAAGCTCGAGACGCTGGAGCGCTCGTTCGAAGGCTATTGCCTCATAGAGCTCCAGGGGACGCTGGAGCGGCATCCCGACCTGTTTCCCGAGGCGGCGCAGCGGCGGATACTCACGCCGCCCACCATCGACGAGAAGCTCTCCGCGCTGTTCCGGTACGCGGGCGACCACGATATCCCGCTGTACGCGCTGATCGACGAGTACGACAACTTCGCCAACACCGTGCTGGCGTACCACGGCGCGGAGGCGTACCACTCCTGCACCCACGGCGGCGGCTTCTACCGCAACTTCTTCGCCGCCCTCAAGGGCGGCGCCGACCGCACCGGCGGCGGGCTGGAGCGGCTGTTCATCACCGGCGTGTCGCCGGTCACCATGGACGACGTCAACATCGGCGCCAACATCAGTCTGGACCTGGACTTCAACGAGATGGTCGGCTTCACCGAGGCGGAAGTACGGCGCCTGGTCGAGACGTACCGAGACCTGGGCGTGTTCGACCAGGACGCCGGCACTGCCATGGGGATCATGGGCGAGTGGTACAACGGCTACCGCTTCGCGGAAGAGGCCGCCGTCGATCTCTACAACACCGACATGGTGCTCTACTACCTGAAACAGTCGATTCCCAATCGGCGGATGCCCAACTACCTGATCGACACCAACGTGCGCATCGACTACGGCAAGCTGCGTCACCTGCTGGTGGTCGGCCGGCGGTTGAACGGCAACTTCGATCTGCTGCGAAACGTCATCGGCGAGGAGCAGGTCGCCGCCCGCATCCATCCCGGCTTTCCCCTGGAGCGGCTCGCCGAGCCGGAGCACTTTCTCTCCCTGCTGCACTTCTTCGGGCTGCTGAGCATCCGCGACGTAGCGCAGGGCACGCCGCGGCTGGCGATCCCGAACCAGACCGTGAAGCGGCTGATGTACGGCTTCCTGCGCGACGGCTACCGCGACGTCGAGGTGTTCTCGGTCAACCTGTTCCGGTTCGAGCAATTGATGATGCGTATGGCCAACGAGGGCGAGTGGCGGCCGGTGTTCGACTACCTGAGCGAGGCGATTGCGCGGCAGACGGGGATCCGGGACTACATCGCGGGGGAGAAGGTGATCCAGGGGTTTCTGGCGGCCTATCTGAGCGTGACCGACTACTACGTGTTCCGGTCGGAGGCGGAGTTGGGCAAGGGGCACGCGGACATCTGCCTGGAACCGCTGGTCGCCGGCTTTCCGCACCTGCGCCGCGGCTACCTGATCGAGCTCAAGTACCGCGCGCGCTCGGCGTCAGCGGACCGGGAGGCGATCGCGGCGGCGGTGGAGGAGGCCGGGGAGCAGTTGACGCGCTATCTGGCGGACGAGCGCCTGGCCCGGCAGTTTCCCGGGGTGCGCTTCACCGGCCTGATCGTGGTCTTCCACGGCTGGGAGATGATCTTCTGCGACGCCGTGCCAAGCGACCCTGCGTGTGCGTAGCGGGCAACCGGTCGATCTGGCCACCTGCCTGACCCGGCTCGCCCTCGGCCGGCGATTCGGGATATCGCCGGCGGTCTTCCTCTGAAATCGGAGTTCGCCATGCGCATCACCGAAGTTCGCACGTTCCTGGTTTCCGGCGGCACGCCCGAGCGCGCGTCCTGGCGGCACTGGCTGTTCGTCAAGCTCCACACCGACGCGGGGCTCTACGGCGTCGGCGAGTGCTGGGGCTGGCCGCGGGTCGTGCAGACGGCCATCGCGGACCTGACGCCGCTTGTCGTGGGCGAGGACCCGTTCCTGATCGAGCGGATCTGGCAGAAGCTGTACGCTTCCACGCAGGGGCACGGCATGACCGGCGTGGTCGGCAGCGGCGCCGTCACCGGCATCGAGCTGGCGCTCTGGGACCTGAAGGGCAAGGCGCTCGGCACGCCGGTCTGGAACCTGCTGGGCGGCAAGATGCGCGACCGCATCCGGCTCTACGGCCACGCCTTCGACGACGGACGGGCGCGCGAACTGGCCGACCGCGGATTCACGGCGATGAAGCTGTTCGGATGGCGGGACGCGGTGAGCCGCGTCCGGAAGCTGCGCGGCGAGTTCGGCCCCGACATCGACCTGATGGTCGACGCCGGAGGCGGCCCCTGGCAGACGCCGGCCGACGCGATCTCGCTGGGGCGGCGGCTGGAACGCTATGGGCTGCTGTTCTACGAGGATCCGGTCTCGGCCTTGGACGCTGGCGGTTTGGCGCGGGTCGCGCAGGCGGTCGATCTGCCGATCGCGATCGGCGAGGCGTATCCCGGCATGTTCGCGCTCCGCCCGCTGATCGAGCGCGGCGTCATCGACGTCGCGCAGCCAGACACCGGCCGTTTCGGCGGGCTCTGGCAGATGAAGAAGCTGGCCGCCATCGCCGAGGCCCATCAGGTGATGGTGGCGCCGCATCAAGGCTCGCTCGGGCCGGTAGCGGAGATGGCGGCGATCCATCTGCTCGCGACCCTGCCGAATTACCTGATCCACGAGTACCTCGTGAACGACGTGCCGCAGCGCTACGAGGTGATGACCGGCCAGCCGGCGATCGAGGACGGGCACATCCTGGTGCCCGACCGCCCCGGGCTCGGCGTCGATCTGGACGAGGAGGCGATCGCCCGCTACCCGCCGCGCGGCAACGCCATCCCGGTCGACGCGGACCCGGACTACGACTACCAGTACGTAGCCGCCCACCGTCGCCGCGCCGCCTGGCTGGCCGGCTGATCGGGACGCGCCGGCGGAGCGGCGGTCAGAGCGGGAAGCGTCCGGCCCACTTCCCTGAGCCTCCGGCGGCGCTGCTGCACGTCGGGTATCGATCGAGCCACCAGGTTCCAGAAGGCGGCCGAATGATTGCGCACCTTCAGGTGGGTCAACTCGTGCACCACGATGTAATCGATCAGCGATGGTTCGAGCATCATCGCGCGCCAGTTGAAGCGCAACGTACCGTCGGCCGCGCAGCTTCCCCACCGGCAGCGCTGGTCGCGAATCAATATACGAGGGTTGGCGCCCTCGCCGAGGAGCCGCCGCCACCGGTCGACACGCGCCGGGATGTCTTCCGCCGCGCGGAGGCGATACCACTCTACCACGGCGCCGCGGGCCGTCTCGCGGCGCTCGACCTCCGGGAGATGCGCCGGCACGGCTATCCGCAGACCGCCGCAGTCGAACGTGACCGCCGCCGAGGGCCGGCCGGCCGGCGCGGCCACGATGCGCACGTCGCGGCCGAGGTAGGGCAGCGTCTCGCCGCTGACGAACCGCGTTGGCTCGGCGGTGGCCGGTTGCGCGTTGGCGTGCTGGAGAATCCACGGCGCTCGCTTGACGACGATGTCGCGCAGCTCCCGGTCGGCGATGCCGGCCGGCGCGGCGACCCGAACGCCGTCGCGGTCCACGCTGATCTGCACCGTCTTGCGGCGCCGCGCGCTGCGACGGACGTCGTACTCGATGGTGGCGTCGCCCACGCGCACCCGGTCACGGCCGGTCACCGCCCATGCCCTCGCATCACCTAAGCACGCCTGCTCGATCATGCTGCCATACATGGCGTCCGGGCACACCCTGGCGCATTCGGTCCCCAATCATCGGCGTTCCGGTCGGCCGGGCGATACGGTAGACTGAGGCGGTTCGGACCGTGATTCGCTACCGGCTGGAGACGGCCGACAGGAACGACACGAACATGAGGAGACCCGTATGTCAGACGCAGCCCTCCTGGAGGAGCTCCGGAGGATCGACACCCCCACGGTGACCAACGTGGTGGCCACCTATCCCGGCCACGCCCTGTGCCTGGAGCTCTACCATCCGTGGGAGTCGAACTGGTACACCGACAACCGGTTGTCGTGCTGGTACCCGGAACTGGGACCGGTGGCCGGGCACGCGGTGACCTGCGTGTACGGGGTCCCCGATCCCGCCTACTCGGCGCTGACCCTGATGGGCGTCCTGGAAGCGGCCGACAAGCTCGGCGGGCCGTCGATCTTCTGCTTCGAGCAGCGCTTCCCGCCGGCGCTGGCCGACAAGGTGGGGCTGTCCGGCGGCAACATGACCTCCGCCCTGCGCGCGTGCGGCGCGGTCGGTGCGATCTCCAACGGCCCCTCCCGCGACATCCACGAGATACGTCCCATGAAGTTCCAGTATCTCACCCGCGGCGTCTGCGCCGGCCACGGCCCGCAGGCGCTGCACGCGATACAGGTACCGGTCCGCCTGTCCGGCATGGACGTAGCGCCCGGCGAGATCGTCCACATGGACGAGAACGGCGCGGTGAAGTTTCCGGCCTCCCGCCTGGAAGAGGTGGTCACCAATGCCAAGCTCCTGCTGGCGGAGGAAGAGGACCGCGTCGGCCGCCTGCTGCAGGCGCGCGGCGTGGAAGAGGTGCGGGCCATCATGGGCGGCCACCAGTACGTGAAGCGCTAAACCGCCGAGCCCGCCGGCCGCGGCGCTACTCGCAGGCTCGCCGCCGGATCGGTATCATCGGGGTCGGGCGGAGGGAGTTGACCATGCTGACACCAGAACTGACACGACCGATGACGAAGGCGCTGACACCGGCGCAGATCGACGAGTACCACGAGCGCGGTTTCATCGCCGTGGAGGGGGTCCTGCCGGACGAGCAGGTGGCCGAGCTGCGGGCCGTCACCGACGACTTCGTCGAGCGGTCGCGCGCCGTCACCGAGCACACCGAGGTCTTCGACCTGGAGCCGGACCATACGCCGGAAGCCCCCAAGCTGCGTCGCCTCAAGGAGCCGCACCTGGTGCACGAGGCGTACGACCGGGTCCTGCGCGACGACGGGATCGTGGAGATGACCAGCCAGCTCGTGGGCACCTACGCGGTGCGCACGCACGGCACCAAGCTCAACATGAAGTCGGGCGATTTCGGCAGCCCCGTGCACTGGCATCAGGACTGGGCGTTCTACCCGCACACCAACGACGACGTGCTGGCGGTGGGCGTCGCCATCGACGACATGACGCGCGAAAACGGCTGTCTGCTGGCGATTCCGGGATCGCATCGCGGCCCGGTCCTGGACCACAACCAGGACGGCGCCTTCGTGGGCGCGGTCACCGAGCTGTCCTTCGACCTTGCCGACGCGGAACCGATCGAGGTAGCAGCCGGCGGCGTCTCCATTCACCACGTCCGCACGCTGCACGGATCGCTGCCCAACACCTCCGAGACGCCGCGCCGGCTGCTCCTGCTGATGTACTGCGCGGGCGACGCCTACCCGATCTGGATCGCCGGCGGGCAGATGAGCTGGGACCAGTACCGCGCCACCTTCGTACGCGGCGAGGCTACCAATGAGGTGCGCATGACCTCCGCGCCGGTGCGCCTGCCGCAGCCGCCGCCGATCCGGTCGGGCTCGATCTACGAGATGCAGCGCGAACTGAAGGGATCGACCTTCAGGTAGGCCGGCCGCGCGCCGCCGCCGGGCGGCCCGCTATCCTGCGGTGCCCGTCCCCTGGACCGGCACGGGGGCGACCAACCCGGCGCGCAGCGCCGACTGCGCAATCGCCAAGCGGGCGATCGGCACCCGGAACGGCGAGCACGACACGTAGTCCATGCCCTGCCGCAGGCAGAAGTCGATCGACGCCGGATCGCCGCCGTGCTCGCCGCAGATGCCCACCTTGAGCTCCGGCTTGGCGCTGCGCCCCCGCTCCACGCCGATCCGCACCAGTTCGCCCACCCCGTCGGCGTCCATCACCTGGAACGGGTCCTGCTCCAGCACGCCCGACTCCACGTACTCGGGCAGGAACACGCCGGCGTCGTCGCGGCTGTAGCCGAAGGTGAGCTGCGTGAGATCGTTGGTCCCGAACGAAAAGAAGTCGGCGTGCCGGGCGACCCGCTCCGCGGTGAGCGCCGCGCGCGGTATCTCGATCATGGTGCCGATCTGGTAGCTCACGCGCCGGCCGCTGCGCGACAGTACCTCCTGCGCCACCGCTTCCGCGCTCTCGCGCAGCCGGCGCAGCTCCTCCTCCGTGCCCACCAGCGGGATCATGATCTCCGGCAGGACCTCGACGCCATCGGCCGCCTCCGCGCACGCCGCCTCCATGATCGCCTGCACCTGCATGTCGTAGATCTCGGGATAGGTGATGCCGAGCCGGCAGCCGCGGTGGCCGAGCATGGGGTTCTGCTCGTGCAGGCCGTGAACACGCGCCTTCAGCCGGCTTAGCGGCACGCCGGTCTGCCGCGACAGCTCCGTCATGTCGGCCTCGGTCCGGGGCACGAACTCATGCAGCGGCGGGTCGAGCAGCCGCACCGTCACCGGGAAGCCGGACATGGCGCGGAAGATGCCGCGGAAGTCCTCCCGCTGCAGGGGTAGCAGACGCTTGAGCGCCTGCTGCCGCGCCGCGGCGTCCTCCGCCACGATCATCTCCTGGAAGATCGCCAGCTTGCCCTCGTCAAAGAACATGTGCTCGGTACGGCACAGGCCGATGCCCTCGGCGCCGAACTCGCGAGCGGTCTGCGCGTCGCGCGGCAGATCGGCGTTGGTGCGCACGCCGAAGCCGCGCGGCTGGCCGGCGCGCTGGACGCGCTCGCGCACCGCGTCGGTCCAGGACAGGAAACGCGCCAGCGGACCGGAGATCTCCGGCTCGGTGAGCGGTGCTTCGCCCAGGAAGACCTCGCCCGTGGAGCCGTCGATCGTCACCCAGTCGCCCTCACCGATCCGCACCGAACCGACGCCGGCGGTCTTGGCGGTGATCGCGAGCTCCTTGCAGCCGGCCACGCACGGCGTTCCCATGCCGCGCGCCACCACCGCGGCGTGCGAGGTCATGCCCCCGGTCGAGGTGAGGATGCCCTGCGCGGCGTGCATCCCGCCGATGTCCTCCGGGGAGGTCTCGCGCCGCACCAGCAGCGTGCGCTCCCCGCGGGCGGTCCACTCCTCCGCGTCGGCGGCGGTGAACACGGCGCGGCCGGTGGCGGCGCCGGGAGAGGCGTTGAGCCCGGTGGCGATCGGCTCGCCCAGCTCCGCGCGCCGCTGCGGATCGATGCCGGGGTGCAGGAGCTGGTCGACGTGCTGCGGCTCGACCCGCTGCACCGCCTCCTCGCGAGTGATAAGCCGTTCGCGCACCATGTCGACGGCGATCGTCACGGCGGCCGCTCCGGTACGCTTGCCGGACCGGGCCTGCAGCAGGTAGAGATCGCCGTGCTGGACCGTGAACTCCAGGTCCTGCATGTCGCGGTAGTGGCGTTCCAGCCGCGCGCGGACCTGCTCCAGTTGGCGGTATACCTGCGGGTCGCGCCGCCGGAGCGCCGCCAGCGGCTCGGGCGTGCGGATGCCGGCCACCACGTCCTCGCCCTGGGCGTTCTGCAGGTATTCGCCGTAGAAGACGTTGGCGCCGGTCGACGGATCGCGCGTGAAGCAGACGCCGGTCCCGGAATCTTCGCCGGAGTTGCCGAACACCATCGATTGCACGTTGACGGCGGTGCCGAGCAGCCCCTTGATGTCGTTCAACCGGCGGTAGCGGATGGCGCGGTCGTTGTTCCAGGAGCCGAACACCGCGTCGATCGCCCCCCAGAGCTGGTCGAGCGGCTCCTGCGGGAATGGGGCGCCGGCGTGCCGGGAGTATATCTCCTGGTAGGCGGCGATCACCCGGTCGAGGTCGGCATCGTCCAGATCGGTGTCCTCGGTCACGCCGCGGCGCCGCTTGACCTCTGCCAGCGCGTGCTCGAAGGCGCCGTGCGGCACCTCCATGACGACGTCGCCGTACATCTGGATGAAGCGCCGGTAGGCGTCCTTGGCGAAGCGGGGATTGCCCGACTGCTCGGCCAGTCCCTGGACGGCGTCGTCGTTGAGCCCCAGGTTGAGCACCGTGTCCATCATCCCCGGCATCGACTGCGCCGCCCCGGAGCGGACGCTCACCAGCAGCGGGTCGCGGGAACCGCCGAGCGTGCGGCCCATCAGCTTCTCCAGCCGCTGCAGGTGCTGCGCGACCTCCTGCTTGAGCCCGGCCGGATAGCGGCGCCGGTTCCGGTAGAACGCCGCGCACACCTCGGTGGAGATGGTGAACCCCGGCGGCACCGGGATTCCCAGGCTGGTCATCTCGGCCAGATTGGCGCCCTTGCCGCCGAGCAACTCCTTCATGGCGGCGCGCCCCTCGGCCGAACCGTCCCCGAAGAAGTAGACGTACTTGCTCTTGTCCTGTGCCACGTGTGCCCTCTCTCCCCGTCCTGCGACCGAGTGTGGTCCCCGTAGGAGAAAGGCCAAGCCTCACGCTGTCAAGCACGACCGGCCCGGTCGCACCGGCTCACCGATGCGATCCAGTCCAAAGGAAGGGATAGGCCCCTAGGCTACGTAAGCCTCCAAGTGCTGCGCCCGCGACGGGTGGCGCAGCCGGCGAAGCGCCTTCTTCTCAATCTGACGGATGCGCTCCTTGGTCAGATGGTAGCGAAGCCCGATCTCCTTCAGGGAGAGCGGGCGGCGCCCCTCCAGCCCGAACCGATGCTTGATGATGTCCGCCTCGCGGCTGGTGAGCGAGCGGAGCACGGTGGCGATGTCTTCGCGGAGCGACCGCATCAGGGCGCTTTCGTCCGGCGCCTCTCCCTTCCGGTCCTCCACGAACTCCGACCGGTTGGCCGATTCGGAATCGGCGTACATCGGCGCGTCGAGCGAGACCAGCTCGCGGGAGATCGAGGTCAGCTCCTCGACCAGCGCCGGCTTGAGCTGCAGCCGTTGGGCGACCTGCTCGGCGCTGCCCTCCTTGCCGGTCTCGCTCTGCAACTCCTTGCGCGCACGGTCGATCTGCACCAACTCGTTGGCGCGGTTCAGCGGCAGGCGGATCAGGCGGGACTGTTCGCACACCGCCTTCAGGATCGCCTGCTTGATCCACCACACGGCGTACGAGATGAAGTGGTACCCCTTGTCCACGTCGAAGCGCTCGATGGCGTGCAGCAGCCCGATGTTCCCTTCGCTGATCAGGTCCAGAAGCGGCAGCCCCTGATTCTGATACCGCTTGGCGACGTTGACCACGAACCGGAGGTTGGCGCGCGCCAAGCCCTCCTTGGCCCCGTTGTCGCCGGCCGCCGCCTTGCGGGCCAAGCGCTCCTCCTGGTCCCTGGTGAGCAACGGAATGCGATTGATCTCGCGCAGGTACCGCGCGAGGACGCTGTCGTCGGTGGATGTCTCTCTTGGCATGTGCTCGTTCCTTGCAACACTATCAAGCAAGATGCGTGCCACCTTGGCGACGCCGCTCCCGATAGCCGTATCTCGTTACGGTTGCTGTACTTTATTTTGAACGCCGGCGCTGGCGCGCCATCGCGGTGGGTCACAATGACCCGGATGACCCATTATCGGCATCAATCCGTGTCAGATTTACCCGAATCGGCGCCGCGCGCTCCGAATCTCGTTCGGTCTTGACGACCCCGCCGGCCGGTCGTATATTTGCCAGCGATCAAATCAACAAGGCGCCACACGGCTTCGGCCGGCGCTACACTCATCCAAACAGCGAGGAAGCTCAATGAAGGTTCAGCCCATCGGTGACAGAATTCTGGTCAAGACTGTCGACGCGGAGACGCAGACCGCGGGCGGTATCTACATTCCCCAGACCGCCCAGGAGAAGACCCAGGAAGGGGTCGTACTGGCGATCGGCGACGACAAGGACGAGATCAAGGTCCAGGTGGACGACAAGATCATCTACGACAAGTACGCGGGCACCACGATCAAGGTGGAAGGTGAGGAGCAACTCATCATCAAAGCCGCCGACGTGCTGGCGGTCGTCGCCTAGCGCATCTTGCGCGCGCGCCGGCCCGCTTCGTTCGGGGAGCGGGCCGGCGTTCTCTTCGGTGATCGCAAGTCGGTCTGACACCGCTTTTCCAGGTGCACCGCCATGGTGTCGCCCGGGCGCGGCGCCGGCCACCCGGAACGGCCCGGTCTGGGGATTGCCTGATGGCGTCACCGCGCGCCCTGCGGCGTCGCGACCGGCCCGCATCCACGTGGTGGCGACCCGGTCGTCCGGTTCGTTCTGGGCCCGTGGTATTCACCGCCCAGCCGTCGTGCCTTGGTGGTGCAGCGTTACCCCTGTGGTGAGCAAGCGTAGTCGTTCGATCTGCAACTGGGCGGCGGCAAGCGATTGCTCATCCCCCAGACGCTCATAGACGGGAATCTCCTCTTCGACTCGAATGCGCAGCGCCGCGTCCAGGTCGCCGCGCGCCTGCAGGATGCCGGCGATCCGGCCCTTGGTAATGGCCACCAAGCGCGCGTCCCCAAGGCGTTCATAGACGGGCAGCTCTTCCGTACGAATGCGCAGCGCCGCGTCCAGGTCGCCGCGCGCCTGCAGGATGTCGGCGATCCGACCCTTGGTAATGGCCACCGAGCGCACGTCCCCAAGGCCTTCGTAGACGGGAATCTCCTCTTCCGTACGAATGCGCAGCGCCGCGTCCAGGTCGTCGCGCGCCTGCAGGATGTCGGCGATCCGACCCTTGGTAATGGCCACCAAGCGCACGTCCCCAAGGCGTTTGAACACCGGCAGTAGCTCTTCCGTACGAATGCGCAGCGCCGCGTCCAGGTCGTCGCGCGCCTGCAGGATGTCGGCGATCCGACCCTTGGTAATGGCCACCAAGCGCACGTCCCCAAGGCGTTTGAACACCGGCAGTAGCTCTTCCGTACGGATGCGCAGCGCCTCGTCCAGGTCGCCGTGCGTCTGCAGGATGTCGGCGATCCGGCTCTTGGTAATGGCTACCAAGCGCTCGTCCTCAAGGCGTTTGAACACCGGCAGTAGCTCTTCCTTGTGGATGCGCAGCGCCTCGTCCAGGTCGCCGCGGACCTCCAGGATGTCGGCGATCTGGCCCTTGGTAATGGCCACCGAGCGCGCGTCCCCAAGGCGTTCGTAGACGGGAATCTCCTCCTCTGTGCGAATGCGCAGCGCCTCGTCCAGGTCGCCGTGCGTCTGCAGGATGTCGGCGATCCGGCTCTTGGTAATGGCTACCAAGCGCTCGTCCTCAAGGCGTTTGAACACCGGCAGTAGCTCTTCCTTGTGGATGCGCAGCGCCTCGTCCAGGTCGCCGCGGACCTCCAGGATGTCGGCGATCTGGCCCTTGGTAATGGCCACCGAGCGCGCGTCCCCAAGGCGTTCGTAGACGGGAATCTCCTCCTCTGTGCGAATGCGCAGCGCCGCGTCCAGGTCGCCGCGGACCTCCAGGATGTCGGCGATCCGGCCCTTGGTAATGGCCACCGAGCGCGCGTCCCCAAGGCGTTCGTAGACGGGAATCTCCTCTTCCGTACGAATGCGCAGCGCCGCGTCCAGGTCGCCGCGGGTCTGCAGGATGTCGGCGATCCGACCCTGAGCGATGACTAGGCGCCGGTGGTCGTCCATGTCTGACAGTGCCGTCAGAGCACTCGAGTAGGAGTCCTTCGCATCATCCGGTTGGCCGATGGATCGCTGCAAATCACCGAGCTCGATCAGCAAGTCCACGTCTACTGGACGCAATGCCAAGCGCGTGCGGAGATGCCGTTTCAATTCCGTCAAACGCTCCTGACGCTTGGGTGCCTCAGCGGAATTGCGGTTGATTCGGGTTTGCTGCAAATCAGGAAGATCGGTGGACGCAGGCAGCGTGAAATCGAACACGCCGGAGCGCCACGCCCAGAGATCCGCGGCGCCGATCGCCACCGCATTCACGTCGCAGGTCCGAATCCACACCAACAAGGGGCGCTGGCAACGCGCGGCCAGCGCTTCCCGGCGATAGTTCAGCCGCTGCAACAGGTCATCCAATCCATCCGGCCACCGTTCCAGGCCGCTGACCTGTACCGGACCTTCGTGCGCAGCATCGCGCAGTCGCTCGAACAGCTCTTCGGTGCCGATTCGGGTAGCGCGATCTATGACCACGCGCAGCCGCGCTCCCAGCAGCGTCTCCAGAAAGGTGGCCGCGGTGTCGCGATAGGCACTATCGGAATAGGTCAGGAAGCAGAGGGAAAACGACCGCCTGTCTTCTACCAGCCGGCGAAGCCGCAGCAGCGCGCCGGAATGTTCCGAACGGAGAGGCCAAGTGTCGGCTTCACTCATCGGAGTCGGTGACGTCTGGTTGCGCCGCCGCGTACTCCTGTGTGGTACGTATTACCGGATGGCTGCGCCGATAGAAGTTGTAGTCGTTGTACTCAAACAGAGCCAAGTTGTAGAGCAGCTCGCGAGTCCGCTCGGAGCCTGACCGCGGAGGGGTATCGGCGTCGATGCTTGCCAGGAGTTGATAATCGTCCGACCGTAGGATGCGCCGGTAGTCTGTCGCCAATTCACGCACCGCTCGATGAGCTGAAGCATCATCGAAACGGTCGTGCTCGGCGTGCTTGAAGGCGTTCATGAGGAGTCTCAGAAGATCACGGGGATGACCGCCGCTGTGCGCGATCAGGCGGTCGGCGACGCCGGCGTCGAACAGTTCGGGCGCGGCGCGGCGATGCAGCATATCGCGCATCGCCGTGTACCCTTCTTCATGCCGCGAGCCGTCGCGGTTCGCAACCTTGATCATCGGCAAGCGAAAGATGCTATTGAAGTTCTGCCCGACGTTATTCCCTTCGTAAGTCAGGTTAACCGGTGCGCAATACACGAACATTCCGAGCACCTGTTGCAGTTGATGCACGTCCGCCATGAAGAACGCTTGCGCGTCAACGCCGCCGAGACGATCGGTGCCGTCGACTACGAACAGTATACGGCGTCCTATACCTATCTTCCTATCTTCGGCGACGGTGATGAGTTGATTGAACCCTTCCGAGAAGTCAGTGAAATGGTTCCGTAATGTATGTCTCAGTTCGTCCTTGTGTGTGGTGTTGGTCTTGAATGCGGTGCTGATATGAGCGAATACACTAGCCAGGAAAGGAAGTCCGACATTGGCCTTGGCGCCGGCTTTGGCTTCCAGCGCAAACTCCTTGGTCTTTTCCGTCTTCTCGACGCGCTCCGTAAACCAGTCCTGGAGCTTGTCCAGATATACCGACTCAACACGAATATTGTCACTAGCGAGTCGTGCGATGAGCTTGCTGGCGAGGTGAAGCAGGACATCCGGGTACCGCAGGTTGTTGACGTCGAGTTCTTGCGCCGCGTCAGCGAACACCACGTAATAGAGAGCCTTGTGGTCGAGCTCATGGACGATACGGCGGAGCTCGGTGCTCTTTCCGCAGCCGCGGTGGCCGCAGAACAGGTAGTAACCGCGCTCGGGCGCCGTCAATCTTCGCTGGGCGCGGTCCACGCCCAGCGCCTTACAGAGTAGGTTCAGGCTGTACTCACCGCGCGCCGCTTCGGTATCGACCCAACGCGGATCCCGGTCGCCGTCGAGGTGCTCATCAAGCTGTAAGCTTTGATTGACCTTCCAGATGTCGCGCGGCGGCTCAAACGGCGGTGCCATGGTACCCTCCGCGTAGTGTTCATGCGCTCCAGCGGCCCGTCAATGAGGCCGACCGACGACGGCGATCGCGCGGATCGATGCCGAGGTCGGTTGTTTCCCGCCCCGGAGACCGGTAGGATCACGCGGCGATGGACGCGTTCTTCGCCCGCGTCGAGCGGGTCATCAGGACACTGCTCAAGCCGGACGCCGAGCCGGACCGGCGACGGACCGACCGCATCTATTCGGAGGCGTGGGAGGAGCTGGAGGAGTACCTGCGCACCGGCGAGTCGCGCGACCGGACCGCGGACCGCGGATCTGCCGGCGGCCCCGGATCGGCCGGGGCCGACACCGGTTCGAGGGCGGCGGCGCAGGACTACCGCAACCTGGAGTTGGAGCCGGGAGCCGACTTCAAGACCGTCAAGCGGGCGTACCGGCGGCTCATGCGCACCTACCATCCCGACCGGTACGCGGACGATCCCGAACGGCAGCGGGTCGCCACCCAGATTTCCGCGAAGCTCAACGCCTCCTTCAACCGTATCCGCGCGGCCTCCGGCACCTCGTAGCGACCGGCTCGGCGGCGCCGTCAGCCGGCCTGCGGGCCGGTGTCGAGCGCGTATTCGACCAGCTTGCGGTGCAGCGTCTTGCGGCCGATGCCGAGCACCTCGGCGGTTCGGGTCTTGTTGCCCTTGCAGGCGGCGAGCGTGTACCGGATCACCTCCTTTTCAACTTCGTCCAGGGTGCTGCCGACCGGCAGGCGCACGTAGGCGCTGCCCGATTCCTCGCGGATGTGCGGCGGCAGGTCGGCGGCGGTGATCATCGATCCCCGCGCCATCACCACGGCGCTCTCGATGCCGTTGCGCAGCTCGCGCACGTTGCCCGGCCATTCGTAGTCCCAGAGACGCTGACTGGCCTCGGTGTCGAAGCCGTCGATCCGCTTGCCGTTCTCTTCGGCAAGCGCCTTGAGCGCGGCAGCCGCCAGCACCGGTATGTCCTCGCGGCGCTCGCGCAGCGGCGGCACACGGATGTTCACGACGTTCAGGCGGTAGAACAGGTCGTCCCGGAACCGCCCCGCCGCGGTCTCCGCCGGCAGGTCGCGGTTGGTCGCGGCTATCACGCGCACGTCGACCTCGATCCGTTCCTCGCCGCCGACCCGTTCGAACGCGCGGTCCTGCAGGACGCGCAGCAGCTTGATCTGCACGCTGGAGCTGATCTCGCCGATCTCGTCCAGGAAGATGGTGCCGGTGTGGGCCAGCTCGAACCGCCCGCGCTTGCGGCCGGCCGCGCCGGTGAAGGCGCCCCTTTCGTGGCCGAAGAGCTCGCTCTCCAGCAAGGTCTCCGCCAACGCCGCGCAGTGCACCTTGACCAGCGGCTGCTCCGCGCGCGGCGACAGCCGGTGGATCGATTCGGCCACCAGTTCCTTACCGGCGCCGCTCTCGCCGGTGATCAGCACCGAGGCGCGGGTCGGCGCCACCTGCTCGACCATCTCCAACACCCGGCGCATGGCGGGGCTGTTGCCCAGCAGGCCGCGCGACGACTGCTGCCGCTCCAGCTCGCGGCGCAGTTCACGGTTGGAGACGGTGAGCTTCCGTTCGGCCAGAGCGCGCCTGACCAGCAGGCCCAGCCGGTCGATGTTGACCGGCTTCTCCAGGAAGTCGTAGGCGCCGTCGCGCATCGCCTGCACGGCGACCTCTACCGTGGCGTGGCCGGTCAGGATGATCACCCCCACCGACGGGTGCTGCTTGACCGCCTGCTTCAGGAGCTGATCGCCGGACATGCGCGGCATGCGCAGATCGGCGATGACCAGGTCGATCTCCTCGGCGGCCATCACGTTGAGCGCCTCGCGGCCGTCGGCGGCCATCGCCACCGCGTGGCCGTCGAGCTCCAGCGCCCGGCGCAGCCCCTCGCGGATGTTCCGTTCGTCGTCGACGACCAGGATCGTGGCTTTCATCCCGCTACCGCCCGATATTCCAACATACGCCGCGCGCGCGGGGAGACCGGAATGCGCACGCGGAACGTGGTGCCGGCCCCCGGCTTGGAGGAGACCTCGATGTCGCCGGCGTGCTCCCTGATGATCTTGTAGGTGAGCGTCAGGCCGAGCCCGGAGCCGAACTCCCGAGTCGTGAAGTACGGCTCGAATATCTTATCGGTAATGTCGTCGGGGATGCCGGTGCCGGTATCCCGCACCGTGATGCAGACGCGCTCGCCCTCCAGGACGGTGCCGACTGTCAGCGTGCCGCCCGCCGCCATCGCCTCCTGGGCATTCTTGACGATGTTCAGCAGCGCCTCGCGCAGCAGACGTTCGTCGATCTGCGCCGGCGGCAACCGCGCCGCCAGCTTCTCGACCACCTCGATGCCGCTCGCGCTCAGCTCGGGGCGAAGGAACGCCAGCAGGGGGCGCAGCACGTCGTTGATGTCGCCCTCGCGCAGCTCCGAGTTCATCGGCCGTACCGCGAACAGGAAATCGACCACGATCTTGTTGAGCCGCCGAATCTCCTCGGTCATCGTGTGCAGGCTCTCGTCGATCTCGGCCGGCGCCGTCTGGCGGCCGCGCAGGGCGCGCTGGATCAGCTGCAGGTGGATGCTCATCGACGTGAGGGGGTTGCGTATCTCGTGCGCGACGCCGGCGGCGAGCGTGGTCATCGACGCCAGGTGCTCCGCCCGGCGCAGCCGCGCCGCCTCCGCACGGCGCTCGGTGATGTCTTCCACGTGCACCAGGCTGCCCTCGATGCGTCGCTCGCGCACAAGCGGCACGATGGTGATCTCCAGCGTTGCGGCATGGGCGCCCTCCAGGGTGAACTCGCCGTCCAGGACCCGATCGGAACCGATCAGGGTGTCGTGCAGGAACGCGGCCACCTGTTCGTCGCCGATCACCTGCCAGACCGCGCGGCCGGTCAGCTCGTCGGCCGCGAACGGCAGCAGCCGCTCGGCCGCCTTATTGATCAGGCGGATGCCGTGCGCTTCGTCCAGGACGATGATGCCGTCGGTCATCGACTCCAACACCATCGCCAACAGGTCGTTGTCCGCCGCCAGACCGCGCAGCAGCGTGCCGGCCTGCATCGGGTCGAGACGATCAAGCCGTTCGATCGCCTTCTGATAGAACCGGCTCACCAGCGCCTCATCGGCGGATCGCCGCCGGCAGCCATGCGGCGCGCGATGTCGGCGATGGTCGCCTCCGGGCTCATGTTCATGGTCTTCACCCTCCATGCCGCGTCGTCGAGAAAGCGGTACCAGCGCTCGATGCGCTGCACCTCGGCGGCGCGCGCCGGCGACCTGAGCAGGGCTCGCAGGCGCTCGGAACAGGCCTGCAGGAACGCGAAACCCGCGTCGCGGTCGGCCGTCGGGACGGCGGCGGCGTCCGCGCCGCCCGCCAGCGCAGCATCGCAGAACCGCGCCGCAGCGCGCCGCAGATCGTCGGATGCGCCGGCGGACGCGACCGCCGCGCCGGCGGCGGCGAGGTAGTCGGCTATCGTGGTGGCGGCGGCCTGCGGGTCGCCGAACACCTCCGCGATCACGCGGCGCTGATCGGCCCGACTCCGGTCGCCGAACCGATAGCGCGCCAGCCGCGACAGCAGGGTGGGGATGAGCGCCTGCGATGAAGGGGCGGTAAAGATGAAGTGGGTGCGCCGCGGCGGCTCTTCGACCGTGCGCAGCAGCGCGTTGGATGCCGGCTCCGGCAGCCAGCGCCGCACCTCCACGATGATCACCTTGACCCCCGGGGTCGCCACCCGCGCCCAGGTTTCGATCGCGCGCACGGCGTTCACCGATACCGCCTCCAGGTTCGCCGCGCGCGCCAGCTCGGCCGCGGCGTCCGCCGCGCCGCCGGTGCGCGACCGTTCCAGGCGGTCCTCCAGGTCGGCCACGCGGGATCGCAGGCGGCGCAGTCGTGGCTCGGAGCCGGTCCATAGCAGGTCGTCGAACCGGCGGGTCAGGGCGCGCACCGAGCGCACGAACAGCTCGCGGGACGCAGGCGCGGGGGAGCGGCTGAGCGCTGCCGACGCGGCGGCGATCTCGGCGGCGAAGTCGCGGCCGCCCACCGTCAGCACGTGCGGGTCCTGCAGCGCCCGGTGGTTCCCGCACGACGCGCAGCGGCAATCCGGCGGAGCGCCGGCCGCGCAGTTCAGCGCACGGCCAAGCTCCAGCGCCGCGGTCAGCTTGCCGGCGGCCGGCGGCCCCTCGAACAGGACGGCCGGCGCGAGCGATCCGTCCCGCACCGCGTCACGCAGGCGCGCGGCGGTGACGTCGTGGCCGATGAGGCCGTCAAACATCGATCGCGCCCTCGACCGCTGGCGAGCCGATCCCCAGGATCTGCTCGGCCATCTGCGCCGCCACACTCCCCTCCAGGATCGCGGCGACCTCGAACCACGGCTGGGCGTGCATGCCGGCGATCACGACGGCGCCGATGACCACCCCTTCGGCGACGCCCAGCGCCACCCCGAAGACGTGATCGAGCTGCTGCAGGCGCAGGGTGCGCGACAGGCGTCGCAGGACATGCTCCACCAGCTTGAACACCGCGTAGGTCGCCAGGAAGAGCGCCAGGAAGGCGATTATCTTGTTCCAGAACGAATCGCTGCCGACGGCGGCATCGACGTAGGCGCTTGCCGGTACCACCAGCACTGCCGCCACGGCGATGCCGGCGACGACCGATGCCACGCCGAACGCCTCCGCCACGAAGCCGCGGATGCCGGCGCGTATCATCAGGATCAGGGTGATCAGGATGATCACCACGTCGAGGGTGCCGAGCTCGGCCAGCACGACGGCCACGCGGTCCACGACGCCCGGCAGTCGATCGAGCAGACCCTCCGCAAATTCCGTCATCCGGTCACCCCCAGCCGTCCGGCGCGCAGCGTGTGCCGCACCACGGCGCCGGTGGCGTCCGGCCGATCCAGGGAACGGACCGCGGCGGCCATCCGCGCGCGTTGCCGATCGTCGGTCAACCGGCGGGCGCAGCGCAACAGCCCGGACGCGGTCTGCGCTCCCGGTTGCAGTACCAGCGCGGCGCCGGCAGCGGCCACCAGGCGGGCGTTGGCGAGCTGCTCGCCGCGGCTGACGGTGCGCGGCAGCGGCACCAGCACGGCGGCGGTGCCGGTCGCGGCGAACTCCGCGACCGCGGTCGCGCCGGCCCGGCTCACGGCAAGGTCGGCCGCTGCCAGCAGGTCGGGAAACTCGTCGTCGAAGTACGTCCGCGCCCGGTAGCGCGGCTCATCGACGGCCTGCGCGCCGCGGTGGTGGCCGGTCTGATGAACCACCATCCAGTCACGGATCAGATCGGCCTTGGCTTCGCGCACCATGCGATTCAGCGTTACGGCGCCGAGGCTGCCCCCCAGTACCAGCATGACCCGCGTGCCGTCGCCGGCGCCCAGCAGCTCCCGCCCGCGGCGTCGATCCCCGGCGCGCAGCGCCGCCCGCACCGGCAGACCGGTGAGCCGGGCGCGCGCCGGCAGCGGCAGCCCGGCCGCCGCCGCCGGCCAGGAGAGCAGCACCCGCCGGGCGACCAGCGAGATGATGCTGGTCGCCAGACCGGCGGTGCTGTCCGACTCGTGCGTGACGACCGGAATGCCGAGCAGCGCCGCCGCCGCTGCCGGCGGCACGCTGGCGAAGCCGCCCTTGGCGAACAGGACGCAGGCGCCTTCGCGGCGCAGGATACGCGCCGAGGCCAGGACGCCCGCCCCGGTACGGCCGACGTCGGTGACGTTGCGCAACGAGGCATATCGTCGCAACTTACCGGCAGGAACCGCATGGAACTCGATGCCGGCCGCGCGCACCAGACGAGTCTCCAGGGCACCGCGCGTGCCGAGCCAGAACACGCGCAGGCCGCGCTCCCGCAGCACGCGCGCCACCTCCAGGCCGGGATGGACGTGACCGGCCGTGCCGCCGCCGGCCAGCGCTACCGCGGCGGTTCGCATCGCGGACTCCCGCGCCGCCCCGCGCGATACGCACTGGCGGCGGCGCTGCTCCTGCTCCTGCCGGCTGCGGCCGGGGCGGAGGCGACGCCGGCGTGCCTGCCGTCCGGCCACACGGCCGGCGGCGGCCGCGAGCTCCCGGCCGTACAGCGCGCGATCGACGGCTTGGCCTGCATACCGGCCGACATCGCGCTCGGGCAGGAGGTGCACGAACGGTTCTCCGCCCTGATGCCGAGCCACGCGTTCGAGACGCGCGGCGAGATCCGGCTCGACGGCGCTACCACCGCCGATCTGTACGACGCGTTGCACGCGATCAGCACCCTGGCGGGCATCCGATACTTCTCGGTCTGGCACCGGGACGAGCGGGTCCTGTTCAACACGGCGCACGCGATCGACGGGAGCGGCGCCGCGACCGCGGACCCGATTCCGTCGCCCGACGGCCATGACGTGGCGTACGCGCTCGTCGACGACGCCCGGTTCGGCACCACGCCGTTTCGGCTCGAGTACCGCACCGCGGACGACGCCATCCTGCTCATCGTCAGCAACCTGCGGGGCCTCAGCCTGCTGGTGTTTCCGCTGATCGACCCCGAGCGGTTGCTGATCGCGCTGCTGATCGCCCCCGCCGGCGGAGACGAGCCGCGGGCGCTGTACGGACTGGTGGCCGCGCAGGCGCCGGAGGTGCCGTTCCTCGAGGCCTTGGTGGAAGACTCGCTGCGCAACCGCCTGGCGGCGATGGCGGATTGGATCCGCGCGCGCGCCTCCGTGGTCGCCGGGCGGCGGAGCGACACCGGCTCAGAGGCCCGCGCCGGCAGCCCCGGCGCCGCGCAGAGCTAACTGCGAGAGGCCGATCAGCGACCCGATCAGCGCTCCGAACAGGTTGATCCACTTCAGGTGGCGGGCGATCACCGTGAGCAGGATACGCTCCACGTCGCGCACCTCCAGGCGGTCGATGCGGTCTATCACCAGCCGCTCGACGTCGAGCGCGGCCACCATCGCCGGCACCTGCTGCACCAGCACCCGCTCGGCCCAGGCGGCGGCCGCGCCGTCCAGCGCGGCCTTGGCGCCATCGCCGACGGCAAGCAGCTCCGCAAGGGTAACGTCGCCCGACTCGGCCAGCCGATCGACGGCGGCAGCCACCTGCGAGGCCACCGACCGCGCCGTCCGTTCGTCCGCGAGATAGCGCAGCAGCCGCTGCGAGACCTCGTCGACCGTATCGCTCACCGACACGCCCAGGTAACGCGCCGCAAGCTCCGCGACCGGCGTCCGGCCGTGCTCCTCCAGGAACCGCCGCAACACGGTATCGACGATGGCGGCGAGCGGTCCCGCCGCCAGGGCGCCCCAGAGCTCGGCGATGCGCTGCTCGGAGGAATCGGGCAACACGTCCGCCAGCGGCCGTTCGCGGGCCGCGTCGAGCCGCTCGCGCAACGCTTCCTGCATGTGCGCCGCCACCTCCGGGTCGCCGGCGGTCTGCTCCAGTTGGCGCAGCGCGTCATCGACGATCTCCGGCATGCGTTCGCGGAGCGTGCGGTCGTACTGCGCCGCTCCGATGAAAAACTTCTGCATCACGTTGAGCCGGTCGAGCGCGTTGCGCAGCAGGAGCCGTCCGCGCATCTCCAATTCGCCGCGCATGGCCGGCCGCCGCAGCCAGCCGATCAGCTCGCGCATCAGCGGCGGCGCGATCGCCGGCAACAGGGCGGTGATGCGCTCGGCGAGGGCCGGCGACAGCAGGTCGCCCACCGCCGCCTCCGGCCGGGCGGCGACGTCGTTGACCGCGCGGCCGATCTGCCGCCCCACCTCGGGATCGGACAGCCGGGGGATGAGTCGCCGGCCGACGAAGTCCGAAAGCGTCAGATCTGCCGCCACCTCGCCCAGCGTGCGGCTGCCGGCGGTCTCCACCGCGCGGCCGACCAGTCCCCGCAGCGCGTAGATGAAGTCGCGCGAGCGAAACAGCCGGTGCAGCAGCATGGTCACCCCGCGTTCGACGTGCGGCCGCGCGTCCTGAACCGCGCTCGCCAGCTTCCGTACCGGCATGCCGAGCAGCTCGGCGGTAAGCGCCGCGAGTTGCTCGCGCAGGCGCGCAGCGAAATCGGGACGCTGCAGATGGGCGCGGATCGCGTCCGCGGTGAGCAGCTCGCGCGCGACCACCCCGGCGATGCTGCGCGCGAGCTGGCGCCGCTGGCGCGGGATCACGCCCGGCGTAAACGGCACCGGGATGCCTAGGAGGCGCTTCTGCCGCAGCGGCCGGAACAGCATGCGGATCGCCACGAAGTTGGTGGCATAGCCGATGACGGCTCCCATGAGCGGCGGCAACGCCCAGGCCCGGAGCCAGGCGAGAAGGTCATCGAACGGGATGCTCAACGGATCGGTTCCGGCGGTCCAGGGCGCTCAGGAGCCGGCCGCCGGGGCGGGGTCGGCGGCGGCGTCCGGCGGGCGCTCGGCGGCATCGGCGGCCGTCCCCGCATGCGCGGTCACCACCGTGATGAAGGCGCCGAACGTCCAGCCGCGCACGCCGTTGTGGTTGACCTGATACCAGTGGTCGGTCTGTCCGTCGACATCCACGGTATCCGGCGTCCGCATCAACACCTCGACGCGGGTCCCTTCCGGCAGCCACGACAGCACCTGACCGTTCAACGTCGGCTCATCGCGCAGGCGCAGCACCGCGGCCTGGACGACCGCCCAGCGCGTCGACATCGCCAGCACCGGAGTCGGCGGCAGCGCCAGAGCCTGCTGTATCTTCGGGGCTTCGCACGCCGCGACCACCGCCGCCATGGCCAGCGCCGCCACGCCAGCCGCGGGGCGCGTCACCGCCGTGCCCCGCGGCGCCGGCTTCGCCGGCCGCCGCGGCCGTTGCCGGCCGGGGCCGGCGCCCCGGCGTCCTCCTTGAGGCGATCGATCTCGTCGCGCAGGACCGCCGCGCGCTCGAACTCCAGCGCCTCGGCCAGCTCCAGCATCTCCCGCTCCAGCGTGCGGATCAGTTCGTCGCGCTGCTCCGGCGCCTGCACGTCGTACTCGCCGCGACGTATCCGCAGGTCGCGCTCCTCGGCGTCGCGCTTCTCGTCCGCCTTGCGGACCAGGAGCTGCTGGATCTCCTTTCTGACGCTGGTCGGCGTGATGCCGTGGCGGCGGTTGTGCGCCGTCTGGATCGCGCGGCGGCGCTCGGTCTCCGCGATCGCCTCTCGCATCGCCTCCGACTCGGAGTCGGCGTACATCAACACGGTGCCGTTCACGTGGCGCGCGGCGCGGCCGATGATCTGGATCAGCGACGTCGCCGAGCGCAGAAAGCCGATCTTGTCGGCGTCCAGAATGGCGATCAGCGACACCTCGGGAAGATCGAGCCCTTCGCGCAGCAGGTTGACGCCGACCAGGACGTCGTACTCGCCCGCCCGCAGGTCGCGCAGCAACTCCACGCGCTCGACCGTCTCCACCTCCGAATGGAGGTATCGCACGCGCAGTCCGATCTCGGCCAGATAGGACGACAGGTCCTCCGACATGCGCTTGGTGAGGGTGGTGACCAGGCAGCGTTCGCCGGCGTCGACACGGGCGCGGATCTCGCCGTACAGATCGTCGATCTGGCCCTCGCTCGGCCGGACGTGGATCTGCGGATCGAGCAGACCGGTGGGCCGGATGACCTGCTCGGCCACGCGGTCGGACAGCGACAGCTCCCGCGGCCCCGGGGTGGCGGAGACGAACAGCAGGCGGCCGACCAGCGCTTCGAACTCGTCGTAGGTGAGCGGCCGGTTGTCGAGCGCCGACGGCAGGCGGAAGCCGTGCTCCACCAGCGCCTGCTTGCGCGAGCGGTCGCCCTCGAACATGCCGCGGAGCTGCGGCAGGGTCACGTGCGACTCGTCGACGATCGTCAGAAAGCCCTCCGGCAGGAAGTCGATCAGGACCCCCGGACGCTCGCCGGGCGCGCGGCCGCTCAGGTGCCGGGAGTAGTTCTCGATGCCGGGGCAATAGCCCATCTCCTGCAGCATCTCCAGGTCGTACTCGGTGCGGGTCTGCAGGCGCTGCGCCTCCACCATGCGGTCGGCGGCGCGCAGCTCGGCCAGCCGTTCCTGCAGTTCGGCGCGGATGGCGGCGGCGGCGGCGCGGATGCGCTCCTGCGGGGTGACGAAGTGCTTGGCCGGATAGATGGCGCAGTAGTCGAGGTCGGCCAGAGCGGTGCCGTTCAACGGATCGATGCGGCGGATGCGCTCCACCTGATCGCCGAAGAACTCGACGCGCACCGCCTGTTCCGAGTAGGACGGGAATATCTCCAGTACGTCGCCGCGCACCCGGAAGGTGGAGCGGTCGAGCACTGCGTCGTTGCGCTCGTATTGCACCGCCACCAGATCGCGCAGCAGCGCGCGCAGATCAAGGGTGTCGCCGAGCCGCACCTGCAGGCGCATCTCGCGGAAGTCGCGCGGACTGCCCAGGCCGTAGATGCACGACACGGTCGCCACCACGATCGTATCGCGCCGCTCGACCAGCGAGGTGGTGGCCGACAGGCGCATGCGTTCGATCTCGTCGTTGATCGACGCGTCCTTCTCGATGTAGAGGTCGCGCGAGGCGACGTACGCCTCCGGCTGGTAGTAGTCGTAGTAGGAGACGAAGTACTCCACCGCGTTGTCGGGGAAGAAGTCCTTGAACTCGCGGAAGAGCTGCGCGGCCAGCGTCTTGTTGTGCGACAGGACCAGCGTGGGCCGCTGGCACGCCTCCACGATCTTGGCCATGGTAAAGGTCTTGCCCGATCCGGTGACCCCCTTCAGGGTGTGAAACCGTTTGTCGCCGGCCAGCCCCGCGGCGATCGCGTCGGCCGCGCGCTGCTGATCGCCGGCCGGCCGGAACGGCGCGTGGACGGCGAACCGGTTCACCGCGGCCGTTCGCTCAGCATCACCGACAGCTCCAGGAGTCGGCCGCCGCGTTCCACGGCTACCGTTACCTCCTCGCCCGGCTTGTTGTCCTCCAGTGCGGCCCGCAGGTCGCCGAACAGGCCGACCGGCCGGCCGTCGACCTCGACGATGATGTCGCCGCCCACGTAGAGCATCGACTGGCCCCAGCGGACTTGGCGGGTACCGCGGCGCAGGCCGGCCTGCGCCGCAGTGGAGCCGGGCCGTACCGCGGAGACCAGCAGCCCATCGCGGCGCGGCAGGCCGAACTGCCGCGCCAAGCGGGCGGTGATCGGTACGAGCTGCGCGTCGATCCAGCCGCGCCGCACCGCGCCGTGCTCCATCAGCTCGGGCAACACGCGGCGGGCGGTGGCGACCGGCACCGCGAAGCCGATGCCGGCCGATACGCCGGTGGGGGAGAAGATCATCGTGTTGATGCCGATCATACGGCCGTTCGCGTCCAGGAGCGGTCCGCCGGAGTTGCCCGGATTGATCGAGGCGTCGGTCTGGATCATCTCCTGGATGATGAGTCCGTCGTCGGCCTGCACCGGCCGGCCGAGTCCGGAGACGATGCCGGTGGTCAGCGAACGATCCTGTCCGAACGGGTTGCCGATCGCCAACACCTTCTGCCCGACGCGCAGATCGGTCGAATTCCCGAACGGAATGACCGTCAGCGGCGTGTCCCCCGGTTCGAAGCGGATCACCGCGAGGTCGTTTTCGGGGTCCATGCCGACCATCTCGGCGTCGTATTCGCTGCCGTCCCAGAGCGTGACCGCCAGCCGCGCCGCGTTCCTGATCACGTGGTGGCTGGTCAGCACGTGGCCGTCGCCGTCGATGATCACGCCCGATCCGCTGTCGGACCGGGGAACGGGGCGGAATCGGTAGAACGCGTTGCTGACGGCGGCGACGTTGACCACGCTCTCGTTGAGCGCGTCGTAGATGGCGATGTTGTTGCGCTCCTCGGGCGAGTAATAGCGCCCGCTTACGGTCGATTCCGTCCACTGCACCGGCTGCGCGGAGACCGCCGCCGACGGGGGTACCGGGACGCCAAGCGCTGCCGCGGCGCCCTCGCCGCCGCCGGCGGCGAGCAGCCCCAGCCCCACCCCGGCCAGGGTCAGCGCGGCGCCGGCCGCCGCCGCGCCCAACAGGCGGCCGGCGCGAATGCCGCCGGCGCCATTGCCGGTCACGGCGCCGGCCTTCCCGTGAGCTCGGCCCATACCGCGTGCCGCTTGGCGACCTCCTTATAATGGTCGGTCTGCGAGACGTTCAACGGGTTGGCGAACCGCAACTGGTCGATCGGCCGATCCGACTCGGCGCGCCGGTTCCAGTCCCCGGAGCCGCTCATCGCCTCCGGGTCGTGGTCCCAGGTCGGCCGCGCATTGCGCCGCGTGCGGCTGAAGAGGAACTTGATCATGTGCCGCCGCCGCAGCGAGCGGTTGGCGGCCGTGCCATGCCAGAGGTCGTAGTGGGTGATGGCGAACGCGCCGGCCCCGACCACCAGCGGCACCTGGCCGCGGATGTTGGTGTAGGTGCGCATGCGGTCGGTCGGCGCGTTGCGGAAGTGGGTGCCGGGGACCACGATCGTCGGCCCCATGTCAGCGGTGACGTCGGCCGGATAGTAGAGCCCCAGGAACCGGTCCAGACCTTGGCCGCGCACGTTCTTGCCGTCCTGGTGCCACGGCATGGACGGGCTGCCCGGCTCCTTGCAGTGCCAGTGGCGGTGATCCATCACCCGGTAATCCCGGCCCGCCAAGCTGGTCAGGGCGCCCTGCACGAGCGGGTGGTCGAGGACGCGATGGAGCTCCGGCACCGCGCCGGTGATGGCGTCGCCGGGGTTGCTCCGCATGCCGTCCAGGGCGGCGGCGATCCGTTCGTTGACGCCGGGCGGCAGGTCGAGCTGCAGCAGGAGATAGCCGCGGACGATGTAGTCGGCCACGGCGCGGTCGTCCAGCAACGTCGGCGGAGCGGGTGCTGCGGCGCTCATTCGGCGGCCTCCTTCGGTGCGACGACCTCCATCTTCTGCAGTACGAACTCGTAGCCGACCATGTCGAGATCGTCGTCGTCATAGGCGGCCTGGTGCAGCGGGAATTGCACGATCTGCCAGCCGTCGCACACCGCGTCATGCACCGACCGGTACGGCCACGCCGGCGGATCGACGTCAAGCTCGACCGAAAAACCGGGCACCGGCTCGTAGATGGTGAGGTCGAGGATCGGGGAAAGGATGTTGGGCGTCTGCGCGTGGACGTACATCAGGCGCTGCCTGGGCTGTGCCGTGTGCCGCGTTGCCATCAACCCCTCCTGGAGCGGACCGATCATAGCCGCGCGCCGCACGCGGGACAAGGCGCGCGTGCGCCGCCGGGAACCGGCCCCGGCGGCGACTGGCGAACCGGTGGGCGGTTGCCGTACCGTGGCCGGCATGGACTTCGTCGATGAACGCATCGCGCTGGCGTGCGCATTCCGCTGGGCGGCCCGCTTCGACCTGCATGAGGCGGTCGCCAATCACTTCAGCTTGGCGGTCGACGAGGCGGGAACCAGGTTCCTGATGAACCCGCGCGGCCGTCACTTCGCGCGCGTGACGGCGAGCGATCTGCTGCTGCTCGACGCCGGCGACGCGAGCACGATGGAACGGCCCGGAGCTCCGGACCCGACCGCCTGGGCGCTGCACGGCAGCATCCACCGGAGCATGCGGCATGCGCGCTGCCTGCTGCACGTCCACTCGCGGTTCGCCACGGCGCTGGCGTGTCTGGATGATCCGACGCTGCCGCCGATCGACCAGAACGCAATGCGCTTCCGGGGGCGCGTGACCGTCGACGACCGGTTCGACGGCATGGGCCTGGACGATGAGGCGGAACGCATCGCGCGCCTGGTGGAAGACAAGCCGATCCTGCTCATGCGCCACCACGGGGTAATGGCGATCGGCCCCACGGTCGCGCAGGCGTTCGACGACCTCTACTACTTCGAGCGCGCCTGCTGCACGTACCTCACCGCCTTGCAGACCGGCCGGAAGCTGCGCTCCGTCTCCGACCGCGTGGCGGCAAAGACGGAACGGCAGTGGCGGGATTATCCCGACATGGGCGAAGACCACTTCCGCGAACTGCGCGCCATCCTCGACCACGAGGACCCCTCCTACCGCCGCTGAGACCGCGTCAGCGCGGGTGCGGCGCCGGCATCGAATCCGCTACCCCACCAGAGGCCCGCCGCGGAGGAAGACGGCTAATGACCGGTGGCTGACCCCGGCGAAATCCGCTGGCTGATAGGGATCGAGGGTGAGCAGTATCCGCGGGTAGGCATCGGCGGCCGCCGCGAAGGCGCTCAGTTCACGCTCGATGGTAGCTCGCGATTCCAACAGATAGGCCACCTGAACGTAGCGCCGTCCGGCGCTGCTCTCAGCCACGAAGTCGACCTCCCGGGAGCCGGCCACACCTACCGTCACCCGGTAGCCGCGGCGTTTGAGCTCCAGATAAACCAGGTTCTCCAGGACGCCGCCGATGTCGCGCTCCCGGTAGCCGACGATTCCGTTACGCAGCCCTACGTCGCCCAGGTAGTACTTGTGGTTCACCTGCAGCAGCTTCCGGCCGCGCAGGTCCAGGCGCTGCACGGCGTTGAGCAGGAAGGCGTCGCCGAGGTGGGCGAGGTAGTTCAGCACCGTGTCGACGGACGTCGAGCGCCGCTGGCTCTTCATGAAGTCGGCGATGCGCTTGGCCGAAACCGGACTGCCGACGCTGTCCACGGCAAACCGCGTAATCGCCTCGAACAGCGCAACGTCGCGGATGCGATGGCGGCGGACGACGTCGCGGATGAAGATGGTGTTGACGATGTCGGTGAGCATCTGCTCGACCACCAGGTCGCTCAGGTCGGTATGGAGCAGTCCCGGCAGGCCGCCGAGGCGCAGGTACCGGCGCAGCAGTTCCGTTCCGTCCGGCGGCGCCGCGCCGGTGCGGAGGCGGTACAACTCCTCGAACTCCGCCAAGGTGAGGGGGAAGACCTGCAGGGTCACGTAGCGCCCGGCGATGCGGGTGGCGAACTCCGCCGAGAGCATCTGTGCGTTGGAGCCGGAGATCACCACCTGGGTCTGTTCCTGGCTGTTCAGTGATGCCACCGCACGCTCCCAGTCGGAGATCTGCTGCACCTCGTCGACGATCACCACCCGCGGCTCGTCCCGCCGGGTGGCAGCATCCACCAAGTCCTTCAGATCCCGCGCCGAACGCACCTGATCGAACTCCAGCGACTCCATGTCCACGTAGACGACTTGGCGTTCGTCGCGGAGTGACGCGGCGAACTGGCGCAGCAGCACGCTCTTGCCCACCCGGCGCAGCCCAACGACCGCGGTGATCACCGGGGCATCAAGGAATCGCCGGAGCCGGCCGAGATAGTGCGCGCGGGCTATCTCCATCACATTTCGAGTATATCAGAAATAATCTCTCGAGAAGCGATACTTTCGAGTGTATCCGACCTACCGAGCGGTTCCCGCGGGTGCGGTCGAGCGGCGCCTGGAAGCCGCCATACCCGGGATCGAACGGTTCGACGCCGAAGATGGAGAGGCCGGCGCCGCGTCCCTGCATCGGCATCGGCGACGGAGACGCCGCCTTCTCGACACCGGCGGCGCGATGAACGTAGGCTCAGCCCCCATGCTGACGGCAGAACAGGTCGAAGCGTACCGCAACGACGGTTATCTCCGCGCCTCCGGCATCTTCACGGCCGAGGAGTTGGAGGAACTGCAACGGGAGATGGACTTCATCGTCGATGAGTGGTGGGGGGAGGAGAGCATCGGCTGGAAGGGGCCGTGGCGCGATCACTACCTGCCGGCCGGCGAGCAGGAGAACACGCGCGCCGTGTTCATCGCCAACCCGCAGTTCTACTCGGCGGCCTGGGGGCGGATCATCTTCCACCGGCGGCTCACCGAGTGCGTGCGCGCCCTGGTGGGCTCCGCGGTGCAGTGGCACGGCACCATCCTGCACGCCAAGCCGCCCGAACGCGGCACCCCGTTTCCGATGCATCAGGACTACCCGTTCTACCCCCACGACGGACCCGACTTCGTCGATTGCCTGCTCCACCTGGACGACGCGCCGGAGGCCAGCGGCTGCCTGCAGGTAGTTCCCGGGAGCCACAAGGAGGGCCCCCTGGAGCACGTCACCGGCGATCACACCCGGCCCTATCTGCCGCCCGAGAAATACCACCCCGACAAGGTGGCGTCGGTGCCGGTGCCGGCCAAAGCCGGGGACGTGATCTTCTTCAGCTACCTGACGATCCATTGGTCGGACATGAACCGCACCGGCGGCTGGCGCCGCTCGGTGCGGATCGGCTATCACGACGCCGCCATGCGGCCGATCTTCGTGAAGCCGACCGATCCCTACCCCAACCTGGTGGTCGCCGGTCTGAAGCGACGCGGCACGCAGTCCCGCCTGACCTACAAGGTGACCGGCCAGGGTCAGGAGCAGCACCTCAAGCAGCCGGCGCGCGCCTGAGCGCAGCCGCGGCGCCTGCCCGGTCGCCCGCTGGATGGCTGCCGCACCGCCGCGCGCGCGTCCCAACGTCGTCCTCGTGCTGGCCGACGACCTGGGTTACGGCGACCTGAGCTGCTACGGCAACGCCATCCTTTCCACGCCCAACATCGACCGGCTCGCGGCCGAGGGCGTGCACTGCTCCCAGCACTACAGCGGCGCGCCGATCTGCGCCCCGGCGCGCGCCGCGCTGCTCACCGGACGCTACCACCACCGCTGCGGCGCGCTGAGCGTCGAATCGAACCGCGGCCTGGACCGCATCGCCCTGCGCGAACGGACCATCGGCGACGTGTTCGGCGCCGCCGGCTACCGCACCGGTTACGTCGGCAAATGGCACAGCGGCCTGCACGATCCGCGCTTTCACCCCAACCGCCGCGGCTTCGCGGAGTTCGCCGGCTTCCTCGGCGGCATCATGGACTACTGGCACTGGTTCCTGGACTACAACGGCAGTTCCCGCCGCGCCGACGGCCGCTACCAGACCGACGTCTTCACCGCCGAGGCGGTCGACTTCATCCGGCGCCATGCGCGGCGCCATACGGCGCCGCCCGGCGCCGCTGCCGTGCCGCCGTTCTTCCTGGTGGTCGCCTACCACGCGCCGCACGCGCCCCTGCAGGCGCCCGACGAGAGCTGCGCGCCGTTCCGTCAGCGCGGCGACCTGCACGACGCGCTGGCCACCCTGTACGGCATGGTGGCGCGCATGGATCAGGGTATCGGACAGATCCTCGACGCCGTCGCCGCCGCCGGCTGCGCGGACGACACCGTGGTGCTGGTCTCCAGCGACAACGGCCCCCACCTTGGCATGGAGCGGTATGGCGGGCGGCGGTTCAGCATGAACCGCTTCAACGGTCCGTTCCGCGGCCAGAAGCAGGACGTGTTGGAGGGCGGCATCCGCGTGCCGGCGATCATCCGCTGGCCCGACGGTCTGCCCGCCGGCGCCGCCTGCGACGAGATGATTCACTTCTGCGATTGGTTGCCGACGCTGGCCGCCGCCGCGGGCGTCACCCCGGACGGACTACCGCTCGACGGCTGCGATCAGTTGCCCCGGCTGCGGGGCGAGCGCCCGGCCGGCGCGCCGCCCCGCTTCTGGCAGTTCAACCGCTACGAACCGGTGCCCTGCTGCAACCTGGCGATGCGCGACGGCCCCTGGAAGCTCTATTGGCCGCGCATTCCGGAGGCGATGGTGAAGCTGCAGGAGGACAACACGGCGGTGCGCGACCTGATGGCGCGAGGGCACTTCGAAATGCCGGTACGGAACCCGCCGGTGGAGCCCACCCTGTCGGCGCCGCGGGAGCCGGAGCTGTACCACGTCGCGGACGACCCCTGCGAGGGACGCAACCTGGCGGCCGCGCATCCCGGCCGCGCCGCCCGCATGCGGGTCGCGGCGGAGAACTGGTTCGCGTCCGTCGAGGCGGAGCGGAGCCGGATAGCCGGGCGCCGATCCTGAAGCCGCTGCTTGCCCGGTCCGTGCCGGCGGGATACGCTGCCGGCAATCCCATCGGGCAGGGTTCGCAGGCCCTCCCACCTGAAGGAGTAACCACATCATGATGACGTTCACCGCACCCCGGCGGGTGCTTGCGGCGGCGCTCCCGCTGGCGATGCTTGCCGGCGTCACCGCCTGGTCGCAGACCTACCATGAGGCGCCGATGCTGAAGGCCATGGTCGAGGCCGGCGATCTGCCGCCCGTCGACGAGCGGCTGCCGTCCAACCCGCTGGTGGTCGAACCGTTCGACTCGATCGGCACCTACAGCGCCGGCCCGGTGCGGATGATGGACGTATCCGACCGCATGTCGATCGGCCTGCGGGTGCGCCACACCGGCCTGTTCCGCTACAACCAGACCGCCAGCGCGTTCGAGGCGGACTTGGCCGAAAGCCACGCCTGGTCGAACGACAACCGCACCCTCACCCTGAAGCTGCGCGAAGGGCTGCGCTGGTCGGACGGCGAGCCGTTCACGACCGCCGACATGCTGTTCAAGTGGGAGCAGGACATCCTCAACGAAGAGCTCAGCACGCGCGGCATCGACGCGTTCTTTACGCTGGGCGGGGCGCCCGCGGTCTGGGAGGCGCTGGACGACTTCACGCTGCGCATCACCTGGGCCGCCCCCAACCCGGTGGCGATGGACCGCTTCGGCCGCACCCACTTCTCCGGCGACAACGTGCTGTTCCTGCCCGCGCACTACCTGAAGCGGTTCCACGCCGGCTTCAATGAGGACGCCGCCGAGCTGGCCGCCGAACTCGGTTACGAGGACTGGACGGCGATGTTCCGGGCGCACGGCACGCAGGGCTACACCCAGTCGGCGGTGATCATCGGCCGCCCCTACCTGGACATGCACACCCCGGAGGTGGTGGAGAGCGATCGCGTACTGCTGGTCCGCAACCCCTATTACCACCACGTCGACACGGCCGGCAACCAGCTCCCCTACATCGACCGGCTGGAAGTCAGACACGTCGGCGACAAGGATCTCTACGATCTGAAGGTCCAGGCTGGCGAGGTCGACTTCGCCGCCTATTACACCGGCGCACCCAGCCTGCCCACCTACCGGGCGGGCGAGGCGCAGGGCGACTACAAGACGATCATCGCGCAGTCGCTGCGCACCGCGGAGCTGGTGCTGTTCATCAACCACAACGTCGAGGAGCCGGTGCTGCACGACCTGTTCAACAACCGCGACTTCCGCGTCGCCCTGTCGGTCGCCCTGAACCGCGATCAGATGAACGAGATCGTGTTCTTCGGACTCGGCGACCCGCATCCGGCGACGCCGCTCAACACCATGGAGTTCTTCGATCAAGCTTGGTACAACGACAATCTGGCCTACGATCCGGAGCGCGCCAACCGGTTGCTCGACGCCGTCGGGCTCGCCAAACGCGACGGCGACGGCTTCCGCGTGCGCCCCGACGACGGCACGCGTCTCAACCTCGTGGTCGAGATCGGCGTCCTGGAGGGTCCGAAGCAGGCGATCTGCGAGTTGATCTCCAACGACTGGCGCCAAGTCGGCATCGAAGGCGCCTGCAAGGTGATCGACGGGGCCTTGCTCCGCGAACGCCTCGACACCGGCCAGACGGCGATTGCGGCATGGCATCTGGGCCGCACCACGCTGCTCGGGCGCGGCACGCCCGACGAGTTCGCCTTCGAACGCTGCACCGCAAATAGCTGGGGCCGCCAGTGGTGCCTCTGGTTCGTCACCGGCGGCGATCTCGGCGTCGAGCCGCCGGACCACATCAAGGCGCTCAACGATCGCTGGCAGTCGTTCAAGCAGGCCGCCACCGGCACGCCGGAAGCGGTCGATCGTGGCAAGGCCTACTTCGCCTACTTTGCCGACGAGATGCCGATCATCCCGACCGTCGGGCTGGCGCCGCATCCGGTGATCATCCACAACCGCATGAAGAACGTTCCGTCGCAGAACATCTTCTGGGGATCCGACACCAACTTCTACGCCCCGTACAAACCGGAACAGTGGTACATCGCGGAGTGATCCCGCGCCGCAGGTGACATCGGGGAGAATGGACGGCGAACCCTGCCGTTCATTCTCCCTTTCCTTGTCCCGTATATGAACTACACGACCTACCTGTTGCGCCGCCTGCTCTACATGGCGGTTACCCTGGCGATCATCAGCATGGTGATCTACCTCGTGATCCAGTTACCGCCGGGCGACGCCGTCGACACGATCGTGGCGCAACGGGAGGCGGAAGGCGACGTGATCACGGAGGCGGAGGAACTCGCGCTGCGCCGCCAGTACGGCCTGGACCGGCCCCTGGTGGTGCAGTACGTCGACTGGATGATCCGGTTCCTGTCCGGCGACATGGGGCGTTCGATTCGCGGCGTGCCGGTGAGCGACCTGATCGCCGAACGCCTCGGCGCCACGATCATGCTGTCGTCGATCAGCATCCTGTTCACCTACCTGGTGGCGATCCCGATCGGCATCTACAGCGCCACCCACCAGTACAGCCTGCCCGACTACGGTCTGACCACCCTCGGCTTCATCGGGCTGGCGACGCCCAACTTCCTGCTGGGGCTGATTCTGCTGTACGTATTCTACAAGTACTTCGGACTCAGCATCGGCGGCTTCTATTCGCCCGGTATGGAGGAGCAGCCGTGGAGCCCGGCCAAGGTCCTCGACCTGATCAGCCACCTGTGGATACCGGTGGTCGTGATCGGCACGGCGGCCACGGCCGGCACGATCCGGGTCATGCGCGGCACGCTGCTCGACGAGCTGGGCAAGCAGTACGTGATCACGGCCCGCGCGAAGGGGGTGGCGGAGCGCCGGGTGATCATGAAGTACCCGGTGCGGCTGGCGCTCAACCCGATGGTCAGCGGGGTCGGCAGCGTCCTGCCGGAGCTGATCAGCGGCGAGACGATCGTCGCCATCGTACTGGGCCTGCCGACGCTCGGCCCGCTGATGTACACCGCCGTACGGGCGCAGGACATCAACCTGTCGGGGAGCGTGTTGATGGTGATCAGCGCGCTGGCGGTGATCGGCGTGCTGATCTCCGACATCCTGCTGGTGGTCGTGGACCCGCGCATCACCTACGAACGCAAGGGCTGACATGGCGGCAACCGAAACCGCTACCATCAAAGCCGCCGGTGCCGAGGAGCGCTACTTCATCGCATCACAGCGGCAATTGATGTGGCGCAAGTTCAGGAAGCACCGCATGGCGGTCATCGCCGGCATCGTCCTGCTGCTCGCCTATCTGGTCGCTTTCATCTACGAATTCTGCGCCCCCTACGGTTCGCTGACCCAGCATGAAGGGTTCGTCAACGCGCCGCCGACCCGTATCCATCTGATCGATCCCGGCGGGCGCCTGCGCGCGCCCTTCGTCTACGGGCTCACCGGCAGGGTCAACCTGGAGACCTTCCAGCGCGAGTTCGTGGAGGACCGATCGGTGATCCATCCGGTCCGCTTCCTGGCGCGCGGTGAGCCGTACCGCTTCTGGGGGGTGCTCGACGCCGATCGGCACCTGTTCGACGCCGGGGAGGGGCGCCTGTTCCTGCTCGGCACCGATGAGCTGGGCCGCGACGTCTTCTCGCGGATCCTGGCCGGCAGCCGGGTCAGCCTGACTATCGGCCTGGTGGGCGTGCTGATCAGCTTCGTGCTCGGCTGCTTCCTGGGCGGCGTCTCCGGCTACTTCGGCGGCGTGCCCGACTTGATCATCCAGCGCCTCATCGAGGTCTTCAACTCGATCCCCGCCATTCCGCTGTGGATGGCGCTGAGCGCGGTCATTCCCGTGAACTGGCCGGTCCTTCGCACCTACTTCACGATCACCATCATCCTGTCGGTGCTGAACTGGACCGGCGTTGCGCGCGTGGTGCGCGGCAAGTTGCTGGAGCTGCGCGAGTACGAGTACGTGACCGCCGCCCGGCTGGCCGGCACGCGCGCGGGGACGATCATCACGGCCCACCTCCTGCCCGGGTTTCTGAGCTATCTGATCGTGCGGGTCACCCTGGCGATCCCCGGCATGATCCTGGGAGAGACGGCGCTGAGCTTCCTGGGGCTGGGGATTCAGCCGCCGGCGGTGAGCTGGGGCACGCTGCTGCAGGGAGCGCAGAACGTCACCAGCATCGCCATCTATCCGTGGCTGCTGACGCCGGCGCTGTTTGTGGTGGCGACGGTGTTGCTCTACAATTTCGTCGGCGATGGGGTGCGCGACGCCGCCGATCCCTACGCCATGAGCGGCAAGGGATAGCGGAGATGCAGCGACCGGTTCGATTGGGTCTGATCGGCTGCGGCGGCATCGTGCGGCTCAACCACGCGCCGGGGTATCGGGCGATCCCGGAGCTGGTGCGGGTGACCGCTCTGGCCGATCCGGCCGGCGACAACCTGCGGCGGATGGGGGAGCTGCTGGCGGTGCCGCCGGACCTGCGCTACGCCGACTACCGGGAGATGCTGGAGCGCGCCGAGCTCGACGCGGTCACCATCGCCACGCCGCACCACATGCACGCGGAGCAGGCGATCGACGCGGCCGCGGCCGGCGTGGCGGTGGTCTCCGAGAAGCCGATGGCCACCTCCGTGGAGCAGGCGCAGGAGGTGCTGGCGGCGGTGCGGCGCGGCGGCGCGCCCTACACCGTGGTGCACAACTTCCTGTTCACGCCGGGCATGGAGCGGGCGCGGGCGCTGTTGGCCGACGGGGCCGCCGGCACGCCGTTCTTCGGGCGCGCCAAGTCGCTGTTCAACAAGACCGACGACCAGGCGGACCCCAACACGGTGTGGCGAGCGTCGCGCGCCGCCGGCGGCGGCGCCATCAACGACACTGCCTATCACGAGATATACCTGCTGGAGTCGCTGGTCGGCTCCCCGGTGCGCTACGTCGAGGCGCGGGTGGCGACGCAGCACTTCGCCTTCGACGTGGATGACTTGGCGCTGCTGCTGCTGGAGCACGAGGGCGGCGCGCTGTCCACGGTTGCCACCTCCTGGTGCGTGCCGGGCGGCGACGCCGGCGAGAGCGCCAACCTGGCCGAGGTGCACGGGTCGACAGGCGGCGTGCGCGTGATGCGCCGCGGCCGCGGGCTGTGGCGGTACGCGCGCAGCGCCCGGCAGTGGCAGGAGGTGGCGCTGGAGCCGCGGCCGACCCAGGCGGAGAGCGGTCACGGCCGTTACTTCGCCGCCACCTTCGACGCCCTGGCGCGCGGCGCGCCACCGCCGATCAGCGGCGAATCGGCCCTGCACAACCTGCGCATCGTCGCCGCTGCCCGCCGCGCCACCGCCGAACGGCGCGCCGTGGAGCTGCCGGCCGCCGCAGACCGTTGACACCCGACCAAGGAGCAACCATGAGACCCTACCTCGACTGCCACAACCACATCGGGCGCACCCTGAACCGGCTGCCGCCCACCGGCCAGAGCACCGCCATGTGCCTGGCCCGCTTCGCCGAGACCAACGTCTACGCCAGCCTGTCGATGCCGACCGCCACCGGCGGCCTGATCCTGCGCGGGCTGGAGGACATCCGCGACCAGAATCGGGTGATCGCCCGCGCGCGCCGCGACTTCCCGCAGCACGTGCCGCTCGGCTTGGCGCTGATCGAACCGTGCCTGGGACCGGTCGCCGTGGACGAAGCGGAGTGGGCGATGGCCGAGTTGGGCCTGCACGGCATCGTGTCCCATCCGCCGGTGCGCGAGGCGTGCATCCCGTTCCTGGAGATGGCCGCCGCACGGGGCGGTCTGTGCAACATTCACCTGCACGACGCGCTGTTCGAAAAGATCGCGCGCCTGTTCCCCGGCGTCACGTTCATCACCCACGCCAGCAGCTACGCCGCCGAGCACTTCGCCGGCATGGACAACGTCTGGTTCGAGGTGGTGCAGTATCCCGATGAACGCGGCAGCCGCTGGGACTTCGCCAAGCTGGCCGATCAGGTGGGCCGCGAGCGGATCATCTTCGGCGCCGACCTGCCCTACTACGACTACCGGCTGCTGCAGCAGATCATCGAACAGGCTCCGGTCGACGACGACCTCAAGGACCGCATCGCCTACCGCAACATGCAGGAGCTGATCCGCCGCTACAACCCCGACTGGCAGCTCCCCGACGGCCCGCCGCAGGCCCCGCGCGTCTACCGGGCCAAAGAGCTGTGGGCCGTGGACCCCGAGAAACCCGACCGGCTCACGGTGTACGGCTGACGGGCCGGCCGGCCCGTCGTTGCGCACCGAGACCGGCTTGGCCACGCCGACGTACACTTGACCGTAGTGGCGGCTGAAGTACTCCAGGGCCTTGCCGCGCCGGATCACTTGCCGGTCGGCCTCCGGCAGCCCCTCGCGCTGGTGCAGTTCCAAGCAGGTCTGCAGATCGTCAACATCGGGCAGTACTTGCAGCCAGCCGGCCCCTAGCGGATGGACGCCGACTCCACCGTCGCCGCCGCGATTGCGGCGCGGGCCGCGGCCTACGCCCCCTATTCGGGATTCCACGTCGGCGCCGCGGTACGGGGGGAGAGCGGGACCGTCTACCTGGGCTGCAACGTCGAGAACGCCGCCTACCCGGAGGGCGTCTGTGCGGAAGCCGCGGCGATCGCGGCACTGGTCATGGCCGGAGAGCGCCGCATCACCGAGATCGCGGTTGCCGGCGGCGGCGACCAACTGTGCACCCCCTGCGGTGGCTGCCGCCAGAAGATCCGGGAATTTGCCGCCGACTCCGTGCCGATCCTGGTATGCGGTCCCGACGGCCTGCGCCGGCGCTTCACCCTGGCCGACCTGCTGCCCGCCTCGTTCGGCCCGCACAACCTGACGTGACCGGTGCTGCGGCTAGAGGCTCACCGTCGACATGAACTGATACTGGGAGTGTTGCCGGGTTTTGCTGGTTGGACTGATCTGGACTGTGACGCTCCTCTTGATGCTGTCACGCGGACCAAGCCCATGGAGCATCACTGCCGATGGCAGCCATGATCTGGCCACGCAGGTCGACACGTTCTACAAGGTGGCCGCCGGCATGATCGAGACGTGCGAGCGTGAGTGTGACGCCCGATCCAGCGGCGTCGGAACGGTCGCAACGTCGCCAGCGCCCGCAGAGCGGCCGACGAGGGTCAGCCGACACGCGGTCGAGCGACTGGAACAGGTGCGCTAATGTCTGGCGTCATGCCCACTGGCTGGTCGAACGCTTCCCCGACGGCGAACTACGCGACGTGGAGGGACTGGTCAAACTGGCGGACCGGTCCGAGATCGCGGGCAATGACTGGAGCCTGACCCGGGCCGCTACGTCGGTATCACGCCGAAAAGACGAACGAAGATTGTGGTTTTTCTCATGCTCTCCGGGCGATCCATATCGAACTGGAAGATCTTAACGATCAGGCAACCGTATTGGCGACGACCATCCGCAGGAACTTCGAGAAAATAGGTGCTTGGCGAGACGACGACCGCAACTGAATGATGTGTCAGCGGAATGCCGATATGACTGCAAACCTTACGGACGGATGAGAACGAGCCTCTATCCGGCCACGGCCTGGAAAACAACGCTGCTTGGCGAATTCTTGACCTTGAAGAGAGGTTATGACCTTTCCTCCTCTCACAGAAAGGACGGCACCGTCCCCGTGGTCTCATCTTCAGGAATTACCGGACGACATGACACGGCAAAGATCGAAGGCCCCGGCGTCGTCACCGGACGCTACGGGACTCTCGGCGACGTATTCTATATCAAGGATGACTTTTGGCCACTGAACACGTCCCTGTACGTCTGCGACTTCAAGGGCAACGACCCTAGATTTTCGGCGTATTTTCTATGTAGCGTTCTGCCCGCGATACGTAGCGATAAAGCCGCCGTACCGGGGGTAAATAGAAACGATCTGCACGCCCTTCCGGTACGGGTCACTCGAGATGTCGATGAACAACGAAAGATCGCATCATTCCTTTCGGCGTACGACGATTTGATCGAGAATAACCGTCGTCGGATACGGCTCTTGGAGCGAACCGCACGATTGCTCTACAAGGAGTGGTTCGTGCGTTTTCGCTATTCCGGTCATCAGCATGTCGGCAGTGCCGATGGACTTCCGGAAACATGGAAGCGGACCTCTGCGTTCGAAGTGATAGACGTACTGAGTGGCGGAACCCCTGACACGAAGAATCCGCGCTATTGGAATGGTAAAATACCCTTTTTCACACCAAAGGATAGTTCCGGAGCATACGTGCTCTTCACCGAGAGGCATCTTTCGGAAGAAGGCCTACGAGCCTGCAACAGCAAGCTGTACCCGAAAGGAACCGTGTTCATCACGGCACGAGGGACCGTGGGCAAGCTTTCGCTGGCGCAGACCGACATGGCGATGAGTCAGTCGTGTTACGCTCTCGTCGTAGCAGCTCCTATGAACCCAATCTACCTTTATCTCGCGCTTCTTGATGGCATTGAACAGCTTCGTAGTCGAGCCGTTGGTTCTGTATTCTCCGCAATCACTCGCAACACGTTTCGTTCGGTTCCTTTCGTCGTTCCAGAGCGGAGAGTAATTTGTATGTTTACGGATATCGTGTCGCCGATCTTCCGCCACATCGAGGTTCTTTCGCTGGAGATGAGGAAGCTCGCAGAAGCGCGTGATCTGCTTCTGCCACGCCTGATGACTGGCCGGATACGGTTGTGATTCAGAAGAGCGGCGAGGTTACTTCACGTCTGACATTGCCCGTCTCTCGCGACGAGATTCGGGAGTCGTTCTACCAGGAGGGAGTCATCCGCTTCGACGAGACGCCGTGCCCGCGCTTCGATCTGCGCCGTGATCTTACGCCGGACACGTGGTCGCGTTTCGCCGCCCGCGCTCGTATACCGGACGACATGGAGCCGCTGACGGCGCTGGAGCCGTGGCCGACGTCCAACACGGCCAGAGTTTCCAGCAGGCGTCCGGCGCGCTCGCTCATTCCGGCTCCCAATCATAGAAGTACACTTCGTCGAAACTACCGGCGCCGATGTTGACCTTGGCATGCAATCGCGACCCCGCTGTCATGCTCGGCAATATCTCTTCGGGAATGTCGTGGTAGTACAGCCGGATCACTTGGTCAGCATTCCAGGCGGGCACGACGACGTAACAATAGTTCGCCTCCGCCGGTGCGTCGTGCACCCGGACCAAGGTGCGCCACGGCCGCCGGGCAGGATGAACCGAGCCCGCGAGTTCCTCCTGACAGCGGCGCAGTGAGGCGCGAATGGCATGAGGAGTGGGCGAGCTCGTCTTGATGAGCGACGGAATGAACCGGAGCAGCCGCCGATTTATCTCGACGACCACGTCGGTGTACTGCGTGCACAACAGACCCGGAATACCTTGCCGATAGCAGGCGGCGACCACCTCATCACCGTCGTACGACGAGTAGATGCCGTCCGTCTTTAGCCGATAGTCACACAGTACTGCCTGCGCTCGGCTCGGCACGTGTTCGACGAACCGCTCCAGGTCCTTGATTGGCCCGTCCTCCAGAACCGGAGTGATCTCCAATTCTTCAATCGGATAGCCGAATCCCTCTCTTGCCGCGGCGTCGTCATCGACGATCAGAATCCGCTCGATCGCGCTGCTGCGCAGGTGGTTCATCTCAGTCTCTCAGAATCGGTATCTCTACTGCCGCTGCGCAGACGCGCCAGCATATCTCCACACCGCTCGATCGAGCCGTCGTCCCAGGCCACGGTCAGGCCGAGGCCTGGGACGCGAACAGGTGCCGGTAGACGGCGTTTTTCGCCATGAGTTGGTCGTGCGTGCCGTGCGCCATCACCCGTCCGTCGTCGATCACGAAGATGGCCGCCGC
The DNA here is from genome assembly GCA_958296075.1 of uncultured Spirochaetia bacterium. Lineage (GTDB taxonomy): Bacteria > Spirochaetota > Spirochaetia > SZUA-6 > Bin103 > CATQHW01. The sequence goes on along the minus strand of CATQHW010000002.1, from coordinate 473,003 downwards.
AGCCTTCACGGATGCCAGGCGATGGGCGACCGTGATCACCGTCTTGGCGCCGCTCAGGCGTCTGAGACGGTTCTGTATCTCCTGATCGGCGCGTGGGTCCACCTGCGACGTCGCCTCGTCGAGCAGCAGGCCCGCACGGTCGAGCAGCAGCGCGCGGGCCAACAGCAGTCGCTGCCGCTGGCCGCCGGACAGCTTCATGCCGCGCTCGCCGATCAGCGTGTCCAGCCCGCCGGGCAGCGCCCGGATCTCCCGTTCGAACGACGCCGTAGCGAGCGCCTCCCACAGCTCGCCATCCGAGGCGCCGGGCGCAGCCAGCAACAGATTGTCGCGAATCGAGATGTTGAGCACCGCGCTATCGTCGCCGACGCTGGCGAAGGTGTCGTGCAGCACGCGCGGCGGCATGGCCGTCGTCGGGACGCCATCGAGAAGGACGCTCCCCGCGGTCGGTCGCAGGTCGCCCGCGATGAGTCTGGTCAGCGTCGTCTTGCCGCTGCCGCTCTCCCCGGCGATGCAGACGAACGCGCCGGCGGGAATCTCCAGCGTCGCCCGATCGACGACCGGTGCCCGATGTTCACCGAGATAGATCGCGCCCGACACCGTTACGCTGACCGGTCCCGAAGGGCCGTGCGCGACCCATTCACGCGTGCGTATCCGTTCGAGCGGATGCGCCGCGTGCAGGCCGATCGCCCGTTCGACCGCGGCGGCCGCCTCGTGGAATTGGATGTTGTTCTCCCGCAGCTCCTGTACGTCCTCGACGAAGGTGGCGTAGTACCGGACGAACGCGATCAGGACCCCGGCGGTGATATTCCCGGCGAAGATCAGCACCGCGCCGGCGAAGTAGAGCGCGGCGCGCGTCGCCAACTCATCCACCGCCTGGCCCATGGCCCGGTTGCTCCAACGCATGAGGTTCAGCCTGCCGGCCGCCTGCTGGGCGGGAACGCGCACTCGCGTCACCGCATCGGTCTCCCGCCGCTCCATCTGCAGCGTCTTGATCTCCATCCAGCCGCGCAGCGAGCGGGTCAGCCAGTTGTCCCACACTCCGTCCGCTCGGCGCATGGCCGCTCCGGTCGCGCGCGCCCGACCGGCGAGACGCCCGGAGACCAGGCTGATCGCCCCCGCAAGCGCGAAGCCGATCAGCGCCAGGTGCCAGCTCATGACCATGAGGATCGCCGCCAGCGCCAGCAACCGGATGCCGGCCAGCAGCGTGCCCAGGATGTGTTCCTGCAGCACCCCTTCGATATGGGTTACGTCTTCCTCCACCGCGCGCTTCAGGTCTCCCGCTCCGACCGCCGTCCCGGTCATCAGCGCTGCCTCCAGGTTCCGGTGCCGAATGCGCAGAGCGATCCGGCCCGCGACCCGGTTGCGCGCCGCGAGTTCGAAGCCCTTCAACACGGTCTCCGCGGCGAACACGGCCAGGAAGCCGAGGAGCAGCCACGCTACCAAGCCGAATCGGTGCCCGACGATCACGTCGTCGACAAACGAGCGCAGCAGGAGCGGCGGCGCCAGGGCGACCGCGAACCGACCCGCTCGGGCGGCGATCGACACGGCCAGCGCCCAGCGAGCCGAGGTCAGGACCGGCGCCAGGCGTCGCAGGAGCCTCCAGCGCAGCACGAAGTAGCGCGGCATCATGGCGGGAGCCGTCCGCCGGACGCGGCGTCGCCGGAGATCAGCGAGCGATATCCCGCGTGGCCGCGCAGCAGCTCCTGGTGGGTCCCCACCGCCGCGATTTCGCCGGAGTCGAGGAACGCCACGCGTTCCGCGCGACGGACCGTCGACGGACGGTGCGAGACGATCAGTACCGTGCGCCCCCGCAGGTCATCGAAGATCGCGTCATATACGGCCGATTCGCGGGCGTCGTCGATGCCGGACGTAGCCTCGTCGAGAATGAGCACGTCCGGCCGGCGCAGGATCGTGCGCGCGATGGCAAGCCGTTGCCGTTCGCCGCGCGAGATCGCTGCGTCCGCCATCGGGGTATCGAGCCCGTTCCGCAGGGAACCGAGCCAATCGCCAAGGCCCACACGCTCGCAGGCTGCCGACACCGGGCCGTCGCCGCCGCCGTACCAGGGCGGAACGAGGTTGGCGCGCACGGTGTCGGCGAACAACAGCGGGTTCTGATACGCCACCCCCACGACGCGCCGCAGCTCTTCGAGCGAGAACGCGCGCACGTCCCGGCCGCTGACGAAGAGCCGCCCGCCGGTCGGCCGATACAGGCGCAGCAACAACTGAATCAGCGAGGTCTTGCCGGCCCCGCTGCGCCCTGTCAGCGCTAGGCGCTCCCCGCGCGCCACGCGCAATGAAACCCCCCGGAGTACCTCCTCACCGTCGGGCCGGTAGCGGAACCGCACCGTGTCCAAGGTGACGCCGTCCCCGTCGCCGTCCCGGTCGTGATCGCCGCGATTCGTCAGGGCCGGGCCGGCATGAGGCGTGGGAGCGGGCTCGATGATCGGTCCGGCCGCCTCGGCGGGCCGCTGCCAGGCGGTGTAGACGCGGGTGATACCGGCGATGTCGTGCTGCAACTGCACGTGGCCCCATCCCATCCGGGCGATGGCGAGGCGACCGAGCACGAAGTACTCCACCAGCGCCAGGAACGTGCCCAGCGTCATCGACTCGGCAGCCACCAGCGCCGCGGTGAGCCCGTACAGGACCAGCGTTGCCGCCAAGGCGACGAGCTCCACGGTCCGCTCTCCCGCCAGATCGACCCAGAGCGCTCGAAACAGCGCGCGGAGCGCGGCGTTGTGCTTCCGGAGCATCCACGAGACGGCCGTCGCGCGGGAGCCCAACCGTCTCACTTCGGCGCGCGCGTTCACGAATTCCAGCAACAACGCCACGTAGTCGCCGTACACCGAGCGATGGTGGAGGCGGTGCGAACGCGACCTCCGCCCGCCGATCATGCCGGCGATCAACGTAGCGACGCCGGACGCGGCAAGCACCGCCGAGGCGAGGACGTCGATGGTCGCGACGACGGCCACGGCGATGGCGAACTGCAGGGCGGAGTTCACCACCGTTCGCAGCGTATAGAGCGCCACGTTGGAAAAGCCCGTGACGTTGGAATTGATGGTCGTGACCAAGTCGCCGGTCTTGATGTCGTCGAGCACGGATGCCTCGGTGCGGATGATCCGTTCGAAGGCACGCTGCTTGAGTTCGTGGTGAAAGTCGACCTTGAGGGTGCCCCAGGCGGCGGATCCGCACGCGGCGAGGAGTTGAATGGCGACGAACAGGATGAGAAAGGCGATGCCCAGATACGGGACCAGGTCGAGCTGCCGGTAATGAATGACCTCATCGACCACCAACGCGAACAGGTACGGCAGCGCCATCTCCAGGATCGCGACGGCCGATGAGGCGATCGCCATGTTGACGAACGTCGCTCGATAACCCCGCGTCATCCGCCACGAAAAGGCAGAGAGCTCGCCGCTTCTCATGGCGCCGGACTCATCGTTTCAGACTCATGGTTTCTGGGCGCTCAGCGCTCCACGATCCGGCCCAGCACGCGCTCACCGAGCCGCTGCGCGATCGTCTCCACCCCGCTTGGAAAGTCGACGGTCGCATCCCCGGCCGCTCCCCGGTCCGATGCGGCGATCCACGCGACGAACTCCGCCGATTCGCCGCCGCGTTGCCGCCAGTCCACGAGCCGCGCCGTGCGCGGCGGCCCCTGGTCATCGACCGGTCGCCAGAGCACGTCGCCGTCCCGCCCGACCGACTCGACCACCGCCAGCGGCGCGCTGCCGCGCAGCTCGCCGCCCTGCACGGTCGCCGCAGCCGCGGTGAAACGGGTCAACTCCACCTCGACCGCCAGCAGCCACAGACCGGCGACCGTCGCCGCGATGATCGCCAGCGAGATCAGCGGCGTCCTGGTCACGAGCCGCGCGTACCAGCGATTCCGTACCGCGAACACCCACCCCGAGGCGCGCGTCCAGTCCCGCTCCCTGCCTGTATCGCACATGGAAATGCGGGAGTATACTGGCGGGCCGATGAAGATCGAACACATCGCCTTGAACGTCCCCGACCCGGCCGCGATCGCCGAGTGGTACGTCGCCAACCTCGGCATGCAGGTCGTGCGCCAAAGCGGGGCGCCGACCTACACCACCTTTCTGGCCGACGGCGACGGCGACACCGTGCTGGAGCTCTACCGCTTCGAGGGCGCGCCGCTGCCCGACTACGCAGCGCAGGACCCGATGGTGCTGCACGTGGCGTTCGCCGCCACCGGAGCGGTCGAGCAAGCCAAGCGGCTTGCCGGCGCCGGCGCGCAACTCGTGGGCGAGCCGCGCACGACCGACGGCGGCGACACGCTGATCTTCCTGCGCGACCCGTGGGGGATCGCCCTGCAACTCGTGGAGCGAAGCGCGCCGCTGACCGGGTGACGGCCGGCATCTCCGAGTCGATCATCTCCGAGTCGATGTGGTGAGCCGCCGCCCGCTGGCGCTGGGGGCGGTCGGACACCTGCTGCTGGAGATCACCAACAACTTCCTGCCGGTCACCTATCCGCTGCTGATGCCCCTGCTGGGGCTGTCGTTCACCCAGGTCGGGTTGATCGCGCTGGTCCACTCCGCGTGCGGCGCCCTGCCGCAACCGCTGCTCGGCGCGGCGGCGCAGCGCTGGGGGCCGGAGCGCATCATCGTGATCAGCTTGGCTTGGTCGGGCGTGTTCATGGGGTGCATCGGCCTGGCCGGTTCGTTCGGGGCGGCGCTGGCGCTGGCCGGGTTGGGCGGCCTCGGCGCCGCGGCGTTCCATCCGGCCGGCTCGATGAGCGTGGCGGGCGCCGCTGCCGCCACCAGCGACGGGCGGCAGCGACGCGGGGCGGCCATGTCGCTCTTCTCAGTCGGGGGCAACGCGGGGTCGGCGCTGAGCCCGGCCCTGATGGCGGTCGCGCTCGGCCTGTTCGGCCTGCCCGGCACCGGCGCCGCGGTGGTGATCGGTCTGGGCTCGGCGCTGCTGGTCTGGCGGCTGCTGGCAGCCGGCGAGAACCCCGACGGCGCCGGGCCGGGAGCCGGCGGTGGGCGCCGCGCCGCGCCGCCGGCGCGCGGGAACCGCCACGTCTATCCGCTGCTGCCGCTGGCCCTGATCGTGGTCTTCGCGATGGCGCGAAGCTGGTTCCAGCTCTCGATCGCCAGCTTTCTGCCGACCTGGACCGCCGATTCGCTCGGTTCTGCGGCCTGGCCGCTGGTGCTGTTCATGGGCTGCGTGGGCGCCGGCAGCCTGTCGGGCGGACGGCTGTCGGACCGCATCGGCCGCACCCGCACGGTCCTGGGCGCGGCGCTGCTGATGATCCCCGCGCACCTGACCTTCGTCCACGCGCCGGCGGCGGCGCAGCTCGCGGCGGTGGCGGTGCTCGGCGCCGCGCTGGGAGCGACCCTGCCGGTCACCATCGTCATGGCGCAGGAGCGCCGGCCGCACGCCACCGGCGTCGCCGCCGGCCTGGTGATCGGGCTGGGCGGACTGCCGGCCGGCATCGGCGCATCGGTGACCGGGCTGCTGGCGGACGCCCTGTCGCTCTACGCCGCGCTGCAGTGGACGGTGCTGGCCCTCGCGCTCGGCGCGCTGGCGGTCATCGCCCTGGCGTTTCTGGAGCGGGACGGCGGCCTTCCGACACCTCCGCGCACGCCTCGCGAAACACGGCAAGCGACTCCCGCAGCGCCGACGACGTGATCACCAGCGGCGCGAAATCATCCACGGAAATCCCGGATAAGTCGATCCGTCGGGCGGTATACTTGATGCCCGACCGACCGGGGCCGATACTTACGTCAATGGCGCTCGCCGCGGGAAGCGCGGCGGCAGGCCATGGATTACATCAACGGGAGGGACTGGAGATGGGTTCCAAGACAACGGCGGTCAACACGATGCGGGAACAGGTGGTCGAGAAGGCGACCATCGACATGGCGTTCCGCGAACGCCTGCTCGCTGACCCAACGGCCGCGATCAAGGACGAACTGGGCGTGACGATTCCCAACGGCTTCAACATCGAGGTGCACGAGGACGTAGCCACCACCAGCCATCTGGTGCTGCCGCCGTTCGCGGAACTCGAAGAGGCCGATCTGAAGCAGGCGTCCGGCGGGCACCATGGACCGCCGCGGTATCTCTGGGAGCTCGGTGTCTGACGAGGACGTAGACGATCGTGCGATCAGGCTAGCTGCGTCGAACGGACGGCCCCGTTCGCGCCGGTCTCGTGAACGATACGTTCGCCTCGCTCCTCGAGGGCTGCCGCCCACTGTTCCCGGCCTCGCTGGTAGACGCGGCGGGCTGGGAACAGCTCATGGAACCGGCGCGGGCGCTGCCCCGGTCCGTGATCGACGGCCAGTTCGGATTCGAATTCCATCTTGTGCAGCCGGGCGCGGCTGCCGACCTCTGCGTGGTCGCTCTGCCGGGATCGGACCTGTCGCGTCACTACATCCGCGTCGGGGCGGCCGCCGAACCGGGCTCGGCGGCCGCCGAGCTGGCGGCTGCGCTGCTGGAACAGACCCGGAATCCGGCTTCGTATCTCGCCCACTCCGTCGCCGGCGTGGTGCTGGAGTACGACTTGGTCGGACTCCCGCCGGGCGGCCGGCTCCATCCGCCCGGGATTTTCTTCGCGCCGCAGGAGTATTCTCCCGGAGCGCGCGACGGGTTCTTCGAGCACCGGGACCCTTCCGCCCTGCTGGCGGCGCTGGCCGCTGCCGCCGGTTGGAGCGGCGGCCACCGGGAAGTGCTCCCCGCGGTCGAGCGCGTCATTACGGCGGTCCCGGATCCGGGCTTCCTGTTCCAGGCCGGAGCCCTCCCGGCGCGCTCCCCGAAGGTCTTCCGGCTGGTCATCGCGGGCGTCCCGAAGGCGGAAGTTCCCGCCCTGCTGGAGCGACTGCAGTGGCCCGGCCCGACCGCCGCGGCGGCGGACGTCATCGCGGCCATGGACGACCTGCTCGCCTATGTGCTCGTCAGCCTGGACGTGACCGCGCGGGGACCCGGCGCCCGCCTCGGGCTGGAGCTGTTCGGATATACGAACTGGAGAACGAGCCACCGGACGGCGTGGCACCCCTTCATCGACCGGATCGAGGACCGCGGCTGGTGCCTCCCTGCCAAAGCCGAAGGCCTGCGCAATTGGCCGCGCAGCGAGCGGCTCCTCGGCGACCAGATCTTCCTGGTCCGCCAAGGCATCAACCACGTCAAGGTCGTCATCGAACGGGGCGCCCCAACGCTGGCGAAAGCCTATGCCGCCATGGCCGTGCGCCCGTACCGGAACAGCACGCAACCGTGAGCCCACGCCGCGCGGCGCGGTGGCGGCTGGCAACGGCATAGGCAAAACGGACGCCGAAATACCCCTCAGGAGTCGCGCCAAAATAATATGGGCTTATCGTTGATGTGAGCGGTTACTGCCATCGCGATGGACGCCGCCCTGACTGATGCAGTAAAGGCCAAGTTCACAGCCCTTGATCCGTTTGTTCGACGAACGCTTGCGCCGGCGGCCACTTCTACGATGTGGTCGACTTTCACCGGTTCTTTCGCTCGCTCGACAGCGTCGACGCGTACATCGAGAGATGTTTCATCGGCTGGGTGGAGCGGTTCACGACAGCGGTACGCGGGTGGTGGCGGTCGACGGCAAGACCATGCGCTGTTCGTTCGACCGCGCCGCCGGGCAGGGGCCGATCCCTGTCCGTCCAGTCCGGGTAGCCAGGGCGGTTACCCGCCCCAGGCCCCACAGACCCGTGCGAGCGCGATTGACGCACACGGTTCCTCAAGTCGCAGACTTCGCTGTGTAGATGGAGTGGACGACGCTGGCCGTCGGCCGCGTAACCACTCCATCCCGCATCCGCTGTGCCAGAACCGTTCGCAGGGTAGCGTGTGACAGCAACGCCCGCCACCGCGCGCGCATCGACGCCGAACGCGCCGTGCTGCGCCCGCTGCCCGAACACCGCGTCCAGGACTTCGAGATCGAACGCGTGCGGGTCACCTCCCACGGGGGGTTCACCCTGCGCAAGGTGTTCTACTCGCTGCCGTCGCGGCTGATCGGCCACAGCCTGCGCGTGCATCTGTTCGCCGATCGGCTGCAACTGTTCCTCGGCGCTTCCGCACTGATGACCCTGCCGCGGGGCAAGCCGCACGCCGGCGGTCGCCGCGGGCACGTGGGCACGTGGGCACGTGGGCAACTATCATCACCTCATCCACGCGCTGCGCCGCAAGCCGATGGCGTTGCTCCATCTGGTGTACCGCGATCAGTTGTTCCCCCGCCACGCCTACCAGCGCACCTTCGACGCCTTGCTCGACGCGCTTGACGAACGCCACGCCTGCCGGCGCATGGTCGGGCTGCTGACCCTGGCCCACGATCAGGGCTGCGAGGCTGCCCTCGCCGAGCACCTCGAACACCTGCTGGCCGGCTGCCCGATCCGGCCGCACTGCGGCAGCGCTTCAGGCCTGCCGCGCCGACGCTGCCGCAGGTCAGCATCCGCGCCGGGTCGCTGGCCGACTACGACCAACTGCTCGATCATCCCGACCAACTCGGCGCCTGTCAGGCAGGTGCGGCATGAACCATCCCATCGACGACGCGGAGTCGGCGTGTCGATCCCGAGCGGGTCGACGAGATACTCGCAACGCAGGAAGCTAGGGTGCAGCCCTCTGCCGCCGACTCGGGCGGCGGCAAAGGATCGGCCGGGTCGCCGGACGACGGGATCGGGGCTGGAGTCAGGGCAGTCCCTCCGCAAGCCGGAAGCGCGGCGGGAGCGTCTACCGGCGAGATTTCGCGAGTATGCCGGTCGGTCTCCGCCCGGTCAAGCAAGCGCCCGCGGTCCCGCGGATTGGTGGCTGGCGGCGCGGCGTGTATCATCGCTGCCGGACCCGCCCGAAGGAGCAGTATCGATGACTACGACCGATGCCGGCGTCGATCTCCGATTTGCCGAACAAGAGGAAGACGAGCAGGACGAAATCGGATACGAGATCGCCTACTACCCTGCTGACCTTACCTTGAAGGGATACTACGACAAATGGTACGCCAAGCATCTGATCATTCCTCCCTTTCAGCGGGGATACGTATGGGATCAGGTCCGTGCCAGCAAGCTGATCGAATCGTTTCTGTTGGGCTTACCGGTGCCCGGCGTGTTCCTCTACCGCGACCATGTCACCAAGAAACTTCAGATGATAGACGGCCAACAACGCATAATGTCAGTCATCAGATTCTTCGAAGGGGAATTCGGATCACGCCCGTTTAATCTGAAGAATGTCAACGAACGGTGGCAGGGAAAGACGTTTCAAGAGTTGCCGGAGAGCGAGCAGATCGAGCTGCATGATTCGGTGCTTCGTGCCACCATCGTCCGGCAACTGAATCCGGAAGACAACTCCAGCGTCTACCACATATTCGAGCGGTTGAATACCGGTAGTGTCGGCCTGAATGCCATGGAAATCCGTAAATGTCTCTACCCAGGAAAACTCTTTTCGTTACTCGAAGAACTGAATAGGTATGCCGAATGGAGGAAGATAGTTGGCCGGCCGGAACCGGATCGTCGCCTGCGAGACCTTGAATTGATCCTTCGCTTCGTCGCCATGCAGGAGAGCTGGGAGCATTACGAGAAGCCGATGAAGACCTTTCTCAACAATTTCATGGTCGACAAGCAGGAGCTGACGCAGGAACGACAGCGGGCCGTGCATGATCGGATTCGCGGGACATTCGAACGGACCTGCGCTGACGTCGTGAGCAACCTTGGCGAGAAGCCGTTTCACCGGAAGTCGGCAATGCTCAATCCGAGCCTGCTGGATTCGGTCATGGTGACGGTGGCGGCTGCGCGGGACAAAGGGGTCACGGTATGCCGGGCCCGATATGACACGCTGTTGAGCGATAAAGAGTTCTTCGATGCGGCCATAACCAGGAGCACGAGCGACACCGCCATGGTCAGGAAACGGTTCGAACGCGCCCGCCAAGTCATGCTCAGCCGCTGACCATCCGATGGCCGGTGCCACCTCGAAAACGCTCGTACGAACCGAGGAAGCGTATAAGGAATGCGATAGTCACCTGCGCGCGACAGATGCTGTAGGCTCCCCTGTTGAATCATTTCTGACCGAACACATACTGATACTGCTCTGCGCTGACATGCAACAAGATATACTGGAAATTGCCGATCGGCGAGCGGCCAAGGCGTCGGATGCGGCGTTACGTGAGTTCGTATCGACTGCCGGCACGATGATCTTCCGTAGCGTCATGAAGGACGAGATCGCTAAGTTCGTCGGATCGTTTGGCACGAATTACAAGAACGACTTCAATGCCGCGCTCGATGATCGAGACGTACAACTGTATAACAATGCGGTACAGGAACGACATAAAGTGGCACATCATCGTGGGCACCGGAGCACCATCGGATTCGGTGAGCTTGGTGACGTGATTGCCGCTGCCCATAGCATTTTGGACTCCATCAAGAAGGTTCTTCTGATGTGAGGAGCTACGCGGAGGCGGCGGTGGGGATATTCGGCGCCGGATGGGCGAGCTGTGGCTGCGCTGTCAGGTGGCGGTACACATCGCTGCACGAGGCCAGGGTCAGGCCGGCGCGCTGGGCGTGCTCCAGCAGCAGGTCGATCTGCGCGGCGCCGCGGTCCACGCGGTAGATCGACCAGGGATGGAAGCAGGGGGCGTAGGTCAGCAGCCCCTGGTCGCGGGCGTACTCAATGCCGGGGGAGTAGGCTTGGTACACTTCGCGGCCGGTGGTGGGGAGCCGTGCCGGGTAGTCCCACGGCAGTGCCGGCGGCCACGCCACGGCCGACGGCTGGCCGGTAAGGATGTTGTCATGCTAGTCACGATGGCCGTTGCTCTGGCAGCGGCCACTACCGGCCCTTCGGCAGCCGGCCACCACGCACCGGGCCGTTCCGAGCGCCATCTGCGCCCCTCCCACCAGCGGCGATCTGACCGTTCGATGGACCTCGACGGCGGCCCCGCCGCTTCTTCCCCTGCTTGCAAACCCAAGCCCGCTTGTGTCATCGTCCCGGCCGTTGCGACACCGATTTTCTCATCTTGATTGTCGCTCGGTTCTCATCCTGATTGTCGCGCTACACGATCCCTATGATCTCGGCGTGGAGTACACGCCAGCGGCTTGGTGTTGGGGCAACGCAAGGTGGACCAGAAGTCCAACGAGATCACCTCGATCGCACCCGCCAGAAAGACCTTGGGCGCCTGGAGACCAGACGTGTGGTAGCGATCTGCTGCGGCGCGGCAAGGGCAGGCACAGCATGCGATCCAGTCGCCACCTCGCGGCATGGAATGAGGACTTCCTCTACTCGCTCCTCACCAAGTAACGCTGCTGTTCAGTCGATTGCCCTGGAGGTGGGGACGTGGGGACGTGCCTGGACAGTGCATTTCCGTTATGCTGGTGTCGGTGGAGGTAAGGCCCATGGCGATTTCCGTGCTCGCTCCGGTCAAGCGCAAGCTTGACTACCCTAGTTCCGACGGCAAGCCGGTGGCGGAAAGCGATTATCAACTCACCCCGCTGACCTACGCGCGCGACGGCCTGCGCCACTACTTCCGCCACCGCCCCGACGTGTACGTTGCCGGCAACCTGTTGCTCTACTACGAAGCAGGCAATCTCAAGGCGATGGTGGCGCCGGACGTATTCGTGGTGCTGGGAGTGGCGAACCACGACCGGTCCTCGTACCTGCTGTGGGAGGAAGGCAAGGTCCCGGACTTCGTGCTGGAGATCACCTCGCGCACTACGCGGGGAGAAGACCAGGGGAAGAAGCGGGAGTTGTATCGCCGGCTGGGGGTAGCGGAGTACTGGCAACACGACCCGACGGGAGACTGGCTGAAGCCGCCGTTGCGGGGCTTGGAGCTGGTCGCCGGGGAGTACGTGGCGCTGCCGGGGAGGGAGCTGGCGGACGGGACGCTGGCGCTGAGGAGCAGGATGCTGGGGCTGGAACTGCGCCTCACCGAGGGCGGGTTACGCTTTCACGATCCGGTGACGGGGCTGAATGTACGCACGCTGGCGGAGACGGATGAGGCATGGGAGCAGGCCGAAAAGGCACGGGAGCAGGAGCAGCAGGCACGGGAGCGAGCTGAAGAGAGATGGCAGGCGGCGGAAGCGCGCGTGGCTGAACTCGAGGCCTTGCTGCGCCGGGAGCGCGGTCGCGATTCCTGATATCAGGATGCAGCAGGAGTGATCCGGCGACGCTTGGCGGCGTGCTCATCGTGGAGATTGAGCTGTTACCAGTTCCCACGGACGGTGTTGGCGCTCGGCGCGCTGGCGGTTACCTCCCTGCCGGTTCCGGAGCGGGACGGCGGCCTTCCAGCACCTCCGCGCACGCCTCGCGAAACACGGCAAGCGACTCCCGCAGCGCCGCCTCCGTGATCACCAGCGGCGGCGCGATCTTGACGCACTCGCCCGCCACCCCCACCGGCGCGAACAGCAGGAGGCCCTTGCGAAAGCACGCCTGGGTGATCGCCGCCGCGGTCGCCGCGTCGGGAATGCGTGTGCCCGGCTCCATCACCTGGATGCCGGCGACCAGCCCGCGGCCGCGCAGGCACGCCAGCGCCGGCGCGTACGGCCGGACGATGCTGCCCAGCTCCGCCAGCAGGGTGCGGCCCAGCGCCTGCGCCCGCTCGACCAAGTGCTCGCGCTCGATCAGGTCGAGGTTGGCCAGCGCCGCCGCCACGCCGGCCGGATAGCCGGAGTGGGTCGAGGTCATCGACCCCGGCGGGTACAGGTCCATGATGTCACGCCGCCCGATCACGGCCGCCAGCGGCAGACTGGAGGTGATGCCCTTACCGCAGGTGATCAGGTCGGGGGTGACGCCGTAGTGCTGATGAGCGAACATTCGCCCGGTACGCCCGAAGCCGGACTGCACCTCGTCGAAGATGGTGACGATGTCGTGCTCGGCCGCGTAGGCGCACAGCGCCTGCGCGTACTCGTCGGGAAAGAAGTCCGGCCCGACCCCCTGGTAGGACTCGGTGATGACGGCGGCTATCTCGCCGGGCTCCACGCCGGCCTCGGCGAGCGCGGCCGGAAAGGTGTCGAAGGAGGTGTCCGGGTTCTTGAACCCGTCCGGGAACGGTACGCGGACGAAGGTCGCCCCCTCCCCGGCCAGCCACTCGTGCTGAGCTGCCATGCCGCCGGCGAGCTGCGCCCCCATCGTGCGGCCGTGGAACGCGTTGCGGAAGGAGACCACGACCCGCTTGGCCGGCCCGTGCCTCCGCAGGCCGTAGGTCTTGGCCAGCTTGATGGCCGCCTCGACGGCTTCGCTGCCGGTGGTGAGGACGAAAACCGTGTAGTTGTCCGGGTCGGGGGCGAGCGCCTGCAGGCGCGTGGCGAGGGCGGCGCGCCGTTCGTGCGGGAAGACGTAGGCCGACAGCAGCGGCTGCGCCACCGCCTCCGCCACGGCGTCGCGGAGCTCGGCGCGGCCGTGACCGGCGTTGGTGATGAGCACGCCCGACGACCAGTCGATCCAGGTGTTGCCCCAGCGGTCGGAGACCTGGAATCCTTCGGCGCGGTCCCAGACGACCGGCGGCTGGCCGGCCATCGCGCGCAGCTCGGCGGCGCGGAGCCGCCTCAGCAGCGGCAGCGACTGCGGTACCGGCAGCGGCGTGCAGATGCGGCGGTGCCGGGTTTGGACCGGCGGCACCTCCACCGGCGCCAGCGCGTACTCAGCCACTACTCACCGCCGCCGGCCCATCGTAGCGGATGCGGGCCGGCGCGCCGGCCGCTGCCAGCGAACGCCGCGCCGCCTCCACCACGTGCTCGTTGACGGCGCTGTTGAACGGCGTAGCGATGAGGCCCCGCCGGTCGATCGCCTGCAGCCGGGCGCGCCGCTCGTCGAGCGGCAGCCCGCGCAGAGCGAGCGCGGTGCGCACGCCGGCGGCCATCGACTCGAAGCCGTAGCCGATGGGATCCGCTCCGGCGCCGTCCCGCGGCGCCAAGCGGAAGAAATCGGGGTTCACGAAGTTGAACCGGCTGCCGCCGGGGCCGGTCGCCGCGGCGTAGGCGTACTCGACGCCGCGGTGCTGGTCGTCGTGGTCGATCAGCCCGGAGCGGCCGTCCCCCTCGCAATACAGGGTCATGCCCTGATCGTTGGAGCCGGCGCCGTCATCCGGGTAGCCAAGGCCGGCGCTCACCGACAGGATCGCGCCGTTCTCCCAGTGAACCCGTCCGTGCGCCCAGAGATAGCCGACGTTGCCGTTGGGAAAGGAACCGGTCGCGCCGGCGGCGCTCACCAGCACGGGCCGCAGGCCGGTGATGAAGTGGACCAGGTCCACGTAGTGGCAGCCCACGTAGGTGAATGGGTCGCTGTTGTCGCAGGTGAACCAGTTCTGAAAGTTGGAGTGGCGGTAGAAGCGGGGCTCGAACATCCTGGCCTCGCCGTAGGCGAATACCCCGAAGTCGCCGCGGCGGTACTGGCGCCGGGCGATCAACGAGCGCCGGTCGAAGCGCTTGTGGTAGTCGATTCCCACGAACAGCCCGCGCTCGGCGGCAAGCTCGCCGATCCTGCGGCCGTGCTCGTGGCGCTGCACCAGCGGTTTGACGCTGTAGACGTGCTGATCGCGCTGCAGCGCGTCGACGATGATGCGGTAGTGCAGGTGGTCGGGTACCGCGACGAACACGAGGTGATGCGGGGCGAGCGAATCGAGGGCGCGCAGGTAGGCATCCGCGTCGCGGGCGCCGGAGGCCGGATCGGGAAAGGCGACAAAGCCCTGACCGGGAAACGATTCGGCCAGCTCCGCGGCGGCGGCGAGCGGCCCCAGCCGCGCGGCGCTGGTCGCCGCGATCGAGATGGCGCCCACCTCCCCGCACCGCTGCAGGTGATAGAGCGACGGCAGGATCACGTCGCGGGTGAACATGCCGGCGCCCACCACGACGACGTCGATCGGTCCGCTCGCGCGCGAAATACCGTCGGGCTGCATGCTGCTCATCGAGTCTGCGCACGGCGTGCCAGCGCGTGGTCAATGGTACCGGCGCCCCAAACCCCGGTCAAACCGCGCGTGCGCGTCGCTCGCGCGCCTGCAAGCCACTACGACCGCGGTACCGTCGCACGGACATGGTGGGATAGCATCTCAGCGGAGGCGCCACGATCATGACCGTCGCCGAGAGGATCGCCGACCGAGCACGTCAGGAGGGACTCGACCTCTACTTCGGCCTGCCCGGCTCGGGCGCGCTGATGGACCTGATGGACGCCGGACGCCGCGCCGGGCTCGATCTGGTCCTGATGGGCCACGAGTCGAGCGCCGCCATCACCGCCGCCTACTACGGCTACCTGCGCGGCGGCGCCGGGCTGGCGATCGGCATCAAGGGGCCGGGAGCCGGCAATCTGGCCGGCGGGGCGGTCAATGCCTTCTTCGAGCGCATGCCGGTGGTCTGCCTGTGCGAGCGGACACCGCACGGCGGACGCACCGACATCGCCCAGCGATGCGATCAGGCGCCGCTGTTCGCGCCGGTGGCCAATGCCACCCTGGAGATCGACGCGGCCGGCGAAGGCGGCGCCACCATCGACGCGGCCTTCGCCGCCGCGACGGCCGGACGGCCGGGACCGGTCCTCCTGCAGTGGCCCTCCGACCTGGGGCAGGCCGACGCCGGCAGCAGCCCCGCCGCACGGCCTGCGGCACGACTGGGCGGACCGCCCCCGGACCCGGAGGCGCTGGCCCGCGCGGCGCGGCTGGTCGGCGGCTGGCGGCGGCCGGTCGTGATCCTGGGGCCGGACATCGCCCGCGCCGGCGCCACCGGCGCGGTACGCGCGCTGATCGACCGCATGCGGCCGGCGGTGCTGCTGGGCTTCCACGCGCGCGGCCTCATCCCGGAGGACGACCCGCGGTTCGCCGGCGTGTTCATGGCGCTGCCGGGGCCCAACGTGCTGGCCAACCGTATCCTGGCCGAGTCCGACGGCGCGCTGCTGATCGGCGTCGACGGCCTGGCGGTGGAGGGCACCTGGGACACCGGGCTCGGCCTGCCAACCTGCGAGCTGGCCGCGCTGCCGGACTTCGAGACGGTATCGCCGTCGCCGGCGGCGCGCGTCGACGGCGACCTGGCCGCATCGCTTCCCGCCCTGACCGCCGCCCTGCCGTCGCGGACCGACGGCGGCTTCCCGCCGGAGCGCGTGGCCGCCGTCCGCGCCGGCGTCCTGGCGCGCTGCTTCGCCCGGCCGCCGGACGCTCGCCTGGCCGCCCAGGACGTGGTGGCGATCGCCCGCGAGCTGCTGCCGGAGGACGGCATCCTGGTCTCCGAGACCGGCATCTTCATCCTGATGCTCGACCACCTGTGGCCGGTAACCCGGCCGGACACGTTCTTTGGCACGGGCGGCGGCCGCACGATGGGCTTGGCCGTGCCGGCGGCGCTGGGCGCCAAGCTCGCACGCCCGGATACGCCGGTGATCGGCATCGGCGGCGACGGCAGCCTGCTCATGCGGCTGGGCGAGCTGGAGACCTTCGCCCGCACCGGCGCGGCGGTGCCGCTGGTGATCGTCAACGACCAGGCGCACGGCACGATCCGGTCACGGCAGAAGACCCGCGGCCTTGCCCCCTACTCCCTGCGGTTCGCGCCGGTCGACTACGCTGCCGTCGCGCGCGCCGGTGGCCTGCGCGGCGCCACCGTGTACGACCCGGACACGCTGCGTCGCGAGTTGGCCGCGGCGCTTGCCGCCGACGTCGCCACGCTGATCGACGCCCGCGTCGACCCGCAGCCCTACCAGGACAGCTTCGGCCCCACCGTGGGCGTCCTTTCCTGACGCCGGACCGGCAGGCAACGATCGGCGACAAAGACGATCGGCGACAAAGACTGAGCATGAGGATAGGATTGGCGCATCCTCGATCTCACAGGAGGTTGCAAATCCACGATGATGAACAAGAGTGTTCTCGCCATCCTGATCGCCTGCGCGGTCGCCGCCGGCGCCTGGGCCGCTCCCGTCCAGGAAGACGAAGCCATGGCCGAAGAGGTCAACCCGATCGACCTGCTGGCGCCGGTCGATCATTCCGCGTGGGAGCGCGGCACCCACGGCGGGCGGTTCGTCATGACCAGCATCTCCGACCCCAAGACCTTCAATCCGGTGCTGGCCAAGGAGACCTCGACCACCGACGTCACCGGCCGCATGTTCACCGGCGCGGTGCGGCGCAACCAGCTCACCCTGGAGTGGGAGCCGGACCTGGCCGAGAGCTATGAGATCTCCGAGGACCAGAAGACCATCACGCTGCGCCTGCGCAGCGGTCTCACCTGGTCCGACGGCGACCCCCTGACCGCCGACGAGGTCGTCTGGACCGTCAACGAGATCGTCCTGAACGAAGAGGTGGAGACCGACGACCGCGACGCGCTGCTGATCGGCGGCGAGCTGGCCACGTTCGAGTTGATCGACGACCTGACCTACCGCATCACGCTGCCGTCGGTGTACGCCGGCATCTTCGAAGTCGCCTCGCTGGCGCCGCTGCCCCGCCACGTCTTCGAGCCGCTGATCGAGGCGGAGGGCGCCGCCGCGGTCAACTCCTTCTGGGGCGTCGATACCGACGTGACCACCATCGTCGGCAACGGTCCGTTCGTGATCGGCGAGTACCTGCCCAGCCAGCGGGTCGTGATGACGCCCAACCCGCGCTACTACGAGCAGGACGAGTGGGGCCAGCGTCTCCCCTACCTGGAAGAGTTCGTGATCGAGTTTGTCGAGGACCAGGATACCGGCCTGGCCCGGTTCATCGCCGGCGAGACCGACGCCTGGGGCCTGCGCGGCGAGGACTACGGCGTCCTGGTCGACAAGCAGGAATCCGACGACTTCATGATCTACAACGTCGGTCCGGCCTCCAGCACGCAGTTCATCACCTTCAACCAGAACCCGATCACGGGCGAGGAGGACGGCGGCATCGAGCCGCCGGCGCTGACCTGGCTGTCGAACAAGACCTTCCGGCAGGCGATGGCGCACCTGATCGACCGCCAGACCATCATCAACAACATCGCCTTCGGCTTCGGCTACCCGCAATACTCGTTCGTCTGGACCGTCTCTCCCTACTACTGGGAAGGCGCCGCCGACGCCGCCTTCAAGTACGACCCGGAGCGCGCCGGGGAGCTGCTCGACTCGATCGGCTACGTCGACCGCGACGGCGACGGCGTCCGCGAGGATCCCGACGGCAACAAGATCTCGCTCATCCTCAACACCAACTCCGGCAACACCGTGCGCGAGCAGATCGGCGAGCTGTTCAGCCAGGACGCCCGGAACGCCGGCATCGACGTCACCTTCAAGCCGGAGGCGTTCAACGAGATGGTCACCCGTCTGGTCTCCTCCTTCGACTGGCAGATGATCCTGATCGGCCTGACCGGATCGGTCGACCCGGTCTCGGGCGCCAACGTCTATCCCTCGCACGGCGGCCTGCACATGATAGAGCCGAGCCAGGAGTCGCCGCGCCGCGACTGGGAGGTGGCGGTCGACGCCGCCTGGGACGAGGCCAACCTGACCACCGACGAGGAGCAGCGCACCCGCGGCTACCGCAAGCTGCAGGAGATCTGGATCGACGAGGTCCCTTGGGCGTACACGTTCGCCCCGGCGGTGATGCACGCCTACCGCAACACCTTTGGCAATATCAAGCCGCACCCGCTCAACGGTTACGCGATGACCGGCATCGTCGACCGGCTCTTCGTAAAGTAACCGCGTACGACAGACGAGCCCGGGACATTTCGTCCCGGGCTCTTCCGGTGCAGGAATGATCGAGTAAGGGAACCGGGGCCGTGAGCCTGTCGCTGCTGCGCGTCGTGGGCCGGCGGCTGCTGAACGCCGTGCCGATCCTGGTCGTGACCCTGGCCGGCGGCTTCTGGCTGATCCAGCTCGCGCCGGGCGACGTCTACACCGAGTTCGCGCTCAATCCGGACATCCGCCCCGAGGACCTGGAGCGGTTCCGCGCCAACTTCGGCCTGGACCAACCGTGGTACGTGCAGTTCGGGCGCTACCTGTGGAACGCCGCGCGAGGAGACTTCGGCTACTCGCAGACCTTCAAGGCGCCGGTATTCGTGCTGGTCCAGCAGCGGGCCGCCAACACGCTGCTGCTGGCGGTGGTGTCGCTGCTGCTGGCGTGGGGGTTCTCGGTGCCCGCCGGGATCGCGGCCGCCGCCCGGCAGTACCGGTGGCAGGACCAGTCGATCGCGGTGCTGGCCTTCTTCGGGTTGTCGATCCCCAACTTCTTCCTGGCGTCGGTGCTGCTGTACGCGATCTCGGCAACCGGGAGCTGGCTGCCGATCGGCGGCATGACCTCGATCGATCACGACCAGCTCTCCACGTTCGGCAAGGCGTGGGATCTGGCCAAGCACCTGGTGGTGCCGGCGCTGGTGATATCGACGGCGATCACCGCGTCGCTGACCCGGATCATGCGCGCCAACATGCTGGAGGTGCTGGGCGCGCAGTTCATCACCACCGCCCGCGCCAAGGGGCTGGCCGAACGGGTGGTGATCCTCAAGCACGCGCTGCGCAACGCGGTCAATCCGATGATCACCATCCTGGGCTTCACGATCGGCGACATCCTGGGCGGCGCGGCGCTGGTGGAGATCGTCACCGGCTGGCCCGGCCTGGGCAAGCTGATCCTGGCCGCCGTGCTCAACCAGGACCCGTACCTGGTGTCCGGCAGCCTGATCTACGGCGTGATCCTGCTGATGCTCGGCAACCTGATCGCCGACATCCTGCTGGCGGTCATCGATCCCCGGATCCGGGTGACGTGAGCGGCCCGACGCCGGCGACCGCCGGCAGCCCCATGCCGGAACTGGGCGAGTCGCTGGCCCAGATCTACTGGCGACGGTTCAGCAAGCACACGCTCGGCAAGATCGGCGCCGCGGCGCTGCTGGTGCTGTACGGCCTGGCGCTGCTGGCCGACCCGTTGTCGCCGGCGACCATGCGCTGGACCGACAAGACCAAGTCGTACCAGCCGCCGACGCGCGTCCACTTCAGCTATTCCGACGGCGGCCGCGTGGTCGTCCGGCCGTTCGTGTTCGAGATGCAGATCGTCAATCAAGCGTTGCGCACCTACGGCCGCGTGCCGCGGCGCACCATCCGGGTGATTTCGCAGGAGACGGTGGCCGGACGCGGCGAGCTGCGCGCCGTGGCGATGCAGGACTCCGCCGCGGCGCGCGCGAGCGCGGCGGTCACGGCGTTCCGGCGCCACTACGGGCTGGCGCAGGACCACGCGGCGCCGGCCGAACTGCGCGCTCTGATCGCGGCGGTGGAGCGCGACCCGCGCCGCGATCTGCACCGCACGGTGCGCCTGACGCTCGACCGGCCGGCGGCGCCCGCCGCGGAGTTGATCATCGCCAAGGGGAACAAGAACTTCGTGGGCTTCTTCGTACGCGGGGCGCCGTACCGGTTCCTGGGGCTGTTCACCGCGCGCACGCACCTGTTCACCTCCCCCACCGGCGGCTTCTTTCCGCTCGGCACCGACCACGCCGGCCGCGACCTGCTGTCGCGGTTGCTGCACGGCGCGCGCGTATCGCTCACCGTCGGACTGATCGGCGCGTCGATCACGCTGGTGATCGGGCTGGCCGTCGGCGGCGCCGCCGGCTACTTCGGCGCCGCCGCCGACAACCTGCTGATGCGGTTCACCGAAGTCCTGCTCGCCTTCCCCTCGTTCTACCTGCTGCTGGCGCTGCGCGGGACCTTTCCGCCCACCCTCAACAGCGTCCAGGTCTACTTCCTGATCATCCTGATCGTCTCCTTCGTCGTGTGGGGGAGCCTGGCCCGCATCGTGCGCGGCATGGTGCTCTCGCTGCGGTCGGAGGACTACGTGCTGGCCGCCCGCGCGCTCGGCCTGGGTCCCTTCAAGATCATCCGTCGCCACGTGCTGCCGAACACGCTGTCGTACGTGATCGTCCACGTCACCCTGACCATCCCCGGGTTCATCCTGGGCGAATCGACCCTGAGCTTTCTGGGACTCGGCATCACCGAACCGCAGTCGAGCTGGGGGCTGATGCTGGCGGTGTCGCGCGGCTACCGCATCTTTCAGGACTTCCCCTGGATACTGGTGCCGGGCGTCTTCATCTTCATCGCCATCATGGCGTGGAACTTCGTCGGTGACGGCCTGCGCGACGCGGTCGATCCGCGGAGCCGCAATTGAGCGGCGCGCCGGCCGTCGGCGCCGGCCCGGTGCTGGCCGTCGAGGACCTGCAGGTCCGCTTCCACCTGCACGACCACGTGGTGCGCGCCGTGGACGGGCTCGACCTGCAGGTGGGCGAGGGCGAGACGGTCGGGCTGGTCGGCGAGTCCGGCTGCGGCAAGTCAGTCACCTCCCTGGCGGTCATGCGGCTGCTCCCGGAACCGCCCGGCCGCATCGAGCGCGGATCGATCCGGCTGCGGGGGCGCGAGCTGACCACGCTGAACGACCGGGACATGCGCGCGGTGCGGGGCAACGACGTCTCGATGATCTTCCAGGAGCCGATGACCTCCCTGAATCCGGTCTTCTCGATCGGCGACCAGATCGGCGAGGCGTTGATCCTGCACCGCGGCATGGACCGGCGCCGGGCGCGGCAGGAGGCGGTGCGCCTGCTCCGCATGGTCGGCATGTCCGATCCGGACTCGCGGGTCCGCGACTATCCGTTTCAGCTCTCCGGCGGGTTGCGGCAGCGGGCGATGATCGCCATCGCGCTGGCGTGCGAGCCGGCGCTGCTGATCGCCGACGAACCGACCACGGCGCTGGACGTCACCATCCAGGCGCAGATCCTGCGGCTGATGCGGTCGCTGAAGGAACGGGTCCGTACGGCGATCGTCTTCATCACCCACGACCTGGCGGTGGTGGCCGGCTTCGTCGATCGGGTGGTGGTGATGTACGCCGGAGTCGTCGTCGAATCGGCGCCGGTGCGGCGGATATTCCGGGAGCCGCAGCATCCCTATACCCAGGGGCTGCTGGCTTCGGTGCCTTCGCTGACCGGGGAGACCGGTGGAGGCCGGCAGCCGCTGCGCGCCATCCCCGGGCACCTGCCCGATCCGCGCCGGCCGCTCCCCGGTTGCCGCTTCGCCGAACGGTGCCCGCAGGCGATGCCGCGATGCAGCAAGGCGGAGCCGGCGCTGACCTCGCTCGCCCCCTCCCATCAGGTGCGCTGCTTTCTACACGGCGATGCGGCGCGGCCGGCCGAGGAGCGGCTGCCGTGAGCGGCGCGCCGCTGGTCCAGGTGGCGGACCTGCGCAAGGAGTTCGCGGTCAAGGCGGGCGGACTGGGCCGGTCGCGCGGGACGCTCACCGCCGTGAACGACCTGACGCTCGCGATCCGCCGCGGCGAGACGCTCGGCCTGGTGGGCGAGTCCGGCTGCGGCAAGACTACGGTCGGGCGCTGCCTGCTGCGGCTCTACGAACCGGAGCGGGGCCGGGTGTTCCTGGACGCCGATCCGGCGCTGGCGGCTCAGGTGGTGGCGCTCGACCGGGAAGCGCGAGCGCTGGGAGCGTCGCCGGCGGCGAAGCGGCGGAGCCGGCAGATCCGCGAGCGCGCCGACTCGCTTGCGGCCGGGCTCGATCTGCTCGGCATGGACCGCGCGCAGGTCAAGCAGGCGCGGCGCAAGCTGCAGATCGTGTTCCAGGACCCGTGGGGGTCGCTCAACCCGCGGATGCTGGTGGGTGACATTCTGACCGAGGGACCGCGTGAGTTCGGCGTCACCGGCGCGCGCGCACTGGGCGATCTGACCGCAAAGCTGCTCGATATGGTCGGCATGCCCCGGCACGCGGCCGGCCGCTATCCGCACCAGTTCTCCGGCGGGCAGCGGCAGCGCGTCGGCATCGCGCGGGCGCTGGCCCTGGAGCCGGAGTTGATCGTCGCCGACGAGCCGGTGTCGGCGCTCGACGTCTCGATTCAGGCGCAGATCGTCAATCTGCTGCTGGACATGCAGCGCGCGATGGGGTTGGCCTACCTGTTCATCGCCCATGATCTGAGCGTCGTGCGCTACGTCTCCGACCGCATCGCGGTGATGTATCTGGGCCATCTGGTGGAGCTGGGCGACGCGCAGGCGGTCTGCGAGCGTCCGCGGCACCCGTACACGATCTCCCTGATGTCGGCGGTCCCGGTCGCCGACCCCGACGCCCCGCCGGCCGACCGGCCGCTGGAAGGCGACGTGCCGAGTCCGGTGAACCCGCCGCCAGGCTGCCCGTTCCACCCGCGCTGCCCGCAGGCGATCGCCGAATGCCGCCGCTCGATGCCGGCGCTCACCACCACCCCCGCCGGCCACGCCTTCGCCTGCCACAACCCGCCGGCGGCCTGAACGTCATGCGCCGCCGTATGCGGATGCGTCCAGCATGATGCGGTGGTAGACCTCGACCGCTTGCCGCACCTGGGCGCAATCGACCCATTCCACGGCCGCGTGCGCCTGATCGATGCTGCCGGGGCCGAGCACGATGGAGGGTATGCCGGCGGCGCTGAGCTTGGCGGCGTCGGTGCCGTACGGTTCGCCGTCGACGGACGCGCGGCCGGTCACCGCCTGCACCGCCGCGGCGGCGCAGGAGACGATCGGCGCACCGGCCGGCGTCTCCATCGGTTCGATCGACAAATCCTGCCGGACGTCGATGGTGACGCCCGCCTGCTCGCCGGCGACCCGCGCGGCGATCCGCCGGTACGGCTCCAGCACGGCGCCGAAGTCCTCGCTCGGCAGCACCCGGCGGTCGAGATCGAACCGGCAGTGGGCCGGCACGAAGTTGACCTGCAGCCCGCCGTGGATGGTGCCGACGTTGTGGGTCGGCGCGCCGGTGACGCCGTCATCCCGCGCGGCGAAGCAGCCGGCCACCTCGTCATCGAACGCGGCGATCAGCCGGGCCGCGGCGGCGATCGCGTTCGCGCCCAGGTGCGGCTTGGAACTGTGCGCGGCCGTGCCGCGCACCTCCACCACCGCCCGGACGATCCCCTTGTGCGCGCGGATGATGCGCAACTCGGTCGGCTCGGCGACCACCGCCGCCGCAATCCGCGTACCGCACGCCGACAGCGCGTCCGCCAGGGCGGCAGCCCCCCGCATGCGGTACTCCTCGTCCACCACGCCCGCGTACATCACGCTGATCGGCGGCGGCTCGCCGGAGCGGGCGATGCGCAGCATGGCGTGGAGCATCGCCACCCCGCCGGCCTTGGTGTCGCTCGACCCGCGGCCGAACACCTTGCCGTCCTTTACGACCGGTTGGAACGGTTCTATCGTCATGCCCGCGGCGGTGGCGGTATCCATGTGGCACTCGAACACGACGGCCCGGCCCGGGTCCCGGCCCGGCAGCGTGGCGACGACGTTGGGCCGCCCCGGCAGCGCGTCCCACCGCTCGCACGCGATACCGGCATCGGCGAAGAACCGGATCAGGTAGTCGGCCATGCCGCGCTCGCCGTGCGCGCCGCCCGGCAGGTCCGGGTTGACGCTCGGGATCGCCACCACCTCCTGAAGCGTCGCGATGATCGGGTCCGTACTGCGCTCGTGAGCCACCATGCTGCCTCCGCGGCGAATCATAGGTCGCCGCCAGACGCGCCGCCATCGCCGAGCGAGCACCCGCCGGCCGGCGCGCTCGCCTTCGTGGCGGCGCTGGCGCTGCTGTGGGGCGGCAACTCGGTCGGCCTGAAGATCGGCCTGGAGTCGCTGCCGCCGATCACCCTGTCGACCGTGCGCTTCGCGCTCGGTTGGGCGCTGGTCGGCGGCTGGGCGGCGTTGCGCGGCCACCCGCTGTCGGTGCCCTGGTCGCAGATCGGCTGGATCGCGGCGCTGTCGGCGCTCTTCACCGTACAGACGATCGCGCTCACCGTCGGCACCCATCACACCTCGGCCGCCCACTCCACGATCGTCATGAGCTCGTTCCCGTTCTTCACCGCGCTGTTCGCCCACGTGCTGGTGCCGGGCGACCGCCTGACGACTCCAGTGGTCATCGGCATCCTGGTCGCCTTCGGCGGGGTGGCGGTGACCTTCATCGGGCGCGACGTCGCAACCGGCGCCACCGCGCTCGGCGACCTGGTGCTGCTCGGCAGCGCGATCGGGCTGGCGTTGCGCACGGTGAGCGCCAAGCGGCTGTCGGGGCGGACCGACGCGCTGCGGCTGCTGTTCTGGATGATGACGCTGAGCCTGCCGCCGTACGCGGCGCTGGCGCTGATCTTCGAGGAGCCGTTCGCCGCGCCGCTGAGCGCGCGGTCGGCGGCGGCGCTGGCCTACGTGGGGTTGGTGGTTGCCGGTTTCTGCTTTCTGTCCTGGTTCTCCATGCTGCAGCGCTACAGCCCGAGCAGGCTGTCGGTGCTGTTCTTCCTGCAGCCGCTGGCCGGCCTTGCCGGCAGCCGACTGCTGGTCGGCGAGCCGCTGGGCCTGCCGCTGATCGCCGGCGGCACCCTGGTCGCCGTGGGCATCGCGGTGGTCAACCGGCCGGTACGACCGCTGCCTGATCGCCCGCGATCATTCCGGTAAGATCGCGGCGATGAGATTCATTCAGGACCGGGTGATGGCCGGCGAGGTGCTCACCGGCTGCTTCTGCAACATGGGATCGACGGTCTCCGTGGAGATCGCCGGTCACGCCGGGTTCGACTTCCTGCTGCTCGACCTCGAGCACGGCGCCGGCGACCTGGAGACGCTCTACCGGCAGCTCCAGGCCGCCGCCGGCACGCCGGCGGCCGCGCTGGTCCGCGTCGCCTGGAACGAGCCACCACGCTTCAAGCGCGCCCTGGACGCCGGCGCGGACGGGATCATGGTGCCGTACGTCCGCACGCCGGAGGAGGCGGCCGCAGCGGTCGCGGCGATGCGCTATCCGCCGGCGGGCATGCGCGGCGTGGCCTCTTCGGTGCGCGCCACGCGCTTCGGGGCGCAGTTCGCGGAATACCGCGCCAGCTCCGACGCCGGGCTGCTCACGGTCCTGCAGATCGAAACCGCCGACGGCGTCGACGCCGCGTCGGAGATCGCGTCGGTCGACGGCGCCGACGTACTGTTCGTCGGCCCCAACGATCTGAGCTTCAGCATGGGCATACCGCAGCAGTTCGACCATCCCGACTTCATCGCCGCGCTCGAACGGGTCGCCGGCGGCGCCCGGGGGGCGGGCAAGGCGGCCGGCATCCTGCTGCAGACGCCCGACCAGGTCCCGGCCGCCGTCGAGCGCGGCTACACCTTCATCGCGATCGGTTCCGATGGGAGCTACGTGGCGAGCGGCGCGCGGGCAGCGTTGACCGCCCTGGAGCCCTACCGGAACGGCGGAGCGCGGTAGACATGGCGCGGTTCATCGCCACCGCGGCGGTTCCGGAGGTGACCCACCGGATTCTCTCGCCGCACGGACCGATCGAGGTCACCGCCGACAACTCGCAGGCGGCGCTGGAGGCGTCGATCGACGACGAGGTGATCGGGATCATCCTGCGCGGCTCCTCCGGCGCGCCGGGCGGCCTGATACGCGGCGCACGCGGGCTGCGCGTCATCGGCCGCACCGGGGTCGGCTACGACTCGGTCGACGTGGACGCCGCCACCGAGTGCGGGGTGGCGGTCATCACCACGCCCGGCGCCAACGCGGCCACGGTGGCCGAGGCGTCGGTCGCGTACCTGCTGGCGCTCAACAAGCGGATCGCCTACTGGGACCGGCAGATGAAGGAGCGCAACTGGGCGTCGCGGGAGCGGTTCCTGGCTCGCGACGTCGCCGGGCTTACCGCCGGCATCGTCGGCTTCGGCAACATCGGCCAGGCGCTCGCCCGGTTGCTCGGTCCGTTCGGGGTCACGCTGCTGGCGCACGACCCGTATGCCGATGCGGCGGTTGCCGGAGCGCTCGGCGTCGAGCTGGTCGACCTCGACGCGCTGCTCCGGCGCGCCGACACCGTGTGCCTGCACACCGCGCTCACCGAGCAGACCCGCGGCATGATCGACCGCCGGCGGATCGCGGCCATGAAACCGGGCTCGTTCCTGATCAACTTGGCGCGCGGCGGCGTGGTGGAAAGCCTCGACGCCGTGCTGGCGGGGATCGAGGACGGCCCGCTGGCCGGCGCGGCGCTCGACGTGTTCGACCCGGAGCCGCCCGACTTCGATCATCCGATCTTCCGGCATCCGGCCGTGCTGACCGCGCCGCATGCCATGGCGATGACCCGCGGCGCCATGGACCGCATGGCAGAGATGATGGCGCAGGGGATGGCCGCGGTCCTGAACGGTGAGCGGCCGCCCCGCGTGGTGGTCAACCCGGAGGCGCACGGCCGCGGCCGTGCGGCGGCAGCCGGTGGCTGATCCCGTCCATCCGGCTCGCCCCGTCCGCATCGTCTTCCTGGACGACGCGATGTACTCGCTCGACGGCGACGTCGACTTCAGCGGCATCGCCGGTCAGGGCGACTACGTGCGCTACGCCGACTCCACCCCGGACGAAGCGGCGGAGCGCGCGCGTGATGCCCACGTGCTGATCACCAACAAGGCCAAGGTGACCGCCGCGGCGATCGAGGCCGGCCGCGGCCTGCGGCTGGTGGCGGCGGCGGCCACCGGCTACGACAACGTCGACGTGCGGGCCGCCGGCGCACGCAGCATCCCGGTCTGCAACGTGCCCGGCTACGCCGAGCACACCGTCCCGCAGCACGCCTTCGCGCTGATCCTCAACCTGGCGACGCAGGCATACCGATACGCCGCCGACGTCGCGGCCGGCGACTGGGCCGCCGCGGACGGCTTCACGCTGCTGCGCTACCCGACCTTCGAGCTGCACGGCAAGGCGATCGGCATCGTCGGCTTCGGCGCGATTGGACGAGGGGTGGCGCGCATCGCCGAAGGGTTCGGCATGCGGGTGATCGCGCACGATGCGCTGGGCATCCCCGACGGCGCCTTTCCCAACACGCCGCTCGACGAACTGCTGCGCGCATCGGACGTCGTCACCGTGCACACGCCGCTGAACGAAGCGACCCGCAATCTGATCGACGCCGGCGCGATCGCGCTGATGAAGCGCTCGGCGCTGCTGATCAACACCGCGCGCGGCGGCATCGTCGACGAGGAAGCGCTGGCGGAGGCGCTCAACCGAGGCCGGCTGGCCGGCGCCGGCTTCGACGTGCTCACCAGCGAGCCGCCGCGGGACGGCAACCCGCTGCTTACCGCCCGCAACGCGCTGGTCACGCCGCACTCGGCGTGGTCGACGCGGGAAGCGCGCCAGAACCTGGTCACCCGGACCGCGGAAAACATCCGCGCCTTCCTGGCCGGCGCGCCGCGCAACCTGGTGGGCTGACCGCCCCGACCCGGTCTCAGCCCCGGCCGCGCAGCGCGCCGATCACGATTCGGTCCGGCGCCGGAACCAGCGCTTGCGGATGCGCGCCGCGCCGGCCTGCGGCTTGGCCAGATCCTTGGCGGCGGCGGCAATCACCTTGGCCGCGGTCGAGGACGGCACGATCTCGGTGTTGATCACCAAGTGATACAGGGAGGCGTCTTCCCAGTCCGCGTGATAATTGCGGGCGATGAACGCCGCCCGCCGCCGGTCGCTGTCGCGGACCAACTGCAGCGCCTCGCGGGCGGCGAGCCCTTCCAGCGCCCCCGCCCGTTCCGCGCGCGACTGTTCGGAGGCGGTGATCCGCACGCGCAGCACGCCCGGCACGTCCTGCAGGACCATCATGCCGCCGCGGCCGACGATGATGACGTCGCCCCGCTCAGCGAGCTTCCTGACCGCCTGGCGGACGACCTCGTGGTAGACCTCGCGGTCGAGCACGTGCGTGGTCTCGCCCACATCGTCGATGAGGGCGCCCGGCGGGATCGCCGCGTCCCCGAACCCGGACGCTCGATAGGCGCCGGTGGCGGCGGCCGCCTCGAACCAGCGCTCCAGGATGCCGCGCAGACCGGTCTCGTCCTGCTCGTCGACCTCGCTCACGCGGTCCTCGGGAACGCCGGTGGCGCGCGCCACTTCGCTGATGATCTGCTTGTCGACCACGTCGTAGCGCAGCTCCTCGGCCACGCGTTCGACGATGTCGGCGGCGCCGGACCCGAACTGCCGGGAAATAGTGATGACACCCATTCCTCTACCTCTTGGGCCGTTTTTCCTGAATCCGCACCTTGTCCCTGGTGGCCGCGGATTCGAGCTTGTCGATGAGCCGATCGACCCCTTCGTGCTCGTCGTACGCCTCGGTCTCCACGTGCAGGTCGCTGCCCCAGCGCAGGTGCAGGTTGGCCCCGAACAGGATCGAGCCGTGGTCGGCGGTGAGCGTGACGCGCAGGTCTACGATCCCGTCGCTCAGGTGACGGAGCCGGTACAGCAGCTTCTTCTCCAGATACTGTCGGGTATCTTCCGCCACCGGCATGTGCACGCCCCGGATGTCGATATTCATCGCGTTTCCTCCCTCCTGCATCGCTCCTGCATCATGATAGTGATCGAGAGGCGCCGCGGCATCAGCCTGAGGCCGAGATCGCCCTTCGCGATTGCCGGGGACCGCGCGGCCATCGCACGGTAGCGGGTATGAAGCCGGTCCGGGACGGGCCTTCCGAAGGCGAGCGGCGCGGCGATCAGCGACGGGCGGCCGACTACCTGGACCGGCTGCGGCGCCTGTCCTCGGAGCTGGTCCTGGCAGAGGAGCGCGAGCGACGCAGGATCGCCAACGACATCCACGATGGCCTGGGCGACGAACTGAGCATGGCGCGCATCAAGACGGCCGAACTGGCCGCCGCCCACCCCGCCGACCCGCGCGTTGCGGAGTTGACGCGCATCCTGGACCGCTGCATCGGCGGAGCGCGCGCGCTCACCTTCGCGCTGGCGCCGCCGGTGCTGCATGAGCTTGGCCTGCATGCCGCGTTCGATTGGCTGGTCGAACGCCTCAACGTCCGGTCCGGCGTGCAGATGAGCTTCTCCGGGACGGGCGAGCCCGCCGGCCTGACGGAGACGGAGCGCATCCTGTGCTACCGGTCGGTGCGCGAGCTGCTGCGCAACGTCGTCAAGCACGCCGGCGCGCGTTCGGCGGTGGTTACGGCGCGCGTGCGCGCCGGCGCCTACGAGATCGAGGTGCTCGACGACGGCAAAGGCTTCGACGTGGAGCAGGCGCTGTCGCACGCGGAGGGAATCGGCTTCGGGCTGTTCAGCATCCGCGAACGCCTGCGCCACCTGGGGGGTCAGCTCCGGATCCGCTCCACCATCGGTTCGGGCAGCCGGCTGACCATGCGGTTGCCCAGCGCTCGAGCGGGCCCGCCCGGGTAAGCGTGTTGGACGGAGCATCTCAGAAAACCCCCGAGACGCCATTGCCGAGCCCGTCGGATTCCGTCGTGCGCCGGGTCGCGCATGCTCGCTCGACCAAAGACCACCCGTATTTGCAGGTGCAAAGGGCCACGGGCGTTGCTGCGTAAGGGATCGCGCATGGTACTCCACCCAGTACACTGCCGGCCATTCGAACGTGCCGCGGATCGCCGTACAGTCTTCGCTCGAATCGCTGAGAATCTGCTGGGTCATGATGGATATGAAGTCTTGGGAAGCGCACTCGCCAGCGCACCAGGACCTCCGGCGTTCCACGTTATCGAGCCCCTGCAATCGATCGATCTCCTCCATGAGCTCCGCGCTGCGTTTCTGATAAGCCGCCTCCCGTTCGGGATTGACGTAGCACGTTTCCGGGGCTCCCTGCTCGTCGGTCAAGCTGTGCAGGGCCACGCTGCCGAGCAGCAGCGCAAGCGCCATCCCGAACGGAATCGATTTTTCCATTTCTCTCTCCCTCGTAGTATCCGCCATCGGGCTGGTGGTACAGGTTTAGCCGCTCTTGGCATCACCTCCTCCGGTTCAGATTCAGGGTCGGTCGACGTCATGGCATACCTGTACCGTGGCGGCAGCTGCTCCGTATATCATCCATTTCCTGAATTTGGGCTTCCAAATTGCTGAGACGCGAAGCAGGCGGTCCGCTTATGCCGGCCGCAGGACGAACCCGGAGGTTGATCCGGCTTCGTGATCGGATCACGATACAGCAGGAGGCCGACTCGTCAGCCCTGCATGGCCTGGACCCCCGCTCCACTGTGCGGACCTTATCGCTGATCCTGAACCTGTTGGCTGTCCTGATCCTGGTCACCGGCGGCGTGGGGCTGCTCAGCCTGATGATGGTGGAGGTGCTGAGCCGGTCCCGGCAGATCGCGCTGTCCCGCGCCTTCGGCGCATCGAAACGGACCATCGCCGGCGAGTTCCTGATACGCTCGCTCGTCATGGTGGCCGCGGCGTCAGCGCTCGGCGTCGGCTTGAGCCTGTTCCTGTCGGGGCCACTCACCGCACTGGTGACGCCGGTCTTCCAGGACGCGGCGGCGATCGACCTGACCGGTCCCGTGGTCACGCCGGCGGCCGTCGCCGCGGGCGTGGCGGCGGCGATAGGGGTCGGGGGACTGTTGGGGCCGCTGCCGGTGTTCTCCGCCCTGGCGGCGCCCATCGCCGAAGGGATCCGCGACGCATGACGCGGCCGGCGGCGGTCCGAGCGAAGGTACTCCTGGTCGACGATCACGGAATCATGCGCGAGGGGCTGCGGGCGCTTCTGGACCGGCAGGACGGCATCACCGTGGTGGGCGAGGCGGCCGACGGCCCGTCGGCGCTGGCGCTGGCGCGCCGGCTGCGGCCCGACGTGGTGATCCTGGACATCGGCCTGCCCGGCTTGAGCGGCATCGAGGTGGCGACGCGCATAGCCGACGAGCTGCCGCGCACGCGCACCGTAGCGCTCTCCAAGCACCACGACCGTCGCTTCGTGGCGCGCATGATCAAGGCGGGCGCAGCCGCCTACCTGATCAAGGAGTGCGCGTTCGACGAGCTGACCGCCGCGATCGCCACGGTGATGCGCGGCCGCAAGTACCTGGGCGCCGGCATCGCCGGCACGGTCATCGACCTGCTGCACGAGGTGGACGAACCGGAGTCGGTCCTGGCCGGATTGACCGACCGCGAACGGGAGGTCTTCCAGCTCCTGGCCGAGGGCCGGACCGCCAAGGAGATCGCCGGCGCGATCGGCGTCAGCGTCAAGACGGTCGACTCCCACCGCCACCACGTGATGGAAAAGCTGCAGATCGAAAGCGTCGCCGATCTGACCCGTATCGCCATCCGCGAAGGAGCGGTGCCGCTGGAAGACTGAGCGCGCCCGCCACCCGAGATCCATCGAGGTCTCAGCAATTTGGAAGCTCGAAATCAGGAAATGGATGATGTAAGGGTCTATGGCGATAGTGGCATACATAGCGTATTCATGGAGAACGAGCTCAAGTAGTCCCGCCGGCCATTCGGAACGATGCGTCGGTGCGCCACGACACGATTCGACGCGATCCTGACTAAGCTTGCCGGAACCCGCGGCGGTCGTTACCATCGAATGAGCGAGCGTACCCATGACCGAAGGCAACGGACACCGCGAACCCGCGAACCCGCAGGAGATCTGGGAGATTCTCCGCGAGGTCTCCGCAGTGCAGCAGGAGACTGCGCGCCGCATGCAGGAGACCGATCAACTGCTCAAGCGGCAGGCACGGGCCGCCAACCGGCGCATGGACAAGCTGGACGCGCTGTTCAACGGGCAGTGGGGCAAGCTGATGGAGTCCCTGGTGGAAGGCGACCTTGTCAAGCTCCTCCGGCAGCGGGGCATCGCGGTGCAGCACACGGTAACCAACCCGCGGCAGAACTACGGTGAGCGGCGCTGGGAGTTCGACATCGTGGCCATCAACGGCGAAGAGGTCGTGGTGGTGGAAGTCAAGACCACTCTCAGGGTGCCCGACGTCGATCGTTTCAGCGGGCGGTTGAACGAGTTTCCAGAACTGATGCCCGAATACGCCGAACGCCGTATCTACGGGGCGGTTGCCTATCTGAAGGCATACCAGGAGTCGGAGGTGCGTGCCGAGCGGCTGGGCCTGTTCGTGATTCGCGCCACCGGTAGCAGCGCCAGCATCACCAATCGGGTGGGGTTCACGCCGCGCACGTTCGGTCACCGGAGCACCGCACCCAGCCTATGAGCAGGTGACGTATCTCTTCTCGAAGGCGTCGTTGAGTATCCCGTCACGGATCGCCGCGAGCCACCGTTCCGCGTATGCGGGACTTCTCGCGGACAACCATGCGTGAGCTTCGTTGATGTTGTCGGCAGCGTCGTTGGTTCGACTCCCAGTAGTACTTGTTTCGGTGATCCCATAGGCAAGGCCTCCTAACGCTATGCTGGCTCCGACTGCTCCATCACATCGATAAGCACCATACCGTCTCTCGCGCACGGCACCATCAGCCATTTCCTGAGACTCTGCTTCCAAATTGCTGATTTCGCGCTTCAAAAATGCCGAGGCGCAAGGGGCTGCGTCGAAAGCGTCCCGAGCTGACCCGTATCGCGCGATCCGCGAAGGCGTGCTGGCGCTGGACGACTGAGCTCAGGCCGGCTCGGCTTCCTCGCGGCGCGCCCACAGCCGTTCGCCCATCACCTCCTCGACGTCGGTCAGCGTGGTGCAGCCCAGCATCTCCTCCGCCTCCGCCTCCGCCTCCTGCAGGTCGATGCCGGCGATCAGCGCCCGGACGCGCGGCAGGTAGAGCGGCTCCACGCTCAGCGTGCGCACGCCGATGCCGATCAGGAACGGTACGTATTCGGCTTGGTGCGCCATGTCCCCGCAGACCGACAGATCGGTGCCGTGTTCGGCGGCGCTGGCGGCCACCAGACTCAGCGAGCGCAACACCGCCGGATGGTACGGGCGGTACAGATCGGCCACCTTGTCGTTGGTGCGGTCGACGGCGATCAGGTACTGGATCAGATCGTTGCTGCCGATCGACAGGAAGTCGGCCTCGGCCGCGAACGCGTCGATGATCGGTAGCACGGAGGGGACCTCCACCATCATGCCGATGGCCGGCGCCTCGCACGCCACCCCTTCGCGCTGCAGCTCCTCGACGCAGTCCAGAGTGATCCTGCGGCCGTGCAGGAACTCGTCGAGCGCCGACACCATGGGGAACATGATGCGGATGGCGCGGCCGACGCCGGCGCGGAGCATGGCCCGCACCTGTTGGCGGAAGATGTCCGGGTTGCGCAGCGAGAAGCGGATCGAGCGCATGCCCAGGAACGGGTTGGCCTCCCGCGTGTCGTCGGTGAAGTAGGAGAGGACCTTGTCGCCGCCCATGTCGAGCGTCCGCAGGGTCACCTCCCGCCCGGAGAACCGCGCCAGGAGCTGCGTGTAGACCGCAAGCTGCTCCTCCTCGGTCGGAAAGTCGCTGCGCACGATGAACGGGAACTCGCTGCGATAGAGGCCGATGCCGTCGGCGCCCCGGTGGGTGGCCAGATCGACGTCGGAGAGCAGGTTCACGTTGGCCAGGATGCGGATGCCGGTACCGTCCAGCGTCCTGGTGACCGGCTGCCCCGGCACCCGCCGCTCCAGGTCCTCCAGGACCGCCCGCTGGTCGCGGAAGCTCCGCAGCGCCGTCTCGCCGGGGTTGACCTGGACGACGCCGCCGCCGCCGTCGAGGAGCAGGGTGGTCCCCTCCGCGACGGTGAGCATCCGCTCGTCGCGCACGATGATCAGCGGCAGCACCAGCGAGCGGGCCAGGATCGACAGGTGCGAGCTGGCACCGCCGGTGACCAGCACGACGCCGGCGACCCCCAGGGCGGAGAGCTCCAGCAGGTCCGACGGGTAGAGTTCGCGGGCGACCACGACGCTGCCCGGCTGGGAGTCGATCGCCGGGCTCTGGCCGATGATGTTGCCGACCAGACGCACCACCACGTCCTTGACGTCCTGCACCTTGTCCTTGACGTAGGGGCTTTCGCTGGCGGCGAAGCGCTGCAGGTAGGTGGAGGCGACCTGCAGGACCGCGCGCGGCGCGCCGTCACCCCGCTCGATGCCGGCCAGCACCCGGCCGGTGAACTCCGGGTCCTTCAGGATCAGCAGGTGGGCGGTGAAGATCAGCGACGCCACGTCGGAGAGCTTGTCTTCCACCTTGGCCTGCAGCGCTTCGAGCTGGCGCTCCGTGGCCAGCACCGCCGACTCGAAATCGGCCCGGCCGTAGGCGCGGTCGTAGGTGCGCCGCGCGAACGACTCGTACACCCCCTCGCGGTCGAACAGCGCCGCCGGGCCGGCCGCCTGTCCCTCGGCGGCGGTCTGCCCGAAGAACCGCTCGCCGGCGCGGGCGCGCTGCCCGCGAGCTCCCCGGAGCGGCCGGCGCTGCCCCTCGCGCCGCGCCGACTTGTCTGCGCCCTTGGCATCCATCAGCAGGCGCGCGTTTTCCAGCGCATTGGCGAGCTGCGAGGCGACCGCGCGCAGCGCCAGCGCGTCGTCCTCGTCGAACGGCGTGGCGACCTCGCGCTGCACCGCCAGCGCGCCGATGGAGGCGATGCCGCGCGTGATCGGCACCGCCAGGAACGCCTCGTAGCGCTCCTCCTCGATGCCCGGCACCGACTTGAAGCTGGGGTGCTCGGAGGCGACCCGTTGCAGGATCGGCCGCCGGCCTTCGAGCGCGGCGCCGACGATCCCCTCGCCCATCGCCAGCCGCACGCGGCCGACCGACGACGGCTCCAGCCCGATGGTGGCGCGCAGCACGAGCTGCTCCGATTCCTCGTCGTAGATGTAGATGCTGCACACCGCCGCCCGCATGCGGCGGGCGACCATCTGCACGGCCTTGTCCAGGAACGCCCGCGAGCCCATGAACAGCCCGCTCATCTCGCCGAAGTCGCAGATCAGCCGCAGGTGATCCATTGACGGGATGTTAGCGCATTTGACCCGATGTCGGCCCCGCCGTAGGATCGACTCCGGCCATGGAAACCCTTGATCTGGGCCGCCGCATCGATCTGCTGTCGATGGACCCCCATTTCCATGACATCAGCATCGCGGTCTACCGCGACGACGACGGCGGCGGCGCGACCTATCTGCTGCACAGCTACAGCCGGCGCGACGGCGCCGGCGACCGCCTGCGCTTCCTGGCCGGCGTCATGCGGACGGCCGGCGGGATGGTCGCCGGCGGCGGCAGTCCCCTGGCGGTGCGCTTCGCCTGCGGACATGCCCACGAGGCTGCGCTCAAGCGCCTGTTCGTGGAGTCGTGCAAGGCGCCGCCCGGCACCGATCCCGAACGCCGGCCGCTGTCGGTGCTCGACAAGAAGAACGATCTGACCGTCCGCGTCGACGCGCTCGGCGGCGGCCGCTACCGCTGCGGCGGCGACCGGGACGGCGCGCGCGAGCGGCGGCGGGTGGCGGCGATCGCCGCCGGTCTGGGCAAGCTGGCGGAACTTCAGGTCGATGGTACCGAGGTGCGGTTCCCGTGCGGCGCCGACCACCACGAGTTGATCAGCCTGCTGCTCATCCGCGCGCTCAATGTGCGCGGCGCGTTGCGCGAGCAGGAAGCGGCGGCGGCGCGCGGCATGCTGAGCGCGCCGAGCCAGCAGCGATGAACGGAGGAGACCGATGACAGGCAAGGAGCGGGTGCTGGCGGCGTTTCGCGGCGAACCGGTCGACCGTCCGGCGGTGTGCAACCCGACCTCGGTGGCGACCGTGGAGTTGATGGACCTGGTCGAAGCGCCGTTTCCGCAGGCCAACCGCGACGGCGAGCTGATGGCGCGCCTGGCGGCTACCGGCTACACGGAGCTCGGCTTCGACACGATCATGCCGGTGTTCACCATCATCCAGGACTCCGCGGCGCTGGGCTGCAATATCCAGTGGGAGCAGAAGGACAACTGGCCGACCGTCAAGATGAGCGAGCCGATCTGGGAGACGGCCGACGACATCGTCATCCCGCGCGACTTCCTGACCCACCCGGACACCGCCTGCGTGCTCGACGCGATCCGCCGGCTCAAGGCGGAGTACGGCGACGAGGCGGCGGTGATCGGCAAGACCATGGGGCCGTGGTCGTTGGCCTACCACTGCTTCGGCGTCGAGCGGTTCCTGCTGCTCTCCCTGGACGATCCCGACGCGACCAAGCTGATCCTGGACCGGCTCAAGGAGGCGACCATCGCCTTCGGCGTCGCTCAGATCGAGGCGGGCGCCGACGCGCTCACGCTGCCGGACCACGCCACCGGCGACTTGGTGTCGGGCGACTACTACCGGCGCTACCTGCGCGACCTGCACGTCGAGTTCGCGGAGCGCATCCCGATCCCGCTCATCCTGCACATCTGCGGCAAGACGATCGACCGGATGGGCTACATAGCCGAGACCGGCTTCGCCGCCTTCCACTACGACTCCAAGAACGACCCGGCGGAATCGGTGGAGGTCGTGGGCGATCGCATCGCGCTGATCGGCAACGTCAACAACCCGGAGACGCTGTTCGCCCGCGGCCCTGCGGAGGTGCAGGCGGAGGTGCGCAAGAACCTCGACGCCGGCATCAAGCTGGTCGGCCCGGAGTGCGCGATCCCGCTGCAGACGCCGCTCGAGAACCTCAAGGCGATCCCGGCCGCGGTCGCCGACTGGACGCGGCAGCACCACAACTGACAGCACGCACGGCTGGAAATCATACGGAAACCACACACATGGCGCAGATCGACGACATAGACAACGAGCTGATCCGTTCCGAGATCGAGGAGTTCATCGAACGGCCCGACGAGCGCGCGCGCATGATCGAGACCTTCGCGCGGGCGCGGCCGTCGATGCAGGAGATCTCGGCGGCGCTCATCGAGGGCGAGGACGACGATGTCGACGAGCTGACCAGAAAGGCGCTCGACGGCGGGATCACCGCGCTGGAGATCATGGATGACGGGCTGATCGCCGCCATGGGGATCGTCGGCATCAAGTTCCGGGACAACATCATCTTCGTGCCGGAGGTGCTGGCGTGCGCGCGCGCCATGAAGGCCGGCATGGCCCACATCGAGCCGATCCTGTCGGAATCCGGCGTGCCGTCGCAGGGCATGGTGGTGATGGGCACCGTCAAGGGCGACCTGCACGACATCGGCAAGAACCTCTGCATCATGCTGCTGCGGGGCGCCGGCTTCGAGGTGATCGACCTGGGCGTCGATACCTCCTCCGACGAGTTCATCGACGCGGTCGAGGAACATCAGGCGCCGCTGCTCGGCATGTCGGCGCTGCTGACCACCACCATGCCCAACATGGGCAAGACGATCGAGGCGTTCATCGACGCGGACCTGCGCGATGACGTGCAGATCATGGTGGGCGGCGCCCCGGTCACGCAGGAGTTCGCCGACGACATGGGCGCCGACGGCTACGGCGCGGACGCGGTGGCGTGCGTGGAACTGGCGAAGCGGCTGATGGTCGAGCGGGAGCGGAGCGACGACTGAGCCGCAGGCGTCCGGCGCCGCGAGCGGCGGCGCCACCGTGGCCGAAGGGCTCGACGCGGACGCTTGGCAGGAGCGCCTGGACCGCCTCAGTTCGGTGCTGGCGACGATCGCCGACCACGCGGGCGCGCAGGCGCAGTGGCGCTGTCCGTACAAGGACCGTCACGACCGGTGCACCGCCTCGTTCGGCTGCCGCAACCAGCGCCGGCCCCCGGCCGGCGAGCACCGCTACGAGCCCGGCGCGGGCCGGCCCCGCTTCCTCTGCGCCGGCGACGACCAGCTCGACTACCGCAGCGCCTGGGAAACCGAGCCGGCGAGCGCCGCCGATCACGTATCCGGCGAGCGCGGCTCGGCGACCGTCGCCAGCGGCGCCGAGCGGCTGCGACCGGCCGCCGGCGCGACCCTGTTCGACTACGCCGACCGCGCCGCCACTCGCGTGCCCAGCTCGTGCGCGCGCACCGGCATCTGCCACGAGTGCGTGGTCCGGGTCGACGCCGGCCTGGCCGCGCTGAGCCCGCGCACGGAAGCAGAGCGCTTCCTGCAGGACCCGTTCCGGCTGGCCTGCCAGACCGAAGTAACCGACCTCGACGCCGAGGTAGCGTTCCAGCCGCTGCGCCGCTCGCCCCGCATCCTCACCAGCGGCGGCAGCAGCGGCACCGGCGGCAGGCGCGCCTGCCGCGAACGGACCGTCGCCCCGGCGCCGCGCGCCGGCGCGGGAGCGGCCGGCGCCGTCCGGGACCGCTTCCGGGGCCGCGAGCTGGGGCTCGCCATCGATCTGGGCACCACCACCGTGGTGATGAAGGTGGTCGACCTGCAGGCCGAGGCGACGATCGTCACCGCCTCCTTCGCCAACCCGCAGGGGTTCGCCGGCAGCGACATCATGCATCGCATCTCCTACGCGGCCGGCAGCTTCACCGGCGAGCTGCAGCAAGCGATCATCAACGCCATCAATACCGAGATACGCGCGATGGCGCGATCCTGCGGCTTCCGGCGGACATCGGTCACGCAGATGGTCGTGGCCGGCAACCCGACCATGCGCGACATCCTGTTCGGGCTCGACGTGCAGGGGCTGGGCCAGCGGCCGTACCGGTCCTCGGTAGAGGCCGATTTCCGCGCCGGCCGCCGCGCCACCACGGCGCTGGAGACGCCCGCGCGGCGGCTCGGCCTCCACCTCAACCCGCGGGCGCGCGTCATCGGACTGCCGATCATCGGCAGTCACGTCGGCGCCGACACGGTCGCCTGCCTGACGGCGATCGGCATGGCCGACCTCGACCGGCCGATCATGCTGGTCGACGTCGGCACCAACACCGAGGTGGTGGTCGGCCACCGGGAGCGGATGATCGCCGCGTCGTGCCCGGCCGGGCCGGCCTTCGAGGGCGGGCTGATCGCCTACGGCATGCCGGCCTACGATGGCGCCATCGAGTCGCTGGTCTGGGAGGGCGAGCGCTTCGCGTTCCACACTATCGGAGGCGCGCCGCCGGAAGGGATCTGCGGGTCCGGCCTGATCGATCTGGTCGCGGAGCTGCGCCGGCACGGCCTGATCACGCCCAAGGGCGTCTTCACCGCGGACCGGCGGCTCAAGGAGATCGACGTGGTGCCGGACCGCATCACCTTCTCGCGCGCGGACGCCAGCGCCCTGGCGCAGGCGAAGGCGGCCAACTACTGCGGTCAGATGATCGCCATGCGCCATTTCGGCATCGAGCCGGCGGAGCTCGAGCGGCTCTATCTGGCCGGCGGCTTCGCCACCTACGTCGATCCGCGCAATGCCATCGACATCGGCATGCTGGCGCCCGTTCCCGTGGAGCGCATCGAGAAGGTCGGCAACGCCGCGGTCGAAGGCGCCCGAATCGCGCTACTGTCGGAAGCGGAACGGAAGCGCGCCGACGCGTTAGCGCAGCGCATCGAGCACGTGGAGCTGGAGCTGGAGCCGGATTTCTTCGAGCTGTTCGTTGACGGCTGCCGCTTCGAGCCGATGCAACTCGGCGCCGACGCGCGTTGAAGAAGATCGAATGGAGCATCCAGGTCAACCCGGAGGAGTAACAGGTTTGGGGGACGGCAACGGACGATTCACGACGATCGGCGAGAACATTCACACCACCCGCGTGCTGCTGCGCCGCGGCAAGCGCATCGTGGAGGCGCCCGACGGACGCGAGTCGGTCCGCTTCAGAGATCGCGCCGGCGACAGCCGCTACCTGCCGATCCCCGACGCCGTCAAGAAGGGCCAGGACTACGAGGAGGGCCGCGTCAAGCACGTCGGCATCGCGGTGCGCACGGCGATGGCCGGCGGGCCGGACACCCCGGTCGCGCTCGAGTACCTGGCGACGCTGGTCGACCGCCAGGAGCGCGCCGGCGCCGACTACCTGGATCTGAACGTCGACGAGGTGTCGCTCAAGCCCGACGAGCAGCAGCAGGCCATGGCGTGGCTGGCCGGCATGGTGCAGGAGACCGGATCGACGCCGCTGTCGATCGATTCGTCCAACGGCGACACGATCCGCACCGGCTTGGAGGCGGTCGACGCGGACCGGTCGGGCCGGCCGCTGCTCAACTCCGCGTCGCTGGAGCGGATCGAGGTGCTGGATGACGTGAAGCGCTTCGACACGCGCGTGGTGGTCACCGCCGCCGGCGACTCCGGCATGCCGGCCGGCGCCGGCGAACGGGTCGACAACGCCACCCGCATCATCGAGGCGGCGCTCGGCAAGGGGATCGAGGCGAGCGACATCTTCGTCGATCCGCTGGTGTTCCCGATCTCGGTCGACATCGAATTCGGCAACCACTGCCTCGACGCCATCCGGACGATCCGCCGCCGTTTCGGCCCCGACATCCACGTCACCGGCGGCTTCAGCAACGTGTCGTTCGGGATGCCGCAGCGGCGGCTGATCAACGACGTGTTCCTGCTGCTGGCGATCGAGGCCGGCGCCGATTCGGGCATCGTCGATCCGGTGACCAGCCACCTCGACGAAGTGCACGGCATGGACCGCGCATCGGTCCGCTACACGATGGCGGAGGACCTGCTGCTGGGCCGTGACGACCGATGCAAGGCGTTCCTGCGCGCGCATCGCCGGGGACAACTGAACGAGGGGGACTGACAGGCCGATGGCTGAGTACAAGGTGTTGTCGTGGCGCGGGATTCCCGCGCAGGTAAAGGCGTACGGCGAGGGCGGCACGCTGTCCGCGCCGATGCCCGACCGCTACCAGACGGAGATCGACCGCGTCGCCATGAAGGAGGGCTTGGCCGGCAGCGACGCCTACCTGGAGCAATGGAAGTGGAGCCGCCGCACCACGCGCGACGGCAGCGCCCGACAGGTGCTGGACCGGGTGATCGCCGAGCTGACCGCGGCGTGGGATCCGAAGCTCACCTCCGTCCCCGGCGCCGGGGATCGCTAGCGCGGCGCCGCGTCGGGTACGGTACGGCATGGCTCGCCCGAGACTCACCTTCGACAAGACCGAGCTGGTGCTGATCGACGTGGAAGCGAAACGGCCGGCGGTCCACAACCTGACCCGCGACGATCTGGTGCGGTTCCGGCTGGTCAGGAAACGGACGTTCGCACTGTACCGGTTCGTGGACGACGACGTGCTGGAGCTGCACGTGCGCGGCACGATCGAGCCGCTCCTGCTGCGCCGGCGCCGGAACCGCGACCTGTTCGACGGCTACCTGGCAGGGGCCAGGAAGTTCTGCGAAGCGAACCAGATCCCCTTCGTGGACGAAACCACCGACGACGAGAGGAACTCACCATGAGAGTCAGCAAGACCCTGGCCAAGCTGCGCGCCGGCCGCGCCGTGCGCATCTGCGGACTGGGCCACTTCGTTCCGGCCTTCCTACGCCACGCCGCGCACCTTGGCTTCGATTGCGTGTGGCTCGACCTGGAGCACCGCTCGATGGATCAGCGCGAACTGCAGTCGCTCCTGACACTGTCCCACCTGGTCGACATCGACATGATGGTGCGCGTGCCGCTGGTCGACGGCGCCCAGCTCTACCGGGTGCTGGAGGACGGGGCCGCGGGGATGATGTTTCCGCTGGTCAACACCCCGGAGCGGGCGCGGCAGATCGTGCAGGCGGTCAAGTTCCCGCCGATCGGCAGCCGCGGCATGGACGGCGCCGGCCTGGACGGCGACTACTTCCTGGACGCCGGTGAGAACTACGCGGAGAACGTCAATCGGCAGACCTTCGTGGTGGTCCAGATCGAGACCCCGCAGGCGGTCGAGAACGCCGCCGCGATCGCGGCGGTGGACGGCGTCGACGGGCTGTTCATCGGCCCCTCCGACCTGAGTCTGCGCCTCCGGCACCACCCGGGCGAGTTGGACCTCGACACCGCCATCGATCGGGTGGCCGCCGCGGCCAAGCGGCACGGCAAGGCGTGGGGCGTGCCGGGCGACGTGGCGCTCACGGCCGGCATCCACGCCAAGGGAGCTCAGCTCCTGGTCCAGGGCAGCGAGTTCATGGCCTTCATCGCCGAGCTGCGACGCGGCCGCGAGGTGTTCGACGAGTTGCTGGCCGGCGAGTCCTCCTGAGACGGCCGCCCCCCTGCGCAGGGTTCGGATGACCTCTCCCGCGGATCGGCCGGTCGCGCTGCCGGCCGTGGCGCGGCTGGCCGCGGGCGCGGACAACGTCGCGATCGCGCTCTCCACCCTGCCCGCCGGGCAGGAGATCCGTCACGGCGGGACGTGGCGGCTGGCGCACCCGGTGCTCGAAGGGCACCGGGTCGCCGTAACCGGTATCCGGCGCGGGGAAGCGTTGCTCTCCTGGGGCTATCCGTTCGGGAGGGCGCTGCGCGACATCGACCCCGGCGACTGGATACGCAACGCCGGCATGATCGAGGCGCTGGCGCAACGAGACCTGCCGCAGAAGCTGCCGGCCGACGCCAACTTCGAGGACCAGCCGCTCGACCAGTCGGCGCGGCTGGACGAGGTCGCACCGGCTGAGCCGTTGCCGGCGGCGCCGGCCGACCTGCGGTTCTCCGGCTACGATCGCGGCGAACGCGGCTTCGGCACCCGCAACTACGTGATCGTGCTGGCGGTCAACTCGCACGCAGGCGCCGCCGCGATCGCGCTGGCCGCCCGATTGAACCGCCGAGCGCGCGCGCTCGGCGGCACCGACGGCGTAGTGCCGGTCGCGCACACCGAGGGCGGCGGCCCGGAGCCGCCCAACAACCGCGAGTTGCTCAAGCGCACGCTGGTCGGCTTTCTGGTCCATCCCAACGTCGCCGGCGCCGTGGTGCTGGATCATCCGGCGGGCGCCGTGCGGTGGGCGGACGTGACCGCCGGCGCCGGGGCGCGCTCGCGCCGGCTCGACCGCGTGCCGATCGTCGTCGCCACCGCCGGCGACCCGGTCGACGACGCCGTCGCGCTGCCGCTGCTGCGCGCGGCGGCCGCCGCCCGCCGCCGCGCGCTGCCGCTGTCGGCGCTCAACATCGCACTGCAATGCGGGGGCTCGGACGCGTTCTCCGGCATATCCGGCAACCCGCTGGCGGGCGCGGTAGCGCGCGCGGTGATCGCCGCCGGCGGCGGCGCCATCCTGGCGGAGACCGACGAGCTGATCGGCGCCGAGCGCTACGTGCTGTCGTCGGTCAAGGATCGGCCGACCGCCGCCGCCTTCCTGGAACGGGTCGAGCGCTTCAAGGCGTGGACCGCCCGCCACGGGCAGTCGGCGGCCGGCAACCCTTCGGGCGGCAACAAGCTGCGCGGCCTCTACAACATCACCCTGAAGTCGATCGGCGCGGCGGCCAAGAAGGCTCCGGACGTGCCGCTGGCCGGCGTGGTCGACTATGCGGCGCCGGTCGCGGAACCGGGGCTGCACTTCATGGACAGCCCCGGCAACGACCTGGAGAGCGTCGCCGGTCAGGTCGCCTCCGGCTCCAACCTGATCTTCTTCGTGACCGGCAACGGATCGATCACCAACTTCCCCTTCGTGCCGACGGTGAAGTTCGTCACCACCACCCCGCGCTACCGGCTGCTGCCGCGCGAGATGGACGTGAACGCGGGCCGCTACCTGGACGGCGAGCCGATGGAGGCGCTGGCCGACGAGGTGCTGCAGCAGACGCTCCGCGTCGCCTCCGGGGAGCGCACCAAGGGTGAGATGGCCGGCCACAGCCAAGTCTCCATCTGGCGGGATTGGGCGGTCGGCGAAGGGCTCGAAGGACGCCGCCCCGGCGGCCGCGGCGGAGCCGCCGGGGCCGCTGCCGAGACGATCGCCGCCACGCCCGCGCTCCACCCGGCGGCGGCGCGCCGCGACCTGCGGCACGGCCGCTTCCCGGCGCCGGCGTGGCCGCAGGCGCGCCCGCGCATCGGCCTGATCGCGCCGACCTCGCTCTGCTCCGGGCAGGTGGCCGGCCTGATCGCCGCGCAGATCGAGCGGCGCGGCATCGCCGGCGCTCTGGCCGGGGTGGTCGCC
Source organism: uncultured Spirochaetia bacterium (assembly GCA_958296075.1). Classification (GTDB taxonomy): domain Bacteria; phylum Spirochaetota; class Spirochaetia; order SZUA-6; family Bin103; genus CATQHW01. The sequence goes on along the minus strand of CATQHW010000002.1, from coordinate 428,685 downwards.
CTGCCGCACACCGAGGGCTGCGGATCAGGGGGGAGCGACGACCTCTACACCCGCACGCTGGTCGGCCACCTGCTGCACCCGGCGGTGGCGACCGCGCTGCTGCTGGAGCACGGCTGCGAGCGCACGCACAACGACTACTTCCGCGCCGCCCTGCGCGACGCCGGTCAGCCGGCCGACCGCTTCGGCTGGGCGAGCATCCAGCTCGACGGCGGCATCGCAGCGGTCACGGAGCGGGTGGCCGCCTTTTTCGCCGAAGCGGCAGCCGGCCGCGCCGGCGGCGATGCTCCGCGCCGGGACGCGGTTCCCGTGATCGGCATCGTCGCGGCCGGCGCCCCGTCCTGCTCGGCCGCGATCGACCTGCTGGCCGGCTTCGCGGTCGCCGTCGCCGCCTGCGGGGGATCGGTCATCGCGCCGGCCGCCGGCCCGACCGCGGACGCGCTGGCCGCCGCCGGCATCGCCGCGGATCGGCGCCGGCCGTCGGTCCGCTTCGCGGAACGGCCGTCCGCCGGCGGGCTGCACCTGATGGCGGCACCCACCGGCCACGTCGACGAGATCGCCGGCGGTCTGGCCGCGGCCGGCGCCGAGCTGATCATTGCGTTCAGCCCGAGCCGGCCGATGCACGCGCACCCGTTCGTGCCGGTGCTGCAGGTGACCGGCGGGGCCGGCGCCCCCGGCTTCGATCTGGCGCTTGCCGAGGAAGGCGCGCCGGAGCGGGCCGGACGCCGCTTGGTGGAGTTGGCCGCCGCAGCGCTGTCCGGCGACTATACGCCCGCGCAGCTTCGCCGCGGCGCGGCGGCCTTTCAGCTTACGCGCGGAACGGCCGGCGTCTCGCTGTGAGACGTGCGCCGTCCCGCCACCGGGACGACCGCCAGCGGCTGATCGCCTCGGCGACGCCGCAACCGCCGGCGGCGGCGACCACGTCGTAGTGCGCGCGCAGTTCCGGCGCCGCGTTGGCGACCACGTAGCTGGAGGCGGCCCAGGCCAACAGGTCTCCGTCGTTGTAGTCGTTGCCGACCGCGCAGACCTGGCCGCGACGGATGCCGTGGCGTGCGGCCAACCACGCCGCCGCCTGGCTCTTGGAGACTTCGCGCGGGAAGATCTCGATCCAGGTCGAACGATGGTCGAGCGGCGAGGTGGTGCGGATCACGGTGAGGTCCGGCAGCAGGTCCGCCACCTCGTCGCTGGACGGCTCCGAGCGATCGACCGGCACGACGGCCAGCAACTGCGCGCTCGGACCCGGCTCGCCGGCGAGCGGCGCCGCGAACCTGCGGTAGCGGTCGATCCGCACGTCGAAGTCCGGGTTCGGTCGCCCGCTGCGCCGGTATTGAAAGTGATGGTTGTCCGGGATCGGCCGGTGCACCATGAAATCGAGGTCCAGGGCGTGTAGCACCCGCGCCGCCAACGACGTCTGGCTGCCGGTGAGCGTGTGCGCGCGGAGCAGGCGGCGGTCGCGTACGTCATATATCCCGGCGCCCGACGAGAACACCACGTAATCGACCGGGAACCGCTCGCCGGCGACCAAGCCAAACGAATGGAGGCTCCGCCCGGTGGCGATCGCGCGGCGCCAGCCGTCGCGTCCCAGCCGGCTGAGGGCCGCGCGGTCGCAGTCGCGCAGCCGCCGGTCGGCGCCGAGCAGCGTGCCGTCCAGATCGGTGACCAGCAGCCCTTGGCGGCGCTTCACGAGATATCCGGACGGTGCCGGATCAGGAGCCGCCATTGGGGTGGGCGATCGCCGTGCGGGGCCTCGCGCAGGTACGCCTGCCGGTGACGCCGCGCCTCGGCCGTCCGGCCGAGGCGCGCCAATACCTCGGCCAGATTGCTGTGCGCGTCCGCGTAGTGCGGGTCCAGGGCGAGCGCACGGCGGTAGGCGTCGATCGCTTCGGCCGCGCGGCCGGTGTCGATCAGCGCGTTGCCAAGGTTGTTCCACGCCTCGACGTAGCCGGGCTCCCGGCCGACGGCGCGGAGGTAGCTGGCGGCGGCATCGGCGGCGCGGCCGAGCGCGTACAGCGCGTTGCCGAGGTTGAAGTCGATCTCCGCCGAGGCATCGCCCCGCGCGACCGCCCGCTCGTAGACGTCCACCGCCTGCTCGTACGCTCCGGCCTCCTCGGCGCGCACGCCGGCGTCGAACCACGCCTCGGCGCCGTCCGCGTCCGGCGCCGCGCTCCCCGCCGCCGGGTAGAGCGCCACGATCCGCGCCTCGGCCGGCGGGGAGCGCTCGACCTCGCCGGCCAGGTCCAACAGCAACTGGCCGGACGGGTCGGCCGCCTGGCCGGAGCGGAGCCGCACCCGCACGCCGCGGCCGGCCGCGCCGGCCTCCAGACGGGTAAGCTGGTCGTGCGCGTCCGGCAGCCACTCCCCGATCTGGCGCAACGATCGCTTGATGCGCCGCGGCGTAACGCCGGCGCGGGTCAGCGCCGCGACCGCGCGCGACGCGGCTACGTCCTTGAAATCGAAGAACGCCGACCGCCGATCAATCCTTGCCGGCCGCAGCAGCCCGCCCCGCACCCAGCGCCGCACCTCGGCCGGCGGGACATCGAGTATCCGGGCGATCTGCTCCGTACTGAACAGCGCCACGACCGCCTCCGCCACGGCTACGGCTCCTCGATCAGCCGCTCGAACACCGGCGCCCGCAGCACCCCGGCGCGCGTCTGGTCCACGAAGTTGACCTCACAGTAGAGCCCGGGCCGCACGCCGACCGCGCCGGCCGGCAGCGCCACCAGCGCGCGATCGGTGACGCGCTCGCGCAGCAGTCGGGCCAGACGCAGGCGCTCCTGCTCGCGGTAACCGGTGCCGACCCGGCCGGCATAGGTGAGCACGCCGGCGCGGTCGATCGCCACCGCGACGCTCTGAATGTCGCCTCCTTCCTGGGGCATGAAGCCGACGATCGCGCACAGCGCGCGCAACCGCCGCTTCACCTTGACCCACGCATCCGATCGCCGGCCGGGCCGGTACGGGCTGTCGAGGCGCTTTGCCATGATCCCTTCCAGGCCGGCCGAGCATACGCTCTCGTACAGCCGCCGCCCGCCGGTGAGAACCGCTTCCGAGACCGCCATCGGCTCCGGGGCGTCGAGCCGCAGCAGCCGGTCACGGCGTGCGCGGAGCGGCTGCGCCATGAGCGACTCGAAATCCCGGTACAGCAGATCGAAGGCGATGAACCGCACCGGGCGCTCCGCCGCCAGCGCCGCGGCGCGCCGTGCGCCACGCGCCTGATCGCGCGGCTGCAGCGACTCGAAATCGGGCACGCCGTCGCGCAGGAAGACGATCTCGCCGTCGACGACGCTGCCGTCCGGGAGCGCGGCCAGCGGCGATAGCTCGGGGTACTGCGCGGTCACGTCGCGCCCGCTCCGGCTCACCAGCCGCAGCGATCGGCGCTCGACGTGCGCCATGGTGCGAAACCCGTCCCACTTGATCTCGAACAGGTGGTCGGCCGAGTCGAACGGTTTGCCGGCGGCGGCGAGCATCGGGGCGATGAGATGCGGCAGCTCCGACAGTTCCTTACACCGCCTTCTTCCTGGTCCCGGCCCGGCGCGTGCGGGCGCTCGGGGCCATCTTCCGGCTCGACGGCTCGGCCGCCGGCTCCGCGGCACCGCCGGCCTTCTGCGCCTCGGCGACGCTCTTCTTCAGCGCGTCCATCAGGTTGATGATCTTGGGCTCTTCCGCGTCCTCGGCATGCACCACCTCCTGGCCGTCGACCTTCATGCGGATCAGCTCGGCCAGCCTGGTGTGGTACCGGTCTTCGTAGGAGGAAAGATCGAATTGCTCCATTCGGGAGGCGACGATCAAAGTGTTGGCCAGCGTCAGCTCTTCGTCGGTAACCTCCACGTCGCCGAGTTCGTCGCCCAGCGACTCCGCCGATTGCACCTTGGCGTGGTGGTACAGCACCGTGAGCCCGAGCAGGTCGCCGATCGGCCGCAGCAGCACGATCTGCTCGCGACCGCCGATCACGACCTGCGCCAGCGCGTGGACCCGATTCTCCCGCATGCCGCGGTGCAGCAGCGCGTACGGCTTCTGCCCCGGCGCGCCGTCGGGAACCAGGTAGTAGGTGCGGCCCGCGTGATAGACCGGGTCGACCGCGTCCGGCGGGATGAACCCCTCGATGCTGATCGAGTGGTCGTTCTCCGTGCGCAGTTTCTCCAGCTCGTCGTCGTCGATGATGACGTACTCGCCCTTGCTGTGCTCGTAGCCCTTGACGATCTGGCCGGAAGCCAACTCGCCGTGCTCCGGACAGATCTTCTGGTACTTGACGCGCGTGTTGCAGTCCTTGTGGAGCTGATTCAACCGAACGTCGCCGCCCGACTTCGACGCGGCGAAGCCGCGCACCGGCACGGAGACCAAGCTCAGCTTGAGGAACGCCTTCCAGCTCGACCGTGGAGCCATGGTGATTACCTGCCTTTCTACTTCTTCTCGGCTCGGACCGACGCCGCTCAAGCCTCCCGCGGATGGCGGTCGCCGCGGAGCGTGTAGCTGATACAGCTTGAGCCGCGATCGAAGAACCGGTCAAGGCGAGCGCGGGAAACCTGGTTTGGCGAGCCGGCGCATCCGCGCTATACTGTAGGACAGGGGTGACCGATGGCTTCAAGCGAAGAGCGGCAGCACTTGCTGCGCATGTTCAGCGAAGAGCGGCAGCAGGTGCTGCGCATGGTGGAACAAGGCACGATCTCGGCAGACGAGGGGGCGCGGCTGCTCGCCGCTCTCGGAGGCGACGAACAGGAGACGGCCGGCCGTGCGGCGCCGGAGCCCACCGTCGCGGCGTCCGATGACTTGCAGGTGCGCATCGCGCTTGCCACCTCGGACGGCCACTTGGTCACGCTGGTTCTGCCGCTGCAGCTAGCCCGGTTCGCGCTCCCGCTGTTCGACCTGCCGGCGGCGGCGGTGCTCGGCGAGCACGGCGTCGACATCAACCGCATTCGGGAGGCGCTGCGAGCCGGCGAGCCGTGCGACGTCCTGGACTACAAGGACGAGGAGTCCGGACACCGGGTCCAGATCGCCATCTCCTGACCGGGACGGGTAGCTAGCCGATCACCCGCAGGGCGGTCGGGGCGGCGCTGAGCGTACGGGCGCCGGCCTCGGTCACCAGCACCAGATCCTCGATCCGCACCCCGCCCCACCCGGATCGGTAGGCTCCCGGCTCGATCGTCACCACGTCGCCGGCGGCCAGCTCGGCGCCGGTGCCGGCGCGCAGGCTCGGCGCCTCGTGGATCGCCAGCCCGACGCCGTGACCGATGCCGTGCCGCCACCAGCCGTCGATCCCGGCGGCGGCCAGCTCCTCGCGGGCGGCACCGTTGAGGTCGTCGCCGCCGGCGCCCGGCCGCACCAGGGCGAGCGCCCGGTCGTGCGCCCGGAGCACCGCCGCGTGCACGCGCCGCTGCTCCGCATCGGGCTCGCCCATCACCCAGACGCGGGTCAGGTCACTGCGATAGCCGTCCACGACGGCGCCGCAGTCGATGCATACCAAGTCGCCGGCGGCGAGCCGACGCTCGGAAGGCAGCGCGTGCGGGATCGCGCTGCGCGGACCGGCGGCGACGATCGTGGAGAACGCCGGCTCCTCCGCGCCGCGGCGCCGCATCTGCACGTCGAGCTCCAGCGCCAGGTCGCGCTCGGAAACGCCGGCGCGCGCCAGACCGGCGGTCGCTTCCAGGGCGGCGTCGACGATCCCGGCGGCAGCCTCGATGGCGGCGATCTCGTCCAGCCCCTTACGCCGGCGCCGCGCCTCCACCAATCCGCCGGCCGGCACGAACGCAGCGCCGCCGGCGTCCCGCAGCTCGTCCAGCTTGCCGGCGGTGATCCCCTGCGGCTCGTAGCCGACACGCGCGAATCCCCGCGATCGGCAGCACTCGCCGATCGCCGCGGCATCGGCGCCACCCGGAGGGAGTATCTCCACCTCCCAGTCCGGGCACTCGGCGGCAGCCTGCTCCCGGTAGCGCCCGTCGGTGATCAGCAGACGATGGCCACAGGCGATCAGCAGGGCCGCGGAGCTGCCGGTAAAGCCGCTCAGATAGCGGACGTTCGGCCGCGGCAGCCCCTCGCCGTGCAGGCAGAGCAGCGCGTCGACGCCGGCGCCGTCCAGGGCGCCGGCGACCGCTTTGGCCCGCTTGCGCACCTCAGCCGCCGCGCTCTTCGGCGAGCAGCGAGCGGATGACCGAGAACTGGTCGCGGTTGGGCGGCACGCGCGAGGTGATGAATCGCCGGCCGTTGACGTACATCGTCGGCGTCGCCCGCAGGCCGGCGGCGAGCGCCTCGGAGATGTCGGCGTCGATCTTCGCGCGCACCGCCCGGTCTTCCAAAGCGGCGCGCGCTCGCTCGGGATCGCTCAGGCCGACGCGCCCGGCGTACTCGACCAGCCGATTCGGGCCGTACCGTTGGAAGTTGGCGAACAGCGTTTCGCTGTACTCCCAGAACTTCCCTTCCCGGTGCGCGAGGTAGGCGGCCGCCGCAGCGGCGCAGGAGGTAGAGCGGCGGTCGCGCGGTATCGACCGGTTGCAGGTGCCGTCGAGCGGGAAGAACTTGTAGACCAGCCGCACGTCGTCGACGGTGCGCACGATCTCCGCGATCCTTGGGTCGAAGTCGCGGCAGTGCGGGCAGTTGTAGTCGGCGAAGACCACCAGCGTGATGGATGCGTCGGGATCGCCGAGCTGCGGGCTGTCGGTCAGATCGAACTCGTGCCGGTCGAAGCTCAGGTACCGGTCGGCGAGCCGCTGCGACGCGCGCGCCTGCGCGATCTGCTGTTCCAGAAGCTGCCGGTCGGCGGCGTTCGACAGGCCGTAGGTGGCGATGACGGCCGTGCCCACCCCGATGCCGGCGGCCAGCGCGCCGGCGCCGAGCGCCGGGCCGGCGATCGCCCGCAGCGCCTGCCGCAGCCGGCCGGCGCCGCCGGCCAAGCCGAACACCAGGGTGCCAGCCAACGCCAAGTTCACGATCTGCAGCGCCGTGCAGTAGAGGCAGAGGGCCCGGATGACGACGACCGACACCACCGCCAGCGCGACCGACACCACTGCGGCGGCCAGCGCCAGCGCCGCGCTGCCGCCGACCAGCGCCGCGCGGACGCGGGCGCGGGCGAAGCGCGCGACCACCAGCGCCGCCAGCACCGCGCCGTGCAGACCGAGCCCGAAGGCGGAGATCGGCACCGGTCCGACCGCCGCGAACGACGACTCGCTGACCCGATCGCAGTCCACGTAGGCGTTCACGGCGCAGCCGGACGCCTCACCCAGAACGTTGTGTTGAAAGAAATTGCGGGTCAGTACATAGCCGAGCGCGAGTCCCGCCAGCGCCAGCGCGACGGCGATGAGCGGGACCGCGCCGTTGCGGAACGGTGCGAACGGCGATACCGGTTGCTGCGCGGCCTTTGCCGCGGCGGTGGGAGCGTTCTTTGCCACGTGTTTACTCCTGGATCACCTGCAACTATCGTCCGCTCCGGCGGACGGGACAACCCCCGGCGGCGGCGGTCAGCGGTGCCGCGGCCGTTTCAGTCCCCGGGCAGCACCACCGGGTGAAAGAACCGCCGGCGCTCCGGCGACAGCGCCGCGTAGAAGCTTGGCGGATAGGAGGTCGGCTCCAGGCTCGCCGCCATCCACGGATGCTCGTAGGCGTAGTAGAGGAGGATCCGCTCGCCGTCGGCACGCCGCGCGGGGCCGCGCGTGTGCCAGAGCGCGTTGTGAAACATCGCGCATGACCCTGGCGGGCAGCGGAGCTGCACCGCCCCCGGCACCGACTCGAACCCCTGCAGATCCCGCTCGTCCGGCGGTATCTGCGCGCGATGCGACCCTGGCACCACGGTCAGGTTGCCTTGGTCGGGGACGCTCATGTCCGACAGGAAGTAGGCGATCTTGAGCTGCAGCAGCGGGATGTAAGGAGCGAGCTGGCGGTAGCCGGCATCGGCGCCGTCGATGTGCCAGCCGGGCCGATGGGCGCTGGCGCCGCGCTCCCAGAACGCGTCGGAGGCGTGGAAGTGCGGCGCCTCGTTGAGCAGCCCGGTGACGTACGGCATCACCGCCGGCAGGTCGATCATGTCCAGAAACAGCTCGTCCTCGGCCAGCAGATAGAAGATGCGCGTGCCGTTCTCCAGGTTCTGGTTGGCGCGGAAGACCTCCCTGCCGGTCCGCGCCAATTCGCGGCGCCGTTCGACGGCCGCCTCCAGGGCGGCGCGCAGCCGGGCGACGTGGTCGGGGTCGAGTAGGCCTTCCAGCAGCAGATAGCCGTTGGTGTCGAAGAAGAACCGTTCAGAGGCGGTCGGCCGCTCAGCCATCGCCGTCCTCACGCCCGCGCGCGCTGCATCGCGCTCTTCGAGTCGGTGTGGCGGAAGCCTCGCACCATGAGCCCGCGCTGATCGTCCGCGCGCGTCGCTTCCGTTGCCTGCTTCTCCGCCTCGGCGCGCACCTCCGTGCGGGTGGCGCGGACGATCGTGTAATCGTCGGGGTGGCGGTAGCGAACGATGAACACGGGACGCGGCTCGTTTCCGTAGTTGGGCTTGGAGCCGTGCACGGTCTTGACGTTGAAGAAGATCGAATCACCCGCCGCACCCTCGATCGGCAGCGCCTTCTCCCAGGGCCACTCGCGTTCGTCCAGCCCCAGGTGTGAGAAGGTGTCGACGTGAGCGAGCTGTCCCAGCCGATGGCTGCCGGGCACCACGTGCAGCGCGCCGTTGCGCAGATCGGTGTCGACGGCGTAGCTGAGGATCGCTACCGGCCCGCCGTAGCGGTGTTCGAAGTAGGCGGAATCCTGATGGAGGTGCTTGGGATGGCCGCCGACCGGCTCCTTGACCAGCGCCTGGCCCTGGCCGAACAGCTCGATGTTCGGCCCGATGATCGCTTCCACGATGTCGACGGCGGTCGGGTCGAGCGCGGCGGCCAGGAACGCGGCGCTCGTGGTGTAGTCGATGCCGGCGACCATGATCTGCTTGTCCCGGTCGTAGTGCGCGGGCGCCGGCAGGAACAGGCTGCCGTTCGGCACCACCCATCCCTCGGGCACCTTCCACGCCCCCTCCAGGTCGGCGATCGCGTCGCCGACCGTGGCCATGATGTCCCGGTACATGGCGCCGGCGTGCGCACGCATCAGGCCGCGCACCACCAGGCAGCCTTGCTCCTCGAAGACGGCCGCGGCCTTGCCCAGCTCCAGGTCGTCGACCGACATCTCCAGGTCGGCGGCGACCGCCGGCGCCGGCGGCGTCATCGGTGGCCAAGCGCCGGGCGGGCGGCCGGGCCGAAGCGTCGCGCAGCGCGCTGCCGCGCCTTCGCGGCCTCCGCCTCGCGGTTGCGCGGCGGCACCGTGGTCACCAGCGCGTCGAGCAGCCGTCGCGTGGCGAGCGCGACCTCTTCGACCGCGCGCTCGAAGGCGCGGGCGTTGGCTTGCGACGGCTTGGCCGTGCCGCTGATCTTGCGGACGTACTGCAGGGCCGCAGCGTGTATCTCTTCGACGCTGGCCGGCGGAGCGAAGTTGTGGAGCGGGCGGATACTGCGGCACATGGCGGCAGTGTACCACCGGCCGGTGGCGCGTTGCGCCAAGGCGCAGGCGCAGCGCACCATCGGGCCATGACCGGCGGCCAGATCGTCAGTCGCTACGAACGGGACGGGTACGTCGTGATCCCGCAGGTCATCGATCGCGAGTTGGTGGCGGAGGTGCAAGGCCACGTCGAATGGCTGGAGCGCCGGCACCCCGATCTGCGCCCCGAGCAATTCCATCACCGCCTGATCGTGGACGATCCGTTCTGGATACGGCTCTGCACCGATCCCCGGTTGATCGACGTGATCGAGCCGTTTCTGGGACCCGACGTCGCTCTGTTCGCCGCGCATTACATCAGCAAGCCGCCGCGCAGCGGCCGGCCGGTGCTCTGGCATCAGGACGGCAATTACTGGCCGCTGGAGCCGATGGAGGTGATCACGATCTGGCTGGCCGGGGACGACTCCACGCCGGAGAACGGCTGCATGCGCGTGATTCCGGGCTCGCATCGAAGGAAGCGGCTGCACCGGCACCGGCGGTCCGAGCGCGAGAAGGGCAGCGTCCTGCAGTCGCGGATCGACCGTGAGGTGGACGAATCCGCCGCGGTCGACGTGGTCGTGCCGGCCGGCGGCGTATCGCTGCACGACCCGTACCTCATTCACGGCTCGGAGGCCAACCGGTCCGAACGGCGGCGCATCGGTCTGACCCTGCGCTACATCCCGACCACTACCCGCATCCTGCGGGATGACCATCCGGCATATCTGTGCCGCGGCAACGCCGTCGGCAGGGTCAACACCTACCCGCCCTTACCCCGCTTCCGGCCCGGCGATCACTACCCGTTCCGCGGCTGCGACCGGCCGCCGTGGACGTGACCGGAGCAGCCGGGAATCAGCGATCCGCGCCCGCCGGCTCCGATCGCAGGTAGTGAATGAGGAAGAGGCCCTGCACCGCGGCCGGAATCAACGGCATGAACCATGCCAGCTCGGGGTTGCCCTGCTCGACGGAACCGGTCACGAATCCGATCAGGAGGATCAGATTCGCCAGGAAGCTGAACGAAACCACCGACGCCGCCATCTGCCCGAACCGCGAGCGCTGACTGCGGCACAGCATCACGATGACGATCAGCGCGGCGGTGACGACGCTCAGGATGCTCTCGATGGCGACACTGAAGAACGTGAGGGTGCGGTCGGCGATGTCGGTGATCGAGCCGAAGACCCCCATCACCCCCAGCACGCACGCAAGGATCACGATCACGATGCCGAATGCCTTCATCAGTCGTACCTCCCGTTATCGGTCGGCAGGAGCTCTCGATCCGCGAGCTCCTGCCATAATTATCCTACCGCACAGCTCGGCGAAGGCAAACCGTGCGCCATCAGGACGCGACGCCGACCAGCACCAGCGGAACAGCAGGGACGCCACGTCCCTGGCGCAGCACGTTCAGCAGGTCTCGCTCGTAGGGCACGCCGGACGACATCTCCCGCTCCAGACTCTTCATCGGCAGGATCTCGATCCCCACGTCGATAACGTCCGAGACGTAGAAGCTGAGATGTTTCACGAACAGGTCATGGGCGACGAAGGCATACTTACCGAATTGAATCTCCACGGCGACCCGGTCCGCATCAGTGGCCGCCGTTGGGGAGGGTGGGGTCGTAGATCGGCTTGCCCATCGGCCTGGTGCGGAGGGTTCCGGCGTACCATTGGCGCACGCGGCTGCGGGCGACCTCCACGTACTCCGGTACGATGTCGCAGCCACAGACGGTGCGGCCGTGCATCAGGGCGGCGATGATCGACGAGCCGACTCCCATGTACGGGTCGAGCACCGCGTCCCCCGCATCCGTCATGGAGAGGACCAGGCGCTCCACGAGCTCCACGGGAAACTGGCACGGATGGATCGTCTTTTCCGGGTGGTTGCTCTTCACGTTGGGGAACTCCCACACGTCGCTGGGGTTCTTGCCCTTCGGATTGCCGGACAGATTGCCGGCGTTCGGTCCCTTGAAGTGGCGTTTGCCGGGGTACTTGGCGGGGATCCGGATCGCGTCGAGATTCCAGGTGTAGTCATCGCTCCTGGTCCACCAGTTGATGGTTTCGTAGCGGCCGGACAGCCGCCGGCTGCAGTGCAGACCGTGGCCGAAGTGCCAGATGATGCGGTTGCGCAGGCGCAGGCCGCGGCGCCGGAACAACGGGTAGAGGACGGTGTCGAGGGGAACGATCTCGCCGTCCTGGACGTAGTTGCCCACCTGCCAGCAGATCGACCCGTGCGGGTGCAGGAGCCGCCTGCACTCGCCGATCACGCGCTCCTGGGTATCGAGCCAAGCGTCGAGCGGGGTCCTGGACTCGTATTCCTTGCCCAGGTTGTAGGGGGGCGACGTGACGATCAGCTTGAAACGATCACCGGGCAGCCCGCGCATGAAGTCCAGGTTGTCGCTGCAGGCGAGTAACGGCTGATCCTCCGGCCGCGGGCGTTCCCGCGGCCACAGCAAGGGCTGTTCCGGCTCGGTCCGCTCCAGATGCAGCGTCATGGTTCGCTCAGGTTAACGCTTGCCGCCTCGCCGCCGCTTCGATGACGGCGGCGGCACGCGCGGAGCGTTCCGATCACGGCGACAGGGTGGCGACGCCGCCGGCTACCTGCAACCCACACGCGCCAAGTATACTGGCGGCATCGCACCACCCGTCTTCGTGGTCGGGGCGGCCGGGTCGGGCAAGACCACGGCGCTCCTCCGCCGCACGGCGGACCGGTATCGGCGCAATCCGTTCGCGGCCACGCTGGTGCTGGTACCCACGGTCCGCCACGGCGACCAGTTCCGCCGTCGGCTGCTGGCGGCGTGCGGCGTGGCGCTCGACCTGCAGGTGGCAACGCCGCACGGCGTGGCCCGCAAACTCCACACGGAGCTCCCGGCGGCCTCGGCCGGCGCCGCGCGCGAGCTGCTCGCCAGCGTCACGGCCCGGCAGATAGCGGCCGGCGCCGCCGCGCACTTCGCGCCGCTCGGTGCGACGGCCGCGCTGCCGATGCTGTCGGCGGCGGTAGAGGAGCTTCTGGCCGAAGCCGTCTCCGCGGACCGGTTCGCGACGGCCGCGGTACGAACCGGCGACCCGCAGCTCGTGGCGCTCGCGGCGATCTACGACGCCTATCACGTCGCACTGCGGTCCTGTCGCCGGCTCCCCCCGGCGGCGCTGCCCGCCGCCGCGGCGGCCGCCGGAGACGCGCCCGGACTTCCCTTCCTGGTGATCGCCGACGGCTTCAGGCACTTCAGCGGCGGCGAATCGCGCCTGCTGGCCACGCTTGCCCGCAACCGCGACCTGCTGCTGGCGTTCGATCCCGATGCCGGCGAGCGCGCGCGCCACTCGTACGAGCGGCTGCGCCGGCTGTTCCCGGACGCGGCGATCGAGCATGCCGGAGGAGGCACCTCCCGCCAGCGCGCGCACGGCTGCGTGGCCGCCGACCGCGAAGCGCAACTCCGCGCCATGGCACGCGGGATCAAGCGGCGGCTGACCGAAAACCGAAGCCTGCGGCCGTCCGACTGCGGGGTAACGTTCCGAACGCTGGGCCCGGTCCTGAGCTTGGCGCGTCAGGTGTTCGCCGAATACGACCTGCCGCTCGATCCCGTGGCCGGCGAGCCGCTGGCCAATCGTCCGCTCGGCGTCTGGACACGACGGCTGCTGCGGATGCCTGCGGAGGGCTGGCGGCTCCGCGACCTGATCACGGTGCTCGGCAGCGCTTTCACCAACCGCAAGCGCTGGGATCTCGACGAGTTGAACGTCGCCCGCATCGCCCGTCACGGACGGCAGAAGCGCCTGTGGGCCGGCCGCGACGCCCTGGACCGGTTGGCGGCAGCTCTCCGGCCGGAGGATCGGGCGGCGGAGCAGGCGCTGCCCGGCATGGAGGCGCGCGGCCTGGGTGCGGCGCTCTCCTATCTGTACGCGTTCCTGGAACCCCCACCTGCGCCTGCCGGCGAGCACGCCCGGCGGGTCAAGGCGGCCTTGTTCGGCCGGCCGCCGCTCATCCATCCATCCGCCCGCAAACATCCCGGCCTCGTCGACGAGATCGACGCCCTCCGCGGGCACCTCGACGACGTCGCCGCCACGGACGATGGCCTGGGCGAGGGACCGGTGCCGTTCGCGGCATTCGTCGATCGGCTGCTGAATCGATTGGCGGCGCCGGCGGCGATCCTGCGCGAGGCCGGCGGCGTGCTGCTGGCGCCGATGAACGCCCTGTCAGGCCTGCGGTTGGCATACCTGGAGGCGGGCGGACTGGTGGAGGGCGAGTTCCCGGCGCCGCGATCAGAGCCGATCCTCCTGTCCCAGCAGGCGCGCCGGGAGCTGGCCGCCGCCGGGTTGGCGCTGCCGCCACCGCCCGAGACGAGCGAGGACGAATTGTGGCGGTCCGTGCTCACCCGTGCCGACGTCGGGCTGACCGCGTGGAGGACGCGACTGGACGAGCGCGGCCGGCAGGTCGCCGCCTCGTTCTATTTCGACGATGTGGATAGCGCCGCAGTCACGGAGACCGCGGCTCCCGATCCCGCGGCGGCCGCATCTACGCGGGAGCTTGCCATCGCCTGCGCGACCGCTTGGCGCCGCGGCAGCCGCGCGCGACCCGATCCGACCGCCGCCTGGCAGGTCGTGCGCTTGGCGGCGCACGTGGAGCAACGGCGCCGCTCGTTCGCGGGCGCCGGTGAGTTCGAAGGTCACGTGGCCGTCGACCTGCGGCCCGATCTCACGGGCAGCGACGCGGTATGGAGCGCGTCGCGGCTGGAAAGCTACCGGACCTGCGCCTTTCAGTTCTTCGGACGATACGCCCTGAACTTGTACGAACTGGATGAGGAGATGGACGCCGCGGACGCGATGGTGCGCGGCATCGTGATGCACGCCATGCTGGAGGACGCCCTCGGCGAGTTGGTCGCCGCGCACCGGCCTCTGACACCGGATACCGTGGATACGGCGGTCGAGCGCCTGCGCAGCCGCGGCCGGGTGATCTGGCAACGGGCGCCGGCCGAGCACGGATTCGGCCGCGTCGGATTGTGGGAGATGGAGTGCGAACCGACGCTGGAGCGGCTGGAAGCGCTGCTCCACGGCGAGGCGGAGCGGTCAGCGGCCGACGGCGTCACTATGCTGAGCGGCACGGAGCAGGAGTTGACCGCCACCCTGCCGCTGCAGCCGCCGATGGCGATGCAAGCCCGACTCGACCGCCTGGATGGCGCGCCCGGGCTGGCGGTGGTGGTCGATTACAAGACCGGCTCTATCAGCCGCAAGGATCTGGTCTCCGGCCTCCGCTTGCAACTCCCGCTCTACGTCCACGCGGCGCGCCAGAACGCGCAGCAAGAACGGGTGATCGCCCGCTACGCGTCGATGCGCGGGCACGGCGCGCCACAGCAACTCGATTCGGACGACCCCGACGACCGGCAGATCATCGACGACGTCCTGCCGCGTGCGGAGCGCGTGCGCGCCGCCGTCCAGGCCGGCGACTTCCGCGTCAACCCCCAGGTGACGGCGTGCCCGACCTGGTGCGCGTTCCAGCACGTCTGCCGCGTCAATCAGTTCAGCCGATGGAAGCGTTGGGACTGACCCCGGAACAGCAGGCGATCGTCGCCGACCGCAGCCGCGACATCCTGGTCTCCGCCGGGGCCGGCAGCGGCAAGACCCGCGTGCTGGTGGAGCGCTACCTCTCCCTGCTGACCGAGTGCCGCATCCCGGAGATCGCCGCGGTCACCTTCACCGACGCGGCCGCGACCGAGATGCGCGACCGGGTGCGGCGCGCGGTGCACGACCGGCCCGGATTGGCCGGCCACCGCCGCGACCTGGATCAGGCGGTGATCGGCACGCTCCATGCGTTGTGCCGACAGATACTGCGCGCGCATCCGGTGCCGGCAGGGACGATCGCCGCCGGCCGTATCCTGGCCGACGACGAGGCAGAGCACGAGCGGGTCGCGGCCGCCCTGGACGCCCTGGAGGCCGCGGCGCAGTCCCGCGACCGACGCGCCTGGGCGCTGCGTGAACTGGGCGTGTACCAGATCACCGAGCAGCTGCCGCGGATGATCGAACGCCGCGACGAGGTGCGGGCCGCCTTCGCCGCCATCCCCGGCGCCGCGGTCGATGAACGGGAGCGCCACGTGCGGGCGCTGCTCGACGAGGCGCTGCGCGTCGCGGTCGCTGGGGAGCTGCCGAAACTGGAGCGTGCCGTCGCCGGCATACGGCAGGAGCACGCAGCCGCCGCGCCCGGCGACGCGCTGGCGGCGCGGGTCCGGGACGTGCTCGCCGCGCTGGGAAGGCGGCTGCCTCAGGATCCCGGCGCACTGGTCGAGGCGCTCGCCGCCGCGCGCCCGCTGATCCATCTCGGCGCGGGCAGCAGGCTCAATTGGCAGAACCTCGACCGCGTCAAGGGCGACCTGCGGACCGTGCGCGAGATCGCGCAGCGGCTGGATGCGGCGCCGCGCTGGGAAGCGATGGATCGGACTGCGTTGGAGGCGGCCGAGGCGCTGCGCGCCGTGTTCGACGATGCCTGTCGCCGCTACCGGGCGCGCAAGGACGCGCTGGGCGGCTGCGACTACCTCGACCTGGAGATCGAGGCGATCCGGCTGCTGCACGGCCATCCGGAGCTCGCCACCCGCTATCGCAGCCGGTTCCGGCACGTCATGGTCGACGAGGTCCAGGACGTCAACGAGGCGCAGATAACCCTGCTGCGCCTGCTGATCGACGGTGGTGAGCCGCGGCCGAACCTGTTCCTGGTTGGCGACGCCAAGCAGGCGATCTACCGGTTCCGCGGCAGTGACGTCGCCCACTTCGTCCGCTTCCAGAAGGAGATCGAGCGCGCCGGCGGCGGCCTGCACGCCCTGACGCGATCGTTCCGAACCCACGATGAGCTGGTGACGGCCGGCAATGAGCTGTTCGCGGCGCTCTTCGCGGACGGAGCCGATCCGGACCGGGCCGGCCCGCGCGCCGTGCCGATGCAGCGCATGTCCGGCCGCGGGCCGGCCCGCCGGCCCGGCCCCCACCTGACCGTCATTCCGGTCGACAAGCGCACGGCGGACGGCGCTGCGGCCCGCGAGCCGGACCGCCGGCGCGTGGAGGCGGACGCGGTAGCCCGCGAGATCGCCGCCCTGCTGCGCGGCGCCGCCGCGCCCCGCGACGTCGCCATCCTGCTGCGCCGCCTTGCCAACGTGCATGCCTTCGAGCAGGCGTTGGAGAGCTACGGCGTGCCGTACGGCACGCCGGCCGGGGCCGGCTTCTTCACCCGCCAGGAGGTGCGCGACCTGACCAACCTGCTGGCCTGGCTGGCCGAGCCGGACGACCGCATCGCCCTGGCCGGCGTGCTGCGGTCGCCGCTGTTCATGCTGGACGACCGCACGCTGCTGCGCTGTCATGCTACCCGACAGAACTGGCTGCAGGCGCTGGCGGACCCGCCGGACGGCGTGAACGACGATGCCCGGCGGCGCTGCACCCATGCGGCCGAGGTGCTGCGCGAACTGCGCCGCATGGTCCCGATCGACCCGGCGGACGCGATCGTCGAGCGGGCGCTGGCGCTCACCGGCTTTGAGGCGGCCTGGGCGGCCGTGCACGGCGGCGAGCAGGCGCTGGCCAACATCCGCAAGCTGGTGGCGATCACGCGCGACTTGGCCGGCCGCTCGATCGACGAGGTGGTCGCATACCTGCGCCGGCGGCGCGACGAGCTGGCCGATCGGGAAGGTCTGGCGGTGATCGA
This sequence comes from uncultured Spirochaetia bacterium, assembly GCA_958296075.1. GTDB lineage: Bacteria > Spirochaetota > Spirochaetia > SZUA-6 > Bin103 > CATQHW01. Next base: position 411,560 of record CATQHW010000002.1, on the reverse strand, counting down.
CCAGACCGACGCGGTTCGCATCCTGACCATCCACGGCGCCAAGGGGCTGGAGTTCCCCATCGTCTTCGTGCCGGAGGCGCACGTGCGCGTGCCGGAACGCTACGAGGCGGTCCGCTGGCGGCCGGAGGACGGCATCGCCATGACGCTCGTCCCGGGCGCCCTGGGAGGAAGGCGCCGCCAGCCTGGGTTGTACCGCTATCTTCGCGAGCTGGACCGGATCGAGGAAGACGCCGAGTACCGCCGGCTGCTGTACGTGGCCGCTACCCGCGCGGCCGACCGGCTGTACCTGAGCGGCGACGCGGAGAGCCGGTCGGGGAGCTGGCTGGAGATGGCCGGGAAGCCCCTGAGCGGCATGGACCCGAACCTGGTGGAGGTCCGCCAGCCGGTGCCGGTCGACGTGGACGCCATCGCCGCGGCCGGCGCGGCGGCGGCGTCCGCCGTCCCTCCGGCTGCGGAGGAGCGGCCGGTGACCGCCCCGCTGGTGGAACGGCCGGCGGTGATCCCGCTGCGCTCCAGCACGCCGGTAACGGCGTTGCGCTCACCGGAACCGGTCGCCACGTTGCGCGGACACGGCGACGGGCTGGGACGGCTGCGCGGCAGCGTGGCGCACGAGGCGATACGGCTGTGGTTCACCGCCAGCCGCCGCCCCGATCTGATGCCGTTACTGCAGCACCTGCAGCCGGACGCGAGCGAGTCCGATACGCTGCGCGTGCTGGCCGAGGTGGACGCGATGCTCGACCGGTTCGACGGCAGTGACTTGGCGCAGGTGCTGCGCCAGCCCGACACGCGCTCCCATTTCGAGCTGCCGTTCGGCTGGTATTGGGACGGCGCGCCCGTGCACGGCACGATCGACCTGACCTATGAACGCGGCGGACGCTGGCATCTGGTCGACTTCAAGACCGACGCCGTACCGCGCGGACGGCTCAAGCAGGCGGCGGCCCCGTATCTGGGTCAGCTCGCCCTCTATGCCGGCGCCCTGCAGCAGGCGGTCGGCCATGCGCCGGTCGCCTCGCTGCACTTCCTGCGCTCCGGCGACACCTGCGTCCCCGGCCCGGACGAGTTGCGCCAAGCGCGAGCCGCCATCCGCTCCCGCATCGACGCCGGCACGATACTCGCCGACACCGAGCGGTCGGGGTAGATCCCGCGCGGGTCAGAAGCTGCCTGAGCCCAGGGTGGCGGTGATGGAAGCGCCGACGCGGTTGCCAAACGGCGTCATCTCCGCCCCGTCATCACCGTAGGTCACGGTGGCGGCGGCGCGCAGGCTGAACCGATCGGCCGGCCGAAAGGTGACCGACGGCGCTATCCGGCCCGAGCCGTCGCTCAGGTTGGCGATCCACAGCGCCCCGGTCGACCAGTCGGACCCGGTGCCCAGCGACAGGTTGAGCGACGCCGCCGCGTAGTGCTGGCCGGGCAGGGTGGTAAGGTCGGCGCGGCTCAGCTTCCGGTCCCGGAGCAGCGTCTCGACGCCGGGCTCGCGCAGGATGTTCGGATCCGCGTAGCCTTCGCCGTTCCACAGGTATTGCCCGGCGAAGGTCGCCGACCAGTCGTTCGATTCGGGGCGGTACGTGTAGCGCAGCCCGCCGGTCGCCGCGCCGTACACCCTGTTGGTGTGGCGCACCGCCCGCAGCCCGAGCGGACTGCCGGGCTCCCGCTCCACGAAGGTCCGTTCCGATCCCAGGCTCGCCTCCAGCTCGCCGAACACCTCCGCGTCCGCCAAGCCGGTGCTCAGCGTCAGCATGGCGCGCGGCACCCGGTTGGGATGGTAGTAGGCGCCGATGCCGATTTCGGCGCCCCCCAGCACCACCTCCGCCTTGGGCGCCACCGCGAGCTGCACGCCACCGGCGGTGGGGTCGGCGATCACGTAGAGATAGAGATTGTTGAAGTCGATCGGCAGGTTGGCGCGCAGCGACACCGGCCCCTCCCGATCGGCCGCCGGGTCTTCCGGGTCGATCGCCGTGAGGTTGAGGACGTCGGCCGGGCTGAAGAAATACCCCACTCCCCAGGCGATGGTGTGCTTGCCGCCGCGCAGGAACAGACTGTCGCCGACCTGGAAATCGGAGAACAGCTCGGTCACCCGGACGATGTCGGAAAACGTGCGGGGCGCCGCCGCGCCGCCGCCGGTGGTGAACGGATAGCTGACGACCGCCTTGCCGAACACGCGGAAGTCGTCGGCCGGCCGCGCATCCAGGAACAGGGTCGCGCCCAGATCGACCACGACGCTCCGCCGGTCGGGCTCAAGCGGTGCGGCCCACAGGTCGGCCGGCGACGGCCACCCCGCCTGCCCCGTCAGCGAGAATCGGTACGAACCGCCGACCTCCACCGCGGGGCGATCCGGCGCCGCGACCGGCGCGTCCGCCGGTTCCTCCACGCTCATCACCTCGCCGCCGAACAGGTTGGCAGTATCGAGCGGCTCAGCCTCGCCCGCTCCCTCCGCCTGTTCATCGGCAGAGCCGAACAGCGACCCCTCGTCACTGTCGATCGTCTGAGCGCCCGCGGCGCCGGCCCCGAACAGCAACGCAATCAGAATCCCGAGCGGCAGCGCTCGTACCCGCGCGGTCATCGGTTGGCTCGCTCTACGTACGCCTTGGTGAACACCGAATCCGCTATCTGCGCGGCAGAGAGATCGCTGAGGCTGATCCGGGTCTTTCGTCCTTCCACCAGCTCGTCGACGAAGATCATCTCGGTCGGCACCACGGAGCCGCCGACGCGGGCGTAGCGCGGGTAGTAGGACGTGCGCATCAGCCGCTTCGTCAGGCTGTAGTCCTCGGTCTTCAGGATCAGACTCCCCTCGCGCGTGACCCACATCTTCAGGAACGGATAGGTAACTTCGTCGGTGCTCGCCTCCAGGTCCAGGACGTATACCTCATAGCGCCCGAGCTGCCCGTCCTCGATCGACCGGACTTCGTAATCCTGGGCATAGCTGATATCGCCGAAGTCGGAGTTGCGGGCATCGGTACCCTGAAAGGTCTCCTTCAGCGACGTGTGGGAGAACTTGCGGCTCTCCGGATCGTAGAACCACAGGTTATCGCCCTGCCGGAGATAGCCCTGCCCGCGCTGCACGGCCGGATCGCTGATCAGGATCAGGAATGCGTCGTCCGCGTCACGACGGAACTGCTGCACGACGGTCCGCTCGACGCCGTCCTCGGGGTCTTCGGAGACCATCGTCATGACCGCCGTGAAGTCCTGTCCGGCGAAGGCGCGCTGCCGATCGATGTCCTCCAGCAGCGCCTGCGAATCGACGTCGGCGGCCCAGAGCGCGGCCCCGGCGAGCAGGCCGGCGACGAGCGGGAACGCGATCTTCTGAATTCGGTCAATCACGGGTTTCCTCCTCCCGGTGGTGTCCGGCGCGATTCGGCCGTCATGCGGAGCTGCGCAGCGCCACGGCCGGGTCGAGCCGCGCCGCCCGGCGCGCGGGGATGGCGGCCGCGCCCAGGCTCAAGACGATCAGAATCGCCACGTTGGCGACCATCGTCAGTGGCGGTACGGCAAAGGTCAGCCTGCCGTCGTCGAGAAAGAACTGCAGCGGGCTGTCGGTTTGCAGGTCGACCTGCCCCAGGATCAGCATTGCGATAGCGGCCAGCACCAGCCCCCCCACCGCACCGATCAAGCCGATGAAGGTGGCCTCCATCAGGAAGATGCTCCGTACTGCGCCGCGCTGCATGCCCACGGCCCGCATGGTGCCGATTTCCTGAATTCGTTCCAGGAGCACCATGCGGAAGGTGTTGACCACCCCGACCATGGTGATCGTCAGCAGAACCAGGAAGACCGACAGGCTGACCGTGTTGAGCACGCGAAACAGCGTCGAAGTTTCCGCCAAGATGTCGTCGATGGTAGTGACGTCGTAACGCGTGCCCTCCCACGGCTCCTGGTCGTCGGGCAACCGGCTGACACCGCCAAAGCCAAAGAAACCGCCGCCGCCGCCGCCGCCTTGCTCCGCATCCGTCTCCGGCGCCGTCGGCAGCCGGGCGCGCAGCACCTCGGCCACCTGATCGGACCGTCGCGGATCGCGCAGGTAGAGGTGCAGCATTTGATATTCTCCGGCAGCCGCACCGATCAGCTCTCCCAAATGGTCCAGACGGACGAAGCCGGAGGAAAATCCGGCGATCCCTGAATCCTCGACGGTGGCGGCCAGCACGAACTCGCCGACGTTCTGCTGGCCCGTGACCGTGCCCAGGCGCGCCAACACCTGGTCGCCCACGCCCGCCCGCAGCCGCTTGGCCGCCGATACGGGGAGGATCAAGGCGTTGCGTTCGTCCGGTCCCGGCAGTTCGCCGTCGACCACCGACAGGCTGGGAAAGAAGCTCGGCTCCCCCTCCCAGTCGACGCCGTCCAGGAGCTGGTTCGTCTGCTTGGAGCCGAAGATCAGGGTCGCCAGGGTCCGACTGCGACGGTTCAGCCTGTCGATCTGCGCCGACACCCGATCGACGGCCCCCGGCAGCGGGGAGCCGCTGTCGCCCGTGTCGCGGATGACGTTGATGATCAGCCGGGAATCGGTGAGCTCCGTGCCGCGCACGTACACGTGGCCGCCGATCAGGTCGGTCACCGACCGCCTGATGTTGCGCGACACGCCGCCGGTGAACCCGTTGAGCAGCGTTACCACCAGGACGCCGAACGCGATCGCGCCGGCCAGCAGCACGGTGCGCTTCTTCTGCCTGCCGGTGTTGCGAAAGGCGATGCGGATCCAGCTCGGCATCAGCTCGACCCCATCGCCTGCCGGGGCGAGATGCGCAGCGCGACCGCCAGCGGATACAGGCCGGAAACCACCGCGATAGCCGTCACCATGGCCAGGGCGAACGCCACCGAACCGGCCGAGATCGTGGGCCGCAGCACCTCGCCCCCGAACAGGATTTGCAGGAACAGGTTGGATGCGCGGATGCCGGTGGCGCCCAGGACGACCAGCGCCACCACGCCGAGCAAGACGCCCATGCCGCCGAACACGAAGGCCAGCGACACCGTCTCGGCGCCGATCATGCGCCGCACGAAGCCCTTGCGCGCACCGATCGCGCGCATGGTGCCGATCTCGCTGATGCGCTCCGTTACCGACAGCACCAGCGTGTTCATGATGATGATCACGGCGACCACCGCGATGACGATGACCACCACGTTGAAGACGATCCTGAATCCATTGGAGAGTTGAGAAAACGGCGCGGCGGCCGGCATCCAGCCCATCACCTGGGCGTTGAGGTCGCCTTCGTCGATGACCTGTTGAAGATCTGCGATCACGCGGGCGGCGGCGCCGGCGCGATGCAGCTTGATCACCAGAAAGTGCCAAGCGCCGGAATCGATCACGGTCTCCTGGCGATCGCCGAAATCGAGCAGGGCCGGGGTGGCGGAATCGGATCCGATTTCCTGAACCAGGCCGTCCTGCACCGAGCCTTCCGGAAACGGACTCTCGCCGCCGGCGCCTTCGGCGAAGGCGCCGCCAAACAGGTCCGACTCGTCGACCGACCCGAGCCCCGCCATCTGTTCGTCGGTCAGGATCACCTCCGCAGGCGCCGAAACGGTCATACCTTGCAGCGTGCGCAGGGTCGTGATGTCGACGAACGACATGGTATCGAGCTGCGGCAGGGCGTTGCGAAACCGGAAGATGCCGGTGACCGGCACCTCCCGCACCTTGATGCCGGCCTCCGTGGTGGCGGTCAGCAGGAGCCGGTCACCGGGCGCCACGTCGCGATCGGCCGATTCGGCCAGCTCCTTGGCGGACGCCTCCGACAGCACCAGCCCCGCTTGGTCAGGATCGACGAAAGAGCCTGCGACCAGTTCGGCGGCATCCGGAAACATCGCGCGGTAACGAGCCGGTTCGACGCCCCAGACCTGCGCGAACGTCTCCCCCAACGACGTACCGTCAGGGCCCGGCAGGCTGACCGAAACGGTGCTTTCGGCCTGGGGGCTCCATGCCGCGACCTGCGGATGGTCGGCTACCGCGGCCCGGAGCGCTTCGAAGCCGTCCAACCGCGGCGTGCGCACGTTCAGGAAGTCGGTGCTCCGCACGCCGAACAGGCTTACCTGCGCGTCGGTGACGCCGGCGAGTATCAGGTGGCCGGTGAAGTTGTCGATGAACGTGCGGCGGATGCCGGCCGCCGCCGAATCCATCAGCGAGTTGCCCACGACCAGCACGAAGGTTCCGACCAGGATGATCGTGCCGACGATCAGGCTCTTGGCGCGATGCTCCTGCACGTTGCGGATGGCGATGCGCCAGACGACGCTCATGCGATCCTCTCCACCGCCGTCCTCCGATCCTCAGTCACCAAGCCGTCGTGGAGGCGGATGATGTGGTCGGCGATATCGACGATCGCCGGGTCGTGCGTGGAGAAGATGAAGGTAGTACCCAACTCGACGTTCATGCGCTTCATCAGTTCGATGATCTGCTTGCTGGTCGCCGAGTCGAGATTGGCGGTGGGTTCGTCGGCCAGCACGATGCGCGGCTTGTTGGCCAGGGCGCGGGCGATCGCCACCCGCTGGCGCTGGCCGCCGGACAGCTCGGCCGGCCGATGGTCACGCTGCCGGTCGAGCCCCACGGCGTGGACCAGATGGCCGACCCAGTCGGCCCGCTCCTCCTTGGGGACGCTCGCCTTGCCGATCAGCAAGGGGAACTCCACGTTCTCCACCACGTTCAGCACCGGCACCAGGTTGAAGGACTGGAAGATGAACCCCAACACCTGGTGGCGCAGGTCCGTGACGGCGCGGTCCGCCATGCCGGCGGTGTCGGTGCCCATCACCTGCACCGTGCCCGACGTGGGGGTGTCGATGCAGCCGATCAGGTTGAGGATCGTGGTCTTGCCCGATCCGGACGGGCCGGCGATGGAGACGAACTCGCCCTCTTCGATACGGAAGCCGACCCCCTTGACGGCGTGCACCTTCGTCTTTCCGAGTGGGTATACCTTCCGTACGTCGTCGAGCGTCACGGCTGCCATGCGTCCGAATCTAAGAACATTTCTGCGGGGAAACAAACGAACCGACGACGGCTCGCCGGCGCTCAGTCCACCGCGATCACCCGCACCGCGCCGGGCGCGAGGCTCACGTCCACGCCGCCGGCGCCGACGTTCAACTCGGCGCCGTTCAGCAGGTCGGCGGCGCGGGCGATCGGCCCGGCCGGCCGCACACCCGCGGCGGCGTGCCGCAGGGACGGGTTGAAGACAAGGAGCAGCGAGCGCCCGTCGCGGGAACGCCGGGGAAGCGCGACGATGCGGTCGCCGGTGATCGCGACGGGCGACCGCACCCCATGGCCGGCGAGCAGCGGCAGCAGCAGCGCCGGCGGCGCCGTCCCGCCGAACGCCGCGGCCAGCGGCAGGGTGATCCAGGCAAGGCGCCGGTCCTCGCGCTCCACCCCCACCACAGCGCCGTCCAGGGTGGCGAACGCGCGGCTGCCGCCCGCCGGTTTCAGGGTGGCGTAGTCCGCCGGACCCGGAACGGTCAGGTGGCCGTACCGGCTCGACAGCACGCCGTTGCCGGCGCGTGCGGGCGTGAACCGGTCGTAATCGGCGACGCGCACGCCCAGCACCTCGGCCAGTCCCTCGGACGGCGCGTAGCTGAACCGCCCGTTCCCGGCGTAGGAGCCCAGGTTGCCGTCCGCCACCACGCACGGTCCGCCGGCGCGCTGTACCGCGCCGGCGATCCTGGCGACCGCGGCCGTTTCCAGCAGCGCCGCGTTCGGCAGCCAGATCACGCGGTACGGCGACCAGTCGTGCTCGGGCGTGATCACGTCGACCGGAATGCCGTGCGTCCACAGCGTGCGGTAGATGCCGAGCAGATCGTCCAGATAGCGCCGGTGCTCGCCGCCATAGAGAAACATCTCCGCGCTCGAGCCGCTGTAGACGATCGCCATTTCGGCGCGCGGCACTTCGATCGGCAGGTGGCCGGCGATGCGGTCGATGTCGGCGATCGCCCGGCGCACCGCGCGCAGGCGCGCCGTGGGCGCACGGTCCGGCGCGGTCAGGCTGTAGCCCGGAGCCTCGAAGCTCAGGTACTCGGGAGCGTACTGCCAGAACATGGCCCCGGCGGCGCCGTGGGCAAGGCTCATCCACAGCAGCGCGGTCAGCTCGGCGGGGTGCGACTGCTTCTTCCAGGTCACCCCGGCCGGGCTCATGCCGGCGTAGATCTCCTCGTTCCACCAGCGCCCGCCCGTCGGGCCGCACCTGACGGATGTCGGGATGTTCGCGCAGCAGCCAGTCGGGACATGCCCCGTGCGTGGCCAGCGTCAAGTAGTGCTCACCTGAACGGCGTCAGCCGTTGCGAAGTTCAGCCGTCGCCGAGCAGCTCCAATCGGCTGATCCAGGCGTCGAAGTGAGGGCATCTTCCTCTGATGACCGGCAAGCCGATGAGTTCTGCCATCTGCGGACCTATGGTGGTCTTCAATTTCTTGTACTCAGAGAAGTGAGCGATTATCCTTTTGGACGGCGCCGTATCTTGCCCATCGTCGATCCGCTCCGGAGAGTCCACGCAGTCAGCTACTTTCTGCAACGCTGCGATCGCGCGGGGTGGGCACTTGAACTCGGCGAGCTTCGACATGTCGGCAAACAGATATGCTTCGAACTCATGCAACTGAATGAAAGGGATGAAACGATTGTCCGCTGTCTTTTTCTGCCATGCTACTTCGAGTGATTCCACGCGCTCATAGGGATCGAAACGGAGTTGCTCTGCCTCCGAACGCCCCGGAAAGTCGTTATGCAATGCGTACAGATCGATCATTGTCGTAAAGTACACGTCGGCCCCGGCGTCCTGCTTGAGGCGACGCACGATGTCTTTCTGCATTGGCGCGAAATGCCGTCCGCCCCCGCGATGGAAGATGCCCTTCTTAAACGCGTGAGCCACAAGCACGGGTTTATACAACCATACGTCGAAATTGGCCAAGTGCGGTTCCAGAAGGGTGGAAGCGAAGACTTGCTCCGTGGAGCCTTCGACGAACAGGTGAAGGCGGGGCATCAGTGTGGCCCACCGCCGAAGACGTTCTTCTCCCACGCCTCGCCCAGGGAATAGTCTTCCAGCCACGCGCCGAGTGTCTCGGTGTCCGGTCGCTTGAGCGTCGTGGCTTCGCCGTCTCGTTCGACCACCACGATGTCCTCGGGTTCGAAGGCGTCGACGAACCTGCTGGACTGCGTGCTGATGAGAACTTGAGTATGCTCGCTTGCCGCCTGAAATAGCGAGGCGATCACGGCGAGGGCATGTGGATGCAAACCCAGTTCCGGTTCGTCCACTACGATCACGTACGGCAAGTCGTCCTTCGGCTGCTGCAGCAGAGCGATCAGGCAGATTGCGCGCAGCGTACCATCCGATAGCTGATGCGGGCCGAATAGCTGATCGGAGTCCCGATGCTTCCAGTTGAGTGTGATGTCCTTGTTGCGCTCGGAAGGCCGGAGATCGAAGTCGATGAAGAACGGCGCTACCTGTTTCACGTTCCTGACGATTCGCCGATAAACCACCTCGTTCTCGGTTCTCAGCCGATAGAGAACCGCAGCGAGATTCGCTGCATCGGGCATCAGCCACCGACTGTCCTCGACGTAACAGTATTGACGAACGCGCGCGGTCTGCGAGGTATCGTGGAAATGGTACACGCGGCATCGACTCAGCAAGTGCCTCAGCGTATTCGGGAGAGGATCGTGCTCCGCGAATTCTCTGACCCGCGTCTCCTGGTGCCCGGCGCCTAACGACATCCGCTGAGGATCGTCATGGCTCGGCGAGTGAAAGGAGAGCACCTCCTCGGCAAAGATAAGCGAGTCACCGGCAGCATGGAAGAGTCTCATACGATACGCGTTGGTTCCTTGACCGGCATCGAACTGGAGCTCGGCTTCGAGTTGCGGAGTAACTTTGGGTCCGAAGTACAGATTGGCGGTAGCTCGTCCGGTCGTCCCGATGTACTGCTGGAGGCGTTCACCCATCACTTCGTTCATTAGCTTGAAGAACGCGATGAGGTTGCTCTTGCCCGCGCCGTTGGCGCCGATGCAGACGTTGATCGGCCGTATCTCCAGGTCCAGCTCCTTGATGGACCGGAACCCCTTGATCTTGACGCTCCTCAGTCGCGGCATGCCCACGCTCCTTTCACCGAGCCCGGATACCGTCTATGATGACGCGCTATCCAGAACCAGGTATTGAGCCATGATTGACTTGACGCGTTCCACGGAACCGGTACCCGCGGTACATCGCGCCGAGCGCGATCCCGGCACAGTTTGGCAGAAGCTGCCCGATCCGGCCATCGACGCGCCGCCCGACGACGATCTGAGCCCCGCACCGGACGCGCGCTGGCCGCTGGAGGCGGAGCGCTCCGGCCTGGGCGGTTCGGTCAGCCCGCGCGTCGTGCGGCTGCCCGACGGCACCTACCGGATGTACTACACCCAGATGCTGCCGCGTCCCGGCCACCCCGCCGGCGCCAACGACTACGGCACCGCGACCACCCGCATCCTCAGCGCGCGATCGACCGACGGGTTGATCTGGAACCCGGAGCCGGGCGTACGCCTGTCGCCGGCTGCGGGCGGCGCCGGCGACTTCCGGGTCGTCTCCAGCGAGGTCGGTCCGGCGGCGGACGGCAGCGGCCGGCTGCGCATGTACTACGAGTGCTGCCGCGGACCGACGAACGTGCAGAACTCGATCCGCAGCGCGGTCAGCGGCGACGGACTGACCTGGGAGCCGGAGCCGGGCGACCGCCTGCGGGTGACGGGGGCCAACATCACGGCGCCGCGCATCGTCTTTCTGGACGACGGGCGCCTGCGCATGTACGTGACGCAACGCGGCGTCGGCATCGTCAGCGCCATCTCTGTGGACGGGATGACCTTCCAGATGGAGCCGGGACCCCGATTGCCGGGCGACGAAAGCACGTTCGCGCCCGACCTGCTGCTGCTTCCCGACGGCCGCTACCGGATGTACCTGGTCGCCAATGCGGACGCGCGTTCGCCGCTGCACGGTGGCCGGCAGCATCTGATAACCGCGACGTCCGCAGACGGCCTTTCGTGGGATCGGGAAACGGAGCCGGTGATCTCGCCCGGCCACGTCTGGGATCGCGCCAAGACCTCCGAACCGTGCGTGCTCCGGTTGTCGGCATCGTGGAACATGGCGCCGGACTACGGGATGGTGTACGAGGCGTGCGACGGCACTACTGCCGACGCGCGCGGCGTGTGGCGGATCGCGGCCGCCTTCGCCGTCGAGGACTGAGCCGGCCGGGCCGCCGCTGCGCCCGGCGCGGCAAACCGGTAGACTGGCGGTCATGCTCGACAGACCCTTCCTGACCACGGTGGTCGGCTCCATGCCACGTCCGAAGTTCTTTCGCGATCGGGTCGACCGCCACCTCGCCGACGGCGCCGGCGAGGGCGACCTGCTCGACCTGATGGACCGTTCGATCCCCTACGTCGCTGCGCTGCAGGAGGCTGCCGGCGTCGACGTCATCTCCGACGGCGAGTGGCGGCGCAAGTCCTACGTCGGCGTCATCGCCGAGATGCTCACCGGCGTCGAGCAGTTCAAGGTGCCGCTCGACTCGTTCCGCCACGACGCGCGCGTGGGCTACGCGGTCATCGGCCCGGTCGCCCCGACGCGCGAAGGGCTGTTCGCGGAGGAGGCGGTCAAACTGCGCCGCAACACCAGCAAGGCGGTGCGGGTGGCGCTGCCCACCCCCCACCTGACCGCCAGCTTCCTGTGGGACCCGGTCAAGTCGCCACCACACTGCTCCGAACGCGAGTTCATCGAGACCATGGTGCCGATCATTCGGCGCGAAGTGGAGCTGCTGCGCGACGCCGGCGTCCGCTACGTGCAGTTCGACGACACCCGCATCGGCGGCGCCCATGCGGAGGAGCCGGAGTCGGTCGCGTACCGCGACGCGCTGTTCGACTCGGTCGACACCCTCAACCGCGTGGTGGACGGCATCGACGGCATCTACACCTCCCTGCACCTGTGCGGCAAACGCCACATCGGCCCGGACCAGGTGCCGCGCTACGACACGATGCTGCCGGGCTTCGAGCGCCTGCACATCGACATGCCGATGTTCGAGATGCTGCAGTTCGACGACTACGACCGCGCGTTGCTGTGCGGGCTGCCCGAACGCATGGACGTCGGCTGCGGCTGCGTGGCGTCCAAGACCTTCGAGGTGGACACCCCGGCGGAGATCGCTGCCCGCGCGCGCGAAGCCGCCAAGATCGTCGGCCCGGAACGCACCGCGCTGCATCCCGACTGCGGGTTCTCTCCCGGCACCTACTTCGACATCCCGCTCGACGAGATCTATCAGAAGCTCGGCAACATGACGCGCGCTGCGGAGATGCTGCGGGCGGAGGCGTAGCGCGGACCACGCCCGAGAGCCGACCGATGCCGCACCGCGGGCGCACGATCCTCGTGGGCGACGTGCACGGCTGCTGCGCCGAGCTCGACGCCCTGCTGGCCAAGGTCGACTACGCGCCGGGCCGGGACCGGCTGCTGTTGACCGGAGACGCCTTCACGCGCGGGCCCGACCCGCTCGGCGTCTGGCGCCGCATCCGCGCGAGCGGCGCGGAGATGGTGATGGGCAACCACGAAGACGAGCTGCTGCGCCAACTCCGTGCGGCCGCCGCTGGCCGCGATCCCCAGCCGGGCTACGCCGACCGCAACCAGACCCTGCGCGCGCTGGCCGCGCTGGGCGAGGAGTTGATCGAATGGCTGGCGGCGCTGCCGCTCTACATCGAGGAACCGGAGTTCCTGCTGGTGCACGCCGGCATCGACCCGGAGCGGGGACTCGCCGGCACCTCGCGCGAGCAGTTCCTGACCATCCGCACTTGGCCCCCGAACGGCGGCATCACCGGTCCGCGCTGGCACGAACACCTCGACGAGCGGCACTTCGTGCCGGGCAGACCGCTGGTATTCGGCCATGACGCGCCGCAGGGACTGCTGGTCAAGCGGCGGGCCGGGGCTTCGAGCGACGCTCGCCCCGACCTGATCGGGCTCGATTCGGGCTGCGTGTTCGGCAACGCGCTGAGCGCCTACCTGCTGGAAGAGGACCGCATCGTCCAGGTCGCCGCCGAACGCCGATAGATCGACCGGTGGCGAAAGCGTATCACGTCCTGACTCGGAGCCGGGTTGGCCCTCCCCTTGACAGATTTACGATATGATCGTATATTTGACATATGATCAGACGAGATCTTGGAGCGTATCTGACAAGGGACGCCGGGTACTATCCGGTCGTCACCCTCACCGGACCGCGCCAGTCGGGCAAGACAACCCTGGCGCGCGCAACCTTCCCCGACTACGACTACGTCACGCTGGAAGATGCGTCGTCTCGCCACTTCGCCGGGGAGGATCCGCGCGGGTTCCTGGACCACTACCGTCCGCCGGTCATCATCGACGAAGTCCAGCGAGCCCCGGACCTTCTCTCTGCCGTGCAGGTCGCGGTAGATCGCGACGATCGGCATGGAAGCTACGTGCTGACCGGTTCGCACAATCTCCTGCTGATGCGGGACGTTTCGCAGTCTCTGGCGGGGCGCACCGCGATACTCCACCTGCTGCCGCTGTCGCGGGCGGAACTGGAATCTCAGGAACAGAACGCGCCGGGAGCAGGTCCGCTCCCGGGCGCTCTGTTCGCCAATCACTCCACACGACTCGATCTCTGGCGCACCTTGCTTACCGGTTTCTATCCCCGTATTCACGATCGGGGCATTCCGCCGGAGGTCTGGCTTCCGGACTACGTGCAGACCTATCTGGCGCGGGACGTCCGCGCACTGGTGAACCTCGGTGACATGGAGACGTTCGAACGATTCCTGATGCTGATGGCAGGACGGGTCGGACAGATACTCAACTACGCGTCCCTCGCCAACGATTGCGGTATCGCCGTCGACACGGCCCGGCGCTGGACGTCGGTGCTGGTCGCCAGCTTCGTGGTCGCGCTGCTGCGGCCCTATCACCGCAACTTCAACAAGCGCCTGGTGAAGAGCCCCAAGGTGTACTTTCTCGACACCGGCCTCGCCTGCCATCTCACCGGCATTCGCGATCAACGGCAACTGGCCACGCATCACGCGCGAGGCGCGTTGTTCGAGAACTACGTCATCGCCGAAGTGGTGAAGGCTTATCGCCATCACCGGCTGCAGCCGCCGCTGTACTTCTGGCGCGATCGCAGCGGCCACGAGATCGATCTGCTGATCGAACAGGACGGAACGCCGTACCCCGTGGAGATCAAGTCGGGCCAGACGGTGGTGGCAACGATGGGCGACGGGCTGCGGTGGTGGTGCCGGACCGCCGGCACGCCGGCGGAAGGGGCGGCGTTGCTGTATGCGGGGGGCGACCGGTATCTGCGAGGTGGCATCAACGTGTATCCGTGGTTCTCGATCTGAGCTACAGTGCCGGGCACATGAGACCCGTCGAGATCAAGCACCAGCCGGAACGGAGCGTCACCTTCCTGGGAAGCCCCAGCATCGTGCGCCTGCCCGACGGCGCCCTGCTCGTCACCCACGACTACTTTGGCACCGGCTGCCCGCGCAACCACGAGGACGAGGAGAGCCTGACCAGCGTCTACCGGTCGGAGGACGACGGCGCTACGTGGAGCAACGTCACCCACCTGATGAACGCCTACTGGAGCAGCCTGTTCGTGCACGGCGGCGCCGTCTACCTGCTCGGCGTGTCGCAGCAGTACGGCTCGATCGTCATCCGCCGCAGCGACGACGGCGGGTTCCGCTGGACCCACCCCAAGGACGCCGCCAGCGGCCTGCTCTTTCCCGGCGGCCCGTTCCGCGAAGCCCCCAACTACCACTGCGCGCCGGTGGCGGTGCTGGAGCACGAGGGGCGCATCTACAAGGCGTTCGAGGACTGCGACCCCTGCGTGTGGGGTACCGGCTTCCGCTCCTGCGTCGTCTCGGCGCCGGTCGACGCCGACCTGCTGCGCGCCGGCAGTTGGCGCATGAGCAACAAGCTGCCGTTCACGCCGGCGTGGACGCCGGCGGCCTGGGGTCCGGTGACGCAGCCCGGTTGGCGCGAAGGCAACGTGGTGGCCGCGCCCGACGGGCAGTTGTGGAACGTGCTCACCTTCGAGGCACGCCCGCTGGCGCACGACACCGCGGCGATGGTACGGATCGACGGCGCCGGCGAGCGCGTGAGCTTCGACCCCGGCGCCAACCCCGACCCGGCGGCCCCCGGCGGCGCGGGCGGCTTCGTCCCCTTTCCCGGCGCCAAGGCCAAGTTCACCCTGCGCCGTGACCCGGTGACCGGCGTCTACCTGACCATAGCCAACGCGGTGACCGACCCCGCTTGGCTGACCGCCCGCTGGCAGGCGACGCAGCCGCCGGGCGAGGGGCTGCACAAGCACCCGCGGCAACGGAACGTGGCGTGGCTGTGCGCCTCCGACGACCTGGTGCGGTGGCGGACCGTGCAGCGCTTGCTGTACGACGACAGCGGCCTGCTGCCGGACGACTCTCTACGGCTCACCGGCTTCCAGTACGTCGACTGGCAGATCGATGGCGACGACCTGATCTACGTCGCGCGCACGGCGTTCCGCGGCGCCCGCAACTTCCACGACTCCAACCGCATCCTGTTCTGCCGGGCGCCCGCGTTCCGCGCCCTGCTCGCCGCCGGCGGCCCCGCCGGTTGACGGCCCGCGCCGGGCCGCCGATCATGCGGCCTCCCGTGAGGCCAGCCCCGGCGACCCCCGCCACCGCGCAACGCATGGCGCCGGCCGCGCGTCTGGCTCGGTCGTCGCAGCTCTACCTGCTGCTGCTTCCCACCCTGCTGCTGGTGTTCCTGTTCCAGTACGTGCCGATGTATGGGGTCATCATCGCGTTCAAGAACTTCAAGCCCCACCTCGGCGTACTGGGCAGCGACTGGGTGGGCCTGCGCCACTTCGTCCGCTTCGTCGAGTCGCCGAGCTTCTGGCGGCTGATCAGCAACACCGTCCTGCTCAGCGGTTACGAGCTGCTGGTCGGGTTCCCGATCCCGATCGTGCTGGCCCTGATGATGAACGTGGTCACCGGGCGCCGCTTCAAGCGCACGGTGCAGATGGTCACCTACGCCCCGCACTTCATCTCCACGGTGGTGATCGTCGGCATGCTGGGCGTCTTTCTGTCGAAGAACTTCGGGTTGGCCAACCATTTGCTCGACGCGCTCGGCGCGGAGCGGGTGTTCTTCCTGGGACGGCCGGCGTGGTTCCGCACGCTGTACGTCTTCTCCGACGTATGGCAGAACGCCGGCTGGGGCACCATCATCTACTTGGCGGCGCTCAGCGCCATCGATCCGCAGCAGCACGAGGCCGCCGTGGTGGACGGCGCCACCCTCTGGCAACGGGTGTGGCGCATCGACATTCCCGGCATCCTGCCGACGATCGTCATCCTGCTGATCCTGGATGTCGGGCGGATCATGAACCTCGGCTTCGAGAAGGCGTACCTGATGCAGAACGCGCTCAACCTGGAGGTGTCCGAGATCAGCCCCACCTACGTCTACAAGGTGGGGCTGATCGACGCGCGCTACAGCTTCTCCACCGCGGTGGACCTGTTCAGAACGGTGATCAACTTCGTGCTGCTGGTGTCGGTGAACCGCATCGCCAAGCTCCTGGGTCAAGTCGGGCTCTGGTAGGCCGAAGGCGGAACGGATGATCGCGCTGGGGCGCCAGGACCGCGTCTTCAACGGCGTCGTCTACGCCCTGCTGTCGCTGGTGCTGCTGGCGGTCGCCTACCCGCTGTTCTTCGTGGTCATCGCCTCTGTCAGCGACCCGTTCCTGGTCAATCGGGGACTGGTGTGGCTGCTCCCGCGCGGGGTCACCCTGGAGGGCTACGCGCGCATCCTGCAGCACGAGGACCTGCTGCGCGGCTACCGCAACAGTCTGGTCTACGCCACCGTCGGCACGGCGCTCAACCTGAGCCTGACCCTGACGGCCGCCTACGCCCTGTCGCGCCGCGACCTGCGGGGCCGCAACGCCTTCATGCTCTATCTCACCTTCACGATATTCTTCACCGGCGGCCTGATCCCCACATACATGCTGATCCGCTCCCTGGGCCTCTACAACTCGTTCTGGATCATGGTCCTGCCGGCCGGCGGCAGCGCCCTGCACCTGACCGTGTCGGTGTTCAACATCATCATCGCCCGCACCTTCTTCATGAACACCATCCCGCAGGAGCTGCTGGACGCCGCGGTGATCGACGGCTGCAGCGACCTGCGCTTCTTCCGCACCGTGGTGCTGCCGCTGTCCGGGGCGATCGTCGCCGTGCTGATGGTGTTCTACGCCGTCGGGCACTGGAACGGGTTCTTTCACGGCCTGATCTACCTGCGCGACCGGGAGCGCTTCCCGCTGCAGTTGATCCTGCGCGACATCCTGATCCAGAACACGTTCACCGAAGATATGGAGATCGACGACGAAAACGCGCTGGCGGCGATGATGTTGGCCGAATCGATCAAGTATGGGATGATCATCGTTGCCAGCGTGCCGATGCTGGTGCTCTACCCGTTCGTGCAGAAGCACTACGTGCGCGGCGTGATGATCGGCGCGATCAAGGGATGATCCCGGTGACCGGACCGGGCAGATCGAACGAGGAAACCGGAAGTTCGGACCGTACCGGACCCACACATTACGAGGAGGTGTTCGTGATGAGGAACATCCGCAGGGCTGCCGCAGTGGCGGCGGCCATCGTGCTCGCAGCCGGGGCCGCATGGGCCGCCGGCACCGAGGAGGCCACCGCTACCGGAGAGGGACGGCTCGATGCGGTCGGCTTCAACGCCGGCGGCTATCCGATCGTCGACCAGCAGGTGACCGTGCGCGCCCTGATCCAGCGGCCCGGCCACATACCGACGCCGTTCGATGAACAGACCCTGCTGGTCGAGATGCAGGAGCGCGCCAACGTCGACATCATATTCGAAGAGGTGCCGCAGGCGCAGGTGAGGGAGAAGACCAATCTGCTGTTCGCCAGCCGCGAGTATCCGGACGTGATCTTCGTGGCCGGCGTGCAGGACCGGTTGCTCTGGGACGCCGCCCAGGCCGGCGACGTCTATGCGCTGAACGACCTGGTCGAAGAGTACGCGCCCAACTGGCAGCGGGGATTCGAGGAGCGGCCGGTGATCCGCAACGCGATCACCATGCCGGACGGCAACTACTACAGCCTGCCGTATTACCGCGAGATTCTCAACGACTTCGGCATCCGCGACATCCAGGCGATCAACGTCGACTGGCTGAATACGCTGGGGCTGGAGATGCCGCAGACGACCGAGGAGCTGTACGAGACGCTGCAGGCGTTCCGCGCCGGCATCGACGACGGCACGCTGCCGCAGGACGGCATCCCCTGGTACTTCCGCTTCCACCAGTGGGTGGGCGGCGAGTTCGAGATATACAACGCCTTCGGCCTGTGGATGAAGGGTCAGGGCTCCGGCGCGCAGCGCTACCTGTCGGTGAACGACGGGGTGGTGGAGTTCGGAGCCGCCGATTCCAAGCTCAAGACCGCGGTCAACTACATGCACCGCCTGTTCGCCGAGGACCTGATCCCCGAGGAGGTCTTCACCGACGCCTGGGACGCCTACCTGGCGAAGTCGCGCTCGGTGCCGCCGATCACCGGCATGTGGGGTTCCTATTTCATCGTGTCGCCGGTCGAGGAGTGGTACGACCCGCTGCCGCCGGTGGCCGGGCCGGACGGGACGCGGCGCTTCCGATCGCAGCCGGTGCGCCTGCAGAAGAACGCGTTCACCATCTTCAGCACGTTCGATCTGCCAGAGGTGATGGTGCGCTTCATCGACGCCTGGGCGGACGACGACTTCAGCGTGCAGGCGTCCTACGGCGGTCCGATGATCCAGCAGAACGCGGACGGCTCGCGCACGGTGATGGGGCGCGGCACCGAGTGGTACAACCACGGGCCGCACAACCACTTTCCGTCCTACATCTCCAAACGGGCGTCGGACGACGTGCGCTGGACCGGCGAGCAGGGGGCGCGCGATCAGTACGTCAACGACGTGTTCGCCCCGTATCTGTGGCCGCAGGACCGGCACTACGCCTACATCACCTTCACGGACGCGGAGCAGGAGGAGCTGTCGATCCTGGAGACCGAGATCGGCGATTACGTGGAGACCACCATCGCGAGCTGGATCGTGGAAGGCACCGCCGACGCGGAGTGGGACGACTACCTGAAGGACCTCGACCGCCTGGGCCTGCCGCAGGCGATGGAGATCTACCAGGCCGCCTACGATCGGTTCTCCGGCAACTGATCTACCCGCGCCGGAGGCGGCCACTCGTAGCCGTCTCCGGCGCGCTGCTCCTATACTCCCAGGCCGTGTTGGATGATCGGCCGCTTCGGACCATCGGCCGCTGCCTGACGGTCTGCTCCGCGCTCGCGCTGGCGGCCGTCACCGCGGCGGCCGAACCGGAGCACTCCGTGGCGCGGCGCTGGAACGAGGTACTGCTGGAAGCGATCCGCAACGACTTCGCCCGGCCGCCCGTCCACGCCCGCAATCTCTATCACGTCACGGTCGCCATGTGGGACGCCTGGGCCGCCTACGACGACACGGCGCGGCCGGTGCTCGCCGACGCGCGCGCGTCGGCCGGCGATGTCGCCTCGGCGCGCCACGAAGCGATCAGCTACGCCGCCTACCGCGTGCTGAACAACCGGTACTTCGACTCCCCCGGCGCCTACGAGTCGCTGACCAGCTTCGATGACCTGATGGCGGAGTTCGGCTACGACCCCGCGAACACCGGCATGGAGGGGCCGAGCCCGGCCGCGCTCGGCAACCGCATCGGCGACCTGATCATCGAGCACGGGTACGACGACGGAGCCGACGAGCTCGGCTCCTACGCTTTCGAGTACGAGTACCGCCCCGCCAACCCGCCGATGGTGGTGGTCCGTTCGGGCGCCGGCACCGTGCACGACCCCAACCGCTGGCAGCCGCTGGCGCTGCGCCTGTTCGTGGACCAGGCGGGGCGCCAGCAACCGGGCAACGTACAGCGCTTCATCGGCTCGCACTGGGGTGCGGTGACCCCGTTCGCCCTGTCGCCGGACGGCATGGTCGATGACGGCGTGTACCTCGACCCGGGGCCGCCGCCCTATCTGGGCGGCGGAGGCACCCGTGAATACCAGATGGCGTTTGCTGAGGTGCTGCGTTACGGCGCCACGCTCACCCCCGACGACGGCGTGCTGATCGACATCTCGCCGGGCGCGCTCGGCAACAACCACCTCGGCGCCAACGACGGGCGCGGCCACGCCGTGAATCCGGTGACCGGCGAGCCGTACGCGCCCAACGTCGTCATGCGGGGTGACTGGGCGCGGGTCATCGCCGAATTCTGGGCCGACGGTCCCGACTCGGAGACGCCGCCCGGACACTGGAACACCCTTGCCAACTACGTCACCGACCACCCGGACCTGGAGCGCCGCCTGGGCGGCACCGGAGAGGTACTCGACCCGCTGGAGTGGGACCTGAAGCTCTACTTGGCGCTCAACGGCGCGATGCATGACGCGGCGATCTGCGCCTGGGGCATCAAGGGCCACTACGACTACGTGCGGCCGATCACCGCGATCCGGTACATGGCGGCGCTCGGCCAGTCCTCCGACCCGAACCTGCCCGCCTATCACGAGCACGGCCTGTCGCTGCACCCCGGACTCATCGAGGTCATCACCGAAGATTCGGCGGCGGCCGGCGAGCGCCACGCCCATCTTGCCGAGCACATCGGCTCGGTCGCCGTCTACGGGTGGCTGGGCAAGCCGCAGGACCCGGAGACCCAGTACAGCGGCGTCGGCTGGATCCCGGCCGCCGATTGGCTGCCCTATCAGCGCGACACCTTCGTCACGCCGCCGTTCGCGGGCTACGTCTCCGGGCACAGCGCCTTCAGCCGCGCCGCTGCCGAGGTGATGGCGCGCTTCACCGGCAGCGAGTTCTTCCCTGGAGGCCTGGGCGAGTTCGTCGCGCCTGCCAACGACTTCCTGGTCTTCGAGGCAGGGCCCACCGAGACGGTCACCCTGCAGTGGGCCACCTACTACGACGCCTCCGACGAGGCTGCCATCTCCCGGCTGTACGGCGGCATCCACCCGCGCGTGGACGACCTGCCCGGCCGGATCGTCGGCTCAAAGATCGGCATCGCCGCCTTCGAGCACGCCCTGACCTATTTCGGCGACGCCCCGTAGTAGCGCGGCCGGCGCGCTACCCGGCGGCGCGGCGCAGGCGAGCGGCCAGGTTGCCGCGCCGTTCGACGATCACCTTTCCCAGCTTCAACCAGGACGCCATCGACCGGAGCTGCGCGGCCAACGCGACCGCCACCACGTCGGGATCGGACCCCGCTTCCCGGTACGCGCCGCGCACCAGCAGGGCGCCGCGCGCCCGGTCGGCCTTGACATCGACGCGGGCGGCCAGCGCGTCGCCGATCAGGAACGGGTACACGTAGTAGCCGTACTGCCGCTCGGGCTCGGGCACGTAGATCTCGATGCGGTAGTGGAAGCCGAACAGGCGCTCGGTCCGGTCCCGGTGCCAGATCAACGAGTCGAACGGGCTGAGCAGCGCGCCGGCGCGCATGCGGCGCGGCGTGCGGGCCTCGCGGCGCAGGAAGGCGGGCCGGCTCCAGCCTTCGACGCGCGCGGCCAGCAGCTCGCCTTCCTCGACCAGTTCCTGCAGGCGGGGCCGTGCCTGCGGCATGCGGATGCGATAGTAGTCGGCCAAGTCGGCGGCGGTAGCTATGCCGAGCGCGCCGCCGGCCAGGCGCAGCAGCTCGCGCTGCGCGTCGGCGGTCTCCGGCGCCGGTAGCGACAGCACGTGCGCGGGAATCACGCGCTCGGTCAGGTCGTAGAAGCGGACGAAGTTGCCGCCCCTGGACGCCGCCAGCCGGCCGGCGGCAAACAGCCACTCCAGAGCGCGCTTGCCGTCGCTGCGCCCCCACCAGGGCCGGTTGCGGGGGCGACCCGGATCGCGGAGGTCGGACGCCGAGAGCGGACCGCGTTCGGCGACCTCCCGGTAGACCGCCTCCACGTAGTCGCCGCGCTCCCCGAAGGCGTGCGCCACACGCGCGCCGGCGGCCTCCATGCGGTGGCGCAGGAGCGGGTAGTGCTCCACCGGCAGCAGCGACGCCACGTGGCCCCACGCCTCGAACAGCCGCCGCTTGCGGTAGGCGTAGGCGTCGAGGCGCTCCGGCGGATACGGCCCGAGGCGGGAAAACGCCGGCATGTAGTGCGCGCGCACCGCGACGTTGACCGAATCGAGCTGCACGACCTTGACCCGATCGAACAACCGGTCGAAGTGGCGGCTGTCGATCCGGCCGGCCGGCGCCCGGTCGGCGAACCCTTGCGCCGCCAGGGCGATGCGCCGCGCCTCCCGGTTGGACAGATCAGTCTTCAGAATCTCCCCTCCTTGTCGGCCGCGATTGACCGCGCGCGAGCGGGCGGCCACCATCGCGCGCCATGGGCAACACCTTCGGACACCTGTTCCGGGTCACCACCTTCGGGGAGTCGCACGGCCCGGCCGTCGGGGCGGTGATCGACGGCTGCCCGCCGCGCCTGGCCCTGGCCGAAGCCGACCTGCAAGCCGAGCTGGACCGCCGGCGCCCCGGGCAGAGCGCGCTGACCACCCAGCGCCGCGAAGCCGACCGGGCCGAGCTCCTCTCCGGCGTGTTCGAAGGGCTCACCCTGAGTACGCCGATCGCGGTGCTGGTACGTAACACCGACGCCAAGCCGCAGGACTATGAGGAGGTGCGCCGCGCCTACCGCCCGTCGCACGCCGACTACACCTATCAACGCAAGTACGGCATACGCGCCTGGATCGGCGGCGGGCGCGCCAGCGCGCGCGAGACCGTGGGACGGGTCGCCGCCGGCGCGATCGCCCAGAAGCTGTTGCGCGAGCGCTGCGGCACCGAGGTGCTCTCCTACGTCGCCCGCGTGCAGACGATCGAGGCGGAGGTCGACCACGCTCGACTGGATCGCGTGGCGATCGAGACGACGCCCACCCGCTGCCCCGATCCGCAGGCGGCGGAGCGGATGATCGAACGCATCGGCGCCGCCCGCAAGGACGGCGACTCGCTCGGCGGGGTGGTGCAGACCGTGGTGCGCGGCGTGCCGCCCGGCCTGGGCGAGCCGGTGTTCGACAAGCTGGAGGCCGACCTGGGCAAGGCGCTGCTGTCGCTGCCGGCCTGCAAGGGGTTCGAGATCGGCTCCGGCTTCGGGGGCACGCTCTTGACCGGCTCGACCCACAACGATCCGTTCTACGCCGAGGGCGGCCGCATCCGCACCCGCACCAACCATTCCGGCGGGGTGCAGGGCGGCATCAGCAACGGCGAGCAGATCGTGGTGCGCGCTGCGTTCAAACCGACCGCTACCATCCTGCGCGAGCAGGAGACGGTCGACGTGGACGGCAATCCCACCACGATCAAGGGGCGCGGCCGCCACGACCCGTGCGTGTTGCCGCGGGCAGTGCCCCTGGTCGACGCCATGGTGGCGCTGGTGCTCGCCGACCATTACCTGCTGCAGGCGGCGCCGGCGGCCGTGTTACAATCCGCGCAGGAGACCGAAACGTGAGTGAAGGCAAGCCGCAGGCAGGACCTGCGGGTTGGGTGTCGTACCGCCCGGAGATCAAGGTGCTCGACTGCACCATCCGGGACGGCGGACTGATGAACGACCACCGATTCAGCGACGAGACCGTACGTGGGGTGTACCGGGCCTGCGTGGAGGGCGGCGTCGACTACATGGAGATCGGCTACATCAACTCGCGGCAGCAGTTTCCGCCCGGCGAGTTCGGTCCCTGGAAGCACTGCGTGGAGAGCGACGTGCGCCGCATCGTCGGTGACAACGACACGCCGCTCAAGATCGCGGCGATGGCGGACGCCGAAAAGAGCGACTATCAGGAAGACATCCTGCCGAAATCGGAAAGCGTGATCGACATGATACGCATCGCCACCTACATCCACCAGATACCGCTGGCACTGGACATGATCAAGGACGCGCATGACAAGGGCTACGAGACCAGCCTCAACCTGATGGCGCTCTCCACCGTGCACGACCGTGATCTGAACGAGGCGCTCGCCCTGGTAGCCCGTTCCGAGGTGCAGGTCGTCTGCATCGTCGACAGCTTCGGAGCGCTGTACGGCGAGCAGATCGACGACTACCTGAAGACCTTTCAGATGTACGCCGAGGAGGGCGGCAAGCTGGTCGGCATGCACGCGCACAACAACCGGCAACTCGCCTTTGCCAACACCATCCAGGCGACCATCCGCGGGGCCAACCGGCTGGACGCGAGCTTGGCCGGCCTGGGGCGCGGCGCCGGCAACTGCCCGATGGAGCTGCTGCTCAGCTTTCTGCACAACCCCAAGTTCCGCCTGCGGCCGGTGCTGCACTGCATCCAGCACCACATCGAGCCGATGCGCGCGGACCTCAAGTGGGGATTCGACTACCCGTACATGATGACCGGCGTACTCAACCAGCACCCGCGCGCTGGCATGGTGTTCAACGAGTCGGAGCATCGGGGCGACGTCATCCGGTTCTACGACTCGCTGGAAAACCCGGACTGACCCGATGGACGCACTCGTTCAGCCCACTCCTGAGCACGTCCTGGACGAGGATACCCGCGCCGCGCTCCGGCAGATAAACACGACCGCGGTGGTCGACACGCTGGCGCAGGCCGGTTACGCCGCCCGTTACACCTTCATGCCGAACCTGCGGAGCATGAATCCCGGCGCGCGGCTGGTGGCCAGGGCGGTGACCGTCCGCTTCGTACCGGCGCGGCCGGACGGCGCTGCGGACAAGCCGGCCGGCGAGCGGTCCGCCGAGTACGTCGCCTTCGAGCAGGCCGGACCGGGCGACGTGATCGTCATGGAGGCGATGCGCTCGACGCTGATGTCGGTCGGCGGCGACATCAAGTTCCTCCGCCTCAAGCAGCGCGGCGCCGACGGTCTGATCTGCGACGGCGGCATCCGCGACATGCACACCGTCAAGGACTACGGCCTCTCGCTCTGGGGTCTGGGCAGGACGGCCGCGCTGGGCACGCAGTTCGGCTTCCCGTACACCGCCAACGACGCGATCTCGGTCGACGGCGTGCTGGTGCGCCCCGGCGACTATCTGGTCGCCGACGACGACGGCGTGGTGGTCATCCCGCGTTCGATCACGTCCGAGATCGCCCGCCGGACGATCGAGCGCGACGACCTGGAGGAGTGGATCCGCCGCCGCCTGGACCAGGAGCACCTTTCCCCCGGCAAATACTACCCCCCCGACGAGGAGACCTTCGCCCAGTACCGGGCGTGGAAGGCACAGCAGCGGTAATGGCGGCTCCGGCCGCGGTTCTGTTCGACGCCGACCGAATCATCGGGCCCCCGGTGCAGCGCACGATTCGAGTCTGTGTCCCGGCTATCGCGATCCTGCTGGCGGCGGCGGGCGGCGCGCCGGCGATAGCCCAGACGTGGAGCGAATCGGTCGCGGCGTATGCCGCCGGGGACTTCGCCGCCGCGTACCGGGGATTCAGGGGTCATGCGGAACGGGATGACGCCTCCGCTCAGTACCGGCTCGGGGTCATGCACTACCTGGGCCGCGGCGTCTCCCAGGACTATGAGGAGGCGGCCGCGTGGTACGCGCGCGCCGCCGAACAGGGCGTCGTCGATGCTCAAGTCAGCCTTGGGCTCATGTACGCCGAAGGCCGGGGAGTCGGCCAGAATCACGCCGAGGCGGTGCGGTGGTATCGCCGCGCCGCCGAACTGAACGACCGCTACAGTCAGTATTACGTCGGCGTCTCATATCACCGTGGCCGCGGCGTTTCCAAGGACTTGACGAAGGCCGCCGCCTGGTACCGCCGCGCCGCCGAACAGGGCCACCCGCACGCGCAGTCATCCCTCGGGTTTCTGTACCGGGATGGCTCGGGCGTCCCTCAGGACCATGCCGAAGCGACGAAGTGGTTCCGCCGCGCCGCCGAGCAGGGCGACGTACGCGCTCAAACCGTTCTTGGATTCATGCATCGCGACGGTCTCGGCGTCGACCAGGACCATGCCGAAGCCGCGAAGTGGCTCCGCCGCGCCGCCGAGCAGGGCGACTCGGACGCTCAGTCCGGCCTCGGCGCCAGCTACTACTTCGGGCACGGCGTTCCTCAGGACTACGGCGAAGCGACGAAGTGGTTCCGCCGCGCCGCCGAGCAGGACCACGCCTACGCTCAGTCCCGGCTCGCGATCATGTACCTTGACGGGTTGGGCTTCCCTCAGGACTTCGCCGAAGCCGCGACGTGGTTACGCCGCATCGCCGAACAGGGCAACGCCGTCGCCCAGTACCAGGTAGCGACCATGTACGGCGTCGGCGTCGGCGTCTCCCGGGATCATGCCGAAGCCATGCAGTGGTTCCGCCGTGCCGCCGAGCAAGGCCACGCCGAAGCTCGGTACATCGTCGAGCACTCGCCGGACCAGGAAATCCCGCCGGCAATGGCCAGAGAAGTCGCGCAGTGGTTCCGCGGCGCCGCCGAACGGGGAGACGTCGTCGCTCAGTACGCGTTGGGGAACCTGTACTACGCCGGGCAGGGCGTTCGCCAGGACCACGCAGAGGCCGCGGCCTGGTACCGACGCGCCGCCGAACAGGGCGCTGCCGACGCTCAACTCGCCATCGCGACCATGTACGACGAAGGCATGGGAGTGGAGCAGGACGACGTCCAGGCGCACGCGTGGTCCAACCTCGCCGCATCGCGGTTCCAGTCAGCCGAATGGCGGGAAACGGCCGTACGCTTCCGGGATCGGATCGCCGCGCGTCTCTCCCCGCTCCTCCTGGCTCAAGCCCGGCGTCAGGCACGGCAATGGCGGCTCGCGAACGACGCCGGCACGCCGGCTCCAACCGCCGCTCGGTAAGCGCGGAGCCGGCTCAGTGGGCGCTGAGCCAGTCTTCGCCGACGCCGATCTCGACCTCGATCGGAGCGGCGAGCGGCAAGGCGTCGCGCATCAGGCCGCGTACCAGCGGCACGACTTCCGCGCGCTCGTCGCGGTGCAGGTCGAACACCAGCTCGTCGTGCACCTGCAGGATCATCCGCGTGCGCAGGCCGCGCCGCGCGAGATCGCGCGCGATGTCGATCATGGCGATCTTGATCATGTCGGCGGCCGTGCCCTGAATCGGCGCGTTGATGGCGATGCGCTCCGCGGCCGCGCGCGCGGTGCGGTTGCGGGAGTTGATGTCGCGCAGGAAGCGGCGGCGCCCTTTCAGGGTCTGCACGTACTCGGTGGCGTGGGCGAACGCGATCGCCTCATCCATGTAGGAACGTATCTTCGGATACTGCGCGAAGTAGCGCTCGATGATGTCGGCCGCTTCCTTGCGCGCGATGCGGAGGCGCTGCGCAAGCCCAAATGACGACATGCCGTAGGCGATGCCGTAGTTGACCATCTTCGACTTGCTGCGCATCTCCAGCGTGACCTGATCCACCGTCACGCCGTACACGCGCGACGCCGTGGCCGCGTGGATGTCGACGTCGGTGCTCAGGTCCTCCAGCATCGACTCCTCGCCCGCGATCGACGCCAGGATGCGCAGCTCGATCTGCGAGTAGTCGGCCGACAGCAGCAGATAGTCGGGGCCGCACGGCACGAACGCACGGCGAATTTCCCGCCCCTTGGCGGTGCGGATCGGGATGTTCTGCAGGTTGGGGCCCTCCGAGTTGAGCCGCCCGGTGGCCGCCACCAACTGATTGAAGGTGGTGTGGATGCGGCCGGTCCGCTCGAACACCGCTGCCGGCAGCGTGTCGACGTAGGTCGACTTGAGCTTCTGCACGATCCGGTAGTCGAGCAGCATCGGGATCATCGGGTGGCGGTCGGCGTAGCGCGAGAGCTGCTGCTCGTTGGTCATGTACTGGCCGGTGCGGGTCTTCTTGGGGTTGGGGTCGATCTGCAGCCGGTCGAACAGGATCTCGCCGAGCTGCTTGGGGGAATTCAGGTTGAACTCACCGCCGGCCGCCTCGTAGATGCTCCGCTCCAGCTCGGCGACCTCCGCGCCGAGCTGATCGGCGTATTCGCGCAGCACGTCCACGTCGACGGTGACCCCGGCGCGCTCCATGCCGACCAGCACCCCGATCAGCGGGCCTTCGATGTCGTGGCAGACCCCCTCGTACTCGGCGTCGACCAGCTCCGCGGCGAGCGCGGCCTGCAGGCGCAGCGCCACGTCGGCCGACTCGGCCGCGTAGTCGGCCAGGCGCTGCGGGTCGATCTGCAGCAGCGGCAACTGATCCTTTCCTTCCTCGCCGACCAGCGAGGAGAGCGGGATCGGCGAGTAGCCCAGGTACCGCTCGGCGAGTTGGTCGAGGCGGTGCCGGCCCTCCTGATCGATGAGGCTGTGCATGACGTGCGTGTCGCGGACGGCGCCCCGCAGGGCCGTGTCGTGCCACGCCAGGACGCTCATGGCGTGCTTCAAGTAGTGACCGACCTTGGCCACCGTTTCCGACTCGAATACCGGGCGCAGGTCGTCGAGCGCCTGCCGGTAACCGGCCTCGTCGACCGGGAACGGCACCCAGGTCGCCGCGTGCGGCGCGGCGGAGAAGGCGACGCCGGCAATGGCGGCCCGCTTCGGATCGCCGGTCGTGCTCTGCAGGGCGATCGCCACTCCCTCCTGCCCGAGCAGTTCGGCGGCCAGCGCCTGCCGCTCCGGCGTCGCGGCGGCGATGCGGTAGTCGTGTTCGGTATCGTCGATGGTGGCCATGCCGCGCAGCGCCGGGATCTCGGCCGCGGCATCGCCGAACAGCCGTTCCTTCAGCAGGCGGAACTCCAACCGGTCGAAGATGGCGATGGTGGCGTCGAGGTCGGGGTCGAGCCGCGCGAAGCCGTCCAGATCGACCTCCACCGGGACGTCGACGTCGATCGTCGCCAAGCGCTTGGACAGCAGCGCCTGCTCCCCGTACTGCTCGACCCGCTCGCGCTGTTTGCCCTTCAGGTCGCCGGCGCGCGCGATCAACGCCTCGACCGTCCCGAACCGAGCCAGGAGCTTCTGCGCGGTCTTGTCGCCGATGCCGGGCACGCCGGGGATGTTGTCGACCGAATCGCCCACCAGCGCCAGCATGTCGACCACCTGCGAGACCTCGGCGACGCCCCAGCGCTCGCGCACCTCGGCCGGCCCGTAGATCGACGGCGGGCTGCCCGGCGTGCGGCTCAGCCGGTACAGCGTGGTGCGGTCGGTGACGAGTTGCGCCAGATCCTTGTCCGGCGTCACCAGGACCGTGCGGAAGCCGGCCGCCTCGGCCTGAACGGCGATGGTGCCGATGACGTCGTCGGCCTCCGCGTCCGCGCAGGTGATCTCCGGGATGCGCAACGCCGCGGTGATGGCGTGCACGTCGTCGAGCGACTCCAGCATCTCCTCCGGCGCCTTTTCCCGCTGCGCCTTGTACTGGCCGTACTCGTCGTGGCGGCGGTTGCGGCCGGCGCCGTCGAACACCACCGCCATGTGCGTCGGCCGCTCCTCCTCGATGAGCTTGACCAGCGAGTTGGTGTAGCCGAACGCGGCCGAGGTGTTGACGCCGCTGGAGGTCAGCCGCGGGTTGGACAGAAAGACGAAGTACGCCTGATAGACGACCGGCATGCCGTCGATCAGGAACAGTCGCCGACCCTCGTCGCCGGCGACTCGGTCGCCGCTCACGCCGTCAGGTTACTTCCCCGCCCCGCGCCATCACAACTTTGCCGGTGCGTACCATCTCGACGATGCCGAACTTGTTGAGCATGCCGAGCAGCGCGTCGACCTTCTCCGACGACCCGGTGCACTTGAGGATCATCGACTGCTCGGTGAGATCCTCCGTGCTGCAGTCGAAGTGATCGCAGACCTGCAGCGCCTCCGTGCGCTGGTCCGAGGCGCAGGCGATCTTCACCAGCGCCAGCTCCTGCACCACGGCGCGGTCGAAGGTGTGGTCGAAGCAGTGGATCACGTCCACCAGCTTGTTGACCCCCTTGATGATCTGATCCAGTCCGTGCGGGTCGCCGGAGGCGCCGATCGTCATCCGCGAGTAGACGCCGTCCTGCGCCGGCGAGACCACCAGCGACTCGATGTTGTAGGCGCGGCGCGCGAACACCTGCGCGATGCGGGCCAGGACACCGGGCTTGTTGGCGACCAGAGCGCTCAACGTGCGCACCGGCCGCTCCTCCGCCGGGCCGCCCGCGCGGCCGTTCGCCGGCACCATCAGGTCGACCCCACCGGCTTGGCCAGCTTGGTGCGCGGCCGGTCGACGATCATGGTCTCCAGCGGCTGACCCGAGGGGATCATGGGGTAGACGTTGTCGGCCTTTTCCACCTCGGCATTGATGACCACCGGACCGTCCTGGTGCTCCAACGCCTTGGTCAGAACCTTGCGCACGTCGCCGGGGCGCCGCAGGTTGAGCCCCAGGGCGCCGAACGCTTGCGCCAGCTTGGCGAAGTCCGGGTTGCCCTCCAGGTCCACGCCGCTCTCCCGCTCGTCGTAGAAGAGCTCCTGCCACTGCCGGACCATGCCCAGGTAGTGGTTGTTGAGCACGATCACCTTGATCGGCAGCTTGTGGACGCAGGCGGTCGCCAGCTCCGCCATGGTCATCTGAAAGCCGCCGTCGCCCACGATCGCCGCCACCAGGTCGTCCGGCCTGCCGAACTGCGCGCCGATCGCCGCCGGGAAGCCGAAGCCCATGCTGCCGGCGCCGCCGGAGGAGAGCCAGTTGTCGGGATGATCGGTCAGGTAGAACTGCGCCGCCCACATCTGGTGCTGGCCGACGTCGCTGGAGACGATCGCGCGGCCGCCGGTCAGGTGGTACAGCTCGTCGATCACGTGTTGCATCTTCAGCCCGCCCTGCTTGCGGTACTTCAGCGGATAGCGCTGCTTGTAGCCTTGCAGCGTGGCCAGCCACTCCTCGGTCTCCAGTCGGCCGACGTGCTTGATCAGCTCCTCCAGCGCCACGCGCGCGTCGGCCACGCAGTGCAGGTCGGGCCGGATCATCTTGCCGATCTCACCCTCGTCGATGTCGATGTGTATCTTGGTCGCGTTCAGGCAGAACTTGCTCGGCTCGCCGACGATGCGGTCGTCGAAGCGCGAGCCGACCGACATGATCAGGTCGCACTCCATCACCGCCTTGTTGGCGTACGCGGTGCCGTGCATGCCCAGCATGCCGAGCGACAACGGGTGGGTCTCCGGAAACGCCCCCTTGCCGAGCAGGGTCGTGGTCACCGGCGCGTGCAGCTTTTCGGCCAGCGTGCGCACCGCTTCGTGCGCGCCCGAGATCAGGGCGCCATGCCCGATCAGCAACACCGGCCGGCGCGCGTTGCCGAACGCCTCGGCGATGGCGTGGATCGACTCCCGGTCGGTCAGCTCCGGCACGTGGTAGCCCGGCAGATCCAGTTCGGGTTCCATGGAGCCGAGGAACGGCCCCTGGCTGACGTTCTTGGGCACGTCGATGAGCACCGGACCGGGGCGGCCGCTCGTGGCGATGTGCACCGCCTCCCGCACGATGCGGGGGATGTCGGCCGTTTCCTTGACCAGGTAGCTGTGCTTCACGATCGGCATGGTCACGCCGAAGATGTCCGCCTCCTGAAAGGCGTCCTTGCCCAGCATCCACGTCACCTGTTGCCCGGAGACGACGATCATCGGCACCGAATCCATGTGCGCGGTCATGATGCCGGTCAGGGTGTTGGTCGCGCCCGGACCGCTGGTCACCAACACGCAGGCCGGCTTGCCGGTGGCGCGGGCGTAGCCGTCGGCCATGTGTGCGGCGCCCTGCTCATGGCGAACCAGGATGAACTCCATGTCGGTGCCGGTCGCCACCAGTGCGTCGAAGATCGGCAGCGCCGCCCCGCCCGACAGGCCGAACACGTGCTTGATCCCCGCCTGTTCCAGACACTTGATAAGAACATGCCCGCCTTCGATGCCGTTTTCGGTCATAGCCATCGCTTCACTCCTGTAAATAAGAAGTATACAGGAGCGATCTCGGCACGGTCAAGCGCCGCCGCGGGCGGAACTGTCATCATGCGGACCATCGATGTATCTGATCGTGAATGTATAAACGTAAATTTAGCAAAC
The DNA here is from genome assembly GCA_958296075.1 of uncultured Spirochaetia bacterium. GTDB lineage: Bacteria > Spirochaetota > Spirochaetia > SZUA-6 > Bin103 > CATQHW01. The sequence continues at coordinate 379,725 of CATQHW010000002.1, read as the reverse complement.
TCTGGTTCAATCAGGAGATGATTGATCGGAACATGACGGTATCGACAGGAAGTCGGTGCTTCAGACGGCCAGACGTTCGGAAACCGCCTTCATTCCTTCACAAAGATCGTCATCGGCTGCCGTCGCAAGCTCGGTTCTGCGCGTTCTGATGCGATCGGCCATCTCTTCGTCCCGCAGGAACGGCAGGTTGACGTCGACCGTCAACAGCGCTGACCGCAGCGCGGCATGCGCCAACTGCAGGGCCACGCCGGCGTCGCTGATGGCGTGCGCGGCGCCGATCGGCGAAAGCTCCCGAGCCAGCGCCAACACCTCCGCGCAGCGCTCGGCGGTCGCCAGCGGCGCGCGGGTCATGCGCACCACGGCGGCGGCGACCTCCCGCGCACGCCGTTCGATCGCAGCGGCGCCGTCCCGCGGCATGGCCGACGCGCGCAGGTACGCCTGGTACGAGGCGCCGTCCTCGACGGCGGCCTCCTGCAGCGCCTGCATGGCGCCCACCGCCCGGCCGCGGAGCCGGTCGACCTCGTCCTCCACCGCACGGTAGCGCTTCCGGCCGGCGGTCAGCTCGCCCACCATGGAGACCAGCGCCGCAGCCCCGGCGCCGGCCACCGCGGCCACCGCCCCGCCGCCCGGCGCCGGCTTCCGGGACGCCGCCTGCGCCAGGAACTCGGACACCGGCAGCGCCAGCATGTTCACGGTGCGGCGACCCCGGCCGATCCTTCCCCGGCGCGCTGCAGGTCGATCGCCCGTATCACGTTGGCCATGATCATGGCGGTGGTGACCGTGCCCACGCCGCCCGGAACCGGCGTCAGGGCGCCGGCGACCGCGGCCACCGAGTCGCGCTCCACGTCACCAACCAGATCGTCTCCGACTTGGTTGGTGCCGGCGTCGATCACCGCCGCGCCGGGCCGGATCATCGCTCCGGTCACCAGACGCGGCACCCCGGCGGCGGCGACCACCACCTCCGCTTCGCGGAGGACCAGGCTCAGGTCGTGCGTGCGGGTGTGGCACACCGTGACGGTGGCGTGGCGGGTGATCAGCGCGGCGGCCAGAGGACGGCCGACGGTCGGTCCGCGGCCGACGACCGCGACCGCCGCGCCGCGCACGGTCCGGCCACAGCGCTCGATCATGCGGATGCACGACAGCGCCGTGGCCGGCAGGAGCGCCCGGTCCTCGCGCCCGTCGAAGAGCGCCGCCCGGTTGGCGGGGGTGATGCCGTCCACGTCCTTGGCCGGGTCCAGACGGTCGCACAGAGGAGGCAACGGTATGCCCGGCGGCAGCGGCAACTCGACGATCACCCCGTCCACCTCCGCGTCGTCGCTGGCGCGGCCGACCGCGGCGGCCGCTTCGGATGCCGGCGTCTCGGCGGCCAGCCGGACGATCCGCACGTCGATGCCGAGCCGGCGGCCGAGCGTGCGCTTCGCCCCGGCATACCAGGCCGACGCGGGATCGTCGCCGATCAGCAGGACGTCGAGGTGCGGCGGCCGGCCGGCGGACGCCATCTCCGCGGCGCGCGCGCGCACGTCCTTTCGTATGGTGGCTGCAACATCCGCTCCGGAGACGACGGTCGCCCCGGTCGAGCTCACGCGTCCGCGCCGTCTCCGGTCAGCCGCCCCCACAGGCGCCCCAGCAGCGAACGCTTCTCCGGCGCAGGCGGCGGAACGGACGCCGCCGGCGACGGCTTCCGAGCCGGCGGGGCGGCAGGATCGGCGGCGAGTCGTGGCTCCGTCCCGTTCGTGCCGTTCGGGGCGCGGGGAGCGGTGCGCTCACCAGAGCGATCGGCGGAGTGGGCGGCGGCGGGAACCGCGGCCGGGGCGCGCGCAGGCTGCCGGGCGGGGGCGTCACGGCCCGGCGCGGGCGGGCGGGCGGGCGGGCGATCCTGCGCGCCTGCCGGACGGCGATCGTGCGCCGCCGCTGGGCGGCGGCCGGCGGCGGCCGGCCGGGCGGCAGGGCGGCGGTCGCGCGCCGGCCGGTCACCGGGGCGGTGGCGCGGACCGTGCGGCACGCGCACGCCGGCGGAACGGTCGGTGACGAACAGTTCCGAGGCCGCCCGCGCAACCGGGATCGGCTTGCGGGTGAACTCCTCGATCGCCTGCAGACCGTAGACGAACTCCTCGCACACCAGGGAGATCGCCTTGCCGCGCTTGCCGGCGCGGGCAGTGCGGCCAATGCGGTGCACGTAGTTCTCCGTATGCTCCGGCAGATCGTAGTTGACCACCAAGTGAAGATCGTCGACGTGCAACCCGCGCGCCGCCACGTCGGTGGCGACCAGGATGGGCAGGTTGCCGGCCTTGAGCTGATCGATGAGCTTCAGGCGCTTCTTCTGCGGCAGGTCGCCGATGATGAACTCCGCCTCGAGGTCGTTCATGCGCAGCCGGCGCGCCACCTGCTCGGCGGCGTGTTTGGTGTTGGTGAAGATCAGCGCGCTGTCGGGCTTCTCCTGCTCCAGCAGGCCGAGCAGGAGGCTGAGCTTCTGCTGCTTGGTGACGTGGTAGAGGCTCTGCGTGACGGTATCGACCGTCATCCGCTCCGGCTCGATGGCGATCTCCGCCGGCTTGCTCATGTCCCGCCACGCCAAGTTCCGTACCCGGCCGTCCAGGGTGGCGCTGGAGAGCATGGTCCACCGCTCTGTGGCGGGCGGCACCTTGCGCAGGATCTTGCGGAGGTCGGGCATGAATCCCATGTCGAACAGACGATCCGCCTCGTCGATCACCAGGGCGCCGACGTCGTGCAGCGGCACCTTGCTGGAGCGGTCGAAGTCGAGCAGCCGGCCGGGCGTGGCGATCATGATGTCGACGCCCTCGCGCAGGCTGCGCTCCTGATCCTCGTAACCCACGCCCCCGTACACGCACGCCGTCTTGAAGTCGAGGTGCTTGCCGAGCAGGCGCGCCTCCTGCTCGATCTGCACGGCCAGTTCGCGCGTGGGGACGACGATCAGCGCGAACCGGTCGTCGAAGTACTCCTCCTTGAGGAATAGTTCGAAGATGGAGATCAGGAACGCGGCGGTCTTGCCGGTCCCGGTCTGAGACTGCACGGTCACGTCGATCCCTTCCAGCGAATACTCGAAGGTGCGTTCCTGGACGCTGGTGCATTCGACGAATCCGGCTTCGCGGATTCCCGCCTGAATCGCCGGATCCAGGTTGAGCTCGGTGAACTTCATATGATCTGTAGGTCTACTCCATGAGTCGTTCGAGGGCGCCGGCGAATCCGGGGCGGCGATCACCGCCCGGCCGACGTAGTCGGCGTCCGCCTTCCGGTCTGGCGCGACCACGACGTCGCGGGCCGGGCGTGCGGACGCCGCGCCGATCGCGTTCAGATCGGCGCAATCGAGAGTCGATACCTATATACTAATGCCAAAACGAGCCGCCGCATAGCCCGCGGCAAGCCCGGCGCGCTCAACCGGCCGCACGCCTCTCCACCGGCCGCGGCCGATCACGGCTTTCCGCGCCCCAGCGGATGGAGCCGATCAGATCGCGCAGGGACCCGCCTTCGGCGCGCACGTGGCCGGCGATGCCGTCGCGCACCGCGATCGCCGCGGCCGGATCGACGAACGACGCGGTGCCTACCTGCACCGCCGACGCCCCGGCGACGATCATCTGCAGGGCGTCGCCGGCCGTGCGTACGCCGCCCACGCCGATCACCGGGACATTGATCGCGCGCGCCGCCTGGAACACCTGCCGGACCGCGATCGGCAGGATGGCCGGCCCGGACAGGCCGCCGGTGCCGTTGGCCAGCACCGGACGGCGCGTGCGCACGTCGATCACCATGCCGGTGATCGTGTTCATCACCGTGACGGCGTCCGCGCCCGCCCGTTCGGCCGCCGCCGCGTACACCGCCACGTCCGGCACCTCCGGGCTCAGCTTGGCGACTACCGGCCGATCGGTGACCGCCCGCACCGCGGCGACCGCGGCCGCGACCAGCTCCGGGTCGTGCGCGAACATGCGCGCGTCGGCATAGGCGACGTTCGGGCACGACAGGTTGAGCTCGAAACCGGTCCGCGCGCTCAGGCCGCGATCGCGGCACACGCGCCGCACCACCGCGCACAACTCCTCCACCGTATGCCCCATGACGCTCACCAGCAGCGGCACGCCCAGCTCGGTCAGGTACGGCAGCTTGTCCCGGCAGAACGCATCGACCCCCACGTTCTGCAGGCCGATCGCGTTGAGCATGCCGGACGGCGTCTCGGTGATCCGCGGCGGCGGGTTGCCGGCGCGCGCGCGCAGGGTGACGGTCTTGGTGACGATGCCGCCCAGTTCGCGGAGCGGCAGAAACGGCTCGAGCTCACGGCCGTAGCCGCACGTGCCGGAGGCCAGCAGCACCGGGTTCGGAGCGGCAAGCCCGCGCGCGATCGTGGTCTTCAGGTCGACCATCGCGCCTCCGCCGGCGGACGCTGCCATGCCAGCCGCCCGGCGTCGAAGGCCGGGCCGTCGCGGCACACCAGCTCGTAGCCGCCGGCCGCGGTCGCCACCGCGCACCCCTGGCAGGCGCCGAAGCCACACGCCATGTGTTCTTCGACCGCGACCTGACACGGCGCGCCGCTCCGCCGGCAGATCGCGGCCACCGCGGCCAGCATCGGCGCCGGACCGCAGGCGTAGACGCGGGGGTCCCCACCGCCCGCGCGCAGCCACTCCGCCAGCAGATCCGCGGCCGTGCCGCGGCCGCCGGCGCTGCCGTCGTCGGTCATCACGCCGACCTCGACGCCCAGCGCGGCGAACTCACGGTGCAGGAGCAGATGATGGGCCGTGCGGGCGCCGGCGATCACGCGGGGCGCTGCACCCTTCCCCGCCAGCCGTTCGGCCAACGCGTAGATCGGCGGCACGCCCACGCCGCCGCCGACCAGGATCGAGTCTGCCGCGCCGCCGCAGCGAAAACCGCGTCCGAGCGGCCCCAGCACCCACACGCGCTGCCCCGGCGTGCGCGCGAAGAGCGCGCGGGTGCCGGCGCCGACCGTCTTGGACAGAACGGCCAGATGGCGCCGGTCGGCCCGCAGGATGCTGAACGGCCGCGGCAGGTACGCCGGCTCTACGCCGAGTTGCACGAACTGGCCGGGCTCGAAACCGGCGCCCAGACCGCAGGACAGGGTCAGCACGTGGTGATCGGGCGCCACCACGCGGTTGGCTGCCACTTCGCAGAGCTGCCGGGTCACCCCGCCGGTCCGGCGCGACCCGCGGCGGCTGCCGCGTACTGCTCCTGCAGGGACATCACCTGCAGGTTCCCCGCCGCCATGGCGCGCACGCCGGAGATCGAGGCGAAGGCGCCGGGAATCGTGGTGATGCACGGGATGCCGCGCGCCACCGCCAGCGAACGGATGATCACGCCGTCGCTGCGCGGGTTCTTACCGCCGGGCGTGTTGATGACCAGCGCGACCTCGCCGCGCTCGATCATCTCGACGATGTTCGGGCTGCCTTCGCTGACCCGCGCCAGAGCCGAGACGGCGACGCCGGCCCGCTCCAGCTCGGCGGCGGTGCCGCGCGTGGCGTAGATGCCGAAGCCCAGCTCCTGCAGCGAGCGGCCGATGCGGCCGGCGTGGCGCTTGTCCTCGTCGCGCACGCTCAGAAAGGCGTTGCCGCCCACCGGCAGTGGCGATCCGGCTCCCATCTGCGCCTTGGCGAACGCCTTGCCGAAGCGGTCGTCGGAGCCCATCACCTCGCCGGTCGACTTCATCTCCGGCCCCAGCACCACGTCGATGCCGTGGAAGCGGCTGAACGGCAGCACCGCCTCCTTGACCGCGTAGCGGCCGGGTCGCGCGGGAATGCGCACGTCCAGGTCGGCCAGCGGGATGCCGACCATGACCTTGGCGGCGAGCCGCGCCAGGGGCACGCCGATCGCCTTGGAGACGAACGGGACGGTCCGCGAGGCGCGCGGGTTGACCTCCAACACGAAGACCTCCCCGTCCTTGACCGCGAACTGCACGTTCATCAGGCCGACGATGCGGAGCTCGCGGGCGATCGCCACGGTCTGCCGTTTGATCTCGCCGACCACGGCGTCCGACAGCGAGTGCGGCGGCAGGCAGCAGGCGCTGTCGCCCGAATGGACCCCGGCCTCTTCGATGTGCTCCATGACTCCGCCGACCAGAAAGGCGTCGCCGTCGCCGATCAGGTCGACGTCCACCTCGGTCGCACCCTCCAGGAAGCTGTCGATCAGCACCGGTCGATCGCCTGACACCTCCACCGCCCGCGCCATGTAGGCGCGTAGCGACTCGGCGTCATACACGATCTCCATGGCGCGCCCGCCCAGTACGTACGACGGCCGCAGCAGCACCGGGTAGCCGATCCGCTCCGCCTCGCGCACGGCGTCCCGCACGGAGACGGCCGAGCCGTTCGGAGGCTGCACCAACCCCAGCCCGGACAGCATCTCCGCGAACCGGGAGCGGTCCTCGGCGCGGTCGATCGCGTCATAGGCGGTACCCGCGATCGGCACGCCGGCGGCTTCCAGCGCGCCGGCCAGGTTCAGCGGCGTCTGCCCGCCGAACTGGACGATGACCCCGTCGGGCCGTTCCTTGTCGACGATGTTGAGCACGTCCTCCAGGGTGAGCGGCTCGAAGTAGAGGCGCGTGGAGGTGTCGTAATCGGTCGATACGGTCTCCGGGTTGCAGTTGACCATGATCGACTCGTAGCCGGCGTCGGCCAGGCCGAACGCCGCCTGACAGCAGCAGTAGTCGAACTCGATCCCCTGCCCGATCCGGTTCGGGCCGCCGCCCAGGATGATGACCCGTTTGCGGTCGGATGCCGGAACCTCGTCTTCTTCCTCGTAGGTCGAGTAGTAATACGGCGTATACGCCTCGAACTCGGCCGCGCAGGTGTCGACCGGCTTGTAGGTCGGCAGCACCGCCTGCGCCTTGCGGCGCGCGCGCACCTCGCCTTCGCTCCGGCCGAGCGCCGCGCCGATCTGCGCGTCGGAGAAGCCGCAGCGCTTGGCGGCAAGCAGCTCCCGGCGGCCGTCCGCGCTGCCGGGGGCCGCGGTGAGCTGACGCTCCTGCGCCACGATACGGGCGAGCGAGGCCAGGAACCACGGATCGATCGCGGTGGCGTCGTGGAGTTCGTCCATCGACACGCCCATCTCCAGGGCGTGCCGGAGCTGGAACAGGCGCTCTGCGTTGGGGGAGCGCAGCGCCTTGAGCAGCGCCGCCTTGTCCAGGCCGCGGTAGGCGTCGCGGAGCTGGAAACCGTCCGCCTTGATCTCCAGGCCGCGCATCCCCTTCTGCAGCGCCTCGGTGAAGGTGCGGCCGATCGCCATCACCTCGCCCACCGACTTCATCTGCGTGGTGAGGGTCGGGTCCGCCTCGGGAAACTTCTCGAAGGCGAAGCGCGGGATCTTGACCACGCAGTAGTCGATGGTGGGCTCGAAGCTGGCGGGGGTCTCGCGCGTGATGTCGTTGGGTATCTCGTCCAGCGTGTAGCCGACCGCCAGTTTGGCCGCGAACTTCGCGATCGGGAATCCGGTCGCCTTGGAGGCGAGCGCGGAGGAGCGCGAAAGGCGCGGGTTCATCTCGATGATCACCATGCGGCCGGTCGCCGGATCGAGCGCGAACTGGATGTTGGAGCCGCCGGTCTCCACGCCCACCTTGCGGATGCAGGCGATGGCGGCGTCCCGCATGATCTGGTATTCGCGGTCGGTCAGGGTCTGCGCCGGCGCCACGGTGATCGAGTCGCCGGTGTGGACGCCCATCGGATCGACGTTCTCGATCGAGCAGATGATGACGACGTTGTCCTTCTTGTCGCGCATCACCTCCAGCTCGAATTCCTTCCAGCCGATCACCGACTGCTCAATCAGTACCTCGTGCGTCAGGGAGAGCTGCAATCCCAGCCGCACGATCCGATCGAACTCTTCCGGCGTCCACGCCACGCCGCCGCCGGTGCCGCCCAGGGTGAAGCTGGGGCGCACGACGCTGGGAAAGCCGGTCTCCGCCACCGCCTCGCGCGCGGCGCGCAGACTGCCGGCGATCGCCGAGCGCGGCACGGCCAAGCCGATCTCCTCCATGGCGCGGCGGAAGTCCTGGCGCCGCTCGGCCACCTGGATAGCCGCCAGATCGGCGCCGATCATCTCCACCCCGAACCGCTCGAACAGGCCGGCCTCCGCTGCTTCGACCGCCAGGTTGAGCGCGGTCTGGCCGCCGAGCGTCGTCAGCACCGCGTTCGGACGCTCGCGCTGCAGGATGCGCTCCAGCGCCCACAGGTTGATCGGCTCGACGTAGGTGCGGTCCGCAAGCTCAGGGTCGGTCATGATGGTGGCCGGGTTGGAGTTGAGCAGCACCACCTCGAACCCCTCCTCCTTGAGCGCCTTGCACGCTTGCGTGCCGGAGTAATCGAACTCGCACGCCTGACCGATCACGATCGGCCCGGCGCCGAGCACCAGGATCTTCTCCAGGTCGTTTCGCTTGGGCACTAGACGAGCACGCTATTCATCGGCACCCACTTCCCGCATTCTGATGGCGGTCGCCTTGCCGTCGGAATCACGAACTTTCCACTACCTTGTAGGTCCTGTTGGTCGGCCGTCCCACTCCTATAACGCGCTGCGGATAGTCCCACGGCCGTGAGAATCCGACCGTCACTTTCCATCGTGCGTGCCGATCATCGTATATCACCTCCTCCAATCCCAGATTGGCGAGGCCCCCTTCCGAAAACACCTCTGCAACGTATTCGAGAGCTCTCTTTACCGCTTCCTTGACTTCCATCCTGATCCGCTCTCGATCATCGGCGGGCCGCCGCCATGTCGGCGATGAAGCGGTCGAACAGCGGGCGGGCGTCGTGCGGGCCGGGCGCCGCCTCCGGGTGGTACTGGATAGCGTACACCGGCAGGTCGCGGTGTTCGATCCCCTCCACGGTGTCGTCGTTGAGGTTGACCTGCGTCAGACGGTAGTCGGCGGGCAGCGAGTCGAGCCGCACCGCGAAGCCGTGGTTCTGGGAGGTGATGGCGACCGAGCCGGTGGCCAGGTCCTTGACCGGGTGGTTGCCGCCGTGGTGTCCGAACTTGAGCTTGTAGCACTCGCCGCCGGCGGCCAGGGCGGTGATCTGCTGGCCCAGGCAGATGCCGAACACCGGCAGAGCGCCGATCAACGCGCGCACCGCTTCGATCAGGTAGACCGGACCGTCGGGGTCGCCGGGTCCGTTGGACAGGAACAGGCCGTCCGGGCTGAGCGCCAGGATGCCGGCGGCCGGCGTGGAGGCCGGCACCACCGTGACGCGGCAGCCGCGCGCGGCCAGCAGGCGCAGGATGTTGGTCTTGATGCCGCAGTCGACCGCCACCACGTGCCAGGCGCCCTCGGCGCTGTAGACATACGGCTCGGCGCAGGTGACGGTGGCGACCAGGTCGCGGCCGATCAGCCCGGGCGAGCGGTCGGCCAGCGCCACGGCATCCGCCTCCGACATCTCCTCCGTGGTCAGGACCGCCTTGAGCGCGCCGGCCCGGCGGATGTGCCGGGTCAGCGCCCGCGTGTCGATCCCCTCGATGCCGATCACGCCGGCGGCTTGCAGGTACGCGGAGAGGTCTCCGGTGGCGCGCCAGTTGGAGACGATCGGCGACAGCTCCTTGATGACGAGCCCCTCCGCCTGCGGGCCGGCCGACTCCGGGTCTTCCTCATTGACGCCGTAGTTGCCGATGAGCGGGTAGGTCATGCAGACGATCTGCCCCTTGTAGGAGGGGTCGGTGATGATCTCCTGGTAGCCGGTCATGCTGGTGTTGAAGACGACCTCGCCGTCGCACGTACCTTCGGCGCCGAAGCGGGCGCCGTGGAAGACCCGCCCGTCCTCCAGCGCCAGCATCGCCTGCCGGTCCGCGCTGCCGGCCGCGGGGCTCACGACGCCTCCATGCGGCCCGACGCCATCAGCACGTGGCCGCCGACGATGCAGGCGGTCGCCCGCCCGGTCATGGCGGCGCCCAGGAAGGGGGTGTTGATCGACTTCGACCGGATCGTGTCGCGGCCGACCACCCACGACGCGGCGGGGTCGATCACGGTGACGTCGGCGACCGCACCGACCGACAGATGGCCGCGGTCGACGCCGATGACCGCCGCCGGATTGGTCGACAGGCAGCGCACGAACCGCGGCCAGTCGATCAGATCGCCGCGGATCAGGTTCAGCGCCAGCGGCACGGTCGTCTCCAGGCCGATGATGCCGTTGGGCGCGTTGCGGAACTCCAACGCCTTCTCATACGGGGCATGCGGGGCGTGATCGCTGCCGATCGTGTCGATGACCCCGTCGGCCAGCGCCACCCGGATCGCCGCGCGGTCCGCTTCCGAGCGGAGCGGCGGATACATCTTGGCGTCCGTGCGGTAGCCGTCCACCGCCTCGTCGGTGAGCTCCCAGTAGTGCGGGCAGGTCTCGGCGGTGACCGCGATGCCATCGCGCTTGGCCATGCGGATCAGCTCCACCGAGCGGGCGCAGGAGACGTGCAGGAAGTGCGCGCGCCCGCCGGTCAGCGCGGCGATCTGGATGTCGCGGGCGACCATCGCGCTCTCGGCGGCGCAGGGGCTGCCGGACAGCCCCATCCGCGTGGCGGCCAACCCCTCGTTCATGGCGCCGTCGCCGGACAGGCCGGTGTCCTCGGCATGGACGAAGATCGGCAGATCGAACTTCAGCGCGTACTCCAGGCTGCGGCGCATCACCATCGAGTCGGAGATCGGCTGGCCGTCGTCCGACAGCGCCACCGCGCCCCCCTTGCGGAGCTGGCCGAACTCGGTGAGCTGCCGTCCTTCCTGGCCCATGGTGACCGCGCCGACCGGCCAGAGCTGCGCCAGCCCGATGCGGCGCGCCTCCCGAATCAGGAACTCCACGCCGGGGCGGCTGTCGGAGATGGGCCGGGTGTTGGGCATCGGGCAGACGCCGGTGAAGCCGGCGGCGACCGCCGCGGCGAGGCCGCTGCGCAGGTCCTCCTTGTACTCGAACCCCGGTTCCCGCAGGTGGACGTGCAGGTCGATCAGCCCTGGCGTCACCACCTGTCCGCGGCAATCGATGGTTCGGTCCGCCGCCGTCGCGGGGTCCGCGTCCGTCGAGGCTACGACGCCGTCGCGGATGAGCAGGTCGCACACGCGATCCGCGTCGTTGCGCGGGTCTACTACGCGCCCGCCGCGCAACAGCAACGTCATCGAGCCACGCAGGTGTGGAAGAGGACGGCCATGCGCACCGCGACGCCGTTGGTCACCTGATCCAGGATGAGCGAGTGCGGGCCGTCGGCCACGTCGGCGGCGATCTCCACGCCGCGGTGCATGGGCATGGGGTGCAGCACCAGTACGTCGGGGTCGGCGGCGGCCAGCCGCTCGACGGTAATGCCGTATTCGACCGCGTATTCATGGATCGACGGGAAGTAGCCGCCGTGCTGGCGCTCGAACTGGATACGCAGGATGTTCAGCACGTCCTGATCGCCGATCACCGCGTCCAGGTCGTAGCTCACCGCCACGCCCAGTTCCTCGATGCCGGCCGGAATCAGCGTCGGCGGCCCGCAGACGGTCACCGACGCGCCCAGCTTGGTCAGACCCCAGATGTTGGAGCGCGCCACGCGCGAGTGCAGGATGTCGCCGATCAGGCAGACGCGCAGCCCCTCGATCGGCCGCCGTTCGCGGATCGTATAGATGTCCAGCAACCCCTGCGTAGGGTGCTCGTGCACGCCGTCGCCGGCGTTGACGACGCCGGCATCGAGGACGCGCGCCAGCAGATTGGCCGCTCCCGAGGCTTGATGGCGCACCACCACGGTATCGATCTGCATCGCCTCGATGGCGCGGGCGGAATCGGTCAGGCTCTCCCCCTTTTCCGTGCTGGAGGTCGAGCCGTCCAGGTTGACCGTGTCGGCCGACAGCCGCTTGGCGGCCAGCTCGAAACTGGAACGGGTGCGGGTGGAGGATTCGAAGAACAGGTTGGCGATGGTCTTGCCCTGCAGGGCCGGAACCTTCTTGACATCGCGCGCGGAGACCTCCTTGAACGAGTCGGTGGAGTCGAGAAGCAACTCGATCTCCCCGCGCGACAGCTCCTGCAGGCCGAGCAGGTCCTTGCGCGACCAGCGGATCTTGTCCGCCGGCCGCTCCGGAGCGACGACCGGTGCGGGGCGGGTGCGCGTCACGCCGGGGATTCCTTGCGCTCGATCAGCACGTCATCGACGCCATCGGTCTCCGTGAAGCGGACGCGAATCTTCTCGGCGCGGGCGGTGGGGATGTTCCGGCCGACGTAGTCGGCGCGGATCGGCAGCTCGCGATGGCCGCGGTCGATCAGCACGGCGAGTTTGATCTTGCGGGGGCGGCCGAAGTCGGCCAGCGCGTCCATGGCGGCGCGGGTGGTCCGGCCGGTGTAGAGGACGTCGTCGACCAGGATCACCACGGTGCCGTCGATCGGAAAGCCCAGTTCCGTGGGCCGCACCACCGGCTGCGCGGCCACCGTGGTCAGGTCGTCGCGATAGAGGTTGATGTCCAGGCTGCCGAGGGGCACGTCGATGCCGCCGGCTTCCCGAACGGCCCGCGCAAGCCGCTGGGCCATCGGTACGCCGCGGGTGCGGACGCCGATCAGGCGCAGGTCGTCTTCGGCCGATTCGATGATCTCATGGGCGATCCGGGCGATCGCGCGTCGTATCTGGCCGGCGTCGAGGACGCGCCGGCTCACGGGACCCGCCATCCGGCGGGAAGGCGCTGAGCGTGCGGCATGGGGCCATCCCTTTCGGGCCTCACAGGACCCGATTTAAAGGTTCTGTGCCCAGGGTAGCCGCCGGGCGCGGCCGGCGTCAATCCGACCGTGCCCGCGCCGAGCCGCCGTGCTGAGCCCGACGGCGGGGCCTCGGTTGATGGGGCGCCGCGCTGGGGGGACACTCACGGAGGATGCGCTTCTTCAACACTTCGGGTCCGGTGGTGGCCGCCGATCACTACTGCGTGCCGCCGCTCGAACGAATCGATCTGCGCGCGATCCTCGCCCTGATCGGCGACAAGCGGTACTTCGTGCTGCACGCGCCGCGCCAGACCGGCAAGACTTCGGCACTGCTGGCGTTGCGCGATCTGCTGAACGGCGGCGTCCACGGCCGGTACCGGTGCGTCTACGTCAACGTGGAGGCCGGCCAGGCGGCGCGCGAAAACCGGGCGGAAGCGATGCGCGCCATCCTCAGCGAACTGGAGATCGAGGCGGAGGCGACGCTCGACGACCCGTTGCCCGCCAGTCTGTGGCCGGCGCTGCTGGAGCGCGCCGGACCTGCGGGAGTGCTGCGGCAGGTGCTGGCGCGGTGGGCGGCCGCGGACCCCACGCCCCTGGTGCTGCTGATCGACGAGATCGACGCGCTGGTCGGCGACACGCTGATCGCCGTGCTGAGGCAGTTGCGCGCCGGCTACGCGCACCGCCCGCGCCGCTTCCCGCAGAGCGTCATCCTGTGCGGAGTGCGTGACGTACGCGATTACCGCATCCACTCCGCCGCCGAACAGGCAATCGTCACCGGCGGCAGCGCCTTCAACATCAAGGCCGAGTCGCTGCGCATCGGCGACTTCTCGGAGGCCGAGGTGCGCGCGCTGCTCGGCCAGCACACCGCCGCGACAGGACAGCGATTTGCCGAGGACGCGCTACAGGCGGTGTGGGAGCTGACCGCCGGCCAGCCGTGGCTGGTGAACGCCCTGGCCCAGCAAGCCGGTTTTCGGAACGAGGCCGGGCGCGACCGCAGCCGCGACCTCGCCGCCGAGGACCTCCAGGCCGCCCGCGAGCAACTCATCCGGCGCCGTGAGACCCACCTCGAACAGCTCACCGACAAGCTGCAGGAAGAGCGGGTACGGCGGGTGATCGGGCCGGTGCTGAGCGGCGGCCAGGCGAGCGCGGAGATGCGCCCCGACGATCTGCAGTACGTGCGCGACCTGGGCCTGGTGGCGCGCGACGACCCGATCCGTATCGCCAACCTGATCTACCGCGAGGTCATCCCGCGCGATCTCACCTGGACGACGCAGGCCGGCCTCACGCACGATCCCGCCTGGTACCTGGACGCGGCTGGCAATCTACGGCTCGCCGAGCTGCTGGCCGCGTTCCAGAGGTTCTTTCGGGAGCACTCCGAGCACTGGATCGAGCGGTTTCAGTACCGGGAGGCCGGCCCGCAGTTGCTGCTGCAGGCGTTCCTGCAGCGCGTCGTCAACTCCGGCGGCCGGGTGGAACGCGAGTACGGGCTGGGACGGATGCGGACCGACCTGCTGATCGTGTGGCCGTCCGGTGCGCCCCCGGGCCGCGCGCGCCGGATGGTGATCGAGTGCAAGCTGCGGCGCGGCAGCCTGGATGAGACGATCCGCACGGGGCTGGAACAAACGCGCGCCTACATGGATCGTTGCGCCGCAGCCGAAGGCCATCTGGTGATCTTCGACCGCACCGCCGGCAAGCCGTGGAGCGACAAGATCTTCCGCCGTACCGAAGGCGCGGCCGGCATGGCGATCACCGTGTGGGGGATGTAGCGGCGGCGTGAAGCTGACCTCGGTGGCGGCCGGCCACTGAGGCTGATGCGCGGCTACTGACTTCCGAACTCCTCTGCGGTCGCCGTTCCGTCGCCGTCCAGGTCCGCCTTCAACCGCGGATAGCGGTTGGAATATCCGAAGTCCCAGTGGTCCCCAAAACGGTTCCACGAAGCGTACATGCCGCCGTAGCCCGTGGGCGACTGCAAATCGGCGGTGGTCTTGCCGCGGCCGCCGGCGGAGTCCCCGAATCCCACGCCCATCGCCTGGCCGGTGGCTTCGACATCCCAGTAACTCGCGCTGATGGCGTCGCTCCGTTCGTTCTCTCCGGCCAGTCCGCCCAGGTCCCTGTCGCCGGTGACCTTCCCCGAAGCGTAGCTCGTGCTGATCGTGCCGTTGTTCCAGCCGACCAGCCCGCCGGCGCCGAACTTGCCGGCCACCTTGCCGCGGGCGTAGCTCGACCTGATCGCGCCGACGCCATGGCTGTCCTGGAGATTCTCGCCGACCAGCCCGCCGGTGTCGCGGGAACCGGACACGTCGCCGGTAGCGTAGCTCGCGCTGATCACGCCCCGGTTCTCCCCGACCAGGCCGCCGCCGTCGTCCTGGCCCACCACGTCGCCGGTAGCGTAGCTCAGGCTGATCGTGCCGCCGGGGCTGTTGTCCCCGACGAGCCCGCCGACGCGATGGTCGGCCACCACGTCGCCGGTGGCGTAGCTCAGGCTGATCGCGCCGTGGTTCTTGCCGACCAGCCCGCCGCTGTTATCGGCTCCCCCAATGGCGCCCGTGGCGTGACTGGAGATGATCGTGCCGTCGTTCCAGCCGGCCAGCCCGCCGCCGCCGATCTCGCCATACACCTCGGCCGTGGCGTAACTGTCGCTGATCGCACCGCGGTTGACCCCGGCCACTCCGCCGACGCGATGCCTGCCCGACACGCTGCCCGAAGCGTAGCTGCCGCTGATGCTGAGGTGGTTGACCCCCGCCACTCCGCCGACGTCATCCCGTTCTCCCAAGACTTCGCCGGCCATGTAGCTGTCGTCGATCGTCCCCTGATTGAGTCCGACCAGTCCGCCCACGACGTCGCTGGCCGCCGTCCTGCCGGTAGTGTAGCTGTCGCTGATGCGGCCGAAGTTGAGCCCCACCAGCCCGCCGGCAACGCGGGAACCGGTCACGTCTCCGGTGGCGTAACTTGCGCTGACTTCGCCGGCGCCGTAGTTCGTTCCTACCAGCCCGCCGTTGACATTCACGCCCGACACGGCGACCGCGGCGTAACTGTCGCTGATCGCACCATAGTTCGCCCCGACCAGCCCGCTGGAATCGCGGGCGCCGGCCACCTCGCCGGTGGCGTAACATGCGCTGACGGTTCCGTAGTTGGCGCCGACCAGCGCGCCGATGCTCGGCCCGCCCCTGATCCGGGCGTCCACCACCCCGAGCGCGCGCACCGTGCCCGACTGGTCGCCGAACAAGCCGGCCTGGACTATTCCCGGGCGGTCCATGAACAGGTGGGCGATCACGCCGCCCGCACCGTCGAACACGCCGGCGAACGGCGTCTTGGGCCCACCGATCGGCAGCCAGCCGCTCCCCTGCGTCCATTCCGTGCTCACCACCCCGGACGCATAGCTGCCGCCGTCGTCGAAGTCCAGGCTGCGCGCCAACTCGTACCCGATGCACCCACTGTCCGGGCAACCCATCCCCGAGCCGGCGTCCGGGAACGCCGCCCGGTAGGCGTCAGAGTCGCCCGGGGCGTCCGCCGCGCCGTTGCCGTCCAGGTCCCACCGGACCGCGTCCAACTGCTCCAGCACGGAGATGTCGATGAGCCCGTCGTCGTCCACGTCGTAGTCGTTCGCCTGCGCGCTCGCGGTCCCCGCCGCCAGCAGCAGCCAAGCCAGCATCGTCGGGAAAGCGTATCTGATGGGAACCGTTCTCATCTTCATTCGTTACTCCTGTATCCCGGTATCATGCACGCGAGGCGAGCGAATAGTACACTCAGCGGCCGGGTGCGTCACCTTTCCAACAGGACCTTGGATTATGTCGCCTTTGAGCCCGCGGTAGGTCTGCTCGTCGATCCCGCGGGGTCCTCTGCTCGCGGCGCGGCTACCGGGTAGGATGAGCCGATGGCCAAGCGCCGGCTGCCGATCGGCCTACAGACCTTCCGCAAGCTGCGCGAGCAGAACTGCTACTACGTGGACAAGACCGCCTACATCGAACGCCTGCTCGACGAAGGCACCCACTACTTCCTGTCGCGGCCGCGGCGGTTCGGCAAGAGCCTGTTCCTGGACACGCTGAAGGAGCTGTTCGAAGGCAACGAACCGTTGTTCGCGGGGCTCCGCATCCACGCCGGCTGGGAGTGGTCGGTGCGCCACCCGGTGGTGCGGCTCGATTTCGGCAGCGGGCACTTTGGGGAACCGGGCAAGCTGCATGCCAACCTGGCCGCGCAGTTGGACGGCCTGGAGCAGGCGGCCGGCGTGCGCCCCCGCTACGACACGGCGCCGGAGCGGTTCGGCTATCTGATCAGGTCGCTGCACGAACGCCGCGGGCAGCCGGTCGCAGTGCTGGTGGACGAATACGACAAGCCGATCCTGGACGCGCTGGAGACGCCGGCAGTGGCCCGCGCCAACCGCGACTACCTGCGCGGCGTGTACGCCGTGATCAAGTCGAGCGACGCGCACGTACGGTTCACGTTCCTGACGGGTGTGAGCAAGTTTTCCAAGGTGAGCCTGTTCTCCGACTTGAACAACCTCACCGACATCACGCTGGATGCGGCCTACTCGTCGATCTGCGGCTACACCGAAGGGGACCTGGACACGGTGTTCGCGCCGGAGCTCGACGGACTGGACCGGGAGCGAGTGCGCGACTGGTACAACGGCTATAGCTGGCTGGGCGACGAAACGGTCTACAACCCCTTCGACGTGCTGCTGCTGCTGCGCCGCCGCAAGTTCGCCGCCCATTGGTTCGAGACCGGAACGCCGGCGTTCCTGGTCGACACGCTGTTCGAGCGGCGGGTCTCCTCGGTGTCGCTGGAAGAAATGGTAGGCACGGAGGACCTGCTGTCGGCGTTCGACGTGGAGCGCATCGGCACGGAGGCGTTGCTGTTCCAGACCGGCTACCTGACGATCACGGGGGAGGAGGAGCTGGGCGGCATGCCGCTGTATCGGCTCGGCTATCCGAACCGGGAAGTGCGGCAGAGCCTGAACCGGGTTCTGCTGCGCCGCCTGGTGCAGGACGCCGAGCGGCAGACCGCGCACAGCATCCGCCTGGCGCGCCTGCTGAAAGCGAACGACTGCGCCGGCCTGCAGAAGCTGTTCCACGCCTGCTTCGCGAGCATTCCCTACGAGTGGCATACGAACAACGACATCGCGCGCTACGAGGGATACTACGCGAGTGTGTTCTATTCCTATTTCGCGGCGCTGGGGTACGACATCGTGGTAGAGGAATCGAGCGGCCGCGGGCGGCTCGACATGGCGGTGCGGACCGGGGGCCACGTGTACCTGTTCGAGTTCAAGGTGGTGGAGACGGCGCCGCCGGGATCTGCGCTGGCACAGTTGCAGGCACGGGGCTACGCCGACAAGTACCGGGGCAGGGGCGAACCGATTCACCTGATCGGCGTGGAGTTCAGCCGCGAGACGCGCAACGTGACGGCGTTCGAGGTGGCCGACGGCTGACGGCCCACCGCCTGCACGACCGCACCGACATCTGATAGTCATTCATGCCGTGAATGACTATCATTCACGCCGTGAATGCTGATACGCGTCCCCGCCACGTCGCAGGCAGCCTGCGCGACCGCCTGAGCGTGATGCCCGCGGTGGTAGTGACCGGAGCGCGACAGACCGGCAAGAGCACGCTGGCGCAGGAACTCACGCCGGGCCGGCGACGGTTCCTGTCGCTGGACGACATGGACGTGCTGGACGCCGCGCGGCGTGACCCGGAGGCTCTCGTGGGCGGCGACGAGCCGGTCACTCTGGACGAGGTGCAGCGCGCCCCCGATCTGCTGATGGCCATCAAGCGGGCCATCGATCGCCGGCGCCGGCCGGGGCAGTTCCTGCTCAGCGGCTCGGCGAACCTGCTCCTCATGCGCCGGGTATCGGAGTCGCTCGCCGGCCGTGCGAGCTATCTGACTCTGTGGCCGATGACGCGGCGCGAACTGCGGGGACTCGGACGCTGCGGCATCTGGGAAGAGTTGCTCGGAGCGCCTGACCGGGATTGGCTCGACCTGGTGGCGGCGCAGCCCGGCGAGCCGCAAGATTGGCGGGACCTTGCCCGCCGCGGCGGCTTTCCCATTCCGGCCCTGCGCATGGAGACCTCCCGCGAGCGGGCGGTGTGGTTCGACGGCTACGTGACCACCTATCTCGAACGCGACCTGCAGTCGCTCGCTTCCATCGCAGCGCTGCCTGACTTCCGGCGTCTGGTGCGTGCCGCCGCCCTGCGCCTCGGTCAGCTCGTCAACCAGACTGAACTGGGGCGCGACACCGCGTTGCCGCAGCCGACCGTCCACCGCTATCTCAACCTGCTCGAGACCTCCTATCTCCTGGTGCGGGTACCCGCCTACGCGGTGAACCGCACCAGGCGGCTGATCAAGGCACCCCGGCTCTACTGGGCAGATACCGGGATGGCGCTGCACGTGACCGGCTCCGGCGAGGTCCCCGGAGCGTATCTGGAAAACCTGGTGCTGCAGGATCTGCTGGCCTGGCGGGACGCGCGGCTCGACCGCGCCGAGATACTCTATTGGCGGACCGCAAGCGGCGAGGAGGTCGATTTCGTGATCGAGACCGGCGATCGTCTGCTGCCGGTCGAGGTCAAGGCGACCAGCCGCCCGCGCCTCGGCGCTGCGGCGCATCTGCGCACCTTCCGGGCGGAATATGGCGAGCAGGCACGCGCCGGACTGCTGCTGCACACCGGCCCCGCGCTCGAATGGCTGGCGCCCGACGTACTCGCGGCCCCCTGGTGGAAGGTGCTGTGACGTGAGGTCACACGGCCGAGCGAGGTCCGCTCTATCATCGCTGGCGTGAAGTTGGAGGATCTGCAGGCGACCGCCAGCGTGCGCGGCATCCTGACCGACGCTCTGGTCACGGTGGTGAGCGCGCACTGGTTCGGATCGCACGCGCTGGAGCTGACCTATCGCTCGGCGAGCGGGGAGTTGGGCAGCGAGACCCTGTACCGCGACGACGAAGCGCGCCTGGAGATCGTCGAGCAGGGCCGGCCGTGGAGCTTCGACGGCGACGGCGAGCTCTTTCGCCTGGTGTCCGAGGCGCTGCGCATCCACCTCGCACACCTGTTCGATGCCACCCTGGCGGTCCACACCTCCCTGGTGGAACCGCTGCCGCATCAGATCACCGCGGTCTACGAGGCGATGCTGCCGCGGCAACCGCTGCGCTTCCTGCTGGCCGACGATCCCGGCGCCGGCAAGACGATCATGACCGGCCTGCTTATGAAGGAGCTGATCGCCCGCGGCGACCTGCAGCGCTGTCTGGTGGTCTGCCCCGGCAGTCTGGCCGAGCAGTGGCAGGACGAGCTGTACCGTCGCTTCCACCTGGGCTTCGAGATCCTCAGCAACGACAAGCTGGCCGCGGCGCGCACCGGCAACTGGTTCCTGGAGACCGACCTCGCCATTGCCCGGCTGGACAAGCTGGCGCGCGACGACGCGCTGCAGGAGAAGCTGCAGGCGCCCGCTTGCCGCTGGGACCTGGTGGTCTGCGACGAAGCGCACAAGCTGTCGGCGACCTTCACCGGCGGCGAGATTCGCTATACCAAGCGCTACCGACTGGGGCAGATGCTCGGCGGTCTGACCCGCCACCTCCTGCTGCTGACCGCCACCCCGCACAACGGCAAGGAAGAGGACTTTCAGCTCTTCATGGCGCTGCTGGACGGCGATCGCTTCGAGGGCCGGTTCCGCGACGGCGTGCACGCCGCGGACGTGTCGGACCTGATGCGGCGCATGGTGAAGGAACGGCTGCTCAAGTTCGACGGTACGCCGCTGTTCCCCGAACGCGTTGCCCGCACCATTCCCTACCGCCTCTCCGGCATGGAAGCGCACCTCTATCAGGCCGTGACCAGCTACGTGCGCGAGGAGTTCAATCGCGCGGAGGCGCTGGAGAACAACCGGCGCGCCGGCGCCGTGGGCTTCGCCCTGACGCTGCTGCAGCGCCGCCTCGCCTCTTCACCGGAGGCCATCTACCAGTCGCTGCGCCGGCGCCGGGAGCGGCTGGAGCGTCGCTTGCGCGAGTTGGAGCTGCTGCGGCGCGGCGGTCAGCTCGGCGCTCACGTGGGGATGGCGCGCGACGTCGAGTTGGACGCCGAGGAGTTCGAAGACCTGGAGGACGCACCGGCCGATGAGCAGGAGGAGGCGGCCGACAAAATACTCGATCAGGCGACGGCGGCCCGCTCCATCGCCGAACTGAAGATGGAGATAGGCACGCTGCGGCACGTGGAGCAGATCGCGCTCGGAGTGCGGCGCAGCGGCCAGGACGCCAAGTGGCGGCAGCTCGCCGGGCTCCTGGGAGAGATTCCGCCCGCCGCGGCCCGGGCCGGGGCCAAGGCGTCTGCGACCGCGCCGGCCGGTGATCCGCAGAAGCTGGTCATCTTCACCGAGCATCGCGACACCCTGGCGTATCTGCACCGGCGCATCGCCACGCTGCTCGGCCGCGAGCGGGCGGTGACGGTGATTCACGGCGGCATGGGCCGCGAGGAGCGCAGCAAGGCGCAAGAAGCGTTCCGCCACGACCCGGAGGTGCGCATCCTGCTGGCAACCGACGCGGCCGGCGAGGGGATCAACCTGCAGCGCGCCCACCTGATGGTGAACTACGACCTGCCGTGGAACCCGAACCGCCTGGAGCAGCGCTTCGGGCGCATCCACCGGATCGGCCAGACCGAGGTGTGCCACCTGTGGAACCTGGTGGCGGAGGAGACGCGCGAGGGCGACGTCTACCGCCGTCTGCTGGAGAAGCTGGAGCAGGCGCGCGAGGCGCTCGGCGGGCAGGTGTTCGACGTGCTCGGCAAGTTGCAGTTCGCCGGCCGGCCGCTACGCGACCTGCTGCTGGATGCGATCCGCTACGGGGAGCAGCCGGCGGTACGGGCGCGCCTGACCACGGTGCTGGATGACGCTCTCGACCGCGCGAAGCTGCAGGCGCTGCTGGAGGATCAGGCGCTGGCAGCGGACGCGATGGATGCCACCCGCGTGCAGCGGGTGCGCGAGGAGCTGGAGCGGGCGGCGGCGCGACGCCTGCAGCCGCACTACGTCGAGTCGTTCTTTCACGCGGCGTTCGCGCGCCTGGGCGGCTCGCTGCGGCAGCGCGAGCCGCGGCGCTACGAGATCACCCACGTGCCGGGTGCGGTGCGCAGCCGCGACCGGTTGATCGGCGCCGGCGAGCCGGTGGTGGCGCGGTACGAGCGCGTCGCCTTCGAGAAGGCGCTGCTGGCGCCCCCCGGCCAGCCGCCGGCGGCGTTTCTCTGCCCGGGGCACCCGCTGCTGGATGCGGTGATCGACCTGACCCTGGAACGCCATCGCGACCTGCTGAAGCGGGGCAGCGTGCTGGTCGACGCGCGGGACGGCGGCACTGCCCCGCGCGTACTGCTCTATCTGGAGCACGCCATCCAGGACGCCAGCCGGACACGCGGCGGCGACCGCCGCGTGGTCTCCAAGCGCCTGCTCTACGTGGAACTGACCGCCGACGGCCAGGCGCGCCACCTGCGCTACGCGCCGTATCTCGACTACCGGCCGCTGAGTGACGACGAGCGCGATGTCGCGGCCATTCTTCAGCGCCCGGAGTGCGCGTGGGTCGCGGGCGACCTGGAGCGGCGGGCGCAGGAGCACGCGGTGACCCACGTCGTGCCCGAGCACCTGCAGGAGGTGCGTTCCGCGCGGCTGGCGCTGATCGCCAAGACCGAGGCCGCGGTCAAGGATCGGCTCACCAAGGAAATCGCCTACTGGGACCACCGCGCTTCTCAACTCCAGGAGCATGAGCGGGCGGGCCGGCCCGGCGCCAGGCTGAACTCGGGCGAGGCGCGCCGGCGCGCGGACGCGTTGCAAGCGCGGCTGCGGCAGCGGTTGCGGGAACTGGAGTTGGAGGCGCGGCTCGCGCCGCTGCCGCCCGTGGTGCTCGGCGGCGTGCTGGTGGTCCCGCGCGGCCTGCTCGCTGCCATGCGTGGGGAATCGACCGCGCCGCCGGCGGCCCGCGACACGCAGGAGTCCGCCGCGCGGGCGCGCGCCATCGTCATGCAAACCGAGCGTGCGCTGGGCTTCGAGCCGACCGACCGGGAGACGGAACGGCTCGGCTACGACATCGAGAGCCGCGTGCCCGGCACCGGCCGGCTGCGCTTCATCGAGGTCAAGGGCCGCGTCCAGGGCGCCGACACCATCACCGTGACCCGCAATGAGGTCCTCTGTTCGCTGAACAAGCCGGAGGATTACCGCTTGGCGCTGGTCGAGTTTCTCGACGGCGGCGCTTACCGCGTGCACTACCTGCGCGCGCCGTTCCGCCGCGAGCCGGATTTCGACGTCACCAGCGTCAACTACTCCTTCAAGGACCTCCTCGCCCGCGCCGAACCGCCGTGCTGAGCGCGTCCGACAAGCCGGTCCTGGACGCGCCGGATATCCGAAAAGCTCGTGTCCGGATGGATCAAGGCCGCGACCAACGCCACGCGGCCGCATCACGCTCGGCGGCATGTTCATGCTCCCACCGCTCGATGTCCACCTTGCGCTCGCGCACGGAAGTCTGCAGTCGGTCGAGGGCGTCGAGCGTCGCGTTGTCACCGGACGACACGGCCGCCGCCGCACCGCGAATTGCTCGCCGCAACACTTCGGACTTCGACACGTCCCAGCGGCGTGCCAGCTCTTCCAGCGTGCGCACCGACTCGACATCCAGCGAGTAGGTCGACTTGATCGTGGTTACGGCCATGCTTCAGGATATGGCCATACTCTACCCGCGTCAACATATTTTCGAGTCTTGCAGCCACGAGGCAGGCAGGCAGATGGAGCGGTTGACAGGAACCGCGCCAGTTTGTGCGCCGGTTACGACGAACGTCCCGGCGGCTTCCCGCAGAGCGTGATCCTGTGCGCGACTACCGCATCCATTTCTCCGCCGAAAACACCGTCATCACCGGCAACCGTACGATGGTGGTTGCTCCGGCAACGGCCACTACCGGCCCTTCGGCAGCCGGCCACCACGCACCGGGCCGTTCCGAGCGCCATCTGCGCCCCTCCCACCAGCGGCGATCTGACCGTTCGACCGACACTCGACGGGCGGCCCGCCGCCTCTTCCCTGCTTGCAAACCCAAGCCCGCTTGTGTCATCGTTCCGGCCGTTGCGACACCGATTTTTCTCATCCTGATTGTCGCTCGGTTCTCATCCTGATTGTCGCGCTACAGACGACTAACAGCGACGACCTGCCGTTCTGGACGATGGTCGCCGGCAGGCCCACTTGGTGGTGCCGTATACCCTGGACGCCGCGCCTTGCTGCTCCGCGCCGCCAAGCTGCACCTCGCTTCCGGCGTCCGCCAAGCCGACATCATGGGCGCATTCGATGCTCCATGGGCCGCGCGGCGCGCGACGTCGAGGGCGCACGCTCGCCAGCGCCGGCTTGCTGACCGAGGCCCAGCCGGTATTACGGCACCGCTGAACCCTCACTTGCGGGCAATATCTGGGCATGGTACAAGCAGGCATGGGAAAGTCCGATTCCATCGTTCTACTCTCGCAAAGCACAGGAAGCGCCGCGTGATTATCCGCCCCGTACTAAAGCGGGTTGCATTTGTGCTGCTAATCGCGGGCTGCGTGCTTTTTGTGTTGGTGGTGGTGGCGGTTACGGCGCTGCCGGCCCCGGCTCCGGCGTGGTACAAGGCTGGCGAAAGTCCGACCGAACTGAACTGGGACAAGGCGAGCGAGAGTATCCGCGACGCATATGCAGCCCACTGGGCCGTCGAGCGCAACTGGCATGGGATCACGTCGAGGTATCCAAGCCAAGAGTACCGCGTCATCAACCCGGACAAACCAGCCGTTGAAATCGGGCCTTCGGGAGCGATTAGCACCGGAAGGTTCGACGAAGTGGTTTCGGTGCCGGACTGGCCGGAGCGCGTAGAGGCTCTGGAGCGATGCGTAAGCGACAGGGTGGCAGCCGACTATTGGAAACGCCTGAATGATGAACGCTATGGCGCGGATCGAGTCCAAAACTCGTTCCTGCTCTGTTGGCGTAATGTCAGCCACGAACAGGTGTGTAACGAGGATGGCTACTTGGTTGACGAGGTATGGCGCCGCAGTGCGAACCTGAACCCGCGGCGTGACGTTGTCCCGCGCTGCCTGAGACGTGACCGCATCTTGCGCGTTGTTGATCCGCCCGCGGTGGGATGCGCCACCGCTGAGCATCTGGACCGCCTTATCCACGGCCGCGCAGCACTCCGGGAGATGGTAGCCGCCGGAGCTTGCCGCCCGATCATCGAGGATACGGCGCTACAGCGTATATGACGTGCGTCTGGGTAGCGGCGGCGAGCGCTTGGCACCGATAACCTTGAATCTTCGTGATGATGACACGTCCACAGCCTGGATCCCGCTTGATGACTGGGAAGACATAACGAGCGATCCTAAAGTGCTGACACGCGCTGCTGCTGAGGCCATAGCGCTGCGGGAAGCGCGTCGGCGTTGACCGAGGCAGTGAACCGGCTTCATGCTATCTATATCAGCGTGAAGCTGCTGGAACTTGTAGGAGCCAGCCTTCCACAGCGAGAACTTGATCTCCGTACGGAGGCAAGGTAACCCTGGCGGGATTGATCCCGGTGCCTTTCAGTTCCAACGGCACGACCCATAACCGCTTGCCATCCGCGGCCGTGCCCAGCCACAGGTAGTCGCACTTCCTGGCCGCAGCCCCAACCGGAGCCGCGGGGTGGTCCATATCGATCAGTAGAAACGGCGTAGGAGCATCTGCTGTGTCGACCGCGCAGCTACCCTTGTGCATTGACGTCGCGAGGCAGCATGTATCTACGCGGTCGCGTATCCGCGCGAGCGCCGAGATCACCCGTGGCTTGCCTTGATCTCTTCGATCCGGTTGGAAATTCTGGCCCAGTCGTTGTACAGCGACTCGGTGATGTCCTCATAGCCGACCGGGAAGCTGCCCGCCTCCGTATCGAGAGCGATCTCCTCGACCGTGGACCCCGTGTCATCGGCCGCGTTCGGCGTGAACATCCACGCCACCCACCTCGTCCGACGACAGCGCGACGTCGGATCCGGTGATTCCCTTGCGTTCGCTCTTCGGAAGCTCCGCCAAGCGGACCAGGTTGGCGAGCGCCTCCAATATCCATTCGCTGTGCGTGGTCAACATCACGCGTACGCCGGAGCGAACCAGCCGGGCCAGTTCGCGGGCGAACACGGCTTGCATGGCCGGATGAAGATGCGATTCCGGCTCTTCGATGATCAGCACATCTTGCGGACGAACGAGGTATCTGAGATAGAGCACGACCGGAGCGATTTCGGAGACCATCGAGGAGGTCCGCATGAGCGGCAAGTCCGTATCCCAGCCGGCTGGACGATAGGCGAACGACGGATAACCGGTCTCAGACCGCTGCAGCCGGACGGCTCCCGCAACGAGGTTCTTCTCCAGAGCCCGTGCCAGCATTTCGGACGGTTGAGGCCGGCTCTGGCTTATCCCGATCAGATCATCCAGGAAGTCGGCCAGTACGCCGGACAGCAGGGGAACGTTGGTGGACGGACGCAGCCCCGCGGCCGTGGCGCTCTGGATCAGAGTGCTGACTACCACTTGGTGGCTGTGCATCACGCCGGTGCGGTCGGCCGGCAGGTAGTAAGCGGTGCGGGTAAGAGGTCGGATCAAAGACCGAAACATGACATCCAACACCTCGAACAGGTAATGGTCCCCGATAAAGGGCATGGCCCGGAAATCGGCGTCGCCACCGTATATCTCCCCGGCGAACAGGGCGCTGCCGGAAGCTGCCCGAAGAACCGCGTACGTGTCCGGCCAACTCCAAGCAGTACCGCGCCTGCTCGTCGCCTCCGGCCCGCGAGATGCTCACGGTAACCGTGGTCGTGCGCCCGACACTTCCGCGGCGCACCAAGTCGTCAAGCGCATCGACGCCGAAACAGCGGCTCACCTCCTGGGCCAAGTGACGGTCGGCGCCCCCGATCTGCTCCAAGGCGGGGCGGAGGGCAGTCTCCAAGTCCTCCGGCAGCGGTGCCAGCATGCCACCGCTCGCAGTGGACCACCATTCCGCGATCCGATCTGCAAGGGTCTCACTGTCCGGCAGCGCCTGGGCTATCGAATCGCCGAACCAGAACGGATTCCGGCGCATACGGAACCGCGATCGGCCGGACCCACCGAGGCATTGATGCAGCGCGTAGACGAGCATCGCCAAGTAGGACTTGCCGGTGTTGCTCGGTCCGGCGAACACGGTAAGCGGACGCAGGTCGACGTCGGCATGCGCGATCGGACCGAAGTCGGTGACCTCGATCCGGAAGTTCCCGTCCTCGGCGGAAGCGGCGTTTCGACTCATCGTGAACTCCGGGTACAGTAACACGGGTCCGGGCGCAACGACAACGGTCGACAGAGCCGCTGCCGCGCCGGGCGGACGGCGGTATCGACACGGATCAGGTAACGGCGATCAGGATCGCCGAGTTCAGGGGGAGGACATGACAACAGCAGCGATCATCAATGAGTACCGGCCCGACTATGCGGTTCCGCCCGGGTTGGTATTGGCGGAACGGCTGGAAAGCGCACGGAGTCTCTCAAGCGGAGTTCGCGCGTCGGAGCGGCCGTTCCGCGAAGCTCGTCAGCGAGATCATCGCCGGGAAGGCTCCGATCGAGCCGAAGACCGCGATCGAGTTCGAGAAGGTGCTTGGCGTCGATGCCGATGTCTGGCTCGGCATCGAGAAGACTACCGGCTGCACCGGACCCGCGCCGCCGACGCTGAAGCCGCCAAGGACTGACGATCACCTCTGGTTCAGTCTGTTCCGAGAGGCTGCGCACGTTCTCCTGCACAGCAAGAGGGACGTGTTCCTCGATGGAGCGAGGAGCGATGAAGGTGCGTTTCCGGAGGCGAGCGGACCGAGCTCATGTCGTGACGGGACTCTCGACGGCGCGACCGTGACGCCGCACGGCTGCGCGTCGGTTGACAGGAACCACGCCGGGGGGACACTCGGAGGGACGATGCGCTTCTTCAACACTACGGGACCGGTCGTTGCCGCGGATCACTACTGCATCCCACCCCTGCAACGGGTGAATCTGGGCGAGGTGCTGACGCTGATCAGAGAGAAGCGCTATTTCGTGCTGCACGCGCCCCGGCAGACCGGCAAGACCTCCGCCCTGTTGGCACTGCGCGACCTGTTGAACAGCGGAACGGAGGGCGCCTACCGCTGCGTCTACGTGAACGTCGAGATCGGTCAGGCAGCGCGCGAGAACGTGGAGCGGGGGATGCGCGCCATCCTGGGAGCGCTGGGGACCCGGGTGCGCAGGACCCTGGGAGATGAATCGCTGGCGAGCCTCTGGCCGGACATTCTGACTACGTTCGGCGCGGAGGGGGCGCTTCAGGAAGTGCTGGTGCGCTGGGCGGAGGCCGCCCCCACGCCGCTGGTGCTGCTGATCGACGAGATCGACACGCTGATCGGCGACACGCTGATCGCCGTGCTGCGCCAGCTGCGCGCCGGTTACGACGAACGTCCAGGCGGCTTCCCGCAGAGCGTGATCCTGTGCGGCGTGCGCGACGTGCGCGACTACCGCATCCATTCCTCCGCCGAAAACACCGTCATCACCGGCGGCAGCGCCTTCAACGTCAAGGCCGCTTCGTTGCGCCTCGGAGACTTTTCGGAAACCGAAGTACGGGAGCTGCTCGCGCTGCACACGGCAGATACGGGGCAACGGTTCGCCGCAGCGGCGCTGCAAGCGGTAGGGGAGTTGACTGCCGGTCAGCCGTGGCTGGTCAACGCTCTGGCCCAGGAGGCGTGCTTCGCCGACGAAGCGGGGCGCGATCGCACCCGGGCGATCAGTGCCGAAGGGATCCACGGCGCCCGCGAGCAACTCATCGTTCGCCGCGAGACCCATCTGGACCAGCTCACCGACAAGCTGCAGGAAGAGCGCGTGCGACGGGTGATCGGACCGCTGCTGAGCGGCAGCACGGCGGCCGAGGTCATCCGCCCGGACGACTTGCAGTACGTGCGCGACCTGGGGCTGGTGGCCCGTGATACGCCGGTGCGCATCGCCAACCCGATCTACCGCGAGGTGATCCCGCGCGACCTCACCTGGACGACGCAGGAGTTCCTGCCGTACGACCCCGCCTGGTACGTGGACCCCGACGGCGGCCTGAACCTGACCAGACTGCTGACTGCGTTCCAGGGGTTCTTCCGCGAGCACTCCGAACACTGGATCGAGCGGTTCCAGTACCGGGAGGCGGGGCCGCAGTTGCTGCTGCAGGCCTTCCTGCAGCGCATCGTGAACTCCGGCGGTCGGGTGGAGCGCGAATACGGGCTGGGGCGGATGCGGACCGACCTGCTGATCGTGTGGCCGGCGGGCGCGCCGCCGGAGCGGACCCGGCGGATGGTGATCGAGTGCAAACTGTTGCACGGCAGCCTGGAGCGCACCGTCCGCCGGGGGCTGGAGCAGACCCGCGACTACCTGGACCGATGCGCCGCCGCCGAAGGCCACCTGGTGATCTTCGACCGCACGCCCGGCAAGGAGTGGCGGGAAAAACTGTTCCGGCGCGAAGAGGCGGGTGACGGCGTCCCGATCACGGTGTGGGGGATGTAGCCGGGGCCGCGGCCACCATCACAGCAACGGACCGTCCGCACGCGCCGGCGGCCCGACCCGCTGGCCGGCGTCTTTGAGCAAGAGGTCATCCCGCCAGCCAAGAAGTAGTCGGCAGCCCAGTCTGGCACGCCGCCCATTACGAGGCGGCGCGCGCAGTGCAGGGGGCCTCAAGCGAAGCAAGGTGGTATCCGGATACCCTGGATTTCGCGCTGGCGCCCTACTTCACCTGGGCTGGGCGTTCCCACTGATGCGCCGGCCGCAGGCCTACGCCGCAGGGGTCTGCTTGCGACGTTCCTGAGCCAGATCATAGCTCGCTTGCATGCGTAGCCAGTGATCGGCGTTACTCCACCCGATACGTTCCAACGCCAACGCCATTGCTGGTGACACTCCGGCCCGGCCGTTGAGCAGCCGTGACAGCGTATTGCGGGTCACGCCAAGCCGCAGGGCGCACGCGGTGACGGTCCACTCTTCCGCCTCCATGCAATCGCGGATGATTTTACCGGGGTGCGCGGGATCAAACATACGCATGATGCATGCCTCCTCCGAGTTCAGTGATAGTCGTCAGATCCACGTCGACCGCCTCATCATCGACGAAACGGAAGACGATGCGCCAGCCGCCGCCGCCAGAGAACCACCTGAGATGGCCCTGGACGAGGCGACCGACGGCAAGAGCCGGCAACGCGCCGCGCTGCAGGCCGGACGTTGCGACACCGGTTTTTCTCATCCTGTTGTCGAGCTACGGAACGACTGATGGAGCTTGCAGGGCGAACCAGTAGTCTGATAGTATCTGACTCAGGGCATGCCCGTTGTCTTCATCGTGTTGGCTTTACGCCAACGAGAACGTCCGTTACCGGTCGTCAGGGGCTTCGACGGGTTGTGGGACATGATGTGCTGACTATTCAGGTCAGCAGAGGAAGCATCACACATCTCCCGGTCTGGTACGCACGAGACCGTCACCACCATCAGGAACCGGTTTGTACATGGTGACTAGCTCCTGAAAAAAGACGCGTGCGACGCGATTTCCATGCTCCTCAAGTGCTGTTTCCGCCGCACCGGGCAACACCTCCACTGCACTAGTCCAATCGTCCATCCCGATGCGGTAGGCGTAGTCCGGCGCGTCCACCCGAACGATCTGATCCTTGCCAATCAGCAAACCCGCTTGGCCGATCGCGTTGTGTGACTGGAGTCGCATCGCTGCATGCATGATGTCATGCCATGCGAATAGGCCACCTATCTTTAGCTTGATATTTCCGACGACATACGGACGGATGCCACATCCCACGCTTAGAATGCGGATGCGCTCGCGAGGAACGTCAAAACAAGATAGTACGTCGACCAGCGCCATCATGACGGGGTTATTGCACCACACACCGCCGTCAATGAACTTGTAGCCTCCATCTTCCAGAGGAATGTAGAATGTCGGTGCAGCCGACGTGGCGGCAGCCACCTTCAACATACGTTCATATCGGTCCAAGCGGTAGTCAGGATGATGTGGCGTCTTGAATATGTACGGTTCCCCATAACTGCCATCGAAGGACGGTATGCAGAGACGCGTACCCGCGTCCCCGAATCTTCGATCTCCGAACGACGATCTCAGGATTCGCAACAGTGATTTTCTATCGTATCGAAACCTGAAGAACTGTAAGACTCTGCGCGTCTTGCGTAGTAGGTAACCGAGACAGTTATCTGGAATTGGCGGAAAAATTTCGCAACCTCGTTCAACGTACAGTCTACTTACCTGCGCTGACGTAAGTCCTGCTGCGAGTCCGAGCACGATGATACCGCCCGTCGATGTCCCTGCCATCAGGTCGAAGTATCCCGTGATTGATCCGCCACCTAGATAACGCTGCTCTAGTCCGGCAAGAAACGCCGCCGGAAAGATGCCGCGAATGCCACCTCCGTCTATGGACAGAATGCGAAAGTATTGTCCCTTCGGCCACGGTAGAGGCACACGGCGACGTTGCAGCGTGCCGGACGATCTTTTGTTCGCTGCGTTCATATCCGCCACATTCCTTTGGACCTACCTAGTGATGTCGACCGCCACCCGTCCACACACCCGTGGCGAGCCAGCCTTCATAACATGCCAACCAGTCAATCGTCCACGGCACGATCGTCGTTGCGATTGAACGCATCGGATCCCACTCTGCGGCGGCGGGATCATAGAGACAAAGAAGAGGCAGCTCCCGATCTTTCCCATTCGGGTAGTGATGAGGAATGGCGACGTTAGGATCTTCCGCTCGTCGACGCAGCAGAGGTTGGACCACTGTCACCTCTGGAACGCCTAACCCCGGCCCGTTAGTGCGCCGTTTGACGCGATAACAAATCTCGACCCTGTATACTTGACTAATCGGTTGAAGCGGGCCACGCCATCGTACGAACCGGCTCGTGCTTTGCACCACACAAAACGCTGGCCACCTCTTCTGCATCAACTTCATATCGCGGTAAACGGTCATCGTTCCGGTCCTGATGGCCCTTCAGCTCCATAGAATTTGTGTTTGGGGGTCCCCACGGTTCCAGCAATAGCCGCGGCCCCAGCGTCCACACCGTTGGTCGGTCTCGAGGGGACAACCAACCCTCCGCTCTTCGGCATGTGCCGGCTCCCACCTTTTACCGTCGATCCGATGCTTTGATTGTAGTTTGAGAACACGCGCGTCGTCGGGTCCTCCCCAAACAACTCCTTCATGATCGTCTTCATTACCGCAAGATCACATCCGGCCTGAAGTGTTTGCAGCATTGCTACTAACGCGACCAGATCATTGAGAAAAGTCTCTTGCTCGGCCAGAGAACGTGGCCATTGGTCGGTCAGAACGTCTTGAGCGCAAACGGGGTTTGAGACGTTGATCAGTGCCCGTTCGTCGTGTGCTTCTTGAAATATCTTTCGCAAGCGGTGTGCCTGTATTACCATTTCCTCAACGAGTCCGTTCGTGTGATTTGCGGGGGCGTCCGCAACTAGCTTAGCGATCACTATCGACGGCGGACGCCGTCCGATTCGTGGCTCGTACTGAACGTTTCGCCATCGCTTCAGGAGCTGTACCGCGATCGTGGTCGTCGATTTCGCAGCTGGCGGCTCCTGAGCCGGGACCGGTTCAGTATCCGCTCGAGCGAACTGCATCCGTTCGTACTCCAAGATCCGTGCCATGTGGAGCGCGGCAAACGGGGCATCTACCGCCGGGCGTTCCATGAACCACTTGGCGAAGCCGTATGGGTTGGCGATGAGCCGCATTGAAGCCTCATCGGGTGCTCCCCACTGGTCATGAAATATCCAGCTTTCGCGTTCCGGCGTGCCCGGCCGGCGGATCGTCGGCGTGAAGTCGATGTGCATGCCATCCTGATACTCGACGGTGACGCATCGAGTTCGTCGCCTTGTCATCGTGTGATATCGAGATCCTGAATCGCCTCTGATCGCGTGATACAGCATGTTTAGGGCTGCGGACGGCGAAACAGTCGCATGCAACGCCAGTTGCGCCACCGCGTCGAGGTCGAACTCATCCGTACCCCTCGCTGCGATGGTCGCGCCGATGGCCATCGACCCTTGCGGGTAGAACAACTCTACAAGGCCGCGCAGGGGGCTGCCCGGACGATCAATCCACCTCTCGATGGTCTCGTACCGGTGTACGGCCTTGTGGTAATCTGTTTGGCTGAGTTGAATGTGGATCATGATGTCGCTCAGAAGGCGGTCGACCGGTGTCATCTCTTGATACGGTGCCGCGGTGTCGAAGCTCCTCGGATAACGGGCTACTTTGGTATCTTTCGATATATTCGTCATTTGTCGTCTCCTTGAGACTTGGCATGAGTTCGCATGATTACCTCTTTTCAACAGTGGCGGTCGCGCAACGGTGGGCGACGGCGACTTGTGCTACCGGCACGATTTACAGTATATGGTTTATGGTCATGATATGTCAACCATGCCCAGAGCCAGTGCGGAGGGCTCCTTGCCGTTGATCGGCAACCGGCTCAAGCTGGCACGGTCTGCGGCCGGCCTGTCTCTCCGAGCCCTGGAGGGACGGATCGGCCGCCGCGTGACGGCTCAGGCGATCGGCAAGTACGAACGCGACGAGTCGATGCCGAGCTCCGGCGTGCTCATTGCACTGGCGGAGGCCCTGGGCGTCTCCGTCGAGTACTTGGTCAGCGATCAGGACCTCGTGCTTGAGGCGGTGGAGTTCAGGAAGAAGGCGATCTCGCGGAAACGGGAGGAACGCCACGTGCAGGCGCGGGTCGTGGACTTGCTGGAACGTTATCTTGCTGTGGAGGAACTACTTGCACTGCCGAGCGTGGAGTGGGACAAGCCTCGGGAGGCGCCCTACCCGGTGGGCGGCGACCTTGCGGCAGTGGACCACGCGGCACTCAGCCTGCGCACTCACTGGGATCTCGGGCGCAACCCGATCCCGAGCATGGTCGAGCTTCTGGAGGAGTCCGGAATCAAGGTCCTTGGGTTCGACCTGAGTACCATCGGCGGCTTGACCGCGTACGCCCGGCGTGGCGGAAACCGGGTCGCATCCGTCATAGTTGTAAACCGCAAGCACACCGGCGAACGCCAACGTTTCACGTTGACACACGAATTGGGGCACTTGGTCCTGGATGTCGACGCCAACACCAATGCTGACCCTGAGCGGGCAGCCCAGCGCTTCGCCGGCGCGTTCCTCATGCCGGCCGACGTCCTGCGCATGGAGATCGGCAAACGGCGAACGTCTATCGGCTGGAACGAACTGTTCAGCCTGAAGCGGCTCTTCGGCGTGAGCGTGCAGTCTCTCGTATACCGGTGCCGGGACCTCGGGATCATCAACGATGCCTTGTTCGGGAGGCTGTTTCGGGAAATGTCCAGGTTTGGCTGGCGGAGTCCTCCGTACTGGGAGCCCGAGTCGCTCGATCCAGAGCGACCGTCACGCTTCGAGCGCCTCTGCTCTCGCGCCGTGGCGGAAAACGTGATCTCCGACGCCAAAGCGGCGGAACTGCTGGGTATGTCGGTTCGCGAGGTGCATGGGCGGATGGAGCAGCCCCCACGGCAATAAGCAGGCTTCCGAACCGTTGCAGTCCGAACACCCTGAGCGTCCGTGTGTCTGCGTCTCCGATACTTCGGTGTTGATCGATTTGGAACGTGGTTCACTGATGGGAGCCGTATTCCGTCTTTCGTTCGAACTGGTGGTCCCGGATCTGCTGTACGAACGCGAGTTGCGGCCGCACGGAGGCGATGATTCGCTTGCGCACGGGCTCCGCGTGGTGGAATTGGAAGGGAACGGCGTGGCCCGGGCGCTGGCCTACCGACGCCGGCGGCCGACCCTGTCGCTTGTCGACGCATTCGCCCTTGCTCTCGCGGTACAAAACGATTGGTCGCTGCTGACCGGCGACAGAGTGCTGCGGAATCTGGCGAACTCGGAAGGCGCCGCATGTCACGGTCTGCTGTGGGTACTCGATCAGATGATGGAGGCCGGCATCAGCGATCCCTTTGCGCTATACTCCGCGCTCAAGGCGATCAGTGATCATCCACGGTGCAGGCTGCCGCGACCCGAAGTGAACGAACGGCTCAACCGCTGGCGGCCGCGGCACCTTGGTTGACGATGCCTGGCCTGCGTACCTGCCTCGCAAAATTAACTGCGGTACTGTTCGGTGGAGATCGCGTGAAAAGGAGACGAGTCGGCATGAACCGAGTCTTTGTCTACTGGGACAACTCGAACAGCGCTTCGCGGAGGAACGTAACGAGGGTCCCGACACCCGTTATCGTGTTCGCGTACACTTCGAAAACATCCTCCGCCTGGCGCATGCCGACCGACCGCTCGAACGAGCCGTCGCCGTTGGTTCCATACCGCCGGAAATGCGGCAGTTATGGAACCGGATGGAAAGCAGCGGTGTAGAAGTGAAGCTGTTCGATCGCGGCGGCCCGGTGCAGGGCGAACAGGACATTGCCGGACCGATTGCTCCAGTTGCGCATGCTCGAAGATGCACTCGACTACAATGGCGATCCCGGCGTCGCGGTGCTCCTGACCGGCGCCGGCTATCTCGAGGGAGCCGGCTTCCACAGTACGTTGCAGCGCATGCATAAGCGCGGCTGGCGGGTGGAG
This sequence comes from uncultured Spirochaetia bacterium, assembly GCA_958296075.1. Taxonomy (GTDB): domain Bacteria; phylum Spirochaetota; class Spirochaetia; order SZUA-6; family Bin103; genus CATQHW01. The sequence goes on along the minus strand of CATQHW010000002.1, from coordinate 344,560 downwards.
ATACTGTCGTGGGCGCACTCCTGCAACCAGCGGATGCGCCGGTGGGCCGAGGAGAACGGCGCGTTCGTTGCCCTGGACGACTTCTACGATTCGATCACCTTCATGGAGCCGTCTCGACCCGGATTCGAGATCGCCTTCGCCCGCGACCCGGCCGAGTTGGACCTGTCACGGCGGCCGACGGCGTGACGACGTTGGTTGCCGGTGAAGACATGACCCACCGTCACCGCAAGAAGCTGATCGAGGTGGCGCTGCCGCTCGACGCCATCAACGCCGCCGCCGCGCGCGAGAAGTCGATCCGCCACGGCCACCCGAGCACGCTCCATCTCTGGTGGGCGCGGCGTCCGCTGGCCGCCGCGCGGGCCGTGATCTTCGCGCAGATGGTCGACGACCCGGCGAGTCAGCCCGAGCTGTTCCCCACCGAGCAGGAGCAGGACCGGGAGCGCGAGCGGTTGTTCGATCTCATCGAAGAGATGGTCAAGTGGGAGAACACCACCAACGAGGAGGTGCTGCAGGCGGCGCGTGACGAGATCCGCGCAAGCTGGCGGCGTACCTGCGCCGACCACGCCGGCCATCCGCGCGCGGCCGAACTGTTCGACCCGGAGCGCCTGCCGGCGTTTCACGACCCGTTCGCCGGCGGCGGCGCGCTGCCGCTGGAGGCGCAGCGGCTTGGCCTGGAGGCGCACGCCAGCGACCTGAACCCGGTAGCCGTGCTGATCAACAAGGCGATGATCGAGATACCGCCGAAGTTCGCCGGCCGCCCGCCGGTGAACCCGCAGGCGCGGTCGGAAGGCGAGCTGGTGTCCGGGGAGTGGACCGGCGCGCGCGGGCTGGCGGAGGACGTGCGCTACTACGGGCGCTGGATGCGGGACGAAGCGGAGCGGCGCATCGGGCATCTGTATCCCAAGGTCGCGGTCACCGACGAGATGGTGCGGGAGCGCCCGGACCTGAGGCGCTACGCGGGGCGGGAGCTGACCGTGATCGCGTGGTTGTGGGCGCGCACGGTGAAGAGCCCGAACCCGGCGTTCGCGGCGGTGGAGGTGCCGCTGGCGTCGACGTTCATGCTGTCGACCAAGAAAGGAAAGGAAGCGTACGTCGAACCGGTGGTCGATACGGACGGCTACCGGTTCACGGTCAAGGTCGGCGCGCCGCCGGAAGGTGCGAAGGCCGGCACCAAGCTGGCGCGCGGCGCCAACTTCCGCTGTCTGATGTCCGGGACGCCGATCGAACCGGCGTACGTCAGGGCGGAAGGCATGGCCGGGCGCATGGGGGCGCGGCTGATGGCCGTCGTCGCGCAGGGCGACCGCGGCCGAGTTTACTTGCCGCCGACGGTCGAACATGAGGCCGTTGCTCGGGAGTTGCGGCCGGAATGGACTCCGGACGTAGAGTTTTTCCAGCAGGCGCTCGGTTTTCGTGTCGGCGGTTACGGCATGAAAACATGGAGCGACCTGTTTACCGCTCGGCAGCTCGTCGCGCTGAATACGTTCTCCGACTTGGTGATCGAGGCGCGAGACCGCATCCGGCAAGACGCCATCGCCGCCGAGTGCCCCGACGATGGCAAGCCTCTTCACACTGGCGGCACCGGAGCTACTGCTTACGCCGAGGGTGTATCCGTCTATATGGCATTGGCAATCGATCGCCTCGCTGATTACTATACCGCTTTGGGTCGGTGGCAAAACAAGAATCAACAGCTAAGTAATTTGTTTGGCCGTCAAGCTATTCCTATGGGATGGGACTATCCGGAAGCGAATCCGTTTAGCGGGAAAGGCGGTGGCTTCGACAACCTGTTTGATTGGACGATTCAGTCGATTCCTAACATCGGTCAATGGGAGCTTGGTGAAAGTGTACAGGCGGATGCCGGCACTCAAAAAATCTCGTTATCCAAGGTCTTATCCACCGATCCTCCGTATTACGACAACATCGGCTACGCTGACCTCTCCGATTTCTTCTACGTCTGGCTGCGGCGCTCGCTGAGATCGATCTTTCCAGGCTTGTTCGTCACGATGGTGGTCCCAAAGGCGGAGGAGTTGGTCGCTACTCCCTATCGTCACGGCACCAAGGCCAAGGCCGAAGCGTTTTTCATGAGCGGCATGGCGCGAGCAATGGCGCGGCTGGCTTCCCGGGCACATCCCGGCTTTCCGGCGACGATCTATTACGCGTTCAAGCAGTCGGAAAGCAGTGACGATCGCGGCGTCGTCAGTACCGGCTGGGAAACGTTTCTCGACGCCTTGATCGGTGCCGGCTTCGGAGTCAGCGGGACTTGGCCGATGCGTACAGAACTCAGCAACCGTATGCGCGGCATCGGATCGAATGCGCTCGCCTCCAACGTTGTTCTGGTGTGCCGGCCGCGGGCCGCTGACGCTCCCATCGCCACGCGCCGAGACTTCATCGAAGCTCTGAAGGCGGAACTGCCGTCGGCTCTGGCGCATCTGCAGCGAGGCAACATCGCGCCAGTGGACCTCGCGCAGGCGGCCATCGGGCCGGGCATGGCGGTCTACACCCGCTACGCCAAGGTGCTCGACGCTACCGGCAATCGCGTCTCCGTAGGGGAAGCGCTGGCTCTCATCAACCAAGCCCTGGACGAGATCCTCGCCGCGCAGGAGGGCGACTTCGACGCTGACAGCCGCTGGGCGCTGGCGTGGTTCGAGCAACACGGCTTCGACGCCGGCGACTATGGCGTCGCCGAGACCCTCTCCAAGGCCAAGAACACCAGTGTGGCGGGGTTGGTGCAGGCGGGCATCCTGCGAGCTGCGGCGGGACGGGTGCGGCTGCTGCGGCCGAAGGAGCTGCCGATCGACTGGAACCCCGCCGGAAACGACCGTCTCACGACCTGGGAGGCGGTCCACCACCTGATCCGCGTGCTGGAGTTCGGCGGCGAGCAGGCCGCTGCCGAACTGGTGCGCCGGCTCGGCGGCTGGGGCGATGTTGCGCGCGACCTTTGCTACCGGCTCTACACGGTGTGCGAGCGCAAGAAGCGGGCCGCCGAAGCGCTGTCCTACAACGGACTCGTACGGAGCTGGCCCGAAATCGCTCGGCTCGCCAGGATGGAGGCTCGACCGGATCAGGTCGAGTTATTCGACGACGACGGAACGGAGACGATCTCGTGAGTGTTGCGCATCGACCTGGATCGCGTCCCTTACGTGCCGCACCGAAATGGCGCTGATCGATCAGGAGCTTCGCCGGGTGTGGGACGCGCTGCGCGCGAACAACCACGACCGCGACGATGCGCTAGCGGAAGTTCGCATCAGGAAACTGCGCGGTATTGAGGACCTCCGGGTTCGCTTCCATTATCCGGTCTCCGTACTGGCGGGACCCAACGCCTCCGGCAAGTCGACCGTCCTGTTCGCCTGTGCCTGCGCGTACCGCGTTCCGGATTCCGGACCGAGGAGGTTCGTGCCCAGCAGCCTGTTCCCCAACTTCGGTAGTCGCCAGCAGGACGCGACATCGGACACGGTGCAGCAGTCAGAACTGGAGTTCCACTACCTCCACCGAGGTGATCGTCTCTCCATGGTTTGGAGGAGAAGCAGGTCCTGGAACCGCAGCTTCCTGGGGCGCACGGGCGTCAGCCAGCCGGAGCGGCAGGTATACCTGCGCACGCTGGCCAATCTCACCAACCCGTCCGCAGTGCGCAGCATCCTGCAACTTGGCAGACAGCCGATCCGCACGCAACCCCTCGCTCCCGAATTGCTGGTCTTCGCGCATCGCATCCTGCCCTGGCGCTACCGCAATCTGGCGATCATCAGCGACCGACCGACGAGGGATCTGCTCTTCGCCGAGCTGGACGACTCCGCGCGTACGGGCTACTCGGAGTTTCACATGTCATCGGGAGAACGCAGCATCTTGCGAATATCGAAGGACATCTCCCGTCTCGATAACGCGCTGGTCCTGGTCGACGAGGTGGACACCGGGCTTCACCCCTATACGCAGCAGCAGACCATGCTCGAATTGCAGCGCAGCGCGCTGCGACAGAATCTGCAGATCATCGTTGCTTCTCATAGCCCCGTCGTGCTGGACAGCGTGCCGCCGGAAGCACGCATCTTCCTGGATCGCGATGAGATCACCGGCCATGTTCAGCTCGTCCCCCTCTACCGCGATCTGTTGCAGAAGGCTCTGTATGGGCAATCACGAGACCGACTTTCGATCCTCTGCGAGGACGAGGTTGCGGAAGGCGTGATCCGCGGCGTGTTGGACGTGCTCAACGTCCGGCTCGGATTGCTCCATGGGGACGTGCTCATCGGCAGGAACGCGGGCCGCAACGAATTCGCGGGGCACGTGCGGACGCTGGGCAAGTTCGGCAGGCTCAACGACTTCGTCCTGGTGCTGGACGGCGACTCCCGCGACCTGGAGACCAAGTTGCAGGCGACGGCCGAGGAGTACGGCCACCACGTGCAACCGCTGTTCCTTCCGGGCGATGCTCCCCCGGAGCAATGGCTGTGGGACAGGCTCTGCCGGCGACCGGACGACTACGCGGCCAAGCTCGGCCTGAGCGTGGCCGACCTGGAGCGGACGCTGCGTGACCTGGAGCGACTCGCGTCGGGAGCCGTGCATCGGCGCGACGCCGCGAAGGCCGCCGTGGGGTCGTTCGCGGCCGAGCTCGATCGGACGGTCCCGGACTTGGCTCGAATCGTCGGCCAGCGGGAGGCGGAGGCGAACGCCATTCCCGAGTTGCTGGCGGGGCTGACGGAACAGATCAACGCTTGGCGACGCCTGTGATGGAACGGTCCCGTCGCGTGAACTCGCGATCCCTTTGAATCGCAGCGGAGGTGACGCCGGCTACTCGTAGCCGAACGGTACGGCCTCCAGGTCTTCGATCCGGCCGTCGGCAGTGAAGCGCCAGACGCCGACGTGGCCGCGGCGCAGGTCGCCGTTCGCGTCCCAGTCCAGCGTGGCGGCGGCGCCGTCGTAGTCGACCGCTCCGCCGGCCGCCAGGATGCGCAGCGCCTCGGCGACCCCGTCCGGCCCGGCGGTCACCACCGTGCCCGGGGCGCTGCCCACGGCGCGCAACCGGTCGCGGATCGCCGCGCCGCCGGTGCTGCCGGCCGCCTGCGCGGCCAGGGCCAGGGCGATGGCGGCGTCGTAGGTCTCCTTGACGTAGGCCAACACCGGCAACTCGCCGTACCGCTCCCGGTAGGCCGCCTTCCACGCGGTCGAAGCGGCGCTGCCGGTGACCGCCGCGCCGGCCACGCCGTACGTGCCGGCCACCTGCTCGACGCCGATCTGCTGCGCCACCTCCAGGCTCTTCAGCGCGTCGCTGAAGACGAACCGGTCATACAGATCGTGCTCGATCGCCTCCCGCACGACGGTCACCCCTTCGGCCTCGAAGGCGACGACGACCAGCGCCTGCGCGCCCGCCGCCGCGCTCCGCCGCAGTTCGGTCAGGTAGGTCGTCTGCCCCGGAGCGATCGATACGACGGTGAGCGTCCCGGTCCAGGCGGCAACGAACGCTTCGGCCAAGCCCTGCCCCCAGGGATCGTCGTAGTAGATCAGGGCGACGTTGTCGAATCCCCGCTCGCGAGTGACGCGCGCCAGGATCGGTCCCTGCGCGCTGTCGGACAGGGCGGTGCGGAACAGGAAGTCGCGGTCTGCGACCGCCGCCAGCACCGGCGAGGTGGCGGCCGGGCTGATGGTGGGAATGCCGGCCGGACCGCTCACCTGCTCCGCGACCGGGATGGAGGTGCCGCTGGTGCCGGGGCCGACCAGGACGTGAACGCCCTCCTCCTCGACCAGGCGGCGCGCTGCGACCACCGCCGCGGCGGGGTCCAACGTGGGATCGCCCGTCACTACCTCCACCGGTTGTCCGAGCACGCCGCCTCCGGCGTTCAGGTGCTCCACCGCCAAGTCGAACGCCTTCCGCAGGTCCTCGTCTCCGGCGTCATCGCTGAAGTTCAGCAGCAGCCCCATCCGCAGCGGCGCCGCCCCGTCCTGATGGCCATCGGCGCCGGCCACCCCGGCTGCCAGCAGGCCGGCGGCCAGCAGCAGGCTGGTCACGGTCGATCCGATCCTCATCGGTCCTCACCTCCCTCGCTTCACGCCCGTACAGTGTAGCCGAGGCTGCTGGTATATTCGGTCAGGTTCAACAGGCGTTCGTTACCGGCCGCCTGGGAGTCGATGAGGAAAACAATATGGCAACAACGAATCACGAGCGGGTAGGGAAAGGGCTGGAGCTGCTGCGCGCGGGGCTGGGGCCGTTCGTCGAGCGGGAACTCAAGCGGGCGGTGCAGGCGCGTGACGTGGATGGTTACGACCTGCGCCAGATCGCGGCCGATCCCGCGCTGCGGCGGAGCTCGTCCGAGTGGGACGTGGCCCTGATGTTGCGGCTGATGTGGGATACCTGGAACGAGGTGTTCCGCACCGTGCTGGGGCGCTCCGAACGCAGCCTGGTGAGCGAGTTGCGCGATCATCGCAACCGTTGGGCGCACCAGGAACCGTTCTCCGGCGACGACTCCTACCGCGCCCTGGACTCCGCGCAACGGCTGTTGACGTCGATCTCGGCGCCGCAGGTTCGGGAGCTCGACGCGCTCAAGCATGAACTGCTGCGGGCGCGCTTCGAGGAGCGGGTGCGCGGCGAGCGGCGCCGTACCGCCAGGACCGCCGGCGCCGCCGGCGCGGTCGCCGGGCTGAAGCCGTGGCGCGAGGTGGTGACGCCGCACCAGGACGTCGCCAGCGGGCGCTATCAGCAGGCGGAGTTCGCCGCCGATCTGTGGCAGATCTACCTGGGCGAGGGAACGGCAGAGTATCGCGACCCGGCGGAGTTCTTCCGCCGCACCTATCTGACCGACAGCCTGCGGCAGATGCTGGCCGGCGCCGTGCAACGGCTGGCCGGGCGCGGCGGTGATCCGGTGGTGCAGCTTCAAACCACCTTCGGCGGCGGCAAGACCCATTCCATGCTGGCGCTGTACCACCTGTTCTCCGCCACGCCGCCCACCAGCCTGGCCGGTATCGACGAGGTGCTGCAGGCGGCCGGCGCCACGGCACTGCCGGCGGTCCGCCGCGTGGTGCTGGTCGGCAACCGCATCTCGCCGGGCAATCCGGTCACCAAGCCGGACGGCACGGTGGTGCGTACCCTCTGGGGCGAGCTGGCGTGGCAGCTCGGCGGCCCGGAAGCGTTCGCGCGCGTGGCCGCCGACGATCGACATGCCACCAGTCCCGGCGACCGCCTGCGCGAGCTGCTGATCGAGCACGGTCCCTGCCTGGTACTGATCGACGAGTGGGTCTCCTACGCGCGCCAACTGCACGATCAGAGCGACCTGCCGGCCGGCAGCTTCGAGACCCAGTTCACCTTCGCGCAGACGCTCACCGAGTCGGCCAGATCGGCCGGCAACTGCCTGCTGGTGATCAGCCTGCCCGCCTCCGAAACCCGCGACTCGCCCCATGCCCAGGCGGACGACGCGGAAGTCGGCGGCCAGCGTGGCCGCGAAGCCCTGCAGCGGCTGCGCAACGTCATCGGCCGCATCGAGTCGTCCTGGCGTCCGGCCACTGCCGAGGAGAGCTTCGAGATCGTGCGCCGGCGCCTGTTCCAGCCACTTCACGACGCGGCGCAGTTCACCGCCCTGGACGTGGTGGCGCGCGGGTTCTCCGAACTCTACCGCGCGCAGCAGCAGGAGTTCCCCGCCGAATGCCGCGAAGCCAACTACGAAAAACGCCTCCGCGCCGCCTATCCCATCCATCCCGAGGTCTTCGACCGGCTGTACACCGACTGGTCGGCGCTGGCCAAGTTCCAGCGCACCCGCGGCGTGCTGCGCCTGATGGCGGCGGTGATTCACCATCAGTGGGAGAAGGGAGATCGCGGCCCGCTCATTCTGCCGAGCGACGTCGCGCTCGACGACGCGCGCGTGCAGGCGGAGTTGACCCGCTACCTCGACGACAACTGGGCGCCGATCATCGAAAAGGACGTTGACGGCGCGGACTCGTTGCCGCTGCGGGTCGACGCCGAGCACCCCAATCTGGGCAAGTTCGCGGCCGCTCGCCGCGTCGCGCGGGCGATCTTCCTTGGTTCCGCTCCCACCACCGGCGCCGCGCATCGCGGGATCGACGACCGCCGCATCAAGCTGGGCAGCGTGCTGCCGGGTGAGCCGCCGGCCGTGTTCGGGGACGCGCTGCGGCGGTTGGCGACCGCCGCCACCTACCTGTACGAGGACAGCGCCCGCTACTGGTACGCCACCCAGCCCACGGTCACCAAGTTGGCGGAAGACCGCGCCGAGCAGATGCGACGCAATCCGGATCGCATCCTCCAGGAGATCGCCACGCGCGTACGCGCCAACCTGCGCCAGAGCGGCGACTTCAGCCGCGTGCATGCCTTGCCGCACTCGGGTCAGGACGTGCCCGACGACCGGGACGCGCGGCTCGTCGTGCTCGGTACCGAGCACCCTTACAGCCGCGGTGGAGACAGCCCGGCGGGCACGCAGGCGCAGGCGATTCTGGAATCTCGGGGCACGACGCCGCGTCTCTACCGCAACACCGTCGTATTCCTCGCCGCCGACACGACTCGCCTCCAGGAGTTGGACGAGTCGGCGCGCCGCTTCCTGGCATGGGAGTCGATCATCGCCGAGCAGGAGCACCTCAACCTCACCCCGCAACAGGTGCGGCAGGCGGAAGCGCAACGGGAGGCGGCGGCCGTGGAGGTGACGACGCGCATCCCGGAGACCTACCGCTGGCTGCTGGTGCCGCGGCAGTCCGACCCGCAGGGAGCGGTGACGTGGGAGGCGCTGAACCTGACGGGACCCGACCCGCTGGCGGTTCGCGCCGCCCGCAGGCTCAAGGCGCAGGACGGGTTGATGACCGGCTACGGCGCCACGCTCCTGCGGATGGAGCTGGAGCGCGTTCCCCTGTGGCGGGGTGATCACGTCGCCGTCGCCCAGCTCGTCGAGGACTACGCCCGCTATCTCTACCTGCCGCGGCTGCAAGACCCGCGGGTCCTGCTCGAAAGCATCACCGAAGGGGTGGCCCTCCTCACCTGGGAGCAGGACACGTTCGCATTCGCCGAAAGCTTCGACGAGGAAGCGGCACGCTATCGCGGCCTGCGCGTCGCGGAACGGGCGGCGCTCCCGGACGCCGGCGCTCCGGGACTGCTGGTCAAGCCCGCAGTCGCCCGCCGGCAACTCGACGCGGAAGTGCCTCCGCAGCCGAGCGTCGGCCCCGATCCGAAACCCGAGCGGCGCGGCGACGGCAGCGACGGCTCGGGCGCCGGGCGGGCGGTAGTGGAGCCGAAACCGCAGCCGCTGAAGCGCTTCCACGGCGCGGTGACCCTGGACGCCACCCGCGTCGGCCGCGACGCCAGCCAGATCGCCGCCGAGGTCGTCGCCCACCTCGCCGGCCTGTCGGGCGCCAAGGTCAGCGTGACGCTGGAGATCGAAGCGGACATCCCGGCCGGCGCCCCCGACACCGTGGTCCGCACCGTGACCGAGAACAGCCGTACGCTCAAGTTCACCGACCACGGCTTCGAACACGAGTAGACGCGCGGCCCCGGGCTCAGCACACTGCGGCGCTGGCTCCCGGAGCGCTTATGCTCTGAAGATGATGATAAGGATAACCGGGCGGGAGCTGGCCTTTTCCGACCTCGATTGGCTTTGGGATTGAGCAAAGTCGTACACGGAACGGCAAGTGGGACCCAACACCGGATCGCGCTTGGCGCTACATCCCCCAGACCGTGACCGGCACGCCTTCTCCCGACGGCACGCGGCGGAAGATCTTTTGCGCCCAGGGTCGTTCCAGCCTGCGGTCGAACACGATCAGGTGGCCCGCCTCCGCCCCGCAGCGGTTCACGTAGCCGCCGGTTTGCTCCACCCCCTCGGCGATAGTCCGCTCCAACCCCTTGCGTAGCACCTTGCACTCCACTACGAAGCGGCGCTCGCGCCCGCCCTGCGGCCACACGATCAGCAGGTCGGTGCGCCCGCGCCCCAGCGCGTACTCCCGCTCGATCCGCCCGCCGCCGTTGACGATACGCTGCAGGTATGCCTGCAGCAGCAACTGCGGGCCGGCCTCGTGGTACTGCTCGAAGCGCTGTATCCAATGCTCCGAGTGCTCGCGGAAGAACTCCTGGAACGCCGCGATCAGCCCCTCCACGTCCAGCCCGCCGGCCGCGTCCACGTACCACGCCATCTGTTGCGGCAGCCCTGCCTGCACCGCGTCGTTCAGATGCCGCGGCACCACCTCGGCGTAGATCGGGTTGGCGATGCGCGGCGTGCCGGCGGCGTCCTGCGCCACCAGCCCCAGGTCGCAGACGTAGGCGACGTCCTCGGCCGACCACTCCTGCTCGTCGGCACAAGTCAGAATCGGCTCCACCACGCGCCGCACGCGCCCCTCGCGCAGCTTGTGCGCCAGATCGTCGATATGCGTGTCGCGGCGCCGGATCAGCCGCTCCTGCGCTTCCAGGATGGCGTCTGCCGTGATCGGGCGCGAGCGGTCACGCCCCGGCTCGTGGCGGAAGCAGGCGTCGTAGCACAGCGCGTTCACCAGCCACGGCTGGCCGGCGGTCCGCGTGCGGATCAACGCCTGCGCCTCCTCCGTGAACGCCTGCCCGGTTGCGGCGGTGTGCTGCGCCAGCAGCGCCCGTATCTCCTGCTCCGAGAAGTCGCCCAGCCGCAGCGATTCGGACTTGATGTTGAAGGCGCTGCCGCCGAGCACCAACCGGTTCTCGGTGCTCGAGTGGATGCGGTAGTCGCGCACGTCACGCACCCCGCACAGGACGATGCTGTGCGGGAAGGCGGCCGGACGCTGGTCGTAGCCGCTGCGCAGTTGCCGCAGCACCGACAGCAGGGTGTCGCCCACCAGCGCGTCGATCTCGTCGATCAGCAGCACCAGCGGCCTGCGGTCGGCCGCGGCCCATCGGCTCAGCGTCAGGCTCAGTGCGCCACCCGGTCCGGCGCTGTTCATGGCGTCGCGGCAGACCCGCTCCAGCGTGTCGTCGCCCAGCGTCAGGCTCGCCCGGAGCGCGAACTGGGACAGTACCGTGCGCATGCCTTCCGCCACGTTCTCGCGCATCGCCTGGCCCGCTTCGACGTTGGCGTACACGCAGCGGAAGTCGCCCTGCGCGCCGCCGTTCAGCAGATCCCGCAGCGCCAGCAGCGCGGAGGTCTTGCCGGTCTGCCGCGGCGCGTGCAGCACGAAGTACTTCTTGTCCCGGACCAATCCGAGCACTGCATCGAGATCGATCCGTTCCAGAGGCGGGATGCAGTAGTGGTCCGCGGCCACGACGGGACCTGCGGTGTTGAACTTGCGCACGGCCGCTATCGTCGCAGAGTGGGGCGCGGCCCGTTGCCCTTGAGTCGGTTCGGGCGCGGCGGTCTATTCGGCGGCCGGAGGGCTTGCCGAGGCGCCGTTGCCGAGGCCGCGCAGCTCGCGCTTGATGCCTTCGATCCGGTCGAACCCTTCCTGAATCTTGTCGAGCAGGTCGGCGCTCACCCGGAGGCCTTCCTTGACGAGATACGTCACCGCCGCCGCGCGGTCGGGGACCACCTCGGCGCGCACCATCTCGTCCACGCACCGGAGGCTGTCGGCGTCCAGGCGCACGGTCACCGCGTGCGCGCGCGAATCGAGGGCGCCGCTCACGGCGTCCCGCGCCCCGGACACGGCCGCGGTCGCCCCGGAGACGACCTTCTCTACCTTGGTTTCCACTTTCTTCAACATGACCAACCTCCTGGGATCGCTCCTCGCCCGGCCCTTCCGCGCACTCGACCGCTGGAATGAAAGTATCACGGCCGGCCGGTGCGGACAAGCGCGCGCCGCGCCGTTCGGCCTATCGAGCGATCGCGTCTTCCGCGCGGTCGGCCGGCTCGAAGCCCAGCACGCGGCGGGTGTGCTCGGCGTCCAGCCACCGATAGCGGTTGTCCGACAGCGCGTAGAAGATATCGAAGCGCAGCTCGGCGGGCGCGTTGACGGCCAACTCGGTGACGGTCGCCACGTCCCGCTGACTGCACCACAGCGCCCCGCCGGCCGCGCTCCCCGGCGCATCCTCATGGTTCACGCCGCCGATGCGCAGGCACAGGCAGGACAGGCCGTGACCGTCGGCGTAGGCGCGGCACAGACCTTCGCCCCACACCTTGCTGGCCGAATAAGGCTCGGTCGGCCGCGTCGGGTCCAGATGCGTGACGCGCCGGAAGTCGTCCGGCACCTCGTCGAAGCGCCCTTCGCCGATCGCCTTGTACGGCTCATCGAACCGATAGCCCCAGTCGGTCATGACCGTGCTGGCATAGACGATGCGGCGGACGCCCTGGCGGCGGCACGCCTCCAGGGCGTTGTAACCGCCCACCACGTTGCTCGGCACGATGATCTCCAGCGGCGCCTCCGGATCGGGAATCGCGCCCATGTGGACCACCACCTCCGCCCCTTCGAACGCCCGCTCCATCGCATCCAGGTCGGCGAGGTCGGCGCGCCTGAACCGTTCCGGCGGGCAACTGAGCGGCCGCCCCGGCGCCACCCGCGACGACGACCCGAAGCGCCGGCCGCTCCCGGTCACGGTGTACCGCTCCGGCTGCGCCGCCAGATGCGCGTACACCACGTCCCCGATCAGTCCGCTGACCCCGGTCACGTGTACGTTCAGTGCCATGACTCGAACCTCTCAGTGCGTGATCGCGCCCAGGCTGGCCGATGAGACCAGCCGCGCGTACTTGGCCAACACGCCGCGTCGATAGGGGATCGGCCGTTCGGCCGGCCGGCTCTCCCGCAGCCGCGCCTCGATCTCCTGCTGCGTCAGGTCGACGTCGATCGTCTTGCCGTCCAGGTCGATGATGATCGCGTCGCCCTCCCGCACCGCGGCGATCGGTCCGCCCGCCTGCGCCTCCGGGGCGACGTGGCCCACGACGATGCCGTGGCTGCCGCCGGAGAAGCGGCCGTCGGTGATCAGCGCCACGTCGCCGATCAATCCGGCGCCGGCGATCGCCGAAGTGGGCGCCAGCATCTCGCGCATGCCCGGTCCGCCGCGCGGCCCTTCGTAGCGGATCACCACCGTGTCGCCGGCGACGATCGAGCCGTCCAGGATCGCGCGCAGCGCGCTCTCCTCCTCGTCGAACACCCGCGCCGGCCCGGTATGGCGGCGCACCGTCACGCCCGAGCTCTTCAGCACCGCTCCCTCCGGGGCCAGGTTGCCTTTGATCACGCTGATCGGTCCGGTCGGCTTGACCGGCGCCGTCAGGGGATGGATGACGTCCTGTCCGTCGAGCTCGACCCGAACGCCGGCCAGGTTCTCCGCGACCGTGCGCCCGTTCACCGTCAGGCAGTCGCCGTGCAGCAGCCCGGCGTCGAGCAGCAGCTTCATCACCGCCTGCACGCCGCCGGCCCGGTCCAGGTCGCGCATCACGTAGCGGCCGGCCGGCTTGAGGTCGGCGATCGTCGGCGTGGTGTCCGAGATGCCGTTGAACTCGTCGATCGACAGCGGCACCTCCGCCTCGTGCGCCAGTGCCAGCAGGTGCAGCACGGCGTTGGTCGACCCGCCGAGCGCCATCACCACGCGCATCGCGTTCTCGAACGCGCCGTGGGTCATGATCTGCCGCGGCGTGCGCCTAGCGCGCACCGCGTCCATCAGCGCCCGGCCCGCGCGCTCCACCTCCGCCGCCTTGCGATCGTCGACCGCGGGGATGGAGGCGTTGCCCGGCAGCGTCATGCCGATCGCCTCCATCGCCGACGCCATCGTGTTGGCGGTGTACATGCCGCCACAGGCGCCGGGGCCGGGGCACGCGGCGCACTCGATGCCGTGCCGCTCCTCCTCGTCGATGCGGCCGGCGCTGAAGGCGCCCACCGCCTCGAACGCCGAGATGATGTCGACGTCGCGGCCGCGATAGTTGCCCGGCAGGATGGTGCCGCCGTAGACGAAGATGCTCGGCACGTCGAGGCGGGCCATCGGCATCACCGTGCCGGGGATGGTCTTGTCGCAGCCGGCGACGCCCAGGATCGCGTCGAGCTGGTGCCCGCGGGTGACCAGTTCGATCGTGTCGGCGATCGCTTCGCGGCTCACCAGGGAACACTTCATCCCTTCGTGGCCCATCGCCTCGCCGTCGGTGACCACGAAGGTGTTGTAGCGCACCGGCACGCCGCCGCCGGCGCGCACGCCGTCCCGCGCCCGGTCGGCCAGGTCGTCCAGGTGCACGTTGCACGGCGTCACGTCGCTGCCGGCGCTGGCGATGCCCACGATCGGTTTGTCGAAGTCCTGGTCGGTGAAGCCGACCGCGCGCAGCATCGCCCGGTTGGGCGTGCGCTCCACGCCGGCGGTCATCGTCCGGCTGCGGGCGTTCAGATCGCTCATGCGCTCCCCCCTGCCGCGTGCGTCCGCCACCCGAGATAGGGAATCCGCGCGGCGGCGGCAGCGATCCGTTCGTCGCCGGCAAGCAGCGCCGCCGTCGAGTCCCAGGTGCCGGAGACCAGCGACCGGCGCGTCGCCTCCGGTATCTCCAGCGGATATTCGTCGCCGCCCAGCGCGATCGATGCGGCCGCCACGTCGACCCGCACCGGCGTGTCGGGCGCCGCCTCCAGGCGGTCCTGCCACTCGCCGACCCGCTCGGAGGTGACCGCCGGCAGGCCGATCATCAGGCAGTTGCCGGCGAAGATCTCCGCGAACGAGGCGCCGACGATGGCGCGGATGCCGGAGCGATAGAGCGCCTGCGGCGCGTGCTCCCGCGACGATCCGCAGCCGAAGTTGCGGTTCACGAACAGCACCGAGGCGCCGGCGTAGCGCGGGTCGTCGAGCGGGTGGCCGGTGCGCGATCCGGCGGCGTCGACCCGTTCGTCCTGGAAGGCGCGCTCGCCCAGCCCCTCGAAGGTGACCGCCTTCAGATACCGCGCCGGGATGATGCGGTCGGTGTCGATGTCGTCGCCGCGCACCGGTACGCCCGTGCCGCGCACGACGGTGATGCGGGCTTCGGCGGCCATCAGTTCGCCCCCAACAGCTCGCGGACGTCGGTCACCTGACCGTTGACCGCGGCGGCCGCCACCATGGCCGGACTCATCAGCAGCGTCCGTCCCTGCGGGGAGCCCTGCCGGCCGATGAAGTTCCGGTTCGATGAGGAGGCCGACATCTGCGCGCCTTCCAGCTTGTCGGGGTTCATCGCCAGGCACATCGAGCAGCCGGCGCCGCGCCACTCGAATCCGGCCGACTCGAATACCTCGCGCAACCCCTCGGCGGCCGCCTGTTCGGCGATCCGGCGCGATCCGGGCACCACCAGCGCCTTGACGCCGGACTTGACGCGGCGCCCCGCCACCACGCGGGCCGCCTCCCGCAGATCGGACATCCGGCTGTTGGTGCAGGAGCCGATGAAGGCGACGTCGATCGGCGTGCCGGCCAGCGGCGCCCCGGCGCGCAGCCGCATGTGGCCGAGCGCCGCCGCCATGCCGCCGCGCAGATCGCCGGGAGCGCGCTCCGGGTCGGGGATGGTGTCGGTGACCGCAGCGGACTGACCGGGGTTGGTGCCCCAGGTGACGACCGGCTCGATCTCCTCCGCCTGCAGCGCCACCTCATCGTCGTAGGCGGTGTCCGGGTCCGAGGCGCTGGCGCGCCAGAACGCCACCGCTCGCTCCCAATCCTCCCCGGCCGGCGCCTCCGGGCGCCCGCGCAGGAAGTCGAACGTCGTCCGGTCGGGATTGACGTAGCCGACGCGCGCGCCGCCCTCGATGCTCATGTTGCAGATCGACATGCGGCCCTCCATGTCGAGCGCGTCGATGGTGGAGCCCGCGTACTCGTAGGCGTAGCCGATGCCGCCCTTTACTCCGAGCGCGGCGATGATCGACAGGATCACGTCCTTGGCGTAGACGCCGGGGCCGAGGTCGCCGTCCACCGTGATGCGGCGCAGCTTCGGCTTGCGCATGGCCAGCGTCTGCGTGGCCAGCACGTCGCGCACCTGCGAGGTGCCGATGCCGAAGGCGATCGCCCCGAACGCGCCGTGCGTGGAGGTGTGCGAGTCGCCGCAGGCGATCGTCATGCCGGGTTGCGTAAGCCCGAGTTGCGGTCCGATCACGTGGACGATGCCCTGCTCCGCGTGGCCCAGCCCGTAGAAGCGTATGCCGTGCTCGGCGACGTTGCGCTCCAGGTGCTCGAGCATCTGCTCCGCCATCGGGTCCGCGAACGGACGCTCCACGCGGTCGGTCGGCAGGATGTGGTCGACCGTGGCCACGGTGAGCTCCGGGTGGCGGACGGCCAGGCCGCGCTCGCGCAGCATCTCGAACGCCTGCGGCGTGGTCACCTCGTGCACCAGATGCAGGCCCACGAAGAGCTGTGTCTCACCGGACGGCAACTCCGCCACGCGGTGCAGGTCCCATATCTTGTCCAGAAGGCTCTTACTCATCGACGTGCTCCTTTGCATCCTGGCCCGTTCCCAGCGCGGCGTCACTTACTCACTACCTGAACCTACCTGCACCAGAAGCTGTTTGCCGTACAGCGTTTGGCGTGCCCAATACAGGTTCTGGTACCGGTCGTTGCCGCGCTCCGGCGCCAGAATTGCCGTGCCGGTTGCCGTGGTGCCTCCGGACGCTGAAAACGTAACGGTCGGGACCGACGTGTAGCCGGCCCCTCCGTCCGTCATCGTGACGAAAGCAACCTCGCCTAGGCTGTATGTCTGATCCAGAGCAGTGAGCACCACTGCTCCCGCATCGACTTTCTGGGTCACCGTCCACGTCGCACCGGAGATATCGGACTCGAAGACCGGCTGATACCGCGTGCTCGTGAACGGCAGCTTGTTCCCGCCAATCGAAACGCGCACGTCGTCGCCGGTGATCCGGTCCCAGGCATACGGCTCGGAACGGTTGGACGTTTCGCTGTAAATGTTGTTCGAACCGTCATCACGAAAGTCGGCGGCGCTGATCGTCCAGCTCTTCTCGTTGTCCTGCGGCGCTGGCGTGGGGGGCGTGGGGGCTCGCTGCTGCCGCCGCCTGTCCCGCCGCCCGAGCCGCCGTTGCCGGTCGTTACGGGCGGCCGTGCCATCGGCGAGCACGCCATCATGGTGATGCCGGCGACCACCGCCATCAACAGAATGGTTATCCTACTACGCACAGGGTTCCTCCTGGGGCCGGCGAGAATGGTAGCACGGCAGCCCCAGTCCGATCGAAGCGGCGTGACGCTGTGCGACGCGTTCATTCATGCGCCGCCTGCCCGCCGGCCGGATCGACTCTACCATCCATGTCTTCGATTACGGTCCATTAGTAGCTGGGCTGGTCGGGATCGATCTCGTCGACCCAGGCGTCGATGCCGCCGGCCAAGTTGACCACGTCGGCGAACCCGCGCGACCGCATCAGCTCGACCGCCTTGGCGCTGCGGCCACCCATCTTGCAGTGGATCACGTACGAGTCGGCCGGCGACAGCTCGGACAGCCGGTCCGGCAGGTCGCCGAGCGGGATGAGGCGCGCCTGTTCGATGCGGTTGATCTCATGCTCGAAGGGCTCCCGGACGTCGATCAGGACCGTCTTCGATCCGTTGTCCAGCCGGCGCGCCAGCTCCTGCACGTCGATCTCCGGCACGCCGTCCTCCGCGCCGGCCGCGCCGCCGGCGGGGATGCCGCAGAACTGCTCATAATCGATCAGCTCGGTGACCGTGGGCGCGTCGCCGCAGACCGGGCAGCCCGGGTTGCGGCGCAGGCGCAGCTCCCGGAACGACAGCTTCAGCGCGTCGAACAGCAGGTAGCGGCCGCTGGCCACGTCGCCGACGCCGAGCAGCAGCTTGATCGCCTCGTTCGCCTGCATGGCGCCGACGATGCCGGGCAGCACGCCGAACACGCCGCCTTCCGCGCACGACGGGACCAGACCCGGCGGCGGCGGCTCCGCGTACAGGCAGCGGTAGCACGGCCCGCCTTCGTGGTTGAAGACCGACACCTGACCCTCGAAGCGGAAGATCGACCCGTAGACGTTGGGCTTGCCGGTCAGCACGCAGGCGTCGTTGACCAGGTAGCGGGTCGGGAAGTTGTCGGTGCCGTCGGCGACCACGTCGTAGTCACGGAAGATCGACAGGGCGTTCTGCGAGGAGAGCTGCTGCGGGATGCGTTCGATGCGCACGTGCGGGTTGAGGTCGGAGAGGCGCTCGGCGGCGGCGTCGAGCTTGGGCTGACCCACGGTCGATTCGCCGTACAGAATCTGCCGCTGCAGGTTGGTGCGGTCGACGACGTCGAACTCGACGATGCCGATGCGGCCCACGCCGGCGGCGGTCAGGTAGAGCGCCAGCGGCGAGCCCAGGCCGCCGGCGCCGATGAGCAGCGCCGAGCCGTCCTTGAGGCGCTGCTGCCCCTCCTGCCCCACCTCCGGCATGACGATGTGGCGGCTGTAGCGCGCCAGCTCGCCGGTGGTGAGGGGTCCGGCGCCGCCGCCCGCGATCGACGGCACGATGGAGATCTCGTCCCCGTCGGCGACCGGCGTCGCCTCCCCGTCCCGGTCGCGGATGCTGTCGTCGTTCACGTACACGTTCACGTAGCCCGGCACCGTGCCTTCGGGGGTCAGCAGGTGCTTCTTCAGGTCGGCGCTGCGGGCGGTGAGCTGGTCGAGCAGGTCGGCCACGTCGCGGGCGGCGTCGACGGTGACGGTCGACTGCCCGTCCAGAAACTGCCGCAGCGGCGTGGGTATGTTGACGGTAATCGGCATGGTTTCAATCCTCGAGGACGCGCATCGGCTCGCGGCGAAACGCGCTGCCGTCGTCGTTCAGCGCGAAGCAGCCGGTCTGGCCGCGGTATTTCGCCCTCTGTATAGAGATAATGATATACAAGAACAGCGGCTGAGCATAGCGCAGATCGGTGGCGCTCGGCTCGGCCGGATGGTCGGGATGCGAGTGGTAGAAGCCGAGCAGCTCCACGCCGGCGTCGCGGGCGCGCCGCTCGCAGGCCAGGTAGTCGCGGTCGGCCACGTGGAAGCGACGCCGGCGGTCTTCACCCGAGTCATTGTCCAGCGGCATGGTCCCGGTGATGACCGGTCCGGACGGCGGACGCGCGCCGAACAGCGCGCCCACGCACTCGTACGGATAGGCGCGCTCGGCGGCGCGCTCCATCTCACGCGAAAGGGTCTGCGAGACCGTCGTCATGCTGGCTCCAGAAGTCGTCGGCCAGGTACTTGAGCGAGTTGTCGGGAAATACCGTCACCACGACCGCCCCCGCTCCCGCCGCGCGCGCCGTGCGCAGCGCGGCCGCCAGGTTGGCGGCCGACGACGGGCTCAGCGGCAAGCCGAGGTAACGGCCGGCCGCCACCGCGATGCGGTATGCCTCCGGCGTGGCGACCTCGATCGGGTCGGCGCAGAGCTCCGCGTCGTAGATCGCCGGCACGTGCTCGACCGTGGGCATGTGCTTCCAGCCTTCCAGCCCGTGGAGGGGCGTGTCCGGCTGCACGGCGGTACAGCGCACGCCCTGGCGGCGCAGGAAGCGCGAGGCGCCCACGAACGTGCCGGCGGTGCCCAGGCCGGCGACGAAGTGGGTGACGCGCCGGCGGCTCTGCTCCCATATCTCCGGGCCGGTGCCGTGGTAGTGCGCCTGCCAGTTGGCGGGGTTGGCGTACTGATCGGGATAGTAGTAGCGCTCCGGTTCCGCCGCTACCAGCCGGCGCGCCTCCGCCTGCGCCCCGTCGGTCCCCTCCAGCGGATCGGTGTAGGTGACCGCCGCGCCCAGCGTCGCCAGCAGCCGCTTGCGCTCCGGGGACGCGTTGGCCGGCATGACGATGTGGACCGGGAACCGCAGCGCGGCGCCGACGGCGGCCAGCGCGATGCCGGTGTTGCCGCTGGTCGCCTCGATCAGCGCGCGGCCGGCCAGCAGGTCGGCGGCCAGCGCCTGTTCGACCATCCCCTTGACCGCGCGGTCCTTCACCGACCCGGTCGGGTTGAAGTATTCGAGCTTGGCATACACCTCCACGCCCGGAATGCCGTGGCGGATGGGAGCCAGCGGCGTGTTTCCGATCAGTGCGAGAGTCGCGCGGCCCGTATCCACGCGGCCGGGACTCACAGGGCGAGCAGCACGTCGAGCTCCGCGATTCGCGCGCAGAGCGTCTGCAGGAACCGCGCGGCCGGAGCGCCGTCGATCAGGCGGTGGTCGATCGTCAGCGACAGCGCGATCTGCTGCTGGACCGCCCGTTCGCCCGTGGGCCGCCACGCCACGGCGCCCACGCCCAGGATGGCCGCCTGCGGCGGGTTCAGGATCGGGGTGAACGACTCCACGCCGAAGCTGCCCAGGTTGCTCACGGTAAAGGTGCCGCCGGTAAGCTCGGCCGGCGTGATCGAACCGTCGCGGCAGCGCTCGGCCAGGTCGGCTGCGCGGGCCGACAGCTCGCGGACGCGCAGGCCGGCGGCGTCGCGGATCACCGGCACCATCAGCACGCGCGGCGTGTCGACCGCGAACGCCAGGTGCACGGTGGCCGAGCGGACGATCTCCAGGCCGCGTTCGCCGTCCCGGCAGGTGGCGTTGATCTCCGGGTGCTCGGTCAGGGTCCGGGCCGCGGCGAACAGGATCAGGTCGTTGAGCGTGACGCCGGCCATCTCGAACTGCGGGTCGGCGCTCTTGAAGGCGGCGCGGAGCTGCAGCAGCCGGGTCGCGTCCGCGTAGGCGGTCATGGTGAGCTGCGCCGTGTCGCGCAGCGACGCGTGCATCCGCTCAGCGACCAGCCGGCGCGCGCCGCGCACCGGAATCACCTGATCGCCGGCCGGCCGGGCGGCCGCGCCGGGCTCGGCCGTCGGGGTGGGCTCGGGCGCCGGCGGCGCGGCGCCGGCGGCCAGCACGTCGCGCTCGATGACGCGGCCGCCCGGCCCGGTGCCGGCCAAGCCGGCCAACGGCACCGAAAGCTGCTCGGCCCGCTTGCGCGCGCGCGGAGAGACCGCCGCGCGGCGCCGGCCGGGCGGTACGGAGACGGCGGCAGGGGCCGCTGGAGCGGTGGGGGCCGCCTGGGCAGTGGAAGCCGCCGGCTCGGCCGGCGACGGCGGGGCCGTAGCGCGCCGCTCGGCGGCGGCGACCGGATCGGCGGCGGCATCGGCCGTGCCGATCTCGCCGGCGCTGCCCACCAGAGCGATCGGTCCGTCCTCGGGGATCTCCGCCCCTGCCTCGAACAGCTTGGCCACCAGCACGCCTTCGGCCTGCGATTCGATCTCCACGGTCGCCTTGTCGGTCTCTACCTCGCAGATCGGCTCGCCGGCGCTGACCGGGTCGCCGATCTCCTTGCTCCAGGCAATGATGGTGCGGGTCTCGCCAGGTTGCGCGAGCGGCGGGCGCACCGGGACGGCCATCAGCCGTGCTCCAGCGATCCCTTGCTGAACGCAAGGTCGATCGCCAGGATCGCCGCGTCGGCATGGGCGCCGAGGTCGCCGGTGATCTCCTCTATGCCGGCGATCAGCCGATCGAGCTCGCCGGCCGGGACTACCGCCATGATGGTCCTGCTCACGTCGCTCTTCTCGCCCAGGAAATTGAGGAAGTCCCCGAAGATCGGCACGCTGGTGAGATGGCCGCGGATGCCCTTGGTGTCGAACACCGCGGCGCCGCGGATACCGCGCTCCAGGAACAGCGTAACGATGTCATCGAAGTGGCGGTGCTGGTATACCACCACGAACAGCAGCCGGTCGCCAATCTGCGAGCTGCCGGCGGAAGGGCGCGCGACGACCGGCTGCAGGTGCGCCGCGAACGCGTCGGCGAGCTGCTGGCGGGTCGGCGCGGCCAGCAGCTCCTCATGCAGCCGCCGGTTGAGGCCGGTCCGGGATATCTGCGCGAGCAGTTGCAGGTACTGCTGCGGGTCTTCATCCGGTCCGACCAGCACGAAGAAGAGCCGCGTCCGCTTGCCGTCCACGCTGTCGTAGTCGATGCCGCGCTTGGACACGGCGATGCCGAACACGAACTGCGCGACCTGTGGCAGGCGAGCGTGCGGGATGGCGACGCCGTCCTCGAATCCGGTGGATCCGGCATCCTCGCGTTCCACCAGCGCCCGATGCAGATCGTCCGCGGTGACCCCCTCCAATCCCGAGCACACCAGCTCGGCCAGCTCCCGCACGCACTGCTCCTTGGTGGTCGAGTCGAGCGCCACGGTACAGACGCGCGCATCGATGATCTCGCGTAGCTCCGCCATCTCTCTCACCTCCCATCGTTACCCGTAACGCCCAGGAAACCGTCGCCTCGGCTCCGCTTCCGGCCTATCCCACCGTGCGCTGCGGAGTCTGTCGAAATGCCGCTGGCGCGACAATCCGACCGACTCCTACCGCTGCGCCGCAACGCCACGGGTCAAGCCGAAGCGCGAGATCGACGGGCCGACCAACTCGTTGATGAACACGCTCAGCAGCACGACGTTGACGAGCTGGGTGACCAGCCGCTGCACGTCAGCGGCGGCGGTGGCAAAGATGCTCGAACCCTGCAGAAACAGCGCCAAACCGATGGCCACGCCCGCCTGCGGGAACAGGCAGAAGCCCAGGAAGCGGCGCACGTTGTCGGGAGCCCGCATCGCCAGCGCGCCGAAGTACGCCCCCGCGAACTTCCCGGCGAAGCGGGCGGCCAGGTAGACCAGGCCGTAGACGACCACGGCCGCCTCCGCGAACACCGAGAGCTGCAGCTCGGCGCCGGCCAGGATGAAGAACAGGGCGAAGACCGGCGGCGTCACCGGCTCCAGCACCGCGAACAGTCGCCGGTTGGCCGGGCTCAGGTTGATCAGCACCGCACCGAACGTCATGTTCGCCAGCAGCGGCGACAGCTCCAGGGCGAGGGCGCCGGCGGTCACGATGAAAACCGCGGCCACGGTGACGACCAACCGCGCGCCGTCGGACGGCGCGCGCCGGGAGATCAGATGCAGGACCGCGCCACCCGCGACGCCGAGCAGCAGCGACAACCCGATCTCCGCCCCGGCCTCGGCGGCCGCGAACAGGACGCCGCCATGGTGCGCGCCGGCCACCCCGAACTGCGGCGACACCATCGCCAGGATGACGCTGAACAGCAGTACGGCGATGGCGTCGTCGAAGGCGACTACGCCGTACAGAACATCGACGAACTCCCCGCGCACTTTCATCTCGCGCACGATGACGACCGTCGCCGCCGGCGCGGTGGCCGCGGCGATGCCGCCGAGCAGCAGCGCGAACCGCGAGTCCACGCCCAGAAGGCTGAGCGCGGCGCTGACCACCGCGAACGCCAGGAACGCCTCCAGCACCGTGATCACCAGTATCTTGGCGCCGGAGCGGCGGAGCTTGCGGAGTTGGAACTCGCCGCCGATCGTGATGGCGATGAAGGCCAGCGCCACCTCCGTCACCGACTGCAGCCGCTCGGTGGAGTGGCCGGAGATGAGGCCGGCGACCGAGTCGCTCAACACCAAGCCGGCGACGATGTAGCCGGTGATCGACGGCAGGCCGATCCGGCCGGCCAGTCTGCCGGCGAAGTAGCCGCACAGCAGCAGTACGCCAAGGCTCAGCACCGGGCTGGCGTCCGCGACGGCCGCGGCGCGCTCGATCGCCGTTGCGAGCCCCTGCACGCGCAGAGCGTAGGTTTCGCCGGCCGCGGCGTCAATTCGACCGGCGGCGCCGCCCGCGGTCCTGACAGGCCGGCCGACGGCGTTGTAG
The DNA here is from genome assembly GCA_958296075.1 of uncultured Spirochaetia bacterium. GTDB lineage: Bacteria > Spirochaetota > Spirochaetia > SZUA-6 > Bin103 > CATQHW01. Next base: position 321,105 of record CATQHW010000002.1, on the reverse strand, counting down.
CCTGCCGGCGCCGTCATGAAGTCGAAGCCGATACTGCGCACTGCGCTGATCGCGATCGGGGCGCTGCTCCTGGCCGGCTGCTTTCCGCGCCTTCCCGCGCAAGCCGCCGGCCAGCGGCAGCCTGCGTCGACCGACGCCTCGTTCTCTCCGGATGGATCGCGGATTCTGTTCGCCGCCAATCACGACGGCGACCTGGAGATATACGTGGTCGACGCCGACGGCACCGACATGCGCGCATTGACCGACAACGACACGCAGGACTTCTTTCCGAGCTGGTCGCCGGACGGCTCCACCATCGTGTTCAGCTCGGACCGCGACGGCGCCGTGGAACTCTACCTGATGGACGCCGACGGCGGGAACCAGCGGCGCCTCATCGACGCCGGGCGCTGATGATTACGCAGGGACCGATGATACACCGGGTCTGTTCTGATACACCGGGCCTGTTCCCGGCGCGCGTTCAGGAGGAGCGGCTGCGGCCCCAGCCGTCGGCTGCCATGCGGTCCGGACCGTTGACGGCCACCACCAGCGTGGCGATCAGCACCCCGAAGTCGCGCACCGCGCTCGCCGGGCCGGCGAGCGCGTAGACCGTGATGACGATCACGGCCAGTTGCGCGGCCAGCAGCAGCGCCGCCGCCCGCGTGAACAGGCCCACGATCAGCGCGCTGGCGAGCGCCACCTCAATGGCGCCGTGGATTACCGTGAAGAGCCGGTCGAAGTCTACCACCCCAATGGCGTCGCCGACCGTATAGACGAGCTGGGGAAGATAGGGCGCCCCGAAATCGGGGTCGCGGAGTTGGGCGACGCCGAACCACAGGAACACCACGCCGACGCCGAGCCGTAGCAGCACCATGCCGGCGTTGTGCGGTCCGCCCCCGCGTGGCATCTTCGACAGGCTAGCCGGCACCCGCCCCGGCGTCAAGGACGCCGGCCGCAGGCGGCGATTCTCAAGCTACAGGTCGCGGGTGAGCGCGATCCGCCGTGCGGCGGGCGCCGGCCAATCGCGGTCGGCCAGCACCGTGACGCCGGCCGGTTCCACCGCGAGCAGCGCCGCGGCGGGGCCGGCCCCGGCCGGCGGATTACCTCCAGCGGGCAGCGTATCTCCAGCGGGCAGAATATCCCCAGCGGGCAGAATATCTCCAGCGGGCAGGGATTCCCCGACGGCATCCAGCGCCGCCAAGCCGGCGAGCCGGTCCGGCACGAACGCCAGGAAGGCGCCGCCGCCGCCGCCGCCGCTGATCTTGCCGCCGGTGGCGCCGGCGGATCGGGCCGCCGCCAGCACGCCGGCCACCGCCGGCGAACCGACGCCAATGCCGGCCAGCAGGTCGTCCGCCTCGTCGGCCAGCGCGCCCAGGCGGACCGCCCGATCGGCGGCCGATGCGGCCAGCAGCTCGCAGGCCGGGGCCACGATCGCGCCCAACCGGTCGATCGCCGATCGCACCGCATCGTCGCCGGCCTGCATCCGCCGCCGCACCGCCGCCACCTGGGCGGCGGTGTCGCCGCGGCGCGGAACGAACCCCACGATCAGGTAAAGCCCCCGCACGGCGATCGCCTGCGCGGCGGGCACCCGCCCCGGCGCCGGCGGCGTGAACCGCTGCACGCCGCCGAGCAGCGCCAAACCGGTGTCGATGCCGGACGGCGATCCGTGAAAGGCGTGCTCCGCCCGGTGCGCCGCGCTCCATAGCGAGCGCCCGCCGCGCTCCGGGGCCACAGCGCGCGCCAGGGCCACGCAGAGCGCCGCCGAGGAGCCCAGCCCCACCCCGAACGGAATCTCCGAGCGCACCTCCAGCGCACCGGCCGGCGGCGCGCCGGCGCCGATCCGGCGGTACGCCGCGCGCAGCCGCGCAGCCGCCACATGCGACTCGTCGCCGGCGCGCGGCGCCGCGAACCGAAGCCGCAGCCGCCACGGCACGCCCAGCCCGACCGCCGGCCGGCCGTACACGGCGGCGTGCTCGCCGAACAGCAGCAGCTTGCCGCCGGCCTCGCCGGTCACGGCGCGATCTCGCCGGTCACGGCGCCGGTCACCCCGGCGGCGCTGACGGAGAGCCGATGCGCCCACGGAGCGGCCAGGGCCGGGACGCCCGTCACTGGCACGCCCGTCACTGGCACGCAGACCGCCAGCTCGCCGCCGGCGCCGGCCGGTTTGCCGGCGTGGCCGGCCGCGGCCGCCTGTTCCAGCCGATCGCGCAGGTCAGCCGGCTCCACCGGCACGCCGATCGCCTCTCCCAGCCACCGCGTCGCCCGCCGGCCCGCACGGAACGCCTCGGCCCAGCGGCCGGTACGCATCGCGCGGCGGACGATCGCGTCGGAGAGCCGGCGATGGCGCGCGCATTCGGCCGGCCGCGCCCGCGCCCATTCCAGATAGCGCGCCACCGCCGGCGCTGTCGCCAGCGGCCGATCGCCCAGGATCATGAACAGCTCCGCCGGCGGCGCCGGCGCGCCCGGCCCGCGCTCGAACCGCGGCTCGCCGCCGCCATGAAACAGGCCGGCTCCGCCGTAGGTCGACGCTGCCACGTCGTAGCCGCTGCCGCGTCCGCCCTGCGCCGCGCGGTGCGCGCGCAGCGCCGCCAGGAACACGGTGTCGAGCGACGCCGCGCCGCACGGCCCGCCGAGCAGCGCATGGGTCACCGCCACCGCCACCGCGGCGCTGGACCCCAGACCCAGCTTGCGTCCGCCGCCGGTCAACGCGCCGGAGTCGACCGTCACCAGCGCGGGATCGGGGGCCCTGCCGAGCGCGCGGGCGCACGCGCCGACCACCGCCTCCAGCAGTCCGCCCGGCGCGCCCGATCCGCCTGCGCGCGACGGCCACGCGAAGCGGTCGATGCCGTCGGTTCCCTCGATGCGCAGGGCGCGAGCGGCTCGCACGCGCACCCGCACGCGCGGCTCGACCGCGGCCGCCACCCCCAGGCCGCCCGGCCACAGCACCGCGTACTCGCCCAGCAGCAGCACGCTGCCGGGAGCGCTGCACTCGAGCGGCTCAACCGGCACGGCGCACGCCCGCCCCCACCGCCGAAATGACCGGCGCGCGCGCGCCCGGGCAGGCCGCAGCCAGCGCCGCGGCCACCCGCCCGGTGTCGCCGTCGGCGCACACCACCTTGACTTGCGGCCCCGCGTCCATCGTCTCCCACGCGGCCACGCCCTGCGCGCGCAACTCCTCCACCGCCGCCAGCAGCGCCAGCGTCTCCGGCAGCCAGTAGCGGATCGGCGGATCGGCCGCCAGCATGGTCGCGAACATGCGGTGATAGCTCTTCCTCATCGCGCCGCCGAGCCGCGTCAGGTCGCGGTCGCGCACCGCGGCGACCGCCTCTTCGTAGAGCCGCGGGCTGTCGCGCACCCATCCGTCGTACGCGGGCGACGTCCGCCGCACGCGCTCCATAGCCTCGCGCGAGCCGATCGGCTTGGCCGCGGCGGTGACCACGGCTATGACCACCCGCAGCTCCGGCCACGCCGCTGCCGGCGCCAGCGGTTGCGCGTGCTCGGCCCCTGCCGGCAGCACCGCGAAGCCGCCGAACACGGCGCGCGCCGCCGACGCCGACCCCAGGCGCGCCAGGGCCGAAAGCTCGGCATCGCCAAGGCGCGCCCCGCACGCCGCCGTGCACGCCGAAGCGAGCGCCGCGAACCCGGACGAGGAGCTGGCCAAGCCGGCCGCGCTCGGAAAGTCGTTGCGCGCGCGGATGCGAAAGCCGCTCTGCGTCCCGCACCGCCGGCGCACCGCCGCCAGGAACGGCCGGTACCGCGCCGGGTCGACGGACCGACCGTCGATCTCCACCGAATCGCCGGTGTCGAGCCATACCTCGACGCGGCTGCTCAGCGCGTCGAGCGAAACGCCCAGGCTCGGCGTGGCCGGAAGGTTGCGCGCCGCGTCCGCCTTGCCCCAGTACTTGACCAGCGCCAGGTTCGGGTGCGCTGCGGCGACGCTCACCGTCCGGGTCGTCGCAGATCGGCCAGCGCCGCCGCGGCGGCAGCTTCGTCGACCCGGCCGGCGGCGATGCGCGCGGCGACCCGCTCGACCTCCGCGCCGCGGGCGCCGGCCTGGAACGCCAGCCGGCGCGCGTGCAGGCGCAGGTGGCCGCGTTGGATGCCTTCGCCCACCAGCGCCGTGAGCGCCGCCAAGTTCTGGGCAAGCCCCACCGCGCAGGCGATGCGGGCGAGCGCCCGCGCCCCGGGGTTGCCCAGCACCTGCAGGCCGAAGCGGGCGCCGGGATGGACGCTCACCGCACCGCCGGCCGAGCCGAGCGGAATCGGCACCGCCAGCTCGCCGGCCAGCCGCCCGTCCTCACGCCGGTAGGTCGACAGCGGCCCGTAGCTCCCCGACCGGCCGGCGTGCAGGTGGGCCGCCGCCTCGACTGCGCGCGTGTCGTTGCCGGTCGCCAGCGCCACCGCGGCGATACCGTTCATGATCCCCTTGTTGTGGGTGATCGCGCGGTCGGGGTCCTCGGCCGCCACCGCGTTCGCCCGCACGACCCGTTCGGCCATCTCCGCCCCGCCGCGGCCGGCACGCGCCAGCCGGCCTTCCGGGCAGGAGAAGCGGGCCGTGCAGAGGTGGTGCCGCGACGCGTTGGTGACGATCGACATCAGGACTTCGCCGCCGCCGATCCGTTCCAGCAGCGGCCGAAGCGCCTCGCCGGCGGTGTTGACCTTGTTGGCGCCCATCGCGTCGCGGCAGTCCAGGTCGACCTCGACCTTGAGCATGCCGCCAGCCGGCAGCGCCCGCACGCGCAGGCCTCGGTAGCCGCCGCCGCGCGCCACCAGGGCCGGCACCGCCGCGTCGACCCATTCGCGAATGCGCGGCTCTGCGGCCGTCACTCGCGAGGCGGCGCCGGCGGCGCCGTCGACGAAGATCTGCACGGTCGCCAGCGGCAGCCCGCCGCCGGTCGTGAACCCGCCGCCGCCGCGTACCAGCCGCGCGGCGTGCGTGGCGGCGGCGATCACCGACGGCTCCTCGGTCGCCATCGGCACGGCAATCTCCCGCCCGTCGATCAGAAAGCCGGCGGCGATCCCCACCGGCACGGCCAGCGCGCCGACCGCCGATTCCACCATCAGGTCGGCCAGTTCCAGCGCCTCGGCCGGTTGGCCGGTAGCCGCCCACTCGGCATCGCCGAGCGGATGGCCGCCGGCGGCGGCCGCCGCCCGCAGCAGGTCGCGCCGCTCCGCGACCGCCGCGTAGCGAAAGCGTTCGGGGAGGGTCATGACGCCGGCGCGCTACGGCGAGCGCGGCTCTCTCTGATAGTCGTACAGGCGGTAGCCGTCCTCGCGGATGCCGCGCAGATAGAACCGGTTGGCCGGCACCGCTCCGTCGTCCGGGGCCAGCGTCCCGTCGCGGCTGCCGATCCACCGGTCGTACTGGCCGAACGTCGCCGGCACCGAGTGGTCGAGCACCTCGTCCAGCGTCCACGACCGGATCACCTCCGGAGCGCCGGCCGCTACCCGGCCGGCGACCACCAGCGCGGTATTGCCGGAGCCGTAGGAGAGCAGCAGCACCTGCCGGCCGACGATGTCGTCGCCCAGCCGCCGGTAGCGCCGGACGAGCACCGAGGCGAGCCCCAGGAACAGCGCCCCGGAGTAGATGTTGCCGATCAGCGCTACCGGTTCGACGGCCGCTCCCAGATCGCGCTCGGCCAGGAACGCCCGGCTGGCGGCATCGTCGAGCCCCAGGTGGCGGCCGATCAACTCGGTGATCGCCTCCACCGGCAGCGTCACGAACGGGCTGTGCAGGGCGAACGCATCGGTGCCGGCCAGCACTTCGCCCGGTTCCCGGCCGGCGCGCCGGCAATGGTCGAGCAGCGCCTGGCTGACCGCATACTTGTAGCAGTGCAGCGAGTAGCCCCCCTTCACGCGGGCGGTTTCGGAGCCGAGCGGCCGGAAGAAGTCGTCGACGTCGCTCGACGAGTAGCCGGCGGTCGCCACGTCGATCTCCAGAAGCTGCGGGTCGACACAGGCGCTCATGGCAACCGCGCCCGCGCCCTGGGTGATCTCCGCGGTCGATGCCGCGTCGTAGCGGGCGATGTCCGAGCAGACCACCACGCCGCTCTCGGCGGGGCGATTGGTGACGGCCAACAACGCCAGCACGGCCAGCAGTGAAATCATGCCGCCCGCGCAGGCGTTCGTGGACCTGGAAAGTGAGATGCCCTCCGGCACCGGCAGCCGGCATCCTGCAGCATCCCCTCGACATAGGCGGAGACCGGCTTGCTGTGGTCGACGGTCGTCCTCCGTGCCGACCGCCAGATAGCGCAGGTCGGCAGCGACAGCGTCCCCCGCGTCAGCAGCCGCAGGGCGGCCTGCGCGGCCATCGTCGCGCAGTCCTCCCACCACGACGGAAAACGCACCTTTTTCTGCTGCGTGTATTCGAAGGCGCGCTTGAGCGCGGTGCGGAGCAGCGGATTCTCCTTGATCCGGCGGCGGATCAGCGCGCTCATGTCGATCTCCAGCGACGGCAGGTACAGAGCGATGTCGCCGATGCCGACGACGGTCCTGGCGCCCGCGCTCACGACGCCATCTCCATGGCGGGAGCCCCGGCCGGCTCCCCTTCGACGGAGAGCGGCGCGGCGCCCGTGACGTGCACCGGCACGATGCGGCCCGGCGTCAGATCGGCCCGCTCCGGGAATCGTACGATCACCCGGCCCTCGGTCCGTCCGGTCAGATGGCCGGCGCGGCGGGCCGGCCCTTCCACCAGCACCGACTGCGTGGTGCCGACCAGGGCGGCGTTGTACGCGCCGGCCGAACGCTGCAGCTCCTCCGACAGGATCTGCACCCGCTCCTTCTTCACCGCGGCCGGCACGTCGTCCGCCCAGCGCGAGCTGGCGGCTCCCGGACGCGGCGAGTAGGCGGCCAGGTAGGCCATGTTGAACCGGAACTCGCGCATGGCCCGGCGGGTCTGCTCGAACTGCTCGTCGGTCTCACCCGTGAAGCCGACGATGACGTCGGTGGACAGCGTGGCCTGCGGCAGGATTCGCCGTATCTGCTCGACGATGCGGCGGTAGCGGTCGAGCCGGTAGTTGCGGTTCATGCGGATCAGCACCTTGTCGTCCCGGACTGCAGCGGCAGATGGACCTGCTTGGCCAGCGACGGATGAGCGGCCATCGTCCGCAGCACCTGGTCGGACATGTCCTGCGGATGCGGGGAAGTGAAGTAGACCCAGATCGTGCGGCTGGCCTTCTCGCAGACGCCGGCTACCCGGTCGAGCAACTCGGCGAAGCCGCATTCGCCCGACGCGTCGGTTCCGTAGGAGTTGACGTTCTGGCCAAGCAGCGTGATCGAACGGTAGCCGCGGGCGACCAGACGGCCCACCTCGTCCACGATGCCGGACGACGGCCGCGACACCTCCCGCCCGCGAGTGTAGGGCACGGCGCAGAAGGTGCAGAACTTGTCGCAGCCGTTCTGGATCGGCACGAACGCGCGTATGGCGAGGAGTAGCGCGGGGCGATCTTCCAGAAGGCGTCCGTCGGTGCCGAGAAACCCGCCGTCCGAGGCGGCCGTCATCACCCCGTCCTGGCGGATCAGGTCGGGCAGTGACGGCACGTCGGCGTGCGCACCAGGAAGTCGAACTTTCCGGCCAGCCGCTGCTCGTCGTGCGGCAGCACGCACCCGGAGACGAAGGTGAGTAGCGGTCGCTGCGCCTTCCAGGCGTTCCAGCGCTCGATGCGGGCGTCGACCCGGTCGATCGCCCGCTGGCGCACCGAGCAGGCGACCGCGCCGATCAGCTCCGCATCTTCCTCTCGCTCCGTCCTCTCGAACCCCGCGGAGTCCAGCACCGCGGCGATCCGTTTCGGTGTCGGACAGGTTCATCTGGCAGCCAAACGACACCAGATGGTACGTCATGCGATGCCGAGCATAATATCTGCTGCCGCTATCGACAACCACCATGCGGAGACCAGCGGAGACGAGCTTAGAAATAGACCTCTGCGAACAGGTTTTCGCTCGGCACGCCCTGCCCCTTGAGGAGATCGAAGGCGGCGAAGATCATCGCGCTGTTACCGCACAGGAAGCACGGTGTGGACGCGGCTACCGGATGTCGGCGCAGGTAGTCGGTCACGCGGCCCTGGAATCCGCCGGTCCCGCGGCTTACGCACGGGACGTACCGGTCGGGCGGATACGCCGCCGATTCGTAGCGGTCGTCGAGCGTGCGCACGCCGTGCAGCAGCAGGTAGTCGAGCCCGGGATCGCTGCGCACCATGGCATGGAACGGCGCGATGCCGGTCCCCGACGCCACGAACAGCAACGGCCCGCGCGCATGTTCGGCGGCGACGGTGAAGAAGCCGAACGGCCCCTCCACGTCCAGCGGGCTGCCGGCCGGCAGGCGCCGCAGCCGGCGGGAGACCGAGCCGTCCGACACCTCCTTGACAAGCACTTCCAGGCAGGGGTCCTGGACGCCGGAGTAGACCGAGTACTCCCCGTGTCTCGACGTCGCCGGCCGCGCCCACGGTGACGTACTGTCCCGGCGTGAACCGCAGCGCCCCGCGCTCGATGCGCAGCACGTAGGCGCTCGGCGTCAGATCGCGGCGGTCGAGCAGCTCGTGGCGGGACACGATCGGCGCGTCAGCGGTGGAGCGCGACCCGCAGCACGTTGAGATCGGCCGGGGGTGACGCCGGCCACCCGCGACGCCTGGCCGATGCTCGACGGGCGGATGCGCGCGAGGCGTCTCGGCCGCCTCCGCCGACAGCGCCCGCACCGCTGCGTAGTCGAACGACTCGGGAATCCGCACCGCCTCCTGCCGGGCCTGCCGCTCGATGAGCTGCCGCTCGCGCCGGATGTAGCCGGCGTAGCGCACCTCGCCAGCCACCTGGGCGCGGAGCGGGGCGTCGGTGAGGAGCGCGCGGAGCGCGGGTATGCCGGCCGCGCCGGCCGGCCGCCAGCAGGTCGCGGAACGGCACCTGCGGGCGGCGGGCCAGGCCGGCGAGCGGCGCCGGCGAGCCGATCGGCGCGGTGCCGGCGGCGCACAGCAGCGCCCCCACCGCGTGCGGGGCGGCGCGGACGGTTTCGAGGGCGCGCAGAGCGCCCTCTACCGCCGCCGCGCGGGGCGGCCACGCGCCGGTAGTGGGCGTCGCCGACCAGCCCGAGCCGGTGGCCGTAGTGCGCGAGGCGGCGCTCGGCGTTGTCCTGGCGCAACACCAGCCGGTGCTCGGCGCGCGACGTGAACATGCGGTACGGCTCGCGCCACTCGCGGGTGGTCAGATCGTCGATCATCACGCCGATGTACGCCTCGCTGCGGCCGAGCGTGAACGGCGGCCGGCCCTGCACCCGGCACGCCGCGTTGATGCCGGCCATCAGCCCCAGCGCCGCCGCCTCCTCGTACCCGGAGGTGCCGCACACCTGTCCGGCCAGGAACAGCCCGGGAACGGCGCGCGTCTGCAGCGTCGGTCCCAACTGGTACGCCGGCACGCTTTCGTACTCGACGGCGTAGCCGGGCCGCGCCATGCGCGCCCGTTCCAGCCCCGGAATGGTGGCCAGCGCCGCCGCCTGCACCTCGCGCGGCAGCGACGTCGAGAATCCGTTCAGGTAGATCAGGTCGCTGCGCAGTCCGTCGGGCTCGATGAAGAGCTGATGCCGGTCCCGGTCCGCGAAGCGCACCAGTTTGTCCTCGATCGACGGGCAGTAGCGCGGGCCGCGGCCAGCGATCGCGCCGGTGAAGATCGGCGACCGGCCGAAGCCGGTGCGCAACGCCGCGTGGGTGGCGGCGGTGGTGTGGGTGACGTAACAGCTCACCTGCGGCATGACGGGAAAGGCGGCGCGGCACGTGCGCCCGGAGAACGGCTGCGGATCGGCGTCTCCCGCCTGCTCCTCGCACACCGACAGGTCGATCGAGTCGCGATAGAGACGCGGCGGCGTGCCGGTCTTGAGCCGGTGGGTCGCCAGGCCGGCGCGCGCCAGCCACCCGCCCAGGCCGACCGCCGCCGGCTCGCCGGCGCGGCCGCCTGCGGTCGGCTCCAGGCCGGTATACATGACCGCGTCGAGGAAGGTGCCGGAGGCGATCACCAGCGCCCGGCAGGGAATGCGCCGGCCGTCGTCCAGCGTCACGGCGGACACGCCACCGCCGGCGCCGCCGCGGTCGGCCGCGACGATCGTGCCGGCGACGATGCGGATGCCGGCGAGCGACTCGACGTGCTCCCGCGCGCAGCGCGCATACGAGTCGCGGTCCGACTGGCAGCGCGTCGACCAGACGGCCGGCCCCTTGGAGCGGTTGAGGATGCGGAACTGGATGCCGGTGCGGTCGGCCAGCTCGCCCATCACGCCGCCCAGCGCGTCGATCTCGTGCACCAGGTGCGCCTTGGCGGTCCCGCCGATCGCGGGGTTGCACGACATGCGGCCGATCGCCGCGCGGTCCATGGTGACCAGCGCCACCGAGCAGCCCATGCGCGCCGCGGCGCTGGCCGCCTCGATGCCGGCGTGGCCGCCGCCGAGCACGACCACGTCGGTCGCATCGATCGCCGCGGCGCCGCCCGCCTCCGTGCCGCTCACCGGCCGCTTACTTGCCGATGCAGAACCGCTCGAAGATGCGGTTCAGGAGGTCATCGGTGGTCACCGCGCCGAGTATCTCGTCCAGGCAGGCGGTCGCCTTGCGCAGGTGCACGGCGACTATCTCGGCGCCGGCGGTGAGCATGCCGCCGGCCGCGTCGACCTCGGCCAGCGCGTCGCGAAACGCCCGGCGATGGCGGGCGCCGGCGACCGCGGCGCCGCGCTCGGTATAATCGACCCCCGCCGCCCTGGCGCGCAGGGCGGCGGACAGCTCGGCGATGCCGGCGCCGGTACGCGCCGAGATCAGCAGCGCGCCGCCGGGCGGCGCGGCCGGCGCCCCGTCGAGCAGGTCGGCCTTGTTGAGCACCGGCAACAGCCGGTCCGGGGCGATCACCTTCTCCACCTCTGCGCGCACGCGCGCCGCAAAGCCGGTCCGGGCGTCGCCGACCAGGATCGCCACGTCCGCCTGCGCCGCCGCCTCACGCGTGCGGGCGATGCCGGCCCGCTCGATGCCGCTGGTCCCGGAGCGGATACCGGCCGTGTCGCACAGCCGCACGCGCATGCCGGCGATCGCCAGGTCCTCCCGGATCACGTCGCGGGTGGTGCCGGGCGCCGCGTCGACGATAGCCCGCTCGTTGCCGGCCAACCGGTTGAGGATCGACGACTTGCCCACGTTGGGCGGCCCGACGATGGCGGCGTTGACGCCGTCGTAGGGCAGTTCGGCGTAGAGCGGGTCGGCCGCCGCCTGCGCCAACAGCTCGGCCACCGCCGCCAGCCGGGCGCGCACGGCGCCGCGGTCGGCCAGATCACCTTCCTCCTCGGCGAAGTCGAGTTCCACCTCCAGCTCGCTCTGCGCGTCCAGCAACCCTTCGCGGATCGGCTCGACCAGCGCGGCCACGGCGCCGTCCAGACGAGCCCGCGCGCCGCGCAGGGCGGTGTCCGCCGAGCCGCGGATCAGGTCGGCCACCGCCTCGGCCTGCGACAGGTCGAGGCGGCCGGACAGGAACGCACGCTTGGTGAATTCGCCCGGACCGGCGGCGGCCACCGGCGGATCGCCGCCCAGCAGCGTGTCGACGATGCGCGCCGCCAGCAGCGGGTTGCCGTGACAGGTGATCTCCACACAGTCCTCACCGGTGTAGGAGCGGGGCGCGCGGAACACCGTGACCACCACGTCGTCGACCGGCTCCGCGCCGGCCACCACGTAGCCATGGTGGGCGGTGTGCGAGGCGGCGCGGCGGAGGTCCGCGCCGCGAAAGCAGGCCGCCACCGCCGCGACCGCCTGCGGGCCGGAGAGCCGCACGATGGCGAGAGCCCCGGTACCGGGTGGGGTGGCGACCGCCACCACGGTGTCGGCGTCGGGCGCGGCGCCGCTCATGGAGCGGTCCCCGCGCGCTCGGGAGCCGCGCGCAGGCGGTCGCACGCCCAGCGGGCGTGCTCGGCGACCACCGGGTCCCGGTCGGCGGTCAGCGCCCGCAGGGCGCCGAACAGGTGGTGCGCCCGCACGTTGGCGGCGACCACGCAGGCGTTGCGCACCAGGCCGCGACGCCCGGCGCGCATCAGCGGGGTGCCGGCAAAGCGCGCGGCCATCTGCTCGTGATCCCGGATCGCCAGCACCTCGGCGAGGTCGATCGCCGGACCGGCCCGGTCGACGATGAAGTCCCGCTCGCGGGCCGGCGCGGCGCGCACGTTCCAGGGGCAGACCTCCTGGCAAAGGTCGCAGCCGAACAGCCAGTCGCCGATCAGTGGCCGCAGCTCGACCGGAATGGCGCCCCGATGCTCGATGGTCAGGTAGGAGATGCAGCGCCGCGCGTCGATGCGCCACTCGTCGTCCAGCGCTCCGGTGGGGCAGACGTCGCGGCAGTGGTTGCACGCCGCGCCGCAGCGCGGCCGCGCGCCGGCCGCCTGCGGCGGCGGCGTCGCCGGCAGCGGCGCCGTAGTCAGCACTTCGCCGATCACGAACCAGCTCCCCAGGCGGCGATGGATCAGCAGGGTGTGCTTGCCCTGAAAGCCCAGGCCGGCGCGGGCGGCGAAGTGGGTTTCGAGCAGCGGCGTGGCGTCCGTTCCCCACCGGAACCGCTGGCCCGGCAGCGCCCGGGCCAGCGCCTCGATCAGATCGCGCAGCTTGCGCCGCAGCACGCGGTGGTAGTCGCGGCCCCACGCGTACATGGCGATCCGGCCGGTCGCAGCGCTGCGCCCGGATCGCCGTGCGGCGTCCGCTTCCTGCACCGCGGCCAGGGCCTGGGGGTGCGATGCGCGCGCCGGCCGGCGGTTGTAGCTCAGGCCGACCACGATCACCGCCGCGCAGCCCGGCAGGATCGCGGCGGCATCGGTCTTCGCCGGAGCGTGGCGCTCCAGATAGCGCATCTCCCCGTGCCGCCCGAGCGCGATCCAATGCTCGAAGCGGCGCTGGGCGGCCGTCGCGCCGCGCGGCGGCGTGACGCCGAGCAGGTCGAGGCCGACCCGCTCGGCGGCTTGGCGGATTACGGACAGCCCGCCCACGGCGACGCGGTCGCGGCGACTACAGGGAGCAGCGGCAGCCGCCGCAGGAGGTGATCTGTTCCGCGATGACGTTGATGGCGATCTCTCCGGCCAAGCGGGTTCCGTGCCGGTCATGTTCCAGTTCATGCAGGTCGAACGCCTGCGGCCCGCCGCCCGCCGGCAGGCCGTACATGACCGCGATCGCCCCCTGCAGGGCGAAGAGCTGCTTGGTCAGCATGAACGCCTGGACGTCGTCGAGCCGGGGATCGATCAGGTCGTCGGCGGGCGAGAGCAGCGAGCGCGCCGGCATGTCCCGAATCACGGGGAGCAATTCCGAGCCGCCGACCGGCTGCCGGCAGGTCAGCTTGTAGACGGAGAAGCTGCGGATGCGGTCCTGGTCATCGAGCTCCAGCGTCAGCCGCTCGGTCTGGTCGCTGCACGGCACGGCGGCGTCAGTCGGCGGCCGGAGCGTACTCCGGCCGCATGGGGGAGAAGCACTCCACCGCCTCGGTGTCCTCCAGCACCTCGCAGCCGTGGAACTCTTCGGACGCAAAGAAATAGCTGGAGCCGGTCGCGGCGATGAAGGTGTCGCCCTCCCGGCCCTTGTGGAACTTCAGCTTGCCGGAGATGACGTAACCGTTCTGCACGGCCACGTGGTTGTGCAGCGGGATGCGGGCGCCCTTGGTCATGCGGAAGTGGCAGAGCATCGATTCCTCGCCGAACGACAGGGTGGTGCGGAAGATGCCCTCCGGGTTCTCGACCGTCTTGGCGGCGGTCAGGTCTGCGTTGCTGATCATCGGTTACCTCACGGTGAACGGTATCCAGGGTGGTGTGGACGTAATCTTAAGCATACGCGCGCGCGGTGGAAAATCGGCACGGAGCGGCCGCCGGTCAGAAACCGGCTCCGTGTCGATCCGCGAGAACGGGACCTCGTTGCTCGTCTCCTGCCGGCAGAGTACCTTACCGGCGTGAGTGAAGCTACGGCGACCGCGCCCTATTCGGTCTCCATCAGCCGTCGCGCCCGGCAGGAGATACGCAAGCTGGCGCCGGACGGAAGGTTCCTGCGCCTCTGGGTCACGGAGGGCGGCTGTTCCGGCATGACCTATCAGGCGTCGATGGACGAAACCCGCACGCCGTTCGACGTGGTGGTCTACGACCGGGAAGGGGTCACCCTGCTGGCGGACCGCGACAGCGCCCGGTACCTGCAGCATCTCGACGTCGACTATTCCGACGATCTGGTGAACATAGGCTTTCGCTTCAGCAACCCGCGCGCCACCAAGGCGTGCGGCTGCGGCGCCAGCTTCGCCGTGTAGCGGCCGGCAGCGGGGGAACGGCAGAAGATGGCGGTGCAGCCGGTCGACCTGACGGGCGGCGAATCGGTCTATTGCATCAATCAGGCGCAGCTCGCGCGGGCGTTCGAGCTGGCCGACGCCGATGGCGAGGGCGGCCCGCGGATACGCGCCGCCCTCGCCGAGCTGGAGCAGGGCCTGTCACGCAACGAGCGCGCCGCGCTCGCGTTCGTCCTGATCGACCGGCTGCTGAGGACGGCGCAGGGCCGGTAGTCCGGCGCCGGGACCGGCAGTCCAGGTTACGCCGGCAGGTGACGCCCGCCGCGGCCGCAGGGTCCCGCCGCGGCCGCAGGGTTTCTGCGCCGTCAGGCAAGGATTCTGCCGTGCTGCGCCGCCGCCACGTCGAGGTTGGTCGATCGCGTCAGGACGGGCACGCGGCCGCAGCCTGCTCCTCCGCGTGGTAACTGGAGCGCACGAACGGGCCTGCGGCGCAGGAGCGGAATCCGCGGCCCAGGGCGATGCGGCGCAGGCGGTCGAATTCGTCCGGGCGCCAGAAGCGCTTGACGCGGAGCTGCGTGCGCCCCGGCTGCAGGTACTGGCCCAGGTTGAGGATGTCCACGCCGGCCGCGCGCAGGTCGTGCATCGCCTCGACCACCTCGCCTTCCTCCTCGCCGAGCCCCAGCATCAGGCTCGACTTGGTGACCGCAGGCGGGTGCCGTTCCTTTACGGCGCGCAGAAAACCGAGCGAGCGGTCGTAGTCCGAGTGCGACCGCACCGCCGGCGTCAGCCGGCGTATCGTTTCCAGGTTGTGGGCGACGATGTCCGGCCCGCTGTCGACCAGAGCCTCCACGGAGGAGCGGCGCGCGACGAGATCCGGGCCGGTCAAGTCGGAGGGCAGCACCTCGATCCGGCAGGCGGGAGCAGCGGCGCGGATCGCGCCCACCGTCCGCGCCATCGCGCCGGCGCCGCCGTCGCGCAGGTCGTCGCGCGCCACCATGGTGACCACGACGTGGCGAAGCCCCATCCTCACCACCGACTCCGCCACGCGGCGCGGCTCGTCGCGGTCCACGCTGCCGGGCAGCCCGGTCGGCACCGAACAGAACCGGCAGCGCCGGGTGCAGACGTTGCCCAGTATCATGAAGGTCGCGGTGCCGTGCGTTCCCCAGCACTCGTGGATATTGGGGCAGCGCGCCTCCTCGCATACGGTATTGAGCTTCTGTGAACGGACGATATCGCGGACCTGGAAATAGCGCGAGTCGGACGACAGGCGCACCCGCAGCCACGCCGGCTTCGGCACCATGAGCGGCACCATACTACGGACGGGGCCGCCGGATGGGACCGGACGCCGGCGGCGTTCCTTCTGGGATGACCTGCCGCGGCCGTTCTTCCTGCTGGCGCCGATGGCCAACGCCACCGACACCGCCTTCCGCCGGATCGTCACCGAGTGCAGCCATCCGCACGCCGTCTACACGGAGTTCGTATCGGTGGCCGGCCTCTGCTCGCCCGGCGCGCCGCGGCTGATGGTCGACCTGGAGTTCGCCGACTGCGAACGGCCGGTGATCGCGCAGTTCTTCGGGTCGGTGCCGGAGCAGTTCCGGCGCTGCGCGGAGCTGGCCGCCGGGCTGGGCTTCGACGGGGTGGACATCAACATGGGCTGCCCCGACCGCGCGGTGCTGCGCCAGAAGGCAGGCGCGGCGCTGATCCGCGATCCCGATCTGGCGCTGGAGATCATCGACGCCGCCCGCGCCGGAGCCGGCGGCCTGCCGGTGTCGGTGAAGACCAGGATCGGTCACGCCTCCGACAGCGTGGAGGAATGGATCGGGCGGCTGCTGGCGGCGCGCCCGGCGGCGATCGCCATACACGCCCGCACGGTCAAGGAGCGGTCGGAGGTGCCCGCTCACTGGGACGCGGTGCGGCGGGCGTGCGAGCTGGCGCGCGGCACCGGCGTGCCGATCGCCGGCAACGGCGACGCGCGCTCCCTGGAGCACGGCCGCGCGCTGGCCGCCCGCGCCGGGGCCGACGGGGTGATGATCGGACGCGGCGTGTTCGGCAACCCGTGGCTGTTCTCCGCCGCCGGCAAGCCGGCCGGTCTGGAGGCGGCGCTGGAGACGATGCTGGCGCACGCGGTGCTGTACGACCTGCTGTTCGCGGGCCGCAAGAACTTCGTCGACCTGCGGCGCCACTTCAAGGCCTACGTGGGCGGCTTCGCCGGCGCCAAGCGGCTGCGCATGGAGCTGATGGAGACGCGCTCGGTGGCCGACGTGGAGCGGATCGTCGGCCCGGTCATCGGCGCGGCTTCGGCGCGGCGGGCGCGCGACCGGGCGCACGGCCTTTCCCGGCAGCGGGGCCACCAACACCCGACGAGACCGATCAGGCCCCCGCCACCGCTTCGCAACGCACCAGTTCCCAGCCGCGGAACACCAGCGCCAGCCCCTTGAACTCCGCCGCTGGGTAGCGGCGCGCCAGCCGCTCGTCCGCCAGATAGCGGCGCAGTTGCGCGACCGCCGCCGCGACCGTCGCCGCCACCTGCGCCGCCGTCGCCGGGTCGCGGCGCAGGTACTTCAACTCGATCACGTAGCCGTGCCGCATGCCCGGATAGCGCGCCGCCAACGGCTCCAGCACGATGTCCGCGTAGCCCTTCGCCAGTTCCAGCTCGGTGTGCAACACGAAGTAACCCGACGCGCTCAGGTAGGCGGCCAGGAAGCCCTGCACCACCTTCTCGCCCTGCAGGTAGTCGCGGATGCCGGTCTGCTCCGCCACCGCGGTGCCGAGCCGCTCGACCGCCGGGCGCCAGTCGCCGGCCAGCGCCATGCGCCGCGTCAGCCGGTCGAACTCCACCAGGTCCAGCGAGAACACCCCGGTCTCCCGGTAGCCTTCGCGCAGGTAGCTGTACATCAGACGCCGCACCGTCTGATTGGGGATGGCGAGGCGCGGCACGCCGGCCGCCACCCGGCGGATGCTCAGCAGGCCGAAGTAGTGCAGCAGCGACAGGAAGTTCTCGCGCGCGCCGAGCAGCGCCATCGGGAAGGACTCCACCAGGTCGCTGTCGGCCCGCCCTTCGGCGATCACCTGCCGCAGCAGGTCGAAGTTGCCGTTCAACTGCCGCCCGGTCACCAGCAGGTGGCGCAGCTTGCCGTAGTCGATGCGCACGTTGACGTCGATCAGGTTGTCGGGTCCGGGCTCGTTGGGGATGGAGTTCTTCAGGTAGTAGAGCACCATGTCGGTGTTGTAGACGACCTGCTCGGCGGCCTTGGCGAAGCGGTAGCCGGCGTACCACTCGCGCATCGTGGCCAGCGCGGCATCCACCTCCTGGTCGAATACGCCCAGGTCCCGGTAGGTCTCCAGCAGGCCGCGTACCTCGTCTTCGGTGAAGCCGAGCAGCTCGTTGAAGGTCCGGTGCAGGCTCAGGTTACGGCCGATGTTGAAGCCGCTGGTGACGTCGTCCATGGTGATCGGCGACACGCCGGTGACGAACAGGCGCTCGATGCTGCCGTTCTCGGTGCCGGCCTTGAGGGTGGCGAAGAAGTTGCGGTAGAAGCCACCGCCGTGGGTGAACGAGTGGTAGGCCTCCGCCCCCTGGTGGGCCAGGATGGTGTTGGCGAAGTTGTCGTACTCGTCGATCAGCACGTAGAGCGGTATCCCCTGCCGCCGGGTGTACCGAAACAGCGCGTTGAGCTTGTCGTTGATGGTCGGCTGTGCGCAGATACGTTGCAGCGCGGGCTCCGGAAACAGCTCCGGGGAGGCTTCCAGCGTATAGATGAGCTGGATGTGGCAGTAGGTCTCGAAGTTCCGTTCCAGCGTTTCCAGGGCGTCGTTGAAGGCGGAGAAGTTGAACCGCAGCACGACGTAGCGGCTGCGGTTGGGCGTCGGGTGGCGGCCGATGTCGGTGCCGGCGAACACCGCCTCGAAGTCGTCCGCCTCGGTGCGGTCGTAGTAGCTCTCCAGCAGCGACAGCCAGCAGGTCTTGCCGAAGCGCCGCGGGCGGATGAAGAACACGAACCGCTCCTGCTCCAGGGCGTGCAGGAAGCGCGTCTTGTCGACGTACAGGCAGCCTTCCCGGCGCAGGCCCTTGAAGTAGGCAAGCCCGTAGGGGATCGCCGGATACGGCGCGCGAGCGCCGAACGGGGCCGTGGGCGCGGACATGCGAGCATTCTATCACTCGCTCGCCGCCAAGGAGGACCGAAGCCATGCGTTCATTCAACACTGCCGGGCCCGTCGATCCGACCGACCATTACCTGATCCCGCCGTTGTCGAGGCTCGATCTGAACGAAGTGCTCGGCTTGGTGCGAGAAAAGAAGTACTTCGTGTTGCACGCGCCGCGCCAGACCGGCAAGACCTCGGCGCTGCTGGCGCTGGCCGAGGTGCTCAACGGACGGGGCTATGGTTGCGTCTACGTCACCATCGAAACCGCCCGCACCGCCCGCGACGACGTGCGGCGGGCGATGCGTACGGTACTCGTCCGGCTGGCGTCGGGGGCGCGGAAGACACTGGGAGACAGCTTCCTGGAGGACAACTGGCAAGACGTGCTGGCGCGCGTCGGCGCGGACGAGGCGCTGGGCGAAGCGCTGTCACGCTGGGCTGAGGCGTCGCGGCGGCCGCTGGTGCTGCTGATCGACGAGATCGACACGCTGGTCGGCGACTCGTTGCTGTCGGTGCTGCAACAACTCCGCGCCGGCTACCCTGAGCGTCCGGCGAGCTTCCCGCAGAGCGTGGTGCTGTGCGGCATGCGCGACGTGCGCGACTACCGCATGGGCGCCGCCGGCAGTCCGTTCAACATCGCCGCGAAGTCGCTGCGGTTGGGCGATTTCTCGCGCGCAGAGACGCTCGCGCTCCTGGGCCAGCACACCGCGGAGACCGGCCAGGCGTTCGCGCCGGAGGCGCAGGAGGCGGTGTGGACCCAGACCCGCGGCCAGCCGTGGCTGGTGAACGCGCTGGCGTACGGGACCTGCTTCGAGAACGAGATGCTGCGCGGCGACCGTTCGCGCACCGTGACCGCGGCCGACGTCGCCGCCGTCCGCGAGCAACTCATCGTGAGTCGGGTGACGCACCTGGACTATCTGGCGGACCAGCTCCGCGAGGAGCGCGTGCGGCGGGTGATCGAGCCGATGCTGAGCGGCGGCGAGCGCCGCGCCACGGCGCGCGACCTGGAGTACGCGCGCGACCTGGGGCTGATCGCTCAGGAGAGGCGGGCGCGCATCGCCAACCCGATCTACGCGGAGGTGATTCCGCGCGAACTGGCGTGGGAGGCGCAGGACGAACTGGAGCAGGAGGCAGCGCCGTTCGTACAGGCGGACGGCAGACTGGACGCGGCGCTGCTGATGGAAGAGTTCCAGAGCTTCTTCCGGCGCCACTCGGAGCACTGGAAGAACCGCTTCGCGTACGCGGAGGCGTGGCCGCAGTTGCTGCTGCAGGCGTACTTGCAACGAGTGGTAAACGGGGGCGGCCGCATCGAGCGGGAGTACGCGCTCGGGAGCGGGCGAGTGGACCTGTTGATCGTGTGGCCGCTGGCGGAGCGGGTGCAGGAGTTCGCGGTGGAGTGCAAGGTGGTGCGCGAGCGCGACGGCCTGGAAAGCACCATCGACGACGGCGCGCAGCAGACGGCGGCGTACGTTGACCGCTGCGCGGCGGAAGCGGGGCACCTGGTCGTGATCGACCAGCGGGAGGGCCGGAGCTGGGAGCAGAAGATCTTCCATCTGCGACGCGGAGGCGCGGTGCCGGTGGAGGTGTGGGGAATGTGACCGGCCGGCTGACCGCGTGGCCGCATCCCCTCACATGCGACGAGTTGACGGTGAACCGGCCGGTTGGTATTCTCGCCGGTGAATCCAGACCCGCACAGGAGTCATCCATGGCCTTCGAGGTCCCGCCTCTCACCTACGCATACGACGCCCTTGAGCCGCACGTCGACGAGCAGACGATGCGCATTCACCACGACAAGCATCACGACGCCTACGTCGGCAAGCTGAACGACGCCGTGGCCGGCACCGATCTGGCGGATCGGTCGATCGAGTCGATCCTCGGCAACCTGGGCTCGGTGCCCGACGCGAAGCGCGCCGCGGTGCAGAACCAGGGCGGCGGCCACGCCAACCACACCCTGTTCTGGACCGTGATCGGCCCGAACGGCGGCGGCACGCCCTCGGGCGCGCTGGCCGGCGCGATCGACGCCGCCTACGGCAGCTTCGACGCGTTCAAGGCGGCGTTCACCGACGCGGCCACCACCCGCTTCGGCTCGGGATGGGCATGGCTGGTGGTCAAGGGCGGTGGCGACCTGGCCGTCTACAGCACCGCCAATCAGGACAGCCCGCTGTCGCAGGGCGACACCCCGATCCTGGGCATCGACGTCTGGGAACACGCCTACTACCTGAAGTATCAGAATCGGCGCCCCGACTACATCACCGCGTTCTACCACGTGATCGACTGGGCGGCCGTCGCGGAGCGCTACGCCGCAGCGACGGGCTGAGGCAACCTCTGAGTCCGACCGACCGCGCGCCGGCCGGCAGCACCCCGGCCGGCAATGACCGCACGGAGAACGTCGACCGCACGGAGAACGTCGTCATCGTCGGCTCGGGTCCGGCCGGGCACACGGCGGCCATCTACGCTGGCCGCGCCCTGCTGGAACC
Organism: uncultured Spirochaetia bacterium; assembly: GCA_958296075.1. Classification (GTDB taxonomy): domain Bacteria; phylum Spirochaetota; class Spirochaetia; order SZUA-6; family Bin103; genus CATQHW01. The sequence goes on along the minus strand of CATQHW010000002.1, from coordinate 300,271 downwards.
GTTGCTGTACGAAGGGTTCATGGCCGGCGGCGTGGCGGCCGGCGGCCAGCTCACCACCACCACCGACGTCGAGAACTACCCCGGCTTTCCGACCGGCGTGGGCGGCATTGAGCTGACCGAGCTCTACCGCCAACAGTCGATCAACTGCGGCACCCGCATCGAGACGCTCACCGTCGATCGGGCGGACCTGAACGAACGGCCGTTCACGGTGTTTGCCGTCGATCAGAGCGTGCGGGCGCGCACGCTCATCGTCGCCACCGGCGCCACCGCCAAGCGGCTGGACGTGCCCGGCGCCGATCGGCTCTGGCAGAAGGGGATATCCGCGTGCGCGGTCTGCGACGGCGCGCTGCCGGTGTTCCGCGACAAACCACTCATGGTGATCGGCGGCGGCGACACCGCCTGCGAGGAATCGCTGTTCCTGACCCGCTACGGCTCGTCGGTGACCATGCTGGTGCGGCGTGACGTGCTGCGCGCCTCCAAGACGATGCAGCAGCGAGTGCTCACCAACGACAAGATCCGCATCGCCTGGCAGACGGAGCTGGTCGAGGTGCTGGGCGAGCAGCTCGTCGGCGGTCTGCGCGTGCGCGACAACGCCTCCGGCCGGGAGCGCGAGATCGAGGCGGGCGGTCTGTTCTTCGCCATCGGCCATCAACCCAACACCGCGTTTCTGGACGGCCAGCTCGACACCGACGACAACGGCTACGTACTCACCGCCGCCGACAGCACCGCGACCAACGTGCCCGGCGTGTTTGCGTGCGGCGACGTCCAGGACAAGGTCTACCGCCAGGCGGTCACGGCCGCCGGCACCGGCTGCATGGCGGCCCTGGAGGCCGAGCGCTTCCTGGACAGACACGGGTAGCGCTCGCCAACCGGCGTTTCGAGCCTGATCAGGAGAAGCTGAATGCCATTGGAGATCGTCCGAGGGACCCTGTCGTGGAGCGGCGAGCACTGGATATGCATGCTGCGCGAGCCGGACTCCGGCGACACGGCGGTGGTCAGCCACTTCCACCTGCGCCACTCCCCGGCCGGCCCCGGCAACGTGGCGGTGATCCACGTGCCGGGAGCGGACGGCGTGCACGTGGTGGCCACCGACAACGAGCCGGCCGCCGCGTTCGCCAGGGAGCGGTTCTTCGCCGGGCGGGTCGATTACTTCCACGGCGACCTGCCGGTGCGGCGCGCCTCCTTCGCCCGCATCGGTGAGGGACAGCCGGGGGCCGGCTGGCGCTACCGGTTCGACGGCGCCGAGGTGGCGGCGCGCTGGTTCGTACGCGAACCTCCGGTCGTCGCGCACGGCAGCCTGCGACCCGGTGACTGGTGCTTCACGGCGCTGTTCTTCGCGGAGGAGGCGGAGCTGCATCTGAACGGACGCCGCGTGCCGGGCGCGCCGTTCACGCGCGACATCTGGCGCCCCTCCATCGGCGGCGACCGCAGCTCCTGCGTGTACGCGCTGGCAGAGACCTTCATCGACACCGAGTAGGGCGGCGGCTCCGCCGGCCCGCGCGGTTGCGGCATCCCGGATTTGCCGGGATGCTGGCGCGTGGATATCCATGTCCGCACCACCAGGAAGATGCCGGATCGGCGCCGACGTCGGCGGCACCTTTACCGACGTCGTCGCCCTGACGGCGGACGGCCGCGCCGCCGTGGTCAAGGTGGCGAGCACGCCGGACGACTACGGCCGGGGCGTGCTCGGCGGCATCACCACGGCGCTGGCCCAGCTCGACCTGTCCGCCGCCGGCGTCGCCGAGCTCGTGCACGGCTTCACGGTCGCCACCAACGCCATCCTGGAAGGCAAGGGGGCTGCCATGGCGTTGATCACCACCGCCGGGTTCCGCGACGTGCTGGAGATCGCGCGGCTGCGCACGCCGCGGCTCTACGACCTCACCTACCGCAAGCCGCCGCCGCTGATCGAGCGTCGCCTGCGCCTGGAGGTGCGCGAGCGTCTGGACGCGCGGGGCCGTGTGGTCGTGCCGCTGGACGCCGGCGACCTGCAGCGGGCGGTCGCCGCGGTGCGGGACTCGGGCGTCTCGTCGGTGGCGGTCTGCCTGCTGCATTCCTACGCCAATCCCGCCCACGAGCGCCGCATCGGCACGGCGCTCCGCGCCGAGTTGCCTGCGCTGGACGTCTCCCTGTCGAGCGATCTGCTGCCGGAAGCGCGCGAGTACGAGCGCACCAGCACCACCGTCATCAACGGCTACATCCGGCCGGTGGTGGAACGCTACCTGCAGCGGCTGGTCGCCGAGTTGCGCCGCGCCGGCACCGGCGCGGCGGTGACCGTGATGCAGTCCAACGGCGGGCTGATGCCGGTCGAACTGGCCGCGCGCAAACCGATGTACTGCATCGAGTCGGGCCCGGCCGCCGGCGTGATCGGCGCCGCCGAGATCGGCGCCCGCCTCGGCCAAGCCGACCTGATCACCTTCGACATGGGCGGCACCACCGCCAAGGCGTCGATCGTCGAGGACGGCCAGGTGCTGCTGGCGCCCGAGTACGAGGTCGGCGGCGGCATGAACGCCGGTCACCGCCTGCTGCGCGGCGCCGGCTACGTGCTGCGCGTGCCGGCCATCGACATCGCCGAGGTGTCCGCCGGCGGCGGCAGCATCGCCTGGGTGGACCGCGCGGGCGGCCTGCAGATCGGCCCCCACTCCGCCGGCGCGGTGCCCGGCCCGGTCTGTTACGGCGCGGGCGGCACCGAGCCGACCGTCTCCGACGCCGACGTCGCATTGGGCTTCCTGAATCCCGATCACCTGCTCGGCGGCACCTTTCCGATCGATGCCGAACGGGCGCGCGCGGCCGTGCGGCGTCGGTTGGCGGAGCCGGCTGGCCTCACGGAGACCGAGGCGGCCTGGGGCGTCCACACGCTCGCCAACGTGAAGATGGGCGGGGCGTTGCGCGCGGTCTCCAGCGAACGTGGCCGCGACCCGCGGCGGTTGGCGATGATCGCCTTCGGCGGCAGCGGCCCCGTGCATGCGGCCGGCCTGGCGGAGAGCCTGCGCATCGGGAGCGTGATCGTCCCGCCGTCGCCCGGCGTGTTCAGCGCTTTCGGGCTGCTGTTCGCGGAGGTCGAGCACCACTTCGTGCAGACGCTCAACCAACCGCTGGCGGCGATCGACTTGCAGCGGGCCAACGAGCTGCTCGACCGCATGAGAGAAGAGTGCCGGGCGCTGCTGGCCCGCGAAGGGTTCGGCGACGGCCGGCGGCGACTGCAGACCCAGATCGACGCCAAGTACGATGGCCAGACCTCGGAGCTGACCGTCGGCCTGCCGGTCGAGCGCTTCAGCACCGCGGCGCTGCCGGCGATCGAGTCGGCCTTCACGCGCGAGCACCGGCGCACCTACGGCTACAGCGTCGGCGAGCCGGTGCAGGTCGTGAGCGTGCGCGTAATCGGCCGCGGCGTCACGGAACGGAACCGGCCGGCAGCCGGCCCCGGCCCCGGCCCCGGCGACGCCCCGCGGGCCGCGAAACCGGCGCTCCCGCCGGCCGACCGCCGCGTTTACTTCGGCGCCGGGCACGGCTGGTTGTCCACGCCGGTGGTCGGCCGGACCGCCCTGCGCTCCGCCGGCGGCATCGCCGGTCCGCTGATCGTCGAGGAGTACGATTCGACCACGGTGGTGCCGCCCGGCTGGCGGGCGTCAGCGACCGATCACGACTGCATGACGCTGGATGCCCTGCGATGACGGACACTCCGGCGCCCCGCGACCCGGTCACGCGCGAAGTCATCCGCAGCTCGCTGGTGACCGCCGCCGACAGCATGGCCGTGACCGTGGTGCGGACCGCGCGCTCGGCCGTGGTCAAGGACGGCATGGACTTCTCGACCGCCGTGTTCAACGGCGCAGGCGAGCAAGTCGCGCAGGGGTTGACCCTGCCGTTCCACATGGGCGCCATGCAGCCGGCCCTCGACGGCGTCCTGGACCGGTACCGGGGAGACGTCCGACCCGGCGACATCCTGGCCAGCAACGACCCGTACTCGGGCGCCAGCCACCTGCCCGACATCTTTCTGTTCAAGCCGGTGTTCGCCGAACGGACCCTCATCGCGTGGCTGTGCGTGATCGCCCACCACACCGACGTCGGCGGCCGCGTGGCCGGCGGCAACGCCTGCGACAACACGGAGATATACCAGGAGGGGCTGCGGCTGCCGCCGCTGAAGCTGATCGCCGCCGGGCAGCGCAACGACGCGGTGTGGAGGATCATCGGCGCCAACGTTCGCGTCCCGTCGCTCGTGCACGGCGACCTGCTCGCGCAGGTAGCGGCCTTGGAACAGGGCGAGCGGGACCTGCTGGCGCTCGCCGCCGATCACGGCATCGGCCGGCTCGACCGCTACTTGACCGACATCATCGAGCAGACCGAGCGGCGCACGCGCGCGGAGATCGCCGCGCTGCCGGACGGCTCCTGGAGCTTCTCCGACTTCATCGACGGCGACGGCATCCGCCCCGAGCCGATCGAGATCCGCGTACGGGTCACCATCGCCGGAGACGAGCTCGCCGCCGACTTCGCCGGCACTTCGCCACAGGCGGCCGGTTCCATCAATCCCAACCTGCCGTATACCACCTCCGCCGTGTACGCCGTGCTCAAGACGCTGACCGATCCGACGATCGACGCCAACGCCGGCTTCTTCCGGCCGATCGCGGTACGCGCGCCTGCCGGCTGCTTCGTCAACCCGCAGCATCCAGCGGCGGTCGCCGCCCGCGGACTCGGCGGCTTCCGCGTCGCGCAGGCGGTGTTCGGGGCGATGGCCAAGGCGCTGCCGGACCGCGTGCCGGCGGCGTGGGGCGGAGGCGAGTTCGGCGTCAGCTTCGGCGGCTACTACCCGGACGGCCGGGCGTTCGTGTTCCTGGAGTTCAACAACGACGGGCCGCGCGGCGGCGGACCGCACGCCGACGGCGCCGACGGCCTGACCGCGCCGGTGCACAACATGGCCAACACGCCGATCGAGACCATCGAAGCCGCGCAGCCCCTGCTCATCCGCCGCTACGGCTTCGTGCCCGACTCCGGCGGTCCCGGCCGCTTCCGCGGCGGCCTGGGCCTGCTGCGCGAGTACGAGCTGACGCACGACCAAGCCACCCTGCAGGTCCGCTCCGACCGCGGCCGGTTCCTGCCCTGGGGCACGCAGGGCGGCTCATCCGGAACCGCCAGCGCCAATCTGCTCAACCCGGACGGCGAACGGGGCGGCGAACGGCTGCCCGGCAAATTCCTGCGCCCGCTCGAACGCGGCGACGTCTACCGGCTGGTGCAGCCGGGCGGCGGCGGTTACGGCGATCCGCTGGAGCGCGATCCCGAGGCAGTGCGCGAGGACGCCGCGCAGGGCAAGATCAGCGCCGCGCACGCGCGCGCCGCCTACGGCGTGGTGCTGAACCGGGCCGGCCGGGTCGACGTGGCCGAGACGGCGGCGCTGCGCGACCGCCGCAAACGCGCACGCGGACCCTTGGCCGCCGAGCCGCGTGTATGCAGCAGCAACGACGGACGTTCCATCGGTCCTCGCGTATAGGCAGTCATGCCGCGCCGTTGACCGGAAGCTCCGCCAGCAGCGGCATCGCTCCGGCAGCCATCTCGAAATAATGATGGTCTCTCTCGACGCCCACGGAGGCATAGCCCACGGCTTGCGCCGCCGCGAGCGTCGACCCCGCTCCGGCGAAGGGATCGGCCACCACGCCCTCACCGAGCGGCAGCACGCTTCTCACGAGCTGACGGAGAAACGCCTGCGGCTTCAGACTGGGGTGAGGAGCGATCGACCTCTCCTTCTTTCCGGTCGGGGCCGACCTGATGACGTCGCCGAACGGCGACCGGTCCGACAGCCGGCGAAATCCTCCGGTACGCCACTTCCGCAGGTTGTCTTGAACCCTGCCTTCGACGGGTTTGCGAAACAGTACCCACGGTTCCCACTTCGATCTCGGCAGCACGCTTACGCCTCTGAACTCCTCATGGGCACCCTTGGGTCGGTCCCCGCCGCGCATGGTCATGACCAGCCTGATGATCTCTCCCCTTCGTTGCAGACCGCCATCCGCCAAGGCAGCGGACACGATGTGCGACAACAGCGGACTGGAGGCGACCACGACATTCGCTCCCGGCACCAATTTCGGGATCAGGAGACGCGTCCAGACGAAGAAGTACTCATGGAGGTATTTTCTCTGTGAATCGGTCAGCGTGGTGAATCGCGGCAGCGGCGATCGCGAATGACCGTCGAACGATGGCGGCAATCTCCAAACTCCACCCCTGCCCTTTCTCAGCTTCGACTGCTCCTTCTGCGTATACTCCTGAAGCCCGTACGGCGGATCGGTGACCACCGCATGGATCGTATTGTCTTCCCGGTCGTCCAACCAGTCGAAGCAGTCGCCGTGGACCAGCGTAGCTTCACCGTAGCGGAACGGTTCCCGCCATCGTGACAACCCGTGCAGCGGGCGTTGGACCCCGTTTGCCGAATCCGCCCTCAGACGATAGACGCCGCGACGTTCCTTGACGAAGAGCGATGGCGTGTTCAGGCGCAGAAACGACCGAACGGATGACTCGGGCGTCGGTCCGTTTACCTTCGCGACCCGCTGCGTGATCTGCTTGGCTGACAGTCCGACGGACGTGAGGCTCAGGATGTCGAGAATAGCGTCGCGTACGTGGCCGGGAGCGTATCTAGTCGCGTGCTCACTCATCCCGGACCAAATTATAGACGTCTGGACGTCGACGCTCAAGGGCGGCTGACGGTGGTCGCTGCGCGGCGAAGACTTCCGCAACGAAGCTCCACACCCGTTCCTTGTAGTAGCGGTGTCCGCCGTCGCCGACATAGATCTCGCACCGGTCCGAAACGGAGCGGCTTGGTAGATCGCAGCGAGCCGGTCGAAGGCGGCTCTGGTGTGCGCGATCGGGAAGATCGGGTCGTCGCGGCCGGCGACGGCCAGAAAGTGGCGGGCGCGACCGAGACCGGCCACGTCATGCATCTCGCCCAGGCGCAGAATGCCGGGCATGACGATGCGTTCGCCGTCGGCGCCCCCGGTGCGCGATCGCTCAGTCGATCAACCGCGACTTCTGAACGATGGTCAAGTCGCAGCGCTCGCTCGGTCCGCGGTTGTAGGCAGGCATACGCACGATGTACGGTGGCCACCGTCAGAGAGGACCGTCCACCACCAAGGATGATGAGATGCCCAAGTTCAAGGTCCGCACCCCACCGCGTTCTGCTATGAGGCGCCCTGCAACGGCAGCTACGAGCAGCCGAACCAAGCGCGTACCATCCGCGCGACCGAGCACGGACAGCCAGACGGCCGGTGCCAACGGAGTTGCGGCCACTGTTGAGTCCAGGCCTGAGACCGATCCGAACTCGCCGACCGGCATCGTTCGCGAGGGGTTTATCCCCGACTTCATCTCCGGCACGAAAGAGGTCAAGGAGAACGCCAAGGAGTCCGTCCGCCAGCGCATAGCCGACGCACTCTTCAACGAGTACGCGATCTCCGTAGAGGACATGGAGGCCGACTTCCCCGTTGTCGTCGCGGGCAGGCGGCGCCGCGTGGACATCGCAGTCTTCGGCGCCGGGGAAAGGCATACGCCAGAGAACATCCAGCGTATCGTCGTCTGCCGCCCGGAACCGAAGCAAGGCAAGCGTGGCGCGGTGAAGATGCGCGACTACGAGCAAGCAGAGCAGGACATCGCCCACGTCAAGCCGTTCTTTGAGGAGTTCGAACACCTCAAGTACGCCTTGTGGACCAATGGTCTTGAATTCTTCTTTCTTCGGAAAAAGGCGACGAAATTCCAGGTCGACACGGAGCCTATAGGCGATTGGCCGCCGGCCGACGAATCCCTCGACGATCGTGACGTGCTGTCTCGCGCGCGTGCACGTCACGCCAAACCCGAGATGTTGCGTACGGCGTTTCGCCGTTGCCACAATTTCATTCACGGCAATGAAGGCATGCCAAAGGACGCCGCGTTCTGGCAGTTTCTCTACCTGATCTTCTGCAAGATGCATGATGAGCGGGCTCCCAAGCGAGAGAACCGCCGTTTCTGGGCCGGTCCGAAAGAACAGTTCGATGAGGCTGGGCGTAAGGCAATCAGACAGCGCATAGGACCGCTCTTCGATGAGGTGAAGCAGGAGTACAAGACGATCTTCAGCGGCGGTGAGGAAATCAGTCTCTCCCCTCGTGCACTCGCCTTCATGATCTCGGAGCTATCGAAATACGAGTTCTCCAGAACAGACATAGACACCAAGGGGGCCGCCTATCAGGAGATCGTCGGCACGAACCTCCGCGGCGACCGGGGACAGTATTTTACTCCGCGCGGTGCGATCCGGCTCGTGGTTGAGATACTTGACCCCAAGGAGGACGAACGGCTGCTTGATCCGGCGTGTGGCACCGGTGGATTCCTGGTTGCGACACTTGCCCACCTCATGGGCAAGTTCCGTGACGAGAAGCAGATTATCGCTCGCAAAGAAACGACGGAGGAGTTCGAGTCTTTGAACCAGCGGCTACGACATTATGCTCAAAAGCGGGTCTTCGGCTGCGATTTCGATCCGTTTCTCATCCGCGCCAGCCAGATGAACATGGTGATGGCTGGCGACGGCAAGGGCCACCTCTATCATCTCAACTCCCTGGAGTTTCCCACGGGACACCTGCCGGGTGTGAAGCCGGCCGGTCAAGAGGCGCGGCTCAAATCCATGGACGTGGTAATTACCAATCCGCCGTTCGGGTCACAGATCCCGATAACTGATGTGAGCACCCTCGAATCGTTCGAGCTCGCGCACAACTGGGAGAAGACCGAAGACGGAGCCTTCCGTAACACCGGGCGACTGAAGGGCAGCGTAGCGCCGGAGATCCTGTTCATTGAACGCTGTCTCGATTGGCTCAAACCGGGTGGGCGGATGGGTATCGTTCTGCCCGACGGTATTCTTGGCAACCCTGCGGACGAATACATCAGGTGGTGGATCCTGCGCCACACCTGGGTCCTTGCCAGCGTCGACCTGCCAGTGGAGACATTCATCGTCGAGGCCAACGTAAATATTCTGACCAGCCTGCTGTTCCTCAAGAAGAAGCCCGCGGATGTTGTCAAGCGTGAAGCTATGGTTGGAGCGACAGACTACCCGGTCTTCATGGCGGTCGCCGAGAAGGTTGGCTTCGACCGACGCGGCAATACGCTCTATAAGCGCTCTCCGGACGGGCAGGAGATAACTCGCGATGAACCATACGAGGCCATCACAGTCGGCGGACGTAGCGTGCCTCGGACACTGCGCAAGACTCCTGTATTAGACGACGACCTGCCCACGATTGCGGAGCGTTATCACGCGTTCCGGCGCGAGCACCCGGAACCTCGCGCATGAGCGATACTCGCGACAACCACATATCCGCCGACCGTTTGGCGGGCGGCAGCCATTGAGGGAGCTACCGGCGCCATCGACACGCGACCGGTGTCTCCGGCGGAGGCCGCGGCACGGGAGCTGCCCGGCGTACAAACCGGGGGCCATGGTGGGGGCCAAGCTGAGGGCCATGGTGGCCAAGGCGCACCATCAGGGAAAGACACCGCTCTGCTTCGTGCGTGCGTCGACGGACCCGTTCCCGGTGAAGCGCTATTGGCGGCCGCCGGCTACGCGCACCGCACCGGGCACTTCCGCGGGTGGCTCGACCGGCTCCAGCGTGAAGGATTGCTGGCAATGACCGTTCCCGACAAGCCGCGCAGCCCGGCGCAGAAGTACCGGCTCACGGACAAAGGGGCAGCGGCCATCGCTCCTGCCGACGGAAACCACTCGGAGCCCGAAGCGTGAGCGACGAACTGGAACGGCAGGTCATCGGCAACGACGGGGGGCCGATGCGTTCAAGCCGCGTCGATGGCGAGTGGCCGACCGTGGCAGAGCACTACCGGTGCCTTTATCTTCATCGATGGGGCGTAACCGGGCCGTGAAGGAGAAAATGGTCCCCAGCGCATGGTTGGAGCAACAAGGACGCCGTCTCGATTGTGGGCCGTATCTTTCGGGTGCGATTGAGGCGGAAATACTCCTGAAGCAGTTGCCGGTACGGATAGCAAAGCTTCGTGCCGTCACGCGTGGACATGACGGCGGTATCTATAATGGACCACAGTTCGTCCGGCATTACGTCTCCGATCCACTTCACGGCGTGCCTCTCTTGTCGAGCGGTAACATGCTTCGCGCGGAGTTTCGCTACGTCGACCTCCTGCGCAAGTCCGATGCGGTTTCATCCCGGTTGGCTTACTTGCGGCTTGAGGAAGGCACGACGTTGATCTCATGCTCGGGGACGATTGGTCGTATGGCGTACACGCGGCGAGAGATGGCAGGGATGTGGTCGTCTCAGCATATGCTGAAGATCGTACCGGACCCGAGTATCGTTCGCCCTGGTTACCTCTATGCCTTCCTGAGCAGTCGATTCGGAATCCCGCTGGTTACCGGTTCCACGTACGGCGCTATCGTGCAGCACATTGAGCCGGAACACCTCACCGATCTTCCGGTGCCGCTTGCTCCGGACATGATTCAGGAAGAAGCGCATCGGCTGATAACGGAGGCGGCGGAACTGAGAAGCCGAGCGTCTACAGAGCTGCGGAGAGTCATTCGAGATATCGAGGATGCCGCCGGCCTGCCGCCCCTCGACATCACAAATAACGGCACGCGGCCGGATACGTCGCTGGTGAAGGCGAGCGCGCTCGGCGGCCGGATGGACGGACTGTTTCACAGCAACTATCATAGGTCGGCGCTCGAACCGCTGCTTCGACTTCCTGTGGCACGACAAACGACCATCAGCCGCGTCTCGAACGGCATATTCCATCCGGCTAGATTCAAGGGTATTCGAGTTGACGATCCTCTATACGGGCATCGCTTCTTCAACACATCTGCGCTTATGCGAGCGGAACCAGATATAAGCTACTATCTGGCAAAGCGTACCGCGCGCGTTGACGAACTCATGGTCGATGAACTAACGGTACTCATTCCGGCATCGGGGCAGGTCAACGGAATTATCGGACATCCAGTTCTACCTTATGGAGAGGTGATTGGCGGTGCAGTGTCTCAGGATGCGATAAGAATATTCTGCGAGAACGAGGCTGTATCTGGCTATCTGTTTGCCTTCCTTTCGTCCGAGTATGGAAGGCGACAACTCAAGTCCCGGACGTTTGGATCATCGATCCCTCACCTCAGCGTTTCTGGAGTCGAAGAAGTGGTTCTGCCCGAGTTCGGTGCCGTCGATATGAGACATTTCGGCCACCGAGCATTTGCAGTTCGAACCGCTCGCCACGACGCGGTGACCAAAGAGCGCGAAGCCCGCTCTCTCCTGGAACGCTGGATCGAACACCAGGGGGCGGCCTGATGGCAAAGGTGATCGCCATCGGCCAGCCGGTCAACGAGTCGGAGCGGGAGGCAGTTGCCTACCTGCGCGACCATCTGCCGGACAGCTTCACCGTCGTCCACAACTTCGAGCTCAGGCAGGGGAACTTGGTCTTCGAGATCGACCTCGCACTGCTCGGTCCGCACTGCATCCATGTAATCGACGTAAAGGGTACGCACGGCCTGATCGATGTCTACGGCAGCAAGTGGTACCCGGAGGGTCGTGCGCCGTACCACTCGCCGCTTGCGATCCTGCGCGGCCACGCCAAGGCGCTGAAGTCGCTCATCTGCGACCAGCACCCGACCGACCGGGCGCTCCGCAGCATCCATGTCGACGCCGCGGTGTTGATGACCGCACCCGATGCCCAGGTGCAGGATCCCGGCGGTCACGACGCACCGGCGGTCGCCTATCTCAAGAAGTGCACCGCGTTCTTCAAGTCTACTGCGCGCATTCCGGCCAACAGGTCCGCCGACATCCAGGACCATTACGGCAAGATACGGCGAACCGTCGTCGGACGCGCCCAGCCAAGGAGCGCACCGCCCTGCTACGGCAACTGGCAGGTCGAGGAAAAGCTTGGGGGCACCGACCGCTACACGGAGTACCGAGCCCGGCACACGCTGCTCGGCGCCAGGCGTGGCGGCACTGCCCGCCTGAAGGTGTATCCGGTCGATCCGTATCTCCCGTCAGCGGAACGCGAGCGCGAGCGTCGCCGCATTGAGAATGCCTTCCAGGCGGTGGCATCGTTGCCTGGTCACGCGCACATCCTCACCGTGCGCGATTTCTTCGCGAATGAGGCTGAGGACCGGCTTGTGCTGGTCACCGAGGACGTGGCCGGGCACGCTCTGCGGCAGCACATCAAGAAGCACGCATTGGTGCTCACCTTCGACCAGAAGATAGCAGTCGTTCGCGACACCTTGGCCGCGCTCGACCATGCGCACCGGAGCGAGCCGCAAGTGGTGCATCGCAACCTGACGCCGGATGCCGTAGTCGTCAGCGCTTCTGGACGTACGCTGCTCTGCGGCTTCGACTACGCCCGCGCCGGCAAGGACCGTACCAGCACCATCGCCGAGGAGATTGTCGATGAGCTCGATTCGATGTATCAGGCGCCGGAGTGCGATAAGGATCCGTCTCAGGCGAGTGTGGCTTCCGACCTCTATGCCGCCGGGCTCGTCTTCTACGAACTGCTGGTAGGCGAGCCGGCGTGGTCGTCAGTCGACGACATGATGGACAAGGATGCAATCTTTCCCGTGAAACCGTCCGAGTTGAAGCAGGAGTTGAAGCAGGAGTTCGATGCCTGGCTGCAGGCGCTGTGCGCGTTTGACATCGAGGACCGACCGGCCTCCGCCGCCTGCGCACTGACACAGTTCAACCGCATCGTCGGCCCCGACCCACGCTCCGGCGCGGCCAAGACTCAACAGTCAGTCACGCCGGTGCCCGCACGACCGGACCTGGACTACGCAACGTTGCAGCGCGGAGACGACCTCGCCAACCGCTTCCGTATCGAGGAGAACCTGGGTAAAGGTGGGTTCGCGGTGGTTTATCGTGTGTTCGACTCGTTCGCAGACACCAGCCGCGTCCTCAAGATCATCGTCAAGGACCGCCGTTCGACGTTCGAGCGCCTGAAGCAGGAGTACAGCATTTTGGAGCAGCTCCCGCCGCACCCAAACGTAGTACGCGTCGTGTGGGCGGACAAGCTGGCGGACGACACGCCTTACATTGTGTTTGAGTATGTCCCTGGGACTCCAGTGGCGGAACTGCTCGACAACGGCTCGCTCTCGCCCGACGACAGCAGGCGCGTCGGCTTGGAAACCCTTGCCGGGATCCGCCACCTGCACGACAGCGGCGTCTACCATCGCGACATCAAGCCGTCCAACCTGCTGTGGACCGATCAGAGCGTCCGCATCATCGACTTCAACGTCGCGGCGCATATCGAAGACGACGAATCGCGCCCCGCTGGTACACGCCGTTACGTACCCCCCGACCTGGATATCGGCGCGGAGATGTCCGCCGAAGAGAAAACCGACTGGGATCTGTTCGCTCTCGGCGTCACGCTGTACGAGTGCGCTACGGGAAGCTATCCATGGGAAGGGAGCAGGCCGATCCCGGACACGCCACCCAGGGAGCCCACGGACTACACCAGTGGCTTGGCCCCCGAGTTTGCGCAGGTGTTGCTGCACGCGATCGCTCCCCGCCGCGCCGATCGATTCGCATCCGCCGCCGTGTTCCAGAAAGCGCTCGGGATGGTCACCGCGACGCGCGCAGCGCCGCCACCTGCCGCGTCGGCGGACGGATCGGAAGGCGAGCTATCCCTACAGCGTTCTCCCAAACCGAATTTCAATCCCTTCGTGAGTCTTCTGCTGACGATGTACAGCCAGAGCCCGCGCAGCAACGCGGGCACCCGCGGTCTGGACGACATCGGCCGCGAGACGTATGTGCGCACGCTGCTCGATGAGCAACTTCGCGGAGCGCTGCTCGCCGGTGAGTTTCGGTTGGTGGTGGTAACCGGCAACGCAGGTGACGGGAAAACCGCGTTCATCCAGCAGATTGAGCGGGCCACCGAAGTGGCGGCCACACTGGTTAAGAAACCGAACGGGGCAACGTTCTCCTGGGCGGGACGGCGCTTCATCACCAACTATGACGGCAGCCAGGATGAGGAGGGCACCACCAACGAAGAAGTGCTGAAAGCGTTCTTCGAGCCGTTCGAAGGTGACGCCAGCGCGGGGTGGCGGCAGGGCGAAACGCGGATCATCGCTATCAATGAGGGGCGGCTGGTGGACTTTCTCACCGAGCATGGGGCGCGATACCGGCGCCTGCGCGAGATCGTGCTGGCCGGGCTGGCCGGGAAGGCTCCCGAGGACGGCGTGGCGGCGGTCAACCTCAATCTGCGGTCAGTGGTCGCATCGCCGCCCCAGGCCGCCGGACCGGAAGCTATCTTCGATCGTCTGTTGCGAAGACTCACTGCCGAGAAGTACTGGGAGGCGTGCGCCGGCTGCGATCTTCGCGACCGCTGCTACGTGCACCATAACGCGCGCACGTTCATGGATCCGATCGCCGGACCGAAAGTGGCAGAGCGGCTCCGCGCCGTATATGCGATCACGCACCTTCGCGGCCGACTGCATATCACGATGCGGGATCTGCGGTCGGCGCTCGCGTTCACCCTGGCCGGCACCCGCGACTGCGATCAGATCCACGAGCTGTACGCCACCACGCACGCCGACAGCCGCCATGAAATCTTGAACGGATTCTACTTCAACGCCTGGCAGGGAGGCGCAAGGTCGGCTGATCGGCTGCTGGAACTGCTGCGGCAGATCGACGTAGGCAAGGCGACCAACCCGGCCCTGGATCGTGCCCTGGACTATCTGCCGCCGGACGCCCGCGACACGGAGCGCTTCTCCTTCGCCGAGCGCGGCGGCTATGACACGCAGCTTCTTGCACGGCGCTTCAGGGAGCTTCCGCGCGACATATCGGGAGCGACCGCCAATCGCCGTATGGGCGATCATCGCGCGTACGTGGCAATGCTGCGCCGGCGGCAGTTCTTCGAGCGGCGCAACGAGAATTGGAAAGAGATGCTTCCATACCGCACATACGACAAGTTCTGGGGCTTGGTGACGGGACAGACGCCCGCCGGCATCTATCGCGACAGGCTGCTTCGGGCGATCAATCGCGGTGAGGGCCTGAGCGACCCCGGACGCCTCGGCAACGCGCTGGCGCTGCGCGTCCGGGAGGTCGATCGAGGCACCGTACGGAGCTACCGGCTGTTTCCCGGCGAGTGTTTCGAATTGGAACTGCCCGAGTCGTGGGGCAACCGCTTCGTCGAGCACGTACCGCAAGCGCTGCGGCTCATCTACGCGCCTTCCGGCGGCCAAGCGGCCGAGTTGGTGGTGAACATTGAAATCTTCGAGATGTTGTTGCGGCTTGCAGACGGCTATCGCCCGAGCCTCGAGCAGCAGCAGGGCCACTATTTCGCGCTCACGGTATTCAAGAACGTGCTGTCTTCGGCACCGTACCAGGAGGTGATGGTGACTCCAACCGGCCATGATTTCTACCGGATCGAGCGGAGTCCGGGAGGCGTTCTGAGACTCCAGAAGCTCGGCGAGGAGAAGAGTTGATGGCGCTGAAGGGACGTGACCGCGAGTTTCGCCTGGAGAAGCTCTCCTATATAGACTTCAAGCCGCTCAACATGGACCGGGTCCTGACCATGCTGTTCCCTCGGTTGCGTTTCGACGGTTATGGCACCCGCCGGCCGCCGCGCAGAAACGATCTCACGATCGATGATTTTGCGGGCGAGTACATCAAAGACCCAAGCGCGTTCGTTGGATTCGACGATTACACCGACGTCGTCGAGCGCTGGATAGAGACCGACCTGATGGACGTCGTGAATCGAGGGAAACCGAATCAGGCCCTTGCCGCACCACGCCCATTGCACGGCAACACCTACAAGTTCCGCAACGCTCGCCACGCACGGGACTACGGGGCCTCGGAACAACTCTACTGGATGCTCTATCATGCGCGCCGCGGGCGCGGACAAGCCGCCCGCGACAGCCTTACCCGCTTCTTCTTCCCTGGCGTGGATCCGCACACCGATCGATACGACTCGTCGGCTAACGTCGACGTGGAGACGCAGGCGCTGCTGCACTTCGACCGGCAAGTCAGTGTAGACATGAAGGAGTCTCAGGAGCCGACGCGATTTCCACCGATCTGTGTTGGGCAGGTCGATCTGCTCGCCGACGACGTACTGCGGTTGCTCGCCTACGAACGGTATGTACCGCGCTCGGTGTTGGTAGAGTATCTGAAGACACTGTTCGCGTTCCATCTCGGTCTCTACTTCCTGCGCTTGGTGAAGCTGCTCCCGGCGCTCGTACGGCGCCGTAGCGCTGACCCGATCTGCGCGCCCGCCAACTGTCCGGTGTTGCCGAAGCAGATGCATGCTCACGGATGCTGCCCCTATCGGGTGTATCTGTTGGCCGACCTTGGCAGCGATCCGGGTAGCCCGATGGCCGGACTCGCGGAGCACAGCGCCGACGTCCACTACCGGCGCATTCCGAAGTACGTGCAGTCACACTACCTGCTACGCAAGCTCGACGAATTCGCCGAATACCTGGGCCGCAAGGGAGGCAAGGCGGCGGTGCCGGCGGCCGGCTACTTCGGGGTCGGCGATCTGCTGCAGCTCCTGGAGCCGCCGCATGCCGGCGAGCGTGACAGTTACTTCAGGATGCGCGTGGCCGGCCTTCTCGAGGACATCGGCGGTGCAGTCAGCGACGACGTTGATCCCGAGATCAGGCGAGTGTCGGAGATGGGATTGAGCGATCTCGATCTGTTCATCGAGGCGCTGATGGCGCTGCGCGGCCCATACCACCGAAGATACATTACCGAGTTTCTTGATTCCGTCTTCAAACGACGCGACGCCGGCCTCATGCAACAGCCCAAGGGGGGCGCACGGCGCTTCGCCCTGAGCAGCCACTTGCTGGAAGTCCTGCTGCAGATCGCAGTGCTGGAAGCGTCGGGATCAGGATTCGCAACGCGTGAACTCCAGGTCGATGAGTTGCTCACCTTTCTGCGCGAGCGTTACGGCATCTACGTGGACCGTTTGCCGCCCGGCGACGGATTTGACAGGCCCGGCATTGACGATCTCACGGCGCTACGAAGAAACGCGGAGGACTTCAAGGGACGGCTGCGGGAGATCGGGTTCTTTCGCGACCTGTCTGATGCATTCGTGACGCAGACAATTACGCCTCGTTATACCATTTCTACATCCGACGGAGAACCGAAGTGAGCGCGGCATTTCGCGATCTCCCTGCCTCCGACCTAGCGCACAGTCTGGAGGAGTTGCTGGTACCGCGTCTGACGGCGGTGTTGAACGCCCGGAACCCGGGGCACTGCATGAGCGTGCTCGACCTGGACGGAGAACTGATGGTCTCGCTCGCCAAGGGCATTCGCAAACAGGTGCCAGCAGCCAACGTACACGTGCTCACCGATGCGCCGGTTGCGATGGATGACGATCTCTATATCTCATCGACGAAGCTGGTCGAACTGCGCAACCCGCTGCCGGACGGCTTGTTGCGCCCGCCGCTGTGCGTGTTCCTGCCTGCAAACTTGCGGACGAGTGCCGAGGACTCGTTCGGACGTGCGACCTTCGAGGAGTTTCCGGTAGACGACGCCTACGACGTGCTATGCCGACGGTTGCTGAAACGCGTACCCTCGACGTTGCAGGGGTACGTGCGGGAGGTGCTTCAGCTTCTCCGCGAGCGGCGCTGGCGCTGGGGAGATGCGGCTGCTCAGGTTCGATTCCTGCTATGCGCGCATGCGAACGGCAACGACGGCGAGGCGTTCGGTGGAGCCCTCTACGAGCTGGGAATGGTTCCTGACTTCAAGCTGTTCGACGACCCTACCTCGGCCTACAGCAGGGTGTGCAAGAATCACGATTGCGTCAGGCAATTGACGAACGGAGATTCCTCGGTGCTCGCCCGCGTGCTCCATCTGGGCCTCGCCAACAAAGGTCTCGAGCGGCGGTTGTCCGAGTACCTTGCAGATACCGGCGTCGAAGATCCGGTGGCCTGGACCCGCGCCGTCGTCCTCGATCACAAGCACTGGTATCTGTCATTCGACAAGTGGGAGTTCACTTCCGAGATTGCGCCAGAAAGAATCGCGTTCGTGCGGGTGGAGACTGACCTGCCCGTGGTCGCCGACGAGCAGCACAAAAACGACCGGCTGCTCGATCTCATCGGGCAGCAGGTTCTGACGCCGAATGAGCGGAGGAAGCTGGGCGTGGTCATCGAAGTGTCGCCGCACCCGGGCCAAGTCCGCGGGCTGCATTACTTTACGGTACAAATCGTCTCGCAGGATTCTGGCCCGGTCGGCGCCGCGCGTAGGGTAAAGGTCTGGAAGTCGGCCAGGAACCATGCATCGGTCTCCCTGCTGAAGCTCAACAGGGTGGACTTCGAGGACGGCTGGCATTTCGTCCGCGTACTGCCCTGGACGGCGGACGACGATCCGATCCCGATTGACGAGCCCGCGCATAAGAGTGGAAGACGCTCGAATGAGAGCGAACCGTTCTTCGTACTGACGAACGCGGATCTCGGAGAGGACCCACCGCAGCGAGCCGTGCCGCGGGCTGACAGCGTCGAGCATGCCCGGCTCGACCGCCAGTTCACGGCTCTCGCGCAGAACCGCGAGTCCGCGGAGATCGCCCCGCACAGTGTCGGCTGGACGGAGCGCAATACCAAGCGACGCGCTGTCGCGCAGCGGACCGTCGAGGCGAAGTTCGGCAAGGAGGGAGCGTCCCACATTCTCGTTTCTGGCTGGCTGAAGGACATCGAACAGCGGATCCTGGAGACGCCGGAGCGGCCCGTGAACTGGCGGATGCAGATACATGCGGGAGAACCTCATGAGCCGACTGCCGACATCGGAGAGTGGACGACGTCGGTCGCGGTGCGTGGGTTCCTCGATGCCCGCACCGGCTACTTCCGGTGCGTTACGCAGGAAGCCGGGAATCTGGTCTCTCAGGGTCTCGACGTTCTACGTAACGCGGGTTCGGTACTCGCGTACGCCGCTGCCTACATCGACCTTATCAAGGACCTCGCGGTTAAAGTCGAGCACAAGACTGCCGACCAGCACGCCATGATCCTATCCCTGCGCGAAGCGCTGGCGGTCGACATCGTCCGGCTGGTCATCGAGGACTATCGTGGCCAGCCGCGCGAAGCCGCGTTGGTCGCGCCCACCCACCCGCTCCGCGCGCTCTGGCAACTCGCCTGGGCTCAGCTTGGAGCAAGCTGGGTGCGGAAAGCCGACGAGTCATCCGGCGAGCACATCGCGCCCGCGCGAGCGGCGCTGCTGCACGGACTATCCTCCGTCAACTTCCCGGCGATGCTGCCGGTAAGCGACGGCCGCGTGTTCACCGCGGTAGACAACATCCATCCGTTCTGGCCGCTCTACGCTCCCGCCGGCGTGGACGATCCCCGCGGGCTGATCGGCGATGTGTGCACCGCCCTCGGGGTGCCGGAGCCGTCCATTGGCGGCGCTGCGATCACTGGCGACGTTCTGGCGTCGCGCATCGAACGCTATCTGATCCAGCATCCGTACGTCCGTACACTGGTGCTCAACGCGTTCAATGCGGGACGCGCCAGTGTGCTCGCCGACGCGTTGGCTCTCCTCCAACGACAGGCGGCGTTTCACGACCTGAGCTATGACGTGCGGTTGTTCGTGCCCGATCCGAACGCTCCTGGCGTCGGCGAGTCGATCGGTGCGCTACTTGCCGGCGACGCAACGGCGAGTGAGGCGTTCGCTATCCCCACGCGCAGTCACATCTTTCCGAAGCTCACCGTGGCCGTGCGCGCAACGGCTGACTTTCGGGATGAACCTGCTCGATTCCGCTCTCATGTCAGCGTGCTGTTCGACCCGTTTCCACCGGAGGAAGTGGCGGCGGGTCCGCCAATCGGAGCAGAGACTACGGTTGCGCTTCACGGGCTCGTTCAGGACTTCACCACCAAATTTCATGACGACGACAGTGGCATCGGGTGGGAACGGCAGCCGCGCCACGGTACACCTGAGCCGATAGATGGTGGCGAGGAAGCATCGATGTTTCTTGGTGAGTTATCCGCGTTGATCTCTGCGGCGACCGCAGCCGTTGCCCGGTCGACGCCCGATTTCTCGGCACGGCCGATCATCCGTCTGGAACTGAGGCCGGCGGAACGAGCGCTCATCAGCGATGTTCACGATGCCAGCGATTGGGTGTTCATCATCGACCGGAACATGGGCATCGAGTTCTTCGACCACGGTGGCAAGCGCGATCGCCCCGACTATCTGATCGACTACACACCGCCGATGGTTGCCGGCCATGGTCACCGCCTCATCATCAGTTCACGGTCGCTGGCCGAGCTGGAGGCGATTCTGGGACCGGTACTGCAAGAGTACGGCCTCGACTCAAGCGAACGACACGCGGTGCTCATCCTCGATCAACTGCGCTCACTCTCCGGGCGCTTGGCACTCAAGCTGGTGTCCGCGCCGACGGCGCGGGCGGAAGCACTCGGCATCGCGCTGGCGCGCCTATTCCTCGAATACCAGGGCGCGTTGCGTAATCAGATAGTGGTGCCGCTCGATTCGCACGTCGATCTGTTCCACGCCGCGAAAGATCAGGCAGAATCGATCGGCGACGAGATAATGCTGCGCCGCACCGATCTTGCCCTGTTCGACCTCGACTTCGCGCAGCGAACGGTCTCGTGCAATCTGGTCGAAGTGAAGTGCTACGCGCAGCGCCTCGGTGTGGGCGGATACGGACAACTCAAGGAGCGCATCGCGGAACAGCTCAACCAAAGCGAGCGTGTTGTCCAGCGGCACTTCGATCCGCATCGCACCACGCCCGATCGTCCCGACCGCCTGCTCAAGACGCGCGAGCTCGTCACGTTGCTGGAGTTCTACCTGGAACGCAGCCTCCGGTATGGGCTGATGGATTCGGACGCCGGAAACGAGGCCCTTACGTTGCTCGACCGGCTGGAGGAGGGCTACACGCTCCGATTCTCGCGAAGCGGCCTGGTATTCGACTTCGACAAGCCCGGTACCGGACCTGTGGAACACGAGGTGGGCATCGAGTTTCACCGCGTCGGCAGTGACATGATCCACAGCCTCGTGCATAAAGCGGCGGCGATGAAGTCGCAGCCGCCTGCGACTTACTTCAATGACAATAGCGTCGATAGCGGCGGGGTTCACGAACATCTCCACGAAGAGGCGATAGCACCGCGGACCATCCCGCGACTCGACAGCGCTGCGTTTCTGGTGCCGGACCGCATACGCTCGACGACCGACCTCGGGACCGAGTTGGCCGACCGTGACGACCCGTCGGGCCGGCCGTTGAGCGACGAACCGGACCGCACTCCCGATCGCTCGTCGGTACCATCCGACGATGAATCAGCCGGACCCCACAACGCGAAGAACGCGCCACATCAAGTTGACGATCTGGACGTACCTGAACCCGAGGGTGAACCCGAGCATGACTCCATTCTGGGTGTGACGAGCGCTTCGCCACAGTTTGGTCTGCTCGGTGAGATGGCGGGACGCAAGGTGGCTCTGGACCTGAACCAGACTCATACGATCAGCCTGTTCGGAGTGCAGGGGGGCGGCAAGAGCTACACGCTGGGCAGTGTCGTAGAGATGGCGTGCATGCCGATTCCAGGAGTCAACGCACTGCCCAATCCGCTGGCCGGCGTCATCTTCCACTACAGCTCGACGCTCGACTACAAGCCGGAGTTCACTTCGATGGCTCTGCCCAATGCGGATGATGCGGAGATGGCTTCGTTGCGTACTCAGTACGGCGCAGCACCCAAGGCGCTGCAGGACCTGGTAATTCTGACCCCGGCGGCGCGGGTCCCGGAGTGCCGCGCGGAGCACCCGGGTATCGAAGTGATGCCGATCTCCTTTGCCGCAGCGGAGCTGAACGCGTCGCACTGGAAGTTTCTGATGGGCGCGGTCGGCAGCCAGAGCATGTACATTCGACAGATCGCCCTCATCATGAAGCGGCTGCGTGGGGAGTTGACCCTGAAAGCACTTCGCCGTGGAGTCCAGGAGTCGGTGCTATCCGAATCCTTGAAGGAGCTCGCAGGGCTCCGACTCGACTTCGCCGAGGAGTACATCGACGACACCTATCGACTGACTGAGATACTACGTCCAGGGCGGCTCGTCATCGTGGATCTTCGAGACGAGTTCATCGATAAGGATGAGGCGCTCGGGCTGTTCGTCGTTCTCCTGCAGATCTTTGCCGACACTACCTATCAGGGACGCCGGTTCAACAAGCTGGTCGTCTTCGACGAAGCCCACAAGTACATCGGCAGTCCTGACCTCGTTGCCGGATTGATCGAGGTCGTACGCGAGATGCGCCATAAAGGCACCAGCATTCTGGTCGCGTCTCAGGACCCACCGTCGGTTCCCACCTCGCTTATCGAACTGTCGACACAGATCGTCCTGCACAAGTTCAATTCACCGGCGTGGCTGAAACACATCCAAAAGGCGAACTCGGCCCTCGACGCACTCACCCCCGCCAAGCTCGCTTCGCTCGGCCCTGGTGATGCGTACGTCTGGAGCAGCAGGTCGACGGAGGACGTGTTCACTCGCGGCGCAGTGAAGATTCGGTGCCGCCCCCGCGTGACACAGCACGGTGGAGGAACAAAGACCGCAATACACACAGATTGAAAGGCATCGGGGCCTCGCGTGGTGCCGCCACCGTCCGCCACGCGGGCCTCGCGAGTCTGTTGACCTCGTGTTTACGCGGCCCGCCGGCCGGTGAAGGCTTCCGCAACGAAGCTCCACACCCGTTCCTTGTAGTAGCGGTGTCCGCCGTCGCCGACGTAGAGCTCGCACCGGTCCGAAACGGAGGCGGCCTGGTAGATCGCAGCGAGCCGGTCGAAGGCGGCTCTGGTGTGCGCGATCGGGAAGATCGGGTCGTCGCGGCCGGCGACGGCCAGAAAATGGCGGGGCGCGACGAGACCGGCCACGTCATGCATCTCGCCCAGGCGCAGGATGCCGGGCACGTAGTTGCAGTCGCAGTGGCGGATCGAGCCGATGCTGCCGGCGAAGGTGTTGAAGTAGCAGCCGGGTACCGCCACGGCGATGCGCGTGTCGCAGGCGGCGGCGAACAGCGACACCGTGCCGCCGCCGGAGTTGCCGGTTATGGCGATGCGTTCGCCGTCGGCGCCCTGGTGCGCGATCGCCCAGTCGATCAGCCGCGACATGTCCCACACGCGGTCGCCGATCGGCGTGCGCCCGACCAGCAGATCGTGCATGAGCTGCAGCCGGCAGGAGGACACGGCGTCCCGCTCCGCGTCCGCCGGCGACCGCGTCTCGCCGAAGGCGCGCGTGGTCGGCGCGATCACCAGGTACCCCTGCTCGACCGCCTGCACCGCGACGTCGCGCTCGCCTTCGCGGATCTGCTCCTCCTCGCGGGGGCTGCGAAAGAGCCCGACGTAGACGTGCGGATGGCCGTGGCCGTGCGGAGTGAGCACCAGCGGCAGGCGTCCCGCCGCCGACTTCGGCCGCAACAGATAGCACGGCAACGGCACCGTCGGTTCGGTGAGCACGCGCCACGACTCCCGCGCATACGATCCCATATCCTCGGTGGCGAGCAGCTCCGCGGCCGGCACGAACCCGGCCAGGTCGCTTTCGACGTTCGGCAGTCCCAGGGCGGCGCGCAGCCGCTCCCGGAACGGGGCCTGCCACTGCCGGACGTCGGACTCCGTCCGCCCGCGGAAGCGAAACTCCCCCCGGCATGCGCGCATGAGAGTCCCGAAGTGACCGTCGAAGTCGAACCGGCCGGTTCCGTCCGCCATACGCACGCTCCTCGAATCGAATACGGAATCTTGACATGGACCGCGCCCGGCGGCACAGCATCGCCGCTTCACGCCATGCTCGTCGCCGCCCGCCGACATCTCAAGACCGCCGCCATGGTCGCCGCCCGATCGCTGCACGACCGGGCGTGGGCGATCGCCGTCGACTTCGGGTTGCGCCTGCTGCGCGTCGTGTTCCTGCTGTCGCTGTGGCGCATGGTGCTGCCGGAGACCGGCCAGACCGCCGGCATGACGCGCGCCGCCGTGCTCACCTACACCCTGGTCTCCGAAGCCTTCGCCGGCCTGCTCGCGTCGCGCACCGGTCTGGACGGCGCGCTCTGGCGCGGCGACATAGCCAACCGCTTCCTCCGCCCGGCCGGCATCTACGGTCAGTTCCTGGCCGAGATGTTCGGCGGCAGCGTGCCCGGCCTGGTCCTGTTCTCGCTGCCGCTCTACTGCCTGGCGCCGCTGCTGGGGGTCGATCCGCTGCCGGCCGGCGCGGCCGCGGCGGCGCTGTTCGCGTGCAGCCTGATCCTGGCCGCCGGCATCGGCGCCGCGCTCGACTTCATCTTCGCCGGCCTCATGGTCCTGCTGGAACAGAACGTCTACGCCCTGATGCGAATCCGCAGCGCCGTCAGCGCCCTGCTGTCCGGCGCCGTCATCCCGCTGGCGTTGATGCCGTGGGGGATCGGCGCCGTCCTCGACTACCTGCCGTTCGCCTCGCTGGCGTCCGCGCCCCTGCGGCTGTACACCGGCACCGGCGACGCGGCGTTCCTGATCGGCCTGCAGGCGTTCTGGCTGGCGGCGCTCTGGCCGCTCGCCCATCTGACCTGGACCGCCAACCGCGAACGGCTGGTCTCGCACGGCGGGTGAACGCCGGTGCGCACGCTGAGGATGGTGATCGCCCGCCTGCGGGTGCAGGCGTACCTGGACTTCATGTTCATGACCCGCGACGCGCGCTTCTTTCTCATCAACGTGGTCTCCGACATCGTCCTCAACCTCGCCGGGGTCGCCGCGGTCTTTCTCCTGGCCGAGCGATTCCACGGCATCGGCGCGTGGTCGCGCGATCAGGTCCTCTTCATGCTCGGCTACGCGGCCCTGGTGCGCGGCCTGCTGGACGCCGGATTCGGCTACAACGTGCTGGCCGTCAGCCGGCGCATCGGCCGCGGCCAGCTCGATCACACGCTGGTGCAGCCGCAGCCGCTGTGGACGGCGCTGCTCACCGAGGGGTTCATGCCGTTCTCCGCGCTCTGGCCGCTGCTGGCCGGCGTCGGCATCACGGTCTGGGCGATCCTCAACCTGGACGCGACGCTCCCCTTCGGCTGGTGGCTGGCGTTCGCGGGCAATCTGCTGGCGTCGTGCACGGTCGTGCTGGGATTCGCCTATCTGTGGGGAAGCCTGGCGTTCTGGGCGCCGGTCGCCGCCGAGGAGATCAGCAGCCGCGCGCTCGACTTCATGTATCGACTCAAGTCGTTCCCGCTCGACGGCTTGAGCGCCTTCGCGCTAGCCGGCATGCTCACCGCCCTGCCGGTCGGCTTCGTCGCGTGGTACCCCTGCCGGCAACTGCTCGGCATCGCGCCGCCCGACTTCTGGCACACGCCGCTGGCTGCCCTGGGCGTATCGCTGGCCGCGCTGATCGCGTTCAGAAAGGGACTCAAGCATTATGCAGGAACCGGGTCGCAGCGCTACGTCGGCTGGGGACATCGCGGTTGAGCTCATCGGCGTCGACAAGACCTTCTACCAGCGGCAGCGCTCAAGCAGGGTCGGCGACGCCGTTCGGAGCCTCTTCCGTCCCCGGTTCCGCGAGGTCCACGCGCTGCGGCAGGTCGACCTGGCGATCCGCCGCGGCGAGGTGGTCGCCTACGCCGGGCCCAACGGCGCGGGAAAATCGACCACGGTAAAGCTCCTCTCCAGCGTCCTTGCCCCGACCGCCGGCACGGTCCGATGCCTGGGCATGGATCCGATGCGGGACCGGGTCCGCTACGTGGGACGCATCGGCGTGGTGTTCGGTCAACGGACCGAGCTGTGGTGGGATCAGCCGGTCGCCGCCAGCTTCGAGTGGAAGCGGGTCGTCTGGAACATCCCCCGCGACCGCTACGAATCGATGCTCGGCTTCGTCAAGGAGCTCCTGGGCATCGGCGAGTTCTTCGACAGCCTGGCGCGCCAGCTCAGCCTGGGCCAGAAGATGCGCGCGGACTTGGCGCTCATGCTCATGCACGAACCGGAGATCCTCTTTCTCGACGAGCCGACCATCGGCGTCGACGTGCTGGCCAAGCGCGCCATCCTCGACTTCATCACCGACCTCAACCGCAAGAACGGGGTCACCGTGATGATCACCAGCCACGACATGGACGAGCTGGAGCGGCTGGCCGGCCGTATCGTCATGATCGACCAGGGCCGCATCGCCTTCGACGGGGACTTCGGAGCGCTGCGCCGGCAGTTCGGCGACCGCCGCCACCTCGTCCTGGAAACCGCAGACGCCGCTCCGCCGGTGCTTGCCGGCGTGCGGCACGTCCGCAGCGACGGCAACCGGCACCACTTCACGTTCGACGCGGCGCGCACGCCGATCCCGGCGCTCCTGCGGCAGGCAGGTGAACGGACCACCATCCACGACGTGGAGACGCATCGTTTGCGGATCGATGACGTGATCGCGAAAATCTATGAACATTGGAACACCGATCGGGACACCGGCCGGGACGTTCGAGACACTGATCGAGGAGGTACGCGAAGTGATGCCGGCGATGATGTGGCGAGCAGCGAAGGGTGAAGGCGCAGGCAACGTCTTTCTGGAGCAGGTCCCGGTTCCCGAACCCGGACCGGAGGAGGTGCTGACGCGCACCCGCGTCAGCCTGATCAGCCGCGGCTCCGAGCTGTGGCGGCGGTACGTGATGGAAGGGCCGGTGAGGCCCGAAGCCATGGGATATTCCACCGCCGGGACCGTCGAACGGGTGGGCGGCGGCGTTACCGAATTCGCTGCCGGAGCCCCGGTCGTGGTGAGCGCCCCGCACGCGGAGTACTCCCTGCGCCCGGTCGCTGCGGGCGCGCCCCATCCGCGCGTGCACCACCTGCATCCCGGCGTGTCCTTCGAGGAAGGGACCTTTCATCCGCTTGCGACCAGCAGCGCCGGGTGGGCGCAGGCGCTCGACATCACCGCCGGCGACCGCGTCGTCGTGCTCGGTCAGGGCTTGGTGGGCAACCTGGTCATGCAGTTTGCCCGGCGCTATCGGCCGGCCCAGCTCATCGCCGTGGATGCGCTGGCGCTGCGGTGCCGCCTGGCGCGGGAGGTCGGCGCGCCCGAGGTCGTGAACGCCGGCGAAGAGGAGCCGGTGGCGGCGGTGCAGCGCCTGACCGGCGGAGCGGGAGCCAGCATCGTGGTCGACTGCGTCGGCGGGCCGGCCGGCGTCGCGTCGTTCGAGCAGGCGCAGAAGATGGTCGCCTCCGGGGGGCTCATCCAGGTGAACGCCAAGTACCAGAACGCGCCCCTGCCGCTCGACGTCGACAACTTCCAGGGCAAGCGCGTGTTGGTGAGCTATCCGCCCTCCGCCGACCGCGCCTGGATGGCCCGCACCGCGATGGAGGCCATGGCGTCCGGAGAGGTGCGGGTGCAACCGCTGGTCACCCACCGCTTCGATGGCAGGGACCTCAAGGCGGGGTACGACTTCCTCTACGAGCACCCCGAGCAGGCGCTGGGCGTCCTGTTCCTCTGGCAGTGATCGTATCGACAACGCCTGCTTGTCCGCACGCGGCGAACGCTGATTCATGACCCCGCGTGCGGTAGAATGCGCGCCGTGCACACGGACCAGTCGATTGTGATGCGTTGCCGCCGTCAGGTGGCTTGTACGATCGCCGCGGTCGCCCTCGGTCTGATGGCGGGTACGGCCGGGGCGGGGGCGGTCGAAGAGGAGCTGTCCGAGGGTGAGGCGCTGTCGCAGCGCGAGCAGGCGCGCGCCGAGATCCTCGCCAAGACCGTGTCCCGCCCCGGCGGCCAAGCATGGGCGCTGGGCACCGTCGGCGGCACCTGGCTCAGTTCGATCAACAACGACCCCAAGACCTTCAACACGCTGACCGCGCGCGACGGCGACACCCGCGCCGTGGTCGACGTGCTGTTCGATTACCTGGCCGACTACGACCCCTACGTCCGCGAGTTCATGCCCAACTTGGCCAGCTTCGAGGTGGAGGTAGACGAGGAGGCCGATTCCCTCTCGGTGATCTACACCCTGCGCGACGATCTCTACTGGACCACCCTTGCCGATCCCGACACCCGCGTGCCGGTAACCGCGGACGACGTCATCTTCTGGTACGACGAGATCGAGGGCGACCAGGAGTTGCAGCAGCCCGGCTACACCCGCCAGCTCATCGAGATGGCGGACGGCTCGAAGGCGCGCATCGAGGCGACCAGGATCGACCAGCGCACGGTGGCGTTCCACTACCCGCGCATCGTCGCCAACCCGATCCTGTCCTCCAACATGAAATTCGGCCCACGCTACCTCTACGAGCCGGCCAAGCGGGAGGGCGGCGCCGAAGGGGTGCTCAATCTGTTCAGCGTCGACACCGATCCGGCCACCATCCCCTCCATCGGTCCCTACTACATCGCCGAGTATGAGCCCGGCGTGCGCGTGGTGGTGGTGCGCAACCCCCACTACTGGAAGCAGGACGCCGCCGGGGTCACGCTGCCCTACCTGGAGCGCGCCATCTACCAGATCGTGCCGGACCGCAACACCGAGCTGCTGCTGTTCAAGGAGGGCAACAAGGACGCCTACACGCTCCGGCCCGAAGATCTGGATGAACTGCTGAACGTGGAGGATCCCGACTTCACCGTCTACAACGGCGGCGCCAGCCTCGGCTCCGCCTTCATCGCCTTCAACCAGAACCCGGACACGATGAACTCGCTGGTCTATAGCTGGTTCAGCCAGGTGCAGTTCCGCCAGGCGATGAGCGCGGTGCTGAACCGCGACCGCATCGCCAGTCAGGTGTACCGCGGGCTGGCGGAACCGGCGCTGCACTTCTTCGCCCGCGCCAACCCCTACTTCGACGAGTCGATCCGGCAGCGCTTCACCTACGACCCCGAGCGGGCGCGCGCGTTGCTGGCGGAGATCGGCATCCGCCCCAACGCCGGCGGGCTGATGGAGGACGCCGCCGGCAACCATGTCGAGTTCAACATCCACGTCGGCGCCGAGAACAACGTCGGCATCGACGTGATGAACATCTTCGCCGATGAGCTGAAGGCGATCGGCATTACCGGCAACGTGCGCCCGGTCGACTTCCAGAAGCTGGTGGAGATGCTGACCAGCACCTACGACTGGCACGTGGCGACGGCATCCCTGGGCACCAACTACTGGCCGGAGGGGGGCAGCAACGTGTGGCGGTCGAAAGGCAACTTCCACCTGTGGCATCCGCTGCAGGAGGAACCGGCCACCGAATGGGAGGCGCGCGTCGACTACCTCTACAACGAGGGACGCTTCACCATCGACGCGGAGAAGGCCAAGGCGATCTACGACGAGTACCAGCGCTTGCTGCTCGATCAGGTGCCGAAGATGTACCTCGTCCACCCGCTGTCGTTCGTGGCGGTGCACAACAAATGGGGCAACGTGTTCTACGACACCCTGGGCGGACTCAACTCCGATTACTTCTACCTGCTCGACGCCGAGTGACGCCGGCGTCGCCCCCGGGGGAACGCCGCGCCTCTCACCGCCGGCGCTACCCGCTGCTCTACTTCCTGGCCACCCGGCTGGCGTCGCTGGTGGCCATGCTGCTGGTGCTGGGCTTGGCGGTGTTCGGGCTGATGAGTCTGGCGCCCAGCGACATGGTGGAAAACTACGTCCGCAGCCAGCTCCTGATTTCCGCCGAGCGGCAGGCTGACAACGTCTACACCGAGGAGCAGATAGCCGCCGCCAAGGCGCGGCTGGGCCTCGACCTGCCGTTCTACGCCCAGTATGGGCGCTGGCTGTATCGGGTGATAGTGGAACGCGACCTGGGCCGATCGTTGATCTCGCGCGCCCCGATCCTGTTCCTGATCCGGTCGCGGATGATCAATTCGCTGATCCTGAACCTGATCTCGCTGCTGTTTCTGACCCTGCTGTCGTTCGCCACCGGGCTTTACTTCTCCTCCAAGGTGGGCACCCGGGTAGACGTGGCGGCGACCTTCGTGGCGCTGCTGCTGCACGCCTTCCCCGGCATTCTGCTGCTCATCCTGCTGCAGGTGTTCGCCGCGGCCAGCGGCTGGTTTCCGATCACCGCCTATCCCGACTTCCCGTTTCGGGAGGCGCCGCTACGCTTCTCCTTCAGCTACCTGCACCACGTCGCGCTGCCGCTGCTCGGCGCGTTCCTGGGTGGCGTCGGCGCCACCATGCGCTATATCCGCGCCACCATGCTGGACCAGCTCGGCCAGCCCTGGGTGACGGCGCTGCGGGCGCGCGGCATCAGCGAGCGGCGGATATACGTGGTGCACGCCTTCCGCAACACCCTCAATCCCTACGTCACCAGCAGCGCCGATCTGTTCGCCGGGCTGTTCTCGGGGTCGCTGATCCTGGAGATCATCTTCTCCTACCCCGGCATCGGCCGGCTGATGTATGAGGCGGTGCGCGAGGAAGACATCAACCTGGTGTTGGCCAACATCATGTTCACCAGCGTCCTGATCCTGCTGGGCATGATCGCCGCCGACATGCTCCTGGCCGTGGTCGATCCCCGCATCCGCTACTCCGGCGGCGATGACTGAGTCGGCCGCCCGCCGCAGGTGGCCCGCGCCGCCGGGACGCCGGCTGCGGCGGCGGCCGGTGGCGGCGGCCGCGGTACTGGTGTTGGCGCTGTTCTACGGGGCGATGTTGCTGGCGGAGTTCCTGGCACCTTACACGCCGGCCACCACCTTTCGCTTCCATACCCACCAGCCGCCCGCCCTGAGCTTCTACTCGGCCGAACTGGGGCTTGGGCCGCAGGTGCAGCGCCGCATCCTGGTGGACGAGGTGACGCGGCGCTATGCGCGGATCCGCGGTCAGCACTACCGGGTGCGGTTGCTGGCGCCGGGACCGGAGTACCGGCTGTGGGGACTGGTGCCGCTCCGCGTGCACCTGTTCGGCACGGTGGCGCCCTACGTCGATGAGGAGGGCGTTACCGTTGGCGCGCCGGCCGGGACCGCAGGGAATCCGTGGCATGGTGGCGGGCAGGCCTATCCGGTGTTCCTGCTGGGCTCCGACCACCTGGGGCGCGACATCCTGTCGCGCATCCTCTACGGCTCACGCATCTCCCTGACCATCGGCTTCATCGCCGTTGCCATCTCGTTGACGCTGGCGATCGTCCTGGGCGGCCTGGCGGGATACTACGGTGGCATCGTCGACTGGACCATCATGCGCGTCGCCGAGTTCTTCATCCTCATCCCCGCGCTCTACCTGATCCTGTTCCTGCGCTCCGTCCTGTCCTACCGGATGGACTCCGGGCAGACGTTCGTAGTCATCATCGTGATCCTGTCGCTCGTCGGCTGGCCCGGCACCGCGCGCCTGATCCGCGGCATGGTGCACAGCATCAAGACGGAGGACTTCGTCGCCGCCGCGCAACTGCAGGGCATACCGCCACTGGTGATCGTCACCACCCAGATCATCCCGCAGATCGCCTCGATCCTGATCGTGAGCGTCGCGCTGGGCATCCCCGGTTTCATCATCGCGGAGACGGCGCTCTCCTATCTCGGTCTGGGGATTGCCGACCCGGCGGTGAGCTGGGGTTCGATGCTCAATCGCAACGTCACCTCGCTGAGCAACCTGCGCAGCTTCCCCTGGTTCCTCTATCCCGGCCTGGCGTTGCTGCTGGTCACGTTGGCGTTCAGCTTCGTCGGGGACCTGCTGCGCGACGTATTGGACCCGTATCATCGGGAGCCGTTGCGTGGCTGACGGCGGTGGGCCGCTGTACGAGGTGGCAGGGCTGACGGTGAGCTTCGCTACCAGCCGCGGGCTGCTGCAGGCGGTGCGCGGCGTCGACCTGGAGCTCCACGCCGGGGAGGTGGTGGGGGTCGTCGGCGAGAGCGGGTCGGGCAAGAGCGTGACTGCCCTGGCGCTGCTGCGCCTGCTGCCCCGGCATGCCCGGGTCGCCGCGCTCCGGCTGCGCTTCCGCGGCGAGGACCTGATGACCATGCGCCCCGTGGCGCTGGAACGGCTGCGCGGCGGTCACGTGGGCATGATCTTCCAGGAGCCGGCCCGCTCCTTCGATCCGATCTATTCCATCGAGCGCTCGCTGGCGGAGACGCTGCGCGCGCATCACCCGGAGCTGAAGGCGGCGGCGCTACGCGCGCGCTCGGTGGCGCTGCTGGAAGAGGTGGGCATCCCGGAGGCCGCGCGGCGCCTGGCCGGTTTTCCCCACCAGTTCTCCGGCGGCATGTTGCAGCGGGTGATGATCGCTCACGCGCTGGCGTTGGGTCCGGAGGTGCTGATCGCCGACGAGCCGACCACGGCGCTGGACGTCACGGTGCAGGCGCAGGTGGTGGAACTGCTGCTGCGGCTGCGGGCCACGCGCAAGTTGGCGATTCTCTTCATCAGCCACGACCTGGCCCTGATCGGGCAGGTCGCGGACCGCATCTTGGTGATGTACGGCGGCCTGGTACTGGAGCAGGGCCCGGCGGCGGCGGTCTTGGCCGAGCCACGCCACCCCTACACCCGGGCGTTGCTGGACGCCCACCTGGAGTTGGGAGTGCACTACACCGAGCACCGGTTGCGCGCGATTCCGGGCGCCGTGCCCGATCCCGTGCACCCGGAGCCGGGCTGTCCGTTCGCGCCGCGTTGCGCGCTGGTCGAGACGCGCTGCACGCAGGCGGTGCCGCCGCTGGTGCAGGAGCGATTCGCCGCCGCCGGCGGCGTGGCCGCGGCGCGCCCCATCCGCCACCGCTGCGTGCTGCCCGGCGCCCAACCAGGCACGGAGGCCCTCACGTGCTGACCCTGGCCGGCGTCAGCAAGCGCTTCGCGCTGGAGGCGGGCTACTTCGCGCGCGCCGGCCGCTTCGTGCACGCGGTGCGCGACGTGAGCTTTCACGTCGGCCCCGGCGAGACCTACGGCTTGGTAGGCGAATCGGGCAGCGGCAAGACCACCACCGCGCGGCTGGCGGTGGGCCTGTACCGGCCTGACGCCGGCACCATTACCTACCGCGACCGGGCCGGCGATCGGTACCTCATCAGCAGGCCGGGCAGCGCCGCGCGCCGCGCGTTGCGCACGCGGCTGGCGTACGTGTTCCAGGACCCGGCCCGTTCCCTCAACCCGCGCCTGAGCGTGCAGTCGATCCTGCTCGCCGGGCTGCGCTACACCGCGAGTTGGCGCGGCGCCGGCGACGGACGCGCGCGCGCCGTGGCGGCGCTGGAGGCAGTGGGGTTGGCCGCCCGCCACCTGTCCCGCCGCCCGCCCGACTTCTCCGGCGGCCAGCGCCAGCGCATCGCCATCGCCCGCGCGCTGATCGTCCGGCCGGAGCTGATCATGTGCGACGAAATCGTCTCCGCCCTCGACGTGTCGATCCGGAGTCAGATTCTGGAGCTGTTGCGGGAGTTGCGTCGCGAAATGTCGTTGACGCTTCTGTTCATCTCTCACGACCTGGCTGTCGTGACCTACTTCTGCGACCGCGTCGGCGTGATACAGGGCGGCCGTCTGGTGGAAGAGGCGCCCGCGCAACAACTCGCAACCCGGCCGCGGCACAGCTACACCCGGCGTCTCTACGCTGCGGTACCCAAGCTGACCCGCGCGCAGAAGCTCCTGTTCCTCCGGCAGTGACCGATCAGGCCATCTGCCGGCGGGCCAAGGCCCGGAAGGGGCCGTCGGTCTCGATCAGCTCGTCGAAGGAGCCGGTCTGCGCCACCCGCCCGTCCTGCAGCACGTAGATGCTGTTGGCCTTGCGGATGGTCGACAGGCGGTGCGCGATCACGAACCGGGTGACGGCGAGGTCCGCCACGCTCTGCATCACCTGCGTTTGGCTCCTGTTGTCGAGCCAGTTGGTGGCCTCGTCCAGAAACAGCACGCTCGGATCGCGAACCAGCGCCGCCGCCAGCATGATCCGCTGGATCTGCCCGCCGGAGAAGACCGTCGATCTGTCGCCGGCGACCGTGTGCATCTGCATCGGCATGGCGGCGATGTCCTTGTCGATGGCGGCCATGCGAGCGGCTCGCCAAGCGTCCTCCTCGGTGAGGTCGCCGGACAGTCCGATGATGTTGTCGAGCACGGTACCGGGCTGAATCGACGCATCCTGCACCACCACGCTGATCTTGCTGCGCACCGCTCGCGCATTGAGGTGCGCCAGATCCTGCCCGTCATAATAGACGGCGCCCGATTGCGGCGTCTCCAGCCCGAGCGCAAGCCGGACCAGGGTGCTCTTGCCGGCACCGGATTCCCCCACGATAGCCACGAACTCGCCCGCGCGGGCGTGGATCGAGATGTCGCGGAGGACCGGGGGACCGTCCTCGATGTAGCGGAAGCTCACGTGATCGATGCGCACGTCGCCACTCAGCTCGGGCGGCGATTCGCCTTCGGAGCCGGTTCCCGGCGTCGCGTCCAGGATGGGGGCCATCTGCTGGTATACGGGCACGATGGCGGCGACGGCGGAGACCGAGCCGCCGAGCCGGGCGACCGCCGCATAGAACACCATGAAGGCCGCGTAGATGGCCAGGAAGTCGCCGGTGGCGAGGTCCTCGCCGCCGCCATACACGGCGACCGAGAACACCGCAGCCACCGCCAGCAGAGGGGCGGCGGCAAGGTAGGCGATCAGGTGCTCGTTCAACCGGCCGAGCCGCATCTCGGTCTGTTTCTGTTCCCGGTATCTCCTCGCCCACTCCGCGAAGCCGATCCCTTCCGATCCGGTCGACCGGAGCTTGCTGACGCCGTTCAGCAACTGCAGCAGCTTCCCTGCCACACTCCGGGAGATCGCGAGCAGTTGCCGGTACAGGGGTAGCTGCAGGATGCCGAGGACCGACGTCACCCCCAGGGAGACCAGACCCAGCACCAGACCGAGCCAGCCGATCCGGGTGCTGTAGAGAAACAGCAGGACGAACGTCGGCAGCAGGAATATCACCGACATCACGGCGTTGGCGACCACGCCCGATACCTGATCGCGCAGCCCCTGGAAGGCCATGGCGCGCATGGTCAGATCGCCGGCGGAAAAGCGGCGGAAGAACCGCTGCGGCAGGTCAAGCATCCGGTCCCAGAGCGCCGCTCCGATCCGAACGGCTGCCAGAGCCTCGATCCGCATCAGGGCGGTTCCCTGCAGGGTCTGCACGAACGCCGCGAGGACCGCCAGCAAGACCACGGACAAGGACACCTCCAGGAGCTGCCAGCCGGATCCGCTCGGGATCACGCGGTCGACCAGCACGCCGAGCAGGACCGACGGCGCCAGCATCAGGAGACCGACCAGCAGCCCCGCCAGAGCGAAGCGCGCAAGCTCCTTGCCGAGCCCCCGGAACGCGAAGCGGAACAACGGCCCGGAGCGGACCGCTTCGTCCTGCGGCAGCGCGCGGTAGAAGAAGCGCGCCTCGGGAGCGAGATCGCGGGCCAGACGCGCGTCGACCCGCTCCGCGCGGCCGGTCGCCGGGTCGACCATGCGGTACCGCCCCCACACGCCCGGAATCAGCGCCACCGGGGTCCCGGACTCGCGCCGGAACGCCAGCAGCGCGCCCGAGTCGCCAAGCCACCAGCGATCGTCGGCGGCGAGCTTGATCTTGCGCGCGCGGACCCCCGACACGCGCTGGATCTCCCTCAGATCAAGGTCCCCTTCCTCCGCTCCCTTCCGGCGGGGCGGCGCGCGGAAGCGGATGCCCTCGTGGTCGCCGACGAGCTTGAGGGCGCTCAGCAGGGACGTTCCGCCGTCCGCGATCGGTAAGTGGCGGGCTTCCAGCACATCGAACAGGCTGTCGCGCGCCTGCTCCTCGCTCCGGCGACGGTGCTGGACCTGCGATCTCTGCAAGTTGGCCATGTCGACCAGCATCAGCCGCCGGTTCAGCTCGTCGGCGGACAACGCCAGCCGGTGGAACTCGGCCAGCGCGGCGAACAGCACGCCGTCGGCTTCGAGCGCCTGGGTCGAGGTGACGATCAGCCGGGAAGGGCGGAACAGCCGTATCCAGCTTTGGACCGTGACGGGTATGAAGCCGGGGCCGTCGCCGGTCGGCTCGCCGCTGTCGAGAAACGCAGCGTTCCCCTCCGGGCTGGATATCCAGACCATGCCCTGCCGGGTCGCCAGCACGCTTTCGCTCGCGCTCTCCACTTCCTCGCCCGCGGTCAGGAAGCGCTCGGGGCGCGGGCGCGGCACCACCTCGCCGGCGACCGTGGCGGCGATGTCCGATATCCAGGCTTCGACCTGCTCGGTCAGCGACCGGGCGACCTGCGGGTCGGCGAACGCCGTGCGCGGGACGCGGCGGAGATGGGTGTCGGGCAGCCCCTTGGCGACGTGGATCGACGAGGTGCTGTCGTCCTCGGCGACGCCGAAGATCATCCGTCCGGGTCCGGCGCGCAGGAGCTGCTTGAAGTCCGATGCCGGCTCATCTCCGGAGTGCTCGGCGACGAACACGTCGACCGCGCCCTCGACGACGTACCACACCATGTCCGGATCGGACAGGCGGATAGGCCGATTGCCGCCGACGACGAACAGTTCGCCCTGCGAGAGCGCGATTTTGCCGAGCCGGTCCGGCGCCGGCTTCTGCTTCTGCATCTCCCCGTACTCCCGCGCGTGGGTCAGCTCGACTCCACGAGCTGGCGGTACAGTCCGCCGCCGGTCTCCTGCATCAGCTCCTGATGGGCGCCGCGCTGCACCTCGCGCCCCTGGTCGAGGACCACGATCAGATCGCAATCGCGGATGGTGCTCAGCCGATGGGCGACGATGAGACAGGTGCATCCCCGGCGCCGCAGGGCGTCGTCGATACGGACCTCGGTGATCGTGTCGAGCGAGCAGGTCGCCTCGTCCAGGATCAGCACCGACGGATTGTTGACCAGCGCGCGCGCGATCTCCAGCCGCTGGCGCTGGCCGCCGCTGAAGTTGCTCCCCCCCTCTTCGACCGGTGCGTCGTACCCGAGCGGCCGGGAGATGATCTCATCGTGGATGATCGCGTCCTGCGCGGCCGCCACCAGGGTGTGGTCCGGCACGTCCGGGAGCCACATGGTCAGGTTCTCGCGCACCGTGTCCCCGAACAGGAAGATGTGCTGGTCGACCAGCGAGACCGAGCTCGTCAGCAGATCGCGCGGGATTGCGCTGCGCGGGTGCCCGTCGATCAGTATCTCCCCCGACCACGGCTGATAGATGCCGGCCACCAGCGCCGACAGCGTCGACTTGCCGGAGCCGCTGGGGCCGACGATCGCCACGCGCTGCCCGGGCTCGATGGTCAGGCTGAAGTCCTTGAGCAGGGGTTCGCGGTTGTGCTGGTAACCGAAGGTGATGCCGCGCAACTCGATCCGGCCTTTCAGCCGCAGCCGCCCGTCAAGGGTCGAGACCTGATCACCGGCGGCGACGGGATCGGGCTCGAAGTCACGGTCCTCGGGCGCGTCGAACACGTCGTCGAGGCGCTGCAGGTCCGCTTCCAGAATCTGAAACAAGTCCGCGAACTGGATGAAGCGCCCGATCGGCATCAGGAAGTTGGCGGCCGCCATGTAGAACGCCGTCAGCATACCGGCGGTCATGTCCCCCGACATCGCGCGCCAGCCGCCGATGCCGAGCACGGCCGCGTTGCCGAGGACCAGGAACAGCACCGGCAGGGCCGCGTTGACGTAGCCCAACTCCGCGAACCGTTGCCGGGCGAGCAGCTCCCGCGCCTGGTATCCGGTCCAGCGCGCGAAGAATTCGTCCTCGGCGCCGGTCGCCTGCAAGGTGTCGATCTTGGAGACCCCGTACATGCCGATCCCGTAGAGCATGCCCTGCTCGCGCCTGAGCCGGCGGTTCTCGTCCACGCGCGCGCGGGCCAGGACGCGCATGGCCACGGCGCTGAGCACGCCCAGCCCCACGACCACGGCGCTGAGCATCGGGTCGTACGCCAGCATCAGTCCCAGGAACGCCAAGCTGGTGACGACTTCGATGGCGATGCCGACGAAATGGCGCGTGGCCACGTTCGAGACCGCGTCGAGAAGCTGGATGCGGGAGGTCAGATCGCCGGCGAAGCGCTGCGAGAAGAACCGCATGGGTAGCCGGAACAGCCGCGTCATGAAGCTCGAGGCGTGGACGACCGAGAGGCGCACGGAGAGCAGTCGTAGACAGCGTTCCCGGAGCCAGGTGAGCAGGTAGAGCAGACCGGCAGCGGCGAGGAGGACTCCGACCAGCACTCCGCCCCAGGATGGTTCGCGCCCGGAGAGCACGAAGTCCACGAACAGGCTCACCAGGAACGGCAAGGCCAGGGACGGCAGGGCCAGCAGCAGCCCGCAGCACGCGGCGAACGCCAGCGGCTGCTTGACGTCGCGCAGCCACGGCACGATCCGGTACAGGAGGCCGGGGCGGACGCCTCCGGGCTGGAACACGGGCCGCGGCTCGAACGTCAGCGTCACCCCCGTGAACGCCTGGTCGAATTCCTCCGCGCTGACCGTTCGGTGGCCGTTGGCCGGGTCGTTGATCAGGAACCGGCCGCCGCGGAACCCCTCGAGGACCACGAAGTGGTGGAACTCCCAGAAGACGATCATCGGCAGCGGCATGTCGAGGAGCTGGTGCGGCTGCCTGCGCCATCCTTTCGTCTCCAGGCCGTACCGCTGCGCGGCGCGGAAGATGTCGGCCGCGCTGCAGCCGTCCCGGCCGACCGAGCACGCTTCCCGCAACTCCTCGATGGAGACCCAGCGCCCGAAGTGCGCGAGCACGATCCCCAGGCACGCGGCTCCGCACTCGGTCTCGGTAAGCTGCAGCAGCACGGAGGTGCGTACCCGGCGCCGGGAAGGGCGCGCGTGGGCCACGCGCGCCCGCTTCAGCGCCGCGTCGATCTCGGCGCGGGCGAACCCGCGTCCGCCGCCGGAACCGGCCGCGCGCATCAGTAGCTCCCGCCGGCCAGCAGCGCCGCCGGAGACTGCCGCCCCAACATGATCCGCACCCGCCCGTCCGCCCCGTCGGCAAGCAGCTCGGGCGGCGGATCGTTCAGGACCAGCCGCAGCAAGTGCGCGGGGGCGGGCGTCGCCAGACCCAGGTCGGCAAGCCAGGCGGGGGCGGCGATCGGCCGGGAGGATACTTCGAGCACGCGGGCTTCCAACCGGTTCGTGCCCGGCTGCTCGGGCAGCGCCACCAGCACCTCCGCGTCCATGCGCGGCGCCAGCCGTTCGGCGTCCTGCGGCGACACGAAGGCGAGCGCCTGCCAGGCATCGGCGGACCTGCCGCGAACCCGAGCGACCGTCTCGCCGACGCGGACCGGCTGGCCCGCAACCAGGTGATGCGCGACCAGCGCTCCCGCGCGCGGAGCCACGATCGATTCCCCGGCGCGGAGCTCGATCGCCGCCAGCTCGTTGCGCGCCGCCGCGAGCAGCGACTCCCCGAGCGCGGCGGCCTCGACGTCCCGCATCTCGTCCTCGACAGCGCCAACGATGGTCCGCGTGATCCTCGCTTGGCGCTCCGCCTCCGGCAGCCGTACGCGGGCGATCGCCTGCCCTAGCTCCACGGTGTCACCCACTTCGGCCAGTATCTCGATGACGTTGCCGGACACCGGGGATACGACGGCGTAACGCTCGCCCGGCTGGACCAGCACGGCCGTCGCCGAAAGGGTGCGCTCCGCCCTGCCGAACACCCCCCACGCCAGGAACGCGAGCAGCGACAGGCCGAGTCCGGCCAGCACCATCCACTCGTGCGGGGCCGTGACCTGAAGCCGTCCGTCGAGAGGCTCCGGACGCGACCGGCGGGCGACCGCCTCCTCCCTGAAGACCTTGTTATAGAACAGTTGCGACGCTCCCCATCTCCCCGCCGTAGCCGGCGGGCCTGTCGGCGGCAGTATACACGTCTGACGCAGGCGGTTGTAGTTCGGCGTTCACCGCCTCCGCGCGAAGCGGGTACCGTTGCCGCATCCGATCGCGGACGTTCCCACCACCGTCCCAGGCGCAGGCGGCCGCGCCGGTACGGCGCCGGAGCGCTCCGCCAGCGAATGAGCTCATCATGATCAAGTATATCGGCTCCAAGCGCGTCCTGGTGCCCTCCATTCTGCAAGCCGTCAACGCTCTTGGCAAGGTCACGTCGGTTCTCGATCTGTTCTCCGGCACGTCGCGGGTCGGCCATGCGCTCAAGCGAGCAGGATTCCAGGTCCACTCGAACGACCACAACGCCTACGCTGCCGCACTGGCCACCTGCTACATTCAGGCCGACTTCGAAGATCACCGCCGGCACGTTCCGCAGCTCATCGCCGAGTTCAACTCGCTGCCCGGTCGACCCGGATACTTCACGGCGACGTTCTGTGAGAGATCGAGGTTCTTTCAGCCGGCGAACGGAGCCCGCATCGACGCGATCCGGGAAGCGATCGCCGCCAAGTCTCTCGATCCGGAGCTCGAAGCCATCGTACTCGTTGCGCTGATGGAGGCAGCGGACCGCGTCGATTCGACTACCGGTGTGCAGATGGCCTATCTCAAAGAGTGGGCGCCCAGATCTTACCACGACATCGTACTGCGAGTGCCGGACATCCTGCCGCGCCCCGCTCCGGGCAAGTGCTCGGCGCGACGGCTCGATGCGATGGAGGCCGCCGCCTCGGTCGTCGCCGACGTTGCCTATATCGACCCGCCGTATAACCAGCATTCGTATCTTGGCAACTATCATATCTGGGAGTCGCTCGTCCTGTGGGACAAACCGGACGTGTACGGCGTCGCCTGCAAGCGCCTCGATTGCCGATCGCGGCGCAGCGTCTTCAATTCCCGCCGGCGATTCAAGGCCGCGCTGCATGATCTGCTGCGCTCGATTCGCTCGAAGTTCGTAGTCATCTCTTTCAATAACGAAGGTTACCTGTCGCGCGAAGACATGGAGCGGCTGCTCGGCGATTGCTATGGCAAGGATGCGCAGGTCGTCGTGATCGAAAACGACCACAGGCGATATGTCGGCGCACGGATCGGAATCTACAACCCCCAAGGCGACAAGGTCGGCAAGGTCGGTCACGTCCGCAACAAGGAATACCTGTACGTCGTTGCCCGGGACGGGAGTATCGAAACAGCGCCGCCTGCGGGCAGCGATGACGCGATTCAGATCGGGCTGCCTTTCGATGCCGGCCATCGTCGCAGCAGGGAGCCGGCAACCGGTGCCTCGACGCCTGAACCGGCCCGGCCTATGCTACCCGCGACTTCGCGGGCGGAGGCCAGCCCGGACCGCGCAGCGCACGTCGACACCCGAGATGAGCCAGATGCCTGAATCGCCTGTTTTCCGCCGCCATACGATCTACGAGGGATCTCCTGCCGAACGCATGTCGTGTCTGGTGGGCGACGTCGACAACGACGGCGTGCCCGAGTTCGTCATCTCCACCCGCCGTCCGAGTCAGCTCCACTGGTTCGGGAGAACGAGCGGCGGCGCCTGGCGACCGCACCTGATCGATGACACGTTCCCGAGCATCAGCGTCGGCGGCGCGCTGGCCGACCTCACCGGCAGTGACCGCCTCGATCTGATCGCCGGCACCAGCGATCGGGGCAGCGGCGTCTACTGGTGGGAATGCCCGGCCGATCCGTCCCAACGGTGGGCACGCCGAGAGGCGTTCCCGCTGCCCGCAAGCCGAACCCACGACCTC
Source organism: uncultured Spirochaetia bacterium (assembly GCA_958296075.1). Taxonomy (GTDB): domain Bacteria; phylum Spirochaetota; class Spirochaetia; order SZUA-6; family Bin103; genus CATQHW01. Next base: position 259,025 of record CATQHW010000002.1, on the reverse strand, counting down.
CTGTTGGCCGACGTCAACGGCGATGGCCGGCAGGAGCTGTACGTCTGGAATCAGGACGCCAAGACGCTCTGGTCGGTCCCGCTGCCCGACGATCCATACGTCACTCCGTGGCCGGACGTCCGGCCGGTCGTCACCGGCGTGGACGAGCAGGCGCTCGCGGCTGCCGACGTCGACGGCGATGGCAGGCTGGAGCTCATTGCGGGCTGTTCCTGGTATCGCCTGCTGCCGAATGGCGAGTGGGAGCGACACGTCTATACACGGGATTATGGCGGCGTGCGAGTCGTCGCCGCCGATTTCGACGGCGACGGGCGCCCGGAAATAGCCCTCTGCGAGGTGGCCCTCGATATCGGACGAACGTACGGGCGCCTCGCGCTCCTCCGGCCGGGAGCGGACGTCGAGCGCCCGTGGGAAGCCGAGGTGTTGCACGACCGGCTGCTGGACGCGCACACGCTGCAAGTGGCCGACTTCGATGGTGACGGACGCCCGGATCTGTACGTCGGAGAGATGGGGCGGGGAGATTGGACCGTCCCGCACCCGCCCGCCCAACTGCTCTTTCTGAGCCGCGGCGATCGGCTGGAGGAGCAGGTGATCGACTCCGGCGTCGGCACCCACGAAGCGCAGGCCATCGAGCTGGACGGGCGCGTCGGAATCGTGAGCAAGCCATACCGGGCGCTGCAGGATCGTGCTCCGCGGCCTGCGGGGATCGACGCCCTCTACCTGTATCTGCCGGAATGAGCCTTCCCGCGCTACCCGGTCCGCCGGCGCGTCAAGCGTCCGGCCAGCAGATGGGCTTCGACTGCTGACCGCTCCCAATCCGTTCTACGTCCCGCTCGACCGCGACGTAACCCGTTCGCTCGACGGCACGTGGCGATTCGCGCCGGATCCCGACCACCGGGGCGAAGCGGAAGGCTGGCATCGCTCGGGGGTGGAGGGACGGCCGTGTCCGGTGCCGGCCGCCTGGCAGTTCGTGTTCGACGTGATCATCCCGTGGAGCGACATGCTCGACGCCGGCAAGATATGATTCGTATCCGTAGCAGGTTGACAGTCCAACAGCGTCACCATTCTGTCAAGAAGCCGAGATGAGATGAGAACCAACCACGTCAGGGAGAAGCTCAAGGCCGGACAGCCAACGGTGGGCTGCTTCCTGGGCATGGGGAGCCCGAACGTCGCCGAGCAGATGGCCTGCGCAGGCTTCGACTTCATCGTCGTCGAGATGGAGCACAACGGCCTGGACATGGCCGAAGCGCAGCACATGCTCATGGCCGCCAACGGCTCGAACGCGGTCCCGATCGTGCGCATCCCCAGCTCCGACCAGGTGTTCATCCAGCGCTCCCTGGACATCGGCGCCCTGGGGATCATCGTGCCGCTGCTGCGCAGCCCGGAACAGGCGCGCGAGGTCGTGCGGGCGACCCGCTATCCGCCCGAAGGGAACCGCGGCTTCGGCCCGCTGCGCGCGTCGCAGTACACGCTGGACTACCCGGACTACCTCGCCCGCGCCAACCACAACATCCTGGTCGCGTTCCTGCTGGAGACGCGGGAGGCGATGGAGAGCCTGGAGGAGATCACCGCGGTCCCGGGGGTCGACGCGCTCTACCTGGGCCTGTGGGACCTGTACCTGAACTACGGGGTGAGCCCCTTCGAGATGCCGCATCCGGAGATGGACAAGCTGGTGGAGCGCGCGATTCAGGTGTGCGCGGCGAGCGGGGTCGCCCTGGGGATCGGCTCCGCCACGCCGGAAGAGCTGGTGCGCTGGCGCGACCGCGGACTCACCTTCCTGGGTTACGGGCCGGACTTCGTGCTGCTCGCCAATGCGGCGCGCGCCGGTATCGAGGCGTTTCGCGCGAAGCGGAGCACCTGATGCCGGAACCCGGCTCGTCGATGCTCGACGCGACCGCGGCGGCCGGCGATCCGGCCCGGCTCCGCGCCCTGATGGCCGAACGCGGCTATCTGCTGCTGCGCGGCGCGCTCGACCGCGAGCTGGTGCGGCGCGTGCGCGACGACCTCATCGCCGTCCTGCACGACTGCAACATCCTGGAGAGCCCCGCCGCGCCGCCGGTCTGGAGCGGCGGACCGCCGCCCACCGAAGAGGAATACTTGGCCTACTACGAACGGGCCGTGCAGCTCGACTCCTTCAACCGCTTGGCGGAGTCCCCGGAGGTGCGCGCGGTGATGGAGGCGCTCTACGGCGGTCCGGTGCAGGTCTGGGTGCAGCGGCTGCTCCGCATCATCCCGCCCGACCCCGATGGAACGGCGCCGCTCGGCGTCGGCGCCCACCAGGACGGCAGCCCGCAGCTCGGCTATCTGACGCAGGACTTCAGCACGGCGTGGATCCCGCTCACCGCCATCGACGATCGGCTCGGCGGGCTGGCCGTCGTGCCCGGCTCGCACCGGGGCGGCGTCCGCGCGCAGACCGGAGCGGCGTCGAGCTCCCTGCGCACCGCGAAGACCGCCACCTTCGAGGTGCGCTCGGCGGACGAGCGGTGGAGCACCACTACCTACCGGCCCGGCGACCTGGTCGTCTTCAACAGCATGACCCTGCACAAGGGCAATCCCAACATCTCGGACCGCCTGCGGCTGTCCTGCGACTTCCGCTACCAGCCGCGGGGCGCCTTCGTCAACTGGCTGGCGCACACGCCCGGCCCCGAGGTGCGGCGGGTCGCCCAGCGGATCGACGCAGTCATCGCCAGCCGCGCGCTGTACGTGACCACCCACGCCGGCGCGGAGTTGCTCGACGCGGTGCGGCGGCGCATGCTCGAAGAGCGCAGCACGACCCTGCGGCGGGCGCAGGAGCTGGCCGCCGAGCTGGCCGGCCATTGACGCGGAAGCGCACTTCTCGCCGCGCCCGGCCGGCCGCGGCGATTCATCAGCTCCCCTCATAGTCCACTGATGCTGCTGAGCTGTGATCCGCACACCATCGGAATTATTCTGCGCCTCTGTCCTCGAAACTCTATCAGTCTGCCTCGCAGAGCCTTGGTGGGTCGCGCCCGCGGTACTGCAACTCCCTTCGCTGCATGAATCGCAGATGCAGCCAAGCGCTTGCGGAGGGACGTACACCGGCGCTACCCGCCGTGCTCCATCTTGACGGCCTCGTCATAGAGGGCTCGGTGGACTGCGTCAAACGATTCGGTCGAGATTCCGTAATCGGCATCGATCGGCAGCGGAGTGACCTGAGTGCCGCGGTCGCCCGGCTGGAACACGTACGCTGATACGTCACTGGGAGTCAGCACTTCAGTGGCCTTGTAACCCATCCTCAGACGTCTTCTTGGGGCAAGGCTGGACGCATGCACAAGATTGTTGATCTGCTGCAGGAAAATGTCGCTATGTGTCGTCACCAGAATCCGTACTCTGGCGTTCACCAACATCGCGATCGCTCTAGCGAGGCGCCGCTGGTTGGCCGGGTCCAGGTGCGACTCCGGCTCCTCAACGATGAACAGATGCCCCGGCCTTACCAGATATTTCAGGTACAATACCATCGAGGCGATCTCGGAAACCATCGAAGAGACTTGGTGCAGGCGAAACTCTTCCGCATCGTTCTGGTATTGGAGATCCGGGTATTCAAGCTGCTTCTTGATGTCCACCGATCCTGCCACGACATTCGATTCCAGGAACTCTACGATCTTCTCTATCTTTCCCGATGGAGGTTTCGCACGATCGAGGACGAGCAACGCCTGCACGAGATCGGTGATTACGCCGGGCAGCCGCTCCACCTCCATCGACTCGATCCATGCGGTGGAAGCCCGCCCGACTATCAGACTTGCCAGAGTCTTGTGCCCTTGCAGGATGCCCGATCTGCTGGCCGGCAGATAATGTGACGGCGCCGAGTAACCTTGCAGCAGGAACGCCGAGTACGACCTCATCAACAGATAAGGCGATAAATCGTCATCATCCAGGAAAATACTTGATTGAACGGACCACGATCGTCCTCTATTATCCGAAGAGACAGACATGTCAGGTTCCCATCTATCAGTTGACAGATCGTCGTTACTGCAACGCATTGCCCAGGATAGACCTGTAGATTCGTCAAGAACCTCTATTTCGAATCCGTCACGCTCTGTTTGATATCCTCTCCTTCCAAGTTGACTCATACTGGAACCAAAGCAACGCCGTAACTCGTCCTTCATGTCTTTGGACAGCATTGTCGCCCACGGTTTCGATTCGTTTCGAAGCCATTCCATGACCTTGGCCGGCAACTCTCGCAACTCGGATTCTTCTGAGCCAGATTTTGTGATATCGGATGTAATAAGATGCCAGTCACCGTCTCTCTTCAAGCGTTGAAATGAGCTCCGGAGCCTCCCCATTTGTATCAGCGATCTTCGTGATAGTATCGGCCCATATCGATGGTCGCGGGTCCCAGAGACGGTCTGAGACAAGGAGTAGATAGCCAGGGCAAGGTAGGACTTACCGGTGTTGTTGGCGCCGATCAATACGGTAAGCGGTTTCAAGTCGACCTCGGCACGCGCGATGGGGCCGAAGTCTCTGACTGCGATGGACGGCATGAGTCGCTCTCTTTTGGCGCAGGGATGCGAGCCGGACGATACCATAGCAGATTCGCGCCGCGCGGGCCGGCCTTCGGTCCGCAGGTCGGCGGAGCCGCAGCGACCTCCGTCGTGCGACCGGCCCCAGCGGACATGGGGGTCTCGGATGCCCACCGCGTTGTTGATCCGACGCCGGTACCTCGGCGCGACGTGCTATGATGCAGCGCTCCCGCCGGCGCGCCGAACGCAGGCGGTCTCACGAACATGCAACTCGAACACCTCGAGGCCATCGAGAAACGGCTCTGGAGCGCGGCCGACACACTGCGCGCCAACTCCAACTACGCCAGCAACGAGTACTTCCTGCCGGTGATGGGGTTGGTCTTCCTGCGCCACGCCTACAGCCGCTATCTGGCGGTCGCGGAGGAGGCCGCCGCCGGCCGGCCCACGCGCGGCGGCCGGGTCCGGCCGCTCGGCAAGCAGGACTTCTCGCGGCGAGGGGCCATCTTCCTGCGTCCGCAGGCGCAGTTCGACCACCTGGTCGCGCTGCCGGACGGCGCCGACCGCGCCGCGGCGATCATCGCCGCCATGGAGTCGATCGAAGCCGACTACGAAAGCCTGCGCGGCACGCTGCCGAAGAGCGAGTATCACGAGCTCGACAACGATGTCCTGGGACAACTCCTGCGCACCCTCAACCCCGACGAGCTGAGGCGCGTCTCGGGCGATGTCTTCGGGCGCATCTACGAGTACTTCCTCACCCAGTTCGCCGACCAGAAGGCGCACGACGGCGGTGAGTTCTTCACGCCCTACTCTCTGGTGTCGCTGATCGCCCACGTGCTCGATCCCGAACGCGGCACGGTGCTCGACCCCGCCTGCGGCTCCGGCGGCATGTTCGTGCAGAGCGCCCGCACCGTGCAGGAGCATGGCCAGAGCCCCATCGAGCGGCTCACCTTTCGCGGCCTGGAGAAGAACGCCACCACGATCCGCCTGGCCAGGATGAACCTCGCGGTCCATGGCCTGGAAGGCGACATCCGGCAAGCGATCACCTATTACGAAGACCCGCACGAGCTGTTGGGCAAGGCCGACTACGTGATGGCCAATCCGCCGTTCAACGTGGACGAGATCGACGCCGAGAAGGTCAAGGCCGACCCGCGCCTGCCGTTCGGCCTGCCCGGCGTCAATAAGCGGGCGCGCGTAAGCAACGGCAACTACGTCTGGATCAGCTACTTCTACCGCTACCTGAACGAGCACGGCATGGCCGGCTTCGTGATGTCCGCGCAGGCGTCCAGCGCCGGCGGCGCCGAAGCCAGGGTACGCCGGAAGCTGATCGAGACCGGCGACGTGGACGTGATGATCGCCATCCGCTCCAACTTCTTCTACACCCGCACGGTGCCGTGTGAGCTGTGGTTCCTGAACCGCGCCAAGCCCGAGCGCCACCGCGACAAGGTGCTGATGATCGACGCCCGCAGCATCTTCCGCAAGGTGACCCGCAAGATCTACGACTTCAGCCCCGAACAGATGCAGAACCTCCTCGCCATCATCTATCTCTATCGTGGCGAAACCCAACGGTATCTCGATCTGGTGGCCGGCTATTGTGCGCGTATGCTCGCTGCAGCCGCCGCTTGCTTCGAGACCGCCGCCGGCGGCTCCTCCGTCGGGCCGCTGCCGCGCTTCCTGGCTTCGCTTACTGCTCTGCGCGCGACGCTGACGCCGTTCCTGGAGAGCCGCGAAGCGACGGCCGAGCTTGCCGCGGAAGCAGCGGAGAAACTCGATGCCTCGCGGGGCAGTCTTGGGGCTGAGGGCGACGCCTTCAAGGACCTGCTGAAAGCCGCGGAGTCCGCTGCGGCGGTGAAGTCCGGATCGACCAGCGCCCGCAAGCAGGAGATCGACTCGCTTCGCCCGCTGGCCGATGGCAGCCATGATCTGGCCACGCAGGTCGACACGCTCTACAAGATGGCCGCCGGCATGATCGAGACGTGCGAGCATGAGTGTGACGCCCGATCAAGCGGCGTCTGGAACGGGCGCAACGTCGCCAGCGCCCGCAGAGCGGCCGACGAGGCTCGCCGACACGCGGTCGAGCGGCTGGAACAGGTGCGCTACGTCTGGCGTCAGGCCCACTGGCTGGTCGAGCGCTTCCCCGACGGCGAACTACGCGACGTGGAGGGACTGGTCAAACTGGCGGACCGGTCCGAGATCGCCGGCAACGACTGGAGCCTGACCCCGGGCCGCTACGTCGGTGTCGCCCGCGAAGACGAGGACGATGACTACGATTTCACCACGACCATGCGCGCTATTCACGCCGAGTTAGGCGATCTCAACGCCCAGGCGCTGGCTCTGGCGGAGACGATCCAGAGGAATTTCGAGAAGCTGTCGCTTGGTATCGGTCCATGAGACTCGATGATTACAGGGACGATGCGGCCGTCAAGACGGTTGCTCTCGGGGACCTGATTGACGAATACGGCGGATTGATACAAACAGGTCCTTTCGGTTCACAGCTTCATCAACGTGACTACACCGAGCACGGTGTCCCGGTTGTCATGCCAAAGGACATACGGGCGGGACAAATCGACGAAAGCACTGTCGCGAGGGTGTCGGAGGACAAGGCGAGACAGCTATCACGTCACTACCTCAAGCCTGGATCGATCATCTTCCCGAGACGAGGAGAGATCGGCAAGTGCGCATACGTCGACGGTTACAAGGAGAGCTTTCTCTGTGGAACCGGATGCGTGAAAATCGAACCTCCGAAAGAGATACTGGAACCACAGTTTGTCTACTACTACCTCTCGTTGCCTCGCGTAGTGGAATGGCTTGAACGGAATGCAGTCGGCACGACTATGCCTAACCTGAACACCAAGATCATTGGTCGAATCCAGCTTCCCGTATTGCCGCTGCACCATCAACGGCGAGTGGTCTCCATCCTCTCTATGTACGATCGATTGATCGAGAACAACCGTCGTCGGATACGGCTCTTGGAGAAGGCTGTCCGATTGGTTTACAAGGAGTGGTTCATACGTCTGCACTTCCCCGGCCACGAGCAGACTGCGATCAAGGATGGAATACCGGCGCGTTGGGATAGAGGACCGATCGATGATGTGTGTAGAACGGTAGGAGGCGGTACTCCGTCGACTAAGAGGCCAGAGTATTGGGACGGCGATATTACCTGGATAGTCCCCTCAGATGTGACGAAAAACGACTGTCTTGTTTTGATCGGCTCAGAGCGAAGAATCACCGAGAAGGGACTTCTTGAGTCGTCGGCTACGATCGTGCCTGCGGAGACCATACTGATGACAAGCCGCGCGTCGGTGGGATACTTTGCCTTGATGGACCGTGAGGTCTGTACGAACCAGGGATTTATCAATATCATCCCACGGGACGCGGGAATGACGATGTATCTCCTCTTCAATCTCATGAGTCGAGTAAACGAGATTCGCAGCAATGCAAAAGGTACGACGTACCCGGAGATCAGCAAGGGGCGTTTTCGCGCGATGGACATTGTGATTCCGGAAGAGTCGGTCGTCGCGAGATTCGCCGACTTGGCGTCGGACGTGATCCGACAGATTCGCATTGTGAAGCGTTCCACACTATACCTTGCTCAGGCGCGTGATCTGCTTCTGCCGCGCCTGATGAGTGGCCGGATACCGGCGTGATACAGAAGAGCGGCGAGGTTACTTCAGGTCTGACATTGCCCGTCTCTCGCGACGAGATTCGGGAGTCGTTCTACCAGGAGGGACTCATCCGCTTCGACGAGACGCCGTGCCCGCACTTCGATCTGCGCCGTGATCTTACGCCGGACACGTGGTCGCGTTTCGCCGCCCGCGCTCGTATACCGGACGACATGGAGCCGCTGACGGCGCTGGAGAACCTTCATCTCGTCAGGGAAGGGCGGATGACGCACGCCGGCGCCTGGCTGCTGGCCGATGACATCACCCGGTACAGCCAGCAGGCCGGGGTGACGTGCGCGTTGCTGTGCGGCGTCACCAAGACCCAGATCCTCGACCTCAAGAATTTCACCGGCGACCTCTACACGATCTACCAGGATTGCGTTTCTTTTGCGCAGGCCAAGTTGAACACGGCGCTGATTCCGCACCTGCGCGGCCGGCATGAGCGGCTGGAGCTGCCCGACGGCGCGCTTCGCGAGGCGCTGGTGAACGCCATCGCGCACCGCGACTACCGATCCTCGGCCAACGTGCAGATGTACCTGTTTCGCGACCGATTGGAGATCGTGACGCCGGGCGGGTTGCCTGCGGGGATGCGCGAAGAGGACCTCGGGATCAAGAGCGTGCCGCGCAATCGCCTGCTGTTCAGTATGTTCCAGCGCATGGGAATGGTGGAGCAGATCGGGAGCGGGATCCGGCGCATTCGACAGAAGTGCCTCGACTACGGTGTCGCGGAGCCGCTGATCGAGGTCTCCGAGAACTGGGTGACCACGACCTTCAGACGGCCGGCAGCGCCGTCCGCGGGCGGGGCCGGAACCGGGATGACGCGGCCGGGGGCGCAGCAGACCGAAGTCCGCGAAGGCACCAAGTCAGCACCGAGTCGGCACCAGGTCTCGATCTTGCGTAACTGCCGTACAGGGAAGTCGATACGGGAGATCATGGCGCATGCCGGCAGACGCGACCGCACCAAGTTCCGACACCAGGTCATGCAGCCCTTGCTCGACGCCGGGTGGCTGGCAATGACCATTCCCGACAAGCCTACCAGCAGCCGGCAGAAGTACCGGCTTACGGCCGCCGGGCGGCAGGTCCTGGCCGAGATGCAGGCGGCGGAATGAGTACGGCGCGCTACACGGAGGACACGCTCGTCCAGCAGACCACCGCCGATTACCTGGAGCGCGAGCTCGGTTGGACGTCGGTCCATGCCTACAACGAAGACTTCGGAGCCGGCAGTATGCTCGGTCGTGCGTCGGATCGCGCGGTGGTGCTGGAACACCCGCTGCGCGCAGCGTTGGCGGCGCTGAATCCCGGCCTGCCCGCTGCGGCCTACGACGACGCGGTGCGCCAGATCACCGCGGTCTCACCCTCGCAGACGCTCGCCGCCGTCAATCAGGAGAAATACGCGCTGATACGAGACGGCGTGCGGGTCACGTTCCGCAGCGAACGGGCCAAGACGGTGCGGCAGCGCCTGCGTCTGCTCGACTTCGACGAGCCCGCGAACAATCGCTTTCTGTGCGTGCGCGAGCTGTGGGTGCGCGGCGACCTCTATCGTCGCCGCGCGGACCTGGTCGGCTTCGTCAACGGCCTGCCGCTGCTGTTCATCGAGTGCAAGAACCTCCACCGCGACCTCAAGGCCGCCTTCGCGGCGAACTATTCGGATTACCGCGACACCGTTCCCGGCCTGTTTCATCACAATGCCGTAGTGATGTTCGCCAACGGCGAGAAGGCGAAGATCGGTTCGCTCACCAGCCGCTGGGAGCACTTTCACGAGTGGAAGCGGCTGGCCGAGGAGGAGCCGGGCGCCGTCGACATGGAGACGCTGCTCAAGGGTATCTGCGACCGGCGCAACTTCCTGGACCTGGTGGAGAACTTCATCCTGTTCGACGAATCCACGGGCGCGGTGCGGAAGATCGTCGCCCGCAACCATCAGTTCCTGGGCGTGAACCGCGCCGTGCAGGCGGTGCGCGAGCGCAACCAGCGGCAGGGGCGGCTCGGCGTGTTCTGGCACACGCAAGGCGCCGGCAAGAGCTACTCCATGGTGATGTTCACCCGCAAGGTGCACCGCAAGCTGGGCGGGAACTTCACCTTCCTGGTGTTGACCGACCGCGCAGACCTCGACAACCAGATCTACCGGACCTTTGCCGGCTGCGGCGTGGTGGACCATGACCGCGACCCGTGCCGGGCGGCAAGCGGCACGCACCTGAGCCGGTTGCTGGCCGAGCACAAGTCGCACGTCTTCTCCCTTGTTCAGAAATTCAATCAGAACGTGCAGCCCGGCGCCGGCTACACCGGGCGCGGCGACCTCATCGTCATCACCGACGAGGCGCATCGCACCCAGTACGGCAACCTCGCCCTCAACATGCGCCGCGCCTTGCCCAACGCGAGTTACATCGGCTTTACCGGTACGCCGCTGTTCAGGGAGGACGAAATCACGCGGCGGGTGTTCGGCGAATATCTCTCGACCTACGACTTCCAGCGCGCCGTGGAAGACGGCGCCACGGTTCCGCTCTACTACGACGCCCGCGGCGACAAGCTGGGCCTGTCGGTAGGCGACCTGAACGAACGCATCGCCGCCAAGCTGGAGGAGTTGGAGACCGACGACATCGACGTCGAGCAACGCCTGCAGCAGGAACTCAAGCGGGAGTACCACGTGATGACCGCCGGCAAGCGGCTCGATCAGGTGGCGCGCGACTTCGTCCGCCACTACTCGGCGGCCTGGGAGACCGGCAAGGCGATGCTGATCTGCATCGACAAGGTGACCAGCGTGCGGATGCACCGGCTGATCGAGTTCTACTGGGGCGAGCGCGTCAAGGAGCTGGAAGCCGAGCGAAACAAGATCGCCGACGAGCAGGAGGAGATCCATCTCCAGCGGCGGATCGACTGGATGCAGGAGACCCGCATGGTGGTGGTGGTGAGCGAGGAGCAGGGCGAAGTCGAGAAGTTCGCCCGGTGGGACCTGGACATCACCCCGCACCGGAGACTCATCAAGGAGGGCATCGAGTTGCCTTCGTCGATGCGCGAGCTGCCCCGATTCCGCACCATGCAGCGGATGGCGCTCGACGATGCCTTCAAGGAGCAGGCGCATCCGTTCCGCGTCGCCGTCGTCTGCGCCATGTGGTTGACCGGGTTCGACGTGCCGAGCCTCGCCACGCTCTATCTCGACAAACCGCTCAAGGCGCACACGCTGATGCAGGCCATCGCTCGCGCCAACCGGGTCAACGAAGGCAAGAACAACGGCCTGATCGTCGACTACTGCGGCATTCTCAAGCACCTGCGCAGCGCTCTGGCCATCTTCGCCGGCACCCTGCCCGGCATGGACGGGCGCGCGATCGACCCGGCCCGGCCGGAGGCGGAACTGCTGGCCGACCTGGCCGAGGCGATCGCGCTGGTGCGAGGCTTCCTGCGCGACGGCGGGGCGCCGCTCGACGCCGTGATCCAGGGCGAAGGCTTCGCGCGCAACGCCGCCATCGTCGCCTGCAAGGAGGCGGCGAACGAGAACGACGAGACCCGCAAGCGCTTCGAGGTGATGTGCCGGGAGGTGTTCAAGAAGTTCAGGGCGTGCATCAACGTGCAAGGGCTCGCAGCCCATCGCGCGGACCGCGACGCGATCGACATCATCTACCGCAGCCTGCAGCAGGATCGGGAGCGCGCCGACATCAGCGACGTCATTCGCAGGCTGCACGCCGTGGTGGACGACGCCATCGAGGTCCGGTCCGAGCGCGTCGCCGAATCATTGCCGGACGAGCCCTACGATATCAGTACGATCGACTTCGACCTGCTGCGACGGGAGTTCCAACGCAGCCGCGGCAAGCGCACCGCCATTCAGGAACTCAAACACGCGGTGGAGACCCGGCTTCGCCGTCTGCTGGAGCGCAACCCGCTGCGCGCCGATTTCCAGACGCACTATGAGAGCATCGTTGCCGAGTACAACCGCGAAAAGGACCGCGTGACGATCGAGAAGACCTTCGATGCTCTGCTCAAGCTGGCCGAAGAGATGGATGAAGAAGAGACACGCGCCGTTCGCGAAGGCCTGGATGAAGAATCGCTGGCGGTCTTCGACTTGCTGAAGAAACCGGACCTGAAGGCACGTGACATCAAGCGAATAAAGGACGTTTCCGTTGAGTTGCTGCAGAAATTGAAGGAGAAAGCGCTCCGGGTCGACCTGTGGCAGGAAAAGGAATCTACCCGCGACGCGGTGCGCGTCGTCATCCACGATTTCCTGTGGAGCGACCAGACCGGACTACCGGACGACTACACCGAAACGGAAGTCCGCGCCCGGACCGAAGACGTGTTCCGGCACGTGTTCCGAGTCTACCCGACCGTGCCGTCTCCCTACTACAAGACCGATGCTGCATGAACACCGTCGCCGCTTGCTGCGGACGCGCCGTACTCGCGATGCTTGAACCATGAGTGAACGGACCTTGTTCCTGGCTTGGCAGGATGATTCGAGCCGGCAGTGGTTTCCGGTAGGTCGTTTGGATGCCGATGTCGGTCAGGCTTTCTATCGCTTTCGGTATACCGGCGGCGCGAAACGCGCAGAGCAGAAGGTCGGATTCCCGCCTTTGTTGGACTTTCCCGATCTGCACTGTGACTACCGATCATCGGAGTTGTTTCCACTCTTTCAGAATCGCGTCATGAATCGCCGAAGACCGGACTTTTTGGACTACCTGCGCAGTCTCGACCTGCCGGACGAGGCCGACCAAATCGAGATCCTCTCGGCCAACGGCGGCCTCCGGGAAACCGATTCCTTCGAGGTCTTTCCGAAGATCGAAACGGGCGCCGACGGACACTTTCGGTGTCAGTTCTTTCTGCACGGATCGCGGTACGTGAATGTGGAAGCTCAGGAGCGCATCAAGCATTTGCGCCGTCAGGAACCGCTCTCAGTGACCCTGGATCGGAACAATCCGGTGACCGGCCTGGCAGTTCAGATCCGGACGACAGACCGCCACATGATCGGTTGGTCACCACGCTACATCGTGCATGATCTTGCCATCGCCGACCGATCCGGCGACTATCAGGCGATGGTCGTTCGACTCAACCCGCCTCCGGTTCCTTGGAATCATCGAGTGTTGATCGAGATGCGGGGACGGCTGCAAGACCACGAACCGATGAGCAGCAGCGATTTCAAACCACTGGTGCCGGTTATGGAGGAATGACGCATGGCCATCGTGACCGACGAGCTGGCGCTCAATTACCATCTGATGCACCCGGGCGACGACAGCGCGCCGGGCGATCCCAACCCCGCCTACTTCCTGGACGGCACCTGCCACCTCCACTACATCCTGCGGCATCCCTGGCGCGGCGCGCAGTCGTTCTCGTTCATCCACGTCACCAGCACGGACATGCTGCGCTGGACGTGGCAGCCGACGAAGCTGCAGCCCTCCTTCACCGGCCACGGGATGTTCAGCGGCACCGGCTTCATCACCGGGGAAGGTATGCCGGCGGCGATCTACGCCGGTGTGTGCGAGCCGCGCCGCACCTTCATCGCGGTCGCCGGCGACCGTGATCTCGGCTCCTGGCGGAAGCCCTACGCGGTCGTGCCGCGGGGCGTCCCGGCCGGCGGGAACGTGCGATTGCTCGGCGACCCGGACCTGTTCCAGGTCGGCGACACCTACTACGCCTACGCGGCCGGCGACAATCTGCAGCTATGCAAGTCCACCGACTTGGTCGACTGGACCTACGTGGGCCCGCTCATGCAGCGTGAGCTGCCGGACGTCGCCTTGGGCGAGGACGCTTCCTGCGCCAATCTCTTCCCGATCGGCGATCGGTGGATGCTCCTCTGCATCAGCCACCAGCTCGGCTGCCGGTACTACCTCGGCGACTGGGACGCCGGCGCCGAGCAGTTCGTCCCGGAGCGGCACGGGCGCATGAACTGGCGGCGCGCCGGCCAGTCGCTGGCCGATCCGGCCTGCCGCGACTTCTTCGCGCCGGAGAGCGTGCTGACGCCGGACGGCAGACGGGTGATGTGGGCGTGGCTGGCGACCGCCGACCCCGCGATCGACCTGCGGACGGTGCAGTCCCTGCCGCGCGAGCTGAGCCTGCATGACGATGGCAGCCTGCGCATCGAGCCGCTCAGGGAGCTTGCGTCGTTACGCTACGACCCGGTCACGATCCGCGACCTGACGTTCGCCCTCCCGGACGTGGGCCGGGACGCTCCGCCCTGCGCGAGCGCGAGAATCGCCGACCTGGACGGCGACGCGTTCGAGATACGCATCACCGTCGACCGCGCGCAGGCGGAGCGGAAACGATTCGGCGTCCGGCTGTTCGCCGATGACCGCGACTCGGGGCTGCTCGTCCTGCTGCGGCCGGAGACCGGCACGCTCTGCGTCGGCGACACCGAGGCGCCGTTCGCCGTCGCGGCTCTGCCGGCGGGCGAGGACGTGGAGTTGCGTATCTTCGTCGACAAGTACCTGGTGGAGGTATTCGCCAATGGCCGCCAAGCCGCGCTGAGCGCGTTCATGGGGTACCGCGGCGGCAATCAGATACGGGGATACGTCTTCGGCCGCAGCGACAAAGTCGCGCCGACCACCTTTCGCAGCGTGGAGATATGGAAGCTGAAACCGACCAACCAGGGGTTCTTCGAGGCGCGCGAGAACCGTATCTGGCAGCCCGACACCCAGTGAGTGAGGTGGTCCTGGAAACTGGACAGGAGGTTTAAGGTGTACATTGAGCGGCACGATGAACATTAGCAAGCTCCAGCTCAGGAACTTCAGGCGGTTTACCGATCTCGAGATCGATCTGTCGGCGTGCGCGTCTCCGCCCAAGCTCGTGTTGCTGATTGGAGCGAACGGGAGCGGGAAATCATCCGTATTCGATGCGTTCGAGTATCTTTCCGGTCCGTCCAAGGGAGTCCGGGGCGACTTCCTCAGTGACGACTACTTCAAGAAGGACCGGGACGAGGAGATTTCCGTCTCCTGTTCGTTCGGTGGCGGAGCCTCCGTTCGGCGGGCGGACAGAGAGATCATCCCAACACCCCCTGACCTGGATCTCAGAGACGCGTTTTACGGCAGAAGTTCGCTTCGAACGGTCCCCGATCTCCGGTACCGACCTGTCGCCGCCGCCGACCTGCCGGCGGACACCGATCGCCCCCAGCGGTCGATAGAGTGGGATACTCGCTTCAAGGCCGACATCTCGCACGTCACCGTGCGGATCCTGCGCGAGGTGTGGGGGGAGCGATTCGACTCCGAGCAGATGAAGGCGCGCTTCCTCGATCCGATCAACGACGCGATGGCCAGAGTATTCGGCAACGGTGACGCCACCGACCTGCGCCTGATCGGCATGATTCCGGCGCTGGAGAGCAAGCCGCCGGATATTCGATTCAGAAAAGGGCATTCGGAAATCCACTACGACCTGCTCAGCAGCGGCGAGAAGGAGGTCTTCAACATCCTGCTCAACCTGTTCATCCGGCGCGAGCACTTCACCAATTCGATCTACTTCATCGACGAGTTGGACGTGCACTTGCATACCCGGCTTCAGTACGCTTTGCTGCAGGAGATCGTGGAGCGCTGGATCCCCGAGAACTCGCAATTGTGGACCGCCAGCCACTCGCTCGGCTTCATCGACTACGGAAGCTCCAGCGACGACACCGCGATTGTCGACTTCGACGATCTGGACTTCGATCGGCCGCAGGTGCTGCGGCCGGCCCCGAAGAGCGAGCACATATTCGACATCGCCGTACCGCGCAGCTCGGCGCTCAAGGTGTTTCCAAACAAGCGGCTGATCCTGTGCGAGAGCAACGACGCCCCACTCTACAATGCGATCGGCCTACAGGACGCGCTGTTCATATCCGCACGGGACAAGAATTCGATCTCTGTCCAGACGGGAGAATCGGACGAGTTTCTCGGCCTGATCGACCGCGACTTTCTGGGTACCGAGGAACTCGAAGAGATACGCCGCGTCCGTCCGAATCTGCTGGCGCTGCGCTGTTATTGTATCGAGAACTATCTCTATCATCCTGACAACGTCGCGGAGCTTGCGCCGGCCGGTTTCGACCGGACGCGCTACCTGAACGCGCTCGCCATGACCATGCGCACGGTGCGGGACCGTCTGCTGGTGAATCTGGAAAATAGCCGCAACAGCTATGAGATCATCAAGACGTTCTCCAGAGACCTGAAGGCGCGGGCTATAGAGGAGATTTCGACGGCGACGGCCGCCGATCGCTTCGAGGAGTTCTACCGGTTCCTGAACATGAAATCCCATCGGCCCAGCTACCTTGCCGGCTTCCATCTGCGGCCGGCCGATCTTGCCGCTACCTGCTGGATGCGCGCAGCCATCGCCAAGATCGTCGGTTCGCACGTCTGACCGCCGGATTCGCAGCTTAACCTAACGCGCAACCACCGCGGCGCTTTCGCGCGCGCCGCAAGGCCGAGCACCCGCGGCTGCAGTACCGCAGGCCGCAACACCGCAGCTCCGACCGCACGCTGGCAGGATGCGGTACCCACCCTGCTCAAGCTCCAGGATGAGTAGCATGCGTGGCTCGACAACCTCCCCGCCACCCTCCAGGAGTCCGCGCGCGCAGCCAAGCTGCAGGCGATGTGCGCGCTTGATCTTGCGCAACTGGAGAGAGCAGCGAGCCGCCGCGCGGCTACGGGCGCGACTGCGGGAGCCGCCGCCTACCGGTTGCGTCGCTACTGCCTGCAAGCTCTGATCCGGCTGGCATCCGGGCGCGCGGCTGCCAACCGTTTGCCGGCCAACTCCCGCCACCGCGTCAGGTCCGCCACCAGGCGAGCAGCTCCCGCACACCGCTAACGGCGGCGGATGGTGCGGCGACCGCACGCTGGTGGGGTGGGGTGCTCCGACCGCGGCCGCTACCGTCCCTGCGCCAGCCGGCCACCACGCACCGGGCCGTTCCGAGCGCCATCTGCGCCCCTCCGACCAGCGCCGATCTGACCGTTCCGATGGACCTCGACCAGGGCTCCCCGCCGCATCTTCCCGTGCTTGCAAACCCATGCCCGCTTGTGTCATCGTCCCGGACGTTGCGACACCGGTTTCTCATCTTGATTGTCGCTACGTTCTCATCCTGATTGTCGCGCTACAGCGGGGGATACGGGTAACTTGCAGGTCTACAGCGACGACCTGCCGTGGCGCCGCTCCACAGGTCGGAGAGAGGAGAAGACTGGACATGCCGGACTGTCTGCTGCGCTCCGCGCTGATCTACGACTTCGACGGGACGCTCGCTCGGGGCAACCTGCAGGAACACAGTTTCATTCCTGCCATAAGTATGTCGAAAGAGGCGTTCTGGAAAGGCGTCAAGTCATGTGCGAAACAGGAAGACGCAGATGAGATCCTGGTCTACATGCTCCTCATGATAGAGAAAGCAAGGGAGAAAAAAAAAGTAATTTCGATAGATGATCTCCACAAACATGGGAAGGATGCCGACCTCTTCCCCGGCCTGAAGGAGCAAGCCTGGTTCCACCGAATCAACTGTCATGCCGAGCAATGCGGGCTGCACCTCGAGCATTACATCATCTCATCAGGCATCGAGGAGATGATCCGCGGCTGCGCGATCATCGACGCATTCACGGACGTATTCGCATCGAAATTCATATATCGGGACGGAGCCGCAGCCTGGCCGGGAGTGGCCATCAACTACACCACCAAGACGCAGTACCTGTTTCGTATCAACAAAGGAATCGGCAACCATTGGGACAGCGCGGCCATCAACCGCTACATGGCCAAGGAGCGGCGTCCCATACCCTTCAAGAGGATGATCTTCGTCGGCGACGGCGACACCGACATCCCGGCGATGAAGATGATGACATACAAGGGCGGATGCGCGATTGCGGTATACGATCCTTCCCGTAGCGATCATGACCTCGACAAGATTCACCGCCTGATCGCGGACCGCCGTGTCGACTTCGTAGCGCCCGCCGACTACTCGAAGAATGCTCAGTTGGACATCATCATCAGGGGGATCCTGAGCCGGATCGAGCACGACTCCAAGTCAATCGGCAAGCACGCCTGAGCAGCCGCAGCAGGGCCATGGGCGCAGCGACCAGCGCCCACATCGAAGTACTGCCGCTGCTGCCGGGCACGCTCACTTATCCGCATGTCGCGCAGGTGTTCCGCATCCGCCGCCAGCGCACCGACCTGAAACGCAACGAGACCACCATCAGCTACGCCTACGGCATCACCTCGCTGACCGCCGACTGCGCTTCAGCGGAGCAACTGCTGGCCTGGAATCGGGGCCACTGGGCAATCGAATCGAAGAATCATTATCGCCGCGACAAGACCCAGTTCGAGGATGCCTGCATGGCCCACCGCGGCTTGGCGCCGGCCAACCGCGCGACCTGCAACAACATCGTGCTGGCGCTGATCCTACGCAAAATTCTCATCGCGCACGGCATAGGGGTGGTTACGCCTGCAGGCGGTCGAGTACGCGGGTAGGCCGCGCAGCGAGGTGATCTGCGCGTCCGGGACCGGATCGCCGGAGGCGAGCGCGGCGCCGGTCCGATTGATCCAGACGGAGAACATGCCGGCGCCGTTGGCGCCGCCGACGTCCGCGAACGGCCAGTCGCCGACGTAGAGCGCGCGCGACGGCACGGCATCCAGGGATGCCAGCGCATGAGCGAAGATCGGCCGGAACGGTTTCCCGGAGCCGACGTCGGTGGTGGTCACGGAACCGAAGTAGCCGCGCAGGCCGGACGCCTCGACCTTGGGGAGATGGGTCTCGGTCGATCCGTTGGTGATCACGCCCAGCCGATAGCGGCCGCGCAGGGCGCTCAGACAATCGACGACATCATCGTAGAGCGGCGTATCCGTTGACCTGAGCCGGGTGTAGATCTCGGCGGCCTGAGCGGCCGCGGCATCGCCGGACGCGTGCGGCCGCCGCAGGGCCGCGCTCCACACCCGGCGTACGAGATAAAGGGCCTCCGTGTTCCCCCACGGCGGCCCGCTGACGCCCTTGACTTCGTCCCACACGCGCCGCGCGGCGGCATAGTACGCGGCGGTCAGCTCGCCGAGATCGACGTGGCGGTAGCATCGAGCGACCGCGCCGGCCGTCGCCGCCACGCAGCGGCGCCAACTCATGTCGTCGTCCATCAGCGTACCGTCCCAGTCGAAGAAGATGGCGTCGATCATTTACCCGAGACATGCTATCACGGGCGGCAGTTACTTCCCACCCCTGACTGGCCGTTGGGAGTAGTTCCCCGGAAGCGCGGCGCGCCGGCGGGCAAGTTGACCAGTTGCTCGAACCATGTACATTGAGCGGTACGATGAACATTAGCAAGCTCCAGCTCAGGAACTTCAAGCGGTTTACCAATCTCGAGATCGATCTGTCGGCGTGCGCGTCTCCGCCCACGCTCGTGTTGTTGATTGGAGCGAACGGGAGCGGGAAGTCATCCGTATTCGATGCGTTCGAGTATCTTTCCGGTCCGTCCAAGGGAGTCCGGGTCGACTTCCTCAGTGACGACTACTTGAGCTATTTCAAGAAGGACCGGGACGAGGAGATATCCGTCTCCTGTTCGTTCGGTGGCGGAGCCGCCGTTCGGCGGGCGAACAGAGAGATCATCCCAACACCCCCTGACCTGGATCTCAGAGACGCGTTTTACGGCAGAAGTTCGCTTCGAACGGTCCCCGATCTCCGGTACCGACCTGTCGCCGCCGCCGACCTGCCGGCGGACACCGATCGCCCCCAGCGGTCGATAGAGTGGGATACTCGCTTCAAGGCCGACATCTCGCACGTCACCGTGCGGATCCTGCGCGAGGTGTGGGGGGAGCGATTCGACTCCGAGCAGATGAAGGCGCGCTTCCTCGATCCGATCAACGACGCGATGGCCAGAGTATTCGGCAACGGTGACGCCACCGACCTGCGCCTGATCGGCATGATTCCGGCGCTGGAGAGCAAGCCACCGGATATTCGATTCAGAAAAGGGCATTCGGAAATCCACTACGACCTGCTCAGCAGCGGCGAGAAGGAGGTCTTCAACATCCTGCTCAACCTGTTCATCCGGCGCGAGCACTTCACCAATTCGATCTACTTCATCGACGAGTTGGACGTGCACGCTCTGGTCGCCGGGCTGGCGGTGGAGTGCGTCAGAACAGCAGCGGTTCCTCGCCGCGGCGCTCGCGGTAGCCGGACACCAGGATGCCGGGCCGGCCGGCCGCATCGCCGCTCTGCCGGTTGTGCGGGTGCCGGTAGCCAACGCGGACCATGCGCCGCGCCCGGTTCGTCCGGTTGATGTAGGAGCCGTGCACGGTGTAGTAGCTGAACACGACCACGTCGCCCCGTTTGGCCGGCACCGCGACCGAATCCGCCAGCCGGTACTCGTCGGTCGGCAGGTGCGGCGCGGACGGCTCCTCCTCCGTGCCGCGGATATGCTCGAACGGACCCTGCTTGTGCGATCCGGCCAGGAAGCGTATCTCCCCGTTGTCGTGACAGGTGTCGTCGAGGTGCACCAACACGTCGAGGTAGCGCCCGTCGTCGTGCGGGTAGAACGGATGATCCTGGTGCATCGGAAACACCTGTCCGCCGGGCGGTTTGGTGTGCATGACCGAGTGATGCAGTTCGATGTCGGGGCCGAGGAGCGGCGCCAGGCACGCGATCAGCCTGGGACTGGTCACCGCGTCCAGCCACACCCGGGAGTAGCAGTGCAACTCGTGCATCGCTTCCAGACCGGCGCCCTGCTCCTCATCCTCATCCATGTAGACCTTGCGCCAGGGGCCTGACCAGCGCCGGTCGACGGTCGCCCACTCGCGCGCCAAGCGGTCGAGGTCGTCCGCCTGCGCCTGGCTCTCTTCGGGCGTGAACACGGACGCGACCCGCAGAAAGCCGTTCTCGTGAAAGAAGTCGACATCGGTCCGAGCGAGCGGAGCGGAGCCGTTCGGCGCCGCGCTGACCAGCATTTCCGTTGCCATGCCGCGACGGTGACCGGTTTCCGAAGCCTCGTCAAATCGGACCACGCTGTCACGCCCGCGTCGTTGACAGCATCGCGCGCGCCGTACCATCGTTCGTCGATGGCTGAGAGGGTTGCGACACGCGGGCCCGCCGAGCCCGCCGCTCGCGTCGACGACGGCGCGACGACGCGAGACGCCAGAGGAGAATGGGCGCCAAGGGTACTGCAGCAAGGCCAGCCCTTCGTCTGGCCGCCGCAGCCGAAGAAGCTGTTGCGCTTCCTGCTGGGGTTTCCCGGCTTCCTGTGGCCGTTCGGCGCGGCGTTCTACTACGGGCTCGCCGCGCTCACGTGGCGATTCCTGCAACCGGGCGCTCCCGATCTGACGACCTTCACGGAGTTGCGGGCCGGCTGGATCCTGCCGATGTACGCGCGCAACGTGGCGCTGCTGCTGGTGCTCGCCGGGGTCTGGCACGTGCTGCTCTACTGGCGGCGCTCGCAGGACACGCGCTTCAAGTACAACAAACGCTGGCCGAGCACCAGGAACAAGGCATTCCTGTTCAACAGCCAGACGTGGGACAACATGCTCTGGAGCATCGCCAGCGGCGCGACCGTATGGACGCTGTACGAGGTGCTGCTGCTCTGGGCATACGGCCGCGGCCTGTTGCCGTTCGCCGACCTCCGCGCCAATCCCGTGTGGCACGTGGCGTTCTTCGCCGTGTTGCCGTTCTGGCATGACCTGCACTTCTACGTCGTGCACCGCATCTCGCACTGGAAGCCGCTCTACAAGGCCGCCCACTACCTGCATCATCGCAACACCAACGTCGGTCCCTGGTCGGGGCTGTCGATGCACCCGATCGAGCACCTGCTCTACTTCACTCGTTGGATCATCCTGCTGGTCGTGCCGTCCCATCCGATCCACATGCTGTATCTGATGCAGCGTCCCGCCATAGGTCCGGCGCTGGGACACGCCGGGTTCGATCAACTCGTGCTCAAAAAAGATACCGACAAGCGGATATCGATCGACAACTACTTCCATTACCTGCACCACCGCCACTTCGAGTGCAACTACGGCGCGTCGTCGATTCCGTTCGACCGCTGGTTCGGCTCGTTCCACGACGGAACACCGGAGTCCTACGCCCGCATGCGGCGCAAACGGAAACTGCCCCCCGAAGAAGCGCCGGCAAACGGAAGATAGGCCGAAGCCTCAGCGGGCGCGGTCCGTGGAAGCGGCCGCATCGGCGCGGAAGCGCCAGCCCGCCTCGCGCGCCAGCTCGCCTATTTCGCGGGGCGAGACGGTGCCGGTCCGGTGCAGCTTGGTGACGGTGACGCCGGCCGCCAGGCTCCCGAACGCCGCCGCCGGAGCCGGGGCGCGGCCGGCCGCCAGAGCAGCGGTGAGGCCGGCCAGGAACGCATCGCCGGCGCCGACCGGATCGATGTCGGTCGGGCAGGTCAGCGCCGGCAGCTCGATCACCCCGGCGGCGTCGCAGGCGATGCAGCCGCGGTCCCCGCGGGTCACGAATACCGGCTTTGCCCAGCGCCGGAAGAGCTCACGTGCGGCGGCGGCAGCCGGTCGTGGCCGAGTCGGACCGCCTGCGGCAGGCTTTCCCCCCGCCGCGGCCGCGGCCTCGGCTTCGTTGAGCTTCAGGACGGTGCCTGCGAAGTCGCCCGCGAAGTCCCGGCTGTCGGTGACCCACAGGGCGTCCGGGTGCCGGCGGATCAGGTCCTGCAGGCGGCGGCGCAGGCGTTCGGTGTGCACGCCGCGCCGCAACTGCTGGTTGATGATCACCGCATCGGCGCGTCCGTCCGCGAGCGCGCCGGCGAGCTGCGCGGCCAGCCGTTCCGCGGTGTCCGGCCGCAGCCGGTTGAAGTTGCCGTAGTCGATGCGGTTCGACTCGCGACGCCCCGCCTCGCCGGTCTCCAGCACCTTGGTGTAGGCGCAGGTGTCCCATGCCACGCCCTGGGTCAGCAGGCCGTCCGTGTCGATCCCGGCGCGGCGCAGGATGCGCGCCATCTCGGCGCCGAACGGATCCTCGCCGATCACGCCGTAGGCGCGCACCTCCGCGCAGCCGAGGCCCCGGAGGTTGGCCGCCACGTTGCCGGCGCCGCCGAGCGAGTAGCGCTGCTCGGCGACCGGCCGGGTCGGCAGGCCGGTCTCGACGGAGATATCGGCAGCGGCCCGGTCGAGCACCAGGTAGACGTCAAGGCAGAAGTCGCCGATCACCGCCACGCGCAGGGAACGGATCTCCTTGAGCAGGTTGGCGAGGTTGATCGGGAGCGCGACGCACACGGCATCCAATGGTACCGTGTCGAGCTGAGCGGTGCTCGTCCGGTGATGTATCTGAACGCGCAGGAGCTGTCGCATGGCTGAGCGCATCGCCTGGTACCGCTGCCCGGTCCCGCGTGACGATCTCAACAAGCTGAATCAACGCAGCGACCTCTTGGGATTCGCGCAGACCCTGGGCTTCCTGGCCGTGCTGGCGTCAGCTTCGGGAGCGGCGATCTACTCCTCGCTCCATTGGCCGTGGTACGTCACGGCGGTGCTGGTGCTGGTCAACGGCCACTTCTGGCACTTCATCGTCAACGGCTTTCACGAGCTGATCCACGACTCGGTGTTCCGTACGCGGTGGCTCAACCGGCTGTTCCTGCGCATCTATTCGTTCATCGGCTGGTACAACCATCACGTCTTCTGGGCCAGCCATACCGCGCATCACAAGCACACGCTGCACCCGCCGGCCGACCGCGAGGTGGAGCTACCCGGCAGCTTCGACCTGCGGGGCATCTGGAAGTGGGGGATCGTCGACCTGCGTTACATCCCCACGGTGCTGAAGGGCTACGCGCGCACCATCTTCGGCTACGTCGGC
Source organism: uncultured Spirochaetia bacterium (assembly GCA_958296075.1). Taxonomy (GTDB): domain Bacteria; phylum Spirochaetota; class Spirochaetia; order SZUA-6; family Bin103; genus CATQHW01. Next base: position 235,206 of record CATQHW010000002.1, on the reverse strand, counting down.
CCGGAGGGCTCCTGGATCGCCGATCTGTTCCCGCCAAGCGCGCCCGACCGGCGCCGGGCGCGGCGCAACTGGGACCGGATCGTGCTGGCCGGACACCTGGCCATCGCCGCCGCGGCGCTTGCCCTTGGCCTGTGGGTAGTGCCGCTGGTGATCACCTTCCCGCGCGCGTTCGGCGGCTGGCTGCAAAGGCTGTGCAACGCGACGCAGCACATCGGCCTCTCCGACAACGTCTCCGACTATCGCCTGTGTTGCCGGACGATCTACCTGAGCCCGGTGCTGCAGTTCCTGTACTGGCACATGAACTTCCACACCGAGCATCACATGTACGCCGCCGTGCCGTGCTACCGGCTCGGGCGCCTGCATCGTCTGATCCGGCACGACATGCCGCTCTGCACGCGCGGCCTGCGGCAGACCTGGACGCAGATCGACGGAATCCTCGGGCAGCAGCAGCGCGATCCCGACTACCGATTCGTCCCGGACGCGCCGCGGCGGCCGGCCGTGGCCGCCTGACCTATCCGTCCGCGGATACGCGTTCGTACAGCTCCTGCAGGCGCCGGGCTTCGTCGCCGGTGATCCTCGGGAGATCGCCCTGCGGGAGCGCCGCGCGCGCGGCGAGCCAGGTGCGGCAGAGCGCCTCGACATTCTCCATCCGCCAGTAGGCGATCTCCAGGTGCTTGCCGCGGGTCATCACGCCATGGTTGCGCATCAACACGCACAGGTGCCGGGCGGCGGCGCTGCCCACCGACCGGCCGTTGGCCGCGCTGCCCGGGCTCCGGTACTCGGCCAGGCCGACCTCGCCCAGGAACACCTCCGCCTCCGGGGTGAGAAACCGCTCCGGCGCGACCCCGGCCACGGCGAACCCGGTGGCGGTCGGCGGATGGGCGTGACAGCACGCCTTGGCGTCGGGCTGCCGCTTCATGACGCCAAGATGCGTGAGTATCTCGCTGGTGCGCACGCGGGCACCGGCGACCTGCCGGCCCTGCAGGTCGACCAGACACATCATGTCCGGGGTCATGAACCCCTTGCTGTTTCCGGTCGGCGTGCACAGCGCCAGATCGTCGCCCACGCGGATCGTCAGGTTCCCGCCGTTGCCGTCCACGAACTCCCGCTGCCAGAGGCGGCGGCCGATGTCGCACATCAGCTCCTTGAGCCGCTCGATCGCCGGCGAATGGAAGAACCGGTCGATCTCCGCCGGGGTGCTCGGATCGGCTCCCGGTGTCCAGCGGTACTGCGGATCCGGGGTCGACGGGGCTCCGTCGCGCATCGGTCGCCTACTCGACCGTCACTATTCGACCGTAGCGGTCCGTTCCCGGTTCACCAGCTCCCAGTCGATCGGGTAGCCGAGCCCCGGCTCGACCGGCGCGCGCACCATGCCGGCGGCGTCGACCTCGATGTCCCGGACCAGGCCGTAGACGTTCGCGCCGGTACAGGGGAAGAACTCGTAGAACTCGCAGTTGGGAACGGCCATGGTGACGTGCAGGTTGGCGACGTTGTTGAGGCTGTTGCCGCCGTGATGCAGCTCGCAGCGCATGCCGAACCCCTCGGCCAAGTGGCACTGGCGCACGAGCGGCGTGATGCCGCCGGTGACGGCGACGTCGCCGCGCAGGATGTCGGTGGCCCGCTGCACGATCCACACCGCCATGCCGGGAAACCGGCCCGGCGCGTACTCGGTCGACATGATCGGTATGTCGAGCTTCTGTCCCAGGTCGACGTAGTTGTAGAGATCCTCCTCGGCGAGCGGGTCCTCGTACCAGTAGTAGCCCATCTCCTCAATGGCGCGGCCGACGCGCAGCGCGTCGGCGTACCGGTACGCCCACATCGAGTCGAGCATGAGCGTGAAGTGGCCGCCGACCGCCTCGCGCACCGCGCGGCAGAGGTCGATGTCCGCGTTCGGTTCGCCGTGCGGATGGAGCTTGTGCGCCTGCCAGCCCATCTCCTTGAACCGCAGCGCCTCCTCCACGTATTCGGCCGCGGTCTCATGGAACGCGGTGCTGGAGTACGCGGGAACCGCGTCCTTGCAGGTCCCCAACAGGCGATGGATCGGCTGGCCGGCGATCTTGCCGTTGATGTCCCACAGGCAGATGTCGATCGCGCCGATCGCCTTGATCGACGCCTGGCGGTTCATCTTCCAGAGCCGCTGCCACAACCGCCCGATGTCCTGCGGGTCCTGGCCCATGACGATCGGCTTGAGGTACTCGACGAGCGGTCCGGCCAAGTGGTGCCCGCCGAGGTGGGAGCTGCCCAGAAAGGCGTTGCCGGTGACGCCGGCGTCGGTCTCCACGCTCACGACGCCGAGCTGGGTCGCCCCGCCGAACGTGGCGCCGGCGCCGGTCTTCCACACCGCGCCGTTCCACGCGAACAGATCGACCTTGACGTTGGTTACGCGCATCGCCGGCAGCTTATCACGGAGCCGATGCCGGCCACGGTCCGCAGCGCCGGGTTTCCGAGTCTCGACAGGCCCGGTACCGTAGAGCGAAGTTGAAGAACGCGGAGAACGTGAGGATAGCGAGTGATGAGTGAGGTGCCGGCGTACGTGCTGGAACGGGTGTTCGATGCGCCGCGCGAGCTGGTGTGGAAGGTGTGGACCGATGCGGAACTGCTGCCGCGCTGGTACGGGCCGGGGGTGGAAACGATCGTCCACCGCCTGGACGTGCGGCCCGGCGGGCTGTGGCTGGACGAGATGCGCATGGGCGGCGGCTCGCACTACGAGCGGGTCGAGTACACGGAGGTGAGGCCGCCGGAGCGGCTGGTCTGGCTCCACTCCGTCGCGGATGCCGACTGGAACGTCATCGCCAATCCCATGATGCCGGGCTGGCCCCGCGCGCTGCTGACGACCGTGACCTTCGAGGAGGACGGCGGCCGCACCCGGCTGCGCCTGACCTGGGCGCCGCATGAGGCGAGCGACGCCGAGATTGCCGCCTTCGCCGGCGCGATGGAGAGCCTGGACAAGGGCTGGGGCGCCGGCATGGGCCTGATCGTCGAGCTGCTGGCCGAAATGCAGCGCTGAGTCGACCGGCCGGCGGCGACCGTGTTCCGCGTGCGGTCATCGGCGCTCGCGCGCGGCTGTCGAGGTTGATGGAGAGAATCGCTCATCGACTGCGGGCGCCGGCGAGCTCCCGGCGGGCGCGGACGGTAGCGTCGTGATCCACGGCGAAGGTTTCGGGATCGAGTACCACGCCGTAGTCCGTGCGGGCGGAGCGGAGCGACACCTTGTCGTTGCGGACGTCCCGCGCCACCGCCTCCGGGTCCCGCTCCAGCGGATCGCCCCAGCCGCCGCCGGCGGCCTGGCGGTGATAGAGGCGCTCGCCGGCCTCCATCGACGTGGAGATCATGGTGATGAGGGTTTCCTCCTCCCCGGACTCTCTGCGCAGCACGTTGGTCGAACCCCTGCCCGGCCGGCCGCCGGAGAGCCCGTACGGCAGGTGGTCGCGCCGGTCTGAGCGGATCGCCAGATGGGCGTGGCCGTCCAGGAGCCGCCACTCCCGCTCGACGCCCATTCCGCCGCGGAACTTCCCCGGCCCGCCACTGTCGCGGACCAGACCGTAGCGCTCGATCCGCACCGGGTAGTTGCTCTCGGCCTCCTCCACGGGGATGTTGCTGGCGACGTTGGCCGGGTTGCACAGCCCGTCGTTGCCGTCGCGGTCCGGGCGCCCGCCCCACGTGCCGGTCATCAACTCGTAGTAGACGTAGGACGACCGATCGGGACGCAGGCCGCCGATCACCACCAGCGAGTTGCCCCCCTCGCCGGCCGCCTGGATGCGGTGCGGGACGAACTGCGCGAGCGCGCCGAACATCAGGTCGGCGAGCCGGAAGCCGGTGATGCCGCGCATCGACGACGCGCCGGGCATCACCACGTTGAGCACCGTCCCTGCGGGAGCGACGACCGTGATCGGCCGGAAGATGCCGGCGGTGTTGGGCAGGTCCTGGCGCAACGCCGCCCGCACGCTCAGGGCGGCGACCGAGAAGGTGAAGGAGAAGGTGTTGTTGATCGCACCCGGCGCCTGCGCCGCGGTGCCGGTGAAGTCCGCGGTCAGGCTGTCGCCCTGCACCGTCACGGCCACGTGCAACTTCACCGGCGGGCCGCCCATCCCGTCGGAGTCCATGTAGTCGGTGAAGGTGTGGGTGCCGTCCGGCCAGCGCGCGATCTCGGCGCGCACCAGCCGCTCGGTGTAGTCGATCAGGTCGGCCGCGCACGCGCGGAAGGTTTCGGGTCCATAGCGGCGCACGAGCTCGTGCACGGCGCGCTCGCCGGTGTGGCAGGCCGCCACCTGCGCGCGCACGTCCCCCAGCGTCATCTCCGGCACGCGGACGTTGACCCGCAGCATGGCGAAGAGCGACTCGTCCGGCTCGCCCCGCCGGTACAGTTTCAACCACGGAATGCGCAACCCTTCCTGGAAGATCTCGGTGTTGTCGCACGCCGAGCTCCCCGGCAGCCGCCCGCCCAGATCGAGGTGGTGGGCGGTGGCCACGGAGAACGCTATGCGCGCTCCTTCCCAGTAGATCGGCTTGATGATGAAGATGTCCGGGATGTGCATGCCCCCCTCGAAGGGGTCGTTGAGGATGAAGACGTCGTCTTCCTCCATGCTGTCGCCGTACTTGGCGAGCAGCGTTTCCATCGCGAACGGCACCGAGCCCAGGTGCAGCGGGATGGTCACGCCCTGCGCGATCATCTCGCCTGAGCCGTTGCAGAGCGAGGTGGAATAGTCCAGGCAGTCGCGCACGATCGTCGAGTACGCGGTGCGGTAGAGCGCGATCGCCATCTCGTCGGCAGCGGCGGCCAGCGCGTTCTTGACGATCTCGCGGGTGACGGGATCGACCGTGCGTGCCATCTACTCGCGTGCCTCCTCTACGAGCTCGACGTGGACGTTGAGATCGTCGTCGACACGCGCCCGCAGTCCGGGCGGCACCACGATCGTGGTGTCGTACTCGTCGATCAGCAGCGGGCCGCGCGCGCCGTGCCGCAGGTCCTCCCGGCGGCACACCGGCGTGTCGATGCTGCCCCACGACGGGCCGAACCAGGCGCTGCGATCGCGGGAATCGCCCGAGACGGCAGCGCCGGGTCGGACGCGGTCGAGCATGTCCGCGACCTCGGCGCGGCCGATCGCGCGCAGGGCCACCACTTCCACCGGATTGTCGGGATCGGAGCGGTGCCCGTACAGGCGCTCGTGCTCATCCGCGAATGCCTCCTGCAACGCCGTCAGGTCGGCAGGCCCCCACGATCCGGATGCCAGCGGCACGTTGATCTCCGAGGTCTGGCCGCGAAAGCGTACGTCCGCGCTGTAGCGGATGGCGATCTGGTCCGCCGCGTGCCCCTCCTCGGAAAACGTGCGCAACAGACCTGCGCGCAGATCGGAACGAAGCGCATCCAGGGCGTCTGCCGACAGTTCCTGCCGCGACAGCAGACAGCTTCGGACCGAGTGGTGCTCGATGCCGGAGAACAGCAGCCCCATGGCGCTGAACAGGCCGGGCAGCGGCGGGATCACCACGCGGCTGATCGCCAGTTCGCTCGCCAGTCCGGCGGCATGGATGGGACCGGCGCCGCCGAAGGCGACGAGTGAGAACTCGCGCGGATCCCGGCCCCGCTCGGTGGACACCTGGCGGAGCGCGCGCATGGTGGTGGCGTTGGCGATCTGATGTATCCCGAACGCCGCGGACAGCAGGTCGAGGCCGAGCGGGTCGGCGATTTGGTCCGCCACGCTGCGCCGCGCGCGGTCCGCGTCGACCATGACGTCGCCGTCCGCCAGGGGGCCGGGGCGTATGTAGCCCAACACGACGTTGGCGTCGGTGAGCGTGGGCTCGGTTCCGCCGCGGCGGTAGCAGGCAGGGCCCGGCCGCGCCCCGGCCGAGCGCGGGCCGACGCGCAGGCCGCCGGCCGCGTCCACGTAGGCCACGCTGCCGCCGCCGGCGCCCACCTCGGCGATGTCGATGGTCGGGGCGCGGATCAGCTCGCCGCCGCCGCCCACCAGGCGGCTGCCCGATGACAGCGATGCTCCCACCTCGTACTGGGCCGAATAGCTCACCCGGCCGCCTTCGACCATCGAAGCCTTGGCGGTGGTGCCGCCCATGTCGAGGGTGATGACGTTGGCGGCGCCGAGCCGCTTGGCAGTCAGGTTGGCAGCCAGCACGCCGGCGGCCGGCCCCGATTCGAGCATGAAGACCGGCCGCCGGGCGGTGTGCGCCTCCGAGGCCAGACCGCCGGATGACTGCATTATGAGCAACGGCGCGTCTATGCCGAGCTCGTCGAGTCCCCGCCGCATCGCCAGCAGGTACGCGGCCATCGTCGGGCGCACGTAGGCGTTGACCGCGGTCGTCGCCGTGCGCTCGTACTCGCGCCGCTCCGGCAGGATGTCGCACGACAGCGACACCGGCAGCCGCGGCAACTCCCTGCGCAGGAACTCGCCGGCCAGACGCTCGTGGTGCGGATAGGCGTAGGCGTGCAACAGGCAGACGGCGACCGATTCGACCCGCTCCCGCACCAGCGCGGCCGCGATGCGCTCAAGCTCCTCCTCTCGCACGCCGCTCAGAACCTCGCCGGAAGCGGTGACCCGCTCGCCGAGCTCGAACCGCAGGCGGCGCTCGATGAGGGCCGGCGGCTTTTCGAAGAACAGGTCGTAGAGCTGCGGGGCGCGGATGCGGCGCAGCTCCAGCACGTCGCGGAACCCGGCGGTGGTGATCAGCGCGGTGCGCGCGCCGCGCCCTTCCAGCACGGCGTTGGTCGCCACCGTGGTGCCATGGGAAACGAGGCCCACGGCGCTGCCGGCGACGCCGGCCAGGCTGATCGTGCGCTGGATTCCCGCCAAGGCCGCCCGTTCGAAGTCCGGCGGCGTGGAAGGCAGCTTGTGGGTCCAGATGCGGCCGTCATCATCGGTGAGCACGACGTCGGTAAAGGTCCCGCCCACGTCGGCGCTGACGCGCACGGGCTTCCGGTCCGGGCGATTCGATCTCATCTCGGTCAGAGGGGCAGATGGACGACGAAGTATGCGCTCGCAAAAGTCGGCGCCATCCGCGCTACCGCGGTTCGGGAGGCGCTCGGAGCCCCCGCGGCGCGAGCTCGCCGATGGACGCTTCCAGGTCGTCCGGCGTGCCGCAACGGCCATCCCGCGCAATCGCGGAAGCGGGCGCCTCGTCGGTCACCGGCGTGTCGAATTGGTAATCCGGGTCGGTCTGCTGCCGCTTCCAGGTCGCGCGCATCTCCCGCCACGCCCCCCACAGCGTGCGTGGCTCCGGCATGTCGTGGGCGATCTCCCGTGCCAGCTTCTTGAGGTTGTAACACGGATCACGATGGTGGAGATCAACCCGCCCTTGCCGAACGTGCGTCCGGGACGGCCGGTCAGGTTCAGGGTGAACATCTGGATGAGGAACCACGGCCCGCCGACCCGGGGATCGAGAGGCAGCAGGTTCTCCCGGTCTCCTGCCGGGTACAGCGTGTAGCGGTGGTGGTACGTGTGGCTGGTGCCGTAGTCAAAGGGATCCCACCAGCTCAGCAGGCTGTAGACGTAGAGAAAGACGTGGTTCAGCCACTTCGTGCGGAACACGGTGCCGTGCGCGAGCTCATGCGGCGCGACGCCGCGCGTGAAGCTCGCCACCGTACCGTGGACGAACAGCGCGAAGGCGAACGCTACCCACGCCTGATCGGCCCACAGTCGGAACGCCAGGGCGCCGGTCGCCAAGTACAGGAGGAGATGGCCGCCGGCCTGCAGCCACCCCTGCAAGTCGCTGCGTTGCATCAGCCGCCTGAGCGTGGCCGGCTCGATCCGGGTCCGGTACCACGCCACCCGGAGGTGTCCGCGAATGTCCGCCAACGGCGCGTAAGCGGTGGCCATCTCGGCCGGCTGTGGTACCACGAAGCCCGCCGCGGCGCAAGAACGGAACCGCGACGAACGCGGGGCCGGCAAACCGGAGTATGCTACGTTACGGTCCCGGAACGGACGACCGGATAGACATGGCGGCATCTCATCCGAGCAAAGCGGAACGACGGTTCTGGGAAGAGCACGGCTACCTGTTCCTGGCGGCAGCCGTAGCCGGCGGCGAGTTGTCGCGCCTGCAACGCGCCTTCGATCGCTGCGCGCGTGACGCCAAGGCGCAGTGGCTGGAAGGCATCGCCCTGGGCACGCAGCCGGCCGGGTACTTCGATATCCCGCACGCGCTGGAGCAGGACGACGCCTTCATCGACCTGATCGACCACCCGTCCTGGTACCCCTATCTGATGGACTTCGCCGACCATGAGCTCCTGCTGCTCGCCCCGCAGGTCAGAACACTGCCAGCGCAGCCGGTCAGCTACCTGCGCTGGCACGCGGACGTGCCGCATACGAATCCGCTGCACATGAAGGTGCAGATCTACGTCGACGACGTCTCTGCCGACGGCGGCGCGTTCGGCTACGTCCCGGGAAGCCACAAGCCGGAGGCGGGCGAGTGCCCGAATCACCGGCCGCCGGAGACCATGCCCGGCTGCCGTATCTTCGCCGGCAAGGCCGGCGACGCCGTCCTGTTCAACTCCTACGGCTGGCACACCTCGATGGTCAACAGGACCGGCCAAGCGCGAAAGTCGATCATCCTCATCTACGAGAAGTGGAGCGAGGCGAGGGCGCACCGCAGTCCCTACACGCGCGTCGCGCACAAGTGCACGACCTCGGCTCGGCGAAAGCTCCTTGGGCTGGAGCCGATGAGAAGAAGCCCGTGATCGATGCGCACGTCCACGTCTTCGCCAAGGCATCGCGCGAGTTCCCGCGGGACGTGCACGACACCATGCCCGCGGACCGAGAGGAAGGCGTCGAGAAGCTCCTGCAGGCCATGCAGACCCATGGCGTCGAGCGGGCGACGCTGGTGCAGATCGGCGGGACCTCGCTTGCGACCCACGCCTACCTCCGGCACTGCCTGAGGAACTACCCGGAACGGTTCAAGGGAATCGGCCTGGTGCCCGACCCGCAGCACCCGGAAGACCACATGGACCGGCTCGCCGAGGACGGCGGCATCGTCGGCTTCCGGCTGTTCGAGATCGGTGGCCCGCTGGATCCGCTCGCACCGGTGGACGTGCGCACCTTCACGACCTACCGGGTCTGGAAGCACGCGGCCGACAAGAACTACCTCATCTGGCTCTATCCCCGAGCGGCCGAGGCGCACCTGTGTCCCTGGCTGCTGGACGCATTTCCGCACCTCACGGTCGTGTTCAACCACCTGATGGTCTGTCCGGCGGAGGGGTCCATGACGACCGACGAAACGGGAAGGCCCAGGATGGCCCGGCGCGCCTTCCAGGGCGACATGCCGCTGACCCGCCACAACACGTTCGGCCTTGCCCAATACCCGAACGTGTGCGTGAAGCTGTCCGGCCAGTACGCCTTCAGCGAGGAGGCATACCCGTACCGGGACCTGCAGCGGTGGCACGAGACGCTGCTGGCGGAGCTGGGCGCCGATCGCTGCATGTGGGCGACCGACTTCCCGTGGATACAGGACGATCCCGGCTACGGCCCGCTGACCCGGGTGCTGGACGAGCTGCTGCCGGACCTGGACCACGCCGACCGCGCGTCGATCATGGACGGGACGGCGCGGCGCATGATCTGGCGCGAGTCCGGGAGCGGCGCCGGTGGCTGATGCGAACGCGCCGGCATACGAGCTTACGCCCGAGCAGAAGTACGAATTCGACCTGAGCGGCTACTTCGTGCTCAGGCAGCACTTCGATGCGGACGCAGTGGCGGAGTTCCACGCGGGAATCGACGAGCTGCAGGCGATCCCCAGAGACTATGACACCTACACGCGGCTGGGCGTCGCCAGCTACTTCCTGCGGTCGGCCATGGCCGACCGCGAACATCCGTTCTGGAAGGGCGAGCATCGCGCCGACCGCGCCCCCAATCCCCGGACGGGCGGCATCGGCCGCGTCGATCACGCGCTGTGCGGGACCGGCAAGTTCGACCGTATCGTGCGCGACCCGGTCCTCAAGGCGATCCACACCGAGCTGGCCGGCGGCCCGGTCTACCTCTCCGCCACCTACTACATCGAGAAGGCGGGACCGGCCCCCGGCGGCGGCCTGCACAACGGCGGCTTTCCGGTCGACCGCGACATCCACTACGGCTACGACCACACGCGCGGGCGGTTCGCCTGCAGGAGCACCAAGAGCGTGATCATCCTGTCCGACATGACGCGGGTGGAGAACGGCCCGTTCGCCGCCATCCCCGGCAGCCACAAGGCCAACTTTGCCTGCCCGTTCGCCATGGACGACGCGAGCCGCAACCCGATGGCGGTGCCGGTGCTCGCCGCGCCGGGCGACGTGGTGATCTTCTCCGAGGGCATGACGCACAACGCCTACCCGGTGACCAACCGCTCGATCCGGCGCTCCGCGTTCTTCAACTACATGCCGGCGATCGGGCGCGACAACCTGCCGTTCCAGCGCATGTCGATCTACCCCGAACACGTGCTCCGGCGCCTCTCCGACCAAGCCGACCTGCTCACCGCGGCCGGCTACATCTGACCTCGCGCGTCGCGCCGCCGGCCGCGCGACGGCGACGATCCGATCCTTGCTCCGGACGATCATGGCCCCAACGCGGCGACGGGGATGACGGTCACGCCGTCCGCGCGGCGGTAGCCGTAGCCGGAGCTCACGATCACCCCCAGGGTGCGGGGCGGCCCGGAGTTCTCTGCGTCGACCCGGTCGCGGAATTTCAGCAGCGTGCGAGCGGCGGCGTCGATCTGCCCCACGCCCAACTTCACCTCGAAGGCGCACCAGTCGCCCCGGCGGTCTTCCCACCACCGCATCGACTTCGAGGCCGGTGTTGTCCCGGTAGTGATAGACCGTCGCGTCGCAGGCGCGGGAGTAGACCGTGAGATCGCGGTAGACCAGGGACTCGAACAGACACCCCAGAAGCTCCAACTCCAGATCGGCCAGCAGCCGTTCGGGGGTCGCGCCGAGAGCGGCCGCCGCCAGGGACGGATCGACGAAGTGGCGCTTCGGCGCGCGGCGCAGCAGGGACCGTGAGCGCAGATACGGCGCCCATGCCGGCTGTTCCTCGTAGACCATCAGCCGGCGCAGGGCGTCCAGGTAGCCGTCGCCGCCGCCGGCGTCCGCAGCGATGGTCCGGGCGCTGGCGGTGGTCGCCAGGTTCCGCGCCAGCGAGCGGATCACCCTGCCGACGTTTTCCGGGTTGCGCTGAATGCCGTCCGGCCGGGAGATGTCGGCGCGGCGTATCTCCTCCAGGTAGTCGATGCGGGCGGCCTGACAGGCGGCGTCGGAACGGTGCAGGTCGCCGGGCCAGCCGCCCCGGCACAGTTGCGCGACAACGCCGGTTCGAGCTGCCATTCGTCGATCAGCCGCGGAGTATCCCCTGCCAATACCAGCGCCGGGTCGACTTCGATGGCGCGGCGCGCGTTGTCGTCGACGTCCAGCAGCACTTCGCTGGCCGCCACTTGGCGGGCCGTCTCGGTCTTGCCGCAGGCGCGGGGCCCTTCGATCAACACCGCGCCGGCCGACTCAAGCCTGCGGGAAAGCTCGGCGTCGCCGATCCTCGCGTAGTAGCCATCGTTCTGACCGGTCATATGAAAGGAATATAACCGGTCTTATGGAACGTTTACAACCTGGAAGATAGAACCATACCGACCGGGCATATGAAATCCGACCTGCGCCATAGATCATCGCGTCTTCGAGCGCCATGGCGGCGGACTACGCCTGGCTTGACCACCGGACAATCGACCTGATCATGGAACCGACTGGAGAGTGCCATGGCCGCAGCCGACTTCTCGATCGTCCCGCAGCGCCTGAACCCGGACCTCACCCCTGACCTGGAGCGGGAGGTCCGCTTCATCCGGAAATGGGGGTACCTGATCGTCGATGACGCCATCACCGCCGAACAGGTCGAGAGCCTCCGCCACGCCATGGACGACGCCCACTCCCGCGACACCGTGGGATGGGACGGCGAGCGCAACCCCGGACCGTACGGCAGCTTCTTCAGCCGGCTCCTGGAAGAGGACGACCGCTTCGCCTTCCTGCTCGACAACCCGCCGGTCCTCACCCGCATGAAGGCGATCCTCGGCAACGCGGTGCAGCTCCACAGCGCCACCGGCCGCATTGCCCAACCCGGCACGCCCGAGAGGTACCATCAGAGGGTGTGTAAACGAAAAAGGCGGCGCCCTGTAGAATCCTGATAGCAACAACAACAATCAGGAGGACGCTGCAGGACTTGCTTGAGCAGGAAGTGACGGAGTTTCTCGGCCGCGCTCGCTACCACCGCCGGGGCAGCAACGACCATGGCTACCGCAACGGCTACGGCAAGCCGCGCCGGCTGACCATGCGCGGCGGCACCGTGCACCTGCGCCGGCCGCGGGTGCGGGGGCTCGATGAGCGATTCCAGAGCAATCTGCTGCCGTTGTTCACCCGGCGCACCGCACAGATCAACGACCTGTTGCCGGAGCTGTACTTGCACGGCTTGGCGCTCGGCGACTTCGAGTTGGCGCTGCGCGGGCTGCTGGGGGAGGACGCGCCGTTGTCGGCGAGCACGGTGGCGCGGGCGAAAGAGCGATGGCAGGCCGAAGCGCTCGCTTGGCAGCAGCGCAGTCTGGCGGAGCCGCCGCTGGTGTACCTGTGGGTAGACGGGGTGTACGTGAAAGCGGGACTGGACAAAGACAAGGCGGCGTTATTGGTGGCGATCGGCGGGATGGCCGACGGGCGCAAGGTGCTGATCGGGTTACGCAGCGGGTACCGTGAGTCAGCGGAGAGTTGGAAGGGGCTGCTGCGCGACCTGCGCGAGCGGGGTCTGAGCAGCCCTCGGTTGGTGGTCGGCGACGGCCATCTAGGCATCTGGGCGGCGCTTACCGAGGTGTACCCGGAAGCAGATCAGCAGCGGTGCTGGAAACCACCGGATCGTCAATGTGCTCGATCAGGTGCCCAAGCGGGCTCAGGAGGAGGCGAAGCAGAAGCTGCGGCAGGTAGCCTACGCAGCGACGCGGCAGCGCGCCGAGCGACGCAAGGGCGAGTTTCGGAAGTGGGCGCAAGGGGCGCTGGCCTGGAGCGGGCTGCGCGGCTGCTGGACGAAGACTGGGAGCGATTGGTGAGCTACTACCGCTACTCGCAGGAGCACTGGCGGCACCTGCGGACGACGAACGTGATCGAGTCGCCGTTCGCGGCGCTGCGGCTGCGCACGGATGCAGCGAAGCGCTTCAAGAAGGTCGCCAACGCCACTGCGGTGATCTGGAAGATGCTGCTGTGGCAGAGACGAAGTTCCGGAAGCTGAATGCCCCGGAGCTACTTCAAGACGTGCAGGAGGGAGCCGAATACCGAGACGGAGTTCGCGTCGACGAGCATCAGGAGCGGGACGCTGCCTGACTCGTTTACACACCTATTGACACAACCTCATGGAGCGCGAGCCTATTGTCACGGGAGACACAGTAACAGACTGGAAGCCCGGAGGCGTAGTCCTGGAGATCACTGGTAACGTCGAGCGCGCGCACAGACGGATTGTGGGCGAGTCTCTGCGCATGACTCTACCGATACACGGGTTCTACCCCGGCGGCGACCCGGCCGATGAAAGGGGGCGATGGGCTACCTGTTCTTGAACGATGACCGGTCCTCTTCGGCTGCCGGGATCGCCTCGATACTCACCAAGCTACGCCACCAGCGCGGCCGGTGATCGCCTCCATGCGCCGCCACCAGCGCCGCCGCCGGGATCGACCGGTACCTGGGGAAGGTGCGTTCCCCCACGGGTCGCCGACATTGCCGATGCCGCCGCCGGCGTGGTAGATCGACCGCTCGAACCCGCGCTCGTGGGGCCGGAACGGCTGGCTGTCGCCCAGGTGCCACTTGCCGAAGTGGCCGGTGCGGTAGCCGGCTTCGCGCAGCGCATCCGCCAGCGTCCACTCATCCTCCCGCAGCAGCGAGCGGCCGCCGACCGTGTGCCAGACGCCGGCGCTGTTGCAGTCGCGGCCGGTCAGCAGGCCGGCGCGCAGGTGGTGCCGGCGTGGAAGTCGGTGAAGCGGACGCCGTCAGCATGGTGTCGGTCCACGTTGGGAGTGCGGATCACCTCGTTGCCGTGGCACCCCAGGTCGCCGTAGCCCTGGTCGTCGGTCAGGACCAGCACGACGCTCGGTCGTTCCCTGCTCATGGTTGCGGCGCGGCGCCCGCGGTGCGGTCGACCAGTTCGACGCCGATGAAAAACGCCAACTCCCTGCCGACCGTCACCATGCGGTCGGCGGTCGAGCCGCCGGAGTGATCGATCCGGATGGTCCGCTCGTCGGCGTCGATCAGGCTCAAGGTCACGAAGCTGCGGGGCTTGAGGCGGCCCAGCGGCAGCCGGCCGGCGGCGTACCGGGTGCGGTCCAGCGGCGCGCTGTCGATCGGCCCTCCCCGCAGATACTCGCTCACCTCGACGCTTCCGATCGACGCGAGCGGGACGTTCGTGCGCTTGAAGAGGAACGCCAAGCCGATCTGCCGCTCGCAGGCGCCGGCGGCCGGCCGGAATATCCAGCAGTCGCGGTACGCCGCGCCGAGCAGGCAGATCGCGATGATCCCCAGCGGAATCGCGTCGCCCAGCAGCGTGAGCGGGCGGCCGCCGTCACCGGCCGCCACCAGCATGCCGGAGATCAGGATCGCTCCCATCGCCGCCATCATCGCGCGATAGCCGATCGACATCCCGAGCACCATCTCCTCCGTCTCCGCCCCGTCCGGCCCGCGCCGCCGGCGAGTTCGGAGCGTCAGACGCGATGCGCTCAGCAACATGCGCGCGCGCCTATGACGGCGCCGAACCCTTGCGAATCGCCTCGTCGACGGCTTGCTTGAACGGCTTGCGCTGCCCGTACGCATCCCTTAGTGCCTGTATGCGGTGCTGATTGGCAATCTGCTTCTCGATCACGTAGGATGAGACGCTGAACTCATCCGCTATGGCCTCCACATCACGGCCATCCTCCCACATCGCGAACACGCTCTCGACAGGTGCAAGAAACTCCGCGGCAAAAGCCCGGCCGGTTGCCTGCCGTTCGGCATGATGAAGATCGTTCACCACCGACCGCCGGGTATTGCGAAAGCACACCGCGTCACCGACCGCCCGTGCGAAGGAGAAGTTCGATATCTCGGTAATATCTGCGGATTTCTTGTCTCCACCATGATCGTGCAAATGGATTCTGGTTTCTCCGTCAGGACGAGACACCAACGCCCGAATGCCGTCGAAGAGCTTGGCAGGCTCGAACTGCACAGCCCCCAGTTTCCTCGCAAGAGTCATATGAGATGCAAAGCGGTCGTCCGACGTGACGCCCAGGGCTTGGCGAAAAGCCCACGCCGCGCGATACCCCACCTCCCACGGACGATCACTCCAATCGTGCCGAATCAAGGGTTCTATCTGGCAAGAGACATCGCCAAGTTCCGGCAGGCTCGCCGCTGCCGCCGGTCGCGACTCCATCTGGTGCACACGCTCCAGGATTGACGCCAACCGTTCCTCCTTCCCGATACCCGCCAGAAACTCGATCAGCGATTCTTGCGAGAACACGTGATTGGCCTCTTCGATGAACCGTGCGTCCTCGTCTGAAATCGCATACGGATCCAATCTCAACGCGCCCGCCGCTTCGCAGAACGCCTGTTCATCCGGATCGTTGCGAGATTCGACAACGCGAGACCAACACTCGGCGACCTCGCTATTCCTGACCCCTTTACCGGCAAGTCGGTCTACCACTGCATCGATAAACCGCGACAACTCTGCTTCCGCAACGACGCGCGACAGCCTCTCTCCTCCATGAAACGGAAAACGAAGGTGCGGATTCTCGCTGGAGAAGGCTTTGCTCGTCACCTCGAACGTCGAGCCGTCCGTCCTGAAGAACAGGTCGGGTAGCGCGAAACCGGTTCGATAACGCCTGATTCCGTGGTCTCGGTCGCGGCCGCCAAAAATGATCCACCAGTCGGTCGCGAGACCTTCGGCAAGGTGAACCGCGGGAACGACAAGAGACTCGGTTTCTTCTTTGGACACGTCATCGATGAAACGGCAGGCGTTCTGAGCATCGACGTCGATACCCAGCTCGATACCCAGCTCGCAAAGCGTCGCGCGCTCCTCCGCCGCGCGATTCACCCCGCCGTCAATCCACTCTACCAAAAATCTCATCACGTTCACCCTTCTTGATAGGCCATCCTTTATATTCTCCGGAAGCCGTATTTGTGCAGTATCCACACCAATACTGACCCGAATAGTCCCTATACCATATCGTCTTGGGGAACTGCTGGTCGGTCTGCACGAACCGATAGTTCCCCTGCTCGATTGCCTCTCTGAGCCATTCCGTCGCCCGCGCACGACCACGTTCGTCTACCAGTGGACAGATGGTCGTCCTCTGCTTGCCCGGTCGACCGACCCTTCCACCTGGAAGTCGTCGTCCCTTCGGCAATCCTCCCCACCAGCGGTGATCCTTATGCTCAGGGCTCCCTGTATATTGAGCGCGAACAGACAATGCCCGCCGCTGGGCGGGAGTCAGCGTCGGGCGTACAAGCCTCTGCTCCGGACGTTTCATTTCAAGCAAACGCCTCTGGTGGAGATCGTAGCCTTGTCGGAAGCGCGTATCAAGGTCTTGCTGCCAGCCAACCAGGGGGCGCGATCTCATGGTCCTTCCCGGTGCTCTTGGCAGCGTGGTGGAGGTGTTCGTCAACGGCCGCCAGTGCGTGGCGCTGCGCGTCTATCCGGGGCGCGATGACTCGGCCGGCGTATCGCTGCGCGCCTGCGGGAGCGGCGCGACGCTCCGCTCCCTCGACGCTTGGCAGATGGGAAGCATCTACGACTCCTGAGCTACGGCGGAGCGTCCGGCCGCTTCGACGCATCGTCCAGCTCCCGCTCCTGCCGGATCAGGTCGAGCAGGTCCGCCGCCCGGCCGGGCGACTCCTGGAAGAGATCGTGTCGTTCGCCGGGGTCGGCGGCCAAGTCGAAGAGCTCGGTCTTCTCCGGCCGCAGATCGCCGCCGGTGCAGAGCTTCAGGTCGCCGATACGGACGCCGAACTCGCTGCCGCGGAAGTTCCAGAAGAGGGTCCGGTCCGGCTCCGCCGCCTCGCCGGCGATCAGGGGCCAGACGTCACGCCCGTCCCAGCGCGGGTCCTCGGCGGTGACCGCGCCGGTCAGGCCGGCGAAGGTCGGCATCCAGTCGACGACCTGAATCGGCCGCGACACCGTGGCCGGCCGCAGCGTTCCCGGCCAACTGATCACCGCCGGCGTGCGGATACCGCCCTCGTAGAGCTGCGCCTTGCGGCCGCGCAGCGGCAGATTGCTGCCCAGGCGCGGCAGCTCTTCCTGCCGGCCGGGATACCGGTGGATGGTGTCCGTCGCTGAATCGGGAATCGCCCCGTTGTCGGACGCAAACACCACGATCGTATCGTCGACCTGCAGCGTCCGGTGCAGCGACTCGATCATCCGCCCGATCGCGTGGTCCATGTGGCTTGCGTAGGCGGCGTACATCTTGTACGAGCGGTCGCGCGCCGGGTCGGCGTCATAGGTCCGATCGCAGTAGGCGTCGATCCATTCCTCCGGCGCCTTGATCGGCACGTGCACGGCGGTGAACGGCACGTAGCAGAACCAGGGTCGTTCCTGCGCCTCCATCCACCGCAGCGCTTCCTGGACGATCAGATCGGTGACGTGTCCACGCTCCTCGATCAGCTCGCCGTTGCGGTGCCAGGTATGGGAATACTCGCCCTCCTTGTAGCGGTGACTGTAGGGATCGACGCCCCCGGCCAGGCTGCCATAGGAATAGTCGAACCCGTACCGGCTCGGACCGAAGCGCGGATGCGATCCGAGGTGCC
Source organism: uncultured Spirochaetia bacterium (assembly GCA_958296075.1). Taxonomy (GTDB): domain Bacteria; phylum Spirochaetota; class Spirochaetia; order SZUA-6; family Bin103; genus CATQHW01. Next base: position 217,469 of record CATQHW010000002.1, on the reverse strand, counting down.
ACTTGCCGAACAGCCCGGTGGCGTAGCCCGCGTTGCGCAGCGCCGCGGCCAGCGTTTCGTAGCCGTCCGGGAGCACCGGCGCGTTCGACGGCGCCGTGGCGTGCCGCCCGAAGCGCCCGGGATGGCGGCCGGTCAACAGCGACGCGCGCGTCGGCGTGCACATCGGGCAGACGTAGTGCTGATCGAGTTCGACGCCGTCCCGCGCCAGCCGGTCGAGGTTGGGCGTGCGTATCTCCGAGCCGTGGTAGCCCACGTCCGCCCACCCCAGGTCGTCGGCGAGCAGGTAGAGGATGTTGGGCCGTCGCGCCTGTTCCGGGACGGTCACACCTCGACCCAGGAGGCGGTGTCCGAGGCGCGGTACACGGCTTCGAACAGCGCCACCGAGCGGCGCGCCTCGCGGCCGTCGCATTGCAGCGCGGAGCCGGTGCGTATCGTCCTCACCATGTCGGCGAAGATGTTGTCCGGCAGGTCCGGCGGGACCGCGTAGGCGCCCAGGTCGCCGGAGACCGCCTCCGGCTTGCCGTCGACCCGGAACGCGTCGCCGGCCGAGCGGGAGCCTTCCGGCACGTGGTCGAGCGTCGCCTCGTCGGCCTTGGACCAGACCAGCGTGCCCCAGGTGCCGCACAGGGTGATCTCGTGCCCCCGGTTGGGGACGGCGCAGGTGGTGGTGACGATCGACCCGACGGCTCCCTTGCGAAACTGGACGACGGCGGTGGTGCCGTCCTCGGTCTCGATGTCGTGGCCGTAGGCGCCGCGGCAGCCGACCACGCGTTCGGGGACGCCAGCCCACCAGAGCAGGAGGTCGACGAAATGGACCGCCTGGTTGGCCAGTGACCCCCCTTCGGTATCGAGGCGGCTGCGCCAGCGTTGCGGGAAGCCCGCGTCGTAGTAGGACTGCGCGCGAAACCAGTACGTGCGCAGGTCGGCCCGCAGCAGCCGGCCGATGGCGCCCGAGTCGATCGCCCGCTTGACCCGGTGGTTCGGGGCAAGGTAGCGCTGCTCGAAGTCGACGCCCAGGAGCAGCCCGCGGCTGTCGGCCTCGTGGATCGCCCGGTCGCAGGCGGCGGTGGAGATGTCCATCGGCTTGGTCATGCACACGTGCTTGCCGGCCTGCAGCGCCTGCACCGCCATCGCCGCGTGGGTGCCGCTCGGCGTCCACAGGCCGATCACGTCAACGTCGCCGCGCGCCAGCAACTCGTCGTAGTTCCGCACCCACGGCACCCCCAGCTCGCCAGAAGCGGCGGCCCCGCGCTCCTCCGACAGGTCGCAGATCGCCGTCAGCTCGGCCCCGGCGGTCTTCATGCATCGATCGGCGCGCGGGCGGCCCATGCCCAGCCCCACGATCGCGAACCTGACGGCGTCTGCCATTCGTGTCTCCTTCCGCTGGTACGATGAACCGGATGAGCGCGATCGGCTACCCACGCGCACCACTTGGTCTGCTACGTGGCCGGCCAAGGCCGGCGGCCGCTGGGTTGGCTGCCGGCTGATCCTGAAGTGACGATGGCGTATGATGGGGTGGGGGAGGCGCCATGAGGTTGTACGTCACCGGTGGGACCGGCTTCGTCGGCAGCAACATCGTCAAGGTCGCCGTCGAGCAGTACGGCGCAACGGTATTCACGACCGCGCACCGCTGGCGGCCGGAGGCTCCGGTCCCCTACGAGTACGGCGGCGTCGACGTCGCCGACCGGGCGCAGGTGCTCGACAGCGTGCGCGCCTTCCGGCCGGACGCGATCATCCACGCGGCGATCCTCAATGACTTCAACCTCATGTATCGCGATCGGGAGCGGTCGTGGCGCGCCAACGTCGACTCCACCCGCCATCTGACGGAAGCCGCCAATGAGGTCGGCGCCAGGATGATCCTGGTCTCCTCGGACTGGGTGTTCGACGGCATGCGGAGCGAATCGGACGAGCGTACCCCGCCCAACCCGCTCAATCTCTACGGCGTCCACAAAGTGGTCGGCGAGACGGTGGTGCTGGCGGCGGCCCGTGATGGCGCGGTCGCGCGCATATCCGGGGTCAGCGGCGTGCACTGGACGCGCCCGGATACGCCGCTCACGCAGAACGTCGGGTTCGGCAACCTGGTCACCGCGGTCGTCGACGCGCTCGCCGCCGGCCAGCCCTTCGTCCTCTGGCACGGGGCGATCAACATGCACGCCACCCTCAGCCTGGCCAGCGAGAGCGCGAAGATGATGATGCGGATCATCGAGCGCGGCGCGCGCGGGACATTCCACTGCTGCTCCGGCGCCAGCCTGTCGCGGCTGGAGGCGGCGCAGGCGGCGGCGCGGGCGTTCGATCTGGATGCCGGCCTGATCCGCAACGGGCCGCCGGATTGGTCGGCGACAGCCGGCGCGACGGTCCCGCACGACACCACGATGTCGGCCGCCGCGACCGCCGAGCGGCTCGACTACCGGCTGCCTTCGGCCGATGAGCTGCTGCTCACCTACCGCCGGGAGCGGGAAACCGGAACGCTGAGCGCGCCGTAGCCTACGATAGGCGAACCGGACGGCCAGCCGCCGCTCGGCTGGCCGCCCCCGCACCTGATAACATCCGATTCATGGCTACCCTCCATGACGCAGTACGGCTGATCGAGAAAGGCGACTGGCAGGCCGCTCACGCCATCGTGCAGAGCGACTCATCTCGCCTCGCGTGCTGGACGCACGGCATCGTGCATCTGCTGGAGGGGGATCGCGCCAACGCCGGATATTGGTACCGGCGCGCCGAACGCGGCCTGCCGGACGACGTAGAGATCGCCGGCGAGATCACCGCCCTCAAGGCCGAGTTGTCGCGCGGCTGACCGTCTGGGCGGTGAACGCATGACCGGCGAGGCCGAGCTACGGAAGATGCGCGCTCGACTCGAGCGCCGGGTCGAGGACCGCCAAGCGCTGCTGGCCGCCCGGCTGCGCCGGGCGCGCGCCGACTTCCGTATCATCGTCGATCACATCTGGGCTACCTACCGTCCCCGCCGCATCTGGCAATGGGGGTCGCTGATCCACGACGCCCATTTCTCGGAACGGTCGGACATCGACATCGCGCTCGAAGGGGTCGCGTCGCCGGCGGAGTACTTCGCGATCATCGCCGACGCGGAGGCGCGGACCCGCCTGCCGGTCCACGTCGTCGAGTTGGACAAGCTCCATCCGGCGTTCGCCGACTCGATCCGTACCCAGGGCAGGATCGTCCGTGGCGACTGAAGCCGAGCTGTTGCCGGCGCAGATCGAGCGCATCGCCGGCGTGGTCGACGGCATGGCAGCGAAGCTGGAGACGTTTCTGACCTGCACGCTGCCCCGGATCGGACGGTCGGAGGTGTCCGCGGCCTACGTCGCCCAGACGCTGGAGAACACCTACACCGCCCTGGAGACGCTGTTCTTGCGTATCTCCCAGCACTTCGAGAACGCGCTGGTCGAGGATCGCTGGCACACCGACCTGCTCGACAAGATGACGCTGCACATCGACGGTGTCCGTGAGCCGGTGATCGACGATCAGACGCAGCGGCTCCTGCACGAGCTCCGGCGCTTCCGCCACTTCAAGCGCTACTACTACGAGATGGACTACGACTGGGCGCGGCTCGACTATCTGTGCGACGTCTACCGGCGGGTCATGCCCCTGGTACGGCGCGATCTGGACCGGTTTCGCGGCTTCCTGGCCCGGACCCTCCCATGATCGATAGCGTCGACGGGAGGGCGATCAGAAGAAGCTGGTCGGTCCCGCCTCTTGCGCTTCCTGCGACCGCTCCGCCAACCACCGCTCGAACTCGGCCGGCTCCATCAAGGTGATGAAGCCGCGCATCTGCGCGTGGCCGATGCCGCAGAGCTGCGCGCACGCGATCTCGTGCTTGCCGGTCGCGGTGGCGGTGAAGCTGAGCGGAATCACCAAGCCGGGGACCGCGTCCTGTTTCACGCGCAGCACCGGCACGAAGAAGCTGTGCACCACGTCCAGGCTGGACAGCTCGACCACCACCGGCTGATCGACCGGCAGGTTGAGCTGATTGTTGGTCATCACGTCGTCCTTGCCGAACAGATCGTCGCGGTCCAGGCCGATGTGATTGTTCTCCTGCGGGCGCACCAACGCCGGATCGGTGCGTCCGAACACGCCGTCGGGGCCGGCGTAATGGATATTCCACTGGAACTGCTGCGCGATCACCCGCACCCGCATCGCCTCCGACGGCTCCGGCACCCGCGCCACCACGCCGGCCCAGAACGGCACCGACAAGGCGAACAGCAGTACCAGCTCGATCACGACCACGGCGCCTTCCAGATAGCTGGTGGCGTGGCTGCGCACGCCCTGCGGGTCCGCCTGCGGATTGTTGCGCCGCCGGAACCGGATCATCGCGTAGATGAAGAACACGCCCCAGCCGACGAACAGCACGAACATCAACAGGTGCACCCACCCGATGATCGCGTCGATCCGGTAGCCGTCGGCGGAGATGTCGATCGGCAGGCCGAGCGCCCGCGCGAACTCAACCATCGGTTCCCCCAGTCGGCTCGGCGCTCTGCGAGCCATGCCCGCGCTGCCGCTCGGCGCGGCGCAGCATGGCGATAGCGAACAGCGCCACCCCGGCCAGCACCGCGACGATGACCCCGACCAGGAACAGCACGGCCGCGGTCAGCCCCTTGGTGGCCGGCGAGCCGGGATCGCCGAAACAGACCGCGCAGGCGCCGGCCGCGCGCGGCGCCAACAGCAGCGCCGCCACCGCCAGCGCCGGATGCAGCCGCGCCGCGTGCCGGCGTATCACCGCGTCCTCCGCGGCAGGTTGGCCAGCACGCGCCTCTCGACGGCGATCAGCGCCGCCAGCGCGGCCGCCGCGGCCACGCCCAGCGCCACGGCCGGTCCGCGGTCGAGCCCCGGCGCGAACAGAAACGCCCAGAGCGCGAACAGCGCCAGGAACAGCCCGGCGATGCTGGCGAAGACGAGGTGGAACACCTTGAGCGACATGCCGTCCTACCCGGAATCCCCTTTCCCGAGATCGAGCGAGTCGCCAAAGCTCAGGGCCGTGAGCAGAAACAGCGCCGCCAGGAAGATCCCGGTATAGATCAACACCACGTAGATCATCTTGCGCTTGTCGCTGAACAGATGCATGAACACGCCGGCCACCAGCGTGCCCTTCACCCCGGCGATGATCAGGGCGAGGATGACGCCGCCGGTGATCCCCAGATCGATGCGGCTGGCCAGCACCGTGACCACGGTCAACACCAGCAGCGCGGCGAATACCGTCAGGTACTGGCGGACGTGCTTCTCGACGTGCTGATCGGCCATCATCGACTCCTCGGTGCGCTCATCGTCATATCAGGTAGAGGACCGGGAACAGGAATATCCAGACCAGGTCGACGAAGTGCCAGTACAGCCCGGCGATCTCGATACGGTTGGCCAGCCGCTCCGGGTCGTCCCGGTACCACCGGCGCGCCGTCGCCAAGTGGTAGCCGTTGACCGCCACGCCGGCCAGGATGTGCACCCCGTGCAGGCCCGTCATCGTGAAGTAGATACCGAGAAAGGTGTTGGTGCGGGGATAGCGATGATGGGAGAACTCCGCCGCGTACTCGAACCCCTTGATGACCAGAAAGGCGAGCGCCAGGGCGATGGTGGCGGCGAAGAACAGGACGAAGCGGTCGAACCGCTCCAGCTTCAGCGACGCCCACGCCATCACCATCGTCACGCTGGAAGAGATCAGGATCACCGTGTTGACGGTAGCCAGCGGTATGTTGAGCAACTCCGCCTGCACCGGCCAGTCGCCGCCGGCGCCGACGCGGAGCAGGATGTAGGTGGAGAAGAACGCGCCGAACAGCAGCACCTCGGAGGCCAGAAAGAGCCAGATGCCGAGCTTGCCGTTGTAGAGGCGCGTCTCCGGATGTTCGGCCGACGTGTAGGGGATATCCATGGGCCGCGGTCGCTCAGTGGCCGGCGACGGCGCCGCTGGGCGCGGGTCCGGCCGGATCGCTCTGCGGCAGAAACCCTGCGTCGCTGCCGGCCGGGCTGTAGTCGTACGGCTGGCGGGATACCGTCACCGGCTCCCGGAAGTTGACGTGCGGCAGCGGCGGCGACGGCGCCGCCCACTCCAGGGTGGTCGCCTCCCACGGATTGTCTTCCGCCACGCGCGGCTTCCGGAGGCTGATGACGAAGTTGACGATGAAGAAAATCTGCGCAAGGCCGAGTCCCCACGCGGAGATCGACATCACCTCGTTGAGCCAGAGCACGTCCTGCGCGTGCGCGTACAGGGCGCCGCCATCGTACAGCCGCCGCGACACGCCGGCCATGCCCTGGATGAACATCGGGAAGAACACGCCGTTCATGAAGATCAGCGACGGCCAGAAGTGCCAGCTCGCCAGCCGTTCGTTCAGGCGCCGGCCGGTCACCTTGGGGAACCAGTAGTAGATGCCTGCGAACAGCCCGAACAGCGATCCGGGCGCCACGACGTAGTGAAAGTGGCCGATCACGTAGTAGGTGTCGTGCAGGTAGATGTCGGCGGTGGCCAAGCCGAGCGGCAGACCGGTCAGGCCGCCGATGCCGAACATGGGGATGAACGCCAAGGCGAACTTCATCGGCGCGGTGAAGCGGATGGAGCCGCCCCACAACGACAGCATCAACGCCGTGAGAATGACGATCGACGGCACCGAGATGATCATGGTCGTCAACTGAAAGAAGGAGCTGATCACCGTGCCCATGCCGGTCAGGAACATGTGGTGCGCCCACACGATGAACGACATGAAACCCATGAACAGCGCCGCGTAGACCAGCGACTTGTAGCCCCACAGCGGCTTGCGCGTGTTGTTGGCGATCACTTCGGCGATGATCCCGAACGCCGGCAGGATCAGGACGTAGACCTCCGGATGGGCCAGGAACCAGAACAGATGCTGCCACAGCAGCACGCTGCCGCCGCCGGCCACCTCGAGCGCCTCGCCGGAGACGACCAGTCCGCTCGGCAGGAAGAAGCTGGTCCCCGCCAGTCGGTCCAGGAGCTGCAGCACGCCGGCCGCCTCCAGCGGCGGGAACGCCAGCAGCAGCAGGAACGAGGTGATGAGCTGCGCCCAGACGAAGAACGGCAGGCGCATCCAGGAGAGCCCCGGCGCGCGGAGCTGCACGATCGTGGTGATGATGTTGATCGAGCCGAGCAGCGAGGAGGTGATCAGGAACACCATGCCGATCAGCCACCACGTCTGCCCCACCGTCTCGATCACCGACAGCGGCGCGTAGGAGGTCCAGCCGGATTTGGCGGCGCCGCCGGGCACGAAGAAGCTGATCAGCATGATTACGCCGCCAACGAAGTAGACCCAATAGCTGGTCATGTTGAGCTTGGGAAACGCCATGTCCGGGGCGCCGACCTGCAGCGGCACGAAGTAGTTGCCGAACGCGCCGACCGCCAGCGGCACGACGCCCAGGAAGACCATGATCGTGCCGTGCATGGCGCCGAGCTGGTTGTAGAACTCCGGCGGGATGGCGCCCGGCTCCGGCAGGCCGAGCAGACCGCCCAGCACCGGCAGCGGCCGGCCGGGGTAGGCCAGGCTATAGCGCATGATCATCACCAGACAGAAGCCGAAGAACAGGAAGACCAGCGCGGTGACGCCGTACTGGATGCCGATCGTCTTGTGATCGATGGAGAAGATGTACTTCCGCCAGAACGGCTCCGGCGGATGGCCGCCGTGCGCGTGCCCGGCGTGGTCGGCGATGCCGGCGTGCGCCACTGCGTCAGCTCGCTACGTCAGCCCGGCGGCAGCAGCGCGAGATCAAGCGTGGCGGTCCCGCCCTCCGTGACGGTCACCTCATGGGTCTGCCCGCCCAGCAGCTCGTGCCACACCTCCACCTGATAGGTGCCGGCCGGCAGGTTCGGGATGCTGAAGCTGCCGTCGGCGGCGGTGACCGCCGCGTACGGATGGTCGAGCACCACGCCGTAGGCGTTCATCCACGGATGCACGTCGCACTTGATCGCGAACGGCTCGGTCTCCACTTGGTCGAACACGCGCTCGATCTCGGTCTGGAACGCCGGCATCGCCTGGTTGAACTCCTCATTGACCTTGCCGAACACGTGCACGTTGTGCAGCGTGCCGTCGGGGTTGAGGATCTTGACGGTCTGGCCGACCCGCGCGATCAGGACGTGCGGGTCGTAGATGCAGCCGGACTGCGTGAAGACGACCTCCGACTCGGCGGCCGCGAACTCCATGTCGGGGAGCCCCGAGGTGACCTGGATCAACACGTTGGCGATCCCCTTCGATTCGTCGAGCAGGAACGCCTGCTCGGTCATGGGATTCTCTTCGTTCTTCTCGGCGCAGACCGGATCGGCCTCCATGTTCAGCACGCCCGGCTCGCGCCTCGCTTCGGCGCCGAAGGTGATGGTGCCGCTGATGGTGGCATTCAGCGCGCCGGGGGCGGCCGCGGTCTGCGACTGCTCGGCGCTCGGCGTGGTTGCGGTCTCCGCCGGCTGTTGGGCTTCGGCCTCGGCAGAGCCGCCGTCGTCGGAACCGCCGCCGCAGGCGGCCAGCGTCAAGGCCAGCAACGCCGCCATCGCCGGCAGCAAGGCGGCCGCCGGCAGAGACCGGCGGCGGCGCGGCCCTGTCGGGGCCGTGGTGAGAAAAGCGTCTTCGCGTACGTGCACGTAGGTCCTCCGGAGGATGTGGGAGCCGTGAACCGGCTCGACGTAACGGTCGCAGGTTGCGGTCGATCTGTCAAACCGTCGATCGATGGAGGCTGGGTCACCAGTGCAGGGTACCGGCGAGTTCGAGTCGGTAGTCGGGCGAACCGCCGGGGCGTTCCTGCCGGTCGAGCGACAGGCCCAGGCGTAGCGCGCCCAGGTCCATGCGGCTGCCCACCCGGTAGACCACGCTGTCGGTCAGTGCCTGCGACAGCCCGCCGTAGAACGTCACCAGCCCAGCGCCGCCCGTCTCGATGCCGTAGCTCAACTCCGCGTCCAGCCGATCCGGGCGCAGCCCCGCGCCCTCACGCTCGACGCCGCCGGCGCTCGCCTGCAAGGGCGCTGCGCCCCACACGTCCGCCACCTGACTGCTCGACGCGCCCCACTCCGGCGCCACCGTCACCGCCACCCCGCGGCCCGGCGCGCCCGGATCGAACGACAGCGCCGCGCTCGCTCCCCAGTCCCGGAACTGCCGATCCTGGTGCGCCAGCAGATAGCGGCCGTGCGCCCGCAGCCCCAGCCCCAGACTCGTAAGCTCGAAGTCCACACCGCCGCCGATCTCCGCGCCGAATCCCTGCGCCGCGTCGCCGGTGTCCCAGCGCCCGCCGGCTTCCACGTTCACTCCCAGCCGCGCAGCGCTCCCTATCTGCCAGTCGTAGCGCGTGTCCGCCAGCAGCCGCACCCGGCCTACCGTCGCCGCCGCCAGACCCTGCGTCAGCCACCGATACTTCTCCGACGCCGCCTCCGCGCCCAGCGACGCATAGTAGCCGTCCGTCGCCAGCGCCACGTCCAACCCGTTCCACGACACCACCGTCAGCCGGCCTCCTGCCGCCCCCAGCCACAGCACGTTACGCGTATCCAGCCGCTGCTGCTGCTCCCGCTTCAGCGCGCTGCCGCCCACTCCGGCGCCCGCGATCGTCCACAGGTCCAGGCTCTCCAGCGGCTCCCAGTGGGCGTACGGCAGCACGCTCGTCAGCGAAGTGTCCACCTCCAGCTTGAACTCGGTGCCGTCCACCGGCTCCTGATACCACGTCGTCCCCACGCTGTGCGACACCGCCAACCCCAGCACCAGCGGTTGCGCCACCCGGATGTCCGCGCCCAGGTATCCGCTGTACACGCCACCGTCCCAGGCCGCGCTCGGCTTCTCATCCTGCCCGCGGTAGTGGCCCAGCGATCCCCGGCTCCACACGCTCCAGTCCAGCCCGCCGTCCGCGGTCACGTCTGCCGCAGCGTCCTGCGGCGCACCCCCCACCACGTCGAACGAACTCGCCGCCAGGAACTCCCTGAATTCAACCTGGCTCATCGCCTCGCTCTCCGCCTCGAACGCCGTCCACTCCGCCGGCGCCCCCGCAGGCTCCGCGGCAGCACTCTCCGCCAGCCCCGCCAGCCCCAGACGACGCCCGTGCAGCGTCACCTGCGATTCCGCCGCAGCGCCCGCCGCGAACCGCTCGCCGATCGTCGCCACCGCATCCGTCGCCACTACCCGCGCAAACTCCGCCAACGCCCGCTTCAGCCCGCGCTGCCACCGCCCCTGGTCGTCGTCTTTGATCATCCCCTCAGCCGCCAGCCCCTGACTCGCGTCGCGCTGCTCCGCGTCGTACAGCGTTACCCCGAATGTCTCGTCATCCTCCGGCAGCGTGTCGCCCAGCACCGCCACCGCGAACCGCTTGGCCGCCTCGCCCGGTGCGAAGATCAGCACCTCGCTCGCCGCTTCGTAGTCCTCACCTGCGCGCGCCGTCCCATCCATCGTCGTGTAGCGCAGCAGCACCGGCCGCTCGGTCTCCGAGATCATCCGCACCTCGAACCAGGCCGATTGCTTTCCGCTGTCACCCTCCGGGAGCTGCGTGTCTTCGATCGCCAGCAGCGCCACGTCGTTGTCGCCGATCGTGCCCCGCGCCAGCGCCCGCTCCAGCACCACGTTCTCCTGCTCGACCAGCGCCACCATGAACTCCTCGGTCGCCTCCACCGTGGTGTCCGGCAGCACCGACACCGCGATCATCTGTCTCGTCTCACCCGGCGCGAAGGTCACGCTCCCGGCGCGGTGCTTGTAGTCGGCCCCCGCAATCGCGGTGGCGTCCCGGGTCGCAAACGCCACCGTGACCGGCTCCGGGCTCGCTTGGTCGAGCTTCACCGTGAACTCGGCTTCGACCATGGTCCCGTCGCCTTCCATGACCGACGCGTCGCCGATCGACACCCTCACCGGAACGACCTCCGGCGGCTCTGGAGGCTCCGGCGGCTCCGGAGGTGAATCCGTCTGGCCTTCCCTGACCTCGATGGTGAACTTCACGTGTACGGTAGCACCACCGCTGTCGGTGGCGGTCCAGGTGTATTCGGTCTCCGCAACGACCGCCTCCGGCGTGCCGGAAACCTCGCGGGTGTCGGCGTTCCGGCTCACGCCCGCGGGCAACTCCGGTGACAACTCGTAACTCACCGCGCCGCTGCCGCCGATCGCTGCCGGCAACGTGAACGGCGTGATCGCCTGGCCCTCGGTCCAATCCTGATCCTCCACCCAGCCGCTCATCGCGAACGACGTCACGCCTTCGTCGTCGCTGATGGTCAGCGCCGCGCCGGTCACGGCCCCCACGCCCTGGCTGTTCTGCGCCGTCCCCGTCACCGTCACCGCGCGGTCGCCGCTGAGTACGTCGTTGTCGATGGCCGTGATCGTCACGCTGTCCGCCGCGTTCGCCGTCTCTCCCGCCGAAATCGCGATCGTCGCGTCCGACCCCACCGCGTAGGCCCGGTCCACCGCCGTCACCGTGATCGTCGTCGCCTCGCTCGACGCATGGCTCAGCGTCGCGGTCACCGCCGTCGTCCCGCCGTCCTCGTCGATCGCGCTGTCGGCCACCGCCAGCGTCACCCCCGGCGCCGCCTCGTCGTCCTCGATCGTCAGCGTCACGCTCGCCGTCGCCGCCACCCCGCTGTCCCCGCTCACCGTCGCCGATACCGTGACTTCCTTGTCCGGCGCGTCGACTGCGTTGTCCACCGCCGTCACCGTCACCGTGCCGGTGCTGCTCGTCGCCCCAGCCGCGATGGTCAGCGTGTCCTCGGTCGACAGACTGAAGTCGCCCGCCGCCGCGTTCGTCCCTGCCGCCGCCACCACCGTCAGCGTCACGTCCTTGCTCGACGCTCGGTTCAGCGTCGCCGTCACCGTGCTCGACCCCGCGTTCGTCCCGTCGTGCTCGGCGATCTTCGCCGGACTCAGCACCAGCGTCGCCGCCGGCGCTCCCTCGTCGTCGGTAAGAGTGAGACTCGCGCCCGTCACCGTCCCCACGCCCTGGCTGTTCTGCGCCGTTCCGCTCACCGTCACCGTGCGGTCGCCTACGTTATCGATGGCGTCGTCCACCGCCGTGATCGTCACGCTGTCTGCCGTGTTCGCCGTCTCGCCAGCCGCGATCGTGATCGTCGCCTCATCGCCCACCGTGTAGGCGCCGTCCTCCGCCGTCACCGTGATCGTCGTCGCGGCGCTCGACGCATGGTCCAGCGTTGCCGTCACCGTCGTCGTCCCGCCGTTCTCGTCGATCGCGGCGTCCGCTACCGCCAGCGTCACGCCCGGCGCCGCCTCGTCGTCCTCGATCGTCAGCGTCACGCTCGCCGGCGCCGCCACCCCGCTGTCCCCGCTCACCGTCGCCGATACCGTCACTTCCTTGTCCGGCGCGTCGACCGCGTTGTCCACCGCAGTCACCGTCACCGTGCCGGTGCTCGTCGTCGCCCCGGCCGCGATGGTCAGCGTGTCCTCGGTCGACAGACTGAAGTCGCTCGCCGCCGCGTTCGTCCCCGCCGTCGCCGACACCGTCAGCGTTACCGCCTCGCTCGACGCACCGTTCAGCGTCGCCGTCACCGTGCTCGACCCAGGGTCGCTCCCGTCGTGCTCGGCGATCGCCGCCGGGCTCAGCACCAGCGTCGCCGCCGGCGCTCCCTCGTCGTCGGTAAGGGTGAGGCTCGCTCCCATCACCGTGCCCACGCCCTGGCTGTTCTGCGCCGTCCCCGTCACCGTCACCGTGCGGTCGACCACGTTGTCGATGGCGTCGTCCACCGCCGTAATCATCACAGTGTCGGTCGCGTTCGCCGTCTCTCCCGCCGCAATCGTGATCGTCGCGTCAGACCCCACCGTGTAGGCGTTCGCCACCGCCGCCACCGTGACCGTCGTCGCCGCGCTCGACGCGTGACTCAGCGTCGCACTCACCGTCGTCGTCCCGCCGTTCTCCGCGATCGAACTGTCCGCCACCTCCAGCGTCACCGTCGGCTTCGCGTCGTCGTCGGTGATGGTCAACGACGCGCCGCTCACCGCGCCCGCTCCCTGACTGTTCTGCGCGCTCCCCGTCACCGTCACGCTCCGGTCCGGCTCGTCCTGGTCGTTGTTCACCACGTTGATCCTCGCCGTGTCCGCCGCGTTCGCCGTCTCTCCCGCCGCAATCGTGATCGTCGCGTCAGACCCCACCGTGTACGCGCCCGTCACCGCCGTCACCGTGATCGTCGTCGCCGCGCTCGACGCATGGCCCAGCGTCGCACTCACCGTCGTCGTCCCACCGCTCTCCGGAATCGAGGTGTCCGCCACCTCCAGCGTCACCGTCGGCGCCGCCTCGTCGTCCTCGATCGTCAGCGTCACGCTCGCTGGCGCCGCCACCCCGCTGTTCCCGCTCACCGCCGCCGATACCGTCACTTCCTTGTCCGGCGCATCCGTCGTGTTATCAACCGCCGTCACCGTCACCGTCCCGGTGCTGCTCGTCGCCCCGGCCGCAATGCTCAACGTCTTCGCGCTCGACAGACTGAAGTCGCCCGCCGCCGCGTTCGTCCCCGCCGTCGCCGACACCGTCAGCGTCACCGCCTCGCTCGACGCACCGTTCAGCGTCGCCGTCACCGTGCTCGACCCCGCGTTCGTCCCGTCGTGCTCGTCAATCGTCGCCGGACTCAGCGCCAGCGTCGCCGCCGGCGTCGCTTCGTCGTCGGTAAGGGTGAGGCTCGCTCCCATCACCGTGCCCACGCCCTGGCTGTTCTGCGCCGTCCCCGTCACCGTCACCGTGCGGTCGACCACGTTGTCGATGGCGTCGTCCACCGCCGTAATCATCACAGTGTCGGTCGCGTTCGCCGTCTCTCCCGCCGCAATCGTGATCGTCGCGTCAGACCCCACCGTGTAGGCGTTCGCCACCGCCGCCACCGTGACCGTCGTCGCCGCGCTCGACGCGTGACTCAGCGTCGCCGTCACCGTCGTCGTCCCGCCGTTCTCCGCGATCGAACTGTCCGCCACCGCCAGCGTCACCGTCGGCTTCGCGTCGTCGTCGGTGATGGTCAACGACGCGCCGCTCACCGCGCCCGCTCCCTGACTGTTCTGCGCGCTCCCCGTCACCGTCACGCTCCGGTCCGGCTCGTCCTTGTCGTTGTTCACCGCGTTGATCCTCGCCGTGTCCGCCGCGTTCGCCGTCTCACCAGCCGCAATCGTGATCGTCGCGTCAGAGCCCACCGTGTAGGCGCCCGCCACCGCCGTCACCGTGATCGTCGTCGCCGCGCTCGACGCATGGCCCAGCGTCGCACTCACCGTCGTCGAACCGCCGTTCTCGGAGATCGAGGCGGCCGCCAGCGCCAGCCTCACGCCCGGCGCCGCCTCGTCGTCCTCAATCGTCAGCGTCACGCTCGCTGGCGCCGCCACCCCGCTGTCCCCGCTCACCGTCGCCGATACCGTCACTTCCTTGTCCGGCGCATCCGTCGTGTTATTGACCGCCGTCACCGTCACCGTCCCGGTGCTGCTCGTCGCCCCGGCCGCAATGCTCAACGTCTGCTCGCTCGACAGACTGAAGTCGCTCGTCACCGCGTTCGTCCCCGCCGTTGCCCCCACCGTCAGCGTCACCGCCTCGCTCGACGCTCGGTTCAGCGTTGCCGTCACCGTGCTCGACCCCACGTTCGTCCCGTCGTGCTCGTCGATCGTCGCCGGACTCAGCACCAGCGTCGCCGCCGGCGTCGCCTCGTCGTCGGTCAGCGTCAGCGCCGCTCCCGTCACCGGCCCCACGCCCTGGCTGTTCCGCGCCGTCCCCGTCACCCTCACCGCGCGGTTGCCCACGTTGTCCACCGCGTCGTCCACCGCCGTGATCGTCACGCTGTCGGTCGCGTTCGCCGTCTCGCCCGCCGCAATCGTGATCGTCGCGTCCGACCCCACCGTGTACGCGTCCGCCACCGCCGTCACCGTGATCGTCGTCGCCGCGCTCGACGCATGGCTCAGCGTCGCACTCACCGTCGTCGTCCCGCCGTTCTCCGCTATCGAGGCGGCCGCCACCGCCAGCCTCACCGTCGGCGCCGCGTCGTCGTCGGTGATCGTCAACGCCGCGCCGCTCACCGCGCCCGCTCCCTGACTGTTCTGCGCGCTCCCCGTCACCGTCACGCTCCGGTCCGGCTCGTCCTTGTCGTTGTTCACCGCGTCGATCGTCGCCGTGTCCGTCGCGTTCGCCGTCTCGCCCGCCGCAATCGTGATCGTCGCGTCAGACCCCACCGTGTACGCGCCCGCCACCGCCGTCACCGTGATCGTCGTCGCCGCGCTCGACGCGTGACTCAGCGTCGCACTCACCGTCGTCGTCCCGCCGCTCTCCGAAATCGAACTCGCCGCCACCGAAAGCGTCACCGTCGGCGCCGCGTCGTCGTCGGTGATCGTCAACGCCGCGCCGCTCACCGCGCCCACTCCCTGGCTGTTCTGCGCGCTCCCCGTCACCGTCACGCTCCGGTCCGGCTCGTCCTTGCTGTTGTTCACCGCGTCGATCGTCGCCGTGTCCGTCGCGTTCGCCGTCTCGCCCGCCGCAATCGTGATCGTCGCGTCAGACCCCACCGTGTACGCGCCCGCCACCGCCGTCACCGTGACCGTCGTCGCCGCGCTCGACGCATGGCCCAGCTTCGCACTCACCGTCGTCGTCCCGCCGCTCTCCGAGATCGAACTGTCCGTCACCGAAAGCGTCACCGTCGGCGCCGCGTCGTCGTCGGTGATCGTCAACGCCGCGCCGCTCACCGCGCCCGCTCCCTGACTGTTCTGCGCGCTCCCCGTCACCGTCACGCTCCGGTCCGGCTCGTCCTTGTCGTTGTTCACCGCGTTGATCCTCGCCGTGTCCGCCGCGTTCGCCGTCTCTCCCGCCGCAATCGTGATCGTCGCGTCAGACCCCACCGTGTACGCGCCCGTCACCGCCGTCACCGTGATCGTCGTCACCGCGCTCGACGCGTGACTCAGTGTCGCACTCACCGTCGTCGTCCCGCCGCTCTCCGAGATCGAACTGTCCGCCACCTCCAGCGTCACCGTCGGCGCCGCCTCGTCGTCCTCGATCGTCAGCGTCACGCTCGCTGGCGCCGCCACCCCGCTGTCCCCGCTCACCGTCGCCGATACCGTCACTTCCTTGTCCGGCGCGTCCGTCGTGTTATCGACCGCCGTCACCGTCACCGTGCCGGTGCTGCTCGTCGCGCCGGCTGCGATGGTCAGCGTCTGCGCGCTCGACAGACTGAAGTCGCTCGCCGCCGCGTTCGCCCCCGCCGTCGCCGACACCGTCAGTGTCACCGCCTCGCTCGACGCACGGTTCAGCGTCGCGGTCACCGTGCTCGACCCCACGTTCGTCCCGTCGTGCTCGTCGATCGTCGCCGGACTCAACACCAGCGTCGCCGCCGGCGTCGCCTCGTCATCGGTCAACGTCAGCGCCGCTCCCGCCACCGGCCCCACGCCCTGGCTGTTCTGCGCCGTTCCCGTCACCGTCACCGAGCGGTTGCCCACGTTGTCGATGGCGTCGTTCACCGCGTTGATCGTCGCCGTGTCCGTCGCGTTCGCCGTCTCGCCCGCCGCAATCGTGATCGTCGCGTCCGACCCCACCGTGTACGCGTCCGCCACCGCCGTCACCGTGATCGTCGTCGCCGCGCTCGACGCATGGCCCAGCGTCGCACTCACCGTCGTCGAACCGCCGCTCTCCGGAATCGAGGTGTCCGCCACCTCCAGCGTCACCGTCGGCTTCGCCTCGTCGTCCTCGATCGTCAGCGTCACGCTCGCCGGCGCCGCCACCCCGCTGTCGCCGCTCACCGCCGCCGATACCGTCACTTCCTTGTCCGGCGCGTCCGTCGTGTTATCGACCGCCGTCACCGTCACCGTGCCGGTACTGCTCGTCGCCCCGGCCGCAATGCTCAACGTCTGCGCGCTCGACAGGCTGAAGTCGCTCGCCGCCGCGTTCGTCCCCGCCGTTGCCCCCACCGTCAGTGTCACGTCCTTGCTCGACGCACGGTTCAGCGTCGCCGTCACCGTGCTCGACCCCACGTTCGTCCCGTCGTGCTCGTCGATCGTCGCCGGACTCAACACCAGCGTCGCCGTCGGCACTCCCTCGTCGTCGGTAAGGGTGAGGCTCGCTCCCATCACCGTGCCCACGCCCTGGCTGTTCTGCGCCGTTCCGGTCACCGTCGCCGTGCGGTTGACCACGTTGTCGATGGCGTCGTCCACCGCGGTGATCGTCACGCTGTCGGTCGCGTTCGCCGTCTCGCCCGCCGCGATCGTGATCGTCGCGTCAGACCCCACCGTGTAGGCGCCCGCCACCGCCGTCACCGTGATCGTCGTCGCCGCGCTCGACGCATGGCCCAGCGTCGCCGTCACCGTCGTCGTCCCACCGCTCTCCGGAATCGAGGTGTCCGCCACCTCCAGCGTCACCTCCGGCGCCGCCTCGTCGTCCTCGATCGTCAGCGTCACGCTCGCCGGCGCCGCCACCCCGCTGTCCCCGCTCACCGCCGCCGATACCGTCACTCCCTTGTCCGGCGCATCCGTCGTGTTATCAACCGCCTTCACCGTCACCGTCCCGGTGCTGCTCGTCTCCCCGGCCGCGATGGTCAGCGTCTGCGCGCTCGACAGACTGAAGTCGCCCGCCGCCGCATTCGTCCCCGCGGTCGCCGCCACCGTCAGCGTCACCGCCTCGCTCGACGCTCGGTTCAGCGTCGCCGTCACCGTGCTCGACCCCACGTTCGTCCCGTCGTGCTCGTCGATCGTCGCCGGACTCAGCACCAGCGTCGCCGCCGGCGTCGCCTCGTCGTCGGTCAGCGTCAGCGCCGCTCCCGTCACCGGCCCCACGCCCTGGCTGTTCTGCGCCGTCCCCGTCACCGTCACCGCGCGGTTGCCCACGTTGTCCACCGCGTCGTCCACCGCCGTGATCGTCACGCTGTCGGTCGCGTTCGCCGTCTCACCAGCCGCAATCGTGATCGTCGCGTCAGACCCCACCGTGTACGCGTCCGCCACCGCCGTCACCGTGATCGTCGTCGCCGCGCTCGACGCATGGCTCAGCGTCGCACTCACCGTCGTCGTCCCGCCGTTCTCCGCTATCGAGGCGGCCGCCACCGCCAGCCTCACCGTCGGCGCCGCGTCGTCGTCGGTGATCGTCAACGCCGCGCCGCTCACCGCGCCCGCTCCCTGACTGTTCTGCGCGCTCCCCGTCACCGTCACGCTCCGGTCCGGCTCGTCCTTGTCGTTGTTCACCGCGTCGATCGTCGCCGTGTCCGTCGCGTTCGCCGTCTCGCCCGCCGCAATCGTGATCGTCGCGTCAGACCCCACCGTGTACGCGCCCGCCACCGCCGTCACCGTGATCGTCGTCGCCGCGCTCGACGCGTGACTCAGCGTCGCACTCACCGTCGTCGTCCCGCCGCTCTCCGAAATCGAACTCGCCGCCACCGAAAGCGTCACCGTCGGCGCCGCGTCGTCGTCGGTGATCGTCAACGCCGCGCCGCTCACCGCGCCCACTCCCTGGCTGTTCTGCGCGCTCCCCGTCACCGTCACGCTCCGGTCCGGCTCGTCCTTGCTGTTGTTCACCGCGTCGATCGTCGCCGTGTCCGTCGCGTTCGCCGTCTCTCCCGCCGCAATCGTGATCGTCGCGTCAGACCCCACCGTGTACGCGTTCGCCACCGCCGTCACCGTGATCGTCGTCGCCGCGCTCGACGCATGGCCCAGCGTCGCACTCACCGTCGTCGTCCCGCCGCTCTCCGAAATCGAACTCGCCGCCACCGCCAACGTCACCGTCGGCGCCGCCTCGTCGTCCTCGATCGTCAGCGTCACGCTCGCCGGCGCCGCCACCCCGCTGTCCCCGCTCACCGTCGCCGATACCGTCACTTCCTTGTCCGGCGCATCCGTCGTGTTATTGACCGCCGTCACCGTCACCATGCCGGTGCTGCTCGTCGCCCCGGCCGCAATGCTCAACGTCTTCGCGGTCGACAGACTGAAGTCGCCCGCCGCCGCGTTCGTCCCGGCCGTCGCCCCCACCGTCAGCGTCACCGCCTCGCTCGACGCTCGGTTCAGTGTTGCCGTCACCGTGCTCGACCCCACGTTCGTCCCGTCGTGCTCGTCAATCGTCGCCGGACTCAGCACCAGCGTCGCCGCCGGCGTCGCCTCGTCGTCGGTCAGCGTCAGCGCCGCTCCCGTCACCGTCCCCACGCCCTGGCTGTTCCGCGCCGTCCCCGTCACCGTCACCGCGCGGTTGCCCACGTTGTCCACCGCGTCGTCCACCGCCGTGATCGTCACGCTGTCGGTCGCGTTCGCCGTCTCACCAGCCGCAATCGTGATCGTCGCGTCAGACCCCACCGTGTACGCGCCCGCCACCGCCGTCACCGTGATCGTCGTCGCCGCGCTCGACGCATGGCCCAGCTTCGCACTCACCGTCGTCGTCCCGCCATTCTCCGCTATCGAACTGTCCGTCACCGACAGCGTCACCGTCGGCTTCGCGTCGTCGTCGGTGATCGTCAGCGGCGCGCCGGTCACCGCGCCAGCTCCCTGGCTGTTCTGGGCACTGCCCGTCACCGTCACGCTCCGGTCCGGCTCGTCCTTGTCGTTGTTCACCGCGTTGATCGTCGCCGTGTCCGTCGCGTTCGCCGTCTCGCCCGCCGCAATCGTGATCGTCGCGTCAGACCCCACCGTGTAGGCGTTCGCCACCGCCGTCACCGTGATCGTCGTCGCCGCGCTCGACGCATGGCCCAACGTCGCACTCACCGTCGTCGTCCCGCCGTTCTCCGAGATCGAACTCGCCGCCACCTCCAACGTCACCTCCGGCGCCGCCTCGTCGTCCTCGATCGTCAGCGTCACGCTCGCCGGCGCCGCCACCCCGCTGTCGCCGCTCACCGCCGCCGACACCGTCACTTCCTTGTCCGGCGCGTCCGTCGTGTCATCGACCGCCGTCACCGTCACCGTGCCGGTGCTGCTGGTCGCCCCGGCCGCGATGGTCAGCGTCTGCGCGCTCGACAGACTGAAGTCGCCCGCCGCCGCGTTCGTCCCCGCCGTCGCCCCCACCGTCAGCGTCACCGCCTCGCTCGACGCTCGGTTCAGCGTCGCCGTCACCGTGCTCGACCCCACGTTCGTCCCGTCGTGCTCGTCGATCGTCGCCGGACTCAACACCAGCGTCGCCGTTGGCGTCGCCTCGTCATCGGTCAACGTCAGCGCCGCTCCCGTCACCGGCCCCACGCCCTGGCTGTTCTGCGCCGTCCCCGTCACCGTCACCGCGCGGTTGCCCACGTTGTCCACCGCGTCGTCCTCCGCGTTGATCGTCGCCGTGTCCGTCGCGTTCGCCGTCTCTCCCGCCGCAATCGTGATCGTCGCGTCCGACCCCACCGTGTACGCGTCCGCCACCGCCGTCACCGTCACCGTCGTCGCCGCGCTCGACGCATGGGTCAGCGTCGCACTCACCGTCGTCGTCCCGCCGTTCTCCGCGATCGAGGCAGCCGCCAGCGCCAGCCTCACCTCCGGCGGATCGTCGTCGTCCGTGATGGTGAGCGTCCGGCTCGTCGGGTTCGCCACCCCGCTGGTTCCCGACACCGTCGCCGACACCGTCACCGTCTCGTCCGCCTCGTCCGTCGTGTCGTCCACCGCCGCGACCGTCACCGTGCCGGTGCTGCTGGTCGCTCCCGCCGCGATGGTCAGCGTCCTGGCGCTCGACAGCGTGAAGTCGCCCGCCGCCGCAGTCGCACCCGTCGCCGACACCGTCAGCGTCACCGCCGCGCTCGACTTGCCGCTCAGCGTCGCGGTCACCGTCGTCGCGTTGTCCGTCCCGCTCTCGTCGATGGTGTCCGGCGCCGTCGCATCCGGTTCCGACAGGGCCAGCGCCACGGTGGGCGTCGGCTCGTCGTCGGTGAGCGTCAGCGTCACGCCGGCCACGCTGCCGATGCCCTGGCTGTTCGATGCCGTCGCCGACACCGTGGCGGTGCGCGCCGTCACGTTGTCGACGTCGTCGTCCACCGCCGTGATCGTCACGCTGTCGGTCGCGTTCGCCGTCTCTCCCGCCGCAATCGTGATCGTCGCGTCCGACCCCACCGTGTACGCGTCCGCCACCGCCCTCACCGTCACCGTCGTCGCCGCGCTCGACGCATGGCCCAGCGTCGCACTCACCGTCGTCGTCCCAGCGTTCTCGGAGATCGACGCGTCCGCCAGCGCCAGCCTCACCTCCGGTGGATCGTCGTCGTCGGTGATCGTGCCCGTCCCGGTCCCCGCCGTGGTCGAGACCACCGCGTTCGTCGGGCCGCTCAGCGTCACCAGGATGGTCTCGTTCGGCTCGTCCATCGCGTCCCCGGTGATCGAGACGTCGAAGGTCTGGCTCGTCGTCCCCGCCACGAAGGTCAGCGTCCCGCCCGTGATGGCCGTGTAGTCCGTCCCCGAAGTCGCCGTCCCCGTGCCCGCGTCCGCATAGGCCACCGTTACCTGTTTCCCGCTCGCCGTATCCAGCGTCACCGTGTAGGTCAGGTTCACCGAGCCGCTGTCGCCCTCAGTGACGCTCGGCGAGCTGATCGACAGCGTCGGCACGCCGTCGTCGTCCGTGATCGTGCCCGTCCCGGTCCCCGCCGTACTCGATACGGTCGCGTTCGTCGGATTGCTCAGCGTCACCAGGACGGTTTCATGGACCTCGTCCAGGGTGTCTCCGGTCACGGAAACATCGAAGGTCTTGCTCGTCTCCCCGGCCACGAAGGTCAGCGTCCCTTTGCTGATGGCCCCGTAGTCCGTCCCCGAGGTCGCCGTCCCGGTCCCGGCGTCCTCGTAGTCCACGGTCACCTGCTGCCCGCTCGCCGGATCGAGCGTCACGGTGTAGGTCATCGTGGCGGAGCCGGTATCGCCCTCGTTCACGGTCGGCGTGTCGATCGACAGCGTCGGCGAAGGGTCGTCGTCGGTGATGGTGCCGGTGCCGTCGGCCGTCGCGATGGTGGCGTTCGTCGGGTTGCTCAGCCGGAGCAGGATCGTCTCGTCCGCCTCGTCGAGCTCGTCTCCGTTCACTACGATATTGAATGTTCGAGTGGTTGTTCCGGGCGCGAATTGCGGTGAAAAGGGACCCCACTCGCGGTAGTCCGTACCACTCGTAGCGGTACCCGACTTCACATCCGCGATGTTGAAACTCACGTCCTCCTCGCTCGCCGAACTCAGACTCACCGTGAATTTCATCGTGACCGTCGAACCGGCGCCGCCCTCGGTGACCGTTGGCGAGTCGATCGATAGGGACGGCGGATCGTCGTCGGTGATCGTGCCGGTGCCAGTCCCAGCGGTGCTCGACACGGTCGCGTTCGTCGGATTGCTCAGCGCCACCAGGATGGTCTCGTCGGGCTCGTCCACGGTGTCCCCCGTCACCGATACGTCGAACGTGGCCGACCCGCCCAGTGTCCTGGCAGCGAAGGTGAAGGTGCCGCCGGTGATGGCCTCGTAGTCCGTTCCCGAGATCGCCGTCCCCGTCCCCGCGTCCGCGTAGTCCACGGTTACTTGTCTTGAACTGGCCCCGGTCATGTGCACGGTGTAGGTCAGCGTCGCCGAGCCGGCGTCCCCCTCGGTCACGCTCGGCGAGTCGATCGAAAACGTGGGCGGATCGTCGTCGTCTTTGATCGTTCCCGTCCCGGTCACCCGCGGCTGCCCGTTCGCGGCTTCGCTCACCGCGAGCACGATGGTTTCGTCCGGTTCGTCGAAACTGTCGTCCCGCATGCCGATGTCGACGGTCTTGCTGACTTCCCCCGCGCCGAAGGTCAGCGACCGGACGCCCGGAGCGGTGACGCCCGTACCTGTATAGTCGGAGCCCGCGGTCGCCGTGCCGGTCCCCGTGTCCCACCACCACACCTGCGCCGGCTGCGAGCGCGCCGCGCCCAGGGTTACCGTGAACCGCATCGGGACGGTCCGTCCTAAATCGGCCAGATTGATCTCGGTCGGCTCGGTCTCGGTCGGCGACGAAATCGAGAGCGTCGAGGCGCCGTCGTCGTTGGCGATGGTGCCGACCCCCGTCGCGGTCAGGATCGTCGCGCCCGAGGCGGCGCTCAGACGCGCCACCACCGTCTCGTGCGGTTCGACGTCCGTGTCGCCGGTCACCGACACGCCAAAGGTCTTCTCGGTGTCGCCCACCGCGAAGGTCAGCGTCCCGCCGGTGATCGCGGTGTAGTCGGTCCCCGAGGTCGCCGTCCCCGTCCCCGCATCGGCGTAGGACACCGTCACCTGCCGGCTGGCCGCCGCAGTCAGCGTCACCTTATAGGTCAACGTCGCCGACCCGCTGTTCCCCTCGGTCACCTGCGGCGACGAGATCGAAAGCCCCGGCGTCGTGTCGTCGTCGGTGATCGTGCCGGTCCCGTACCGCGTACCGATCGTCGCGCCGGTCGCATCGCTCGCGAGGTACAGTTCCGCCACCACGGTCTCGTTCGGTTCCTTCACCGTGTCGCCGGTCACCGAAACGGACACCGTCTTGCGCGTCTCGCCGGCTGCGAAATGGAGCCACCGCAGCCGGAACGGAGCGTAGTCCGTTCCCGACGTCGCGGTGCCGGTCCCCGCGTCCGAGAAACGCACCCGTAGCTGTTCCGCGCTTGCCGGGAACAGCGTCACCGCGTAGGTCAGCGTCGCCGAGCCGCTGTTCCCCTCGATCACGCTCGGCGAACTGATCGAGAAGGAGGGGGTGCCGTCGTCGTCTATGATCGTGCCGGTGCCCGTTCCGCCCGTGCTCGACACGGTCGCGTTCGTCGGGCTGCTCAGCGATACCACGATCGTCTCGTTCGCCTCGTCGTCGGTGTCGCCCGTCACCGACACGTCGAACGTCTGGCTCGTCGTCCCCGCCGCGAAGGTCAGCGTCCCGCCGGTAATCGCCGTGTAGTCGGTCCCGGAGGTCGCCGTCCCCGTGCCCGCATCCGCATAGTTTACCGTTACCTGTTTGCCGCTCGCCGGACTCAGCGTCACCTTGAAGGTCAGTGTCGCCGAGCCGCTGTTGCCCTCCGCCACGCTCGGCGAGCCGATCGACAGCGACGGTACCTCGTCGTTGTCGGTGATCGTGCCGGTGCCGGTCGCCGTCGAGATTGTCGCCCCGAGCGCGTTGCTCAACGTCACCAGGATGGTCTCGCTCTCCTCGTCCGAGCCGTCTCCGGTCACCGAGACCGTGATCGTCTTGCTGGTCTCGTTCGCCGCGAAGGTCAGCGTCCCGTCGGCGAGCGCGGCGTGGTCTGTCCCCGAAGTCGCCGTCCCGGTTCCCGCGTCCGCGTACGCTACGGTCACCTGCTGCGAACTCGCCGGACTCAACGTCACGGTGAACGTCAGGTTCTTCGAGCCGCTGTCCCCCTCTTCCACGCTCGGGGAGTCGATGGAAAGCAGATGTCCGTCGTCGTTGGCGATCGTGCCGGTCCCCGTCCCCGTCGCGATGGTGGCGCCCGAGGCGTTGCTCAGCGTCACCACGATGGTCTCGTATGACTCGTTGTCGGTGTCGCCGGTCACCGACACGTCGAAGGTCTGGCTGGTGGTCCCCGCCGCGAAGGTGAGCGTCCCGCCGGTGATCGCCGTGTAGTCCGTCCCCGAAGTGGCCGTGCCGCCCGTCCCCTCCGCCCAGTCCACGGTCACCGCCCGCCCGCTCGACTCGCTCAGCGTCACGGTGTAGGTCAGGGTCGTCGACCCGCTGTTCCCTTCGTTCACGCTCGGCGAGTCGATCGACAGCGCCGGCAGCGGATCATCGTCGGTGATCGTGCCGGTTCCCGTTCCCGCCGTGCTCGATACGACCGCGTTGGCCGGGCCGCTCAGCGTCGCCAGGATCGTCTCGTCCGCCTCGGGGAGGACATCGCCCACGACCGACACATCGAATGTCTGGCTCGTCGTCCCCGCCGCGAAGGTCAGGCTCCCGCCGGTGACCGTGGTGTAGTCCACCCCGGCAAGCGCCGTGCCCGTCTCCGTGTCGGCGTAGTTCACCGTCACCCGCTGCCCGCTCGCCGGACTCAGGGTCACCGTGTAGGTCAGGTTCTTCGAGCCGCTGTCCCCCTCGGTCACGCTCGGCGAATCGATGGACAGCGTCGGCGCGCCGTCGTTGTCCGTGATCGTCCCGGTCCCGGTCGCCGCCGAAATCGTCGCCCCGGAAGCGTCGCTCAGCGTCACCAGGATGGTCTCGTCGCCCTCGTCCACCGCGTCGCCGGTCACCGACACGTCGAAGGTCTGGCTGGTCGTCCCCGCCGCGAAGGTCAGCGTGCCGCCGGTGATCGCCGTGTAGTCCGTCCCCGAGGCCGCCGTGCCGGTCCCGGCGTCGGCGTAGTCCACCGTCACCTGCCCGGTGCTGGCCGTGCTCAGGGTCGCCGTGAACGTCAGGTTCTTCGAACCGCTGTCGCCCTCGGTCACGCTCGGCGAGTCGATGGAGACGAGAACGCCGTCGTCGTTGACGATCGTCCCCGTGCCGGTGGCCGTCGAGAGCGTCGCGTTCGTCGCGCTGCTCAGCGTCGCGACCACCGTCTCGTTCGGCTCTTCGTCGGTGTCGCCGTTCACCGACACGCCGAAGGTCTTAATGGTGTCGCCCGGCGCGAAGGTCAGCGTCCCCCCGGCGAGCGCCGTGTGGTCCGTCCCCGAGGTTGCGGTTCCGCCCGTGCCCTGGGCGTAGGCCACGGTCACATCGCGCCCGCTCGCCGCGCTCAGGCTCACCGTCCACTCGAGCATCCGGGTGCTGCTGTCGCCTTCGTTGACGCTCGGCGAGTCGATGGACAGCGTCGGCGTCGGGTCGTCGTCCGTGATCGTCCCCGTGCCAGTCACGCGCGGGCTGTTCGGTACAAGGAACTCGCTGGCCAACAGGACGACCGTCTCGTTCGGCTCGTCGCGCGAATCGGCTACCACGGCCAAATCGAACGTCTTGCTGACCTCGCCGGGCAAGAACGTCAGCGGATGGGAGCTCCCCCGAAAGTCGCCGTAGTCGCGCCCTGGCGTCGCCGTGCCGGTCAGCGCGTCCCTCAGGCTCGCGGCCACCTCCTGCGAGCGCGCGCTGCTCAGAGTCACGGTGAACCGCAGCAGCGACGACGACCCGCCGGTCCCCTCGACCACGGTCGGCGAGGAGATCGAAATCGACGAGGCGCCGTCGTCGTTGACGATGGTGCCGGTGCCGGTCGCGGTCAGGATCGTGGCGCCCGAGGCATTGCTCAGACGCACAGCCACGGTCTCGTGCGGCTCCACCGTGGCGTCGCCGGTCACCGACACCGCGATCGTCTTGCTGGTCTCGTTCGCCGCGAAGGTCAGCGTCCCGCCGGCGATCGGAGCGTAGTCGGTCCGCGAGGTCGCCGTGCCCGTCCCCGCGTCGGCGTAGTCGACCGTCACCCGCTCGGAGATCGCCGCGCTCAGGGTCACGGCGTAGGTCAGCGTCGCCGACCCGCTGTTTCCCTCGGTCACCTGCGGCGACGAGATCGAAAGCCCCGGCGTCGTGTCGTCGTCGGTGATCGTGCCGGTCCCGAACCGCGTCGAGATGGTCGCGCGGTTCCGCCACACCGCGATTATCTCGAGCACCACGGTCTCGTCCGGCTCCTTCACCCGATCGCCGGTCACCGAGATCGAAACCGTACTCTCGGTCTCGCCGGGACGTAAACGGACCCACCGCGGGGCGAACGCCGTGTAGTCCGTCCCCGGCGTCGCCGTCCCCGTTCCGGCATCGCGAAGATACGCAAACACCGTCTGCTCGTGCGCCCGGGTCAGCGTGACCGTGAAAGTCAGCGTCCGGGTGCCGCTGTCGCGCTCCTCCACGGTCGGCGAGTCGATCGACACCGCGTGCGCGGCGTCGTCGTCGGTGATCGTGCCGGTGCCCCTGGCCGTCCCGATCGTGGCGTTGGTGGCGTTCCTCAAGGTCACCAGGATGTCCTCGTCGCGTTCGCCGTCGGTGTCCCCCATTACCGACACGTCGAAGGTCTCCTCGGTGTCCCCGGGCTCGAAGGTCAGCGTGCCGCCGGCGATGGCGGTGTAGTCGGTCCCCGGGGTTGCCCTGCCGCCGCCCGCATCGACGTAATCCACCGTCACCCGCTTGCCGCTGGCCGCGCTCAGCGTCACCGTGAAGGTCAGGTTCTTCGAGCCGCTGTCCCCCTCGGTCACGCTCGGCGAATCGATCGACAGCGACGGCGCCGGATCGTCGTCGGTGATGGTGAGCGTCCGGCTCGTCGGGTTCGCCACCCCGCTGGTACCCGACACCGCCGCCGCGACCGTCACCGTCTCGTCCGCCTCGTCGGTCGTGTCGTCGTTCGCCGTCACCGTCACCGTACCGGTGCTGGTCGTCGCCTCGGCCGCGATGGTCAGCGTCTTGGCGCTCGACAGACTGAAGTCTCCGGCCGCCGCGGTCGCGCCCGTCGCCGACACCGTCAGCGTCACCGCCGCGCTCGACTTGCCGCTCAGCGTCGCGGTCACCGTCGTCGCGTTGCCCGTCCCGCTCTCGGCGATCGTCGCCGGGCTCAGCGCCAGCGTCGCCGCCGGCGTCGCTTCGTCATCGGTCAACGTCAGCGTCACGCCGGTCACGCTGCCGCTGCCCTGGCTGTTCGACGCCGACGCCGACACCGTGGCGGTGCGGGCCGTCACGTTGTCGATGTCGTCGTCCACCGCCGTGATCGTCACGCTGTCGGTCGCGTTCGCCGTCTCACCCGCGGCGATCGTGATGGTCGCGTCCGACCCCACCGTGTAGGCGTTCGCCACCGCCGTCACCGTGATCGTCGTCGCCGCGCTCGACGCATGGGTCAGCGTCGCGGTCACCGTCGTCGTGCCGCCGTCCTCCGCAATCGCCGCGTCCGCCACCGCCAGCGTCACGCCCGGCGCCGCTTCGTCGTCCTCGATCGTCAGCGTCACGCTCGCCGGCGCCGCCACGCCGCTATCCCCGCTCACGGTCGCCGCTACCGTCACTTCCTTGTCCGGCGCGTCCGTCGTGTTATTGACCGCCGTCACCGTCACCGTGCCGGTGCTGCTGGTCGCTCCCGCCGCGATGGTCAGCGTCTTCGCGCTCGACAGACTGAAGTCGCTCGCGGCCGCGTTCGTCCCCGCCGTCGCCGCCACCGTCAGCGTCACCGCCTCGCTCGACGCACGGTTCAGCGTCGCCGTCACCGTGCTCGACCCCGCGTTCGTCCCGTCGTGCTCGGCGATCGTCGCCGGGCTCAGCGCCAGCGTCGCCGCCGGCGTCGCCTCGTCGTCGGTCAGCGTCAGCGCCGCTCCCATCACCGTCCCCACGCCCTGGCTGTTCTGCGCCGTCCCCGTCACCGTCACCGAGCGGTTGCCCACGTTGTCGATGGCGTCGTTCACCGCCGTGATCGTCGCCGTGTCCGCCGCGTTCGCCGTCTCACCCGCGGCGATCGTGATCGTCGCGTCCGACCCCACCGTATACGCCCCGTCCACCGCGGTCACCGTCACCGTCGTCGCCGCGCTCGACGCATTGCTCAGCGTCGCCGACACCGTCGTCGTGCCGCCGTCCTCCGCGATCGCGCTGGCCGCCACCGCCAGCGTTACCGTCGGCCCGCTGTCCCCGCTCACCGGGGCCGGCAAGCCCAGCAGCGCGGCAAGCACCGCCACCGCCGCCACGGCGCGGGCCGTGCCTACCCGGCCGGCGCTACGTGGCACTGAGCACCCCTCTCCCCCTACAAGAAGCGTGCCACCTGTTCCCCTGCCGACCTCCGGGGTTCATCCTCCGACTCTGCATGCTAATTTAGTTAAGTTCAGGAACCTTTCCTTCCGCTCGAACGTCGCCTGCCGCGTGCTTGACCCGATAGTCTACTACAATAATTAGGAGGATTGATTAATTATGGGATTGCGAAACGATGGTCAACTGCTGATTTCTCCGATGACCACAGTTTCCAAAAAATCACGAGTGGAACGCTGATGAGCCCGCCCTGCTCAACGCCATGCACGCCTTCGTGACCGTCGCCGGCTGGGCTCGGTGACGGCCACCGGCGCACGCGCTGTTCGTCACTCCCAGCGCCGTCAGCCGCCAGATTCCGACGCTGGAGCGCGATCTCGGCCAACCGCTGTCGACCACCGTCGATCGGACGTCAACACGATCGCCCGATAACGTGACTTATCCGGTATTTACGTGGCCGTTTCTCTCTCGGCGGCCAGATGTCGGTCCGCGCGCCCTTACCGGCGCTCGGAGCGCCGCCCGGCCTGCTCCAGCCGCCGCTCGCGCCGCTTCTCGTAGCCGGCTGCCAGGTGGTGGCGGAACGGCAGGATGCGCTTCGGTACCTCGATGCCCCGATACTCGGCGCGGCAGAGGTAGCAGACGGCCATCTCGGCCACGCGCCGGTAGAGGATCACGTCGATCAGGAACACCACCGGCAGGCTGATCCCGTAGGTGAACGGCACCAGCACCGCGCCGGCGGCCACCACGGCCAGTCCCAGGAAGCGGTTGAAGTCGCGCTGCCGGTAGAGCCGCGTCGAAGAGCATACCGCGCACCGGCGGAACTGACGGTGCGGCTCCTCCACCGCAACCGCCGTCCCGCACCGGTCGCACTCCACGCCGTCACCCGCCGGCCGCGACCCGTTCGCCTCGCCGCAGGCGGCGCACGTCCACGCCAGCGCCAGCGCGCCGCCGCTCCGCTTGCCGCTCACAGCGCCAGACCGTATGAAAACAGATCGAACCGATAGCTCGCCTCGCCGATGATCGCGGCGCTCACGGCCACGTACAGCAGCCCGGTCGCCGCCTGCGTCGACTTGGCGCGCACCGCCGCGCCGGCCAGGCAGCAGACCACCAGCGGCAGCACCGTCCCGAAGAAGAGCGCGATCCAGACGAACATGCCGTCGATGCTGAGAGCGAAGTCGCGCATCGGGCGCTCGATGCCGCCGATCGTCACCTCGCCCGCGGCGATCATCGCCGCGTCCCAGATCAGACGAACCGTCAGCACGACCGCGTAGACGGCGATCGCCTTGCCCAGATACCGGGTCGGCATCTTCTCGGCATTGAGGTAGTGGTGGCCGAGCACCATCGTGTACATTGAGCCAGCCAGCGCGATACCGCCGATTACGGTGGTCGTGGCGGCGGCCGCCAGACCGCCCGCCGCCGGCGTGCCGGCAAGGCCGTCGATCAGCACGAGCACGCCGACCGCCGGCGGGACCGCGCACGCAGCGACCGCCCACGGACGCCGGTGCCACGCGTAGGCGGCCGCGCCCAGCGCGGCGCCCAGCCAGACCACGGCCAGCCACGGCCGGCTCACGACGCCGCTCGGCGCACTTTCGCCGCCCGGCGGACCTTCGCTCGCCGGCGGACCTTCGCTCGGGACCAGGGTGACCAGCAGCACGCCCAAGCCCAACACCACCGCGCCCAGACCCAGGTTGAAGCGGGTGAACCCGTGGTCGATGGCGTCGCGCCGGTTGACCCACAGCCAGAGCGGGTAGAGACCGCCGAACGACAGGAAGACCGAGGCGGACAGGCGAAGCAGCAACGCCGCCGGTCCCCTACCGGCCGGCGGCGTCCCGGCCGATCGTCAGGATGTAGTCGCGCAGCACCCGGATCTGGCGGTCGGCGTCGCCGCCCAGTATCTGCCGGGGCGTCGCCTGCGGATAGAAGGTCGGCATCCTGGTGCCGGGCAGCAGCGCCTGCGGATCGCCGATCCAGTCGATGATCCACTGCGGCTTGAGCCGCTCGGCGGCGAGCGCGAAGTCGGGCGCCCAGCGGTCGGGGCTGCCCGCCGGCGTGCGGCCGGCCTGGATGTGACAGGTGGTGCAGTTGAAGAAGTCGGGTGAGAAGAGCGTCTGAGCCGCCGCCAGCTCCTCTCCGGTGAGCGCCGGCTCGACCCGGTCCACGAACGGGAACTCCTGCCGGTCGAGCGCGCTGAAGTAGCGGGCCAGATCGTTGATCTCGCCGGCCGTGAAGCCGAATGTCGGCATGCGCGCCACCAACCACGGGCGTATCTCGGACGGACGGTGCAGGAACTCGAACAGCCAGTCGGTCTTCACCTTGGCGCCCTCGCCGATCAGGTTGGGCGGAACGAAGCCGGCGGTGGCCGCCTCCGCCGCCGCCGCTCCCTGACCGCGGAAGCGCTGCAGCCAGTCGGTGACGGTCGGCGCGATGGAACCGCCCTCGCCTTCGATGACGTGGCACGCTTGGCAGTTGTTGGCCCGCACGAGCTGCTGTCCGCGCTCGACCGCCAGGTTCTCCGGCGTGCGCGGCACGATCCGCGTCAACTCGGCGTCGGCCTCCGTGAACCCGGCCAGCGCGGTGACCACCGCCTCGACCTGTCGATCGGTGAAGCCGAAGTTCGGCATGCGCAGCAGCGCGTCCGGCGCCAGCTCCTTGTGCTCGTCGAAGGAGCGCGGGTCGCTCATCTTCTGCGTCCACCACGCGTAGCGCGAGTGCTCGACGTGCAGGAAGCCGAAGTCGAACTGGTGCAGCGGCTTGCTGCCGATCGCCGTCAGCTCGGTGCCGATCGGCTTGGCTCCCTCGAACCCGGGTATCTCGTGACAGCCGAAGCAGCCGTACTGGCGGATCAACCGCTCGCCGGCGTAGTTGAGCTTGGCGCCGAGATCCATGGCGGCCGCCTGCTCGCGGGCGATGCTGGGCGGCGCGGTCTTGGCCAGAAAGTCGGTCACGATCTCGGCGACCAGCTCCTCATCCACGGGCGGTGGCGGGGCGTACGAGTCGTCGCGGAAGGTGACCAGGTGCGCGGTGATGTCGGCCGCCTCCTGCTCGGTCAGGCGCATGTCCGGCATGCGCGTTTCGGCGTGGTAGCTCGCCGGATCGCGCAGCCAGTTGTAGATCCAGCGCGCCGAGGTCTTGGAGCCGATACCCGCGAAGTTGGGGCCGAACTGGCGCCGCAGCGCGTCGCGGTCGGCGGCGGGCTCCTGGCTGTCGGGGAGCTGGTGGCAGGCCATGCAGCCGACCGACGCGACCAACTCCTCGCCACGCGCCGCGTCGCCACCGGCCGGCACCGGTACCGTCCGGTAGCTGCCGGCCCGGTCCCACAGATAGGCGACCATGGCGTGAATCTCCTGCGCGGAGCGGGCCAGCAACTCGGGCGCGCTGTTGTTGGACTGGCCGAAGAAGGACGGCATCCACGCGGTGGCGCGGAACGCCTTGGGATCCTCGATCCAGCGGAAGGCCCAGTCCGGGGTCAGCTTGTCCTTGACGCGCGCCAGCGACGGGCCGCGCGCGCCCAGGCCCTCGTAGGAGTCGATCTCGTGGCAGCCGTAGCAGCCGGCGCGCTCGATCAGCGACAGCCCGAAGTTGAGCTTCTCCGCCCCTTTGACCGTGGTCTGGCCGGCGTGGCACTGGAAGCAGCCCGCCTCCGCGTAGCGCAGCGGGTGCATCGGCTCCTCCCACAGGTGGAACTCGCGCCAACTCCGGTCGGAGATCCAGGTGGCGCGCTGCTCTGCGCCGTCCGGCGTGTGCACGCTCCCGTAGAAGTCGGTGGCTCGCCCGCGGCCGCCGTGACAGCTCGTGCAGCCGAACTCCTCCAGCGGGTGGGGGGAGTCGCTGGCCAGGAACAGGTCGAGCTGCGGGTGGGTCCGGTGCGGGTTGGGAGCCTCGGCCAGTTCCTGCCGCGACACGCCCTGATGGCAGGTCACGCAGCGGTCCACGCGCGGCACCGTCTCGAAATTCAGGTCTTCGCGGATGTCGCTCAGCACCACCTGCTCGATCTTCAGCGACGGCTGCGCCAAGTCGACGATCGGCAGGTTGCGGACCGCGGTGCCCAGGCCGTTCCAGAAGTCCATCGCCGACGGATCGATGCGCTGCAGCCTGCCGCGCAGGATGTCGGCGTCGCTCTCCAGTCCGGTCACCGCGCGCTCGGCCTGGCGCAGGTCTTTCCGGTAGCCGGCGAGCTGCGCCTCCACGTCCTCCAGCAGCAGCGACGCCTGCTCATGTTCGACGCTCGATTCCTGATACCGCTCGAACAGCCGCTCCTTGCGGGAGCGCTCGCGATCGAGACCGCCGCGCTCGCCGGCCTGCGCCTGCTCGAACCGGTAGAGCGCCTCTTCGTAGCGAGCCTTGTCGGTGAGGAAGCGCTGGTTGACCGCCTGAAAGTCGGTCTCCGCGCGGCGCACCTCGCGCTCGGCGGCGCGGATCTCCGCCTGCAGCTCGCCCTGGCGATCGCGCGCGGCGTCGGCGTCGGTGACCGCCTGCCGGTACTGCGCCTCACCGTCCAGCCGCGCCAGCTCCGTCTCATACGCGCCGCGCGTGATCTGCCGGTCGATGTCGCGGAACTCGCGCTGGTAGCGCTTCCACTCGCGGTTGTAGTCCTGCAGGAAGGCGCCGGCGACCGCGACCAGCAGCAGTATCGCGCTGATCGCGAACCAGCGGTTGAGGCCCGCCGGCTTGTAATGTCTCTCCTGATCTCGATCAGCCATCCGCTACGCCTTCGCCGCCATCCTGGAATCTTCCGCCTAAATGTTGAAGAAGACCTCGGGAATCGAGATCACGTACTTGAGGTTGAACAGCCACCGCGAATACATCTTCAACGGCAGCGACAGCATGGAGAGGAACAGGATGACCATCACGCCGTACTTCGCCCGGCCCAGCCGCTCGTACAGCTCCTTGAAGGCGGTCTTCGCCAACAGCCCGGGCAGGACGAGAAAGTAGCCCAGGACGATCGCGAACCCGAACGCCTCGCGTACGATCGGCGTGCGCGGCAGACCGGTGCCGAGCACGCGCACGTAGATGATCTCCGACAGGTTGATGTTGTTGAGCACCACCCGCTTGTTGACGTCCCAGGTCTCGAACGGGCCGAAGAAGTTCCAGTTGGGGCCGCGCAGGAAGGTCCCCGTGTAGATCAGGAAGACCCACAGCGCCAGCCAGCCGAACATGAACACGGTCATGACGCGGCCGCGCTCGGCGAAGCTGTAGTAGCCCTGTCCCCCTTGCCGCTCGTCGAGGAACGGAATCGCCATCAGCCCGACGATGATGAGCGTGGGGAACACCACCCCGGCGAGCCAGGGGTCGAAGTAGACCAGCATCTCCTGCAGGCCCAGGAAGTACCACGGCGCCTTGGACGGATTGGGCGATACGGTCGGGTTGGCCGGCTCCTCCAGCGGCGCCTTCAGCCCGATCGACCAGACCACCAGCAGCACGCTGATCAGGATCAGCGAAATGAACTCGACGTAGACCAGGTCCGGCCAGACCAGCACCTTGCCGCCTTCCGCCTCGGCCGGCTTCTTGCCGGCGGCGATGCGCTGGTCGTTGGCGCGCGCCTGCTTCATCGCGAACCAGAGGAAGAAGACCACCATGAACATCAGGGCCGTGATCGGGATGTTGTCCGGCTTGGTGGCGATGGCGGCGAAGTCGGGATCGGTGAGCCCCAGCCCGAAGAAGGCAAGAAGGATCAGGAGCAGGACCACGCCGCCGGCGTTCGTCCACAGGCGGTCGATCCGCAGGGCGTCGTGCACCTTGCGGAGCCCCCGGGTCGGCGGAAACACCACCAGGGCGAGCCCCAGGAGGATGCTGAACAGGATTGCCGGGTCCGAGATCCGGTCGATGATCGAAGCGATGGTGCGCACGTTTCTGCCGTTCCCGCCGTGTTCCTAAAGGGCTTCTACGTGGGACCCGATATGCCGCCGTCCTTACGGACGCGCCAGAAGTGCACGATCATGAAGATCATCACGATGAACGGTACGCCGATGCAGTGCAGGACGTAGAAGCGCAGGAGGGTCGCCTCTCCCACGAAGCGGCCGCCGGCCAGCGCGAACTTGGCGTCCGCGCCGGCGTGCACGAAGTTGATATCGCCCAGATGGAGCAGCGCTGCGCCGGGACCCTCGTGGCCCAGGAACGGCGCCGCGCGCGCCATGTTCAACCCGACGGTGACCGCCCAGATCGCGAGCTGGTCCCACGGCAGCAGATAACCGGTGTAGCTGAGGAACATGGTCAGCGTCAGCAGCAGCACGCCGATCGCCCAGTTGAACTCGCGCGGTGGCTTGTAGGAGCCGGTCATGAAGACGCGGAACATGTGCAGCCAGACGGTGATCACCATCAGATGGGCGCCCCAGCGATGTATCTCCCGCATGATGCCGAGCGGCACCTGCGAGCCCAGATCGATGATGTCCCCATAGGCGTGCTGGGAGGTCGGCCGGTAGTAGAACATCAGCAGGATGCCGGTGACGGTGAGCACCAGGAACACGAAGAAGGACAGGCCGCCCATGCACCACGTGTACCGGACCTTGACCGCGTGCTTGGGCAGGCGCACCGGATGCAGGTGCAGAAAGACGTTGTTGAGCACCGACATCATGCGCTGGCGGCGCGAGACCGGGACGCCGGTGCGGAAGATCGACTTCCATACCTGGGTCTCGCCGATCGCCTTCACGGCGCCTGCCGGCCCCTTGCCGCTCCTGCCGTTCGACCGATTGCCGCCGTTCTGTTTGGCCATTCAGGTGACTCCGTACCCGATCAGAGGTGTCATCGGAAGTACGATCAGACGGCGAGAAACGACGACGGGTCGTTCCACTCGCCCTTCTCCCACTGATACTTCCTGGTCTTGTCGACCATGATCTGGCCGTCGTCGCCGAGCGAGATGCTGTAGCGCTCCAGCGGGCGCGGGGCCGGACCCTCGAAGTTGATGCCGGTGATGCGAAAGCCGCTGCCGTGGCAGGGGCACTTGAACTTGCCGTCGGCCTCCAGCCAGTTGGGGGTGCAGCCGAGGTGGGTGCAGACGGTCGACAAAGCGTACACCGATTCCTCGTCGCGGATGATCCAGACGCCGAACTGCTCCTTCCAGCGGGTCGAGACCTCGCCCACCGTGTATTCGTTCACGAAGCCGGCGCGAAAGGTCTGGGGCGGCTCGAACAGCACGTTCGGGAACAGGAAGCGCACCAAGCCCGCCACCGAGCCGAGCACGATCCCCGTAAAGGCTATCCACGCCACGGCGAGCGTGGACAAGAACGAGCGCCGCGTCATGTCGCCCCCGGACTCCGCCCGGGAACCGGGAGAGGCTGCGGCGGCGTCTCCGGTCTTTGCCATCAGTCTGCTCGCATCCCTGTATCGTCGTTCACGGTCGGATTCTTCACTGCTCCCCGATCGCCGTCCACTAGCGGAGCGCCTCCGCGGCCGCCCGGCGGACCCGAGGGTCGACGTCGCCGGACGCCAGACCGCGCACCCGCTCGGTCAGCTCCGGCCGGCCGAGGCCGGCCGCGACGCTCACCACCACCTCCATTATGTCGCTTTGCTCGTCCGCGTCAACATTGGGGAACCCGGCCAGGTACTCCCGGTCCAGAAGCTGCATGAGCACCTCCGCGCCGGCGCCGCTGCCGAGGCCGGCCAGCGCGATCGCGGCGAACCAGCGGACGTTCGGCTCCTGGTCGAACAGCAGCGGCTCCAGTGCGGGGACCGTGGACGGGTCGCCGACGGCGCCGATCGTGCGCACGGCGGAGGTGCGGATGCGCGCCGATTCGTGCCGCAGGTACGGCAGCAGCACCGGCAGCTCCTCGGCGCCGGCCAGGAAGCCGAGCGCCTGCAGGTAGAAGGATGCGGAGATGTCGCTGTCCTCCGCCGCCAGCGCGTCCAGGAGCGTGGGAACGAAGCGGCGGTCGCCGGTCAGGGCCATCGCCTGCGACAGATACTGCCGCACGCGCCGGTCGTCGTCGTCGGCCTGGGCGAAAGCCAAGTTCATCTCGCTCACGAAGCGCTCGTCGCGCGGCGCGTCGCCCTTGCGGCGCAGGTCGAACAGCAGCGTGCTGAGGTCGAACGCCGCCTGCCAGCGGCGCGTCTGGCCGCCGACGCGCACGTCGGCCAGGTAGTCGAGGGCGTCGGCCGGCTCGGAGGAGAGGATGGAGACGCCGGCGATCACCAGTACGGCCAGCACCGCGATCAGCAGTGGAATGACGAAGAACGAATGGATGATGACGCCGAGGCCGGAGCGCGCCTTGCCGGCGCCGGTGGCCCCCGATCCGCCGCCGGCTGAGCCGTCGTTGGCGGTACCGTTGCCGCCGGGGCTGCTGCTGGCGGCGTCGACCTCCGACGCGCCTTCCGGGCCGGCCACGGCCGCAGTGTACGGATGCGGTCCGCGCGCAGTCAACGCCGGCCCGTGCGGTTCAGTCGAGGACCGCGAGCATCTCCTCGACGCGGGTGAACTTCTCGCGCGGCTTGCCGGCGGCGGCGCCGCGCGCCACCTCGGCGGCGTCGATGGCGCGCCAGTCCTCGTAGCTTACCGGCCGGGCGCCCCGATCGCGGAGCTGCGCGAGCAACGCGCCGGTGTCGGGCACCGCGCACGCGGCAAGCCCCTCGAGGTCGGCCAGGAGATTCCGGGCGGTCTCCGTGCTGTCCGGCTTGTTGGTGCCGATCACCCCGGAGGGGCCGCGCTTGATCCAACCGGCGGCGTACAGGCCCGGCAGCGCCGCGCCGCCGCCGGTGATGCGCCCGCCCTGGTTGGGGAACACGCCGCGGCGGTCGTCGAACGGCAACCCCTCGATCGGCACGCCGCGGTAGCCGACGCTGCGGAAGAACAGTCCGCACGGCATCTCCACCGTTTCGCCGGTGCCCTCCGCCCACTGGTCGCCGGCGTCGCCGGCTAGGCGGTTCTTCTCCAGGGTCAGCCGCTGCACCCGGCCGTCGCCGGCGAGCTCCTTGGGGCTGCGGAAGAAGTGGACGACGATCCGCTTCGAGCAGCCGCTCGCCGGTCCGGCTTCGCGCAGCTCGCCCAGCGCCTTCCAGTTGCGCTGCGCGTCGGTGTTGCCGGCGTCGTCGAGCTCCGCCCGGCACGCGGGGCCGAGGTCGAAGTCGGCTTGGTCGTTGAAGTGCAGCGCGCAGTCGCCAAGCTCCCCGAGCTCGCGGATCTCCTTGCTGGTGAAGGCCGCCTGCACGGGGCCGCGGCGGCCGACCATGTGCACCTCGCGCACCTTGCTCTCCGCCAGCGCCTCCAGGGCGTGGGCGGCGATGTCGGTGCCGGCGAGCTCGTCGACCGTCTTGGCGAGGACGCGGGTCACGTCCACGGCGACGTTGCCCTGGCCGATGACGACAGCCGTCTCGCCGGACAGATCGAAGCTCAGGTCGCGGTAGTCGGGGTGGCCGTTGTACCAGCCCACGAACGCGGTGGCGGTATGGCTGCCGGGCAGGTCGATGCCGGGGATGGCGAGCGTGCGGTCGGTCTCCGCCCCGCACGTGAACACGACCGCGTCGTAGAAGCGCTGCAGGTCGGCGACGCTCACGTCGCGGCCGACCATCACGTTGCCGATGAAGCTGCACCGCTCGTTGCCGGCGGTCCGCTCGTAGACGCGGATCACGTTCTTGATCTTCTGGTGGTCGGGGGCCACGCCGCC
The DNA here is from genome assembly GCA_958296075.1 of uncultured Spirochaetia bacterium. Lineage (GTDB taxonomy): Bacteria > Spirochaetota > Spirochaetia > SZUA-6 > Bin103 > CATQHW01. The sequence continues at coordinate 179,457 of CATQHW010000002.1, read as the reverse complement.
GCGCACCAGCCCGAACGGGGTGGGCAGGCGGTCGATGATGTCCACCTGCAGGTTCCGATCATCCTTCAGCAGCGCCTCCGCTGCATAGAAGCCGCTCGGGCCGCTGCCCACGATCGCTACGCGCCGTCCTGTGTCGCTCATCAGTTCCTCCGTATGATACCGGGCCGATGCTCATCGTGGCCAAGATCGTGCAGGCGCTCGGCCTGAGCTTCCTTGCGGTCAGTTTCGTGCTGGCGCTGCCCGAGCCGCTGCGCGGCCGGGACGTGGCGATCGGCGCCGCCATCTTCATGGCCGGCTGGCTCATGCAGCGGCTCAAGAAATGACCGGGGGCCCAGCGTGACCGAGCGCCGCACGGTGCTCAAGTTCGACGCCGGAGCGAGCGGCTTTCGCCGCATCGCGCTGGTCACGGCGGCGTTCGCGCTACTGCTGCTCGGCGCCGGCGCCGTGGTCGTCATCTCCGTCCTCACCCTCTGAGCTACGCGCCAAGTCGGCCATCCGCACGACGATGGCGGTCTGCGTGCGAAAGGCGCGGTGTTGCATGACCACCAGCATCACGAAGTGCGCGTACGTGACCGCGACCACCACCAGATGCAGCCAGCGCGGTATCGCGGCGGCGGCCGACGCCCCGCCGGAGATCGCCGCGGCCATCACCAGCACGATGCTGAGCGTCGTCTGCCCCGACACCGGTCCGTGCGCCCGGCGCGAGCGCTCGATCAGGTCGGGCGCAAGGCCGCGCTCGCGCACGAAGTCGCGGACGCTGACGCCGGTGGCGACGAAGAAGAAGATGACCGCCGTCTGCGCCAGCAGAAAGACGATCGTGGTGAAGAAGCCGAACGCCGGATGGGCCGCGCCGAGCACCTGGATGCCGGTGAAGCCCTGCGCCACCGCAGCGGTGAGCAGCGCTCCGGTGACGGCGATCAGGGCGTAGCAGGTGTAGAGGAAGAGCCACATCGGCGTCTCCGCGGCGGAAGCGAATCAACCGGCGGTCTGGCCGATCGTGATCTGGTAGGTCTTCTCGAACTCCGCGATCGGCAGCATGCGGATCGCGTCCCAGGTGAGCTGCGTGCAGACGCGCGCGCAGATCTGGCAGCCGATGCACTCGTTGAACCGTATCTGCACGGGCGGGATCGGGATGTCGTACTTGCCGCCCGCTACCGTGCTGATGCAGTCGACCGGACAGAACGGCACGCAGACCTGGCAGCCGGTGCAGTTGTCCTCATCGACCACCGCCATGAGCTTGGGCTTGCGCTTCTTGGTCTGCATGGCCTTGGGAAGCTCCGGGATCGACCTGTAGAACTCCGCCCGGCGTCGTTTGGCCATGGCCGCTACCCGTCCACTCCGCTCACCGAACAGCCGGCTACTTGAAGTAGTCGGCGTTGATCTGGATGTACTTCTGCCACTCGTCGGGGACTTCGCTCTCCTCGAAGATGGCGTCGACCGGGCACTCCGGCACGCAGGCGGCGCAATCGATGCACTCGTCGGGGTCGATGTACAGCATCTTGCCTTCCGTATCGTCGTAACCCTCGGAGGGATGGATGCAGTCGACCGGGCAGACTTCGACGCAGGAGGTATCGCAGGTGCCGATGCAGGGTTCGGTGATGATGTAGGCCATGAGTTCCTCGCGCTTGGTTGGCAGCAAGATAGGCAGCCCCCCGAAGGCGCGTCAAGCTGAGGGCACGTGAAGATGAGGAACGCAGCACCGCTGCTGGTGCTCACCGACGCGCGCTGCGCGCTGCACGACGCGGGCGCCGGCCATCCCGAGCGCCCCGAGCGGCTGCGGTTCGCCATGGACGCGGTGGCGGCCGCGGCGCGCGCGGGGACCCCAGGGCTGCGCGTGGTCGATCGGCTGGAGCCGGCCGGCCGGTCCCGGCTCGCCCTGGCGCATGCGCCGCGCTACGTGGAGCGCCTCCTGCGGCTGTCCGGCCGCAGCGCGGTCCTGGACCCGGACACGAGCATCGGCCCGCACAGCATCGAGGCGGCGCGGCTCGCAGCGCAGGCGGCGCTGGAGGCGGTGCGCGCCGTGCTCGCCGGCGATGCGTCCGGTGCGGTATGCCTTACCCGGCCGCCCGGCCATCACGCCGAGTCGGCGCGCGCCACGGGGTTCTGCGTATTCAACAGCGCCGCCGTAGCGGCGGCCGCGGCGGTCGCCGGCCACGGCTGCCGCCGCGTGCTGATCTTCGACCCCGACGTCCACCACGGCAACGGCACGCAGGAGATCTTCTACGCGCGCCCCGACGTGCTGTACGTATCGCTGCACCAGTACCCGTGGTACCCGTGGTCGACCGGCGCCGGCGGCGAGATCGGCAGCGGCGCGGGGCGCGGATACACCGTGAACGTGCCGTTGCCGGCCGGCTGCGGGGACGCCGAGTACGCGCTGGCGATGGACCGGGTGGTGCTGCCGGTGGTGCGCGCCTGGCGCCCCGACCTGGTGATCGTGTCCGCCGGCTTCGACGCGCACGCGGCCGATCCGCTCGGCGGCATGCGGCTCAGCGCCGCCGGGCTGCGCGATCTGTTCGGCCGGTTGTTCGCGCTCCTCGGCGAGTTCGGCATCCCGTGGGCGGCGACCCTGGAGGGCGGCTACGCGCCGGCGGCGGTGCGCGACGGCGTAGCCGCGCTGCTGCAGCCGTCCCGGGCCGAGCCGCCCACGCCGCAGCAGGCGATGCCGGCAGCCGTCGACGCCATCGCCGCAGCTTGCGGGCGCTGCCCGCTCCTCACGCGGCGGCGAGACGATCGTGGCCGCTGACCATGCTGGTCGCGGCGCCACGACCGTCAGGTCGTTTCCATGCCGGCAACGATCCGGCGCAACGATTCGACGACTTCATCGGGACGGCCGACGTCGACGGCCGCCACGTCGAGCGGGCGGCCGGTGCCGCGGATCGACCAGTTACGGACGATCCCGGGCGGGCGGTCCACGCCTTCGCGCCACGGGTAGATCAGAACGACTCGTTGGGCGTGATAGGCGTCGCCGTAGACCGCCATCTGGTAGACGTCGGACCGCTCGATGCCCAGATCGTCGTCGTCGAACGTGAGCCGTTTCCATTTCGTATCGAGGATGATCGCGCCGGCCGGCGTCTCCACCACGATGTCGGGCCGCAGGGCGAACAGCCGTCCTGCGGCGCCGTCGATCGCGTGATGCCTCTGGTGTTGGAGATGGACGCGCCGGCCAGAAACGGCGCGGACCACGCTGCGGCCGATGAACTCCTCGAACAGCTCGTTCATGGGGAACAGCAGCGCGAAGCCCGGTACGTCTCCGGTTGCCGTGTCCTGCCACTCCCGGGCGAGGAACCGGCAGGCCAGATGATATATCTCGTGAAATGCCGCGTTGGTGCGATCCAGACGCACCGGCTCCCGCAACGGATCCTCCGTATCGCCCGCAAACTCCAGACGGGCAGCCAGCTCGGCAAGCCGCCGCGCGGTGTCGGCCGAGCGCGTCAGACCGACGAGCCGGGACACCGCCGCCTTCAGCACGCGGTTCAGCGGCGTATCCTCGGACCACTCCTCGAAGCGGCAGGCGAACAGATCGGGACGGCCTACGAACCGCGTCACCTGCCGCGTGACGTTGAGCCGGCCGCGCAGCAGGTTCAGGTCCTCCTGGTGTTCGAGATAGCGGCGCGGCAGCCCGCGTCGGACGACGGTGAGCAGGCGCCGCGTGAACAGCCGGATGAGGATTTCGAGGAGATCGCGCCGTTGCGTGCGCATCGCCGCGAGCTCGCCGCCGGCAACGCGCAAGCCCCAGGCGACGGCAAGCATGCGCACCAGCGCCGCCCGCACGGCGCCGTCGCCGTGATCGATCTTGGGCAGGATTTCGAGCGTAGGCCCACCGGACACCGCCAGAATGCCCACGACCTGGCACGCCCGGAGGCCGGAAGCCGTACGGGTCAGGACCTCCGCCGGCGGCGTCAAACGCCGGCCGGCATGCTCGGCAAGCGCGTGCAGCCGCCGCGCATCTCGCTCGGAAAGGCCGTCACCGCCGACCGGCAGATGCTGCCACTCCCGGCACGTGAGAGACTCGCCAGCGGCGTTACCCGGCATCGTCCGCCGGTCGTCCTGCGACCAGACGATCATAGGCGCCGTCCGAGAACTCCCGGCGCACGGTCCAGCGCAGCCGCCCCTCCTCGTAGCCGGCGTCGTCGAGGCCCGGAGGCCGCCCGATCGCTGCTCCCCGCACGAAGTCATCGCTGCCGCCCAGCACGGCGCGGACCTTCGCCCAATCCTCGTAGAAGTACTCGGCGAGGAGCGGGATGATCTTGCGGCGCATCACCTCGTCCACGTCCTCTCTGGTGCGGACAGCCATGAACCAGGCGTGGCCGATCAGGTGATCGCGGTCGAGCAGCCATTCCAACCGTTCGTTCATGGCTCGAAGCACGGCCGGGAGGTCGACGTCCGTAGCGTCGGCCTCCTCCTCCAGCAACTCCGGATCGGGCGCCAACTCCACGAACTGGAACCGCCGGCGCAGCGCCGTGTCGAGCAGCGCGATCGAACGGTCGGCGGTGTTCATGGTGCCGAGCAGGTGCAGATTCGCCGGCAGCGTGAAGCGCTCGCCGGAATGCGGCAACGTGGCCGCCACCTCGTGCTCCGCGCCCTGCCGTTTGTCGTCCTCCAGCAGTGTGATCAGTTCCCCCAGCACCTTGGAGACGTTGGCGCGGTTGATCTCGTCGATCACCAGCACGTGCGCCTCGGTCGACTCCCGCGCGCGCCGGGCGATGCGCTTGAGCACCCCGTCGGTGGGAATCAGACGAATCCGGGCATCGCTGCCGGTCTCCGGCCGCAGCCCTTCGACGAATTCCTCGTAGCCGTAGGACTGGTGGAAGGTGACGAACTCGATCCTCTCCGCCGTGACCAGCTCCCGGTAGCGAACGCGAATCTCCTCATGGTTCCGGTGCTCCGGGCCATCGCAGATCTCGACGCACCAGCGGGCGGTCGCATACGTCTTTCCCGTTCCCGGCGGCCCATAGAGAATGACGTTCAGACTCTGCCGGCCGCTGGAAAGCGGCTCCTCCCGTTCCGCCGTGCGCGCCGTCCGGGGAGGGTGCCATCGCTCGTATAGCGGCGACCGGGTAAAATCGAGCTCGTCGGTTTCCATTTCCTGCTCCAGGCGCCTGCGTATCTCGTAGACGATTTCGTCGAGCGCGGTCCTCGCTCTTTCCTTCTGACTCCGATCTCCGAAGCACTTGACGATGCGCCGCTTGTCCGAAGTCGGGATCGGCTCCACGTAGTCAGGAAACAGCAGATACAGAATGGCGTGGCGCATCGGCCGCTGCTGATTACGCACCCGCTCGTCCAGCCGTTCGATGAACTTCCAGGGCGGTTCCCGTTGCAGGTCGACCGGCGGCGGCTCCGTCTTCCACAGGCGAACCGTCTGCACGAGATAGGGCAGAGTAAGGTCGTACCTCCAATGCGCGGGACCAACGTTCCCGACGCCCCGCAGCGCTCGGTCGCTCAGATGCGGGCTTTCAGGTACGCCGGATCCCGCCATCTGCCATATATCGTGGAAGTCATTGCGTTTCCAGCTCGGCAACTTAGATCCTACGAACAGAAAGGCGATCCAGTACGCCTCGGCCGCCAGATGAATCAACTCCGTCGTTTGGCGTTCCAGGCGCTCTTTGAGTTCGCCAAGAGCCCTTAGTTCGCCAAGAGCCTCTATTGCTGACCATAGCCATTGCTCGAGCGCTTCGAGGTTCGCCGGCGTCCATAGCGCTTCGTCTGTAAACACCGATCCGTCGGCCAGCAGGCACCGCTCCTTCCAGGCGTCGGCTGCCGCAAGAACGTCGTCGATGTAGTCGTACTCCGGTCGGGGACCGATCCAACGCGCCATTTCTCATCCTCCTTCGGTATTGCCGGCGTATCCGTCCGGCTTGATCGTCGTCCAATAGTGGCTCATCGGGGCCACGTCTTCGCCAGCACCCGATCCCAGCGCACCGTGACGCCGCGGATCTCGCCTTCGGTCGTTTCGACTCGCCGTTCCGCCATTCGCTTCCTCCCTATGCCTGGTTGTCACGCCGCCGGTAGCGCCGGCACGGCGGCTTGGGCGCGCATGGCGCGGACCCGTTTCGCCATGTCCTCGATCCGGGCGAGCAGCGCCGCCGGCGTTCCGGACAGGTCGAGCGCCGCGACCTCCAGCAGTTTGCCCGAATGGCGCACGCGGTGCTGCGCCGGTCTTCTCTCGCCCTGCGCGTAGATCAGCAGCCCGCCCGGCAGGTCGAGCGCCGTGGCGTAGGCCAGCAGTTGATACAGATCGGCGTTGGGGACGTGCGCGTCCTCGATGCGCTTGTACTTCACGTCGCCCGCGAACGTGCAGTCCCCGCCGTCCCACCACGTCAGGTCGGGCTTGAGCCGAACCCGTCCAGCTTCGTCCAGCGTGACCCGCTCGATCCGGTCGTCGGCGCGAAACACACGGTCCGACACCCGCAGCTCGTCGCGCAGCGCCCGGGTGACGAATTCCTGGAAGATCACGTTCATGTCGATCAGGAAGCCGGACGCGCGGAGGCCGCCGCGTTCGGTCTCGAACGACCGCTGCCGCAAGATGAGGCGAGACAGCGCCACCACGTGCCGGTAGTGCCGGTTCAGCCGGTCGAACACGATCTCCGGCACGGCGTTGGCCGCGTACTCGACCGGCGATCGGGACGCGCGGATGCGCCTCCGCGCCAGCCGCGCGCCGGCCGTCTTCACCAGCCGGTTCGCCGTGATGTCGTCCGTGAACTCGTCGTACTGGACTTCCAGCGGCAAGGGGACACCGAACCGGCGCCGGAGCTGCTCGTCGACGCGGATGCGACCGCGAACGGTAGGCAGCGCCTCCTGCTCGGTCCGATACCCGTGCAGCAGTCCGGCGGCGAACGCCCGGCGCGCGGCGGCTGCGAGCTGCAACGCCAATACCTCCACGATGTCCTGCTCGTCCCGGTAGTCGAAGCGGTCGTGCAGGGCAATCCTGCCCGCGGCGTAGGACGCCAGGAAGAGCACGCGGGAGATCGACAGCTTGGGCCGGATCGACACCGACAGGTCGCCGATTTCGAGGGCGCCGATGGTCGAGCCCGGCGTCAGGCGGTAGACGCCTTCCGCGCCGGCCGCCGGCTCGATGGTGATCGATCCACGCAGGATGTCGGCCAACGCATCGCGCTCATCGACAGCGAGCGCAACCGGTTCGCTCCGCTCGTATTCCCGCAGATCGAGACGTCTCATTCGCCGGCGCCTTCATCCTCTCCCGTGGAGTCGCCGTCCGCGTCCGCCTCCTTCCGCAGTGCGTCAAGGTTGAACTCGGCCAGACGGTCCTGTTCCCCGTACAGGTGCTCCTCGACGTACGGCAGCACGTTGTGCTCCCAGATCAGACGGACCAGTTCGTCGTCGAGATGCTGCTTCATGAAGTAGCTCGGCCCGATGGCGGCCTGCCGGTCGTCCAGCAGCTCGTTCGCACGGTCGACGACCCCGGCTATCCAGCCGTATTCGGGCGCGTTCTTCTTCAGCCAGCGCGCGAGCAGTCCTGCGACCGGCGGCTTGTCGGGGTGGAACTCCACGAAGTGGAATCGCCGGCGCAGCGCCAGGTCGACCAGCGCGATCGAGCGGTCGGCAGTGTTCATCGTGCCGATGATGAACAGATTCTTCGGCAGAGCGAACGGCGCGGACGAATACTGCAGACGCATCTCCGCTTCGCGGTATTCGAGCAGGTAGTAGAGTTCGCCGAACACCTTGGAGAGGTTGCCCCGGTTGATCTCGTCGATGACCAGGAAGTGCTTCTCGTCCGGCTCATCGCGCGCCGCCTCCGCCGCGTCGAGCAACGGTCCGTTCTTGAGCTCGAAGCCAGGCTGCCCGTCCTTCAACGTCGGCCGGAAGCCCTGGACGAAGTCCTCGTAGGCATAGGACGGATGGAACTGCACCAGCCGCACTCGTTTCGGGGCCCGTGAGAGGCACTCGGCCAGCTTCCGCGCGACATAGGTCTTCCCGGTTCCCGGCGGCCCCTGGAAGATGACCTGAAGCTTGTCGGCCAGTAGCGTCTCGATACGACGAAGAAAAGCACGATCGATGAGCAACTCGTCGGCAAGCCTCTGCGGCGCCACCTCGGGATCCACGATCGGGGTTTTGATCTCCGGCAACGGATCCGGATTATCGGGGCCGGGGTTCGCAACAACCTTGAGCTTTTTCTCGATCGTCCAGACTACCGACTGTGCTTCGAGGCGGTTGCGCCAGTTCAGGCCTCGCGCGGCGGCTTCTTCGACCAATCGGTCGAGAAACTCCAACGCGTGCTCATACAACGTCGCTTCGTCGGCATCCCTCGGCAGCTTGGGGTGGTCCGTACGCTCGTATGCCTTATTGAACTCTCTCACCTTGAAAGGAGGGTAACTTTCGGCCGAAATCCTCATCAGCAAGGCGGCGATCAGTCGCATGCGCACTCCCGGACCGCGGAGGTCCTCAACGGCCGGCATTCGCTCAGCGAAGGTGCGAACCCGTGCAATTATCTGATCCGTCGGCGGTAACCCGTCAGGGGATCCATCGTCCGGGGCCCAAAGATCGCGCAGCGCCTCCGAAGCTGGTCCCGGGTCTTCCTCATACCACATGGACAGAGCTTCGACCGCTCTCCAACCGCAGAGGTTATTCAAGTTATAGCGGATGTCTCCTTTGGTTGCCTTGATCCAGTTTCGTTTCAGCGCGTCGTCGGTCACTGACCGTAAGTATCGTTCAGTGGCGCGCTTGTACTTCAGTTCAACAGACTCGATCTCTGTATTCCAATCGAGGTGCTGCCGTACGAGTGCGAAGTATCCGTCCCATCCACGAGCGTGGTCACCGTCCATTGCGCTATACTCCTCCCTTGCAGGATCGCCGTGACATTTACGAACAATGGACAATGTAGACGGTCGTAAACCACTCGTCAAGAGGCAGGAGACCGGCCGGCGGATGAAGCTCGCGCGGACCGCGGCGGGCCTGTCGCTCAGGGGACTGGCCGGCGCCATCGGCGGCCTCGTCACGGCGCAGGCGATAGGCAAGTACGAACGCGGCGAGTCGCTGCCGCGCTCCGAGGTCCTGCTGGCGGTCGCCGGCGCCCTCCACGTGCCGGTGAGCTACCTGCTCGGCGAACCCGAGCAGACGCTGGCGCTGAACGCCGTCGCCTTCCGGAGCAAGGCGATCGCCGGCCGGCGCGAGCAGACGCGGGTCGAGGCGCAGGTCCTCCGCCTGCTGGAACGGTACGCCGCCGTCGAGGACCTCCTCCGACTGCCGGTCGCAGCATGGAAGGAGTGGGACAGACCGGACGGCGCGCCCTACCCCGTATCCGACATCGCCGACGCGGAGCGGGGCGCCAGGGCATTGCGCGTTCACTGGGGACTGGGGAGCGAGCCGATCCCCGACGCGGGCGAGCTTCTCGAAGGGCACGGCGTGAAGGTGGTGGCGGCCGCCCTCAGCGACGACGTGGATGGCCTGCTGGCCCACGTCGAGCGCGCGGACGGACAGACGACGCCGGCGATCGTGGTACACGACGACGCCTGGGGCGAGCGGCAGCGCTTCACCATGGCTCACGAGCTCGGCCACCTGGCTCTGCTTCTCGACGGCGTGGACGCCGAGGCGGCGGCGCACCGCTTCGCCGGCGCGTTCCTGATGCCCGCGACGGCGCTGCGCGCCGAGGTCGGCACGCGACGCACCGCGATCGGCTGGAGCGAGCTGTTCCACCTCAAGCGGCTGTTCGGCGTGAGCGTGCAGGCCCTCACCTACCGGTGCAGGGTCCTCGACATCTTCGGTCAGCCGCTCTATCGCCGGCTGTACAACGAGTACCAGAAGCGCGGCTGGCTCGACCCTCCCTACGAAGAACCCTTTGCCCTGCCGAAGGGGACCAAACCCCGGCGTTTCGAGCGGCTGTGCCTGCGCGCCCTGGCCGAAGGCGCGGTCTCCGACGCCAAGGCCGCCGAGCTGCTGGACGTCGCGCCTGACGAGCTGCACCGGCTCATGGCCGAGCCGCCGGACGCATCGCATTCCGCCTCCGAGCCGCACGAGAAGAAGTAGCAGGTATCGTCCAGCACGACCGGCCGGCAAGTGCGTGCAGCCGCCCGACCTCCCGCTCGGCAAGGCCGACCGGCAGACGCTGCCATTCCCGGCAGACGAGAGGCTCGGCAGCCGCGTCAGGCATCGTCCGTCGCCGGTTGTCCGTCGATCAAGCGATCGTAGGCGTCTTCCGTGAACTCATCCCGCACGCTCCAGCGAAGCCGCTCATCCTCATGGCCGTCGTCGTCGAGGCGCGGGGGCCGCCTCAGCGCCTGTCCCCGTACGAAGTCATCGCCGCCACCCAGCACGGCGCGGACCTTCGCCCAATCCTCGTAGAAGTACTCGGCGAGGAGCGGGACGATCTTGCGGCGCATCACCTCGTCCACGTCCTCTCTGGTGCGGGCGGCCATGAACCAGGCGTGGCCGATCAGGTGATCGCGGTCGAGCAGCCATTCCAGCCGTTCGTTCATGACTCGAAGCACGGCCGGGAGGTCGACGTCCGTAGCGTCGGCCGCCTCCACCAGCAACTCCGGATCGGGCGCCAACTCCACGAACTGGAACCGCCGGCGCAGCGCCGTGTCGAGCAGCGCGATCGAACGGTCGGCGGTGTTCATGGTGCCGAGCAGGTACAGATTCGCCGGCAGCGTGAAGCGCTCGCCGGAATGCGGCAACGTCACGACGACCTCGTTCGCCGCGCCCTGCCGCTTGTCTTCTTCCAGAAGCGTAATGAGTTCGCCCATCACCTTGGAGACGTTGGCGCGGTTGATCTCGTCGATCACCAGCACGTGCGGCTCGCCCATGCTCGACTCCCGGGCGCGCCGGGCAATGCGCTTGAGCACCCCGTCGGTCGCCGTGAGACGAATCCCGGCGTCGCTGCCGGTCTCCGGCCGCAGCCCTTCGACGAACTCCTCGTAGCCGTAGGACTGGTGGAAGGTGACGAACTCGATCCTCTCCGCCGTGACCAGCTCCCGGTAGCGAACGCGAATCTGCTCGTCGGTCCGCTGCTTCTCCCCATCGCAGAGATCGACGCACCAGCGGGCGGTCGCATACGTCTTTCCCGTTCCCGGCGGCCCATAGAGAATGACGTTCAGACTCTGCCGGCCGCTGGAAAGCGGCTCCTCCTGTTTCACCGGGGGTGATTTCAGACGTTCCCATCGCTCTTTGAGCGGTGCCAGGTAGAAGTCGAGTTCCTCGGTTCCCTCCTTCTCCTCGAGACGCTTGCGTATCTCGTAGATCACTTCGTCGGGCCCGGTCTCCGCTCTATCCTTCTGACTCCGATCTCCGAACCACTCGATGATACGCTGCTTGTGTGGCAGCTTCGCGATCCGCTCCACGTAGTCAGGAAACAGCAGATACAGAATGGCATGGTGCATCGGCCGCTCCCTCGGGCTGTCCACCTTCGAGCCCAGCCAGTCGATGAAATTCCAGGGTGGTTCCTGTTGCACGTCAACCGGAGACGGTTCCGTCTTCCACAGGCGAACCATCTCCATGAGATAGCGCAGGGCAAGGTCGTATCTCCAGTGCGCTTGACCAACGCTCCCGACGCCCCGCAGCGCCCGATCGCTCAGATGCGGGCTATCGGGTACATCGGAGCCCCCCATTTGCCATATCTGGTGGAAATTCCGGCGTTTCCAATCCGGCGACGTATACGCTTGGTTTTCCTTTGATTCGACGAACAGAAACGCAAGCCAGTACGCCTCGGCCGCCAGATGGATCACCGAGGGCGGTTGGTTTTCGAAGCTCGCGAACGGCCATCGGCTGGGACCCGATGCCTGCAATAGCTGCTCGAGCTCCTGGACGTTGTCCACAGTCCACAGAGATTCGTCGGTGAACACCGATCCGTCGGCCAGCAAGCATCGGTCCTTCCAGGCGGCGGCCGCCGCCAGAACGTCGTCGATGTAATCGTACTCGGGTCGGGGCCCGATCCAACGTGCCATCACTCATTCTCCTTCTGATTATCTGATTGCGCTAACCGCTCAATCCGAGCCCGGCGAGCAGGGCGCGCATCTTGGCCGGGTCCATGTCGGTGTAGACCACGCCGCCGTAGACCACGTTCGGCCCCTCGTCGCAGTGGCCCAGGCAGCCGCAACGCCGGACCGGCACCGACCGCGCGGCGTACTCGTAGCCCGCCTCCAGCACGTCCTCGCAGAACGCCAGGGAGCAGCTCGAGCCGTGGCAGACGCCGACGCTGGTCGGGTCCGTGAACGGTCCCGGCAGCGGGTTCAGGCCGCCTCCGCCGCCAGTGACTTGATGGTCCGGTACGGGTAGAGCCCGGTCGAGTGGCCGTCGCTCCAGGTCACCGCCAACGCGTAGTTGCCGACCACCCGCACCTCCTCCGCGCGGATGTCCGCCGGGATGCGTTCGACGTCGAGGAGCTGCGCGCCGGAGAACTCGTCGATGCAGCGCGCGCACCGGCAGTTGGCGCGCAACGCGCGGTTGGTGACGCGGTCGACCGACCCGTCCTCCCAGCTCACGCTGATCGCGCGTTCGTCGAACGCCACCTCCGGCCTCGCCTGCGAGCCGGCCTTGCTCCGTCCCAGCGCCCGCACGACCGCGTCGGACGCGCGCGCAAGACCCTCGTCCCCGGCGTACGCGTCGAAGACGCCGCCGTAGGCGGCCGGATCGAGCGGAAGCTGGTAGAGCAGCGGCACGCCGAACCGCTCGGCCAGCGCCTCGCCCCCGCCTTCGCCGAACACGTGATGCCGCCGGCCGCTGCCGTCGGCGAACCAGGCCATGTTCTCGATCACGCCGAGCACCGGCACCTCGACCTTGTCGAACATCACGATCCCCTTGCCGACGTCGGTGAGCGCCAGCGCCTGCGGAGTGGTGACGATGAGCGCGCCGTCCAACTGGATCGCCTGCGTGATGGTGAGCTGGATGTCGCCGGTTCCCGGCGGCAGATCGAGCAGCAGGTAGTCCAGGGGTCCCCAGGCCACGCCGTGCAGGAACTGCTGCACGTAGTTGGTGACCATCGGCCCGCGCATCACCGCCGGCGCGTCGCCGAGCCAGAAGCCGAACGACATGACCTGCAGCGGGCCGACCGCGACCGGCGCCAGCAGGTTGCCGCGTCCGGCGGTGAGCGGCTGATCGTGGCGGTTGAACAGGGTCGGCACCGACGGGCCGAAGATGTCGGCGTCCAGCAGGCCGACCCGATGGCCGCGGCGCGCCAACTCGCTGGCGATGCCGGCGGCGACCGTCGACTTGCCGACCCCGCCCTTGCAGGAAGCCACGGCGATGATCGCCGAAACCTCCTCCAGGCCCGACTCCTTGACCGGCGAGCTGCGCCGCTGTTCCGGCGCGGTGATCCGCACCGTGACCGACTTGACCCCGGGCAGGTCGCCGATCAGCCGCTCGGCCTGCGTCTTGAACTCGTCCCGCACCGGGCAGGCGGGGGTGGTGATGTGAATCTGCGCCAGCACGTGCCCGTCCTCGATCTCCACCACTTTCAGGAACCCCAGGCTGACGATGTCCTGGTGCAGGTCGGGATCCACGATCGCGCGCAGGGCGTCGGTGACGTCCGCTTTTGAAGCCATACCGTATGATACCGCCCAACGACGCCGGGGGCAGCGAATCCCCGGAACGAGAATCCCGGAACGCGAGAGAGGACCATGGATTCATCCCCCGCCGAATCGGCCGCGGCGGTCCGCTGGGACCTCGGCGACCTGTACGCCGCCACCGACGACCCGGCGCTCGATCGCGACCTGGAAGCGGTCGACCGGGAGGCCGCCGAGCTGGCCGCCGCCTACCGCGGCCGCATCGCCGGCCTGGACGCCGCCGAGCTGACCAGCCTGGTCGCGCGCTACGAGGGCTGCCTGGAGCGGGCCGGCAAGGCGGCCACCTATGCCCATCTGGCGTGGTCGGCCGACACCGGCGACGCGCGGCGCGGCGCGCTGTTGCAGAAGCTCACCGAGCGGTCGGCGCGGCTGCGCCAGACCTTGCTGTTCTTCGAGCTGGAGTGGGCGGCGGTCGACGACGAGCAGGCCGACGCGCTCCTTGCCGACGCGCGGACCGCCCGCTACCGCCACTTCCTGCGGGTCACGCGCCGCACCCGGCCGCACCTGCTCTCCGAGCCAGAGGAGCGCGTGCTCAGCGAGAAGTCGGTCACGGGCCGGAGCGCCTGGGTCCGCTACTTCGACGAGGTGCACGCGGCGGCCCGGTTCCGGCTCGACGGCGATGACGTCCAGCGCGAGGAGCTGCTGAACACGCTCCACGAATCCGACCGCCCGCTGCGCCGGCGGGCGGCGGCGGCGGTGACCGCAGGGCTGCGGGCGCTGCTGCCCACCTCGACCTTCGTGTTCAACACGCTCCTGGCCGACAAGGCGTCGGAGGACCGGCTGCGCAGCTTCCCCAACTGGATCAGCGATCGCAATCTCGACAACCAGGTCGACGACCGCATCGTCGACGCGCTGGTCGCGGCGGTGGTGGGCCGCTACGACATCGTCGAGCGCTACTACCGGCTCAAGCGCCGGCTCCTGGCGGTCGGCGAGCTGTTCGACTACGACCGCTACGCGCCGCTGGCTTCGGGAGCGCGCCGCTACCGGTGGGATGAGGCGGTGCAGATCGTGCTGTCGGCCTACCGGCGGTTCAGCGATCGGCTCGGCGAGCAGGGCGCGCGCTTCTTCGACAACGCCTGGATCGACGCGCCGATCCGGCCGGGCAAGCGCGGCGGCGCCTTCTGCCACCCGTCGGTGCCCTCCCATCACCCCTACCTGCTGCTGAACTACGAGGGGCGGCCGCGCGACGTGATGACCCTGGCGCACGAGTTGGGCCACGGCGTGCACGCCCTGCTGGCCGCCCCGCGGGGGTACCTGCAGTTCCACACGCCGCTGACCACCGCGGAGACCGCCTCGGTGTTCGGCGAGACGCTGGTCTTCCAGGCTCTGATAGACCGGGAAGGGGACCGGCGCGAGCGATTGGCCATGCTGGTGCGCCGCATCGAGGACACCTTCGCCACCGTCTTTCGCCAGACCGCGATGAACCGCTTCGAGCAGGCGATCCACGAGGCGCGCCGCACCGGCGGCGAGCTGACCGCCGAACGCTTCTCGGAGCTGTGGCTGACCACGCAACGGGCGATGTTCGGCGACAGTGTCACCCTGACCGGGGACTACGGCATCTGGTGGAGCTACATCCCGCACTTCGTCCACACGCCCGGCTACGTCTATGCCTACTCCTTCGGCGAGCTGCTGGTGCTGGCGCTCTACGCCCGCTACCGGCAGGCCGGCGCCTCGTTCGCGGACTCGTACGTGGAGATGCTGGCCGCCGGCGGGTCCGACTGGCCGCACCGGATCATGGAGCCGTTGGGCGTCGATCTGACCGATCCCCGATTCTGGGACCGCGGCCTGGCGATGGTCGAGCGGATGGTCGAGCAGGCCGAGGAGCTGGCCGCCGGCTGAAGCGCGGCGACCGGTCCAGCTCGGTCCGTCCGCCCGGCGGTAGCGCCCTGCCTCGGCATTCCCGTACAGTCGGCGGCGCGTGATTCGCTGGTGCTTCGAGATGCTGACCTCGTCGGTCGGCAAGAAGGCGCTGATGGGCGCCACGGGGTTGTTCCTGTGCTCGTTCCTGGTGGTCCATCTGTACGGCAACCTGCAGCTCTACGCCGGCGCGGAGCGGTTCGAGGAACACGCGCACGAACTCACCGCCAACATCGTCATCCGCATCGTCGAGGTGCTGCTGTTCCTGTCGATCGCGCTGCACGCGGCGAGCGGCGTGTGGCTCACGGTCCGGAACCGCCGGGCGCGGCCGGTGCGCTACGTCAGGAACCGGTCGGCCGGCGCCGGCACGCCGGCGTCCCGTACGATGGCGATCACCGGCAGCGCCACCTTCATCTTCCTGGTGATCCATCTCCGGCAGTTCTTCTACGAGTCGCGCTTCGGCCCGCGGGCGGACCACGTGTCACTGTACGACCTAGTGGTCGCCACCTTCCGCGATCCGCTGTACGCGGTGCTGTACGTCGCGGCGATGATCCTGCTCGCCGGGCACCTGCTGCACGGCTTTCAGTCCGGCTTCAAGTCGCTCGGACTGCACCACGTGCGGTACGCCCGCGTGATCCGCGCGGCGGGCACCGTCTTCGCGGTGGCGGTGCCGGCCGGCTTCGCGTCGCTGCCGATCTACTTCCTGGCCGCCGGGAGCGGCGCGTGAGCGGCCCGACCGCCCGGCAGCGTGACGGCGCCGGGCAGCTCGACGGCGCCGCGCCTTCGGGAGCGCTTGTCGAGCGCTGGACGAAGCACCGCTTCGACCTGAAGCTGGTCAACCCGGCCAACCGGCGCCGCTACTCGGTGATCGTGGTCGGCTCCGGGCTGGCCGGCGCATCGGCCGCCGCGTCGCTCGCGGAGATGGGCTATCAGGTGACCTGCCTGTGCCTGCAGGACAGCCCGCGGCGGGCGCACAGCATCGCCGCGCAGGGCGGCATCAACGCCGCGAAGAACTACCCGAACGACGGCGACAGCGTCTTCCGGCTCTTCTACGACACCATCAAGGGCGGCGACTACCGCGCGCGCGAGTCCAACGTCTACCGGCTGGCGGAGATATCCAACCTGATCATCGACCAGTGCGTGGCGCAGGGGGTGCCGTTCGCGCGCGAGTACGGCGGATTGCTGGGCAACCGGTCGTTCGGCGGCGCGCAGGTGTCGCGCACCTTCTACGCGCGCGGCCAGACCGGCCAGCAACTCCTGCTCGGCGCCTACGGGGCGCTGAGCCGGCAGATCGCCGCCGGCCAGGTACGCATGCTGACCCGGCGGGAGATGCTGGACGTGGTGGTGGTGGACGGCGCCGCGCGCGGCATCGTCGCCCGCAACCTGCTCGACGGCAGCATCGAGACCCACGCCGCGCACGCGGTGCTGCTGGCGACCGGCGGCTACGGCAACGCCTACTACCTGTCGACCAACGCCAAGTCGAGCAACGTCACCGCCACGTGGCGCGCCCACAAGCGCGGCGCGCTGTTCGCCAACCCGTGCTTCGTGCAGATCCACCCGACCTGCATCCCGGTATCGGGCGAACACCAGGCCAAGTTGACCCTGATGAGCGAGAGCTTGCGCAACGACGGCCGCGTCTGGGTGCCGCAGACCGCCGGTGACGACCGCCCGCCTGCGGAGATCCCGGAAGCGGACCGCTCCTACTTCCTGGAAGATCGCTACCCGGCGTTCGGCAACCTGGTGCCGCGCGACGTCGCCTCGCGGGCCGCCAAGGAGGTCTGCGACGCCGGCCGCGGGGTCGGCGCCACCGGCCAGGCGGTCTACCTGGACCTGCGCGACGCCATCGCGCGGCTCGGCGTGGAGCGCATCCGCGAGCGCTACGGCAATCTGTTCCAGATGTACCGGATGATCACGGGCGAGGACGCCTACACCGGGCCGATGCGCATCTATCCGGCCGTGCACTACACGATGGGCGGCCTGTGGGTCGACTACAACCTGATGACGACCATCCCCGGCCTGTTCGCGCTGGGCGAGGCCAACTTCTCCGACCACGGCGCCAATCGTCTGGGCGCCAGCGCGCTGATGCAGGGACTGGCCGACGGCTACTTCATCATCCCCTACACGCTGGGCGGCTACTTGGCCACCGCGCCGCTGCCGGACCTCGACGCCGGCCACGCGGCGTTCGCCGAGGCGGAGCGGCAGGCGGCCGAGCGGATCGGGCGCTTGGCCGCGCTGGACGGCGGCGCGCCGGTGGAGGACTTCCATCGCCGCCTGGGGCGCATCCTGTGGGACAAGGCGGGCATGGCGCGCAGCGCCCAGGGGCTCGCCGAGGCCGGAGGCGAGATCGCCAAGCTGCGCGACCGCTTCTGGACGGAGGCATCGGTGCCGGGCGCCACCGCCGACCTCAACAACGTATTGGAGCGCGCCGGCCGCGTGGCCGACTTCCTGGAGTTCGGCGAGCTGATCGTGCAGGACGCGCTGCACCGCGAGGAGTCGTGCGGTTCGCACTTCCGCGTCGAGCACCAGACCGCCGACAACGAGGCGCTGCGCGACGACGACCGCTTCTCCTACGTGGCCGGCTGGGAGCATCGAGGCGTGGGCGAGGACGCGGCCCTGCATCGCGAGGACCTCGAATTCGAGGTCGCCCACCCCACGGCAAGGAGCTACAAGTGAGGACCCGCTGCAAATGACGATCCGGTTGCGCGTCTGGCGGCAGCGGCGCGAGGAGCGGCGTGGCCGGCTGGTCGACTACGAGGTGCCGGACGTCTCGCCCGACATGTCGTTCCTGGAGATGCTGGACGTGCTCAACGACTCGCTGGAGCGGCGCGACGAGGAGCCGATCGCCTTCGAGCACGACTGCCGGGAGGGTATCTGCGGCTCGTGCGGCTTCATGATCGACGGCCGCGCGCACGGCCCGTTGCCGGGAGTCACGGTCTGCCAACTGCACCTGCGCCACTTCTCCGACGGCGACACGCTGGTGGTCGAGCCGTGGCGGGCGCGCGCCTTCCCGGTGATCAAGGACCTGGTGGTGGACCGCAGCGCCTTCGACCGGATCATCCAGTCGGGCGGCTACGTCTCGGTCAACACCGGCAGCGCGCCGGAGGCGAACGCCGTACCGGTCGGCAAGGAGGCGGCGGAGACGGCGCTCGACGCCGCGGCGTGCATCGGCTGCGGCGCGTGCGTGGCGGCCTGCAAGAACGCCTCCGCGATGCTCTTCACCGGCGCCAAGCTGACCCATCTGGGCCGGCTCCCGCAGGGGCAGCCCGAGCGGCGCCGGCGCGCCCGCGCCATGGTCCGCGCCATGGACGCGGAGGGGTTCGGCAACTGCACGAACGAAGCGGAGTGCGAAGCGGAGTGCCCCAAGGGGATCTCCTTCGACACCATCGCGCGCCTCAACCGCGAGTTCCTGGCCGCCGAGTTCCGCGACCCCGCCGGCGGTTGAGGAACGGCGTCGGGCACCGGGCGATACGCGGAGTAATCGCGAGGGTGCTACTGACCTACCAGGCAGCGAAGCGTCGGAGCCGCCTGTCAGATCAGGATCTACATCTTGGACGCCAGAGCTTTCTGTCACTCACTTTTGATTGCCAGGTAGTACCTGACTACGGCTACTTGCCCACCATCCGCTCGGGGCGGACCCACCGGTCGTACTGCTCGGCGGTCAGGTGGCCGCTGCGAATGGCAGCCTCGCGCAGCGTGACGCCTTCGCGATGCGCCGTCTTGGCGATGGCCGCCGCCTGGTCGTAGCCAACGTGCGGGTTGAGCGCGGTCACCAGCATGAGCGACCGCTGCACCAGATCCTCTATCCGTTCGAGGTCCGGCTCGATGCCGGCTACGCAGTGCTCGGTGAAGCTGGCCATGCCGTCGGCCAGCAGGCGGATCGACTGCAGCAGGCTGTCGATCAGCAGCGGCTTGAAGACGTTGAGCTCGAAGTTGCCGGATGCCCCGGCGACCGTGATGGCGGTGTCGTTGCCGAACACGCGCGCGCAGGCCATGGTCAGCGCCTCGCACTGGGTGGGGTTGACCTTTCCCGGCATGATCGAGCTGCCCGGCTCGTTCTCCGGCAGGCGCAGCTCGCCCAGTCCCGAGCGCGGCCCGGAACCGAGCCAGCGGATGTCGTTGGCGATCTTCATCAGCGCCGCCGCCAACGTCTTCAGGGCGCCGGACCCGTGCACGATCGCGTCGTGCGCGGCCAGCGCCTCGAACTTGTTGGGAGCGCTGACGAACGGATGCCCGGTGAGCCGAGCGATCCAGGCCGCAACCCGCTCGGCGAAACCCGGCGGCGCGTTCAGCCCGGTGCCGACCGCGGTGCCGCCCAACGCCAGCTCGTACAGACCCGGCAGCGCGCGCTCGACCCGCTCCCGGCCGCGCTTGATCTGCTCGGCGTAGCCCGAGAACTCCTGGCCCAGCGTCAGCGGCACGGCGTCCATCAGGTGCGTGCGGCCGATCTTGACGATCGGCGCGAACGCGTCGCGCTTGGCCGCCAGCGCTTCCTGCAGCGCCGCCGCGGCCGGCAGCAGGCGCCCGCGCAGCGCGGAGACCGCAGCGACGTGCATGGCGGCGGGAAACGTGTCGTTGGAGGACTGCGAGCGGTTGACGTCGTCGTTGGGGTGGACCGGCGCCTTGCTGCCGAGCTCGCCGCCGGCCAGCTCGATGGCGCGGTTGGCGATCACCTCGTTGACGTTCATGTTCGACTGCGTGCCGCTGCCGGTCTGCCAGACGACCAGCGGGAAGTGATCGTCCAGCTCGCCGGCGATGATCTGGTCGGCGGCGCGCACGATCAGGTCGCGCGTGGCTTCCTCCAGCACGCCGAGCTCCGCGTTGGCGATCGCCGCCGCCTTCTTGACGATGCCGAAGGCGCGCACCACCTCGATCGGCATGCGCTCGCCGCCGATGCGGAAGTTGTTGCGCGACCGTTCCGTCTGCGCCCCCCAGTAGCGGTCGGCGGGCACGCGCACGGCGCCGAGCGAGTCGGTCTCTTCCCGGAAGCGCTCAGCCGGCACGGCCATCTCAGGCGAACTGCGGGAACAGCGCGCGCACGACGTCGACCAGCTCGCGCACGTGGCCGGCCGAGGTTGCGAATGCCGCCCGCTCCCCGTCGTCGAGATTCACCTCGATGATCCGCTCCACGCCGCCGGCGCCCAGCACGCACGGCACGCCGACGAAGATGCCGTCCACGCCGTACTCGCCCTGACAGAGCGCCGCGCACGGCAGGATGCGCTTCTTGTCGCGGACGATCGCCTCGACCATCTGCAGGATGGCTGCGGCCGCCGCGTAGTAGGAGCTGGTTCCCATCAACTCGACGATCTCGCCGCCGCCGGTCTTGGTGCGCTCCACCAGCTCGTGCAGCCGCCCGGCGCTCATCAGCTCCGTCACCGGGATGCCGCCGACGTTGGTGAAGCGCGGCAGCGGCACCATGTCGTCGCCGTGCCCGCCGAGCAGCAGCGCGTTGATGTCCTCCACGCTGTAGCCGGTCTCCTCGGCGATGAAGGTCTTGAAGCGCGCCACGTCCAGGCAGCCCGCCTGGCCGACGATCCGCTCGCGCGGAAAGCCGCTCGCCTTCCAGGCGGCGTACACCATGGCGTCGAGCGGATTGGTCATGACGATGAGGATGCTGTCGGGCACGCGCTCGCGTATCTGTGCCGCGACGCCGGCGACGATGCCGGCGTTCATCCTGATCAGGTCGTCGCGGCTCATGCCGGGCCGGCGCGGCGAGCCGGCGGTCAGCACGACGATGTCGGAACCGGCCAGCTCCGCGTAGTCGTCGGTGCCGGTGACGCGGCAGTCCAGCCGCTCGATCGGCGTAGCCTCGTACAGGTCGAGCGCCTTGCCTCTGGTCTGCGAGGCGACCTTGGGGATGTCGAGCAGCACCACGTCGCCCAGCTCCCGGGCGACCAGCCAGTGGGCGCAGGTGGCGCCGACGTTGCCGGCGCCGATCACGGCGATCTTGGGGCGTTTGAGCATGATCACTCATACCACGGGCCGCCCGCTGTTGTCCGACCCGCAGGCAGTCCGTAGAGTGCCGGATATGGGTGATGCACTGGCGCGGCTGTACGGCGCGCTGTTGGCCGAGACCGGCGACGATCCGGCCCGCGACGGCCTGCGGAGCACGCCCGAGCGCGCCGCGAAGGCGTTCGCGTTCCTCACCTCCGGCTACGACTTCGATCCCGCCGCGGAGCTGGCCGATGCGGTCTTTCCGTCCGAGTCGGACGACATGATCGCCATGAAGGAGGTCGAGATCCATTCGCTGTGCGAGCACCACCTGCTGCCGTTCTTCGGCCATGCCCACGTCGCCTACCTCCCCAACGAACGCATCGCCGGCTTCTCCGCCATCCCGCGCGTGATCGACTGCTACGCGCATCGGCTGCAGACCCAGGAGCGGCTCACCGTTCAGGTCGCCAACGCGCTGATGGAGCTGCTCGACGCGCGCGGCGTGGGCGTGGTGATCGAAGCGCGCCATCTGTGCGTGATGATGCGCGGGGTTCGCAAGCAGGACCCGGTGATGCGCACGTCGTGCCTGCTCGGCGCCATGCGTACGGACCGCGCCGCGCGGGCGGAGTTCCTCGATCTGATCCGGTGACCGGCGATCGGGTCGCGATCGACGACCTGCGAGTGAGCTGCATCGTCGGCATCCATCCGTGGGAACGGCGGTCACCCCAGGAGGTGAGGATCACGCTGTCGATGGCGGTCGATCTGTCGCCGGCGGCGGCGAGCGGCCGGCTGGCCGATACGATCGACTATGCCGAGCTGGCCGAAGCGGCTGCCGCCGAGGCGCGGCGCGGCCGACACCGGTTGCTGGAGTCGTTGGCCGAGGCGCTGGCCGGACTCTGCCTGCGCCGTCCCGGCGTTCGGGAAGCGCGGGTGTGCGTGCGCAAGCCGGCCGCGATCCGCGCCGCGCAGGCGGCGGCGGTGGAGGTGGTGCGCCGCCGGCCGGGGCCGCATCCGCGGCTGCTGGGGGTCCTCAACCTGTCGCCCGAATCGCGCGTCACCCCGTCGGTAGCGGCCGACCGGCAACGGATCGTCGAGCGCGCCGAGCACCTGCGCGGCGCGGGATGCGAGCTGATCGAGCTGGGCGCCCGCTCGACCAATCCGTCGCCGGGCGCCCGGAGCCTGAGCGACGCGGAGGAGATCGAGCGGTTGCGGCCGGCGCTACGGCCCCTCGTCGCCGGCGGCTTTCGCGTGGCCGTGGAGACCTGGAGCGCCGGCACCGCGCTCTGGGCTCTCGATGCCGGAGCGGTCATGATCGACTACACCAGCGAACGGCTCCCGGACGAGGTATGCCGCCGCGCCGGCGAGCGCGGCGCGGCGCTGGTGCTGGTGCACCTGCCCTACGGCGATCCGGTGCGGATGCGCGGGAGCGCGCCGATCGCGCACGACGCCGAACGTATGACCGCCGCCCTGTCGGCGCGCGCCGACGCCGCGCGGGCCGCCGGCGCGGCGGATGTGTACGCGGACCCCAACACCGGCATCGTCCATCCCGACCTGGACGAATACCACAAGGTCGATCTGCAGATGCAGGCGATCGCCGCCGCCCGCGCGCTGGAGGACCGCGGCTACCCGGTGCTGATCAACTGCCCGCGCAAGGAGAGCCTGACCAGCCGCATCATCCTCTCGCACCTGCTGCTGGAGGCGCGGCCGAGCTGGATCCGCACGCACGACCCGGAGATCATCGCGACCGTGCGCACGCGCGGCCTGCGGCCGCCCGGCGCCACCCGCTGATTCAGCTGAGCGGCGGCACGGGCACCGAGTAATGACTGCCCCGTCATGTACTAATCGGCGCTTCGCAATTTTGCTGAGACGGCAGCGATCGCCCATGATCTCCGCATGACTCCTCCGCCGACGATCAGGAAGACCGCGTTCATCGCCTGCGGATCGAACATCGACCCGCGCCCGAACCTGGGGCGCGCCCTGGTACAGCTCGGAGCGGCCGTCGAGCGCCTGCGCACGTCGCCCACCTATCTCACCCGGCCGTGGGGCGTGGCCGCGCAGGCGCCGTTCCTCAACCTGGTGGTCGCCGTGCGCACCGCCGCCGCGCCGCACGCGCTGCTCGATCGCCTGCAGGAGATCGAGCATGCGCTCGGGCGCACGCGCACCGTCCGCCACGGGCCCCGCACGATCGACCTGGACGTCCTGCTGTACGGCGATCTGGTGATCGCCGACGAGCGCCTGACCATCCCGCACCCCGGGCTCATCGAGCGCGACTTCATGCTGGTACCGCTGCTGGACATCGCGCCCGGTCTCACCCATCCGGCCGACGGCCGGCCGCTCGCCGCACGGCGGCACCGTCTCCGGTACCGGCAGATCGTCGCCCGCGTGGCGCCGTGACCGGCGGCCCGGCGCGGCCCTTCGCCGGTCAGGTGGCGCTGGTGACCGGCGCCGCCCGCCGCACCGGCGCCGCCATCGCCGCCCACCTGGCCGCCCGCGGCGCGGCGGTGGTGGTCCACTACCACACCGGCGCCACCGAGGCGCGGGCGCTGGCGGAGCGGCTGGGCGGCGGCGCGGCCGGCTGCTACGCCGAGGGCGCCGATCTCACTCGACCCGGCGGCGTCGGCGCGCTGATCGAGCGGATCGTCACGCGCAGCGGCCGCATCGACCTGTTGGTAAACAACGTCGGCACCTTTCAGGTGAAGCCGATCGAAAAGGTGGAACCGGCCGAGTGGGACCGCGCCATACACACCACGGTGACCGCCGCCTTCCTGGTCTGCCGGGCGGTCCTGCCGCACATGCGCCGCCGCGGTTACGGGCGCATCGTCAACATCGCCGACTCCGCCGCCGACAAGCTGTCCCCGCAACCGACGCTGGCGCCGTACATGGTCGGCAAGACCGGCGTCCTCATCCTGACCAGGAGCCTGGCTGCAGCGACCGCCGACTGCGACATCACCGTCAACGCGGTATCCCCGGGGATCATGGAGAACTCCGTAACCAAGCCGTCCGGCGGACCGGCAGCGATCCCCAAGGGCCGCTACGGCACCTACGCCGATCTCAACGGCGCGGTCGAGTTCTTCCTGCGTCGGGAGACCGCCTACGTCACCGGGGAGAATCTCAAGGTCGCCGGCGGCTGGCATAGCTGAGGAAACCGGCGCGCCGGCGGCTCCATTCGCACGCCGCGACCGGTGGGTTGACGGCATGCCGCGCATACGGCAGGATCGCGGTCACCGGCCTCCCCTTGAGGCGGCCGGCGCGCCTCAGGGGAGGGGGAGGTCCGAGCACACGTGCCATGCCGCTAACGGGCAGAGCACGAGGTAAGGAGCACTCAGATGGCCGTCGACTCCCTCGGTCCGATCGATCCGGTCACCGGTCTCAAGGGCATCGACCGGATGACGCCAACCCCGCCTTCGAACGCCGCCGACTCGGTCAATCTCTCACCGGAAGCCCGATCGGTAGGCGACCTCTACGCGGCGGTGGAGGTCGCTCACAACAGCCCGGATGTCCGGGCCGATCTGGTCGCCGAACTCAAGGCAAAGCTGCAGAGTCCGAGCTACGTCACCGCCGCCGTCATCGACCGGATCGCCGAGCGCTTGCAGGACCCGCTCGGCACCTGAGCCCGCCGGCGGCGGAGAGCGGCAGCCCCATCCCGCACTCCGTATCCTCCGGCAGGCCGCAGTATCGGCGCCATAGCGCATTCGCGCTATACTGCGGGCCTCTTGCTGATCAGCGATTTCGACGCTTTCGTCCGCGACTCACTCATCACGCCGATGCAGCCGGCCGACTCGGCCGACTCGGCGCCGAACGGCCTGCAGGTAGGGGCCGCCGGCGCGCCGGTCTCCCGCGTGGCGTTCGCGGTCGACAGCGGGCTGGAGGTGCTGCGCCGCGCCGCCGATCACGGAGCGCAATTGCTGTTCGTGCACCACGGCCTCTTCTGGGGCGGTCAGGTCACCATCACCGGCGGCCTGTTCCGGCGCATCCGCGTGCTGATGGAACACGATCTCGCACTGTACGCCGTGCACCTGCCGCTGGACGCGCACCCGCAGCTCGGCAACAACGCCCGCATGGCCGCCGCGCTGGGGCTCACCGATTGCAGGCCCTTCGGCCGCTATCGCGGCGTCGACATCGGCGTCGCCGGCCGTGTGCCGGCCGCGCGCTACCCCGACGGCGCCACGCTCGACGAGCTGCTGGCCGCCCCGTTCGGCGGGCGTGAGCGGTGCTCGGCGGTGCTGCCGTTCGGCGCCGAGCGCATCCGCACGGTGGGCTTGGTATCGGGCGGCGGCACGCGGATGGTCGGTCAGGCGATCGCCGCCGGGCTCGACCTCTACATCACCGGCGATGCCTCGCACGAGGTCTACCACGAGGCGCTGGAGGCCGGCATCAACGTCGTCTTCGCCGGCCACTACGCGACGGAGACCTGGGGCGTCCGCACCATGATGGAGCACACCGCCGCTCATTCCGAGCTGGCCACCACCTTCATCGACCTGCCGACCGGCCTGTGAGCACGGCGAGCGCCAGGGAGCGTTACGTGCCGCTGCTCCTCGCGCCGGCGGTGGCGGCGGCCGATCAGATCGTGAAGCTGATCGTGGTCGCCACCCTGCCGCTGGAGCGGCCCGTTTCCGTCATCGGCGACGTCGTGCGCCTGACCTACGTACAGAACACCGCCATCGCCTTCAGCATCGGCCGGGGCATCCCGGACGACCTGCGCCGCGTGCTGCTGCTCATACTGCCGCTGGCGGCGATCGTCCTGATCGCCGCCTACTATCTCACCAGCGCCGAGCTGTCGCGCCTGCAGCGCTGGCTGCTGGCGGCGATCATGGGCGGCGGCATCGGCAATTACGTCGACCGCGTCGCCCGGCCGGACGGGGTGGTCGACTTCGTGGACGTGAAGTTCTACGACATCCTGGGCTTCAGCCGGTTTCCGACCTTCAACCTGGCCGACTCGACCGTAGTAATCGCCAGCATCCTGTTGCTCGCGACCTCGCTGGCACGGCCGCCGCGTTCGCGGGAACGGCGTCCGGCGGAGGAGAATTGTCCGGCGGAGCATCCGCCGGAGGAAGGGACATGAACAGCAACAACAAAGCTCTGAACACGGCCGTCTTCATGGTGGTCGCCACCGCGTTCTCGCTGGCGATGATGGTGGTCGTGGTCCTGATCTCCATCGTGCTGGTCGGCTGGCTGGCGCAGCAGGGAGTCCCGCAGGGGGTCGCGTCGGTGCTGCTGGTGGTATTCACCCTCGGAGGGCTGGCCGGGTCGTTCTTCGCCTACGGGCGGGCGATCAAGCTGGTCGACCGCAAGATCGACCTCTCGTCGAAGATTTACCCGCTGTTCCAACGGCGCAGACGAAGGTAAACGGCTCCTGGAATCGGCCCGCCCTACCCGGCGCGCGCTTGCGCCAACGCCCCGCGCGCTGCGGCGTCGGTGAAGCGCAGATCGCTGGCGATGTCGATGAACAGGAACCCTTCGCGCAGGCGGCGCGGGACGTCGGCGGGGTTCGGCACCGGCAGCCCGCACGGGACGCCGGCCCGCGCGCATCCTTCCCGGAAGCGCTGCAGCGCCTCTTCGTGCCGGGGGTCGCCGGCGGCGACTCCCATGGAGAGCGCCAAGTCGCCCGGCCCCAGGAAGCCGATGTCGACGCCGTCGACGCGGGCGATCGCCTCCGCGTTGTCGATCCCTTCCAGATCCTCGATCTGGGGGATGCACAGCAGCCAGTCGTTGGCGCGCTGCCGGTAATCGTCCGCCAGCGTCACGCAGCGGCCGGTCCCCTGCGAACGCGCGCCGGCCGGCGGGTAGCGCATGGCGGAGACGATGGAGCGTGCCTGCTCCGGCGTGCTGACGTGCGGGATCACCAGACCGCACGCGCCCGCGTCCAGCACGCGGCCGATGGTGACCGGGTCGTGATCCCAGATGCGGGCCAGCGGCACCGCGCCGCGCGCCTCGATGGCGCGGAAGGTGTGGGCGATGAGGCTCATGTCGAAGGCGGTGTGCTCGGCGTCGACGACCAGCCACGAGTACCCGGCGGCCGCCATCACCTCCGCCGCCAGCGGCGAGCCCAGATTGAGCCATGAGCCCAGCGACGGCTTGCCGGCCGCCAACGCTTCCTTGATCGGTTCTGTCATCGGTCGTCCTGCCACAGCGGCTCAGCCGCGCCGGACCGGCCGCGATAAGATCGGATGGAGGCGACGGGAATCGAACCCACGACCTCGTGAATGCCATTCACGCGCTCTAGCCAACTGAGCTACGCCCCCGAGATCTCCGCGCGCGCCGGACGAGCGCGCGCGTTTCCCCATGGTACGCCGGCCCGCCTGCCGGGGCAAGCTGCCGTCGTTCACCCGCTTCGCTACCGGGGCTGCGGGACCATACGGATATACGGCAACGGAGACTTCCACCCGCCGGGGTAAGTCTCCTTCGCCGCTTTGTCCGATACCGACGGCAGGATGATCACGTCGTCACCCTGGTTCCAGTTGGCCGGCGTGGCGACCTGCCTGGCCGCCGTGAGCCGGCACGAATCGAGAAGCCGGAGTATCTCGGCGAAGTTGCGTCCGGTGCTCATCGGATAGGTGAGCGTCGCCTTGATCTTCTTGTCCGGGCCGATGACGAATACCGACCGGGCCGTGGCGTTGTCCATCGGCGTGCGGCCCTTGCTGGTATCGCCGGCGTCCGCCGGCAGCATGTCGTACCGCTTCACGATCGACAGGTCGGGATCGCCGATCAGCGGATAGGTCACGGGGTGGCCCTGTGAGGCCTCGATGTCCCGGGACCACGCCTGGTGATCGCTGACGCCGTCCACGCTGATCCCCAGCACCTTGCAGTTACGCTTCGCGAACTCGGCTTGCAGACCCGCCATGGCGCCCAGCTCGGTCGTACAGACCGGCGTGAAGTCCTTGGGGTGAGAAAACAGAATCGCCCACCCGTCGCCGATCCACTCGTGGAAGCGGATCGGCCCCTGGGTCGTCTCTGCGGAAAAGTCGGGAGCTTCGTCGTTGATCCTGAGCGCCACTCAATGTCCTCCTGAAGCCGGGCCGCACCGGGCCGGCAGCCTCTGTGAGGATAGCCGCGACCGCGGGCGTTTGGCAAGCCGGGCGCCTCCGAAGCGGGGCGCCGGCGCGGCAGATCGAGCCGCGTCGTTGTACGCGCGGTCGGTCCGGTGTACTGTCGGCGTACGGTGCAACGCGTCTCTTCGGTTGCGGTGATCCCCGAGCTGTCGAGTCGCGATAGATGGGCCGCAATTCACGAGGTGATCAGCCAGTGGCCGGCGCTGAACGGCCGCTATCGTGCGGCACTGGAGCGCGCAGTCGTCGCCCGCGAACGCCTCCATTCGACGGCGGTCGGGCGCGGCATAGCGCTTTCGCACGGCGAGACGAAGGAGCTGACGTCGCTGCTGGTCGCCGTCGGGGTCTCCCGCGTCGGCATTGAGTTCGGCGCCGTCGACCGGCAGCCGGTGCACCTGCTGTTCGTCTTCGCGACGCCGCCCGCGCAGCGCTCGGAGTACCTGCAGGTGCTGGCGGCGATCTGCCGCCTGGGCCGGCAGGGCCGGCTGGCCGCCCTGTGGGAAGGGGCCGCCGACTCGGACACCATCGAGCGCACGCTGAGTCAGGCGTTCGAGCCTGTGCGCTGAAAGACCACCGTGCTCATCGTACCCGCGATCGATCTGCTCGACGGCCGCTGCGTGCAGTTGCAGCAAGGAGACTTCGAGCGCGCGCGCCGCTACGGCGACGACGCCGCCGCCGTCGCCGTGCGATTCGCTCAGCAGGGAGCGCTCTGGGTCCACGTGGTCGACCTGGACGCCGCGCGCGGCGTGGGGGCCAACCGCGCGGTGATCGCCCGGATACGCAAGACGGTCGACGTCCGCGTGCAAGTCGGCGGCGGGGTACGGACCTTGCAGGATGCCGAAGCGCTGCTCGACCTGGGGGTCGACGCCGTGGTGACCGGCACGACACTCGCCACCCGCACGGCGGAGGTCCTGTCGTGGGCCGAGCGCTGGCCCGGGCAGGTGATCGGCGGCGTCGACGCCCGCCGGGGGCAGGTGCAGGTCAAGGGCTGGTCGGCGTCGGCGGGCGGCGAGCGTGCGCTGGCCGGCGCCCTGCGCGGCTCGAAGCTGGCCGGGGTGGTCTACACGGCGGTCGACCGCGACGGCATGCTGCGGGGCCCGGATCTGGCGGGCGGTCGGGCGACGGCTGACGCGTCCGGGTTGCCGGTGCTGCTTTCCGGGGGTATCGGCTCCCTGGCCGACCTGCAAGCGGTCGCGGCGGCCGGGGTGGCGGCCGGCGCGATCGTCGGCACCGCCATCTACGAGCGGCGCGTCGATCTGAAGACGGCAGTCGACGCACTGCAGCGCGCGGAAGACGCGGCGCGGTGGGCGGCGTAGCGGTCCCCCGGCATCACGGCACCGGCCGGCGCAGCCGTTCCAGGATGGTGGCCACTACCGCGCTGACCGGTCTGCGGGAAGTGTCGATGCGGATGCCGAGGCTGCGATAGACCGGCGCGCGCCGTTCGTACAGCGCGCGCAGTTGCGCTCCCGGCAGGTCGAGCAGCGGCCGGTTGCCCGGCCTGCCGGCCCGCTCGCGCAGATCGGTGAGCGGCGCTGCCAGATAGAATGTCGTCCAGTCGCGGAAGAACGCACGATTCGCCGGCTGCACCGGCGCTCCGCCGCCGGCTGCCAGCACGGTCCGCTCCGCGCCGCGCAGCCGGTACAGGGCGGTCGTCTCCGCCACGCGGAAGCCGGACTCGCCGGCGGCCGAGAAGAGCTCGCGAACGGTCCGCCCCTGTTCCGCCTCGATCACGCGATCGAGATCGACGAACCGCCACTCGAGCGCCGCCGCCAACGCCACGCCGACCGACGACTTGCCGGCGCCCATGAAGCCGATCAGCGCCACCCGCGTGACCCGGCCGGGGGCGGACGCCGGCGCCCGCCCGCCCGCCGCCCGGCGCCGATCGCGTTCCGGTCGGCTGCTGCCCACCACGGATGCATACTAACGCCATCGATGCCGATGCGGTCCGCGAGCGCTCGCCCCCTGGTCTCGGTGATCATCCCCACCCACGATCGCGCCGAGCTGCTGATGGAGGCGATCGACTCGGTCCAGGCGCAGAGCTACGCGCCGATCGAGTTGATCGTCGTGGACGACGGGTCGACCGACGGCACCGCGCAGCGGCTGCGCGCCGCGCGCGACGTGCGCCTGTTCCGCATCGACCACACCGGCCGCCCCGGCGCGGTGCGCAACGCCGGCGCAGCGATCGCGGCGGGCGACTACCTGGCCTTCCTCGATTCCGACGACCTGTGGATACCCGGAAAGCTGGCCGTGCAGATGGCGCTACTGCTGCGCGCCGGTGCCCGGACGCCGATCATCCACTGCCGGGAGCACTGGGTACGGGACGGCAGGACGGTGTCGCAGGCCGGTCAACGCCACCGGCGGGCAGGCCGTATCTTCGCCGAATCGGTACGCAAGTGCGTCATCGGACCGTCCACGGTGCTCCTGCACCGCGCCGTCCTGGAGGAGGTCGGAGGGTTTCGGGAAGACCTGGAGATCGCCGAGGATTACGAGCTGTGGCTGCGGGTGACCGCCCGCTTCCCGGTGGCGTACTGCGACCGGCCGATGGTCATCAAGCGGGCCGGTCACGGCGACCAGCTATCGGAGCGCTACGGCCACGTCGAGCGGTTCCGCATCGACGCTCTGGCGCCCCTGGTCGCGGCCGACCGGTGGGCCGAGCCGCAGCGGACGATCGCGCGGCGGGAGCTCGCCCGCAAGTGCCTGATCCATGCGGCCGGCGCCCGCAAGCGCGGCCGGCACGCCGAGGCCGAACGCTACGAAGCGCTGGCGGCCGAATCCTCGCCCGGCGCGTCCCCGCCGCCGGCACGGAACGCCTCGATCTCCGCTGCCAACTCCGGATCGGCCGCCGCGTACTCCAGAATCGACCGCAGATAGCCGGCCGGCGTGCCGATGTCGAGCCGGCGGCCTTCCATGCGCCGGATCACCACCCGCCCGCCCCGCGCCAACTCCCGCACCCCCTCGGTATAGTTGAACTCGCCGCCGCGATGGCGCTCCCATCGCCGCCGCAACGCCGGGTAGATCTCCGGCGTGTACAGGTACCGGCCGATCGAAATGTCGCGGCTCGGCTCGGTGCCCGGCGGCGGCTTCTCCACGATGTCGGTCACGTGCAGGCCGTCGGCGGCCAGCGACACCACGCCGTAGCGCTCCAGATGCGGCGGATCGTGCTCGACGGCCAGCACGCTGCATCCGGTCCGATCGTAGGTGTCGATCAGTTGCCGCGTAAGCGGCGGGCCGCCGACGTGCAGGTCGTCGGGAAAGACGACCACGAACGGATCGCCGCCGGTGAACGGCTCGGCCATCAGGATCGCGTGACCGGTGCCGAGCATCCGCTGCTGGCGCAGAAAGAAGAACCGGCCCGGCGGCACGGCGATCGACCGCTGCTTGGCGGCGTTACCTTCGGACTCGAACACCTGCTCCAGTTCGACCTCGCGGTCGACATGGTCTTCCAGGGCGCGCTTGCGGCGTGAGGTGATGAGCAGGATGTCCTCGATCCCCGACTCGCTCAGCTCCTGTAATATGAAGTCGATCGCCGGCCGGTCGACGATCGGAAACATCTCCTTGGGTACCGTCTTCGAAGCCGGCAGAAACCTGCTGCCATACCCGGCAGCGACGATCACCGCTCTCATGCGTGCCTCCCGATGTATTCGATGACGCCCGTCCTGCGGACGGTGCCGGCGCTGGCCGCCGGAGCGGCGCTTGGCGCTCTGTTCCACCAGCCGCCGATCGCCGCCGTCCTGCATACCGTCGCGGGCTTGGCGATCCGGGCGGTGCAGGTGTTCATCTTTCCGATGGTCTTCTTCGGCCTGGTAGCCGGCGCCCGCGAGCTGGGACGCACCGGCGCCCTGCGCACCTATGCATGGCTGATCGCCGGGCAGGCGGCCGCGACGCCGGCGTTGGCGGCGCTCGGCGTTCTGTCGGTACTCGCCGCGTCACCCGAGCGGATACCCATCATCGTCGCCGACCGCGCCGCCGCCCCCGTGCCGAGCTTCGTCGAGCATCTGCAGCAGGCGCTGCCGACCAATCTCTTCGCCGGTCTGGCCGGCGACGGGGCGCTGTTGCTGCCAGTATACCTGATCGCCCTGGTGATCGGCCTGAGCATTCCCGACGACCGCGCCAGCGCCGCGGTCGTCGAGCTCTCCACGGCGCTGGCGCGTCTGTTCTACCGGATCAATTCCTTCGTCGCCGCCCATCTCTGGACGGCCCTGCTGCTCGGCGGCGCATCGCTGTCCGCGGCGCTGGTGGCGGCCGGGATCGGCCCGTACGGCGAGCTGCTGCTGGTGCTGGCGATCGACCTGGGACTGGTGCTCGGGCTGCTGTCGCTGGGATGGCGCGTGCTCCGCCGCGCGCGGGCCGATCTGCCGCCGCTGTCCGCGCTGACCGTGCCGGTGCTCACGGCGATCGCCACCGGCCACCATCACGCTGCCCTGGCGGCGTTGGCCCGGTACGGGACCGAGGAGCTGCGCGTCTCCAGCCGCCTGGGCAGCGCGGCCTTCCCGCTGTCGGCGATGTTCGGGCGCGCCGGCAGCGCCATGGTGGCGGCCGCTGCCTTTACCGCGATACTCCGCTCCTACTCGGGAATGGCGCTTGCCGCTGGCGAGGTGCTATGGGTCATCGGCGCTGCCTCGGTGCTCGCCTTCGCCCTGCCGGCCGTTCCCGGCGGCGCCGTCACCACCGCCCTGGCGCTCCTTGCCGCTCACTACGGCCGCGGGATGGAGGAGAGCTACTTGGTGGTCGAACCGGTGCTGCCGCTGCTGATCGCGATCGGCGTGGCGGTCGACGTGGTGATCGGCGGCGCGATCGCCGCGGCGGTCGGCGTGCGGGAGGGCCTCCTGGTCGATCAGCGGCCGAACCGACCTCAGAGGTAGCGCGGCTCCGGCCGGTCCAGCTTGCGCAGCTCCGGCGCGTACCGCTCGGGACGCCGGCCGAAACAGACCCCCATCTCCTCGTACAGGCCCACGATCGCCGGATCGACGTAACGCTGCTCGATGGCCGTCCGGGTCGGCAGGTACGAGACGGTCCGGCCGTCGACCCAGCTCACCGTCACCCCCGATACGCCGGCCACCAGCAGCAGCACGGCGCCGGCGCCGATCTGCTTGCCGTAGTTGACGTCGAACACGGAGGTGGCGCCGGCGCGCACCACGTGCGCGGGGACCACCTCTCGCGCCTCCGGCGCCTCGTAGAGGTTCGGCACGTACATGCCGAGCTCCCGCATCGCCTGCCGGACCTCGAGATCGCCGTCGAGCCGCGACTGCAGTTGATCGCGGACGTAGCGGCCCACGCCCGAGAGCTTGCGGTGACCGAAGGCGTCGGCGGCGATGCTGTCGTCGATCACCGTCTCTCCGTCGACCGTCTTCATCCCTTCGGCCACCACCACCGTGTAGGTGGCGGCGAAGCCGCCGGCGGCGCGCAGGCGACCGAGTAGCCGGCGCTTGAGGTGCTCGTGGACGATATCCAGGTCGACCGGGATCTCCGGCAGCAGAATGCAGTCGGCGCCGGCGGCGATGCCGCCACGCAGCGCGACGTGGCCGGCGTAGCGCCCGAACACCTCCGTGATCATCACCCGGTTATGGCTGCGGCCGGTCGACTTGAGATCGTCTACGATGCACGCGATCCGATTGGCCGCGGTATCGCCACCGACCGAATAGGTCTGCAGGTCGAGGTCGATCGTCTTCGGCGCGTGCACGACCGCGATGCCCCGGTCGGCCAAGTCGATCACCACCGATCCGGTGTCATCGCCTCCCGCGATCACCAAGCCGTCGATTGAGAAGCGCCGCAGTCCGGCGACGATCCGCTCGTAGCGCCGCTCATCGGGGATCGCGGCGATCTTGATGCGGGAATGGCCGGCTGCCGAGCCGGCCGTCATGCAGTCGATCGCATCGCGCCGGCCCGGGTCGAGCTCGATCAGCCTTGGGAGCCGTTCCAGATTGTAGAGGCCGGCATAGCCGTTGGGGATGATCCACGCGCGTACGCCGCGCGCCGCGGCCATGCCGGCGGCGCCGGACAACACCGCGTTCAGCCCGGGTGCATCACCCCCGCTGGTGAGAAGGCCGATGTTGCGCATGACAGACCCGGGCGCCTACAGCAGCATTCGGGCCGCCTGCACGACCATCCCGACGCCGACGGGGAGCAGCAGGTTGTCGAGATCCCGGCCCGACAGCGCCTCGATCGCCATGGCGGCGGCCGCTACCGCGGCCGACAGACGGGCGTCGGCGGTCAGGGTGACCGTGACCAGGAACACGGCGGCGAAGCAGGCCAAGCTCCCGGCGACGGTCTTGTTCCGGTTCAGCGGCATGCGCCGCCCCGCGCACGCCATGCCGACCACGCTGGCGGCGGCGTCGCCGAACGCCAGCGCGTAGATCGCGATCGCCGATGCCGGCAGTGGATAGAGCAGCAGCGCCAGCATGGCGCCCAGGCCGAGCGTGACCGGTCCCAGGACGAAACCCGTGTCGCCCGGCCGCGCCGCTGCCACGGTAAGCCCCGACACCACCGCCACGCGGATGCCGGCCAACCGCATCGCTTCGGCGGCGGTATAGAACAGGGTGCCGGCCATGAGCAGGCCCATGGTGAGCTGCAGGTCCACGGTGGCGAGCGGCGGGACCAGCGCGACCAGCAGATGGATCGCCTTGCGCATCAGCTCGCGGTCCAGACCGGCCGCCGCCGGAGCCGGCCGTCGCGGCTCGGCGAGCGGGAACGCAGAAAGGGTTTCCAGGGCACGTGATGCCAGAGTACGTGATGTTTGCGACACTATGCGGTACACTTGTGATCCAAGGGCGATTAACTCAGCGGGAGAGTGCTACCTTCACACGGTAGAAGTCACTGGTTCGAATCCAGTATCGCCCACTACCGTAGAAAATGGGGGCGACCCCGCAACCTCCCCGCCGTCGCGCTTCACGACGGGTGCGAGCGCCGGGCGGCGGCGCGCCGGCGGCGCGTGCGGCCCGATCCGGTTCGATGCGACGGCGCGCGTGCGGACCCGCCGGCCGACGCATCGTCCGGCGCTCTGCCGCCGGGAGCGCTGTCTCCGGGAACGCTGCGGCGCGGCGCGGCGCGGCGCCGGCACCGGAAGAACACGGCCGCGCCGACCGCGATCATGACCGCGGACAGAAGCTGACCGGTCGTGAAGTTGAGCAGCGAGGTCTGCGCCGGATTGGCCACCTCGACCAGCATGATCGGGAAGTCGAGACCCGGGTCTGGCTGCCGGACGTACTCCACCGCGAAGCGCACGACCCCGTAGCCGACCAGATAGGCCGAAAACAGCACGCCGGGGAACGGCGCGCGCTTGCGCAGCACGAACCACAGCACCGCGAACAGCAGCAGCCCTTCCAGGGCCGCCTCGTAGAGTTGCGACGGATGGCGCGCCAAGTTCACCAGCATCTGCTCCGGGCCGATGTCGATCCCGGAGCGCTCCGCCAACTGTTGCACCCACGCCTGTTCTGCCGGAAACCCCGGCGCGCCGGGAAAGACCATACCCCACGGCACGGTGGTGACCCGGCCGAACAGCTCGCCGTTGATGAAGTTGCCGAGCCGGCCGAACGTGTAGCCGAGCGGGGTGCAGGTGGCGATCATGTCCATCCACTCCGCGACCGGCAGCCGCTTGGCGCGGCAGTAGAGGGCCACCGCGACGATCGCGCCGAGCAGGCCGCCGTGATACGCCATGCCCTGCAGGCCGATGAAGCGCAGTCGTCCCGCCTCGCGCACGAAGGGAACGATGATCTGCAGCGGATTCCGCAGGTAATGGCCGCTCGGATCGTAGACGATCACGGAGATCAGCCGCCCGCCGATCAGCACGCCGACGATCCCCCAGAAGAAGAGGTTGAGCACCGTCTCCCGGTCCACGCGCAGGTTCCGCTCGGCGATGCGGACGCGCAGCAGCCGGTAGGTGAGGTAGAACGCGACCAGGTACATCAGGCCGTACCAGCGAAGCGGCAATCCGGGTACGATCTCTGGATTCAGCCAAGTGGGAAACGGAATGTGGCCTCCGGTCATCAGACTGGCATAATAGAGCGCATCGTCCGCGTTGACACACGCTTCGCCCCGCTTTGAGAATCGGCACGATCATGAAGGGACCTGAGCCGGAACGGACCAAGTTCGGGGTCCTGCGAGCATTCCTGACCACCGCCACCGTCACCGCCGCGATCGCCGGCACGTTGCTCGTCCTCTCGCCGCAGGTGCTGGCGCAGAACCGCACCCGCGAATCGGAGCGCGCCATCGCGATTCTGCGCGACGTGATGGCCTTCGTGCAAGGCAACTACGTCGACGCCGCCGCCGCCGACACCGACCGGCTGCTGACCGGCGCGCTGGAGGGGATGTTGCGGACGATCGACGATCCCTACACCGCCTTCGTCGACCGGGACAGCATCGACGACCTGAATGACATGACCACCGGTGAGTTCGGCGGCCTGGGCCTCTACATCGAGGCGGTCGACGGCGGCGTGCTGGTCATCGAGCCGTTCGCGGACTCGCCGGCGCAGGCGGCCGGCATCGAGGCCGGCGACCTGATCGTGGGCGTCGACGGCGCCGAGATCGGCGCCCTGAACGGCGCCGGCGCGGTGGCCCGCCTGCGCGGTCCGCCCGGCTCGGAGGTGGGCGTCTCCCTGGTGCGCGCCGGCCGGACGCTGGAGGTCACCGTCACGCGCGAACTGATCGAAGTCCCCACCGTCCGGCACGCGCTGATAGCACCCGATATCGGCTACCTCCTGGTGAATCAGTTCACCAACAAGACCGCCGACCGGATCCGCGAAGCCCTGAGCGACCTGGACGGCCGATCGCGATCGCTGATCGTCGATCTCCGCGGCAACTCCGGCGGCCTGCTCTCCGCCGTCGTCGAGGTGGCCGATCTATTCCTGGACGCAGGAACGATCGTGAAGACGCGCTCCCGCGTGGAGAGCGAGAACCAGGACTACCCCGCCACGCGACGCGCCACGGTCGTCGGCCGCGACCTGCCGGTCATCGTGCTGATCGACGGCCGGTCGGCATCGGCCGCCGAGATCCTGGCCGGCGCGCTGAAGGACCAGGAGCGCGCCTATCTGATCGGTCAGCGCAGCTTCGGCAAGGGGTCCGTGCAGCAGGTGATGCGCATCGAGAGCGATCGCGCGGTCAAGGTGACCACGGCCCGGTACTTCACGCCCGCCGGCACCAAGATCGACGGCGTCGGCGTCGCTCCGCACCGCATCACCGAGCCGGAGCTGAACAGCGATGAGCACTACGCGCTCGACCGGTTCGGCAGGTCGGAGCTGCTGGTGCGCTTCGCGCTGGGGCACCCGGAACCGACCGGCGCGGAGATACGGCAACTGCTTGCGGACGTGGAGGACGCCGGTATCGGCGTGTGCCCCGGAGACGCCGGTCCGGCCGTTGCGGACGGCTGTCTCGATCTCGACGAGCGGATGGTCCGGCGGAAGCTGGCCCGCGCCATCGCGCGCATCCACCGGCAGACCCCGATCTACGATCTGGTCAACGACCCGTCGGTGGTCGAAGCGGTGAGACTGCTGCGGACCGGCGAGGTGACCGCGCACTCCTTTCCGGCCGTCGCCGCCGAGCTTGCCCGTCCGGCGTCGCCGGCCCCGCCTGCGCCGCCTGCGCGCCGGTCGGATACGCACGGCCTGCCCGCCGGCGAGTAGGGAGTGCAGCAGTTCGTCATTCCCTGCGACGCGCTCGCGGCCGGCGGGCGGAGCGCTGCGGCGGCGCGGGCGGCGGTGTTGACCGGCGGTGACTTCCATTATCTCGCGCACGTACGCCGGCTGCGCCCGGGCGACAGCATCCCGGCCAGTACGGCGGACGGCGCGCGCTTTGCGATGACCGTCCGGGAGCGCGGCCGCGACCGGCTGTCGGTCACGCTGCGCCCGATCCCTGACGATGAACCGCCGGCCGCGATGCCGATCACCGTCGCTCAGGCAGTCGTCAAACCGGCGGCGATGGACCTCATCGTCCGGCAGGCGACCGAGCTGGGCGCGGCGCGCATCGTCCCGTTGCTGACCGACCGTTCGGCGCCCGCCGCCCGCGCGCATCCGCGCCTGCCGCGCTGGCAGCGCATCGGGCGCAGCGCCGGCCAGCAGAGCGGCCGGCGGCCGCTGCCCGCGATCGAGGCTCCCCGCCGCCTCGCGGAGCTGCTGCAGGAGGCCCCCGGCACGGCTGCCGGCAAGCTGGCCTTCCAGCCTCCGGCGCGCGGCGAAGCCGATTTCGACCTGCCGGACGCGCTCGACCCCGCCGAGCCGGTCTGGCTGCTGGTCGGCCCGGAAGGCGGCTTCTCCGCCCCGGAGCTCGATCGCATCGCCGGCGCCGGCTTTCGCCGCTGCACGCTGGGCGCCGCGGTGCTCAGGGCGGAGACCGCGGCGGTCGCGGCGATCACGGCCGTCCGCCTCCTGTGGCATCGCGGCGCGCGGCAGCGGCCGGCGGCGCCGTGATCACCCTTCTGTTGGTCGACGACGATCCGCTGATCCACGACACGCTGGCGGCCATCCTGCCGGCCGAATACCGCGTGGTCGGCGCGCAGACCGCGCCGCAGGCGCTCGCGTTGGTCGAAGCCGAGCGGCCGGACGTGGTGCTGATGGACGTCGCGCTCGGCTCGGCCGACGGCATCGAGGTCGTCCGGCAGGTGAACACGCGCCCGGACGCCCCGCCGGTGGTGATGATCAGCGCTCACGACGACGTCGAGCTGGTGGTGGAAGCGATGCGCGCCGGCGCGGTCGACTACCTGATCAAGCCGCTCGCGCTCGACAAGCTGCGCGGCACCATGCGGCAGGCGGTGGAGATGCGCCGGCGGCCCGCCGCCGCGGCCATGGAGGGCCTGATCGGCTCCAGCCCGCAGATGCAGCGCGTCCGCGACGAGGTCGCCCTGTACGCGCCGGCCAACGCGCCGGTGGTGGTATCGGGCGAGAGTGGCGTTGGCAAGGAAGTGGTCGCCGGCAGCCTGCACGCCAGTTCGCCGCGGGCCGACCGGCCCTGGGTGGCGATCAACTGCGGCGCCATCGCGCCGACCATCATGGAGGCGGAGTTGTTCGGCTCCGAACGCGGCGCCTTTACGGACGCCACGCGCCGCCCCGGCTGCTTCGAGCAGGCCGACAACGGCACGCTGTTTCTCGACGAGATCGGCGAGATGGGCAGCGACATGCAGGTAAAGCTCTTGCGCGTGCTGGAAGCGAAGGAGGTCACCCGCGTCGGCGGCACGCGCGCGATCACCGTCAACGTGCGCACCATCGCCGCCAGCAACGTGGTGCTGGCCGATCTGCTGGAGGCCGGCCGCTTCCGCATCGATCTGTACTACCGGATCGGCGTGCTGCTGATCCACGTGCCGCCGTTGCGCGAGCGGCGGCAGGACATCGCCGAACTGGCCTACCATTTCCTGCCGCCGGAGCTGCGCCTGACGCCGCAAGCCCGAGCGAAGCTCGAAGACCACCTGTGGCCGGGCAACGTCCGCGAGCTGCGCAACGTCATCGAGCGCGCCACCCTGCTGGCCGGCGTGCAGCCGGGCGACCGGCGCACGGTCGACGCCCGGGCGATCCGATTCGGATAGCGCAGCGAGATCGACCCGGCAACGAAATCGACCGGCCGGCGACGTTGACCGGCACGGGCCGCCGGGCTATGCTTGCGGTGTCGTGTCGACCGCCACAGCCGAATCCATGACCGAGCGACCGAGCGACCGGCTCGACGCGCGATCGGACGGTCTCGTGATCGAGTCACAGGCGGTCGACGGCGCCGAAGGCTGCATGACGCTCCATCTGAGCGGCCGCATCGGCGCTGATGACCTGAACCGGTTCCGGGACCGCACCTGCGCGGCGCTGGAAGCCGGCTTCGTGCGGCTCATCCTGGACTGCGCCGGACTGCGCGAGCTCTCCGGCGCCGCTATCGGAGCGTTCGCGGCCCTGCAACGAACGCTGCGGCTGCGCGGCGGTGACGTGGCGCTGGTCGCGCTGCCGGAGCCGGCGGGCGACCTGTTCCGGCTGCTCGGCTTCGCCGACCTGTTCACCGTCGCCGCGGAGCTCGACGAAGCGGCGTCCCGGCTCGCCGCGCCCGAACGGACCGCGCCGGCGGTCCTCTTTCCGCACGTGGTGGAGTGCCCGGCGTGCGCGGCCAGGCTTCGCACCGTCAAGTCCGGCCGGTTCCGCTGCTCTCAGTGCCAGGCGGTCCTGGCGATCAACAACGGCGCACAGGTGTTCGCAGCATGACCCGTCAACGAATCGAAAGTTTTCTCCGCACGCTCGGGCTGTCCTTCGAGGAGTTGGACGGCGACACCTGGGTGATCAACGACGAAGAGCGAGGGGTCGAAAACCTCATCGTCGTGCACGAGGACCCGGTGATCATCTTCCGGCTCAAGGTCACCGACCTGCCGCCGGGTGACCACTGCGCGCTCTATGCCGAACTGCTGCGCCTGAACGGCACCGATCTGCTGCACGGCGCCTATGCTCTGGAAGGGGACTCCGTCGTCTTGATCAACACGCTGCTCAGCGAAACGATCGACATTGAGGAGTTCCAGGCAACGCTCGACGCGATCAGCCTGTCGGTCGCCGAGCACTACGAGCGGCTTCTGCCGCTGGTGAACACGGGGGACCGCTGATATGGGCCTGTTCGATCGGTTCCGCAGGGTCGTCAAGTCGAACCTCAACGACATGATCAGCAAGGCGGAGAATCCCGAAAAGATGCTCACGCAGTTGATCGAGGACATGAACGGCCAACTCATCGAATCCAAGAAGGCGGTCGCCGGCGCCATTGCGGACGAGAAGCAGCTCGAACGCCAACTGCTGCAGCAGCGCGCGCAGGCCGAGGACTGGGAGAAACGCGCCGTCCTCGCGGTGCGCGAGGGTAAGGACGAGTTGGCCAAGCGCGCCCTGGTCCGTAAGCAGGAGCTCGACGAATACGTCTCGAGCTATCAGGAGCAGTGGGAGGCGCAGCGCGACGCGGTGGAGCAGCTCAAGGGATCGCTGCGCGATCTCACTCAGAAGATCGAGGAAGCGCAGCGCAAGAAGAACATCCTGATCGCCCGCACCAAACGGGCCGAGGCGCAGCAGCGCATCCAGTCGACCTTGAGCGC
Source organism: uncultured Spirochaetia bacterium (assembly GCA_958296075.1). Taxonomy (GTDB): domain Bacteria; phylum Spirochaetota; class Spirochaetia; order SZUA-6; family Bin103; genus CATQHW01. The sequence goes on along the minus strand of CATQHW010000002.1, from coordinate 138,091 downwards.
CTCACGCGATACCTCGGCGTTCGAGGCGTTCGACCGCATGACCAAGAAGGTCGATCAGATCGAAGCGCAGGCGGATGCCGAACGGGAGATCGGCGAGCTGGACGCCGGTGACAAGGCGCTTGAACGCGAGTTCAAACAGCTCGAGGGAGGCGACACGTCGGCGGATCGGCTGCTCGAAGACCTGAAGCGGAAGATGGGGCAGATCGAGGACAAGACCTCGGAGAGCTCGGGCCAAGCCGCGCCGGGCGCCTGACCGAGCCGCGGCCGGCCGAGCCGCGGCCGCGCGTCAGCCTGCCATGGCCTGCCTGCCCTGCGTCTGTCTGATCGCCCCTGCCGGTGCGCTGGGAGCTCGCATGGACGCCTATTCCCGCCGGATCTCGGGATTCACGCTCGATATCGTCGCCGAGCAGCCGGCCCCGCGCGACCCGCGCTACGCGGCGGCCGTCATGCCGGCCGCCGCCGCCGAACGACTGCTGACCGGACCGGTCGAGCCGGCTTGGCCACTCATCGCCTACGGGCCGGAGACCGCACTGCCGCGCCTGTTCCTTGCCGGCTGCGCCGACTACCTGCGCGACCCGTGGACGCCGCAGGAGCTGGAGCTGCGCGCGCTCCGCACCGTCGGCGCCGCCGAGGCGGCCGCCCGCTTCGGTGACGGCGGCGCTCTGCATCTGTCGGGACGGGTCCTGTCGGGACCGGCAGGCGCCGTCACCCTGGGCGCGCAGCAAGCCGAGATCCTGCGCATGTTGCTGGGCAACCGCGGCTCCACGGTGACCCGCGACGCGCTGTTCTACGCGATCTGGGGCCGGCCGCCCGGCCGGCGCAGCCGAGCGGTCGACATGCACGTCACCGCCCTGCGGCGTCATCTGGCAGCCGTGGCCACGCCGGCGGGTAAGGCCCGACCGGCGGCCGGGCCACCGATCGCCACCGTACGCGGCCGCGGCTACCGCCTCGACTAGGGGCGCTTCAGGAAAAGAGCCGTATGAACAGGTCGTTCAGCGCGATCACCGTGGTGACGAACACGATCGAGACCATCGACATCAGCTTCAAGAGGATGTTGATCGACGGCCCCGAGGTGTCCTTGAAGGGGTCGCCGACCGTGTCCCCGACGACAGCCGCCTTGTGCGGGTCGGACCCCTTGCCACCGTGCGCGCCGGCCTCGATGAACTTCTTCGCGTTGTCCCAGGCACCTCCGGCGTTGGCCATCATGATGGCCAGCACGAATCCGGAGGTGAGTGCGCCGGCCAGCAGCGCGATCACCGTGAACGGTCCGAAGACGATCCCGGTCAGGATCGGCGCCACTACCGCCAGCAGCGACGGCACCAGCATCTCGCGCTGCGCGCCCTGGGTGGAGATCGCCACGCAACCGGCATAGTCCGGGCGGTCCTTGCCATCCAGCATTCCCGGCTTCTCCCGGAACTGGCGGCGCACCTCCTTGACCATGTCGCCGGCGGCTCGGCCCACCGCGCGCATCGACAGAGAGGAGAAGACGAACGGCAGCATGGCGCCGATGAACAGCCCGATGAGGATCTTCGGGTCCAGCAGGTTGATGTTCATCACCACGTCGGTGATGTGGCCGTCGGCGCCGCGCACGATCTCCACCACGCCGGAGTAAAACTCCTCGAACAGGGGCGAGATCGTGAGTTGCTCGAACGCCTCGACGATCTTGTTGCCGTATTCGGCCAGCAGGGCCAGCGCCGTGAGCGCCGCGGAGCCGATCGCGAACCCCTTGCCGGTGGCGGCGGTGGTGTTGCCCAGCGAGTCGAGCGCGTCGGTGCGCTCGCGGACGTGCGGCTCCATCTTGGCCATCTCGGCGATGCCGCCGGCGTTGTCCGCCACCGGCCCGTACGCGTCGGTGGCCAGGGTGATGCCGAGCGTCGACAGCATGCCGACCGCCGCCAGCCCGATCCCGTACAGGCCCAGACCGGGAGTGGCGGCTCCGCCCGACAGGAAGAAGGCCGCCAGCGTCGCCCCGACCACGGTGAGCACCGGAATCAACGTGGAGAGCATACCCAGCGACACGCCGCCGATGATGGTGGTCGCGGGGCCGGTGACCGCCTCATTGGAGAGGAGTTGCGTCGGTTTGTAATGGTCGGAGGTGTAGTACTCGGTGAAGTAGCCGATGATGTTGCCGGCGATCAGCCCGACGATCATGGCGGCCCAGATGCCCAGGAACTCGCCGCCGAGCGTCAGCACCACCAGCACGAAGGAGCCGATCGCGATCAGCGCGGTCGAACCGTAGGTGCCGCGCCGCAAGGCGCTGAGCAGCACCGCCTGGCTGGCGTCCCCCTTGGCGCGCACGACGAAGGTGCCGAGGATCGAGCAGAGCACGCCGATCGTCGCGATCGACACCGGGACCTGGATCGCCTGCAGGGCCGAAATCGAGTCGAGACCGAGCGAGGCGACCGCTCCCAGCGCCATGGTGGCGATGATGGAGCCGACGTACGACTCGTACAGGTCGGCGCCCATGCCGGCCACGTCGCCGACGTTGTCGCCGACGTTGTCGGCGATCGACGCCGGGTTGCGGGGATCGTCCTCCGGAATGCCGGCCTCTACCTTGCCGACCAGGTCGGCTCCGACGTCGGCGGCCTTGGTGAAGATGCCGCCGCCCAGGCGGGCGAACAGCGCCATCGCGGAGGCGCCCATGCCGAATGTGATCATGATCGGCGGGATCTCCTCCGGCGGCACGTCGAAGACGGCGCGCAGCAGCCACCACCAGATCGAGATGTCGAGCAGCCCCAGGCCGACGACCGTCATGCCCATCACCGTTCCCGAAGAGAAGGCGACGCGTAGCCCGGCGTTGAGGCTCTGGCGGGCGCCCCAGGCGGTGCGCGTGTTGGCGCGGGTCGCCACGGCCATGCCGATGAAGCCGGCCAGCGCGGAAAAGAACCCGCCGGTGATGAAGGCGAACGGCACGAAGCCGGACAGCAGCCCCAGCCCCCAGGAAATCACTCCCAGAACCGCGAACAGCACCACGAAGAAGATCGCGACGACCTTGTACTGCTGTTTCAGGTAGGCGATCGCCCCCTCCTGCACGGCGCGGCTGAGATCCCGCATGCGTTCGTTGCCGGGGTCCTTACGCAGCACGGCGAGCGCCAGGATCAGTGAGAAGCCCAGAGCGGCAACGGAGCCGATCCAGGTGACCCACATCATGTCGGGGCCCTCATCGAGCGACGGCGCGGCGTCGGTTCCTTGGGCGAAACCGACCGCGGCTGGAAGCACGGCTAGGGACAGAATGAGCAGTACGGCGAAGATGCGTCTCATCGAATGTCCTTGTGGAAAGTTTGGAAGCGCGGCGCGGCAGCGCTGCTTCAAGTATGGCATTACTATAGCGGACCGGCGCCGCTCGGTCCACCGGTCCGGCCTTTCCACCGGCGCGGCGCGCCCGTAGGATGGCTGCCGTGCCGGAGATGACTGCCGTGCCCGCGAACGACGCAGCGCTCCTGCGGTCGCGCATCACGCTGCGCTCCAATCCACGCGCCCTGGTGCCGCTGTTGCTGCCGCCGGCGCTGATAGCGGCCGTGGCGGCGGTCGCGCTGCTGGCCGGCGCGTGGCCGGTGCTGATCGCCGCCGCGCCGATCGGGCTGATCGGCTACCGCGTGCTCCGCTACCTGCTGAAGCAGTTCCGCAACCGGGTCCGGCTCTTCGAGGACCGGATCGAGCTCGACTTCATGGGCGAAGAACAGGCCGTCATGCGCTGGACTGAGCTGACGCGGGCCGGGTTGGCCACGAACGGCCGCCGGCGCAGTGTCTTCCTGTACCGGGCCGACGAGGACCAGCTCGTGGAGTTGTCCGACGAGTTCGAGTCGTTCGGCGCGCTTGTGGCCGCGGTCCGCGAACGGACCGCCTTCGAGGAGCTCGACCTGAACGGCGCCCGCAGCGTGGCAGACCACCTGCGCGCGGAGGCCGCCGGCCGCGGTTGAGAGCCGGCGCCACGTCGCCACGTCAGACCGACGCAAGCTCCCGCTCGCCGGCGTTGGCGATCGCCAGGCCGCCGGCGATGCTCCGGTAGTAGTCGAAGTCCTCCACGCGGCCAGGGAAGGTCCGGCGCAGCCAGCGCTGCACCGGCACCAACTGCGAGGAGCCGCCCGTGCACACCACTTGATCGACATCGCCGGCGGCCAGGCCGGCCTCGTCGAGCAGCGCCCGCGCGGTGGCGTCGACCCGTTCCATCGTCGGCTCCAGCACCCGCTCCAGGCGGGCGCGGTCGAACGGCAGGTGGAGGTCGATCTCGTCCAGGCCGATCTCGGTCGTCTCCCGCTCCGAAAGGTCGGCCTTGGCCGCCTCCGTCGCGCTCAGCAGGGCGTAGACCGCGTTGCCGCGGATCAGCTTCCAGAGTCGGGTCAGCTTCCGGCGCGGATCGGGACCGGACTGGATGCCGGCGAAGATGCTCTCCATCAGCTCCGGGCGGTTCGACATGTAGGAGGTCTGCCAGTTCAGCAGGTAGTCCTGGTACCGGTAGAATGGGAACATCGCGTCGGGCTCCGGCCGGGACAGCGAGCTCTTCACCGCGCACCCCTCGCCCAACTCGGGGAAGATCACGTCGCGCATGATCTGCTGGTCGACGTGGTTGCCGCCGATCGGCAGCCCGCGCGTCGCCACCACCTCGAAGCGGCCGTTGTGCGTCGACAGCAGGCACAGGTCGAGCGTGCCGCCGCCGAAGTCGAAGGTGAGCAGGTGATCGGGCTGCGCGGCGGCGGCCCGCAGGTAGCTCAGCCCGGCGGCCACCGGTTCGGGGTAGAACACCACGTCCTCGAAGCCGGCGTTGCGGCAGGCGGTCGTCATCCGCCTCACGGCGACCTCGTTGGCGCCGCCGCCTCCCACGTAGCGGACCGGTCGGCCGATGTGGATGCCGCGCCCTACGTCGTAGCCAGCCCGCTCCAGGACGGAGCGGATCTCGGCCAGGATCAGCGTGATCAGGGCGACGATGTGGAAGCTGCGGTGAAACACCTTGAAGCGGCTCTGCTCGGCGACCCCCAGGAAGCTCTTGAGCCCCCGGAAGAGCCGCCCTGGCAGCTCGGTGTCGTCATAGCCCGACACCTGATGGACGCGGGTGGTGTCGCCGCGCCCGCGGCCGGCGCGCTGCGTATCGGTGGTGCTGAAGGTCATCGCGATCTGCCCCACGCTGACCCGCTTCAGACGGACGATCCGGCCGCGGTTGTCGCCGAGGTAGCGATCGATCGCCGCCGTGCCGACCGAGCGCCCCATGGCGCGGTCCAGATACAGCGCCGAGGGCATGATCTTGGGGTTGGCCGCCGCCGGATCGAGGTCGATGTAGGTGATGCGGTCCGCCTCCCAGACGGCGAGGGTGCTGTTGGTGGTGCCAAAATCGAGTCCGATCCCGATCATGCGTGCTCCCTTGCGAGGGGTGTCCCTGCGATTGTCTGACCGGGATCGCCCTGACGAGTGGTCCGCCGGACCCGGGCTCCGCTCATCGAGCCCCGGAGGCTACCGCACGCCGCCGCGCGGCGTCGAGCCGCCGGCCGATGGCGGGCGATTGACAGCGGCCCGCCCGCCCCCGTACGTTGATCGTCCGTCCGGCCCGGATGGTGAAATTGGTAGACACGCTAGGTTCAGGGTCTAGTGGCCGCAAGGCTGTGGAGGTTCGAGTCCTCTTCCGGGCAACAGTCCATCGTCGACCGATTCGTCGAAATCGCAACCAAGGCGATACCTATGATCGGCGAGGTTGAAGGCACTCGCTGCTGAACCGAAGTGTCCACCCGCCCTCGACGGCCGCGGTCTTCACGGATACAGCGGGCATTCACGGATACAGCGGCCGTCTCGTAGCGTCTCCGGTCGATCCTACGCGAGCAACGCGAACACCGTCGTCAGCGACGTAATGACCACGAAGCCCACGCCGATCATCCACGTCAGCGCGTTGAAGCGCTTGTCCATCGTTTCGAACCGCTTGTCGAGTTGCCCGATCAGGTCCCCGAACCGCTTGTCCACCGTTTCGAACCGCTTGTCGACCGCTTCGAATCGCTTGTCGAGTTCCCGGATCAGATCCTCGAACCGTTGGTCGACCGCTTCGAACCGTTTGTCGATCGCCTGGAAACGTCGCTCCATGAACCCGAAGCGCTCGTCCATCAGCCCCCGCTGCGCCCGGAGCTCTTCCTCGACCCGAACCATGCGCTCCAGCAGCGCGGCGCCGATCTCGGTCTCCGCCCGCGGTGCCGTGCGGCCCACCAGCTCCCGGAGCCACGGCTTGACGTAGTCCCCGATGCGAACGACGTCCTCTTCCTTCAGCGTCACCGGCTCTCCCATCAGCACCTCCTACTATAGCCAATGACGGCGCCGGCGGCGCGGACGCTTCAATCGGTTCCGCCGGCCGATCGAGCTTGGCCCGGCTACTCGACGCCTCGACGCAGCACGCGGCCGGGGCGCGCCTGGGTGTGGGTGCCGTCACGGATCACCGACTCGCCGTTCACCAGTACGTGGCCGATCCCGTCCGGGTACCGGTGCGGGTCATCCCAGGTGGCGTTGTCGATGACGGTATCCGGGGCGAACACGACCAGGTCGGCCGCCTTTCCCGCGACGATCCGCCCGCGGCTTTCCATCTGCAGACGGTCCGCCACCGCGCCGGTCATCTTGTGGACCGCATCCTCCAGCGTGAGCACCCCGTACTCGCGCACGTACCGGCCGAGCACGCGCGGGTAACAGCCATAGAAGCGGGGATGCGGCGACCCGGCGCCCCATGGGCCGTCGGGAGATACCGCGGTGCCGTCGGAGCCGATCATGGCCAGCGGGTGGCCCAAGAAGTAGCGCACGTCGTCCTCCGACCGGATGTGCACCACGCCTTCGAGCCAGCAGTCCTCGCGCGCCGCCGACAGGATCGCCTCCACCGGCGATTCGCCGCGCCGGGCGGCGATCTCCGTCCACACCTTGCCCACCATCCAGCGGGTCGACTCCTTGTTGGCCTTGGTGATCACGTACTTGTCCCAGGGCAGCGGCACCCCTCCCCAGAATCCGCGCGCGACCTCCTCCGCCATCCGGGCGCACGTGTCCGGATCGGCAAGCCGGCGCTGCACCGCCGCCGGTCCGTCCTCCTGCGCCCAGAGCGGCAGCACGCCCGTGATCCCGCATGCCCCGGCGGTATAGGGATAGACGTCGTAGAGCACGTCCACGCCGCGCTCTCGCGCCGCCTCCATGCGCCGCACCATCTCGCCGCCCTCGCCGTGATGCCGCGTGTCGATCAGGGCGATATGGGAGTACTGCACCGCGATGCCGGTCAGCTCGCCGATCTCGATCGCCTCGTCCACGGCGTTGAAGTGATTGCCGTTGTGGAGCCGCGCGTGCGTGGCGTAGAAGGCGCCGGGGAAGCGATGCGCTTCGGCGGCGAGCGCCGCGATCTCTCCGGCCGGCGCCGCCATGGCGGGAGGACCGGTGAGCGCGGTGGTGAGCGCGACCGCCCCCTGCTCCACCGCCTCGGCCACCAAGCGCTTCATGACCGCCAGCTCCCGGTCGTTCGCCGGCCGGTTCTGCGTGGCATGCGCCGCTTGGCGGAGGGTACCGTGTCCGACTTGACCCACCACGTTCAGACTGATGCCGCTGCGTTCGAGCGCGCTCGCCCAGCCGTCGAAGTCGCTCCATTCATACCGGATGCCGGAGCCGTCGACGACGTGCACGGGAGCGATCGCCTGCAGCTCCGCCGGGGTCAGCAGTCCCGCCGGAAACGCCGACGAACCGCAGTTGCCGACCACTTCCGTGGTGACGCCCTGGTACGCCTTACACTCGCCGCCCGGATCGTCGAGCATGGAGACGTCGGAGTGGGCGTGCACGTCGATGAAGCCCGGGCACACCACCCGGCCGGTGGCGTCGATCGTCTCGGCGCGCTCGGCACCGGCCAGATCGCCGACCGCGGCGATGCGCCCGTCCGCGATCGCCACGTCCGCCCGGTACGCCCTGCCGCCGGTGCCGTCGATCACCGAGCCGCCCGCTATCACCTTCTCGAATGCCATTTCGACCTCCATCGCACCGGTGCAGCCCCATCGGGAGCGCCGTTGACGCCATGCCACGCGGCCACCGTCTGACCCGCGTCGCGATGGGACAACCATGGCCCGATTTTGATTGGATCATCAACGGACGCCGCTTCCAACTGCCCGACATTAGACCACCTGTGACGCGCTTGTCGAGAAACATGTGCCTCCGATAGGATCGCGCATATGGAACATGTGGAGTGGGTCACCTTATGAACCGTATCACCGATCCGCAGGTGCGCTGGCTGGTCAGCATCGACCAAACGCTGCAGATGGACGAATGAGCGACGCCGGCATACTCCTCGAAGTCCGGGATCTGCGGACCTACTTCCACACCGACGACGGCGTAGTCCGCGCCGTGGACGGCGTGAGCTTCGACTTGGCGAAGCGGCGGATCGTCGGCGTGGTAGGTGAGAGCGGATGCGGCAAGAGCGTAACGGCGCTCTCCATTCTGCGCCTGATACCGAGCCCGCCGGGACGCATCGAATCCGGCTCGATACGCCTGCACCGGGATCACGAGACCGTCGACATCGCCGCGCTGTCGGCGACGGGAAAGAAGATCCGCGAGATTCGAGGCGCCGATATATCGATGGTATTTCAGGAGCCCATGCGGACTCTGAGCCCGATATATTCGATAGGATCGCAGATCATGGAGAGCGTGAGGCTGCATATCGGCTTGAACAAGCAGGATGCGAAGGAGTATGCCGTGCACATGCTCCGCAGCGTCGGGATGCCGGATCCGGAACAGCGCGTGAACGAATACCCGCATCAGTTGAGCGGAGGCATGCGACAGCGGGCGATGATCGCCATGGCCCTGTCGTGCCGTCCCAAGCTGCTCAATGCGGACGAACCGACCACGGCGCTCGACGTGACGATCGAAGCGCAGATACTGCAACTCCTGACAGAGCTGCAGCACGAATACCACATGTCGATCCTCTTCATAACTCACGATCTCGGTATCATCTCGAAGATGGCGGACACGGTGCTGGTGATGTACCTCGGCCGGATCGTGGAACGGGCGCCGGCCGTCGAGCTCTTCGAGAATCCGTCCCATCCCTATACGCAGGCGCTCTTCCGGTCGATTCCCGCCATGGCGGCGGCTCCGAAGGCGAAACTCGAGGTCATCTCGGGTTCGGTGCCGGATCCGACGGTCACGATTCACGGATGCCCCTTCGCGCCGCGCTGCCCGCACGCGCATGAACGATGTACTGCCGACCCCGGCTATACCGAGATCGGGCCGAATCACGCCGTCGCCTGCTGGCTCTACGAGAGTTGACCGCGATGTCCGATCGACCTGCCCCTCTACCAGCGCCAGCACTACGCCTCCGGGATCCCGCGCTTCCGCCGGGTCGAACGGTTCATCCCGGAGCGGGTCGTGCACTGGTAGGGGCCGGGGCGCATAACGCTATTGCGACAATGGAGGAAACGCGGATGGCCGAATCAGGACCTTTCTACCAGGAACTCACCCTCGAGCCGGAGATCATAGGCGGGGCGGTGCCCGGCGTGGCACGCATGCCGAATGGCGACATCATGGCGGTGTGGTCGGACACGGAGAACGTGCTGGGCGCGCGATCGTCCGATGCCGGTGTCTCCTGGAGCGGGGCCGAGGTGCTGGCGCCGTCCGTGGACGGAGACCCGGCGCTGCTATCAGCGCGGCGGGGCACGGCGCTGCACTTCAGCAAGGGAGAGATGATCATGGGTGAGGGCGGTGACGCACCGCGCTACCGGCGATCGACGCTCTTCCGTATGGGAAGCGACGACAGCGGCCGCACCTTCGGACCGGCAAGCCGCATCGTCACGGGCAACCTCTACAACGGTCACGCCAACGAGGGGATCGAGCTGCGCGACGGCACTCTGGTGCTGCCCTGCTACTACGTCCGGAATCTGGAGGGCGGGGGCGAGGTCTACGAACGGGAGATGGTATGCGTTTCCAGCGTGCTCACCTCGACCGACGGCGGTAGTAGCTGGCAGTCCGGCGGAGACGTTCGGCTGCCCGAAGACCCTAATGGCGCCGACGAACCGACCGTCGTGGAGCTCAACGATGGCGACCTGCTCATGATCGTACGGTCCACTCGGGGGCGCCACTACCAATCGCGGAGCAGCGATCGCGGTGCCACCTGGAGCGATCCGGTCCCAACGCTGCTCGTGGCCTCCAATACGCCGGCTGCTCTGCACCGCTTGTCATTCGAGCCGAGCGCCGTGGTGGCGGTCTGGACCAGCACTCCCTATGTCGGAGCGATGAACCGCTACCCGCTGAGCGTCGCGATCTCCTACGACGAGTGCGTGAGCTGGGCGCACCACCGCATCCTTACCAATCCCGGCTGCCAAGTCTCCTACCCCGGCGTCACCAGCGCCGATGACGGCACCATCCTGGTGGTGTGGCAGCAGTGGCTGGCCAAGACGTTTCATTTTCCGCCATACACGTCGATACGAGTCCGGCTGAAGTGCGCGCGGTTCAGCGAGGAGTGGTTGCGGGAGGGCTCGCCGCTGTAATCGCGGTCGACGCGTACCGGCGCACACGCGTCAGAGATAGTACACCTGCTCCCGGTCCAGGAGCGTGCGCAAACCGGCCAGGGTGGTTTTGCCGTCGGCGCCGGGCGGCTGATGAGGCCACGTGTTGCCGTAGCGCGTGGTGAGCTGTATCCAGTCGAACAAGGCCCTGCGCAGTTGCTCACGGGTCTCCCGGTACCTCGGATCAGCGTAGCGGTTGTCCATCTCCCAGGGATCGTCTGCGACGTGATACAGCTCGCCCGCGTCGTCCACTCCACCGAACGCGCCGCGTGGCCGATGACACAGCTTCCACTCCTTGGTGCGAATCGTTCTGCTCAAGGGACACTCGGTCACGGCGAACTCTCGCACCGCACCACCACCGCCGCGGAGCAGCGCGACGAGGTCATGGCCGTCGACCGTGTCCGGAGCGCCTACGCCGGCCAGCGCGCAGATCGTGGGGAACAGGTCCACGCTCTCGACCAGCTCGCCGACCGTCAGATTCTCCGCGATTCCACCGGACGGCCAGCTCCAGATGAACGGCACGCGGGTGATCGCATCATAGCTGATACCAGGGGCCTTCTCCAGGAAGCCGTGCTCCAGGGCGAAGTCGCCATGGTCGCTGCAGTACACGACGATGGTATTGTCGGCTTGACCCCGTTGCTCGAGCCGCTGCAGCGCCAATCCCACCATATGGTCCACCTGTGAGATGCAACCGTAGTATCCCTGCAGCTTTCGCAGCCGTCCGGCCTGGTACGTCCGGGGCTCGAACACCCAGTCGTAGCCGTGATGGCGCGCGATCATCTGCTGCTGGTGCGGCGGCTTGGCCGACAGATCCTCGTCCGCACTCGGCGGCAGCTCCAGTTCGACGTCGTCGTACCACGCCCAGAATTCGCGCGCCGGGATGTAGTCCTGGTGCGGATGCAGCGGGTCAAGCTGGAACAGGAACGGCTGCCCGCCAGCGACTCCCTCCAGAAAGTCGTAGAAGCTCTGCAGACAGTACCCCTCGTTGGTGTCCTCGAACGCCAGCTCGGAGGGGCAGGCATCCAGAATCTGACTGCGGCCCTGGTAGGACTCGTCGTCGCGCAGATGCCGCAGGCCCTTGGCGGCCAGATAGCGATCGTACGGCGTGTCCCCCGGCCGCGCCTCATCGTGCAAGTCGCGGTACTGGTCGCAGTGGGGCTGCAGCCATGCGCCGGCCACGTGCACGTGGCCGACGATGCCGGTTCGATATCCGGCAGCCTTGAAGGTGGAGAACAGCGACGGCAGTCCATCCGGCACACGCTCATTGCCCGACAGGCCGTAGATCCCGTGGTTGTGCACGTATTGGCCGGTCAGGTAGCACATCCGGCTGGGAGTGCAGATCGGGTTCTGTACGAACGCGCGCGTGAAGTTGACCCCGCGACGCGCGAGCGCGTCGATATGCGGAGTGCGCACCTGCCGGTGCCCGTTGACACCAAGGCAGCGCGCGTTGTGCTGATCGCTCTTGATGATGAGGACGTTGGGATGGGTCACGACGGAGCGCTCGGCGTGATCTGGTAGTCCGTCCGGTTCCGCGCGCTATTGCGCTGGAATTGCCGCTGCGCCATGCCTCCGGCCATGTCGAGAAACGGCTGGCCGGAAGGGTGCAGCCACGGCAAATCGCCTGGCGGGAACAGGATGATGTCTTCGCGCTGCACCCGGTAGCTGCGGATGTGAGCGCGCGGCGCGTCGTCGTGGCAGTAATCGACCACGTACAGGTCACCGTTCGCGAGCTCCACCCAGCCGGAGTATCCGCAGTCGCGATGCACGCTGCGGTCCTGGTCGAGGATGACGGTGAACCCCGGATAATACTCGCGCAGGTACCACGGTTCACTCGGGTCGTGAACGCCCGCGCGGTCTTCGGGCATCGGCCTGCGCTCCACCATCGGCTGGACATCCTCCCGCAGTGCCGCCTCCTGCGTCATGAGGTGCAGCGCCAGCATCTCGTTCGGCAGACCGATGCGATAGGTAACGGCCACCTCGCCCGACGACAACAAGCCCAGACCGGGACGCCCCTCCAGGCCAATCATCGGCGTCGCGTAGGGTCCCTGCCACGTCTGACCGCCGTCGTGGGAGAGGACCTTGTAGCCCTGCCCGAGACTGTCGCCGCGCAATATCCCGAGGATCGTGCCGTCGTCCAGCTCCTGGAATGCGCCCTCCGAGAAGCCCAGCCACTGCCGATACCCGGGCATGATGCGCTGCTGATCGGGGGCCACTTCCGGAATCGCCACCGGCTCGGACCAGGTCCTGCCCTGGTCTTCCGAGAAGTAGACGTACTGGGTTTCCACGGCCTGGTCGCCGACGTGGCCCGTTACCTTGGCGCCCGCACACACCACGCGGCCGTCGCGCAGCTCGGTGAGAGAGGGTACCACCGTCCCGTGGATCCCCGGATCTTCCGGTCCCTGCCAGCTCACCCCACCGTCGGTGCTGCGGTAGAAGAGGTTGACCCAGCGGTGCTCGCCGCGTGGCGCACCGAACCGGTAGTCGACGACCAGCAAGAGCTGCCCGTCATGCAGGCGAATGAGCCGCGGACAGTTCATCGACGCGCCTACCCGCGTCGGATCGGTGATGCGCGCCCGCGACTCCTCGTAGCCGGCAATCGCCGCCTCACTCAGCCACGAGCGCGACTCCTCGAACAGCTCCGGCGCGACCACGCACTCGTCGATGATGCTCCGGGGCAGCCAGCTCATGCCGCCGTCGCGGCTCAGCCTGCAGACGACCCGTGAAAACGGGAACGGGGCGTGAAACATGCACTCCCGGTACACGCATACGAGCGTGCCGTCGTCACACTGCGCCAGATCCGGGAAGCATTCGTAGATATCGTCATTGCGCGAAACGATCGAACGAGTCATGCAGCTCACCAATCATGGGTGTGCCGGTTTCAACCGTCAACCTGGCCGCTGACCCGGAGCGTGGGGTCCTCGGCTAGCGGTCCTCTACCGGCCGCTGTCCGACGTCGCTGAGGTCGATCGGATGGAAGCCGAGCGCCAACGCCGGCGAGCCCGGCAGCAGATCGAAGTCGTTCCGGTAGAGGCTCGCGCACTGCGGGTCAGCGACGATGCTGTGCGTGTCGTTGCCGCCGTCCCGCCAATCGTCAAGTTCGTCACGGCTCTGCTCTCTCCAGGTGCCGTCGGCGCCATATGCGCCGACGATGGCTATGATCGGATCGCCGCCGCGGCCAGCGTTGGCGCGAGCCACGTCCCACAGCAGGTTGAGGTCGCTGCGGAACCCGCGCGCGCCGGCGATTCCCCGCGGGCGCCGGGCGAACACCGGCCGGTCGCGCGTAAGCAGCAAGTTCTGCTGGAGCGTGAACGCTGTGTGATCTTCCACACGCCCCAACGAGATCACGCTGTGCCCACCGGCAGCGAACACGTTGTTGCGCACGATGTTCTCGCGTCCATAGTGCTGATTGAACACCTGCGTCCCGGCGTTGTAGCAGACGTTGTTCTCCACCAGGATGTGCGAGCTGCCCTCGTCCAGGTAGATGCACCAGCCGCCGTAGTTGGCTTGGCGAATGTCGTGGATCAGGTTCCCGCGCAGAACGGTGCCCGGCTGGACGCCGAGCGTGTAGATGCCGCCCATGTCGCTGAGCACGCCCCGGCCGAGGTCGTGAATGTGGTTGCGCTCGATGCGGTTGCCGTGCGCGACCGTGTCTCCGTAGCCCCAGATCCAGCCGCAGGAGATGCCGGTGTAATACAGATCGTGGATGTGGTTGTGCGCCACGACGTTGCCGAAGCTGTGCATGATGAGAATGCCGACCGCGCTCGGGAACACCCGCCCGCCCGCGTGGATGGTGTTGTCGGTGATGACATTGCGGCCCGTGCGGTCAAGCGCACCGGATTCGACGCCACCGCCATTGATGCGTATCCCGCCGGCGCCGAGATCAGCGATCTCGTTGCCGGCGATGCGGATGTCGAAGCATCCTTTGCGGAGCACCACCCCATAGAGCCCCAGGTTCTTGAGCGTGCAGCCCTCCAACCCGCAGCGCCGTGCGTACGCCACGTCGATGACACCGGCCAGGTTGCAGGCCGCCTGCGCGGTCGCGCCGTAGCTGTCGGTCCGGTTCATGTGGTCGCCGGCCTCGAAACCCTCCAGCGCTCCCGGGCCGGGTTGGCTCCAGTCGCAGCACTCGAAGGTCAGGTCGACGAAGCGTACTCCGTCGACCGGGCGGTCCCGCGTGCCGCGCAGCAGCAGGAGCTGCTCACCCGCCGGCGCGTAGATCTCCACGTCGTCCGGTGATTCTCCCGGCAGCGGCAGATAGAACAGCCGGCCGCGTGACCGGTCCAGGTACCACTCCCCCGGTTCCACGAGCGCCTCGAAGACATTTTCGACGTAGTACTTGGCATAGCGCCGGCCCACGTCGTCGCGCAGCACGAAGATGCTGCGCCGGCTGCTGATAACCACGCGCGTGTGCTCGTCGAAGCTGGCGATCGGCAGCCGCTCTTCCACCCAGTAGTGGTGGACGACGACGTCGACGTCGCTCAGATTGCGCCAGCGCGCGACGTCGCCCTCACGGGCAACGAACCGGTCGTGCCCGTGGATGAACTCATCGTTCTGGCTGGCGCGCAGGTCGAAGCCCGGCACATCCTCCATCCAGTAGTAGCCGTCCTTGGGCAGGCGCGCGCGCGGGCGCCGCTCCCCGTTGACGAAGAGCTGGCGGAAATACCAGGAGCCGGCCGCCACCGCATCGAGATCGGCCACCCAGACCTCGCGCTCGCTCGCGGCGACCGAGGCACTCGCGGCATCGATGCCAACCTCGTCCGCCGTGACCACGCGCCACCCGGTCACGCGGCGGCCGCCGGTGAACGTCGCGGTCTCGCCCGGATAACCCCGATAGCTCGTCGGCCCCGAGTCGCGCCCGTTGAACCACACCGGCTGGCCCAGATGGTAGCGGCCGCCCCGCACCCAGACGGTGATCGGGCCCGTCGCGTCCCCGCTCTCGCGCAGGCGCCGCACCATTTCCCGCGCCCACTCGAGCGTCGCCAGCGGGCCGTCGTTGCCTTCGGGGTCGGGCGCCGGCAGGCGCCCGCTCCAGTTGTCGTTTCCGTTCGGCGACAGATATAGCGCCAACCCGCCTGCAGCCGTCGTGTCGTTCATCTCAGTCGTCTCCGATGTGGGATATGATGACGGCATCATGGTGTTCGCGTCATGAGCGACGCGGAGGCGTGGCGCGTCGCGGTGCTCGACCGGCACACCGCCGGCACCGGGCTGTTCCAGGGCGCGCGCTGCACCTTTGCCGTGGCGAACTACTGGACCTACGGCTACTTCGAGCCGCGCGATCACTGCGAGCTGCCCGGGCTTCTGCTCAGAACACGCGCCTCCGCGCACGCGCCGCACGTGTTCTTCGCGCCGGGGGTCGAGGACGAGCCGTACCGCTATCACCCGAGCGAGCTTCCGGCCTACGTAAGCTGGACGGTCGAGCTGCCTCCGGCACGGGGAGTGCCTGGGCGGCCCGCACTCGTGATGCCCTGTCCGGGGCCATGGGAGATCTGGGCGGAGCCGCGCCGGGACCGTGTCGACTGGCACGTGCGGGCCCAGCACCGCGGCAGGCAGATTCACCGTACGCTGAGCGGCCCCCTCAGTGCCGAGCACACCGTGCACGTCGAAGCGCGACCGACCACGCTGCGCGTGACGGTCCCGGCCGGCGCAACGGTCGAGGTGGAGCACGACGCGTATCCGGAGCCGTTCATGGTCACGTTCGGGAGCGCCGCCGCCGGCGGCTGGCCGGTCGAGACCGTCTACCGGGAAATCGCGATCGAAGAGGTGCCGTACCCGCGCGCTGACTCATCCCTGCCCGATGGTCCGGAGGACCTGCGCGCGGCGGATGACGCGTGGTGCTTCCTGGTCAACGAGGCGACGCCCGACGAGCCGCGACACAGCGAAGGCGACCTCGTGGTGTCGTCCGACGGTTCCCTGCTGCTGGTGTGGACCGACTACCATGCCGGCAAGGGGTGGGACGACTCGCCGGCCCGACTGTGCGCGCGCCGGTCAACCGACGGCGGGCGCACGTGGAGCCGGAAGTGGCCGGTGGTGGAGAACGAGCACGGCACCAACGTCATGTCCGCCAGCCTGCTGAATCTGGGGGAAGAGCTGCTGCTCGTGTACTTCGACCGGCTTCCGGACATGCCCGCGAAGGGCATGGTCGCGCGCCGCTCCGGCGACGGCGGACGCAGTTGGAGCGCCGCCGCGGCGATCACCCCCGCCAACGGCAACCGTCACGCCGCCAACAACGCCAGTCTGCGACGACTGGCGGACGGCCGCATCGTTCTGGCCACCCGCGAGTACGTGGACGGGGTACGCTGGCCGTACTGCCTGCTTTCCGACGACGGCGGCAGAACCTGGCACGCCGGCGCGCACGTGCCCGACCCCGGGCTGCCGGAGCGCGAGCGACGCGCCCAGAATGTCAACGAGCCCAGCGTCGCGCAGCTCGCGGACGGTCGCCTGCTGATGACCATGCGCTCGGTGTCGGGAGGGCAATTCTTCGCCTGCTCCGAAGACGGCGGGCAGAGCTGGTCGCGGCCCGTTCTGTCACCGCTGCGCGGCGCCTGCTCGCCGGCGGCGATTCAACGCATACCCGGCACCGCGGACGTGCTCGCCCTGTGGACCTACGGTCTGTGCGGCCGTACCCCGCTGGTTGCAGCGATCTCGAACGACGCCGGCCGGAGTTGGCGGCCGCTGAAACTGGTGGAGCAGTGCCGCCACCATGGCTACTGCTACACCAGCATCACCTTCCACCGCGATCACGTGCTGCTCACCTACTGCCACTATCCCGAGCTGGCCGGGCTACGGCGTTTCGCGGTGGAACCCGGCTACATCGACCTGCGCCTCACGGCCCTGCCGGTGGAGTGGTTCTACCGCGCGGTGACGTAGGATCCGACATGGGGTTGCGACTCCACGCGGGTAATGGCATGGTGTCGGGCGACAGGAAATTTCCGGAGTCGAGGAGGGCGTCATGAGATGGTTCAGGCTTGGTGCGATGTGCGCAATCGCGCTGCTCATAAACGGAGGTCTGTGGGCCGCGGGGGTTGACGAAGACGCGCAGTCACAGGGAGCTGCTGAACCGGCGGCCCTGGCCGTCGGCGAGATGCAACTGCACCAAGTGTGGGCTACGCCGTCAGCGTACACCGCTGACACCGGTGCGCGCCTTCCCGCTTTCAGCCAATCACCTACGCTGGATGCGGCGGTCGCCTCCGGCGAGCTGCCGCCGGTCGAAGACCGCCTTCCCGCGGAGCCCCTGGTGATCCTGGGCGTGGATGGGCCCGGCATCTATGGCGGCACGTTCTTCAATGCCACCTACGACGTCGGTCTGGCGGTGGCGATGCGTGACGAGACCTCCCTCATCCTCAACAAGCATAGCTTCACGAGCGACCCGTATCCCAACGTGGCCAAGAGTTACGAAGCCGTCGACGATCGCGCGGCGGTCTGGGAAGTCAAGCTGCGCGAAGGGCTGCTCTGGTCCGACGGAACGCCGTTCACCACCGCCGACATCGAGTTCTGGTGGAAGGACATGATCCTCAACACCGACATAACCCCGCAACTGCGACCGCAGTACAAGGGCGTCATGCTGGATGTGGTCGATGAATATACCGTACGTTTCGATTTCGGCAACCCGGCGGATTTCGTCGCCAGGGCGGGTGGCTTCAACCCCATCACGCGCCATCCGCGCCATTACCTCGAGCAGTTCCATGCCGAGTATGCAAGCGCGACGGAGCTGGCGGACATGGTGAAGAAATCCGGGTTCGAGTCGTGGAATCAGTTCTTCCTGGATCGCGCCGACTACAACCACGCCACGAACGTGGACAAGCCCACGCTGGAGCCCTGGAAGCTGAGTCAGGCGCCGCCCGCCGAACCGGTGATCTGGACGCGCAACCCCTACTTCTGGGCGGTCGATACTCAGGGTCAGCAGCTACCGTACTTCGAGGATCGCTGGATGTCGATCGTCGGCGATCAGGAAGTCGTAAAGCTGAAGGCCTTGAACGGGGAAGTCGACTATTCGTTCCTGGACGTCGACGTATACACGCTGGCGCGGAAAGCCGAGCAGGACGGCATCGTGAGGGTCTACGTCCAGGACAACCCCGCGCTCGTGGCCTCCCAGCTTGACTTCAACGTGACGCACCCGGACCCGGTGGTGCGCGAGGTGTTCCAGAACCCTCGTTTCAAGCGCGCGATCTCGCACGCGATCGACCGCGAACTCATCAACGAGATCCTCTACGAGGGGCTCAGCTACCCGTCACAGGTCGCCCCGCTGCCCTCAAGTCCGTACTTCAGCGAGGAGCTCCAAAACGAGGCGACGGCCTACGATGTCGAGCTTGCCAACAGCATTCTCGACGAGCTGGGGCACACGCGTAATGACGACGGAGTGCGCACGTTCCCGAACGGGAATCCGATGGCGCTCACCTTCCTGTCGTTCGACACCGGTGGGCTGCCGAAGCACGCCGAGATCATCGCCGACGGGCTCAAGCAGATCGGTGTCGAGCTGACCGTGCGCTTCGTCGACTGGGGCGTGCTGGCTCAGGCGCGCAAAGCCGGTGACTACGATGGTCTCTTGATCTGGGAGAGCTGGGGCACCAACG
Organism: uncultured Spirochaetia bacterium; assembly: GCA_958296075.1. Lineage (GTDB taxonomy): Bacteria > Spirochaetota > Spirochaetia > SZUA-6 > Bin103 > CATQHW01. The sequence goes on along the minus strand of CATQHW010000002.1, from coordinate 119,037 downwards.
AAGGTCTCCTGGTAAACGACCAGGCCGCGCACTTCGTGCCGAACCAGGCGCTCAATCTCTGGTCGCCGAAGTGGCGCGACTACACGATGACCGGCGGAGAGCAGGGCGAGGAACCGATCCCGATCGTGCAGGAAGCGCTCGACTACTATCTGCGCGCTCAGGCGACGTTGGATCTCGAAGAGCGTAAGGAACTGTTCGGCCACGTTCTGGAGATCGCGCGCGAGCAGCTCTGGAGCATCGGCACCGTGCGCCATCCCGGCTTCGTGATCATGGTGACCCCGGAGATGCGCAACATTCCGTCCGGGAGACAGCCGATGTTCCGCGGCGATCATGGCCGGCGGGACGCATTCTGGAAGGCTCAGTAACGGGCTGCTGCTGCGGCCGCCGTCGCTGACATCACGAACCGAGCGCATGCGACGCATTTCCGGTGTGGCCGACCATGCCGGGAATGCGGAGCCGGACAGGCATTCCCCGCCGTTCGGGTGAGGCGGACTCGTGGTTGAGTACGTGATCCGCCGTGCGTTGATCATGGTGCTCACCCTTGCGGCGATCTCGCTCATCGCATACGTGGTGATCGAGCTGCCTCCCGGAGACTACGTCAGCTATCAGATCCTGGCGATGACCGAGCAGGGCACCTTCTCGGATGAAGAGGTGGAGAATCTGCGCCAGCGCTATGGACTTGATCGCCCGGTTGTCGTCCGCTATTTCCGCTGGATCTCCAACTTCATCCAGGGGGACTTCGGGTACTCCCTATCCTGGCACAAACCGGTGCGCGAGCTGATCGGCGGTCGCTTCGCGATGACGGCACTCATATCGACGCTCTCGTTGCTGTTCACGTGGGCGGTCTCGTTCCCGATCGGGGTGCTCTCCGCCGTGCGCCAGTACTCCTTCTGGGACATCTTCTGGACCTTCATCGGCTTCCTCGGATTGGCCATCCCCAATTTCCTGCTGGCGCTCATCCTGATGTACCTGAGCTCGAAGTACTTCCCCGGGATCGAAGTCGGCGGACTGTTCTCCCGCGAGTTCCAGACCGCGGCGTGGAGCTGGGCCAAGTTCGGGGATCTGCTCGGACACCTGTGGATTCCCGTCATCGTGATCGGCACCGCCGGCACCGCCGGCACGATCCGCATCCTGCGCGCCAACCTGATCGATGAGCTGCGCAAGCCCTACGTCGACATGGCGCGTGCCAAGGGCATCAGCGAAGTCCGCACGATTCTGCGCTACCCGGTGCGCATAGCCCTCAATCCGTTCTTCTCGACGGTTGGCTGGGTGCTGCCGTCGTTGGTAGCCGGCGAGACGATCACGGCCGTGGTCCTGGGCATCCCCACGGGCGGTCCGCTGTTTCTCTCCGCGCTGCAACGGCAGGACATGCAACTGGCAGCGTCGTTCGTCATGTTGATCTCCGTCTTCACGGTGGTCGGGACGCTCGCGTCCGACCTTCTGCTGGCTGCGATCGACCCGCGCATCCGTTTCGACTGATGGTCGCTGCCGAACCGCCACGAGCCGCGACCACGGAGACGATCGTGCCCGCGAACGGGGTGGCGGCAGCGGACGAGCTGCTCACCGCCGGTCAGTGGCGACTGATCTGGCGCCGCTTCCTGCGCCACCGCCTGGCCGTGGCAGCGGGAATCGCGGTGCTGTTGTTCTATCTGGTCGCGGCGTTCGTCGAGTTCTTTGCGCCGTACGACCCCTACGTGCGCGAGACTTCCCACGTGTCGGCGCCGCCGATGCGGCTCCGGGTGTGGGACGTGGCCGAGCGGCGGCTGCACGTGCGGCCATTCGTGTACGCCACCACCCTGCGCCGCGACCCGGTCACGTTGCAGCGTATCTATGTTCGGGACACGAGCCGTCGGCTGCCATTGCGCCTGCTGGTGCGGGGCGATGAGTATCGCCTGCTCGGGTTGATCCCCGCTCGGGTTCATCTGTTCGGCTTCGGCGGCGATCAACGTGTCGCGCTGCTCGGCACCGATACCCAGGGGCGGGACCAACTGTCACGCATCATCTACGGCACCCGCATCTCGCTCACCATCGGCTTCGTGGGGGTAGCGCTGAGCTTCGGTCTCGGCATCACGCTCGGCGCCATTTCGGGCTACTTCGGCGGCCTTGCCGACATGGTGATTCAGCGCATCATCGAGATCCTCATAGCGATCCCATCGTTGCCGCTGTGGATGGCGTTGAGCGCCGCGATTCCGTTCGACTGGCCGCAGACGCGCACCTTCTTCTTGATCACGGTGATTCTTTCCCTCACCGGCTGGACCGGCATGGCGCGGGTGGTGCGCGGCAAGCTGCTGTCGCTGCGGGACGAGGACTTCGTGCTGGCCGCCCGCATCGACGGCGCGCGCGGCGCGCGCGTCATGTTCCGCCACCTGATCCCGTCCTTTCTGAGCCACATCATCGCCTCGGCGACGCTGGCGATTCCCGGCATGATTCTCGGCGAAACGGCGCTCAGCTTCCTGGGGGTCGGCCTGCGCGCGCCGGCGATCAGTTGGGGTGTGCTGCTCCAGGAGGGACAGAACATCCAGACGGTGGCGTTGATGCCCTGGCTGCTGCTGCCCGGTGCGTTCGTGGTGGTGGCGGTGCTGGCATGCAACTTCCTGGGCGACGGCCTGCGAGACGCGGCGGATCCCTATGCCTGACGACGGCCGCGTGGACCTGCTGTCCATACACGACCTGCACGTCCACTTCCACACGACGCTGGGCACGGTGCGCGCCGTCAACGGCGTCTCGTTGCGGGTACCGCGCAACCACGTCATGGGGCTGGTCGGCGAGAGTGGCTGCGGCAAGTCGGTGACCGCCCGGGCAGTGCTGCGCATCATCCCGCCGCCGGGGAAGATCGAGAACGGGCGCGTGCTCTACCACCCTCCGGACGGGGGAACAGTCGACCTCGCGCTGCTGTCGCCGACGGGGCGCCAGTTGCGTGCAATTCGCGGGCGGCGCGTAGCGATGATCTTCCAGGAGCCGATGACCTGCCTCAGCCCGGTGCACCGTATCGGGCTGCAGATCACCGAGGCGATTCGCGCTCACGAGCCGGTGAGCCGGACCGAGGCACGCGAGCGGGCGGTCGCTCTGCTGGCCGACGTGGGGATGCCAAAGCCCGAACGGCAGCTCGACGCCTACACGTTCGAGCTGAGCGGCGGCATGCGCCAGCGTGCCATGATCGCCGTGGCACTGGCCGCCAATCCCGAGCTGCTGATCGCCGACGAACCTACCACGGCGGTCGACGTCACCATTCAGGCACGGATCATGGAGCTCCTGCGCTCGCTGCAGCAGTCGCACGCCATGTCGGTGCTGTTCATTTCGCACGATCTCAGCCTGGTCGCGGAGATGAGCGAGCAGATCGCGGTCATGTACCTGGGAAAGATCGTCGAGCGCGGCGCCGCAGTCGAGGTATACCGGCGGCCCAGGCACCCCTACACCAAGGTGCTCATGGCGTGCGTTCCTCATCAGACGAGCACTCGCAAGACCCCGCTTCAGACCATCGAAGGGACGGTCCCGGACGCACGGCGTCTCCCTCCGGGATGCCCATTCAGCGCCCGCTGCTCGGAATTCATGCCCGGCGTCTGCGACCGCAGCATGCCCGCGATCACCTCTGTCGGGGACGACCACGAAGTTGCCTGCTTTCTGCACTCCGACCAGGCAGAGGCGTCGTCGTGACTTCCCGCGACGTTGCCTCGGACGACGGCTGAATGGCGTACGGAAGCGACGACGCCCTCCTGCTGGAGGCACGGGAGCTGGTGAAGCACTTCCCGATCCGCCGCGGCCTGCTGCGGCGCGTGGTCGGGACCGTCCCCGCCGTGGAAGGGGTGTCGCTCAAGGTATGGAGAGGCCATACGCTCGGGCTGGTTGGCGAGAGTGGGTGTGGCAAGACGACACTGCTGCGCATGCTGATGCGCATTCTGGAGCCGGACAGCGGCCAGCTCCGCTTCCGGGTGCATGACGAGCTTCAGGACATCACGCACGTACAAGGGGCCGAGCAGCGGCAGATCTGGCAGCGAATGCGCATGATCTTTCAGGATCCCGACTCGTCACTCAACCCGCGTTTGCCGGTGCGCGACATCGTGGCCGAGCCGCTGACCCTGAGCGGCACGGTGCGCGGCCGGCGCGCAGTCGACGAGCGCGTGCGCACCCTGCTCGCCGTCGTCGGCCTGAATCCGGACCACGTCAACCGCTACCCGCACGCATTCAGCGGTGGCCAGCGCCAGCGCATCGGCTTGGCGCGCGCGCTGGCTCTGGACCCCAAGCTGATCCTGGCCGATGAGCCGACCTCGGCGCTCGACGTTTCGGTGCAGGCGCAGATCCTCAACCTGATGCTGCGCATCCAGACCGAGCGCGACCTGGCATATGTGTTCGTCTCTCACGACCTGCACGTCGTCCGCCACATGAGCGATCACATGATCGTCATGTATCTCGGCACGGTAGGTGAGACAGGCCCAACCGAGGAGCTGTTCACGCGTTCGCTGCACCCGTATACGGAGGCGCTGCTGTCATCGGTCCCGGATCCCGATCGGGCCGGCAATCGCGTCGTCCCGGAAGGAGAGATCCCGGACCCGGCTCACCGTCCCTCGGGCTGCTCGTTTCATCCGCGCTGTCCCTACCGCGAAGACCTGTGTCGCACGGAGGAACCCGAGCTCACGGCGATAGGCGCTGACCGCTTCGCCGCGTGTCACGTAGCGGTCGCCATGGCTCGACAGCGATCCCGATGACGTTGTCGCGGCCATGATACCGTTTCGACACAGTCGACAGGAGGTACGGGAATGAAGATCAAGCAGTCCATCGCGTTCCCGATCTTCGGGACGGCCGACCTTTCGCTGGACGAGCTGTGCCGGCACGCGGCGGAGATCGGCTACGCGGCGATCGAGATGTGGGGGCGCCGCGGCGGAGGCGCGGCCGGCGACGACGACTTTGAAGAGGTCGTGGCGACCGCGCGCGAGCACGGGCTGCGCATGGCCAGCACGTGCGGCCACGGAACGCTGGAGAACGGCGGCAACAACCCCGACAACCACGACCGCATCGTGAGCGAGCTACGGGAGACGATCGATCTGGCGGCAGCCAACGACGTGCCCAACGTGATCGCCTTCGCCGGCAACCGGCTCGACGGTCAGAGCGATCTGGTGGGCATGGTCGAGTGCGCCCGCGTGCTGCGCCGTGTGGCTCCGATCGCCGAGGATGCGGGCGTCAACGTCAACGTCGAGCTGCTCAACTCACGGGTCGATCATCCCGGCTACCTGGGCGATCGCACCGATTGGGGCATCGCCCTGTGCGAGATGGTCGCGAGCCCGCGCGTCAAGCTGCTGTTCGACATCTACCACATGCAGATCATGGAAGGCGACGTGATTCGCTCCATCCGGCGCGCCCTCCCCCACATCGGCCACTTCCATACGGCGGGCAACCCGGGCCGCCGGGACCTGGACGACACCCAGGAGCTGAACTACCGCGGCATCTGCAACGCTATCGCGGCCACCGACTACGATGGCTTCGTCGGCCACGAGTTCATCCCGGCCGGAGACATCATACCGGCCCTGAAGCGGGCGTTCCAGGTCTGCGACGCCGGAGCGTAGACCCGCGGGGAACCGGGCGCCGGTGCACGCCGGTGCTGACGCACGCCGGTTCTCGACGCGTGGCGGGAGCCATTGACACGGTTCCTGCAGCAACGCATAATCGAGCGGATAACCGTCAGGAGGGCGTACATGCCAAGACGACTTCTTCTCGTAGTGGGCGTAGCAATGCTGATCGCTTCACCGGGTTTCGCGCAGGACGCGATGGTAGGCGGCGACCAGGATGGGGGCGTCAACGCCTACGTATCCGTCTCCGAATACGAACGGGCAACGGGCAGGACCATGCCCGCGTACTCCGAGTCACCGATGCTGACGGCGCTGGTGAGCGCCGGTTCGTTGCCTCCCGTGGAGCAGCGACTTCCCGACGATCCGGCGGTCGTGGTGCCGCTCGAATCGGTGGGCGCACATGGCGGGACCGCCAAGTTCGACGGAACGTTCTTCCGCAGTCTGCTCAAGCGCGGTCTCTTTACGCGGGACGTCAACGGCGCCGAAATCAGGACGGATCTCGGTATGGGTTTCGAAGTGAACGCCGACTACACCCGGTACCGGATATTTCTGCGACCAGGCGCCAAATGGTCCGATGGAGAGGACTTCACGTCGGCTGACATCATGTTCTGGTGGAATGACCAGATGAACAACGATGAGCTTACGCCGCACGGTCCGACCTGGATATGGGCCAACGCGGAGTTGAGCGCCGTCGACGACTACACCATCCAGGTAGACCTTTCGGTACCGCAGCCGACGCTGATGGCGTCGCTGAGCCATCCTTTCGCGGCCTCACGCGGTCATTTCTTCCTGCCCGAGCACTACCAGCGCCAATACCACATCGACTACAACCCGGATGCGAACAAGCTCGCCTCCGAACAGGGCTTCGAGACCTGGACCCAGCTCTACAACCACTGGAAGGCCGCTTGGGTCTTCCAGCAGCGCCCCGGGATCCCGACGCTCAACACATGGATCGTCACCGACTTCACGGAGACCGAGTATCTGGCCGAACGGAATCCCTACTTCTGGCAAGTCGATACGGCGGGCAACCAGCTCCCCTACATCGACAGGCTGATCGCGCCGTATACCGGCGATGCGCAGACCAAGTTGCTGCGGGCGATCGGCGGCGATCTCGACTACCTCTCCGGGTTCAGCATCCTCTCGGTGAGCGACTTCCCGCTGATGAAAGAGAACGAAGCCGCCGGCGACTACCGCGTCCAGACACTCAAAGGAGACTATCAGAGCGCGTTCACCGTCGGCTTCAACCCGGTAGTGAAGGATCCGGTGCTCCATGACATCTTCGGGGACATCCGGTTCCGCCAGGCGCTCTCGCTCGCCATCGACCGAGACGCGCTGAACGAGTCGGTCTTCTTCGGCTTGGCGACGCCGCGGCAGGTCGCTCCCCTCCCCAACGTGAGCTTCTACGACGAGGCGTGGGGCGAATACCTGGTCGAGTACGACGTCGACCGCGCCAATCAGCTCCTCGACGAGATGGGTCTGCGCTGGGACGCCGATCGCGGGCTGCGACTTCGCCCCGACGGAAAACCGATGAACATCCTGATGGAATCGGGTCACGGTTCGGTTCCCGAGGCGACGGTCGCCGAAGTGATCAAGAACATGTGGGAGGATGTCGGGGTGACCCTGACCATCAAACCCGAGAAGATCACCCATCAGCGGCTCCAAGAGGGCGAACTGTACGAGATGCTGATCGTCGACGGAGGCGGCGCTTCCACCGAAATGGATCTGCAGGGGTGGGTTCAGCTCTTTTGGGACGTGGGCGGCGGCGGACATAGCTGGAACCGCTGGGTCGCCACCAACGGCGAAGGCGAGAACGTCACCATGCCGCCGCAGGAATGGCTGGACCTTTGGGCCAAAGTGCAGGAAGCCTCGAAGCTGGTCCCCGGAACGCCGGAGTGGGTCGAGCTCACGCGCGAGACCTGGGACTGGCGCATCCGACAGCTGTGGCACATCGGTACGGTGTACGCGGCGCCGGTGTTCCAGACCGCCAGCAACGACCTGCACAACGTGCCGAGCGGTTTCTGGTTCGGGTGGTCGATCGGCTTCCACCCGCTGCTGCAGTCGTCGCAATGGTATCTCGACCGCTAGGCGTCTATCGGATTGGCGCGGCAGCGGCAATCCCGCAGACTCCGCAGCGGAAGATCCCGCGAGGTATCCGCCCATAGATCGAAGACGGAAGCGAGTCCCGACCCTGCGCGGGCGGGACTCCTCGTCCCTTACCCGCCGGACGCCAAGGTGCAACCGTGACTCGCTACATCGTACGCCGATTCCTCTACATGATCGTACTGCTGGTCATGATCTCGGTCGCGGCGTTCGCGATCATGCAGCTACCGCCGGGCGACTTCGTCGAAGCCCTCGTCACCAGAATGGAGCTCTTCACCGGCGTGCAGATGACCGAGGAGGCGGTGCAGGCGCTGCGCCGCCAGTACGGCGTCGACCGGCCTATGGTCGCCCAATATCTGCGGTGGGCCGGCAACCTGCTTCAGGGTGATCTGGGCCGCTCCCATCTCTATGAGAAGCCGGTCGCCGAGATCATCGCGGCGCGGCTGCCGCTGACCCTGTTGGTGGCGGTGTTCACGATCGCGTTCACGTACGTCGTCGCCATACCGATCGGCATCTACTCGGCGACCCACCAGTATTCGATCGTCGACTACACGGTGACCGCCGTCGGCTTCGTCGGCTTGGCCACGCCGAACTTTCTCCTGGCGATCATCCTCATGTTCCTGCTCTTCAAGTACTTCGATTTCACGGCGGTCGGGCTGTTTTCCACCGACTTCGCAGATCAGCCTTGGTCGTGGGCCAAGTTCGCCGACATGCTCAAGCATCTTCCCATTCCCGTAGTCGTCGTGGGCACCGCGGGAACCGCAGGCCTGATCCGTGTGCTGCGTGCCACCGTCCTCGACGAGCTCGGCAAACAGTACGTGATAACCGCGCGCGCGAAGGGCGTGGCGGAGAATCGACTGCTGTTCAAGTATCCCGTTCGCATCGCCATCAATCCGCTGGTGAGCACCATCGGCTGGACGCTGCCGTGGATCTTCTCCGGGTCCGCGATCACCTCCATCGTTCTCAATCTGCCGACCATGGGGCCGATTCTCTTCGAGGGACTGCTCGGACAGGACATGCAGTTGGGCGGCAGCATCATCATGGTCCTGGCCGCTCTGACGATAATCGGTACGTTCATCTCCGACCTGCTTCTGGTGTGGATCGACCCGCGTATCCGGCTCGTAGACACCCGATGACCGGTGGCGCGCCGGCGAACGACCAGCCGGTGGACGCGAGGAACGAACGTTACTACACCGCCTCGCAGTGGCAGCTCGCGTGGCGCAAGTTTCGCAGGCACAGGCTGGCGATCATCGGCGGCAGCATCCTCGGTCTGTTCTATCTGTTCGCCGTTTTCGCGGGCTTCTTCTCCACCAACGACATTCACGAGCAGTACCTCGATCGCATCAACGCCCCGCCGCAGCGGGTTCGGATATTCGCCCCCGGCACCGGCCTGGTCGGTCCGTTCGTCTACGCGTACCGATCGGTCAGGGATCCGGTCACCCTGAGAAAGGAGTACGTCGAAGACACCTCGGTGCGGTTTCCCCTGAGGGCGTTTGTCAGAGGTCACGGGTACCGGCTCCTGGGCGTGATCCGCACCGACATCCATCTGCTGGGGGTCGGCGGTGATGGCTACCTGCACCTCTTCGGCACCGACAAGCTCGGCCGGGACATGTGGTCCCGCAACATCCACGCGGCGCGCATCTCGCTCACGATCGGCCTGGTCGGCGTCGCGCTGAGCTTCGTGCTGGGTTGTTTTCTGGGTGGCCTCTCGGGGTTCGCGGGCGGCCGCGTCGACGTCGTCATTCAGCGAGTCATCGAGCTCATCATCTCCATTCCGCAGATACCATTGTGGATGGGCCTGAGCGCGGCGCTCCCCAAGAAGTGGCCGACGGCGGCGATCTACTTCGGGATCACGATCGTCCTGTCGGTTGTCGGATGGGTGGAGGTGGCGCGGGTCGTGCGCGGCCGGGTCCTGGCGTCGCGCGAAGAGGACTATACGATGGCCGCCAAGATCGCCGGCGCCACGGATCTCGAAACGATTCGGCGGCACATGCTGCCATCCATGTTCAGCTACCTGATCGTCCGGCTCACGCTCGCGATCCCATTCATGATTCTGGGCGAGACCGCCCTCAGTTTTCTGGGCCTGGGCATGCAGGCGCCCGCGGTGAGCTGGGGTGTGCTGCTGCAGAACGCGCAGAACTTCCGCACCATTGCGTTACACCCCTGGCTGCTGATCCCTGCGCTGTTCGTCATCGTCACCGTATTGGCCTTCAACTTCGTCGGTGACGGCCTGCGTGATGCGGCAGATCCGTACCGGAAGTAGGCCGTCGACGCGCATGAGCACGGCCGATGGGCGCTCAAAGACGCCGGCTTCGTGAGATCGGCGCGGTCGCGACACAGGTATAGTATTCGCTGCCTCCGTAGTACATCCACCACTGCCCGTCGTGACTCGTCAAACCGTTGAAGAAGATGCAATCCCGGTAGGGCGACACCTTGCGCGCAGAATCGGACGCGCTGCATCCGCTCTCGTGCGGGTAGCGAGTCTCGGCGCGCAGAACGGGCCGCGGCAGCCACGCCGACGGCGACTCCGGGTCCCTTTTGGAGAACCGCACTTCGCCGATCGCATAGAAGTGGCCGCTGTGATGGCCACCGGTGAAGAGCAGAATGTCGTCCGGGTCGTTCGAATGGTCGGCCAGGGCGAAGCACCCTTCACCGCCCGGCCACCGCGCCTCGAGCTGCGTCGACTCCCAGTGCAACAGATCGTCCGACCGGCCGATGATATGGCCGTTGACGTACATGAGATAATGGCCGTCAACGCGGACCGGTTCGTTGTCCGGGTTGCACAGCACCACGCCGTTGCGATGGATACGCTCCGCATCGGGATACACCAGGCCGTGCTCCGTCCAATGGCGGAGATCGGTGGAGGTGGCCAGCCAGCAGCCGCTCTGGGCCGGATCGTCGATCCGCTCCCAGTCCCAGCGATTGCAGAACAGGTGGTAGGTCTCGCCCAGCCGGACCAAGCTCACATCTTCGTAGCTGAACGGGTCATCGGCGCCGAATAGCGGCGCTTCGCTCGTGACCTTGGTAAACCGCTGCCCGTCGGCGCTCTCGGCGAGCCCGATCTTGCAGATGTAGTCGATGCCCTTGATCGGCTCGCACGACCGTTCGCCCCGGTATACGTAGTGGAACCTGCCGCCGGCGCGGATGATCGCCCCGTTGTGTACCCCGCCGCCGAACCTCCCCCGATCCCAAGCGGCGGCAGACGGTCTGATCACGGGGTTGCCGGAGTACTTCCGGAAGGGTCCGATCGCCCACCCCGGCAGCCCCTCAGCGTGGGCGTCGACCTCGCCCTTCGGCGGAAACCCGCCCCAGTAACGCTCCTCGTCGTAGACCCAACTGCTCGAATCCCAGCCCGACTCGGCGTCGGCGGAGTACTGCCAGGCAAATATCCCCTGGTCCGCCATCATGCTGGCCAGCTCCCTCATCGCAATCGTACAACCGGTTTTGGTATCGGCTCCAGCGGTCCTGGTGGAACCGCAGGCAGGCCCCCTTCAGACCTCCATCGTCCACCGGAAGGGGGCTTGTCCAATCCCGTGTTCCTGGGCCCACTCGATCAGTCCCTCCCGTGCACCGCCCAGCAACTGCTGCCGGATTGCGTCTACCCGCTGCAGCACGTGCTCACCGGGCTGGACGAGGCGCATGTTGTCCTGCGTCCCTCCCATCCAACGGTAGCTGTAGCCCAGGATCACGACCTTCGAAGTTCGCGTGCTCAAGTTCGGCGCCGTGCTGTGGAAGACGCGGTTCTCGAAGAGAAATGCATCGCCGGCGCTCAGGCAGAGATCGACGACCCGGTCAGGATCGACCGCCCCTTTCGGAATCGGCAACGGCGTCGCGAGCCGATGCGAACCAGGGGCGAACAGCGTGAAGCCAGCCCGCGGCTCGGGAAAATCGGTCAGGCAGTAGCCCACCTTCACGCCGGCGCGGAACACCCCCGCATGCCCCATGTCCTCGGTGATGCCGATGTCCCGATGCCACGTCCTCGCGTCGCCATCGGCTTCGTCCTGAGGCCACTTGTAGATGATCGCAGAGGTATGCAGGTGTATGTTGGGCGACAGCAGTTGCACCACCAAGGGCACGGTGGAGGAGTGAGCGAGCAACGGGTGGAATGCCGGCTCCTCGACGATGCCCGGCCGGCGCTGCACGTATGCCTGGCCCGGCGGCCGCTCGAAATCATCGATCATCTTGTCGGCCGCAGCCGTCAACGCGCCTACCTCTTCGGGTCGCAGCGCCCCGGGAACGACCAGATAGCCGTTTTCGTCGAAGAGCCGGCGCCGTTCGTCGTCGAGTATGATCGGTTCCATCACGATCGGTCAGACTTGTATGCAGGCAGCCGTGCGTCAAGCGCGGCGATCATGGAGGGCGGCGTGTCCGTTCGATCCGCCGCGCGGATGCAGTCGTGGGAGCGGGTGTGCGCGGTGTCGTACGCCGGGCCACCTCCGTTAGCGGGAAGCGGTGCGTGATGATGCCGTCCACCGCCATGTCGCCGCGCGCGATCAGGTTGATCGCCAGCTCGAACATCGACCGGCCTCGCACGCCGGAGAAGCGGACCTCCGGCTGTTTGCTGTGGAATGAGAAGAAGTCGAAGGAAGGTCCTCTGCTTCAATCCGCCGAAGAACAGTATTTCGCCCCGGTCAGGAGAGCGGCGCCGGCGGCGAGACCTCGACGATCGGCCGGCCGGCCCCTATGCTGATCCCGCCAGGCTGATCCCGGCGATTCGCGCCAACGCACGGAATCGATGAGCAGCACACATCCGCAGATCCCCTACGGCTGGGCCGACTTCGAGGCGATGCGCCGCGAGCGCACCCTGTACGTCGACAAGACCCGCTTCCTGCATGACCTGGAGCAGGAGCGCTACGCCTTTCTGATCCGCCCCCGCCGCTTCGGCAAGTCGTGCTGGGTGTCGCTGCTGGCGCACTACTACGATCGCGCCCGCGCCGGCCGCTTCGAGACCCTGTTCGCCGGCACTGACGTCGGGCGCCGGCCGACGCCGAACCGCAACCGATACGTCGTCCTGCGCTTCGACTTCTCCGCCTTCGACGACACCCTGGAGACGCTGCGCGAGCGCTTCGAGACCTACTGCTTCATCAAGCTCCGCTCTGCGCTGGAACGGAATCGGGACCTGTTTCCTCAGCCGGTGATCGACCGCATCCTGGCGCTCCCTGCCATCGACGGCCGGCTGAACGAGCTGTTTGACTACGCCGGCGAGCAGGGCATCCCGCTGTACGTGCTGATCGACGAGTACGACAACTTCGCCAACACCATCCTGGCCCATCGCGGGGCGGAGGCGTACCACTCCTTCACCCACGGCGGCGGCTTCTACCGCAATTTCTTCGCCACCCTCAAGGCCGGCGCCGGCGCCGGCGCCATCGAGCGCCTGTTCGTCACCGGCGTGTCGCCGATCACCATGGACGACGTGACCAGCGGCTTCAACATCGCCGCCAACCTCAGCCTGCGCCGGAAGTTCAACGAGCTGCTCGGCTTCACCGAGGCGGAGGTGCGCGGCATCCTTTCGACCTACCGGGACCACGGCGTATTCGACCAGAACGTGGACGAGGCGATGGCGGTGATGGGCGAGTGGTACAACGGCTACCGCTTCGCCAAGGCCGCGCCGAACGATCTCTACAACACCGACATGGTGCTCTATTACCTCAAGGAGTCGATTCCGAACGAGGAACCGCCGGACGATCTGATCGATACCAACGTGCGTATCGACTACGGCAAGCTGCGCCACCTGCTCACGGTCAATCGGCAGTTGAACGGCAACTTCGACCTGCTGCGCCGTGTCATCGGCGAAGGTTGGGCCGACAGCGAAATCACCGGCGGCTTCCCGCTGGAGCAACTGAACCAGCGCGAGCACTTCCTGTCGCTGCTGCACTTTTTCGGCCTGCTCAGCATCCGCGAGGTGCGCGACGGCAGGCCGCGGCTGGGGATACCCAACCAGACCGTCCGGCGGCTGATGTACGCCTTCCTGCGCGACGGCTACCGCGACGTGGGGGCATTCTCGGTGGATCTGTACGCCTTCAGCCGCCTGATGCACGAGATGGCCTACCGCGGCGCCTGGCGCCCGGTGCTGGAGTTCCTGAGCGCCGCCATCGCCCGGCACACTGCCATCCGCGACTACATCGACGGGGAGAAGGTGATCCAGGGCTTCCTGGCCGCCTATCTGAGCGCCACCGACCACTTCGTGTTCCACACCGAACGGGAACTCGCCGGCGGTTACGCGGACATCTGCCTGGAGCCGTTTCTGCTGCGGTTCAGCGGCATGCGCCACGGGTACGTGATCGAGCTCAAGTGCCTCAAGCGGAGCGAATCGGCTGGCGAGGCGCGAGTCGCGGCGGCCGCGCGGGAAGCGCAGACACAACTGCGGCAGTACCTGGCGGACGAACGCTTGACGCACCAGTACCCGACGGTGCGCTTCACCGGCCTGGCGGTGGTGTTCCATGGCTGGGAGCTGGTGCACTGCGACGCCGCGGTCGCCGCAGCCACGAACACTGACGTGGAGTTCGAATAGACCCTGACCCGCGCACCTGGATAGAGCCGGCATCCGGACGCGACCGACGGATAGACCTGCGCTCGGCCCTTTGGATACCCTGATCGGCATGTCTGCATCAGGAGCGAACGGCCCGCCGCGCCTCGCCGACGGCGGCGTCTACCAGAAGCTCGGCGTCGTGCCGATTCTCAACGCGCGCAGCAATTCGACCGCATTCGGCGGCTCCTCGCCGTCGGCGGTGGTCCGCGCCGCGATGGACGAGGCCGGCCGCGGCTGGACCGACATGGCCGACCTCATGCGCAAGACCGGCGACTACATCGCCGCCCTGCTCGGCTGCGAGACCGTGCACCCCACCTCCGGCTGCGCAGCCGCGATCATCCTGAGCTCCGCGATCGCCATGACCCGCGACGACGGCGTCAAGATGGCGCGCCTGCCCAACACTACCGGCAGGAACAACCAGATACTGATCCAGAGGCAGCACCGCTACTGGGTGCAGCCCTGCTTCACCTTCGCCGGCGCCCGGCTGGTGCCGGTCGGCCGCGACCACGGCTGCACGGCGGAAGAGCTGGAGGCGGCAATCGGCGAGGACACCGTCGCCATCGCCCATCCGTTTTCGCAACCGGCCGGCTACCTGTTCCCGCCCCGCACCGGCGACCTCCCCCTGGAGGACGTGGTCGCCGTCGGCCGGCGCCACGACCTGCCCGTGATCGTCGACGCCGCGGCCCAGATCTTCCCGCTGGAACACTTCCGCTGGATCGCGCAGGCGGCCGACCTGGTCTGCTTCGGCGGCAAGTACTTCGGCAGCTCGCACTCGACCGGAATGGTTGCCGGCCGCCGGAAGTACATCGATCCGCTGCGCAAGCTGGACTTCTCCGGCAGCATCGACAACGACGAGGTCCCCACCGGCAGCGGCTACGCATTCGGACGCGGCATGAAGCTGGACCGACAGCAGGTCGTAGCCCTGGCGGTCGCGCTGGACGTCTGGTTCAACACCGATCACGAGGCGCGCCTGGCCGAGTATCACCGCCGCATGGGGGTGATCCAGGAGCAGCTCGCCGACATCCCGCACGTCTCGTCGGAGCCCGTGCCCTACGAAAATTACCAGTTGGTACGGCTGTTCATCACCCTGGGCGATGAGTTCCCGGCCACCGCAGAGCAGATCGTCGACGACCTCGACTCCGGCTCGCCGCGCATCCTGGTGGGATCCGAGGGCGATCGCGAGGTGTTCGTCGGCCCGCACGTGCTGTCGGAGGGGGAGGAACGGATCGTCGCCGGCCAGCTTCGCAGCGCCCTGCTGGCGCGCCTGCACGGCTGAGCATCATGGTGCGCTGCTACCGGGTCGACCCGGCCGACAGGCGCGTCACCGCAGACTTTCCATCCCCCGGCACTCGCCCGCATGGGCTGGAGTGGTCGGCCGGCGCGCTGTGGAGCGCCGACACCGACAGCCGGACGATCCACCGGATCGATCCGGACTCGGGCGAGGTGCTCGCCGCGGCGCCGGCTCCCGACGGTACCGAGCCGCACGGGCTCACCTGGGATGACGACCGCCTGTGGTTCGGCGACGAGCGCGCCAGGAAGCTGCATCGACTGGCGCTCTCCGAGGTGACCGGCTGATGGCCGATCGGCTGCGCGTCGGCGTGATCGGCGCCAACGCCACGCAGAGTCCGAGTTCGACACGGCGATGGCGATGTGCGGCTGCGCGAGCGTCGCCGACATCGACGAGCGGCGGATCGTGCTGCCCGGTGCGTGACGGCCGAAAGGGGGGTGCATGGCGATCGCGATGACCGAACAGCAGAAGGACGACCTCAACCGCAAGGGGTTCTTCATCGTCGAGAAACTGCTCTGCGCGGACGAGGTGGCCGCCGTGGCGGCGGCGATGGATCAGGTGGCCACCGAGGTGCGCGCGGAGCGCGGCCTGGGTCCCGGCGACACGGTAGGGCTTCGCAACGGCATGATCCGTCACGAGAAGCTCCTCGACCTGATGGACCATCCCGCGATCCTGGAGCTGGTGGTCGATGCCTACGGCTGGAACATCCACAACCGCGACAGCGTCACGCTCTGCGAGCCGCCGAAGCCGGCGGCAAGCGACCCCGACATCCTGTCGCTGGGCTGGCACTTCGACTACGAGGAGGAGTTCTGCGGGAGCACCGTGGACGGCACGCTGCCGCTGCTGGACTTCAAGGTCGGCTGGTACATCTCCGACCACACCGAGTCGGGCCATAGCACCATCCTGGTGGTCCCCGGCAGCTACACGTGGTCGCGTGAGCAGCGCGCGACCTTCGAGGAGTGGCTGGACCCGGCCGACATCGTCGCCGTGAAGGTGCCGGCCGGCAGCGTGATGCTGTGGCGGCCGACCCTGCTGCACGGCGTGACGCCCAACCTGTCGGCGACCGAGCGCAAGGCGATCTACGTGAGTTACACGCCGCGCTGGGTCCGCCCGAGCGGCCACCTGGACCAGGACGCCGAGCTGATCGCGCGCAGCTCACCGGTGCGCCGGCAGCTCCTGGGCGCGATGGGCGACCTGAGCCATCCGCTCGGCAGCGATCCGGTCAACAATCCCAACTCCCAGTACTGGTTCACCGACGACTGGGACACGGTGCCGCTGAAGGCGTGGGCCGAGGCGCGCGCCGGCGGCCCGCCCTACGACTGGGGCACGGGCCTGGGCGTCAGCCACACCAAGGGGCCGGGGTATGCGTTCACGCAGGTGACCGTACCGGACGGCACGGCGCCCGAGGGGTCGTGAAGGTGGCGGCACGGGAACCGATCGTCACCGACGTCGGCCAAGGCGTCGGACTGACCACCCCGGAGCCGGCCGTGCGCGCCGTGAAGGTGCTGCTGTCGCCGCTGCTGCACGAAGGGCTGGAGGACTTCTCGGTCGGCGTCACCGAGGTGCCGCCGCACGGCGCAGGCACGCGACATAACCACCCGGACGCCGCCGAAGTGTGGCTGTTCTTCTCTGGCCGGGGACGCGCCATCGTCGGCGACCGCGAGTACCCCACCGGACCCGGCACCGTAGTGTACACCCCGCCCGGCACCTCCCATCAGTTCATCAACAACGGCGACGAACCGGTCAAGCTCTACTTCCTGTACGTCCCCGGCGGTGAGGCGCAGGCCATCCTGGACGGCGAGTTCCGCTGAGAGGGGGAGCGGCGCATAGTGACGCCAGCCTGTCGAAGGTATCCGGTCCGAAGATGCCGGCGCCGGAGCTGCCTCATGCGACATTTCATGGTCTCAGGCGGTCACGGAGTGATATTGGCAGCCTCGGTCGCGGTGGAGCCGCCGATGAAGAGCTCGGTATCGTAGCTCTCCCGGAAGCCCTTGCGGACCAGATTCTTCAGTGATGTCGGCAGGATGCTCATGGTCTCGGCCAGCACGATGCGGCACCCCTGCCGGTAGGCCGCGGCGACCCGCGCGGCGATCAACGCGCTCTGGGCGCCGCGCGAGCGGTCCGCTTCGCGGGTGGCGCCGAGGAACAGGTAGCCGGTGGTGCCGGTGACGCAGAGGCCGGCAGCCGCCACCGGCCGGGCGCCGTCGAAGGCCAGGAAGTGGGTGCACTCGTCACGCCCCACGGTGGCCAAGTAGATGCCGGCGTATTCGCGGTACAGCTCCAGCAGGAACATCCGGAGGGCGCACAGCTCCGCCGCCGGTAACGCGCGGACCCGGAGCTCGGTGCGGTGCGGCGGCAGCATCGCGGCCGGGCGCGCCAGGGTGACGTAGCGCGGGCCGTCGAACGGCCGCAGCCCCAGCTCCTGCAGCCACCCCCGCAGCGCTGCGGCCTGCGGGCAGGGACTCAGGCGAAAGAACCACCGCCTGACACCGGCATCGGCAAAGCGCTCGACGACGCGCTCCAGGTCCCGCCGGCAGGTGGGACGGGTGACCCCGAGGAACTCCGTGCGGTTGGGATTGGTGGAGGGGAACGGCGAGTCGGACCAGCGCTCGATCACCACGAACCCGTCGCCGATCTCCGCGAATTCCGTGCCTTTGATGCAGACTGCGAGCACCCGCCGCGGGGCGGCGAGGCACCGCGCGACCTCGGCCACGGTCATGGTTGAGTGGACCGTTCGCGGCGCGGCCGGCGTGCCTCCTCGCGCGAGGTCCGTGGTGTGTGGAGCATCCGCATCACGTCAGGAGAGTCGAACGGTATTGCGTCGCGTGATACCGTGGCATCCGTCCCATGACCGATCGCTGCGACCTCCAGGTGACCGACTACCGCATCCTGTTCGACGACGACCGGTATCCGGCCAGCGGCTGCTCCCTGGTCAAGAGCGGCGAGCGGCTGCTGATGACGGTGCAGCGGGCAAGTGACGCCGAGCGCGGCATCTCCTCGCTGCTCACCCAGAGCGACGACCTGGGCGCCACCTGGTCCGAGCCGAGCCCGTTCGGGCCGCCGCTCGCAAACCCGGACACCGAGTTCCAGGGCGTCGCCCCCGCGCACGTGCTGGACGACGGAACCGTGGTCGCCTGCGGCATCTATCTGCCCAAGGGCTTCGACCGCGCCAGCGGCGGGCGCGGCCTCTATCGGCCCAGCGAGATCCTCATCGGGCACCGCGCGGCGGGTGCGGACGAGTTCTCCTGGAGCCGGATCGCCGCCGGCACGTTCCTCACCGAGCAGTTCATCGCTCCCGGCATCGCCCTGCCGGACGGCCGGCTGGCGTTCACCGTGTGGGGATCGGCCGTGCGCGGCGACAACTGGCAGTGCGGGGTGCTGCTCAGCGACGACGGCGGCCGCACGCTGCGCTACCGGCAGGTCGGCTACGAACCGGATCCGGCGATCCGCAAGGACCCGGAGGTAATGGCCGGCTTCAACGAGCAGACACTGTTCGCCGCCGCGGATGGCACGCTGGTTTCGGTGATCCGCGGCCGCGACCATCTGGGCGGCATCGCCGGCTCCAATCCGCGCTCCAGCGACTGCCTGTTCTTCCGCGCCGCGTCCCGCGATCGCGGCGAGACATGGTCGGCACCGGAGCCCACCGATCTGCCCGGCACCGGGGCGCCGGCCGGCGGCTTGGCGCTACCCGACGGCTCCTTGGTCCTGCCGGCCCGCCTGCCGTCCCACTGGAGCCGCCACCGCGGCCACTCGTTCTGTGGGATGCACATGGCGCGCAGCTTCGACCAGGGGCGGACCTGGAGCACGGATCTCCTGTTCGACCGCACCCCCGACGACGAGCCGTACGACAACTATTACAACGCCATGAACGGCACGTTCGTCCGTCTCGGCGACGAGGAGACGATGTACGTGTTCGGCCACTTCCGGCCCGGCTCCCCGGCCGGCCACCGCGCCTACGCCGTCCATCTGCGCTGGGATTGAATCGCACGTACTGCTACGCCTCGGACGCTCATCGAGTGGGCCGAGAAGAAGAACCAACGCCTCCTTACCTCGTGCTGCGCAGGCACGGCCCCGCTCGATTCCTCGGAGCAGGTGACGCGGCGGCGGCTCCGCCTGCCGCGCCGGCGCGTGTGGGAGCAGGTGCGGCTCCGGCGGCGCCGGTTCGGTCACCGGCCGCCCGGAATGGGCATTCTGGCGGACGCCGGCTCGCCGCCGAACGTTTCGCGCCACCGCGGCCCGGAACGCGCTGTTCCTGGGGAAGTGGCTGTTTGCTGGCCTACTTGGTGGAGGCGCTGATGCTATAGTACGTGCCCGCGCAGGTGATCGCAACGGTTCTCCGAACACGCGGCGCGCTCCCATACGGCGCAGCAGGATGTCGAACATCAGGCCGATGCCGCCCTGGCCGATCACCACCACGTCTCCGGCGATCGCGTTGGTCAGCTTCTGCGCGCCGCTGATCACGGTAGCCGGCGGCTGCGCCATCACCATCTGCTCGATCGGGTACTCCGGTACCCGGAACAGATGGTCGACCGGCGTCAGAAAGCGCTCCGCCATGCCGTCCTGGCCGGCCGGCAGCGCCAGCACGCGCTCGCCCGGCTCGAACGGAAACACCACCCTGGAGCCGTAGCAGCTTTCATGGGTTGATGATGCCAGCCGAGGGACGGCGGTGGCGACACCTCGACGATCGGTCCGACCGGCCCTATGCTGACTACATGGCCCGCACCATGAGGCTGGATCGATGACAGGCACGTATCCGGAGATACCCTATGGCTGGGCCGACTTCGAGGCGATGCGGCGCGAGGGTTGCCTGTACGTCGACAAGACGCGGTTTCTGCACGCACTGGAAAACGAGCGTTACGTCGTCCTGATCCGTCCCCGTCGTTTCGGCAAGTCGTGCTGGGTGTCGCTGCTGGAGAACTACTATGATCGCAGACGAGCCGACCGGTTCGAGGCGCTGTTCGCCGGCACCGACATCGGCCGTCACCCCACGCCCAACCGCCACCGCTACGTCATCCTGCGCTTCGACTTCTCCGCGTTCGACGACACCCTGGAGACGTTGCGGGAGCGGTTCGAGTACTACTGCTTCCAGAATCTCCGCTACGCGCTGGAGACCAACGCCGACCTGTTCACCCCGGCGGCGGTCCGGCGCATCCTTGCCGCTCCCTCCATCGACACCAAACTGAACGAGCTGTTCCTGCACACCCGCGAGCATGACATCCCGCTGTACGTGCTGATCGACGAGTACGACAACTTCGCCAATACGGTGCTCGCCCATCGAGGCGCGGAGGCGTATGAGTCGTTCACCCACGGCGGCGGCTTCTACCGCAACTTCTTCGCCACCCTCAAGGCAGGCGCCGGACAGGGCGGCGGCGTCGAGCGCCTGTTCGTCACCGGCGTGTCGCCGATCACCATCGACGACGTCACCAGCGGCTTCAACATCGGCACCAACATCAGCCTGGAGCCGGATTTCAACGAGCTGCTCGGCTTCACCGAGGCGGAAGTGCGCGGCATCCTGGATACCTACCGGGATCACGGCGTGTTCGACCAGCATACGGACAAGGCCATGTCCGTGATGGGGGAGTGGTACAACGGCTACCGTTTCGCCAAGGGCGCGCCGCACGATCTCTACAACACCGACATGGTGCTTTATTACCTGAAGTGGTCGATCCCGAACAAATCGCCACCGGACAACCTGATCGACCGCAACGTGCGCATCGACTATGGCAAGCTGCGCCACCTGCTGACGGTCAACCAGCAACTGAACGGCAACTTCGATCTGCTCCGTCACCTCATCGGCGAAGGCTGGGCGGACAGCGAGATCCAGGACGGCTTTCCCTTGGAACGACTGGCCCAGCGGGAGAACTTCCTGTCCCTGCTGCACTACTTCGGCCTGCTCAGCATCCGCGCGGTGCACGAGGGCACGCCGCGCCTGGGCATTCCCAACCAGACGGTGAAGCGGCTGATGTACGGCTACCTGCGCGACGCCTACGAGGACGTAGGACTGTTCTCGGTGGATCTGTACGCCTTCAGCCGCCTGATGCACGAGATGGCCTACCGCGGCGCCTGGCGCCCGGTGCTGGAGTTCCTGAGCGCCGCGATCGCCCGGCACACTGCCATCCGCGACTACATCGACGGGGAGAAGGTGATCCAGGGCTTCCTGGCCGCCTATCTGAGCGCCACCGACCACTTCGTGTTCCACACCGAGCGGGAACTCGCCGGCGGTTACGCGGACATCTGCCTGGAGCCGTTCCTGCTGCGGTTCAGCGGCATGCGCCATGGGTACGTGATCGAGCTCAAGTACCTCAAGCGGAGCGAATCGGCTGGCGAGGCGCGAGTCGCGGCGGCCGCGCGGGAAGCGCAGACACAACTGCGACAGTACCTGGCGGACGAACGCTTGACGCACCAGTACCCGACGGTGCGCTTCACCGGCCTGGCGGTGGTGTTCCATGGCTGGGAGCTGGTGTACTGCCACGCTGTGGTCGCCGCAGCCACGAACGCGTGATCGGTCCACCACCGTGCTCAGGCCATCGCATCTCCTTTCCCGTGATGGTGCCGCCGGCCGGCACGCAGGTCTGGGCGCATCCGGACGGCGACGTTGCCACCGCGCGCGCCGCCTGCGCCTACGGGACGGTGCTGTCGCTGCGCGACGGCGCCGGCAAAACGGTCACCGACGTGCGTACGGCGACCACCGGCCCGCTCTGGTGGTACGGCATCAAGCACTACCCGGACGAAGTCACCGAGTACCTGCTGGGGCGCGCCATGGAGGCCGGCGTGCGCACCATGTTCCAGATACTGCTCTCCGAGTTCGACACGGCGATGGCGATGTGCGGCTGCGCGAGCGTCGCCGACATCGACGAGCGGCGGATCGTGCTGCCCGGCCGGTGACCGATCCTCCTACCGGCCTCGGTCGATGATCGTCGTAAGCACCGCCAACGGGACGGCCGGCATCCGGGAGGCCATGGCGGTCCTGCGCGACGGCGGATCGGCGCTCGACGCCGTGGAGGCCGGGACGCGCCGGGTCGAGCTCAACGCGCGCGACCACACCGTCGGCCTCGGCGGGCTGCCGAACATCCTGGGCGAGGTGCGCCTGGACGCCAGCATCATGGACGGCCACACGCTGCGCGCCGGCGCGGTCGGCTCGGTGCGCGGCATCCTCCACGCCGTCACCCTGGCGCGGCGCGTCATGGAGCAGAGCCCGCACGTGCTGCTGGTGGCGGACGGGGCCGAGCGGTTCGCACGCGAGATCGGCATGGCCGAGCAGGACCTGCTCACGGAGCAGGCGGCGGCTCGGTGGCGGGAGCGGCTGGCAAACCGCCAGCCGCCGGTCGATCCCGACGGCATTGCCGGCCGCGATCGGCTGCTGGAGCTGGTCGGCGACGCCCGGGACTCCATGCGCGGCTGGGATCCGGCCGGCACGGATGCGCCGCACGGCACGGTCAACTTTCTGGCCCTGGACGGCGGCGGCAACTTGGCGAGCGCGGTCAGTACCAGCGGGTATCCGTGGGGGTACCCGGGCCGGCTCGGCGACTCGCCGATCATCGGCGCCGGCGGGTACGCGGACAACCGTTGGGGCGCTGCGGCCTCGACCGGGACCGGCGAGGTCGTGCTGCGGACCCTGACCACCCGCAGCGTGGTGCTCTACCTGCGCACCGGCATGACGCTCGATCAGGCGATGCGGGCGGCGCTGTCCGACCTCGGCGCTCTGAACGACCCGCTGGCGGGCCACGTCGCCGTTATCGCGTTGACGCCGTCAGGCCGGCATGCCGGGTATGCATACCGCAGCGGCGAGCACTACGTGTACCTGGATGGCGCCATGGCCGAGCCGGAGATCGCCGCCATGGTGCAGATGCGGCTCTGAGACCGCAGGCTCCCGACCTCACGGGTGCGCCAGCATGCCGGCGTCGATCCTGCCGCCGTTGGGACCGGGGACCGAGCACCCCGTACCCCGGTTTGGCGGCCGCGGCCGGCATCGCCGGGCGAGTAGCGATGCGCAGCGCGGTACGATAGCGCCTGACCTCACCGAGGTCTTCATGGAGGCACCCATGACGCTCGCCGAAGTTCACGACGACCGCTCGTTGCAACAGTTCATGACCGAGCCGTCGCCGGCGTTGATCGAAGCGGTGGCGCGGATCGACGGACCGGTCATCATCCTCGGCGGCAGCGGCAAGATGGGACCGGAGTTGGCCGCGACGCTCCGGCGCGCCGACCGGATGGCGGGCATCGAACGGGATGTCGTCGTTGCATCGACCTTCAGCGACGATGCCACCCGCGTGGCGCTGGAGACCGATGGCGTCCGCTGCGTACGCGGCGACCTGACCGACCCCGACTTCCTCAGCGCGCTGCCCCAGTCCGGTCAGGTCGTCTACATGCTCGGCTTCAAGTTCGGCAGCGGCACCGACTGGCGGCGAGCGTTTCACGTCAACTCGATCGTCCCCTACCTCGCCGGCGAGCAGTTCAGCGACGCGAACATCGTGGTATTCTCGTCGACCAACCCGTATTCCGGTGTCGAGTACGCGCCGGCCGGGCCGGGCGACGCCGAACGCAGAGCCGCTGCCATCGGACCGCGCCTGACCGGCGGCAGCCGCGAAGATGCGGAGTTGCAGCCGCAGGGCGTCTACGGCTGGTCGGTGGTGGCGCGCGAGGCTTCCTTCGCCACCACCGCCGCCCGGCACAGCCGGCAACGCATTTGCAACTATCGCCTCAGCTACGCGCAGCACCTGTGCTACGGCGTACTGCGCGACCTTGCCGACATGATTCGCAGCGGCGCACCGATCTCGCTTGCGGTGCCGGCAGTCAACATCATCTCGCAGCGCGATGCCATCGACGTCGCGCTGCGCTGCCTGGAGCACTGCGCCAATCCGCCGTGGACGGTCAACGTGTCCGGCCCCGGCCACCGCGTCGTCGAGATCGTGTCGGCATTGGGGAGCGCGCTGCGGCGTGCGCCGGAACTGGCCGGCGGCGAGGGAGACACCGCGCCGCTGATCGACGACACCGTATGCCGCACGATCTTCGGCCGGCCACGCGACGGCGTCGACGAGCTGATTGCCGGCGTAGCCGACTGGGTCGAACGCGGCGGCGCCGGCTGGGACAAACCGACTCGGTTCGGCAGCATCGATCACCGGTATTGAGGGCGTTCCTGTCCTCGTCAGGGCGTAGCAGCCGCGGAGATCGCGGGGGAATGCGTTGAGCGGCTGCGGCGTCGACCACCGCCGACGTCGATCCACCGGCGGGCGAAATCGGCCAGGCGAGCCGGCGGATAGTCCGCGCTCTGCAGGTAACCGACTACCGGATCCTGTTCGACCGCACCTCCGGCCTCGGTTCCCTTCGGTCGGTCAGGCGTCCGGAATGTGCTCCAGGAGCGCGCTCAGGTGTCTCAGGCGTTCGGCGGGGGCGCCGCTCAGCAGAGGGCCGGGCGGATCGCCGAAGACGTCCGCCTTGGTGTAGCCGTGACCGCGGACCACGGCGTGGTACTGCTCCAGCACCGCCGAGGTGATCGCGCGCGTGTAGTTGATCGTGAACATCCGGCGGTGGTCGCTCCCGCCCCACGCGCTGTGCTTCAGGGACTGGGCGAACAGCACCACGTCTCCGGGTTGACTGGTCAGGGTAAAGGCGGGGATACGGTCTCCCGGCACGCCGCCCCAGTACCGGTTGCCGCGGATCTGTTCGTCGATCATCTGCGCGTACGGCTCGCCGGGGCGATGGCTTCCCGGTATCACCCGCAGGGCGCCGCTCTCCGCGTCGACGGGATCGAGGTAGATCGCCAGCTTCGCGAAGCCGACCGTGTCAGGCCATGGCCCGTCGGAGTGCCAGCGGGTATCACCCACGTAGTAGTTGCCGTCGCTGTTCCAGTACTGGTAGTCGTCCCCGCACAGAGCGCGGGCGATGCCGTCCAGGCGCTCGTCGTCCAGCAGGATGCAAAGGTACTCGCTGTGGTTCAGAAACGGCGCGACCGCGAACCGCTGCCGCCCGTCATGGCCGTCCCCGCCGCGGCTGCAGATGAGTTCCTCGAAGGCGTCCTCGATCCGTGTGAACTCCTCTGCGAACAGCCCGGCAAGGTGCAGAAAGCCGAACGTGCCAAAGAACTCCCGCTGATCGTCGGTCAACTCGAACGTGGGCATCGTTGCAGCGTAGCATGCCGGTCCCGGTAGATCGATCGTCGTCGGGCAACATCGCGCCACCCGGCGCCGGGGGTCATGCTTTCCCCGGTTCGGCCTCAGCAGCACGCGCGTATCGAGACTGTCTCCTGTCCGAGCGCTGCCGACAGCGCGCGCCGGCGAGACGCGCCGGCGCCGTGAGTGCTATTCTGGTTGACGCCGCACGTGATCACTCTAACCGTACGGTACACGATGATGCGAACGAGTACGCAATCGACAGCAACGACGATTTGTTGAACCTGAACGGCGGCTACGTGTCTGTTGTGGATTACCGGTAAGCGTGGCGAAGCCCTCAATCACTTGGTGCGCGCGGCGCAAGATCAGCCGGGCTCAGGTGCCGTCACCGGACAGATCATCGACTACGCGGCGGCGTTGGACGACCGGCGGCGTAACTCATGACCGGTCGGCGACTTCAGGTTGGGCGACCCGCCTGCTCGACCGCGGTCAGGGCGCATCGTTCGGAGCGCCCGGCGTGGGGTTGGTCACGGTGCGGAAGGCGCCGGTGAGGTCGGGTACGCGGGCGTAGCTGGTACCGCGGTCGGACTGCCCCTCCGCCCAGTCGACCTGCGCCGCCAAGCGGCCGTCCGCTGACCAGATGCCGAGTTCCTCGTCCTTGCCGAGCGCAAAGCCGGGCCAGCCGTCGCCGTCCAACTCGATCCGCAGATAGGCGCCCGGTTGGATGATCATATCCGCCGGAAACGGGGCGCGCTTGCCGCGATCGGTCAGGTCGTCGGCCAGCACGAAGTCGCTGAGCGCCAGCGGCGCGCCCGACGCGTTGTAGAGCTCGAACCAGTCGAGCGGTTCGCCGCGGGCGGCCACCTCGTTGATGATCAGACCGGAGTCTCCCCGGTCCGCCGCTGCCGCCTCGCCGCCGTCCTCGGCCGCCGCCGGTTCGGCGATCCCCCAGAGCGTGCCGTAGAAACGGCCCGAGACCGCCGCTCCGGGTTTCGTACCGGCCGCGTCCAACTCCAGCCTGCCGGTGATGATCGGGTGGAAATCCTCCGGCGCGGCCGCGCCGGGCGGCATCGACCAGAGCACGCCGCCGACCCCGTGCTCGCCGATGACCAGACGAGCGCCGGCTGCGGCGCGGTCCGGCGGCAGCCAGGCCGTGACTCCTTCGATGGCGGCGTCGGGGCCCAGCATCATGACGGTGATGAAGGCTGCGTTCTCGACTCCGACGTCGGCCGCTTCTGCGGGGCTGGCCAAGCCGGCGGTAGCGCCCGAGTACCCGACCGGCTGCTCCGCTCCATCGAGCAGGTAGCGGGTCACCGTCCCTGCCGCGAACGGATCGACGCTGTCCTTGGAGCCCCAGGTGGTCTCGAACCGCAGGTCGACGGAGGTCGCCTCTCCCCAGCACAGGTCGGAGTCGGCCAGCGGCCAGGGCCAAGCCGGCGGCTCGGGCTCCAGGTCGGCGAGGAGCTCGGCCCGGCGCCCGCGGATGAACCGGCGGACGCGGCCGGCGTCGGCGGCCGCCTCGGCCCGCCGATCGGCCAACGCATGGGTCTGTACGAGCGCGGCCATCCGCTCGGTGCGGCGCAAGAGTTCGGCTTCGTTCCAGACCGTGTCGAGCAGTTCCCGGAGGCGCGCTGCATACGCCGCCCGCCAGGCGGCGTCGCCGTACAGGCGGTGGGCGATGGCGCCGTGCGCCATGACCGAAGGCGGCGACACGAAGTCATCGAACGGCCCGTCGGTGGTCTTGAACGTCTGATCCACGCCCCACGGGATGAACACGATGCGCCCGCCCGGCTCGCGGTAGAAGTAGAAATTGTTGCGGTTGCCGGCGTAGCCGTCCCAGTGTCCGACCAGCACCTCGGCGGCCCAGAAGGTGAGGAACCGGTCGAGGTCCACCGCGGCGGCCAGGGCTTCCAGGCCGGCCGGCGAGGGATCCTGCAATGCGGCTACGACGGCGTCGACGTCCGACCAGTCGCCGGCGTCCTCGTTGGTCTCCTTCTCGAACGTGCCGCGGAACCCCGGACGAAAGTCGCTTACCGTTCCTTCGTACAGATTGCCCCCGGCAGCGGCGAAGGCGCGTTCCAGAAGCGAGCTTTCGATCTCCTCGACATGCACGTAGAGGCCCAGCTCTTCACCGTTTACGGCTATGCTGGCAAAGTTGCAGCGGGGCGCCGGCAGCCCCGCGGCGGCAAACACCTGATATGCCTGACAGGTGTTGAGCAACGACGGGTCCTGCACGCTGTTGTTCAGGGTGATGCGCTCCAGCGCACCGCCGAGCGCCTGGTGGTCCACGAACTTGTCGAAGCGGAGCTTGAGCGCCGGCTTCTCCTCGCTGAGCGAGCCGAGAAACCCCTTCTTGCGCACGCCGACCTCGCCGTACCGCCGGCCGTCCACCGTGACGTCTGCCGCAAACCAGGAAAAGATGCCGGCGAACGGCTCGGCCAGGCAGTCGTCGCCGCCTAACAGATCCCCCATGGTCCGCGTCTGCCGGCGCAGGCGGTCCCAGTCCGCGGGCGCCATCTCGATGGCGACGTCGAGCACGTGGTCCAGGGCAAACCAACGGTCACTGGAAGCCTCCTGCGCCGCGGCCGGCCGGTTCGATACGAGCAGCAACGCGCCTGACAGCGCAGCAAGCAGCGCGCGAGCCGTCCGGTCCGTCATCGCATCGAGAGGATCGTGCCGTCGCGCCCGACCACGATGAAGCGGGACCCGTTCCAGGCAACGCTCAGGAGGGGGGTGGGAACGAGCGGGCCGTCGGCCTGCGTCCAGTCGATCCCGTCTTCGCTATGCAGGACCGCGGCGCCGGTGAACGAGCCGTTTCCGTCCTCGGCACCGCCGACCGCGACGAAGCGGGAGCCGTTCCACGTCACGTCGTAGAGAAAGTGCGATACCGGGACGGCGGCAGCGGTCCAGTCGATCCCGTCATCGCTGCGCAGGATCGTTCCGCCCTCGCCGACGGCGACGAAGTGCAAGCCGCTCCAGGCAAGGCCGTCGAGGATGCGCTCGGTCGGGCTCTCCGCCGCCGCCCAATCGATCCCGTCGCTGCTGTAGACGATCGAGCCGTCGAACCCGACCGCGACGAAGCGGGAGCCGCTCCACTCCACGTCGGCAAGATGGCTCGCGACCGGGTTGGTCGTTTCGGTCCAGGCTAGGCCATCGTCGCTGTAGGCGATGACGCCGTCACCGTCTCCCCAGTTCCCCCCGACGGCGACGAAGCGCGAACCGTCTGTGGCAACGCCTTGCAGGGGTGCGGACGACTCGGGCCCGGCTGCCTCCGTCCAGCCGATCCCGTCGCTGCCGTACAGGGTGGTACTCCCGCTCCGCCAGTAGCCGCCGACCGCGACCAACCGGGAGCCGTTCCCGGCCAAGCCGAAGAGACGGTCGGCGGTCGGGCTGGCCGCCGCACTCCACTCGCTGCCGTCGTCGCTGTACGCGATCGAGCCATCGAACCCGACCGCGACGAAGCGCGAACCGGTCCAGGCGACCGCTTCCGGCAGGTCGGCGACCGGTCTGGCCACCGCCGTCCAGTCGCGGCCGTCGTCGCTGTGCAGGATCGTGCTGCCCATCCCCACGGCCACGAAACGCGAACCGCCCCAGGCAACGCCCCAGAGATGGTTCGCGGTGTGGACGGCCGCCGCCGTCCACACGATCCCATCATCACTGTACAGGGCCGTGCCGTCGAACCCGACCGCCACCGAGCGCGAACCGCTCCGGGCAGCGCCGTAGATCCAAGCGGAAACCGGCGTGGCCGCCGCCGCCCAGTCGCCACCGTCGTCGCTGTACAGGATCACGCCGTCGGTCCCTACCGCGATGAAGCGGGAGTCGACCCACGCCACGCTGTTGAGCCGCGCCGCGGTCGGACTGGCCCCTTCACTCCAGTCGATCCCGTCGCCGCTGCGCACGACCGCGCCGTCCACGCCGACCGCGACGAAGCGCCCACCGCCATAGGCGACCCCGCGCAGATCGCGTTCCACCGGGCTGGCCGCCACGCTCCAATTCCTGCCGTCACCGTACAGAATCGCGCCATCGGAGCCGACCGCGACGAAGCGCCCACCACCGTGGGCAACGGCCCGCAGATTGTTCGTGATCGGGCCGGCCGCCGCCGCCGTCCAGTGCGCCCCGTCGGTGCTGTGCAGCGTCACGCCGCGATTCCCCACCGCCACGAAGCGCGCGCCGCTCCAGGCGACCCCGCTGAGCGTTTCATGGACCGGCCCGGCCGCCTTGGTCCAGTCGATCCCGTCGCTGCTGTATCTGATTCCGCCGAAGGACCCCACCGCGACGAAGCGGGAGCCGCTCCAGGCAACCTCTCTGAAGTGGGACGACGCGCCTTCCCGCACGACCGTCCATTCCAACCCGGCCGGTTCCTCACCGGCGTCCGCGTGCACGACGGCAGCCGCTGCCACCGCCGCGATCACGTAAAGAACGAAGCGTAGACCCCCGCGTCGCACGGCCGCTGTGTACCGAGGTACGTCCCCGGTGTCAATGACCAGCAGCGACCGCGTACTTGACGCTCATGACGGGAGCCCGTACCGTGCCGCCGAGGCCGCCGACTGTCTCAAACTACACGCTAAGGATATGCCTGAATGATCTACGACGTTCACTGTTACCGCTGCCGGTACGGCACCGTGCGCGATCAGCTCAAGCTCTACGAAGAACAGGGCCGAGCCGCGCATATCCGCCACCTCGGCAAGGCGGTGGTATTCGGCTACGGCGAAACCGGGCAGGTCGACAGCTACACCCACATCGTGACCTACGAGGACATGGCCGACCGGGACAAGCGGCGGGCTGCGCTGCTGGCGGACCCGGAGTGGCAGGCGTACATGAAGGCGAGCACCGCCGCCGCCTACATCGTCAGCCGGGAAAACTACATCCTCAACGCCGCGCCCTTCGTTACCCGGTAACGACCGCCGCCGGCTCGACCTGGATCGTGACGATGTCGGCGTTGTGGAACTGTTGATGACGGACTGACGACGTCAGGTGCCGCAGGAGCCGGAGCGAAACGGCCCGCTCCGGGTGTTCGGGCCATTCCCGGTGTTCGGGCTGCTCGCTCAGTAGCGCGATGCGGTCTTGCAGGTTCTCTTCCTCCCCGGCCGCGGCCGTGAACTCCAGCACCGCCGCGTTCGCCGCCCGGTGCGCGGACAGCACCAAGCGGCGGTCCGTGCGCGCTTCGCGGCCACCGGCATCCGCACTGACTTCGTCCGCGCGCAGGAGCGCCAGCAAGGTCTCTTCGCTGGCCGCTTCCAGCCGCTCCCGCATCGCCGCCGGCCATCGGTTGCGGCCCGCGAAGTCGGCCAGGAACACGTTGATCCGGGGCAGTTCATCGATGTCGAGCCGCCCCCGGAAGCGCCGGCGCCGAGACTTGATCAGCTCGGCCAGCAAGGTCAGCAGGACCGCCGTCAGGCAGCCGGACGCCATGCCGTTCTGCAGCAGGCCGCCCGCGAACCCGGCGACGAACTCCGGGAACAGCACGCCGCTCTGCAAGCCGGTCCCCGCCCAGAACGACACTCCTACGATCATCGCGCTGCGGTAGTCGGCTCCGGCCTGTATGACCTCCCGCATCCCGGCGACGAACAGCAACGCCATCGCCATCGCGATGAAGGCGGCGACCACCGGGGCGGGGATCGCCAGAATCAGTGCCAGCCCCTTGGGCAGGAACGCCAGGGCGACGAACGCGGCGCCGGCGGCGACCCCAACGGACCGGGCCGCTACGCCCGTCATCTCCACCACCGATACCGCCGCCGGATAGCCGTTGTTGGGAACCGTTCCCGCCAGACCCGCGAGCAGGTTGCCGACCCCCTCGGCCGCCACCGCGCCCTGCACCCGGCGAAAATCGACCGCCCGGCTGCCGCGCCGGGACACGCGCTGCACCGCCACCGCCACGCCGATCGACTTGGCCGAGCCGACCAGCATCAGGATGACGAAGACCGGCAGCAGCCCCCAGAACGCCGGCCCGAAGTTGGCGTCGAGGCCCGGCCAGCCGCCGCGCGGGAGACCGATCCACGCGGCCTGCGCGACCAGTCCGACGTCGTAGAGACCGAACAGCGCGGCGGTGACCACGCCTGCGAGCACCCCCAGGGCCGGACCCCACAGCCGCAGCGGCCCGCTTCCCTTCAGCGTGACGGCGATGATGACGGCGACGGTCGCCAGCGCGCTGAACAGCGCCGCCGGCTCCGCTCCCGCCGGCACCCGGCCGAGCATGTCGGCCAGGATCGGCATGACGGTAACCGGCAGCAGCATGATCACCGTACCGGTGACCGTCGGCGTGAGCACCCGGCGGAGCAGAGAAAGCCGCGCCGACAGCGCGATCTGCACCAGCGACGACAGGGCGACCAGCATGGCCAGCATGCCCGGACCGCCTTCGGCGAGCGCCGTGACGCATACCGATATGAACAGGCTCGAGGTGCCGTGCACGATCACGTAGCCGGCGCCGACCCGCCCCAACCGCAGGCCCTGCAGGATCGTCGACACGCCCGCGCACAGGACCGCCGCGAACACCCCCCACCGCAGCGATGCCTCGCCCCCGCCTCCCGCCCGAAAGATGATCGCCGCCACCAGTACGACCGAGTTGATCATCAGCGCGGCAAGCTGCAGCCCGCCGCCGGCGGCGATCCTCAGGGGAGGGGCCTCGTCGACCTCGAAGCGGACTCCTGCCTGGGTGGCCGCCTTCATGCGCTAATCTCGCCGTTACGGCGACATGGCCGTCAAGCGCCAGCCCCGTCCGCGGCTGGCGCCCGTCCCCCGGACGGCGCCGGCGCGCCTCATCCGTATACGACCGCCGGCAGCAACGTGGCGATTCGCGGCACCGCGGCGATCAGCAGCACCGCCGCCAGCATCGCCAGCCAGAACGGCCATATCCCGCGGAAGATGGCGTGCAGCGGCACCTCGCGGGCGATCCCCTTGACCACGAATACGTTGATGCCGACCGGCGGCGAAATCAGGCCCATCTCCAAGGTGATGACGATCAGCACGCCGAACCAGATCAGGTCGACGCCGAGCGTCTCCAGGATCGGCTGCGCCAGCGGAATCGCCAGCACCAGGATGGTGAACCCCTCCATGAAGGCGCCCAGCACCATGAACATCAACAGCACCGCCAGGGCGACCTGCAATCCGCTGAACCCTTGCGCCGCTACCCACAGCGAGGCGGCCGCTACGATCTCGGAGAATCCGATGAAGGTCTTGAACACGAAGGCGCCGAACAGGATCAGGAACGCCGTGCCGGTAGACGCGAGCGTGCCGGTAACGACCCCGGTGAGGTTCTTCCAGGTCAACGCGCGCCGCGCCGCGGCGCCGATCAGCGCCAGCAAGGCGCCGGCCGCGGCCGCCTCCACGGCGGAGAATATCCCCGCGTAGATGCCCCCGATGGTGACGGCAATGATGCCGGCGATCCACGCCGCGCGCCGCGCGGCGGCGAACCGCGCCCCCCACGGCGCTCGGACGGCGGAGCGTGGAGCGAGGGCCGGCCGCCGGGTTACGGTGAGGCGGATGGCGGCGATGAACAGCAGCGCCAGCAGGACGCCGGGCAGCACGCCGGCCAGGAACAGCCGGCCGATGCTCTCCTCGGTCAGGATGGCGTAGATGACGAAGCCGGTCGACGGCGGGATCAGGATACCGAGCGTACCGCCGGCGGCGATCGTGCCGGTCGCCAGCGAGTCGTCGTAGCCGAAGCGCCGCATCTCCGGGAGCGCCACCCGGCCCACCGTCAGCGCCGAGGCGAGCGACGAACCGGACAGCGCCGAGAACCCCGCGCAGCCGGCGATCGACGCCGCCGCCAGACCGCCCCGGTAATGGCCCAGCCAACTGTGCGCCGCGTCGTACAGATCACGGCTCATGCCGGAGACCACGGCCAGATTGCCCATCAACATGAACATCGGGAGGATGGTGAGCGAGTAGGTGGAGGCGACCGCGAACAGCTCGCCGGCCACGACCGGCACGACGGCGGCCGGCCGGATCAGGAAGATTCCCCCCGCGCCGGCGATCAGCAGGGCGAGCCCCACCGGCACCCGGAGCAGGAGCAGCAGCAGCAGGGCGCCGAACCCCAGCGCGGCTGCCTCGGGTCCGGCCATCACTCTCTGGGAGCGTTGGGATCGTCGCCGTTCCAGCAGGCAAAGCCGAGCAGCAGGTGCACGGCCAGCAGCGCCCCGCAGGCGGCCAGCGCCGCCCCGAGGGTGTAGTAGAACGGCGCGTGGGGGATCGACAGGTTGGCGGTGGCGGCGCCGCACGGCAGACCGCAACTCCCCTTGGCGAACAGGGCGTAGACCGTCACGACAATCGCCGCCAGCCCCAGCACGCGGGCGGCCGCGTCGGTGACGCGGGTCGTGCGCCGGCCGGCGAGGCGACCGATCACGTTCACGCAGACATGCGAGCCTCCGTAGGCCGCGTAGGCGACCGCCATCGCCACCACCACCGCCAGCGCCATGGCAGCGATATCCTCGTCCCCGAAGATCGGATCGTTCAGAACGTACCGCCGGAAGACGGCCGCCACCGTAAAGCCCAACAGGACCGCCAGCGCCGCGCCGCCGGTGACCGCCAGCACCGCCCGCAGGCGCCGCAGCAGCGCCTCGACCCGCTGCAGGCGCGTGCCGGGCCGGCCGGACCGGCGCGCCCGGTGGGCGGAGTCAGCCATCCACGAACAGCCGGATCACCTCCGCGACCGTCAGGTCGCCCGCCCGGCGGGAGAGCGCCGCTTCGTAGGCGGGGGCGATCGCCTGCCGGAACCGGCGCTTCTCCGCTTCGGTGAGATCGATGATCTCCACGCCGGCGTCGCGCGCCACCTGCAGGCCGCGCGCGCCCGCCGCTTCATACGCCGTGCCACCGGCGGCCGACAGCGGCGCGGCGGCCGCGTCGATCCAGCCCCGCTGCTCGGCGGTCAGCGCCTGGTACGCGTCCCGGTTCATGAGCAGCACGAATGCCGCGCTGGAGACCGGAAACCACGTGGTCAGGTAGTTGGCCGGCTCCTGCAGCTTGAACGCGGCGATGCCGGAGGCGCCGATGGCGACGCCGTCGATGACCCCCGTGCTCAGGTTCTGGTGGATCACCGTGGCGGGCTGCGACACCGCGCGTGCGCCGAGCGCCTCCACGAAGGGGACGTCGAGCTTGGAGGTGACGCGCAGCTTCATTCCCTTCAGGTCCTCCAGGGTGCGCACCGGCCGGTCGCGCGTGAGCAGCACGACGGCCGCATTGGCCCAGATCGCCAGCACCTTCGCCCGGTATTCCCGCTCCAGCACCGGCCGCGCCCGCTGCAGCGACTCGGTGCAGGAGACTGCCGTCCCGCACACGCCGGGATACGAGATGCTGTTGGTCTGGGGAAAGAGGTCGCCAGTGTAGCCTGGCAGGGCGAAGACGATGTCGGCCACCCCGTCGAGCAGAATCGAATACTGCTGCGGCGGGGAGGAGTTGAGGACCCCTCCCGGAAACTGCTTGACCGTCAGGGCGCCGCCGGACAGTTCCGCCAGACGCTCCGCGAAGGGCGTGAAGACCGCCCGGTTCATGGGATGGTTCGTCCCCATGAAGTAGGCGAGCGACAGCTCCCGGGTCTCTGCGCCGGCCGCCGCGCCTCCGGCCACCAGCAGCGCCGCCGCAAGCGCGTGAAGCTTGAGTCGTTCCAGCATGTTCGCCTCAGATTCCGCCGGCGCCAAGCATCTGCAACGGCTGGTACCGGTACGATCCTCACTCTATCTGTTGACGGCGCCGGCGGTAAAGTCCGATGGATCGTTCAGGCGGCCGATTGCGTAGCGGTTATGCACTACCATGGGAGATGGTGAGATAACTACCGATCATGTCGCTTCCGCCACGGCTCCCGCCACAGCTCCTCCGCGACCTGCGCCGCATGAATCCCTGGTGGGAGGGATCGTCGATGCCGCCGCAACCGGCGACGCGCCGTCATCTGGTGACCTGGATACGCCGCCGCCTGGAGTCCGGGATCGCGCCGATCGTCGCGGTGCGCGGCCCGCGCCAAGTCGGAAAGACGACCGCCCAGCTTCAGATCGTCGCTGACCTGCTGGCCGAAGGCGTGCCTCCCGGAAACGTCCTTCGGGTCCAGTTCGACGAACTGGCGTCGATGCGCGCGGTCGAGGCGCCGATCCTTGCCGTCGCCGACTGGTTCGAACGGAACGTGACTGTGGTCCGGTTCAACGAGCTCGCGCGCCAAGGCCGCACGGCTTATCTGTTCTTCGACGAGGTCCAGAACCTGGACGGCTGGGCTGCGCAGCTCAAGTCTCTGGTGGACAACGCCGCGGTGAAGGTCGTGATCACCGGGAGCTCCGCGCTGCGCATCGAACTGGGCCGTGACAGTCTGGCCGGGCGCGTCAGCACGGTCGAGGCCGGCGTGCTGTCGCTCACCGAGATCGGCGCGCTGCGCGAGCTGCCGGCGCCGCCGCCGTTCCTCCCGGACAACGGCCTGAGCTACCTCATCGACAGGGACTTCTGGCTGCAACTGCGCGCGCACGGGCGCGCCAGCGCACCGGTCAGGAACGAGGCGTTCCGCCATTTTTCGGAGCGGGGCGGCTATCCGATCGTCCACAAGCAGGCGCATACCGACTGGGCCGTGCTCGCCAATCAGTTGAACGAAACGGTGATCCGTCGCGTCATTCAGCACGACCTGCGACACGGCGACCGCGGCCGGCGGCGGGACCCTGCGCTGCTGGAGCGGTCGGCGTTGGCAGCGCCCATCACCACGAACACGTCCGGCGCCACCACCGCGCGCGGATTGCCCTCCTGATAGTAGAGCAGCAAGTTGCCGGAAACGTACACGTCCGGGCGGCCGCGAAAGTGGTGCCGCAGCCGTTCGACGGCGTACGTCAGCGGGGTGCGCTGGAAATCGCTTTCCGCCATCGGCCGGCCGTCGGATGAGGGGTAGTGAACCTTGGCGGGTGCGAGCGGCGGGCTGGCCATAGGCTATCCTCCACGCAAGCATAGCATACCCCATGCGGCCACTTCCAGGTCGAAGACGTCACGAAATCCGGGCCTTGACCTAACCCTTGACCGCGCCGCCGGTGAAGCCCTGGATCAGACGGTCCAGGAACACGTTGTAGACCAGCGCGACCGGCACGGCGACGATCAGCGCCGAGGCGAGCAGCGGCTGCCAGAAGAAGACGTCACCCAGGATCAGTTCGGACGGCACGCCGACGCTCAGCGTGCGCCACTCGGAACGCTGGATGAAGACCAGCGCGTAGATGAACTCGTGCAGCGTCAGCGTGAAGCTGAACACGATCACGGAGATGATGCCCGGCCGCGCCAGCGGCAGCGCCACGCGCAGGAACGCCCCGTACGGGTGATAGCCGTCGACCAGCGCCGCCTCCTCCGTTTCCGGCGGGATCGACTTGAAGAAGCCCATCAGCAGCCAGGCGCTGAACGGCACCGTGATCGTGGGGTAGACCACGATCAGGGAGAGCAGGGAGTTGCTCAGCCCCAGCGACACGATGATGCGGAACAACGGGATGAACAGCAGCGTGGGCGGCACCAGGTAGACGATGAACATGAGGATGCCGGCGCGCTCGCCCCAGCGGCCGGTCAGGCGGGCCAGCGAGTAGGCGGCCGGCAGGGACAGCGCCAGCGTGATCACCACCACCACCGCTCCCACCACGGCCGAGTTGCGCACGAAGGCGAGATAGTTGGTGTCGTTGAACAGATTGTCCAGGTGCTCCAGGGTCGGCGCCTCGGCGTAGTCGAACGGATTGGCGTCGCGCCGGTAGAGGTCGCGGTCGGTCTGAAACGTCGTGATGCCCATGATCAGGAACGGCGCGGCGGCCAGCAGGCAGAATGCCAGCACCGCCACGGTGTAGAGCGTCGCCTTGACGACGCGCCGCGGACTGACGCGCGCGAACGAGCTGCGCGGCCGTTCCGGCGGCGCCGAGCGGTCGACCATCAGCGCACCTGCGCGCGGCTGGCAGTGCGCAGCAACACCACGGCCACCCCCAGAAGCACGGGGAAGATGAACAGCGCGACCGCCGCGCCCTGCGACAGATTGCCGCCGTCGATGCCGACCAGGAAGCTGTACATCGGCAGCGTCAGCGTATGGTTGATCGGCCCGCCGCGCGTCAGCACGTACACCACCGTCAGGTCGCCGAAGGTGAAGATGAACGAGAACAGCAGCGAGTTGAGCATGATCGGCAGGATCAGCGGCAGCTTCACCTGGAACAGGGCGCGGAAGTAGCGCGCCCCGTCCGCCTTGGCCTGGTCGACGATGTCGGTCGGGATACCGGACAGGCCGGCCATCAGGATCACCGTCGCCAGCGGCGTCATGCGCCAGACGTGCACGAAGATTACCGACGCCTTGGCCAGCCAGGTCTTGCCCAGCCAGGTCAGGTTCCGGGAGGGACCCCACACCGTCCCCGGGCCGAGCAGGCCGATCTGCTCCAACACGTAGTCGATCGGGCTGTACTTGGAGTCGAACATCCATAGCCAGCCGATCACCGACAGGGCCAGCGGCGTCGCCCACGGCATGATCAACAGCAGCCGCGCTCCCCACATGCCGCCGCGCACCCAGCGGCTGTCCGGCAGGGGCGCGGTCAGAATCAGCGCCAGCACGTTGGCCAGGATCAGCACGAAGAACTGCGCGATGAGAGTGAACACGAACGTGTTGCGCAGCGCGGCGTGGAAGTCGGGCGAGTTCCAGACGTTGCGGAAATTGCGCAGCCCGGCGTAGCTGAAACCGGTATTGCCGACGGTGGCGTTGCTGAAGCTGTAGGTGATGGCGGTGACGAACGGCACGCCGATGAGCAGGATGATGTAAAGCACCGCCGGCGCCAGGAAGGCGAAGCCCATCAGGCGACGGTTGTCCAGCAGGCTGACGCGTTCCGTCCCGGCGCCGGTCATCGGCGGTCCGTTG
Source organism: uncultured Spirochaetia bacterium (assembly GCA_958296075.1). Lineage (GTDB taxonomy): Bacteria > Spirochaetota > Spirochaetia > SZUA-6 > Bin103 > CATQHW01. The sequence continues at coordinate 80,627 of CATQHW010000002.1, read as the reverse complement.
CGCCGTCGCCCCGCCGTTCACCGCTGCGACGGTCGAACCGGTGCAACTCCGTGACGGCGAAGGGATACGATCCGCCCACCTGCAGCGGCATCGTCACGTTGCTCGGCAGGCGCGCCAGCATCAGGCGCGGCTCGCCGCGGAAGTCATCGATCTGGCCGTAGAGCAGGCGGTCGGCGCCCAGGTACTCGATGCGCGTCACGCGGTAGTCGACCCGGCGCCCGGCCGCCGCGGCCGCTCCTTCGCCCGGCGCCGCCGGCTGCAGGTGCTCGGGGCGGAAACCGAGCAGCTCATCCTCGGCCACCGGCAGGAGGTTCATCCCCGGCGAGCCCAGAAAGGTGGCGACGAAGGTGTTGGCCGGCCGGTCGTAGATCGCCTGCGGCGGCCCCACCTGCTGCACCAGCCCCTGTTCCATCACCACGATGCGGTCGCCCAGGCCCATCGCCTCGATCTGGTCATGGGTGACGAAGATGGTGGTGATGCCAAGCTCACGCTGAAAGAACTTCAACTCGTCGCGGGCATAGGCGCGCAGCTTGGCGTCCAGGTTGCTCAGCGGCTCGTCGAGCAGCAGGACCACCGGCTCGGTCACGATGGCGCGGGCGATCGCCACCCGCTGCCGCTCGCCGCCGGAGAGCTGGCGCGGGCGCCGGTTCAGCAGGTGGTCGATGCTCACCTTGCGCGCCGCCTGCCGGACCCGCTCGTCGCGCTCCGCCCTGCTCCTGGTGCGCCCCTGAGCCTTCAGCGGGAAGGCGATGTTGTTGGCCACGGTCATGTGCGGGTAGAGCGCGTAGGACTGGAAGACCATGGCGATGCCGCGCTTGCGCGGCGGCAGCGCGGTGACGTCGCGCTCGCCGATATGCATGCTGCCCTCGTCGGGCTTCTCCAGGCCGGCCACGGTGCGCATCAAGGTGGTCTTGCCGCACCCGGACGGTCCGAGCACCACCAGGAACTCGCCTGAGTCGACTTCCAGGTCGACCCCGGCGATCGCCATGACGTCGCCGAAGCGTTTCACGATCCCGGAAAGGCGCACCGCGCTCATGGCCGTTCCTCAGCGCTCCACCGATCGCCGCCGGTGAACGTCACGCCGGCGAACGGCGCGAAGGGCTGCACGGTCCGCGCCGCCGCCCTTCGTCCGTTCGCGCGCGCTCGGCCTACTCGCCGCCGCGCAGATAGCCGCGGGCGCGCCAGTCGGCGAAGATCTCCTCCGCGCGCGCGTGCGCCTGCGCCACCGACTCCTCGGCGCTCTGCTCTCCCTTGGCGACCCTGGCCACCATGTTGACCACGACGTTCTCGCCGAATACCTGCATCACGGCCGGGTTGGCGGTGCCCGGATAGCCGATGTAGACCGACCAGTCGTTCACGGTCTTCAGCACCTCGAGCTTGTCGGCCGGCTGGGACCCGAACGGATCGTCTTCCAGCCAACCATCCAGCTCCGGCACCGTGCTGGGGTAGCACGGAAAGTTGTAGAGCTCGGAGTGGTACACCGCGTCGCGGTAGGTGGCCGTGTGATCCAGGATGAACCGCTTGGCCGCTTCCAGCTCCGCGCCCTGCACGTACTTGGGAATCACGTAGATCTGCCACACGTGGCTGGAGGCGAAGGCGCCGGCCGGTCCGGCCAGGGCCTGCACGAAGCCGATGTCGGCGGCCGCTTCCTGGTCGATCTTCTGCAGCGAGCGGTAGGCGGAGATCGAGTTGAGGATGTAGCTCAGTTCGCCCGCGATCAGCCCCTGGTTGTTGGAGGAGGCGGTCCAGCCGAACACCTCGTCGGTCATCGCGTCGTGCTGCAGCTTGGCGTAGAACTTCACCGCCGCGATGGTCTCCGGGGAGTTGAGCACGACGTTCTCGTTCTCGTCCTGCACGCTGCCGCCGTGCGCCCAGATCACCGCGCGCGTCGCCATGCGGCTGTCGAGCTCCGGGCTGAGGCCGATGCCGACCGGCACGCCGTGCCGCTCCATGATCGCCGCGCCGCCTTCGTACAGCTCGTCCCAGGTCGAGGGCCCGGCCGGCATGCCGACGCTCTCCCACAGGCTGATCTGGTAGTCGCCCGGGTCGGGGATGTAGCCGTGCGTGAAGCCGAACCAGGTATCGGTGATCGGCAGATAGCTGGTGGCCCGGCAGTTGGCGGTGCGTTCGCCGTGGGCGCCGGCGGCCGCTTCGTTGATGTCGTTCAACGGGTGCAGCCCCTCGATGAAGGCGGTGGCCGGGAACAGCATTTCAACGATGCTGTGCCCTTCGCCGGCCTCGATGGCGGCGGTCAGGGCCGGCGGCAACTCGGTCACGTTGACGTGGTCGACGCGCACGTCGACGCCGTTCTCCTTGCCCCAGTCCTCCGCGTAGGCGTCGAACCACTCGTCGTAACGCGGGACGAAGTGGCTCCATTGCAGGATGGAAAGCTCCGTTTGCGCCAGCGCCAGCGGCGCGCTGAGCACCAGGACGGCCATCAGCAACAGGAACGTACGGGTGCGGTTCATTTCTCTCTCCTTATGCAGCGTCTGTCGTCGGCGACGCGGGCGCCATCGCGTAACCTACCGCATGGACGGGCGACTGCCAATGCGTGCCGGTCCGCCGGCGGGGTGCGCCGCCTCCCTATCCCTCGAACAGGGAGCGTGGCAGCAGCGCCAGCTTGAGATCCAGACAGGTCCGGTTGAACGCGCCCGGCTCATCGGCGATACCGGCCAGGTAGGCAAGCGCGGCGCGGCCATCGGCAAGGAAGCGGCAGGTCAGGTTGGTGTACTCGCCGGCCGGATGAGCTTCGATGTCGGCGACGTGCCGCCACGTGCGGCCGCGATCGTCCGAGACGGCCGCCGACAGCGGCGTGCGGTTTCCGAAGTGATGATGGTCGTGCACGTACCGGCCGCGGTTCCAGAACAGCACCAGCCGCTCGGTGCCGGGCAGCGGGGTGAGGCAGGTGCAGGACTCCGGGCTGATGGGGCCGCTCGGCTGCGGCAGCTCCCAGGTCCGGCCGCAGTCGTGCGAGCGGGTGACGAAGACCCGGCCGAGCTGGGTGCGCAGCGAGCAGACCAGCTCGCCGTCGGGCATCTGCGCCACGGCCGGCTCCATCGCACCGCGCATGGGCAGGTCGATGCGGCCGCCCTGCAGCGTCCAGGTGGCGCCGTCGTCGTCGCTCACGTAACTGTCGACCCACTGCTTCTCGCCAGGCTCCCAGATGAGGGCCGAGCTCTGCATCATCATCAGCAGCCGCCCGTCATGCAGCCGGCGGAAGCAGTCGTACATGGTGAAGCGGTGCTCGCCGCAGCGCCGCCAGACGAAGGTGGGCTCGCCGAAGGTCTGCCCGGCGTCGGCCGACCGGCGAAGCTCCAGCGACGAGTCGGTGCGGGTGTGGTTGCGCGCGCACGCCAGCAGCAACTCGTCACCCAGCAGCGCCAGCGACGGGTTCATCACGTTGACGTCGCCCGCGTCGACGTCGAGCAGCAGCCGCTCCTCGCTCCAGGTCGAGCCGCCGTCGGTGGAGGAGCGGCTGAAGATCGCCGCGTCGCCGAAGTCGCCGCCCGCCTCGGGACCGGCGCGGTAGCCGTGATAGACGATCAGCAGCCGGCCGCCGGCAAGCTCCACCAGCGACGCGCTGTCGCTGCGCGGACGCTCCTTGCTGCAGGGGCTGACGGTAACGAGTTGCACCGTTACTTGCGATCGTACGGGTCGGCCGCGTCACGCAGGCCGTCGCCCACGAAGTTGAACGCCAGCACGGCTAAGATCACCGGGATGGCCGGGATCATCAGCCACGGCAGCGACGCGACCGTGCGCGCGTTCGACGCCGCCTTGAGCAGCACCCCCCAACTGATCGCCGGCGCCTGCAGGCCGAGCCCCAGGAAGCTCAGCGAGGTCTCGCTCACGATCATGAAGGGGATCGCCAGCGAGGCGGCGGCGATCAGGTGGCTGGCGAAATTCGGCACCATGTGGCGCAGGATGATGGTCAGGTCACGGGAGCCGGACAGCCGCGCCGCGGCGATGAAATCCTCCTCGCGCATCGTCAGGAACCGCCCGCGAACGACCCGCGCGATGTCCGTCCATGCATACAGCGACAGAACGATCGTGATCGCGAAGTATCGCTGCTCGACGGTGAACGCCCTCGGCAGGGCCGCGGCCAGCCCGATCCAGACCGGTATCGTGGGGATGGAGCGCATGATCTCGATGAGGCGCTGGATCGCCGTATCGATCGCGCCGCCATAGTAGCCGGAGGCGCCGCCGATCAGGATGCCGAGCACCAGACTGATCACCACGCCGATCAGGCCGATCGACAGCGACAGACGCGTGCCGTGCAGGATGCGCGCGAAGATATCGCGGCCCTGCTCGTCGGTGCCGAACAGGAACGGCGCCAACCGCCGCTCGTGGCCATCCACCACCAGCAGGTGTTTGGTGCTCGGAAACAGCCCGAGCAGCCGGTACTCGTAGCCGTCGCCGATCAGCCGCACGCGCAGCCGCGTCTCCGGGTCGGGCCGGTACACCTTGCGGAACGTCGTCAGATCGCGTTCGCCGATCAGGTCGTACACGTGCAGGCGCAGCGCCCCGTCGTCGAATAAGCGCAGGCGCTGCGGCGGTACGGTGGGAAACTTCTCATCGGATTTCGCCGGATCGGAACTCGACAACGTGTCGGCGAAGATCGCCACCAGATAGAACAAGGCGACCGCGACCAGCGCGGCGATCCCCGCCCGGTGGCGGCGAAACCGCCACCACATGAGCTTCCATTGGCTGGCGACGTACCGGCTTTCGTCCGTCCCCGATACGCCGGAGGCGGTCGCACGTCCGTCCTGTTCTTCAACCATGGCTTGGTCGGGTTCTGCGGGCATCGGCGTCAGCTCAACCGGATGCGCGGGTCAACCGGATGCGCGGATCGGTGACCGCCAGCAGCAGATCGGAGATGAACGTGCCGATCACGGTCAGCATGCCCAGCCAGAGCAGGATGACGGATGCCAGATAGAGATCCTCGCTGAGGATCGCCTGCAGCAGCACCGGCCCCACGGTCGGCAGACTGAGCACGGTGGAGACGATCACGTCGCCGGACAGCAGGAACGGCAGCAGATAGCCCATCGTGGAAATGAACGGATTGAACGCCAGGCGCACCGGATACTTGAAGATCAACTTCCACTCGGCCACGCCCCTGGCGCGCGCCGACATCACGTACTGCTTGCGCAACTCGTCGAGCAGGTTGTTGCGCATGATGCGGATCAGCGCCGCGGTGCCGGCGGTGCCCAGCACGATCGAGGGAGCGATCAGATGGCGCAGCATGTTGACGAACTTGGCCCAGGTCCACGGCTCGTTGAGGTATTCCGGCGAATACAGGCCGCCGATCTCCCAGCCGAACAGCAGCGCCCCGAGCCATAGCAATATCAGTGCCAGGAGGAAGTTCGGCACCGCCAGCCCCAGAAAGCCGATGAACGTGACCGCGTAGTCCTGCGGCGTATTGTGGCGCACCGCGGAGTAGATGCCGATCGGGACCGCCATCGTCCAGGTCAACAGGATGGTGCCGACGGCCAGGATGATGGTGTTCGTGAGCCGGTCGGCGATCACGTCGACGATCGGCCGGTTGAACTCGAACGACCTCCCCCAGTCGCCGGTGACCATGCGCAGCAGCCACTTGAGATACTGGATCGGCACCGGCTGGTCGAGCCCGAAATCGGCGCGCAATTGCGCCTCCAAGGCCGGGTCACCCAGGATGTTTCCCGACGCGCCGGCTCCCTGACCGGCGCCAAGCAGGGTCTGTACGTAATGGTCGGCGAAATCGCCCTGGGGGAGCTGGACGATCAGGAACGCCAGCAGGGAGATGGCCAGCGACGTGAGCACCGCGTAGCCGAACCGGCGGGCGATGTAAGCAGCCATGGGCGAGTCTTGAGGAACGGAATCAGCGAGCGGCCCGCGCCGTTGTCGGAGCGGACCGCTCGTCTGAGTCCACGTGCGTGTCGCTAGCCGATGCGCGACCTAGAAGCCGGCGTCGTTCCTGCCGCCTTCGAAGAAGAACTGAACCGTCCGCCCGCTTCCCGGGTTCTGCAGCGCGGAGACGTTCGGCGCGCGGTCCGGCACGTTGCGGAAGTTGTTCTTGACGACGATGACGCCGTTGGAGGCGGCCGAATCGCCGATGAGGCCGATGTAGTAGAGGTTGTTCACGGCGATCTCCTGCGTCTCCAGGTAGTTCTCCGTACGGTCGGCGTAGCGCAGCAACTGCGATTCGTCGCTCAGCTCGATCAGCCGCCAGAATTCGGTGTCGGACTCCGGTGGTTCGGCCACCACCGCGCCCAGCGTGTAGGAGCCCGAGCGCTGCGAGTACCAGTTCGAATACGCCGGGAAGGCGCTGCGGCCGGAGATCAGGCTGGTCGGCTCACGCGCGTTGACGTCGCCGTCAAGGTGGAGCTGCTGCAGATTGCCGCCGCGCTCGTCGGTGGCCGCCTTGCCCTGCACCACCCGCAGGTTGACGTTGACGCCGATCGCTGCCCAATCCTCCCTGAGCAGCTCGACGATGCCTGAATCGGCGAACCAACCCACGCTGTAGGAGAAGTCGAGGGTCAACCGTCTGCCGCTGCCGTCCGTGCGCAGGCGGAAGCCGGCTGAATCCCTCTCGGAGAGCCCGGCGTCGTCCAGGATCTCGTTGGCCTTGGCCGGGTCGTAGTCCGCATAGCGGAACGCGACCTCATCGCCCGGATAGTGGGCGTGCCAGCTCGGAAACACCGCCTGCCGTCCCGTGGCCGTGCCGAAGTAGATCAGCTCGTTGATCTTGTCGCGGTTGATGGCGTGCGACATGGCGATCTTGAAGTCGCGATTGGTGATCCACTTGCGGATCTCCGCATCCGGCTCCTCGGTCACGTCGCCCAGACCGTAGCTGTAGTTGAAGGCGACCGCCACGGTGGCGTCGCCCGGCCACAGTACCAACCGGTAGTTCCCCTTGTCCGCGTTCTCCAGGAAGGTGGGCACGTTGCTGAAGGCGATGCCGCGGTGGTTGAAGTCGTACTCGCCGTTGACGGCGCGCAGGTTGTGCACCTCACTGCTCGCGTACAGTCGCATCTCGATCTTGTCGATGTACGGGAGCTGGTTCCCCGCCGGGTCGACCCCGTAGTAGTAGGGATTGCGCTCGAACGCCCACAGGTCGGTGTTGTTGGGGCTGGTGACGACCCACGGGGCGACCGTCGGCGCCTCGACCGTCTTGTGCACGTCGATCTTGTTCTTGAAGAAGGTCTCCCAGTTCTCGAAGCCCTCCTCGGCCACCATCTTGTCGATCGCGTCCGCGTCGGCGAAGTCCTTGTGGAACTGCTCCAGGAAGTGGGCCGGTGCGAACGAGGGGGCGCCGACGCGGCCGTTGAGCGTCCAGCCGGCGACGCGATAGGTGGCCACGTCGTCGATGAAGCCGGCCTGCGGGGTCTCGAAGTACCATTGGATGGTGCTGTCGTCGATCTTGCGGACCTTCGGGTTGAATGACGAGAAGCCCAGGCGGCACTGCTTCTCCGGATTCAGCGTCTCGTGACAGACGACGTGCTCGTTGGCCCACAGGAAGTCGTCGGCGGTGAACGGCGTGCCGTCCGACCACTTCATCTCGCGCCGGAGCTCGAACGTGTAGGTGACGCCGTCCGCTTCCAGCGACCAGTCCTTGACGATGTTGGGGACGATGTTGGTGCCGTCGATGTCGTACAGCAGCAGATGGTCCATCATGATGCGGTCCGCGTTCTGGCCGTCGCTGGGACCGCCGAAGCCGCGCCGCCACGTGCCGCCGTAGTCGCCGATTCGTTCGACCACCGGGACGACCAGGACGTCCGAGGCGATCGGCAGCCGCTCTTCGACCGGGGGCAGATCACCTGCCGCCACCTTGGCGGCCAGCATCGGCGCCTCGTTGAACTGGGTCGGCAGCGGGCCGTCGTAGGCGAACGTGCCGATCTGGGCGAACGCCGGCATCGACAGGATCAGGCCAAGCGCCACCGCCAGCGGCGCGGCCTTCTTGTACAGGTGCATGTGTTTACCTCCAAACGCTCAAGCGCGGTCGCGCTCAGCGGACCCTGCATCGTCGCCGCACGTGCGCGGCGTGTCAAGGAATAGGTTCCGGTCGCTATCCGGTCGCTGGCAGGGAGGGCGCCGCCGTGCCACGCTGCGCGCCTCATGCCGGCCGTGCCCTGCGCGTCCCGTTGGTCCGCCCGCGCCCGGACGGCTCGGATCGCTCGACGGGCGTTCGCTGCCGCCGCCCTGCTGACCGCCGCGGCGGCCGGCTGGGCCGACGACGACCCTCCCGCGCCTCCGCCGCCGCTGAGCGCCGCCGCACGCATTCACGCCGGCAACACGCTGATCGCCGTGGTGGAAGGCGAGCTGGCCGCGCCGGGCCACGTGGTGATCGACTACCGGCCCGCTGCAGGCGGCGCGGTACTGCGCTCGGCGCCCGTGGCGAGCCGCGGCACCTCCTTCACCGCGCATCTGGTCCGGCTGCGCGCCGCGACCGAGTACCGCTACGAGGTGCGCGCGGCCGGCGTCGATGGCCGCCTGTCCGTGCCCACGCCGGCCGCCGGCTTCACCACCGGCGAGTTGCCGGACGGCCTGCGCGACGCCGTATTCGACGTCTGGCGCGGCGCGCCGACCCTGCCGGTCACGTTCCTGGAGTTTCGGCAGAGCGAGTTCTTCGGCTTGGCGGCGTTCGACGGCGAAGGCCACGTCGTCTGGTACTTCCAGGCGCCAGAGGACGAGCAGCCGTACGTGATGGCGCGCCGCCCGAACGGCAACATCGTCTACTTGGCCGGTTTCCAGGGCGGCACCACCGCGGCCGGCTTGGTGGAGATCGACCCCGCCGGCGGCGAGCTGCGCCGCCTGACCGACGTCTGCGCGCCGTTCGGCCCCATGCACCATGAGGTGCAGGTGCTGCCCGACGGGCGGGTGCTGTACCTGTCCCGCGACATCCTGTGGGACGGCTACGGCGATCCGCCGGCGCCGCAGGAAGGGGATACGATCGGCATCTGGGACGCAGAGGCCGACAGCGCGGCGATCGTCTGGAACATCTTCGATCACCTGTCGCCGTCCGACCGGGTTGCGCCGGCTTCCAACCGGACGCTGCCCGGCCACCCGATGTGGGGCGGCTGTGAACGCGACCGGCGCGTGCAGGACTGGAGCCACGGCAACTCGGCGGCGATGGCGGCCGACGGCAGCGTGCTGCTGTCGCTCGGCCATCTGAACCAGGTGATCTCGATCGCGCCGGAGACCGGCGCAGTGCGCTGGCGCCTGGGCGGTCCGGGCAGCGACTTTGCATTCGCGGACCCGCGCGACCGGTTCTACGCGCAGCACACCGCGCTGCCGCTGGCCAACGGCAACGTGCTGCTGTTCGACAACGGCACCGGCCGTCCCTACGCGGAAGGCGGTCAGTTCTCCCGCGCCGTCGAGCTGGAGCTCGACCTGCAGCGGATGGCGGCGCGGCGGGTCTGGGAATACCGGCACCGGCCGCCGCTGTACGCGGCGTGCTGCTCCAGCGTGCAGCGCCTGCCGGGCGGCAACACCCTGATCCTCTACGGATCGAGCCGCGCCGAGCGGTGCTGCCGCGTCTTCATCATCGCCGAGGTCACCCCCGACGGCCGCACCGTCTGGGAGGTGGGCCACCGCTCGCCGGGCAAGCCGAACCAGTACCGCGTGTACGCCGCCGAATCGATCATGGGCGAATCGATCACCGGCGAATCGATCGCAGGCGAGCCTCCACCCGGCCGCGCCCGCGCCGGGTTTGACGCTCGTGACCGGAACCCGTATCGTGACTCTGGGACCGTCGAGCAAAGCGGGCTGCCTCAAACCGCACGAAAGGGAGGACCAGGATGATTTTGGTATCGCTCGGCGATCCGCTGTCGGCCAGCGCCGGTCAAGCGGGTAACGCGGATGGTCAAGCGCCTTCTGAACGGACCATGACGGGCGGTGTTCCCCATGTGACTACCTCGTCCACACGAAATTCCTGAAAGACCCGAATCGAGAGCAGTGGAATCAACGTCAGTCTACTTCAAACATCCACCGGTCACCGAAGTCGTAATGGCCAAGTACTTCAAGCCCGCCCTTGAACTAAGCAGCGAACACGTAGGACTCTATTGGGCACGGATCAAGAGCGAGTTTCCGGCGGCGCGCCAGCAACCACCCGTAGGAACGGAAGTTCCGCCTCTCGGTGCTGACGTCTTCCCGATGCCTCGCTATTGGTTTACCGCTGACGATGACGTAAGCCTTATTCAAATTCAGAAGAACGCGTTCATGTTCAATTGGCGACGCCGGAATGACGTGTACCCGAGGTATCGTTCTATCAAACCAGATTTCGACAAGTACTACGCTCTTTTTTCGGAGTTCATTCGCACTGAAGTTTCGTCGGCAGAGCCGACAATGGATTTATGCGAACTCACCTACGTAAACACTGTTCAGCGGTGCGAATACTGGCACGGTCCACAAGATACGAATGCTATCCTTCCCACCTTCTCTATGCTTACCCCAGGCAGCGATCATTGGTCCTCGGCTGACCTTGACTGCCGCTTTGCCTTTCGTATGGAGAACACAACGCATCTACAGGTCGCCGTACGGACCGGGAAAACGGTCCAAGATCCCAGCGTTCCCATTCTCGTGTTTGAAATAAAGGCGACCGGACAAGCCGGATGCATCACGAAATCTGCAGCCGATGACTGGTTCGATCGTGCGCACAAAGTCATTATGGAATGTTTTCTCGGTATGACAAGTCAGCACGTCCAGAAGGAACACTGGGAGCGCGAGCAATATCCCTCATGAGTGCTACTGCCGTTTCAGAGTACGCGACGCTCCAGTTCGCCAAAACCCGGAAGACCACGGCTTTTGACCTGGATAACCGCCAACATGAGGAAACCTTCTACTACGATACTTGGATCGAGTGGTCGAAACAGCTATCGAATCGCTCACAATCACAAAACAATTTTGATGCATATCGCGTCCGTATCGAGATGCTGAAAAGGGACGCTGAACAGGAGGAAATCGTTTTTAACCATACATCCGAGCAAGACTTCTGGAATTTCATGAAGTCGATCCCATATGCTCGGAAAGCCGACGTTGTAGTCACAGACAGAGGAAATCTGCGTGCCGTTTGGCGCGGAGAAGAAAACAAGCACATAGGACTTCAGTTCTTTGGGAATCGTTGTGTCGAGTATGTGATATGGACACGGCGTGCTGGTTCCATGAAGATCGAACCGAAGGCAGGTCGCGACACATTTGAGGGTGTGAAAGCGCAGATTCGGGATTGGGGACTGACATCGTTCCTGCAATGACTTCGATGGCCGACAGGGAATTATCCGACGAGCATCACGTAGTTCGTTACATAAGGCCAACCTCAGTTGGGGAAGATGGCAGTGTCGATGGATCTGCGTTTTGTCTCCGCCCCGGTGAGAAAGGTCTATCGGTCAATTGGCTCGAGCACTTTGAAGACCAGACCAAGTTGGAACAACTTGAACGGGTACGGCGTCTTTCGCGCATAACGATGAGACCGCGGGGACGTCTTGCGGAGTTGAACGTTGGTAGGACGAAAGAGAAAACGCATGAAGTAGCCTCGTTACGCTTCGAGCGCCAGCCACTTCCGCAAGGGGGCGGCCATGGTGCGGATCCGTCGCACTGCGAGATACTCGGATTACCGGACGGCGAATCTCCACTGGCGGCGCTTGTTGGAGATATGATCGCTGGCAGTGTGACAGGAACTTATAACCCGCAGCCGCCGGCGCAATCGTCCGAATCCGCCTGAGTGCGCTTCTGCCGGCCTTCCGGTTCGTCATGACGCCGGGCGGCCGGCGCCGCGCTGCCGCAGCCATTCGACGGTGGCCATGAAGAGCAACGCGAACACCAGCAGGAAGGTCGCCACCGCCAGGATCGCCGGGCTGATCTCCTCGCGGATACCGGACCACATCTGCCGCGGGATCGTGCGCTGCTCCAGCCCGCCGATGAACAGCACCGTCACCACCTCGTCGAACGAGGTCGCGAAGGCGAACAGCGCCCCGGAGACGACCCCCGGCGTGATCAACGGGAGCTGCACGCGCCGGAAGCTGGTCAGCGGCCCGGCGCCCAGACTGGCGGCGGCGCGCGTCAGGTTCCGATCGAAGCCGGACAGCGTGGCGGTGACCGTAATCACCACGAACGGAGCGCCGAGCGTGGTGTGGGCCAGGATCAGCCCCAGGTGGCTCTGCGCCAGACCGACCTCCGAGTAGAAGAAGAACATGCCGACCGCCGAGATGATCAGCGGCGTGACGATCGGCGAGAGCAGCATGCCCATGATCGGCGTGCGCCACGGCATCGCCGGATTCGCCAAGCCGAGCGCGGCCAGCGTGCCGAGCGCGGTCGCCAGCGCCGTCGCCGCGGCGCCGATGATCAGGCTGTTGACCAGCGCGCGCCGCCACTCCTGGTCGCCGGCGACGCCCCGGTACCAGCGCAGCGAGTAGGCGTCCGCGTCGAGCCGGAGCATACCCTCCGTGAAGGTGAAGTACGGCTCGGCGTTGAAGCTGAGCGGGACCACCACCAGCAGCGGCGCGATCAGGAAGAGCAGGACCGCCGCGCAGACCGCCAGCAAGAGGAGCCGGCCGGCCTGTTCCGCGAAGCTCCGGGCCGGCGCCGCGGACCGCATGGTCAGCCGAGCCGCAGGCGGTTGATGCCGACCACGCGATCGTAGATCACGTAGAGGGCGAGCACGCCGGTCAACAGCACGCCGCCGAGCGCCGACGCCAGCCCCCAGTTGAGCGACTCCTGCATGTGGTAGGCGATCAGGTTGGAGATGAGCTGGCCGCTGCGGCCGCCCACCAGCGCCGGCGTGATGTAGTAGCCCAGCGCGACGATGAAGACCAGCAGCGACCCGGCTCCCACGCCCGGCAGGGACTGCGGCCAGTAGACGCGCCAGAACGCCTGTATCGGCCCCGCTCCCAGCGAGGCGGCGGCGCGCAGATAGAGCGGTCGGATGGTGCGCATCACCGAGTAGAGCGACAACACCATGAACGGCATCAGCACGTGGGTCATCGCCACCAGGGTACCGGTCATGTTGTAGACCATGGCAAGGCGCTGCCCGTCGCCGATCACTCCCAGCGCCACCAGCAGGTCATTGATCACCCCCTGCGACTGCAGCAGCACGATCCACGAGGTCGTCCGCACCAGCAGCGACGTCCAGAACGGCAACAGGACGCCGACCAGCAGCAGCGCGGCGCGGCGCGGCGGCGCATGCGCGATCAGATAGGCGAGCGGATAGCCGAGCAGCAGGCAGAGCGCCGCGACCGCCAGGCTGACCAGCAAGGTCCGGCCGAACAGATGCAGATAGATGCGCTGCTCGGGCGGCCGGCGCACGACCCGGCCGTCCGCTCCGCGCTCCCGATCCACGGCGTTCAGGTAGTGGCGCACCGTCCACCGTTCGCCGGCGCGCTTGAGCGCCCGCCACGTGCGGGGTTCTCCCCAGGCGGCGTCCGCTTCCACCATCGCCGCGGCCCAGGCATCGGTCTCCACGCCCTGCAGCCGGCGCATGCTGCGCGTAATGACGCTGCGCAGCCCCGCCTCCACGCGGTTGACGCGGGTCGCGATCTGTCCGAGCGTGCGCTCCTCGCGCGCGGCCAGCAGCTCGCGGGTGGCCGCCGCGAACGTCGCCTCCGGCGGGGCGCCGCGGCCGTCCCAGCCGCGCAGCAGCGCGAGCGTGTCAGGCAGCGCGGCGGCGACCACCGGATCGTGGACGCTGCGCACCAGCATGGTCACCAGCGGCGTCAGAAACGCCACCCCGATGAACGCCGCCAGCGGCGCCACCAGAGCCGCGGCGCGGACCCCGGCGCCGCGCGGCCCGCGACCGCTCAGCGTGCCAGCCACGCTCCGAAACGGTCCGCTATCTCATCTCCGTAGTCGGCCCACCATGCCCAGTCGTTGAACACCGACCGGTTCAGACGGTCCGGGGTGACCGGCATGTGCGGCGCCATCTCCACGCCGGTCTCGCGGTGGGTGGTCACCAGGGACAGCGCCGACTGCCGCGCCGGGCTGTAGGAGATGTATTCGCTCATGGCGGCCATCGACGCGGGCTGCGCCGAGTACGCAAGAAACCGGAGCGCCGGCTCCAGGTTGGGCGCCCCGGCCACGACGGCAAGCTGCGTGTGGTCCAGCACCTGACCGTCCCAGACGATCGCGAACGGCTGACCCTCGACCACCTGGGCATTGAAGATGCGGCCGTTGTAGGCGGTGCTCATCGCCACCTCGCCGTCGGCGAGCATCTGCGGCGGCTGCGCGCCGGCCTCCCACCACACGACGTGCTCCTTGATCGAATCCAGCTTGCGAAACGCCCGCTCCACTCCCGCCGGCGTACTCAGGACCTCGTACACCTCGTCAACCGGCACGCCGTCGGCTACCAGCGCGAACTCCACGTTGCCGTGCGGCGTACGCCGCATGCCGCGGCGGCCGGGAAACCGGTCCAGGTCGAAGAAGTCGGCCATGGTCGACGGCTTCGCGTCCGAGAAGTGATCGGTACGGTACGCGTATATGGTGGCTGAAAAGATGAACCCGACGCCGCATTCGGACAGCGTGCCCGGCAGAAAGTCCCGCGCCGCCGCCTGCGGGTCCGGTCCGGGGAATACCTCATCCGCCGTGACCGCCTCGAGCAGGCCTTCGTCGCAGCCGCGCACGGCGTCCGCCGATTCCAGATCGACGACGTCCCAGTGCACGTTGCCGGTCTCGACCTGGGCGCGTATCTCGGCAAGGCCGCCGTTGTAATCGTCCCTGCGTATCGTGATGCCGGTCTCGGCGCTGAACGGCTCCAGCACCGCCTGTTCCGTCGCGCGAGCGTACGCCCCACCCCAGGAAACCATGGTCAGCTCCTGCGCAACGGCGGAGAAGCTGCCCGCCAGCGCGACCAGCGCGGCCGTCAGGATAACCCCGGTTCTCACCATCCTCCCTCCTCGTCGTCGACGGCCAAAGCCCGGCAATCGGCTGCCGTCCATCCTATCGTGATCGTATCGCCCTCCAGCATCGCCCCGTGACCGGTGACGTTCGGTATCTTGACGGCGAAGTCGGTGCGCCCGCCAGCCTGCGCGCGCACGATCAGATGATCGCCCAGAAAGGCGATCGACTCCACCCGCGCCTCGAACTGATTGCTGTACTTGCCAGGGCGGGAAGCGAGGCCGACCCGTTCCGGGCGGATGGCGACGATCACTTCCTCACCCACCGCGCACGCCGTCACGCGGTAGGCGGCGATCATCCAGCCGCTCACGTCGACCAGACAATAGTCGCCGTCGACCTGGGTCACCCGCCCGCGCAGCAGGTTGTTGCCGCCGATGAAGCGCGCCACGAACGGCCGCTCGGGCTCCTCGTAGAGGATCTCCGGCGGCGCCACCTGCTCGATGCGCCCGCGGTTGAAGACGGCGATGCGGTCCGACATCACCATCGCTTCCTGCTGGTCGTGCGTGACGTAGACGACGGTGACGCCGAGCGACCGCTGGATGCGGCGGATCTCGTACTGCATCTCCTCGCGCAGGCTGCGGTCCAGCGCGCCCAGCGGCTCGTCCATCAGTACCAGGCTCGGCTCGAAGACCAGCGCGCGGCCGATGGCGACGCGCTGCTGCTGGCCTCCGGAGAGCTCGCCGGGACGCCGATCCTCAAATCCCTCCAGCCGAACCAGCCGCAGCGCCCGCTGCACGCGCTCCCGGCGTTGCGCGCGATCGAGCCGGCGTACTTCGAGGGGAAAGGAGAGGTTCTGTCCTACCGTCAGGTGCGGGAACAGCGCGTAGTTCTGGAAGACGACGCCGATGTTGCGCTGCCGGGGCGGCAGGTCGTGCACCGATCGCCCGGCGATGCGGATGGTGCCGGACGACGGCGACTCGAAGCCGGCCAGCATCATCAGGCAGGTAGTCTTGCCGGAACCGGACGGCCCGAGCAACGTCAGGAACTCCCCTTCGCGGATGCTCAGATCGAGGTCCCTGACCACCAGCGTACGGCCGTCGTAACTCTTGCCGATCGACTCGAACTCGACGTACGGAACCGTGGCCTGCGCCGCCGCGGACCGGTCCGGCCGCGCGGCGCCGCCGCTCGGCGAACCGCCGGATGCGCCGGTCGCCATGGCCGGCTGCGGCTACCAAGCGAGCGCCGACGTCCGCCCCAGCGCGGCCAGGGCCTCATCGAGCGCTCCCTTGACGGCGCCGAATACCTGCACGGTTTCGGTGTGGTCGGCGAGCAGATACTTGCCGGCCGCCTTGACCTTCGCCTCCGCGCGCGCGAACTGCTCGGCCACCCGCGGGTCGGCGTGGCCGCCGGGAATGCCGATCGACTGCGCCATGTCCTCCGGGCCGCCGCCGAAGAAGTCGATGCCTTCCACCTGCAGGATGTCGTCGAGGTTCTCGACCGCGGTGACGCTCTCGATCTGCGGGACGACCAGCGTGTTGCGGTTGGCTGCCTCGAACAACGCGGTCCTATTCGGGCCGTCCTGGCGCAGCACCATCGGGTGGCTGGTCGAACTGCGCAACCCCAGCGGCGCGAAGAAGGTGTATTTGACCAGCGCCTCCGCCTCCGCGCGGGTCTGCAGATTCGGCACCACGATGAGCTGCACGCCGCGGTCCAGGTAGGACAGGATCGTCGACTCCGCTCCGTCCGGGACGCGCATCGTGGTGGTCATGCCGAACCCCTCGGCGATGCGGCAGACGGTGCCGACCTGCAGCGGCGTCACCGGAGCGTGCTGGCCGTCCAGGTTGACGAAGTCGAGTCCCATGCGGCCGGCCAGCTCGACCACCTCCTCCGAGGGCTCGTTCATCGACACGCCCAACGCCTTTTCGCCGCGCGCCTTGCGCCATAGGATGCGGTTCTCGATCATGGCTTCTTCAACCTCCGCGCCGGCCGCCGTCATCACCGCGCTCGCCCTGCTCGCCCTTGCCCTGTTCGCGCCCGCCGCCGCCGGCGAGCCGACCGCCGGCCCGCCGCGCGTGGTCTCGGCGACCGCGGCCATCCATCGGGACAACAGCCTTATAGCAGAGATCGACGTGCAACTCGACTCGCCGGGCCGCGTGTACGTCGAGTACCGGGGGCCGGCCGGCGCGCTCCGTTCCGCGACCACGCCGGCGGCGGCCCGGACCCACCGCGTGCCGCTGGTGCGCCTGCACCCGCAGACCGCCTATCGCTACGCCGTGGTGCCGGTCGCCGGGGACGGCGCCGCCGGCGCTGCCGCGCAGGGCGCGTTCCGCACGCGCGCGCTGCCGCCGGCGCTGGCCCGCCTGCAGATCGACGCCGCCGGCGAATCGACCGCGGAGCTGGTGCTGCTCGACCTGCAGGACAATCCCGACAGCTACTTCCTGTTCCTGGATCGCTTCGGCCGCATCGTCTGGTACCACCGCAACGAGCCGGTCGTGGCCGACCCGCCCACGCCGCTGCGGGCGGTGCGCCAGAAACCCGACCACAACCTGGTCTATTGGGAGGGCGGCCCCACCGGCCGCTTCGTCAACTGCTGCCTGCGCGAGATCGATCCCACCGGCCGGGACGTGACGCGCCTGGTCAACAACGACATCGACAAGTACGCGCACCACGACCTTGTGATCCTGCCCGAGCGGCAGGTCCTCTACATCGCCCACGAGATCGTCACCATCGACGACACCGAGCGCGGCGGCGATGCGGAGACCCGCGTGCTGGTCGACTCGCTGCGCCTCTGGGACCAGGAGACGCACGCCACCCGGGAGCTGTGGGACGCGCGCGACCACCTGTCGCTGGCGGTCCGGGGCCGCTGGTCCGGCGACCCGAAGAACTGGCTCAACGCCAACTCGCTGGCGCTCGGCGTGCGCGGCAACGTGCTCCTGTCGCTCGCCAACCGCAACGAGATCGTCTCCATCGCGCCCGACTTCCGGAGTATCGAGTGGCGGCTGGGCGGGCCGGAGTCGAGCTACGAGTTCCCGGATCCGGCCGACCGGTTCTACTTCCAGCACACGGTCAGCGAGCTGCCGAACGGCAACATCCTGCTCTTCGACAACGGCCGCGGCCGGCCGGAGGAGGAGGGCGGAGAGTATTCGCGCGCCCTGGAGCTGGCGCTCAACACCTACGATTTGACGGCGGTGAAGGTTTGGGAGTACCGCCACCGGCCGGACCTCTTTTCTCCGTCCCGGTCGAGCGCCTACCGGCTGCCGTCCGGCAACACCCTGATCAACTTCGAGACCAACGACAGCGACCCGCAGCGCGTGATCGTGGAGGCGGACGCCGGCGGGGCCGCCGTCTGGCAGGCGGCGCTGCGCAGCCCGACGATCCGCAACAGCTACCGCGCCTATCCCGCCGCCTCGATCATGGGCGAACGACCGGTAGAATAGGGCCATGTCCGAGCTGACCGCCGCCCTGATCGGGCTTCGCCATCCGCACTCGGCCGGCCACCTGCGCACGCTCGACTGCCTGCCGGAGGTGACCCGCATCGTGGTCTGGGACGAGGACCCGTCCGCCGCCGGCGACCTGCGCGGCGAGGCGCTCGAAACGCCGGTCGAAACGGCCCCCGGCCTGCCGGACCTGCTGGCCCGCCGCGACCTGGACTTCGTGGTCGCCGCCGAGCGCAACGACCGCAACCCGGATCTGTTCGCGGCGGTCCTGGAGGCCGGCCACCACCTGCTGGCGGAGAAGCCGCTCGGCCGCACCGCCAGCGACGCGCGGCGGGTGGTGGCCGCCGCCGAACGGGCGGGCCGCACGCTGTCGGTCTTCTACACCAACCGCTTCAACCCGCTGGTGGCGGAGGCGCAGCGGCTGGTGCGCGAGGGGGCGCTGGGCGCGCTCCACTCGCTGGAGGTCCGCATGCTCACCACGCAGGTCCGGTTCCGCGGCTCCGATCACTGGCTGTTCGACCGCGCCGCCGCCGGTGGCGGCATGCTGTCGTGGCTCGGCTGCCACTCGCTCGACCTGATGCAGTTCGTGACCGGCGATCCGATCGTGTCGGTGGCGGCGGAGGTCGCCACGCGCGGCGGCGACGGCATCGACGTGGAAGACACCGCGGCCCTGTCGATGCGCCTGGGCTCCGGCGCGCTGGCGTCGCTGCACGCCGCCTACGTGCTGGCGATCAGCGGCGGCGGCTTCTACAACGCCGCCGGCTACGACCAGCACTTCGGCGTGTACGGCCACGAGGGCCGGCTGTGGTGGGACGACCGCGGCCCGCCGGAGCTCCACCTGGAGAGCCGCGCGCCGCGGTTCGCGGCCGCGCCGCAGCGCACCTTCACCTTCACGCCGGCCGAGTCGCGCGCCTACGGGGGCGGCTACGGCGAGCGGTTCGTGCGCGCCTTCATCGCCGCCACGCGGGACGAAGGGCCGCCGCCGTGCCCGGGCGAGGCGGCGGTGCGCGTCGGGCTGATCGTCGACGCGGCCTACGAGTCGGCCCGTACCGGACGGCGGGTGGCGGTTCCGCCGGCGTAGACCCGCTCGGCTCCCTGAGCCGGCGGATGCGATCTGCGCGCGGCAGGACGCCACTGGGGCGCCCGCACCGGCTCTCCCCGCTTGCGCGATTCGACCATTTTCCTCGAACATGTCGGATACCTGCGCAGCACCGGAGGTGCGCGCACCACCGATACGGAGGCAGTCAACGTGAGACCATTCTTTTGCGCGGCGACGGTCGGCCTGCTGTGCGCCGTCGTCGTCCCGGCCGAAATCAAGCCCGCCGTCGTGTACGACGTCGGCAGCAAGTTCGACAAGTCGTTCAACGAGGGCGTATACAACGGCGCCGAGCGATTCACGGAGGAAACCGGCATCGCCTACGCCGAGTTCCAGATCTCCACCGAGGCGCAGCGGGAACAGGCGCTGCGCAACTTCGCGCGCCGGGGCTACAGCCCGATCATCGGGGTCGGCTTCAGTCAGGCGCCGGCCGTCGACAAGGTGGCCGCCGAGTACCCGGAGACCAGCTTCTCCATCATCGACATGGTCGTGGATCGCCCCAACGTGCAGTCGATCGTGTTCAAGGAGCACGAGGGCTCGTTTCTGGTCGGCATGATCGCCGCCATGGCGTCCGAGACCGGCACGGTCGGCTTCGTGGGCGGCATGGACATTCCGCTGATCCGCAGGTTCGCCTGCGGCTACGAGCAGGGGGTGCGGCACGTCGACCCGGACGCGACGATCTACCAGAACATGACCGGCACCACGCCGACGGCGTGGACCGATCCGGTCAAGGGAGCGGAGCTGGCCAAGTCGCAGTTCGACCGCGGCGCAGACGTGGTGTTCGCCGCGGCCGGCGCCACCGGGCTCGGCGTGCTGCAGGCGGCCGCCGACGGCGGCAAGCTGTCGATCGGCGTGGACTCGAACCAGAACTACCTGCATCCGGGGTCGGTGCTGACCTCCATGCTCAAGCGGGTCGACGTGGCCGCCTACGACGTCTACATGAGCGCCATGGACGGAACCTGGGAGCCGGGCGTCCGCGTCCTGGGCTTGGCCGAGAACGGCGTGGGCTGGGCGCTGGACGAGCACAACGAGTCGCTGATCAGCGCTGAGACCGCCGAGCGCGTGGAGGCCGCGCGGGCCGCCATAATCGCCGGAGCGCTGCCGGTCCACGACTACATGGCGACCAACTCCTGCCCGTAGCCGGCGACGGCGTGCGCGGGGCTCCACCGGCCGTCGCGCTGCGCGGGATCGACAAGCGGTTCGGCTCCGTGCGGGCCAACCGCAACGTATCGCTGGAGGTGGCCGCCGGGTCGATCCACGGCATCGTCGGCGAAAACGGCGCCGGCAAGTCGACCCTGATGAGCATCCTCTACGGGTTCTACCGGCCGGACGCCGGCGCCATCGAGGTGGGCGGCCGTCCGGCGTCGATCGCCGGCCCGCGCGACGCGATCGCCGCCGGCATCGGCATGGTCCACCAGCACTTCATGCTGGTGGACCCGCTCACGGTCGTGGAAAACGTGCTGCTCGGCGTCGAGGGGGGAGCGCGGCTGGCGCCCGGCCTGCGCCGCGCGCGCGAATCCCTGACCCGTCTGGCGCAGGAGTACGGGCTGGAGGTCGACCTCGACGCCGCGGTGGGGGACCTGCCGGTCGGCCTCCAGCAGCGCGTGGAGATTCTCAAGGCGCTCTACCGGGACGCCAGGACGTTGATCCTGGACGAGCCGACCGGGGTGCTGACGCCGCAGGAGGCCGACGAGTTGTTCCGCATCCTGGCCGCGTTGCGGGAACAGGGCCGCACCATGATCCTGATCACCCACAAGCTGCGCGAGATCATGGCGGTCACCGGCCGCGTGACGGTGATGCGGCGCGGTGAGGTGGTCGCCAACGTCAAGACCGCCGAGACCTCGCAGGAGCGTCTGGCGGAGCTGATGGTGGGCCGCAAGGTGCTGTTCCGGGTGGAGAAGAACCCCGCCAAGCCGGGCGTCGTCGTGCTGCAGGCCGACCGTCTGAGCTACACCGACGCCGCCGGCGTGCGCCGCGTGCGGGACGTGAGCTTGGCCGTGCGCGCGGGCGAGATCGTCGGCATCGCCGGCGTGGCCGGCAACGGTCAGTCGGAGTTGCTGGCGCTGCTGGCCGGGATCGCGCAGCCGGACGCCGGCACGCTGCAGGTGCGCGGCCGCGTGGTGTGCGACCATCGCGCCGCGGCCGACGCGCGCCGCTTGCGCCATGCCGGCGTCGGCCACGTGCCGGAGGACCGGCAACGCATGGGGCTGGTCGCCGGCTTCGCGGCCTGCGAGTCGGCGATCCTGGGCCATCACGACGACCGCGCCTACAACGGCGCGTTTCTGATGCGCCGCCGCCGCATCGTCGAGGAATCCCGGCGGCAGATGGCGGAGTTCGACATCCGCCCGGCCGACCCGCTGCTGCGCAGCGACGCCTTCTCCGGCGGCAACCAGCAGAAGATCATCGTCGCCCGCGAGCTTGGCCGCGACCCTGCCGTACTGCTCATCGGCCAGCCGACGCGCGGCCTCGACATCGGCGCGATCGAGTTCATCCACCGCCGCCTGATCGCGTTGCGCGACCGCGGCATGGCGATCCTGCTGGTGTCGGTCGAACTGGACGAGATCATGGCGTTGAGCGACCGCATCCTGGTGATGTTCGAGGGCGCCCTAGCCGGCGAGGTGGCGGGCCGCGACGCCTCCGAGCAGATCATCGGCCCGCTGATGGCCGGCGTCGGCGCGGCGGCCTGAGTCCCGCCAACCGTGCCGGCTGCGGGGCCTGCCTGAGGTGACCGGCTGAGATGGCCGCCGCCGAGCCGGGGGCGGGCCTGCCGCGGTGGGCCACCGCCGGCCTGCTGCCGCTGATGAACCTGACGGCCGCCTTCGTGGTGGCCGGCATCGTGATCGTGTTGCTCGGGGAGAGCCCGACGCAGGCGTTGCTGGTCCTGATCCGCGGCGCGTTCGGGTTCCGCGAGGCGTGGGGCTACACCCTGTACTACGCCACCAACTTCATCTTCACCGCCTTGGCGGTCTCGGTCGCGCTGCACTGCGGCCTGTTCAACATCGGCGGCGAAGGTCAGGGCTACATCGGCGGCCTTGGCGTCGGTCTGGTCTGCCTGTTCCTCGACGGGCTGCCGACGGTGCTGCTGGCGCCGCTGGCGCTCCTGGCCGGCGCCCTGTTCGGCGGGCTGTGGGCGTGGGCGCCAGGCTATCTGCAGGCGCGGCGCGGATCGCACATCGTCATCACCACCATCATGTTCAACTTCATCGCCGCCGCGCTCATGGTCTACCTGCTGGTGAACGTCCTGATCGACCCCGGTCAGATGTCACCGCAGAGCCGCACGTTCGCGGAGCACGCCCGGCTGCCGGCCATGCACGAAGCTCTCGGCTGGATCGGCATCGACTTCCCGCGTACCCCGCTCAACGTGACGTTTCCGTGGGCGCTGGCGTGCGGGGCGCTGGTGTGGGTCTTCATCTGGCACACGCGCTGGGGCTACGAGTTGCGGACGGTCGGCGCCAACCCGGCGGCGGCGGTGTACGCCGGCATCTCGCCGGCGCGCAACGTCGTACGGGCGATGGCGATTTCCGGCGCGCTGGCCGGCATGATGGGCCTGAACGAGGTGATGGGGGCGAACCACCGCCTGCTGCTCAACTTCACCGCCGGCTACGGGTTCGTCGGCATCGCGGTGTCGCTGATGGGGCGCAACCATCCGCTCGGCATCGTGCTGGCCAGCCTGCTGTTCGGGGCGCTCTACCAGGGCGGAGCCGAGCTGGCGTTCGAGATGCCGCGCGTGAGCCGCGAGCTGGTGGTGGTGATCCAGGGGCTGGTGATCCTGTTCGTGGGGGCGTTGGAGTACCTCTTCCGGCCGGTGCTGCTCCCCTGGTTTCGCGCCCTGCAGCGCCGCGCGGCGGAGTAGCCGATGGGGCCGTTCGGGTTCTTCGTCCTGCTGCTCGACGCTACCCTGCGGGTGTCGGTGCCGCTGGTGCTGGCGTCGCTGGCGGGACTCTTCTCGGAGCGGTCGGGGATCGTCGACATCGGCCTGGAGGGCAAGATGCTCGGCGGCGCGTTCGCGGCCGCCTCCGCATCGTACGCCTGCACGGAGCTGCTCGCCGCCGCCGGGCTTCCCGCGCTCCTGCCGGCGGCGGCGTGGGTCGGTCTGGCGGCCGGCATTGCGGGTTCGGTGCTGCTGGCGCTGCTGCACGGCGTGGCGTGCATCCGCTTCCACGGCAACCAGATCGTCTCCGGCGTGGCGATCAACATCCTCATGTCGGGCCTTACCGTGCTACTGGCGATCGCCTGGTTCGGACAGGGCGGGCGCACGCCGCAGTTGCCGGCGGAGGGGCGGTTCCGTCCGCTGACATGGCCGGGCGCGGAGGCGGTGCAGGAGGTGCCGGTCATCGGCCATCTGTACGGGGAGCTGCTGTCGGGCCACAACGTACTGGTGTACGCGGCGTTCCTGACGGTGCCGCTGGCGTTCCGGGTGATCTATCGCACGCGCTTCGGGCTGCGGCTGCGCGCCGTGGGCGAGAACCCGGAGGCGGTCGACACGGCGGGCGTCTCGGTGGCCGCGATCCGGTACCGCGCGGTGTTGGTGTGCGGAGCGCTATGCGGGGCGGCCGGCACCTATCTCGCCACCGCCCAGTCGGCGGCGTTCATCCGGGACATGACCGCCGGCAAGGGGTTCATCGCACTGGCCGCGCTGGTGTTCGGCAAGTGGCGCCCCGTCCGCACGCTGGTCGCCTGCCTGCTGTTCGGGTTCCTGGAAGCGGTGGCCGCCCGGCTGCAGGGCGCGTTCGATCTGCAGGCGACCGCCGGCCCGGTGCGCGCGCTGGTGGAGACGGCGCCGTTCGTCATCGAGGCGCTGCCGTACGCGCTGGTCGTACTGCTGCTGGCCGGCTTCGTGGGCCGCGCCGTCGCGCCGAAGGCGATCGGCGTCCCGTACTTGAAATCGGGATAGATACGGTGCGACGGCC
The DNA here is from genome assembly GCA_958296075.1 of uncultured Spirochaetia bacterium. Taxonomy (GTDB): domain Bacteria; phylum Spirochaetota; class Spirochaetia; order SZUA-6; family Bin103; genus CATQHW01. The sequence goes on along the minus strand of CATQHW010000002.1, from coordinate 56,388 downwards.
GGGAGCGGGGCGTCCGTGGCGCTCAGAGGCGCTCCAACTCGGCGGCGGAGACGTCGACCTGCATGGCGGGCGGACTATGGCCGCGTATTGCGTCAAGTATCCCCCGCGTCCGTCACGTCGATAGATTCAGGAGTCAGACGCGGCCGGCGTGCGCGTGCGGGTCGAGGGCGTCACGCAGACCGTCCCCCAGGTAGTTCACGCTCAACACGGTCAGCGAGATCGCCACGCCCGGCCAGATCACGCGCGCCGGAGTGATGGTCAGGAACGGCACGCCGTCGTAGAGCAGCCGCCCCCAGGTCGGGAAATCGGACGGAAACCCCAGACCCAGAAAGCTCAGCGCGCTCTCGGTGATGATCGCCTGCGCGATGCCGAGGGTGGCCGCCACCATGATCGGGCTCAACGCATTCGGGAAGACGTGCAGCAGGATGATCCGCAGCGGCCGCGCACCGATGCTGCGCGCTGCGACCACGTACTCGCGCTGTTTGATGGCCAGCACCTGCCCGCGCACGATGCGCGCGGTCTGCATCCAGCTCGTGATGCTGATGACCACCACGATCAGGATGAAGATCCCGGCCTCCAGCCCAAGGGCGGATTGCAGCGGGTCCCGGAACAGCATGATGCTCACCAACAGCAGCGGCAGCACGGGCAGCGCCAGGAACAGATCGGTCAGCCGCATCAGGGGAGCGTCGAGCCGGTGGAAGAAGCCGGCGCTGACGCCGACGGCCGTCCCGAGCGTCAACGACAGCACCATGGCGGCTACTCCCACGGCCAGCGAAATCCGCCCGCCGGCGAGCACCCGGGCCAACGTGTCGCGGCCCAGATTGTCGGTGCCCAACGGGTGCGCCGGGGACATGCCCTGGTTCTTGGCGCGGTAGTCCAGGTATTGGGGATCGATGCCGTGGATGGCGGACCCGAACAGCACCGCCAGCGCGATCAGCGAAAACACGGCGGCGCCGGCGATCGTGCCGGAATGGCGCCGGAGCCGGAGCCGCGCGCCGAGCGCCGGCCGGCGCTCGGCGCGGGCGCGAACCGCTTCAGTCATAGCGGATGCGCGGATCGAGCACCCCGTAGAGCAGGTCGGCGACCAGATTGAACGCCACGATCAGCACCGCGAAGATGAACGTCACGGTCTGTACGGTGGGAATGTCGGCGCCCTCGATCGCGCCGATCAGCAGCGCGCCGATGCCGTTGATGCGGAATATCTGTTCCGTGATGACCGCCCCCGCGAAGGTCGACGGGATGCCCAGCGCGATCACCGTGATCACCGGGATCATGCTGTTGCGCAACACGTGGACCCCGATCACGACCCGTTCCGTAAGCCCCTTGGCGCGCGCGGTGCGCACGAACTCCTGGTGGATGGTGTCCAGCACGGCCGAGCGCGTGAAGCGGCTGATCTGCGCCGCGTTGAACAGGGCGATCACCATCACCGGCATGATCATCTGCTTGACCTGGTAGACCAGGCTGTCGAGATCGGTCACCCGGTGGGTGGTGTCGTAGATCGACGGCAGCCAGCCGAGCGTGGCGCTGAAGATCACGATGAGCACGGTCCCGGTGAAGAACGTCGGCACCGAAAAGCCCACCATCGTGACGACGGTGCCGAGCCGATCGAAGATCGAATGCTGCCGGTAGGCGGAGATGACGCCGACCGGCACCGCGATCAGGATGGCGACCAGATAGGAGATGCCCACCACGGCCAGCGTCTGCGGCAGTCGCTCCGCGATCAGGTCGACCACCGGCGACCGCGTCGTCCAGGAGCGCACCCGCAGGCGCGCGCCCGAGTCGCCGATCTCGACGCCGAGCAGCGCTTCGAGCAGGTTGAGCGGTTCGTTGACCAGGAACTGCTCCAGCCAGCGCAGGTAGCGCACGGGGAACGGCTGGCCGATCCCCAGGCTCTGCCTGATCTGCTGGCGCGTCTCCGGGGGAATCGTCAGCGGCAGATGCGCCGTGGGATCGCCGGGCGCCAGATCGAGTAACGCGAACACGACAAAGCTGATCGCCAGCACCGTCGGGACGGCGAACAGCAGGCGTCTGATCGCGTACCGCGCCATGCCGGTCGATCCGCGGTCCGCCTCTACCTCACTTGACCCGGTGCCATTCGTGAATGTTCCACAAGGTGGCGTCCCAGGCGTTGTGACGCACGCCGCCAAGGTCCAGCGACCGGGCGGCGATCTCGCCGCGATGGACCAGCGGGATCACCACTCCGTCGTCGATCAGCAGGTCGTTCATGCGCTTGGCGATCGCGGCGCGCCGCTCGCTGCCTGCGGTCTTGGCGAACTCCTGCGCGAGCGCGTCGTACTCCGGGTTGCAGTAGCGCGAGATGTTGCTGCCGATCCACTGGTTCTCCAGGCCCGGAATCTCTGCGCAGATCCAGCCGGCCAGGTACGCCTGCGGATCGGTGCCGTCGAAGTTGTTGGTGTACATCTGGATGTCGGCATGGAACTTCTGGTACGTGTCGGGGCTGGCCGGATCGCTGCCAAAGAACACCGACCCGCTGATGTTCCTCAGCTCGGTCTGCACGCCGATCTCCCGCCACATCTGCTTGATCAGCGCCTGCGTGCCCTGGCGGACGGAATTGGTCGACGTCTGATAGAGAATCGACAGGCGGACGCCGTCCTTGGCGCGAACGCCGTCGCGCCCGCGCACCCAGCCGGCTTCGTCCAGCAACCGGTTGGCGCCCTCGATGTCCTGGGTCCGGCACCACTCGTTGGCGGTCGATGCGTAGACCGGCGGCGCGGGCAGGACGTTGCAGGTCACCCGGCCGGCCCGCCCGTAACCGGCATCCACCAGGATGGCGCGGTCGATGGCCATCGACAACGCCCGCGGCACGACCTGATCGGACAGGAAGGGATGCGGGTTGGCGCCGTCCTGATAGGTCGAGCGCTTGTCGCCGAGCGCCGGGTCGGGATTGGTCTTTTGCACCACGAGGCGCTCGACCAGGGTGCCGTAGGCGGTGACCACCTCGCCCTTGCCGGCCTGCACCATGTCCGCCAGAATTTCCGGCTCGACCTGCAGGTTCCAGCCGTAGTCGAACTCGCCGGTCACCAGCACGGCGCGGGCTGCCGACACGGCGTCGCCGCCGCCCTTCAGCAGCACCGACGCGAAGGCCGGCAGGTCGGGGTCACGGTAGCGGTCGTTGGCGACGTACCGCACCACGTCGTTGGGCCGGAAGTCCGCCACCGCGAACGGGCCGGTGCCGATGGGAGCGAAGTTTTCGGCGGTGCACTCCGGCGCCTTCGCGCCGGTGCAGTGCTCGAACTGCCGCTTCCGGATGACCGGAGTGATCGAGCCGACGAACGGCGCGTACGGGAACGGCACCGGCACGGTGAAGGTGATCCGCACCGTGTGGTCGTCGACCGCCTCGACGGAGGCGACGTCCTGAAACCGGCTGGCCGCCGCGCAGCCGCCGCTCGGGTCCATGCAGTACGCCGCCGTGAACGCGACGTCTCCGGCGGTGAACGGCGCGCCGTCCGACCACACCACGTCGTCCCGGAGCTTCCAGGTGATCGACCTGAGGTCCGGTGCGAACCCGCCGTTGTCGAGGGTCGGAATCTCGGCGGCAAGCGTGGGGACCATGTTGGCGTCCTCGTCGTAGCGCGCCAGCGGCTCCAGGACGAGCGAGGCGGCGTGGATGTCCTTGGTTCCACCGGACAGGTAGGGGTTGAGGATCGACGGCGCCTGCCAGTACAGCATCCGCAGCTCGCCGTCGGCGCCGCGCTCGGCGTCGGCCGGACAGGCCAGCGCGACGGCTGCCAGCGTCACGATCAGGGTTCGTCGTGCGACCATCGGGCGGTCGGTCCGCGCTCGCCCGCCCCGCTCGCCGGCCTTGCGCTTCCGGTCCCGGATTCCGAGATGTTCCATTACGCGCAATGTGTGCCGGTCCACCGGTCATGAGTCAAAGCCGGCGCCGCCGCGACCGACGCGCAGGGTAGAATCGCGGCTTCGACAGCAAACGTGGCATTCCATTGGCGAGCACCGCCTGCCGGCGAGCACGGCACCGCCCGGCTTTCGTGAGCCGAGTGACCTCCGGCGTCCCGCGCGCCGGCATGCTGGCCACGGTGCGCAACCGCAGCGGCGTGGTGGCGGCGGTCGAGCCGTTCGATGGCGCGGGCGGGCGGCTGCACCTCGTGCACGTCGAGTACAAGGACAGCGGCTCGCCCGCCGCCGAGCGCCTGCTGTGGGAGCTGGAGCCGGGCCGCACGCTGCTCGAACCGACCGCGCTGCCCGATGCCGGCGGCAGCGACGCCATGGCCGGCGCCGACTTCGACGCACTCCTGCGCGCGGCGCGCTGGACCGCCCTCTCTCCCTACCTCGACTTCGACGGCCGCGGGCAGCCCGGCCGCGAACCGCCGGTGAGTCCCTTCCACGGCGCGGTGCGCCCGGAGGATTACCAGCTCGTGCCGTTGCTGAAGGCGCTCCGCATGCCCCGCGTCAGCCTGCTGATCGCCGACGACGTGGGCCTCGGCAAGACCATCGAGGCCGGCCTGATCCTCACCGAGCTGCTGCTCCGGCGCCGCATCCGGCGGGTCCTGGTGCTCGCCCCGGCGGCGCTGCGCTGGCAGTGGCGCGACGAGCTGTGGGAGAAGTTCTCGCTCCGCTTCGAGGTGGTGGACCGCCACCGCACCGAGCTTACCCGGCGCCGCCTCGGCATGGACGCCAATCCGTGGCGCTCGTGCGACCGGATCGTCGCCTCCTACCATTACCTGCGCCAACCGGACGTGCGCGAGCAGTTCCTGGCGGCGTGCCGCACCCCGCAAGGATCGCCGCATCTGCCGTGGGACCTGTTGATCGTCGACGAGTGCCACCACCTCATGCCCGCCCCGTTCGGCGAGGACAGCGAGCTGTGCCGCACCCTGCGCCTGGTGGCGCCGCGCTTCGAGCATCGACTGTTCCTGTCCGCCACGCCGCACAACGGCCACACGCGGTCGTTCACCGGCCTCCTGGAGATGCTCGATCCGGTGCGCTTCACCCGCACCGCCGAACTGACCCCGGCGATGCGCGCGCGCGTTCACGACGTCGTCATTCGGCGTCTGAAGCGCGAAATCAACGCGGCCGGCGCCGCGCCCCGGTTCTGCAGCCGCCGCCCGCCGGCGGCCCTGGCGCTCGACTTCGACCCGCGTGAGGCGGCCCTGGCGGCGGCGTTCGACGCCTTCCGCAAGGCGGTGCGGCGGCTCGTGGCGGCCGGCGGAGGACGGGGGCGGGCCGGCACGTTCGCGGTCGAGATATTGGGCAAACGGCTGCTGTCGTGCCCCACCGCGTTCGCCGAGTCGTGGCGCCGTACCCGGCAGGGGTTGGCGGAGCCGGAGGCGGCGGGCGAACGCGAACTGGCGGCGGCCGAACGCGCGGTGCGCCAGGAGACCGGCGACGACCGCGAAACGCAGGAGCGCGAAGCGACCGCCGCCACCGTCGCCGGCGCCTGGCTCAAGAACTTCGGCGCCGCAGTGGCAGCCGAGATTCGCGGCATCGAAGGCGCGCTCGACGCCCTCGGCTTCGACCTCGGCGGCGCGCCGGTGGTGGCGCAGACGCCGGTTGCGGATGCGCGCTGCGACACCCTCGTCGCCTTGATCGAGCGGCTGCTGCGCTGCGGGGACCGATTTCGCGACGACGAACGCCTGATCGTCTTTACCGAGTACAAGACCACGCTCGACTACCTCGCGCGGCGCCTGCGGCAGCGTTATCCCGAGGCGCGGGTCCTGACGCTGTTCGGGGCGGGCGGCCCGGACGGCATGAACGATCTCGACCGCGAGAACGTCAAGGCGGCCTTCAACTCCCCGGCCTCGCCGGCGCGGGTGCTGGTGGCGACCGACGCGGCGTCCGAGGGCCTCAACCTGCACCGCACCGCCCGCTACCTGCTTCACTACGACTGCCCCTGGAACCCGTCCCGGTTGGAGCAGCGCAATGGCCGCCTCGACCGCTACGGCCAGGCTCGCGACGTGACGGTGCATCACTTCGCCAGCGAAACCGATCACGACGTGCGGTTCCTCGCGCACGTGATCCGCAAGGCCGACGAGATCCGCGAGGACCTCGGTTCGGTCAACGAGGTATTCGACCGCGCCGTGCACCGCCGGCTGATCCTGGGAGACGACGCGGCCAGCGTGCAGAGCGACCTGAACCGGGGGCTCGACACCGCGCGCGGCAGCGCGTTCTTCCCGGCCGACCCCGCCGCCGCCCCGGATGGCGAGGCGGTGAACGCTGCCCTGCTCGACGCGCTGGCGGCCGAGATCGATCTGGACCCGCCGGCGCTGGGCGCCACCCTCGACGCGGCCATGGCGGCAACTTCCGGCGGCCGGCCGCAACTCCGCCACGTGGCGGAAGAACCCGGCTGCTATGCCGTCGTCGATCCCGGCCTCGCCGGATGGCGGGAGGTGATCGACGAGGCGGTGCGCCGCCCGACGCCTACCGGCGAACCGGGACCCGTACGCAAGCTGGCGTTCAGCACCGAACCGTTCATCCAGCGGCTGGGAGCGCTGAGCGTGTTCCGGCCGCGCCGCGATGCGGTGCTCATGCACTTGGCCCATCCGCTGATCCAACGGGCGCTCGCGGTGCTGGCGCGGCGCCGCTACCCCGGCGACAACCAAGTCTCGCGCTGGACCGTGCGCCGCGGGGAGGTGCCGGAGCACGCCGACGCCCTGCTCTTTCTCAGCATCGAGGAACTGGCCGTGAACGAGCTGCGCGAGACCTTCCATCGCTGGACGCGCACGGTGGTGTTTCCGGTGCAGGACGGCGCACTGGGCCGACCGCTCACCCACCGGCCGCCGCAGGCGCTGCGCGCCGCGCAGGCGGCGGAGACTCGGGACGAGCGGCAGCGCGCCGGCGATCTCCTGGCGGAGGTTGACGCCGACCTGCGGCGCTGGCTGCGCCGGTACGCCGGCGACCTCAGCGCAGCGCTGCGCGCTCGGCTGCGTGACGATGGCGCCGGCGTGCGCCGCCGGGAGGACGAACGCTACCGCCAACGCCAGGGCGAGGTGTCGGCGCTCATCGAGGAATCGACCATTGCGCGGCTCACGCGCGAGATCGAAGACTTGAACCTGCGAGCGGCGCAGGGCGAGTTGTTCGGCCAGGAGGAGCGCCGCGCCGCAATCGGGCAGTCGATCGAGGAGAAGCGGGAGGAGATTTCCCGCCGCCACCGGCATTACGAGGAGATTCGCGAACAGTTGCAGCACGAACGCGCCCGCCTCCTCGATCATCTCCTCCCCAAACGGTTCACCATGGCGAGCGCCGCGCGGGTATTTCCCGTCGCGGTGGAGATTCGCCTCCCGGAGCGCGCCACGTGAAGCCGAACCGGGAACCTGCCCAAGCTGCCGGCCTGCCGGGCTGGGATCGGCTGCGCCACGGCGGCTTGCTGTTCGACGGGACGCGGCTGGCGGCGCTGGCGGCGCTCGCGCCTCCCCCACTCGACGCGTACACCGCAGGTCAGCTACGCCAGCGCGCCAACGCGATCCTCGACGGCAGCGGTGACCGGTCGCGCTTCGCCGCCTTCGTGCTGGAACGAGTCTGCGGCCTGGACGCCGCCACCGGCGCCTGGACGCGCGGCAGCCGCGTGGCGCCGGCCTGGGGACGACGCGCCGTTACCGGTGAAACCGTCAAGCCGAGCCATCTGTGGAGCGGCCGCCGCGGCGCGGCGCTGCCCGTGTTCCTGGACGGCGAACGGCGGCTCGGCATCGGCCGCGGTCGCCGCAGCGTCAGTCAGGTGCTCGGCTGGCTGCGCGCCGGCAACGAGCATCTGGCGCTGGTGACCAACGGCCGCCAGTGGCGGCTGCTGTTCGCCGGCCTGGACTACGACGCCTGGTGCGAATGGGACCTGGAGTTGTGGTTCGACGAGGGCGAGTTGTCCCCGCAGGTCACCGCGTTACGCACCTTGCTCGCCGCCACGCTGTGGACGCCGGAGACCGAGGGCACGCCGCCGCCGCTGCTGCAGGCGGTTCGCGACGCGCGCAAGGGGCAGGCGGAACTGTCCGAGGTGCTCGGCGAACGGGTACGCGAAGCGGTCGAGCTCCTGATCCAGTCCCACGGCGAGGCGCTGCGCGACCTGGTCGAACCGCCGGAGGTCGACCGCGCCGAATACCTCCGGTTTCTGGCGGACATGGCGGCGTCCCTGGCCGAAAGTCCACCCGACGAAGCAGAACAGGTCGGCGCGACCGCTGAGGAAGTCTACCGCGCCGCCTGTCGGGTGGCGATGCGGCTGGTGGTGATCCTGTTCGCCGAATCGCGCGATCTGCTGCCGCGCGACAATGCCCTGTACCACGGCAGTTACGGGCTGAGCGGATTGCTCGATCAGCTCGAACGCCATGGCGGTACGCTGGCGGACGGCTTCTCCGCCTGGCCGCGCGTGCTGGCGCTGTTCCGGCTGGTGCGGGACGGCTCCCATCATCCCGATCTGCCGGTCACGGCGTACGGCGGGGAACTGTTCGCGGCGGGCGCCGAGGACCCGGCCGACGGCGTCTCGCAGGCGCTCGCGGTGTTCGAGCAGGCGTGCTTCGAGCAGCAGGTGCTGTCCGACCACGACCTCCGCGAGATGTTGCGGCTCCTCACCCGTACCACGATCCGCATTCGCCAGGGCCGCGCCGGGATGCGGACGGTCGTGCCGGTCGACTTCTCCGACCTCTCTCGAGTACCTCGGCATCCTCTACGAAGGGTTGCTGGACTACGAACTGAAGACGGCGCCGTCCGACGACCCGGTGGTCTTCCTGGCGGTAGGCGACCAGCCGGCGTTGCCGCTGTCGCGGCTGGAAGCGATGGGCGACGCCGCCCTCAAGGCGCTGTTCGAGAGTCTCAAGCAGAACCGACGAACCGATCAGGACGATCAGGCCGAGGGATCGGACGCCGAGGAACCAGCGCTCGAATTCGCGGCAGCGCAGGAGGCGGCGGCGGGGGCGACGGATGAAGCCGCCGCCGCCCAATCCGACGACCGGCGGCGCGACCGCACGCGCGCCGAGACCTGGGCCCGCCGCGCGGCGCAGGTGGCCGGGCTGGTGCGCACGCGACGCGGGCAGGACACGCCCGAACGCCGGCTCGCGTACGAACGGGCGCTGGGGCAGACGGCCCGCCGGATGGTCGCCCGCGTGGTCCTGCCGGGTGAGTGGTACTTGGTGCGCTGGGGCGGCACGCGCAAGGGTTCCGGCAGCTTCTACACGCGGCCGGGCCTTGCCGTCCCCACCGTGCAGCGCACCCTGCGCCCGCTGGCGTATGACCCGCCGCCCGGCGCCGGCGGAAGTCCCGACCCGGCCGCGCCGCCGGCGCGCTGGACGCCGAAGACGCCCGAGCGCATCCTGGCGTTGACCGTCTGCGATCCCGCCTGCGGATCGGGCACCTTCCCGCTGGCCGCGCTGCGCTTTCTCACCGATGCGCTGTACGCCTCGCTGCAGCACCATCACCGCATCAGACCCGACGGCGCGCGCTCCCTCGTGCGGCTGCTCGGCATCCATGACGGCCGGCGCCCCGGGCACGAGCTTCTGGTCGACGAGCTGATCCCCTGCCGGCCGGACGACGACGATTTCGAACCTCGCCTCAAGGCGGTGCTGCGCCGCCACGTGGTGGAGCGCTGCATCTACGCCGTCGATCTCGATCCGCTGGCCGTCGAGCTGTGCCGGCTGTCGCTGTGGATCGAAACCATGGACCGCACGCTGCTGTTCGGCTTCCTCGATCACAAGGTCAAGTGCGGTAACGCCCTGATCGGCGCGTGGTTCGACCAGTTCCGGCACTACCCGGTGATGGCCTGGAAGAACCGCGAAGGCGGCGACAAGAACCACACCAAACGGCGTGCGCTTCGCCAAGGGCGACCGCACCAAGGCGATCAAGGCGTTCGTCAAGGAGCGGCTGACGCCCGATCTCCGCGTGTTCCTGAGCGGTCGCACGCTGTTCCACGACGATCTGCTGCAGCAGGCGGCCGCCGCCCATGACCAGGCGCTCGCCGTGCTGGCCGACCTGCACGCCTTGCCGGTGCACGACGCCGCCGAGCGGGCGCGCCGCTACCGCGACGACCTGGTGGGCTCGCCGGCGTGGCGATCGCTGAAAGAAGCGATGGACCTGTGGTGCTCGTGCTGGTTCTGGCCGGTCGACCGGATCGCCTGCGCCCCGCTGCCGGCGACCTTTGCGGCACCGCCGCCGGAGACGCAGGCGGTCGCCGCGCGCGTCGCCGCCGAGCTGCGCTTCTTCCATTGGGAGCTGGAGTTCCCGGACGTGTTCCGCGCGCCGGGAGCCGGCTTCGACGCGATCCTCGGCAATCCGCCGTGGGACATCGCCAAGCCGGTGTCCCAGGAGTTCTTCACCAACATCGACCCGCTCTACCGCTCCTACGGCAAACAGGAAGCGTTGCGCAGGCAGGCCGGCTACTTCGCCGACGTGGCCGTCGAGCGTGGCTGGCTCGACTACAACGCCCGCTTCCGCGCGCAGTCCAACTTCATGGGCCACGCCGCGCACCCGTTCGGCGACCCCGACGGCTCCGACAGGAGTCAGGACCGCTTCGCCGCGGCGCGCGGCCACGAGAACGGCGCGATGCACGAACGATGGCGGGACGCGCGCCGCCGCTTCTGTGGGTACGGCGACCCGGCGCATCCGTTCCGCCACCAGGGATCGGCCGACATTAACCTGTACAAGCTGTTCCTCGAAGCCGCCCATGGACTGCTGAAGCGCGGCGGCCGGCTCGGCTTCATCGTTCCCTCCGGCCTGTACTCGGACCACGGCACTCGCGCCCTGCGCACCCTGTTCCTGGAACGCTGCCGCTGGGAATGGCTGTTCGGCATCGAGAACCGCGACCGGATCTTCCCGATTGACAGTCGCTTCAAGTTCAATCCCGTGATCGTCGAGAAAGGCGGCGCCACCGAAGCGATCCGCACCGTATTCATGCGCCGCCGTCTGGACGATTGGGAACGCGCCGACGAGTTGTCCACGCGCTACTCGCGCGCACAGATAGAACGCTTCAGCCCCAGGAGCCGCGCCATCCTCGAAATCCAGTCCCGGCGCGACCTGGAGATATTGGAGAAGCTCTACGCCAACTCGGTCCTGCTCGGCGACGACCGCCCCGGCGGCTGGGGCATCCGCTACGCCACCGAGTTTCACATGACCAACGACTCCCGGCTGTTCCCGCCCCGGCCGCAGTGGGAGGCCAAGGGCTACCGGCCCGACGAGTACAGCCGCTGGCTGCTCGGCGACTGGCGTCCGATCCAGGAACTGTGGGACGAACTGGGCGTCGATCCATCCCGCCCGCAGCCACCGGAGATCGAACTGGAAGACTGGCTGTTCGACACCACCGCCGGCGCCGACCGCCGCGCCGCCGAAGCCCGCTTCATCCACGGCCACCTGCTCAAGCCTGGCGACGTAGCGCGCACCGACTGGCGCCGGCGCTGCGCCCAGCCGCCCTACGACCTGCTCCCCCTCCCCCGCGCCAACCTCCCGGCCGGCGTGATCCTCTCACGGGACGGGGACTCCTGGATTCACGGAGACGACATCCGCGATATAGCGCTGCCCCTTTATCAAGGCTTGATGTTCTATGATCGTCTTCCAAGTGTCACGCAACATATCCGCGGATCGGGACGACGGGCCGAATGGACCCAAGAGCGTGAACCATACGCATCAATTCAGCCGCAGTTTCTAATCGCCAATGAAGAATATCTGCGCAACGATAAAATTGCCTTTCATGGTACGAAAATAGGTATTAGGAAACTGTCTAATTCTACCAACGAAAGAACCGTCGTTGCGGGTGTGATTCCGAATCTCCCCGCCGGTGATTCCGTAAACTACCTGACCCCTCGGTCCATTCAATTCAGGCAAGCGTGTTTCGTCGTATTGTCCTCACTCGTCTTCGACTGGCAAGCGAGAATACGCATCGTCGGCATCAATGCGAATTACCACTTTTTTGAGGATATGGGGCTCCCGTTGCCGAAGTATATTCGGTTCTATGGCTCCCAACCAGGGTTAGGATTGGCCACAACCATTCAAGCCTCCACGCGAATTGAGTGGAATGCTACACAGCTTCCTATTCGTGCGTCCGAGCGGTTGCGGTGTAACGCGGCGGCGGACGCATTGGTTGCGTCGTCATTCGGCTTGAACAGCGACGACCTTTCCCACGTTCTTGCCGATTGCGACCGGTCCGATCCGACGGGTCTACCAACCGGATTCTGGCGCGTAGACAAGGACAGAGACCCCGAGTTCCGTCATACGGTGCTGACGCAAATCGCCATGCGGCACCTTGAGGAAGAGATAGAGTCGTCTGGTGGCGATCACGAGATCGGCATGCGGAATTTCGTCGAGCAAAACCATGGCGAAGGCTGGTTACTCCCGGAGACCCTCCGCCTCGCCGACTACGGACTCGGCCACGACGACCGCGCCAAGCGCCCTCAGCCCGTCGCGAGTCGCCTCGGCCCCCGCTTCTACGACTGGCAACTCGCGCAGAGCGCGGCCGAGTCGTGGCGCGAGTGCCATCTGCACGCCCGTAACCTGCTCGGCGAATTCCGTTACGAGGCGCTTCGACACGGCGACGCTACTCCAATAACCGATGAACAGCCTGACCAGCGCGTAGCCGAACGCGGCACCAACTACAAGGTCGATTCCGGCCCCGACGAACACCAAGCGGAGCTGTTCGAGTCGGAAGATAGCAGGAGGGCCACGTGACGCCCGCAGCCGGCAAGCCGGCGCTCGCTCAACGTCATCTTCAGATGGTTCAGAACGCACGGGACGCCATACGCCGGTGGCCCACGCTCGGTGCCGGGAGCTGGCTTGCCGCGTTTCTCGAGCGGGCGCAGCGCGATCCCAATATCGTCGCCGTCATCGCCATTGGATCGGCCATCAGACCAGGTGTCGATTCAGACGATCTCGACCTGATCGTGCTCTGCCATGATACGAAGCTCCTGCGAGACAAGGCGCCCATAGAAGTCGATATGCGCTCGAAGAACCTGGTTCGCGTTGACCGGGAAATCGAATGTGGCGGTGACTTGCTGATCTGGGCGGTTCGCTTCGGCGAACCGCTATTGGACAAGAATCATGCATGGACCGCAGTCGTACGGCGCTGGAATCATCGTCTGCCGCTACCGGATCCTGTGGCAGCTCTGGAGCGCGCCAAAGCGGCGAAAAGGCGTATGGAACGCATGCTCGACGCCGGTGACGAAGACGCCGTCAACGAGTTCAACGTCGTCTATCTGACCCACCGTGCCCGCGCCAGGTTGGCGACCGCGGGCGTACACCCCGCGTCCCGGCCGGAGCTGCCCGGCCAGCTTCGAGAACTGGGCGACATCGACCTGGCGGCGAGTCTCGAAGCCGCGCTGGCCAAGCGATAGCAGGCATATGATCGGCGTGCTCGATGCGATGGGGATTGCCGCCCCGGAGCGCCGCGGTAAACCCCGCGGAATATCGCCAGGATGGTAGCGTAAGTCGATGTTCAACAGCGCCGCGCAGATGCTCGAGCAGATTCGCGCCGGGGAGGATGGCCGCGCCGAATTCAAGGAGCTGCGCCTGAGCGAGCGGCGGGTGACCTCTCCCAACACCGAAGACTTGGCCGGCGAGTTGGTGGCGTTCGCGAATGCCGAGGGCGGCGCGGTCTTCCTCGGGGTCGACGATGCCGGAGCAGTGACCGGCATCCCGACCGACCGATTGGACGTGGTCGAGCAGTGGCTGCTCAACGTCGCGACGCACAACTGCGATCCACCGATCCGGCCGGTCGTCCGCAAGGCACTGCTGCCGTCGGCAAGCGGCGAAGACCGGCGCGTTCTTCTGGCGGAGGTCCCGCGCGGGCTCTACGTCCATCGCACCTCGGGCGGGCGCTACTACGTCCGCATCGGGTCCACGAAACGGGACCTTACCCCGGCGGAGCTCGCCCGGCTCTTTCAACAACGAGGACGCGAGTACGTGTTCGACGAGCAGCCGGTGCTCGCCGCAACCGTGGGACACCTCAACCGCAACCGACTTGAGGCGTTCTTCGGACGGTCGCCGACGATTCCCTGGCTCGACCTGCTGCGCAACACGCGGGTGACCGTACGCGACGAGGACGGCGCGGACCGCCCCACCGTGGCCGGCCTGCTGGTGTTCGCCGCTGAGCCGACCGATTTCCTCGCTTCCGGATCGATCGAAGCCGCCTGCTACCGGGGAACGCGCCTGTCTTCCGACGACCTCATCCATGCCGAGCGGCTCGCCGGGCCGGTTTCCGACCAGATCGACGCCGGAATCGCCTACGTAACCCCGATTCATGCAGCGTTCGGATTCGACGGCCGCCGCCGCTCAGTACGACGTCGACGTTGTCGACGAGGCGATCGTCAACGCCGTGGCGCACCGCGACTACGCGATCTCCGGCTCGAAGGTCCGGCTGTTCCTGTTCGCCGACCGGCTGGAGCTCTACAGCCCGGGCAAGCTGCCCAACACGATCACGCTCGACGACATGCCCTACCGCACCTTCACCCGCAACCAGCTCCTGGTGAACTTCCTGTCGAGAATCCGCAGCAAGCGCACCGGACAGGTGTTCCTCGAATCGCGCGGCGAAGGCGTGCGCAAGATTCTCGACGCCGGCGCAGCCCACTCCGGCCGCCGCCCCGAGTACGCCCTGTTCGGCGACGAACTACGCCTCACCCTGTGGGCGCGGGCGCATCGATAATCTAATCTACGCTACGAGCAGCGAAACTTCCGCCGATTCGAATATCTTTCGATAATCTTCTACGGCGTGCTGCAGATGACCGTAGAGTCTCCAGTAACGCCGCCACAACCTGTCCTTGTGGCTCAGAAACCTGACCCTGAGCTTCAGAGCTTTTCGGGCTGTTTCCCAGTCGATTACCTGCTCATGGATTGGGAACCGTGTTCTGTCCATCAATAAGCTTGGCGCCAACGTATAGCTTCCTCCATGCCTTTTGAGCACGTCCTCCGCGCACTTTCTCGTGTACTCGACCATCTTCTCCATACTACGGAAGCGCACTGAATCGAGTTTCTCGAATACCGCTCTATAGGCCGCGTCCTCGGGCTTTTTTCTATAGTTGTCTTCCGCCGCCTCGTAGGCCTCGATGTAGTCGAACGCCGAGTGCCAATTCCAGTTCCCGTCCTGGTCCTGCAGTTCCACTTGCGGATCGATCGGCCCCAACTCGGACGTGCTGCTCATGACGATTTCGCTCGCTCCCAGAGCGACCAGCGTTGCGGCGCTCTTCGCCTGGTCCGGTACGATCAATCGATACTCCCCGGGTGGTGAATTCTCATGCTCTGATGAAGACGCATCCCGGAGCATGCGGACCAGCTTGTCCGCCGTGCGAATGCTGCCGCCAGGCGAATCCAGTAGAAGATCCAGCGGTGCCTCAGGCTCTACAGCGTGAAGCAGCTCCTGAAGATAACGAATGTCTTCTTCGCTGATTGAGTACCGGCTCACATAGCAAAGCAGCGTTCTACCAGTGCAATCTTGGAGCATCTGGAAAATCGCCTTGCGTGCTTCCCGGGCGAGCAACTGTGACTCCGTCGTCGTCGGCATGACCGTGTCTGCCTTGGCGTTCGGTTTCGGATCACCTGCGATCGATATCTGTGTACGCATGGCAACTACCTTGTTGACCGAAAGTTGCGTGGCCGCTTCGCCCAGATCACTCGACCTTTGCGCAGGAAGTAATGACAGCGACGGTCTCGGTCACGAAAGTCTATGCTCGGCGAAAGCGTGATTTGCCGAGTAGCTGATAACGTCAGCAGCCAGTGCGGGCGTCTCGAATGGTCAAGATTCAGCATGACCCGATGTCCGGTACCACACGGGCAGTCGAACACCAACCATTTGCGCAGGATCGCGGTCGTCACGAGATAGGCGCGGCGCTTTGGTATTCGGGAAGGAACATCGTCCACGTTGGCCGCATTGTGCTCGACGCGCCACCGCAAGGCAGGTATGATTTCAAGCGCTCCTATGAGCAATCGTCGAACACCGCGAGCGATGGGGGAGCGACGCGTCGATCGGTTGCCGGTCTGCGTCTTCACGATACTCATTCTGCCCAGGTCTGTTCCAGGAACGGCGTCGTGTCGCCGGCGCCCCACTTGTTCTGTCCGAAGTGACAGTAATGACCCGGGTTTGGCTCGACGATGTTCGTGGACGTTTCCCGGTCATGTATCCGTAGCAGTATTTCGGTAGGTCTCCTTGGGTGGCCATAGCCGACCAGACGTTCAAGCAACTCATTGATGGCGGCTGACGCTACCATGGTCGTAAACGTAACCACTGCCGGCTCCACGCCGCCGAGAGCAGGAGCATAACCTTCGCCCGCAAGCCTCTCCCGCTCCTGCGGGGTCTGCATTTCCGCTGCGGCACGTCCCGTGTCGATTCGATTGCGGCACAGCAGGCAGGCATTGCCCGGCGAGAGAATCGTGACGCGGCCGTCGATGCCGATCAATTCGTCGTCGTCGTCGCTGCTCAGCAGCACGCCGACGTCGATCACCGGAACCAGGTAGTAGGTAGAAAGTCGGGACAGAACCAACCGCCCGGCGTTGTCGTCCGTGCAACCAAAAGTGAGATCGACGCCGGCTAGTTCGAGCGCCACGGATTCGCTGGTACACATGCCTTTGATTACCCGGCACCGGATGTCGGGCGCAATCGCCCGCAGGTGTTGGCGCAGCACGAGAACTTTGGGCACGCCGACCTGTTCCGGAGTCGAACCGTACACGCGCGTAACATTGCTGGCGCTCAACGTATCGGCATCCACCAGGAGCAGATCGCGAGCGCCCAGCCGCACGACCTGCTCGGCGATGGCTGAACCGGTGCCTCCGGCTCCTACGATAGCGATCTTGAGCATCCCGATGGTCTGCTGCACGGCATCGCCGAACGCGCGAACATTGCGGTCGAACATGGCAAGGTCGATGCGTTGCGGTTCTCGGTCGAAGGCCCGCTGCAGACTCCACCGGCCGCCCACCGACCAGAAACGGTCGATGGGTTCGGTTCTCAGACCCTCTTCCTGCAACGTCCCGGTGAGGTGGAGGCTTGAGCCGTTCGGTGCTGCGATCACCGTGCCGTAGTATTCCGAACCGCTTCTTACCCGGAAAACATCAGCAATGGCGCGGTCGACTACGCGGTCGCGCTCGCTTGGCACGGGAGTACCGCCCGGATGTGTGTGCACCCAGATCGGCACAGAGCCGTCTTGCTCGGCCAGGGCAAGGGCACGTACGTAACCCTCGGGCGTGATCGACATCTCCGATGGCGAGCGATCCTGGTATGCCTCCGGAGGAGCCCAGTGCAGCGCGCGCCCGAGCAGACGAGTATCACCGTTCACCGATCGGTGGAGGCGGGCAAGCAGGACTCCCGCCGTCTCATCGGGCAAGGCAGTCGTCCGCGTCAGATCGCTGGTGATCGGGTCCGGCAGAACGAGCGTGACACCCATGAGGCCGGCTAACTCCTGGTCAATTCCTGGCTTACGAGCGCGAGGAAGCTCTCGAGGGAGTCGACGCCAGGACGCCACTGGCCAGCGTTGAAGTGGCGGGACCAGCGCTGCCACGTTCTACCCAGGTAGTGCTCCGTTATGTCGGTCTGGGGAATCGGTTGCCCGTCCGGCCGTAGTATCGGCGGATCGAACCACCACATGTCGGGCGCGACGTCCGGATAGCCCGGCGCCAATCTGAGCAGGAGATCGGACCGGGAGGGCCGCAACCCGTTCGGCAGCGGGAATTCATGCAGCACCACACAGGTCATCCGGTCCTCAATTACTTCGCTGTACTGCAAACGCCGTGCTTCGAGGCACTCCCGGTCTTCATTTGGCAACATGGTCTACCTCCTCGGTGCGAATCGCGGACCTCCACTTGTATCCGGCGCCGCGATGCTACTCTTGCCGTCCACGACCAGGATTGATCTGCCGCGGCGCTGAAAAGAAGCGCATTCCGTCGCGGATCTCCACTTCCGTGTCGTCGTCGATCCTGCGATCGGAGCCACCAAGCACGATCTCGAACAGGTCGCGGCGCTCGTCGATCGGCGGCTCTGCGAGACTACGTATCTGCAACCCAGTCAAGACGATCTTGCCGTGTGCCCGCCATGGCACGTGGTACTCCTTGCGGTCGATCAGAATGGTCGTACCCTCGTCCGCCGGTGCCCCGGGACCTTCCTTGCGATCATTCGATACCGTCATGGCGCCCTCCTTCCGGTACGTAAACGCCACGCTGGCGCATACGTGTTGATACGAACCATCGGCTTCTGACAAAGTGTCCCACCGATGATACACTTCAAAGGTACTGAGGACTGTTTCACTTGTCAAGCACTTCGTGCGAGGAGGAATGATGTCGGATTCTTTGTCTCTGCGGTCGCTTGGGCGACTGGTCACCCGGAAACGCGGCAAGGTGGGGATTCGAGCTACGGCGCGCGAGATCGGCGTGTCTCCGGCTACGCTGTCGCGAGTCGAAAACGGCCAGCTTCCAGACTTGCAGAACTTTACCAAATTATGCCAGTGGCTGGAATTAGACCCATCGAGCATATTGAGCCTCAGTACCGAAGGCCATAGACTGCCCACCGCTGCCGTCCATTTCCGCAGTCGTCAGACCATGTCCGTGGAGACGGCTGCCGCACTCCAGGACCTCATCCTGGCCGCGCAGCGGATGCTGTCGAAGGAGCAAGGCGCCGACTGATGCGGCGTGGATTCAAGGCTTGGTGCGAACGGGTAGCCGGCGAGTACCGCCAAGCCCTCGGCATCCCCCCGGACGCGCGACTCGACGCGAACGCGTTGGCCGCATCTCTCGGCGTGCGGGTAGCGACACCCGAGCAGCTTCCCGGCCTGTCTCCAGCCAGTATCACGCAACTAACGGTGACTGAACCGGATAGCTGGTCAGCCGTGACCATCTCTCAGCGCGGTGTCAAACTGGTGATTCTCAACTCGGGCCAGTCCGCTCGACGCCGCACCAACAGCTTGTGCCACGAGCTTGCGCATATACTCCTCAACCATCGGTCAGATGATACGCAGTTGTCTCGTCAAGGACTGCTGTTCCGAGCGAGTTTCAACAACGAACAGGAGGAAGAAGCCGACTGGCTCGCCGGATGCGTGCTCGTGCCGGCGGAAGGCCTGCTTTGCGCATACCGGAAGATGTCTTCCCCCGAGCGGCTCGCCGAACGCTTCGGTGTGAGTCGCGCACTCATCGATTGGCGACTGCGTATGACCGGTGTGCGCAAACGAGTGCGCCCGAGCACGGGAGGAAGTCCGGTTCAGATTCGCGGTAGACGGTCTGCATAACGGCACGAGGCCCGACAGGCGCCGGTGCTGTTGGCAGCGCTGATCGAGCGGCTGCGGGAGTTGGGGGACACGGAGTTGACGCGAGTGTTCCAGGAATGGGTGGAGCAGGTGTTGGTGCCGCGCGGGCCGCGGGGCACGGAGTTGGAGCCGATGCCGAGACTGGAGGAGGTGCGGACGATGTTGGCGGAACAGGTGAAGGAATGGACCGCTGAGTGGGTCGCGGAAGGCCGTGAGCAGGGCCTGAAGGAAGGTATTGAGCAGGGTATCAAACGTGGTATCGAGCGTGGTATTGAGCAGGGCATCGAGCGTGGTATCGCGCAGGTCCGTGCCGAAGAGCGCAGGCTCCTGTGCCGCCAGGCGGCGCGGAAGTTCACGGCGGAAACGGCACCCCGGTTGTCCGCCTTGTTGGAGCGCTTGACCGATCCGGAGCGCTTGGCACAGGTTGGCGAATGGATCATCGAGTGCGAGACGGACGGAGATCTGCTCGACCGCGTGCAGGACGCGACCTCATAACGGCACTCCCTCGCGTCAGCGACCACCAATGCTATTGTCGCCTCCGTTCGGACCGGAACGTCTCAGGATCGCCCACCGGAAGCTCGTCGACCTTCGATCTTCTTAATGATGTCCTGGGCAACCTCCATCACCTCCGCCGACGCGCGAACCTGCTCGCCCATGTCCTTACGCAGGGCGACGACGAGGGGCGCCAACGCAGCCGACTTCTCCTCGTCCATCAACAGAATATCGAGCAGGCCACGTTGCTGCGCTCCGGTTGCAACCAATTCGAACACGCCCGCGATCATCAGACCCACCATCGTCTCGTCGGTGGGTCTGAAACCAGCATACACGGAGCTGAATGAGTTCATGGCAGCGCGATGGTCTCCCTGTCTGCTCAGCGCCTTCGTCCTGATTAATTCCACTCGCCATCGGAGTTCTATATCCGTTTCTTCGTTCATATTCTTATAGTTTCGTTTGAATACTTCGCAAGCACGCAAGGCTTTCTCGGGACGGTCAAGTTCCATACATGAACTACCTTTGCCGACTATTGATCTAAATAAATGATTCTTAATATCGGGAACATCACTATTCAAAAATCGCTTGATAACCTCATCGTAGGCTTCAATGGCAGCCTCGTATTCGTTCTGTGTATATCGAGTCATTCCCTTGTTGAACAGCGCCTTCGCCACCTGTTCCTGAATCGCAGGCGCCTCACTGTCGCCAAATCGTCCGACCAACTCGTCGTACACCTCAATCGCGGCCGCAGGCCTTTCCTGTCGCCGTAGTGTCAATCCCTTGATGAACAGCGCTTTCGCCACCAGCTCCTGAATCGCAGGCGCCTCACTGTCACCAAATCGTTCGACCAAATCGTCGCACACCTCAATCGCGGCCGCATACCTTTCCTGTTGCCTAGTGCCACTCCTTTGTTGAACAGCGCTTTCGCCACCAGCTCCTGAATCGCAGGCGCCTCACTGTCGCCAAATCGTCCGACCAACTCGTCGCACACCTCAATCGCGGCCTCGTGCTCGTCGCGCTTGAAATGTGTCAACGCGTTATCGAGGAGTGTCCGAGCAGTGGTCAGATTCGCATAAGACGCTTCTGCGTGTCTTCGTCCCGTCTTCGAAGTCGGCTTGGATACTCCTTCGATGCTTGGCAGTGGATAACTGGAGAAGAGTTTTGCGACCTGCGGATCTTCGGCTCTTGCGCGCTCGAGTCCCTCTTGAATGGCTGGCTCTTGAGTCGCCTCCATGCTGAGCTTCCCGATCGTGTCTGCCAGCTCAGGTCCGCTGTAGAATGCCGCCATGAAGCGAATCAGGTTCTGTATGACTGCTGCCTCGTCGCGCTGCCGGCGCAGCTTGTAGTAGATGCTGTACAGGCGTTCCGCAGCGGCGTACCGCCGCTTCCTGCCGCTTCCTTCGACGCTCACCGCTCCCCGGTTGGCGAGCCTTCCGAGCATCGCCGACACGACTCGGACGTCGCGGCGGGACCGCGCCGCGATCTCTGCCGTGCTCGACGGTTGCCAGAGATCGATCACCGCGAGATAGACGAGTCGCTCGGTCTTTGCGAGGCCCTGCAGGTGACTGCGGAAATACTCGGTATGATCGTCGATCAGCGTGACCAGCTCCTCCATCAACTGGCGCAGAGAGCGGTGGCGCGCGAACTGGGCCACGATGACCAGAAGGCGGGGGTTGCCGCCGGTAAGTATCTGAAGCGGTCTGATCTCGCGGTGGTCGATCTCGTCGTCACCGCTGACCACCTGCCACAGACGCCGGCACTCGCCGGTGTCCAAAGCCTCAAGGAGGACGGTGCGGAACAGCTCGAAGAACGGCTGCGTCGGATCGTCCAGCCCATTGAACCGACTGGTGGCGGTGGCGAGCAGCATTATCTGCGGTTCCGTCTGCAGCGCCTCCCGCAACTTCCATCCGAAGTCGTCGTCCACGTCGCCGCACAGATCCTGCAGGTTCTCGACCATCAGGACGAGCCGGCGCCCCAGCCGGTCCGCCGCGTCCAGGACCGTGGCCCTCGCACGTCGATCGATATCCTCCTCTCGCCAGCGGTCAGCCAAGTCGCCGTGCGCCGCGCGCAATTCCTGCGAGAAATCCGGCTCCCGCTTGGCGGTCTCCGCTGCGAGATGAAACAAGGCTTCGAGCCAGAAGCCGCCCGAATCCATGATCTCCTGGCTTTCTTCCATGAACCGAACCGGCAACAGCCGCTTGGAGAGAGCGTCATTGGTGCGCAGCTCCGCGGCGACGCGAGCCAACAGCATCGTCTTCCCTCTGCCGCGAGGCGCGACGAGGAGCGCGTGCTGACACGACGGCGAATCGACGTTGCCACGCAGAACGTCGAGCACGATATCCAGTTCGCGTTTCCGGACCACGAACTGCCCGATCACTTCCGCATCGGATTGGAACGTCCCGGGATTGAACTTGCGGATCGTCCGCTCGGATGGCTCGGTCACGAGAATCCCAATGGCCGCGCTTACGGACGCTGTTCGAGAGGGGTGTGGTGATCCCGGAAGCGGGCTGACCACCAGTCCTTCAGCAATCGAGACAGAAAGCGGTGGCCATCGGCGGTGGATTCGAGATAACCGTCGTGAATCACGCCGTCCTCCACGGCCAGTCGGTGGCTCGCGGCGAGGCTCTCGAAGCACTCGATGCTGACTTGGCGGTCCCACGGCCCCAGGCGAAACGGATCGAGGCGGTTGATACGGTCGGGTATGCCAAGCCGCTTCACGAGCGGCCCGAGACCGATGCTGCCGGAGATGATCAGGGCCGGCGAGCCATCGAGCCCCTGCGTCACGGCACGCAGCCAGCTCAGGAACTCATCGACTCGACGTGCGTCGCCGTCGTCACGGAACCGCTTGAGGAGTATCGGCAGCTCGTCGATGACCAGGAGCACCTTCTTGTCGTGCGCAGCGCAATCGTGGATGAGTTGCTCCCCGTGGCGCTTCCAGGTTCCCGGATTCAGGCCGGCGCGAAACTTCACCCGAAAGTCGCTTGCACTGAGCTCCTCCACCCGCACGTGCTCGAACCAGCGCCGCATCCTATTGGGGTGCGACCCCATTCTGTGCTGTGGCAGTCTCATGCCGCCGACTCAAGAAACGCCAGACGACCACTTTCCGCTTATCGGGGTGCAGGCGGTGTAACCGGCGACATACTGGGCGAGCGTCCCCCGCCAAGCGATCGGCGGCCAGGAACAGGGACGGCCACATCGACAATACCGGACCGCTTGGCACGCGGGCGCTCCCCGCCCGCACCCGCGGGGCCCAGCCGCCAACGGTCGTGTCCACGATGAGCACGCCGCCAAGCGGCGCCGGGTCACTCTTCTGCTGCATCTTGATATCAGGAATCACGATCACGACCGCGCTCCCGGCGCAGCAAGGCCTCGAGTTCAGCCACGCGCGCTTCCGCCGCCTGCCATCCCTCTTCAGCCCGCTCCCGTGCCTGCTGCTCCCGCTCCCATGCCTCATCCGTCTCCGCCAGCGTGCGTACGTTCAGCCCCGTCACCGGATCGTGAAAGCGTAACCCGCCCTCGGTGAGGCGCAGTTCCAGCCCCAGCAGCCTGCTCCTCAGCGCCAGCGTCCCGTCCGCCAGCTCCCTCCCCGGCAGCGCCACGTACTCCCCGGCAACCAGTTCCAAGCCCCGCAACGGCGGCTTCAGCCACTCTCCCCTCGGGTCGTGTTGCCAGTACTCCGCTACCCCCAGCCGGCGATACAACTCCCGCTTCTTCCCCTGGTCTTCTCCCCGCGTAGTGCGCGAGGTGATCTCCAGCACGAAGTCCGGGACCTTGCCTTCCTTCCACAGCAGGTACGAGGAGCGGTCGTGGTTTCCCACCCCCAGCACCACGAATACGTCCGGCGCCACCATCGCCTTGAGATTGCCCGCTTCGTAGTAGATCAACAGGTTGCCGGCAACGTACACGTCGGGGCGGTGGCGAAAGTAGTGGCGCAGCCCATCGCGCGCGTAGGTCAGCGGGGTGAGTTGATAATCGCTTTCCGCCACCGGCTTGCCGTCGGAACTAGGGTAGTCAATCTTGCGCTTGACCGGAGCGAGCACGGAAATCGCCATGGGCCTCCTCCACACGGCTCCAGCATAACGGAAACGGCACCGTCCAGGCACGTCCCCACCCACCTCGGGCCGGGTGCGACCTCCTCAACATAACAGTCAGCGGTTCTGCTGTCAACAAATGTGTTGAACAAGCCTGAGCCGCTTTGCTCAACAGACCGGCGCGTGATGACGCGACTCCCGTGCGGCTGACAGATCACCGACCCGATGCGCCCGGCCGGGCGACTTCCCCACGTACTTGATTCAGTTCGTCGAGCCGGCGAATATGTGTGGTGGCCGGTAACGATGCGGCACGAGTAGCTCGCTCGTGCGGCGACCGAGCGGTTGAGCACGTGCGACATCCAGGCTACGGCGGACAGGGGCGGACGGGAAGGCTATGCGCAGGGTAAGGGTCATCGTATGAGTGCAGAGGCGATCGTCGCCCTGGTTGGCGTGGCCGTGGCGCTGCTGGTAGCGGTTCTGGGCTTCATGTGGCGCGACCTGGGGAAGCAGATCAGTGGTCCCAGGACCGATCTGGGGAAGCAGATCATCACTCGGAGACGCGCGCGGAGCCAGATCGATGTTCTCAGGACCGACCTGGGGAAGCAGATCGCCGATTCGGAGGCGCGCGCGGAGAAGGCGCATGCCCGGATCGAGAGCAACGTCAGGGATACCGAGAATCGCTTGACCGCCCGTATCGACAAGCAGACCGAGCGCATCGACGCCGTGCATCGAGACCTGCGCGGGCTAGGCGAACGAATTGCCAAGGTCGAGGCGAGCTCCTTAGCCGCAGCACCGGTCTGACCTGCCCCCCGTGGCGCTGAATCCGGTCGCGTATACCGAGAACGTCGTCCGCAGCTTCCTGCGCTACCAGCTCACCGCGTACCCCTTTGCGGATCCGGGGCTGCACCAGCAGATGCGCGAGCTCCTGTCGCTCGACCGGACGCGCCGCTCGCCACTGCTCAAGGGCCCGTACGTCAGCCTGTCGCGTCCGTTCCGCGGCGGCAGCGCGGTCGAGTCCCTGGTAGCCGAGGGGTTGCTCCATCCGCACCTGCGCGAGCGGATTCCAGCCCGCATCACCCACCTCCGCAGTCACCAGGAACAAGCGATACGCGCCATCGTCGCCGGCCGGACCACGCTGATCTCCACCGGCACCGGCTCGGGCAAGACCGAGTGCTTCCTCTACCCCATCGTCAGCCAGTGCCTGAAGCTGCGGGACCAGGAGGCGCCGCCCGGCATCAGCGCCGTCATCGTCTATCCGATGAACGCGCTGGCGGAAGACCAGCTCATGCGCCTGCGCGGGCTGCTGGCCGGCACCGGCATTCCGTTCGGCATCTACGTCGGCAAGACGCCGGAAGGCGAAGCCGACGTGGCGGGCGTCCGGCTGCGACCCGGCGCTTCGCGGGCCGACTACGAGGCGCGGCTGCACCAGGCGCGGCATGAGGGCAGCGGCGAGACCGTGTTCCCGGCCGAGGAAGTGTGCTCGCGGCAGATGATGCGCACGGCCGGCCGGCAGCCGCGCATTCTGCTCACCAACGTGAAGCAGCTCGAGTTGCTGCTGACGCGCCAGCAGGACATCCAGCTCTTCGCCGGCGCCCGTCCGGACTTCCTGGTGTTCGACGAAGCGCATACGTTCACCGGCGCTCTGGGCGCGGAGACCGCCTGTCTGATCCGGCGCCTGCGCGCGTTCTGCGGCGCCGAGCCGGATCACACCACCTGCGTCGCCACCTCGGCAACCATCGTCGACGACCGGGAACCGGAGGCCGCGCGCTCGTTCGCCGCGCGCTTCTTCGGCGTTGCCGCCGCCGCGGTGGCGACGATAGGCGAAGACTACGAGGCGGAGGTGTGGGCGGAACCGCGGTTCGTGCCCGCGGACCCGGGACCGGACGCCGCCGCCATTCTCGACCGCTGCGTGCGCGCGGTGGATGAAGAAGGCGATCGGGATGGCGCGGTGAGGGCGGCCTATCGCGCGTTGTCGGGCACCGACCTGCCGGCGGGTGAGTGGCCGGCGGCCCTGCACGCCGCGTTGTCGCGCAACGAGCTGGTATTCCGCCTGAACCAGGAGTTGGACGCGCCGCGCGCGCTCGACGAGTTGCCGCCCGCGCTGCAGCAGCACGTCGGGCGGCCCGTCACCGAAGCCGAGATCCTCGCCTGGTTGACGCTGGGCGCCGCGGCGCGCCGGCATGACCGGCCGTTGCTGCGGCCCGTGGTGCACGGCTTCGTGCGCGGCATCGGCGGGGCCGTGGCCACCTTCCCGCACGACCGGGACGGCCCCAGGTTGTGGCTCGCCGCCGAGGACCAGGAGGCCGGTCACGAGTCCGGCAACCGCGGCGCGCACTTTCCGGTGACCACCTGCACCACCTGCGGGCAGCATTACTACGTCGCGTTCCTGGAGGACTTCAGTTTCACCGGCGCGCAGCCTGGAGGCGGTAGGGCCGGCGCTGCCGGCTCCTGGTGGCCGGCGCAGGAAGACGCGCAGGGCGGCAACCGCGTCGCGCTGATCGACAAGCTGATCGCCGAGCAGGACGCCGCCGAACCACCCGCTCATGCGCGTACGGCGCCGCTCCATTTCTGCCGCCGGTGCGGCGCGGCTCACCCGGACCCGGTGACGCGCTGCCGCGAGTGCGGCGCCGCCGGCGACCCGGTCGAGCTGCTCGCCGTGCGCCAGAACGCGAAGAACTCCGGCCGCCTGACGAGCTGTCTGTCGTGCGGCGCTGCCGGCCGCCGCCTGAACGGCCGCTATCGCGAACCGGCACGCCCCGTGCGCGCGATCAACGTGGCCGACGTGCACGTCCTCACGCAGGACATGGTGCATCACGCGCAACGCCGGCGCCTGCTCGTGTTCTGCGACAACCGGCAGGACGCGGCGTTCCAGGCCGGGTGGATGAAGGACCACGCCCGCCGCTTCCGGCTGCGGGCGCTGCTGGCCGACGGCATCCGGACCGGTCCCCGCTCGGTCGGCGATCTGGTGGGTGGCGTGGACGATCTGCTGGAATCCGATGAGGCGTTGTCGCGGGCGCTGGTTCCCGAAGTGTGGCAGGTCGCCCGCCGCGAAGGCAGCGGCGGCCGGCACCAGCAGGAGCGCCGCAAGTTTCTGCGCTTTCAGGTACTGCGCGAGGTAGCGCTGTCCTCCCGGCAGGCGCTCGGCCTCGAACCGTGGGGCAGGATGAAGGTCGAGTACGTCGGCCTGGACGCGTCGCTGCCCTGGATTCAGGAACACGCGCACACGCTCGGTATCGCCCCCGAGGAACTGCGCGAAGGCGTGGCCGGCGTGCTCGACTACGTGCGCCGCGGCGGCGCGTTGCATGATCCGGAATACGAGATATTCACCAAGTACTGGATGGAAGGCGACCGGGAGATCCAGCAGGGTTACCTGCCGAGTTTCATCAAGCCCAACGCCACCAAGCTGCGCCGGGACGAAACCGACAACCCGCAGTTGATCACCCAGTGGTTGAGCGAGCGCGGCGACACCACGCTGCGCCAGACCGCGCGCAAGTGGGGGGTTCAGGCGCCGGCGGTCGAGCCGTTCCTGGAGAGCCTGTTCGATATGCTCGCCGCCCAGGGTCTGCTGGTGCCGGTACGGCTCAAGGGTGCGCGTGGACGCCCACTGCCGAACGTGGCGGGAGTCTACCAGGTGAGCGCCGACCGGCTCCGTCTGAGCCCGAACCGGGGCGTGCGGCGGTGCCGGAGCTGCCGCCGTACCACGGCGCGCAACCTGCCGCACCGGCGCTGTCCCGCCTGGCGCTGCGCCGGCGTGCTGGAATGGGTGCCGGAAGACGACGACAACTACGACCTGCAACTGCTCGACGGCGCCTACCTGATGCTGCGCCCGGAAGAGCACACCGCGATGGTCCCGCACGACGAACGCGAACGGCTCGAGAACCTGTTCCGGGGAACATCGGACGCCGTGAACTGTCTGGTGTGCACGCCGACGCTGGAACTGGGCATCGACATCGGCCAGCTCGATTCCGTGTTGATGCGCAACGTGCCGCCGCTGCCGGCCAACTACTGGCAGCGCGCCGGCCGCGCCGGGCGGCGCCACCGCATGGCCGTGGATATCACCTACTGCCGGCCGACCTCCCACGACCGCGCCTACTTCCAGGACCCGCGCAAGCTGCTGGCCGGCCGGATCGACCCGCCGGCGTTCAACCTGCGCAACGAAGTGATGGTCGCCAAGCACGTCCATGCCACCGTGATCGCCAGTCTGTATCGCCATTGCCGCGCCGGCGACCGCCCGGAGGCGGAACGCAACGCGCTGCGCGCGGCCCTTGACGGCTGCCTGCCGCGGCACGTGGCGCCGTACCTGTTCGACGGCGGCGAGGTCCGCACCGCGCCGGTCGACTTCGGTCCCTTGCGCACGCTGGTAGCCGACCATGCCGCGGCGCTGGCCGCTGACGTGCGGCGCGTATTCGCGCAGGGCTGGCCGCAGGAGGATGCGGAGGTGACCGAGCCGGACGTTCTGCGCTGCTGCGTCGACCGGTTCGTCGACGACCTGGAACGGGTGGTCGCGCGGCTGCGCCACCGCCTGCGCTGGGCGCTGGAGCAGATCCGGCGGCTCAATCAGCGGCGCGAGCGGCAGGGGACGCTCGAACCGGCCGACGAAGCGCTGTTCCGGCGCTGCGACAATCTGGTCAAGCGGCTCAAGGGCGCGGTCCGGCGGCGCAGCCAGGCGGAGGGCCACGACGACTTCAATACTTTCAACGTACTCGCGGCCGAAGGGTTTCTGCCGGGCTATGGCCTGGAGGTGGGCTCGGTCGTCGGCTGGGCGGATATTCCCTTCTGGCGTACCGGCGCCATGGACTTCTCCCTGCCCCGAGCACCGGCGACGGCGCTGCGCGAATACGTTCCCGGCAATCTCATCTACGCCAACGGGCACCGGTTCGTGGCGCGGCGCTTCCACCGCGAAGTGGACGAGGACCGCGCCGAAATGCCGTACTACGAGGTGGCGGCCGACCGCAAGGCGGTCAAGGAGGCCGCTCCGGGCGCGCCGGAGACTCTGAGCGGAGCCGTTCTGCAGACGATGGCGGTCTGCGACGCCGACCTGATCCACTCCTCGCACATATCAGACGAGGAGGATCTGCGCTTCCAACTGGGGGTCGCCATCTACGGCCTGGAACGCGACCAGCACAACGGCGGTGTCGCCTACCGCTGGGGAGCTCAGCCGGTGCAACTGCGACGCGGCGTGCGCATGCGGCTCGTCAACGTCGGCGCCTCGTCCGCCATCGACGGCAGCCAGGAGCTCGGCTATCCGGTGTGCGCCGTGTGCGGCCAGAGCATCTCGCCGCTCGCCTCCGAGCGCCAGCGGCAGCAGTTCGCCGCGAGCCACCAGGAACGGTGCGGGCGCGCCCCCCGCTCGATCGGCTTCTACGCCGAGGTGGTGGCGGACACGCTCTCGCTGCCCGCCTGTGACAGCGCCAAGACCGCGTACAGCGTCCTGGAGGCGTTGCGCTTCGGCGCCACCAGCGTGCTCGACATGCACATGGATGACCTGCAGGTACTGGTCATAGGCCACGTCGACCACGACCGGGTGGACGGGTTGTTGTGGGATCCGATGCCGGGAGGGTCGGGGCTGCTCCAGCGCCTCTGCGAACGCTTCCCCGAGGTCGCGGCGGCAGCGCGCGAGGTGGTCGCCAACTGTCCGGCGGCGTGCGCGACGGCGTGCATCGACTGCCTGCAGACGTTTCGCAACGCCTACTATCACCGTGACCTGGACCGCGCCGCGGCGCGCGAGCGGCTGGACGAATGGGGCTTGCGGCTGGCGGTCAGCCACGAGATTCCGCCACAGCAGCCGGCCGCGACGCCCGGCGAAGACGCGCTGCCGGCCAACGAAGCGGAGACCAGATTGCGCCACCTGCTGCGCGCCGCCGGATTCGGCGAAGGCATTCGCGGAGAACAGCTCCGTTTGAGCCGCGCGTTGGGCTCGACGACGCCGGACGTGATCTATCGAGCCGAGGACCACGAGCCGGACGAGGGCGTGTGCGTCTATCTGGATGGTCTGAGCGAGCGGCTTCACGGCAATCCCGAGACCGCGGAACGGGACCGCGAAATCCGCACCTGGCTGCGCAACGGCGGCTATGAGGTGATCGAGATCACGGTCCACGAGTTGCACGACGCGCCGGCCATGACCCGCCACTTTCGCCGGCTGGCGCAGTATCTGGGCATGCGCGACGCGCGGCGCCGGTTGCGCGAAGATTGGTCGTGGTTCCACCCGGACCAGCCGCCGGCGGCCCGGCGCGGTCGGCTGCGGCTGGTGTCACCGGACCCGGAGCGCCGCTACGTGACCTGCGTGCCGCTGATGCCGTTGCACGCCGCCGCAGGAGAGTTCGGAGACGCCGATACGATCGTGGACGAGTCGGAACGGGAATGGGTCGAGATCGATACCGCCCGTTCGCTGCGGCGCGGCATGTTCGTGGCGCGCGTGGACGGCAAGTCGATGGAGCCGGGCATCCCGGACGGCTCCTACTGTCTGTTCGCCGGTCCCGTCACCGGCACCCGCCAGGGGCGCACGGTTCTCGCGAAGCTGCTGAACGCTCTCGACCCCCACACCGGCCAGCGGTTTACCGTAAAGCGCTACCGGAGCGAGAAGGCCGTCAACGACGACGGCTGGCGCCACCTCGCCATCGTCCTGGAACCGCTCAATCCCGACTACGAACCGATTGAGCTGACCGCCGAGGACGAGAGCCCGGTCGCCGTGGTTGCCGAACTGATCGAGGTCATCGGCACGGAGGCGCCGGTCGACGGGCTCGACGGCGCGCGATAATCGGGTCGGCAGCGTCAATCGCCGGCGGCGACGATGAGGACGCGGTCGGTGGCGGTGCGGGCGAAGGTCTCCGGGGCGTACATCTCCTCCGCCGTGGCCGGCGGGACGACGAACGCGCCGGGGGTGGTGGCCCGCGCCGTGTACCGGAACTGGTAGACGCCGGCGCTCAGGAAGGAGGTGAACGCCTCCGCGCGCTCGTCGCGCAGGTTGCGGTGCTCGTACCAGGTCCACTGCCGCCGCGCCGGAGCATCCGGGTCGCGGCCGGCGGCGCCGGACCGGGCCGGGTCGAGGATTTCCAGGCCGGCCGGCAGCGGGTCGACCAGCGCCACGTGCACCCGCCGCGCCGGGGCCACCAGGGTCAACTCCACCCGCACGCGGCTGCCGGCGCGAATGCGCCACATGCCGGCCGCGTCCCGGCTGACGTCCGCCGGATCGTCGACCGCTTCGTAGCGGCGCTCCACGCCGAAGCCGTGCGCCGCCGGCTCCTGACGCAGGCCGGCGGGCGCGTAGCGCAGGCCCAAGCGGTAGTACAGCCGCCCCTCGCCCTCCGCGCCGACGATCAGCGGCGCCGCCGCGCCGTCCCCCGCGCCGGCGCGGACCACCGCCAGCGGCAGGTCCAG
Organism: uncultured Spirochaetia bacterium; assembly: GCA_958296075.1. Classification (GTDB taxonomy): domain Bacteria; phylum Spirochaetota; class Spirochaetia; order SZUA-6; family Bin103; genus CATQHW01. Next base: position 25,337 of record CATQHW010000002.1, on the reverse strand, counting down.
GCTGACCTGCTCCACCGAGCGGCCGCGGAACTCGCGGCCGCCGGCGTAGCGCCCGCCCAGCCATACGCCGGCCGTGAAGTCGGGCGGCCGTGACTCGAAGGTCCTGAAGTAGCGCTCCAGCGCCAGCAGCACCCACACGTTCTCCTGCGTGTTGGCCCAGCGCCCCTTGACGCGGTGGCCCAGCAGCCCGCGCACCAGCTTGACGATCAGCCCGCCGTCGGGCCGGCCGGCGTCCGGCTGCGCGGCGATCAGCGCCTCCAGCAGCACCGCGTCCGCGCGGCGGCTGGAATGGAGCAGCAGGTAGGCGCCGTCCTCGTAGCCGGTGGCGATGGTGGCGGCGCCGGCGGTCTCCGTGACCCGGTCGTTCAGGAAGCGGACCATCTCCCGCACCGCCGCCGCGGAGTCGGGGTCGCCGGCCAGCGCCGACAGCAGCCAGCCGATGCTCTCCGCGGAGAGATTCCGCAGCCCGGCGCGGGCCGCCAGCCGGCGGGCCGCGGCCGGGTCGCCATCGCCGAGCAGCGCCCGCACGTACAGCGCGTAGGCGCGCAACGCGCGGCGGGTGGAGCGGTCGTAGTCGCCGGGGATATGGTCCTCGATGTCCCGCAGGTAGGCGCGCGAACGGTCGAGCACGTCCTCCCGCACCGCGTAGCCCTGCCGCCGTGCGCGAGCCAGGGCGTGCGCGGCGTGCACGCTGTGGTACGGCCACGCGCGCTCGCCCCGGCGCCAGATCGGGAAGCCGCCGTCCAGGTCCTGGAGCGCCTGCAGCGCCTCCAGGTCGCGCGCCATCGCCTGTTCGACGGCGGCCGGCTCCGGCAGCCCTGCGGCGGCGAAGGCGGCCAGCACGTCGCGCAACGCGGCCACGCCGATGATGGAGGAGGCGATCTGCTCCGAGCACTCGTACGGGTAGCGCACCAGATAGAGGAAGGCGTCGGTAAGGCTCTGCAACAGGGTGGAGGAAAGCGTCACCTGCAGGCCGCCGTAGCCGGGGAGCACGGCGTCCGGCAGATGCACTCGATGAAGCCCGTCGGCCCACCCGCCGGGCTGCCCGTCGAGTTGGCCGTAGGCGGCGAACGCCTCCGCGACCGCCGGGGTGAGCACCGGCAGGTCCACGGCCGCGGCGTCGGCGATGGCCGGATCCGCGGCGGCCGCGGCGGCGAAGTGGAAGCGGGCGGTGCCGGCGCGGGCGGCCGCCGCCGGAAAGCGCACCTCCACCCGATCGCCGGCGGGGACGGTCACCGCGTAACCGGCGGCCCGGCCGGCGACCTCCCTCGTTCCGGCCGCGGCCGCCGCGGCCACGGCGGCGTTGCCGGCGCGGGCGACGACGTGGACCGGCAGCGCCTGCTCGGTCTGGTTCTGCACCACGACCGGCAGCTCGAAGCGGTCGCCGTAGTTCAGGAAGCGGGGCGCCGACGGCCGCACCATCAGCGGCAGGCGGGCGGTCAGCGCGGACTCGCCGGTGCCGAACTGCCGGGCGCCGGCCGCGGCCACCACGATGATCCGGTAGCGGGTCAGGTTGTCCGGCAGCGTGACCGGGACCTGGGCGCCGCCGCCGGCGCCGGTCCGTACCTCCGGCGCGAACAGGGCGCGTGGGGCCAGGTCTTGCCGCACCGTGAGCGGCTGCGCGCTGCGCTCGACCGCCGCTTCGGCCACCATCGGGGAAGAGACAGCATCCTCCAAGGCAAAGAAGGACTCCGGCGACCGTCGCCGCGCCGCCAAGCCGGAACGCTCCTCCGCCGGCAGCGCCAGCGACGCGCGGCTGTCATGGTCGCTGACACCGGCCGCGCGTTGGGGGTAGAAGTCGGCGATCGGGTCCGGCGGGTGATAGCCGGCCAGCGACAGCACCGCCTCGTCGACCACCAGCACCGCCAACTCCGCGTCCGCCACCGGCGCGCCGGCGGCGTCCCGCACCGTCACGTCGATGGTGGTCCGGCCGCCGGGCTCAAGCCGCGGCGCGCGCGGCGTCACCGCCACCTGCAGGGTGCGGCTCGCCGGCGGCACCGGCAGGTCGAGGCGGCCGGTGGCGTAGGCGGGCCGGCCGCCGGCTGCGCCGAGCAGGTCGACCTGCACGTGCACGTTGGGGATGAACCGCTCGGTGACCGGCACCTCCAGGGCGTGGGTCGGCCCGTCGAGCGAGAAACGCTCGGCGGCGGCCAGCCCGTCCCGGCGCAGGGTGAGCATCCCCTCGGCCGGGAAGAACGGCGCCTGCACCAGGATGCGGGCGCGGTCGCCGGGCCGGTAGTCGTCACGGTCGGGGATCAGACGTAGCTCCTGCTGCGTCACGCCGCCGTCGGGCCGGTAGCCGCCGCCGCTCACCCAACGCGTCAACTCGGTCCGGTTGCTCCGGCCGGCGGCGTCGGTGACCGTGGCGGTGACGCGGTACTCGCCGCCGCGCGGCGTCTCGAAGGCGCAGGAGGCGAACGCGCCGGGGGGCGTGCGCGGGTCGGCGGCGGCATCGGCATCGGCGGCGGTGGTGCGGAGCGCGCATTCCTGCACGTCCCGCTCGACCTCCCGCCACTCGCCGCCTTGCTGCTCCCAGTCGATCCGCGCCGCCCGCACGGCGACCTCGTGTCCTTCGACGGCGGCGCCGTCGACGTCGGTCACGGCGGCCTCGACCATTAGCGGCTCGCCCTGCTCGACGAAGTAGCTGCCAGCGCGCAGACCCACGTAGCGGTCGGCCGGATGCACCAGCAGGTCGACGCCGCCGCTCCAGGCCTGGCGGTTGACGTCGAACACAGTGGCGGTCGCCTCAATGCGCACCGGGGTGGCCGCCGCGCCCGGCACGAAGTCGACGCGCAGGTGATGCGTGCCGCCGGCCCCGGTGTTGGAGCGGAACGACGCGCTCCCCAGCGCTTCGTCGCGGCCCGGACCGCCGGCGAAGCGCCGCCACCACGGGACCCACGTGCCGAAGGTGAAGTCGGACCAGTGCGGCGGCGCGTAGGATCCGCGTTCCGCGCTCACGCGCCACTCCACGCCGGCGCCCGGCAGCGGACCGCCGGCGAAGTAGCGCGCCGCGGCCGTCAGCACCGCGTGGCCGCCGGCCACGTGGAGGCCGTCGTCCGAGCCACCGCTGACGGTGGCGTTCACCTCGAACTCGGGCCGGCGAAACTCCTCGACCTCGATGAAGTGAACGTGCTCGTCGTCCGCCGCTTCGAGTGCGCCGCCGGCGGGCCGCAGTTCGATCCACGCGGTTCCCAGGTCGATCCGTTCCGGCAGGTCGAGTTGGAAGTGAAAGCCGCCAAGGCGGCTCAGCGGCGCCCGGCCCGCGGCGATGTCATTGTCCCTCGCGTCGGTCACGCGATAGGCGATGTGGCCGGCCGCCTTCGGTCCGACCAGCCCCAGGTCGCCGGTCGGACCGCGCCCGGCGCGCCGCAGCCAGCCCTTGACGGCCGCGATCTCGCCCGGGCGGTAGAGCGTTCGGTCGTCGAACACCGACAGGAGCGTCTCGGTGACCGGCTCGTGCCCGTGCCGGACCGCCAGGAACGCCGCGTCGCCGCCGCCGCCGCCGCCGCCGCGGGCGATGAGTACGTGCTCGCCGTCGCGGGAGGGAAGCGGCAGCCGCGCCGTGCCGGCGTGGCCGGTAACGGCGCGCGCTCCGGCGGGCCGGAGCTCCACCTGGACGCCGCCGCGCGGCGCGCCGTCAGCCAGCCGGCTGACCCACACCAGCATCTCGCCGGCGGCGGCGAACGCCGTCAGCCCCAGGCCGGTCACCTGCACCCAGCGCGTCTCGGCGTGGTCGTTCTCCCACCGCCGGTCACGGCCGGCCGCGGAGGGTCTCAGGTGCAGGATCAGGTGACCGGCGGCGCCGCTCAGGGCGCCGGCCAGGCCGACGCCGGTATCGGTCACGGCGTCATCCGCGCCGCGGATGCGGATCGTCCGGTCCAGGACCGGTTCGCCGAGACGGTCAGGCGGTTCTCCCGCGCGCCGGTTCCATTGCAGATATTCGCCGTACTGCTCCGGCGCGACGCGAAAGGCGCGCACCCGCACGCTGTCGACGTTGACCGTTCGCAGGGGAAAGACCGGATCGGCGCCGGACACCAGGGTCGCCGGATCGGCGCCGGGGACGCTGAAGTACGGTTCCTCCGGCCCCACGTCGACCCGGACCGACACGTCATGGCGGAGCGACTGGCCGAACGCGTCGGTCAACCCGGAGGCGACGGCGACCGTGTAGGTCGTGCGGGCGCGGGACGCCCCGTGTATCCACACTTCATCGCCGAAGACCCGAACGCCGGCGCCGTCCATCTCCGGCCGGATGGCGATCAGTCCGGGATCGAGCCGCTCGGCGTCGAGCGGATTGTTGAAGGTCAGCACCCAGGGCTCCGCGGGCCGGCAGTCGCCATCCCGCCACCCGCAGCGGTGGCCGCGGATCTGCAGCGGCGCGGGCGTTCGGAAGCGAAAGCGCCGCGCGCGCTCGGTGGCTAGCGGCCCTTCGGCGGACGGCGTACCGGCAGCGAAGGTCACGGTCACGGAGGCATCGGCCGGCAACGGCTCGACCGGGACGAACGCCAGCCAGCGGCCGGCGCGCGCCTCATCGACCAGGAGCCGCACGCCGGCGTCCGCCTCGATATCGGCCGCGCCGGCCAGGCGCACCGGCCGGAGCCGACCCCCGGCGGTCACGCGCACGTGCTGCAGCACCGCCGCGGGGTCGATGCGCTGGTCGAAGGCGGCGAACAGGACCGGCTGCGCGCCGGCCAGAGCGCCGTCCGGATGAACGGTCCGCACGGTCGGGGCGGGAGTGCGGAAGGTCCACTCCACCGCCTCCGGCAGCGCGTTGCCGGAGGCGGTGGTCGTTCCCGCGGCGATCCGGACGCGGAACTCGGTGGCCATCGGCAGCCGGCCGGCGTCCGCCTCGAACAGGAGCGTGTCGGTCCCCACCCACCGCCAGCGGCCCGGCACCGCCGGTGCCAGCGTGACCGGGTTGTCCGCCGGCGCCGGCTCACGGGGACTGCCCAGCGCCACCAGCGGCTGGTTGAAGGTCACGCCCACGTGCGGCGCCAGGGGGACCTCGCCCCGCGGATAGGCGCGCAGCACCGCCAGAGGGGCGCCCGCGCCGCCCGCCGGCGCCGCTGGTGGATCGCCGGCGGGCGGCGGGAACGGCAGTGCGACCGCCTGCCCGGGCGGGGGCGGCGACAGACTCCGTGCCGGCAGCCGGTACTCGGCCGCGTCCTCGCCTTCCTCCGCGACCGGCGCCAGCCGGGCCAGCAGCGGGCGCAGTTGCTCGCCCGTCAGCGGCGTCGCGGTGACGGCGGCCGGCGCTGCCGCAACCGGCGGCTGCGCCTCACTCAGGCGAAACGGCGGCTCCCCGGCGCCCTCCACCGGCTGCCCGGCGGCGCCGGCCGCGCTACCGAGCGCCGCCACCATGCTCATCGCCCGTATGATCACATTTCGACGCGGCCGCCGGGCTCGCAGAGGGACGGCATGGGGGAGTGCCAGTCGTGGCCGGGCCGCTCGAACAGCCCGGAGGCGGCGGCCGGCCCCCAGCTCCCGGCCGGGTAGCCGTGCAGCGGGATGCCGGGCCGTTCCCGCCAGGCGGTCAGGATCGGCGTCACGAACTCCCAGCACGACTCGATCGCGTCGGCGCGCGCGTACAACGTCGCGTCGCCGATCATGCCGTCGAGCAGCAGCCGTTCGTAGGCGTCCGGCAGGTAGGTGTCGGCAAGGTCGGCGTAGCGGAAGTCCATCGCCACCTGCCGCACGGCGAATCCGGCGCCCGGCAGCTTCACGTTGCAGCGGAGCTGAATCGCCTCGTCCGGCTGGATGCGGATGATCAGCTTGCTGGCCTCCGCCGCCGCCGCCGACACCGACGCTACGCGCCGGCCGGCGCCGGCCGGGTCGGGGACGCCGGAGGTCACCGAGGCCGGCGGCGTGCCGAACAGATGGTGCGGCACCTGCTTGAAGTGGATGACGATCTCCGTCACCCGCGCCGGCAGCCGCTTGCCGGTCCGCACCAGGAACGGCACGCCCGCCCAGCGCCGGTTGTCGACGTAGAAACGGAGCGCCACGTAGGTATCCGTGCGCGAGCCGCGCGGCACGCCCGCCTCCTCCCGGTAGCCGGCCAGGGCGCCGTCCGTGGTGAGCGAGCCGGTGTACTGGCCGCGCACCACCTGCTCGACCACCTGCGACGGGTCGATCGGCCGCAGCGAGTCGAACACCTTCACCGTCTCGTTGCGCACCGCGCTCGGCAGGAAGTGCGCCGGCGGCTCCATGGCGATCATGCCGACCACCTGCAGCAGGTGGTTCTGTACCATGTCGCGCAGCGCGCCCGATCCGTCGTAGTAGCCGCCGCGCTGCTCGACCCCCACCTGCTCGGCGCCGGTGACCTCCACCATGTCGATCGTGGCGCGCGTCCAGAGCGGTTCCCACACCTCGTTGGCGAACCGCAGGACCAGGACGTTCTGGACCGTCTCCTTGCCCAGGTAGTGGTCGATCCGGTATATCTGCCGCTCCGTGAACCACGCGTGCAGCCGTTCGTTCAACCTGCGCGCCGATTCCAGGTCGTAGCCGAACGGCTTCTCCACGATCAGCCGCCGCCACTCGCCGTCCCGCTCCGCCGCCAGGCCGGCGCCGGCCAGTCCGCCGGCGATCGGCTCGAAGAGGCTTGGCGGCGTCGCCAGGTAGTAGACGAAGTTGCCGCCGGTTCCGGCCGCGGCGTCGACCGCCTGCAGCCGCTCGGCCAGCTTCCCGTACCCGCCGGCTGAACCGGTATCGAGTTGCTGGTAGTGCAGGGCGCCGACGAACCGCTCCAGTTCCGGCGGCGGCTGACCGTCGCCGCCATCCTGCAGCGCCGCCCGCATCGTCCGGCGGAACCGGTCGTCGCTCATGCCGGTGCGGCCGGCGCCGAGCACCGCGAATCGGTCCGGCAACAGCCCGCGCCGGTGCAACTCGTAGAGTCCCGGGATCAGCTTGCGCGCCGTCAGGTCGCCCGACGCGCCGAAGATCACCATCGTGCACGGCGACGCCTGATCGGTCACTGCTCTCTCCAGTGCGCCACTGTGGGTTTCCGGCATCGCGCTCGTCAATACGGGCTTCGATACGGCCGGCGGATTGCGTTACACTCCGGCCCGATGGCTGACCACTTGACGTTGCTCACCGACCGCCGGGATCGCTATGTCGCGGAGCTGCGCGACTTCGTGCGCATCCCCAGCGTCTCCTCGCTCCCCGACCACCAGGACGACGTGCGCGCGGCCGCGGCGTGGACCCGCGATCGGCTGGCTCAGGCGGGGCTGGAGCACGCCGAAGTCCTGGAGACCGGCGCCCAGCCGGCCGTGTACGCCGACTACCTGCACGCGCCCGGCGCGCCAACGGTGCTGATCTACGCCCACTTCGACGTGCAGCCGGCCTCGCGCTCCGACGGCTGGGACGCCGATCCGTTCGATCCGGTGTTCGCCGAAGACCGCGTCTACGGGCGCGGCTCCTCCGACGACAAGGGCAACCTGCTGATTCCGGTGCAGGCGGTCGAGGCGCTGCTGGCCGACGGCGGATCGCTGCCCGTGAACGTGAAGTTCCTGCTGGAGGGTCAGGAGGAGATCGGCAGCCCCACCATGGAGGGGTTCGTCTGCCGGCACGCCGAGCGGCTCCGCTGCGATCTGGCCGTCAGCGCCGACGGTTCGCAGTGGAGCGAGACCGAGCCCGGGCTGTGGCTGAGCCTGCGCGGCCTGTGCTCGCTACAGATCGACGTGACCGGCCCGGCGCGCGACGTGCACTCCGGCACCTACGGCGGCGCCATTCACAACCCGATCCATGCGCTGGTCCGCATCCTGGATTCGATGCGCAGCCCCGACGGCACGGTGCTGGTGGACGGCTTCTTCGACGGCGCGCCGGAGCTGTCGGCCGCCGACCGCGCCGAACTGGCGCGCATCCCGTTCGACGAGCGACGCTTCCTCGACGCCCTGGGCGCTCAGGGGCTGTTCGGCGAGCCGGGCTACGGCACGCGCGCGCGCCAGTGGCGGCGCCCGACGCTGGAGATCAACGGCATCTGGGGAGGGTTCCAGGGCGAAGGGGTCAAGACCGTCCTGCCGAGCCGGGCGCACGCCAAGATCACCTGTCGCCTGGTGGGAGATCAGGACCCGGACCGGGTTCGGGAAGCGATCGCCGGCCACGTCCGCCGGCACGCCGACCCGGCCGTCAGCGTCGAGGTCCGGTCGCTCGGGTCGGCCGGCCGGCCGTACACCATCCCCGCCGGGCATCCCGGCAACCGCGCCGCGCGCGCGGTGCTGGCGGAGCTGTACGGCACCGAGCCGTACGCGATCGCCTCCGGCGGCAGCATCCCGATCCTGGGGATGTTCGAGCGCTACCTGAACGCGAAGACAGTGATCTTCGCCTTCGCCCTGGAGGACGAAGGCGCGCACGGTCCCAACGAGTTCTTCCGGCTGGCCAGTTACGAGCGAGGGCGGGTGGCTTGGTGCCGCCTGCTCGACCGCCTGGCCGGGATGGCGGCGTAGTCATGGCCGCCTGGTACCGCCGCGCCGCAGGCCGGCTCGCACTCGTTCTGACGGCAGTCCTGGCGCTCCTGGCGCTCGGCGCGTGCGCCGTTACGCAGCAGCTCTACCTGCGCGGCGACGGTTCGGGCGAGACCACGATCGCCATCGACTTCTCCGCCGATCTGGTCGCCCGCGTGCAGGAGATGGCGGAGCTCACCGGCGCCGAGATGCCGGAGGACGGCATCATCGACCTGGAGCCGATCCACAACCGGCTGAGCGTTCGGCCTGGCGTGACCGTCTATCGGGTCGAATCGCCCGCAGAGCACCGCATGGAGGTGGCGTTCGCCTTCGAAGACGCGCAGGCGATCCTGCCGAGCCCCGATGCGATCGCCGCGGCCGGCATCGTCACCGTCGAGGAGGTCGAGGAAGGCACCCGCATGCGCCTCTACTTCGATCTGGGCAACTACCGGCTGCTCTCCGAGGTGTTCCCGCTGCTCGACGATCCGGCCATCCGCGCCATGGGACCGGAGGAGAACACCGAGATCACGCAGGAGGACTACCTGTCGATGATGGGCTTCATCCTGGGGCCGACCGGGCCGGAGGAGATCGCCGATTCCCTGATTACCGTTCGGGTCACCGTCGACGGCGAGCTGGTCTCCCAGCGGGGCGGCCGCGTGGAGGGCGGCCTGGTGGTATTCGAGGTCCCGCTGCTCGACCTGCTGCTCCTGCACGAACCGATCGATCTGGAGATCGTCTTCCGGTAAACCGGGGCGGCGCCGGGCGCGTTACGCTCCGTTCAGCCCCCGCAGGTCGCCCGCGACGTCGAAGGCAAGCGGCGCGGGCAGGCCGTCGATCTCGGCCGGCGCCGAGCGGTCCAGCGTTGCGGCGGCGGCGGGGCTGGCCTCAATCTCGCCGAGCGACAGCGTGTCGCGGATGCGCGCCAAGCGTAGCGCCGCCGGATCGGTGACGCCGGCGGTGCGGATCGCCGCGCGAATGGCCAGCGCGTCGCTGGCCATCACCATGGGGATCTTGACGCTCACCGACGAGGTGGAGGTGAGCGCGTTGGGGTAGGTCTCCTCGAAGGTCATGCGTTCGAACACGCGGCGGGTGGTCACGTCGACCAAGCCGATGCCGTTGGCGTTGCCGTGCGTTTCCGGGGTGAGGCGCAGCGCGGCGATGCGGGCGATCGCCGGACCGCCGCGTAGCGCCGGGTTGCTGTAGCGGCCCACCACGTTGCAGTCGAAGCCGGTGCCGGCGATGTTCTTGCCGATGCGGTCGAGCACCAGCACGTCGAGCTCCGCAAACGGCAGGGTCGGCTGCAGGCCGCGCGCCCGCTCCAGCAGCGCCGGCTCACGCGCGAGGATCTCCGCTCCGGGGATCAGCTCGACGTGACAGGTCTCGTGACAGGCGTTCTCCAGCAGGGCGACGCCGGCGCGGACGCGGCCGGTGGCCAGCACGCGGGCGGCGACCGCCAACACGGTGGCGGCCATCGCCGGCAGGCCGCGGGCGTGGCACGCCTGCGCACCCGCCTGCTTGCCCAGGCCGATGGCGATCATCTTGGCCAGCCCGCTCTCCCGATCGCCGCGGAACGAAGGATGCGGCTTGACGCGGTTGACGATGACGATGCCGTCGGCCCGCCACGCCAGCCGGTCGACCAGCACCGGCAGGCCGCCGGCCGCGCCGATCCGCTCCACTTCCATGCCGGACCGCACCGGCGCGCCGGCGGTGCGCTCGCTGACGCCCATGCCGGCCAGCAGCGCAGCCTGCCCTTCGGCCGTAGCGCCGCCGTGGCTGCCCATCGCCGGCACGATGAACGGCTCGGCGCCGGCCGCGCGCAGCGACGCCGCCACGCGCGCCACCACCGCCGCCTGATCGGCCACGCCCCGGCTGCCGACAGCGACGGCGATCGACTCGCCGGGGCGGACCACGCGGGCCAGCGCGCCGGGCGAGAGCGCCTCCTCCAGCCGTCCGGGGGCGAGGCGCGGCCGCGGCAGCGACTGCCGGACCGTCACCACGTCCGGCACCGGTACGTCCGCGAGGATCGACGCGATCGACATCAGCGCCAGCGCCGTTCGGCGACCGCTCGCACCGCGGCGTCGATCTGCTCGTCGCTCACCAGCGCCGCCAGCTCCAGCCGGCGCGACACCGGCGTGGAGATATCGAGCGAGGTAATGCACGCCACCGGGCCGTCGAGGTCGTCGAAGCAGCGGGTGGTGATCTCCGCCGCCAGCGCCGGGCCGATCCCCTGGCTGCGGGCGGCCTCCTCGACGATGACCATGGCGCCGGTCTTGGCGAGCGATGCGCCGATCGCGTCATAGTCGATCGACAGCCGGTCCAGGCAGCGCAGGTCGAGCAGCTCGACCGACACGCCGTCCTCGGCCAGCGCCGCAGCGACCGCCGCGCAGCGCCCGACCATGCCGCCGTAGGTGAGCACCGTTACCTGATCGCCGGCCTGCACGGTGCGCGCCGCCCCGAACGGGATGGCGTAATCGAGGTCTCCGGCCGGCGCCGGCGAGCGCTGCGTGTAGAGGGCGTTGTGCTCCAGGATCACCACCGGGTCGAGCGAGTGCATGGCGGTGTTGAACAGTCCGATGTAGTCGAACGCGTCGGCCGGCGCGATGATGCGGAAGCCGGGAAACATCCCGTACAGGCCGACCGGGTCCATGGAGTGCTGGGCGCCGTAGCCGAGCCCCGTGCCGATGCGGCTGCGCACCACGATCGGCAGGTCGGTGGTGTCGCCGTACATGTGGCGCGCCTTGCTGATCTGGTTGAAGAGCTGATCGGCGGCCACCAGCGCGAAGTCCGCGAACATGATCTCCACCACCACGCGCATGCCCAGCATGGCGGCGCCGAAGCCGAGCCCGGAGAAACCGCCTTCGGAGATCGGCGTGTTGATGACACGGTCCGAAAACCGGTCGGCCAGCCCCTTGGTGGCGCCGTAGGCGCCGCCGCCCAGGTTGGCTACCTCCTCGCCGAAGACGATCGCGTTCGGCTCCCGCTCCAGCCAGCGGCCGGTCACCGCCGCGATCGCGTCCGAGTAGCGCATGGGCGCAAGCTCGTGCCCGGACCGGTCGGCAAAGCGCAGGCCGGCCAGCTCCGCGCCGCCGCTGCGCATGCCGTCGCCGGCGGTGGCCGGGTCCGGCCACAGGCTCTCCCGCACGCGGGGCGGGTCGCCGGCTTCCGTGCAGGCCGCCCGCGCCGCCTGCACCGCCTGTTCCGCCAGCGCATCGATGGCCTCCGCAGCGGTCCGGTCGAGCAGCCCGGCCGCCGCCAGCACGCGCGGCAGCACGCGCGCCACCTCGGTGCCGGCGTACCGCTCTTCCTCCTCTCTGGTGCGGTAGCGGAAGGCGCTGCCCGGCACGTCGCCGGCGTGGTGGTAGCGGCGGTAGCACTCGCACTCGATGATCGCCGGCGTGCCGCCGGTGCGCAGGCGCTCGGCCACCTCCCGCACCAGCCCGTAGATGGCGATCGCGTCGTCGCCGTCGACGAGGTACCCGTCCATGGCATAGGCGGCGGCGCGCTGCGACAGGCGCTCCACCGCGCAGGCGTCCTGCACGGGGGTGGCGACCGCGTAGCGGTTGTTCTCCACGAAGACGATCAGCGGCAGCGACCACAGGCCGGCCAGGTTGCACGCCTCGTGAAAGGCGCCCTGGTTGACCGCGCCGTCGCCGATGTAGCAGATCACCACGTTGCCGGTGCCGGCGAACTTCTCGGCATAGGCGGCGCCGGCCGCCAGCGGCACGCCGCCGCCCACGATCGCGTTCGATCCCAGGAAGCCCGACTCGTCATGGCGCAGGTGCATGGACCCGCCCCGCCCGCCGCAGTAACCGGGGGCCAGTCCCATGATCTCCGCCATGGTGCGGTAGAAGACCTCCTGCGCGGCCGGCGGCAGCTCCCCGGACGCGGGGTCCCAATCGGCCGGCGCCTGCGCCTGCAACGCCTTGGCCAGGAACTGGTGATGGGCGCGGTAGGTGGCGGCCATCTTGTCGGACGGCCGCAGGGCGGCCACGGCTGCCGAGGCGGTCGCCTCCTGACCCACGGAGGTGTGCACGGGACCCCAGACGGCGCCGGCGTTCTTGAGCTCCAACAGCGCGTGCTCGAAGCGATTGATCGCCAGCGTGTCGAACAGCAGCCGCGACGCCTGCCGCCGGTCGAGCCGCTCGACGTCGGCGGCCTCCGACGCCCACCGCTCCCACCGGAAGGAGCCGTCGATCGAGGTACGTTTCACCGCTTCATCCTCCGCAACGCCGTACGGCTCAGTCCATGAGGAAGCCGCCGTTGACGTCGATGATCTCGCCCGTGATGAAGCGGGCGCGATCAGACGCCAGGAAGGCGACCACCTCGGCGACGTCCTCGGGCGCGCCGAAGGTGCCTAGCGGGATCCTGGCCGCGAACTCGCGGTTGGTCTCCTCACCCCATTGCCGGGTCAGCGGCGTGTCGATCGGCCCCGGCGCCACCGCGTTGGCGGTGATGCCGTACGGGGCGGCCTGCAGCGCCAGCGACTTGGTCAGGCAGATGACGCCGGCCTTGGACGCCGAGTAGTGGGCGCCGGCCGCCGCCCCGCCCATCTTGCCGGCCATGGAGGCGATGCTGACGATGCGGCCGCCGCCCGCGTCCTTCATGCGGCGGAACGCCTCGCGGCCGGCGATGAAGGCGCCGCGCAGGTTGATCGCCATCATCCGGTCCCAGGCGGCCACCTCCAGCTCCAGGATCGGGGTCAACTCGCAGATGCCGGCGTTGTTGACCAGGATGTCGAGGCGGCCGAATTCGCGGTCGACGGCGGTGAACAGCTCCAGCATCTCGCCTTCGTCCGCCACGTCGGTGCGCACGCAGACCGCGCGGCCGCCGGCCCGTTCCACCTCGGCGGCGGTGACCGCGGTCTGCTCCATGTTCAGGTCCGCGATCGCCACGTCGGCGCCGTCGCGCGCCAGCGTCGCGGCGATCCGCCGGCCGATGCCGGTCGCCGCGCCGGTGACCAGCGCCGCCCGCCGGCCGCTCATGCCGATTCCCTCACCCCGATCTGGGGAGCTGCCGCAGCTCCAGCACTTCGCGGTCCGGTCCGTAGAAATACTGCACCCATACCTCCGGGCGAAACTCCACCAGCTCGCCTACCATATCGACTCCCGCCTCCCGCAGCCGCTCGATGTCGCCGCGGATGTCGCTGCACAGGAAGCCGAGGTGAGAGAAGCCGCGATCCGCCTGCGTGCGGTCACCGGCCGGCCGGCCTTCCGGGTCGAGGTAGTGGAACAGCTCCAGCATCAGCGGTCCCTGAAACAGGTGGGCGATGCGGGCCGTGCACGCCGGCAGCCCGGCGATTCCGCCCAGGTTCATCTCCGGCGGCACCTCTATGATGCGGCGCAGCTCGAAGCCGAGCAGATCGCGGTAGAAGGCGATCGAGGCGTCCAGGTCGCGGACGCTGAGCGCCACGTGGTCGGCGACGGCGGTCATGGCTGTAGCGCTACGGTAGCGGATGATCCGGCGCGGTTCTACGCACCCGACCACCCGCTCCGCCGAACCTCACTCCTCGTCTTCTTCCTCCGGCATGAGCAGGAACTCCGGATAGGCTTCGATCTTCAGCTCGGCGACGTCCTGGCCGAGTTGCTCGACCTTCTTCGACACGCGGACGCTCAGCGCGGCCTTCAACACGAGCCACAGCAGCAGGGACACCGTGAAGGTGAACGCACCGACCGCCACTACGCCCAGGAGCTGGACGCCGAAGTTGCCGCCGGCGGCGATGCAGACCGCCAAGGTTCCCCAGATGCCGGCGAAGAGGTGCGCGGGCACCGCGCCGACCACGTCGTCGAGCCTGAGCCGCTCCAGCAGCTTGATGCCGGCCGTACAGATGATGCCGCCGACGGCGCCGATGACGATCGCCCAGTAGTGGGCGGTGATGTCCGGGCCGGCGGTGATCGACACCAAGCCGGCGATCGCGCCGTTCAGGCCGGCGAACATGTCCATGCGGCCCAGGATGAAGCGGGAGAACGCAAGGGCGGTCATGACGCCGGCGGCGGCCGCCAGGTTGGTGTTGACCAGCACGTGGCCCATCGCCACCGCGTCCGCCGCGCTGCCCAGCGCGAGCTGCGAGCCGCCGTTGAACCCGAACCAGCCTAACCAGAGGACGAACACGCCCAGCGTCACCACCACGACGTTGGAGGGCGGCGTCGGCTTGACCGAGCCGTCGCGCTTGAACTTGCCCAGGCGCGGCCCGACCACCAGGATGCCGGCCAGAGCCGCCCAGCCGCCGGTACCGTGCACGATGGTGGAGCCGGCGAAGTCACTGAACCCCAGGCTGTTCAGCCAGCCTCCGCCCCAGGTCCAGGCCCCCACGACCGGGTAGATGAAGGCGGTCAGGAACAGCGTGAAGATGAAGAACGGCCACATCTTGACCCGTTCGGCCAGCGCGCCCGACACGATGGAGGCGGCGGTGGCCACGAATACCATCTGGAAGAACCAGTCCGACATGACCGAGTAGCCGTTCTCGATCACCGCCGCCGCCTCGCCGCCGCCGTCGAGCAGCGCGATCTCCGCCGCCGACGGCCGGTAGAAGAGCTTGAAGGAGCCGATGACGCTGCTCACGTCGGTGTACATGAGGCTGTAGCCGACGATGTAGTACGCCAGTCCTGCGATCGAGTAGAGGCCGATGTTCTTCAGGCAGATCACGGAGGCGTTCTTGGTGCGAACGGACCCGGATTCCAGCATGGTGAAGCCGGCCGCCATCCACATCACCAGGGAGCCCCAGAGCAGGAACGAGAAGGTGTTGAGGACGAAGACGGTCTCCTCGGCCACGGCCGCGTACGCGGCGCTGGACCCGGCCAGGAGCAGGCCGAGAATCAGGGGCAACCGTATGCTGCCCCGACGAAGGATCTGAAGGTTCATGGCGTTTCCTTGTCGTTGTGCGGATGCATCGGATCGCACGGGCACGCTCGGCCCGATCAACCGGGTCCTCATATTACCGATTTCGGCGCGGGCGTGCGAAGGCGGGTTGGTCAGTCGAGGATCGGCCACCGGCGGCAGCGCCGCGTAAATCACCCTCGCGCGCGGCTCAACCTCGGAATGGAACGTGCCGCACATCCACGAACCGGCCGGTGGCGGCCGATTCCTTGGCGGCGAGCGACGTGTAGACGCTGTTGAGACCGCAGCGCAGGTCGGCGCGCGGGGGCGCGCCGTCGCGCGCCAGCGCCAGGAAGTCGCGCAGCAGGTTGGCGTCGCCGCCGTGGTGGCCGCCTTCGCCGGCTTCCAGACGGCCGTGCTCCGTGAAGCGGTCGTGGTGGCGCACCTCCCGGTAGTCGGAGCGGTACCAGTCGAATTCGATCGTGCCCTGGTAGCCGGAGATCACGGCGCCGCGCCGGTGCGCGCCGCGCCGCGTGAAGAATACCTGCGTATAGGCGCCGTGCGCGCCGGAGGCGAACCGCAGCAACGCGGTGGAGCAGTCCTCGTTGGTGCCCTCGGCGGTGCGCGTGTCGGACGAGAACAGACACGGGTGGTCGTCCGCGGTCGGCAGGCCGTTGCGCCGCCGGTTCTCCGGGCTCTCCGGGCAGGCGGCGGTCTCGCCGCACGCCGAACAGCGCAGACCGGGCGGCTTGTCGCCGCCGAAGACCCGGCCGTAGTTGCCCATCGCCGCGACCTGCGCGATCGGCGAACCCATCAGCATGGCGATGTAGTCGAAGTCGTGAGTCGCCTTCTGCAGGAACAGTCCCTGAGTGATGGAGAAATCGCGGTAGCCCTGTTCCCAGTAGACGGTCCCGTAGCTGACGTAGTTGGTGGCGGCTATGTGCTCGGGCGACCCCAGCGCGCCGGCGCGAATGCGCCCGGCGATCAGCTCCGTCAACGACGAGACGCGCAGCGGGAAGCTCACCACCACGCGGTCGTACCGCCCGGCGTAGGCGGCCTCAAGGCGCTGCGCCTGTTCCATGGAGATGGAGACCGGTTTCTCCAGGAACAGCGGCAGGTCGAGGTCGAGCACGTGCAGCGCGTATTCGGTATGAAGGTGACAGCGGGTGCCGATCAGCAGCGCCGTGGGCCGCGCGCCGCGGGCGAGCGCTCCGACCGAATCGTAGCACCGCGTACCGGCGAACCGCTCCGGCAGCCGCGAGCGGACCCCGCCGGCGTCCGGATCGAGCACGCCGACCAGCTCCACCGCCGGGTCCATCTCGGCGATCTGCCGCACCAGGGCGCCGGCGCGACCGCCGCAGCCGATCACGCCGAGCCGGATCACCTCGGCGCCGCCGCGGATGCGCCGCCGGCTAGGCCGGCGGGAAACGGCACGGCGATGCGCGGCGCCTCGATCGAGGGGAACATGCGATCGCGCAGCCAAGTCCAGGCGCGCCACGCCTGCTGCATGCCAAGCCCGCCGATGCGCACCAAATTGTAGAGGCCCTCCAACGGCGTCAGGCTGGAGCCGGCGAAGTAGGTGCCGCCGGGCGCCCGGACGACCCGGTCAGCGCCTACCTCCAGGCGCTTGTCGCCCAGGGAGTAGGTGCCGGGCGGCGCCCCGGCGGCGGCCATCGCGTCGGTGGTGGCGATCAGCCGGCTCGGCCCCAGGCCGGCCGTGAGCCGGCCCAGCACTGCCGGCGGCAGGTGGATGCCGTCCGGGATCACCGAAGCGGCCAACGCCGGGCAGGCCAGGGCGCGGTTGATCACGTTGTCGTGGCGGTGCAGCGCCGCCGGACAGCCGTTGCCCAGGTGGGTCCAGAGCCGCAGTCCGGCGCGGACCGCATCCTCCAGGTGAGCGCCGCCGGCGTCGCTGTGCCCGGCGCACACGGTCACGCCGTCGGCGGCGGCGCGGCGGATCATCTCCACCGCGCCGGGCAGCTCCGGCGCCAGGGTGAGCATGACGATGCGGCCGCCGGCGGCCCGCTGCAGCCGCTGGTACACGGCCGGATCGGGATCGCGCATGCAGGCCGGATCGTGCGCGCCGCGAAACCCCTCGATCGGACTCAGGAACGGACCCTCCACGTGGAACCCCGGCACCGCGTCCCGCACGCGGCCGCTCCGAGCGGCGGCCGCCAGCGCAGCGAGCTGCGCTTCCATGCGATCCACGGGCGCGGTGGTCACGGTCGGCAGGAAGTGCGAGCAGCCCGCCGCCGCGAGCGCGCCGGCCGCGTGCTCCACGGCGCAGGCGGTCAGTCCCGCGCTCTGGAAGTCGACGCCGGCGAAGCCGTTGACCTGCGGATCGAACAGGGCCGGACCGCTCACCAGCGCCGTGCCGGCCGATACCTCGATCCCCGCCCCCCGCTCGGCCCCGCTCGGCTCCCCGGACCAGACGTCGAAGACCGCCGCCTCGGCGCCCAGGGCCGTCGCCTCGCTTCCCGCCGCCATCGGGCGCGCATGGTACTATGGCGCCGGTTCGGCCCCAACCGGCCGGCCGTCGATCCGATACCCCGAAACGGAGGCACTACACGTGAAGCTCGTCTTCTTCGACGACTACCGACTCGGCGTGCTGCGCGACGACGGCGTCGTCGACGTCTCAGACGCGGTCGCCGATCTGCACCACCATACCGCCCAGGGACTGCTCAATCAGGTCATCGAGGGGTGGGACGGCCGCCGTGACACGATCGCGTCGGCCGCCGAATCCGGCGCCGCGCGGCCGGTCGACCAAGTCCGCCTGCGCCCGCCGGTGCCGCGCCCGGGGCAGCTCGTCTGCCTGGCCGGCAACTACCTCGAGCCGGCCCATCCCGAGAAGGAAACCTTCAACGCCTTCCTCAAGTCGCCGACCTCGGTCATGACTACCGGCGACACCGTCGAGTTGCCCGAGACGGACGCCACCGTGTTCCACTTCGAACCGGAGTTCGCGCTGGTCATGGGCAAGCCGGCCGCCAAACTGGCCCCGGAAGACGCCCTGGACACGATCTTCGGCTACACCCAGTTCATGGACGTGTCGGCGCGCGGCCTGCCCGGCGGATTCTTCCTGGGCAAGAGCTGGCACACCTTCGGCCCCATGGGGCCGGTCCTGTTGACCGCCGACGAGGTGCCCGATCCCAACGCGCTCGGCATGCGGCTGTGGGTGAACGACGCACTCAAGCACGACGTCAACACCGGCGAGATGGCGCGCCACGTGCCGGAACTGCTGGCCGAGGTGACCGCCGTCGTCGGCCTGGAGCCCGGCGACGTCGTCTCCACCGGCACCCATCACTACGCGCTGTCGCCCATCCAGGACGGCGACCGGGTACGCATGTCGATCGAGGGCATGGGCCCCGAGCTGGCGGTCTCCGTCAGCGATCCCCGCAAGCGGACCTGGGAGCGGTAGCACTCCGCTTTCCATGCGATCGAGAAGAGCCGGCCCCGCGCATATTGGTGGATCACCTCCGCGATCAGGCTGACTACTCAACGCCGAGCCGGCGGGCCAGCGCCTTGATGGCCAAGAGATCACCGGAAGATATCCTCATGTCCATTGGCAACCCATCCTGCCGGCCGTGCCCGCCCGGCAGGATGGGTTGACAGAGCCCTGACCGCGTTACAGGCTACCGGGCAGCATCAACGCGCGTAGCAGGAGAGGATTCCGATGAGGAGAACGATTGGCGTAACGATCGTCGCGGCCTTGGCCGGGCTGCTGGCCGGCGTCTCGGCGTACGGCGACATGGGCGACTACCAGGAAGCTCCCATGCTGACGGAGATGGTCAAGGCGGGCACCCTGCCGCCGGTCGAAGAGCGGGTTTCGGAGGAGCCTCTGGTCCGGGAGGTGCTGGGCGAGATCGGCCGGTACGGCGGCACGTTGCGCCGTTGGGGTCCCGACGCCGTCGACGGCTGGATCCAGTTGAACTACTACCGGGGCCTGGGAGACGCCGGAGGTTTCGGCTTCATCATTCCCTACGATCTTGCGGGATACCTGAACGACGGCCTGCACTTCGGCGGTCTGGACCCGCTGTACGCCAAGGAGTACCAGTTCAACGACGACTTCACCGAGTTGACCATCTGGCACCGGCGGGGAATCAAGTGGTCCGACGGCCATCCCCTGACCGCCGACGACATCGTCTGGTCCATGAACGAAGTGGGCAATGACGTCAACATTCATCCGAACGGAACGTGGTGGTCCCGTTCCGGCGGCGAGCCGATCAAGGTAGAGAAGATCGACGACCATACGGTCAAGTATATCTCCGCGATCCCCAATCCGGACCTCACCTTGAACGTCTCCGGCCCCTGGGCCGTCTACCCCCGGCACTACGCCGAGCAGTTCCATCCCAAGTTCAATTCCGACTCGACCTACGAGCAGTTCCGCAACAACACGGAGCTCCGTTTCATGGACGATCCCGGCGCCATGCCGCAGATCGGCCCGTGGGTCGTCACCGAACTCGACCCCGTCGAAGGCGCTTTCGCCACCCGTAATCCGTACTATCCGGTGGTCGATACGGCGGGCAATCAGCTCCCGTACATCGACAACGTCCGCATCAGGGTCCTCGCCGATCAGCAGGTGGCGGCCCTGTCCGTCATCCAGGGGCAGATCGACGTCCAGGGCCGGAACATGCAGGGCTTCCAGAACTACCAGGTAATGAAGGAGAACGAGGCTCAAGGCGACTATCAGGTCCTGATCTGGAAGGGCGGAGCGTTCCAGGGTTACCTGAAGCTGTTCTTCGAGCCCTCCGACGAGAACCTGAAAAAGCTCATGTACCAGGTCGACTTTCGCCGGGCGCTGTCGCTGGCGATCGACCGGGACGAGATCAACGAAGCCCTCTATTTCGGCTTGGCGCAGGCATCGGGCACGATGGTCGGGCGCGACTCTCCGTTCTACGACAGCCGTATGGAGGCGTACGCCAAGTTCGACCCGGACCAGGCCAAACGCATGTTCGCGCAACTGGGGCTCGAGGACGCCGACGGCGACGGCATCCTGCAATATCCGAACGGCGATAACGTCGTCATCGTCATCGACACGCCGACCGACCGGTTCGTCAATACGCCGCTCGCGGAGATGGTGGTCCGTCAGTGGCGAGACGCCGGCATCGACGCGATACTCAACGCCGTCAAGCGCTCGGTCATCTTCGAAAAGATGCGGGCCTACGACACCCAGGTCGTCATGCATTGGGGGCCGTCGCTGCAGGTCTCTCTGCCGTGGGTGTTCCGCTCCGGCGGCTACAACCCAGACTCCCAGACGCTCGGCACCAGGTACGACAACCCGTCGCCCGAGTTCCTGGCCGCCTGGGAACTGGAGCAGGAGTTGATCTCCAGTACCGATCCGGAGACGTTCTCGCGGCTCACCAAGGATCTGTGGATCATGGAAGCCGAGGAGGTCACCAGTTGGATCGCGATCACCTCCGACTTCCCGGTGATCGTCATCCGCCACAACCGGATCGGCAACCTGCCGGACGTGGCCACCGCTCAGAAGATGGAGTACTCAGCATATCCTGACCAGTTCTACATCAAGTACGAGGTAGAGTAGGGGTTCACGCGATTTCGTTCGTCAGAGTGCTACGGAGACGGCCTTCGTAGCACTCTTTCTTTGACCGGCCGCGCGAAAGAAAAAGGCATCCACCATGCTGCAGGAACTGTCGATCTCCGACAGGCTGGCCACCTATCCGGTCCTGACCACCGGATCGCGCTGGCCCAGTCTCCGGGAAGACAAGGGTCCCGAACCTTACTTCAGGATGTTCCCGGAGGTGCGGGACGATCCGCACCGCAACGACTTCGGCGCCGCGGTGGAACACCCCCCGCCCTTCGCCAGAGGTGGCGGGCTGTTTCCGGTCCTGACACTGCTGGACGACGGCCGGCTGTGCTGCGCGACCAGGACCGGCGCGACCCACCGGCTCAGCGCTTCGGAGATCAGCGTCTCCTTCTCGGAGGACCGCGGCGCGACCTGGTCCGATTACCGGGTGGCCGTGCGCGGTGACGAAAACCGGCAGATCGACGTGCGGAACCCGACGTTGGGACAGGCCGGGGGAGGCCGTCTGGTGTTGGGGTACGGCATCCTCGAGGGATTCGCGCCCAACGACGTCGGCGTCGAGGAGCACAAGGCGTGGATGGAGGTGATCCGATCGGACGATGACGGGAACACCTGGTCCGAGCCGGTCAAGGTCCCCGCGCCGTCCGGGACCACGCTGAGCCCGCACGGCCAGATGCGGACGCTTGCGGACGGCACCCTGGTCTTCAACGCGAGAGGATCCCACGAGTTGCGCAGGTACTGCGAAGAGCCCGAGTTGCCGATACGCATCAGCTACCTCTATCGGTCGCGCGACGGCGGGGGGACCTGGGACGCCCCCACGCCGATCGGCGACGGCGCCAGCGAGACCGGGTTCGCCGCGCTCGACGACGCGCACTGGATCGGCTACGTCAGGCACAACGACCGGCCCAACCGGATCGCTCACTCGTACGACGGGGGCAGGACCTGGGAACGGTGGGATGAGAGCGTGCCGCACGGGGAAGCCGGCCATGCGACGCCCGATATCCTGGGACAGGGAGACTGGCGCATGGTGAACGGGCGCGTGCAGAAGCCTTCGCCCGGCAACCCGGTCGTGCTCCCGGGTGGCATGATGCTCATCACCTACGGCTACCGGGCCTACCCGTTCGGCGTGAGGGCGATCGTGAGCCGCGACGGCGGCGATACCTTCGACATCGAACGCGAGTACGTCCTGTCCGACACCGCATGGAGTTGGGACTGTGGCTATCCGAGCACCGTCTGTTACGACGACGGCACCATCGTGACGGCTGCCTACACGATCATGGACATCGGGCACCGCGACTGGGGCACCTGCTGCCTAGCCTACGTCTATCATCAGGATGCCCTTCGGTGAGATCATGAGCGACCGGGAAGGAACCGACCGCTCGACCGGCGCCGCGCTCGGTTCGTGGGCGCCGCGGGGAAGACGCCGGGTGGTCTACAACAGCGACCCGTCGAACACCACGCGCCATCTGAGCGACGGACGCGCGACCCCGGAGGAGTTGCGCCAGGTGGTGCGGAACTACGCCGGCGCACAGGCGATCGACACCGTGGTGCAGGAGGTCTGGAGCCAGGGATGGAGCCATTTCTGGCGAGGCGAGACGTGCGAGTTCGACGCCCGGCCCCATCACCGGCGGCTGGTGCCGATGATGGACGACGGCGTGATGCCGATCGAGGTCTACGCCGATGAGTGCCACCGCCGCGGCATCGAACTGATCGCCGGCTTCCGGATGAACGACCGGCACGGCCACAACGCCGACTGGTTCGAGCGGCTTCGGCGCGACAAGCCGGAATGGATACTGGAGGGATACGACCCGTCGTCGAAGCGGACCACCGACCCGCGGAGCTACGAGTTGGGATGCGCGCTCGACTACGCGGTCGACGAGGTCCGCGACTGGATCTTCTCGATCATGGAGGAAGTGGCGCATCGGTTCGACGTCGACGGCCTGGAGTTCAACTTCACCCGTCTCCCTGCGTGCTTTGCCCGCGGCGAAGCGGCGCGCAGCCACGCGATCATGACCGGCTTCGTGCGGCGGGTCCGCGCCATGCTCGACGCGGCCGGCCGCCGGCGCGGCCGCCGGCTCCTGCTGGGGGTGCGCGTCCTGCAGCACCTGAACGGATGCCTGCGGATGGGGTTGGACGTTCCGGTCTGGATCGCGGACCGGCTGATCGATTACGTGGCGCCCGGCGACATTGGTTTCACCGATCCCAACGCCCGGTTCGAGGAGTTCGTGCGCCTGGCCCGCGCCGCGGAGTGCTACGTCTATCCGCAGGTCCAGGAGTGGTTGGGATACGATTACCGGGACTTGACGCAGACGCCGGACCATTACTGCGCGGCGGTACGCAACTTCTACGGGGCGGGAGCCGACGGATTCTCCACGCAGAACTGTTTCGACGTCTCCTGGTACCCGATGCTGCAGGTGCTGCGGGATCCGCAGCGGATCGCCCGGCACGACCGCCGCTATGCCTTCTATCCGCTCTGGGGACCGAATCCGCGCCGACAGGCGGGATACGAGGGAGACTTCCCGTACCGGGCGGAAGAGATCGTCCTGAGCAGGAACGCGCCGGGAGCGCGCGGCGAGTTCCGGTTCCGCGTATGCGAGCGCCTGACGGGTGACGCCGGCGGAGACGGCCCCGCATCCGGCGCGACGGTGGTGTGCCGGCCGGCGATCGTGCCCGGCGACCGGATCGAGATCGACGTCAACGGCGATCGTGTCCCTCCCGAGGAGATCCGGTACGAGTGGCCGGAGGACGCGGGCCGGCTGCCCGAGTGCCGCTTCGGCCTGCGCTCCCCGCCGGCGGTATATGGCGACAACCGTCTGGGCGTGACGCTCGTAGAGAGTGCGGACGGCGCACGGGCCGACGTCGCGCTCCGTGAGGTCGAGGTCATTGTCAAGGCCGGCTGCTGATCCCGCCGCCGAACCCGCCACCGATCACCCCGCCGCGGCAAGCCGCACCATATGGGCGCTCACGTGGCGCCGGTTCAGCAAGAACCGGCTGGCCGTGGCCAGCGGCGTCATCCTGGCCGTCCTCTACTTCATCGCCTTGTTCGCTCAGTTCTTCAGCGCGTATCATCACGACGAGTTTCACGTCGAGTTCAAGTTCTCCCCTCCGCAAAAGGTCCATTTCACGGACCGGAACGGACGGCTTTCCCGCCCGTTCGTGTACGCCTATGAACGGAGCATCGACATGACGACTCTGGCGATCTCCTACCGGGAGGTGCGGACCACCAAGTATCCCATCCGGTTCTTCGTTCCCAGCGAACCGTACAAGCTGATCGGCTTCATTCCGGCGCGCATACGGCTGATCGGCGTGGACGAGGGCGGAACGCTGTTCCTGTGGGGGACCGACAACCTGGGCAGGGACATCCTGTCGCGGGTCTGGACCGGCGCGCAGGTCAGCCTGTCGGTGCCGCTGGTAGGCACGTTCATCACCATCCTGCTCGGATCGCTTCTGGGGGTGGCCTCCGCCTATTTCGGCAGGATGGTCGACAATGCCATCCAGCGGCTGATCGAACTTCTGATCTCCTTTCCGCAGATTCCGCTGTGGATCGCCCTGTCGGCCGCCGTGCCGGTCACCTGGCCCTCCGGTTTCGTCTATCTCGGCGTGGTCGTCATTCTGTCGCTGATCGGCTGGGGGAGCTTGGCGCGTGTGGTGCGTGGCAAGGTGTTGGCATACCGGCAGGAGGAATACGTCATGGCCGCCCGCGTCGTCGGCTCCAGCCACTGGCGGATCATCACCCGGCACCTGCTGCCCGGTTCGCTCAGCCACATCATCGTCACCGCTACGCTGGCAGTGCCGGGGACGATCCTGGGCGAGAGCAGTCTCAGCTTCCTGGGCATCGGCATCACGCCGCCAATGACGAGCTGGGGGGTGATGTTGCGCGACGCCCAGAACGTGCAGGCGCTGGTCAACCATCTCTGGCTGGCGACGCCGGGACTCATGATCGTTCTGACCGTGCTCTGCTTCAACTTCTTCGGAGACGGATTGCGGGACGCCGCCGATCCGTTCGCGGCGTAGGGCGGCGATGCCGGCCGACCGTCCGCTGCTGGAGGTCGCGGGCATGAAGAAGCACTTTCCGATCGAGAAGGGGCTGATGCGCCGCACGGTCGGCTACGTGAGGGCGGTGGACGGGATCGACCTCTTGATCGCGGAAGGCGAGACGCTGGGGCTGGTCGGGGAGAGCGGGTGCGGGAAGACCACCGCCGGGCGGGTGATCGTCGGCCTGTACCCGTTCACCGACGGCCGCGTGACCTTCAGAAAGAACGGCAAGGAGCTCGACGTACGCACGCTGAGCCGCGCGGCGATGCAGGAGTACCACCGGCACGTGCAGATCGTATTCCAGGATCCGTTCTCATCGCTCAGCCCGCGCATGCGGGTTTCGGAGATCGTCGGCGAGCCGCTGATCGTGCAGAAGGTCTGCAAGGGAGCGGCCATGCGGCGCGAGGCGCGGCGCCTGCTTTCGATCGTCGGGCTCCAGCCGCAGTACGCCGATCGGTTCCCGCACGAGTTCTCGGGCGGCCAGAGACAGCGCATCGGCCTGGCTCGCGCACTGG
>CATQHW010000001.1 GCA_958296075.1 uncultured Spirochaetia bacterium | reverse complement strand
TGTTCTCGTTCAACAATCCGCAGGGCGCCTGCCCGTCCTGTTCCGGACTGGGGGTCAGTCAGGAGTTCGACCGCGACCTGATCCTTCCCGACCTGAGCAAGTCCTTCGACCAGGGGGGCATCGCCACGCACAATCCGCGCGCCAAGTGGACCCGATCTCTGTTCCGGGCGCTCGCCCGGCACTGGGGCTTCCGGCTCGACACGCCGCTGGGCGAGCTGCCCCCGGTCGTCCTCGACGCGCTGCTGTTCGGCGCCGGCGACCGCATCCAGGTCGAGCACCGGACCGCGTCCAAGGCGAGTTACCGCTATGCGACGTCCTATCGCGGGGTGATCCCCGAGCTCAAGCGCCGCTACCTGCAGACCGCGTCCGATCACGTCAAGCGGTGGCTGGAAGGCTATATGCGCGAGCAGCCTTGTCAAGCGTGCGCGGGCCGGCGGTTGCGTCCAGAGGCGCTGGCCGTGGAGGTGGCCGGCAGCAGCATCGATCAGGTCACCGGCATGTCGGTGGCGGCGGCGCTCGACTACGTCCGCCGGGTAGTCGGCGACAGCGGCGGCGAATGGGCCAAGGTGGCGGGACAGATCGTCAAGGAGATCGGCGATCGGCTGGAGTTCATGGCCAGCGTCGGCCTGTCGTACCTCACCCTGGACCGCCGCGCCGCCACGCTGTCCGGCGGCGAAGCGCAGCGCATCCGGCTGGCCACGCAGATCGGCTCCGCGCTGGTGGGGGTGCTCTATGTGCTGGACGAGCCGACCATCGGCCTGCACCAGCGCGATAACGACCGGCTGTTGCGCACGCTGTTCCGGCTGCGCGACCGCGGCAACACGCTGCTGGTGGTGGAGCACGACGAGCAGACGCTGCGCAGCGCCGATTATCTGGTCGATCTGGGCCCCGGCGCAGGCGAGTACGGTGGCCGGGTGGTAGCCTGCGGCACGCCGCGAGCGGTCCAGGAGCAGGACCGATCCGTAACCGGCCGCTACCTGGCCGGGCACGAGGCGATCGCCACGCCGGCGCGTCGGCGGCGGCCGGCCGGCAGCCTGACGCTGCGCGGCGCGGCCGCCAACAACCTGCGCGGCCTCGACGTACCCCTGCCGCTCGGCACGCTGACGGTCGTGACCGGCGTCTCCGGGTCGGGCAAGTCGACCCTGGTAAACGACCTGCTTGGCCCGGCGCTGCGCGCGGGACTGGCCGGCCGGCGCCTGCCGGACGGCGTCGACGGCATCGACGGCTGCGAGCAGGTCGACAAGGTGATCGAGATCGACCAGGGTCCGATCGGCCGCACGCCCCGCTCCAATCCGGCCACGTACGTGGGACTCTTCACCCCGATCCGGGAACTGTTCGCGGCCTTGCCGGAAGCGCGCGCGCTCGGCTATCGGCCGGGCCGGTTCTCGTTCAACGTCGCCGGCGGGCGGTGCGAGCACTGCGCCGGCGACGGTCAGCTCAAGGTCGAGATGCACTTTCTGCCCGACGTATTCGTGACCTGCGACGTCTGCGCCGGCCGGCGCTACGACCGCGAGACGCTGGCGGTGCGCTACAAGGGGCGCAACATCGACGAGGTGCTCGGCATGTCGGTTACCGAGGCGGCCGAGTTCTTCAAGCACGTCCCGCAGGCGGCGCGCCGGCTCGGCACGCTGCAGGACGTGGGGCTGGGTTACCTGCGGCTCGGCCAGTCGGCGCTGACCCTGTCCGGCGGCGAGGCTCAGCGCGTGAAGCTCTCCCTGGAGCTGTCGCGCCGCGACACCGGCCGCACCGTCTACCTGCTCGACGAGCCGACCACCGGACTCCACTTCGTCGACGTGCGCCAGCTTCTGGCGGTCCTGCAGCGGCTGGTCGACAAGGGCAACACGGTGGTGGTCATCGAGCACCACCTGGACGTGATCAAGCAGGCCGACCGCGTGATCGATCTGGGGCCGGAAGGCGGCACCGACGGCGGGGCGCTGGTCGCCGCCGGCACCCCGGAGCAGGTGGCGGAGCACGCGGCCAGCCACACCGGCCGTTACCTGCGGGAGGTGCTGTGACCGCATGGCGCCGGCCGGCCCAGAGTCCAGCGGCGCTGCTGCCGGCAGCCCTGCTGCTGGCGACCGCGGCGTTCGGACAGAGCTCGCCGCCGGTCAGCGACGATCCGTTGTTCGCGCGGACCCTGCCGGCCGATATCGACACCGCCGGAGCCGCCGAGCTGCGCGCGTGGCTGCGCCAGCTCGGGCTGCCGGACGGCGGTGATCGGTCCGCCCTGCAGCAACGGGTGCGGGACCACTACGAGCTGCCCCGTGCGGACGACGCGCGTGCGGACGACGCGCCGGCGGCGGGCGCGGCCAGCGCTATCACGGTCGAATCGGCGCGCTCGGCGCGGTCCCGGTCCGACGCGACAGGCCACACCACGCTGGTGCTGGAGGGAGATGTCGCCGTGGCGGCCGTCGACCGGGATACCGGCGCGCGCCATACGATCCGCGCCGACCGGATCACCTATCACCAAGAACGGCACAGCCTTACCGCAGCCGGTTCGGTGGTCTATACGGTGGTGACCGAAGACGGCGCCGAGGTGTTCCGCGGCGAGAGCCTGTCGGTCGACACGCAGCGGTGGGAGGGCATCTTCTACGACGGCGAAAGCCGCGTCGATCAGCAGGCGGAAGAGACGGAGCTCACCTACACCTATACGGGCCGGGCGATCACCCGCCGCGACGACGACACGGTGGTACTGGAGCAGGCGACCGTGACCTCGTCGGAGGACCCGTCGGATCCCCGGTACCGGATAGAAGCGGAGCGGCTGTGGATCCTGGCGCCGGAGGAGTGGGCGGTGCGCAACGCGTTCGTCCACGTCGGCGACGTGCCGGTCCTCTATCTGCCGTACTTCCTGCGGCCGGGCGGCCGGCTGGTGTTCCATCCGGCGTTCGGTGTGCGGCGCCGCGTGGGCACCTACCTGCAGACCACCACCTACCTGATCGGCGGCCGGCGGCCGGCCGCCGAGTCGCTGTCGCTCATGCAGCGGAACGCCGCCGCGGACCGGTACGACGACCAGCGCCTCGGCCTGTTCCTGGTGCCGGCGCCCGCGTCCGGCCGGCCGGCGGACGCGGACGACGAGCTGACGGTGATGGTCGACCTCTACACCCGCCTCGGCGTGTTCGCCGGGCTGCGGGGCCGGTTCGGCGGCCTGTCGCTGTTCGGCGGCATCGCCGCGTCGCGCGCGCTGGTGGAAAGCCCCCCGAAAAGCGGCTACTACACGCCCTACCTGACGGACGAGCGCGGCGAGCCGGTGTCGCACTGGGACAGAACCTCGATCCTGGGCCTCTCGGTGCCGCTGCGCTACGGGCTGACGCTCGACGTCGATGCCCGGGGCGATCTGGGAACGCTCCAGGGCAGTTTCGCGTTCTTCTCCGATCCCGCGTTCAGCGCCGACTTCCTGAGCCGCGCCCACGACCTGCCGACCGGCGGACTACTCGGCCTGCCGCAGGGACCGCTGACGTCTCCGCCGCGTCGCGACCAGTTGGAGTGGCTGCTCGGCGGCGATCTGGCGCTCCACCCGCTGATCGGCGCGCCGCCGGCGCTCGCCACCCTGACGCTACCCACGCTCTCCGCCCGCTGGTTGTGGCGGAGCCGCGAAGAAGAGCGGCCGGACGAGTCGGCGGCGGACAAGCTGCGGGCGGCGTCGCCGACGCGCGACTTCTATTACCCGGATACGCTGACGTTCCCGGCGGTAACGGCGGTCGCAGCCGGATCGCTCTACCGCTGGCGGGCCGACGGTGGCGCGTTCGCCGCCGACGTCGGCTACTCCGTGCGTCCGGTGGTTTCGATCGATCACCGCTTCGACGGGCAGGCGGAAACGCGAGATCAGGTAGACCTCGACCTCCGGTACACCCGAGTGGATACCGGCGCCACCGCCCGGATCATCTATTCGGCGTCGGCCTTCGACCGGCTCGTCGGACTCGACGGCGCGCTGGAGGAGGCCGGCTACTACCAGGTCCACACGCGCCATGCCTACGCCAGCGCGCAGGACGTGACCAAACAGCAGAAGTCCGATCGCGAAAAGACCACGTCGCTGCTGCAGCTGAACAACACGCTCACGCTGCGCCCGCTGG
The DNA here is from genome assembly GCA_958296075.1 of uncultured Spirochaetia bacterium. Taxonomy (GTDB): domain Bacteria; phylum Spirochaetota; class Spirochaetia; order SZUA-6; family Bin103; genus CATQHW01. Next base: position 1,074,836 of record CATQHW010000001.1, on the reverse strand, counting down.
TGTCGGTGCCGAATCTGTCGGGGTCGAACGTCTCATACGGGCTGGAGTTCAGGCTCCACGACGTGAAGTTGGATCCCGGCACGGGCGATCCCGCCGTGCGGGGTCCGGCCTGGGACCGGGACGGCGTGGGGTCGCACCGCGCGGCGGCCGCGGCGGTGTTGACCGGCACCGACCTCCGCATCGATCTGGGCGCCGGGGTCGACCTGCCGCCGCGTCCGCTGGCCGCCGACGCCCGTCTCGAAACCGACGCGGGACCGTTCTCGATGACGCTTCGCGGCCGCATGGCCGATCCGGAGATGGGAGCGGAAGCGGGGACGCTGCAGCCGGTCTCGATAGACGGCCGCGGCACCCTGCGCATCGGATCGGACGCGTCGATCTCCCAGTCGTTTCGCTTGGACGAGCGGCAGCGCCTCGAACGCCTCAGCACCGAAGCGACGGCGTACGGGTTGACCGGTACCGTGCGCGCGTCGGAGCGGACGCCGCTCGACCCGTCAGGCGATCCGCTCCCGGATACCCCGCGCAGCCTGCGCGCCACCGAGCTGGCGCTCGGCTATCGTCTCGACACCGGTACGCTCACCTACTGGAAGAACCGCATCCGGCTCAACGCGGGCGTGCAGACCCGGCTGGCGTTCGACCCGGAGGCGTACGAAAGAGACAACTCATTCACCTTCGATCTGCGGCTGGGCTTGCAGATATTCCGGTTCCTGGAACTCTCGTTCACCTCCACCTCCGTCAACCGGCACCTGTATAGCTATCTTCCCGGTGCCGCGGCGCGGGCCGGCGTACGGTGGGTCAACCCGCTCGTCGACTTGGCGCGGTCGTTCAACTTCCTGAACGACGACGACCGGACGGCATCGAGGTTCAAGCTCGAATCGCTGCGCGTCGCGGCGCTGCACCGGCTGGGCGACTGGAACCTGACCCTGGCCTACCAGGGCCGGCCGGAGCAACACGAAGGGCAGGAGATCCGCTGGACGGCGGCCCTGTCGATCGAGGTTCGCTGGGTGCCGATTCCGGAGCTGTACGGCAGCTTCCATATCGACCGCGACGGTATCGACATCGGGGATCGCTGACGCTACCATCGCGACGCCGCCATATGGGGAATCCGCTCGCAGTCGTCCTGGAGGACCCCGGTGTCCTGAGCGATGTCTGCGGAGCGAACGACCGCAACCTGCGGGTGCTGGAGGAGCTGCTCAACAGCCCCGTCTACTCGCAGGGCAATCGCATCATGCTGGCCACCGGCGATTCCGCCACCCGCAAGACCTTCGCGGCCCTGCTCGGCGAGTTGCGCGACCGCGCCGGACTCGGCATCGAGCCGGGGCCGGAGGTGATCCGCTCGATCTACCGGCGGATGGAGGAGCCGGCCGCCGCGGCCGGCCGGGACCGGCTCCTGTCGATCCCGAAGGGGCTGCGGCAGGTGGCGCCGCGCAGCGCCAACCAGACGCGCTACCTCGACCTGCTGGCCAAGCGCGACTTGGTGATCGCCGTCGGTCCGGCCGGTACCGGCAAGACCTATCTGGCGGTGGCCGACGCGCTGCGGGCGGTGAGCTGCCGCCAACTGCGCCGGATGGTCATCACCCGGCCGGTGGTGGAGGCCGGCGAGAGCCTGGGTTATCTGCCGGGTGACCTGGAGCACAAGATTGAGCCCTTTCTGCGCCCGCTGTACGACGCCATGCAGGCGCTGATGCCGGCCGACGTGCTGCGCCGCATGGAACAGGCCGGCACGATCGAGGTCGCGCCGCTGGCCTACATGCGCGGCCGCACGCTGGCCGACGCCTACGTCGTGCTGGATGAGGCGCAGAACACCACGCGCGAGCAGATGAAGATGTTCCTGACGCGCATGGGCGAAGGCTCGCGCGTGGTGATCACCGGGGACGTCACGCAGATCGACCTGCCTCGCCGGCGTGACAGCGGGCTGCTGCAGATCACCGAGCTGCTGGCCCACGTCGGTGAAATAGGGTTTATTTACTTCGACAGGGAGGATGTGGTACGGCATCCGCTGGTCCGCAAGATCGTGCAGGCCTACGAACGGGCGCCGGTCGATGCGGACCACCGCGCGTCTTGATGATGCCGCCGCAGTGATGGAAGACCCCGAGCAACCTCCGAGTACCGATTCGACGGCCGCCACCGGCGTCGGAGACCGCCGGGACGGTGCCCGTGCGCCGGGCGCTGTCCGTGCGCCGGGCGCCGCTCGCGTCGAGGTGGGCGTGGCCGAGCGCGTGCGTGCCCCCGCCGCCTGCGACCGCGCCGCGCTGGCGCGCTTCGCGCAGGCGGCGCTGGGAGCGCTGGACCAACGCGCCGCCGAGCTGTCGGTGCTCCTCTGCGACGACCGTTTCATCCGCGACCTGAACCGTCGCTTCCGCGGCGCCGATGCGCCGACCGACGTCCTGTCGTTCGAGCAGGACGGACCGATCCCCGGCTCCCCGGTCCTCGGTGACGTGGTGATCTCGCTCGAAACCGCCCGCCGGCAGGCGCGCCGGCGGCGCGTCCCGGAGGCCGCCGAGCTGCGCGAGCTGCTCCTGCATGGCATCCTGCACCTGTTGGGGCGCGACCACGGCGACGGCGACGTTACCGGCGAGCCGATGCTGCAGGAACAGCAACGGCTTCTGGAGCGCTTGGCATGAACATCCTGGATCGATTGCTGCGCAAGCCCACCGAAGAGGAGCGGCGGCTCGAGGAGCTCGGCCCGCACGCGCGGGAGATGATCGACGGCGTGGCGCAACTCTCATCGACCACCGTCAAGGAGATCATGGTGCCGCGCCCGGACGTGGTGTTCGTATCGGTCGACGCCAAGCCGGAGGAGCTGCTCGACACCATCGCCGAGAGCGGCCACTCGCGGCTGCCGGTCTACCACAAGACGGTCGACGAGGTGATCGGCGTGCTGTACGCCAAGGACCTGCTGGGTCAGGTCGTCCGCAACGGCCAGACCGTGAACGCCGGCAAGGCAATGCGCAAGCCGTACTTCGTCCCGGAGAGCAAGCGCGTCGACGAACTGCTGCACGAGTTTCAGCGCCGCAGAGTCCACTTGGCGATCGTCGTGGACGAGTATGGCGGCACCTCCGGGATCGCCTGCATGGAGGACGTGCTGGAGGTGATCGTCGGCGACATACAGGACGAGTTCGACAATGAGAGCGAGGCGGTCCTCAAGCTGGGTACGGGGGTCTACCTGTGCGACGCTCGGGTCCGTCTCGACCAGCTCGCCGACCAGGACCAGGGCCTGGCGCTGGCGCTGCCGGCCGACCAGTTCGACACGCTGGGCGGCTTCGTCTTCGACCTGTTCGGCAAGATACCGGTGATCTACGAAACGAAGCGCTACCGGGACGCCGACTTCGTAATTCACGGGATGGACGGCCACCGCATCACCCGCGTGAAGATCGTCCTCCGCCGGGAACCGGACGGAGAACCGCAGGATCGCTCCGCGTGAGCGGCGGCGCGGCATCGCGGATGCGCACCCTGGGCGAGCTCGAACTGCGGGAGCGAACGGTCCTGATGCGGGTCGACTTCAACGTACCGCTCGCCGGCGGACAGGTCGCCGACGACGCGCGCATCCGCGCCACGCTGCCGACGATCCGGGCGGTGCTCGATCGGCGCGGGGCGCGGCTGGTGCTGATGAGCCACCTGGGCCGTCCGTCCGGCGCGCCGGAGGCGGGACTCCGTATGGGGACGGTGGCGCAGCGGCTGGCGGCCGTGCTCGGCGCGCCGGTACGGACCGCGGCCGACTGCGTCGGGCCGTCTGCGGAGACGGCCGCCGCGCAGCTCGGCGCGGGCGAGGTGCTGATGCTTGAGAACGTGCGGTTCCACCCCGGCGAGCAAGCCAACGACGGGCGCTTCGCCGCCCGGTTGGCGAAGCTTGGGCAGGTCTACGTCAACGACGCGTTCGGCGCCGCGCACCGCGCGCACGCCTCCACGGTCGGCGTGCCGGCGCTCCTGCCGGCGCACGCCAAGGGGGCGGGGCTGCTGTTGCAGCGCGAAGTGGAGGAGCTTGGCGGCCTGCTGGCCCGGCCCGCCGCGCCGTTCGTGCTGGTGGTCGGCGGTGCCAAGGTCTCCTCCAAGATCGGCGTCCTCCGCAGTCTCCTGGAGCGGGTCGACGCCATACTGATCGGCGGCGGCATGGCCTATACGTTCCTGGCCGCGCAAGGGGCGGCGGTGGGCGCGTCGCTCAAGGAGGAGGATGCGGTGCGGCCCGCCGCGCAACTGCTCGATGCCGCGGCGGCTCGCCGCGTGCCGGTGCTGCTGCCGGACGATCACCTCGCCGCCATCCCGCCGATCGACACGGCGGCCGCCCGCAGGGCGGTTGCGGTCGCCGCGCGCGAGATCCCGGACCGGCTGGCCGGCGTGGACATCGGCCCGCGCACCGCGTGCGCGTTCGGGGAGCGGATCGCGTCCGCCGGCACGGTGCTGTGGAACGGTCCGATGGGGGTCACCGAGATCGATCGGTTTCGCGGCGGCACGCAGGCGGTCGCGCAGGCGGTCGTCGACAGTCCCGCCCACACCGTGGTCGGCGGCGGCGACTCGGTCGCCGCCCTGCAGGCGCTCGGCATCGTCGCCGGCATCGACCACGTCTCCACCGGCGGCGGCGCTTCCCTGGAGTTGCTCGAAGGCCGTACCTTGCCGGGAGTGGCGGCGCTTTGTGGCTGAGTCCGGCGTGCGCCGCGGCGTGCTGATCACCGGCAACTGGAAGATGAACCTGCTGCGCGCCGCCTCGCGCGAGCTGGCAGCCAGCGTGGTGCGGGCGCTGGCCGCGCGGCGTTCCGTAGCAGGAGGTTCCGGCTTTGCGCCGCCCGGCGCCGGCGTGCAGGTGGCGCTGGCGCCGCCGTTCACGGCGATCGACGTGGTGCGCGACGCGATTCGCGGATCCGGCGTGCTGCTGGCCGCGCAGGATGTGGCGGCCGCGCGCGAAGGGGCGCACACCGGCGAGGTGTCGGCGGCGATGCTGGCCGACGCGGGCGTGGAGCTGGTCATAGTCGGCCATTCGGAGCGGCGTCACGGCCAGGGGGAGACCGACGCCATAGTGCTGGACAAGGTGCAGCGCGTCATTGAAGCCGGTCTGCTGGTGACCCTGTGCGTGGGGGAGACCGGCGCGGAGCGTGACGCCGGCCGTGCCGAGGAGGTCGTCGCGCGGCAGGTCGGCGCCGTCGTGTCGCGGGTCGACCTCCGCCGGGCGTCGTTGCAGATCGCCTACGAGCCGGTCTGGGCGATCGGCACCGGGCGCACCGCCACACCGGAGGACGCGCGAAGGATGCACGCTCGAATCCGCGCGACGGTGGCGGCCGCCGCCGGCGGCGAGGCCGCGCAGGCGCTGATCATCCAGTACGGCGGATCGGTGAAACCGGACAACGCCGCCGCGCTGCTGGCGCAGGAGGATGTCGACGGCCTGCTGGTCGGCGGCGCATCGCTTCAGGCGGCTTCGTTCGCGACGGTCGTGCCCTCATGGTGATCGTTCCCTTATAATGGATGCGGAATGGCGCTCGCAGGAATACTGATACTGGCCGTCTTCATCGCCAGCGCGTTGCTGCTGGTCCTGGTCGTGCTGATTCAGGACGATCAGGGGCAGGGCATCGGCGGCATGTTCGGCGGTGGGGAGGGCACTTCGCCGTTCGGTTCCCGGACCGGCAACGTGTTGACGAAGTTCACGTCGATCCTGGGGGCCGTGTTTCTGGTCGCCGCGTTCGCCCTGGCGTGGATCAACCGTACGCCCGACCGGGACGACTTCCTGGAGCGGGCGCGGCTGCAGTCGCTGGAGGCGGAGGAAGGCCGGTGGTGGGTGCGGCCGGCGCCGGCTGAAGGGACGGACGCCGCGCCGACGGCCGAAGCCGCCGTCGAGCAGACCGGCGCCGCGGCCGGAGAGGGAGCGTCGAGCGGCACCGTCGGGCAGGCGGAGGCTGCCGGCTCCGCCGGCGGGAGCGGGCCGGGTCCGTGAAGGCGCTCCTGATCGTCCTGGCGGTCGCCGCCGTGGTCGTCGTCGGGTTCGTGATCTTCCCGTCGGACCAGGCCGCCATCTCGGTGGCGGCGGAGCCGATCGGGCTCGGCCCGGTCTTCACCAACGCCTTGCTGACCTCCATCATGCTGTCCGCCGCGTTCGTGGTCTTCGCCTTCTTCCTGGGACGGCGCCTCAAGGAACGGCCGGGCGGCGTGCAGAACGCGGTGGAGAGCGTCATCGAGGGGCTGGACAAAATGATCAAGGACGCCGCCCCCAAACGCTGGGCGGAGACCTTCTTTCCGATCGTCGCCACCATCTTCCTCTACCTGATCGTCGTCAACATGTTCAGCCTGCTCACCCCGTTCCTGGGGGCGATCGGGCCGGCCCACTCGACGTCCGACGGGGGCATCGCGCCCGACGCCGAGCGCTTCGGCATCCCGCGCGCGGTGTTGATCGGCGGCGACTTCGATGACCTGGAGCCGCTGCACGGCCCGGGGCAGGACGACGCGGCCGCCGCCGGCCACGACGAGCATGGCGATCACGTGATGATCGTGCCGTTCCTGCGCGCCCCCTCGTCCGATCTCAACATGACCCTGGCGCTGGCGTTGATCACGGTGATCCTCACGCAGTGGTTCGGCCTGCGTTCGCACGGCGCGCGCTACTTCTCCAACTTCCTGCCGCTGGGCGGCCTGCGCCGCAAGGGTTTCGGCACCTGGGCGATCGACCTGTTCGTCGGCGTGCTGGAGGGGATCGGCGAGCTGGTGCGGATCATCTCCTTCTCCTTCCGGTTGTTCGGCAACGTGTTCGCCGGCGAGGTGGTGCTGATCGTGATCTCCAGCCTGGTGCCGCTCGGCCTGGTGGTCGTCTTCTTCGGCCTGGAGATCTTCGTGGGCCTGATCCAGGCGATCGTCTTCTTCCTGCTGGCCCTGGTATTCTTCTCGGTCGCCGCCGGCAAGCACGAGCACTGATCCGCGCCCGGACGGCCCGATCGCCCGACGGCAACTTGGCATCCGGGGGCATGTCTGATAGCTTCCGCTTCCATGGAGCTCACAGCAGAGACATTCAAGTTCCTGGCGGCCGCTCTGGCGATCGGCGCCGGCGCGCTCGGCCCCGGGATCGGCATCGGTCTCACCGCACTCGGAGCCCTGCAGTCGCTGGGGCGCAACCCGGAAGCGCAGGGGATCATTCGTACCAACATGCTGGTCGGCATGGCGTTCGCGGAATCCGTGGCGATCTACGCCCTGGTCGTCGCGCTCATCATCCTGTTCGTGGTGTAGGGCGACCGGGGGGAATGGGTTCGTAGGAGATGGAAGCGCTCGGAATCGCGCCGTTCGGAGTGGTCGCCTACGCGGCCAACTTCATCGTGCTGGTCGTGCTGTTGCGGCTGTTCCTGTACAAGCCGGTCTTGGCGATGCTGGCCGGCCGCCGGCAGAAGATCGCGGACGGGCTGGAGGCCGCCGAGCGCGCGCAGAAGGAAGCGCAAGGCCAGCGCGCCGACTTCGAGCGGGAGCTGGCCGCAGCTCGTGAGGAGGCGCAGCAGCAGGCGCGCGCGGTCGCCGAGGCGACCGAACGGATGCGTGGTGAGGTCCTGCAGGCCGCCCGCGAGGAGGCGGAGCGGATCAAGGCGCGCGCGCGTGAAGATGCGGAGCGCGAGCGCGCGCAGGTCGCCGCTGCGCTGCGGCGCGAGGCGGGAGAGCTGGGGCTGCTGATCGCCCGCAAGGTGATAGCCGAAGCGGTCGACCCGGCGGCCCATCGGGCGCTGGTCGATCGCGTGCTGGCCGACATCGGTGGTGATGAGTGACCCCCGGTGATCTGGCGGAGCGCTACGCCAGCGCCTGCTTCGGCATCGCTCTGGAGGAGTGGATCGGCTCGCTGCGAGCGGTAAACCGGGCGCTGGAGGCGGACCGTTCGGCCGCCGAAGCACTCGACGATCGGAGCACGCCGTTCGCGGACCGCCGGCGACGCCTGGAGCGGATGATTCCGGCCGCCGCGCCGGCGGCGGTACGGCGCTTCTTCGGCACACTGGTGTCCAACCGCGACGTGGCGCTCCTGCCGCGCGTGCTCGCCAGCCTGGAGCGGCTGGCGACCGCGGGGCCGTCGGCGCGGCTGGCGACCGTGATGACCGCCGTGGAGCTCGATGAGGCGACGCGGCAGCAGGTGGAGCGGTCGGTCAGGAGCCGGTACGGCGGCGACCTGCAGGTCAGCTATGAGGTCGATCCGCAGTTGATCGGCGGGCTGCTCATCCGGGTCGGGGACGAGGTAATCGACGGCACCGTCGCCGCACGGTTGCGCGAACTCGACGGCGCGCTGCGGCGGGCCAACTGAACAGACCGACTGAACGGACGGGGATTGATCAAGCCGATGGCGATACAAGTCGATGACATAACGCGGCAGTTGCGCCGCCAGATCGAGGATTTCGAACCGCCGCTGGAGCGGCGAGAGATCGGTACGGTGATGAGCGTCGGGGACGGCATCGCCCGCATCTCGGGGCTGAGCGGCGCCATGGCGACCGAGCTCCTGGAGTTCCCGCAGGGGGTCGCAGGCATCGCCCTCAACCTGGAGCGCGACGTCATCGGCGCGGTGATCATGGGACCGTACGACCACATCGAAGAAGGCGACACGGTCAAGAGCACCGGGCGGATCGCTTCGGTGCCGGTCGGGGACGACCTGATCGGCCGGGTGGTCGACGCGGTCGGCACGCCGATCGACGGCAAGGGCGAACTGCATCTGCCGGAGCGCTACCCGGTCGAACGCATCGCGCCCGGCGTGGTCGAACGGGAGAACGTCGATACGCCGGTGCAGACCGGCATCAAGGCGATCGACGCCATGATCCCGATCGGCCGCGGCCAGCGCGAGCTGATCATCGGCGACCGCCAGACCGGCAAGACCGCGATCGCGATCGACACGATCCTCAACCAGCGGCGCGGCGATCTGGTCTGCATCTACGTGGCCATCGGGCAGCGCCAGGGGCAGATCGCGCAGGTGGTCGGCACGCTGGCGGATCGCGGCGCGTTGGAGCACACCGTAGTGGTCGCCGCCTCGGCGGCCGAGCCGGCGCCGCTGCAGTACATCGCCCCCTACGCCGGCTGCGCGATCGGCGAGTACTTCATGGAGCGGGGGCGCGACGCGCTGGTGATCTACGACGACCTCAGCAAACACGCCTGGGCGTACCGGCAGGTGTCGCTGCTGCTGCGCCGTCCGCCCGGCCGGGAGGCGTACCCGGGCGACGTCTTCTACCTCCACTCGCGGCTGCTGGAGCGGGCCGCGCGCATGTCGGAGGCGCGCGGCGGCGGGTCGCTGACGGCGCTGCCGATCATCGAGACGCTGGCCGGTGACGTCTCCGCCTACGTCCCGACCAACGTGATCTCGATCACCGACGGGCAGATCTACCTGGAGAGCGAGCTGTTCCACGCGGGCCAGCGGCCGGCGATCAACGCCGGGCTTTCGGTGTCGCGGGTGGGAGGCGACGCGCAGACCAGGGCGATGAAGAAGGTGGCCGGCCGGATGCGCCTGGAGCTGGCGCAGTTCCGGTCGCTGGCGGCGTTCGCCCAGTTCGGATCGGACCTCGATGCGGAGACCCGCGACCAGTTGGAACGCGGCCTGCGGCTGACCGAGCTGCTCAAGCAGCCCCAGTACGAGCCGGTGCCGCTGGAGGACCAGGTGATCGCCACCTACGCGCTGACGTCGGGCTTCGCCGCACAGGTGCCGATCGCCGACATCCAGCGCTATGCCGGCGAGCTGGTCGACTTCATCGCCGGCGCCCATCCGGAGGTGCGCGCCGCGATCGGCTCGCGGCGCGACCTCACCGACGACATGGAGCCGGCGCTGCGGGCCGCCCTGGAGGAGTTCGGTGGGCGCTTTCATGCGACCACGCCGCCGGCGACGGACGGGGCCCAGGCGACGGACGGGGCCTGAGCGACGTGGCATCGGTCCGCGAGATCCGGCGCCGTATCCGCAGCGTGAGCAACATCGCGCAGGTGACTCGCGCCATGGAGTTGGTGGCGGCCTCGCGGATGAAGCGGGCGCAGGACCAGGCGATGGCGTCGCGCCCGTACGCCGCCAAGGCGTGGGAGGTGCTGATCCGCCTGACGGCGATGGTGGGCGGCGACCATCACCCGCTGCTCGCCGAGCCGGCGGCCACCCGCACGGCGGGGCTGGTGCTGATCACCGGCGACCGCGGTCTGGCCGGCGCCTACAACACCAACGTGGTGCGCGCGGCGATGCGCTTCATTCAGGGCAACTCGTTCCAGGTAAAGGCGATCGCGGTCGGCCGCAAGGGCCGTGATCTGCTGCTGCGCGGCGGCTGCGATCTGCTGGCCGAGTTCGTCTCCCTGCCGAGCCGGCCCGGCGAGGCCGACGTGGCACCGATCGCCCGCGTGGCGATCGACGCCTTTCTTGGCAAAGAGGTCGACCGCGTCTACATCGCCTACAGCGACTTCATCAACGTACTGCGCCAGGAGCCGGTGGTGCGGCAGCTCCTGCCGGTCCGCACCGGCGACCCGGGCAGCCGCGTGCTGGCCGAGTTCCTGCATTGCGATTCGCCCGAGCACACCAACCCGTACATCTACGAGCAGGGCTACGCCGAGCTGGTGAATACGATCGTGCCGCGCTTCACCGCGCTGCAGGTCTACCAGGCGATTCTGGAGAGTCTGGCCAGCGAGCATTCGGCGCGCATGGTGGCGATGCGCAACGCCACCCAGAACGCCGACGATCTGGTGGGCGACCTGCGGCTCGCCTACAACAAGGCTCGGCAGGAAGCGATCACCACCGAGATACTCGACATCGTCGGCGGGGCCGAGGCGCTGGCGTCATAACGGAACGGAGTGGAGGAGAGCATGACAGAGGGGGCTACGGGGACCATCACCCAAATCATGGGGGCGGTCGTCGACGTCGAGTTCCCGTCCGGCGAGATGCCGGAGATACATAACGCCCTGCAGGTGCAGGCCGGCGACGACGGCGAGCCGCTGGTCATGGAGGTGCAGCAGCACCTCAGCGGCGACCAGGTGCGGTGCGTGGCGATGGACGCCACCGACGGACTGCGCCGCGGCCAGCCGGTGCAGGACACCGGCGGCTCGATCGCGACGCCGGTCGGCGCGCCGGTGCTCGGCCGCATCTTCAACGTGCTGGGCCGGCCGATCGACGGCGGAGACGCAATCGTCGATGCGGAGCGGTTGCCGATCCACCGGCCGCCGCCGCGGTTCAGCGAACAGGTGACCGAGCAGGTGATCTTCGAGACCGGGATCAAGGTGATCGATCTCATCGCCCCGTTCACCCGCGGCGGCAAGATCGGCGTGATCGGCGGCGCCGGAGTGGGCAAGACCGTCATCATCCTTGAGCTGATCTCCTCCCTGGCGCGCGAGCACGGCGGCTACTCGGTGTTCGCCGGCGTCGGCGAGCGCACGCGCGAAGGCACGCAGCTCTACAAGGAGATGCAGGAGGCGGGCGTCCTGGACAAACTGGCCATGGTGTTCGGCCAGATGAACGAGCCGCCCGGCGTGCGCCTGCGCGTGGCGCTGACCGGACTGACGATGGCCGAGCACTTCCGCGACGAAGGGCGAGACGTGCTGCTGTTCATCGACAACATCTTCCGCTTCGTCATGAGCGGCGCCGAAGTGTCGGCGCTGCTCGGCCGCATGCCGAGCGCGGTCGGCTATCAACCGACCCTCGGCACCGAGATGGGCGAGCTGCAGGAACGGATCACTTCGACCACCGCCGGATCGATCACCAGCATGCAGGCGGTGTACGTACCGGCCGACGACTACACCGATCCGGCGCCGGTCGCCACCTTTGCCCATCTGGACGCGACCATCGCGCTGGAACGCTCGATCGCCGAGAAGGGGATCTACCCGGCGGTCGATCCGCTGGCGTCGACCAGCCGCGCGCTCGAGCCGCGCGTGGTGGGCGACGAGCATTATCAGGTCGCGCGCGGCGTGCAGCAGGTCCTGCAGCGCTACAACGAGCTGCAAGACATCATCACCATCCTGGGCGTCGACGAGCTGGCGGAGGACGACAAGCTGGTGGTGGCGCGCGCGCGTAAGATTGAGCGCTTCTTCTCGCAACCGATGTCGGTCGCCGAGCAGTTCACTGGCCAACCGGGCCGCTACGTGCAGGTGGCGGACACCATCGCCGGGTTCAGGCGCCTCCTCGACGGCGAGCTCGACGACATAGCCGAGCAGCACTTCTACATGGCCGGCACGCTCGACGAGGTGATCGAACGGGCAGGGCAGGACCGGTCACCACACGGAACGGGGGCGGCGTAGCGTGTCGATGCGGCTGGAGATCATCACCACCGAACGCCGCGCGTTCGACGCGCAGGTGGAGATGGTCATCGCGCCGGGCGCCGGCGGCGTCCTGGGGATTCTGCCGAATCACGCGCCGCTCATGTCGAAGCTCAAGCCCGGCGCGATGGAGGTGCGGATCGCGGGTCAGGAGCCCCGATTCATCGCCATCGGCGGCGGTTTCATGGAGGTGCAGCCCGACCACGTGGTCGTGTTGGCCGATACGGCCGAGCATGCCCACGAGATCGATCTGGAGCTGGCGCGGGATGCCCGCCGGGCCGCGCAGGAGCACATGGAGCGCGCCGGTGAGTCGGCCGCGTTCGAGGCCGCCCTCCACGCGCTCATGCATTCGGAGGCGCGGCTGCAGGTCGCGCAGAGCCACCGGCGGTCGGCCTCCGGAGCGCCGGGGCCGTAGCTCCGGCACGTTTCGTACGCCGCCGGCCGCCTTACGGGAGCGCGTAGATTACCGCCCGCAGACCGGCCGGCGATTCCGCCGGCTCGCCGGAACGGCGCTCGACGATGACCAGCAGCCCGTCGAGGTGGGCCGCCGCGAAACCGTGCGGGTCGGCGGCGTCGATCAGTACCGACTTGCGGTAGCCGCCCGGCTGGCTCCGCTGGTCGTCAGGATGGATCAGGGCGATCCGATGGCGCCCCGCTCCCCCCCCGGCGCCGGCGTCGGCGCCAACGTGCTCGTCGATGACAAAGCTGAACCCGTCCCGGTGCGGCAGGAAATAGACCGACGTGGTGCCGATCGCCAGCGTAACGGCGGTCGTGGGCCCCAACCCGTCGTCGGTCAGCGGCGCGAACAGCACCTCGCTCGTGGACGGTACGTGCCACAGGACGTGGGGCGTCCCGCCGGCGCACGCGGCGTAGTGGGCGCCGGCGCCGTGTAGCAACGGCTGCGCCGCTCCGGCGTCGCCGTGCCAGGCCAGGGTGTCGCCGGCCGACAGCGCGACGAAGGATGCGCGGCCGGCGCACGCGAGCGGCCAGACGACGCGTGGGTGATCCCCCATCCCCTCCGGCCGATGCCGGCCCAGACCGGAGACGGCGGCGATCTCGATCACGGACGCGCCGGCCGGGGTCGCCGTGACCAGCAGCGGATCGCCCGACTCCTGCGGCAGCAACGCGCGGGGGGTCCCGTCGAACACCGGCGTGACGACCCACCAGTCGCGGTCACCCGCGTCGCGATATATCCACTTCGGGATCAGCACGTCCGCCTGCTGCTGATCGAGGTAGATCACGTGCTGCCGGCCGTCGTGCACGGCGTAGGCGTGCACGCCGAACGCCGCGAGGTCGGCCGGATAGATGCCTACCGCGTCGACGTTCTCCAGGGTGTGCCGGTTGCGGTGGGGGTCGAGCCGCGCGAGCTGCAGCGTCAACGTGTCGAGGTTGGCGAACAGCACGTGCAGTTCACCGTCCACCGCGGCCACCGTCATCGGCGCCGCGACCTGGTCCTCGCTCAGCACGGCGATGTGGCGCGGCGGCAGTCCGCCCGGCGGCCGCGGCCCGCAGGCGGTGACCACCGTGAACGCGACCAGCAGCGCCGTCAGCGCTCGACCGCGGGCCGCGTTCGGGGGGCGTAGCCGAACGCCGCCGCCGTGCGGCACACTGCGGGTATGCGCGTGGGGGTAATATTCTTCGCCGACCGCAACCGGCAGGGCCTCCTGGCGCTGGCTCGCGGGCTGGAGGCCGGTCTCGAGTCGCAAGGCCATCAGGTCGAGCTGATCGACGGCATCCGCGACGTCCACTCCAAGCTGACGGCTCACCAGTACGCCGTCGTGGGGACCGAGTCGCTGTCGATCACCGGGAAGATACCGGCTCGCGTGGCGTCGTTCCTGTCTTCCGCCGGTCTGATACAGGGAAAGCGGTGCTACGCATTTGTGGCCAAGTCGTTTCTGGGGTCCAACCGCGCCCTGATACGGCTGATGCGGGCGATGGAGCACGAGGGCATGTACCTGAAGAACTCCGGGGTGCTGAAGTCACCGGAGGAGGCTCGGGCGATCGGCTCTCACCTGCGCGTCGGCTGACCGGCCGCGCAGCGGTCTATTCCTTCCAGGGAAAGATCATCCCGCGCAGCGTGCGCACCCCGACCTGCTCCCGATCCTCAGCCAGCAGCGCATCCCACGGTATGCGTACCCGGCGCCGCCTGCGGCCTGCCCGCCCGGCTTCCTCCTCGCCGGTCGCCTGCTGCCGTTCTTCCAGGTAGTCGTACTTGTACATGCGCAGCTTGAAGGCGACCGTCAGCAGCAGCACCGCGCTGGCCGGTCCGGGCAGCAGCAGCATCGGCGATCCGAATGCCAACAGGCGGGTCGGGGCCGACAGGAACAGCAGCAGGAACAGAGCGATCAGGTACGGGGCCGATACGTTCAGCGCGATGAACAGGCCGACCATGAAGCTGGTGTTGTCGAACAGCAGCGTGAAGCACTTGCGTATCGTCTTCCCGAACGGGTCGGCCAGCCGCGTGATGAGCGGGAAGAACGCCTGCGATGCCAGCAGCCAGAACACCGACGTCCAGCCCAACAGGCCGAGCGCGACCAAGCCGATCGTCGACTGGGTGTAGACCGGCACCGCGATCATCATCAGGAACAGGAATACCGCCGCGTTGACCGCTACCAGCAGCACGGCCGGCAGCCAGCGGGCGCGGATCGCGTCGACGAACATCTTCCACTCCGGGGTCTTGTAGTCGGCGAGCGAGCTGGCGATCGCCGCCGTGCCCATGGTGAAGACCGAGAGCGCCGCGCAGCCGATGATCAGAACGGCGAAGTAGGCGAGCTGCGTTGCCGCTACTGCGCTGAGCAGGAAGCCGGTCCCGCTGATGATCAGCACGTACCCCAGGTTGAGGGCGAAGATGCGGAACAGGTTGTCCCACATGTCGAAAAACGCCTTCTTGATGAGAAACGGGAACATGCGCGCACAGTCTACCCGCCGGCGGCGCCAAGCTCAATTTGACCGGCGGGCAGAGCGCGGCTACCCTGGCGCGGGGACCGAGCGGGTGGACGACTACTACCAGGTCCTGGGAGCCGACCCGGCAGACTCGCAGGAGCGGATCAAGCGCTGTTTCCGGCACCGCGCCAAGGAGTTGCATCCCGACCTGACGGTGCTCGACGACGACCAGTCGGAAACGCGCATGCGGCTGCTGCTCGATGCCTACCGCGTGCTCGGCGATCGGGAGCGGCGCAGCGAGTACGACCGGCTCCATGCCCATACCCTGCGCCGGCATCGCTTCGACTACCGGTCGTTCCTGCGTTCCCGCGCCGATCCGGTAAGCTTGGCCAAGCTGGTGCTCTACGACCTGATGCGTTCCCGCGATCGGGAGGCGCTGGCCACTTTCGGTCAGCTCGAGTCGCGTATCGGCTCCGATCTGGCGTCGCTGCTCGACTACGACGACTTCATGGACTGCGCCTATCTTCTGGCGGAGGCGCTGGAGCGCGACGGCGAGTACGACAAGGCGTGCGAATACTACCTCCGGGTCTACCATGCGGAGGCGGCGCGGCCCTACTTCCGCCACTTCATCGCGGAGGTGGTCGAGCGCATGCGCGACGTGGCGTGCTTCAAGATGGCCGGCGCCGCATCGCCGGTCGACTCGGTCCGCCGCATCGAGGAATTGATAGATCTCAACCTGTCGGACCGGGAGTCGGCGTTCTTCTGCAAGCGCATCGCGGAGATATACACCGACGCGGGCAACCTGCAGGCGGCGCGGCGCTACCTGCAGCGGGCGCTGCGCCTGGACGGAGGGCTTGCCGGCGTCAAGAAGCTCAAGGAACGGGTGGGCCTGCGCGATCCGGTCATGCAGGCATAGCGGACAGCCGACGTAGTATTCTGAAAGACATGGTGCAACTCTTGAAACCGGCCGGCGTCCACGGGCCGACGGCGCGCGGACGCCGGATCGCAGCCGCGGCCGGCTTGGCGCTGCTGGCGGCCGGGACGGCCTTGCCTCAATCGATCGCCAGACCGGTCGCCACGGTGCGTCTGCACAAGCCGCAGATCATCTCGTCGCCTCAGTTCGCGGCCTTCGCCGGCGTGGTGGCGCGCCTGAGCGGCAGCGACTCGGTGGCCCCGGAGGACTGCCCGGCGGTGCTCGACACGCTCATCGACCAGTACCTGGTCGAGCAGGAGGCCGTCGAGCGGCGCCTGATCCCCACGGAAGCGGAAGTCGACGCGCAGATGGTCGCCCAGCGCCGGCAGGCCGAACAGCAGCTCGGCGTGGACCGGCAGTTGACCGACGAAGAATGGCGGGTGGTGATCATGCGCGACACCGGGCTGACGCTGGAGGAATACCGGGAGCGGTTCACCGCCGGGCTCGTCACGCAGCGTCTGGTGGCGCAGACGCAGTCCGACTGGATGCAGGAGGTGCAGGAACCGTCGGCGGACGACCTGCAGCGGTTCTACAACGTGAACCTCCAGCAGTTCGTACAACCGGAGATGGCGCTGGTCCTCCACATCCACTTCAGTACGCTCGGCCTGGACGAAACCGGCGTGAGGCAGGCGCGCGAGCGCGGGGAAGAGGCGCTGCAGGAGCTGCGCGACGGGGCATCGTTCGACGACCTGGTGGTCAAGTACTCGGACGACAGCGCCTCCCGCTACCGGGGCGGCGAGCTGGGCAACCGCTATCTGCGCCGGGACGATCCCGCCGTGCTGGAGACGCTCGGCGCACCGTTCCTGCAGGCGCTGTTCGCCACCGGCGTCGGCGATGTCAGCGGCGTGGTGGAGTCCAACGTCGGCTTCCATATCCTGAAGGTGGTCGACCGTCTCGATGCCCGTCTGCTCACCTTGGAAGATACGGTAACGCCCCGCTCGCCGCAGACCGTCCGCGGGCAGATCACCGCCCTGCTCACCAGCGAACGTCAAGGCCGGGCCTATCAGCAGGCCGTGCAGGAGGTGGCCGGCGAGCTTCGCGGCCGGGCGGAGATCGATGTCTTCGAAGCCAACCTCGAAGAGACGTGTCCGGCCGAGCGGTCCTGAAGACGGCCGCGATGGGTGACCGGTTCACGAGCGCGGCGCGCGGCGCTGGGCGATTCGGCGGTTCATCCCGCCGCGCCGCCCGTGTGCTGGCCATGCAGTCGCTGTACCGGTACGATGTGTGCGGGGGATCGGCCGCGGATGCGGTCGACCTGTCATGGATGGACGCCGCCCACCGCGACGCGGTGAGCGACGAAGCGCACGCGTTCACGCGACTGCTGGTGGCCGGCAGCATCGAGAACCTGCAGGCGGTCGACGGCTGCATTGACCGGCAGTTGGAGCACTGGGACCTGGAACGGCTCTCCCGCGTCGACTTGGCGATCCTGCGGATGAGCGTCTATTGCCTGCTGCACCAACGGGACGTGCCGGCTTCGGTCATCATCAACGAGGCGGTGGAGATCGCCAAACGGTACGGCACCGACGATTCCTACCGTTTTGTCAACGGCGTGCTCGACGGCGTACGCAAGCGGGTGACGTGAGCGCTCGCAAGGCCGCGCGGTGACCGCGCGGGGTCGCCGCCGTCGTGCGCGGTCCGCGCCTGGCCGCGGATTGCGGCTGCCGGGCCGCGGGCGTCGCACCGGCGACGGGAGATCGGACGCCGGCGCGCCGGCGATCACCCGGCTGAAGAGCGACGGGGAGATCAGCGGTATCCGCGAATCGGCGCGCATCCTCTCGGAGACCCTGCGGATCGTCGCCGACAGCGTGGAGCCCGGCATCACCACGGCGGAACTCGACCGGGTCGCGCGGGCGCACATCGAAGCGCGCGACGCTCGGCCCGCCTTCCTGGGCTACCTCGATTACCCGGCGACGCTGTGCATTTCGATCAATGAGGAGGTGATCCACGGCATTCCCGGCCGGCGCCGGCTGGCCGATGGGGACATCGTCGGCATCGACTGCGGGGTCGACCGCGCCGGCTGCTTCAGCGACGCCGCGCTGACGATGCCGGTCGGGAGCGTTGCGACGAAGACCGCCACGCTGCTGCACGTGACCCGCGAGTGCTTGGCGTTGGCGGTCGCCGCGGCGGTGCCGGGCAACCGCCTGCGCGACGTGGCCGACGCCGTGTACGGCTACGCCAGCACCAAGGGGTACGGCGTCGTGCGCCAGTTCTGCGGCCACGGCGTGGGGTTCTCGCCCCACGAGGACCCGGAGGTGCCCAACTACCCGTGGCCGGGAAAGAATCCTCGTATCAAACCCGGTATGGTGCTGGCGATCGAACCGATGGTCACCGAGGGCACGTGGGAGGTGGAGATACTCGATGACGGCTGGACCGTCGTCACCGCCGACCGCAAGCCCGCCGCCCATTTCGAGCACACGGTGGCGATCCTGAGCGATCGCTCCGAAGTGCTGACGACTCATCTGTGAACGCCGTCTCCCGTCCGCGGCGCCGGCGGGTGATGCTGCCGTGCGCCGCACTCCTGCTGGCGGCGGCTGCGGGTCTCACGGCGCAGGAACGGCACGCCGGCGCGGCGCCGGCCGGTGGGAGCGGCGCCGAGACCGCGTTGATCGACCTGCAGCGCGCCCTGCGCCGGTTGGCCGAAACCGTGCTCCCGGTCGTCGTCAAGATCGATACGGAGTCGAGCGTCCCGGACGATGCGGCGGCCGGACTGGAGTGGGACCGGCCGCCGCTGCCGATTCCGGGAGTCGGGTCCGGGGTGCTGGTGCGCCGTGGCGCCGGCCGGTACTTCGTGCTGACCAACCACCACGTGGTACAGGACAAGGAGCGGATCACGGTGATGCTGAACGACCGCCGCACCTTTCCCGCCGAGGTTGTGGGAACCGACGTCCACATGGACCTGGCGGTCCTGGCGATCCGGACGACCGACGACCTGCCGGTGGCCGGTCTCGGCGATTCCGACGGCGTGCGTCCCGGCGATCTGGTGCTGGCCGTGGGGAGTCCGTTCGGACTCGACGCCACGCTCACGCTGGGCGTGGTCAGCGCCGTCGGCCGGTCCGGCGTCCGGGTCCGCAGCATCAGCGACTTCATCCAGACCGACGCCACCATGAATCCCGGCAACTCCGGCGGCGCCCTGGTCGATATCGCCGGGCAGGTCGTGGGTATCAATACCTGGATACAGACCGAGGAGTACCGGTCGGCGAGCCCCCGATTTGCGTCGACCGGCATCGGATTCGCGTTGCCGATCAACAACGCCAAGCCGGTGATCGACCAGCTCATCGAGACGGGCAACGTCCGCTACGCCTGGTTGGGAGTGTCGGTCGGCGGCCCCGACATCCTCGAAGACTTGGCGCCCGGACGCGACGGCGCCGTGATCTTCGATGTCTTCGACGGGCAGCCGGCGGCGGCCGGCTTGCAGCCGGGCGACGTGGTGCTGGCCGTGGCCGGCCAGCGGATCGGCGATAGCGATGAGCTGGTCAGGGCGATCAGCGCGCTGACGCCGGAGGCGCCTGCAGCGTTTCGGCTGATGCGGGACGGCGCGGAGCGCACGGTCGTGGTCCACCCGGGAATTCGCGGCGCTCCCCCCGATCCGGCGACGGCGTGGCCCGGTCTGCGCGTGCAGTCCCTGCAGGCGCTGACCGAACGGGCGCGGGCCGCGCGTCCGGACGCCGGCGTGTACGTGACGATGGCGACGGAGGACTCCGGCTTGCAGCCGGGCGATACGGTCGTCGGCATCGACGGCGTCCCGGTCGCCGGCCTGCGGGACTTCTATCGACTCGTCAACGCGAAGCGGGACGGCGCCCTCGTCGTGCAGGCGGTGCGCGCCGGCCGTGAGGTGACCGGCCGCCTGGATCGCTGAGGGTTTCGGCTCGGCGCCGGCCGGCGGTGAGTCCGCCGTTCGGCGATCGGGCCTATTCCAACTGCCAGCGGTCCGGCAGCTCGCCGGGCGTCACCGTGGTGGTCCACAGGCCGTCGCCGGTGGTGATCGCGAACACCGTATGGGTGCGGCCGGCAGTGTCACGGTCGACCTGGAAACCCCGGATGGAGGATCGGTAGATCGCCTCGGTCGTGATCGGCAGCCGGCTCACCGACAAGTCATCGGTCAGCGCGGCCGTGTAGTAGCCGAAGCCGTCGGTGCCGATGAGCATCGTGGCGCCCACGGCGGCCATGCCCGCCAACGGGACCTCCGCCTGGTCGGTGACCGCGATCCTGAGCGACTGTCCCCACGTGTCGCCCCGATTCGGCGAGTGCCACAGCGTGCCGGTGCTGCCCGACACCAGCAGCCGGTTCGGGGGAGCGTAGAGCACGCCGCGGAACTTCTCGGAGCCGGACCGGGCGGGAGGAGTGGCCGACTTCGCCAAGCTGCCAAGGGCGCCGGCATAGAGATCGGTACCGGCGACGGCCCAGTACGCGCCGTCGCCGTCGGCGGCGACCGCGTCGATCGGGCCGGGAAGGTCCGCCAGTTCGACGGTGAAGTCGGGAGCGCCGGAAGCTCGGCGGACAGCGCTGAGCAGCGTGTAGGTGCGGTCCGCTCCCCGGGCGCCGCCGACGACGACGAACAGCACCGACTCGTCCGCATCGGGGGTGAACAGACCGACCACCTCGCGGCCGCGCCCGGCCGAGTCGCGCACCGCCGGATCGCGGATCGAGCTCCATGCGATCGGGTCCTTGACATCGGCGGCCCGGAGCAACGCGAACGATTCGTCGTTGACGAATAACGCTCCTGCCAGCAACGACGGAACGTCGTCGGCCGGCCGCCACCGGACCAATGGCAGCAGCACGGCGTTCATGGACTGGCCGTCGTAGGTGGACGTGAGCAGCGTCCAGGTGCCGGGGGCGTCCGCCGTGCCGACGGGCCGTGACCACATCTTGCCGGCGGCGACCACGTAGCGGTCGTCCCAGCGCACGACTGCGCCGATCGCAAGGTCGTTCGGCAAGTTGCGGTCGATCGGCGGCTTCTGTTGCGCCAAGTGGTGGAAGATGCCGGTGACCGGCTGCTGACAACCCGAGAGCGCGAACGCCAACGCGGCCGCGATCGGCGGCGCGATGCCGATTCCCCGCCGGCGCATGCCGGTCGTTCGATGCCGCTGCCCTGTCATCTGCGTCAGAAGTGATAGACGATCTGTGGTGAGATATCGAGGAACGTCGTCAGACCGGCGCCCGACCCCGCCGCTGGCGTACCCCAGATCGGTTCGAACATCAGCCATGCGCTGACCGACCCGCCGAACGACCAGTTCCGATCGTACCGGTAGTAGATCGATGCGCCGGGCCGAAGGGTCAGGTTTACGTTGAACAGATCGGCCAGCTTCATGAAGCTGATGCCGGCGTTGACGAAGATGGGAAGATCGAACCGGCCTATGCCGAACAGGTTGGCGTTGAACAGGTAGCTGAGCCGGGCCGTCACGGGAACCATCAGCAGCGGCTCGCCGTGCTGGTCGATCGCGAACATGCCGCCCACCTCGGCGCCGATCGTCAGCCGGGGGTTGAGAACGGCGTTCCACCGCAGGGACAGCTTGCCGCCCGGCGACAGATTCGTGCCGGTGATAGTGCGGCCGTCGACCGGCGCGGCCGGCAGGTAGGTGAACACCGGCAACATCAGGCTGGCGCCCAACGCCAGCATCTGATCGCCCTGGCCAAAGGCATCGGGGACCGGCTGCGACTCCTGCGGCACGGCGTGCACGATGGCGATCAGGCTGGCGAACGTCGCGACGAAGAACCGTTTCAAGGCTACGATATCAGTATAGCGCGGCACGGCTGCCGCATCCAGTCCGCCGCCCGCCACCCGGCATCGGTCCTGCCGTGGCGCCGTCGTAGCCCCTCCGGCATGCCCTTGGTATATTGGCGGGCATGAGGTGCACTCATGAATGACATCGTCCCTCGAGAGACGCTGTCGAAGCAGGGTGTGGCCGGCTTGACGGCGGTCGCCGGTGGTATCGGGCTGCTGGTGATGTCGACGGCCGGGGTGCTCGGCTTCGTCATCGGCGGTGTGCTTACGGCAGCGGGGCTGGCGGTCGGTCTGCGCAAGGAGGATCGCCGCCCGGGGCTGGTGATCGCCGGCGCCGGCGCGCTTGGCATCCTGTCCGCGGCGATCGGCGGCGGCTTTCCGGGCGTCGCCCTGAAACTGGCCGGCGCCGGCCTGATCGCCTACGGCGGGCTGTCGATCTACCGGTTCTTCCGCGGCATCAAGTCCAGGATGTAGGGCCGCATCCCATCCGCCGACACTAGAGGGGAGGGGGCCCGCTGCACCATCCTGGTGCCTCCTCGGGAGGACAGGATGGCGAACCGCGGGGCGGCGTCGCCCATACGGTGGGTCCTTGCTTCGATGCTGGCGCCGGCCGCAGGCGTGGGGACGGCCTTTCCGGCCGATCTGGAAGCGGCGTGGGACGCGCAGTTGCGCGGCCGCCTGCCGCAGGCGCAACGCCTGCTTGAGGCTGACGAGCCGGCGAGCCCGGAGCATCGATTCGCCCTTGCCGGCGTCGCCCTGGAGTTGGGTGAACTCGACCGCGCGCAGGCGGCCCTGGAGCCGCTGGCCGGCGACGCCGGCCAGCGGGACTATCCCCGCGCGGCGCTGCTGCTCGGCCGTCTCCACTTGGCCGCCGGCAGAGACGGCGACGCGCGCCGGGCATTCTCTGCTTCTCTGGAACGGTCGGCCGGCGGACCGTATGCGGCCGCCGCCTACTTGGCGCTCATCCGGCTCGACCTGCATGCGGGTGCGGTCGATGACGCTGATGAGCGGTTGCATCGCCTCGCCGAGCTGGGTCCCTCACCCGAGTTGGAGATCGCCGTGGGGCTGTTGAGTCCGCGCGGCGGGGCCGGTACGGTCCGGCCGTTTCCGTCGCCGATCGGACTGTTCGCGGCCGCGCGGCTGTCGGGCGGTAGGGAAGCGCCGCCGATCCTGTCGCCTCGCCCGCAACTACCGGCCGGCGCCGGACCGCCGGAGCCGGTGGCCGGCAGCGAACCGCCGTCCGCTGCCGGGCTGCAACCGATCGCGCTGGCCGGGAATCTGCCGCCGGCGGCCGCCCCCGCGGCGTCGGCCCCCGCCGCCGCGCCGCAGGCGACGCCGGGCGCCGGGCCGGCTGCGGCGCGGCTGGGACTGCGTTCGGCGGCCGTCGCGGTGGATGACGGCGCGCAGTTCACCCTCCGGCTCGGCTCGTTCCGCGACTTGGGCAACGCCCAGCACATGGTCACCGCGCTCAAGGACGCCGGTTTTCCGGCCCGCACCCGGCCGTACGGCGATTACCATCGGGTGTTGGTCGGCGCGGCGGCCACCCGGCAGGCGGCGGAATCGCTGCTGGAGCGGCTGCAAACGATCGGCTACGACGGCGACGTCATTCCGTACCCTCCTGACGCCGATCGATGATCGGCTGCTCCTGGCTCAGGAGCAGCACCGGCGCCGCGGCGGCGCCGGCGACCGTCGAGGCGGGCTCGACGCGCGTCAGCCGCAGCGACCGCTCGATCCGCTCCGATGACGCGATCTCGGCGTAATCGACCACGTAGGTAAGATAGCCCCGATGCGCGCCGCGCGGACCGACGAACTTCATGGAGAGCACGCGGCCGCGCAGCGCAAACCCGCCGGTGAGGACGGCCCCCTCATCGGTCCACACGAACCGGTCGTCCGCGAAGTCGATCGACAGTCCGCCGGCCGATCGGTAGCGCCCGTTCAGCGCCGCGATCGCTTCCGGCGCCTCGCCCGCAGCCAGCAGCATGTCTTGCTCGGCCTGCGTAAGCCGCCGGTAGGGGCCGCGGCTGCGGTCGTACGGATCGTGGCCGCGCACGTCGACCCGGATCTCCTCGGCGGACTGCGCTTCGATGCTGAAGGTCTTGCCAATCGCCTCGATCGTCAGGTTGCGCGCCCACACGTCCAGGTGCGCGACGAGCGGCCGGTGCGATACCACCCATTCGAACTGCTCCAGTATCTTGCCGTCATAGACGGAGATCAGCCGCTCGCCGGGGGCGAAGACGAGCAACTCTCGCCGGCTGCCGCCGTCGAGGGCGCCGGACGGGACGTCGCGATACCACGGTCCGGCCAGAAACGCCTCGTACGGCTTGGTGCCCGGGTTGGCATACAGCTCGACAATCGGCTCTTCGGGACTGACCGGCGTGGTGACCGGATCGGTGCGGCGCAGCCGGTACTCGCCGCGCTCCGCGTCCCAGGCATAGGTGAGCCGCAGCAGGTCCAGGCCGCTCGCCGATTCCGGGGCCTTCACGCGAGCGATGAGCGGCACGGCGACGGCGCCGTCCGCGCGCGCCTCCGCGCCCGCCTCCGCGCCGCCGCCGGCATCGCCGATCTCCAGCGTGCCGGCAGCGACGATCCGGGCGATCGTCCGGTAGGCGGCGGACGACCCTCCGCCTACCGGCGCACGCCGGTAGGCGTCGAGCGTCTGCCGGTCGTCACCGGCGGTGCCGCGCACGACGATCTCCGGCGCCGCGTCGCCCACCAGGTCGACAAGGCCGATCTGCAGGGTGTCCGGGTTGAGCGCCTGCGTGGCCGTTTCCCAGATCATCTGCCAGCTCGCCGCATCGGGCCGATAGTCGATCACGCCGACGTGGATCGGGCTTCCGGTGGAGCCGGCGGCGCGGAAGGCCACGATCTGCTCTCGATTGGGATCGTCGTCGAGCGACGCGGTGAGCAGCGCCACCTGCTCCTGCTCGGCCCCGAGCGTCACGCGCGACCGTGCGGCCTCGCCGGTCCCCGCGGCGGCCGCCTCGCCGGCCGCTGGAGCCTCCGCGGCGGCCGGCGGCACCGCCGCGCCCGAATCGGACCGCGCGCCGCCGCACGCAGTCAGCGCCGCGGCGGCCGCCCCGACGAGCAGCGCCGGCAGACACGATCGCGCCATGGCATACCCTAACGGAACCGGCCCAAACGGAACCGGGGCGGCGGCCGGCGCGTTTTGACAGGCCGGCGGAACGGCTTGCACAGTGAGGCATGAGAGCCGCTAGCGGTCAGAGCAGGAGCCTCTTCCGCAACCTCTCGCCGCTCGATCACCGCTATTACCTGGAGAACCGGGAGCCGTTCGACCGGCTGGCCGACTTCCTCAGCGAGGAGGCGGCCGTCCGCTACTACGCGCGCGTGGAGGCCGCGCTGCTGCGCGGGCTCATGCGCATGCTCCCCGCCGCGGTGCGCCCCGCAGCGATCGATCGCGAGGCCGTGGAGCGGGCGCTGGACGCCGCCGTCGATGCGATCGACCCCGCCGAGGTCCAGGCCGAGGAAGAGATCACCCGGCACAACCTGCGCGCGGTGGTGCGCGTGCTGCAGCGGCGCCTGCCTGCGCCGGTGCGCCATCTGGTCCATCTGGGCGCCACCTCGTTCGATATCCAGGATACCGCGACTGCGTTGCGCATCGGCGGCGCCGTCCGCGCCGTCGTGCTGCCGCTGCTGCTGGAGCTCGCCGATCGCCTGGCCGACGTGGCGGAGAAGGAGGCGGAGACGCTGCAGGTAGGACGGACGCACGGCCAGCACGCGGTGCCGATCACCTTCGGGTTCGCCGTCGCCTCGTTCGTGGCGCGGCTCGACGACGTGCTGCCACGCATCCTGCAGGCCGCCGACCGACTTCCCGGCAAGCTCTCCGGCGCCGTCGGCGCCTACAACGCCACCACGCTCCTGGTTGGCGATCCGCTCGACCTGGAGCGGCGCGTGCTTGCCGATCTGGGCTTGGCGCCGGCGGCGCACGCCACCCAGATCGTGCCGGCGGAGCCGCTCGTCCGTCTGCTCCTGGAGATCAACTTGGCGTTCGGGGCGATCGCCAACCTGGCCGACGACCTGCGCAACCTGCAGCGGACCGAGATCGCGGAGGTGGCCGAATCGTTCGACGCGGCCCAGGTCGGCTCCTCGACCATGCCGCAGAAGCGCAATCCCTGGAACAGCGAGCACGTCAAGAGCCTGTGGAAGGCGTTCTCCCCGCGGGTCGGCACCTTCTTCATGGACCAGATCTCCGAACACCAGCGTGACCTGACCAACTCCGCGTCGGCCCGTTTCGCCGGCGAGTATCTGGCCGGCTTCGCCGCCGCCGTGAACCGTATGCTGCGCGTCGTCGGGTCGCTGCGCGTCGACCGTGCGCGCATGGCCGCCGCCGTCCGCGCCGGCGGCGACGCAGTAGCGGCGGAGGCCGCCTACATCGCGCTGGCCCGCGCGGGCGTGGCCGACGCGCACGAGGTGGTACGGCAGGCGGCGGCGGCGGCGCGCACCGGCGGGGAGACGCTGGCCGCCGCGCTCCGGCGCGACTCGGCGCGCTGGGCGCTGCTGGAGGGCGCGGCGGTCGCGCCCGACGGGTCGAGCGCGGCCGACCTGTTGCGCGATCCCGGCCGTTACTGCGGGCGCGCGGCGGAACGGGCGCGCTCGGTGGCGGCGATGCACCGCGAACAGTCGGCCGCGCTGCGGCGCGCGCTGGCGGACCGGGCCGGCTGAGTCGCCATGGACACCATTCTGGTGCTCGACTTCGGCGGGCAGACCGCTCAACTCATCTGTCGTCGCATCCGCGACGCCGGCGTGTTCAGCACCGTCGTGCCCGGCGACGCGCCGCTCGACCGGGAGGCGCTCCGCGGCGTCAAGGGCATCGTGCTGTCCGGGTCGCCGCATTCGGTGTATCAGCCGTCGGCGCCGCGGCCGGACCCCGCGCTGCGCGCGGCGGGGGTACCGATCCTGGGGATCTGCTACGGGCTGCAGCGGCTGGTCACCGACGCCGGCGGCCGGGTGGCGGCGGGCAAAACCCGCGAGTATGGGCGGTCGCGCATCCACATCCGCAAGCCGAGCCCGCTGTTCGACGGGGTGGCCGACCGGTTTGTATCGTGGATGAGCCACAGCGACGTGATCGAACGGCCGGCGGGACTCGCCACGGTGGCGGTGTCGGAGAACGGCCATCCGGCTGCCATGCAGGACGGCGCCGGAATCTACGGCCTGCAGTTCCACCCGGAGGTGTCGCACTGCGAGTTCGGCGCGCGCATCCTGAGCAACTTCGCCGCCGGCGTCTGCGGGGCGCGGCGCGACTGGAATCTGGATCGATTCCTGGAGTCGATCGCCGCCCGCGTGCGTGCACAGGTCGGAGCCGCGCCGGTGGTGACGCTGATTTCCGGTGGGGTCGATTCGGCGGTGGTCGCGGCGCTGTTGCTGCGCGCGCTCGATCCCGGTCAGGTCCACCTGCTGTACGTGGACACCGGGCTGATGCGCGACGCGGAAACCGAAGAGGTGCTCGCCAGCCTGCGCTTGCTGGGCGCCGCCAACCTGTGCGCGGTCGATGCCTCGCAGCGCTTCTTCGCGGCGCTGGCCGGCGTCACCGATCCGGAGCGCAAGCGGGCGGTGGTCGGCGACGAGTTCGTCCGCGTGGCGGTCGACGAACTCGAACGGCTCGGCATCGCCGGCGCCTGTCTGGCGCAGGGAACGCTCTATACCGACCTGATCGAGTCGGGCAAAGGGGTCGGGGCGCGCGCCGACGTGATCAAGTCGCACCACAACGTGCGTTCGCCGCTGATCGAGGCGAAACGCGAATCCGGCGCGCTGGTGGAGCCGCTGGCCGAGCTGTACAAGGACGAGGTGCGCCGGCTGGGCAGGCGGCTCGGCCTGCCGGCCCGCGTGGTCGGCCGCCATCCGTTTCCGGGGCCGGGGCTGTCGGTGCGCGTCATCGGCGAGGTGACCCGCGAGCGGTGCCGGACGCTGCGCGCCGCCGACCGGATCCTGATCGAAGAGTTGCACCGCCGCGGCCTCTACGACGCCATCTGGCAGGCGTTCTGCGTGCTGCTGCCGGTGCAGTCCGTGGGCGTCGCCGGGGACGTACGCCGTTACGGATCGGTGCTCGCCATCCGCGCCATCACGTCGGAGGACGGCATGACCGCCGACGTCTACCCGATGGCGCCGGACGATCTTCTGGCGATCTCGTCGCGCATCACCAACGCGGTACCGGACGTGGGACGGGTCGTGTACGACGTCTCCAGCAAGCCGCCGGCCACGATCGAGTGGGAATGAGTCTGTACCTGCTGGCGGTGACGCCGCTCACCTTCTATGCCGCGTGCGCGCTGCTCCGCGATCGGTCCCCCGTCGTGCCGGTCGATCTGTGGCGGCGGTTCGCGCTCGGCGGACTGCTGGCGCTCCCCGGTTACCTGGCCGCCGGCCTGGCGGCCGACTGGTTCGGCTCCTCCTATCGGCCGGCGTCGCTGTTCGCCCGGCTGACGGCGACCCGACATCTGCTGCCGGCCGTCACGGCGACCGCCGCAGCGGTCGCGGTCGGGCTGCTGGCGCGCGGCGCGGCGCGGCGCGGCGGCGCGGCGGCGGCCGGCCCGCTTGGCGCGCTTGCCGCCATGGCCGGCTGCAGCTCGATCTTCGCCGCCGCCGAGCTGGCCGCCGGCACGCTGCCCCCGAACGGCATGCAACTCCTGATCGTGCCGACGCTGCGCGCGGCCACGCTCGTCGTGCTGGTCCTGGCGTGGACGCGCCGGGGGCGCCCGCTTGCGGCGGCGGCGATCGCCGCGTCGGCCGTGTTGGTGCCGGGGGCGGCTTCCTACCTGCACGCGGTGGGCGCGCACGCGCCGGTCGCGGTGCTCGCCGGCACGGCGGCCGTCGCCGGAGCCGCCGCGCTGCTGACCATGCGCGGCAGCGCGTGAGCGGGCGCCGCGCCTGCGCCGCCGCGGCGCTCACGGTCGCGGCGGCGGCGCTGGCCGGCTGCGCTCGGGCGGCGACCGATCTGGTCTTTCTGGAGGCGCCGCTCTGGGCTGCGCTCGACGGCGGCTCGCTGGCGGAGCGGCTGATGCCGGTGGGGCGGCAGGTGGGCCGCCGCTTCGAGGTGCGCCAGGCGCGGTCCGACCGGGCGCCGGTGCGCGAGTTGGAGGAACTGCTGGACGAGCGTCCCTATCGGGGCGTGGTGGTGGGACCGCTGCTGGCGCTGGAAATCGACCGGATCGCACCGGCGTTCGCCGGCGTGGAGTTCGTGGCGTTTCGGCTGGAGGATGCCGGCGCGGAGGGCGCGGCCTCGCCGCCGTTGCCGGCGAACGTGACCGAGTTGCGCTTCGCGCGCGGCGACGGTCACCGTCGCGCCGGCCGGTTGCTGGCGCTCATCGAGCCGGACGGCGCGATCGGCATCATCAGCGTCCGGGGGCGCGACGAGAGCGCGATCGCCGCGTTTCGGGAAGGCTACGCCGATGGCGGCGGGCGCGCCTCGATCGACCACCGTCGGCTGCTCTCCACGCGCGACCGGGGCGAGATACGCCGGCTGGTCGAGGACCTCGGCGGCAGGGACGTCACCACGGTGCTGCTGCGCGCCGGACCGCTCACCGCCGACGGCCTTGAGGTCATGCGCGGCGAAGGGATGCGGGCGATCGTGGCGAACTGGGGGCTTGCCGGGGGCGAGGCGAGGCGGCCGCTGGCCGACGCCGTGCTGTGCTCGATCGACGATGATCTGCCCGGAGCGCTGCTCGCGCTCTTGCGCGCACGGGACGGAGCAACGGCGGACGGCGGAACGGCAGGCGCCGCCGGCGAGCAGGCGCAGGCCGTCGCGATCGACGCCGGACATGTCGAGTATCGGGTCAATCTGCGCTGGGGCGGCGCTGCGTCGCTGCCGGATGACGCCGCCGGCTACGTTGACCGGCCGGCCGGGTCTTGATAGCTTCGGTGCTGCGGTTCCCGGTTGTGTAATTGGTAGCACCCAAGATTCTGGCTCTTGTTGTGGGGGTTCGAGTCCTCCCCGGGAAGTAGTCTCCCGCAGGCGGTGCGCCGCCTGCGGCGCGGACGCGGCGCTTTTGCCATACTGCCGGCATGGAGCTGGTCGCCGACCTGCACCTGCACTCTCACTACTCGCGTGCCACCAGCCGGGACCTGACGCTGGAGCACCTGTGGAAGTGGGCGCAGCTCAAGGGGGTGCAGGTGGTCGCTACCGGAGACGTCGCCCACCCCGGCTGGCTCGCCGAGCTGCAGGAGAAGCTCGATCCGGCCGAAGCGGGACTGTTCCGGTTGCGGCCGCAGTTCGTGGACGCGATGGCGGCGGAGGTGCCCGCATCCTGCCGCGGAAACGTCCGCTTCCTGATCGGCGGCGAGATCAGCAACATCTACAAGAAGCGCGACCGCACCCGCAAGGTGCACAACATCGTCTTCTCACCCTCGTTCGAGACCACCGCGAACCTCCAGGCGGCGCTCGAGAAGATCGGCAACATCCGTTCGGACGGACGACCGATCCTGGGCCTGGACAGCCGCGACCTGCTGGAGATCGTGCTGGAGGCGGATGCCCGCTGCCATCTGATCCCCGCCCACATCTGGACGCCGTGGTTCTCCATCCTGGGCTCCCGGTCCGGCTTCGATTCGGTGGAGGAGTGCTTCGCCGACCTGACGCCCCACGTCTTTGCGGTGGAGACCGGCCTCTCCTCCGATCCGCCGATGAACTGGCGCGTCTCCTGGCTCGATCGCTACACGCTGATCTCCAGCTCCGACGCCCACTCGCCTCCCAAGCTGGCGCGGGAGGCGACCGCGTTCGACACGGAATTGAGCTATGACGCGCTGTTCAACGCGCTCGCCGGCGGCGGCGCCGATGGGTATCGCGGCACGATCGAGTTCTTCCCGGAGGAGGGCAAGTACCACCTGGACGGCCACCGCAAGTGCCGGGTCCGTTGGGAACCGGGAACCACGATCGCCCGCGGCGGACGCTGTTCGGCCTGCGGCAAGGCGGTGACGGTCGGCGTCTCCCACCGGACCGAGGAGTTGGCCGACCGCCCGCACGGCGCGCGTCCGGATTCGGGGGGACCCTTCGCGCGGCTCATACCTCTGCCGGAAGCGCTCGCCGAGATGCTGGGCGCCGGCCCCAACTCCAAGCGCGTGCAGGCGGAGTATTTCCGCCTGCTGGCGCGGCTCGGGCCGGAGTTGACGATCCTGCAGGACCTTCCGCTGGAGGAGATCGCCGCGGCCGGGGATGCGCTGCTGGCGGAGGGCATCCGGCGGATGCGCGCCGGCGAGGTGCGGACACAGGGCGGTTACGACGGCGAGTACGGCGTCATCAGTCTGTTCGACGGAGAGGCGGACCGGGCGTCGATATTCCAACTCGGCATGTTCGCACTCGAAAGGCCCGCGCCGTCCGCCGGACCGCGTGCGGCCGCCGGCGGCTCCGGCGCCGCGGAACGGCTCCCGCTCGAAGAGCGCCGCATCGGCCCCGCCCGCGCCGGGACGCCGCCGCCGCGGCGGACGGACGAATGGATCGCCGGCCTCAACCCCTCGCAGCGGGCGGCCGCGACGGATACCGGCGGCCCGCTGGCGATCGTCGCCGGACCCGGCACCGGCAAGACGCGCACGCTCACCGCCCGCATCGCGTATCTGATCGAGCACCTGCGCATGGCGCCCGCGTCGGTGCTGGCGCTCACCTTCACCAACACGGCGGCCGGAGAGATGCGCGAACGGCTGGCCGAGATGCTCGGCGACGACCGGTCGGGCGGGATCGCCGTCGGCACGTTCCATCAACTCGGCGCCGCCGTGCTCCGCGAGTTCGGCGCGGCGGCCGGCATCAGCGAATCGTTCGCCATCGCCGACGACCAGGACCGGCGCGAGCTGCTGAAGCGGAGCGTGCCCGGGCTGTCTGCCGCCGACGTCCGCTGGGCGCTGGAGGCGATCTCGAGCGGCAAGAACCTGCTGGCCGAGGCGCCGGCGAGCGCGCCGTCCGCCCGCGCCGCCGCGGGGCGCGCGCCGGATCTCGCCGAGATACAGGATCGGTATCACGTCGCGCTCGCGGCGGCCGGAGCGCTCGACTTCGATGATCTGATCTTTCGCACGGTGCAACTGCTGGAAACCGATCCCGCCGTCCTGCAGACCCTGCAGGGGCGGTTCCGCTGGATCTCGGTCGACGAGTATCAGGACGTGAACGCCGTCCAGCACCGCCTGCTGCGACTGCTGGCGGCAGGCGGCGCGAATCTGTGCGTCATCGGCGACCCGAACCAGGCGATCTACGGCTTTCGCGGCGCGGACCACCGCTACTTCCTTTCGTTCGCGGGCGACTTTCCGGGCGCCCGGCAGCTCCGCCTGGACCGCAACTATCGCTCTCCGCAGGCGATCCTGGACGCCGCCGCGCAGGTGATCGCGCGCGGCCCCGATCATCGCGACGCGGGGCTGATCGCCGACCTCGCCGAGCCGGTGAAGGTGGACGTGCACCGCGCCTCCACCGACCGGGCGGAGGCCGAGTTCGTGGTCCATCAGGTGGAGCGGATGGTGGGCGGCACCAGCTACTTCTCGCTCGACTCCGGCCGCGTGGACGACGACGGCATGGCGGAGCACTTGGCGTTTGGAGACTTCGCCGTGCTGTACCGGCTCAACGTCCAGGCCGGATCGCTGGAGGAGGCGTTCGACCGTTCCGGCATCCCGTACCAGACCACGGGAGGGGCTGCCGCGGCGGAGCAGCGGCCGATGCGGGAAGTCCTCTCCCTGCTGTGGCTGACGCTGGCGCCCGACAGCACCATCCATCGCCAGCGGGTCGTCCTGGACGGCGCCGGCGCGCGCGGCGCCGCGGCGGCGACTGAGTTGTCGTCCCGGCTTTCGTCGGCGGCCGGAACCGCCGGACCGGTGCCGGTCGTGGAGCGCATCCGGGCCGCCGCCGCCGGTTGGGCCGAGCTGCGGGGCACGGACTACGACGACGCCGAACAGGATCGGATCGCCCGCCTGCAGCGCGCCGCCGGTCCTTTCGGCTGCCGCGTACGGGACTTCCTGACCGCGATGGCGCTGCAGACCGAGACCGACCGGTACGATCAGCGCGCCGATCGGGTGACCCTGATGAGCCTGCATGCCGCCAAGGGTCTGGAGTTTCCGGTGGTGTTCATCGTCGGCTGCGAAGACGGGCTGCTGCCGTACCGGGCGCCGCACCGGGACACCGACCCGGCCGAGGAGCGGCGGCTGTTCTACGTCGGCATGACCCGCGCCCGGCGGCGGCTGATCCTGACCCACGCGGCGCGCCGCCTTCTGTTCGGTCGAACCATGGAGAACCGCCTGTCCGGCTTCGTCGAGGACATCGAGACGACCCTCCGCGAAGCGAGCGAGGCGGCCCGGCGCCGCCGTCCGGCCGAGTCGGCCGGCGACGGTCAACTACCGCTATTCCAGGACGTGAGGGAAAAGGAGGATCGAGATGAACGAGGTCGCCGGCTATGACGTCGATCGTCTGATCGCGGAGTTCCGCGTCAACGGATTCGTGGTCTTCGACGGCCTGATCGCGCAGGCTACGCTCGACCGCATCCAGGAGGCGTGGACGCCGATCCGCGATGCCGATATCGAACGGCAGGGCCCCAACCCCGCGCGCGGCTGGGGCCGGTACAACGTGCGCGTCCCGTTCCGCCGCCCGTTCGTGGATGCGGAGATCTTCGAGCATCCGGCGTTGGTGGCCTTTCTCGAAGCGGTTCTGGGCAAGGACTACGTCTGGCCCCACTTCGACAGCAACATCCCGCTGCCCGGCACCGACTACCAGCGCTGGCACCGCGACGGCGTGAGCTCGCCGTTTCCCGGCATGCGGACGCCGACCTGTCAGGTCGGCGTCAAGTTCCCCCTGGTCGACACCAGCGAGGAGAACGGCAGCTTCGAGGTGATCCCGTGCACGCAATACGTCGGGGATGAGGAGCTGCCGGCGGAACTGGACGACCTGTTCGGGCGCGGGCCGAACGACGGGGGCACGTTCCGGTCGCGCCGGCTCGACCTCAAGCGCGGCGCGCTGTGGGCGCACGACAACCGCGTGCTGCATCGCGGCACCCCGAACCGGTCGAACCGGCCCCGCGACGAGCTGTGCATGGCGATGAACCGTCCCTGGGTCTTCAACGCTTGGCAGCACGAATTCACCGAGGGGCACTTCCCCCGCGATCTGTGGGAGTCTCTGTCCGATCACGCGCGGCAGGTGCTGCGCCTGCAACGACTGGCCGAGGAGCGCCGGACGTGAAGCGCAAGCGCCTCTATCTGGCGAATCCGTACGGATTCTCGGCGCAGCAGCGCGACGGGCCGCTGGCCGAACTGGTCGAGGCGCTGACCGCCGCGGGAGCGGAGATATGGGAACCGTTCGCGCGCAACAACCAGATCGACCGCACCAAGGCCGGCTGGGCGTATCGTATCGGGCAGGCCGACCTGCGGGACGTGCGCGATGCCGACGGGCTGTTCGCGGTGGTCAACGGCTGCCCACCGGATGAAGGGGTCATGGTCGAGCTGGGGCTGGCGATCGCCTGGGAGAAGCCGGTGTTCCTGTTCCGCGACGATTTCCGGCGCTGCACCGACAGCGAGGACTACCCGCTCAATCTGATGCTGTTCACCGGGCTGCCGGAGGCGGGCTGGAAGGCGTACTGGTACCGGTCGGTGGCGGAAATCGCCGACCCCGACAAGGCGCTGGCTTGTTGGCTATGCTCGCGCCATGAGTGAGCTGATCGTCCGCGCCGGACCCCATCGCCGCGCGTGGTGCCCGACGTGGTTCGACGCGCCGGACGGCGCCGAGCCGCCCACGTGTCAGGCAGCCGGCGGCCGCGTTGCCTGCATCGTGGCCGAACTGGACGCCGCCGGCGAGCGCCCGCTCGGCGGCAGCGACCGGCCGGAGGCGAGCGGCGTAGCCGTCGATGAGCGGGACGGAGCGTTGGCCGTCTCGGTCGGCGGCGCACCCTGGTGCAGCTACCGGTACGTGCCTGGGGACGTGCGCCCCGTGCTGCACCCGATCGTCGGTCCGCACGGCATCGCCATGACCCGCGCGTGGCCGCTCGCCGGCGGCGTCACGGGCGAGGAGACCGACCACGTGCACCACCGCTCCTGCTGGGCCGCGCACGGTCTGGTAAACGGCGTCGACTTCTGGAGCGAGGCGGAAGGCCATGGCCGCCAAGTGCGGGTAGCGCTCGACTCGGTCGAAAGCGGCCCCGTGTTCGGCCGGATTGCCGAACGGCTTCGTTGGGAGAACGCTGCCGGGGATCCGGTCGTGGACGAGCACCGCACGCTCGTCTTTTGGAACACCCCGGAGCGGTTGCGGATGATCGACGTCGCCGTCTGCTTGCGGGCTACGCACGGCGCGGTACTGTTCGGCGATACCAAGGAGGGCGGCATCGTCGCGCTGCGCGTGCCGGAGGCGATCAAGGAGGCGCGCGGCGGCTCGATCGTTAACGGGGTCGGCGGCGTCGGGGAGGGTGAGTGCTGGGGGCAGCGCGCCCCGTGGGTTGACTACTCCGGTACGCTCGCCGACCCGCAGGGCCGGCCGCGCACGGTGGGCGTCGCGGTGCTCGATCATCCACGCAATCCGCACTACCCGACCTTCTGGCACGTGCGGGCCTACGGTCTGCTGGCGGCAAATCCGTTCGGACTGTCGCACTACCGCAGCAGCTATCGGCAACGGGGCGACTGGAAACTGGATGCCGGAGCGGAGGCGACCTTCCGCTACCGCATCGTGCTGCATGCAGGCAACGCCGAGCAGTCGGCGATCCGCGACCGGTTCGCCGACTGGGCTTGGCCGCCGCAGGTCGTGCTGCGGTAGGCGCTCCGGGGAGGACGCTCGGGGCGTCTACGCTTACGGGGCTGCGCCCGGCGCGTCCGAGCCGTCATCGTCGTAGCGGACGGCCATTTTGATGCCGGCGTCGGGGTTCCGGTCGATCTCTCGATAGATGTCCGCGCTGCGCTCGAACGGAACGATCGGGTCGAGCACGCCGTCGGCGCGCAGCCGGCCCGCGGCCAGCAGATCGACCGCCTGCCGGTGCAGCCGCTCGCCGGTCCAGCGCGGATGCGCCCGCAACGGGGCGTTGACGTCGCGGCTGGAGATCAGGGTGAGCTGGTTGCGGTGCCACTCGCCCTGCAGGTGCAGAGCATCGGCGGTGCCGGTGTAGTAGGCGATGGAGGCGACGGTGCCGCCGTACGCGGTCGCCCGCAGGGTGTCATGCAGGCCGGCATAGCTGCCGGATGCTTCGATGCTTACGTCCACGCCACGGCCGCCGGAGCGCTGCTTGACGATCAGCCCCGCGTCGCCGGCCGTGGGGTCGATGACCAGATCGGCGCCATGCGCCGCCGCCAGCGCCCGCCGCTTGGCGAACGGATCGGAGCACGCCACCCAACTCGCGCCCTGCAGGCGGGCGAGCTGTGCGGCCATCAGTCCGATCGCGCCCAGGCCGGTGACCAGCACGCAGTCGCCGATGCGGATGCCCGAGTCGTGGATGCCGCAGAGCGCCACGGATGCGGGGTCCCAGCACAGCAGCGCTTCCGGGGCGGTGCCGGCGGGCACCGGCTGCAGCGACTCCTCGGCGACGGTGTGCGTCTCGCGGATCGGCAGCGCGCCGAAGACCAGGTCGCCCGGCCGGAAGCGCTCCGCCTCCGCGCCGGTCTCCACCACCCGCGCCACCGCCTGGTTGCCGAGCGGCTGCGGAAACGCGCCGCGCCGCTCGCCGGGCAGATGCAGGCGCAACTCGCGGTCGAACGGCGCGGTCGCGTCGCGGGTTTCGGCCCGGAACGCGCGCAACTCGGTGCCGTGCTTGACGACCGACAGCACGCTGCGCAGGCGCACCTGGCCGGCGCCGAGGTCCGGCTCCCGATACTCCGCCAGGGCGGGCGTACGCGGGGCGGTGGCGACGAGCGCTCGCGGCATGGGCAGACCGGGCGATCTTAGCCGATCATGAGCGGCGGCGTACCGCCGCGGCGCCGCGGTCGCAGGAAACGGCTACACTGCGCGAGCGTGACGCACGCACGGAGGTGAACGCGATGAGGAGTCGAGCGAGCATGACCGGCCTGCTGCTGGCGGCGGGTCTCCTGGTGGCCGGCGCGAACGGTGCCTACGGCCAGCAGGAAGCGTCGGGGCTGCGGATCGGGCTGCTGCTGAACTTCGAAGGGGACGGAGACCAGGATCTGCGGATGGCGTTCGATCTGGCGGTCGAGCATCTGAACGCGGGCGGCGGCGTGCTCGGCCAGCCGGTGGAAGTGGTAATGGGCGATTCCACGCTGGACCCGGCCGCGGCGGTGGCGGAAGCGCGCCGTCTGGTCGAGAGGGAGGGCATTCACGTCCTGGTCGGCCCCGGCACCAGCGCCACCACCATTCCGGTCGCGGAGCGCGTGACCGGTCCGGCCGGCATTCCCACCATCACCCCGGCCGCCACCTCGCCGGAGCTGACGACGGCCGATGACCGCGACTATCTGTTCCGCACCGCCCCGTCCGACGGCGCGCAGGGTCCCATCCTGGCGCGCGTCACTCGCGAGCGCGGGTTCGACAACGTCGCCCTGTTCTACCGCGATGACCCCTGGGGGCGGGGGATGGCCGCAGCCTTCGCCGCCGCCTGGACCGGAACGGCAGTGTCCGGGTTGGATCGTGGAGTCCTGGTAGGGAACAGCGCCCAGATCATGGTCGTGCCGATCGATTCCGCGCAGACGACCTTTCTGACCGAACTGCAGGAGAGCGTGGCCCCGGGAGCGCAGGCACTGGTCGTCGTCACCTTCGCGTCCGAAGGGGTCATCGTCGTCCGGGAGGCGATCGAGCACGGGTTCTACGAGCGGTTCGTCTTCAGCGATGCCCTGAAGGACTTGAACGTGGCGCAGGAGATCGGGTTCGAGCACGTTGCCGGCGTGTACGGCGTTGCCGCCGCGGCCGATCCGGGCAGCGCCGCTTCGGCCGCGTGGGAAGCGGCCTACCGGAAGCGGTACGGCGATCTGCCGGTGCTTGCCTACGTCAAGGAGATTTACGATGCCGCCATCGCCCTGGGTCTGGCCGCGCAGGCGGCCGGCAGCACCGACGGCGCGGCGATCCGCGACCGGCTGCGCGCCGTCGGCAGCGGGCCGGGCACGGTGGTGACCGCCGGTCCGGACGGAGTCGCCGCTGCGCTCCGCATCCTGGCCGCCGGCGGAGCGGTCGACTACGAAGGCGCCGCAGCCACCATGGACTGGGACGCGAACGGCGATCTGCTGCGCGGCCACGTCGGCGTCTGGCGTTTCACGGCCGACGGGCAGATCGAAGACCTCGACGCGGTGCCGTTCGGATACGAATAGGCACGCCGCCGCCGATGATTCGAATCGCGTTGCGATGAGCTCCTCAAGCGAGAAATTCCAGCACCTGCTGCGCGAACTCTTCCAGTTCGACTGCGCCGACCTGGACTTCGGCATCTACCGGATCATGAACTACAAGCGCGACGTGATCGAGGCGTTCATCACCGAGGAGCTGCCGCGCACCATCGCGGGTGAGCTGGAGCGCGAGGCGCTCGCCGACCAGTCGCAGGCCGCCGCAGACCTGCAGGAGATCATACAGCAGATACGGACTACTCTGGGGAGGGATGCGCTCGACGCTGACGGCAACCTGGCGGAGACCTATCGAGACATCCCGCTGGGCAGGAAGTACCGGAGTCTCAAGGCGAAGGCGGCCGGAGGCCGCGGTCGGGAGTCAATCGAGGCGAGCATCTACAACTACCTGTACGCCTTCTTCAGCCGCTACTATCAGGATGGGGACTTCATCTCGAAGCGCCGCTACTCCAAGCGTCAGCGCTACGCCATTCCCTACAACGGTGAAGAGGTCTATCTGTACTGGGCGAACAACGACCAGTACTCCTTCATCGTTTCGGCCACCTCCTACGAGGATCTGCATACCAGATACGACGACGGCACCTGGGACCGGGAGCGCTTCGGAGAAGGACACATCCTGTTCCGCGAGCAGGCCGCACCCTACGACTACGTGGCGCGGATGATAGCGCCGTCCGAGGAAACTCAGCGGTACGGGCGGACGGCGACCTCACGATAGGGAAGAGCCGGGAACTCGGGCACGGTCCGGCCCGTTTCCCGCTCGGGCGGCCGAGGCGCCCCGGCCGCGGGTTGGCACGCAGCGGCAAGGTTTATGGTAGGGTACGGGTCCGACGTCGAGCAGGTCAGGGACGGCCGGTAATCGCAAACCGCTCCAGGAGGTGGCAGAAGTGGCTGACAGGACATCGCAGACCTATCCGGTGACGCTTTCGGTAGGGTATTCCGACGGGCCGCGCAACCGGCTCACCGTGCTCGTGCGAATCATTCTGGCCATTCCGATCCTGATCATCGTCGACCTGATAGCTACGTCCCAGCTCGGCCAGGCGGATCAGGTATGGAACTGGGGCCGCACCGAAGCGGCGCTGGTCGCGCTCGGCCTGTTCATAGCCACGGCCCTGATGATCCTGTTCCGCCGGAAGTACCCGCGCTGGTGGTTCGACTGGAACCTGGAGGTGGCGCGGTTCTCCTCCAGGGTCAGCGCCTACCTGCTCCTGCTGCGGGACGAGTATCCTTCCACCGACGAACGACAGGCCGTCACCGTCGAGATCGAGTATCCGGATGCGCAGAACGATCTCCATCCCGTGCTGCCACTGATCAAGTGGTTTCTGGCCATACCTCATTACGTGGTCCTGAGCGTTCTGGGAGTCGCCGGAATGATCGTGACCATCCTCGGCTGGTTCGCGATCCTGATAACCGGCAGGCTCCCCGAGTGGATGTTCCGGTTCCTGGAGGGACTGATGCGCTGGGGACTCAGGGTCACCGCGTACGCGTTCCTGCTGACGACGGACCGCTACCCGCCATTCCGACTGGGCGACTAGGCGCGGACCGTCGCGCCGGGCCGCCTGCCGTGATACGGTGCCGGTATGGCTCAAGCAGAACTGCTGCGGCGCGCAGGAAGGGTCTTCGTCGGCGGCACCATGGGCGAGTTCCATCTGCCGCCCGAAGTCTCCATGGTGTTCGTGCGCGGGGAGGGCAGCAAGCTCTACGATGCTGACGGACGCGAGTACGTCGACTTTCTGAACGGCAGCGGGCCGATGATCCTCGGACACGGCCATCCGGCGGTGGTCGCGGCGGTGACCGCGCAACTGCAGCGCGGCGCCACCTTCTTCGGCCTCAACCGGCCGGTCATCGAGCTGGGCGAGCGCATCATCGACGCCGCTCCCTGCGGAGAGAAGATACGCTTCGTGGGAAGCGGCTCCGACGCGGTCTCCTTTGCGGTACGCATGGCGCGCGCCTTCACCGGTCGCCGGCGCGTATTGCGCTTCGAGGGTGGTTGGCACGGCGTCAGCGACTTCGCGCTGCATGGCGCCAGACCGCCCGAGCCGAGCGACTATCCGCGCGCCAGCGCCGACGTCGCCGGCCTGCCGGCGGCGCTGTCCGACGATCTGCTGGTGTCGCCGTTCAACGACGCAGCGATGGCGCGGGCGCTGATCGAGCGCCACGCCGGCGAGTTGGCGGCGGTCTGCGTCGAGCCGTTGCAGCGCTGCATCCGTCCCAAGCCGCCCTTCCTGGAAACCCTGCGCGAGCTGACCGCCGAGCACGGCATCATCCTGATCTTCGATGAGGTGGTGACCGGTTTCCGCATCGCGTGGGGCGGAGCGCAGGAGCGATACGGCGTGGTGCCGGACTTGGCCGCCTACGGAAAGACGATCAGCGGCGGTCACCCCAACGCCGCGATCTGCGGCCGCGCCGACGTGCTGGAGACGGTGAATCCGTGGCGCGAGCGGTCAGACCCGCAACGGACCTTCGTGTCCGGCACCTTCAACGGCAATCCGATCTCGGCGGTCGCCGGCTTGGCTACGCTGAACGTGCTGGATCAACCGGGCACCTATGAACGCCTGCACGCGCTGGCCGACCGCATCCGCGCCGAAGTCGAGGCGATGGGCCGCGAGTTGTCGATCCCGCTGCTGGTCGGCGGCGACGGGCCGGTGCTGCAGGTGTTGTTCACCGAGGCGGACGACATCGCCGACTACCGGACGATGCTCTACGCCGACAAGGATCGGGCGTTCCGTTTCGGCGTCGGCATGATCAGGCGAGGTTTCTTCGTCAGCCCGTACGAGAAGATCTACCTGTCGACCGCCCACACCGGCCAGGACCTCGACCGCGCGCTGGCGGCGATGCGCGAGGTCATGAAAGAACTCCCGGCGTGACGGCACTCCAGGAGTGTTGGCGGATCACGCCACGTCGATTTCTTCGGGTTCTATGACTTCGATACCGGCCTTTCGCAGCTCGTGGGCGCGACGGCTGTGGATCGACGCCACGGCCAGAATGAGCCGGGCCGGCCGTATCCCGGTCGACTCTTCGTACAGCCGCCGTTTGCGTTCAAGCCGCGCCTGAATGGTGCGCCCCACGCTGGCGGCGATCTCGACGAGTAGGTGCTGGTGATCGTAGATCAGGACATCGAACTGTTCGCCGGCGATCGTGCGCTGCTCGACGCAGACTCCGAACGACTGCTCGAGCAATGACGCGATGGTCTGTCGAAACAGGCTTTCGTTGCGTATCCCCCAGCGTGCCCCCAGTCGATCGATCGCCCGATGGACGTCGACGAACCGCGCTTCCATCTCGGCGCGGAACTCCCGCATTTCCGACTCAGAACGCTCGAAGCGCTGGTCGACCTCGGCGCGGAACTCCTTCATTTCCGACTCGGAGCGCTCGAAGCGCTGGTCGACTTGGTCGAAGCGCTGGTCTACTTGATTGAAGCGCTGGTCGACTTGGTCGAAGCGCTGGTCCATCTCCGTACGCAGCGCTCGCAGCTCGGCCACCACCACGGCCACCTCTTCACGGCGCGCGAATATCTTGAGGAACCCCTGGTAGATCAGCGGTTCGAGATCAGGGCGGCGTTCCAGCAGCTCCGGCAGACGTCGGCCGAGCAGCTCTATCAGGTCCTCGTCGCTGAACGTCGCTACCGCTTCCCGGTTCGCCTGCACGGCTGATTTCTACGCTGGCGGCGCCGCGCTGGTCTAGCCTGTCGCTGCGGTCAGCGCGCGGCGTACGAACACCTTGGCCAGATGGCGCCGGTAGTCCTCATCGGCGAACAAATCGGAGAGCAGCTCCCGCCCATCGGCGGCCTTGGCCGCGGCGGCCTGAACGGCGCCGGCGTCGAGCGTCGCCCCTTCCAGAGCTGCCTCGACACCCGAGTCCCGAAACGCGGCGGCGGCGACTCCGTTCAGCGCCACGCGCGCGCGCGTGCAGCGGCCGCCGTCCGTCGCGACCGACACGGCCGCGCCGCATACCGCGAACCGCGAAGCGGGATGCGGGAACTTCTGATAGCTGCTGCCGGCGCCGCCCTGATCCGGCACCTCCACGGCGGTGACGATTTCGCCATCCTCCAAGGCGGTGGTGTACAGGTCGACGAAGAAGTCGGCCGCGGCGATCTGCCGGCTGCCGCCCCCTCCGGAACTGGCAGGGCCGCGCACGTGGATCACCGCGTCCGATGCCAGCAGCGCGGCCGGGTAGTCGGCCGCCGGGTCGGCGTGCGCGACACTGCCGCCGATGGTGCCCTTGTTGCGCACCTGCACGTCGCCGATCACGCCCGCAGCCGCGGCCACCAGCGGCGCCCGCGTTCCCACCAGGTCGCACGAGGCGATCCGGTCATGCGTGGCGGCGGCGCCGATGCGCACGCCGCTGCCGCTCTCCTCGATCGCGGCCAACTCGTCGATGCGGCTGATGTCGATCATGGTGCCCGGCCGGTCGAGCCGGAGCTTCATGGCCGGCAGCAAGCTGTGTCCGCCGGCGAGCAGGCGCGCGTCGCCGCCGGAATCGGCGAGCATGCGCAGCGCTTCGTCGACCGAAGCGGCGCGTCGATAGGTGAATGTCGCGGGAATCACGTGGCACCTCCATTGGCGCGCATGGCATTGGCGTGCAGGGCTCGCCAGACCCGTTGCGGTGTGAGCGGCATCTGCAGGTCTCGCACGCCCAGATGCCAGAGCGCGTCGACGGCGGCGTTGACCACCGCCGGCGTGGAACCGATCGTGCCGGTCTCGCCGGCCCCCTTGACCCCCAGCGGGTTGACCGGACATCGCGTCTCGGTGCGGTCGACCTCGTAGGACGGCACGTCGTCGGCTCTCGGCAGCGCGTAGTCCATGTAGGAGCCGGTGAGCAACTGGCCGGCGCCGTCATAGGCGGCGCCCTCCAGCAGCGCCTGGCCGACGCCCTGGGTGATGCCGCCGTGCACCTGTCCGTCGACGATCAGCGGGTTGATCACCCGGCCGACGTCGTCGACCGCCACGAACCGCTTGAGCCGGACCTGACCGGTGTCGGCATCGATCTCGACGACCGCAATGTGGGTGCCGAACGGGAAGGTGAAGTTTTCCGGGTCGAAGAACGAGGTGAACTCGAGCCCCGGCTCCACGCCGTCGGGGTAGTTGTGCACGGTGTATGCCTGCGCGGCCACCTCCTGGAAGCTCAGGCCGCGGTCGGTG
Organism: uncultured Spirochaetia bacterium; assembly: GCA_958296075.1. Classification (GTDB taxonomy): domain Bacteria; phylum Spirochaetota; class Spirochaetia; order SZUA-6; family Bin103; genus CATQHW01. The sequence goes on along the minus strand of CATQHW010000001.1, from coordinate 1,031,710 downwards.
CCGCGCACCTTCCAGCCGCCGTCCACGTACTCCAGGTCCTCGGCCGACGCCTCGATGAGGTGGGCGGCGATCTGCGCCCCCTTCTCCTTGATCTTGCCCAGGCTCAAGGCGATGGCGCTGCCGCCCACGGCGATGCTGCGCGAGCCGGCGGTGCCGTTGCCCATCGGGATCATGTCGGTGTCGCCGTGGACGATCTCCACGTCCTCCATCGGGATGCCCAACTCGTCGGCGACCACCTGCGCGAAGGTCGTGACGTGGCCCTGTCCATGCGAGTGGGTGCCGGTGAACACGGTCACCTTGCCCGAAGGCTGCACGCGGACGGTCGAGCTCTCGTAGAAGCCGCCGCGCGCGCCCAGCGCCCCGGCGACCTTGGACGGCGCCACGCCGCACGCCTCGATGTAGCTGGAGAAGCCGACCCCCAGCAGACGCCCGGCGGCGCGGGCGGCCCTCTGCTCGGCTCGGAACGCCGGATAATCGAACACCTCCAGTGCGCGCCGCATGGCGCCCTCGTAGTTGCCGCTGTCGTAGACCATCGCGACCTGCGTCTGATAGCCGGGCTCCGTGACGCCGTCGAACGGCGGGATGAAGTTCCTGCGGCGCAACTCGGCCGGATCCACGCCGGTCTCGTGCGCCGCGGTGTCGACCAGCCGTTCCACCAGATAGGTCGCCTCCGGCCGGCCGGCGCCGCGGTACGCGTCCACCGGCGTGGTGTTGGTGAATGCCGCGGTGACCTCCACGTGGATCGCCGGCGTGGTGTACTGCCCCTGCAGCAGCGTGCCGTACAGGTAGGTGGGGATGGCCGATGCCACCAGCGACAGGTAGGCGCCCATGTTCGCCTGGGTGCGCACCCGCAACGCCGTGAAATTCCCGCTGGCATCGAGGGCTAGGTCCGCGGTGGTGACGTGGTCGCGGCCGTGCGCGTCGGTCATGAAGCTCTCCGTACGCGATGCGGTCCACTTCACCGGGCGGCCGATCTTCTTCGCCGCCCAGGTGACGATCGCCTCCTCCGGGTAGTGGAAGATCTTGCTGCCGAAGCCGCCGCCCACGTCCGGGCCGACCACGCGCAGCTTGTGCTCCGGCAGTCCCAGCACGCCGCCCATGACCGCGCGGATCGTGTGCGGGTTCTGCGTCGAGGTGTAGAGCGTGGAGCGGTCGGAGGCGCCGTCGTAGTCGCCCAGCGCCGAACGCGGCTCGATGGCGTTGGGTATGAGCCGCTGATTGATGAACGCCAGCGTGGTGAGGTGGGCGGCGCTTGCGCAGGCCGCGTCGGTCGCCTCCCGATCGCCCAGATCCCAGATGAAGGCGAGGTTTGCCTTCGCTTCGGGATGGATCTGCGGCGCTCCGTCCGCGATCGCCTGCGGCACGGTCGTCACCGCGGGCAGCTCGCGATAGGTCACCTCGACCAGCTCGGCCGCATCCTGCGCCTGCTCCAGCGTCTCGGCGATCACGCAGGCGACCCCGTCGCCCACGTAGCGTACCGTGCTCGACGCCAGTACCGGATGCGGCGGCTCGTTCATGGGCTCGCCGGTGTTGAAGTCGACCGCCCACGCGCACGGCAGGCCGCCGAGACCGTCGGCCTCGACGTCGGCGCCGGTGAGCACCTCGATCACGCCGGGCGCCGCGGCTGCCGCAGCGGTATCGACCTTCTGCACCTCGGCGTGCGAGTGCGGGCTGCGCACGACCGCGCAGTGGGTCATCTCCGGGAGCTGAATGTCGTCGGTGTAGCGGCCGCCGCCGGTGATGAACTTGTGGTCCTCCACGCGGCGAACCGGTTTGCCGATCTGTGCCGTAGCCATGGCCGCCTCCTACTTCAGGGTGCCGGCAGCGCGCTGCACGGCCCGAACGATGTTGTGATAGCCGGTACACCGGCAGTAGTTGCCTTCCAGCGCGTGGCGTATCTCCGACTCCGAGGGCGCGGCGTTGCGCTCCAACAGGTCGATCGCCGTCATGATCATGCCCGGCGTGCAGAACCCGCACTGCAGGCCGTGCTCCTCCCGGAACGCCTCCTGCAGCGGATGCAGCGTGCCGTTGCGTGCCAACCCCTCGATGGTGGTGACTTCGGCGCCGTCGGCCTGCACCGCAAGCATGGTGCAGGTCTTCACCGCCTTGCCGTCTACGATCGCCGTGCACGCACCGCAGCTCGACGTGTCGCAGCCGACGTGCGTGCCGGTCAGGCGCAACTCGTCGCGCAGGTGGTGCACCAGTAGTCGCCGTGGCTCGATGTGGTGTTCGGACGTGCGGCCATTGACCGTCATGGTGACCGCGGATCGCTCTTCAGCCATCGCTTCCTCCCTCGCTCCGGTGGCCTGCCGGGTCGGAGGTCCCGGAAGCCGGCATGGCTCACCTGCCGTCAATGATCGTCCGTATGCGGCCGGCGTCAAGCGGCCCCCGCGGTCGGCGGAAACGCTCAGTACGCTCGGGCGAACACCGTGTCGGCCGCGCCGCCGGCGCCCGTGAACGCGCACGTGCGATCAGGCGGCGCGCCGTCGCCCGCCGCGCCGGCCGTGCTCAGGATGCAGCGCGGGCTCACCTTCAGGCGCTTCAGCAGCTCCTGGAACGCCGCGTCCCGCTCGGCATCGGCAGCCATGGGGGCGACGGCGAAGCCCGAGCCGGCCTCGTCCCGGAAGTACTCCTCGAATGCCTGCAGGTCGCCGACGCGTTCGGTGTGGGCGTCCCGGAACGCGCGCGCCCGATCGAGCAGCCCGTCCTGTATCCGGCCGAGCACCGCCGGCGCTTCGGCGGTGAAGCGTTCGCGCGCCAGCGACTCCCGCTCGCGCGCCGGCCGGTCGCGGCGCGCGACCGACACCGCTCCGGCGGCCAGGTCGCGCGGGCCGATCTCCACCCGGATCGGTACGCCGCGCTTGACGTGGTGCCAGTTCTTCTCGCCGCCGCGCAGGTCGCGGTCGTCGACCGCCACCCGCAACGGCTCGCCGGCGTAGGTCGCCTGCGTCAGCTCGCGCTTCAGCGCCTCGCACGCGCCTATCACCGCGGCCCGCTGCCCGGCATCCTTGTAGATCGGCAGGATCACCACCTGATGCGGCGCCAGCCGCGGCGGCAGCACCGCTCCGTCGTCGTCGCCGTGGGTCATGATCAGACCGCCGACGAGGCGGGTGGAAACCCCCCAGGAGGTGGTCCAGGCATGGACCAGCGCGCCGTTGCGGTCGCTGAAGCTGATGTCGCACGCCTTGGCGAAGTTCTGCCCCAGGAAGTGCGAAGTGCCGGCCTGCAGCGCCTTGCGGTCCTGCATCATCGCCTCGATGGTGTAGGTGTTGACCGCCCCCGGAAAGCGCTCGCCGGCGCTCTTCTCGCCGCGCAGCACCGGCATCGCCATGTAGCGCTCCGCGAACTCGACGTACACGCCGAGCATGTGCAGCGTCTCTTGCAGCGCCTCCTCGGCGGTGGCGTGCACGGTGTGCCCCTCCTGCCACAGGAACTCGGCGGTGCGCAGGAACAGGCGCGGGCGCAGCTCCCAGCGCACCACGTTGGCCCACTGATTGATCAGGATCGGCAGGTCGCGGTAGGACTGCACCCACTTCGCGTACGTCTCGCCGATGATCGTCTCGCTGGTGGGCCGCACCACGTACGGCTCGTCGAGCTCGCCGGCAGGCACCAGCCGGCCGTCCGGCCCCGCCTCCAGCCGATGGTGGGTCACCACCGCGCACTCCTTGGCGAACCCTTCGACGTGCTCGGCCTCGCGCTCCAGATAGCGCAGCGGGATGAACAGCGGAAAGTAGGCGTTGGTGTGGCCGGTCTCCTTGAACATCCCGTCGAGCACGCGTTGCATGTTCTCCCACAGCGCGTAGCCCCACGGCTTGATGACCATGCAGCCGCGCACCGGCGACAGCTCCGCCAAGTCGGCGGCGCGCACCACCTGCTGGTACCACTCGGCGTAATTCTCGGCGCGGGTCGGCGAGATCGCCGTCCGCGTCGCTTGTCCCTTGCCCATGATCGGTACCGGAATCGTACCGGCTTGGCGCTGGAAGAAAAAGGCCGGGCCGGCCATGCTGTCGCCCAAGGGCAGCGCAGGCAAAGGAGGAGACGCCATGAGCGCAGGAAGCCGAGCGCCGGAAAACGGCATCGCCGCGGACGTGGATCGCGAGCGGTTTCTCCGCGACGGGTACCTGGTCGTGCCGGAGGTCATCGATCCGGCGCGGCTTGCGGAGGTGCGCCGCGCGTACGAGACGCTGGTGGAACGCCAGCGGGCGGTCTGGGCCGCGCAGCGCGGACCCGGCGATCCGCCCGGCGGCGCGTGGGAGACCGCGCGGCAGCCGCGCCTGCACCTGTCGCGCGAGCTGGGCGCGCAGGTCGACGCGAGCTGCGCGGCGGCGGTCGAGGTATGGGCCGGCGACCGGCTGCGCGCCGTGGCTGGCCGGATGCTTGGCGTCGAGGACGCCGGCGCCACCGAGCTGATGATGATGTGCAGCCCGGTCCGCGACCGGGGTCCGGCCAACTGGCACCGCGACATCCATCCGATCGACACCGCGCCCCTGCGCGGCTACGTCGACGACATCGTCGAGAACGGGCCGGCCTACATCCAGTGGAACATCCCGCTGTACGACGACGACGTGCTGTGGGTCATGCCCGGCACGCACGTGCGCGCGAACACCGACCGGGAGAATCGGCTGCTGCTGGAGGACGACCGGCGGCCGCTGCCGGGCGCCGTGCAGACCCATCTGCGCGGCGGCGACGGCGTGGCCTACATCACGCCGATCCTGCACTGGGGCAGCAACTACAGCGCCAAGCTGCGCCGCACCGTGCACGGCGGCTTCTCGCCGTTCGCCCTGCGTGAGGCCGATCCGTTCGTCCCGTACCTGCAGCCCGCCGCGCAGGAGATCTTCCGCGGCTGGCAGCGCGCGTGCGCGGTCAAGAAGGACCGGACCGAAGCGGCGCTGCGCGCGGCCCTGGCCGGCGACGACGCCGCCTACGATCGGGCGCTGGCGGCGCTGCGTCCGGGGGCGGCGGAGAAGGGCAAGATGCTGCTGACGGTGTTCCTCACCAAGGCGGCGCTGTTCATCCGCCTGCGCAAGCGCCCGGGGCTACGGTCCACCGTCCCGGAGCGGGTCGCCCGCTCCAGCGACGCGCCGCACCCGATCACGCTCAACTGGGGGCCGCAGTTCGCCGAACGGTTCACCGCGCAGGAGGCCGATCTGTTGTGGCGGCGGTTCGCGCCGCTGGAACGGCGGCTGAACGGCGACCGGGAAGGGTTCATGCCCGGCTTTCAGGCGGAGCGCATGCGCCACTCGTTCGTGGAGATGCCGGCCGGCTTCGGCGTCGCCGAGCTCACCGCCGCCTGGTCGTAATGGTTGACGTTCTTCGATCTCTCCTGTCGGGCGGTGAACGCTTTCCCGCGCGTTCGACCTGAGTGCCCGACTCCCTGACGGGTGGTAGCAGAGATCGGCTCCGCTATTCGGTCGTCGCGTTCTCCTGGTCAGGATCTCCGGCAAGTGCGGCCAGAGTCGCTTGACGGGTCAGGCTGCCGAGGAACCGATCACGCTCATCGAGCACCGCTATCGGCACGGCGCTGCCGGCAGATACTGCCAGAAGCTCGTCGAGCGGTTGATCGGCACGGGCGGTCGGACCGCTCTTGCGCGCGATCCGACCGAGGTCGAGGTCGCCGCGCTCAATGGCGGCGGAAAGGTCATCTTCGTGCACCGATCCGCGATAGCGCCGGTCGCCGTCGGTCACGAACGCGATTCTGAGGCGCCGTTCCCGCATCTCGGTACGTGCGTCCGCCGGCGAGGTATCCAGCGGCAGGGTACCGCTACGATCCGCGACCACGCCGACGGTAAGCACGCGCGCCCGGTTCACGTCGCGGACGAAGTCCCGGACGTAGTCGTCGGCCGGCTTGGTGATGATCTCCACCGGCGTACCGACCTGCACCACCTGTCCATCCTTGAGGATGGCGATCCGATCGCCGAGCCGCAGAGCCTCGTCCAGGTCGTGGGTGATGAACACGATGGTCTTGTGCAATTCTTGCTGCAGACGGATCAGCTCGTCCTGCATGTCGCGGCGGATCAGTGGGTCGAGTGCGCTGAACGCCTCGTCCATCAGGAGGATCTGCGGGTCCGTGCACAACGCCCGCGCCAAGCCCACCCGCTGCTGCATCCCGCCGGAGAGCGAGCTGGGCCGCATCTGCTCGTAGCCCTGCAATCCGACCACCTCAATCCACCGGTGCGCCCGCTCCAACCGTTGAGCTTTATCTACGCCCTGCACGCGCAGGCCGTAGGCGACGTTCTGCACCACGCTGCGGTGCGGCAACAGCCCGAAACGTTGGAACACCATACTCATCCTGGTGCGCCGCATCGTCTGTACCTCGTCGGCGTCCAGTCCCATGATGTCGGCGCCGTCGATCAGTATCTGGCCGGCAGTGGGGTCCACGAGCCGGTTCACGCAGCGCACGAAGGTGGACTTGCCGCACCCGGACAGGCCCATGACTACGAAGGTCTCAGCGGCGTTCACGTGCAGGTTCACGTCCTGCAGCCCGATGGTGTGCCCGGTCCGGGCCAGCAGTTCCTCCTTGCCGGCGCCGGCATCGATCTGATTCAGGACTTCGTCCGGGCGCGGGCCGAAGACCTTGTAGAGGTTCCGTACTTCGATTTCGCCGCCGCGATCGTCGCCGTTCATCAGGCTACGTCTTCGCCGGTTGCGTGGGGTCGAGACGGCGACCGTAGGCGGCGGTCACGCGATCCAGGATTATCGCCAAGATGACGACGACAAGGCCTGCCTCAAACCCCATGCCTACGTCGCCGTTGTTGACCCCGCGCAATACTATGGCGCCGAGCCCGCGAGCGCCGATCATCGAAGCGATCACGGTCATCGACAACGCCGCCATGATCGCCAGATTGACGCCCGCCATGATGGTTGGTACCGCCAACGGAATGCGCACTCCCCACAACACCTGCCGTCCGGTCGCGCCGAAGGCGTCCGCCGCTTCGACCGTTGCCGGGTCCACCAAGTGGATACCGTGGTTGGTAAGGCGGATCAGCGGCGGCAGGGCGTAGATGCACACCGCGAAAATGGCAGCGACATTGCCCAGGCCGAAGATGAACACAAACGGAATCAGGTAGACGAACGACGGCAGGGTCTGCATTCCATCGAGAATTGGAGTGAGCACGGCGCGGACCGGTCGATTCGTAGCCATGATGATGCCGGCGGGGATTCCCACTACCACCGTGAGCACGGTCGAGATGACCATGATCGCCAGCGTGCGCATGGCGTCGTCCCACAGGTCGAACATGCCGGCGATCAGCAGCGCTGCCGAGATGCCCACGGCGAACCAGCGCAGCTTGGTCGCCTGCCATACGACCAAGGTGATAGCGGCGATGACGAGCCACCACGGCAGCCACAGTAGAACGGTTTCGATCTGCCGCAGCACGAACAGCATCTGATCGGTGAGCGCGTCGAATGCCGGCCCCAGTGTCCTCACCAGGGACTTCACCGCGGGATTGATCCACTCCCTGAGCGGGATCTGACACCCCGCCGGATAGGTGGTCAGAATCCGATCAAAGCTGCCGATGCACTCGCGAAGCCAGTTGCCCATGACCCGATCAAGAGACCGCACCGGCTCGAACGATCGAGCCGGTGCGTCTGCGAAGACTCACTCCGCTGTCGGGGCGCGTTGGCCTTGACTCATCTGAGCCTGACCTAATTGAGTGAAGCCTGAACGCGAGCGGCGATCTCTGCCGGCAGCCACGCGTTCCACACGTCCGACTCGTTTTCCATGAAGGAGCGGCCGGCGTCCGCTGCCATCATGTCCTCGGACATCATCTGCAAGTAGGGGGCCAAGTCCTGCAACGTAACCGTATATGCGTCCAGGAAGGCAAGCATCTCATCGGAAGCGCTCTCGGAGAACTCCTTGCTCACCGCGACGTGCAGGACCGACGTGGGAAAGGCGCATCCGCGGTCGCCTTCCACCCAGCAGCCATCCGAGTAGGCCGGCTCCTCCAGCACCACCATGTCGTAGGTTCCCAGTACCCAGGTCGGGCTCCAGTAGTAGCCGAGCCAGGGCTCACCCTTTTCGTAGGCGCCGATCATGGAACTCGCCAGCGCGACGCCGGTACCCGGCTTGAAGTTGGTGTAGTGCTCGTCGAGTCCGTAGGTCGCCAACTTGTCGTTGTTGATCAACTCGCATTGCCACCCGATGACACAGTTGTAATAGCGCCCCTTATCGGGTTCCTCGGGGTCGGTGAACAATTCGGCGTAGCGGGGCAGATCGTCGATCGACTTCAGATCCGGAGCCATTGCCGCGATGCCGCGATCGGCGTCGCCCTCGATCACGTAGCGGGGCACCAGAAACGAAAACTCGCCGGCGCCGTCCATGCTCATGCCAAAGTCGAGCACGTCGCCGGCTGCGGCCGCTTCGTGGAACATCTCAGGAGCGGTGTTGAACCAGATCTCCATGTTGATGTCGATGTCGCCGCGGACCAGTCCCTGAACCATTGGAACGGTCGCCCCCGGGACGTCGGTAATCTCGCAACCGAAGCCCACCTGCAGGATATGGCCCGCGATGGCGTTCTGAAGCTGAGCGCTGTTCCAGTTGAGGCCGGCGAGCACGAGCGGGCGATCGATGCCGTTGCAGTCGGGGCCGGCCGCCGCTTCGTCCGTACCCTCGGCCAGGGCGGCGTGGGCAACCAGAGTCATTCCGATGAGGCACGTGAGAAGCCTGAGACACGTTCCCCTCGAAGCGAAGTTGTCTTTCGAATCGCTTGAAGTAGACATAGCACCGATACGTTAGCACGAGTGTCCAAGCGACGCAAGCGCCGCCGGCGGGTGTCACCGGACGGGTCAGGCGATCTCGCGGTCGAGGCGATCCATGGCGGTAAGCGGCTGGGTGAAACGGGTCTGGCAGTGACGGCGTCAGGAGACTCGGCGGCCTTTACGCGGGTGGTATGGTAGGTCATGCGTTCGGGTGTGAGCGCAGCCGGTCGGGTCGACGCCGCGCGGCGGCAGGACGCGAATGCGGTCTGCGACCGCGTGATCGGTCGCGTGCGCGACGGCCGTTACGTGCCGCCTGAGGCGCTGTGGGCCGAAAGCACCGCCTACCGGGCGGAGCTGGCCGCTACGCTGGCGATCGCCGGTCACCTGCTCGGGCGCCGGCCCTGCGTCGACACGGCGGAGGCGATGCTGGAGCGGCTGCTCGCCGAGCGGGTCGACGGCGCGCTGTGGTCGGTGGGGCGCTGGTGCGCGTTCCCGGTCTACCGCGGCCTGCCGCTCGACTGGCGTGACGAGCGCGCCCGGCCGGATACCGCGTACACCAATCCGATCGTCGTCTACTGCCTGGGCGTGTACCACCGCATCACCGGCGACGGGCGGTTCGCCGCCAGCGTCCGCACGTCGCTCGGCCGCATGCTGGCCGGCGGCGCCTACTTCGGCGATCCGGCCGCGCTGCATCACATGACCCCGGAATGGGTGGCGCTGGCGTGCTTCCTGTGGCGGGAGACGTTCCCGGAGTACTGGGAGGCGGCGCGGCCGATCGTCTCCTGGGTGCGCGACGATCTGGTGCGGGCGGCGCCGCGCGACTTCCCGTTCGTCACCGCCGTGCGCATGCACCTGCTGCTGGCCGCCACCGGCGCCGAGCACCTGCGCGGCGCGATCGGGCCGGCGATCGACGCCCTCCTGGCCGAAGGCTCGCGGCGGTTCGCGCACGATCGCCGCGACTTCCGCCACATCGAGGAGATCGCCGGCCACGTCGACGTCCGCGCCAACGGCGCGCTCGCCGTGGCGATGCGCATGTTCGACCTGGCCGCCGGGGAGCAGGTCTACACCGGCACCGACCTGTACCGGTATCTGGCCGGCTGGATGGATGCGATGCGCGACCCGGACGGCGCCTGCTACGGATGCCGCGACATCGGCGCCGGCCAGCGGTTCTGCCTCGGCTCGCCGCCGCACTACCTCCAGCTCTGGTGGATGCTCGGCGGTTTCTACCCGTAATCGCGGCCGGTCTCGGCGCCGGCGTCCAGCCCGAACAGCCGGGCGGCGTTGCCGCCCAGGATCGACGCCTTCTCGCCGGCCGACAGGAAGCCGCAGTGCACGCGGATGAAGTCGAGCGACTGCCGGTAGGTGCACCACTGCGCCATCCCGTACGGACTGTCGCTGCCCCACAGCAGCGACTCCGCGCCGGCGCGGTCGCGCAGCTCGCGCAGCAGCCTCTGGCCTTCGGGGTACGGGTAGTCCGGCCACTTGGCCGGCATCAGCAGCTCGGCGTGCACCTGCGGCCGTTCGAGCACGCGCAGCAACTCCTCCGGCACGCCGATGTCGTGGATGATCGCGGCCGGCACCAAACCGTGAGTGATCACGCACGGCGTCTGCGGATGCCGTCTGGTCCACGCGTCCAGCTCGGCGACGCGCCGCATGAACATGCCGGCGCGGTCGAGCGCGCGGTCGTCCAGGAACCAGAACACGGGAAGCTCCCGCTCGTCGACCAGCCGCCAGAGGGGGTCGAACGCGCGGTCGTTGAGGGAGCGGTCGATCTGCATGACCGACAGCGGCTCGACGCTGAAGTACAGTCCGCGCGCGCCCAGATCGTCGAAACCGGTCCGCAGGCGGGCGAGTCGATCGGCGTCCGCGGCCTCGGGCTCCCAGATCTGCGCCAGCGCGATGAATCGTCCCGGAAACCGGGCGGAAGCCTCCGCGTAGTACTCGTTGAGGTCGCCGTAGACGTGGTCGGACTGCAGCACGCCGGCGTCGACGCCCGCCAGGTCCATCTCCGCCACCATCCGCTCCGGCGTCGCTTCATTGTTGGTGAGGCTGGGCGGGTATATCTGCAGCCGGTAGGAGACGCCGCCGACGGTGATCTCCGCCTGTCCGTGGTCGGTGAGCCGGAAGCCGGTGTCCGGCATGTCGGCGATCGAGTGCGAGCCGAACTCCAGGAGCCGCTCGGCGACGTGCTCGCCGGTGTCCGTGCGCCAGAAGTCGATCCATTCGCGCGAGTGGTACTGCCAGAACTTCAGCCGCAACGCGGGCGGGATACCCCGCGGCTGCGACCCGAGCCGCGGGAAGATGTGGTAGTGCGCGTCGATGACCGGCGCGCCGCCCGCCATGCCGGGCAGGACCCAGCCGCCGCCGGTCCAACGCGGCGCGCCGCCGCCGCTCACGCGGCCGACCCCTCCGGCTGCGCCTGCAGCCAGGCGGCGAAGTCGCTGCCGCGCCAGCCGGAGCGCGGGCGGTAGCCGAGCCGCTCGGCGGCCTTGGCGGAGTTGAACAGCGAATCGAACCCGGTCAGCGAAGCCCGCCGCTCTACGCCCGAAAAGTGCCGATTGAGCAGCGCCGGGGTCGGGATCAGGCTGCAGGTGTCGGCGCCGGCGATCAGGAAGACCTCGTGCCGCACGTCGGCGGCGGCCAGCGCCAAGCCGAAGGCGGCGGCCGCGTCGCGCAGGTCGGTCACCGCCCAGAGCAGGTTGCGCGGCGGCGGCGGTCCGGGCGCCGGCCACTCGCCGTCCGCCTCCCGGAGCGCGCGGCGATAGCGCTCGGACCAGAGGCGCTCGCGGGTCATGCCGGCGCGGCCGGCCCAGCCGCAGCGCACCGCGACCTCGGCGCCGGCGCGGTCCACGCACCAGTTGTGGTTGATCCGCAGGCAGACCGTGGAAAGTCCGTAGCGTTCGGTATAGCGCTTGCAGGCCGCCTCCGCCAGCAGCTTGCTCAGCCCGTATTCGTCCTGCGGGGCGTCAGGATGGGCTTCGTCGACCGGCAGGTACCGGGGCTCGATGGCGCGGGTCTGAAACGAGAAGCCGGTGGCCGCCGCCGAGGAGGCGAGCACCACGCGCTCGACGCCGCACGCGACCGCCGCCTCCAGGACGTTGACCGTGCCGATGACGTTGACCGTAAGCAGGTCCGCCGGCGCCGCTCTGCCGGGGCCGGGGACCGCCGCCAGATGGATGACCGCGTCGTGATCGGCGCAGGCCCGGCGCAGCGCGCCGGCGTCCATGATGTCGCCGCCGGTCCAGGCGTCCCACGACTCGGCGGGCGCCGTGCGGCTGAAGCAGGTCAGCCGGTGCGCGGGCGCGAGCGCGCGGCGCACGTAGCCGCCGACGATGCCGCTGCCGCCGGTGACCAGGACGCGCATACGCGCGTAGCGTAGCGCCGTGACGAAGCGAGCGCGACCGACGCCGCCGGTCCTGACGCGGCGGACGATCGAACTCATCTCCTGCCCTGCACCGGGCCGATGCTACATCGGGCCGATGCGTTCCTCGCCTACGTCCACGGCAGCGCGCATCGACGCGTCGAAGCTGCGCAGCAGCAGCTCGGACTTGATGGCGGCGGCTGCCGGCTCGTCCCACAGGTCGTCGAACTCGCCCGGGTCGGCGTCCAGGTCGTAGAGCTCCCCCACGCCGTGGCCGTGGTAGACCACCAGCTTGTGCGAACGGGTGCGGTACATGGTCGCGTAGCTGCCGTCCCGCCCGTCGATGGCGTCGAAGTACTCGCTGCGCACCGCCTGGCGGTCTCCGCCGGCGCCGGCCGCCGGGTCCAGCAGGGACCGGCCTTGCATCCAGGATGGGACCGGTTGTCCGGCGGCGTGCAGCAGCGTGGGCGCCAGGTCGATCAGCTCGACCAGCTCGTCGCTGGCGCATCCCGACTCGATGCGTCCCGGCCAGCGCAGGATCAACGGCACGCGGACCAGACCCTCGTAGAAGCGGCAGCCCTTGCGGATCAGGCCGTGGTCGCCCAGGGACTCGCCGTGGTCGCTCGTGAAGATCACCAGCGTGCGTTCCGCCTGCCCGGATTCTTCCAGGGCGTCGAGCATGCGGCCAACCTGATCGTCGATCAGCGCGATCATCGCGTAGTAGGCGGCCTGCAGCGTCTTCGCGTCGCGCGCGAAGGTCATGGCGCCGGCGTCCGGTTCGGCGTCCCGGCCCGGGTAGAAGGGCAGCACCGGATGGGCGATGTCGAGCGGGCCGGCGGGGTCGCGCGCCTCGCCCTGGAAGTCGACGGCGCGCAGCCGGCGTTGCTGCCGCAGGTCGCTCGGACGAAACAGCGGACCGGGCATCTTCTGTGAATCGAACCGGGCCCGGTACGCCGCCGGCGGATTGAACGGCTCGTGCGGGTCGTAGACGTTGACCGTGGCCAGCCACGGCGTGTCGGCGCCGCGGCGCTCGCGCATGAAGTCGATCGTCTGCTCCGCGCACCACGTGGTCTGGTGCAGCTCCGCCGGTACTCCGGCGGGGTCCCGGATCAGCGCGCCCAGGTCGTGGCCCTTGGCCCGCACCCACTCGGCATAGGCGTGGCCGGACGGCCAGCCGTCGCGGGGCGCGTGGCTCCACCGCCAGTAGCGGTAGCCGTCATCGCCGCGCGGCTCGGGCCGCTCATATGCGCCGGCCAGGTGCAGCTTGCCGATCAGACCGCAGTCGTAGCCGGCGCCGGCCAGCAGTCGGGTCACCGGCGGATAGCGCCCGCGATAGCGCGCGTTGCCGTTGCGGGTGTTCTGGCAGGTGCTGGGGTAGGTGCCGGTCAGGAAACTGGCGCGGCTCGGCGTGCAGATGGGGCTCTGGCAGAACGCGTGCGTCCAGGCGGTGCCGTCGCGCCACAGGCGGTCGAGCCGCGGCGTGCGCACGTGCGGGTTGCCGCCGGCGCCGATCGTGTCGTACCGCTGCTGATCGGTGCAGATCCACAGGATGTTGGGTCGCATGGCCGGTCGCTCCTCGTCCGCGATCGATCATATCGGCGCGCCGTACTGCCGGTCATCTCACCGGCCCTCCGGCCGGCGCCCGCGCCGCTCCGGGGCCGGCCACGTAAAGCACGCCGCGGCGGCGGCCACGAAGAACCGAAACCGCACCAGCGCGCCGGTGTGGGGCCGGGACAGCGCCTCCTGCAGCACGGGGTTGAGGTCGGTCCCCTCGACCGCGATCGGGCATTCCGCCAGGGCGCGCTCGGCCGCGTCCCGGAACGCGCGGGGGTCGTCGATCAGCGGCGGCAGTAAGGCGACCCGCTCGCCGGCCGCCGGCGTGACCGAATCGCGCGGCCGCCGCTCCTGCCGCTCCTCCAGGAAGTCCGCCAGCAGCGCCAACCCGTACCGCCGCTCGGTCAGGAACCCCTGATAGAGCGGATAGAAGGTATCGGCGATACGCAGGATGCCGGAAGCGGCCAGGATGATCTCGTCGCGCGCGTACGCCGTGGGGTTGCGCTCCAGCGGGCCGAGCAGGGTGGCCAGCGAGCCGGGCCGGCCGAACAGCTCCAGCGCGGCGGCGCCGTGGATCAGCAGCCGCGGGTTGCCGGTCTCGCGATACATCCGTTCTATGACCGCCAGGCTGTCGTCGTCTGCCAGGCGCGCCAGCGCCACCATGCACTTTCCGGCCAGGAAGAAATCGTCGGATGCCAGGCCGCGGCGCAGCGCCGGCACCGCCTCTCGCATCTGCCGGCGGCCGATCAGCTCCGCCGCCAGGTACGCGGTCGTGAACGGCTGCTCCTCGACCTCGGTGATCAGCGCCGACCGCACCTGGTCGTTCAGCGGCGCCTCGGACAGCGCGTCGAGCGCCTCCGAGCGCACCGTGAAGCGCGGCGACCCGAGCGCCCGCAGCAACTCCGGCGCCGCCAGGTCCGAGCGCACCTCGCCGAGTCGCTGGATCAGGAACTCGGCGGCCGCCGGCGTGCGGCTGGCCTTCAACCGGTGCAGCAACGCCAGCGCCCGCAGTTGCCGGGGCGACACGAAGATGCCCAGCACGTTGGGGAACGAGACGGCGCCCAGCCGGTCGAGCCGCATCGTCAGCAGCAGGATGGCGGCGTACGCCACGGCCATGCCGCCGTAGTACATCCGGTAGGCGTCGTCCGCCGCCAGACCGTCCACGGCAGCCAGTCCGCCCAGCACGGCGCCGCCGGCCAGCGACCCCAACATCGCGCCGACGCCGATCACGACCAGGTCGAAGATGCCCAGGTTCAGGCGCTCCTCCGCCGGGATCAGACTCAGGAAATAGACGCTGTGCATGTTCTCGTTGCCGTACGCCCCGAACGTCGCCAGGAAGAAGATGGCGCCCAGGTAGACCCATGCCGCGGCCGGGTCGCCGATCGGCGGCGCCACCGCCACCAGCAGCGCGGTGATCGCCAGGACGATGCTGAACAGCGACATCAGCGGCTTGGCGCCGACCCGGTCGATGACGAAGCTGCTGACCAGCGCCATGACGATGGCGCCGACCGAACCGACGGCGGCCAGCAGGATCGCGGTGTTGTCGCCGAGCCCGTGGACCCGCTTCACGTAGACCAGCAGGAACGGCATCGTCATCGCGGCCACGAAGCCGTTGAGCGCCAGCACCACGACGAAACGGGGGAAGCCGCGGCGGCGGAAGGCGTCGCGCACCGACGGCCAGAAGCTGCCGGCGCGCGCGAGCGCCGCCGGCTCCGGCAGGCGGAACAGCTCGCGGGCGGCCACCAGGCCGGTCACGATGCCAAGGCCCAGCACCAGCGTGAACAGGATCAGGGGCGACCGCTGCTGCAGCAGCAGCCCCATGGCCAGCCCGGCGGTGATCGCCCCCAGGTGGAGGACGAGATGCATGCGGGCCAGGAACGAGCCGCGTTCGGCCGGCGTGGTGACGGCGCCGATGATCGCGTTGTAGCCGGTCATGGCGATGCCGCGCGCCAGATGGAAGCCGACGACGCTGATCCCGATCAACCAGATGCCGATGTCGGGCCGGCCCTGGTCGGCGGCCAGCGGCGCGAACAGGATCGGCGTCATCATGAGTTGGCGGATGATCCAGAACACCCCCGTGGTGCGCACCGTCCCCATCCGCCGGACCACGGCGCGCCCGACCAGGGGGAGGAGGTGCGCCAGCGGGATGAAGGAGTAGAGGACGCCGACCAGCGGCTCGCCGGCGCCGAGGCGCAACGCGTACAGGGCTATGACGTTCCCGGTGAGGAACTGGAACGAGATCATGTTGAGGAAGGAGAAGAGCGTGAAGCTGCGCTGCGCTGCGCGAAGCTGCCGCGGCGTCAGTCCCCCTTCCTTGCCGGCACTCCTCCTCGCCATCGGTCCCGATCTCCTCCAAGAGGTGTCGCAGCCCCAGCAGGGCGATGCAAATTACGGACGGCGCCGGCTCCGGGCAAGCGCGCCGCAAATGGCCATAATCAAATGGCCATGACCGGTGCTGGATAAAATTCTCGGGCAGTTGGCCAGCCCGCTCGGGGTGGCGGTGGGGGTCGGATTGCTCGCCCTGGCGGCGCTCGCGTGCGGCTGGCGCGGCCGCGCCGCCGGCCTGATGGTGTTCAGCGTCGCGTGGTTGTGGGGCTGGTCGATGCCGATCACGTCCGACGCGCTGCTCAACCAGGTGTCCGCGCAGTACGGGCCGCGGCGCGTGGATACGTTCCCGGCGGCGGACGCGATCGTCCTGCTCGGCGGTTCCTTCGACCCGGCGGCCGAAGTATGGATATATCCTGAGTTGAACGACGCCGCCGATCGGGTCTGGCACGCGGCGCGGCTGTATCACGCCGGCAAGGCGCCGCTGATCATCGTTTCGGCCGGCAGCACGTGGGCCGCTCCGGGAGTGCAATCGCCGGCGCCCGCCACGCGCCTCCTGCTCACCGCCCTCGGTGTGCCGGAGTCTGCGATCATCCTCGAAGCGAACAGCCGCAGCACGCGCGAGAACGCCACCCACACCGCGACCGTCGCCGCCGCCAACGGCATCGAAGAGGTGCTGCTGGTCACCTCGGCCTGGCACATGAGGCGCGCTGCGGCCGCCTTCAGGCGCGTCGGATTCGACGTGACCCCGGCCCCGGCCGACTACGCCCGGCTGCGGGCGACGACCAGGATTCCCAGTTTTCTCCCTCTGGCGACGGCCCTCCAGCGCAGCTCGCGGGTATGGCGGGAATACCTCGGTCTCCTGGTCTACCGCCTGCGCGGTTGGGCGTAACGCGGACCCAAACACATTGACGAATAACCAAAGACATTGACGAAAATCATCATATTCGTCCATTATCATGAATGGATCGGGTCATGAGGTTCGACGATGTCGTGGCGCTGCTCGGCGCGGAGCCGTCGTTCGACTTGGCGACGGTGACGCAGCTCACCGCGGAACCGCGGGCGAGCGTGGTGAGCCAACTACACCGCTGGGGCCGGGCCGGGAAGGTGGTCGCCCTGCGCCGCGGCCGGTACACGCTGGCCGATCGCTACCGGCGCGCGCCGCTGGCGCCGGCCACGCTGGCCAACGCGCTCCACGCCCCTTCCTACCTCAGCGGCCCGTGGGCGTTGAGCTTCTACGGGGTGATTCCCGAGAGCGTGCCGGTCTACACCAGCGTCACCACGCGCACGCCGCGCGAGTTCGAGAACCCGTTCGGCACCTTCAGCTACCGCAACGTGAAGCGGGAGTTCTTCTTCGGGTATCACGCCGTCCCGGTCGCGGGAAGCGACGCGATCGTCGCCACCGTGGAGAAGGCGCTGCTCGACCTGTTCCATCTGACGCCGGGGGCGTGGGACGCCGACCGGATGGTCGAGATGCGGTTCCAGCAGACCGAACTGCTCGACCTCGACCGCCTCGGCGTCCTTGCGCGGCGCATGGCCCAGCCGAGGATTCTGCACGCCGTGGAGGTCTGGCGAGCGTGCTCCCCGCACGACGATGAAGGCGAGGAGTTGTGAGGGAACAGGCGCTCGCCGCTGCCATGCGTTTCACCGACCCCACTCAGCGCCTCAACACGCTGCGCGAATACCTGCAGGTCTTCATCCTGCGGTCGCTGCACGAGAGCGAAGCGTCACGGTCGGTGGCGTTCGTCGGCGGAACCGCGTTGCGCCTGTTGGAGGACCTGCCGCGATTCTCCGAAGATCTCGACTTCTGCCGTAGCACTGCTGCGGGATACCGCCCGCGCGTCTGGTTGGAGAAGCTGGGGCGCGACCTCCGTTTCGCGGGTTTCGAGAGTACCGTTCGCTGGCATGACCGCCGGCCGGTTCAGGTGGCGTGGATACGCACCTCCTCGCTGCTCGCCGAAGCGGGGCTGTCCGGTCACCCGGAACAGAAACTCGCCATCAAGGTCGAGATCGACACCCGGCCGCCCGCCGGGGCGACCATCGAGCGCGCGATCGTCACCCGCGGCGTGACCTTCGTGGTGGCGCATTACGATCTGCCGTCGCTGATGGCCGGCAAGCTGCACGCGCTCTTGGCCCGCCGCTACCGGAAGGGTCGGGACTGGTTCGATCTGGTGTGGTACCGAGCGCGGCGCCCGCCGGTGGAGCCGAACGTGCTGCTGCTCCAGCGCGCCCTGGATCAGACGGAAGGCGCCGGCCGCTACCGGGCGCGGGAGTGGCGTTCGCTGCTCCGGGCGCAACTCGCGACGCTGGAAGTCGGTCAACTCATCCAGGACGTCCGTCCCTTCCTGGAGCGCCCGGCCGACGCCGAGCTGCTGGAGCGGTCCAACCTCGCGGCGGTGCTCGCCGCCGGCTGACCGGCTCCGGTCAGCCGATCGCGGCGGCCTGCGGGGTGAGCTCGCCGACCAATTGATCGCGGGCGATCGACTCGACGGCCGGCGCGTCGAAGCGGCCGTAGCCGTTCCAGACCTTGAAGCCGACCAGTTCCTTGAGGGCCAGCGGGGCTTCCGCGAGTACCCCCGGCAGCATGCCCAGGGTGTAGTTCTCCTGCGGGCGGAACTGGGGGCCGCAGTAGGTGTTGAGCAGGCCCATGCGCGGCTCGCCGGTGCGGTTGGTGCCGGAGCCGTGCCACAGCCGGCCCTCGAAGAACATCGCCGTGCCGGCGGGAGCCTCGATCGGCACCAGGTCCTCCTCGCCGTACAGCTCCGGCTTCGGCTGCCGGCCGCTCAGGTGGCTTCCCGGCACCACCCGGGTGGCGCCGTTGGCGGCGTGAAAGTCGACCGAGCAGCCACATGCTGTTCACGCACGCGGGCGGCGCGATCATGGCCGCGCCGCCGCGCACCTCGCCCGCTTCCTGGCGGGTGATCGATCCCACCGGCAGCCCGAACGCGCCCGTGGGCACCGGCGGCGGCATCCACCAGGCGTCGGTGTGCAACTCCATGGGCGCGGCGCCGGTGCCGACGATGTTGGCGGTGCTGCAGGAGAGCTGGAAGTGATCGCCGAGCACGTGCCGGACCAGTTCCAGGGCCTGCTCCTTGAGCACGATGTCGCGGAAGATTCGCCCTTTGTTGAGCAGCATGAACAGCCGCTGACTCACGCCACCGGCCGCCGCCGTGAAGCGGTCTCGACGCACGGTGCCGTCGGCGTCGGCAAAGGCTCCCCAGCGCTGACCGCGTGTGCCGTCCAGGTAGGCCACGCCCCGCTCGTGCTCGGCGGCGGCCTGCGCGCGCAGCCGCTCGCGCGTCTCCTGCAGCTCGGCGGCGGTCAAGGCGTCCGCCAGCAGGCAGTAGCCGCTGCGTTGCAGGTCCGCCTTGCAGCGCGCCGGGTCGGTGGTGAGCCGCGGCCGCTCGGTCCCGCCACCCGCCGCGGCCTGACCGGCCGGGAAGAATCGGTTGCCGGATTCCACGGATGAGGACACAGTCCCGCCATGATACCGGGAGGCCAGCATGAGCGCACTCACTGAGCGGCAGGCCGAGTTCTTCGAGCGCGAGGGTTACCTGATGGTGCCGGATGTCTTCGCGCCGACCGACTTCGCGCCGCTCCGCGACGAGTTCACCGCGGTGATTCATGAAGCGGCCGTCGAGTTGCGCGCCGCCGGCAAGCTCTCTCGCCTGTATGAGGACGAGCCGTTCGAGCGGCGGCTCACCCGCATCTACGCGGAGACCGACGAGATCCTGGGACCGATCATCGGCCGGGGCGGCGGCGGACACAGCGGACCCGCCCTGTTCGCGGTCATCACCCACCCCGCGTTGCTGGAGGTCGTGGAATCGCTCATCGGCCCGGAGATAATCGCCTCTTCGGTCTACCGCGTGCGTCCCAAGATACCGGGCATGGCGCGCGGGGTGGTTCCCTGGCACCAGGACTCCGGTTACTTCAACCCGCACTGCGATCGGGACCTGATCCTCACCTGCTGGATACCCCTGGTCGACGCGACCGTGGAGAACGGCTGCCTGGAAGTGCTGCCCCGCGCCCATCGGCGGGGCGTGGCGTGCCACTATACGAACGGCCCGAACGGCTATCTGGCCATCGACGACCCCGACCTGCCGGCCGGCGGCCCGCCGGTAGCGGTGCCCGTGCCCCTGGGCGGCGTTCTCCTGCTGACCAACCTGACGCCGCACTGCTCGACGCCAAACCGCTCCGACGTCGTCCGCTGGAGCCTCGACCTGCGCTACCAGGACGCGGCGGTACCCAACAACGTCGGCGAGGCGCCGCAGGACTTCACCTGGGATCGGCCGGACGCGCAGATCGCCTGCTACCCGCCGGAGGCGGACTTCGTCGTGCAGAGCGTCCGCGACCCGCGCTCGGTCGTGCGCTCGGCCGACGACTTCAACCGAATCCGCCGGCGCTACGAACGCCTCAGGCCGCCCGGTCCGGAGCGCGGCTGGACGCGGTACGACCGGCGCCCGCAGCCGTCGTGACCGGCGCGGTCGACGTGCGCCGGTTCATCCTGAACTGCGACCCGTCAGCCGGCGCGCAGACCGACTGGACCTTTGCGGACGCCGTGGAGGCCGGCGTGGTCTCCGATGCGGCGGCGCGGCCCGCCGTCGATCTGCGCAGCGGCGATTGGCCGGTCCGCGACCAGGGGACGACGGGCGCCTGCGTCGGGTTCGCCGCCGCTGACGGCGTGCTCCACTGGCACTACCGGCAGGCCGAGCTGTTGGCAAAGGGCGAACGCCCTTCGCCCCGTTTCATCTGGATGGCCAACAAGGAGACCGATCGGCTCACCTCGTTCCCGACCACCTTCATCGAGTCGGCTGGCACGCAGATCAAGTTCGCGTTGCGGGTCGCCCGCCGGTACGGATGCGTGCTCGAAAGCACCCTGCCGATGAGCGGCGCGCTCAGCTCGCTGACCACCGCGGCGTTCTACGCGAAGGCGGCCCGCTATCGCCTAGGCAGCTACCACAATATCGGGCGCGATCTCGACCGGTGGCGCTCTTGGCTCTCGAACCAGGGTCCGATCCTGTTCCGGACCGTCATCGACCGGACCTGGGATCGAGCGACCGCTGCGGACGGCGAGCTCGACGTCTATCGCGCCGACACCGCCCGCGGCGGTCACGCCGCCTGTCTGGTCGGCTACACGCAGTCGCACTTCATCGTCAGGAACAGTTGGGGGCAGCGGTGGGGCGACGGCGGCTTCGCGTACGCGTCCGACGCCTATGCCGCGAGCGCCTTCGACGAGGCGTACGGCGCCGTGCTGTGACACGCCTCTCCGCTACGACCGCGCCGGCATCTTTACCAGGGAAGTCGCACAACGGCTGTTGCAGTTGGGGGTGGAACGAGGTTTGATCAGCGTACAGACACGCAGATGTTTTCCGCAGAGCATCTGGTCGGTAACGGAGGACATTCTCGATCAGAGAGTCGGAATTTTCCGGTAATCTGAACGGTCAAGCTCGTTCCGTATCAGCCGGACTTCGTGAGGGCGACGACCCTGGCAGGATGTGCATTTCGTGGCGCATACGGTCGCCGGCTGGTCGTCGGTTCTCGCTGGCCCGTTTGGTGGCCGATCATCGGGTGTCTCCGTCCAAAGAGTGGCTCTTGCCTGCCACGAAAGTGGTCACGGCCAGACAGCAATTCCAACGGGCATTCGCCCAGGAGTTCCTGTGCCCGTATGACAAGCTCCAGGAGGTGATCGGTAGCTCACCGGGCGTGGATGATATCGAGTATGCGGCGGAACGCTTCGAGGTCTCGACTTGGGTAGTGGTATGCGCCCTCGTCAACAACGGTGCATTGCCGCAAGAGGCGCTTGCCGATTGGGGTGTGTGGGCGTAGCTACGCAGGACATGACCACGATGACCTGTCCTTGAGCTGACGCGGCCGGTCTCTGCGGTTCGTCAGGCGCAGGGCAACCTTCCGCCGCCGCGACCGGTTGCCGGAGTTGCGAGGTCGGTCGCGTTTTGACGCCTCCGGGGAGCCGCGCTACCGTCCCACGCATGAGCGTCGTGGGAGGAGTGCGTTTGCGCGTCATGTGCCGAATGGCGGCGTTGATCCCGGTCGTGCTCGTGCTGCTGAGCTGCGGGATGGCCGACGGCCGGCCGGCCGGCCGGTACGGGCCGAACGCGAACCCGATACCGCCCGCTCCCGTCGTGCCGCGCGGCCCGCTGTCGCCGGAGGCCGAAGAGGGTCTGGAGAAGCTGTCGGAAGGCATGGAGATGCTGCTGGAACGCAAAATCTCCGTTCCTCCGCTCGAGGCGATCGAGCACCTGGGAGCCGCTGGCGACGCGCGCGTGCTGTGGCTGCTGACCGATTTGTTCTCATTCCCGAACCGTGACATGCTGGCGGCGATCGGCACCGCCTTCGAACAGCTCACCGAAACGGAGTTGCAGGACGACGGGCGGCTGTCCATGATCAACCGCCTGATCGCCTGGGACCTTCCGGCCTTTCCGGGTTATCGCGAGTACAAGTGGCGCCTGTTCCGGTTCATCGAGCCGCTGTGGGAGCCGTTCTTCACCGACGACGACTCGGCCATAGACTGGCGGCTGGTCGCCTGGGGCGGCGTGCCGATCGACGAGCGGATGCGCGCGCTGCCGGAGAATCGCTGCCTGCGCGGCTGCATCCCCGCGATCGACCAGCCGGCGGTCACCGGTGCCGGCGGCGGCGACTGGTATCCGGACGAACGGCTGGTGTTCGGCGTGGTGATCGACGGCGAGGCGCGCGCCTACCCGAAGAACATGATGGAGGTGCACGAGATGGTGAACGACACGTTGGGCGGGCGTCGCATCGCCATGCCGTACTGCACCTTGTGCGGATCCGCGCAGGCGTACTTCACGGATGACCTGGAAGGATTCAAGCCGGTGCTGCGCACCTCCGGCCTGCTGTCCCGCTCGAACAAGCTGATGTACGACCGCAGCACCTGGTCGGCGATCGACACCTTTTCCGGCGCGGCGCTGTCCGGGCCGCTGCATGAGGCGGGCGTGGTGTTGACGCCGGTGTCGGTGGTCACCTCCACCTGGGGCGACTGGAAGCGCCGGCACCCGGAGACGACGATTCTCGAGCGATTTCGGCACTACCCGCTCGACCCGCTGGGCGGCCGTGACGACAACGGGCCGATCTTCCCGGTCGGCGACGTGGATCAACGCCTGCCGATCCAGGAGCGCGTGCTGGGCGTGGATGCTCCGGACGGCCCGATCGCCTTCCCGGTTGCGTCGGCCGTGCTCGCGCTGCAGGCGGGGGAGGCGGTGGAGATGGGCGGCGTGCGCCTCCATCTGGAGGGCAGCGGCCTGCGCGCCTTCATCGGCGATCGGGACGCGGCGGCGCACGAGGCGTTCTGGTTCGCCTGGAGTCAGTTCAAGCCGGACACGCGCATCTGGGAAGGCGGGTGACCGATCCGCGCCGGCCGGCGCCGGCGCGGTGACCTGGACGGCGCGCCGCGTCGGCTCAGGCGCGTGACCAGCGGCTGGGGGCCATCCCCGGCGCGTCGACGGCCATGCCTTCCGGCTTGTTGCCGGCCGCGAAGTCGAACTCCCTGGCGTTCGCGTCGTTGAAGTACGGCCGCACCGACTCGGGGAGCTGGGCAAGCTCCTCCTCCGTAGCCGCCGGAACCTCGGCGATCGGCCCCGCCCAGGCCGGCCGGTAGGCGATCGCCAGCATGCGCCGCGGCCGCGCGCCTACGTTGGGCAGCGTGCCGTGGAACACGCGGTGATTGAGGAACAGCGCCGAGCCGGCGCGGCACGGCACCACCACCTGCTCGGCATGGCTGGTGTAGCGCTTGTACGGGTGGGCATCGGCGTGCATGCACAGGTGCGATCGAGGGATCACCCGGAACGGCGACACGTCCATGGTCAGATCGTCCAGATAGTAGAGGACGCGAACCGTGATCGGGCAGCTCCCCTCGTAGCCGAAGATGGAAGATCCGTACGGCTGGCCGTCGGTGTGCAGGCTGATCCCCGGCGTGCCGGGCTCGGAGCGGTCGTAGGTGACGTTGCGCAGGCACAGCACGCGGTCGCCGAACAGACGTTCCAGCAGCTCCAGCGTCGGCCGATGCGTCACCAACTCCGCCAGCGTGCGGCTCCGCAGGTGGACGGCGCTGCAGCCGCGCTGCAGTTCGCTGTAGTCGCGCCCCTCGGTCGGCAACTGGTCCGTCTCGGCGCGCAGCGTCTCCAGGTGTTCCGGGGTGAGGATGTCGGGGACGATCAGGTAGCCCTCCAGCTCGATCTGCCGGATGCGCTCCCCCTCGCTCAGGGCGGCCCAGTCGCGGTCGTCGACCTTCAGCCCGTTACCGGTTTGCCCGTTGCCGGTTTGCATGGCATTGGTCTGCATGGCATTGGTCTGCATGGCGTCTCAACGTAGATCGGCGCGCGCCGGCCGGCAAGGGCCGTTTCCGCTCGGTCCGCCGGGGCTGGTGGAACGGGCCGGGTCTTTGGGCTATGGTACACGTGGTGGCTGGGAATCCGCCCGTAAGGGTTGATCGGACGCAGCAACGCTCGGCTTCCGTTGCCGCAACCGCGTTCCGCGCGCGTGGCAATGGGACGGAGCAGCCGGCCGTGGTGGCGCCCCCGGTGGAGCCGGCGCTCGCGCATGGCCGCAACGGCGGGGCGACGGCCGACGTCGAGTTGCGCGAGTGGATCGAGTCGGTCGACTACGTCTACCGGACCGGCGGGCGCGAGCGGCTGCATCAGGTCCTGCGCGCGCTGCACCGCTACGCGGAGGCGGTGGGCGCGGACCTGCCATTCACCGCCAACACCCCCTACGTCAACACGATTCCGCCCGATCATGAGCCGGCCTACCCGGGCGACCGCGACGTCGAGCGGCGCAACAAGAGCATCATCCGCTGGAACGCCATGGCGATGGTGGTGCGCGCCAACGAGAGCGAAGAGGGGATCGGCGGGCACATCAGCACCTTCGCGTCGGCCGCCACGCTCATCGAGGTAGCCCAGAACCACTTCCTGCGCGGCCCGGACAGCCCGCAGGGCGGCGATCAGGTCTACTTCCAGGGCCATGCGGCCCCCGGCATGTACGCGCGGGCGTTCCTGGAAGGCCGTCTGAGCGAAGGGCAGCTCACCAACTTCCGGCGCGAGCTGGCGCCCGGCGGCGGGCTGTCGTCCTATCCGCATCCCTGGCTGATGCCCGACTTCTGGGCCTTTCCGACCGTCTCCATGGGGCTGAGCTCCATCCAGGCGATCTACCAGGCGCGGTTCAATCGCTACCTGCAGGATCGCGGGCTCAAGCGGACCGACCGGCAGAAGGTCTGGGCCTTCCTGGGCGATGGCGAGATGGACGAGCCGGAGTCGCTGGGCTCAATCACTCTGGCGGCGCGCGAGCGGCTCGACAACCTGATCTTCGTCGTCAACTGCAACCTGCAACGGCTCGACGGGCCGGTGCGCGGCAACGGCAAGATCATCCAGGAGTTGGAAGCCGCCTTCCGCGGCGCCGGCTGGAACGTGATCAAGGTGATCTGGGGCGGCGATTGGGACCCGCTCCTGGCCGCCGACCGCAACGGGCTGCTGGCCCGGCGCATGGAAGAGACGGTCGACGGCCAGTACCAGAAGTACACCGTGGAGTCGGGCGCCTACATCCGCGAGCACTTCTTCGGGACCGACCCGCGCCTGCTGGAGCTGGTCAAGGACTACTCGGACGACGACCTGCGCCGGCTGTACCGGGGCGGCCACGATCCGGCCAAGGTGTACGCCGCCTTCAACGCGGCGGTCGAGCACCGCGGCGCGCCGACGGTGATCCTGGCCAAGACGGTCAAGGGCTACGGCCTGGGCGAGGCGGGCGAGGGCAAGAACATCACGCACCAGCAGAAGAAGCTCAACCGGGACGAGCTGGTCGCCTTCCGCGCGCGCTTCGACATCCCGATCTCCGACGACCAGGCGGCCGCGGCCACGTTCTACCTGCCCGACGAGCACGGGGGGCAGCGCACCTATCTGCGCGCCCGGCGTCAGGAGCTGGGCGGCTGCCTGCCGGCTCGCGCCGCGCGCGCGGAACCGCTAGCCGCTCCGCCGGCCGAGTTGTTCGCGGAGTTCCTGCACGGCACCGGCGGCCGCGCGGCGTCGAGCACCATGGCGTTCGTGCGTATTCTCACCAAGCTGCTGCGCGACAAGCGGATCGGGCCGCGCATCGTGCCGATCGTCCCTGACGAGGCGCGCACCTTCGGCATGGAGCCGCTGTTCCGGCAGGTCGGCATCTACTCGAGCGTCGGTCAGCTCTACGAGCCGGTCGACCGGGAGAACCTGCTCTATTACAAAGAGGCCAAGGACGGCCAGGTGCTGGAGGAGGGCATCACCGAGGCCGGCGCGTTCTCTTCGTTCATCGCCGCCGGCAACGCGTACGCCACGCACGGGATCAACACCATACCGTTCTTCATCTACTACTCGATGTTCGGCTTCCAGCGGATCGGCGATCTGATCTGGGCCGCCGCCGACATGCGCTGCAAGGGCTTCTTCCTGGGCGGAACCTCCGGCCGCACCACGCTCAACGGCGAGGGGCTGCAGCATCAGGACGGCCACAGCCACGTCGCCGCCCTCGCCGTTCCCACGCTGCGCTCCTATGACCCCACCTATGCGTACGAGCTGGCGGTGATCATCGAAGACGGCATCCGGCGCATGTACGTCGACCAGGAGGAAGCTTTCTACTACCTCACGGTCATGAACGAGAACTACGCGATGCCGCCGATGCCGGAACCGGCGGAGGAGACCCGCGAAGGCATCCTGCGCGGATTGTACCGGTTCAGCGCCGGCGATCCGGATGCCGATCTGCCCAAGGCGCACCTGTTGGGCAGCGGCGCCATCCTCAACGAGGCGGTCCAGGCCGCGGCGTTGCTCGCCGAGCAGGGGGTCTCCGCGGACGTGTGGAGCGTCACCAGCTACCAGCAGCTCTACCGTGACATCTGCGAAACGGAGCGCCGCAACCTGCTCCATCCGGGGCAGGAGCCGCAGCAGTCGTACGTGGCGCGCTGCTTCGCCGGCGAGCGCGGCGTGTTCGTCGCTGCAACCGACTACCTGCGCGTGTTGCCGGCCCTGATCACCGACCATCTGCCCGGACCGGTCGCCCGGCTCGGCACCGACGGATTCGGACGCAGCGACACCCGCGGCGCCCTGCGCGACCACTTCGAGGTGAGCGCCCGTTACATCGCGCTGGCCGCGCTGAGGCGGCTGCATGCCGGCGGGTCGCTCGACCGCGGTGCGTTCGAGCGGGGCATCCGGAGGCTCGACGTCGATCCCGACAAGATCGACCCGTTGTCCGCCTGAAATGGATCTGTGAAATGGCCGTAGAGATCAAGCTGCCGGTCCTGGGCGAGGGGGTCGATGCCGGTACCGTCGCCGGCGTGCTGGTAACGGCCGGCGACAGCGTGGAGGCGGATGCCCCGCTGATCGAGTTGGAGACCGACAAGGCGGTGATCGAAGTGCCCGCCACCGAGGCAGGCGTCGTCGCGTCGCTGCCGGTCAAGGCCGGAGACACCGTCGCGGTGGGGCAGGTGATCGCCACCATCGAGCCGGGCGCCGCGGTCGAGGAACCGGCTGCCGAGCAGCAACAGCAGCGCGGCGACCCGCCTCCGTCGGCACCCGCGCCGCCGGTGGTCACCGCGCCGCCGCCCGCCCCTCCGCCTGCTGCGCAGCCGCCGCCCGCGCCGGCACCGGCCGCACCGGCGCCGGCTGACGAGTTCAACCTGCCGGAATGGCCGATACCGGCCACGCCCAACACGCGCCGGTTCGCGCGCGAGCTCGGCGTCGACGTCACGGCCGTGCAGGGCACCGGCAATGGCGGGCGCATCCTCTCCGGCGACGTGGTGCGCACCGCCCGCTCCATGCTGGAAGCCGCCGGCTCCGGCGGGAGCGCCGCCGCCCCGCCGCCGCTTCCCGATTTCAGCCGCTGGGGTCGGATCGACCGCGAACCGATGAGCGGCATCCGCCGCACGACCGCCACGCACCTGTCGATCTCGTGGACGGCGATCCCGCACGTCACCCAACATGACGAGGCCGACGTCACCGAGTTGGAACGGCTCCGCAAGCGCTTCGGCCCGCGCGTGCAGGAGGCGGGCGGCAAGCTCACGATGACCGCGATCGCGGTGCGGGTGGCGGCGAGCGCCCTGCGGGTCTTCCCGCGGTTCGCCTCCAGCGTCGACATGGCCGGCCGCGAGGTGATCCTCAAGCGTTATACCAACGTGGGCGTGGCGGTCGACACCGATCGCGGCCTGCTGGTGCCGGTGATCCGGGACGCCGACCGCAAGAACGTGACCGAGCTGTCGGTCGAGATCGGGCATCTGGCCGCGCGGGCGCGCGACGGCAAGCTCACCCTGGAGGAGATGCAGGGCGGCTGTTTCACGATCACCAATCTAGGCGGTCTGGGCGGGACGGCGTTCACGCCGATCGTGAACTACCCGGAGGTGGCGATCCTGGGCATGTCGCGCTCCCGCATCACGCCCGTGCACCGCGACGGCGGCTTCGTGCCGCGGCTGATGCTGCCGCTTTCGCTCTCCTACGACCACCGCGTCATCGACGGCGCCGACGCCGTACGCTTTCTGCGCTGGATCGTCGAGGCGCTGCAGACGCCGTTTCTCCTGTCCCTGGAAGGGTAGCCGGCAGGGAAGGGTACCGGTAGCCGGTAGGCAGAGAGCCCGGCAAGTGCCCCGGGCCTACCGGCCACGCTGCTGCAGGGCGCTGCGCACCTGCCGCATGGCGGCCGCGGCCGTTTCCGCATCGGGGTCCAGGGCAACCGCGCGCTCGAAGCTCGCCAGCGCTTCTTCGAGTCGGCCGAGATGGAACAGCGCCGCGCCGCGGTTGGCGTGGGTTCGGGCGTTGTCCGGGTCGATCTCGGCCATGCGCCCGTACAGCTCCAGCGCCTCCTGGTAGCGCTGCTCCTCGAACCGGGACAGCGCCAGGTGGTCCAGCGCCTCGCTGTTGCGCGGATCGATCGCCAGCGCCCGCTCGTACTGATCGACCGCCGCGGCCGGCTCGCCCAGCGCTCCCCGGGAATGGCCCATGAGCAGATGCAGGGACGCCGCGACCGGCAGCTCGGGCTGCAAGGCGAGCGCAGTCGTCATCGACTCGAGCGCCTGCTCGTAGCGCCGGCTCTGGTAGAGCGCAATGCCAAGGCCGGCATGGGCGGGCGCGAAGTCGGGGTCTGCGGCCAGCGCGTCGCGGTAGGCGCTGATCGCTTCCGCGAAGCGGGATTGCGTGCGCAGCACCTCGCCGGTGCGATGCAGCGTCGCCGCGTCGTCCGGGCGCAGTGCGCGGGCGCGGCGCAGGTACGCTGCGGCTTCCCCGGTGCGTTGCTCGCTGCTGCGCAGGGCGGCCAGCTCGAACAGCGGCTCCGGATCGGTCGGCTCCAGCGCCGCGGCGCGCTCGAACCAGGCCGCGGCGTCGCCGTTGCGGCCGATTTCGCGCGCGGCCTTGCCCATCGTCACGTACCGCGTGGCGGCGTCCGGCAAGTCGGGCTGCAACGCGACTGCGCGCTCCAGAGCAGCGAGCGCCTCGCCGAATCTGCCCAGGTGGTACAGCGCCATGCCGGCGTCGTGGTGGGCGCTAGGGTTGCGGGGACTGACCTCGACGAGACGGCGGTACAGATCGACCGCTTCTGCGTAGCGTTGCCGATCGAGCTCCAGCGCGGCCAGATTCTGCAACGCATACGGCGAGCGCGGATCGAGCGCCAGGGCGTGACGAAGCGATTCCTCGGCCTCGTCCACGCGGCCCAGCTTGAACAGCGCGGCCCCGACGTTGGAGTGCTCGCGCGCGTCGTCCGGGGCCTGTTCCACGGCGACGCGAAAGGCGTCGAGGGCTTCTTCCCAACGCCCTTCCCTGGTCAGGGCTTCCCCCAGATTGCGATGCGCCTCGCGCGCGGTGGGATTGCGCGCCACGATATGGCTGAAGAAGGTCACGCCGTCCCGGTAGATGCCGGCCTGCCGCCAGGTCAGCGTTCCCAGGACCAGCAGGGCCAGCGCAGCCGCGCCCGCCGCGCTGCGGCGCCAGGCAATGCCCGGCAGTTTGCCCGCGCCGTGCGCTGCGGCGCCGGCGATCACCGCGATCACCCCGATGCCGGCCAGGTACTGGTAGCGATCCGCAACGAACGAGAACTGCAGGTAGCCGTAGTCGACGAAGCCCAGCACCGGCGCCAGGGTCACCGCGAAGAACAGCGCTCCGGCCAGCGGGCCGGCGCCGATGCGGCGCCGGAGCAGCCACGTCGTCGCCGCCAGCGCCACCGCGGCGGCGACGTAGACCCACGCCAGCGGGTCGGCGGCGTTCACCTCCCAATGCGGATAGATGACGGCCAGGTCCGCCGGCCACAGCAGCTTGCCGGCGTAGAACCAGAGCGCGCGCGCGGCGATGAGCACCCGCTCGACCAGCGAGTAGCCCAGGGAAACCGGTTCCCTGAAGCTGGCGAACGTCACGTCCGCGACCGCGCCGGCCAGCGCGACCGCGAACATAGGCGCGAGCCGGAGCAGGTCCGCGCCGGTCACGCGACCCTGCCGCCACCAGTGCCAGATGGCGAGCGCCGCCGGCAGGGTGACGACGATCGACTTGGACAGCAGCCCCAGCACGAACAGCGCCAGCGCCAGGAGGTAGCTTCTGCGCCGCCGTTCCGGGCGCGGTTCCGCCACGAAGCGGACCCAGGCCGAGAACGCGGCGAGGTAGAACAGTCCCGACAGCACGTCCTTGCGCTCCATGACCCAGACGACGGATTCGACGTGCAGGGGATGGACGGCGAACACCGCAGCCACGACCCAGGCGCCGGGCACCGCCAGCCGCGCCAGCAGCCGCCACAGCAGCAGGGTGTTGGCAGCGTGCAGCAGCACGTTGACGGCGTGGTAGCCGATCGGGGCGTACCCCCACAGCTTGTGCTCCAGCCAGAAGGTCGTGTAGAGCAGCGGCCAGTAGTGCGCCTCGTTCGTGATCTCCGCCGGCGCAAACCAGATGCGCCACAGGCCGGACCACTCCCGCACCGCCTGCGCCCCGGTGAAGATCCGATCGTCCCACACGAACC
The DNA here is from genome assembly GCA_958296075.1 of uncultured Spirochaetia bacterium. Lineage (GTDB taxonomy): Bacteria > Spirochaetota > Spirochaetia > SZUA-6 > Bin103 > CATQHW01. Next base: position 1,000,800 of record CATQHW010000001.1, on the reverse strand, counting down.
CGGCCTGAAACGCGGGGAAGTAGGCCGCGGCCACCAGCACGCCGAGCGCCGCGGCTGCCATCAGGTTCCACCGCGCCGCCCCGCTCTCCGATTCTCCGTTCGCCTTTCCCACGCGCGTGCTCCCATCGGTTCGGAGGTCCGACCTACTGAACCCGCTCGCCAGCGCCTCGTCGAGTGTCGTTCGCCGCCACGTGCCGGCGGTAGACGTACAGATTCGAGATCGTGAAGTTGATCAGACCGCCCAGGGCAACGCCGCCCAGGAGAGCCAGCAGGCGATGGCGGGCGAACCAGTCCACCAGGCTGGTCAGCAGCGTGTAACTGCCGACGTTGATGGCGATCCCGAGCAGACTGCCGGCCACGAACTTCGCCCACTGCGGCGCATGTGGCTGACGCCGGCGTTCGCCGAAGGTCAGACCGCGGTTGAGGCGCCAGTTCCAGGTCACCGCAGGCCAGAAGGAGAGCAACCGCGCCAACCGGTGCTCGACGCCCAACCACTGCAGGACGAGGTAGCCTGCGACGTCGATGACGAAGCCGCTGGCGCCGACCAGCCCGAAGCTCAGCAGGCGGGCCATGCCGCCGAACTTGAAGAGGTACAGCCGGTGCAGGTGGCGCAGGTAGTTGAGCTGCTGGCGCCACGTCATCTTGCTGCTGCCCTGGTCGCGGTCGTCGAAGTCGATCGCCACCTCCTGGACGCGCAGCCGGCCGCGTACCATAAGCTCCAGGCCGATCTTGTAGCCGAGCGGCTGCAGCCGACCGTCGGCGGGCAGCAGGCGGCGGTCGGTGGCGAAGAAGCCGGACAGGGGATCGGAACACGCCACCAGCGGCCGCGCCAGCAGCGTCGCCAGCCGCGAACTGAAAAAGCGCCACAGGCGCGAGGTGATCTCCAGCACGAAGTCCGGGACCTTGCCTTCCTCCCACAGCAGGTACGAGGACCGGTCGTGGTTCCCACCCCCAGCACCACGAATACGTCCGGCGCCACCATCGCCTTGAGATTGCCTGCTTCGTAGTAGATCAACAGGTTGCCGGCAACGTACACGTCGGGGCGGTGGCGGAAGTAGTGGCGCAGGCCGTCGCGCGCGTAGGTCAGCGGGGTGAGTTGATAATCGCTTTCCGCCACCGGCTTGCCGTCGGAACTAGGGTAGTCAATCTTGCGCTTGACCGGAGCGAGCACGGAAATAGCCATGGGCCTTCCTCCACACGGCACCAGCATAACGGAAACGCACCGTCCGGGCACGTCCCCACCTCGGGCCGGGCCGGGTGCGACCCCAAAATGTGCAACTCGCTCATGGAGCCGCTGCTATCGCAGCAGAGCGGGCCGGATGCCCGCTGCATCCCCGCCCGTGCACAAAATGGGTCGCACCCGCCCGGAGTCTCGCCGTTGCCACGGGAACGTAGCAGGTGGCACGATCCGTCCATGGCAGACACCGTGCGGCTGGCCCTGGTCGGCTGCGGCGCAATCGCCGGCTACCACGCCAAGGCGATCCGCTCCATCGACCGCATCGAAATCGCGGCGGCGATCGATCCGAAACGGGAAGCCGCGGACGCGCTTGCCGGGGAGCACGGTGTAGCGGCGTTCGCGACGATGGAGGAGGCGGCAGCGGCGGTCGACTTCGACGCGGTGGACATCATGGTACCCCATGACCTGCACGAGTCGCAGACCGAACGGGCGCTCGCGCTGGGCAAGCACGTGCTCCTGGAGAAGCCGATCGCGCAGGACCTGACTACCGCGGAGCGCGTGCTGGCCGCCGGCGCTGCCGCCGATCAGGCGTTCATGATCGGCGAGAATTCGCAGTACTGGCCCGACGTGGTGGCGGTCGACCGGCTGGTCCGCGACGGTGCGGTGGGAGAGATAATCGCCGCGCAGGCCGCCTTCGAAAACCGGTTCGATCCGTTCTGGTATCCAGGGACGCGTCCGTGGCGCTTCGACCTGCAGCGTACCGGCGGCGGCGTCGTCATCGACGGCGGCGCGCACTGGATCAGGCCGCTGCGCATGTGGCTGGGAGAGATCGCGTCCGTGGTGGGCGTGACCGGCCGGCCCATCGCAGCGATGGACGGCGAGTCGCTCGCGCAGGCGTTGCTACGCTTCGAATCGGGCCTGGTCGCGTCGTTTCTGGCGCTGACGTCGCCGGCGAACCTGTCGGACGCGCCGTGGTTTCGCGTCATGGGCACGAAGGGCGAGGTGTTGATCCGCGGCGGATTCGAGGCGGGCGGGGTCGAGCTGTACGACGAAGACCACCCGGACGGGCGGTCCCTGCCGGGCGAGCACGGCTACTTTCACTCGTTCAAACCGGAACTGGAGGACTTCGCCGCCCTGGTGCTGGACGGCAAGCCGCCGGTCGCCCCGCCGGAGAAGGCGCTGGGAGAGATGCGGACCGCCCTCGCGCTCTACCGATCGGCACGAGCCGGTGAGTGGGAGTCGGTATGGCACGGTTGAGCGGGATCGCGCGGGCGTTGCGGTGACGACCGCGGGGCCGTTTCGCGTGGTAGCGGCGGAACGGCGGGCGCAGGCGGCGCGGGAAGACGGATACCTGTACCTGCCGGGGTTGCTCCCCGCCGGCGACGTGCTCAGCGTGCGGGAGGCGGTGACCGCGGTCGCCGCCGGTCACGGTCTGCTGCGGCCCGGTACGCCGGAGGGCGAGGCGGTCGCCGAGCAGCGCGCCTTCCTGCACGAAAGCGGCCCCACGCCGGCGTATCGCGCGTACTACAACGACCTGTTGCGCGTGCGCGACGTGCACGCGCTGGCGGTTCATCCGGCTGCTCGGCGCGGTGGAGACCGTGCTGGGAGAGCCGGTGCTGGCGCATCCGCGCAACATCGTCCGCACGGTCTTTCCGGGGCGTCCGTCCCTCACCACGGCTCCGCACCAGGATCACCGGCCGATCAAGGGAACGCCCGACGTGTGGACTGCCTGGATCCCGCTCGGCGGCTGCCCGGACGACCTCGGCGGATTGACGGTGCTGCCCGGCTCCCACCGCGGCGGCCTGCACCCAGTGGCCGATGGCACGATCTACTTCGATACGAACGCCGGCGTGGAGTGGCGCTGGAACCCGATGCGGTGCGGTGACGTGCTGTTGTTTCACAGCCTGACCGTCCATCGGGCGCGCGACAACCGGTCCCCCGACCGGATCAGGCTGTCGTGCGACTTCCGCTATCAGGGCCGCAGCAAGCCGGTGCACGAGCACTCGTTGCTGCCGCACATGCGCTGGATCGGCTGGGACGAACTCTACGCCGGCTGGGCCGATGACGATCCCCTGCGCTACTACTGGCGCGCCTACCGTCTGGACATACGCGCCGACGACCGCCTGCTGACGCCGTCGTAGCGCGCGTAAGAGTACCCGGTCGCGGAGCCGGCCGAGCGCTGACGCGCAGCGCTCAGAGCGGCGCGAACGGCTGCCGGCCGAGGAGTACGTCGATGGCCGGCTGGCCGCTCGGGTAGAGGCCCTCCGGCACCGGGGACCCCGCCTGCAGCAGCAGCCGAACCACCGCGGCGTAGTCGCCGGCAGGGTTCCACTGCCGGAAGATCGCCGTACCGAGCGGCGTGCCCGCCATCGCCGGCGCGTCGGCGTCCGGACGCGCGCCATGCTCCAGCAGCGCCGCGGCCATGGCGGGGTTTCCCCGGCACGCCGCCCAGTGCAGCGGAGTGGCGTCCATCCAGCCGGCGGCGTCGACGTCGAAGCCCGCCTCGGCCATGACGCGGACGCCGTCCGCGTTGTTCATCTGCGCCACGGTGCTCATCAGCGCCTTGTCGTGACGATGCAGGCGCGCCACCGCGTCCGGCCGCGCAGCCAGGATGGCGGCTGCCCGCCCGCCGTCGCCACGCGCACACGCCACCACCAGCTCGTCGCCGGTGCCCCTCGCCGAAGGGCGGGCTCCGCGGCGCTCCAGCAGGCCGGCCACCTCGCTCTGACCCAGGCGCAACGCCAAGTCGTGCGCGGTGCGGGCGCGGACGGTGGGAAAGGCGGTCGTCCGCCGTCTGGTGCGGGCGTGCACGTCGGCCCCATGGTCCAGCAGCAGCTCGATGACGCCGGGACCGAAGCCGCGCTTCACCGCCCAATGCAGCGCTGTCTCCCCCGATACGGGGTGGCGTTGATCGGGATCCGCGCCGCGCGACAGGAACCAGCGGACGCCTTCGTCGTAGCGGTAGTCGATCACGTGCTTGAGGTTGTAGGAGAGGTCGTCCGGATCGACGCCGCGGGCGTACAGCAACTCCAGACAGGCGGTGTCGAAGTGCTCGCAGGCGTGGTAGAGCGACTCGCCGTCGTTCGGGTCGGCGCCGGCGTCCAGCAGCATCGCCGTCATGCCGGGGTGGTTGGCGACGCCGCAGGCGCCGTACAGCGCGGTTTCGTTCGCGTTGCACTCGGCATTGCGCCAGAAGCAATTCGGGTCGGCGCCGTGGTCCAGCAGCAGCCGCGCCGTGCGCAGCAGCCCGTCCGAGCGGCTTGGATCCCTGGCCAGAAACCCGGACCAGCATACGTAGAGCAGCGGCGGCCACCGAAGCGGCCCCCCGCGGGACAGGGCGATTTCCGGCTGCCGGGAGAGCCGCTCCGCCACGTCGTCGGCCGAACCGAGCACGCACGCGGCGTACAGGTCCGCCCGCGCCACGTCGGGCTGGAGCGCCAGCAGGGCCTGCGCGCGCTGCCAGTCTCCCCACGCCCAACTGCACTCCAGAAAGGCCGGCACGCGTCCGCCGGCGGGTATCGCCGCCGCCTCCGCCGACATCCGGTACCGCGGCCAGTTGTCGAACCCCTGCTCGCGCGCCACCACGAACCGGGCATCGGCCGGCGTAGCGTCCGTGACGGGCCGATCGAACCGGGGATGAAACCGGGCGAAGCGCCGTCGTGCCGCTCCGGCGCCGCTCCGGTAGCTGTCGAGCAACTCCTGCGCCTGATCTTCGGCGTGGCCGGCGGACGGCGGGACGCCGCTCATGGGTGACCGCCAGCATACTCGCGTGCCACCGTTCCCGTCATGCCATTCATCAAGATCAACGACCACAAATCGATCGAACTGATGCCGGGCGTGCGCGCGCGCACGCCCTACGGAACGCGCATCATGCTCTCCTATCTGGAAATGGAGCCCGGCAGCAGCGTGCCGACGCATCGCCACCCGCACGAACAGGCTGGATTGCTCATCGAAGGCCGCATGGAGCTCACCATCGGCGACGAGTCCCGCGTCTGCGAGCCGGGCGACATGTTCATCATCCCGCCCGACACCCCGCACAGCGCGCGGCCGGTGGGGGGACCGGTGAAGGCGCTCGACGTATTCAGCCCCGTTCGGGAGGACTACGCGGCGAAGTTCAACCGATACTTCGGACCGGCCTGACCAAGGAGCCAAGCCATGGCATCACCGCCTGCAGGACCGAACATCCTGAGGCATCGGCATCAGCGAGCAATGCCGGGGAAGGCGTGCGTGGGCTGATTGGCGTAGCGCTTCATTTTCAGGGTGAGCCGGGCGCCGGCGCCCGGCGCCAGCTTCACGGCGATGGCCGGTTCGTCCAACGCGATGGTGGCGCCGTTCACGTGCGCGGCGGTGAACTGGTGCTCGGCGTAGGCGCCGGCCTGCATGACCAGCGCGTGGCGGCGTACGGGGCTGACGTTGACCAGCGTGACCGAGACCTCGTCGTCGCTCATCGAATCGACCAGCGACGCCACGTCCTCCGGGATGCCGGCACGGCCGCGGTCCAGGTCGAAGTAGCGCACGCGGGTATGCCACGCGGCGCCGATGTGCCGTGACGGCAGGCCGCCCAGCATCAGCTCCACCAGCCTCCAGATGCCTGCGCCCGGATTCATGCCGTTCGGGCTCTCGGACAGCCGTGTGTCCGGCGTGGTGCGATCCTCGCGCATGCGCTGCACCCGCTCGCGCGTTGCCTCCAACTCGCCCTGCAACGCTCGGACCGGGTAGTCGGGCGCGTCGCCGCACAGATAGGCAGCCCAGCCGCCGTTGCGGCGCGCCGGCGCACGGTCTTGCTCCAGCATCGACCAGTAGAAGACCTCGAGCGCGCCGTGATCGTAGGGCTCCGGGGAAAACTCGTACCAACCGTCGTCCCCGTGCTTCTGCGGGTACTGCAGCGTGCCGTCGATCTCCTTCGCCTGCGCGTTTACGGCGTCGATCACACCGCGCCACACGTCGACGTAGCGCTGATCGCCGGAGATCAGCAGCGCGTTGCCGAAGCCGTACGGCGCCAGGGAGCGAAAGAACGCCTTGTGGTCCCAGCCGTACACCGCCCCCCACCAGCGGCCGCCGGCGCCGCCAATAGCGCCGTCCAGGCCGACGTTGCTGGGTATGATGCCGCCGTTCCGTCGGGTGCGCTCCACCCAGGCGTCGGCGTAGTCGAGAATCCAGTCGCGGTACTTGCGTTCGCCCGTGCACAGATAGGCGTTCAGCACGATCGTGGTGACGATCAGGTTGCAGGGCGTGTCGCCGGTCACGTCCCGGTAGGGCGTAAAGTGCTCGACGTAATCGTTCCACGTGCGATGCCAGCGGAGCGGCGTGAAGCGCCCCGCGCATTCGAACGGGTCGCCTCCCCAGTCGATCGGGGTGGTCGTGTGCAGCACCGGCCCCCGGCTGCCGGTCATGACGCTGCGGATCAGCCGGCGTTGCGGGTCGTAGTTGGGGGCGCCGGCGTCCTCGTCCAGGTAGAGGCCGGCGTAGCGGCGCATGCGCGCCCGGTAGGTCGGGTCCCACGGCTCGGCCAGCCCCTGCTGGAACAGCCCGTGGAAGCCTTCGGCGTTGTGCACGGAATCGAAGCTGGTCGGGAACTCACGGTAGTACATGCCGTCGCGGGCCAAAGGGCACTCGGCGGTGCGCGCTTCCGTGTACTGCCGCATGTGACCCTCGATGCCGTGCCGGTACAGTTCCAGCACCCGCTCCGGGCCGCCGAGCGCATAGAGCTCGGTCCAGCCGGTAACGTTCTCCGCCGCGTCGTCGGGGCCGTCCAGCGCCCCCCACCGCGGATAGCACAGCAGGTAGCCGCGCTCGTCGAAGTATCGGGCGTGGAACTCCTCGATCGCCTCTGGCAGCGACGCCATGAGTTGGCGCTGCAGCAGCGCCCAAAGCGGCGCCGGCATGGGCGTGGTCAGGTCCAGAGCGGTCTGCGGCAGGGAGCGATCGCGCATGCCGAGCAGTATATACTGGTTCTCGTGGCCAGCCGCGAATCGTGCATGGGTCCGCCGGCAGGCCGCACGCGAACCTCTCGGCGATGGACCACCGCGATCTGATCGTCATCAACGGCGCGGAGGTGCTGGCGAGGCCGCACGCGGTCCCTACTGGCAGCGCATCCGCGACGGCGGCATCACCGCGTTCGCCGCGACCACGGGGCGAGCGCAACTCCCGGCGTGGTTCCGGCGATTTCGCGGCGACGACGGTCTGCTGCACGTGACCGAGCAGATGGCGTGGACGTCGTCCTTGCCCTCGACGCGGAGGATAGACGGTTCGTCCTTGGGCATCGGTCAGCGGAGCTCGATCTCTTGCTCGACGGCAATTGCGATCTGCTCGCCGGCGAAGCACACCGCTTGCTCCAGCGACGGGTGCACCTTCTGTATGGATACGTGCTCGGCGAGGTCGGGTTGAGATTTCACCTGATGTCCCAGCTCTCGGCGTCTTCTCCGACCTCGTCGAGCGAAAGAATCGTCGCCGACATCTCGTGATGGTCCGAAGTCAACTCGAACCGAGTTCCGGGTTGGCACACGTGGCCGGAGAACAGGTGGGAGATATCTACTCCATATCTCGGCCTGCGCGCGAACATCTCGCCCCGGCCCGGGCGACCGCTGAGGGATGGCCCTTGGAGACGACCAGCTCGACCGCCTCGGGTGGTAGCATCAAGCCAACTTGCCTGAGCTGGGCGCAGACTGCGTTTCACCGATCTTGGGGTTTCATATCATCTGGCGTATAACGGGTCTGCCGGCATGCACACGAGAACCTCTCTGGCCCGGGATCTGCGCGCGCTGGGCGTGCGTGGCGGCGACACGCTGTTCGTCCACTCGTCGTTCAGGAGCCTCGGCAGGGTTGCCGGAGGCGCGCAGTCGGTCGTGGACTCGCTGGTGAATGCAGCCGGCGACGGTCTGCTCCTGATGCCGTCGTTCAACCTGGAGGGGGATCGCGACGAGCGCGCCGCGCGCTGGGACCCCGCGACCACACCGTCGTCGGTCGGCTGGCTCACCGAGTGCTTCCGCCGCATGCCGGGGACGGTCCGGTCGGACCACTATTCTCACTCGGTCGCCGCGCGGGGCAGGGACGCCGCGGGCGTCGTGGACGGCCACCGTCGTACCGAGGGGCTTCCGTCCCCCTGGGACCGCCCGCCCTGGGGTCGGACCTACGGGACGCACTCGCCCATGATCCGCGCCCGGGAGCGCGGCGGCCGGCTGCTGATGCTGGGCGTCGACTATCAGTCGTCGACCTACGTCCACGTGGTGGAGGCGATGTGGTGGGCGGAGCGGCGGCAGTGGGACCCGGAGGCGGCGTTCGCGGGGCTCCACCGGCCGGGCCTGGGGGCGCTGTGGGACCGGACCGGCCGTGTGCTCCGGGGGTGCGTGGGCGACGCCGAGTGCCGGCTGTTCGGGATTCGCGACTATGTCGACACCTTGCTCGGCATCGTACGGAGCACGGGGACGCGATGGGCCACCGCGAACTGATCATCATCAACGGCGCGGAGGTGCTGGCGAGGCCGCACGAGCGCGGTCCCTACTGGCAGCGCATCCGCGACGGCGGCATCACCGCGTTCGCCGCGACGGCCGGCCGGGCGCATCTCCCCGCGTGGTTCCGGCGCTTTCGCGACGACGACGGTCTGCTGCACGTGACCGAGCCGCGCCACGTCCGCGAGGCCAAGGCGGCCGGCCGGTTGGGCGTCATCTTCCACGTGCAGAAACCGCCTCCCGAGCTGGCCGCCGACCCGGACGAGGCGTGGAACCTGCAACGGCTCGGCGTCCGCATGCTGCAGCTCACCTACAACGAGCGCAGCCCGTTCGGCGACGGCTGCACGGAACGCGCCGGCGGCGGCCTGAGCGATCTGGGCGCGCGCGCGGTGGCGGCGCTGAACGAGGCCGGCGTGCTCATCGACGTCTCGCACGCCGGGCACCGGACCGCGCTCGACATCGTCGCCGCGTCGTCGCAGCCGGTGGTCGTCAGCCACTCAAACGCCGACGCGGTCTGCTCCAATCCTCGCAATCTCCGTGACGAGGCGATCATCGCCATCGCCGAACGCGGAGGCGTGGTCGGCGTCACCGCCTTTCCGAGCTTGGTGCGCTGGCGGGAGCCGACGCTGGAGCGGATGATCGATCATATCGACCACATCGCCGCTCTGGTTGGGCATGAGCACGTCGGGTTCGGGCTCGACTTCTGCTCGATTCCGCAGGCGAGCTGGGAGTCCGGCCGCTTCAGTCCGGCCGCATACGCGCCGCCGCCCTGGGTCTTTCCGGCCGGCATCGCCGGGCCGGAAGAGGTGCCCAACCTGACCGCCGGTCTGGTCCGGCGCGGCTGCGACCCGGCGGCGGTGCGAGGCATCATGGGCGAAAACCTGCTGCGGCTGTTCGAGGCGGTCTGGCGCTGACGCCCGGCGCCGTCGCCGACCGGCCGCTCAGCCCTTCAGCGACCCCAGCATCACCCCCTTGACGAAGTACTTCTGGATGAACGGGTAGACGAACACGATCGGGCCGATCGTGAGCAGGACGGTGGCCGCCTGCGCGGCCTGCGGCGGGATGCGCATCATCTCGCGGAGTTGCTCCGATTGGCGCAACTCCTCGGTCAGCTCGGCGATGAACTCGTCGGTCTGCAGCAGGTTGAGGTCCATCATCAGATCGCGGATCAGCTCCTGCAGCACGCGCTTGTCGTCATCGTTGACGTAGATCAACGGCAGGAAGAAGTCGTTCCAGTGATAGACCGCCGCGAACAGCGCGATGGTCGCCAGCACCGGTTTCGACAGCGGGATCATGATCTGGAACAGCACGCGCCAGTAGCCGGCGCCGTCGATGACCGCCGACTCCTCCAGCGACTGGTCGATCGTCATCAGGAAATTGCGGCAGATGATGATGTAGAAGACGCTCATCGCCGGCAACATGATCAACACCAGCCGGGTGTTGATGAGGCCGAGCGACCGCACTACCAGGTAGGTTGGGACCAACCCGCCCTGGAAGAACAGGGTGAACACGAACAGGAACGTCAGCACCGCGCGCCCCGGCAGCAGCTTCTTGGAGAGCGCGTACGCGGCGCTGAAGGTGACCAGCAGTATCGCCGCCGTGCCGACCGCCGTGCGGAAGATGGTGTTGAAGTAGGCCAGCCCGATCTTGTCGTCCTGCAGCACGAAACCCCACGCTTCCGTGTGCCAGGCGTCCAGCCAGACCCGTAACCGCAGGCTGTTGACCGCGTCGATGGAGGAGAACGACTGCAGGATCAGCGTCCAGAACGGATAGGCGACCGACACCGCGAACAGCGCCAGCAACAGGTAGTTGGCGCCGTCGAACAACCTGCCGGAGAAGGAAGTGCGGCTCGCTACGATAGCCATCCGGTACTACCAGACGCTGAAGTCGTTGTAGCGACGGGTGATCTGGTTGACGATCACCAGGAGCACCAGGCCCAGCACGTTCTGAAACAGTCCTACTGCCGTGGTGTAGTCGAAATCGCCGCCCTGGATGCCGCCGCGATAGATGTAGGTCTCCATGATGTCACCGACTTCGAAGACGACCGGATTGTACATCATGAATACGTGCTCGAAGCTCTGTTCGAAGAAGTTCCCCAGCCGCAACAGGAACAGGATCGTGATCACCGGCACCAGCGACGGCAGCGTGATGTGGATGGCGTTCTGCCAGCGGCTCGAGCCGTCGATGGCGCCCGCTTCGTAGAGCTGCGGGTCGATCGACGACAGGGCGGCCAGATAGATGATCGATCCCCAGCCGACGCTCTGCCAGATGGCGGTCCCCACCAGTAGCGCCCGGAACGTCTCCACGCTGTTTAACCAGTTGACCGGGTCCAGGCCGAGCTGCGTGAACGCCCACCCGGCGAAGCCGGTGTTCGGCGACAGGAACTCCCGCAGGATGCCGGCCAGCACCACCCAGGACATGAAGTGGGGCAGGTAGCCGATCGACTGTATGGTGCGCTTGTAGATGGTGTGCCGCACCTCGTTGAGCAGCAGCGCCAGCACGATCGGCGCCGGAAAGGTGATCGCCAGATGCAGCAGGGCCAGCACGACGTTGTTGCGAAACACCCGCACGAAGAACGGGTCGCGGAACAGGCGGCGGAAATGCGCGAAGTCGTTCCAGGGACTGCCCAGGATGCCGTCGTAGTAGTTGAAGTCCAGGAACGAGATCGAAACGCCCCAGACCGGCGCGTACTTGAAGACGACCAGCAGCGCGAACGCCATCAGCAGCAGCCCGTAGAACGAGCGCATACGCCACGCCCGGGCGCGGGTCTGCTTGCGCAGGACCCGCTTGACGTCCGCCTGCAGCTCGGCGGGCGTTCGGTGGGGGGGGGCGGCGGTCGTGGGGGAGAGGTTCGCCATCGGTCAGATCAGCGCGAGCGGCGGAAGCCGCCGCACTCTACGACGGCCGGGGCGGACGGACAACCCGAGCCGTGCTACCGGATGAAGTAGCCGCTCACGCGCCGCCGTCCCAGGCGGCCGTGACCGTCTCCACGGCCGCCTGCTTGCGGGCGTAGGACGCGGCGAACCGCAGCACCCAGTAGCGGCCGTCCGGCGCGCCGGGCAGCGTCTCATGGTAATCGGCCCCGTCGAGCGAGCGGGACGCGGGAGCGCCCATCGGCGCCAGCGCCGAGCGCAGCGCCCCGGCGAGCTGGTCCGGGCTCACCGCCCCGCGCATCAGCGCCGCGGCGCGCTCCCAGCACGCCTGATACTCGCCTGCGTCCAGCAGGGCCAGCCACTCCTGGGCCGCCGCTACGGCATCGTTCCGTTCGGTCATCTCCGCCGCGCCGGCGCTCACGTGATGCGTCCGGTGATCAGGCCGCGCGGCTCCTCGCCGCGGGCGATCCGGTCCAGGTTGTCGGCGGCGAAGCGCGCCCGGTTGTCGGTGGTCGACTCCGTGCCGCCGGCCGTGTGCGGCGTCGCGTACACGTTCGGCAGCGCGAACACCGGATGGGCGCTGTCGGGCGGCTCCTGCTCGAATACGTCCAGGCCCGCGCCGCCCAGATTGCCGGCCAGCAGCGCGGCGTAGAGCGCCTGCTCGTCGATCAGCGCCCCGCGCGCGACGTTGATCACCCACGCGGTCGGCTTGAGCAGACCGATGCGGCGCCGGTCGATGACGTGCCGCGTGCCCCGGTGCAGGTGCAGGTGCACGGACAGGATGTCGCACTCCGCGATCACGTCGTCCAGGTCCTCGGGCGACCCCAGGAAATCCAGCGGCACCTGATCGAGCACCTCGGTGGGGATCACCCGCACGTCGACGGCGGAGATCCTGATCCCGAACGGATGGGCGCGCAGGGCGAGCTGCAGGCCGCTTGCTCCGTAGCCGACGATCGCCAGCTTCTTCCCGTCCAGCCGCAGGCCCTCCGGGTCGTAGTAGGTGCCGCCGTGGAAGTTCTCCGCCGCCTGTTTGTATCGGCCGGCGAGCAGCAGGATGAACATCATGGCGCTCTGCGCCAGCGCTTCCGCGCTCAGGTAGCCGGGGCAGTGGGACAGGGTGATCCCCTTGTCCAGGACGTGCTCCACCTCGACGTGGTCGAGGCCGTTGGTCTGCACCTGGAAGTGGCGGACGCCGGCCGCCGCGGCCAGGTCGATCTTCTTGCGGCTCGCGTTGCCGCCCATGTCGACCACGACCTCGACCCCCTCGAACTGCGGCGCGGCCGGCAGCGCGTCGTCGAACGCTCGGGTGTCGTGCCGTTCGCTGACCGCCGCCAGATGGCGGTAGGTGCGGCCGTCGGTAACCGGTACGCCCGGTTGCGGAAGGAACAGAACTCGAAGGCGTCGTTCAGCCATGTCGGGCGCATCATGGACGGTCATCGGCAGGTGCTGCTACCCTCGGTCCGCAATCGCTCCAACCCTCACTGCGTACGTCGCGCTCAGCGGAGAAGACCGCATCGCGCGGCTGGCGCTCGATCCCGACGGCGGGGCGCTCCGCTCCGCCGGTTCGTGCCCGCTGCCCGGTGGACCCGCGTCGATGGCGTTCGCTCCGAGCCGGCGCGTGATGTACGTCAGCCGGCGGCGCGACGCCCGCATCAGCACCCTGATGATCGCCGGCGACGGGAGCCTGAGCCACGCGGGCGAGTTCGACACCCCGTCGGGGGCGTGCTACGTGGCCACCGACCGCACCGGCCGCTTCCTGCTGTCCGCCTACTACGCGGACGGAGCCGTGGCCGTGCACGGCATCGGCGATGACGGCGTCGCCGCCGGCCCGGCGCTCTGCCGGCTCGACACCGGCACCGGCGCCCACAGCCTGGAGACCGATCGGACCAACCGCTACGCCTTCGCCTGCACCATCGCCAAGCCGGTCGGCTCCAACGCCGTGCACCAGTTCCGGTTCGACGAGCGGACCGGCGCGCTGCGGCCCAACGCCCCGCCGCGGCTGCCCGGCAAGGACGGCTGCGGGCCGCGCCACCTCTGCTTCCACCCCCGGTTCCCCGTGGTGTACGTCTCCAACGAGCAGGGCGGGAGCGTCACGGCCTACCGCCTCGACACCTCGGGCGGTACCTTGACCCGGTGGCATACGGTCTCCACGCTGCCGCCCGGCCATGAGGGCGAGAACACCTGTGCGCAGATACGCATCACGCCCGACGGCGCCAGCCTGTTCGCGCCGAACCGCGGCCACGACAGCATCGCCAACTTCGCGCTCGACCCCTGGACCGGCGCGCTGTCGCTGCGGGAGATCGCGCCGGCGGAGCCGGTGCCGCGCGCCTGCCAGCTCGACCCCGCCGGCCGGCTGCTGCTATCCGCCGGACTCGAATCGGGCAGGATCGCCGTCTACCGGATCGAGCCGGAGGCCGGGCGGTTGACCCCGCTGGCGGTGACCGAAGTAGGCGAATCGCCCATGTGGATACTGATCGACCGAAGCTCGTCATTGACCGGCGACAAAGGAGTTGACGCATGACCCTGGGAGTGGACGACTATCGTTACCGGCCGGTGCCCGACTGGGGCGACCCGGCCATCCGCGCGAAGATCGGCATCGTCACCGCCGTGGCGGCCGACGCGAACGACCGCGTCTACGTCGCCGACCGGGAGCCGAACGACGTGATCCGCGTGTTCGAGCGCGACGGCACCTATGTGGAGACGTGGGGCAAGGATTTTCTCAAGCGGCCTCACTCGATCTGGATCGGGCCCGATCAGCTCGCCTACGTCACCGATATCATCAACCACACCGTGGAGATCTGCCGACTGGACGGCACCGTCGTGCAGACGATCGGCCGCCGCGGCCAGCCGGGCGTGCCCGGCGCGCCGTTCAACAGGCCGACCTGGGCGGTGCGGGCGCCGTGGGGTGATCTGTACGTCGCCGACGGCTACGGCCAGCAGCGCATGCACCGCTTCACCCCGGAGGGCGAGCTGGTGCGCTCCTGGGGAGTGGAGGGCGCCGGCCCCGCGCAGTTCCGGCTGCCGCACTGCGTCAAGGTCGACCCGCGCGGGCGGCTGCTGGTGATCGACCGCACGAACGAGCGCATCCAGGTGTTCGACCGGGAAGGCGACTTCATCGAGGAGTGGACGGAGGTCAACGCGGCCAACGACCTGGTGATCGACGACCGGGAGGTCATCCACCTGGCGGAGGCCGCCGGAACCGTGGCGCTGGTCGATCTGGACGGCCGCGTCATCGGCCGGTGGGGCCGGAAGGGGGCCGAGCCCGGCCGGTTCGTGGGCGCTCCGCACGGCATCTGGGAGGACTCGCACGGCGACATCTACGTCTGCGAGGTTCCCTTCGATCGCGACCGGCTGCAGAAGTTCGAACGGGTTTGACATGTATGACGTCGCGTTGATCGGCACCGGCCGCGTCGGCTATCAGTTCACCTTCAGCGACCGGCCGGACAACCACGCGACCGCCGTGGCGGCGAGCGGTCGCTGCCGGCTGGCGGCGGGCGTCAACCGCGGCCGCGAAAAGCTCGTCGAGTTCGGCGCGCGCTTCGGCGTGGAGGCGCTGTATCACGACTACCGGCAGATGCTCGAGGAGTCGGCGCCGGATATCTGCATCGTCGCCACCCATCCGGAGTTGCACTGCGGCATGGTGGAGGACTGCGCGGCGGCGCCCTCCACGCGCGCGATCATCTGCGAGAAGCCGATGGCGTTGTCGCTGGGCGAATGCGACCGGATGATCGCCGCGTGCGAGCGCGCGGGCGTGCTGTTGCAGATCAACCACAACCGGCGCTGGAACCCGGAGTGGATCAAGGCCCGGGAGCTGTTGTCCGCCGGCGCCATCGGCGAGTTGAACTACATCGAGTGCTCGATGGACGGCGGCAAGCCGGCGCCGTCGTGGCGGAGCGACAACGAGGGGCCGCTGCTGCACGACTTCAGCCACTATTTCGACATGCTCGACCTGTTCGCGGGCAGGGTCGAGTGGCTGTGCGGCATGGCCGAGCAGCGTTCCCGCCCGTGGGCGGTGGAGGACTTCAGCGCCGCGTTCATCAAGTTCGCGTCGGGAGTAACCGCCATCGCGCACGGCGCGGAGCTGACCGACTACGAGCAGCACTCGTTCCTGCTGAGCGGCTCGACCGGCGTGATCCGCATGCAGGCCGAGCAGGTCCACCTGTTCCGGTCGCAGCCGGGCGAGGTGGAGGCCGACAGCGGCTTCGCGTGGCGCGAACTGGCCGAGGCGCCGGTGGAGCGCCCGGCGGCGGCTTCGACCTACTCCGCCGCGCTCGATGAGCTGCTCGACGCGTTGGAGGGCAGGGCGGCGCTGCGCAGCGACGGCCGCGCCGGTCGCCGTGCCCTGGAGATGATCATGGCGATCTATCGGTCGCAGTTGCAGGGCAACCGCCCGGTAAGCTTTCCGGTCACCATGGCGGAGTCGGGGGTCGAGGCGCTGCGCGCCGCCGGCCACTTCGTCGCCAGGAACGAAGACCGGACCGGCGGATGAACGGAGCGCGCACGTGAGCGACCGCGGCATCGAGCGGGGACCGAGCGGCTGCTGCATCTGCGGGCTGCAGTTCGGGGACGAGGGCAAGGGGCAGATCGTCGACTACCTGGCCGGCGACTTCGACGTGGTGGTCCGCTACAACGGCGGCGCCAACGCCGGCCATTCGGTATGGATCGGCGCCCGGCGCCAGGCGTTTCACCTCATGCCGTCCGGCATCCTGCGCGACGGCGTGCTCAACGTGATCGGCAACGGGACTGCCGTGGACCCCGCGCAGCTCATCGAGGAGATGGACGAGCTCGAGCGCGAGGGGTATGCGGTCGACCCGGAACGTCTGGCGATCAGCGATCGCGCCCACGTGGTGATGCCGTACCACAAGATCGAGGACGAGCTCATGGACCGCGCCTTCGCGTCCGGCGAGAACGGTGAGCTCGGCACCACGCGCCGCGGCATCGGCCCGTGCTACGCGGACAAGGCCCATCGCGTCACGGCCGTGCGCATGGCCGACATCGAAGATCCGGCGTACCTGAGCTCGCGCCTTCCTCGCCTGGTTTCGCTCAAGAACGGCGTGCTCGGCGCCCTTGCCGGCGAATCCGGCCTGCCCTTCGAGCGGCTTGCGAGCGAACCGTTGGTCGAGCGGTGCGCGGCCTGGGCGAGCCGGCTGGCTCCCTATATCACCGACACCGCGCACCTGCTGGTCACGGCGTGGCGGAGCGGCAGGAACATCCTGTTCGAGGGCGCGCACGCGGCGCTGCTCGACGTCGACTTCGGCACCTATCCCTTCTGCACGTCGAGCGTCTGCTCGCCGGGCGGGGCGCTTGCCGGGACCGGTCTGACCGCGGATTGCCTGGGCGAGGTGGTCGGCGTGGCCAAGCTGTACATGAGCAGGGTGGGGGCGGGTCCGTTTCCGACGGAGATCCGGGGAGCGGCGGCCGACCGGGTCAGAGACGCCGGCAACGAATACGGCACGTCCACCGGACGGCCAAGGCGCATCGGCTGGCTCGATCTGGTGGCCCTCAAGCACACCGCCCAGGTGACGGGAGTCACCGCTCTGGCCGTGACCGGTCTGGGCGTGCTGTCGAAGCTCTCCGAGCTGCGGGTGTGCGTGGGCTACTCGCTCGGCGCGGAGCGAATCGACCGCGTCCCCGCCAACGTGCGGCGCCTTGGCGACGTGCAGCCTCGCTACGAGGAGTTGGAGCCGGTGGACGGTCCGCTCGACGGCGTGCGCCGGCGCGCCGACCTGCCGCGCGGGGCGCGGCGGCTCATCGATCGGGTCGAGTCCTTCGTGGGCGTGCCGGTCCGCTACCTCTGCGTCAGCAAGGGCCGTTCGGGCGTGATCGGCTGAACGGGCGGTCGGGGCGCCCGGCAGTCTCCGTGCTCGCTCCCGTCGCGGTCGACTATCCCAGTTCCGACGGCAAGCCGGTGGCGGAAAGCGACTACCAGCTCACGCCGATAGCATACGCTCGCGAGGCGCTGCGGGACTACTTTCGCGACCGTCGTGACGTGTACGTCGCCGCCAACCTGCTCCTCTACTACGAACAGGGCAATCGCGAAGCGGTCGTGGCGCCGGACGTGTTCGTGGTCATGGGAGCGCCGAACCATGACCGACACTCGTATCTTCTCTGGCAAGAGCCGAAAGGCCCGGACTTCGTACTGGAGGTGACCTCCCGGAGTACCCGCCGCGAAGACCAGGGGCGCAAGCGCATGCGGTACCGTGCGCTCGCCGTGCAGGAGTACTGGCAGTACGATCCGACCGGCGACTATCTGCAGCCTCGCCTGCAGGGCCTGCGGCTCGCTTCCGGAGATTACGCGCCGATGCCGGCAACGGACGCGGGGAACGGCATCCGGAGCATGCACAGCATGGTGCTCGGACTGGAATTGCGGACATCGGAGCGAGGGCTGCGTTTTCGTGATCCAGTTACCGGGGAGGAGCTGCTTTCCCTTGCGGAGAACCGCGAGGGCCGGGAGCGAGCCGAGCGGGAGCGGGAACAGGCCGTACGGCAACGACTACGGGCCGAACAGGAACGGCATCGGGAACAGGTCGCGCGGCAGGAGGCGGAAGCGCGCTTGGCGGCGCTCGAGGCCCTGCGCCGGCGGGAACGCGGCGACGACGACCCACAGACTTCGTAGCCGCGATCCTGGTATCGTACGGCTCCATGAGCGACGATCGATGGACCGACATCTTCCCGGCGACGTGCCTGCCGCTGAACGACGACTACTCGATCAACGAAGGGGAGTTGCGCCGCTACGTGCGCTGGCTGGCCGGCTTCGACGAGATCCGCGGACTGGTCTGCAACGGCCACACGGGCGAGATCACCTCGCTGTCGCCCGCCGAGCGCCGGCGCGTCACCGAGGTGATCGCGAGTGAGGTCGCCGGCGAGGCGCTGGTGATCTCCGGGGTATCCGCCGAGGGGACGCTGGAGGCGATCGAGCACGCGCAGGCGGCCCAGGACGCCGGCGCGGACGGCATCCTGCTGATGCCGCCGCACAACTGGCTGCGGTTCGGGATGAAGCCGGAGACGCCGGTGCGGTTCTTTCAGCGCGTGGCGGAGGCGATCGACATCGGCATCGTCATCCACCTGTATCCGGCCGCCACCAAGGCGTTCTACCCGGCGGAGACCGTCATCGAGATGGCGCGGATTCCCAACGTGAAGGCCCTCAAGACCGGCACCCGACACATGGCGCTGTACGAGCGCGACTGCCGCCTGTTCCGCCGCCGCGCGCCGGACCTGTCGCTGCTGACCTGCCATGACGAGTCCCTGCTGTCGTCGATGTACGTGGGCGTCGACGGCGCGCTGATCGGCTTTGCGGGCTGCATCCCGGAGTTGATCTGCGAAGCGTGGCGGGCGGTGAAGGCGGAGGACTTCGCGCGCACGCGCGACCTGCAGGACCGCATCTTCCCGATGGCGGAGGCGATCTACGGCATCGGCCAGCCGTCGGGAGAAGCGCACGCCCGGATGAACGAAGCGCTCCATCAGCGCGGCGTGTTCTCGACGCCGCTGATGCGCGAGCCGGTGCTGCCGCTCGACGAGGCGGAGAAGGCCCAGGTGCGCGCGGCCCTGCGGGAGGCGCTCGTGGCGCCGGTCGCCCGCCGCCCGCCGCAGCCGGCATAGCGCCGCCGGGACGACCGGAGCGTCGAGGTTCATGGCTGAGGCGGCCGGAGCCGCGCCGGACGCCGTCGAGTTCCGGCGGCCGTTCCCGGCGCTGACCGCCGAGCAACGCCTCCACCTGGAGGTCTACGGCTACGTGGTGGTGCCCGGCACGCTGTCGCTGGACGAGACCGGATGCATTCTGGAGGCGCTGCAGCGGCTCAAGCGCGACCTGCTCGCCGCCCGCGACCGCAGCGGCGACGCGCCGGTGCGGGTACGCGGCGCCAACCTGCTCAAGGAAGAGCCGCATCACGTCTACCTGGGCGCGATCGTCGAGGCGGATCCGGTCATCGCCGCCTACGCCAGCCACCCGCGGCTGGTCGGCATGGCCGAGGAGCTGATGGGGAGCGAGGCGCGTATCGTGGAGGTCAACGCCCACGTCAACCGCCGCGATCCGGACCAGGACCTGTCGGCTCCCGCCACCTTCGGCTTCCACCGCGGCACCGACGTGCCGTTCGGGACGCACCGCGACGGCGGCCTGTTCCACTGCACCTTCGTCAAGACCCTGACCAACCTCACCGAGCTGGGGCCGGACGACGGCGGCACCACGGTCATCGCCGGCAGCCACAAGCTCGCGCAGCCGGCGGAGGAGCTGATCGCCTGCGCCTACCGCGACCGCTCGCTGATCCATCAGGTGGTGGCGCCGGCCGGATCGACCCTGCTGTTCGGCGAAACCCTCATCCACGCCACCGGCCAGGTCCGCAGCGATCGGGAGCGCGCCATCGTCATCTGCGGCTACGCCCCCACCATGTACCAGAGCTGGGACGACGGCGAACTCAGCGACGCCTTCGTCGCGGACCTGCCGGACCGCTACCGGCGCCTGTTCCTGGGCCGCAGGCACTGGAATCGCGGCGCGCGCCGCCGATCGCTGGCCGACCCGGTGGAGGAGGGGACCTTTCCGCTCCCCGACTGGCCGGCGAAGCGAGGTAAATCTTAGGGAGAGCCGGGCCGGCGATCGGCGGGCCCGGCTCTCTTCGTATTCGGATCGAATCGGCCGCGATGGCCGAAAGGGGACAGCGATGCAACCGTTGGCGCAGGATTACGTGGTCGTGGCGGAGTCGCCCGACAAGGAGATGCACTTTGCCGGTTCGCCCGGGATCGTCCGGCTGCCCGGCGGGGAGATGGCGGCGTCGTACGAGTGGTTTCAGCCCAAGCCGTACACTGAGACGCTGGCCGATCAGACCGAGGTGCGCGCGAGCGCGGACGGCGGTCGGACCTGGGAGCTGCGCGGCCGCACCGACATCATCTGGCCGAGCTGCTTCGTGCACGGCGGCGCGCTCTACATGATCGGCAACCGGCGCCAGTCGCGGGAGGTGGTCATCAGCCGGTCCGAGGACGGCGGCCACACCTGGACGCCAGCGGTCGCGGTGTGCGACCGGCGCAGCCACGGCGCGCCGACCGCCGTGACGTTCCAGGACGGTCAGGTCTATCGCGCGTTCGAGACCTGTCCGCGCGTGGGCCGCTCCGGCGGCGGGCGCTCTTCCTGGGAGTCGTTCGTGATGGCCGGCGACCTGAGCCGCGACCTGCTCGATCCGGCGGCGTGGCGGGCGTCGCCGATGGAGCGGTTTCCCGGCGCCCCGCACCCTATGAACACCTTTGCCTATCCGCCGGAGACCGGCACCGAGGACTGCTGGATCGAAGGCAACCTGATCTCGGTGCGCGGCCGGCTGCGCAATCTGTTGCGCCTGCACGTGCTGGGGCGCGCCACCGTCGGCCTGGCCGCCATCTGCGACCTGCACGACGACGGCCGCACCATGAGCTACCGGTTCAGCCAGTACTGCCCCATGCCCGGCGGTCAGTGCAAGTTCCACGTCGTCTACGATCCGGTCTCCGATCTGTTCTGGACCTGCGTGAATCCGGTCTCCGACACGTTCACGCCGGTCAACGACCATCTGCGGGAGATCGGCTTTCGCGGCATCGTCGCCAACGAGCGCCGCATCCTCCTCTTGATCTACAGCGCCGACGCGCAGAACTGGTTCCAGGCCGGCTGCGTGGCGATGAGCCGCAAGATGACCGAGTCGTTCAGCTACGCCTCCAACCTGATCGACGGCGACGATCTGATCGTCCTGTCGCGGACCTCGGTGGGCGGCGCCAGTCAGCACGACACGAACCTGATCACCTGCCACCGGGTCACCGACTTCCGCGCTCTGGCGCTCGATCTGACCCGCGACTTCACCCGCTGAGGCAGGCCCGACCGGTTGACCGCGCCCCGCGCGCGGTGGTAGCGTCGGCCCCGGATGGCGCTGCCGCAAGCCGATCCCGCTACCGCCGTGCGGGACGCCCGCACCGTTACGCTCAATCGTCCGTCGATCCTGCAGCGCTACTACCGCCACCGTTACCTGTTCGCCCTGCTGGCGGCGGCGCTGGTCTGGACCATCATCTTCAAGTACGGCGCGATGTACGGGATCATCATCGCGTTCAAGAAGTACCGGCTTTGGGACGGTATCTTGGGCAGCGAATGGGTCGGCCTGCATTGGTTCATACGCTTGTTCAACGGGACGACCGACTTTGGCAGGGTGTTCCGCAACACGCTCCTCATCAGCCTGTACCGGCTGCTCTGGGGCTTTCCGGCGCCGATCATCCTGGCGCTGCTCCTCAACGAGGTGCGCCAGCGCCACTTCAAGCGCACCGTGCAGACGATCAGTTATCTGCCGCACTTTCTGTCATGGATCGTCCTGGCCGGCGTGATCCGCACCATCCTGTCCCCGTCGACCGGCGTGGTCAACTCGATCATCAAGGCGTTGGGGGGGGGGGCGATCCACTTTTTGGTCGACGTCGACTGGTTCGTGACGGTGCTGATCACATCCGGCGTGTGGCAGCAGGTGGGGTGGGAATCGATCATCTATCTGGCGGCGATCGCTGGCGTCGATCCGCAGCTACACGAGTCGGCGATCATCGATGGCGCCGGCAAGCTCCGCCGAGCCTGGAGCATCACGGTACCGTCGATCATGCCGGTCATCATGATCCTCTTCATCCTGCGGGTGGGAGACATCCTGGAAGCAGGCTTCAATCCGATCTTAAATCTCTACCATCCGGCGGTCTACGAGGTCGCCGACATCATCGACACGTACGTCTTCCGCGTCGGTCTGGAGGAGTTGAACTACAGCCTTGCCGCAGCTACCGGGCTCTTCAAGAACGTGATCGGCCTGATCCTGGTGGTGACCGTCAATCGCGTCGTCAAGAAGTTCGGCGACTACGGGATCTGGTAGGCGGCGGCGAATGGTCCGCAGCACGAGCGAACGGGTATTCGGGCTGGGCAACGGCCTGTTCCTGGTCCTGTTCTCTCTCACCATTCTGTTTCCGTTCGTCAACCTGCTTGCCGTCTCCTTCACGCACGGATCGAGCGCGTACCTGAGCAACGTGATGCTGTGGCCGCGCCCCTTCTCCACCAAGTCCTACGAGGCGCTGTTCGCCGACAGCAGTCTCTTCTATGGTTACTACAACACGATCTTCCGCACCGTCGTCGGCACGGCGGCGACGCTGATGGTGCTGCTGTGCGCCGCCTATCCGCTGTCAAAGAAGTACCTGCCGCACCGCACCTTCTACACGTCGATCTTCGTCTTCACGATATTCTTCTCGGGCGGCCTGATCCCGACCTACCTGCTGGTCCGTAGTCTGAGGCTGATCGACAACCGGCTGGTCTTCATCCTGAGCGAACTGGCGCCGGCGTTCTCGCTGCTGATCATGCGCAACTTTCTCATGACGATTCCGGCGGAAATCGAAGACTCGGCGCGGATCGACGGCGCCAACGAGTTCGTCGTGCTGTTCCGCATCATCACGCCGATGTGCCTGCCGGTCATAGCCACGATCGGCCTGTGGAGCGCCGTCGCGCACTGGAACTCCTGGTTAGACTCGCTCATCTACATCAGGGACCAGGAGAAGCACGTGTTGCAGATCTGGCTGCGGCGCATCGTGGTCACCGCGACCGACACGTTCACGATAGAGGCGGAGCAGGCGTTTGACGAGGCGCAACTGCGGCCGGTGCGGCCGGAGACGCTCAACTCGGCGGCGATCTTCGTCGCCATCGCGCCGATCCTGGCGGTCTATCCGTTCATCCAGAAATACTTCGTGAAGGGGGTGATAGTCGGGTCTCTCAAGGGGTGACATCGCCCCGCCGGTCCCTTTCGGGCCGATTCTCTACCGTGCGCCTGACGCGAACGAATCGCCAGGCGCGCGACGCAAAAAAACACAAGGAAGGATCGAAGACTATGCGCAAACTCTCACTATTGCTGGTCATGGTGCTGCTCGGCGGATTCGCCCTCGAGTTGGCGGCCCAGGAGTACACGTACACCAGCGCGGCGACCAACATGCATCGCCGGGACCCGGAACTGAACATGACCAAGCGCTGGCTGGACGAGTACTTCGACGTCCAGTTCGACTGGGTGGTGACGGAGAACCAGTTCGAGGTACTCAACGTGATGATGGCGGCCGGCGAGATTCCGGACATGATCGCCATGCGGATGAATCCCGTGCAGCTTGCGACCTACGCCGATCAGGGCGTCCTGGCCGAGCTGTCGGTCGACACCATCCGAGCGGTGATGCCGGAGTACTACGCTCACGTCGAGTCGTTCGGCGACCCGCGGGTGTGGAAGTACGGCGAGATCGACGGCAAGCACATGGGGCTGCCGATCATAAGCCCCTGGAACGTGTACCGGCGAGGCATCGCCTGGAACGCGCAGTGGCTGCACAACGTCGGCATCGACAAGGTTCCGGAGACTCTGGACGAGTTCGAGGAGGCGTTCCTCAAGTTCCGTAATGAGGACCCCAACCGCAGCGGCAGCAAGGACACCTACGCGTTTACCGCGCCGGGTGACCAGGAGACCGCCCCTGCCGGCTTCTTCCAGGAGATCTTCGGCGCCCACGGAACGTTTGCCTTCCAGTGGATCGAGAAGGACGGCCAACTGCAGTACGGTTTCACCGATCCCGGCACCAAGGAGACGCTGGCGCTGCTGGCCGACTGGTACGCCAATGAGATCATCGATCCGGAGTGGGTCACCGAGATCGGGCGCAAGGACGGCGCCAACGACGTCTCGTGGAAGTTCGCCAACGAGAAGATCGGCTACGTCTCCTCGCTCGGCTCCGACGACTCCGAGTGGGACGGCGGCGGCCACCTCAACCGCAAGTGGCACATGGCCCATCCCGAGCACCGCTCCTACATCTATGACGATCCCGATTGCTGGCCGGACAATTGCTCCGGTCAGGGGCACTACAGCATCATCGCCTTCACGGAGGTCGATCCGGACGCCCACGCGTCGGTGACCGACTATCATCCCTACGTGAACGGCGAGCCGCCGATCGGACCGCGCGGCGATGCCGGCATGTCGGTACGCGGCCTGCAGCCGTTGTACGTGACGTTCGGACGGCAACTCGAGCGGGATGAGGCCAAGCTCCATCGCCTGCTGGAGGTGCTGAACGCCATCGCAACCGACCGCGCGCTGTACTATTCGGCGGCGCTCGGTTGTTTCGCTGGCGATACGACGCAGGTGTGTCAGGAAGCGACGCCATGGCATTGGATCCCCTGGGACGGCTCGGATTACGGCGACTACTTCGGCCAGACCGACGAATGGCTGGCCGACCCGCGCCGGCAGGGCGAGTTGGGGCAGAACCTGGCCGGCGGTTTTTCGACCAACCCGTTCTGGGTCTACGCACCGTGGTACAACGTGAGCCGCGGCGCCGGCGGCGTGCAGCGACAGATGCTGTACGACACTATCGCCAGCCAGAACACCGTTGAGCAGCCGCTGAAGGTGGCGCTGCCGTCGCAGGCGGAGTACGCCGACGTCGACAAGGTGCTCAAGGAGTTCTTCTACAAGGTGGTCCTGGGCACCCAGAGCGTCGACGATTACGACGACGTGGTCGCCCGGTGGCGCCGCAGCGGCGGCGACGTACTGACGCGGGAAGCCAACGCGTGGTTCGACAGCGTCAAATAGGCTGAAGCGGGCCTCGTAGCGAGGCCGGTGACCAGAGCCGGGCCGCCTGCGGGCGGCCCGGCTCGTTCTTTTGGTGCGGAGCGGAACGTTCACGCAGCGGCGGGCATTCGCGCAGCGGCGGGCATTCGCGGTAGACTCACCGCCATGAGCACTGACAAGCCGTTACGGGTCGCGCTGATCGGCGCCGGCAACCGCGCCAGCACCGTCTACGCGCCGATCCTGCCGCATCTGGGCGAGTGGCTCGACCTGGTCGCGGTCTGCGACCCGGTGGCCGAACACAGCGACGCGATGGCCGAACGGCTCGGCGCGCGGTCGTTCCACTCCATTCACGACCTGGTCGGCGCGCAGGTGGCGGAGGCGGCGCTGGTGGTGACGCCGGTCCCTTCGCACCACTCGATCTCCTCGTTCCTGTCCGCGCACGGCATCCACCACGACGTGGAGACCTCCATGGCCATGACGCTCCGCCAGGGGCGGGAGATGGCCGAGCGCGCGCGGGCCGGCAACGTCGTGCTGCGCATCGGCGAAAACTTCTTCCGGTTCGCGTTTGACCGGATCATCCAGGCGGTCACCGCCACCGGCGCGATCGGCGATGTCCGCCGCGTGCTCTGCATGTACGACCACACCGGCTACCACAACAACTCGCGCTGGATCGTCTTCTACCGGTCGCACCCGCTCACGGCCCGCGCGGTCAGCCACACCATGCCGGTGGCGCCCTACAACTCCCTGCCGCACCGCCATCACGTCGACGAGACCTTTCACTGCAATTTCTTCACCTTCCCGGGCGACCGTCTGGTCGTCGATCTGGCCGGCAACATCAAGGGCAATCTGGGCCGGCATCCCCGCCCCGGCTACACCGAGGTCGCCGGCGCGCGCGGGACCATCGTGCAGACGCCGGTCGGGAACTGGAACGGCATATCCGAGGTGCGCATCTGCAGCGACGAATCGCTCGCCGGCGGCGGCAAGGCGGACGTGATCTGCCCGATCGTGCATGAGGAAGCCGACGCCATCTGGACCCGCTCCGCGGTCGAGATCGACGGCCGGACCATCGAGTACGTCAATCCGTATCGCGTTCCCACCCGCACCGGCCGCGGCTTCTACGGCGCTTCGGTCGCCGGCCACGTCGTCGACTTCGTACATGCGGTGCGCCGCAGCCGCGGCTCGCAGGAAGCGGCCGAGCACCTGGCGCGGCAGGGCTACGAGTACACCGACCGCGACGCCCTGATGGCCATGGAGATGACCCAGGCGTGCCGCGAGTCGGAGCTGCGTGGCGGCCAGGAGATCGCGTTGCCGCTCGTCGAGGACGCGGAACTGCAATCCGAACGAGAACAGCTTGCGCAGCTTCGCAGCCAGTTCGGGTGCGACCCCATGGACGTCGAGGCGATGCTGGCCGTGAGCTATCCGCGTCCGTAGCCCCAAGACCTTCACCTCGGCTCCGCTCTTGGCCCATCCCCACCTGTGCGCTACGGTGTCCGTCGGATATGCCGCTGACGCGCCAATCCGACAGACTCCGCAGCGCAACCGGTCGGTGACACGGCGGTGAGCGAGCAACTCGTCGGCCGTGCCGACGTGGGCCATGTCGATGTAGGCCATGTCGACGTGATCGGCGATGACCGGATCGACGCGATCGCCGCCGGCGGCGACGCGGTGGTGCTGAACGCCGTCGAAGCGGAAATGATCGACGGCTGGCAGATCAACGTCGGCCAGCAGGCCATGCCGTTTCGGGTCGGGTACGGACTCTACCGCACGCCTTCGGTGGCCGCCTCGGGCATGCAGGCGTTGCTGCAGCACCGGTTCTGGATGTCGCCGGAAAAGGAGCAGGTGTGCGGCCGCAAGTACGTCGGACTGCTGCTGTATGCGTCGGAGCGCGACGACTACCGCTACACCATGCAGGCGGGCTCGGAGCTCCTGGGCACGGTGCGGCCGGAGCGCCGGGACAACCGCCGGCACCTGATCGTCGCCGAGCGGCCGATCGATATCCTGGGAGTCGGCGTGCCGTTCACGGTTCGCGCGGACGGAACCGGCCCCTGCTATCTCGAGAAGGTGCTGTTTCTCACCGAGCTGCCTGCGGCGTCGTCGTTCGCGCCGCGTCTGGACCGTCTGAGCACCCGCGTGACCGGCCCCGGAACGGTCGAACTGCACGGCATCGCCTCCGAGCCGGTGGCGGTGACCGTGACGGCGACCCCGCTGGCAGGCGCCGGCGCCGCGGTGACCGCCGGCAGCGGCGACCCCTGTCCGCTGCTGGCGCTCCCGCTGCGGGGGCTGACCGCCGGCCGGCCCTATCGGATCGCCGTGGAGGCCCGCGAGCCCGGCGGTGAGCTCACCCGCGCATCCGTCGATCTGCCGGGGGACGCTCCGGCGCCCGAATCGGACGCGGCGGATCTGCGGATGCCGATCGAGGTGGTCGACTGCGGGCGTGAGGACAGCACCGGCGCCGCGCGCTGCGGAGCCGCCGCGCCGGCGGGATTGCCGCTCACCTTCGCCGTGCCGTTGCCGCGCGGCGCGCTGCGGCAGCCGGCCGCGCGGGTGAGCTTTGCCGCCCCCGACTCGGCCCTGGACGGGGAAGAGCCGGATGGGGAGGAGGCGCAGGTACGGGTCCATTCGCGCTGGCCGGACGGCAGCGCGCGCTGGGCGCTGCTGGACGCCGGCTGTCCCGGCGGCGCCCTGCCGGCGCGCGGCGTGGTGCGGCTCACCCGCGCGGACGCCGCGGCTCCGGCGGCCGCCGGAGACCTGACCTGCAGCCACGAGGACGGCGCCGTCACCGCGGGCAACCGCTACCTGCGGGTGACCGTGCGGCGCGGCGGCGGCCTGTTCGATCGGATCGAGGTGCGCCGGGCCGGGCGGTGGACGACCATCGGCCGCGGCGGCGGCTGGCACGGCGCGCTGGGGAGCGGACTGCCGCTGACCTCACAGCCGGTCCAGGAGGTGCGGATCGACGAGGCGGGGCCGCGGCGGCTGGCGATCCGCGCCGAGCTGCCGGTCGCCGATCCGCACGGCGTGGAGCACCTGCGCGCCACGGTGCTGGTGCAGCTCTACGCCGGCCAGCCGTTCCTGACGCTCGCGCACCGGCTGGTGGTCGTCAGTCCGCTGGCCGGCGCGGCCCTGCACGGCGACCTGAGCCATCTGGGCGAGTCCGCTGCGGCCAACGCTGACGTGGACGGCGCCGATCACGAGCGGGCGTCGCTGCTGCGCGTGCGCTCGCTGGAGCTGCGGTTGCCGTGGCAGCGGATACAGTCGGCGGGGATCGCCGGCGGCCGGCCGGCAACGCCGGCGCCCGGCGCGCCGGTGCGGGTGGCGCACGAACACGACCGCGCCTACCGCGTGGAGGGTGGGGGCGATGCCGGAACGGTGGCCGGGCATGCCTCCGGCCGCTTGGCCGTGCACGCCGGGGCCGGCCCCTGTCTCCTGGTGTTGCGCGACTTCTGGGAGCGCTACCCCAAGGCGGTGCGCAGCGATCCTGGCGCGCTCGCCGTCGAGCTGCTGCCGGCGCTCGGCGAGGTCGAGCTGCCGGACTACGAACGGGAGTGGCACCGCCTCTACTTCTGGCTCGACCGGCCGTCCGGCTGCTACCGGATCAAGGTCGGCAGCGCCCTCACCACGGAGCTGATGCTGTGCTTCGCGGCCGGCGGCGAGCGGCGGACCGCGGCGGCCGACTGGTTTCAGGGTCAGGTGGCGGTCCGTCCCGACTTCGACTACCTGGGGAGCACCGGTGTCCTGGAACCGCTGGCCGCCAAGCGCGACTCGCCCCATCCGCCCTATGAACGCATGGTCGACCGGGCGCTCGCCGAATGGTTGGAGCACCGCTCCACCCGGCACGAGGTCGGCTTCATGAACTACGGCGACACCTTCAAGGGCTCAGCCAAATCCGGCGGCTTCTGGGAGAACAACGAGTACGACTCCCCCTGGTGCCACCTCGTCGAGTTCCTGCGCGGCGGCGATCCGCGCTGGCTGCCCCTGGGCTGCGAGGCGGCGCGCCACCTGCTCGACGTCGACACCTGCAACCACTCCCGCGATCCGGCGCAGGTCGGCGCCCAGGTCGCCCACATGGCCGGCCACGTCGGCGGCTACCTGCCGCCCTTCTTCCGCAACAAGATGGCCGGCTCCGCGACCATTCCGTCGCACACGTGGGTGCAGGGGCCGGCGCTCTACTTTCTGCTCACCGGCGACCCCTTCGCCCGCGAAGTACTGGAGCGCACTGCGCGCCGGATGACCGGCAATCTGCGCTACTTCTCTCTCGACAACGCCCGCGAGTGCGGCTGGCAGCTCACCCATCTGTGCGCCCTGGACCGGCTCGACGACGATCCCCGCTACCTCAACGCGGCGGCCATCATCGTCGAGCACGTCCTGGCCGCGCAGAGCCCCGGTGGCGGCTGGGAGCGGATACTCACCGCCAGCCACGGCGGCCGCCGGCTGCCGCGTCCGCGCGGCGAGGCCGGCTTCATGGTGGGGGTACTGCTGTCCGCGTTGCGCCGCTATCACGACCTGACG
This sequence comes from uncultured Spirochaetia bacterium, assembly GCA_958296075.1. GTDB lineage: Bacteria > Spirochaetota > Spirochaetia > SZUA-6 > Bin103 > CATQHW01. The sequence continues at coordinate 971,255 of CATQHW010000001.1, read as the reverse complement.
GGCGATCATCGGGTGGCCGAAGCGATCACCGGCGGAGTGCGCTGGCTGGTGGAGCGCACCTACGACACCGGAGCCGGGCACTTCCGCTACACTTCGTGCCCGGAAGCGGGCGGCGAACCGTCGGCTGAGTGGTCGGTGCAGGTGCTGGAAGGCTTGGCGGACGCCAACCGGATCGCCCCCAGCGCCGGGGTCGCGGCCATCCTGCGCCGCAATCTGGCCGACGTCGGGCTGACCGGCGAGGAGCTGCTCGGACGCCCGCGGGTCGGCAAGGCGCTGACCCAGGAAGCGCGCTACGTCCCGACCCTGCTGCGGGCGTTGCACGACGGCGCGACGGAGCGCCCGAGCTGAGCATGGCCAGCCAGCCGATCAGGGCTACCCAAGCGGCCCGGGCTACCCAAGCGACCAGGGCTACCCAAGCGGCCCGGGCACCCACCGGCCTGCGCCGCAGGCTGCCGGCCCTGATCGCGCGCGTGCGCAAGGACCGCGCCTTGTACGCGATGCTGGCGCTGCCGGTTCTGTTCTTCCTGATCTTCCACTACCAGCCGATGTACGGGGTGCTGATCGCGTTCAAGGAATTCAAGATCAGCAAGGGCATCCTGGGCAGCCCGTGGGCGGACGACCTCGGCTTCTACCACTTCGTACGCTTCTTCTCCTCCAACGCCGCCTTTCGCCTCATCAACAACACCTTCCAGCTCTCCTTCTGGTCGCTGGTGTGGGGCTTCCCGGCGCCGATCATCCTGGCCCTGCTGCTGCACGAGTGCCGCCTGCCCCGCTTCAAGAAGACCGTGCAGACGGTCACCTACCTCCCGCACTTCATCTCGATCGTCGCCATCGTCGGCATTCTCACCCTGCTGCTGGCGCCGCGCGACGGATCGATCAACCACATGCTCGCCCTGATCGGTCTGGAGCGGATCTACTTCATGGCCGATACGCGCTGGTTTCGACCCGTGTACGTCATCTCCGGCATCTGGCAGGACGTGGGCTTCGGGGCGATCATCTATCTGGCCGCCCTCAGCCGCGCCAACCCCGAGCTGTACGAAGCCGCCACCGTGGACGGAGCCGGGCGCCTGCGGCGCATCTGGCACGTGTCGGTCCCAGCTTTGGCGGCGGTGGCGATCATCCTGCTGATCCTCCGCACCGGGAGCATCCTGTCGGTCGGCTTCGAGAAGGTGTTCCTGATGCAGAACGACCTCAACATCCGCGTCTCCGACGTGATCCAGACCTACGTGTACCGGGTCGGGCTGCGCGGTCGGGAGTACTCCTTCGGGGGCGCGGTGGGGCTGTTCCAGTCGGTGGTCGGGCTGATCCTGCTGATCATCGTCAACAAGGTCTGCTCCAAGGTGTCGGGGACCTCCCTATGGTAGGAACTGGCCTATGGTAGGAACCGAATGGTAGGCGTACGTCGGATCGAGGGGTTCGACCTGCTGGTCATCGCGGTGCTGTTCGTGACCGGCGCCGTGACCTTGTACCCGGTCATCAACGTGTTCTCCATCTCCCTGAGTCACCCGAACGAGGTGGCGCGCGGCATCACCTGGCTGCCGCGCTCCTTCGACCTGAGCGCCTACGAGTTCATCCTCGACCACCCGATGATCGGCGTCGGCTATCGCAACTCGCTGATCTACGTGACGGTGGGCACGGCCATCAACCTGGTCATGACCTGCCTGTGCGCCTACCCGCTGTCCAAGAAGGGCTTGGTGGGCAGCAAGTTCGTGATGCTCCTGATCGTGTTCACCATGTTCTTCTCCGGCGGCCTGATCCCCACCTATCTGCTGGTGCGGGCGCTGGGTATGGTCAACACCATGTGGGCGCTGCTCATCCCGGGCGCGATCGCGGCCTACAACATGATCATCCTGCGCACCTTCTTCCAGTCGATTCCCGGGGACCTGGAAGAGTCGGCGTTCCTGGACGGCGCCGGACGGTGGCGGATCCTGGCCAGCATCGTCCTGCCCCTCTCCAAGGCGGGCTTGGCCGCGATCGGCCTGTTCTACGCCCTGGGCCACTGGAACAGCTACTTCAACGCGCTGATCTACCTCAACGATGCGGAGAAGTATCCGCTGACGATGATCGTGCGGGAGATCGTGCTGCAGGAGGTGGTGCTCAAGCGCGCGGAGCTGAGCGGCGACGTGTTCGACGCGGAGCGGGAGGCGAAGTTCGCCGCCTACACGCAGAATTTTCGCTACGCGACGGTGTTCGTATCGATCATCCCGATGCTGGTCGTCTATCCGTTCGTGCAACGATACCTGGTACAGGGAGTGATGATCGGATCACTCAAGGAATGACGGCGCCGCGGTCGCGCGTGCGCGGCCGGCCCTTTGTCAAAGGGAGGCGCCACACTACGCTTCACCCGGAGAGGGTGAAGCAGAGGAAGGCAGGATGAAGAGACTGATTCTCATCCCCACGATGCTCGCGCTGGTCGCAGCGGGAGCCTTTGCGACCGGCGAGGAGGAGGGTTCCGCGGCCGCGCCGACGCTGGTCTACTGGACCGACAACCCGAACCTGACCTCGGATGCGGCGATCTACGCCATCGTCCTGGAGGAGGCGCAGGTGCAGCTCGACGTCACCGGGATTCCGGAGGAGTCCTACGGCGACAAGCTGCAGCTCGCGGCCGCCGCCGGCGACATGCCCGACGTCATGGGTCGGATCATCGACTCGACCGTGCGTCCGCTGGGCTACGACGGGTTCCTGATGCCGCTCCGCGACGTCACCATGGAGAAGGTGCCCAACCTGTGGCAGGCCATCGAGATGCGCGGCCTCGACATCGCCGCGCACTCCGGTCTGTTCGGCGACGGCACCGGCGAGTTCTGGATGGCGCCGCGCTTCGGCTACAACGGCATCTGCAACGCCGCCACCTATCGCGTGGACGTGCTGGAGGCCGTCGGCATGGAACCGCCGACCACCACCGACGAACTGCGCGAGGTGACCATGGCGATCAAGGCGGAGTTTCCGGACATGATCCCGATCATGACCCGCGCAGCCTGGGCCACCCTGATGTGGTTCAACGAGATGTTCGGGATCAAGTTCACGCCCATGGGCCAGGTCGAGGAGGCCACCGATGCCTACCGCGACATGCTCCGTTATCTGGCCGGTCTCTACCGGGACGGGCTGATCGATCAGGAGTGGATCACCGGCAGCGAGGAGCAGCTCAAGCAGGCGTACAACGCCGGCCGGGTGGCGTTCGAGTACGGCTTCGGCGCGTTCTCGATGCCGGGGCGCATCGGCGCCTTCATGGCCGAGCGCGGCATCACCGCCGAGGACCACGCCGCCTCCAGCACGTCCGAAGCCGCCGCCAAGGCGTATGCGGCGCGCTATCACGAGATCGTCGGCTTCCTGGACCCGATCACGGTCCAACCCGGTGACCGGGTGGTGCCGTCGTGCGTCACCAACACCCGCGGCGGCTTCGAGGACAGCGGTCTGTCGGTCAGCGCCACCGTGGCGGACGAAGACGCCGCCATGCGGCTGCTCAACTGGGTGTACCAGCCGGACGCCAGCGGCCACCATACCGGCGGCTGGGGCAAGCAAGGAGTCGGCTGGGACTTCGATGCCGAAGGCATCGGCCGCGCGCTGCCGACCAAGGATCCCGATTTCATCGGTGAGGCCGCGTTCCGGATGATGCCGGACGTCGGCCGCGTGTCGTCCAACGCCCTCTACCAGACGCTGGCGGACATGGATCGACGCGTGGCGGACCGCGCCTTCCTGGAGACCCGCGACGTGATCGCGTTCGCGGACGACCGCGACCGCCAGCGCCACAACGACCTGCGCGCGCAGATCGGGCCGGTCATCAGCGAGTGGCGGGCCAGGTTCGCGACCGGTCAGGCGGACGTAGACTCCCAGTGGGATGAATACCTCGCCGAGCTGAAGCGGGCCGGGCTCGAGGAGTACGAGCAACTCAAGCAGGACAACTTGGTCGAGGGGGTCCCGCACTTGCAGCCGCTGTCCCAGTTCCTGAACTGACGACGCAGGCTGTTCCAGCGGCTCCGGACCACCGCGGTCCGGAGCCGCGCTTCAACCGCCGGTCGCCACCCGCCATCCCCCGGCCCGTGACGCGGGGGACGTTGACCGGCGTGCCTGGGTCGCTTACCATGGTGAACGAGATGCTGGTCCGGGCGTCCCGCGAGGAGCGTTGCGCCGGGGACCACAGGAGGAACACCATGATGTCAAAGGGCCTCAGACGGACGGCGACGCTGCTGGCGGCGGCGTGTGCCGCAACGGTCGGCGCATACGCGCAGCAGATGCCCGCTCCGGTTGCCAACCAGCTTGCCGACGGCGTGTATTACTGGTCCGCGATGGGGTACGGCAGCCTCGTCGTCGTTTCGGGACAGGACGTGCTGGTGACCGAGCCGGCGAACGATCTACGGGCGCCGATGCTGCGGGATTACGTCGCCACGCTCACGGACCATCCGATTTCCCACATCGTCATGACGCACGAGCATTACGATCACGTCGGCGGCACCAGTCTGTTCCCCGACGCCACGGTGTACTGCCACGTCAACTGCCAGCCGATATTCGACTTGGCCGACGCGCCATTCGACGACGTGCCGGAGGTCGACGAGACCTTCACCGACTTCATGAGGATCATGGTCGGCGACACGGCCGTGGAGCTCCATTACCTGGGTCCTGGCGACGGCGATGCGACCACGGTCGTCTATCTGCCTGGCGAGAAGATCGTCCTGACCTCCGACATGTACGAAGACCAGGCGCTCACGGGCGCCGCCTGGGTCGATGACAAGAACTACACGGGAACCCGCAAGATTCTGAACACCATCAGCGAATGGGACCTGGAGCACGCGCTCACCGCCCATTCCGTTTCGACCGATCCTCAGGTTCTGCGCGACAACGCCCAGTACTACAACGACCTCTACGAAGCGGTGTTCCAGCAACTGAAGCAGGCTCGGGACGAAGGCGGTCCGTTCGCGGTGTTCGGGGTGATCGATTCCCTTCCGGGATCGATCCAGCTCGATCAGTACAGCGATTGGGCGAACTACGATACCGCCATCGCCAGCCACGCGCGACGGATGATGTTCTCCATCTTCCACGCCGATTGACCGGAGTCGTCCAGGCGTGGGTGAGTACCCGCCGGAAGGGCGCGCGCGCACCGACCCGCATACGGGCGCGCGCGTCCGTCAGGTAACCGACCACCCGTCGATCAACCATCATCCGTTCTACTACCTGCCGCCCATGGATGACGCCATGCGTCACGTGGTGTTCGTCTCGCACCGCAGCGGGCGGCCGGAGATCTTCGTCGAGCGGCAGCAGGACGGGACGCTGGCGCAGCTCACCGAGCACGACCGGCTGGCGGAGTGGTCGGTCCACCCCTCCCACGACGGGCGCTACGTCTACTTCACCGACGCCGGCGGCGGCTGGCGGGTCGACGTCGGGACGCGGCGGGAGGAGCAGCTCTTCTCGTTCGACGACGGCCGCATCGGGATCGACGGTCACGTCGGAGCGGCCATGGGGACGACCACGGTCAGCCGCGACGACCGCTGGTGGGCGGTTCCGGTGAGCTTCGGGGAGCGCTCCCGCATGCTGGTGGTCGATACCGGCAGCGGCGCCGCCGACTACGTGCTGGAGGCGGACAGCATCGGCCACCCGGAGTTCCATCCCGACGACGCCGAGTGGCTGCGCTACGCCGGTCCCTACCACGCGCGTATCTGGGTGGCGCGGCGGGACGGCAGCGACCACCGGCTGGCCTACGAACGGGACGCCGCCGCCAAAGAGTGGGTCGTGCACGAGACGTGGCGTCCGGGCACGCGCGAGATCGTCACCACCCGGTGGCCGCACGGCATGATCGGCATCGACGTGGACACCGGTGCGGTGCGCCGCGTCTGTTCCTTCAACGCCTGGCACGCCGCCATCAGCCGCGACGGATCGAAGCTGGTGAGCGACACCACCTACCCGGACGACGGACTGATGCTGTTCGACGCCGCCGACGGCGTGGGCGAGCCGCAGCCGCTGTGCGCGTCGGAGGCCAGCAACGAGGGGGCGCACTGGAACACCGACCACTGCCCGTACGACGACGGACCTACGACCGTGTACGCCCCCCAGCACACCCACCCGCACCCGGCGTTCTCTCCGGACGGCCGGCAGGTGGTCTTCACCAGCGACCGCGGCGGCTTCGCCCAGGTCTACGTCGCCGAGGTGCCTGACCAGTCATAGTCGGGTTGCCCCGGGTGCTCGGCGCGGGACTCTTCGAGTGCGGCGAGCACCGTCGGTACGTAGCGCATCTGGCTGGAAAGGCGTTTGCCGAGGTCGCGGTGGCCCTGCAGGTCGGGTAGCGCGCCGATCGCCGGCAAGGCGCGTTCCAGGCAGCGGCCGATCTCGGGATCTGCGGAGACCGCGAACGCGTCGGCCACGCCTTCGATGACGATCTGGGTGCCGAATGCCTCGCCCTCCGAGACGCGCTGCATCGTCGTGCAGCTTCCGCCGATGAACAGGCCGGTCTTCTCGTTGAACGTCTCGCGGACCAGCCAGCGCCCGCCGGCGAGGATGGCGCCGGCTACCCGCGCGTCGTGCGTCAGGTCGTGGTAGCGTTTCAGGGCCGACAGCAGCACGGTGACCATGAAGGCGATGTTGCCGCGGCAGTGCGGGTAGCCGCACCAGCAGTGGCCGGAGGTGAGCATCCGAGTCCAGCCGCCCGAATCGTCCTGCTTTTCCAGGATGCGGCGGACGACGATGGCGGCGCCGTTCGCGGCGCGGCGGTCGCCGGTGACCGCCGCCAGCATGGTCAGGTGGATCAGGTGCCAGCCGGCCTCGCGCACGGCGCTGAACTCGTAGTGGTCCAACCGCTCGGGCTGCAGGAGCCAGCCGGCCGATCGCAGCAGCGAGTCGCGCACGCCCTCGTCGCCGGTCAGCAGGTAGTGGAGCAGCGGGCCCTCGGCCCACATGTGCGACGGGACGCCGCGCGTGCCGGGAACCTTGCTGCGGAAGCAGGGCGGCAGATAGCCGCCCAGATGGGCGGGCATGTGCAGCGCCTGCAGCCCCACGTGGCGTGGATCGTGGAAGGCGTTGACGGTATCGACGTCGGCCAGGTGCCGGGCCGCCTGCGCTCCCCACGCGGCCCAGCCCGGGTCGCCGCCGCGCAGGAACTCCCAGTAGGCGCAGTAGGGGGTGTCGTATTCATTGTTGCCCCAGCTCCAATCGCCCTCGCCGTACCAGTCGCCGAAGTTCACGTGACCGTAGGCGCGCCAGCGCTCGCGGTCTTCGTGGAAGAGGCGCAGCGCGTCCGCGGCGAATCGCTCGTAGCGCGGCTGCGTTGAGCCGTCCTTGGCGGCGAGCCGCGGCAGTGCCCCGGTCGCGTTGACGTAGGCCACGCCCGGGCGGGCCGCGACCGGCGTCTCCAGCCAGTCGAACAGCGGCGCGATGGCGCTGCCGTTCGCCCCGGGCGGCGGCAGGCCGATGAGCAGCTCCGTGGTGAGCGCCATGCCTTCGCGCAGCAGGTAGCGTCCGGCCCGCAGCCACCGGTACAGCCGCTGCCACGCCTCGTCGTCGTCGGGCGGCTCTTGCCCGGAGAGCTCGGGCAGGAGTTCCAGGCGGATGGCGTCGCCGCTGACGGCGATGCCTTTGGGATAGTTCTGCCAGAAGTTGCGGATGCCGACGGCAAGCGTGTGACCGGTGGCCGAGCGCACGTGGACGTGGCCGTGGGTGCGCCCATCGCGGCGCTGCCGCCCGGCGGCGGTGAGGAGCTCATGGGCCAAGTCGTGCTCGTGGCGCAGGAGCCACGGATGGTCGCCGGTGACCTCGAACCGCTCGCCGGCCAACTCCGCGGCAGTGGCCGTGAACGGGAGATGCAGGACGCAGGAACGGACGCCGAGGAGCGTGCGTTCCTCATCCTCACCGGGCTCGAATACGGGATCGGCGGCCGGATCCGCGCGCAGTACCACCAGCCGGTGATCGATCTTCACGAACGGCTGCTTGGCGTACGCGTGGATGCGCAGTTCGCTACGCAGCCGAGCGTGTCGGGCCGCGTCTCGGTGGATCGCATCGCAACGGACCGCGGTCCGCAGTGGTCCGGCGTGTTCGACGGAGGCCGGGGTCGCCGTGGTATCGAGCCGTGTGCCGTCGGCCAGCGCCACCTGCAGGGCTCCGGCCAGCGGACCGCCGGTGATCCGCCGGCCAACGGTGGCCTGGTCGTCCTCGCCCAACCGCTCGACGACGATCCAGTCCGCGGCGTGCGGTTGCACCGACACCCGCAGCGCCTGGTTCGTCACGACGACGGCGCCGTCGTCGCGGCGCTCCACGCCGAGCCCGCCCTCCGGGTGCGCGGCTCCGGCTGCGCCCAGCAGCACGCGGCAATCCGCGCGCCCGCCGGGCCGGAGCGAGGGCGGCACGGTCGCGTCGACGAGCACCCAGCGAGCCGAACCATCGGGCCAGCGGCTGTGGATACGGGCCTGGGCGGCGGACGTGCCGGCACCGCCGTCCCCCCATGCCAGCCGGGCGTCGCCGACCCCGGGCAGCGCTCCCCGGTGGACCGGCACGCCGAAGGTGAGCGGCAGGCCCGCCGGGGATGAGGTGGAGCCGGCGTCGCACAGCTCCACGTCCGCCTCCACGGCATGAGTCCCGGCGTTCGGGCCGCGCAGCTCGGGGCGTCGCGTGCTGAACTCGCAGACCGACTCGGTGGTCTCGCCATCCTGTTCGGTCGCAACCAGCCGGGCGGTCCAGGTCCGGTCGAGCGGCAGATCGGGGAGCTCGATCGCGTGCAGGGTCGACGGTCCGACGGGGTTCGACGGTCCGACCGGGGTCGACGGGGCAGCAGACTCCACCACCGCGCTACCGGTTCCGTCCCGAACGGACACGACGACCGTGGACGGGGGACAGGTCAGGCAATGGACGGTGGCCGCTGCCGCGTCCGCTGAGGCGGCGACCTCCACGTGAAGGCGCTCGATGCTCGGCGCGAACGAGCTCGGCTCCGGCGCGTGCGCCAGCAGCACGAAGCGCTCGATGCGGCATGCGCCGCGCCCCGAGCTCGCGAACTGCACCCACTTCACCCGGTCGTCGAAGACGATCGGACGGTCGATGACGATGAGGTGGCGGCGGTTGTCGTGGCGCCGCGGCTCCACGCGTCCTATCTCTTCCGAGCCCAGGCTGATCTCGATCGGGAACTCCTCGCCTGCCTGATCGTAGATGAGGGCTCCCAGGTAGTAGGTGCCCGGCAGCTTCGGGTTCCTTGGCGGCACGCGGAAGCGGTGGCGCACGGTGGTGGTGATACCGGCCGCCGCCACCGCCGGCGGGCGATAGATGCTGTAGTTGGCGTAGCCGGTCAGCCCCAGGTCGGGGACCCAGCCGTCCATCGACTCGCTGTCGATCGCCGGCCACGAGTGATTTCCGGGTGCGGCAAGCAGCGCCTCGATCCGCCGTTCCTCGGCGACATCGACGTGCGGGATCGGCTCCATCGGCGCGCGGCGTCTCAGGAGGGGATGTGGTCGGCCGCTGCCGCGTGCAGGAGCCAGAGCATGGCGGTGGTGATGACGCCCGATGGCGGCACGACCCGGACGTCGTAGCCCGGCAGGCGGATGCTGGCGTCGCCGTACTGCCAGTAGGCGTTGACGTGTATCTCGCCCGGGTGGGGGTAGATGGTCTCGATCTCCTTGCCGCCCATGATCCAAGCCGACCGCTCGACGGTCGCGCGGGCGGCGGCCAGCTCCTCTTCCGGGAAGGTGTAGTAGCCGTTGAAGATGTAGAAGTCTCCGGCTTGCAGGTCGGCTTTCTCGTCCCATTCCGGGAACAGCAGCCGGAAGAAGCCCGGGTCGCCGTCCAGACCGCGCTGCGCGTGCAGGTTATGGCCGATCGAGGCGCACCACACCGTGTGCCTGGCCGCGCAGGCGGCGGCGACCGCGCCGATCTCGGCGATCCTGCCCAGCTCGGTCGCCCGGATACCGGCCAGGCAACGGAGCCACTCCGCCAGCAGCTCGCGTCCCTGCTGCCCGGCCGGCGAGGGGACGATCCGGTACTCGCCGGGATCATGAAAGAACTTGCCCTCGTGCTGCCGGTTGCGGTCGCGGCCGGAGGCGAGGCCGCCGCTCATCAGGAACACCGGCGCCCTGCCGAGCGCCGCGCAGGCGTTGGCCAGCTCAATGCACCAGAGCCATCCGGCCGCGATGTTCAGCGCACTAGCCAGGGGACAGATGGCCGCATCGCCATAGGAAAGTACCGGCGCGCTGCCCGCCGGCAGCCCGGTGTCGATGAACGCCGCTGCCCGCGGACGGAGCGCCGAGTCGGCCGCGCCGATCAGGGCGACCGCTGCGCCGCGTTCCGCGAGCGCCTCCAGCAACGCGCCCTGACGCCCGGCCGCGCGGTCCTGCGTGGCCGCTATCACCACGTCTCCCGCGGAAACGGAGTCATCCAGCTCGAACGTCTCGCCGCCGGGCAGCCCGCGCACCATCATCAGCCCGGACGCCCGGTGCTGGAGTTCGCTGACGAACCCCTCCTCGTCGCTGAGCGCCCACACCCGGCCGCCCGCGCACGCGCGCTCGGCCGCCTGCGTGGCGGCGGCCGCGATCGACGGAAGCTGCCGCTCCAGGCCCGTGAGCCCAGCCTGCACGGAATCGAGATACTGCTCGGCAAGTGAACTCATTGGTAGCCTCTTGCGCGGGAGTGTAGCGCCTCCTGCCCCGCCGTACCACTGCCGGCGCCGCGCTTCATCATCATCTTGCGAAGAGATCCGATGCCGGATACATTCGGTAGATACGTCACGGCGTTGACGATCCGCGGCCTGCGCGGCACGCTGTGGCCGCCGTGAAGATCGACTGCCAGAGTCATCTTTTCCCCGCCGCGTATGCCGAGGCGCTGACGCGCAACCCCGGATCGCCCACGACCACGGGGGGAGGGGGGCTCTACCACGTCGCCTACGCCGGCCTGCAGTCGTTCCGGCTCGACCTGGAGGACTACAGCGTGGCGCGCAAGCTGCGCGACATGGACGCCGCCGGCATCGACGTCAGCGTGGTGAGCGTGAACATGCCCGGCCCGGAGCTGCTGGAGAGCGATCTTGCCGTGGAGGCGGCGCGCGTGTGCAACGACGAGCTGGCCGAGGCGTGCGCCCGCCATCCGCAGCGCCTGGTCGGCTTGGCATGCCTGCCGTGGCAGAACCCGGCGGCGGCGATCGAGGAACTGGATCGGGCGACCGGCGAGCTGGACCTGCGCGGGGCCATGCTCTACTCCCACGCCGGCGACGGCCCCGTCGACGGCGGCGCCCTGGAGCCGGTCTATGCGCGTATCGCGCAACTCGGCATCCCCCTGGTCCTGCATCCGTGCGTGCCGTCGTGGGCGGCCGAGCTGAGCGACCACTCGATGATCCCGATGGTGGGGTTGATGGTCGACCACAGCTTGGCGGCGCTGCGCCTGGTGCTCGGCGGCGTCCTGGAGCGGCATCCCGCGCTGCGCGTGGTGCAGCCGCATTGCGGCGGCGTGCTCCCGTACCTGTGGGGCCGCATCCGCCATCAGACCGAGGTGATGAAGCGCGGCATCGAGCGCATCTCGCAGTCGCCTACCGAGCTGTACCGCCGGGTCTATCTCGACACCGCGTCGCCGTGGCCGCCGGCCTTGCGCGTCGCCTGCGAGGTCGCCGGCGCCGGCCGAATGCTGTTCGCGAGCGACCATCCGTGGGTGGAGATCAGACTCCTGATCGACTCGCTGGAGGAGCTCGGACTTCCCGGCGACGACCTGCGGCGCATCTACGCCGGAAACGCCTGCCGACTGTTCCGCATCGACTGAACCGAATGGGAGGCGGAGGCTCGCGACCTCCGGTCATTCCCTTGGAGAGAACGGCGACCGGCTCCGCAGATCAGCCGGCGGGGGTCGTCGCCGCCGGATGGCGCCACGTGGCGGACGCCGCCACCGCCCCCAGGATCAGGCCGCCCGGCGCCGCCAGCGGCGCCACGCCGCGCACGGCGCTCCACAGGAGATCGCCGATGGCAGCGTGCGGATATATTTCCCGCTCGAACGCCAGATTGCCCTGCAGGTGCTGCGCCACGCCGATCACCGCTCCGGCGGCGACCAGGACCATGACTGCCGCAGCAGCCATACCATCCTGCGGCCGGGCCGCGCGGCGAAGCCGGCGATCGAACGCGACCCCGGCAACCGTTGGGTTGCCGTCCAAGTTACGATGGGTCCGTCGAGCGCTTGGTGGTGGAGCGCCAGCCGCGGGCGGCGGCGTACGTCGCTCGGGGAGACACGGAGATCGAGGGGATAGAACGCGGCTTGACCGGCGAGGCTGCGGAGCGGGTAGTCGGGGCGGGCGGAGCCGGCGATGCCTGCTTCCAGCAACCAGGCGCCGGCGCCGCCGTCGTGCACGGCGATCTTCGGCGCGGGCGCGAAGATGCCGCGCTCGCCGGTCTCGGTCAGGACGCCCCATCCGACGAACGAGCGGACGACTCGCTGTACCGCCCGCGGCACGGTGCTCCGGGTTCCCCACGTCTCGGTCATGCGCCGGACGATCTGGGACAGCGCCGCGCGGCCCTGCAGCGACAGGAGCCGTCCCGTCGTCGCGGCAACGTCGTGGAAGAAGGGATAGGTGGCCAGGCACATGCCCCAGTGCACCGGCAAACGGTCGCGGCCGACCCGTCCGCGCAGCAGGTCGATGCCGTCGTCACGCAAGGGGACGAGTACGTTGGGGACCAGCACCCAGAGATGCAGCAGCACGGTCATCGTCTTGCCGCGCGCGCGGTGCGGGCCAGCTCCGGCGACCTGTCCGTCGAGCAGGCGGTCGAGCCGCTCCCGAATCGCGGCGGCAGACAGCCCCTGGGCCGCCCAGTCGGCCGTCGCGTCGAGCCAGCTCAAACCGATCTTGCGATCGAATCCGATGATCCTGCGCTCCTCATCCATGGTCATGCTCGTTCGATCCGTACCAGCGGCACGATCACCTCTTCCAGCGTGATCCCGCCGTGCGCCACCGGACGTTCCTGCCGGCGGACGAACGAGGAACGGCCGGGAGCGATCAACGCCAGATAGTCATCCGGCAGGCCGACAGGCGGCCACGCGATGGCGTCCAGGAACCGCTCCTTGACCCGCGCGCGCAGCGCCGCATCGGAATAGACGCGGACCCGCTCGCCGCGCAGGTCCGCGGCCGAACCCTCGCCCGGACGGCCGCAGCCGCGGGTCTCGATATTCCCGTGGTCGGAGGTGAGCCAGACCGCGAAGCCAGAGTCGAGCAGCAGGTCGATCAGGTCCGCCGGCAGGCCGCGCTGCGCCCACTGGCGCACCTGGTTGTGCATGCCGGACTGTCCGAGCGTCATGCCGTGCATGATCTGGTCGACCGCGTCGACGACCAATCCGACGACGCGCACCCGGGGGGCCGACACGAGCTGCGCGGCGCGGTCCAGGTCCGCTTGAGCGCGCAGATTCTTCTCGTAACCGACCTCCGCCGCGGACAGCCCCTCGTCCGCCCAGAACCGCTGCCAGGCGGCCGGCTCGCGGTCGGTGGTGTGAATGCTGGACGGAAAGTAGAGCGGCGGGCGGCCGCTGAAGCACGCCTGCCGCGACACCATGGTGAGCGTGGGCACCCACGCGAACAAGCTTCGCTCCCGGAACCGGAAGCCCGGCCGTTGCTTGGCGAGCACGTCGCGCACCGTAGACCATTGGTCGAGCGACAGGCCGTCCACCAGCACCAGCGCCGCCTTCGCGCGGGCCGATTCCTGCAGCGTCCGGGCGAGCATGCGCGGCACGTGGTGGATCATCACCGGCGGCCGCGGCGGCTGGTTGTGGAGCGTGCCGTAGCGCTGCTCCATCCAGTCGGTGAACGCCGCGTCGATCCGATCGCGGACGCGGACGTACCGGGAGCGGGAATCGCCGGCGCCGGGGTCGCCGTTGCGGCCGAACACCAGCGCGTTCACCTGCGCCCACAGCCGCGCGAACGCGAGCCAATCCCGGTGCCGCGCCGTGCGGCCGGGAATCGACTTCTCGGCCTCGATGGTCTGCAGCAGCCCGGTCAGCCGGCGCTGCCGATCGGCTTCCGGGTCGGTCTCGATGCCGGCGGCCTCCCACGATCCGGCCAACCGATCGGCGCGCGGATGCGTCACCGGCCGGAGGAAACCTTCCAGGAAGAGGTTGCCGACGTAGACCCGCACGTCGGCATGGTCGAACGGGATGCCGGTCGGGCCGGAGTAGCGCAGGCCGAGGCCGCCGGTGGACGCGACCGGCGCGGCGGGCTCGGCCATGGCGCGATCGGCCGTGCGCCGGTCGAGGAAGGCCGGCCAACGCTCCTGCAGGAATGCGCGGAACGCCTCGCGATCCGCCATGATCTCGCGGAGCGGCCACGCGGAGAACGCCGGGTTCCGGGCCAGCAGCCGGAGCAGATGATCGTCGAGCAGCGCCGGAATGCGGAGACCGCGGTAGTGCCGGCGCAGCAGGAAGCCGAGCAGATCGGACTCCTGCCCGATGGTCTCCGGCGCGATCCCGAAGACGTGGCGCAGGACGAAGCCGGCGGTCTGCCGGTCACCGAGGGGGCGGGCCGGCGGCTCGCGCGTCTGCGCCCGGTACAGGGCGTCGAGGTCGCTCCGCTCCAGCGTCTCCATGACCGCATGGCTCAGGTTCGGGAACAGCGCGTCCACGCTGAACGAGACCTGCCGGCCGGCTTGCAGGAGATCGTACGGCAGCGCGCGCAGGTCGGCGGCCGCGGTCCGCAGCACGACGCCCCGGTCGGTGAGCTCGCCGCGGTCCCAGCGCGACCGATAGCGCGATTCGTAGGCGAAGCGGAAGGAGATGCGATCCTCCACCGTCAGCAGCTCGAACCCGCGCTCCGCGATCTCCTCGAGGACCCCCGCTTCGAGCAGGAGACCGTCGGGGTCGGCGGCGAGCGTGAGCCGGGCGGCCTGCGGGGCGATGAACTCCTTCAGGATCGGGTCACGCCAGCTCTTCATGAGCCGCCCGCTCCATCCACGCGGACGACGATCAGCGGCGCCAGGTCCGGGCTGGCCTCGTGCTCCCGCTCGATCGCGGCGCGCCACGACCGCTCCTCGGCGGCGAGCTGCGCCAGGCGATGGTTGCGCACCGCCGGCAGCCCGAGCCGCCCGATGGAACGGCGCCGGGCGGCGAAGGAGTAGTCGCCCCGCTCGCGGCGGGCGGAGACCTCCGCGCGGTGGGCGTGGACCAGCTCCTGGTAGACCTGCCGGCCGTGCTCGCGGGCCGACCGCTCCACGGCCGCGAACGCCGCGGCGGCCGCGCCGCCGTCGAGACAGCGCCCGGCGGCCGGCGCGCCGGCCAGCAGCCGCTCCCAGACGAATCGCGCGGTCGGCGCCAGTACCCGCCCGTCATCGTGCCGGAACAGCGGCATGAGGCGGCTCCGATCTCGTTCCGGCGCGTGCAGCGTGATCCGCCACAGCGACCAGAGTCCCCGCACCTCGGCCGGCAGTCGTTCTACCGCAAGGCAGGGGATCGGCTGGCCGGGGGCGAACCGGGGGAGCCGCTCGGCGAGCGCGCGCACCCGCGGCTCTTCGAGCGTAAGCTGGCGATCTGGCGGGCTGCCGTCCGTGTCGCCGGCCGAGAACGCCACGGCTTCCCGGCGTTCCCCGTCGGGCCACGTCAGGTCCCAGACCCCGCCGCGCCGCTCGGCCGCGCCGCCGTGCGCCCGGACGTAGTTGACGGTCATCGCTTCGATCCAGTGCGGCAGGGGGTGAGATCGAAGCTGCCGCGCCGGCGCCGGATCAAGCGCTGCGGCGCTGCCGAAGACGGCGGCGCTTTCGCGGACGGCCTGACCGTGCCGTTCGACCTGGCGTACCACGGCGTCGACGCGGGCGCGCAGATCATGCGGGCTGACGATCGCCTCGACGTAGAGATCGTCGAACATCTGCCCGGCCTGCGCCGAATCGAGGATGTCTTCGGTCTTGTCGACGCCGAATTCCGCCAGAATGACGGCCAGCTTCTCCTCCAGCACCTCGCGGACGCGGTGCTCCACCGTATCCTGAACCACGAAGTTGACGGCCCGCACGGCGTGTTCCTGGCCGATGCGATCGACCCGGCCGATCCGCTGTTCCAGCTTCATCGGATTCCAGGGAATGTCGTAGTTGACCACCACGTGGCAGAACTGCAGGTTCAGGCCTTCGCCGCCGGCGTCGGTCGACACCAGGAAGCGGGCGTCGCCGGCAAACGAGCGCTGCGCGTTCGCGCGCTCCTCCAATTCCATCGATCCGTTGAGACACGCGACCGGGAACCCGCGGTCGGCCAGAAACTCGCGCAGCATCTCCTGCGTCGCAACGAACTCGGTGAAGATCAGGACCTTCAGATCGGGGTCGCTCGCCTCCTGTTGCAACCGGTAGATCCAGCCGAGCAGGGCGTCCGCCTTGGCATCGGCGCCGGCTCGCTCGGTCCGCCGGGCCGCTTCGAGGAGCAGCTTCACCTCCGCGCGTTCGTTCTTGAGGGCGCTCAGCCGGCTGGAGAGCAACGTATCGATCCGCTCCTGGCCGTCGAGGTCCGCCCACTCCTCGTCGGTCAGCTCCGGGAACAGCAGGAGCTGCTCGCCCGGCGCGGCGAGTGCGTCGAGGCGGCGCTCCAGGGTGACGCGGATCGCCCGGGTCGAGGACGTGACCAGACGCTGCATCAGGATCATCAGGAAGCCGAGGTGGCCCTTGTGTTCGCGCAGCGCCCGGTTGTAGCCGTCGCGCACGTACTCGGTGACCGCCTCGTAGAGCGCGCGCTGGCCGGCGTGCCGCTCCTCGTAGGCGATCGGTTCGAGGCGGGTATGGCGCGGCTTGAACAACGGCTGTCCGTCGGCGTCGATCGCCCGCCGCTTCTCGGTGCGGATCACGAACGGCTGCACGCGTTCGCTGGACAGGTCGCCGGGATCGGGGAACGCGGTCTCGTCGACCAGCGACAGCAGCCGATGGAAGGCGTCGGTCTTGCCCTGATGCGGGGTCGCGGAGAGCAGCAGCAGGCAGGGCGCGGCGTCCGCCAGTCCGCGGCCGAGTTGATGGCGGGCGACCTGATCGGTGCTGCCGCCCAGGCGATGCGCCTCGTCGATGATGATCAGGTCCCAGCCGGCGGCGGTCAGGTCCTCGAACCGGTCGCGGTTGTGTTCCGCCACCCGTTCCCGCGACCACCCGCGGCGTCGGTCGAGCGGCTTGACCGCGTCCATCGGGCAGACGACCTGATCGCAGGTTCGCCAGACGTTGTCCGCCGGGGCGATACGGCGGAATGCGGGGAAGTCGCTCGGCGCCAAGGCTCGGAACTCCTCGGCGAAGTGAGTGCGCATCTCCGCGACCCACTGGTTGACGAGTCCCTTGGGAGCCACCACCAGCGTCCGCCGCACGATGCCGCGCAGCTTGAGCTCGCGCATGATGAGTCCAGCCTCGATCGTCTTGCCGAGTCCGACTTCGTCGGCCAGCAGATACCGGACGCGGCCACCGGCGGTCGCCCGCGAGAGCGCGCGAATCTGATGCGGCAGCGGGATGACCGACGACTCGATCGGCGCCAGCAGCGCGTCCTGCGCGAGCGCGTCGGCGACGCGCGCCGCGGCGGCCACGTAGGTCAGCCACGATTGGCCAGCGGCCCCCGCCTCGGCGACCGGGCGGAGTCGGTCCGACCGGACCCGGACGAACGCCTCCGAAGCCGGCAGCCAGACGCGGCACAGCGCCGCCCCCCACAGGTCCTGCGCCTCGACCACGCGGCACACTTGGCGATGTTCGAGGCTCCACGCCCAGTCGCCGGGCTGCGCCTCCGTCATGGCGCCGAGCTTGCTCCGCTGCGGGTCATAGCCTGGTCGTACCACATCAGCAGCTT
This sequence comes from uncultured Spirochaetia bacterium, assembly GCA_958296075.1. Lineage (GTDB taxonomy): Bacteria > Spirochaetota > Spirochaetia > SZUA-6 > Bin103 > CATQHW01. Next base: position 953,555 of record CATQHW010000001.1, on the reverse strand, counting down.
CGGGTCTTCCTGCAGCACGGCTTCGGGGACCTTGCCGGCGACGGCGACGATGGTGGCGTAATCGCGCTCCTGCCACGCGCGCCTGAACCCGGCGCGGACCGCCTCCAGCCGGAAGACCTTGAGCGTGCGCTGCGGGGACTCCCGGTACTCGTCGAACTCCTTGAGCAGCGCGCGTTCGTGCAGCTCCCAACTTGGTCTCTTCGACTGACCAAGCGATTCACTGCCGTACGTGATGAGCACAGCGCTTGTCATCGAAGCGAGAGTCCTGAAGCAGTCCAGTAAGTACCTGACCGTGGAGAAATGTAAAATACGGAGGGAATGCCTCGCCAATCAAGTTCCTAATCAAGTATCGCTTACTCCTAGGTCGAGCGTTGATGGCACTTGACCAGTCGAAACGACGTGGAACGGTTTGGAGATCGGCGCACTCGAGAGTGCTGAGGACCCTGTTCTCCCACGGGTGAATCTTGAAGTCACTGCCAATGTGGCTGGTGTTAGTGGTAATCGTCCGTGCGGGTTGGTCGGGAGCCATTCTTCGGTAGCTTGACCGAAATCCCTTCACGAGTCTGAACCCCGTCCCGGTGCGAACGTACGGGCGATTGCGCATGAGGTGTCCACGTACACACTTGACTACTCCGGCGCGAATTGGCTGACTACGACAAGTTGGGCACGTGTCGTTTTCATACGCGTTCCGTCCGGAGTACGGCGGAATCTGACTGATCTGCAAGTATCGGTCCGGGTTGTCGGTATAGTTCGGAACGTAATGCAATGGGTGCTCGCCTACGGCGTTCGCCGGTGACGCCGAGTCCAACGTCTCGTATTCCAGGTACTCCATCCACTGCCGGATAGTCGTCCACTGGTCTAGATCATTCTTTGGGATTTCCGCGTGCGTGGCGCGCGGCCATGGGGCGACGTTTGCGCCGCGGAGCAACCTGAGCCACGGTTCGTCGCGCCGGACGCCCACTACGACCGCTCGGCGGCGATCCTGCGGGACGCCGTAGTCTGCGACGTTGACGATCCCAGAAAAGAGATGGTACTGAGGCAATCCGTCTCGCAGGTGGTCGATAACTTTCCTTCGGCGTTCGCCATAACTCACCTCAAGCGTCAACACCGGCCGCACGTTCTCTGCGACTATGATCCGGGGCCTAAGCCGTGCTGCCGCGGGAACGATCTCGAGAATCAGCTTGTTGAGCTCTTCCTTGCGCCCCTCCTGATTCGTACTCCGCCTCCCTCGGCCTGGATTCGAAGAACTCATCCCTTGACACGGTGGCGTGGCTACCAGAAGAGCGAGCCGCTGATCGGTATGGTCGCGATACACGTCCGCTATCTCGTCGTGCGCCGTACGTACGTCACGTCGAAGCCACTTCGAGCGAGGGAAGTTGCGCGCTCCCACCGCGGCGCGATCGGAGTCCTGTTCCACTTGAACCACCAATCTAAATCCGGCTGAAGCATAACCTACGTCGCTGAGACCGGCACCGGAAAACAACGATACTGCCGTCAGATCATCGCCAACCGGCCGCGGCTCCGGTTGCTCGACAAACTCGCGTATTTCCTGGAGACTCACGTTACCCACTTCTTCCAGTTGATGTGGTCAATAGTTCCACAAGCGATCGTGCGGTCTCGGATAGTCGATCACGCCGTCTAACTGCATGTTCCGGGACGCGTACTACGTGCCAACCAAGCTGCGCAAGTTCGCGGCTTACTCGAACGTCACGTGCCCGATTGGCACGAATCTTACTTAGCCAGAATTTACTCATGTCTTCGGGTACCTTCGCGCACTCTGGACATCCGTGCCAGAAGCACCCGTCTACGAACACTGCCACGCGTCGGGTGGAGAAAATAAGGTCCGGACGCCCAGGCAAGGACTTTCCTGTCAACTTGCGATAGCCGACATCCGTCAGATACCGGAATCCATTATGCCACAGCGCCGACGCCAAAGCTCTCTCGGGAACGGTGCGCCCACGATTGCTGGTCATCGCCTTCTTGCGTTGACTTGGCGTCATAACGTCACTCTTGGCCACTGATATCCTTGTCCTCTTCACGCGCCGAGAGAGGAGGTAGCGGTCCCTGAAGTTCGTCAACGCGACTCAGGAAATCCTGGTGGGCCTGCATCGTATCATGCAGTACGATAGCCCACGTCCTACGATCAATGTCACCGTCCTTCTCAATGCTACCTGCATACACACGATTACGCAGAGTTAACTTGTCACAGACTATCGTAAGTCTGACTCTAGGAAACGAATTGCTTAGTTCTGTGTTCTCCTGAAGAAAGTCGATCACGGCGGAGCGGTAGTCGAACGCGCGTTTGTACTCATCGTCGGTAAGTGCATGATCGGGCCTCTTGATCTCTACTATCTCGATACATCTCGCGTAGCTAAGCATTACGAAGTCAGGTCGTTTAGCGGAGCCGATAGAAGTAGTGACGATTCCCTCGCCTTTGGTCCTTTGATGCCAAGCTTCAAATGCCGTTCTAAGCGATTTGAGCGGCTGGTTCCGCGTGAGGGGAGTCCAGTCAGGGTACAAAATCCACGGGGCGCTCTCGATCAGCTGTTGCAACTGACCTTCTTCGGTTGACGCCGATCCGATCAGCTTCTTCAACGTTTCAATTGCATCGACGCGCTCACGTGCAACTTGGCCGAGTGAGTACATTTCCACGACGCTGGCTTTCTCGAATAGCGCGATGACCGGCTCCAACGTGTCTGCGGCCAGGGTCGCAACCTCGTCCAACGTTTGCAGTAGCGTTCGATGTGGGCCAACTGCGAAGGCCATTCGCACTACGCGCTCAACGAAATCGTCGTTGCGTCGTACCTGCTCACGATCGACCGATCGTACCAAGCTCTTTGCTGCACGTTGAATTGCATCGCGAAGGTCCGGATCATTGGGGAGCGCGCGTTGCAGACGCTCTTGTAGTCGCGATCGTTCAAGGAACTCTTCCCAAACCTTGTTTCGGACGTTCGTTTCGCTCCCGCTCGCCAACTCTTTGAGCAGCGTGACTCCCCATTGTTGCAGTGCCTCTCCTCGTTCCGAGGTCCAGATGATTCCTTGCCGATCGGAGCGGATCAGGTCGTCGGCGTCGTCCAGCCAGTTCGCGTGTATCTCGCCGACGACGTAGCTACGCATCTTGTACTCTCCGGTGAAGCCAGTCCCTATGTCAAAGTCGCGCGTTTGGGCGACGATCTTCCCCCTCGCGAACACGCGAACGCCGGCCATGGCTTCGTCCTTATAAGAGTACTTAGAGTACGCGACCCATCCCGTCACCGGCAGTTCCTCCGTAATTCGCTCGGGTTCGTCCTCTTCGTGCACCTTGACGGGCACGGGCCTGCTGTCGACGCAGATCCTGGTGCCCTCCATCAAGGACACCTCAAGCTCACCGACATCGAAGCCACTAGTATTTTCCGAGTCGACTACGCGCACTCGCCAGTCACTTCTTGAGATACCGAACCGCGCAGCAATCTGGCGGTGGAGAACGTCGCTCGGTGGCACCCGTCTTCGGTTGAAGTGTCGTAGAATGACCTTCGTCCCCGGACTGCTTGTCTTCGAGCCATCCAACGGACCTGGTTCGGGGTGATAATCATCGTCATCTTCGGACAGAATTTCGTCATACCGTAGGAGAATGTTGCATACTTCGTACTCACCGGAACCGTCACGATCGCCGCCTGCCGTTATCACCTCAATCTCACGGCAAATGCCGAACGGAGCGAGCTTCCCGATTCCCTTTCTTCCTAATACTGGTCGGCCTGATGGCGTAGTGTTTCCCCGATTGGACCTACGGTTGACTCCTACTTTCAAGTAGTACTCGTTCACCTCATGAGACAACATGCCAATACCGTCATCTTTTATCGAAATCTCGTATCCCAGGTCTATGGCTTGCTCGTTCTTTCGTTTCGCCAAGTACCTCCCAAATGGCAGTGTAACGGTAACCCTTGTGGCGTCGGCGTCGTATGAGTTCGCAATCAACTCAGCGAGTACTGCGGATACACGGTCGTACATGTGGATGCCCAGCTTGTCTATGGTGAGCCGGGAAATCTTCATCGTGTACTTCTTTGTGCCGTTCTTCTGGATGGCAGTCATCTGGTACTTTCTAAACCAACTCGGTGCCCACGGTCAAGTCCCGCGAAGGGACCCCAAGATTGCGGAGTTTCGAAGAGGGGCAGGCGCGCGGCATGTCGGCCCGCGGCCTCTATGAGTCCGTGTCGCTGCGGGTCAGGGTTTGGTCGTACCACATCAGCAGCTTCGGGTCTTCCTGCAGCACGGCTTCCGGGACCTTGCCGGCGACGGCGACGATGGTGGCGTAATCGCGCTCCTGCCACGCGCGCCTGAACCCGGCGCGGATCGCCTCGAGCCGGAAGACCTTCAGCGTGCGCTGCGCTGAAGCGCGGTACTCGTCGAACTCCTTGAGCAGCGCGCGCTCTCGCAGCTTCTCCAGGTCGCCGGCTTTGCCCGGATCGGGGACGTACCAGCGGTCCTTGGCCTTGGCGCGCAGCCCGATGTCGTGCTTGTCCAGGTTGCGCAGCTCCTTGAAGTTGCTCGACAGATACCCGTGGACCTGGCCGGGCACCGCGCCGGTTCCGTCGTAGCGGAGGAAGTTTTGCGCCAGCAGCGCGGACAGTTCCGGCATCCGCTCGTGCTTCTGCCAGCCGCCGAGCTCCCTGATGAAATACGGATGCAACTCTTGGAACGTCTGAGGCTTCGCGGTGAGGGACCTCGCCAGCCACTGGACCGCGGACTCCTCGTCGGTGACGAAGATCTCCAACTGCCGGAAATCATTGGCCGTGATCCGCCTGCGGTCGTACTCGGCGACCTGTTCGGGCAGGAAGAACATGCGGTCCCGCTCGGCGAAGCGCTGCGCGAGCCCCGCGTAGAACTCGACCGCGGAGAGGGGCACCATCACGCCGCGCTGGACGTGGAAGGCGACCATCCGGTCGAACAGCAGATGGTTCTGCCGCTCGGCGATAACCTCGGCGCGGTCGTCCTTGGCGACGAATACCGGGAGCTGGCGCAGGTGCGTGCGGACGAAGTCCCAAGCGCCCTCCGCGGTTCCCGATTCGATCTCGAAGCGCGCTTCGAGGCCGTGGTTCGTCTTGTAGGCGGAGATCACCAGGTCCTGCTTCACGGTGGCGCCGTAACTCAGTTGCTTGGTGGTACCCTTTTTCTTGTCGAGCACGCGTACGTCCGCGATCACGAATCCGGCTTCCGATAACGCCTCCTGAATCGCCACCCACACCGCGTTGCGGGAGTTGTGGAACTCGATCGTGATCCAGCGGCCGGGCTTCAGCACGCGATGGAACTCCACGAACGCCCGGCGCATGGTCCCCTGATATTCGAACAGGCCCTTCTTCCGCACGTCGTTGACGACCGCTTCGAGCGTGGCATCCGCATGGAGTCCCAGCCACGCTTCGACCAGCGTGTTCAACTCGGAGTAATTGAGGTTGCCGCCGAACGGCGGGTCGGTAAAGATGTAGTCCACGCAGGCGTCAGGCATGTTCCGAAGATCGGTGGCGCTTTGCGTTCCGATGAGAACGCCGGTGCCGCGTGGGCCGCGCGCGCATCTGCGCAGGTCCCGGATGCGATCCGCCAGATAGTTCGTGGCCGGAATCTCGACGGTCAGTGGCGCTACGTACAACGTGCCTGACAGCGGGCCGACGTGGCGATCATGATTGGGCATGTATCGGTTGAGACGGCAGACGCGCTGGATAGCTCCGGTGAGCACGTACAAGCCGAAGAAGCGCGCCTCGGCAGTATCGAGACGGCCGACGGATTGCCGGAAACTCGACAGCATGGCCAAGTTGCGCTTGGTGAAGAAGTGATGAGCGTGAGAATAGCCATGAGAGCGGAGCGGCTGCGCGGTATTGAATCCGTCCGGCATCGGCACTACCGGGGGGGAAGGATGAATCGCGCTGCGCTCCAGTTCCACGATTATGGCAAAGTCTCGGTCGTCGGGGGTCTTCTCGAAGCGGCGTGAACCAACCGAGTAATTGATCAGAACCGGCACCTGTTCCGCCTGCCGGATGGTCCGTTCGAGTTCCGTATCGAAGTGGCTGCGCCATGCGCGCTGCAACGTCCCGATCGACTCTATCGAGCCGCAGGATGGGCACGGCGCGCGTTTCGGCACGGCCCTTCTCGGGCCGCGGAATACCAGGTCCCAGTATACGATTCGCCGGTCGCAGGCGGAACAGAAGAACACGTCCGACCAGACGACGTACTCGATACGGCCGAGACCGCGATCGCGATCCGCGCCGTCGTTGATGCGTGATGCGGGGTCATCGGTGCCGCGCGGCCATCCGACGTGGGAGGTATGCAACGCCTCGTCGAACCGGCCGGCGACGGCGCGGACGGCTGCTTCGATCTTATCGAGATACTCGGCAAACAGGCCGATCGCGTTCGTCCCTGCGGCGATGAACGCCGCGGCAGGGCTCAAATCGCTGAGAATCGCGCGTCTCGGCCCGTGGTTGCGCCCGTTTGCCCGCGCGGCGTCGCCGCAGAGTTGCGCCGCCACGCCGGTCATGCCGGTGCCGCAGAACCCGTCGAACACTACGTCGCCGGGCTCCGTGTAGTGGAGGATGTACGGAACGATGGCGTCAGGGGGCACCTTCGTGCTGTAGTAGTGCGCGAAGTAGAGCGGATCGTTCTTGCCGGCGGCGATGTCGGCGGCGAAAGCGGCGACCTCGCCGCGGGCGCCGCTTTCCGGCGGTTGGGAATCGACCTCACGGGAGATGAACGGATTCGGACCTGCGGTGAAAAACGGCGCCAGGGACAGATCGAGGACGTCCTCGGTAGCGGACCGCGGCATACCGTCGATGTCCGCCATCCGCGCGAGCTCGTCGATCAGCGCGCGTTGGTCGCGCTCCCGCCGCAGACAATCCCGCGCGGCGTTCGCCATGCCGGACTCGACGAAGTCCATGACGCGCTGCGCCGGCACTAGCTGCGCTCCCTTCGATGCAGGAGATAACGAGCCACGAGCGGCAGCATGCGTTTCAGGGTGCTGATGCCCCCGCCGCCGCCGAGTCGGGTACCGCCGACCCTGGGCGGCAGGATACCCCGCAGGACGGCGTAATCCCAACCGGCGCCGCGGTCCGTAGCGTGGTCGTTCAAGTGGCCAATCCAGTCTGCGATCAGATCGTCGTCCGGTTGATAGATGTCTGCAGACCGTTGCATCGAATCCAGATCACGGACGAGCCGCTCGATACGTTGGGGAAACTCGAATGCCTCCCAGGATGCCCGGATTACTCGCGCCATTCTCTCATCAGCTCCTGATTGGATGCCCGCGGCCGCTATGCGTCCGTGTCGCTGCGGGTCAGGGCCTGGTCGTACCACATCAGCAGCTTCGGGTCTTCCTGCAGCACGGCTTCGGGGACCTTTCCCGCGACCGCGACGATGGTGGCGTAATCGCGCTCCTGCCACGCGCGCCTGAACCCAGCGCGGACCGCCTCCAGCCGGAAGACCTTCAGCGTGCGCTGCGTGGAAGCGCGGTACTCGTCGAACTCCTTGAGCAGCGCGCGCTCGCGCAGCTTCTCCAGGTCGCCGGCCTTGCCCGGGTCGGGGACGTACCAGCGGTCCTTGGCCTTGTCCCGCAGCTCGATGTCGTGCTTGTCCAGGTTGCGCAGCTCCTTGAAGTTGCTCGACAGGTAGCTGTGAATCTGGCTGGGAACCTCGCCCGTTCCGTCGTAGCGGAGGAAATTCTGCGCCAGCAGCGCCGACAACTCCGGCATCTTCTCATGCTTCTGCCAGCCGCCGAGCTCCCTGATGAAGTGGGGGTGGACCTCCTGAAAGGTCTGCGGCTTCTTCATGAGGGACTGCCTCAGCCACTGGATTGCGGAGTCCTCGTCGTCCACGAAGATGGTGAGCTGCAGGAGCTCCTTGGTCTTCAACCGGCGGCGGTCGTAGTCCGGTACCTGCTCGGTCAGGAAGAACATGCCGTCCCGTTCGGCGAAGCGCTGCGCGAGCCCGTCGGAGAACTCGGCCGCCGACAGCGGAACCAGCACGCCGCGCTGCACGTGGAAGGCGACCATCCGGTCGAACAGCAGATGGTTCTGCCGCTCGGCGATCACCTCGGCGCGGTCCTCCTTGGCGACGAACACCGGGAGCTGGCGCAGGTGCGTGCGGACGAAGTCCCAAACGCCGTCCTCGGTGCCCGCCATAAGCTGGAAGCGCCCCTCCAGACCGTGGTTCGGCTTGTAGGCGGAGATCACCAAGTCCTGCTTGACAGCGGTGCTGGTGACCTGACGGTAGGAGCCTTGCCGCTTGTCGAGGGTGCGCACGTCGGCCACTACGAACCCGGCGGTGAGCATCGCTTCCTGGATGGCGTTCCACACGGCGTTGCGTGAATTGTGGAAGACGACGGTCATCCACCGTCCCGGCTTGAGGACTCGGAAGTATTCCGCGAAGCAGCGCTGCATCAGGCGTTGATAGTCGGCGATCGTCTTGCCCTTGGCACGGTCGATGATCGCTTCCGGTCGGCTGGCCGTGAGGACGCGGTGCCAGGACTCGACGAGATAGTTGAGATCGGCGTAGTAGATGTTCTCACCGAACGGCGGGTCGGTAAACACGTAGTCGATGGAGTCGTTCGGCAAGATTGTTTTCCCGCAGTCGCCGGTGGAAACCGTCACGTCGTGTCTACGGTCAGTCTCTGCGAATACCTTACTCAATCGGCTGTGTTTACCGCCCAGGATGTACCACGGTGAGACTTCGGAAACGTGTGAACCGATGTAGAACACGCCGCTGAGGTATTGATTGACCTGTGAATAATGTGTCGGTGTATAGCGCGCAAGTAAGGACATTCCCCATATCGCCTGCTCCACGAAGAACAACAGCATGTTCCGCAGCCGTGGCTCGCCGCACGCCGTAGCGCGCCGCCACAGCGCGGCCAGCGCCTGAGCCGCCCGTGGTAGAAACATCTGGCGGACGTAGCGAGTGTGCGTCGTTCGTACTCGGCCCACCCTGGTCATCTGGCAATCTGGAAGACCGTCGGTGGGAAGTTCGATAGGGACTTCCAGGCTACTGATACGTTCCAACAGGTGCTTGTCATTCACGTCAGGAGACTTCTGGTGATTCTGCGATAGAGCAGAATAGTTCACGAATACCGGCACACGTTTTGGGATATGGAGCGCTCTTCCTGATATGGAATCGAAATAGGTATCGAGCTGCAAATGCATACGTTCCTTTTTTTCAAGGGCGCCACAGTGAGGGCATTCGATGCTACTATTGATCCGGTATGTTTTGGGATCGAGAGCTGCTTCGAGGAACACTACCTCGCCCGTGCACTCCGGGCACGAAAAAACTTCGCTCCATACCGTGTAGTTGATCCGGCCCTTCGTCTTGCCGTCGGTATGGAGCGTCTCGTACATCCAGCCGATCTCGTCTTCCACGTCGTCCAGGAGCTTCCGGGCCGCCGCCGCAAAGGCGGCGACGTCGAAGGGCGTGTTGTAGTTGGCGGCGATGAAGGTCGCGGCCGGTGACAGGTCGCCCAGGATCGCGCGGCGCGCACCCCACTCCGGCGCGGGGCGACCTTCCGCCTGCCACTGCCGCTCGATCTTGTGGCGGTACTCGGCAGGCGCGGTGCCGCACCACTGGGCGGCCACGCCGGTCATGCCCGATCCGCAGAAGCCGTCCAGCACGAGGTCGCCGGGCTTGGTGTAGTGGAGGATGGACGGCACGATCGCCCGGTGCGGCACCTTGGTGTGGTAGCCGTGCGCGCGGTAGAGCGGGTCGGTCTTGCCCTCGCTCACGTCGACCGCGAACGGCTCGCGGTGATGCGGCTCGTCGGGGTCGTACGGGCGGCCGTAGCGACTCACGAAGTCGGCCAGGAACGGGTTGGGGCAGGCGGTGTACCAGGGCGGGTCGGAGAGCCGCAGGATGGCTTCGTCCTCGCCGGCGGGGAAGTCGGGCCGCTTGCGTAGTTCCGGCAGGAGTTCCTGCAGCCGATGCAGGAAGTACGTGCGCCGGGCGTCGTCCGACTCGAACGTCATGCCGAGGCACTCGACCGGCTCCGGCGTTATCGGCTGTTCGTCGAACAGTCGTCCGCTGCCGGTCTTTCCGGGGACGAACTCCGTCCGGAAGAGCTGATCCTGCGAGCTGGCGTCCCGCTCAGCCATGCCGGTCGCCCTTGGTGAACGGCGGAGTGACCAAGCTCTCCGGCGTCATCCGTGAACGCGGAACCGTCTCATACGCGGCCCTGACCGCCACGGTCCGCGGACCCTCCGTTGCGGTCGCTCTTGAGCTTCCGGTATTCCTCCTCGTCAATCCCGGTCGCCCGCTCGATCACCGACCAGTCGACTCCGGTCCGCAGCAACCCGTCGATGGTCTCCATCTGCCCCTCCCGATGGCCCTCCAGACGGCCCTCGCGCTGGCCCTCCAAACGGCCTTCGCGATGGCGCTGTTCAGCGATCGCCAGCATCTCGTCGCGCCCCTCCTGGCGCAACCGCTCGCCACTCGTCATCAGTTCGCCTCCCAATCCTGCCGCCGTGCGGCCCAGTATCTCGCCCAACACCTCGGGCGTGTCGTCAGGTCCCGTCTCCAGGATATACCGTAGAAACATACTCATGTCGTCCTTCCCGCCGCTTCCTGGTTCGCTCGCCAACTCCCGCAGCAGCGGCGCCATCTGCTCGCGCGTCTCCCACACCGCGCGGCCGAAGGCGTGCATCATCGCCAACTGCAGCAAGCGCGCCCGGGCGTTGCCGGCCACCTGCTCCAGTCGGACCCGGGTCTGGTCGAGCAGCAGGTGCTCGAACCGGGGCAGCCACGGCCACTCCCGCGCGGCGGCGGGAAACAGGTCCGCGAACTGCCGGGAATGCTGCCAGCCGGTGGGACCCTGGTAGAACACCAGTGGCAGGATTGGGCGCAGGTGCCGCGCCTCCTTGCGTTCCCGGCGGGCGCGCTCCCAGATGCGACAGCAGTAGCCGAGCAGGCGGAGGCGCAGCCAGAAGTCTGGGGTGGCAGGACCGGAGAGCAGAGCGGAGTCCGGACGGCGCGAACAAGGCGGGGTCCAGGCTGTCGGGGAGCGTTCGCGATTCGACGAACGCACTCACGAGCGTGCGCTGGTCGGGGCCAGGAGCGTCAACTGCTCCTTGATCGCGCTTGCGGCGGCCTGGGGACCTCTGTCGTTCCAACAGAGTGTGGCTGCCGAACGCGACGGTACGGCAACGGCAACCGCGTTCGCGGGCGCTCGTCGCTCGATCGTCCGAGCCGCGTCGGCGCACCCGCGCACCGGCCCGGACCCGACCGCCGGGCAGATCGCGGGAATCCTACGGCCAGCCGCCACTCCGTCATGAGCCGCCATTCGCAAGGGCCGCAACGCGGCTCAGTGCGACCGGTTGTCCCGGCCCGGGTCCCCACCACCACGGCGGTGCTCATGCGGTCGCCCTCACTCCGCTCTGAGCAGCCTCGAAGGCGACCGGCGACAGGTAGCCCAGCGCCGAATGTCTCCTTCGTCGGTTGTACTCTCGAAAGCGTTCATCCATGGTAGGAATCCGCCCCATTGATCTGATAGAATGTCAATCTGACCGGGGCGAGGGAGGACGACGTGAATACTCAGGAGATGGACCAGAAGGTAAGCGCTATCGTGAAGACAGAGCTCGATCAGCGTTTTCCTCAGAATCCTGCGTTCGGCCCGATCATCGTGCAGCGGGCAATCGACGAGTCCGACGACGAAGCCCCTGTCTATATCCACATCAAGATAATCTTCGACGGGGATCAGAAGGATCTCGATCCTCACTGGTCCTCAGGTCTGATCAGGCGCATACGACCCAGACTGTTGGAAATCGGAGTAGAGGAGTTTCCGATCCCTTCATTCATCAAGAAGACTGAATGGGATCAGTGGCGTCGCCGGAACCCCGAAAGCATAACTTGAAGCCGACTGATTTCATTGATACGGCGCGTCATCTTGCGGCATCCAATCCTCGCGGACGGCCACGTGAGACCAACCTCCGGCGGGCCGTCAGCACAACGTACTACGCGTTATTCCACTGCCTGGCGCAATCTGGTGCCGATCTGATTGTAGGAGGTTCGGGGGCAGACCGAAGTCGGCCCGCATGGCGTCAAGCATACCGGGCGTTAGATCATAGACTTGTGCGCCAGCGCTGCCAAAAACCGAACATCATCTCCAGATTTCCGATTGAGATACAGGACCTTGCAAGCCTCTTCGTTGGGATGCAGAAGAATCGCCACGACGCCGACTACGACCCCAATGCGTATTTCTTCAAGTCGCAGGTATTGGAGATGATCTCGGTGGCGGAGGCAGCAATTTCTGGATTCCAGAGATCATCTCGGAAGGACCGTCGTGCATTCGCGGTCTACGTGTTGCTGAATCTCCGATCTTGAATGACCCGTAGAACGGTCCAACGCAGGTGTGTCCTGGCTATCGTGCTCCTGCTGGCGGCGACAGGTGGCGCGCCGGCGATTGCGCGCGCAGACGTGGAGTGAATCGGTCGCGGCCTTATACCGCCGGGGAATTCGCTGCGGCGTACCGAGGATTCAGGGGTCATGCGGAACGGGGTGACGCCTCCGCTCACAGTGGTAGTCGCGTGACGTATATCCGTTCGAGTCGCTTTCTCGTCAAGGATGCATGGCATGAAGGACAGGGGAAATCGGTTCTCACGCGCTTTGTGACCTTGTCCAGGGCTGCGTCGAGGAATACTACCTCGCCGGCTCATTCCGGGCACGAAAAACTTCGCTCCATACCGTGTAGTTGATACGGCGGGGTGACCAAGGCGGGAGCAGGAGTGACCAACCTCGCAGGATGAGTGACCAACCTCGGCATTGGGCACCACCTGCTCATCATGAAGCGCCCTTGCGGTCGGCATCGGATCGCCATGCGTGCAACAGCTTGAGCCCGGCGTCGGTCGCCACGTACCCTTGGTCCGGGTGGTTCGGCTCGTGCGGATGCGTAGCGCGGATCAGGCCGGCTTGAACCAGCGGGTCCAAACGCTTGCGTCGAAAGAATGTACGGTGCGAGAGTCCGGTCTCCTGCATGAGGAATGCCTGCTTCCGGGGCACCTCGCACAGTGCGACGAGCTGCCGCTGATCATCGGTCAGGTTGGTCAGCAGAGGGGTGACCAAACCAGCGTACGGTCTGCCGGGTTGGTCAGTGACCAACCCTGTAGACCCCTCCCGGACTTGGTCACTCGACGAGTGACCAAGCTCCCCGGCGTCAGGGCCGGGCTTGAGGTGTTCGGCAAGAGCGTACCGGTCGGCTTCCCCAACGGCTCCAGGATTCCCTGCACCGTAAGCGCGTGCAGCACCCTCCGCGCCGCCGGCCCCGCTTGGCCCGTCACGGCCTTCGCGTCCGTGAGCGAGACGCCGCCCTGGCGGCAGGCGAAGGCGAAGAGCCGTGCCTGCGGCTCGCTGAGCTTCACACCGAGCTGCGCCTGGATCAGCCGCTGCTCTTCGCTGAAACAGTTCTTCGCGCAACAGGAGAAGCTCGAAGGTCTTCTTCGCCTTGTCGCTATCGATCATCGGTGGAACCGTGGCCCAGGCGCTGCCAGCCCCGAAAGATCGCCCGTACGCCCGTTCCCGCCTGCTCGCTCAGCCCGATCCGCCGGAACGCGGCGACGATCGCCGGGTTGCGGACCTCCTTCTCGGTGGGGTCCAGGAGCTCGTCGGGCGTGGCGAAGGCGTCGCCGGGATTCCAGAACACCGTCCGATCGTGGAAGAACCTGATCGACGCCTTGCGGCCGTGGTCGCCGTAGTCCTGGTGGATGAGCAGATTGATGGCCGCTTCCCGGAACGAGATGTAGTCGGGCGGATCATCATCCCTCCGGAGCGTCGCCGCATTGACGCCGAACGGGTGCTCGGCATGCCTCATATAGCGCTCGGACAGCGTCAACCACGCCTGGACGAGATTCTCCTCTACGACGATACGGTCGTTCCAGCGGCGGTCGGGAGACCAGGAGTGGAAGGGAGCGTCGATGAACTGCCAGTCTACGACCGGTCGCGGGAGTATCCGGCGCACGTGACGCGCGCGACCGAACACGAGCACCGCCGCTCGCGTGGGCACCAAGCGGTCGCCGTGTTCTACGACAAATCCCCATTCGTTCAGGAATTCGACGTCTGACAGTGCCTGATGTCTGCCGGGGTTGCGTTTCGTCGAACACGCGCCGGTACCAACGCACGGATTCCGGGTCGAAGAACTCCTCGGCGTCCATCTCGACCAGAAGCTCGCCGTCGTAACGCTCCGCGGAAGCGTCTCGAAGGAATCGCTCGATCTCCGCCGGAGTACAACTGTAGGAATAGCGACATGTCGTTACTCCGATACGTGTACGGAGCGAGCACGACTCGATCGATAGGCTCGCGCTCGTCTCGTCTGAACAAGAATACCCGTCATACGGAGGCGCCACTCTATCAATTTCATGCTGACACCAAAACGGTAGGCCAATACCTGATAGTCCTGTGAGGAACGATACGCCAGCCTTAGACCTTCGCGAGGAACCAATAGCGAACCGGCCAGCCAATCGGCCTCCTCCTCTTGCTCGCCTTCATACGAACTCAGCAGTAGATACCCATTCTTGGATACATCGATGCGGCTCGGCTCGTGTTCGAGTATCAGATGTGAGATCTCGTGAGCCACGCTGTTACGTCGTCGTGTTGCCGCGTGCGCCGAGTTCACGATGATCACGCTCCAGTCACCGACTTTCAGCGTCACCGCCGACCAACTATCACGGTCTTCCACGGTCAACTGATTTAGGACGTCGCCGGATAGGCCCGGAATGTCTTCCGGCCGCCACACTGAGATTCCGAGATGTTGCGCTAGAGCTTCGGGCTCTAGTGAGGCGTTGAGAGAAATCTCAAGCGCCCTCCTATACTCTTCCGTGACACGTTCGCACCAAGCCTTGAATCCGCGGCGCACTACGTTGTGTGGTCCCGGGCCATCATCGCCCGCTGGGCTGCCAGGATCATCTCCGCCAAGGCACTGGCGGTCTCCAGCTTCATGGTTCTTCCTTTCCTGAAGTGCACAGCGGCTAATGGGCGAACATCAGTGGCAGCGCCCACTCCCAGGACCATGGCGGGGTCTATTTTGAGCCAGCGACATATCTTACCGAAGTTTTCAAGATCAGGCAACTGCCCGTTCTCGACCCGCGACAGCGTGGCTGCCGAGATCCCGATCTGCGCGGCCGCAGCCCTGATACCCATAGGCCCTCGCTTCTTCGCGACCAGCGCGCCCAGGGTCTTGACGGACGGTGTTGGCATGCGGATACTCCTGTTGCTCGCTTGAAACGCCGATCGTTTGACATCTGATACACCATGCGGTACATTCAACGTCTATCACAATTGAACCATAACGGTAAACGGAGGTCAACCTAATGCAGACAAACGAATTACATGATTCCGGCGTGGCGTCGATCACAAGCGAGTATAGTGCATCGTGGCGGCCGGATTCCAGGGAGCAACGATTGGTCGTCCTTAGACGGGTTCGAGCAAGTGCGCCACGCATGGGCTTGATGACAGCGGTGGCCCCTTCGGGCTGGACGCCGGTTGCCAGTACCGGACGCTGCCATGTCGGCTGCCAAGAGTCGGCTCTGGGATTACGCGACTCGGTGAGAAGCAGTTGCATCTTGAAGAGGGATCGGTGATGGACGCCCCTTTGAAAAGTAGGTTCCATAGATACCTTGATGCGATTCAGCCGGCGACGGCTCAACGGAACCTTGCCAAGGAAGAGCTCACGTTCCTGGAGAACAAGCTCAGCGGGTACATACGCGATGACGATCCGTTCAAGTTTGTCAAAGCTCCCAGGACCGGGAGCTTCGCCAAGGCGACATCACTTCGTCGCGAGGAGTCTGTCGACTTCGACGCAGACATTGCGGTATATGTCAAGGAACAAGACGAAGGATCGGCTAATATCGCCAGTCTTGTTTCCTACGTCGAGAAGCTGACGAAACGAGCGTATGAGAAGCGTATCATGCGTAAACCAAAGTTCGAAAAGAACGAAAGCTGTGTTCGTGCCGTATTCGACGTAACACCCAAGATCAACATCGACATTGTACCGATCGTGGCGCTTGATCACGAGACGATTCCCAATTGGGGAGTACTCCCTAAGAGGGATGGATCGCAATGCTATACTTCCGTCACCGAGCACATCGAGTTTGTTCGATCTCGAAATAACCCAAAGAGTTCCGTTCCGTTCCGTAAGCTGGTGCGGCTGTTCAAGCGGTGGCGGAACGATACGTTCGAGGATTCCGAGCGAAGCAAGCTGAGTAGCTTCACTATCGAACTCATGCTCGCTAAGGGGTACGATGAACAGATTCGGTCAATTACCGGCGAGGCGCTCCCCGACCTTGTGCTGCTGACGAAGTGGATTATCACTCACGCGCTCGAAAGTACGATTTCGTTTGCTGACACTCGGGTCGCTGCTTCTACTGTGACGCACAAGGGACCGGTCGTTGTGCTGGATCCGATCAACCGTGACGATAACGTCACGAGCGACTGGACCTTGAGCGATCGTGATCGCTTTCTTGATCGTGTAGATGAACTTCGCGACATACTTCGCGATGCCGAAATCGAAGCGCGGGACAATCCCGATGCCTCAGTGAGTTTCATCGAGCAGGCATTCCCCAACTTTCGTAACCTATCGGAGGGTTAAGAACATGCAGCAAACCGCAGCCCGACAGCGGACGGACACTATGGAAGCTGTTCGCTACGTGCAAAACCGCCTTCTCGGGGACCTGCTCGCCATCAAAGAGAAATTCCTCATGGGCGAGACAAAGACAATAAGCTCTTTGGCGCACGACATGGGTGTCGGTCTCCTCTACGATTGTCTTGAATGTCTGCGCCTTTTTCTATACCGTTGTGGTTGGTACGAACCGCATCGCGCCTATTTCTACTATCGTGTCGCACCCGGATCGTTCGATTCTAGTGGCCCGTATCATCAAATTATGTACTATAATCGAGGACATGGAAGAGCCGATTGTGTTGACCGAGGGCGAGCATCGCGAGCTCACCCAGCGGGTCATAAGTCGTACTGGCCGAGCCGAGGATGCGCGCCGTGCGCGGGTCATTCTCCTGCTCGGTGAAGGGCGCACCTGGGACGAGGTCGGTGATCGCGTCGGCTGCAGCCGCGGCTTCGTCGCACTGTGGGCTCGACGCTTTCGTGCCGAGCGATTGGCCGGCTTGTACAGCCGGCACTGCGGTCAGAAGCCGTATCGCTGCACGCCGCAGGTGGAGGCGAAGATACTCAACGCGACGCGTAAGCGTCCCACCGACGGCAGCACGCACTGGAGCACTCGGCGGTTGGCAGCCAAGCTGGGGGTGTCGCACATGATGGTGGCGCGTGTCTGGCGCAAGCACGGGCTGGCGCCGCATCGGATGGAGCGCTACATGAGTTCCAACGACCCGGACTTCACCCGGAAGGCTGCCGACATCATCGGGCTGTATCTGAACCCGCCTGCGCACGCGGCGGTGTTCTGCGTGGACGAGAAGACAGCGATACAAGCGCTTGATCGCAGCGAACCGGTGCTGCCGCTGTCGCCGGGGCGGGCTGAGCGGCATGGGTTCGAGTACTACCGGCACGGCACGCTGGCGCTGTATGCGGCGTTCGATACGAAGACCGGAGAGGTGCTTGGCAAGACTGCGGAGCGGCACACATCGGAGCAGTTTGTGTCGTTTCTTGGAGACATTGTGGCGCACCAGCCGGCTGGGCGGGAGATTCACGTGATTGTGGACAACCTGTCGGCGCACAAGACGAAGCGAGTGGCGGCATTTCTGGACGAACATCCGACGATGAAGCTGCATTTTACGCCGACGTACTCATCGTGGCTGAATCAGGTTGAGTTGTGGTTCGGGAAGGTATCTCGGGACGTGATAGCCCGAGGGGTGTTCAGTTCGGTGGCTGATCTGAGGCGCAAGCTGATGAGATACATACGCGCATACAACAAGAATCCTCGAGTGGTGAAGTGGCGCTACGCTGATCCCTCGCGACACCTCGGTGCACGAGTACGTGTTACAGGCCACTAGCCCACACAGTGGACGCATCAAAAGGGACAGAGAGTTGGTTGGAGGTAGGCTTGAATTTGAGGTGTGTCTCAGAAATCAGATGCAATGGGAACGTCTGAGACAAGAAGGTAAGCTTCTCATTGACTGGTGTCCGTGTAGAAGTCGATCCACGCGAGGCATGTCCGCGCAACCTGATGGCGGTTACGCTTCGGGTGACGTTGGCTTGTCTCGCACGTATTTGTCCAGGTAGTCACGATGTCCGAGCGCGCAAGACTGACCGCAGATGATGTTCTAAGCCGTCCCGAAACGTTCCCGAATGAGCAGGCAGAGTCGAAATTATCTCGGCTCGTCGGCCTCGATGACCATATCAAAGCGCTGGAACGTGACCTGCGGTTGATTTTCGATCCCGCTATCGCACAAGATTGGAGTGTACAGCAATATGGAGAGATTATCACCGCGGTCGAACTGCTCGACGAAGCAGTGCCGCTTATCGTTTTTGAGGGCGACGTGGGAACGGGCAAGACTGCGTTGGCGGAAACTATCGGGCAGCGTATCGCGTCCGACGGCGGATACGGCGTTCATATGGTAAAGATGAGCACGCGCGTGCGAGGTACTGGTTATGTCGGGGAGATGGGAACGCTACTCGCAAAGTCTTTTGAGCATGTAGGGGCTCTGTACAAAAAGAAAGGAGAACCAGTGTTGTTCGTAATTGATGAAGCCGATAGCGTTCTCACGTCACGTGCATCGGAGCAACATCATCACGAAGACAAATCCGGAGTCAATACGATACTTCAGCATTTGGATGAGTTGAAGACCAGCGGCTCTCAGGTTGCTGTCCTTGCGATCACCAATCGAGTCGGCGTTCTCGATCCAGCAGTCCTGCGACGAGCGACGGCAGTCTTTGAATTTCGCAGGCCGAACCGAGACCAACGCAGGGCGTTGCTGAATGGCCTATTCGGAAGCGCAC
This sequence comes from uncultured Spirochaetia bacterium, assembly GCA_958296075.1. Lineage (GTDB taxonomy): Bacteria > Spirochaetota > Spirochaetia > SZUA-6 > Bin103 > CATQHW01. The sequence goes on along the minus strand of CATQHW010000001.1, from coordinate 934,672 downwards.
TGAGCGACGCTGACATGAGATTATTGGTAGACGAAAGCGAACGCGAGAGTAATGGGGAGATGTCCTTGAGCTACTCTGATTTGACGCTTCGGTTCGCGGTCCCAGCGGTTCGCCGTGCGGTGTGGCTCGATGAAAGACTTGACGCGGAGGCGCTGGCAGCGACGCTTCGGGAACTTGTGCCCAGTCGGGCGATTTCAAACACATGAGGTCCATAGAAATGGATCATGATGGAAACATAGAACCAGAGGATGAATCACGGCGCTACCAAGGATACGTCCGTGCACTTCACCTTAAATCCAAGAGACGGCGGGCAAGCAGTACGGTACTCACAATTGTCGCGTTGTTTTCGGTTCCAGCGGCGATGCTGCTGTCGTATCCTCGATGGTATGGCCTCGTAACTGCAAGTATACTTGCGGTACTGGGGAAGGGGCTCGCGAGGTGGGCGAGCGTTCTTGCTGGCGAGGCTGATGCGATTCATCGGAGGATTGAATATAGCCGTGCTTTCGGATGGCCCATAGACAAGAAGATGATTGTCGATATTCGGGAAAAATATCGTGGACTCGATACACTCGCAGGTAGAGGACAAATCAAGGACTATTACAGCAAAAAAGAGAGTGACATATTTGCCGACAAATCCGGTACGGTAGTGGCTAGTATGTTCATGGAATCGTCGTGGTGGACTGAGCGACTATCACGAATAACGGCGAAAATAGGAGGTGTTTCACTTGTCGTAGTCGGGACTATTAGCCTTGTCATAGTCGTGTTGAGCTGGATAATAGGGACGTCGGTGGAAGATGGCGTAAGCGTGTTGTCTGTGTGCGTTATTCTCGCGAGTGATCTAATGATACGCCAACGACAATACGCGGTTTTGCAGCGATCATCGGGAGCCGCTTACAGTAGGATCAGCGGTCTCGTCAAAGAGTGTAAGGACGCAGTTGACGAAAAAATCGTACTGGCTGCAGTGCATGACTATATGATAGCTCGTAGTGTTGGCCCACCTGTTTCTGAATGGCTATATAAGCGTCACCAGCGGCGGCTGACGCAGCTTTGGAATGAGGAGTTGGGAGATGAATAGTGCTGCATAATGCCGGCTACCTAAGTCAGTGTCAGTTGGGTCGAAGGTCTGCTTGTCGCCAGCTACTCAAGGATGACTCGCAACTTTGAGGCATTCGAAAGGCCGTAGAGACGCGAACGAGAGCGCCGCTCATGTCCGGTTGGGGACTATGCCTAAAATGCTTCACGCAGATAGTCGATGATCTCCCGTCGATTCTCGATGAAGCGGGAAAACTGTTTTTCGCAGACATCGCTGAACCGTGGTCAGTTCGACTTCATCGTCCCGTGGGGGTTGCCCCCCGTACGTCACAGCTTGAGCGCCTGTATCGTCTCACGCGCCCACTCCCGGCGCTGTTGCATGTCACGTTCGGTGAGCCGGGGAAGATCGCGGAACACGATTTGAGACACGCGTTTTTTCGTCCCGGAAGGATCGAGTTGGTAACCGATGACCCAACGGAAGATACCGCCCTCCCGCAACATGGTGGCATCGGCGGCGGAAATTGCTGCCAATGGAATGGTCGCTTCTTCCTCTTCATGTGACGACCCGGCGGTCAAATCGACCAGCCTCGCAACGAACTCGTCGCCATGTATCTCCAGTACATATCCTTCCCATTCCTGCAGAGCATGAAACGTAGCTCGGACGCCCATGGCTATCGCTTCCTCAATCCTCTGTAGTCCTTGATCTCCTGGTCGGAGTAGGTGACAGCCATCACTGTTCCAGGACGATGCGGACCTTGGCGGGTTCGTGGCCGCGTGCCTGCTGGTCGACGTAGGCGGTGAAGCTGGCCTTCAGGTCGTCGATGGTCGCCGGTGAGCCAGCGGAGAGGAGCGCGGCGCGCAGTTCCGCGGTGGTGACGGTGACCTTGGTCAGGCCGGAGAGGGCGTCGCTGAGGGCGGCGATGAAGTCGCGGCCCGGTTCGTCGGGCAGGGTCCGGGATGCGATGAACCCATGAATGGTCTCCCGCTGCTCCGGCCGGAGCAGTGCCAACTGATCCTTGATGGTCGGGTCGTCGAGGTTGGTCAACAGGGTCTCCGTCCAGTCGGCGAGGATGGCGTCGAGTTCGTCGTCCAGGGCCGAGAGCACGTTGGCGGCGGGTGCCGGGATCGATTCGGCGGCCGGGCGGAAGCCGCAGTGCGGACATTCGACGGTGTCGTTCAGGTCGTGCTCGGTCAGGCCGAAGCAGGTCTTCATGCCGGCGAGGCGATCTTGATAGTCGGACAGGCGCTGCCGGGGCAGCAAGTCGATCGTCGCCAGCGCCGTGACCTGTTGCAAGCGATCGTCATTGAGGAGCCGGCCCTTGCGTGCGTCCTCGTTGGCGCCGAGCCGGGCTCGCGTGTGCAGGTCCAGGTAGGCGCGGACGTAGTGCGCCTTGAGATCGGCCAGCGCCCGTTGCGTCTCCGGCCGGAACGCTGGCCGCGCCCGCGCCGCCGGATCGGCGATCTGTTCCAGGAGAGCCGTGCGAGCCTCCTTCATCCGCGCCGTCCACTCATGGTCGCTCGGCAGCGCCGCCTCCGCCGCGGACAGGTAGGACGCCGTGCCCGCGAACGCCGCGGCCAACTCCCGGAGGGACTCCACCTCCCGCAGGGCGTTCAGCCCGGCTCGCTGCCGCTCCACCTCGTGCGGCTCGTACCGGAAGTTCTTGAGCCGGCCGGGGGACGAGAACGCCTGCAGCGATTCCAGGAACGCCTTCGTCCCGTCCAGCTCGGCGCGCGGACCGCGGCCGGCAGGGTCGTCGAGCAGGTTCCTGCCCCAGAAGTGCACCCCTTCCCGGAGCGCCTGCTGCGCGGTCACCAGCCGGTTCACCCAGGCCGTTACCGCTTTCTGCAATTCCTGGACCGGCTCGTCCTTGCCCTGCGCCACGAGCTGCGCCATGCCGGGGGTCAGACCCAGGAGCTCGAACACCGCGCGCAGCGCCGGGACGTTCCACTCCTTGGGGCGCTCGACGTGCTTGAAGTTGGCGAGTTCGTCGAGCGGCGTGGCCGCGAGCACGGCGGCGTCCGTGGCGTCGAGCTTCTTGCCGGCGATGGCCAGGACCAGGTCGCCGGAGTAGACCAGGGCGGCCAGCAGCACGACTACCCACTCGGGCTCCAGGCGGTACGTATCGGGCGCCAAGTACTCGACATCCTGGATCGTGCGGATGAGTTCGGCGCGGTTGAGGACCTGTCCCATACCTTTGTCGCGCAGCGTCTCGACGACGTGCCGGGCGTACTTCGAGCGGCCGGGGTCGAGCCGGTCCCCGTCCAGCAGCTCCAGGGCGTCGAGGACCTTCGCGCCTTGCTGCGTCTTCGCGTCACCGGCGATCCACCGCAGCGCGTCGCGCACGGCTTGCGGCCGACTCGCCGCGGTGTGGTAATCGGCGAAGGCGGGGTAGTGCGGCGCCTCGTTCTCGAAGTGGGCGGCCAGGGCGACGGAACCGACGGCGTTCACGATGTCGCGCACGTTGGCGCGCGCGCCGGTTCCGGTGAGCGCGCCCCGGACCCATCCCATGAGCGGCTTCGTCCGTCCCCGGTAGGTGACCTCGAACGCCGCGGTCATCCGCTCCTGCAGCCAGTTCGTCAGGTCCTGCAGGAAGCCGCGCGCTCTCCCGTCGTAGGCTTCCTTCGCGTGTCCTGACGCACGGGACGCCAGGTCGAGGGCCGCGGCGCAGCTCTTGAGCGCGTGCCGGAGGGCGTCGTCCTGACCGGTGAGCCGAAAGAACACCTCGTCCGGCTGCTTCCGGTCCTGGTGGGGCGGCGGGTCATGCGGCTGAATGAAGTACAGGTAGAAATCCCGCGGCGGGATCGCGGTGGAGCGCTCGTTGGGGGCCCCGAAGAAGAGGTAGCCGCGCCGCGCCGCGCGGCGCTCGCGCCACTCCAGCTCATGCTCCCAGATCTGGTAGCCGGTGACGTAGGTCGCGTCGGTGCATTCCAGCACCCGCCTGAGCGCGTCGTAGTAGTAGCGGTCGAGCTGCGCGTGGTCGAGCGTCTCGGCGCGCTGCTCGATCAAGGCGTCGTAGTCGTCGGTCTTCTTGAGGTCGAGATAGTGCTGGCCGTTGTCGGGACTGGCGGAGATGAACTGGCCGCTCACCGTCCGCCGTATCTCGCGCAGGACCGTCTCCACCTGCGTGAGCAGGTCGTCGGCCGGCTCGCCGCCGAGGTCCTCGATCCCCGGCTGGTAGAGGCACAGGCCGTCGCGAAGCTCCTCCGCGGTGGCGCCGAGCGGCGCGTGAATGTCCTGGTGCGTCAGGCGGTGCACCGACAGGCCGTGGATGACCCGCAGCGCCACCGGCCGGTACGTCGGGCGGGTGAACGCCTGCCGGATGCGCGCCTCCAGCACCTGGCTGCAATCGATCACCGCCTTGATGTCGGGGTCGGCGCGGAAGACCGGGTTGTCGCGCAGCGTGTTCCAGTAGGCGTCATAGGCGATCAGACCGGGGCGGTCGGCCGGGAGCGCCTCGTCGATGATCCCCTTCATGGCGACGGAGAGCGCCTTCAGCACCTCGCGTTTCTCGATCACCGTGATCCGCTCGAAGGTGTCGATGAAGTCGGGGTGGACGGGGAACAGCCGTACGAATTCGTCCAGGCGCTCGTTCATGTTGCCATAGAACCGGGTGAACGGCGTCAGGTAGTCGCGGATCTGCGTCTGTTGATGCCCGTTCTTCTTGAGGAGGCGTTCGGCGACGACGAACTTCACGTCGGTTCGGGCGATGCGGAGCTGATCGAAGCGGTCCTTGACGCGGCGCAGGCTGCCGGCCACGTGGGCGAACCGGTGGCTGTCGAAGATCGCTTCCTGCACCCCGGCGACGAAGCGGAAGCGGAGGTCCTTGCAGATTTCGCCGACCTCGCGCAGGAAGTTCAGGTCCAGGACCAGCTCCTGGTCCCGGCGGCTCTTCAGGTAGTCGAGCAGCTCGTCCACCACCAGCAGCAGCCCCTGGTCCGGGTACCGCCGGTGGAACGCCGTCATCATTTCCTCGAAAGCGCCTTTGTGGTTCGGGATCGTGTCCGTGGGCGGGAACCGGAATTCGACGCCCCAGGAGGCGAGCGCTGCTTCGATCTGCGAGCAGACGAAGTCGCGGAAGTCCATCGTCGTGGCGCCCAGTTCGGTGCGGGCGACCTTGAACTGCCCGGCGATTGGGCGCGCCGCGGCGGCCAGGTCCCGGTTGGTGAGCGCCTCGACCAGCTCGCCGCGCTCGGCCACCGCGGAGATGACCGACATCAGGTGGGACTTGCCGGTGCCGTAGTTGCCCACCACCAGGAAGCCCTTGTTGTCGGCCGGCCGGTCGAACCGGAGCTGCGGGATCAGGACGGCGGTGAGCTTCTCCGCCATCTCGTCGCTCACCACGTAGGTGGCCACCAACCGGTGGGCGGCCGACTCGTGATCGGCATCGCGCAACTGCACCACCGTCTCGATCGGCTCGAACTGGATCAGGTCGCGGTACGTCATCGTGCGTTGTCTGCCTTCAGGTTACCGCCTATGGGGAGACGATCGCCAGACCGTCGCGCGGGTAGCGGCGGTACTCGGGATGGCCGGGCTCGGCGCAGGTCAGGTAGCGGTCGTCGAGCGCGCCGTTCCAGGCCGCCACGATCGTGCGGTCGCGCGACGCGCGCTGCAGCAGCGCCAGGGGGTCGAGGCGGAGGGCAGGCTCGAACAGCAGCTCGGTGTCGTCCAGCAGGACCGGCGACCGGTCGCGTCGGATCAGGTCGTCCAGCACGCGGGGCGTATCCAGCGCGCGCTGCCGCGCGGTGAGGTCGAGCAGCCGGCGGGACAGCTCCAGGCTGAGATTCAGTACCGGAGCGCCGGTGCTCTGCGCGACCGCCCGCAGCGCCGCGGTCTTCCCGGACCCACCGGGACCGACGACCAGGATCAGCCGGTGATACAGGTCCGGGGCGCCTTCGATCCGGGCGAGGATCGCGGCAACGGGGTCGTCAGTCATCTTAGGAGTCGAGGTCCCGGATGCGCGTTCTGACCGGCTGGGGAGGGGGGGCCATACGCCGGGAGACCGTGCGGCATTCACGCGCGCGCTCTTGACGAGGTGCCGCTACGGCCTCTGACGTCATAGCAGTAATGGTATAATGTAGGCAGGCATGGCTTGGACTGCCAAACCCTTGATAAACGAGCGAGAAGGCGGGAGTAGCGTAGCTAGTCTTCACGAGAAGTGGAGCATCGATCCGGAATACCGGACCGCCTATGAAGAACTCGTTTCGGAGTTCGAAATAGCGCGCGCGGCTATTCTGGCTCGCAAGGGGCGGGACTCACGCAGGAGCAGCTCGCCAAGCGTATGAACACGACGCAATCGGCGATTGCTCGGCTGGAGGGTGGGCGCACGCGTCCATCTACGACAACGCTGATGCGGTTTGCCCAGGCTACCGGTACCCGCCTCAAGATTCAGCTTTGAAACCACGGTCGGGAAGGCTCGAACAGAGGCACGGTGAGCCCCATGAAGCAGCGAAGCTGGTGCCCAACACAGTCAGGCGGCGATTCTACGCGGTGAGCACTTCGCGGAGGCGGTGGGCGACCTGTCGGGCTTCGCCGGGTTGCAGGGTCATGGGGTCGACGAACATGCCGCGGTCCCAGCTACCCAGGTGGATGCTGGGATCGCCGTCACGGAGGGGCTGGCCGTAGGCATCCGCTTTGCAGTCGCCCAGGAGCTCGATGCGCACGCGCGGTACGCCGCCGGGGAAGAACAGCTCGTCACCGTCGTCGATCGTGGCGCGAACGCCGTCGATGCCATGCAGCGCCACGGCGATAAGCTCGGCGTCGGCGCGCCACCGGCGGTAATCCTCTTCGTCGCTGCCGGCCAGGAACAACTCCACGGCGGCGAGCAGGCCCATCAGCTCCTCCTTGCCGACCTTCATGCCGCGGCCGACCGAGCTGGCCGGCGAGCCGTTCATGCGCGCCGCCCGGATCAGCTCCTCCTTGCCGACCACCAAGCCGCTCGACTGCGGCCCGCGCAGCCCCTTGCCGCCGGAGAAGACCACCAGACCCGCACCCAGCCGCGCCGGCTCGGTCAGGTTGGATCGCGGCGGAAGCTGCGCCGCCGCGTCGACGATCACCGGTATGCCACGCGGCTCGGCCACCGCCACCACCTCGGCGAGCTGCGCCAGCGTCTGCTTGCCCAGGTAGTGGACGACCGCCGCCGTGTCGTCGTCGAGCGCCGCCTCGATCGCGGCGGTCGGACACGACTCCTTGCTGCCGACCTTGACCAGCGCGCCCCCGACCGCGGCGATCACCTGGAAGAGGTAATCATGCGCGTCCACCTGCGGGATCACGAACCGGTTGCGCCACCCCTCGGTGTATGGCAGCCGCTGCACCCGCTCGGCGTCCGTGCCGGTCAGGCACGCTGCCGCCGCCTGCTGCACGCCGCTGGCGGCCCCGCAGGTGACCAGTGCCCCCTCCACGCCGATGCGCCGGGCGAGCCGCTCGCCGATCCGTTCCTGCAGCGTCTCCAACGCCACGAAGCTGCCGGCCGCCTGACGCATCGCCTCCAGTACCGGCTCCGGCATGAGGCTGCCGCCGGACGCGGTGCCGTTGCCGCGGCAGTTGATGAACGGCCGCACGCCGAGGTCCGCGTAATTGGTCGGGCGGTTCAATAGACCCGCTCCAACTCGCCGACCGGCACCTCGATCAGCACCGGCTCGCTGCCCGCGAAGGCGCGCTCCAGCTCCCGGCGCAGCGCCGCCGCGTCGTGCGCCCGCGCACCGCGCACCCCGAACGACTCGCTCAGCCGGATGAAGTCCGGGTTGCGCAGGTCGACGCCCACCAGGCGGCCGCCGAAGTCCTCCTGCTGGGAACGCTTCACGTTGCCGTAGGCGTCGTCGTTGAATACCACCACGGTCACGGCGATGTCGTGCAGCACCGCCGTGGCCAGCTCCTGGATGTGGTACATGACGCCGCCGTCCCCGCAGCAGGCGACCACCGGCGTGTCCGGCCGCGCCACCTTGGCCCCCATGGCGATCGGCAGCGCCGCGCCCAGATTGCCGCGCGGGTCGAAGTAGGTGTCGGGGGCGTACACCCGGTAATAGTTGCGGCTGTAGTAGCCCATCTGGTTCATGCCGTAGGCCAGGATGCCGTCGTCCGGGATGGCCGCCCGCAGCGCCTCGATATAGGAGCGCTGCGGCTGAAGCTGCTCGGCGTCCCCGAAGCGAATGGCGTTGAGCGCGGCGACCGCCGCCGCGGGATCCTCCGCGCGGCCCGGACGCACCAGCTCGGCCAGCGCCTCCAGGGCGCGGCGGGCGTCCGCCTCGATGATGAGCGCCTGGCCGGCGGCCAGCGCGTCGGCGTCCAGATCGATGCGGATCACGCGCGACGGATCGACTCCGAGCAGCCCGGCCGGACCGGCCTGGGTGCCGACGGCCAGCACGACGTCGCGCGACTGCGCGAACTCCACCAGCGGCGCGTACGCCGCCAGCGCCTGACCCAGCGCCAGCGGGCTGCGGTCGGAGATGCCGCCCTTGCCGGCGGTGGTGGTCGCCACCGGCGCCGGCAGCCGTTCCGCCAACGCGGCCAGCGCCGCCGAGGCGCCGGAGCGGTGCACGCCGGTGCCGGCCAGGATCAGCGGCCGCTCGGCGCCGGAGAGCATCGCGGCGGCGCGCTCCAGCGCGCCCGCGTCGCCGGCGGGAGGCTCGATCGCGATCGCCGGGGCGATCTCGACCTCCTCCTCCTGCGCCAGCACCGCGGCCGGCACTTGCAGGTAGACCGGCCGCGGGTGGCCGGAGCAGGCCGCGCGGACCGCCTCCGGCACCTTGGCCGCCACCTCGGCCGGACTGGCCGCCCGCGCCGACCACTTGGTGATCGGCTCCAGCCAGTGTGTGCCGGCCGCGCCCTTGATCCGATCCTCGGGCGCCCCGCTGATGACGATGATGGGCGAGGATGATCGCAGCGCGGTGGATACGCCGCCGGAAGCGTTGAACAGACCCGCGCCCGGCACCACCAGCGCGCTGGCCGGCCGGTTGCTGGCGCGCGCGTAGCCGTCGGCCATGTGGGACGTCGGTTGCTCGTTGCGGCAGGAGACGTAGCGGATGCCGTCGGTGTCGAAGTAGGCGTCGACCGCCTCGTACTGGCCGGCGCCCGGCACGCCGAAGGTGACCGCCACCCCCTGCGCGGCCAGCGAGCGCACCAGCGCCTGGCCGCCGTTCATGCGTCGTTTCATGGGTCGCTCCGTTTTGAGTCAGGTGAGGCCGCCGCGGCGGCGTCCGGCTCGGCGGCGCCGGCCGGGTAGACCCGCGGGAAGTCCGGACCGGACATCTGCTGGCCGTCGGCAACCGTGATGTACGGTTTCATCGTGTGGTCGTTGGCAGCCACGTAGCGCGTGGTCTCCGGCATGTAGTGGACGGCGATGGCACGCCGCGGCCGGCCGGTGGTGTTGGGGAACGAGGCATGCCACGTCAGGCCGTGGTGGAAGTGCACGTGTCCCTTGGGCACCGGGCGCGGCACCTGCCGGAGCGTGTGGCCGGCGTACTCGGCCGGCAGCACCGAGGCGTCGCGCATCTCCCGCAGGAGATCGCTGGCAGCTCCCCACCGGTGCGAGCCGGCGACCATCCACATGCAGCCGTTGCCCCGATCCACGTCGTCCAGGGCCACCCACGCCGACACTTGCACGGGCGGCGTGAGCACCGGCCATGCGGGCGAGTCCTGGTGCCAGGAAGTGGTGCCGCCGACGTCCTTGGGCTTGTACTGCACCTGGTCGTGCCAGATGCGCAGCTCCTTCGCGCCGGTCAGGCGGGCCACGTCGGTGACGATCGACTGGCGGCGGGCCAGACGGGAAAACGCCTCGCTCGCCTGCCAGATGTTGACGATCTGCCACACGGGCCGACCTTCGGTCTGCGACAGGTCGACGCAGCGCACCGGGCGGCGGCCGTCCGGGAAGTCGGTGGCGGTCAGGACGCGTTCCAACTCGCTGCGCAGCTCGTCCACCTCCGTATCGGTGGACACGCGGTCACCCAGGACGAAGCCCTGCTCGTGGAACTCTCGAACTTGGGAATCGCTCAACATGGCGCGCAGTATACGCCAGCGCGCGCCGGCGTGACCGGCGCTCAGCCCATGAAGTCGCCGCCGTTGATGTCGAGCGGGGCGCCGGTGACGTAGCCGGCGTGCTCGCCGGTCAGGAACGCCACCGCCTCGGCGACCTCCTGCGGCGCGCCCAGCCGGGAGACCGGGAACTTCTCCTTGTACTCGGCGATCCGTTCCGGCGCGACGGTGCCGCGCACCATCTCCGTGTCGATGAGCCCCGGGCAGACCGCGTTGACGGTGATGCCGTGCGGCGCCAGCTCCTTGGCCAGCGCGCGCGTCAGCCCCAGCACCGCGTGCTTGGCGGCGGTGTAGTGGCAGCCACCCAGGGTGCTTACGGTGCGGCCGGCGGTAGAGGAGAAGTGGACGATGCGGCCGTAGCCGTTCCGGCGCATCGGCTCCGCCGCCGCCTTGCTGGTCAGGAACGACCCCTTGAGGCTGACCGCCACCACGCGGTCGAACTCGTCCTCCTCCAGATCGAAGAACCGGGTGCGCAGCATGATGCCGGCGGCGTTGACCAGGATGTCGAGCCGCCCGCAGCGCTCGACCGCGGCGGCCACCGCCCGGTCCACGTCGGCGGCGCTGGTCACGTCGCCGGGGCACGGCAGGCCGTCCAGCTCGGTGGCGAGCCGTTGCAGGGGAGCCGCCTGCCGGTCGAACAGCACCACCGCAGCGCCGCCGGCCGCCAGCCGCCGCGCGCACGCCGCCCCCATGCCCTGCGCCGCGCCGGTCACCAGCGCGACTCTGCCGTCGTGATCACGTCCCATGCCGCTTCGCCTCCGCCGCGCAAGGCTACCCCTCCGGCGGCTCGGCCGTCAGGTCCGCGGCGATGCGCGCTATGATTGCGGCGATGAGCGCGACCGACGTGGCCACCAACGTGCTGGTGATGTTCTGTGACCAGCTTCGTCGCGACCTGCTCGGCTGCTATGGCAATCGGCTCGTCCGCACGCCCAATATCGACGCGCTGGCGGCCGAGTCGGTCGTCTTCGACCGCGGCTACACGCCGGTGGCGATCTGCTCACCGGCGCGCGCCAGCCTGCTGACCGGCCGGTATCCGCACGGCCATCACGTGTTCAACAACACGACCCCCGACTACTCCTACTGCCGGCACCTGCCGCCGCAGGTGCGCGCCATCCAGGACTGGGCCACCGCGGGGACCGCTTGCCAGACCGCCTACTTCGGCAAGTGGCACGTCGGGCCGGCCGCCGACCTGTTCGCCGGCGCGTTCGAGCACACGCAGCGGCCGGGCACGCAGGAGGGACCGGAGCCGCCGTTCCTGGCCGACACGCAGTGGCACCCGTCGGCCGACTACTGGCCGATGGTGCGGACCGTCGAGCCGCGGCATTCCGGCACCGTGGGCGTGCCGGTCGACCAGTTCCCGGACGGCGTCGCCGCCCGCTACGCGTGCGACTTCCTGGGCCGCCGCGACCCCGACCGGCCGTTCCTGCTGTTCTGCGCCTTTCCCGGGCCGCACGGCCCGTGGCTGGTGCCGGAGGAGTTCGGGCTGCGCTACGATCCGGACGACATCCCGCTGTGGCCCAACCGCTTCGACGACTTCGCCGGCAAGCCGATCTATCAACGCAAGCTCGCCGCGCTGGAGGCGCTCCCCGGCGGCGCCGGCCGCCGGCGAACCGACGGCGAGCTGCGCCGCGCGCTCGCCTGCAACTTCTCCTACGTCGAGCTGATCGACCATCTGGTCGGGCGGCTGATCGCCCGGTTGCGCGAGCTGGGCCTGTACGAGCGGACCGCGATCGTCTTTACCGCCGACCACGGCGACATGGCCGGATCGCACGGCTTCGCCAGCAAGGGCGCCTACATGTACGACGAGATATACCGCGTGCCGATGTTGCTGCGCGTCCCCGGCGCCGCGCCCCGCCGCGCCGAGCGCGAGCCGGTCAACCTGACCGACGTGACCGCGACCGCCGCGCATCTGATCGCCGGGCGGCCGGTCTCCACCTTCGGCTCGGGACCGCTGCACGGCGAATCGCTGGTCGACTTCGCGCGCGGGCGCGCGCCGTGGCGCCGTCCGGTCCATTTCGCGCAATATCACGGCGACTGGTACGGTCACTACTCGTCGCGCATGGTGACCGACGGGGACTGGAAGCTGGTGTGGAACCTGACCGACCGTTGCGAGCTGTACGACCTGCGCGCCGACCCGGGCGAGCTCGATAACCGGTTCTACGACTCCGACGATCCTCGCTGCGAACGGGCCCGACGCCGCTACTTCGACCTGCTCACGGCCGAGGCGCAGGGCTACGGCGACGCGCAACTCGACCTGCTCAGCGCCGACCTGGAGATCGCCGGCGGCGGCGCAGGAGACGGATGGTGAGGCTGCTGTTCATCGACCGGCGTGACCTGCCGGTCGTCTGGGGCCACACGCGCATCGAGGCGACGCCGCTGCGGCGGATGGCCGGCATCGGGGCGCCGCCGTTTCTGATGGCGCTGGCGACCGAAGGAGCGGGCGGCCGCTGGGACGTGCTGGGCTACCGGTGCGGCAAGCGCACGCCGTGGCAGCTCTGGCGCGCGAGCACCACCGACGGCAGCGCCTTCGACGACGTGCGGGTCGTCCTGGACTCGAACGACTACACGCTGCCGGCCGGCACTTGGTGGCAGCACGTCGCCACGGTCAGCTACAGCCCGGAGCAGGAGCGCTTCCTGTGCCTGAAGAACGCCGAGGTGGAGGAGGGCTTCGCCACCTATGCGTTCTTCAGCCGCGACGGCGAATCGTGGGAGGAGGCGCCCGAGCGACCGGTCTATACGGAGGGGGACCGCTGGGGCGCGATCTGGAGCAGCCCGGCCGGGCGCTGGATCACCTACAACAAGGGCTGGCTGCGCTGGGAGCGCAAGCGGGTCAACGAGCTGTTCCTGGACGCGCACCGCACCGTCTGCATCCGCTCCAGCCCGGATGGCGTCGCCTGGAGCCCGCCGGCGCCGAACGCCTACAAGCGGGGTATGCGCCGGGAACGCGGCATGCGCAGGGTGGGCGGACCGCTGGTGCCGCGCGAGTTTCACGTCGCGCCGGACGCGGACGATCCGCCCGATCTGGAGTTCTACGCCGCGTGGCCGTTCGCATACGCGGGGCGCTACTTCCTCAACGTGCTCACCTACTGCGGCAGCTTCCTGCCCAACGGACTGCCGCCCATGCGCCCCGACGGCCACGGCCCCGGCACGCTGGGGCACGAACTGTGGGTGAGCGACGACGGGCTGACCTGGGAGCGTCCGTTCCGCGGCCAGGACGTGGGAACCTCGATCATGGCCGGGCCGATCCAGGCGGCCGGCAAGCTGCTGTTCTACAATCGCGATCAGGTCTGGGGCGTGCCGGAGGACCGGCTGACCAACGTCAGCGCCCGATCCAACGGTCTGTTCGAGACGCGCACCTTCACGGTGCCGGACCGGCCGCTGCGGCTCAACGTGCAGCTTCCCGGCGACGGGTTCACCAACCACCACAACGAGGCGTACCTGATGGCGGAACTGGTCGATGACCGCGACCGCGTGATCGCCGGCTACGACCGGAACGCGTGCCTGCTGCAGGGTCCGATCGACGCCACCCGGCTGGTGCTGCGCTGGCAGGGCGCTACCTCCGGGCGGCTGGCCGGACGGCGCGCGCGGCTGCGGTGCTGTTTCCGCGGCGCGCGGGTCTTCGCGGTCACCGCATGAGCGCATGAATCACAAGGCACACGCAGTAACGAGGAGTCCATGATGCAAGCGGCGCACGTCACGTCCCCCGGTACGGTGCGGATCGAGAGCTTCCCGGAGCCGGAGCTGACGCCCGGTCACGCCGTCGTCCGGCCGGAGCTGATCACTATCTGCGGCAGCGATCTGCGCGCGGTCTACGACCAGCCGGCCGACGCCTACCCGCTGGCCCCCGGCCACAGCGGCCACGAGGTGATCGGCATCGTCGAGGCGGTCGAGTACCGCGGCAAGACGGTCTTTCCGTTCGAGCCGGGCGAGCGCGTGCTGGCCACGCCGTCGCCGCACCTCGGCATGGCCGAGCGCTTTCCGATCGCCTTCGACGGTCTGGTGCGGGTGCCCGAGGGGCTGCCGGCCGAGCGGCTGGCGGTCGCGCAACCGCTCGGCACGGTGATCTCCGGCTGCAACAAGCTGCGCGACGTGGCCGGCGCCACCGTGGTCGTGATCGGTCAGGGCGGCATCGGCCTGCTGTTCGACGCCATGCTGCGCCGCATGGGCGCGCGCACCGTGATCGGTCTCGATCTGACCGAGGCACGGCGCGCCGCCGGCCTGCGCTTCGGCGCCGATCGCACCATCGACCCGACCGGCGACGATGTGCCGGCGGCGGTGGAGGAGGCGGCCGGCGGCGTGCCGCCGCAGATCGTCATCGACGCCGCCGGAGAGCCGGCTTCGATCAACCTGGCCCTGGAGCTGGTCCGTCCGTACGGCCAGTTGCTGCTGTTCGGCGTGCCCAAGCAGCCCGCATTCGAGTTCTCGTACCTGACCTGGTACCGCAAGCGGCCGCACACGCAAACCTCCTCCATAGCGGACGGCAACCCGAGCGCGCTGTACCAGCAGGCGATCAACCTGATCGCGCGCGGCGACGTCGATGTCGACGGCCTGATCTCGCACCGGCTGCCGCCGGCCCGCGCCGCCGACGCCTATGCCCTGGCGCGCACGCGCGGCGACGGCGCGCTGAAGGTGGCGGTCGACTTCCGCGGGGGCACCGTCCGCGAGAGCGCGCCGTGACCCTCCGCTTCTGCCACGCCGGGGACCTGCAGAACGTCTGGGGGCATACCACCATCGGCTCTTCCGCGCTCCGCAAGCTCGCCGACTGTGAGCCGCCGCCGTTCCGGGTTGCGTTCTGCCGGCCGCTGCCCGGAGGCGGCTTCGACGTGTTCGGCGTGCGCGGCGCCAAGGGCATCCCGTGGCAGGTGCTGCGCGCCAACACGGACGACGGCACGACCTTTCACGACGTGCGCGTGGTGCTGGAAGGCGCGGACCTCGCCAAGCCGCCCAACGCGGAGTGGGCGCACACGGCGACCGTCAGCTACAGCCCGGAGTTGGAGCGCTATCTGGTTCTCAAGAACAGCCGCGACTACGGGGGCAGCTTCGACACGCACGCGTTCGTCTCCGGCGATGGCGAGCGCTGGGAGCCGAGTCCGCACAATCCGGTGTACCGGGAAGGCGACAACTGGGGGGCGATGTGGAGCCCGGCGGCGCGGCGGTTCATCTGCTACAACAAGGGGATCGTCCACGATCCGGACAAGCGGCTGAACGAGTTGATGCGCGACGGCATGCGCACGGTGTCGGTGCGCACCAGCAGGGACGGCCTGCGCTGGACCCCGGACGACCCCAACGACTTCGCCAACGGCATGCAGCCGGGGTTCGATTTCGCCGGCGTCGCGGAGATGCGGCGCCTGGGCGGACCGCTGCTGCCGCGCGAGCATCAGATCGCCCGCGACGAGCTCGACCCGCCCGACCTGGAGTTCTACGTCGCCCGGCCGTTCCGGTACCGGGAGACCTGCTTCCTGCAGGTGCTCAACTACGTGGGCAGCTTCATGCCGCCGGGCGTCGCCCCGGTGCGGGCGGACGGCCACGGGCCGGGGATGCTCGACACGGAGTGGTGGATCAGCCGCGACGGCCTGCGCTGGGACCGCCCCTTTCGCGGCATGCACGCCGGCCCGGTGGTGATCTCGCACAATCCGATGGTGACCGGCGGCATGCTGCGCTTCCATCAGGGCCGGGAGATCTGGGGAATAGGCGAGGACCGCCTGACGTTCGTGCGGACCGTCTCCAACGGCGTGTTCGAGACGCGCACCTTCACCCACGACGGCGGTTCGCTGCGCCTGAACGCCCGGGTGCCGGCGCCCGGCGTCGACAATGGCGACAACCGCGCCTATCTGATGGCGGAGATCGTCGATGGCCGGGATCGGGTGGTGCCGGGCTACGAAAAGGAGCGCTGCATCATGCAGGGGCCGCTCGACGCGCCGGCCCTGCCGCTGCGGTGGGCGACCTCGACCGGCGCCGAACTCGCCGGCCGGCCGCTGCGGCTCCGCTTCTACTTCCAGGCTGCCCTCATCTACGCCGTTTCCTGCTCGCCGCCGGGGGCGTCATAGCACATGCGCAGGATGGGCACATGCGCAGGATGGCTGACTGGTACTCACGCCCGTCGTTCTTTCGGAGCATGGGCAGCGTATTGGACGTCTTCGGCGTATTCAGTGAATATAGCATGGCAAGCGACGACCAACAGGCCGATGCGCGAGCGCTCTACAGCGACTTCGAGGCTGTTGGCGTAGACTTGGCTAAAGCGATATCTCAGTATGAGTCGGAGCAGAAAAGCCGTCGCCGCAAGCGTGTTCCAAGACCTGATCCGCAGCCTGGCCCGGCTGTCACCCAGGAGATCAGCCAGCAAGTAGAAGTTTCAGTGGGCCTCTTCCGCCCCGCGATACTGAAGGCATATAACGAAGCCATCCTGACGCTGCTGACCGCATTCTCCGCATGGCAGAAGAACAGGGTGAACATCGACGGAGGGCCGAGGAGGCGATAATCACCAAGGGACTCAGCAGGGTCCGTCCGCGGGCAAGTGTTCGGCTTCGTGATTCCATGACGGCGCTCATAGGCGGCATCGTACTGCTCTTCTTCGACAAGAATATCCAGGGCTACGCTACCATTGGTACCGGTATGGCGTCGTTGGTTGCGGCGTTTACAATCGGCCGCGTTAGCCAAGCCCGTGAGCGCCGGAAACCTGAGGCATGACCGATGCGGACGGAGGTGCGGCGGCCGGCCACCGCCGCATGAGGAGGCGCTATTCGCCGGGGCCGGCGGACTCACGTAACCGAACGCGCTGACGTTCTGCCGCTGACCGCTGTTTCGCTGCGTCGGACCGCGGGTTGGGAGCGCAGCCGGGTCGGTTCGGGGCCGGGCCAGCGCGCGCCGGTGCGCGCTGGTGCCAGCATCAGCTCCAAGGTCTCCGCGAACTGCGGCGGCAGCCCGTCGCCGGCGCCGGCGATGCGCGCAGCCAGGTAGGCCGCGCCCACGTTGGAGTAGGAGTTGCCCATCCCGGAGAAGCCGGCCATGCCGTGGATGCGCCGCTCGGGGTCGAACACGCCGATCACCGGTAGCCCGTCGAACGTGAACGACTGCAGCCCGCCCCAGCGATGGGTCACGGGAGCGTCTGCCAAGTGCGGGAATACCTCCGCCAAGTGCGCGTGCAGGCGGCGCTGGTGCGCCAGGGTGGGGCGGAAGCCAGCGGTGCCGATGCGCCGGTTGCGGTGGCCACCGGCCGCGTACTGCGGGAACAGGCTGTCCGGCTCGTCGCGGCTGCGGCCTCCTCCGAACAGCAACCGGTAGCGCCCGTCGGCGTCGCGGACGTCCCGCCACCACGCGGTGCCGGCCGCGAAGCAGCCGCGGCATGGGCGCTCGGAACCGGGCGCCGTCACCAGCACCTGCCCGCGCTCGGCGCGCAGCGTGCCGGTGAGCGCCGGCAGGAGCTGCGGCACCAGGGCGTTGGTGGCCACGCACAGGTGGTCGGCGCTGACCGTCCCGCGCGGGGTGCGCAGCAGATGCGCGTCGCCGGAACCGGTGGATTCGAGCGCCGCGACCGGCGATCTTTCGAAGATACGCACGCGCGGGGAGCGCGTCACGGCCGCGCCGAGCCCCACCACGAACCGGCCGGAGTGGAACTGCGCGTCGCGGCGGAAGCGGATGCCCCCGGCGAACAGCGGGTTGCCGGTGACGGCGCGGGCCGCGGCGGCGTCGAGGTAGTCGGCGGCGAAGCCGTCTTCCGCCATCAGGGCGGCATCGCGGCGCAGCGACGCCAGCGCCGGTTCGGGGTCGCCGCGGTCGCCGCGCGCCAGCAGAGTCTCGCCCAGCACCTCGTAATCGCAAGCGATGCCGTGGCGCGCCATCTGCTCCTCCAGCAGCTCCTGGTTGTGGTAACTGAGGGCGACCAGCCTGCGGGCCACGCCCCGGGAAACCCGCGCTGCCAGCGCGCCGTAGGAGACCGGCAGCCCGGTGACGATGCAGCCCTGGTTGCGCGACGACGCGCCTTCGCCCACCTGTCGCGCCTCCAGCACGACGCACTCCAGGCCGTGCGCGGAGGCGTAATCGGCCAGCTTCAACCCGGCGATACCGGCGCCGACGATCGCCACGTCCGCGCGGACGTCGCCGGCCAGCGCCGGGTAGCGGGGTCGCTCGATGTCAAGCCAGTAGGGCAGGCCGTAGCCGGTCAGATCGATGGCGCGCGCCGGCATCACCTCACCACCTCTCGCCGGATTCCGCGTACAGCCGGTCGCGGGTGGTGCGCAGAAAGCGCAGGCCGTATTCGTTGATGCTGGCGATGGCGCCGCGATCCGAGTTGTCGGCGGCGACGGCGGCGTACTCCTGCACCGCTTTGGTGAGGTGGGCCAGGGCGCCGGCAAGGCCCGTCAACGCGTCGCTCCGGCGGCCGGCGGCCGCGGCGACGCCCGCGTCGCGGGTGGCGGCCACCGCATCCAGATAGCCTACCGCGAAGCGCAGCCGCGCCGCGTGGTAACGCGCGAACGACGCGCACGAGTTCGCACACCGCCCACAGGGTGGCGGCCGGGCTGCCGCCGGCGGCGAGCAGATGATCGCCCCCCGCCGGGCGCGAGAAACGCCGAAGGGCATAGCGCTGCGGGTCGTCCGGCACTGCCAGGCGGCTGTCGCCCGCGACGAGCCACACGCTGGCCGTCGCTGCCGCCGGCCGGGCGTTTACCGCTGCGGCAACGCCGAACAGGTCGCGGGCGTAGCGCGCCAGCTCGGCGGCGGCGAATGCGGTGATGGTGTCGGGATTCGGACCGGTAACGATCTGCAGGTCGGTCATGGCATCACCTCCGCGGGCGCCTCCGATGGCACATACTGTACCAATTGAGCACCGCGTGGCTAACAATTGAGCACCGTGTGGCTAAGTGGTGGTCGCGGGAGGTCATACCGTCGTGGCGATCGATAGCACCGTACCGATCGGCGGAGCCGGCTCCTGGTGGCGCGCCGGCTCTGATGGCGGTGGTCGTGCCGCGCGGTTGCGCGCCGGGCGTGGCCGCACTACTACTTAAGTGAACCGGCAAGAGGAATGGGCGATGAATCGACCCCTGAGCAGTGATCAGCTTCCGGCCGCGCCGTCGCGCGCGGACTTTGCGTGGCGCGACCATTGGGTGATGCAGCATGACGGCGCGGGCGGCCAGATCGGCCATCCGGCGGCGTTCCGGTTCCTGCCGTGGCACGGCGAGCGCCCGGTGTTTCCGTGGGGCTTGGCGGTGCTGGACGCCGGCAGATGGGCGGTGGCCGGCGTAGCCGGCTCCATGACGCTGGCGCAATCCAACCAGACCGTAATCGGCCTGAGCGACGACCAGGGCGTGAGCTGGCGCTACGTCGAGGTACCGAACTGCTCGACCCGGCCGATGATGCTGTCCAATCTGGGCAGCGGCATCCTCAGTTTCATGTCGAGCTGGTCGGACGAAGGCAACTTCCGCTTCTATAGCCACGACCACGGCGCCACCTGGGAGCGGGGCGACCGGCTGCCGCCGGCTCCCGACGGCACGCAGATGGACTGCGAGGGCAATTCCCTGATCGATCGCGACGCCGCCGGCAACGCCACGGTGGTGGCGGAAACCGGGCAGACGGTGTCCAAGGGGCGGCTGCCGCAGAACCCCTGCTGCGGCTGCATCCGCTGGTCGCGCGACGGCGGCCGCACCTGGGGTCCGGTGATCTGGCCGCAGGAGTGGGTGTGGTACGACCAGTTCGCCGGCAACCGTGTGGAGCGCGGAGTAGGCGAGGGCGCACTGGTGCGTGCCGCCAACGGGTCCATCGTCGCCGCCGTGCGCACCGACATGCCGGCACGCTACATCCCCCTCCACTACGACAACTTCGAGGGCACCGCGGTGTCGATCAGCACGGACGAGGGCGCGAGCTGGGGTCCGCTGGACTTCGTGTTCGGCCCCGGCCGCCACCACGCCACGCTGCTGCGGCTGCCCAACGACGACTTGGTGCTCACCGTGATCCGTCGCCTCGACTTCGGGGCCGGCGACCTGGCCACCTACCGGCGTGGCTGCGACGCCGTCGTGAGCCACGATCACGGGGTCACGTGGGATCTGGAGCACCGTTACGTGGTGGACGACTTTGCCGCTCTCGGCACGGATCGATGGTTCGAGGTGGCGTGCGGCCACCAGTTCTCGGTCTCCGTGGGCGACGGCTCGGTCCTCACCGCCTACGGCAACTACCGCAACGCCGGGGCCCTGATCCGCTGGCGGCCCGCCGCCTAGCGCCCGGCAGCCCCGGCTGCGCCGCCGTCCCTCAGCCGATCGCGGTTCGGCGGCGGCGCCATGGGACCGCGACGGCAGTCGCCACCAGGATCACTCCCAGGCCCCCCTGCAGGTGCGCACGGACCTGTCGGGCCCTGGTCTCGTCGACGTCGACGGCGGCGGCGAGCTGCAGCCGGTTCTTCAACCGGTTGAAGAACCGCAGGTGAGCGGCCGACATGCCGCCGCATCCGATCAGCGCGAGTCTGACGATCGCCATGCGATTGCCATTAGTAACACCTTGCCTGTCCGCAGGCCAGCGGCGCGAGTCGTTCCTGCGGACCCGAATCGCTCGATCCCTGTGCCTGGCGGCTTCTGGTTTCCGGCCCGAAGCCGCTATCCCTTGACGGCGCCGACGATCACGCCGTGGATGAAATACCGCTGCAGGAACGGATAGATCACGATCACCGGCAGCACGGTGCAGACGATCGCCGCGTTGATAAGATTCTGCGGAAGGATGTTGTCGAGGTCGTCGACGACGTTGCCGACATCAAGCTGTCCGCCGCCGATCAACGGATTGGTATAGATGTCGCGGAGCATGTACTGCAGCGTCCACTTCCATTTCTCGCGAATGAAGATGAGCACCGGAAACCACATGTTCCAGTAGAACACGGCGGAAATGATGGTGAAGGCGGCGACCATGGGAACGATGAGGGCGAAGACGATCCGAAAGAGAATCGCGAATTCGGACGCTCCGTCCACCTCGGCCGACTCCTCTTGCTGCTCAACGAGACCGCCGCCACGTGCAGGAAGGGCAGGACGATGCAGAGGCAGTGAGGGTAACGCCGGCGGCCACTTCCGTATCGTTGACCCACTCGGCGAACGCCGGCGCGTCGTCCGGGTCGATGGGCGACAGGTAGCATCGCTCGCCGACCAGCTTCTTGAAGTACGCCATGGCGGAGCGTACCAGGCGTCGCCGCGCGCGGCTACCCGCGCGCGAACTCGTAGAGGGAGATGTGGTTGGTGCTGGAAGAGGTGAACGGAGCGCCGTTCCAGTCGCTCCAGCGCTCGCGCAGGCGAAGGCCGGCGAGGCGGGCCATCAGGTCCAGCTCGGAAGGCCAGGCGTAGCGGAGTTGCGCCGGATAGAGCCGCGTTCCCGCTCCGGTGATCAGCACGTGCTGGAGGGTCACGCGCTGGCCGGCAGCGTCATGGCGCGTCAGGTCGAGCAGCGCCATGTCCGTCTCCAGAGTGGTCACGTTCACGTTCTGGCCGCGCACGTAGCGCGTCAGGTCGGGGACGAACGCTTCGATCAGAAACACGCCATCGGCGGTAAGGTGCTCGGCCGCGCGCGCGAAGCACCGGACCTGCCGTTCCTGGGTGAGCAGCATGAAGAAGGTATTGAATACCGCGAAGATCAGGTCGAATCCGACGTCCATGCGAAAGTCGGCGAAGTCGCCGATGGTAACGGGGATGGCGCTGCCGTCGGGCTTGGCGCGCAGCCGTTCCACCATTGCCTCGGAGGCGTCGATGCCGTGCACGTCGACGCCGCATGCGGCCAATGGCAGGGCCACTCTGCCGGTGCCGATGCCCAACTCCAGGGCGCGGCCACTGCCCGCCAGCCGCGCCAGCGGCTGCACGACGGCGGAGCTGGGGATCATCCGGTCGTACACTTCCGCGATGCGGTCGCCGTAGGTCGCGGCGGTGTAGTCGTCCACGTCAGCGCTCCTTTGGAACCTCAGAACATCCAGTCGAACTGCGGCGGCGGCGGCAGGGCGCGGTCCAGATCGGCGAGCAGGTCCGCCGGACCGGCCAGGTCGTCGGTGAGCGCCAGCGAGGCGGCCGGCCGCACGCCGGCCCACAGGCGCGAGAAGGCGCCCGCCGACGCGCGCAGCTTCGGGAGGCCGACGCGATGGCCCGGCTCGACCGCCGAGACCCGGTCCAGGACGACCGCATACTCGCCCGCGATTCCCCGCCAGCCGCTCGCCACCGACTCGGCTCCGTCCAGATACCGCTCGACCGGATCGGAGAGGGTAAGATTGAACCTCACGGGCCGCGTCGTCCGCGTCGCGGCGATGCACCGCCGCAGGTCCAGGATGCGGAGCTGTTGCCACGACACCGCGTCGAAGCGTTGTTCGTGCTTGGCGCTCCGCGTGACTGACAGGCCGCGCAACGGCCAGTCGAGCAGGTCCTGCATCTGCAGGTGCAGCGGCTCGGGCATCCGCACCTGGTGGACCTGGTCCGACAGGCCGGCGATCAGCGCCAACAGCTCCAGCAACTGGCCGCCGCTCCGGTAGGCGAGCCACCAGATCGAGTACGGGCCGTTCTCATCCTCGGCGTCGGCAAAGAGGTGATGGGTCAACCGGTCGCCCTCGAAATATCCCAGCCCGAAGCCGTTCTTCGCCCACCGCACGTCGGCTTCGGTCACCGCCGGCTCATCGAAGACCGCCGAACCGTGCGCGCGCATCCGCGCGCAGCGGTTGGCGTGCATCGATGCGGCGTCATCGGCGGTCAGCCGGCGCGGCGGGCGGAATCGGGCCGGCACGCGCAGCTTGGCCGGATCGAAGTTCAGACCGACGAGGTACGGCATGCTGCCGAAGCCCAGCCGGTCGTAGAACCCCTGCTCGAACATCCCCAGGCCGGCGACCGCCATGCCGGCGCCGGCCGCTTCCGCCAGCGCCGCAGCGGTCAACCGGCCGGCCAGCCCTTGACGGCGCGCCACCCGGCTGGTCGCAACCATCATCACTCCGCAGAGGCCGAGATCGGCCTCCTGGTAGCGCATCGATCCGGGGGAGGTGAGGACGGCCGACTCCGCTTCGCCGTCGAGGCGCGCCACCCAACCGCTGAAGCGCTTCAGGCAGAGGTCGAGGGCGCGCTCCTGGTGGCCCTCCGCGGTCCAACCCGCCTCCCGCCAGATGCGCCGGATCGCCTTGCCGTCGCGTTCCCGGTCGAGCCGCTGCGGCGTCATGGACGCACCAGCGCCACGCGGGAGTCGCCGCCGGTGCCGCCGAGCACGCGGATCACGCCGATCTCCGCGCCGGCCGGGGCGCCGGGGGCGCGCACGAACCACTCGACGATGCGGCTGCCGGTGAGCGCGCGCAGGTGGCCCAGGTCGAGGTGCCCGCGCGCGGACAGGAGCTCAACCCGGTCCGCCGGCACAAGGCTTACCCGCACCGGCTGCATGCGCGGCAAACCCTTCCCTATGTTGGTGATGTTGGTCGGCAGCCGACCGCGGTTGGCGATGCGGGCCCGGATGCGGTAGACGGCGCCGCCCACCGCGGTCACCCCGGCCGCTTCCGCCCGTACGCGCGGGTGACGCTCGGCGAACGACCGCGTGAAGCGGTAGGCGCCCTCGACCATCGGCTCCAACGCCGGCACCAGCGGGTTGTCGATCGCCGTGAACAGCAGGCCGCCGAGCTCCACGGGACCGAGCTGCGGGTGGTCGAACCGGCGCCACGGCTCGAACACCCGGTGCCGGCGCCCGCCGTCGTCCCACCAGCGGAGGAGCCGGCGGTAGATCGCGTCGACCTGGTCCATGTCCCGCGCCCGCTCGTGCCACTCGTGGGGCGATACCCCGGCGGCGTTGACGATCGTGCCGAGTTCCACCTCGAAGCCCGGTACGCCGAGCTGGTGATAGGCGAAGCCGAGCGCATGGCCGCGCTTTCCCGTGCCGCGGCGGTCGGCTCCGGTCGGATCGCTGATGGCGACCGCGGGGCTGTCGATCGCCTTGGCGCCCTCCTGGGCGATCTCCTCCAGCAGCGCGTCGTCGCCGGCGTCGAGGTCCTCGCGCGGGCCCCAGGCGGGCGGCCGGATGATCGACGCCGAGCCGCAGTGGTAGCCCAGGATGCCGCACAGCTTGGGCTGCTTGAAGATGAACTCGGCCAGCGACCGCATCTCCGGTTCGCTGAACGGGTAGTCGCCGGCCCCCTGCTGCTCGCCCTCGTGCCGCCAGTCGTGCGACCAGTTGCGGTTGAAGTCGAAGCTGCGTCCGGCGTGCAGCTCCGGCGAACCGGGATAGAAGGCGTGCAGGCCGCCGATGCGGATGTCGTCGGAGCCGTCCCAATCGTCGATCAGCCCTTCCGGGAAGACGCGGTAGAAGGGGCCGGGCGAAGTGGGCCGCCGGTCGATCAGCAGCCGCGGCTCCTCCGGGTCGCAGACGTAGGCGCCGTCCGGGTGCTCCTGGCGGATCGTCAGGATCGCGCCGTCGCCGTCGATGTCGGCGGCGTAGATGGTGTTCGGGGCGCGATTGTCGAAGTCGGTGCGGCTGCGGATGCGGGCGGTGGTGGCGACGCAGAACTCCGAGGCGTCGGGACACAGACGAGGGATCAGGTAGAGGACCACGCGCGAAAGCAGGCCGCCCGGCCGGTGCTCGGCCAGCAGGCGGTCCGCGGTGTACAGCGGGCCGTGCGTCGAGGCCGGCTCGTGGGCGTGGATGCCGCCGTGGATCAGGTAGGCGGGCCGCTCGGCCGGCCCGCCGGAGTCGAAGTCGGTGAGCGTCAGGAGATGGATGTCGCGGCCCTGGCGCGTGCGCCCGATCGCGCCGGCCCGGCAGAGCGCGGGGTGGGCGTCGGCCAGCGCGCGCACGACGGCGCCGATCTCCTCGTAGGTGTAGAAGTGGTCGAACTGGATCATGCGCGCTGATGCCCGTCTGGCGGGCGCGCAGCTTACCACGCCTCCGGTTCGCCATACTGCCGGCATCGAATGCATCGGGCGAGCATCAACCGCTGGATCGAGGTGAGCCAGTCGGAGTACGTCGGGGAACGCGTTCGACGCCGTGATCGCGCCGCCCGCAGGATGGCTGAGCGGCCCAGCGGGACCTAACCAACTGCGGATGGTTCTCTCGAGACTGCCAAATCAACTGTATCCTCGACTGGCGGCCGCCGGCGGCGACCGCCAGCAGATCGTGTTCGCTCAGCTTGCTGTCCGGGGGAAGAACCAGATGCGCGGTCGTGCCGCTCTCTTCATGAACCTCGACCGACATGGCCGCCGGAATGGTGACGCTCAACTCCTGCTCCGATAGTTCCCTTCGGATCGCTGAGCAGCCGGGCGCGGAAATCCGCGTCCTCGATCGCCTTGCCGACGATCTTCGCCCGCATTTCCTTCGCGACTTGCCCGAAGCACGGTAGCATCGCGCTGCCGACCTTCAGAACAAATCGGAGCAGGCGCTATCGAGCGCCGCTACGGGGACCGAGTGGATTCCGCGGACGAGCGGCTGCTGGACTACCTTCCCGCCGCGTAGCTGACGATGTCAGGCAGGTCACCGGCGAGGATGCGCTGCCGGCGCCGGCCGATCACGCGGAGTCATTCCGATCTCCATCACGACCGTGCGATCAGCTCTACGCGCGCCAGAAACTCGTCGCCGGCGTCGCACCGCACCAGCCAGTCGCCTGCCTCGGCCAGATGGTTCGCTTCTGTGATGTCGGCCAACAGCGCCGCCAAACGCTCGCCGGTCTCCGCACCGAACCGCCGCGCTGCCATACGGCACAACAGCCCTCGTTCGTGTTCGAGGCCTTGTTCGAGACCTTGCTCGCGGCCCTGCTCAAGACCTTGCTCGCGGCCTTCCCGCATCCACTGCGCCGGCCACTCCTTCACCCGTTCTTCCAACGTCATCCGGACCTCCTCCAGGCTCTCCATCGCCGGCAGCGCCTCCCCGGCCGGCAGCATCTGCTCAATCGAACTCCGCAACCAATCGACGAACACACCCCGCAACTCGGCGTTCTCCGACCCCGCCAGCCACACCGGCAGCGCGTTCGCTACCCGCGTCAGGTCCGCCGGCGAGCGGCTTTGCTCCAGCCCGATCACCGCCCGCATCAGATTGCCGCTCGGCACAGCGTCCGCCCCTACGTGCTGCTCGTCAACCACGAA
Organism: uncultured Spirochaetia bacterium; assembly: GCA_958296075.1. Lineage (GTDB taxonomy): Bacteria > Spirochaetota > Spirochaetia > SZUA-6 > Bin103 > CATQHW01. The sequence continues at coordinate 908,566 of CATQHW010000001.1, read as the reverse complement.
GTACCGCTGCGCCGGTTGGTACGGTGTCAGCCACGGCCCGACCGGCGCGATCAGATCGCCGACCTCCCGCGGCGCGCGCCACGGCGTGGTGCCGTTGTACAGCACCACGGGCAGCACCGCCGGCAGCCACCGGCGCCTCGTTGCGCACCAGTTCCTGGTACAGCAGGCTGGTACAGGAATCAGGCCAGCGGGTGAGCGCGAAGCGGGGTCGGGCGCCTGATGCAGCGCCGCAGAGCGGCCCGTTGCGGCCCGTGCGAATGGCGGCTCATGACGGAGTGGCGGCTGGCCGCAGGACTCCTGCGATCTGTCCGGCGGTCGGGTCCGGGCCGGTGCGCGGGTGCGCCGACGCGGCTCGGACGATCGGGCGACGAGCGCCCGCGAGCGCGGTGCCGTTGCCGTACCGTCGCGTTCGGCTTCCGCACTCTGTTGGAACGACAGAGGTCCCCAAGGCCGCGCAAGCGCGAGGAGGGAGCTTGACCTGCCAGCTACGCCGGGAGGAAGGTACTCTCTCACCGAGGTATCAAACCTCAGCGATTACCGTCCACCAAACCGGGACAACCTCCACTACCGGTGCGGGCGCAAGGTATGGTGTCGAACGAACGAACCAAACTCGGAGGTCGTTAGGTGAGCGTTGAAACCGCTCGGTCTGAGGGGCTACTGGTTCAGTGAGTACCGTCGCTGACATCTTCGAGCTGCCGGAACAGGTCCACCAGGGGGACTTCGTGCTGCGGCTGGCGGAGGGCGTGGAACGGGCCGAGCAGACGCTGCGCGACTATGTGGTGACGCCGCAGCTCGCGCAGTGCTTCGACGCCGCACTGACGCTGATCGGCAGCGCGGTGGCGGAGCGCACCAGCAAGGGAGCCTACCTGCACGGCAGCTTCGGCAGCGGCAAGAGCCACTTCATGGCGGTGCTGACGCTGCTGCTGCAGGGCGACGCGCGGGCGCGCTCCATTCCTGAACTGGCCGGGGCCGTGACCAGGGCCAACGCGTGGACGGCCGGCCGCCGGTTCCTGGTCGTGCCGTACCACCTTATCGGCGCGGCCAGCATGGAGTCGGCGCTGCTTGGTCACTACGCCGAGCACGTTCGGGCGTTGCACCCGGAAGCGCCCACCCCCGGCTTCTATCAAGCCGAAAGCGTGTTCGCGGACGCCGGCCGCCTGCGCGTGACCATGGGCGACGACGCGTTCTTCACCGCGCTGAACCGGGCGGTGCGCGGCGGTTCGGACGACGGCGGCGGTTGGGGCGCGCTGGGCAGCGGCTGGGACGCCGCCAGCTTCGAGATCGCGCTGGCGGCGGCGCCCGGCGACGCGGAGCGCATGCGCCTGACCGGCGACCTGATCGACGCCTTCTTCGGCGCGATGCGGGTGTCGGGCGGCAGCGACGAGCGCTTCGTCGACTTGGACGAGGGCTTGGCAGTGATGGCCCAGCACGCGCAGGCGCTCGGTTACGACTCCCTGATCCTGTTTCTGGACGAACTGATTCTGTGGCTGGCGAGTCACGCCGCCGACTCAGCTTTCGTGAGCCGGGAAGGGCAGAAGGTCGCCAAGCTGGTCGAGTCGGCGCGCGCCGGCCGGGCGCTCCCGATCGTCAGCTTCATCGCCCGGCAGCGCGACCTGCGCGAGCTGGTGGGAGAGCACTTGCCGGGCGCCGAGCAACTCGGCTTCGCCGACGTGCTCAACTGGTGGGAAGCGCGCTTCGACCGGATCACGCTGGAAGACCGCAACCTGCCGGCGATCGTGGAGCGCCGCGTGCTGCGCCCGAAGGACGCCGCAGCGCGCGCGCAGCTCGACGAGGCGTTCGAGCGCACCGCCCGCGTGCGCGCGGAAGTCCTCGCTACGCTGCTGACACGCGACGGCGACCGCGCCATGTTCCGGCAGCTCTACCCCTTCACCCCCGCCCTGGTGCAGGCGCTGATCGCCGTGTCCTCGCTGCTGCAGCGCGAGCGCACCGCGCTGAAGATCATGCTGCAGCTCCTGGTCGAGCAGGGCCGCCGGCTGCAACTCGGCGACGTCATCCCGGTGGGCGATCTGTTCGACGTCATCGCCCGCGGCGACGAGCCGTTCACGCAGGCGATGCGGGTGCGCTTCGACGACGCCCGGAAGTTGTACCGCACCAAGCTGCGACCGCTGCTGGCGGCCGAGCACGGCGTCACCGCCGAGCAGGTGGCGGCGGAAACGGCGGACGCGGACGTCGCGGCGCGCTTCCGCACCGACGACCGGTTGCTGAAGACACTGCTGCTGGCGGCCATCGCGGAAGGGGTCGAAGCGTTGCGCGCGCTCACCCCGGCGCGGCTGGCGGCGCTCAACCACGGTACGGTGCGCTCGCCGATCCCGGGGCTGGAGAGCCAGATCGTGCTGGACAAGTGCCGGAAGTGGGCGGCGGAGGTCGGCGAGATCAAGATCGCCGACGACAGCGCCAGTCCGATGATCTCCCTGCAGATCGTCGGCGTGGATACCGAAAGCATCCTGCAGAACGCGGCCGCCCTCGACAACGCCGGCAACCGCATCCGCAAGGTGCGCCAGATCATTTACGAAGACCTGGGGATCGAGACGGGCGATCTGCATGACCGCTATGAGCTGCTGTGGCGCGGCACGCGGCGGAGGTGCGAGATACTCTTTCGCAACGTCCGGGAAATGGGGGTCCCGGACCTGCGCAACGATCCCGGTTCGTGGCACGTCGTGATCGACTATCCGTTCGACGAGGCGCAGCACACGCCGCTCGACGACCGCGCGCAGATACAGAACTTCATGGACAACGAGGAGCCGGCGGATACTCTGGTCTGGCTGCCGTCCTTTCTCACCGTCGCGGCGCAGCGCGATCTGGGCCGGCTGGTGCTGCTGGACGAGGTGCTCACCGGCAACCGCCTCAACGAACACGGCGCGCACCTGTCGCAGACCGACCGCGAGCAAGCCCGCGCGTTGCTCGCCAATCAGCGCGATCAGATGCGGGTGCGCATCCGCAACTATCTGCTCGCCGCCTACGGCATCTCCCACGTCGACTCCGGCGCCGTCGACCACAGCCATGAACTCGACGAGCATTTCGTATCGCTGAATCCTCGATGTCAGTTGCGCCCGCCGGTGGCGGCGCGGTTCCAGGACGCGCTGGAGCATCTCTTCGGTCAGGCGCTTGCGGCGCAGTATCGCGACCATCCCGAGTTCGGTATCGAGGTCAAGCGGCCCGCCTTGCGGCGCGTGCTGGAGGTGGTGGAGAACGCCGCGGCCGACCCCGAGGGACGTGTGGAAATCCCGCGCAACGTGCGAGATGAAATGCGCGCGATCGCCGTACCGCTGGAAATCGGCGACATGGGAGAGACGCACTTCAAGCTCGGGCGGCGCTGGTTCGACGAACTCGACCGCAAGCACGCCCGGCACGGCGGCGATCCCATGACCGTGGGCATGGTGCGCGGCTGGATAGAGGCGCCCGAGCAACGCGGGCTGCCGCGCGAGGTGCAGAACTTGGTGATCGGGACGTTCGCGGCGCAGAACGGCTGCCACTTCACCCTCCACGGCACCCCGATAGCCGCGACGATCGACCGGATCGACGACGCCTGCGAGCTGCGCGCGCAGGCGCTGCCGTCTCTCGAGGAGTACGACCGTGCGGTGCAGATCGCGCGTGATGTGTTCGGCCATGCGGCACTGGCCCTGCTGAGCGCCCGCAGCGTGAACGAGGTGGCGCAGGCCGTGCGCGCCGCCGCGGACGAAAACCGGGCGCCGGTGGACGAGCTCGCCGCGGCGCTCCGGCAGCGGCTGGCGGAGCGGTCGATACCGGCGAACGACAGCGACCGCCTGCGTACGGTGGACGCCACCCTTGCGGTGCTCTCGGCACTGGAGGGCGCTGGCGACAGTGCGAACGCCGTAGTGGAGGCGCTGGCGAACGCCGCGGTGCCGACCAGCGCGGTCGCCATGGGCGCGGTTCTCAGGGACGCCCGAACGCTCGCCGGCGCGCTATCGCACGGGTGGGAGGTGTTCGACAAGCTCTCGGTCCTGGCGGCCCGGTATGGTGAGCGGGCTGCGGAGATCGGGAGCGGTCTGAACGACGCGCTCCGTCACGACGAACACGTCACCCCGATGGCTCTCACCGTCCAGCGGGGTCAGGTCCGGGCGCTGGAACTCCTGGCGGAAGCTGCCGCCGCAGCGCCTACCCCGCCGGTGACGCCGCCCACGCCGACGGTGGGACCTGCGACGGTGGCTGCCGTGCGGCGCACGCGACAGGGCAGCCGACACATGGCCGCCGCGGATGTTGCCGGCGTGCTCGTCGAGATTGAGACCGCGATACGGGAGATCGGTGCGACGCGGGTGACCGTCGAATGGAAGGTCTACTCGGAGTGAGCGTCACGCCCGAGCATCTGACCCTGCAGGTCAAGCAGCTCTGCGAGCGGCGGCCCGACACAAGGATCGTCGGCATTCACGCGCCACACTGGCGCGGCGGCGATTCGATCGCCGCGGGCGAGGCTACGTTTCGCGTGTCCTGGTGCGAATCCGCGCTGGCGGTGGGCGAACAGCTTGCCGCGCTGGGCGACGGCGAGCGGCTGGTGGTGCTCACGCCGCTGGATGAAACTGCACTGGGCGCTGACGTGCTGGCCCGTCTGGCGCGCCGCCGGTTGATCCACCTGGACCAGTGGCAGATGGTGCGCGACGCCTACGGGGTGGTTGGGGTGGACCCGCGGCTGCCGGCGGAGCCGTGGATGGCCGAGGCGCTGCTCGCGGCTCCGCCGCTTCCGCGCACCCTGCCGGCGAACGTCCTGGACGCCGGTACGGCGTGGCGACAGGTATTGGGGCACGTTCTGGGTCTCCCTGACGGGACACCCGATGCCGATGCCGTCGTCCAATGGAGTATGGAGTCGGGAGCCACCGACCGGTTCGCGGCGCTGCCGGGGCCGCTGGCGGAAGCGATCGGGCAGCGGCTGGAACAGACCGCCGGCGCCCTCGGCGCGCTGCTGGCCGGGGCCATCGCGGCAGGCAACGCGCGTGATCTGTTGCCGATCGGCTTGGCCTGCGATCTGTTGTTCACCGGCGGAGACGAGCCCGAACTGGCGCGGGCCTCGGTGCGCCTGGAACCGCTGCTCGGTGGCGCTGACGTCGAGCGGTCACGCGGGCAGGAGTGGGCCGCGTGCGCCCGGCGGGTGCTGCGCGCGGCGCCGCTTGGCCAACGCGACGAATGGATGGAACGGACCGAGCGCCTGCTGGCGCAGCTCAAGGTCGAGGATTGGGCGGAACGCAGCGCCGTGCTGCGGTCTGGATTTTGGCGGCGGCTCGACCGGTTCGCCGCCGCGGCCAAGGCGGCGATCAGCGCTGCTGCCGCGCTTCCGACCGCGGAGCGCGCCTTCGACCGAGTGCGCGAGCACGACGCCTGCGCTGATCAGCCGGAGCGCCGGGAGTGTCTGGAGATGGCGATGCGGCTGCTGCGCAGTCTCCACGGCCGGGTCTTGACGGAGGCCGGCCGGCCCGCTGCCGGCCTTGCCGCGATGATGGAGCATCACGCGGTGAACGGCGCGTTCGAGGACTGGGCCAGACGCCGGCTCCTGGGCGGGGAACAGCACGCCGGCATCGCCGCGCTGTACCGGGCGCTGTACGTGGCGGTGCGCACCCGTCGCGAGAGGCGTAATCGGACGTTCGCTGCGCGCGTGCACACCTGGACGGCGGGAGACGCCGGCGCCACGGACGCGGCGGTCCTTCCCATTGAGCACTGCCTGGCCCGGGTCGTGGCGCCGCTGGCGCGGTCGCGTCCGGTGCTGGTGCTGGTGGTGGACGCGATGGACGCCGGCGTCTTCGAGGAACTGGGCGAGAGCCTGCGCGAGATCGGCTGGCGCAGGCAGAGCGGCGTTCCGCGGACTGCGCTGGCGGTGCTGCCGGCCGTTACGGAGACGTCTCGCAGAACGCTGTTCGCGGGCGCCGTGCAGCGGGGCAGCGGCGCGCAGGAGAAGGCGCTGTTCGCCGGTCACGCCGACCTGCTCGGCTCCTCGCAACGCGGCCGTCCGCCGCTGTTGTTCCACAAGGCCGACCTGATCGACGGCGCCACTCTGGGACTGACGGCGGCGGTACGGGATGCGCTCGGCGACGTGCGCCGGCGCGTGGTGGGCATCGTCCTGAATGCGGTGGACGACCATCTCGCCAAGTCCGAGCAGCTACAGATCGTCTGGCGCAGCGACCGCGTACGGCCCCTGCCCGCGCTGCTGCACGAGGCACATGCGGCCGGCAGGGTAGTAGTGCTGACCTCGGACCACGGCCACGTGCTGGAGACGGACGGGGTCAAGCTGCCCGGCGGCGTCGAGGGTCGTTGGCGCAGTGCCGGCCGTCCGGCAACCGACCTCGAAATCGAACTCGCCGGCGAGCGCGTGCGCGCCGCCACCGGCCGCGAGCGGATCGTCGTCCCCTGGAGCGAGACCGTGCGCTACTGCCAGCGGAAGAACGGCTACCATGGCGGCCTGACCCTGCAAGAAGCGGTCGTCCCGATCGGCGTCTTCGCCCCTCCGGGTGAGACGGTCAACGACCTGCATCCTGCGCCTTCTCCCTATCCTCCCTGGTGGCATGGAGAGACATCCGAGTCGGAGCCGATCGGCCGACCGGCGAGCACCGCCCCGCAACTGAACCTTTTCGGTTCAGTTGGCTGCCCGCGCTGAGCCTGCGGCTGCTCGCCACGATGTGAGCGGTATGGAGGATCATGCGCGCGGATGGCGCTCCAGCCAAGCGCGCAGCGGCACGTCTTCCGGCTTGGGCGAGGTGTAGCCGTGCCCGCCGCTGGAGGCGCCGAGCAACTGCCGCCGGATCGGATCGCACCGCTCCATGCAGTGAGCGACGGTCATGTCGTCGCGCGGCCGCAACCAGCGGTAGCTGTAGCCGTAGAAGAGCGCCTTGCGCGGGAAATCGGCGTAGTTCGGGCTGCCGGTGTGCCAGACGCGGCGGTCGAACAGCACGATGCCGCCGCGCGGCGCCAGCACCTCGGTCGCCCCCGGCGGATCGACGTCACGCCGCTCGCGGTCGATCGCCGCTTCGTCCAGATGGCTGCCCGGCGCCGCGGCAAAGTTGCCGCGGCCGGGCTGGCTGCAGTCGGTGAGGAAGAAGGCGACTTTGAGCGACACCCGCGGTTGCGGGGTGGTCTCCAACTCGTGGTTGAGCCGATCGCTGTCCTGATGCCAGTGACGCCGCCCGGGCTCCGCGCCCTGGCCGGCGCCGGGCGTGACGATCATGTGCGAGTGGTAGACCTGGATGTTCCAGCCCAGGAGGTCGAACACCTTGGGGAAGGTCGCCGGCCAGTCGATCATGTCGAGCAGGCGTTCGTCGCGTCCCAGGAAATCGAACACGTTGAGCCGGTCGAACTCGCTTGCGCCCTGCGCCTCCCGCTCGGCGGCGATCACCGCGTCGAACGCCGCCTCCAGGCCGTTGGTCACCGTCTCCGGCAGCCGGTCCGAAAGGATCAGGAAGCCGTCGCGCGCGAACGCCGCATCCTCCTCGGCAGTCAGGCGGTGCCGGTTCCACTCGCGCTCGGCCGGCGTCGCCGGCGCCGAGGTGGTAGCGGGGGAGCCGCTCATGGGCAGAAGCCTACCACGCCTGCTTCGGGTATACTGCGCGGCGTCCGATGCACCGGTCGAGCAGCAGCCGCTGGATCGAGATCACGCCGTCGGAATACGCGTGGGAGCGTGAGGCGCTCCACTATCTGAGGTCGAGGCTGCCGGACGGCGAGCCGTTTCGCGCTTGGTCCAACTTCGAGTTCATCGCCCACGACGGCAGCATCAATGAGGTCGATCTGCTCGTGGTGTCGCTGCACTACGTCTACTTGGTAGAGATCAAGAGCTGGCGGGGCGTGGTCTCCGGCGATCAGAGCACCTGGAGCCGGAGCGTGGAGGGCAGGACCTTCCTGGCCGACAGCCCGCTGTTGCTGGCGAACCGCAAGGCGCGGAAGCTCGCCGCCGTGCTGAAGGCGCAGCCGGCTCTTGCCAAGGAGCGCGTGCCGTTCCTGGAACCGGTCGTGTTTCTGTCCCAGGCGCGGTGCCGGCTGGAGGGGTTGGCGCGGACCGGGGTGTACCTGTCAGAGAATCATGCCGGCGTCGGGGAGCCGACTATCGTGGACGTGCTGAGCGGCGCCGCCGGGTTCGATCCGCTCCGGCCGCCGCGGCGTATCGACCGCCTGTTGGCGCGGGCGTTCGCGCGCGCCATGGAGCAGGCCGGCATCCGTCCGTCGCAGCGGCAGCGGCGGGTCTCGGACTACGTGCTGCGCGCGCTTCTGCTGGAGACCGACACTTGGCAGGACTGGGAGGCGGAGCACGTCTCGGTGCCGGCGTCCAGGCGCCGCGTCCGCATCTATCCGCTGGCGCGGGCGTCGTCCGCGGCCGGCCGCGCGGAACAGCGCGCCGCCGCCGAGCGGGAGTACCGCCTGCTCGACGGCATCAACCACGACGGCATCCTGCGTGCGGAACTGCTTACCGGCGCGGAGCAGGGGCCGGCCATAGTATTCGAGCACGACCCGGCCGCGGAGCGGCTGGATCACTTCCTGGATCGACGCGGCGCCGACCTGACTCCGGAAACACGGCTCGACATGGTGCGCCAGTTGGCGGAGACCTTGCAGTACGCCCACGAGCGCCGGCTCTATCACCGCGCCTTGAGTCCCCGGCGCGTCCTGGTGATGGACCCGGCCGCGGCGCGGCCGCGGTTGAAGATCTTCGACTGGCAGACGGGAACGCACGCCGCGAACGGAACGCGCACGGCGCTCGGCCCGGCGAGCGACGACGCCGAAGGCGTCTACTTGGCCCCGGAATCCAGCCTCGGCGATTACGACCCACGCAAGCTCGACCTGTTCTCGCTGGGAGCGGTCGCCTATCGGCTGTTCGCCGGCGCGCCGCCGGCCGCCACGGTCGCCGACCTGTCCGTCCGTCTGGGTGGCAGCGGCGGCCTCAAGCTCTCCGACGAGCTGGACGGAGCGCCGGAGTCGCTGCAACTGGTGGTGGAGTGCGCCACCGATCCCGACGCTGCCGGGCGCCCGGATTCCGTGGCCGAGTTCCGCCAGCAGCTCGACAACGCGGAACGGGAGCTTGCCGCCGCTCAGGAGCCGCGCGAGGCCTTTGTCCATCCCCTTGACGCCGGCCCGGAAGACCTGCTGGAAGGCGGATTCCTGGTAGTGCGCCGGCTCGGCCGGGGCGCGACCGCGCTGGCACTGCAGGTGGAGCACGACGACCGCGGCGGCGTGCTCAAGGTGGCGCTTGATCCGTCCCGCAACGACCGCGTGCGGCGCGAGGGCGAGCTGCTGCGCTCGCTGCGCCATCCCAATATCGTCGAAGCGTACCGGGAGGTCGATCAGTCGGGCCACGCCGCGGTCTTCATGGCGCTGGCCGGCGCGGAGAACAAGGAGGGCGCCTACACGCTTGCCGACCGCATCCGGGAGGAAGGCCGGTTATCGCTCGACCTGCTGCAGCGCTTCGGCGAGCAACTGGTGAGCGTCGTGCAATGGCTGGAGGAGCAGGGCGTATCGCACCGCGACCTCAAACCCGACAACATCGGCGTCTCCGGCGCGCCGCTCAGCTTGGTGGTGTTCGACTTCTCCCTGGCGGATGCGCCCGCGGAGAACATCCGCGCCGGCACCCCGCTGTATCGCGACCCGTTCCTGTCGTTGCGCAAGCCGCCGCGCTGGGACGCCTACGCCGAACGCTTCAGCGCGGCCATGACGCTGCACGAGATGGCGACCGGACAGCTCCCCGGCTGGGGCGACGGACAGAGCGATCCGGCGTTGCTCCACGAGGAAGTCTCCCTGGACGCCGAGTTGTTCGATCCATCGGTGCGGGAGGCGCTGACCGACTTCTTCCGTACGGCGCTGGCCCGCGACTACCGCGCCCGCTTCGACAACGCGGAGGAGATGCGCCGCGCCTGGTTCCGCTGCTTCGAGGAGATCGACGTGACCCCCGCCGGCGACGAGGAGGGCGAGCTGCCGGAGGAGTTCGAGGGGGTGACGGAGTCGACCCCGCTGGCGGCACTGGGCATCAGCCCGCGGCTGCTGAACGCCCTGGAGCGGATGGGCGCGCACACGGTCGCCGAGCTGATCGGGCTGCCGCGCATCCGCCTGTACCGCAACAAGGGCATCGGCCAACGCATCGTCAAACGTATTCGCCTGCTGTCGGAGCGGCTCGCCGAGCACCTCGCCGAACGCGGGCGGTCGATTTCCACCACGACCGCAGGCGAGGAGGAGTACCCGACCGACCCCGCGGTATGGAGCATCGACCTCCTGGCGTCTCGATTGACGCGCGGAACCTCGGCCGGCGGCAGTTGGATGCCGCCGTTGCGGGATTCCGTCGCGACGCTGGTGACGAACCACGGCGGCGTGATGGCTGAGGACGAGCTGGTCGCGGCGCTGGCCGCGGCGCGGGGCTCGGCGGCGTCCGGCGCTGAGCGGTTTGCGCGGGCCGGCGTGGCCGCCGCGGCGGCGCTGGAAGCGGAAGGGAAGCGCCGGGGCTGCCGGTACCGTGGGTACTCCGGCGGCGCCGTCTCCCTGATCCTGGCGACGGCGGCGCTGGACGCGACGCTCACCGCGGCGCCGGAGGCGCAAGCGGACTACGTCCGGCAACTCGGCGAGGCCGCCGACCGGCTTGCCGACGCCGATCCGCTCGCCTCGCCGGCGCGCGTGCGGGAGGCGATCGCGGGGACCGCGCCGCCGCCGGGCATGACGCCGCTCGCCCCGGACCGGTGCGTGCGGCTGGCGGTGCAGGCGGCGGCGCGGGCGGCGCTCTCCTCCCGCGGCGAGCTGTATCCACGCGGCATGCCGGCGGAGCGCGCCGTCAAGCTGGGCGCCAGTTCGCTGCTCGGCCCCAAGGAGTTGACTGTGCGGCAGCTCCGCGAGCGGCTGGCGAGCCGCTACCCGGAAGCCGAGCGGCTGCCGGAACGTCCCATGCTGGACGCGCTCCTGGAGGCCGCAGGGCTCAAGCTGCTCTGGGACCGGGAGCGGGGGAGGTACCGCGCGCGGACGCCGCACCTGATCGGCTCGACCGGCAGCACGCCTTCGACGGCCGGCGCCGGAGACGAAGAAGCATATGCTGCGGAGGCTCTGAACGAACGGCTGCGGCGGACCATCGCCGACCAGGGATTTCAGGCGCTGTCGGTCCCGCCGCGTTACTTCACGGCCGCCGAGCGCTACCTCGCGGCCGGGTTCGAGTTGACGGCGTTCAGCCTGGAGGCCGAACTGATCCGCCACATGCAGGCGCTGGCGCGTGAGCTGGGCGCCGATTGGAACGTGGTGGTGGCCGCCGACGCGGCGCCGTCCGGCAGCATCGACCGCCGCCGTCTCGACCAACTCGTACAGCGAGCCGCGGCCCGGTTGCAGGAAGACATCGCCGGCGCGGAGACCCCGCTGCTGTTGACCCGTTCCGGTCTGCTGGCGCGCTACCGCCGGCTCGATCTGCTGGCCGCCGTGCAGGACGAATGCCAGCGCGGCGCGGCCGCCGCTGCGCGTATACTCTGCATTGCCGGAGGCTCGGCCGGCGGTCTGCCGGTGATCGACGGCCAAGCCCTGCCGGTGGTCGTCGCGTCCGCCTGGGCGCGCCCCGGCGCCGGCTGGCTTACCCGCGCCGCGCAGGCCGTGCGCGACGGAGGACGGATGACCCATCTCAGCAGTTTCGAGGCGGTTCACTACGAGGGCGCGCGGGACCTGAACCTGGAGGTCCGGTAATGCCGCAGGGCCGATCAAGGAGGTGACGTGATCGATCGCCAGGCGCTGTTGAGCGACCTGCGGCGGCAGGTGCGGCTGCTGGAGCGGGACTTGGCCGAACGAGCCGAGAGCGTGCCGGAGATGGCGGCCGCGTTGGAGGAGGAGTACCGGGCGGCGCGCGCCGCGGAGCGCACCGCCGCGACGTTCGGCGTCTGGCGAGCCGGCGAGCTGACCCAGGCCGCGGTCGCGTGGCTGCTCGCCTGCGTGTTCGTCCGCTTCATCGAGGACAACGGGCTGATCGACGCACCGCTGATCGGAGGCCCGAACGGCGGCAACGAGCGAGCGGCCGACCGGCAGACGAGCTACTTCCGCGGCCATCCGACCGATACCGACCGCGACTACCTGCTCGACGGGTTCGCCGAGGTCGCTCGCCTGCCGGCGATGGCCAAGCTCTACGACCGGGAGCGCAACCCGGTGTGGCGCCTCGGCATTTCCGGCGACGCGGCGCGCGACCTGCTGGCGTTCTGGCGAACGGCTGCCCCGGACACCGGCGCGCTGCGCCACGACTTCACCGATCCCGAGTGGGACACTCGCTTCCTCGGCGACCTGTACCAGGACCTCTCAGACGACGCGAAGAAGCGCTATGCTCTGTTGCAGACGCCGGAATTCGTGGAGGAGTTCATCCTGGACCGCACGCTCACCCCGGCGCTCGATGAGTTCGGGCTGGCCGGCACCCGGCTCATCGACCCGGCCTGCGGTTCCGGTCACTTCCTGCTCGGCGCGTTCCACCGGCTGATGCGCCAGTGGTTCAACCGCGAACCCGGTACGGCGGAACGAGTGCTGGTGCAGCGCACGCTGAACGCCGTCTACGGCGTGGACATCAACCCGTTCGCGGCGGCGATCGCCCGCTTCCGGCTGCTGCTGGCGGCGCTGCAGGCGAGCCGCATCGAGCGCCTGCAGGACGCCCCCGCGTTCGAGATCAACGTTGCCGCCGGCGACAGCCTGCTCCACGGCCGCCGCTTCGGCGAGTTGGACCTGGGCAGCGGCGCGGAGCAGCAGCAACTCGCCGCTCGGTCCGAATACTCTCATGCATTTCGGTCCGAGGACCTCGACGCGCTGAACCGCATCCTCGGCCAGCAGTACCACGTGGTGGTAGGAAACCCGCCCTACATTACCCCGAAGGACCAAGCGGTACGTCAACTGTATCGATCGAGATACGCGACCTGTTACATGAAGTATGCGATGAGCGTTCCGTTTACCGAACGATGTTTCGGGCTGGCACTCCGCGGGAACGGGACGCGATCCGCCGGGTATCTTGGTATGATCACGGCAAACTCGTTCATGAAGCGAGAATTCGGCAAGAAGCTGATCGAGTCGTTCCTCCCAAGCGTGGACCTGACCCACGTCATCGATACCTCCGGCGCCTATATACCGGGTCACGGTACGCCGACGGTGATTCTCTTCGGCCGCAATCGTACTCCGGTATCCGACGTCGTTCGAGTGGTGATGGGACGACGTGGCGAGCCGACGCCTCCCGTACAGCCCGAGAAAGGGAATGTCTGGCGGTCTATAGTAACCCACGTGGATCGATCCGGCAGCAGCAACGAATGGCTCGATGTAGCTGACCTTCCGAGAGTTACATTCGCAATTCATCCGTGGTCGGTCTCCGATGCGTTGGCAAACGATCTCAAGCTGCTGTTGGACAAGAATCTGAATCATCTCGGTAACGCCGCAACTTCGATCGGTCCTGCCAGCTTCACGGGAACTGACGATGCGTTCGTAGCTCCGAAGGGAGTGTTTCTGCGCTTGGGTATAAATTCCAAGTTGGTGCGCGGCCATGTAATCGGAGAACTGATACGTGACTGGTCGTACGAAGGAAGATCGGTTGCGCTCGTTCCGTACAATTGCGACAACTGTCCCTTTGAGTACGACATCAATAGTTCGTGGGGGAGATACCTGTGGAGATACCGTACGACGATAGGAGGAATGAAGTCGTTCGGAGGTAAAACTAGGTTGGAGTGTGGCGATGATTGGTGGACTTGGTACCGCTGGATTCCAACACGGTATACCAATCCTCGTTTCATTTCATTTGCCGAAGTGGCTACTCACAATAACTTCGTGTTCGATCGCGGTGGAAGAGTCTTCTCCCAAACCGCACCTGTGATAAAACTGCCGAAGGAGGCCACCGAAGCCGATCATCTTGCACTCGTAGGAATCCTCAACAGTTCTGTAGCATGTTTCTGGCTCCAGCAGACGTGTCATAATAAGGGTGGTCCGGGCGGTGCGTATTCCAAGGACGAGAAGTGGCACGACTTCTATCAGTTTGGGGGGACCAAGCTAAAAGATTATCCAATTCCCAAAGCACTGCCGTTGCACATTTCTAAGAGGCTTGATCGTCTCGCGGTCCAGCGTCAGTCCCATCTGCCGGCACAACTGACAGACCGGGTTCCTATGACACCGGCTGAGCTCGACACCCATCGAGACGCTGCCGCCGGACTCCTGGCGCGCATGATCGTCCTGCAGGAGGAACTCGACTGGGAGTGCTACCGGCTCTACGGCATCATCGACGAAGACTGCTGCTACGCGGACGGTGCCGGCGGCCGTCCTGAACCGCCGCCGCTGGCGCTGGGCGAGCGTGCATTCGAGATCGTCATGGCGCGGCGGATGGCGGCCGGCGAACTGGAAACCAGGTGGTTCGAACGCCACGGGTCCACGCCGATTACCGACTTGCCCGGCCACTGGCCGAACGATTACCGCGCCGTCGTCGCACGGCGCATCGAACTGATCCAGTCCGACCGTTTCATCGGTCTGCTCGAAAGGCCGGAATACAAGCGGCGCTGGAACATTGAACCGTGGCGGGATCAGGAACAGCGCGCGCTCCGCACGTGGCTGCTCGACCGGTTGGAGTCCCCTGCCTACTGGCCCGCACCTCGCCTCACCACCGTCCGCGCCCTCGCCGAACGGGCTGCCGCGGATGCGGACTTCCAGCAGGTTGCAGCCCGCTTCTCGAAACGCGCCCACAGCGATCTCGCCCCACTGGTCGCCGAACTGGTCGAAGCCGAAAGCGTGCCCGCGCTGCCCGTACAGCGCTACAAGCCCTCCGGCCTCGCCAAACGCGCCGACTGGGAGATGGTCTGGCAAGCGCAGCGGCGCGAAGACGAAATCGACGCTGAGACCGTCGCCGCACTCCCCGCCGGCCTAACAGAGACGGAGGACGACCATGCCGCCCGCGTCAAGGCTGAACAGCGCCGCCGCAAGCGGGACGCGATCGGCGACCTGACCCCGCCGCCCAAGTACCGCTCCGCCGACTTCCTGAAGCCGAGCTACTGGCGCCTGCGCGGCGCCCTCGATGTGCCCAAGGAGCGCTTCATCAGCTTTCCGAACATGAGCCGCGACAACGATCCCACGCTCCTGGTCGGATGGGCCGGCTGGGACGCCCCGACCCTGTGCCAAGCGGTAGCGACGTACTATACGGACGCCAACGAGCGCGAAGGGTGGAGCCCCGCCCGCCTCACCCCGCTCCTCGCCGTCATTCGGGAATGTCTCCCCTGGCTCAAGCAGTGGCACAACGCCATTCATCCGTTGTATAGTGAACGCATGGGCGACTTCTACGAAGCCTTCCTCCGTACCCAACTCGCCAGTCTCGGCGCCATGGAAGACGACCTTCGAACCTGGACGCTTCGCGATGCGCAAAGCGACCGGCCGACCATCGAATACGAAAAATGAGGCATATTTTCATTTCACACGCGGGTCTGGATTCGGAGATCGCGCAAAGGCTCTATGATGCCCTGAAAATGGTAGGGCACTCCGTTTGCATCGATTTGAAGGAGTTACGCCTTGGTGACGACATTATCGATTTTATGAACAACGCCATCATGAAATCCCACACTGTAATCATCATTTACTCTAAGAACACGACGAATGCTCGTTGGCAGCACCGAGAAATCAATGCCGTGCTCTCGAACGAAGCTAGTCAAGATGGAGGAAAGGTTATCGTACTGAGACTCGGCTCCGTCGAACTACCTCCTCTGCTGGGACCGCTATTTTATGCATCGTTAGACGAGGACGCGTATCACGATACGGTCCAAAGGCTATGTTCAGAGATCACGCAACAGAACTCTGAAACATCAATGATTAGCGAAGCGCTAAGGGGAGACTCTTCCAATCCTTTCTCGCGCGTACGCGCAGAATATTTCGACGAAGATGACCCGCGACTGCTGGCAAAATCGTTTTCTCCGCCTGACGCAGAAAAAATCCGAATGCTTGAAGAAATGAAGCCTTGCTTTATCGAGGGATCACGAGGTACCGGAAAGACCATGCTTCTACTTTCCTTGAGAGCACGGATTCTTTCCGCCCGCGACTCACAGAAGAAGATCAGCGATATATTCGGTTGCTACATGCGTCTCGACCGCGGGGCCTTCTGCAATGCTGGGACCCGTCTGACAAGCCATGACTCCACTAGTGATATAAAACGTGAGACGCTCAATCGGTTGATTGATACATTCGCTCAGGAGTTCTACCTTGGTGTTATTGAAAGCGTGGTGTCAGAAATTTCACATTGTGTAAAAGAGAAAAGGGTCGAACTTGATTCCATTTCCGAGACCAATCTAGTACGTTCCATCGCTAGTGCACTAGCACGACCGGACGCCGCCTCGATCGCCCATTTCGAGAACCTGTTGGAGCATTTTTCCGACATGCGCCGACAATTATCAGAGTTCGTTCGACGAAGGTTCATTCATGAAGAATCTGTCAACGTGCCGTTCGTGTGTTTCGATATTGATATGTTCAAACGAATAGTACGCTTGATCCGAAGCCAAGTGCCGCACTTGAAAAGCAGTCATGTAACGATTCTTATAGACGAGTATGAAAATCTTCTCGCATACCAGAAGCTGGTGGTAAATACCTTTGTCAAGTTCGGCCCGCCTAATATTTCGGTCAAGGTCGCTAGGAAGGTAGGTGCCGGCGATATCTCGGACACCACAGTCGAACAAGAGCTTCAAGAAATCCATGACTATAATAGGGTCACACTCATCTATTCAGTAGACAACGATGCGGATTTTTCGAGGTACATAAGTCTGCTAGAAAACATGGTAGGAAAGCTGTTTATCAATCAACAGCTTGCGCCGAAGAACCTTGCGACTCTTCTTCCAGCGAGCGCTGAAGACGAGGTTCCACAAGAAGCGGTGAGAGAAGAAGTGATCCGCCTCGTCACCCGTGAGAAGTTCGATTCTTGGGACTTGCAGAAGCAGACCCAAAAGCTCTCTTACTACCGTGACACTGCGATATATCGGCAGCTATCGGGAAGGCGGACGAAGAAGCGGTTTTCGGGTCACAGAGACCTTGCCTTCATTAGTTCAGGTGTAATTAGGTATTTTCAAGAGATCTTAGCTATGGCGTACTCCCTGCAGTCAAATGGAACCAAGGACGCTTTGCAATCTATCGATCCTCGTCACCAAACTGAAGCGGTTTATACCGTGTCCAATCACAACTTGGCTACGCTCAGTCGCAACGTAGAGACCTATGGCGAGAAGATCAAGTACCTCTTACTTGATCTCGGTGATTGCCTTAGGCAGAAGTTATTGCACCATTCGAGCGAGCCGGAAGCCGCACGCCTCGCGCTCAGAGATCCGGAGCGGCTTTCTGATCCTAACTACGAACTGCTAGACAGGATAATAAACCTTGGCATTAAGGAGGGCGTTTTTCAGTTGAGGAACAATCGACCTGGTCTGCGTCCCAAGCACGTTCAGGATCCGCAGCCGGTGGATGTCAATATCGCACGTATTTACGCGCCGGCATTGGAGATTAGCCCGCGCTTAAGGTGGCGTAGCGAGGTCAGTTGCTCAGAACTGCTATACCTGTTGGACAAAGATCTTCGAAAGATTACAAAGAGCCGTCTTATCAAGCGGTTTGCGTCACAAGTAGATTCGTCGTCGCCAGAAGCACATCTTCCGTTCAAGGAACATGCGGAGAACGAGGAATGAAGAGAATATTTCATGGATCATTGCTGCCAGAAAACGGAATATTTTTGTTGTGCTCGAGTCACGAGGAGAGATGTCTTGGGATCACGACGGAGCTGGAGGATTGGTCACCGACCAAGTCGGTAGTCTTTAGATATGAGGATGATAACAAGCGGGGCGGAGAACATCACTCTACTATTGTTTCGACGCTTGAGCAGCTCTGTCCGGTAGACGAGTTTCCGGTTTCTTATATAGGAGGAGGTGGCGGCTCGGCGGATACGCGCGATCGGCTGCGATCGGCGCTACTCGATCGGAACCCGTCCTCGTTGGTCGTCGATATATCTGTGCTATCGAAGCGACATCTTCTGCTTCTTCTACGTTTCCTTGATGATATTGGACTCTGGGATCGCCTATGGATAGCCTATAGTGAGCCGGACGATTATGAGGTCGAGGGCCGACTTCCTCTTTCTTTTGGTCTTTCGTCAGTGATGCTGCTGCCGGGGTTCAACCCGTCAGCAAACCCTAGCAGGCCTCTTCATGCGGCGATGTTCTTGGGATACGAAGGGGACCGGGCGTTTTCTACCTATGATATTCTTCAACCCAAGAAGACGACGTTAGTCGTTCCACATCCTCCGTTCAAGGAAGATTGGATAGGGAGGACGGAATGTTTTAACCGGAGTATCTTGGCTACAATTGACGATCCATGTTGCATAAAATATGCTGACGCACTAGATCCTATATCTACGGTCAACGTGCTGAAGGACGTATTCGGTGATATCGACTCGTACTCGGATTTCAGTGGTACCGTGTGCCCTTTGGGGACGAAGCCGCAAGCGTTAGGGGCGTATATGTACATACGCAAGTGTATAGATCCACCGTCGGTGATTTATTCAGAGGTCTTGCGACATAACGTAGACTATTATTCTCGTGGAATCGGAAGGCGGTGGTTGGTTTATCAGCCCGGATGAGGTCGCTACCGGGTCGGATAGATCGCTACCCTGGGAAAATGGTATTACACCTTGCGGATAAATTGGTCGATCTTTACGCCAGCGGTGCGGATCACGTGCTTGATCCGTTTTGCGGGTCAGGAGCCATAATTGACGCGGGAAGTAAGAGGAATATACGTGTATCCGGTATTGATATAAACCCTTTCGGTGTTTTGCTGTCGAGGGTCAAAGTCGAGGGATTTGATGCAGAGCATGCACTTAATATTTGCAATGAATTGTTGGAACGAGCTCAGTGTAGCGATGAATTGCCATTGCAATGGGACAATAAGTCGTACTGGTTTACTCCGGCGACGCTCCGAAAAATCGAGCAGCTTCGATTTGTAGCGAAAGGGTTGCAGTTATGCGACACCGATGCAGGGCGCGCAGTGCTTTTGGCACTCGGGTTGTCGGCTAGGCCGTGCTCTCGTGCAGACCAGCGAAGTCCGAAGCCGTTTATCTCCAAAGAGGCTATTAGGACAAGGAAGGGGAAGCACTTTGACCCGAGAAGGACGATCAAGAAAATGCTCCATGAGCTTTGCGGTCTCTATGGTGAACGTCGGCAAGCGAATGTGAGTATTTTGCACCTCAACGTCGTCGATGCGGCGCGTGCATGTAGGGAATCTCTCACCTGTTCTCACGTTATCACCTCGCCCCCGTACGTGAACGCGCAGGATTACTTTCGCAATTCTAAGCTGGAGCTGTACGTCCTTGAGAGTCTGCTTCCCTTTCGAGTTGACGACATTGTGCATCAATTTGTAGGAACTGAACGGCGGTTGAATAGGTCGTTGCTCAGCGATAACGAGTCAAAATGGAGGAGGGATATTGTGCCGAAGCTATGGTGTCTTGAGAGACGGCACGCGCGGAAGGCTTTGATTGTGCATAGATATATTCGGGACATGAATGCAGCGTTTTTGGCGATAAGGGATTTGCTGAGCCCGGGCGGTACGCTGGTGTTGGTGTGCGGTGATAATTTGGTAGGGGGAACGAGAATTGTCACCTGGAAGGCACTGAACGCGATGCTAGAGAGTATTGGCTTTACGATTTTCGATCAATTCGAGGATCCTATTAGAAGTAGATCGTTGGCTCCACGTCGAAATGGGCATAAGGGCTTGATCAAGCAAGAGGTCGTTTCTGCGTTTCGATTGAATAGGGACGGATGGAGTGGTGCATAGAGACGGCGCGGCGGTCGCGATAGGTTGGCAAAAATGGAGCACAAAGGGTACGTCAACCGCCTCGGCAATCAGGCGCTGCTGCGGGCAAGCGACAACTCGCACGTGGGGAACGCCGGATTCGCGGACAAGCGGCGCCTCTATCGGGAGTCGCCATACCGGTTGACCAAGACGGTCGCAGACGCGGCGGACTGGACGCCGGAGGAGGTCGTCGCGCGCCAGAAGCGGCTGGCCGAGCTGGCGCTCGCCGCGTGGCCGATGTAGACGCGCGTGCGTTCTCCTGTATGATCGGACCATGCCGACCGCTACCCGTTCGCTTCTGACGATCGACACGCCGATGGCGCCGCCCGCGTGGGCGGTGATGCAGCGCGCGTTGCTGCGCGCCCAGGTCCCGGCGATCGAGGCGTTCTACGCCAAGTACTTCGACGAGCGGGGGTACCTGCTCTGCGTGCCCCGCTGGGGTGGGGACGACGGCGCCGACGACGCTGCGGAGAACTTCACCGGCTGGACCCTGCTGTACGCGCTCGGCGCGGACCGGGTCGTCCTGGATCGCTACCTGAGCGCCTGGGAAGGCCACCTGCGGCAGTACACGGAGGCCAAGACGGTCGAGGTGGAGTTCGCCCGCGACGGCATGTACTTCAAGGAATTCCCGGTCATGTTCGACTGGGGTCACAACGGCGAGGGTTTCAACGCCTTCTATCTGCAGGGCCTCTGCACCCCGTACGACCGGACCTTCCAGGACCGGACGCGCCGCTACGCCGGCTTCTACATGGACGAGGACCCGATCGCCAAGAACTACGACCCGCGCCACCGCGTGATCCGCAGCATGTTCAACGGCAGCCGCGGACCCATGCTGCGCAAGGCGACGGCGCTCGACTGGACCGGCGACCGGATCGAGATCGAGGGCCGCTTCAAGCCCGGCCACCGGGAGACCACCTACGAGCAGATGCTGGCCCACTTCGCCGAATACAACGACGTGGCCGGCGACCATCCGCTCAACCTGCAGACCACGACCCTGGCGATCAACGCCTGCATGATCGCCGGCGAGGCCAAGTATCGGGACTGGATCGTCGAGTACGTCGACGCCTGGCAGCAGCGGACCGCCGCCAACGGCGGCGTCATCCCGACCAACGTCGGGCTCGACGGCACCCTGGGCGGCGCCTGCGGCGGCCGCTGGTGGGGCGGCACCTACGGCTGGGGCTTCTCGATCGACGACTACCTCAACCCCGGCACCGGCGGCCGGCTGCACCGGCACCTGTTCATCGAACGGGCGCCGCGCGGGTTCGGCAACGCGCTGATGGTGACCGGCGATCAGGGCTACGTCGACACGTGGCGCGGCGTGATCGACGGCGTGAACGCCAACGCCAAGGTGGTCGACGGACAGACCGTGTATCCGCAGAACTACGGCGAGGAGGAGGGGGCGCCGGGCTGGTACAACTACGCGCCGGAGCCGTACACCAACGGCGCGCTGCCGGTCTGGTTCTGGTCGATGGCGGACGCCGACACGAAGCTGATCGCCGGCGACCCGTGGGTGCGCTACCTGCGCGGCAACAATCCCGACTTTCCGGTGGAGTCGCTGCAGAGGGACTTCGCGGAACTGCGGCGGCGCGTCGAGCGCATGCACCGGGACGGGAGCTCGCCGGACGCGCGCATGTCCGACGATCCCAACGGCTCCAATCCGGCGATGGTGACCGCGCTCACGCAGCAGATGCTCGGCGGCCTGGAGACCGCGCACTACGGATTCCCGCTCTACAGCCGGCTGCGCTACTTCGATCCGGAGCGCCGGCGGCCGGGCATCCCGCCGAACGTGGCGGCGCTGGTCGACTCGATGTCGGCGACCGAGGTGGCGGTGACGCTGGTCAACCTCGACCAGGTCGAAGCGCGCACCGTGGTCGCGCAGGCCGGAGCGTATGGCGAGCACCGCTTCGGCACCGCCGCCGCCGGCTCGGCGCGGACGACCGTCGACCGGCCGTACGTGCGGGTACGGCTGGAGCCCGGCTGCGGCGAACGGATCGTGTTCGAGCAGGACCGCTACGCCGAGCAGCCGACCTTCACCTTTCCCTGGGATCGGCCCGAGTGATCTCCCGCCGGTTGTCGCCGCACGCCGAACCGCGCTACCATGGGTCCGCCAGGATGTGGCGTCCGCCGGCGGAGCCATGTTCCAATCTATCACCAGCAGAAGGAGATACACGATGAACAGAACCGTGGTATTCGCCGCCGCGGCGGTCCTGTTGTGCGCCTCAGGGACCGTCTTCGCCGAGGAATGGGAGATGGACACGTCGCCCGTGACGCTGACGGTCTACTCGGACCGCGGCTGGTTCCAACCGTGGGAGGGCCGGGGAGCGGAACTCGTCACCGCGAAGACCGGGGTCAACCTGGACATTCGCAAACCGCCCGAGGATGACTCGACCGGCGAGGGCATCAACCTCATGATCGCCAGCAACGACTGGCCGGACCTGATGGTCGTCGACTGGAACAACCCGGGCGTGCCGCAGTTGATGGACGCCGGGCTGGTCCATGACGTCAACGAGCTGATCGACAGGTATGCGCCGAGCTTCCGCGCCTACCTGGACGATGCCATCGGCCCGGAGCTGTTGAGCGGATACGCGCATACCGACGGCAAGACCTATCGGTTGGCCTTCGGCGGCGGCTTGGCGTCGAAGGACTCGGCCGTGGCGGCCGAGGTCGGGTTCGCGATTCCGTGCTGGCTGCCGCGCTTCGGCGTGCGCCAGGACTACTTCGATGAGATCGGCGCGCCGGAGATCCGCAACGCCGACCAGTTCTATGAGGCCGTCAAGGCCATGGCGGCGAACCACCCGGACAAGATCCCCGTCCTGGGCGACAAGAACACCAAGCACGCGTGGTTTACCTACCACTTCGGCACCAACCACACGTGGGGCAACTACTACGTCGACCCCGACACGAAGGATGTCAAGTACTACACCAGCCACCCGCAGTTCCCGGAGGCGATCAAGTTCATGAACAAGCTGGCGCGTGAGGGTCTCTACCCGGAGGAGGCGCTGGTGTGGACGCAAGAGGTCCATCAGAACTGGGTGGCCGGCAACGTCATCGTGATGATGACCAACGACTGCCCCCCCGGTGAATCCGTTCCCATCGGTGAGACCGGCACCACGCGCTACGTGCTGCCCCCGTGGGACACCTATGCCTACGCCATGTGGCGCACGCCGTGGATGGCCGACGTGTTCCCGACCGCGTCGGACAAGTCGGATCGCGCCATCCGCTTCGTCCAGTATTACGCCAGCCCCGAGGGGTTCGTCGACACGTCCGTCGGTGTCGAGGGCGACGCCTGGACCGGTGATCCGGTGAACGGCCCCCACTTCTCGTTCAATCCCGACAATTACGTCACCCCGCACTTCCCGGATGGGATGCCGACCTGGTTCCCGGAGTTCTTGGAGATGGTGAATGCCGATTGGACCAACCTGATCACGGCCGGGATCCACCTGCCGCCCATCATCACCCTGGACGGCGTCAAGCTGGGCGCACCCCGCTGGCAGAGTGGACCGGATGAGAAGGCGATCGCCTTTGTCGAGAAGATGACTCCCTACTTCACGTCGGGCCCCGAGCTGTACGTGCCGATCCGCGGTGACAGCGACGTCGGCATCATCCGCGAGCGGGTGGAGAAGCTGTTCGAGGACTATTTCGCACGCATGGTCTTCGCCGATAGCGAGGAAGAAGCGGTCAGCCTGATCGCGGAGTTCCAGGAGAAGGCCGGGCAGGCGGGACTCGCCCAGTTCGAGGCCGAGGCGACGCGCATATACCGCGCCAACCTCGGCATGTAACAGATGTCGCGCCCCGTCGGGGGGCGCGACGACTCGTTACGATCAGCGACGCTCCGTGCGTCGATGAGGACACGCCGGCACGAGCAGCCGGCGTGTCCTCACTTTTTGGGAGCGCATCGATCGACGCCCAGGGTGAGAGAGGAATGCGAGCAGAGGAACTGAACATCGTCGTGACCGCGCCCGCCCCGCTTCAGCCGAAGCGGGCGTCGGTCCGGGACTTCGGCGCCGATCCTGCCGCCGGCGACAACTACGGCGCCTTCCAGAAGGCGCTCGATGACAGCCGCGACCGGGGTATCTCCACGCTGAGCGTCCCGCCGGGAGTGTACCGCTTCGCAACGGCGCGTCCCCTCTGCCTGCGGGGCCTGGAGGACTTCACGTTCGAGGGCAACGGGGCCGAGCTGATCTTCAGCAGGGACGAGGACTTCCTCCACCTCGCCGACTGCCGGCGCGTCGTGCTGCGCGATCTGGTGGTCGACTGGGACTGGGGCACGGCGCCGCTTGCCAGCGTCGCGCACGTGCGTGCCGTCGCCCCGGACCGCGGCTGGATCGAGTTCGAGTTCACCGAGCACGACGACGTCGACGCCGGCATGACCTTCGCCACCATGAATGCGCTGGACCCGCAGCGGCTCACGCCCGGGTGCGAAGGCGGCAAGGAGTACGGGCGCGGGTTCACCCGCGTGCGCAAGGTGGGGTCCAACGTGCTGCGCTGCCACCTCGATCCGGCCGGGCTGTCCGAGATGTTGTTCCAGCCGGGATCGGTGTACTTGGTCCGGCACTTCCTGCACGACTCGCCGGCGTTCACGATCAGCGATTGCCGGCACCTGTCGTTGCAACGGATCACCGTCCACTCGGCGCCCGGCGCCGGCTTCATCGTGCGCGGGGATACCGGCAACTGGGAGGCGGTGAGCTGCAGGATCGCCCTGCGGCCGGACGCCACCCGCCGCATTACCACCACGTCGGATGGCATGCACCTCGCCCAGAGCCGCGGGTTCTTCAGGCTCGAAGGCTGCGACTTCAGCTTCCACGGCGACGACTGCCTGAACGTCCACGACAACATCTCGATGGGCGTCCGCGACGTGCGGCGCCAGACGCTGATCGCGCGCAACGTCCGGGAGGATGAACGGCCTCTTCAGGCGGGCGATCCGGTCGAGTTTCGTCGTCCGGATCTGTCGCCCACCGGGTTCGCGAGCCGGGTCACCGACGTCCGCTACCTGCCGGACGACGAGTGCAAGCTGGCCTTCGCCGACGTGCTGCCGGCGGACCTGGACCCGCAGACCATTCTGTTCAACCGCCGCTACGACAGCTCCCACTACCTGATCAGCGGCAATCACTTCCATGAGAACCGCGCGCGCGGCGTCCTCCTGCAAGCCTGCCACGGCCTGATGGAAGGCAACCGGTTCTACCGGAACCAGGGCGCGGCGGTGCAGATCGAGACCGGCGCCAGCTCCGGCACGTGGTCGGAAGGCTCAGGCGTCGAGGACCTGATCGTCCGCGACAACACGTTCCACACCTGCGACGTCAACGACTGGGGCAAGGGCGTGGTGTACGTCAGCGCGTTCCTGCCCGCAGGCGTGCCGATCAAGCCTCAGGGCTCTGCCAACCCCACCAGCACGATCGGCGATTCGGGGTCCCTCTATCGCACCGCCTACCCGATCTTCAGAGACCTCACCTTCGAGGACAACCGCTTCGTGGACTACCCGCGCCGAGCCATGATCGTCAGCTCCGCGCGGGACGTGATGGTGCGCGCCAACACGTTCAGCAATCCCACCCCGCGTGCGAGCAACAATCCCGAGCGTGGCTCCATCTGGGTGGAGCTGTCCAGCCGGGTGACCTTCCAGGGCAACGACTGGCAGCCGTCTCCGTATCAGGCGGAGCGCACGGTGGAATGGGACCCCGGAACCGTGACCGGCGTGCGGGTTACGCCTTGATGTGGCCGACCAGCAGTCCCTTCACGAAGTAACGCTGCAGGAACGGGTACGCGATGGTGATCGGAAACACGGTGACCACGATCGTGGCGTACTTCATCGATTCCATGGTCACCAGCATCTCGGAGGTGACCATCTCCATGCCGGGGCGGATGCTCTGCGCCTGCGCGGAGGCCACCTTGTAGAACGCTTCCAGGCTGGACATGGTCTTGATCAGGATCGTCGGCACCGTCCACAGCTTCTGGTTGAACACGAAGTACGCCGATGCGAACCAGTCGTTCCAGTGGAACACGCCGACGAACAGGGCGATCGTCGCCAGCACCGGACTGGACAGCGGCAGCACGATGCGGACGAAGATGCGGAAGTCGCCGGCGCCGTCGACCTTCGCCGAGTCCTCCAGGGACTGGGGCAGCTCCCGGAAGAATGCCATGAACAGGAGGGCGTGATAGTAGACGAACAGGCTGGGGATGACGTAGACCCAGAACGTGTTGAGCATGCCCAGCGCGCGATACAGGAGATAGGTCGGGATCAGTCCGCCCGAGAAGTAGAGCGTGATCAGGCCGATCATCGAGTAGGTCTTGCGAAAGACGAGCTGCTTCTTGGAGAGCCCGTAGGCGACCATGGCCGTGAAGAACACCGCGGCTACCGTGCCCACCGCCGTGCGCAGGATGGTCACCAGGAACGCGGTGCCGATGAGGGGATCGCCCAGCACCACGCGATAGTTGGTCAGCGTCGGGCGGCGCGGGAACAGGAACAGGCCACCCTTCGCCGAGTCGATCCCTTCGTTGAGCGAGAGCAGGATGACGTAGTAGAAGGGGTAGAGGGTGACCGCGAGGACGACCAGGGCGACCACGACCACGACCGAGTTGGTGACGCGATCGTCCCTCGACAGGGCCATGCGCGCGAGCGCCATCAGAACAGGCTCCTGCCGGTGAGGCGGCCCGACAGCCAGTTGGTGATGACCACCAGGATCATCGCCAGCAGCGACTGCATCAGGCCGATGGCGGTGGCGAACGAGTAGCGGCCGAGCTCCAGCCCCATCTCCAGGGTATAGTACTCAAGCACGTACGAGGTCTCGCGCGTAAAGAGGTTGCCGAGCAGGTACGACGTGTCCAGGCTGGCGCGCACCAGCCCTCCCATGTTCAGGATCAGCAGCACGGCGATGATGCCGGTCATGTTCGGCAGGGTGATCCGCCAGGCGCGCCGCAGCCGTCCCGCGCCGTCGATGATCGCCGCCTCGTAGAGCTGCTCGTCGATGCCGGCGATCGCCGCCAGGTAGAGGATGGCGCTCCAGCCCATGCCCTTCCAGACGTTCACCAGCGTCGCCAGCAGCCGCCAGTACTCGGGCTTCGTCCAGAGCAGCACCGGTTCGTCGATCAGGCCGACGGCAAGCAGCACGTCGTTGACGATGCCGCGGCGGTCGAGCAGCAGGATGAACAGGGCGGCGGTGACCACGTAGGAGATGAAGTGCGGCAGGTAGCTGGTCGTCTGCACCACCCGCCGGAATCCGGTGTGGGGGATCTCGTTGATCAGCAGGGCCAGCATGATGGGCACCGGAAAGCCGATCACCAGTCCGTAGAGGCTGAGCAGCGCGGTGTTCCTGAACGCGGGATAGAACTCGGGATCGGTGAGCGCCCAGGCGAAGTGCTTCAGTCCCACGAACTGGCTGCCGAAGTAGCCTTGCAGGATCTTGAAGTCCTGAAAGGCGATGATCAGGCTGATCATCGGCAGATAGGCGAAGATCGCCAGGAACAGCAGCCCCGGCAGGGTCATGAGCTGCAACTGGAGCTGCCCCCTGAACCGCCGCACCAACGGTACGGTCGCGATCGGCGCGGTGCGGTCGATTCCCGTTCTGTCCGCCATGGGTTCAGTCACGCCCCTTGCGCACGTAGTGGGCGGTCGGCGTGATCCGTTCGGTGAACCGATCCTCGCCGCTGTCGATGCCGTCCAGATCCCAGACGTCCAGGTGCCGCAGCGTCACCACGTGCTTGGAGTCGATGGGCGCGCCGCGCACGAAGAAGTGATACGCCAGCCGCGCCGGGTCCGGCGGATAGATGCGGTTGGCCATCGGCACGCCGTCCCCGGCGAACACCTCCAGCACCGACGCGTCCACGAACACGCGCAGCCGCACCTCCGCGCCGGCCGGAAGCCCTACCGGCGCGGTGTACTCGTTGTCCGGCGTGAGCATGCGGAGCTGTCCGTCGGCGGTGGAGTAGGTCACCTCACAGGCGAACGGGCCGTCGGCGATGCGCAGCCCGCAGGAGAAGTCGCGGTATTCGACGTCGTCCGGCGCCCCCGGGTCCACGGCCAGGGCGATCTCCACGGATGGGCCCAGGATGCCGAGCTCGCAGACCTCGCCGACGGTGAACGTGCGCTCGGTCCACCGGCGGTGGTTGCGGCGGAGCGCGGCGATCTCGCGGGCGGGCACGACGTCGAACATTCCCTCGCGGTTGGGGATGAACTCGCGCGGCACCGTGAACACCCCGGCCCAGCGGATGTCCGGGTCGCGCGTGCGCCGTTGCTTGTCCGGGATCCAGCCCCACATGAACAGTCGACCCGCGTCGTCCCGGGTCAGCACCGAGACCAGGAAGTTGTGGCCGTGATCGGCGAAATCCCGTTGCTCCTCGATGAACCGCCCGTCCTGGATCGTCCCGACCATGTACTGGCGGTGGTTGACGTTGCTGAGCAGGTGCCGGCCGTCGTCGAGGGGCACCACGCAGGGGCATTCGAAGTAGATGCCCTCCCGCTCCGGATCGGCGGCGGACCAGAGAATGCCGCGGTAGCGCCACGCGTAGAGGTCGGACGACTCGTAGAGCAACACCAGTCCGCCGCGCTTGCGCCGGCGGCCGGAGCCGATTGCCATGCAGAAGCCGTCGCGGTCGCGCCACACCCACGGGTCCCGCATGCCCATCAGGTGTTCGTCGGCGCGCTCCGCGTCATAGGGGATGCCGAGGTCGTCGTGGTCAGGAGGGAGGGTGGCAACGGGGTTGGCGTGATACGCCCGAAAGCCTTGCAGGTCTTCTCCGTCGCTGACCGCCAGGTACACGTCCCGGTTCTCGATCGTGTAGAAGGCGTACACCTTGCCTTCGTGCGCGATCAGGCTGCCAGACCAGAGGTGGCGGTCCGCGGCGACGCCGTGCTCCGGGGAGGTGAGCGCCGGCGGGAAGTGCGTCCAGGTCACCAGGTCGGCGCTGGCCACGTGACCCCACTGGCAGGGGCCGTGCATGGCCCGGAAGTCCGGCGCGTAGCTGTGCTGGTAGGTCAGGTGATAGCGGCCGCCGACGTGGATGGGGTGGGTGTCCCCGGCGGAGCCGAACGGCGCCGCCAAGTGGTAGCGCGGGTACCACGGGTCGGCCCGCACCTCGCGGCGCAACGCGGCCACGGTACGGCGGTACGCTGTCAACCGCTCCGTCACCGACGCGTTGCCCCTCAAGCGGCCATCGTGCTCCAATTCCCCGGTGAGAACAACATCCCGCAAGTCCGGCGCGGCAGGAGCCTGACCCCATGCTGCTTGAGAACGACATCCTGCGCGTGCAACTCCACGACGGAATTCCGGTCGTCGCGTCGTACACCCACCTCGCTACCGGCCAGACGCTGCTCGGCGACCCGCACCACACGCCCCTGACGATCAACGGCGCCGCGGTCGATTGGAGCGAGTTGGCCCTCGATCATTCGGCAACGGCCACGTCGGCGACGTTCCACGTCACGTATGGCGACATCTCGTTCGACTACCGGTTCGACCTGCAGGCGGACTGCCTGCGGCTGCGCATCGACGGCATCGAGGGGCCGCTCGCGACGCTCGGCTTCGGCGGCTCGCCGCTGCTGCAGGTGCGTGACCGCGAGTACCGGTACGCCCGTATCTCGTTCGAGCCCAGCGACATCGGCAAGAAGTGGTGGCGCGAGGACTTCGGCTCGGTCGGCGGCGACGACGCCGCGTGCGACGTGATGCGCGGCTGCGTCTACCACCCGGACCGGCTGTGCGCCTTCGTGCACGGCAACTTCCCCCTGCTGCCGGAGCGCCATGCCAACGGCGCCGGCGGCTACACGGTCGCCCTCAACGACTACCGGTACCGGGTGCGCTCGCGCACGATGTGGCCGCTCGACGTGAAGGTGGTGTTCCTCGCGGACTACAACGGCGACGGCGTCATCGACTGGAGCGACTGGGCGCTCTGGGTCAACCGCACCCTGCCGGACGCCGACGAGCTGTACCGCTCGACCATCTCCTACAAGATCTTCCTGACGCTCAAGAACGACCAGGTGTTCACCACCTACCCGCAGATGATGGAGATCGTGCGCGCCATCCACAACGTCGCCGACGGCATCCCGCAGCTCATCTACCTGGTCGGCTGGCAGAACCAGGGCCACGACGACGGCTACCCGTCGATGCACCAGGTCAATCCCCGACCCGGCGGCAGGCACCGCCTGCTGCGCGCCATCGACGAGTGCGAACGCCACTACGACACGACCGTCAGCTATCACGTCAACATCGACGACGCCTATCCCGACAGCCCCGAATGGGACCCGGCGTACATGTCCAGCGAGAGCGGCAAACCCTGCGGCGTCGTGCACGCGCTGGACTGGGAGCTCGGACACTTCCGGCGGCGCATGGAAGCGATGATGCGCATGGTGCCCGTTGCCAGGACCCTGCACGTCGACAACATCCGCATCTGCAACACGCTCGGCCGCGACTTCGACGGCATTGGCGAGCTGGAAGAGCTCTACTGCGGGCTGCTGCCCATGGCGGAGTGGCTCAAGGACAAGGGCATCACCCTCACCACCGAAGGGACGAACGGCATGCCGATCGACGGGACGCTGCTGTTCTCCGGGTGGTTCCACTACGACTGCGGCCTCATCGGCCGGCAGATGCTGCACCGGAAGATGGTCGGCGGCGGCCCCGGCCGCCACTTCGGCGAGCTGTACGCGCGCGACTACGGGCTCGGCTCGAACATCCACGTCGACTTCGCGTATGCGCGCCGGGATGTCGTGGTCAGCTATCTTGAGGACTTCCGCGGCATGATCGACCGGATCTATCTGGGCTCGCTGCTCTATCTCTACTTCCTGGAGCGCGAGATGGTGGTGTGCCGCGGGACTTGGCCGGACGACGTCCACATCGAATACGACGACGGCACCGTCGTCGACATCACCTCCCGGCACACCATGACCGTCGTGCGCGGCGACATGGTGATCGCCAAGGACAACGACACGCGGTGCATCCCGTTGGGCGACGCCCTGTACATCTATTCTCCGGTCGGCGACCGGCAGAGCTTCGTCCTGCCGAGCGAATGGCACGGCAAGCCGTTGCGGATCGTCATGCTGTCGAGGGACGGCCCCGAAGAGCATGATGTCGCGCTACCGGCCGACTCGCACTACCGGGTGAAACACGACCGCATCGACTTCCATTGGATGGCGACGTACGTGCCCTACAAGGTGACGCTGGCTGGTTGAACCGGATTCCCCAACACCGTGTCCGCCGCCGCGTTGCCCATCGAGCGGCCATCGTGTTCCAATCCGCCGATGATGACGACAGCCGACCCGGCGCGGCAGGAGCCTGACGCCCTGCTCCTTGAGAACGAGACCCTGCGCGTGCAACTCCACGACGGGATTCCGCTCGTCGCGTCGTACACCCACCTCGCCACCGGCCAGACGCTGCTCGGCGACCCGCGGCGGACGCCGTTGACGATCAACGGCGCCGCGGTCGCGTGGAACGATCTGGCCCTCGATCATTCCGCAACGGCCACCTCCGCGGCGTTCCACGTCACGTACGGCGACATCTCGTTCGACTACCGGTTCGACCTGCAGGCGGACTGCCTGCGGCTGCGTATCGACGGCATCGAGGGGCCGCTCGCGACGCTCGGCTTCGGCGGGTCGCCGCTGCTGCAGATGAGTGACCGGGAGTACCGGTACGCCCGTATCTCGGTGTCCGAGCCCAGCGACAACGGCAAGAAATGGTGGCGCGAGCAGTTCGGATCGGTAGGCGGCGATGAGGCCGCGTGTGACGTGATGCGCGGCTGCCTCTACCACCCGGACCGGCTGTGCGCCTTCGTGCACAGCAGCTTCCCCCTGCTGCCGGAACGCCATGCCAACGGCGCCGGCGGCTACACGGTCGCCCTCAACGACTACCGGTACCGGGTGCGCTCGCGCACGATGTGGCCGCTCGACGTGCAGGTGGTGTTTCTCGGCGACTACAACGACGACGGCATCATCGACTGGAGCGACTGGGCGCTCTGGGTCAATCGTACCCTGCCGGACGCCGACGATCTCTACCGCTCGACGATCTCCTACAAGATGTTCCTGACCATCAAGGACGACCAGGTGTTCACCACCTACCCGCAGATGATGGAGATCGTCCGCGCGCTCCACAACGTTGCCGACGGCATCCCTCAGCTCATCTATCTGGTCGGCTGGCAATTTCAGGGCCACGATGACGGCTACCCGTCGATGGACCGGGTGAATCCGCGTCCCGGCGGCGCGCAGCGTCTGCTGCGGGCCATCGACGAGTGCGCCCGCTACGGCACGACCGTCAGCTATCACGTCAACATCGACGACGCCTATCCGGACAGCCCCGACTGGGACCCGGAGTACATGACCGCCATGGACTGGGATCCCAGCGACGGCGGCCAACCGTGCGGCGTGGTGCACACGCTGGACTGGGAGTTGGGCCACTTCCGGCGGCGCATGGAAGCGATGCTGCGCGCGGTGCCCGTGACCAGGACCCTGCACGTCGACAACACCCGTGTCTGCAACACGGTCGGCCGTGACTTCGACGGCATCGGCGAGCTGGAAGAACTCTACTGCGGACTGCTGCCCATGGCGGAATGGCTCAAGGACAAGGGCATCACCCTCACCACCGAAGGGACGAACGGCATGCCGATCGATGGGACGCTGCTGTTCTCCGGGTGGTTCCACTACGACTGCGGCCTCATCGGCCGGCAGATGCTGCATCGAAAGATGGTCGGCGGCGGTCCCGGTCGCCACTTCGGCGAGCTGTACGCACGCGACTACGGTCTCGGCTCGAACATTCACGTCGACTTCGCGTATGAGCGGCGGGAGTTCGAAGTCAGCTACCTCGAAGATTTCCGCGGCATGATCGACCGGATCTTCCTGGGTTCGCTGCTCTATCTCTACTTCCTGCAGCGCGAGATGGTGGTGTGCCGCGGGACTTGGCCGGACGACGTCCACATCGAATACGACGACGGCACCGTCGTCGATATCACCTCCCGGCACACCATGACCGTGGCGCGAGGTGACATGGTGATCGCCAAGGACAACGACACACGGTGCATCCCGTTGCGCGGCGCCTTGTACCTCTACTCGCCGGTCGGCGACCGGCAGAGCTTCGTCCTGCCGAGGGCGTGGCACGGAAAGCCGTTGCGGATCGTCATGTTGACCCGGGATGGCCCCGAGGAGCACGACGCCGCGCTACCGGCCCACTGGCACTACCGGGTGCGACACGACCGTATCGACTTCCACTGGATGCCGCCGTACGTCCCCTACAAGGTGACGCCGGCGCCTCAGGCTTGAGGACTCGGCTCGGCCGGCCGCTGCCAGATCGATCGCAGTTCGTGTATCCGCATGCGCGCCACCCGTACCGGTCCCCCGGTGGTCCGCAGGTGTACGGTGTCGGCAGCCTGCGGAAACGCGCACCGTACCGGCGTGTAGTAGCGGCCGCGCGCTCCAAAGATCTCGAGAAAGATCGTGTCGACCAGAAGGCGCAGGTCCAGCCGGCCGCCCACCGGGACCAGCGGCGCCCGTACGTCGTTGTTCTCCTGTGCCTCATGGAACCGAAGCTCCATCGCCTCGAGGTCGAGCCGGATCTGTTTTCCGAATATCTCCAGGGTCAGGGCGCCGGCGCCGGCCGGCGTCAGCTCGATCTCGATATCGAGCAGCCGGCCGGCCGGCCGCACCGAGAGCGGCGCGTCGTCGCTCACCATGGTGCCGTCCGGCACGCTCATGGTGCCGGCCCTCAGGCTCTCAAGTTCGGCCACGGGGTTCTGATGGAGCCGCAGGCCTTCGGCAGTGCGCCGGAGGGTCAGCTCGATCGGGAAGGTGATGAGGCTGTTCAGCATCGGATTCTGACCGCTCACCTGACCCTTGGCCACCAGAATGCGCCGGCCGTCCGGCGCGTCGTTGAAGGTCTGCGCGGCGTACAGACTCCCGTCGGTGTACTTGAAGCGTATGACGTCGGTCTCCGGCACGAACCGCATGCCGTCGAACGTGCCGAGGTAGTAGTCGCAGGTGCCGCCGAAGAAGACCCACTTGCTCGTGCCCGGCTCTTCCAGCACGGGCAGCTCGAACAGTTCCGGGCACTCGTGCATGCCGGGTACCTGGCTCCGGAACTGCCAGTGCAGCAGGTCGGTGGAGGTCAGGATGAAGTGCACGTCGTTGTGGATGTAGAGCACCATGACCCAGTGCCTGCCGGGGGCGTACCAGAACACCTTCGCGTCGCGATTGCCGCGATCGACGTTGCGGATGACCGGGTTGCCGTCGTGGGGACGCCAGGTGCGTCCCCGATCGGTGCTGTAGACGATGCAGACGTCCACCGATCGGCCGTGCGACAGCCGGTTGGAGCCGCCGTAGGCGGTGTAGAAGACCACCATCGGCGGACGGCCGTCGCTGCCCAGACCGGACGAGTTGTGGTGGTCCACGACGCACGAGCCGGAGACGGCCACACCCCGCTCGTCCGGCCAGAGCGTGTCGGGAAGCTCTTCCCACGTCACCAGATCGCGGCTGACCGCGTGACCCCAACCCCAGTTGCAGTTCTCGTTGCCGGGAGCGACGTTGCACGGTACGTGCTGGTAGTGCAGGTGCCACTCGCCAGCGAACCAGACCAGGCCGTTGGCGTCCGAGGACGCGCCCCGGCGCGGCGTGTAGTGGAGCAGCGGCCGGCCGGGCTCCCGGTACAGGTCGTCGCAACCGACCATCCGGTCGCCGATGCGGACGGCCGTCAGGAGGTCAGCGGCCTGCGGCGCCGCGGCATCGGCGAGCTCCTCGACGCGCAGCGTAAGGTCCATCCCCTTCCAGGCCGACAGATCGACCGGGACCCAGAAGTCCGGAGCGCCGCGTGTCAGACACACGGTGTTGGATGCGACCGTCCGCCCCCCGCCGGCGATCTGTAGTTCCCGGTAGGGTGATCGCAGGCCGATGGGGAGGTTGAGGAACCGGTGCTCGGCCCGGAAGCGGCGCTCCGCGAACGACGGCAGCGGGACCGGCAACGCGTCGGTCTGCGCGATCTGGTCGACCAGGATGTGGCCCCAGGGGCCGGTGTGCTGATCGACGATCTCCACCCGGACCTGCGTGCCGGCCAGATCGGCAAGGTCGAACCAGTCCCACGCCAGGTGGTCGGCGCCGTCCGGCGCCCACTGGCTGCGCGGCGCGGTGCGCACGACGTGCCCGTCGTGGACCAGGTTGACGGCGACGTACCCCTGGTCGTTGTTGCCGTAGTAGGTGCGCCGGCCGCCGCCGATCAGGAAGCTCAGGTACCGGCGCTGTACGGTAAACGGCGGTGAGATCAGCCGGCCCAGCGCCGGATCGCCGCCGTGAAAGCTTGAGGCATAGCCGCCACCGAGGTAGCCGGTGACCCCCACCTGACCGAACAGGGCGCCGCGCGCCGGCCCGGAGCCGAACGCGGTACCTTCGACGGTCCACCCGCCCCAATCGTCACCCTCGAAGTCGGCGAGGAGGATGTCAGGCCGGGTTTCCATGGATACTGCCGTCGGTCGCCGCCGGCAGGACGATGCAACGCCCGGCCGCTGCGGTCAAGCGCGGGTCCTGTCGCGGTCTCTCGCTTGCCGGAACGCCGTGCGCGTTACAGAGTAGCAGCGTAGGGAGGTCGCACGTTTTGCACGATGACATGAACGACGCGCCGGTGATCCTCGAGAGTCCGGACCTGCAGGTGGCGCTGGACCCGAACCTGCCGCTGGTGCGGGGCTATCGGCACCTGCCCACCGGCCGCTCCTTTGGCGGCAGCCGCGGCGGTACCCTCCGTGTGAACGGCGCCGAGCTCCGCATGAGCGATCTGGAAATCGCGCCGCGCGCGGTTCCCGGCGGCCGCCGCTACCGCGTCGTGGTCCCGGAGCAGCAGATCGGTTTCGAGTTGGAGTTTTCGCTTGCCGGCAACACGCTCTCGCTCTCCATGCCGAGTATCGAAGATGATCGGGCGCCGTTGGCCAGCCTGGAGTGGGTCGACAGCCCCCTGCTGGTCTGCGACGACCCGACGTTCAGCTTCTTTCGGCTGTTCACGACCGAACCCGACATCGAAGCGATGGGAAAGATGTGGCTGCGCGACGCCGAGGGCGCCGTCCGCGACGCGCCCGACGAGCCTGAGCCGGTGCCGTTGATCTACGGCGCGATCTACCAGCCGGAGTCGGTCTGTGCGTTCCTGCACTCCAACTATCCGCTGTTTCCGGTGGCGCACCGGGCCGCTGCCGGGCGGTACGAGATTCACCTGGGCGAATATCGGCACCGCGTGCGCGATCGGGTCGTTGCGCCGCTGCAGGCGGAGATCGTGTTTCTCGGCGATCTCAACCAGGACGGACGGGTCGACGCCAGCGATTACCGCCTGTGGGTCAATCGCCGCCTGCCGGACGGCGATCCTCTCTATCGCACGTCGCTCTGGTACAAGATCCTCTGCGACATGAGCGGGTTCTGTCCCGAGGCGGGCTGCGTTTCCACCATCGAGGAGGCCGAGCGGATCATCCGGTCGATCGATCGCGTGACCGACGGACTCCCGCAGGTCACGTTCCTGGTCAACTGGAACGGCCAGCAGCCGGAAGCCCAGTACCCGACGCTCGACCTGTACAACCACAACATCGGCACCCCGGACGAGTTGCGCGCGCTGGCGGCGACCTGCAAGGAGCTGGGGGGCCTGCTCAGCTACCACGCGAACATCGATGATGCCCATCGCACCAGCAGGGACTTCGACGAAGCGCTCATCGGCCGGCGCTATCGAGCTGGAAGCACGGTGTTCGATGAGGGCGGCGACCACTTCGACGATTCGATCATGGCCGGCATATGCCACACGCGCGACGTCGAGAGCGGCGCGATCTTTCGTCGCCTGGAGGCGATGATGCGGGTGATTCCGGTGGAGGGGACGATCCACCTCGACAACCTGCGACTGACCAACTGCGATCCGGAAACGGACCCGGACGGCGTAGGCGTGACCGAGGAGCTGGTGTGTGGCCTGCTGCCGATCGTGGAGTGGCTCCGCGACCGCGGTATCAGCGTGTCGGGAGAGGGGTACAATGGTTTGCCGGTCGATCCGACGATGCTGAACAGCGCGTTCTGGCACCACGACCCGACCGACCGCTCCCGGCAGATATACCACCGCAAGGTGATGGGCGGGGGCCGGGGCGACCATTACGGCGGCGCCACGACCATGGACTTCGGCATCTGCAAGTCGATCCATCAGGACATCACGTACCATCCGATCAGCGTCGCCTCGATCGGCGAGGAGGCGTTCCTGCGGCGCTTTCCATGGATGCATGCAATGACGCGGGTGACCCTGTCGTTCCAGGACAACTGGGACCAGATCGTGGATCGGATCTATCGGGGATCGCTGCTCAATCTGTTCTATCTGGAGCGGGAGATGCTGTCGTGGGACGAACAGGGAGGCGGCGTGAGGATTCGCTTCTCCGGCGGCGTGGAAGCGGCGGTGTGCATCGCCGGGCCGGAACAGCTCCGCGTCACCTGGGGCGACGTGGTGGTCGCCGATGGCGATGACCGGTTCGTGCCGCTTGGCGATGCCGTGTACTGCTACAGCCTGCGCGGCGGACGCCGGGACTGGACGCTGCCGGAGCGGCTGCGCGGGCGGAAGCTGCAACTCTACAGCTTGAGCCGCGACGGGCGGGGACCGGCGCCCGAACATGCGGTGGACGGGCAGCGTCTGACCATGACGCTGCCCGCCGGCGTGCCGGTCAAGGTGACCGCCGGCCCGGACGACTGACGGGAACCCGGCCGGCCGGCCGTGCTACGGTGCGCCCGCCCGCGACGGGCGGAACGGTAGAGGGGAAAGATGCCGAGCGTGAGCGTTGACGAGGCGATTCGACGGGTGACGGTCGAGGGATGGTGCGTCCTCGACTCGGTCATCCCGCCGGCCGAGGTGGCCGGCGTGCGCGAGGCGGTGCTGGAGGTCTCCCGTCGTGAAGCCGACGCGGACAAGCCGCGCATCGGCATCGGCGGGCTGATCGCCAAGACGCAGGCGTTCGCGCCCTACGTCGCCGAGGAGCGGCTGCTCGGCGTCGCTCACGCGCGGCTGGGCCGGCCGGTGCGCATCTCCATGACGCACGGCATCGTCACCGCACCCGGCTACGGACGCGCCAACTGGCACGGCGACTGGCCGTTCAGCCTGCGGCAGGACCAGAAGGTCCTGCATCCGTACCCGGTCGACGCGCCGATGCACATCACGACGCTGTGGGCCCTCACCGAGTTCAACGCCGCCACCGGCGGTACCGCCATCGTTCCCGGCAGCCACCGCTTCGGCAACAACCCGTCGGGCGACAACGGCTATTGCGAGCACACGCCGGCCCCGTCCGAGTTGCAACCGCACATGGAACCGGGCGACGTGCTGATGATCGACAGCCGCGTCTGGCACACCAACGGCGACAACGTCAGCGACCGCACCCGCGTCGGCATGGCGGTCCGTTACGCGCCGTGGTGGTTCAACGTCCACGTGCTGACCGCCGGCCTCAGCCAGTACGAGCGGACCATGGCCGAGCGCGGTGAACGTGGCGACGACGTGATGCCGATCACGCCCGAGCAGTACGGCGCGCTGCCCGACGCCGCCAAGCCGCTGCTGCGCCACGTCGTCATCGGCCAGAAGGTCCGCGTGGCATGATTGCCGAGCGTGGCATGAAGCCGAGCGCCGCATGAGCGCTTCCGCGAAGGTCAGCGCCGAGGAGGCGCTCCGCCGCGTGCGGACCGAGGGCTGGTGCGTGATCGACGGCGTCATCCCGCCGGACGATCTGCCGGCCGTCCGCGACGGCGTCACGGCGGCCCTGGACGGCCGCACCGAGCTGCGCGGCGTGATCGCCCGCGACCGCTCGTTCGCCCCGTACCTGGTCGACGAACGGCTCGTCGCGATCGTCGAGGGGGTGTTGGGTCCCGCGTCGCGCATCGCCCGCACCGATGCCTGCGCGTCCGGCCGCGGCCATACACGCCCGGATTGCGCAGGCCCGGATTGGGCAGGCGCGGACCGGGCCGGCGCCGGCTGGCACGCCGACTGGCCGTTCGCGGGCGGCGACAGCTACCGCGTGGCTGTCCCGTACGGCGACCTGACCATGGCGGTGACCACCATCTGGCCGCTCACCGGCGCCCCGGACGCCCCCGGCGCCACCCTGATCGTCTCCGGCGCCACCCTGATCGTCTCCGGCAGCCACCGCACGCACGACAACCCCGCGGTCGCACCGGGCTACGCCCCCGACATGGAGGTCGCCTCGCAGATGCGGCCGGCCGTCCCCGCCGGCAGCGTGCTGGCGTTCGACAGCCGTCTGTGGCACCGCCACGCCCCCGGCGCCGGCGAGGAGCTTCGCCTCCGGCTCGACGTCCAGTACGTGCCGTGGTGGCTCGATCTCACCAGCATGATCCCAGGGTTGGCGGACTACGAGACGCGCGCCGAAGGGCTGGGCTACCGGCCGATCGAGCTCCGGCCGCTCGACGACGCCGCGTTCACGGCGCTGCCGGATGCGGTGAAGCCGCTGTTCGATCATCTCCGCCTCGGCCAGGAGGTGATCGCGTGGCATCCGGACCCCCCGGAATCATCCTGATCTCGACGGATCGCCATTGCAGGCGATGAAGGCGGTGACGTTCCTGCGGTTCGTCGCGCGCGGGATCGTCCTGTGCTGGGGCGCCGGAAAGGCGCTGTTCCTTGCCAGCGCGCTGTTGTCGGTGGCGGCGGCGGCGGTCGTGCCTCTGCAGATACTGCTGCTGGCCGCGACCGTCGATCTGGTTTCCGGCGTGGCCGTCGCCGGGTCGGGCGGTGCGGCGCTGCAGGCGCTCGCGCTGCCGTTGGCCGGCATGGCGGCGCTCTGGTTGCTGGGCGGCATGATTGGACCGGCCGGCGAGTCGCTCGCCCGACTCTTCGTCGCGAAGCTGGAGTTGCACGTCCAGGGCCAGCTTCTCCGCAAGGCGTCGACGCTCGACTTGGCGCTCTTCGACGATCAGC
Organism: uncultured Spirochaetia bacterium; assembly: GCA_958296075.1. Taxonomy (GTDB): domain Bacteria; phylum Spirochaetota; class Spirochaetia; order SZUA-6; family Bin103; genus CATQHW01. The sequence goes on along the minus strand of CATQHW010000001.1, from coordinate 868,946 downwards.
GCTTCTACGACAAGCTGTCGATAGCCAATCGGGACTTCCGGCGCGCCGGCGATCTGCCGGTCGCGCTGCTCTATTCGGTGCGTACCTGGATCACGCTGGCGTCGGTGCTGGGGCTGCTGGCCACCTTCACCCCATGGGCCGTGCTCATCCTGAGCGCGAGCGTGGCGCCCGAGCTTCTGTTCCGTGGCCGCATCAGCGGTCGCATGTACGTCATGTGGAACGCCCAGGCGCCGATCCGTCGGCTGTGCGCCTACATCGCGTCGCTGCTCACGGAACGCGCGGCGGCCAAGGAGACCCGCCTGTTCGGCCTGCGAGCTTCGCTGCTCGACCGGTTCGGTGAGGCGCAGGCCGACATGTACCGGCAGGAACGGCGCATCGCCGGCGTCGAGGTCCGCGGCGTGAGCCTGTTGGGACTGCTGTCCGTGGCCGGCACGGTGGCGGTGTGGACCTGGGCCGCCGTCGATGCGGTGAGCGGCGCGCTGGCTCTCGGCACGCTCGTGCTGGTGTTCCAGTCCGCCGAACGAGCGCGGGCTCAGCTCCAGGATGCCGCGCGAGGCGCGGGCATGCTGATCCAGAGCCGGCTGTTCGCGCAGAGCTATTTCGATTTCATCGACCTGGACCCCGGCGACTACGCCGGTTCGCTGCGCCCTGTGGAGCGGCAGGTAGCGGCGCCGCGTACCGTGACCCGGGGCATCGAACTGACCGGCGTCTCGTTCGAGTATCCGGGGACCGAACGGCCGGTGCTGCGGAATCTCAACCTCAGGCTGCGCGCCGGTGAGCGGGTGGCGATCGTAGGCGAGAACGGGGCCGGCAAGACGACGCTGGTCAAACTGCTTACGCGCCTTTACGACCCGACGTCCGGCCGTATCGAACTGGACGGCGTCGACTACCGCGACTACGAGATCGGTCAACTGCGCAGGCTCTTCGGGGTGGCGTTTCAGGACCACGTGCAATTTCATTTCACCGCCCGCGAAAGCGTCGGCTTCGGTGACGTGGAACGACTGGATGATACCGGCGCGATCATGGATGCCGTCCGCAGTGCCGCCGCACAGGAAGTGGTCGAGCGGCTGCCGAGCGGGCTCGACACGATGCTGGGCCGCACGCTGGCCGATGGCATCGACCTGTCGGGCGGCCAGTGGCAGAAGCTCGCGCTGGCGCGCGCCTTCTTTCGCGCCGGCCCGGTGCTGATCCTGGACGAGCCGACCGCCGCGCTCGACGCGCGCGCCGAGCACGAGCTGTTCGACCGGATCCTGGCGAGCAGCCGCGGCCGCACCACGATCATCAACTCGCACCGTTTCTCGACAGTCCGCAGCGCCGGCCGTATCCTGGTGCTCCATGAAGGGGAGATCGTGGAGGACGGCGATCATGCCGGCCTCATGAAGCGGAACGGCCGCTACGCCGAGCTGTTCCGGCTGCAGGCCAGCCGTTACACCGACCCGCCGTCCGATCGGCCACCGGAGCCGCAGGCGGCATGAGTCCTCCGGCGCGCCCCAACCTCGTCCTGATCTCGGCGGATCAGTGGCGCGGCGACGTGCTCGGCGTAGCCGGCGATCCGGTGATCCATACGCCGGGCATCGACGCCATGGCCGCCGCCGGCCACTACTTCCCGCGCGCGGTGACCGAGCTGCCCTCCTGCGTGGGGGCGCGGCGCACGCTGTTCAGCGGCCAGTGGCCGGTCACCCACGGCATGACCGGCTTCGACGACCTGGAGCCGTGGCCGGAGCCGGACACCCTGTGCCGGGTCTTCCAGCGCAACGGCTACCGGACCTACGCCATCGGCAAGCGTCACGTCTACCCGCAGGACGCCCGCTACGGCTTCGATCTGCTCCGCACCCATGAGGAGGGCCGCTTTCTCAGCCCCGGCTACCGCGACGACTACCTGTCGATGCTCGACCAGAAGGGGTGGGGAGACTTCGGCCTGTTCGGCGCCGGCGTGACCAACAACAGCTACCACGCACGCGCCGCCGTGCTGCCGCCGGAGTTGCACGTCACGACCTGGACCGCCACCGAGGCGATCCGGGTGATGGAGGACCACGTCCGCGCGTACGGCCGCGACCAGCCGTTCTTCCTGTACGTCTCCTTCAGCAAGCCGCACCCGCCCTGGGACCCGCCGGCGCAGTTCTTCGACCACTACTACCGCGATCCCGACCTGCCGGTGCCGGTGGTGGGCGACGCCGCCGGCTACGTGCGCTCGCCCCGTCCGTTCGTGTCGGGCACCCGCGGGCCGATCCCGGAGGGCGAGGTCTTCCAGCTCAAGGCCCGCGACCTGCGCCGCGCGCGCGCCGGCTACTACGGACTGATCGACCAGATCGACGCGCAGATCACCCGTCTGGCCTACCATCTGTGGCGCTACCTGCTGGTGCGCAATACGATCTTCGCGTTCGTCGCCGACCACGGCGAGATGCTGGGCGACCACCACTGGTGGGCGAAGTCGGTGGGATACGAGGGCTCGATCCGCGTGCCGTTCGTCCTCAGCTTTCCCAAGGAGCTGCCGCTGCCGGCCGGCTGCCGCTATCCCGACACCACGGTCGGCTTGGCCGATCTGATGCCCACCGTCCTCGATGCGTGCGGTCTGCCGATCCCGGAACGCTGCGATGGCGCGTCGCTGATGCCGTTGATCCGGGGCGAGGTGGGGCGGCTCGACCGCGGCCTGCTGCACGGCGAGCACCTCGAGTACTGCCACTTCCTGGTCGACCACACCCAGAAGTTCATCTGGCACTACCGGATGGGAGTGAAGGAGTACTACGACCTGCAGGAAGATCCGGCCGAGTGCCACAACCGCTACGCCGATGACCGGCGGGCGCGGGAGTTGGAGGAGCGGCTCAAGGCGGTGCTGGCCGGCCAGGGGCGCGAGGACGACTTCATGCGGGGCGGCGAGCTGGACGACGCGACCGCGCAGGCGCATACCCACGAGCCGCCCGCCTACGCGCGGTAGCCGGCGGCGATCGCCCGATGCGCATCGGCATCGATTCCGGCGGCACGTTCACGGACGTAGTCGCCTACGACCCGGAACGAGGCCGCCTCGTGTTCCACAAAGTCGCCTCCACTCCGGACGATCCGGCGGCCGGCATCGTCGGCGGCGCGCGGGCGGCCGCCGAGCGCGTCCCGGCGCGGCCGGCCGAGGTGGCTATGCTGATCCACGGCACCACGGTCGCCACCAATCAGGTGCTGCAGCGCTCCGGGGCGCGGGTCGCGCTGATCACCACCGCGGGATTCCGCGACGTGCTGCATATCCAGCGGCAGGCGCGCCCCCGCCTGTACGACCTGCGCGCGCGCCGCACCGAGCCGCTGGTGCCGCGTGAGTTGCGCTTCGAGGTGCGCGAGCGCATGCGCTTCGACGGCACGGTGCAGACTCCCCTGGACCGTGCGGACCTGGCCGCGGCGATCGACGCGATCCGCGCCGCCGGCGCGCAGGCGGTCGCCGTCGGGTTGTTGCACAGCTACGCCAATCCCCGGCACGAGCGGGAGACAGGCAAGGAGGTAAGGCGCCGGTTGCCGGGCGTGGCGGTCAGCCTGTCGCACGCGTTGATGGGCGAGCACGGTGAGTACGAACGCTTCAGCACGTGCGTGATGAACGCCTTCGTGCAGCCAGGCATCGAGCGGTACGTCACCCGGCTCGGCGCCGGCCTGCGCGACGCCGGCTTCACGGCGCCGCTGTACGTGATGAAGTCGAACGGCGGGGTCATGACCGCCGCGGCGGCCGCGCGGCGCTGCGTGGAGACGGTGCTGTCCGGGCCGGCCGGCGGGGTGGTCGCCGGAGCGGCGGTGGCGCGGGCGCGCGGGGCCGCCGACCTGATCACGTGCGACATGGGCGGCACCAGCTTCGACGTCGGCGTCATCCGCGACGGCGCCATCCCGTTCGCGCGCGACACCGAGATGGGCGGTCTGGCGATCGGCGTGCCGATGCTCGACCTGCACACCGTGGGCGCCGGCGGCGGCAGCATCGCCTGGCTCGACGCCGGCAACGCCCTGCGCGTCGGGCCGCGCTCGGCCGGCGCCGTGCCCGGACCGGCCTGCTACGGGACCGGCGGCGCCGAGCCGACGGTCACCGACGCCGATCTGGTGCTGGGCCGGCTGGGGACCCGCACGCTGTTGGGCGGCGGTATGACCCTGGACCGGGCGGCGGCCGAACGGGCGATCCACGACCGCGTCGCCGCGCCGCTCGGCATCGGCGTCGCCGAGGCGGCCGAGGGGATCGTGCGCGTGATCGACGCCACCATGACCGCTGCGATCCGCAAGCTGACGATCGAGCGCGGCCACGACCCGCGCGACTTCGCGCTCTGCCCGTTCGGCGGCGCCGGTCCCATGCACGGGGCGGCGCTGGCCGCCGAGTTGGGCGTCGTGGAGACGGTGATCCCGGTCGCCCCCGGCGTGCACTCGGCGGTAGGACTGCTGATGACCAACCTGCGCGAGGATCGCACCAGGACGCTGGTGCGCCGACTCGACGCGGCGGGGGGAGAGTTGCGCGCGGCGCTGCGCGACCTGGAAGCGGCCGGAAGAGAGCAGCTCCGGGCGCCGGCCGGCGCTGAGCCGGCCGTCAGCCGCGCGGTCGGCCAGCGCTACCTGGGGCAGCGCTACGAGTTGCCGGTGCCGGTCGGCGCCGAGTTGCCGGCGCCGGCGGAGCTGGGCGAGCGGTTCCACCGGCTGCACGACCAGCGCTACGGCTACCGGCGCGACGACCATCCGGTGGAGGTCGCGAGCGCCTGGGTGGCGGTGGAGCACGACCTGCATCCGCTGGAGCTGCCGCCGACGCCGGCCTCCGAGCGGGAGCCGGAGCCGCGGCAGACGCGGCCGGCGCGGTTCGACGGCGTGGAGCGGGAGGTGCCGATCTACGCCCGCGATGACCTGGGAGCGGGGTGCGCCCTGCGCGGCCCGGCCGTCATAGAGCAGCTCGACGCCACCTCGGTGGTGCCTCCGGGACACCGGCTGGCGGTCGATCGCTTCGGCCACCTGGTGGTAACGCGGGTCGATGGCTGACGATTCCGGGAAGCGCGGCGCCGCCGGCCGCGCGGCGGCGATCGATCCGATCACGCTGGAGATCATGCGCAACCGCTGGTTGGGGATCGCCGAGGAGTGTTGCGCCGCGCTGGTGCGCGCCAGCTACTCCACCAACATCAAGGACCGACGCGACTGCTCGGTGGCGCTGGCCACGCCGGAGGGGGTCATCGTCGCGCAGGCGGAGGTCGGCACGCCGCTCCACCTCGGCATCATGCCGGGGGTCCTGGGCGCGATCCTGACCGAGTTCCCGTCGGACTCCATGCAGCCCGGCGACGTGTACGCCAGCAACCTGCCCTATCCCGAGGGACCGGGGCATCTGCCGGACCTGTCGCTGGTGGCGCCGATCTTCCATCGGGGCGAGCTGGTCGCGCTGTCGGCGTCGACCGCCCACCACGTCGACATGGGCGGCTACGCACCGGGGAGCATGCCGTTCGGCGTGACCGAGATCTACCAGGAAGGGCTGCAGATACCGCCGATCGCGCTGGTGCGCGGCGGCGAGCTGCAGGAACCGATCCTGCGGCTGATCGAGCAGAACGTGCGCACCCGCATCGAGGTGCGCGGCGACCTGATGGCGCAGTACGCCACCGCGCGCACCGCCGAACGGCGCGTGGCCGAGCTGCTCGGCTCGTCCGCGGACGGCCGGCGGGCGCTCGACGCCATCCCGGCGATCCTGGACCACGCCGAGGCGTGCATGCGCGCCGGCATCCGCGAGCTGCCCGACGGGGCGTACCGGTTCGAGGACTATCTCGACGACGACGGCGTCACCGACGCGCCGGTGCGGATCGCCGTGGAGATCAGGGTGGCCGGCGACGAGCTGACCGCCGACTTCGCCGGCACCGGCGCGCAGGTGGCGGGTCCCCTGAACGCGCGGCTCAGCGCAGCGCGGGCGGCGGTCTACTACACCTGCAAGGCGGTGATCGATCCGGACCTGCCGACCTCGGCCGGCGCCTACCGGCCGATCCACGTGACGGCTCCCGAGGGGACCGTGATGAACGCCCGATTTCCAGCCGCGATCGGCAACGCCAACATCCTCACCGATCAGCGTGTCGTGGACGTGCTCATGGGGGCGCTGGCGCAGTGCGTGCCGGAGCGCGTCTGCGCCGCCTGCTCGGGCGAGATGAATCTGCTCAACATCGGCGGCGCCGACGACCGCCCGAACGCGCCCGACTCCTATTACAACTACGTGGAGACCTACGCCGGCGGTCAGGGGGCGATGCACGATCTGGACGGCGAGGACGGCGTGCATACGCACCTGACCAACACGCGCAACGCGCCGGTCGAGGTGATCGAGCGCACCTATCCGCTGGAGGTGGTGCGCTACGGGCTGGTGCCGGACACCGAGGGCGCCGGCCGCCGGCGCGGCGGCTGCGGCATGGTGCGCGAGCTGCGCTGCCTGGGCGAGCGCACCGTGGTCACCGTCGGCGCCGACCGCCGGCGCTTCACCCCGTGGGGGCTCGACGGCGGCAAGCACGCCGCCGGGTCCATGCTTACCGTGACCGCCGCCGGCGGCAGCGTGCGGGTGTTGCCTACCAAGGCGTTCACGGAGCTGCGGCGCGGCGACGTGCTCACCATCCGGACGCCGGGCGGCGGCGGCTGGGGCGCCCCGGCCGAGCGCGAGCGCGACCGCGTGGAGCGCGACGTGCGCGCTGGCCTGATCAGCCCCGAGCGGGCGCACGAGGTGTACGGCGCCGGCCGGCCGTCGGTTGCTCGACGTCATCGGCCGCGCTCCGAGTTGACGAAATCTGACGAATCAATCTGCTCGCTGCGGTCCTCCCGGTTTACTTGAAGCATCGCTGCCCGGGTGACCATTGCCGGTAACATGAGGGTAGGGTATGGGTGAGACGGCAATGGCTTTTGGAGACAGCGACCTGGAGCGAATCGGCGCCTACGTGAAGGGCAACCTCTACGGCTGGTTCGTCGAGGTTGCGCCACATCTGGTCGTCGGACCGCAGCTCCTGGAGCGCATCGCGACGATCGAGCAGGAGCTCAAGGATCAGCGGGAGCTGATGGCTACCCGGTTCGATGCGATGGACCGTCGATTCGAAGAGACGAACGCGCGCATCGCGGAGCGGTTCGACGCAGTGGACCGGCGGTTCGAAGACATGGGCAAGCGGTCCGATGAGCGCTTCGAAGCGATCCATGTCCGGTTCGAGGACGTGAACAAACGATTCGAGGATATGAACAAACGGTTCGCAGACATGAACAAACGGTTCGAGGACATGAACAGGCGCTTCGGTTCGATGCAGTGGCTGGTAGGCGGCGCGTTCGTCGTGCTCGGGATCATGATGACGGTCTTCGAGTTCATTTCCTGACGAACGGCCAACGCACCGCCCGGCTCACGGGCGGATGGTAAGGGTCTGGTCCGCGGCCACGTCACGCTGCACGGTGCGGGTGCCGTCGGGCCAGTCGACGGTCAGCTCGTCCACGCGCGCCGTCGCGCCCAGGCCGAAGTGCGCGGACAGCTCGGAGGCGCCGAAGAAGCCGCCGGCGCCGATCGCGGCGGCCTGCGTGCGCCCGCCGGCGGTGACCGTCACCACGGCGCCCCAGCCGTGCGGCGCCAGCCCGGAACCGCGCGGAGGCTCCAGGAACACCCGCAGCCAGCCGGCGTCCCCGGCGCCGCTCGGACCGGCCGGCCCGCCCAGGTCGTTGCGGAACAGTGACGGCCGGGCGTCGAAGTTGAAGATGACGATGTCGCGGTCGCCGTCCTCGTCGTAATCGAGCGTGATCAGCGCCCGGCCTTGCAGGCGATGACGCAGCCCGGCGCGGGCGGCGTCGATCCGCTCGAACGCCGGCACGCCGGCCGCATCGGCGCCGGTGTTGCGGAACAGGAACGCCGGCTGGTCCTCCCACTCGTAGAGGTCCACTCCGTTCGGTTCGATCCAGCCGGTGGTGGTCACCAGGTCGCGCAATCCGTCGTGGTCCAGGTCGACCGCCTCCACGCCCCAGCCCCAGCCGCCGTCGCGTACCTGCGCGGCGCGGGCCGCCTCCTCGAAACGGTCGCCGCCGGCGTTGAGGTAGAGCGCGTTGCCGGTCCCCGGCGTGCGATGGATCGGCCAGCGCGTCGACACGCTGGTGACGTACCAGTCCGGGCGGCCGTCGCCGTTCAGGTCGGCCACCGCGCTGCCCATGCCGTTCGCCTCGCGGCCGGTGCCGGAGGCGAAGGTGAGGTCGGTGAAGGTGCCGTCGCCCTGGTTGCGGTAGTAGCGGCTGCTGCCGAAATCGCCCGCCACGATCAGCTCCGGGTAGCGGTCGCCGTTCAGGTCGACGAACTGCGCGGCGAAGGCGATCACCCGATCGTCGGCCACGCCGGCGCGCGCGCCCACCTCCGTGAAGCCGCCGTCGCCGTCGTTGCGGAACAACACGTTACCGCGGATGCCGGACGCCCAGTTGCCCGCGAACAGGTCGAGGTCGCCGTCCAGGTCGTAGTCGCCGAAGGCGGCCGCCATGCCGCCGGCGCCGCGGTCGAGCCGGCCGTCCGGGTCTCGGTACGGCGCGCAGCACGTGAACGCGCCGCCGCCGGTGCCGCGGTACAGCAACAGATGTCCGGGCGGCGGCAGCCCCGGCTCCTCGGGGCCGGCGGACGGGATGAACAGGTCGAGCGCGCCGTCCCCGTCGACGTCGGCGGCCGCCGCGCCGTGCGCGCGGTGCACCCGGGCCAACCCCGCGGCGCCCGCCCGGTCGACGAACGTCCCGTCGCGCCGGTTGATGAACAGCCGGTCGGGGGCGCCGCCGCCGGTAGCGTAGAACAGGTCGAGCGCGCCGTCGCCGTCGAAGTCACCGGCCACGCCGCCCGGAGCGGTGGGCGGCGCCGAGACCGCGCCGGGATGGCCGCGGCCCAGGCCGGCGGGCACGCCCACCTCGCTGAATCGCATCGGCGGCGCGGCGACCACGGCCGGCGCTGTGGCCAGCGCGGAGCACACCACGATGATCGTCATCGCGCCGCTCGAGAACCGGTGGCGGTGGTGCGTCGTGAGCCTCCCTGGAGCACCGGGCTTGACAACCGCTGCTCCGGCGCCAATCTAACGACGGTTCGCGGGGAGGAGTCGATGGCGACGATCAAAGGGACGATTACCGACCGGACGAGCGGCAAGCCCGCCGCATGCACCGTCCACGTGCTGTCGTCGGACGGCAGTTTCATCCATCCGGACGGAGCGGTACTCAAGGTCGGCCCGGGTACGCCGGCGTTCTATTGCGACGGCGCCTTCGCGGTGAAGGTTCCGACCGGCGGGGTGCGGGTGCTGGTCGAGCGCGGCACCGAGTACGTGCCGCTGGAACGCAACCTGACCGTCACGGAGACGCAGACCGTCGATATGGAGTTGCCGCTGGAGCGCTGGACCCACCTGACCGAGCAGGGCTGGTACCCCGGCAACACTCACATCCACTACGACGAGAAGGAGCAGCAGCGCGACCGGCGTCTGGCGATGGAGGGGCACGTGCACGACTTCTCCGTCACCGTGGTCAGCGTGCTGCGGCGCTGGGACCTGGACTACGCCAGCAATCACTTTCCGATCGGCGTGATGACCGATCTGAGCACCGCCCATCACGTCGTCGATATCGGCGAGGAGAACCGCCACAACTTTCACGGCGGCCAGGGCGGCATCGGCCACGAGATCGGCTACGGCCACGTGATGTTCCTGCGCATCCGCAACTTGGTGGAACCGGTCAGCCGCGGCCTGCTGGTCGACAACCTCGACCCCGATTATCCGCCGATCTGCCACGCGTGCGACGACGCGCGCGCGCAGGACGGCATCGTCCTCTGGTGCCACAACGGCCGCGGCCTGGAGGCGCCGATCGCCGCCGCCCTCGGCAAGCTGGACGGCTTCAACCTGTTCGATCCGTTCTGGATGGACCCCGAGTACGAGATATGGTACCGGCTGCTCAACTGCGGCATCCCGCTGCCGGCCAGCACCGGCTCCGACTGGTTCGTCTGCTCCAACAACCGCGTCTACGTCGACACCGGCGGGCAGGGATTCGATTACGACCGCTGGATCGACGGGCTGAAGGCCGGCCGGACCTTCATCACCAACGGGCCGGCGCTGTTCCTGCGCGCCGACGGAGCCGCACCGGGCGACACGCTGGCGACGCAGCCCGACCGGGAGCTGGAGGTCGAGGTGGCGCTGCGCAGCCACCACCGCGTAGATCGCATCGAACTGGTCTGCAACGGCGCGGTGGTCAAGCGCTGGGACCGGCCGGCCGGCGCGGCGGCGGAGACGATCCGCGACCGGTTCGCGGCGCCCGCCGACGGGTGGATCGCGGCTCGCTGCTACAGCCACGCGCGCGACAGCTACGATCAGGAGATATTCGCCCATACCAGCCCGATCTACCTGCGGTGCGGCGCTCCGAACCCGGCCGCGAAGCCGGACGCCGCCTGGTTCATGGCCGGCATCGACGTCGCCCTCGACCAGTGGGTGAGCCACAAGCTGCGCTACGGCAGCGACCGCCAGCGCGAGGAAGTACGCGAGCTGTTCAAGCGCGGCCGCGACTTCTTCGCGGGAGTGTGAAGGCGGTGGCTGCCGAAAAGCCGCGCGGGCGGCTGGCGCGGAACTACCGCTTGACCTGGGTCGACGACTCCGGCTTCACGGCAGGGGCGATCAATCCACCGGTGAGCCCGGCACGGCTCGCCCACCTGATGGTGGGCGGGCTGGCCGGCACGCCCGTGGACGCGTTCGTCGCCACGGTCGGCCCGTCCGCGGGCTACACGTTGTCCTATCCGACCAGGGTGGACGGCATGGAGTTCCTGGTCGACCGGCTCAACGCCGGCGCCGTATTGGGAGGCGGCGTGCAGTGGCGCGGCGGGGAGAACCTCCGCCGACTCTGGGCCGACGGTCACGATCCCGTGCGGATCGTGATGGATGAGGCGCACCGGCTGGGGATCGACTTCTGGCTGCAGCTCCGCATGAACGACTGGCACCACGTCGACAGCGAGGGCAGGGTCTATCGGCTGATCGGCAGCGACTGGTACGAGAACCACCCGGAACTGTTGATCGGCAGGGAGGGGGTGGCCGGCTGGCCGGAGTCGCTGCAGGCGTCGATGGCGTGGTTTCAGGACTTCGCGCACGAGGCGGTGCGCCGTATCCGGTTCGAGACCGCCCGCGAGGCGGTCGAGCGCTATGACGCCGACGGCTGGGAGTACGACTTCATGCGCTGTCCCGGCCTGTTTCGGTATGGCCGGGAGCGCGCCAACGCCCATCTGATTACCGAGCTGATCCGCGACACGCGGCGCATGCTGGACGAGGTCGGGCGCTCGCGCGGCAAGACGCTCGGCCTGTCGGTGCGCGTGCCCAACACGATCGCCGGCGCCACCATGCTGGGTCTGGACGTGGAGGAATGGATCGCCGATCACCTGATCGACGTCGTGGTCCCGTCGACCTTCTTCGCCCAGGACACGGAGGAGGACATGCGCGAGTGGGTGAAGCTGGCGGGCGCCACGCCGGTGCTGGTCCATCCCGCGATCGACGAGGGCTTCATCACCGGCATGCGGACCGGATACGGCATCCCCTATTTCCAGGTGAAGTCCGACCCGATGCAGGCGATGACGGTCGAGATGATCCGCGCGCTGGCCGCCCGCCACCACGCCGCCGGCGTGGACGGTCTGTATCTCTTCAACTTCCCGGGGACCTGGGGAACCTACGGGTACGACAACAGTCCCGCCCTCGACGACATCGCCTCGCCGCTGCGGCTGCGCTTCAAGGACAAGCGGTACGCGGTCATGCGCCGCAACGAATCGTTCCCGAACTGCTTCCCGCAGGAGCGCCGGATTCCGGCCGAGTTGGGGCCGGAGCCGACCGACATCCGCATCGAGGTGGCGGACGACCTGGCCTCCGCCGGCGCGCGCGTGCGGTCGGTGCGCCTGAAGCTGCTGCTGGTCGAGCCGTGTCACGAGGACCGGCTGGAGGTGCGTCTGAACGGAGGCGCGCCGCTGCCGGCCGCCAACCCCATGGCCGCCGGCCGGGCGGCGCCCGGCGAGCGCGCGTGGGCGGTGTTCGATCTGACTCGGTCACCGCCCCGCCTGGGCGTCAACCGGATCAGCGTGCGGGCCGAGCGCCACCCGCGCTTGGCTGCCGAGCTGCCGCTGGTGCTGAGCGACGTGGAGATCGACGTCTCCTACCGCTATCCGAACGGCCCCTGGCGCCGTCCCCCCGGCTTCGACCCGCGAACGTAGGCGAAGCCGTTGCCGGGCGGCTGAGCGGGTCGGCTACGCGCTGCCGAGCAGGTCGTCCTCGCCCTTCAGGCGCAGCTCGTCGGCGAAGTGGCAGGCGGCCAGGTGGCCGGCAGACCCGTGGCCGTCGCCGCCGGCCGGCGCCAACGGCGGCGGCTCCTCCTCGCAGACCGGCTGCCGGTACGGGCAGCGCGTGTGGAACGGGCAGCCGGCCGGCACCTTCGCCACGTCCGGGATGTCGCCTTCCAGGATGATGCGTTTGAGCGGGCGGTGCGGATTGGGCTGCGGGATGCCGGAGAACAGCGCCTCCGTGTAGGGGTGCTTCGGTCTGCGGAAGATATCGCGCCGTTCGCCGACCTCCACGAAGTTGCCCAGGTACATCACCGCGACGCGGTCGGTCATGTGCCGGATCACGCTGAGGTCGTGCGTGACGAACAGCACGGTCAGGTGCAGGTCGCGCTGCAAATCGAGTAGCAGGTTGAGGATCTGCGCCTGCACCGAGACATCCAGGGCGGAGGTCGGCTCGTCGGCGAGCAGGAGCTGGGGATCGAGCGCCAGCGCGCGCGCCACGCCGATGCGCTGCCGCTGGCCGCCGGAGAAGGCGTAGGGGTAGCGGCTCCGCTGCTCCGGCTTCAGCCCCACCATCCGCATGAGCCGCTTCACCGCGTCGTCGAGCCGGTCGCCCTTCATGCCGTCGTTCACCATCAGCGGCTCGCCGATGACGCGGCGCACGGTCATGCGCGGATTGAGCGACGACTCCGGGTCCTGGAAGACGACGCGGATGCGGCGCCGCACCGCCTTGAGCGCTTCCCGGTCGGCCGCCACCACGTCGATCGGCGGGCCGTCGTGCGGGCGGAACACGACGTGGCCGCCGGTCGGCTCCACGGCGCGCACCAGCAGGCGGAGCACGGTGGTCTTGCCGGAACCGCTCTCCCCCACCAAGCCCAGCGTCTCGCCGCGCCGCACCTGAAAGCTCACGTCGTCCACGGCGCGAATCCATCCCACCGTGTGCTTGAGGATCCCGCGCTTGATCGGGAAGTGTTTCTTGAGGCCGCGCACCGTCAGTACGTCGGCCGCGCCGGCGCCGCTCGCGCCGTCGCCGTCGCGTTCAGCCAACGGCCGCCTCCCCGGCGGGCTCCGGCACGGCCGGCTCGACCACCTCGCTTCCCTCGTAGAGGAAGCAGCGCACCGTGTGGCGGCCGCCGGCGCGGTAGAGCGGCGGCAGGTTCGCGTCGCAGGTGCCGGCGATGAACTCCGAGCACCGGTTGCTGAACGGGCAGCCGCGCGGGCGGCTGTAGGGGTCCGGCACGGTCCCCTCGATCGCCTCCAGGCGGCTCTTGGGCTCGACGCCGATGCCGGGAATCGAGCTCAGCAGCGCCCGCGTGTACGGATGCCGGGGCTCGTCGAAGATGGCCATCACCTCGCCCTGCTCCACCACGGTCCCCAGGTACATCACGACTACCTCATGCGCCAGCTCGGCGATGACCCCCATGTTGTGGGTGATGAAGATCATCGACATCCGGTTGGCATCGTGCAGGCTGCGCAGCAGGTCGAGCACCTTGGCCTGAATCGTGACGTCGATCGCGGTGGTCGGTTCGTCGGCCATCAGCAGGCGCGGGTTGCCGGCCAGCGCCATGGCGACCAGCGCGCGCTGCCGCATGCCGCCGGAAAGCTCGAAGATATAGGAGTCGATCAGGGTGCGCGGGGAGGGGATGCCGACCTCGGCCAGCAGGTCCACGCAGCGGTCGCGGCCCGTCTCTCTGGTGAGATCGGGGTCGTACAGGCGGAGCGCCTCGACGATCTGGCTGCCGACCGTGTGCACGGGGCTGAGCGCGCTCATCGGTTCCTGGAAGATCATGGCGATCTCCCGGCCGCGGATCGACCGGAACTCCTCGCTCTTCGGATCGAGCTGCGCCAAGTCCATGACGCCGGCGGGATCGGCGGCGGTCGCGGCGGTCGTGCCGTGGAAGCGGATGCTGCCGGCGACGATGCGGCCGGGCGGCGGGATGATGCCCAGGATGGAGCGCGCCGCCACCGACTTGCCGCAGCCGCTTTCACCCACGATGCCGACGATGCGCTGTTCGGGCACCTGGAACGACAGCCCGTCCACGGCGCGGACGACCCCCAGATTGGTGAAGAAGTACGTGCGCAGCCCGGAGACTTCCAGGAGCGGCCTTCCTGCCGAGTGTCCCGCCGCGCCGACGGCGCCGGTTCCCGCCATGTCAGCCATGCGCAACGCGCCATGATGGCGCGCGACCGCAGGTTCCGGTCAAGGCGTGGATGTCAGGAAAGCGTGACCGCTCCCGTCCTGCCCTCATAGACCATGGTGAAGTGCCGCAGGAACGTTCTGCCTATGAGCGCAACATGAGGCTGTCCTCCCGCAGTCAGGTGAACACCGGCGAATACGCCATGCTCCGCAACGCCCAAGGCCGGGACGTAAACCTGGGCAAGATGCATGTTGACGTCGCCGCGTCCATGGACACCAGCGACCGGCTGCCGATCGACGATCGGGAGGTTCAACGTGATGGCGAGCTTCGAGTCGATGCAACTCTGTAACGCGCCCGTATCGACCAGGGCGGGAAGCTGGTCCGGCGGTAGACCGGGCCGGGCGCTGGCGTGGGGTCGAAAGTTCGGATCGAAACCGATCTCCACCTGCAGCGACGGACCCAAATGTACCAGCGTGGCCCAACCGGGCTGTCCCGGACGGTCAGCGAATCCGCAATCAACCGCCGGCATGGACTGGTCGATACTGCACGGAGGCAGGTAGTACCAACGGGGGGGCACCGACCTGTCTGATCAGATACGGCCCCCTGCCGAAGCGCTGCACCGCGTCATCTGCTGCCTCCTCGAATGATTGGTACGTGCCGGCGAGCTCTTCGTCGCGCACCACGACCCACTCGCCGAGGTGCTCGACTTCCAGGTCATTGCGCATCCGCTCGTAGGCAGCGATTTCATTCTTCAAAGTGGCCATGGCTCTACCTCCTGCTCAGGGAGTCGGCCCGGGCGATCCTCAGGAGAATGAGAGTATACCTGAATCGTATACTGTCCCCAAGCCTGCTCCAAGTCACGTTCGATCGCTACCGGTAGCGGATGTCCGCCTCGACCTTCTCCACGACGATGCCGTTGCCGTAACTGGCGGGGCGGTAGGGCGCGCGGGCGCCGGCGGCGATGGAGATGCGGTTCTCGCCGGCGATCAGGTCGCCCGCGGGCAGCTCGAAGGTGACCTGCAGCAGCCGCTGCTCGGCGTCCTCGACGTAGGAGGGGATGCTGCCGGCCGGCGGCTGCGGCCGGTCGCCGTAGATCTGCGAGTCCTTGACGGAGGCGTCGCGGTCCAACTCGCGCAGGCGCCGGCCGCCGAGCCAGACGTCGATCCGATCCCCGGGATCGGCGGCCCACAGGATCACGCGCAGGAGCGCCTGGGCGACCGTTTCGGCCTGTACGTCCGGCCAGACGTACAGCGGCAGGTCGACCGGCTGCCCGTGGTTGGGCAGCTCCGCCGGCAGCGGCCGGTCGTGGTTGCAGCAGTAGAAGCAGCCCGCGTCGGTCCACGGAAAGCCGCCGCGGCGCTCGATGACGTAGGTGGCGTCATGCTCGACCATGGCGTCCGGCTCGCCGATCAGGAACATCGCCCGCATGTGCTGATCGTAGGTGCCGGACATGACGTCGCCTTGCGAGCCCAGGCGAGCGTAGTGCTCCTCGGGAGCGGTCGGCCAGTTGAAGACGGTGACGAAGTCGGCGCCCTGCGCCCAGAAGTTGGCGAACGCTCCGGTGAACACTTCCAGCGACGGGCTGCAATAGCCGTCGGTGGAGTGGTGGGCGTCGTGGGTGGCGGCGATGCGGATCGGCGTGCCGGCGACGACGGCGCGGAAGCCGGCCACGTCGACGGTGAGCGTGCGCGAGCCGATCACGAAGATGTCGACCAGCAGCTCGCGCGCCCAGGCGGCCACGTCCAGGCCGTCGGCCGCGCAGCCGGCCACCGTCTCCGGCACCTTCACGGCCAGCAGGATCGGTCTGCCGGTCCGCTCCTCCATCTCAAGAGTCATCTCCCGCACGCCGCGCACGTAGGCGGTGGCGTCCTCGCGGTGCTGCCACTGCCGGCCGATCGGCAGGGTCGGCTGGTGCCGGGAGAAGTCGAGCTGGATGCCGTCGAAGGCGTAGCGGGCGAGCAGGTCGCGGAGCACGGCGACCTTGTGCTCGCGCAGGCCGGGCGACGAAAGGTCGTAGAGCCCCTGCCACCACCAGCAGCGCTGCACCCAGTCGGGATGCTCGTCCTTCAGCCAGTTCCTGCGCGCCGGGTCGGCGAGCGGTTGGCCCAACGACGGCTGCGCGGGATCGACCGGCGCCACGCGGCTGTTCCAGAACACCTCCAGGCCGCGCCGGCGGGTCTCCTCGACCAGGGTGCCGACGAAGTCGACGCCCTGCTCGCGCCACCGGTTGAGGCCCGGGTCGTCCAGGAGCGGGAGCCGTTCGGTCGGATAGAGCGCGTAGGCGTCCTCGCCGTCGCCCACGTCCCAGATGAAGCCGTCGATCTGGCTGCCCGCCAAGTCGGCGTGGTGGAAGCGCAGGTCGACGTAGTCCCGCATCGGGATGCCCAGCAGGTCGATTGGCGTCATGCCGTCCATCTGGTCGATGATGCGCCGCCGGCGCGCGATCGCCGCCAGATGCGCACCGGTGAGCCGAATCATGACGCCAGTCTATCCGATCCGCGTTGGCCGATCCGCGCCGGCCGATCCGCGGGGTATGATCGGTCCACGCACCTGATGTCGGTCCTGCTCGTCGTGCTGCTGGCGGCCGCTGCGGTCGGCGGCGTGTCGTTCCTGTTGAAGTTCATACTCACCCGGGGGCTCCGCCACGTCGAGACGCTGATCAACACCGCCATCGCCGACACGGCCGACATCGTCAACGATCAGGCGCTGCCGGAACGCTGGCACCGCGAGGTGGTGCGGACGGTTCGGCGGCATCCGGCCTCCCGCCGGGACGAAGAGGCAAAACGGCTCGTGCTGCGGCGGCTGGACCGGCTGATCGCGCAGGTGGAGCGCGGCACCGTCATGCAAGGGGAGACGCGCGCGTTCGCCACCGAGCGGCTGCGCGCCGCCCGCGAGCGGTGGGCGGCCCTCGATTGGCCGGAGATCGCCGACGCGGTCGCCCCGCCGGCGTCCGCCGAACCGGGCGCAGGGGCTAACTGACCGGCAGGCCCAACTCAGGGACGTCCGCGGTGGCGCCGTGCGGCGGCAGCCGGCCGCTTCGGGACCCCTCGTAGCCGATCTCCAGTTCCGCGTCTTCCACGGTGAGCGGTAGCTCGCCGGCGGTGCGCGCATTGCGCCGGCGGGCGCGTACGGTGAAGCGGTTCACGCCGGCGTGCGGCGGCGTACCGCGCAGATCGTAGATGAACCAGGCCGACAGCGGGTCCTGGCGCGCGCCGGGCGCCATGGGATTGGCCACCTGCAACGCCGTGCTGCCGTTCGCGCCCTGCATGCGCACCTCCAGCTCGTCCTCCACGGTCGCGTTGGCCACGTGCAGCAACAGGCGCGCCGAGCGGACCAGATCGCGCGCGCCGGCGGGGTCGTCGGCGATGTCGAACGTCAGCGGCGCCGGATCGCCCGTGACGGTCAGCGGCAGGTCGCGCCGGGCGTCCAGGCAGTTGGGGAACGACTCCGACGAGCGCATCACCAGGTAGCGCTTGTCCAGGTAGCGCAGCCGTTCGGAATCGGCGATGTCGTCGAGGGCGGGCACCAAGTCGTAATCGTAGGTCGGCGTGGTACCGAACCAGTTGAACACGTACAGGCCGTCGACGCCGGCGCGGTGATGGCGCGCGGCCAGGGCGCGCACCATCTCGACCGACATCGGCGTCATCAGGGGCGCGTTGTAGAACCAGCGGTTGTGGCCGTCGGTGTGCCCGGCCAGGTACCCCTCCTCGATCGCGGCCATCAGGTGCACGGGGGAGTCCTTCACCAGCGGCACCCACTCGGCCGCGTCGTGCTCGGTGTCCTGCGCGAAGAAGGGCGAGGTCACCACCACGTCGACCAGGTGGTCGTCGATCCAGTCCTCGACGTCGACTCCCAGGCGATGGGCGCCGTCGACGGTGGGCGGCAGGCGCACGGCCAAACCCAGCGACCGGCCCTTGGTGCGGCCGATCTCGTCCAGGCCGGCGCGCGTCTCGCGCACCATCTGCGTCAGCAGGTGGGCATTGCGCCGTTCCTGTCCGAACTTGAAGTAGCCCGGCACGCGCAGGAAGTCGAACAGGAAGCCGGCGCAGTCGTAGCGCTCGCACACCTCCAGGGCGATGTCGCGGCGCAGGGCGCGCACCTCATCGTGCGCGAAGTCCTGCATCCAGGTCAGGGGCGCCTGCAGCGACGGGTGATCCTTCCAGCCGGCGGCGCCGTCCGCGCCGATCAAGAGGTCGGTGCGTTCCTCGTAGAAGCGGCTGCCGCCGAGCCGGTAGACCGTGCCGGCGGTGCTGTCGACGTGGTGCCAGTCGTTCATGCTCAGGCGGAACCAGAAGTCGACTCCCAGGCGGTGCGCCTCCTCCACCTGCAGCGCCAGCGGATCGTGGCCGGCCGCCGACGTCCGCTTCAGGTTCTCTGCGTGGCGCCAGTAACGCACGTCGCCGAGCGCGGCGCCGCGTTCGTAGCGATCGACCAGGTACTCCATGCGCGTCTTCCGCGAAGGGAACGCGCAGACGTAGCCGGCGTCGGGACCGATCCCCTCCGCGCAGGCGTCGACCGGGGTCCCCTCGAAGAAGCCCAGGTGGGCGGCCGCCACCGTCTCCGGCGCCATCGGCGGATTGTGCGCCGACTCGAAGCCGTGGTTCTGATCCCACATGACGCGGTACCGTCTCGCCAACCGTCCCTTGGGCTTGCTCATCCGTCCTCCTCCTGCGTGGCCGCGGCAACGGTAGACGGGCGGCGGCGGCGCGTCGAGTTGCCGGCGGCCAGCGAGCGAGTGAGTCGCCGGGTTTGACCGGAGTCGCGGCCACTGAGCATCATCGACCCTCCATGGGTCCCTACATTGTCCGGCGCCTGCTGATCATGGTCCCGACGGTGGCGCTGATCGCGGTGCTCACCTTCGTCGTGGTGGAGTTGCCGCCCGGAGATTACGCCAGCCGCGTTGCAGGGGCGATGGAGCAAAGGGGCGAGAACGTCGATCCCGAGCTGATCCAGGCGATCCGCGAGCTGTACCACCTGGACGACCCCACCTTCGTGCGGTTCTTCCGCTGGCTGGGGAAGTTCGTGACCGGCGATCTCGGATACTCGATCGAGTTCCGCATGCCCGTGCGGGACATGTTCCGCGACCGCTTTCCGATCACCATCCTCCTGTCCATCGCCTCCATGCTGTTCACCTGGGCGGTGGCGTTTCCGATCGGCCTGTATTCGGCGGTGCGGCAGTACTCGTTCGGCGACTACTTCTGGAGCGTCGTCGGCTTCTTCGGGCTCTCGGTCCCCAACTTCCTGCTGGCGCTGGTGTTGATGTACTACTCGGCCAAGTATTTCGGCGGCGCCATCGGCGGCCTGCACTCCAAGGAGTTCGAGGATGCCGCCTGGAGCATCCCCAAGGTCCTGGACCTGATGAAGAACCTTGCGATCCCCGTGATCGTGGTGGGCACCGCCAGCACCGCGGGTCTGATCCGCATCCTGCGCGCCAACCTGCTGGATGAGCTGAAGCGGCCGTACGTGGAGCTGGCGCGCGCCAAGGGGCTCACCGAAAGGCGTCTGATCCTGAAGTACCCGCTGCGCATCGCCATCAACCCGTTCCTGTCCGGCGCCGGCAGCATCCTTCCGGGACTGATCTCCGGGGCGGTCATCACCGAGATCGTGCTCGACTTGCCGGCCATGGGGCCGGTGTTTCTGCGCGCGATCCGCGCGGAGGACATGGATCTGGTCCAAAGCTACCTGCTGATTCTCGCCATCCTCACCGTCATCGGCACGTTGCTGTCGGACCTGCTGCTGGCGGTCGCCGATCCGCGCATTCGCTATGAGTAGGGAGGCGCTTCCATGAGCACCGCGGCCGAAGCCCTCGCGCCGGCTGTGCCCGGGCGTCAAGTCTACGACGCCAGCCAGTGGCGGCTGATGGGGATCGCCTTCCGCAAGCACCGGCTGGCGGTGGTGGGGACGGTGATCGTGGCCCTGGGTTATACCTGCCTGGCGTTCGCCGAGTTCCTGGCGCCGTACGATCCGGCGCGTGGTGCCTACGTCTCCCCGCTGCAATCCAATCAGCTCATCCCGCCAAGGCTGCCGCGCATCGTCGGCACGGACGGCGGGCTCACGTGGCCGTACGTCCATCCGCTGATCGAGACGCGCGACAGCGTGACCCTGCGGGTCACGTACGTCGAGGATCGCAGCGTCAGCTACCCGATCCGCTTCTTCGTGCGCGGCGAACGCTACAAGATGTGGGGGCTGTTCCGGGCCGACCTGCACCTCTGGGGCGTGGACGGCGACACGCGTCTGAACCTGCTGGGGACCGACCAGAAGGCGCGCGACGTGTTCTCGCGCGTGCTGTGGGGCACGCGCATCTCGCTCAGCATCAGCCTGCTGGGGGTGTTGATCGCCTTCGTCCTGGCGATCATCCTGGGCACGATCTCCGGGTACTACTCCGGGCTGGTCGATACCGTGATCCAGCGGGTCATCGAGGTGCTGGCAAGCGTACCGACGCTGCCGCTGTGGATGGTGCTGTCGGTGGCGATCCCGCAGAGCTGGCCGCTGGAGCGGGTATTCTTCGCCATCACCGTGATTCTGGCGCTGCTCTCCTGGCCGGGGCTGGCGCGGGCGGTGCGCGGCAAGGTGCTCGCATTGCGCGAGACCGACTACGCGATCGCCGCTCGACTCGACAACGGCTCCAACCGTCGGGTGATGTTCGTGCACGTGATCCCGGGGGTGATGAGCCATCTGATCGCCTCGCTTACCCTGGCGATCCCCGGCATGATTCTGGGCGAGACCGCCCTGAGCTTCCTGGGGCTGGGCCTGCACGAGCCGGTGGTGAGCTGGGGCGTGATGCTGCAGGACGCGCAGCAGCTCCGCACCATCCTGTTCGCTCCGTGGCTGCTGTGGCCCGTGGCGCCAGTGGTGATCTTCATCCTGGCGTTCAACTTCGTCGGCGACGGCCTGCGCGACGCCGCCGACCCGTACAAGTCGTAAAACCGATCATCGCGGCCGGAGCTTGCGCGGCGGGTCGCGCGGCGGTACCATGACGAATCCATACCAAAGACGAAGGAAGGACCGAATGACGCAGAAGATCGTTCGTTACGGCTTGCTGGCGGTGCTCACGATCACCGGGGCAGCCGCGGCTTTCGCTGCCGGCGAAGGCGAGGGAGCGATGATGGCTGGCGGCGGATCGGCGGCCGTGATCGCCGACAACCACGGCCAGAACGCCTGGGACCTCTCGGAGTGGCAGCAGGCCACCGGGCAGATGCTGACGCTGACGCAGGCGCCGATGCTGGACGCCATGGACCTGCCGCCGGTGGAACAGCGGCTGCCGGACGAACCGCTGGTCCTGCTGCCCACCAGCGAGGTGAAGAAGATCGGCACCTATCAGGACGTCGCCAGGATCCAGGGGAACGGGCCGGAGGCGATCGCCAGCAACCATTCGCGGGTCATGTGCCGCTCCAACGAATACGGAGGCCAGGTCAACCAGTTCCTGCGCACCTGCCAAGCGATGGAGTCGTCCAATGACGGACGCACCTGGACCATGACGCTGCGCAAGGGCGCCAAGTACTCCGACGGCACCCCGGTCACCACCGAAGACGTCGCCTTCTTCGTAGAAGACGTAGCCCACTACGAGCCGTTCGGAACGGGAGTCACCGGCGGTTCGCGCCACGTCGCGGACGCGGAGTTCGAGGTCATCGACGACTACACCTTCAGCTTCACCTACCCGCAGACCAACATCGCCGAGGTGGGGCGCTTGGCCGAGCACTACCTGGTCTGGTTCCACAAGGGCTACCTGAGTCAGTTCCATCCGAAGTACGCGGGGCAGGAAAAGGTCGACGCGATGGCCAAGGAGGCCGGCTTCGCGACTGCCGCCGAGTTCTTCAAGGACCGGATCGACGAGGGAGAGGGCTTCCCGCGCGCCAACCCCGATCTGCCGACCATGGCGCCGTGGGTGCTGAAGGTTGGGGCTCCGGCCACGACGTACGTGTTCGAGCGCAACCCCTACTACCTGGCGGTCGACGCGATCGGCCAGCAGCTCCCGTACTTCGACGAGGTGCGCCAGGATTCGACCACCGATCCGACCGTCCTCAAGCTGCGGGCGCTGAACGGCGAGTACGACTGGGCGATCTTCCTGGGGCTGGACATCTTCCCGGCCGCCAAGACGGCCGAGGCGAACGAGCAGACCATCCGCGCCGTGAGTTGGGGCGGTACGCACCTGGTCGGCGGCGCGCAACTTCTGGAGTTCAACCAGACCACCAACGATCCCGACATGCGCGAGCTGATCTCCAACCGCGACTTCCGCTGCGGCGTCTCGCACGCCATCAACCGTGAGGCGATCGCCACGCTGATCTACTTCGGCGCGGTGCCGTTCGGGCCGCTGGCGTACTCCGAGCGCAGCCCGTACTACAACGAGCGCGCCGCCACGGTGTGCGGCGACTACGACCTGGAGACGGCCAACAGCCTGCTCGACAGCGCCGGCTTGGCCGGGCGTGACGAGGACGGCAACCGCCTGTGGAAGGGTAAGCCGCTGGATTTCACCGCGACGATCCGCATTCAGTACAACAGCGCCGAGGTGGCCGACCTGGTCAAGCTCAACCTGGGCGACGTCGGCATCAACATGAACATCCGCTCGACCGACGGGTGGGGGGGACTGCAGTCGGTGCGCAACAGCGGCGAAATGCAGGCCTACATCGGCCCGGCGTGGTCCACCTACTCGACCGCCGTGCTGGAGACCGCCAGCTTCGGAGCGCCGTACAGCAACCACGCCTACTTCGCGCCGAGGTGGACGCAGTGGGTTGCGACCGACGGAGCCGAAGGCGAGGAGCCGCCGGACGTGATCAAGGAAGGCGTGGCGCTTCGCCAGTTGCTGGCGACCCAGGCCGACGTGAACGATCGGATCGCCACGATGAAGCAGATCACGGACCTGCATGCCGACAATCTGTGGGCGATCGGCATCGTCGGTGGGGTGAACACGATCATCACTTCCTACAACATGGCCAACGTGCCCGGGGACGATCCGGAGAACTGCTGGCACTGCGGCGATCTCGGCCGGCTGGAGGTCTGGTTCCGCGACCAATAGGCGATCCCGCGGGATCGCACCCGCTCAACACGCCTGACGACGGCGCCGGAGTTGGCTCGGACGAGCCGGCTCTGGCGCCTTTTTCGTGCCTCGACGTCCTCCCCGCCGCCCGTGTAGGCCGGGCTATTCGGGCAGCGCGCGCAAGAACGCCTTGACGACTGCCGCGGCGTTGCCGGCGGCAAGATCGAGAAAGACCTCGAGCTGGTTTTCGCCGTCGCCGCCACCCGCCAGGTCGGACAGGCTGCGGATGGCGATGAACGGGACGTCGTTCGCGTAGGCCACGTGCGCCACGGCGGCGCTCTCCATATCCAGCACGCGCGCGCCGAAGGTCTCGAACGCATATTCCCGGAACGCCGCGTTGTCGATGAAGGCGCTCCCGGAGACGCCGGCGCCGCCGACCACGATCCGGGGTTTGAGCCGCAGACAGGTGTCGTCCGCCGTACAGCGAGCGAGCGCCACCTCCGCGGCTGCCACCCGGGCGGCGGCCAGCAGCGTAGCGTCGACCGGGAACCAGAAACGGGTCTCCGGAGCGCCGGCGCCGGTCCGCTGCACGGTGACCGAGCGCGGAAACATCATGCCGAAGTTCGGGTACGGATAGTCGAAGAACGGCAGCGTGCTCCATCCGCCTTCGACCTCGCGGGCGAAGACCAGTTCGAGATACTGGCCCCACCGGTCGGCGATCACGATGTCGCCGATGCCGAGCGCGGGATCGACGCCGCCGGCGATGCCGGAGAAGACGATCCGTTCGATTCCGAAGTGATCGAGCGCGAGCTGGGTCGTCATCGCCGCGTTGACGACGCTGATGCCGCTCAGGAACAGCGCGACGTCCCGCCCCTGCAGCGTCCCGACGGAGAACTCGACGCCATTCAGCGAGTACGCCGTAGCGCCTTCCAGGTCTTCCTTGAGGACCGCCAGCTCCGGCGCGAAGGCGGACACCACGGCGATGCGCGGCACGCCGTCCTGGAGCTCGTGCGCCATCGCCAGCGAAGGAGACGCGGCCCACAGCAGCGCGATGATGGGCAGACCGACGATCGGTTTTCGTGTTCTGAGAGTTACCATTGTCACTCGCATCATACTACGAGCAGCCTGGATCATCGGTCGCCGCGGCCGGGTACCGCCGTTGGACTCTCGATATCGCCCGAGAGCGCGTATACTGCCCGAGGCGAGGCTGACGCGAAAATGCCACGACTTATCATAAGGGACGGCGAGTCACCTGGACGGGCGCGCGGACCGTCCGCAGCCGGCGAGCGCCGCGGCGGCTCCAGCGGCGCCACCACCGGCCATGAGGCCGAGCTGTGGCGCATGGCCGACGCCCTGCGCGGCTCGCTGGACGCCGCCGAGTACAAGCACGTCGTCCTGGGCCTGATCTTCCTCAAGTACATCTCCGACGCCTTCGAGGAGCGCCACGCCAAGCTCGAAGTGGAGCGAGCCGAGGGCGCCGACCCTGAGGACCCCGACGAATACCGAGCCGAGAACATCTTCTGGGTGCCGCCGGAGGCGCGCTGGTCTTACCTCAAGGCGCAGGCGCGGCAAGCCATCATCGGCCGGCTCGTCGACGACGCCATGGCCGGCATCGAGCGCGACAACGCGGCGCTCAAGGCCGTATTGCCCAAGGACTACGCCCGCCCCGGCCTCGACCAGCAACGGCTCGGCCAGCTCGTCGACCTGATCAGCAATATCAAGGTCGGCGACCGGGACGCCCGCTCCAAGGACGTGCTCGGTCGGGTCTACGAGTACTTCCTGTCGCAGTTCGCGAGCGCGGAGGGCAAGAAGGGCGGCGAGTTCTACACGCCGCGCTGCATCGTCAAGCTGCTGGTGGAGATGCTGGAGCCCTACCGGGGGCGGGTATACGACCCGTGCTGCGGCTCGTCCGGCATGTTCGTGCAGTCGGTCGAGTTCATCGACGCGCACGCCACCGGCAACGGCAACGGCAACGGTGGCAAGGCGCCGCGCGGCGTCGCGACCGACATCTCGATCTACGGCCAGGAGTCGAACTACACGACGTGGCGTCTGGCCAAGATGAACCTGGCGATCCGCGGCATCGACGGGCGCATCGAACACGGCGACAGCTTCCACCACGACCGCCACCCCGATCTGAAGGCGGACTTCATCCTGGCCAATCCGCCGTTCAACGTCTCCGACTGGGGCGGCGAGCGGCTGGCCGAGGACCGGCGCTGGCGCTACGGCGCGCCGCCCAAGGGCAACGCCAACTTCGCTTGGGTGCAGCACATCGTGCATCATCTGGCGCCGGCCGGCGTGGCGGGATTCGTGCTGGCCAACGGCTCGATGTCATCGAGCCAGTCGGGCGAGGGCGCCATTCGCCGGAGTCTGATCGAGGCGGACCTGGTCGACTGCATGGTGGCGCTGCCGGGGCAACTGTTCTACTCGACGCAGATCCCGGCGTGCCTGTGGTTCCTGGCCCGCGCCCGCGGCGACGGCGCGCTGCGCGACCGGCGCGGGGAGCTGCTGTTCATCGACGCGCGCAAGCTCGGCCGCATGGTCGACCGTACCCACCGCGAGCTGACCGCCGAGGACGTCGCCCGCATCGCCGATACGTACCACGCGTGGCGCGGTGAGGATGGCGCGGGCGAGTACGCCGACGTACCCGGCTTCTGCAAGAGCGCCGCGCTGGAGGAGGTGCGCAGGCACGGCCACGTGCTCACGCCGGGCCGCTACGTCGGCGCCGAAGTCCCGGTGGACGACGGCGAGCCGTTCCCGGACAAGATGAAGCGCCTCACCGCCCAGTGGCGCGAGCAGCAGGCAGAGGCGCGCAAGCTCGACGCCGCCATCGACGAAAACCTGCGGCGCCTCGGGCGGTAGATCGCCTCCAAGCCCAGCAAGCGCATCAGCCGGCGCACTCCGGTGGCGGCCGACCGACACCCCCTCACGCGCCAGATGGCGCGCCATCTGCGGCTCCCGTAGAACGGGAAGCGCAAGTACCGTTCGTCGATGCGTCGCATCAGTGCCAAGGTCTCGGCGCTCTGGCCGACCGGCGTGTAGTACAGCGCCGAACGACTCAGCCCGAGCAGCACGCACTGACGGCTCAAGCTCAAGCCTTCGTGGTCGCGGTCGATCATCATCCGTCGCTCCGCACGGCTCAGCGCGCGAGCCCGCGTGCTAAAATCGCGCTCCACGGTCAACTCGCCGATCTTGGCGTGCAGGTCATGAATGGTCGCTGCGTGATCGGCTTGCGGGCGGCTGGCGCCGCCCGCGAACAGTTCCTGCAGACCTGGATCGTACGGTCACCACGCAGCGTTTCCAGCGCCACCCGGGTTTTGAACTCCGCTGTGAATCGACGCCGTTTCGTCGCCATCTCGTCGGCCCCTCAAGGCCTGGAAATACACCTTAACCTCCTGTCTAGTTTTCCAGGACCACCTCAGTCGTTTCGAACGGTCAGATCACGCGCTACTCGTACCACATGCCTCCGAACTCGAACGGCTGGCCGGTCCGCGGATGGACGCCCTTGAAGTTGGGCTGCCATGCTGTCGCTCACTCCTCCTCCTCCAGGTCCCATCCGGCCTCTACTGCGATATCCGCTCCCGATATCAGGTCGGCGAGCCGTCCCTGCATGTCCCAGAGCCCGGCGGCCTGCAGGTCGTGACCCAGCGTCGCCGCACGGCGGTCGTTGCCATCGTCGGTGTCGTCGAGGACTACCTGCACCTCGGCCTGCGCCTCCTCGATCGCGGCCCGGATGGCCCCGACTAGGCGCTGGCCGATCGTCTGCGGGTCGGGGACGGGGACGAGATCGCCGGCGGTCACGGGGGCGGCCTGCTCGATCGGCGCCTCGCAGACGGTGCAGCGCGGTGGGATGTCGGTACCGCGCGGGACCGGCATAGCCTCCCCCGTCTCGCTCACGTCGTCGCCGACGCACCCCACGTGCCGCAGCTCGGTCACGCCGTCCCGTGAGTCGCGCACGGCCACGCCCCGCCAGCCCTGCAGCGGGTGCCGGGTCAGCCAGTCGCGCTCGACGCTCATACGTCGAGCTCCGGCGGGAACGTCAGGTGCGGGAGCGTCCAGACCTGATCGGCTTGGCGGCGGTACCACTCGTGCGTCAACTCGGTCAGCGTGTCCGTGCCCGCCTCCTGGATCATCCGATCCCAGTTGTCATTGATCTCCTGCGTCGGCATCGGGCACGGCGTCGGCATCGGGAACGGCGTCGGCGTCGGGAACGGCGTCGGCGTCGGGAACGGCGTCGGCGTCGGGAACGGCGTCGGCGTCGGCGTCGGCGGGAACGTCAGGTGCGGGAGCGTCCAGACCTGATCGGCCTGGCGGCGGTACCACTCGTGCGTCAACTCGGTCAGCGTGTCCGTGCCCGCCTCCTGGATCATCCGATCCCAGTTGTCATTGATCTCCTGCGTCGGCATCGGGAACGGCGTCGGCGTCGGCGGGAACGGCGTCGGCGTCGGCGTCGGCGGGCACGGCGTCGGCAGGACGCGGTCATCCACCACCATCCAGTTGTACGGGTTGGCGCTGAACACCGCCGGGTTGGCCGGCGGCGGGTCGGACGGCCCCCACGGCATCAGGTGCGGCTTGTCGGGATTGGTGTTGCCCATCTGGTCGCGCCGATCGTCGAAGAGCTGCATCCAGGTGTCGAACTCGCCCGCGGAAACCTTGGCGGCCAACGCCTCGGCGTCGCCGCTCGCCGGATGGAACTGCGGCAGGTAGTGGGAGTCGACGTTCAGCAGCTCACGCTCGGAGCGCTGACCGACCAGCCACTCGAAACGCGGATCCGGCGCCTTGAGATGGAAGCGCAGCGTGTAGTCGTCCACCTTCTCGATACGTTCGGTAGCGTCCGCCACGGCGTTCTTGGTCCGTGCCCCCGCTTCCCGGTACTGAGCCGCGGCTTCGGTTTCGCCGTGCACGTTCTCGAACCAGAACAGGATGTCGTCGGCGGTGTAATCGTCGCCGTCGGACCACTTCATGCCTTCCCGCATGTAGAACGTCCAGATCATGTTGTCGGCCGAGCTTTCCCATCCCTTCCAGGCCCACGGCAGCAGCGTGGTCTCGAACCGGTGCACGCTGAATGGCGTAGAGGTCAGGCCCTGGATATTGGGGATGTCGACGGAACCGCGGTCGTACGAGCCTTCGGTGTGCATGCCCCCGGCCGAGAACGCGTACCCGGCGCCGGGCACCAGCACCAGCGGCTCCACCGGGAGCCGTTCCTCGATCGGCGGCAGGTCGCCGCGCGCAACCTGCTCCGCAAACCACGGTCCTTCGACATACTGAGCATACGCGCTCGCGCCGATGACCATGAGGCTCGCGATCGATCCGATGATGAGTCGCTTCATGTTTCCTCCTCGTCGGAAAGCGTCGCGGAACTCCCCCCGACGTCGTCTACAATCTATATCCTAATTCTTTATCTTGTCAATATGGAATTGTCCCGGTTTGGCGGACAGGTAATCGCTGAGGTTTTGATACTCCGGTGAGAGGGAACCTTCCTCCCGGCGTAGCCGGCAGGTCAAGCTCCCTCCTCGTGCTTGCGGCGGCCTGGGGACCTCTGTCGTGCCAACAGGATGCGGCTGCCGAACGCGACGGTACGGCAACGGCAACCGCGCTCGCGGGCGCTCGTCGCCCGATCGTCCGAGCCGCGTCGGCGCACCCGCACCGGCCCGGACCCGACCGCCGGGCAGATCGCAGGAGTCCTACGGCCAGCCGCCACGCCGTCATGAGCCGCCATTCGCACGGGCCGCAACGGGCCGCTCTGCGGCTCAGTGCGACCGGTTGCCACGGCCCGGATCCCCACCACGGCAGTGCTCATGCGCTCGCCCTCACGCCGCTCTGAGCGGCCTCGAAGGCGACCGGCGACCGGTAGCCCAGCGCCGAATGTCTCCTGCGTCGGTTGGAGAAGCCCTCGATGAACTCGAACACCGCCAAGCGCGCCTCAGCGTGGCCGCGAAAGCGGTGACGATCCAGCAACTCGCACTCCAGGGTCGCGAAGAAGCTCTCGCACAGCGCGTTGTCGCAGGCATCGCCCACCGTGCCGGTCGACGGTCACGTCAGCCTCCTGGCACCGCACCCCGAACGCGATCGAGGGGTACTGCGAGCCTTGGTCGCTGTGATGCACCACGCCACGCGGGCGGCGCTGCCAGATCGCCATGTCCAACGCCCCCAGCACCAACTGCGTGCGCAGGTGCGTGGCCATCGACCAGCCCACCACCCGGCGGCTCCAGACATCGAGCACCACCGCCAGATACAGAAACCCCGACCACGTCGGCACGTAGGTAATGTCGGCTACCCACAGGCGGTCGGCCCGGGCGGCCGTGAAGTCCCGCTGCACCAAGTCCGGCGCCATGCGCGGCACGCTCCACGCGCGTGGTGGTCTGCACCTGCCGCCTGCGGCTGGCCCCGGCGATGCCGGCGCGCTGCATCAGGCGCCCGACCCGCTTCGCGCTCACTCGCTGGCCTGACTCCTGCAACTCGGCATGGATGCGCGGGCGTCCATACCCCTGCCGGTTGGCGTCCCAGAGCTCTTTGATCTGCTCCTGCAGTTGCTGATCCCGGCGTGCCCGCGCCGACGGTGCGCGACCCACCCATGCGTAGTAGCCGCTGGGGGAGAGACCCAGCACCCGGCAGACGGTGCGCACCGGCCAGACGGCCTGATTCGCCTTCACGAACTGGAATCCCGCGCCGGGATCGAGTCGCTCTCCCGAGCGAACCAAGCCGCTGCTTTTTTAGGATGTCGCGTTCAATGCGCAGTTGCTTGTTCTCGCGCCGCAGGCGGCGCAGTTCCTGACGTTCCTCGCTGTTGAGCCCGTCGCTGCGCTGTCCGGTGTCGTGTTCACCTTGAGCGACCCAGTTGCGGATCGACCCGGCCGAAGGCTCGTACTCCTGAGCCAGTTCCTCCGGCGTGCGTCCGGCGTGCACCAGTTCGACCAGCCGCTGACGAAGCTCCTGCGGATACGCTTGATGCGTTCTCGGCATCGTAGTCCCTCCTTTTCGTTTTCACTCTTGATGTGTCCACGAAAGCGGGACAAACTCCATGGTACCTCGGTTTCAATAGTGGTAGCGACACTGAACGACGATGCACCGACCGTTACGGTAGTCTGCCCGAGCCTGCCGGGAGAATGCGATGGCCACGAGCGGTCCCGGCTCACGGCCGCTCTGCGATCTCCCCGGCGGCGAGGTCGACGTGCACGACGTTACCCGCTTCGATGCCGGCAATCGCGTCGCGCAGGCGTTCCGCGTTTCGCGGTGACCGCAGCAGGTGAAAGGTCTCCATCGTCGCGTCGTACTCGGCCTTGGACAGCATGCTCACCGGGTCGCCCGTATAGTCCGCGTGATGATCACCGGCACGCGATCCTCGATCACGCTGTCCATCAACGATTTGAGATTCTGACGGGCCTCGGTGTAGCTCGTGATCCGTTCACTCGCCATGCGGGCGCCTCCTATCGGACTTTCGTGCATGGTACGGTACGTAAAGAGGTCGGTACGACGTCAAGCGCCGCCGCAGGACGCGAATCGGGGCGTCCGCCGTGGTATGGTGTAGCGCTCGGTCGTGCGGACTCACCGGGACCGTTGGCCGACTCACGTTTGGAACCCGGACCCATGGACCACTTGGCGATAGACACCACTTATCTGAAGCGCTGCATCAGGACCCTGGAGCTGGCGCTCGACAAGCTTGGCGGCCACGATGCCGAGGACATTCTCTACGACATCTACCACGCCGCCTGCGTCAAGGCGTTCGAGTTGGTGCTGGAGCAAGGCGGCAAGCTGCTGAAGAAGCGCCTGCGACCCTGGTTCGCCAGCAACCGGCAGGCCGACCGGCTCACCTTCAAGGACGTGTTCCGGCACGCCGCCAAGCACGGCCTGCTGCCGGCGGACGTCTGCGAGCGCTGGCTGGAGTACCGCGACAACCGCAACGACATCGCCCACGACTATGGCGAAGGCTTCGCCGAGGCGACCTTGAAGCTGCTGCCGGGCTTCATCGCTGACGCCAAGACGTTGGCTGCCGTCATCGACGGAGCGGACGATGCGTGACTTGCCGGCCGCGGGGCAGCCGGCCGGCAAGCTGCGCCTGTCGGCCCGCCATCGCGCCACCATCGAAGCGCTACTGCGAAAGCACCTGTCCGACGTGGAAGTCTGGGCCTACGGCAGCCGCGTGAACGGCCAGAGCCACGACGGCAGCGACCTCGACCTCGTGCTGCGCGGCCCCGGTCTCGCCAGGATCGACGACTCGCGGCTTGCTGACTTCATGGAGGCAGTGGGTGAGTCCACCGTTCCCTTCCTGGTGGAAGCGCGCGACTGGGCGTCCTTGCCGGAAGGATTCCACCGTCAGATCGGACGGAACCACGTGGTGTTCGTAGAAAAGGACCGCGCTCGACAGGTGGTATGGCCGGAGAAGCGGATCGAGGAAATCGCCGAGAAGATAGCGATGGGTCCGTTCGGGTCATCCATTCGAGTGAACACGTTCGTACCGGAGGGTATACCGATCATCAGCGGTCAGCATCTCCATGGAGTACGAGTCGATGATAGCCCAGGATTCAAATTCATCACGGAGGAACATGCAGCGCGCCTGAAGAACGCGAACGTACAACGAGGAGACATAGTATTCTCTCACCGGGGAACCATTGGCCAAGTCGCCTATGTTCCCGACGATTCGACCTACGACCGTTACGTCGTCTCTCAAAGCCAGTTCTATCTGCGCTGTGATCGACGACAGGTGATTCCGCAGTTCATAGCGTACTACTTCAAGACGCACGAAGGCCGGCACCGGTTACTAGCGAACACGTCTCAAGTCGGCGTACCATCGATCGCGCAGCCGGTCTCATTTCTTCGATCGATTTCCATCCCACTTCCGCCTCTCGAAGAACAACGCGCCATCGTCCACGTTCTTGAGAAGATCGACGACAAGATCGAGGTGAACCACCGCATGAACGAAACTCTGGAGGAAATGGCGAGGGCGTTGTTCAAATCCTGGTTTGTCGACTTCGATCCCGTGCGCGCCAAGATGGAAGGCCGCGACACTGGCCTGCCGGAAGATTTCACCGAACGGTTCCCTGACCGATTTCTCGACTCGAATTTAGTTGCCAGGCCGGTAGGGTGGGAGGTATCCGAGATCGGCAAGGAAGTGAACACTGTGGGAGGCGGTACTCCCAGTACGAAGGAATCCGCGTACTGGAACAACGGCAAGCATCACTGGGCTACGCCAAAAGATCTATCAGCGCTCCATTCACCGGTGTTAGTGCAGACGAATAGGAAGATCACCGATGCCGGAGTGAAAAAGATCGGCTCGGGAGTCCTTCCGATTGGTACGGTTCTCTTGTCGTCGCGTGCTCCTATCGGATATCTAGCGATCACGGAAGTGCCAGCCGCCATAAACCAGGGCTTCATCGCCATGATCTGCAATGGCCGCCTACCTGATCTATACGTCCTGTTCTGGTGTTACGAAAACCTTGATTACATTAGAAGCATAGCGGGTGGCTCCACATTCGCCGAAATCAGCAAGGCCGTGTACCGGACAATTCCCGTCGTCGTCCCGTCGCGAGCGGTAATTGCCGCCTATGAGGAGACTGTTCGCCCGCTCTACGATCAAATCGTCGCGAACACAAGGGAATGCGTGCTGCTGTCAGAAGTCCACGATCTACTCCTCCGCAAGCTGCTGTCGGGTGAGATCCTACTATGTGACGTCGAAAAGACAGCGGAGCTGTAAGTGTGAGGAAGGAAGCTCGCCGACTTCGCGAGAAAGCGATCAACTCTTTGGTGCTTCAATCGAACACTTCAACCGTCCCTGGCGCCTCGGTAGAACGGAGGCCGTGCTAATCTTTCTGGATCACTCCTTTGAGATGCTCCTGAAAGCGGCAATTCGGCATAGACAAGGTAAGATACGAAAGCCGCGGGAAAAGCAAACTATCGGATTCGCTGCGTGCGTAAGAATTGGGCTTACCGATGGCAACTTGAGATTTCTGACTTCCGAGTACGCACTTGTTCTGCGGGCGATCAATGGGCTTCGCGACGCAGCTCAGCACTATCTGCTTGATTTGTCAGAACATGAGTTGTACTTTTACGCTCAAGCTGGCGTTACGCTTTTTCGCGACATTCACGACAGTGTTTTTGACCAGAGCATGGTGCTCGATCTACCCGAGACAGTCCTGCCGGTGTCGACAACGGCACCTAGAGATTTGTCAGCTCTGTTCGACAAGGATGTCGAAGAAATACGGCGGCTTTTAGTACCGGGGACCAGAAGGAAGATGGATGCGATTGCCAAAGCACGAAGTTGGGCTGTGCTGGAGGGTGCGGTAAGTGGGGATTACGAACAGCCGAGCGATCATGATCTCGCCAAGATATGCAAACGTCTGTCCGACGGTGAGCCGTGGCCGGCAGTTTTTCCGGGGGTATTTTCTATCAATATATCTTCAGATCTTGATGGCCCGAAGATCAGCCTAAGGCTTACGAAGAATAACGGAATACCTGTCCGACTTCAACGAGAGTCTGAGGAAGAGGAAGCAGAGGCCGTCGTCGCAATGCGACGGGTAAATGAGTTGGATTTCTATAGTCTTGGAGCGAAACAGCTGGCGGGTAAGGTCGGTCTGACGCTTCCAAAGTCACTGGCGCTTATCGACCATTTGCGAATTCGAGACAACGATGAATTCTATAAGGAGATAAGGATTGGAAAAACAATATATCATCGCTATTCTCCCAAAGCGATCAAAAAGATGAGAGAGGCGCTGGAAATGGAGTCGATAGATAGGATTTGGGCGGCACACAAAGCGCGGCGGAAATAGCGAGAACGGGAGAATTAGTGTTAATTCAACGATCGATGCGACGAAATTGCGTAAATGCGTGAGAATATGCATTACCGCAAGCGAACCCGCGACATGGCGTGGAGCGCCGGCCCCGCGGGTGGAGCAGCGGTGGGACTGGCTGCTGTACGCTGTACACGTCGCATGGGAAGTATGGTATGGCTTATTGCGCCATCGTGGCACGACCTGTTACCCGTCGGGGTTTGTTCACATGATCGACGACGTGCAGTCGCTGCTGGATCGGTACTGGAATTGGTTGCGGGATCAGACGAGTCTGCGGGAAGTACGCGATTGGGTCGAAATCACCACTCCCTATCTGGATCGACACAACGACTTTCTTCAAATTTACGCCAAGCGTCAAGACGGTGAGTTCATATTGACGGATGACGGCTATACCGTTGCAGATCTGGAGCAGTCGGGATGTACGATCGATAGCCCGAGGCGGCAAGACCTGCTCAGGACGGCCCTCAACGGATTCGGAGTGCAGATCAGCGAAACGTCGAAGGAGCTGGAAGTGCGGGCGTCGGCGAGCAACTTCGCATTACGGAAGCACAACCTCGTGCAGGCGATGCTCGCGGTCAACGACCTTTTCTATGTGGCATCGCCTATGGTCGCCGGCCTGTTCTACGAAGACGTGGTGGCGTGGCTCGACACCTGCGAAATCCGATATACGCCCAACGTGAGATTCTCCGGCAGGAGCGGTTACGATCATAGGTTCGATTTCGTCATACCGAAGTCGAAGAACCGACCGGAGCGCGTGCTGCGCGCGATCAATCGCCCGAACCGCGAGACCGCGCAGACGATGACGTTCGCTTGGCTGGACACCCGGGAAGTGCGCTCGCCTGCGGCCCACGCGTACGCCATCCTCAACGATTCGGATCGTCCGATCTCGCAAAGTGTACTGGACGCGATGCGCAGCTACGACGTTCAGCCGGTCCCATGGTCTGATCGGGAGAGATCGCGTGAGGAACTCGCCGCATGAGCAACGTGTCCACACCAGCGTCCAGTCTCGCGGGTGTCCGCAGCCGCACGGTCGTAGTAGTGGCCGTCGGGCACGAACTTCAGCAGGGGTGGGCGGAACGCTTTGCGCGGCAGCCTGAGACGGACCTTGAAGTTACGGTGGCGTCACTCCTGGTCGACGTAAGACACGAGCGAAACGAAGAACTGGGGCCGTGACGCACTACGTCGTTGACACGTTGGCCGCCGGCGAGTAACCTGTTGATTACTCCGCTTGGGCGAGCGGATCGTCGCAAGCACTGGAGCTTCGTCCTATGGACAATCGTATGACCGATGCTCTGCTTACAATGGGAGATCGAAAAGAGGCGCTGTCCCGAGCATATGTGCAAGCTGTAGCGGCGGCCGCTGGGTATGCCACATCGGAGTGCTATTTCGACAGAGATGGCGTCGATCTGCGAGTATGTGCCGGTGGAAAGATGCGCCCAGCGATCGACCTTCAGTTGAAAGCAACCGTGAATCTCCGTGTATCTGCGGACGGCTATCGTCGATTCTCGTTGAAGCTCCGAAACTACGATCTGCTTCGTGAAGAGACGCAAACGCCTCGCCTGCTCGTCGTGCTTGACTTGCCCAGGGACGAAGAACAGTGGCTCACCATCGCGGCTGACGAGCTGATTATGCGGCGGGGTGCCTATTGGTTGAACTTGAAAGACGCCAAGGAGACAGACAACCGAGCGTCGGTTATGGTCGCGATTCCGAGGAATAACGTGTTCGACGTCGACAGTCTGCGTTCGCTGATGAACCAGTCGAGGAGGGGAATCCTATGAGAGTGGACATCCGGGATAACGACGCGTTGCAAGCCATTTCTCCCGATGCGTTGGCGGCCTACGCCAAGGCAGCGGGTTGGGCCAAGGTCGAGAGCTACGGCGAGTACTCCGACGTGTATGCCGCCGAGGGGTTGCCTGAGATCATCCTGCCGCGTACATCACTTTTGGGGGACTACGCAAGCGTCGTAGCCCAACTAATCGAGATTTTCACGAAGGTCGCCGAGCGCGACGAGCTTGCCCTCTATCGCGATCTGGTTAATGCCAACCGCGATGTCGTTCGAGTGCGAGCCGGTGGAGATGATGACGGGAGCCCGACGGTAGATGACGGCGTCGCCCTCGTCGGCGGCTCCCGCGACATGCTCCTTGCGGCGGCGTGCTCGCTGCGTAAGCCGCAGGAGCTGTATCACGAGAGGGCGGACAAGGGCGCGACTGACCTTCTGAGCCGAGTTCGCTTGGGACAGACAGAACAGGGAAGTTTCGTTGTCGCGCTGGTGGTTTTGATTCCGCCTCCGACTTCGCCCGAAGATGACGCCCCGATCGAACGACGGATGACAAAACGCCTGATCGAGGCTCTCGGCGCTGCGCGGAGTGCAACGGAAAGCACGGTTGCAGGCGACAGAGGAGCCTTTGTGAAGGCGGTCGATAAGGGGGTCAGCGCCAACCTGTGCGAAGCGCTCGACCGGATGATCAGCCCCTTTCGGACGCTCGATGTCAGCGTCACTTGGTCCCGGACACGGCCGATGGAGTCGGCGCGGCAGAGCGTTGAGTTCGCCAAGGCCGATGCCGCGATTCTACGGGAAGCAGCGCGATCGTTTCGCGACCACGAGCCACAACCCGACAGGATTCTGAGTGAACCGAGGCTCATAGGCAGAAGTCGGGGGTCGCTATGAGAGGCGATCTGGAGCAGTACGGTCAGCGACTGTCCTTGCGTAACGCGCGCATCGTGTCTATCGACACCAATGAGGACGAGGACAGCGAGACGACGATAGTCGAAACGAACGACGTGTCTTCGATTGACGGCTGAGAAAGGCATGCAGTGGCAGCGATAGATCGAGTGACGGTCCGCGGCTTCAAGTCGATTCGGGCGCTGGAAGACTTCGAGTTGCGCGGACTGAACGTCCTCATCGGAGCGAATGGGGCGGGCAAGAGCAACTTGATGAGCGTGTTCCGGCTCCTGTCGCAGCTTGTCCGGAACAGGCTTCAGCTCTTCGTCAAGCAGGAGGGTAGAGCGGACGCCTTGCTGTTCGGCGGTCGCCGGCGGACTTCGATCCTGGAGGTAGAGGTATCCTTCAACGGCAGCCATCGGTACGGGTTTTCGCTCGAGCCGGTGGCGGACGGACTGGCGTTCGCGCGAGAGCGCGTGGCGCCGGGTGTGCCACAGGAGTATGACTCGATAGCTCCCGGTACGATTTTCCCGATCGGAGACGGAGCGGCATGGTCGGGCGGCCACCTGGAAGCGCATGCGGCGAGTACCGGGGTCGGTGATTTTGCGACCTACGTGCTTCCGGTAATGCGAGACTGGCAGGGGTATCACTTCCACGACACCAGCGAGGTGGCGGGCGTGCGTCGCCCGCAGGCGGTGCGCGACAATCTGCGGTTGAAGCCGGACGGAGCCAACCTGGGGCCGTTTCTGCGATTTCTCCATGAGCGCCATCCGCATGAACTGCGCGAGATCGTTGACACCGTGCGGCTGGCCGCCCCGTTCTTCGGCGGCTTCGTATATCGCAAGGATGTCGATGAGCGCATGGAGCTCGAATGGTACCACGTCGACGATGCCGATACGCCGCTGGGGCCGCTTCAGCTTTCGGATGGCACGCTCCGTTTCATGTGCCTCGCCGCCCTGCTTCTGCAGCCCGCCGCGATGCAGCCGCGGTTGATCCTGCTCGATGAACCCGAACTGGGGCTGCATCCGTTCGCGCTTACCTTGCTGGCGGAGATGCTCCAGTCTGCGAGCGAAGCGCGGCAGGTGATCGTCTCCACGCAATCCGCCGACTTGGTCAGCGAGTTCCGGCCGGAAGACGTCGTGGTCGTCAGCCGCGTTGATGGAGAGTCAGTCTTCGAGAGGCTGGACTCGGAACTTCTGCGAGATTGGCTGAAAGAGTACTCGCTGGGCGATCTGTGGAGGGCGAACGTGATCAGCGGAGGTCCGGCACGGTGAGGTTCGTCATTGTCGTATGCGAGGGTCGGACCGAGCAGGCATTCGTAGCGAGACCCTGGCGGCGGTGGAGTAGGCGATGCCGGTTCTGACCGAATCGGTCGTGGAGGATGCGGCGCTCGACTGGTTTCGGGCGCTCGGCTACCACGTGGCCGGCGGGCCGGACATGGCGCCCGGACCGCACGGGATGCGCGCCAGTCACGCGGAGGTGGTGTTCGAGAGCGCCGTGCGCAGCGCCCTGCGCCGCCTCAATCCCGAGCTGCCGGACGACGCGCTCGACGACGCCTTGCGCAA
This sequence comes from uncultured Spirochaetia bacterium, assembly GCA_958296075.1. Taxonomy (GTDB): domain Bacteria; phylum Spirochaetota; class Spirochaetia; order SZUA-6; family Bin103; genus CATQHW01. The sequence goes on along the minus strand of CATQHW010000001.1, from coordinate 830,600 downwards.
GCTGACGCGGCCGGCGGGGGCCACCCTGGCAACGCGCAACCGCGCCTTCCATCGCCTGCTGGTCAACGGCGTGACGGTGGAGTACCGCACCGCCGGCGGCGCCATCCGCGGCGCGCAGGCGCGCGTCATCGACTTCGACCAGCCCGACGCCAACACCTGGTCGGCCGTCAACCAGTTCACGGTCACCGAGCACGGCAACACCCGCCGGCCCGACGTCGTGGTGTTCGTCAACGGACTGCCGCTGGCGGTGATCGAGCTGAAGAACCCGGCCGACCCGAGCGCCACCGTCTGGTCGGCGTTCCACCAGTTGCAGACCTACCAGGCGGAGCTGCCGTCGCTGTTCGCCTGCAACGCGGTGCTGGCCGTGTCGGACGGGATGCAGGCGCGGCTCGGTACGCTCTCCGCCGGCCGCGAGTGGTTCAAGCCGTGGCGCACGATCGACGGTCAGGAACTGGCGCCGGTGTTCTACACCGAGCTGCAGGTGGCGATCGAGGGCGCCTTCGAGAAGCGTCGCTTCCTGTCGCTGTTGCGCGACTTCATCGTCTTCGAGGACGACGGCGGCGCGCTCGTGAAGAAGATGGCCGGCTATCACCAGTTCCACGCGGTGCGGGCGGCGGTCGGCGAGACGCTGCGCGCCGCGGCGCTGCGGCGGGAAGCGGGGGAGGTCGTCGAGACGGGCGGCCGGTACGAGGCCGGCAGGCAGCCCGGCGGCGGTCCCGGCGACCGGCGCATCGGCGTGGTCTGGCACACGCAGGGCTCCGGCAAGAGCCTGACCATGGCGTTTTATGCCGGGCGCATCATCCGCGAGCCGGCGCTGGCCAACCCGACCGTCGTCGTCCTCACCGACCGCAACGACCTCGACGATCAACTCTTCGGCACGTTCGCCCGGTGCCAGGATCTGCTGCGCCAGCCGCCGGTGCAAGCCGCGAGCAGAGCGGACCTGCGCGCGAAGCTCGCCGTGGAGGCGGGCGGCGTGGTCTTCACCACCATCCAGAAGTTCTTCCCGGGAGAGAAGGGCGACCGTCACCCGCTGCTGTCGGAGCGGCGCAACGTCGTGGTCATCGCCGACGAGGCGCACCGCAGCCAGTACGACTTCATCGACGGCTTCGCTCGCCATATGCGCGACGCGCTGCCCAACGCCTCGTTCATCGGCTTCACCGGCACGCCGATCGAGCTGGAGGACGCCAATACCCGCGCCGTGTTTGGCAACTACATCAGTGTCTACGACATCCAGCGCGCGGTCGAGGACCAGGCGACCGTGCCGATCTACTACGAGAGCCGGCTCGCCAGACTGGCGCTCGACGAGCGCGAACGGCCGCAGATCGACCCCGGCTTCGAGGAGGCGACCGAAGGCGAGGAGATCGAGCGCAAGGAGCAGCTCAAGTCCAGGTGGGCGCAGCTCGAAGCGATCGTCGGCGCTGACCGGCGCCTGCAGCTCGTCGCCCAGGACATCGTCACGCACTTCGACCAGCGCCTGGAGGCGCTGGCCGGCAAGGCGATGATCGTCTGCATGAGCCGGCGCATCTGCATCGACCTGCACCGCGAGCTGGTCCGCCTGCGCCCCGACTGGCATCACCCCGACGACGACCGGGGCGGCCTCAAGGTGGTGATGACCGGCGCCGCCTCCGATCCCGCCGACTGGCAGCCGCACATCCGCACCAAGCCGCGCCGTGAGGCGCTCGCCGCCCGCTTCCGCGACCCCGGCGATCCGCTGCGCGTGGTGCTGGTGCGCGACATGTGGCTGACCGGCTTCGACGCGCCGAGCCTGCATACGATGTACGTGGACAAGCCGATGCGCGGCCACGGCCTGATGCAGGCGATCGCGCGCGTCAACCGCGTGTTCCGGGACAAACCGGGCGGGCTGGTCGTCGACTACCTCGGCCTTGCCCATGAGCTGAAGCGCGCGCTCGCCACCTATACGGCGAGCGGCGGCACCGGGCGGACCGCGCTGGACCAGAACGAGGCGGTGGCCGTCATGCTGGAGAAGTACGAGGTCTGTTGCGGCCTGTTCCACGGCTTCGACCGGTCCGGGTGGGAAAGCGGCGGCTCGCGGGAACGTCTGGTCCTGCTGCCGGCCGCGCAGGAACACGTCCTGGCGCAGCAGGACGGCAAGGAGCGCTTCCTGCGCGCCGTGCGCGAGCTCTCGCAGGCGTTCGCGCTGGCCGTGCCGCATGACGACGCGCTGCGCGTCCGTGACGAGGTGGCGTTCTTTCAGGCCGTGCGGTCGGTGCTGGCCAAGCGCGTCACCGGCGCTGCGCGCCCGGACGAGGAGTTGGATCACGCGGTGCGTCAGCTTATCTCGCGCGCAGTGGCCCCGGCAGGGATGATCGACATATTCGGCGCGGCCGGCTTGGAGAAGCCGGACATCTCGATCCTTTCGGAGGAGTTCCTGGCCGAAGTGCACGGCCTGCAGCGCCGCAATCTGGCCGTGGAGCTGCTGCGCAAGCTGCTGCAGGGCGAGGTCGCCGCCCGGCGGCGGACCAACGTCGTGCAGGCGCGCTCCTTCGCCGAGATGTTGGAGCGGACGCTACGCCGCTACCGCAACCGCGCCATCGAAGCCGCGCAGGTGATCGAGGAGCTGATCGACTTGGCGCGCGAGATGCGCGCGGCCAACGCCCGCGGCGAGGAGCTCGGGTTGGCGGAAGACGAGATCGCCTTCTACGACGCGTTGGAGACCAACGACAGCGCCGTGCGCGTGCTGGGCGACGAGACCCTGCGCGACATCGCGCGCGAACTGGTGAGGACCGTGCGCGGCAACGTCACCATCGACTGGACGTTGCGCGAGAACGTTCGCGCCAATCTCCGCCGGCTGGTCAAGCGCGTCCTGCGCAAACACGGCTACCCGCCCGACAAACAGGAGCAGGCGACGCGGATCGTCCTGGAACAGGCCGAGGTGCTGTCGGCCGGCTGGGCCGCCTGAGCCGGCGCCCGCGACGACCACCCGCGCCGCGGAACCGCTCAGGTCTCGGCGTACTCGTTGTGCGGGTTGTCCTCCGGGCCAAACGCCTCCCAGGTACCGTTGAAGAAGACGCGCTGCGCCGGCGTGAGCCTGGCCAGGGTCTCCTTGCTGGGGGTCCGATAGGGCCGGTAGCCGTAGGTCGCCGCGCGGTCGTTGTACTTGTAGAACACGCCGTAGCGGGGCTCATCCCCCTGCCATGATGCGGCGCCGTGGGCAAGCGTCTCCGTGAAGATGATCGCCGAGCCCTTGGGCGCCGCGATGTTGCGCACCAGTGGGCCGTCGATCGCGAACAGGCGCTTGTGGTCCTCGCGCGGGACGTGGAAGTCCGACTTGTGCGATCCGGGGATGCAGGCGAAGCCGCCGTCCTCCTCCGCTATGTCCTGCAGGGTGAACGACACGACGGTGAGCCCGGTGAAGATCTGATCGCCATGCACGTAGTAGCGGAAGTTCACGCGGCCGCCGCGGTGGCCGCCGTGCATCTCGAAGTGCGGGCAGCCCTGCGAGCGCACGAAGCTGTAGTTGCCCTCCAGCCGCAGCTTGGGGCCGATGATCTCGGTCAGGACCGAGATCAGCTTGGGGTGATCGATCAGCGTGGTGAACGGCTCCCCGGCGTTCACCAGCCCCCACGCGCTGTGCCAGGTGCCGCGCGCGTCGTAGCCGTCCGGCGTCTTGTCGAGCGGCTCCATGCGCTCGCGGATCTTGCGCTTGGCCAGCTCGCATTCCTCGTCCGAGAGCACGTCCTCGACGATCAGGAAACCCTGCAGGTCGAACAGGTACTTCTGTGTGGCGGTCATCGTCCCTCCCTCTTGGTGCGCCGCGCGCTGCGTAGTCACGGTCCGGCTATCATGCCACACTGGAAACCGGCGGCGCGGGAGGAACGATGGCTGACGATCGGAGGAAGGACCGGCGCGTACGGCGCTACCGGGTCATGTGGGACCAGAACGCCGGGCAGGAGATGTACTATCACCCGCCGATCTCGGCGGAACGGATTGCGCAGGCGCACTTCGGCTTCTTCCAGGGCCGTCCGGTCGACGCCTACGTCGGCGCCATGGGCTCCAACGCCGGCTTCACCGTGGGGTGGCCGACGGAGGTCAAGGGCGCGGAGTTCATCGTAGAGCGGATGCAGCGGAACGCCCGCGTCGGCAGCGTCAAACTGTGGCGCCACGCGGAGCACCTGCGCCTGGCCTTCGCAGCCGGCATCGACCCGGAAGAGGTCAAGGTGCGGGAGGCCAAACGCATCGGCGTCGACTTCTGGTTCCGGCTGGCCATGAACGATTGGCACCACCTTGGCGCCGACGCCGACGACTCCAACCTCTGGTCGGGCGAGTTCTTCGCGGAGCACCCCGAGTACTGGATCGGCGAGGACGGCGCCGCCGGCTGGCCGGAAAAACTGTGGGACGTGCTCCGCTTCTTCCAGGACTACGGCCACCAGGCGGTCCGCGACCTGCGGCGCGACTTGGCCTTCGAGGCGTGCGAGCGCTACGACGTCGACGGCTTCCTGTGCGACTTCATGCGTTGCCCCGGATACTTCAAGCGCGGCGCAGAGCAGGCGGGCATGCCGCTGATGACCGACCTGATCCGGCAGATGCGCGCCGGGCTCGACCGTATCGGCGACGCGCGCGGCCGGCCGATCGGCTTTGCCGCGCGCGTGCCCAACACCATCGCCGGCAGCGAGCGCCTTGGCCTGGACGTGCGCGCCTGGGTGCGCGACGGTCTGGTCGACATACTGGTCCCGTCCTGCTTCTTCGGTCAGGACACCGAAGAGGACGCCGGCGAATGGGTCGAGCTGACCGCGCGGACCGACGCGCAGGTCTACCCCGCGATCGAGGAGGGCTACTTGGCCGGCGACTCCGATGACAAGCGCTGGTTCGTCCGTACGCCGCTCATGACGCGGATGACCAACGAGATGACGCGCGCGATCGCCGCGCGCCACGTGGCGAAGGGGGTTCCCGGCCTGTACGTGTTCAACTACTTCGGCACCGCCCCGACCTACAACTACGACAACCGCGACGCCCTGGACGACATCGGCGATCCGTTGCGGCTGGAGTTCAAGGACAAGACCTACGTGGTCATGCGATCGCACGACTCGTTCCCCAACTGCCTGGAGACCGAGCGGCAGATCCCGGCGGTGCTCGGCGCCGAGCCGCTGGCGGTCACCATCGAGGTGGCGGACGACGCGCGCGGCAAGACGGATCGCCTGAGCGGGTGCCGCCTGCGCGTCCACCTCCGCAACATGACGGTCTACGACCAGGTCGAGGTGCGGCTGAACGGCGAGTTGTTGGATTGCGCCACGCCGATGCGGCCGGGCGCCTACTGCATGCGCTGGACCGGGCTCGACTGGTTCGAATACGACTTGGCGGATCACCTGCCGCGGCGCGGCGGCAACGAGGTGACGCTGCGCATGGCGGCACGCAACGAACGGCTGGCCGACGAGTTCGCCATCACCGTGGAGGACATCGAGTTGGAGGTCCGCTACGAGTATCCGGATGGCGTCTGGCTCGATTCGCCCCGGCCGGGGTAAGTCCGCCCCGGAAACCGGGTCAGGATGGCTGTCCGGACGGTTGAGGTGAGGACGGCTGAGACAGCCCGAGCCTGCGGTACTGCTCCGGCGGCGCATCCGCCTCCGCCATCAGCCGCACCAGGTGGTCGGTCATTCGCGCTTCGAGCGCTCCGTCCTGCAGTGGCGAGGTCTGGCCGGGGTCGTTCTGCAGGTCGAACAGCCGCGAACAGTTCCGGTCGGCGTGCCGGCCCCGTTCCGCCCCGAACCGCACGCGGGTCGGGATGCGCAGGGTGCTCATCTCCTTGGTGAAGGAGAACGGCTCGGCCAGCGTCGCGTCGCGCAGCTCGCCGGCGCCGAAGCGGGTGCGCATGCGCGCCGGCATCAGCGTGTAGTCGTAGAGGTCCTGGTTGTCGATGTCCACTGGGCCGCGCCAGTACACGTAGCGGCCGTCGGTGACGTTCACGTGCGCGCCGTGCTGCCCGAAGATCGCCGCATCCCGCACCGGCCGGTCCCGTTCCAGCACCGGCGCCAAGTCGCAACCGAGCATGTCGTCGAACCGCTCGAACCCGAACCACGACAGCAGTGTGGGCCCCAGGTCGATCGACGGCTGCACCAGCGCCTCGCGCCGCTCGCCGCGCACGCCGGCCCGCGGGTCCCACACGAAGAACGGCGTGTGCGACACCTCCTCGTAGTAGGGCGCCCACACCTTGGCCCAGCACTCGTGCTCGCCGAGCAGGAATCCGTGGTCGGTCCAGACGATGAACAGCGTGTCGTCCCACAGCGACAGCTCGTCCATGGCGTCGAGCACGTCGCCAAGCCGGGCGTCGCACATCGACACCAGGGCCGCATACTCGTGGCGCATGTGGTCGACCAGTTCCGCGTCTTCGCGCACGTAGTCGTAGGACGGCCAGTCGAACAGCGGCCCGTTCTTCGCGCGCCACGCCGCGTAGTGATCGGCGTACCGGTCCTTGAACTCGCGGTTGCTGAAGAACGGCTCGTGCGGATCGAAGGTCTCCATGTGCAGGAACCAGTTGTCGTCGCCGCGGTTGCGGCGCATGAAATCGATGCCGGCCGCCACCGTCTGCGACTGCGGCAGGTCGGCGGTGGTCCGCATGAACAGGCGGTTGGCGCGGTCCTGAGCCCGCGACGGGTCGTCCGTGGCGTTGCCGGCCGGCGGCGGGGTGACCATGCCGATCCAGGGGTCGCCCTCCTGACCGCGAAAGAACTCCCAACTCCGGTAGCGGGCGTGATAGTTGGCGCCGCCCTCTTCCCAGTAGTGGTAGTGGTCGGACGACAGGTGCGTGTAGACGCCGTTCTGCCGCAGGAAGTCCGGCACCGAATCGTCGAACGGCTCGATCGGACCCCAGCTCCGGTGCAGGAAGTTCGGCCGGCCGGTGTGCAGGTCGCGACGCGCCGGCATGCATGGCATGGAACAGATGTAAGAGCGGTCGAATACCGCCGTGCGCTCGGCCAGCCGCGCGAAGTTGGGGGCGTGCACCGGCGGCGCTCCGGCGCCGCCGTAGGGGGGCAGCAGGTGGCGGTTCAGGGAGTCGAACATCAGCATCACGCACTTCATCAACAAGTTCCTCGGGGCGAGCGTAGCACGGCGCAGACCGCCGCGCGCCGATCTGCTAACATGAACGTCGAACGTGCAGCACACCACGCGCCCCGCGGTCTTCGACGCCAACGTCGCCGTGGGCGACACCAGGGACGGTCTGTCGCCGCTCCGCGACCGCGAGCAGCTCCTGGCCGAGATGGACCGGCACGGCGTCGGCCGAGCGCTGATCTACCACGCCAACAGCCACCAGCCGCTGGTGGACGGCACCGTGACCGATGACGAGTTGGACGAGTGGCGTAATGAGCGTCTGCTGCCGCAGTGGACGGGATTGCCGGTGCGCACGTCGATCGAGCGCCTGGAGCGGCGTCACGCAGCCGGCGATCTGACCTGCGTGCGGATTTGCGCAGGCGAACGGGTGATGTCGCCGTTTCATCCGTGGCTGTACGGCGAGCTGCTTACGTGGCTGGCGGAGATCGGCGCGCCGGCGGTGATCGAGCTGCCGGAGTTGGACCCGGACGCCATCGTGCGTACGCTGCAGGCGTTTCCACGCCTGCGCAGTATCCTGGTCGGCGCCCATCCCACCCACGCGATCTTCGTGCCGGCCATGCTGCGCGCGGTCGACGGCATGCACCTGGAACTCAGCCGTTACGAGCCGCTGGGCGGCGTGGAGATGCTGTGCGGCGAATTCGGCGCCGCGCGGTTGCTCTACGGATCGTGGTACCCGCGCTACGCGATGGGCACGATGGTCCACTACCTGCGCACCATCGACCTGTCGGACGCCGACCGCGCGGCGGTGCTCGGCGGGAGCCTGCAAGGACTGCTGGGAATCGCCCCATGATAATCGACTTCCACGGCCACACCGGCATGGATGCCACGGCGGAGGCGATGCTGCGGGCCATGGACGGCGCGGGCGTCGACCGGTCGTGTCTGTTCAACATCTTCCATCCCACCGGCACTCGGGCCAACGACCAGACCGCCGCCTTCTGCGCGGCCCATCCGGACCGCTTCCTGGGCTTCGCGTTCGTGTCGCCGCACGTGCCGGAAGCGGAGATCACCGCCGAACTGCGCCGCGCGTTCGACGATCTGGGCATGGTCGCGATCAAGATCTACCCGCCCTACGCGCCGTGGCCGCTGGACGACGAGCGCTACTGGCCCATCTACCGCTTCGCGGACGAACGGGGGCTGGCGGTGATCAGCCATACCGGCCGGGAATGGCAGGCTGAGCCCAAGTATCTGGCAGCCGTCGCCCCGCTGTTCCCCGGCGCGCGCTTCGTCGCCGGTCATACCGGCAACGTGCAGCCGTACCGCGGCCAGGCGCTCGCCGCCGCGCGGGCGTATCCGAACGTCTACCTCGAGACCTGCTCCACCTTCCGCACCCCTGGGGTGATCGAAGAGCTGGTCGCCGAGGGAGGCGAGGACCGGGTGCTGTTCGGCTCCGACATTCCCCTCATGGACCCGCGCAGCCAGATCGCCAAGGTGCTCACCGCCGACATTGGCGAGGCCGCCAAGCGCAAGGTGCTCGGCGAGAACGCGGCCCGGCTGCTCAGGGTCTGACCGACGTCGATCCGCTTCGGCCGGCCCGCAGCTTGCCGGCGAGCTGATAGACGCCCCATCCGATCGCCGCCGCCAGTACGCCGTACACCCACCACGGGAGGTTGCGCCCGAAGATCAGCACGTACAGGTAGGGGATCACCGTGGCCGCCAGAAAGAGCAGGCTCCAGCGGGCGACCGACCGGCGGTCGTCCTTGAACGCGCGCGCCATGCGGTACAGCGAGTAGTAGAACAGCGGACCGCAGACCACCGACAGCGCCAGGAACAAGTAGGGATTGACCGCGTGGCGTTCGCGGATCGACGTCGCCAAACCGTCGATCCAGCCAATGATCGCGTCGATCACCGGGGCGCCGCCTGCCGCCGGCGGACGCTACAGCCCGCCACCGACCCCCAGGAGCAGGCTGACGCTGAACGACCAGGGGGTGAGCTTGGGGTGGTCCTGGCCGGTGATCATCGGCGCGCCGTCGAGCAGACCGGCGCCGCCGAACAGCCGATACTGCGTCTTCAGGGGCACGTAGGCGACCCCGGCGATGATGCCGGCGTGCAGGCCCCACGGATCACCGGGCGGCAGGACGGCGAGTTCGAACCCGGCCGACGCCTTGAGCACCAGCGTGTTCGAGCTGATCGAGAATGATTCGGAGTCGCGCTGGACGACCACGGTGTCGAAGTCGCCCGGAGCCTTCGGATAGCCGCGCAACCCCACCGTCTTCATGCCGGCGCCGGCCGTGACGAAGCCGATCGCCGCCGGCAGCTTGATCGGCGCGTAGCCGAGTTGCAACGAAAGATCGTCGGTGGACAGCTCTACGGACCGCATGTTCGCGGTGCTGGAGGAGCCCGCATGGCTGGTCTCCAGCACCGCGACGAACTGTCCGTAGGTGATCAGGGCTCCCCAGCCATGCGAGAAGCTGTTCCGGGGCGGGTCCGCGCTCTGGTCCAGTCTACGCAGGAGGTTGGGGTACTCCTGGTCGAACGCCAGATGGGTCCAGCCGGCGCTGTAGTAGGTGAGCATGGTCAAGTCGGGCGGCCCGTAGAACGCCGCGAGCAGCTCCTGCTGTGGGCTCTCCTGCGCCATGGCAGCTCCCGACAACGCCAGCGACAGAGACGCCGCTGCCAACCAAGCCGAACGCCTGTGCATCGTCCTCCGCATGATCGTTCCCCTCCACGTCCCCGCGGGTCGCCAGACCCGCCGAACGCGGAGAGTCTACTACGTTTTGCCGCCGCTGTCGGCATCCGGGGAGGAGCGCTCCTTCAGCCAGAAGCGCAGCAGCGTGAGCGCCGCCGCCGACAGGACGACCACGCTCAGACCGCCGATCCAGAAGATCGCCGGCGCCGATTGGTCCGCCAACCGCGGCGCGTATCCCACGCCCAGCACGGCGACCGCGAAGCCGGCGGCAACCGTTGCCGCGCCGACCCGGATCAGATAACTGCGCCGCACGGCGTAGCGGCTGCCGGCGGCGCGGCCGCGCAGGATGGTCAGGTGATCGAAGGACGCCTCCATGATGACGAGCAGCCCCAGACCGTAGGCCAGGCCGGGCCACACCTGCACCGGTGCGCCGGCGGTCACCAGCGCGCCCGCGTGCGCCACCAGCAACGCGAACACGCCGGCGGTGACGTAGCCCGATCGATGCTGCTGAGCGCCGTAGACGACCGCCGCCACCCCGGCCAGGGACGCCAGCACCGTGCCCAGGGTAATGCCGGCCAGCGCCAGGTTCCACGCCCCTAGCGCCAGCGGCAGGCCGATCAGGACCAGCCGGGTCACTGCAGCAACAGCCGGCGGCGTCGCAGGGCGTCGATCCGGGACGCCAGCAACTCGACCGGCTCGTCCGGCTCCAGCCGGATGATCGGAACGCCGGCCGCGGCGAGCTGGCGCGACGCGCTGTCGGTCTCCAGGCGCCACAGCGGCACCGCCGCCGCCTCGCTCGGCGTAGCGCCGTAGACCGGGGCCAGCGCCAGCGCCGGATTGATCACGACGGCCGCGACGTCGTACCGGCGGCTGGCCAGGTTGAGCAGCGTGTCGGTGAACCGCACGTCGATCAGCGGCGTGAACGCGGCGATCAGCGCTTGCGCTGGCAGGATCTGCCGGGGCACCTTGGTGATGTCGCGGTCTACGTCGCTCTCCCGCGCGCGTACGTCGGTGAGGAACTCCAATATCCGGTACTGCTGGCGGGTGCCGAGGTTGGGGCTCACCCAGCGCAGCAGTCCGGACAGCTCGATGCAGCCCACGCGGTTGTTGCCGGCCAGGAAGTAGCGCGCCAGCGACGCGATGATGCGGGTCGCCTGGTCGAGCACGGTCGAGCCGAACGCGCCGGCATCCTCGAATGCATCGAGCAGCAGCACGACGTCGGCGTTGCGCTCGCGCGTGTACTCGTTGACGTACATGCGGCCGGTGCGCTGCGTCGCGCGCCAGTTGACGGTGCGCAACCGGTCGCCCGGTACGTATTCGCGCAGGCTGGCGAACTCCAACCCCTCGGACGCTTCGCGCGAGGGGTAGTTGCCGACGTTCACCTGCGTGTGGAACGGCCGGATCGGGCGGCTGACCGAATCGACGCGCGGGTAGGCGGTGCAGATCTTGGGATCGCTCCACTCCGCCTCCCACAGGATCATGCCGGAGCCGGCATAGGCACGGTGGAACAGCCGGCCCTGCGTGAAGCGGGCGCGCCGGTCGATGCGCAGCCGGTATCGACACGTTTCGGTCTGTCCGGGGCCGAGCGAGACGACGACGTCGTTGCGCCCCGAGATCAGCGACGCGCCGGCCGGCAGCGGATCCACCACTTCCGCGATCGGCACCGCGGTGCCGGCGTGGACGGTGAACTCGACGTCGACCTCGTCCCCCTCGAACATGGTCAGCCGCGAGATGCTGTGGCTGAACCGCAGGCGCGGCATGCGGTCGCCGAGCAGCGCGGCGACGATCGCGACCGCGAAGGTGGTGCCGATCATCACCAACTCGATGCGCCGCAACAGCGCCGCGAACACCAGGCTGACCAGGGTCAGCGCCAGGTAGGAGACGAAGCGCGCTCCGAAGTGCTTGGTCACGCGTCGGCTTGCGGCGTGGGTACCTCGTTCATCGCGTCCTGGACGATCGACTCGTCGGAGATGCCGCGCACCCAGTACTCCGGCTTCATCACGATGCGGTGGGCCAAGGCGATCACCGCCACTTCCTTGACGTCCTCCGGGGTCACGAAGTCGCGGCCGTCGAGGACCGCGTGCGCGCGCGCCAGCTTGAACAGCGCGTAGACGCCGCGCGGCGAAGCGCCGACCTGCACCTTGGAGTCCTCGCGCGTCGCCCGCGTCAGGTCGACGATGTACTTGCCGATCGGCTCGGAGACGTGCACCTCCTCCAGCGCCGTCTGCATGGCCAGCAGCTCCGCCTTGGAGACGATCGGCTTGAGCGCGACCGTGTCCTCCTTGCGCTCCTGGCGGCGCCGCAGGATCTCGTATTCGTCCTCGGCGCTCGGGTAGCCGATGCTGGTGCGCATGATGAAACGGTCGAGCTGCGCCTCCGGCAGCGGGTAGGTGCCCTCGAACTCGACGGGGTTCTGCGTGGCGATGACCACGAACGGCTTCTCGATCGCGAAGCGCTCGCCCTCTACCGTCACCTGCCGCTCCTGCATCGCCTCCAGCAGCGCCGACTGGGTCTTGGGCGTCGCGCGGTTGATCTCGTCGCCGAGCAGCAGGTTGGCGAAGACCGGTCCCTTGCGGAAATCGAACGTGGCGTCGCGCTGGTTGTAGACGTAACCGCCCGTGATCTCGCCGGGCAGGAGGTCGGGGGTGAACTGGATGCGGGTGAAGCGGATGTCGAGCACCTGCGCGAACGACTGCGCGATCATCGTCTTGGCAAGGCCCGGAAAGTCCTGCAGCAGGATGTGTCCTTCGGCCATCAGCCCCATCAGGATCCGCTGCAGGACGTCGTCCTTGCCGACGATGAAGCGGCCGACCTCATCGACCGCCCGGCGTGTGGTCTCACTGACTCGTGACAGTTCCATGATCGCTCCCCGTTCGTTTTGTCGTGTTTCAGGCGATGTCGCCGGCGTCGGCTCGATCCAGCTCGCGCACCACGCCGGCGAGCTGCGCCAGCGGCACGCCGCGGCGCGTGATCCGCTCCGGCAGCCGATCAGCCGGCGCGTCGCCGGGCCGGCCGATCGTTTCGATGCGGTCCAGAAGCCGCTCGCGGGCGGCGCGGTCGACCAGCCCGGACGAGACCGCCGCCAGACGGGGACCCAGGACCCGCCGGTAGTAGCGCTTGCTGGTCTGCGCCAGTTCGATCTCGGAGGCGATCTTGGCCAGCGGCGACGGCACCGCCGGCTGCCCCCGGCGGGCGTCCTGGTCGTGCAGGATCCGTTCCAGCCGCGGGGCCTCGTGAAAGGCCATCTCGCTCTGCACCGCGCGGACGGCCACCACCGCCGCCAGCGAAGCGACCGCGGCGCCGATCGCCAGGATCACCTCGTCCAGGTCCTGGACGCCGGAGGTGAACGTCACCAGCAGCACCAGACCGGCGGTGAGCGCCGCCAGACCGATCGTGTTCAGTATGCGCCGCGTCCGGCTGCGTCCCGTGGCGCGGGATCGGAACGCCGACCGTCCCCAAGTAGCGCTGCTCATCGGATCGACAGCATACCACGGGCCACGTCAACAGAAACCGAACGGATGTCCCGCCGGGCGGAATCACCAAACATGAGTTCGTTGGCAAGCGAGGAGAGGTCAGGTATCGTCGGCCGCATGACCGACGGGTTGGCCGGCCCACCGGCCGGTAGCGCGGTCGCAAGCGGCCTCTGGCACTTCAGCTATACGGTCCGCGACCTGGACCGCAGCATCGACTTCTATTGTCGGTTGATCGGCATGGAGCTGGTTCACCGGCAAAGGCAGGCCAATCCGTATACGGAGCGGCTGGTGGCATACCGGAACGCGGCGCTGGACGTGGCCATGCTGCGCATCCCCAACTGCCCCGTCGACGTAAGCGGCCACCACCTGGAGCTGGTGCAGTATCTCCATCCGGCTGGCGCTCCGATCGACACCACCACCAACCGGCCGGGCGTCGCCCACCTGGCGTTCGCGGTCGGCGACATCCACGCGATGTACGATCGGCTGGTCGCCGGAGGCGTGCGCTTCAAGAGCGCGCCGGTGCCGATCGAGGCGGGCCGCAACAAGGGCGGTTTCGCCGTCTACTTCAACGACTTCGACGGCATCCCGCTGGAGCTGCTGCAACCGCCGCAGAGCGCTCGGTGAGCAACAGCGATGTCAAACGATGAAACGTCTGACGCTGAACGCCGGCGATCGTCATCTCAGAGCGGCTCGACGGTAATCAGGCGGTCTTCGTCCCGCGCGGCGAGCGGGTTGCGCAGCGGGCGGCCGAAGTGCGGGGACTCGATCTCGAACCGGTCGCCGGCCCGCGGCTCGATCCCGTGGGCGCAGCTCAGGACCGGCGCGCCCAGAAAGTGGCAGTGGACGTCGCCAGCTCGACGGAACAGGTCGTACTTGAACAGGTGATGCTCCAGGTTGGCCAGGCTGTGGGTCATGTTCGCCTCGCCGGTCCGAAACGCGGCCTGCCAGAGGACCGTTTCACCGCGGCGCACCCGCACCTTGCCTTCGACGTGATCCGGCAGCGGGCCGAGCAGCAGCTCCGGACCGATTGAGCAGGCGCGCAGCTTCGAGTGGGCGAGGTAGAGGTAGTTCTGCCGCTCGATGACGTGGTCTGCGAACTCGTTGCCGAGCGCGTAGCCGACGCGGCGCGGGCGGCCGTCGCGTCCGATCAGGTAGATCGCCGCCGCCTCGGCCTCCTCGCCGCCGTCGCCGGCGAACCCGGGCAGCGGCAGCTCGTGTTCGGGCGGTACGATGCAACCGCCGTCGCCCTTGTAGAACCACTCCGGCGCCGCGCCGATGCGGCCGGCCGGCGGCTTGCCGCCCGCGGCCCCCAAGCGGAACATACGGATCGAGTCGGTCACTCCCGCGCCGGAATCATCGCCGGCGCCGGACCCGCCGTGCATGGCGTCGCGCGCCATGGCGCTGCCGGTGTGGTTGAGGCCGGTTCCCGACACGACCAGATGGGCGGGATCGGGGTGGTCGATCGGTGGCAGCAGGCGCCGCTCGTCGACCAGCGCCTGGTAGTCGACCACGGCGCCGCGTTCGCAGCCGGCCACCACGGCCGGCAACGGCCGGCCGTTCGCGTCCGCGGCGACCGCCAGATCGTAGATCGATCCGACGCCGGCAAGCTCCTCGATCCGGTCGCAGTCGGCTGCGACGCCGACACGCCGCTCACCGGAGGCGGCCCGGTACTGGACGAGCCGCGCGGCGTTCACAGCCGCTGCACCTGTCCGGTGCGGATCGCCCGGTCGGCGGCCAGCACCATGCGCGTTGCCTGGATGCCGTCGGCGGCGTCGAGCTCCGGCGCCCGCCCGGCGCGCAGCGCGGCGATGAACTCGCGGTTCTCCAACAGGAAACCCTCCTCCTCGTCGACCCGCTCCGACCACTCGCGCGCGCCGTCATAGAAGGTGGCCGCCTTGAAGCGGTCGTAGAGCTGCACGCTGCGGCCGCCGCCGAACAGCTCCAGGAAGAACTTGCCGGTCATGCGGCCCAGGGCCGCATCGCCTTGAATCCAGCTCGCCACGGCGCCCGAGGCGAACCGGATCGACGCCACGCACTGGTCGATGCGCGGATGCCCCGGATGGGTCATGGCGCCGCCGGCCGCCCATAGCAGCTCCGGCTCGCTGCGCGCCATCCAGCGGATCACGTCGGTGGTGTGGCAGCCCTGGCTGTAGACGTTGGCGCCGCCGCGCACCGGGTCCTGCGCCCAGGCGTCGTCGCGCCAGCGGTCGTCCATCATCTGGCCGACGATCACCTGTGGCTCCGGGATGAAGTCCCGCGCCTGCCGCAGCAGCGGGTAGTAGCGCATCTTGAACGCCGGCATCAGCCGCACGCCGGCCTCCTCGACCGCGGCGGCGACCGCCTCGCACTCCTCCACCGACAGCGACAGCGGCTTCTCGATCAGGACGTGCTTGCCGGCCTGCGCCGCCGCGATCGCCAGCGGCGCGTGCGAGTCGTGATGGGTGCAGATGTAGACGGCGTCCAGGTCGGGGTCGTTCAGGAGCCGGGCAACGTCGGCGGTCGCGTAGCCGCCGCCGTGCTCGGCCAGCAACCGCTCGGCGGCGGCCGGCACGGCGTCGGCGAAGGCGGTGAAGCGCGCGCCGCCGACCCGGCTCACGCAGCGGGCGTGCACGGCGCCCAGGTTGCCGCAGCCGATCAGGCCGAAGCGCAGGTCGCGGGCGCTCATCGCTGCCGGGGCGCGCCGCCGGCGTCGCCGGCAGAGCCGTCGTACATCAGCCGGTGCAGGTCCGCGAGCAGCCGATCGTCGGTCGTCATGCGCATCTGCGGCGCGATGCCGGGCATGCCGCGCGCCAGCGTCGGGTCGCGGTACCAGTTGGTCTGCCGGTCGCCCAGATCGATGTCCGCGCACGCCACGCCGTCGCCGTGTATCTCGGCGATGATCGCCCCGGAGGAGTCGATGATCATGCTCGGCGGTCCGGTCGCGGCGGCGACGAAGTAGAGGCGGTTGTCGAGCGCGCGCGTGCGCCACGTGATCGGTTTGCCGCCGGCGACCGGCAGGAACAGGAGCTCCGCTCCGCGGTGCGCGTAGTAGCGGGCCACCTCCGGGAACCACTCGTCGTAGCAGATGTGGATCGCGACCCGGCCGACGTCCAGGTCGAACACCGGATAGTCGGCGCCGCAGGAGATGCCGGCCCGCAGCTCGCCAAAGGTGAGGTGGGTCTTGTCGTAGCAGCCGAGGAGTTCGCCCGAACGGTCGAACAGCACCGCGGTGTTGAACACGTGCCGGCCGCTCCGGCGGAGGACGCCGGCGATCACGTACATGCCGTGGCGGCGCGCGGCCTCCGCCAGCACCCGGCACACGGGGCCGCCGGGAACCGCCTCCGCGGCGGCGGCCCATGACCCGTAAGCGCGCTCCGGAACGCCCTGCACGGGAGTGAATTCGGTGAGGGCGGCGATGTCGACGCCCATGGCTCCGGCCTGGTCGAGCTTGGCGGCGATGCGCTCCCGCTGCTCCGCCATGGTCAGCGGCGCGGGCGGCTCGCCGAAGCGAATCGTCGCGATGCGCGCGATCCGCGCCGGCGGACGCGGGATCTGCGTGACCATCGCTTGCGACCACGCGATCCGGCCGGTTGGGGCGGCGCGCAGATAGAGCTCCATCCGGTCCTGCTCGGACGGGTGAGGGTCGTGCCGGAAGGTGCACTGCAGGTACAGGGTGTCCGCCGGCGCCGGCGCCCGGTCCCGGCGCTCGAGCAGAGGCGGCCCCGGCGTCAGAAAATGCCCGGAGACCTGGGCGAACACGGACAGGCCGGGCCGCTCGATGTGCTCCGTGCGGGCCTGCACGGTCGCGCGGTACCAGCAGCCGGGGATCAGGCGCGCCGCGCGGTGCCAGCAGCCGAAGGCGTGCAGGTCGCCGGTCCCGTCCAGGACCAGCTCCTGCTCACCGCTCGCGCTCGCTTCGATCCGGGCGCGCGGCGCCAACTCCGGGCGCGGGGCGTCGGTCCGCCACTCGCCGTGCAGCCGGTTGGCGTTCGGCAGCGGTGGCGCCGCCGCCCGCTCGAACGGATTGAGGCCGGCCGCGCGCAACAGACTCACCCACTGCCGGTGATTGCGCGTCACCGATTGCGGATTGTCGCGGCTGCGGGCCACGAAGCCCGGGACGTAGCTGCGCCCGGTCGGCACGCCGATGCGGCAGTAGCGGGTGTCCAGGCTCCACCGTACGGTCGAGGAGGTGTTCGGCAGCGAGCGGTGCGCGACCCGCTCCATGGTCATGAGCGCGTCGCCGGGTTGCATCTCGCAGGTGACCCGCTCGCCGTCCGGCAGGTCCTCGTCGTCGATGCCGTGGTAGAGGCTCGTCTTCAGCCGGTGCGGGATGCTGCGCCGGTGGGAGCCGGCGATCACCTCCAGGCAGCCGTTCTCCCGTCCGGCGGTGGCCAGCGGGATCCACAGGTTGACGATCACGGTGTCGCCGATCTTCTCGCTCAAGTAGGCATCGTCCTGATGCCACGGCACGACGCCGGGGTCGTGCTCAGGGAGCTTCACGCGCAGCACCGTCTGCGGATGGGCGAGGATCTCCGGACCGATCACCGTTTCCACCGCGTCGAGCAGGGCCGGATGGGTGCGCAGCGCGTACATGCCGGCGGTCTTGTGCTGCTTGCCGTGCAGCCGCTGCCAGAGCCAGGTGAGCGACTCCTCGTCCACCTCGGCGGCGACGGCGGCCAAGCGGCGGTCGAAGGGTTCGTCCGGGAAGGTGGCGGCGGGCTCCAGACGCTCCCAGATGACGAGTTGCTCGACCGCCTGCTCGACGGCGGCGGCCAGATCGCCGGTGAGCGGCCGGAGCGCCGCCTGCGGCAGCAGCGCGGGAAGGATCAGGAAGCCCTGATCGTGGAGCTCCGCGCGCTGCGCTTCGGTCAGACCGGCGCCGTGTTCCATCGCAGCCGATTGAACGTCGCCCGGCGCGCGCTCATCGTTCCAGCTTCTCGCGCAGCGTCCCGTTCGGCGCGACCAGCAGAACGTCGCCGAACCGGAACTCGCGCTCCGTCCACCGCAACGCCCGTGCGGGCTCGATCGCCACGACCGACGCATTGTCGGTAAGTTGCTCGCCGGCGATCCGTTCCCAGATCGACTCGACGTTCCGCTGCGCCGTCCATCGCTCGTCTCCGGCCGCTTCGAAGGCGGCTGCTCCTGCCCCGCGGATCGGATCGTGCGCGCCGTCGGTCGTCATGACGTATCGGCCGTCGCGTGGCGCGTGCAGGATGTGGCGTTCGGCGAGCACGCCTTCCCGGATGCCGATCGCGTCGAGCAGGCGGTTATCCGGCGCGGTCGGCCGGTACGGCTCGGCCGGCGCTCCTCCGGCGCTCAAGCGTTCGAGCGCTTCGGAGAGTCCGGCTTCGGTGTGATCGGTGGTAAGGCACCGCAGCGGACGACCCGGTTCGATCAGATGCGCCCGCGTGTCTCCGGCATGGATGAGCATCCCGCTCCGGCGTCTCCACACGGCGGCGGTCAAGGTCGTCCCGCCCCGGCCCTCGAGCGCTTCCAGCACCTCCCGCTGCGCGCGGAGCAGGGCTTCCGCCAGCACGTCGCGGGGCGTGTCGTGGTCGCCGAAGAGGCAGGTCTCGACGACGATCCGCACCGCTTCGCGGCTCGCCCGGCCGCCGTCCTCCATGCCTCCCATGCCGTCCGCGATCACGGCCGCGCACCACGGAGACAGGGCGCCGCCGCGCGGGACCCAGGCCAGCGTCGCGCCGCAGTCCTGCTGATCGGGGCGCGGACCCTGTTGCAGGCCGATCGCCATCGCGCCGTGCGCGCCCGCGTGGACCGTCCCGTCGGCCTCCGGGGAGGGGGTCAGGGCGCGGACTATCCGTGCGCGGACATCGGGATCGGCTGCCGTCTCCACGTGGCGCTACTCCGGTTCCGGCTCTTCCCGGCGGCGGCTACGCGTCATCGACGAATCCATTGCGGCGTGCCCGCATGGCGGCGTGCGCCTCCGGCGATCCGTCGTGGAAGCTGCCGAACCACTTGTCGAGCGGCACGCCCTCATTGCCGTAGTTGCACTCGAAGTAGCGGTGATGCAGGTAATGGAAGTAGCCGCCGTTGCCGAAGGTCTTGTCGTCCTTGACCACGAACTCCGAAAAGCCGGAATGGCCGGCCGCCGGGCTCAGCCCGGTGTGCATCAGGTGGAAGATCGCGTGGATCGGGTGGGACGGAATCACCCAATGCAGAAGCACGCCCGAAAAGTAGATCAGGTGCTCGATCGGATGCATCGACAAGCCCGACCACGGGCCGATGTTGACGTTGCGGTGGTGCAGGTAGTGGGCGGCCTTGTACAGCGGCTTCCAATGCGTCCACCGGTGGGTCCAGTAGAAATGCATCTGCCGCATGAACAGGACGGCGACCATCATCAGCGAGCAGTAGGCGATGCCGGCCGGCGTGCGCCACTCGACGCGCGGCAGCCATCCGTTACCGTACATCCACAGGGTGACCGCCTCATACGCCGTCCAGATGCCGGCGCCCGACACCAGTGACCAGAACATGTTGTCCCAGGTCTGTCTGCCGAACAGGAACGCCCGGTTCCGGGTCGCCAGCCAGCGCGCGTTGAACTTGTACTTCCTGCCTTGGGCGCGCTTGACGTACAGTCGCAGGTGCAGGCTGCCGGCGATCAGCACGAGCAGCGCGACGTTGCGCAGGTAGATCTCCGCGATCCAGCCGATCCGGAAGGTGGCGGTACGCTCCAGCGAGGGGGTGAGGAAGAACCACGCCACCACCGCAATGCCGATGTAGATCAGGTTCTTGGGCCACAGGATGCCGTCGTGGCCGAAGATCGCCTTGAGAATCACCCGCAGCCGCACCGGCCGGTCCCACATGGGCGACGGCTGCGGAAGCGCCGCCGGCTGCCACTCGCCCTTCGCGTCGCGAACGTCCATATCCGCCTCAGCCATGACGATGCAGGATAGCACGGGTCCGGTGGCTGTACACCTCGGTGCGGAGGCGTCCGGCGTGCTACCCTCCGGTCCGTGAGCGCAACCGCACCCGAACGCCTCGACGTCGAGCGGCGCCTGTTCGTCGACCTGCTCGACGTCGATCGCCGCGACAACGTGAGCCGCGCCTTCCACCAGGCGCGCAAGCACGGCCTGCCGGTCATCGTCCAGGAAGCGCCGTGGGAACGGATGGGCGGCATGACCGCCTCGGTCATCTACGATCGCGAGGAGGGCGTCTTCAAGGCGTGGTACATGGCCGGCTTCCATGCGCCTGGCAAAGAGCACGTGCAGTGCCTGGCGCTGTCTGACGACGGCATCTCCTGGTCACGTCCCGTGCTCGGGCTGCATGAAGCGCTGGGCAACCGGGACAACAACATCGTCGTGCCGGCCGAGTACCACGACGGCAAGGACCACTTCGAGACGATGGTGAAGGATCCCATGGACCCCGACCCCGAACGCCGCTACAAGGCGATCGGCTGGTCGAGCTACGACTGGGACGGGCCGATGAGCGGCATCTACACCGGCACTTCGCCCGACGGCTTGCGCTGGAGCTTCACGCCGGAGCCGATCATCCATCACCACCCGCGGGCGGGAACCGCCGACCTGGGGCCGATCGGCGACGCGCAGGCGATGATGATCGACACCCGGCGCCGCCGCTACGTGGCGATGCTGCGTGGCGCCGGCGATCATCCCGGCTGGCGGGTCATGTCGGTGAGCCGGGACTTCATCACCTGGACCAGGCCGGAGCGCTTCCTGTTCCAGCTCAATCACGAGGACGGGCTGTACAACAACAACGGCTTCGTCTACGGCGCGCAGTACCTGGGCATCCTGACGCACTTCGACCGCCGCGCGACGCACCAGTCGCAGACCCTCAGGCTGCTCACCAGTCGCGACGGCGACGTGTGGATGCGGGCGCCGGCGACCGATCCGCTGGTGGGACTGGGCGAGGTGGGCGACTGGGACCGGTTTCAGATCATGCTCACCGGCGCGCCGCCGATCCCGGTCGGCGACCGGCTGCACATCTACTACCGCGGCACCTCGCGCCGCCACAACAAGGTGGCCGGCGAGTTCGAGCCCAGGATCGACCCGGACCAGGAGCGCGGCTCGATGTCGATCGGTCTGGCCACGTTGCGGCTCGACGGCTTCGCTTCCATCGACGCCAGCTACGACGGCGGCGCCATCACCACGGTGCCGTTCGAGTTGGCCGGCGCGGAGTTGCACGTCAACGCCAAGTGCGACTTCGGCCGCATCGCCGCGGAACTGCTCGACGAAGGCTACCGGCCGATCCCCGGCTATTCGGCCGGCGATTGCGTCGCCGCCGGCGCAGACTCGACCGATCAGGTCATCCGCTGGCGCGGGGAGGCGGCCGGCCGGCCGCTGTCGGCCATCGCCGCGCCGGCGCGCATCCGCTTCCACATGGCGAACGCGCGTCTGTACAGCTTTTGGCTGCAGTGACGCCCATCGCCGCCCGACGGTTCGGAACCCGACCAAGGAGCGCACCATGATCACCGTGCAGAACAGCGTCCCCAACCCCGTCGTCGAAGAGGCGGTCCTGTTCCCGTTCGACAGCTACAGTTGCCCGTTCAGCGCCGGGCTCCGGTTGCACCTCATCCCGGGCAAGATACCCGGTCGGGCCAACCCGATCGTCGTGGCCGCCGGTGAGCCGGGGGCGCCCGACGACTTCTGCACCCGCTTCTACGGCACGGTGATCCCGGTCGGCGGCGAGCTGCGCATGTGGTATCTGGCCAAGGGCACCCTGGACGCGGATGGGCGCAACGGCGGTCAGCTCCGCTGCTGCTACGCCACCAGCACCGACGGCGTGCATTGGGACAAACCCGACCTGGGGCTGATCGAGTTCGACGGGTCCACGCGCAACAACATCGTCGACCTGCGCGGCGGCCGGTGCGACTTCGCCGCCCTGCCGGTGATGTACGAGCCCGACGATCCGGACCCGTCGCGGCGCTTCAAGTGCGTCTTCGAGAGCGAGGCGTACGGCAACCAGTTCGCCGTCGCCTGTAGCGCCGACGGTCTCACCTGGACCGAGTCGCCGAACAACCCGGTCGGCCCCGGCCTGGAGCAGACCGGGCTGATCCGCCACAACGGCTGCTACTACGTCAACGGCCAGGGCGGAGCGCACTACACGACCGGGCGGGTGCTCGCCACCTTCGCCTCCTATGACTTCGAGACCTGGACGCAGGCGTCGTGCCTGGGCTTCCGGCGCGACATGGTGCCGCCCAACCCGTTGCTGTACGACCCGCTGTCCTCGGCGCCCAAGGCGAAGTGGAACCAGAGCGAGGAGGTCCACCTGGGGGCCGGCCTCTGGGATCGCGGCAACGTGATCCTGGGCGTCTACGACATCTGGCACGGCACGCCGTCGAGCGACCGGCAGCTCATCTCCATGGACCTGGGACTGCTGGTCAGCCACGACGCGCTCCACTTCGAGGAACCGATCAAGGACTTCCCGATCCTGCCGGCCTACGAGGAGACCGGCGCGGTGGCCGGCAAGCCGCCGTCGGTCAGCCACGGCCAGGGCATGGTCAACTGGGGCGACAAGACCCTGCTGTGGTACGAGAACTGGGGCAGCCTGCCGGTGCAGGTGCGGCTGGCCTCCTGGAATCGCGACCGGATCGGCTATTTCGAGGCGATGCGCGGCGACGGCGGCCATCTGGTGACCTGCCCGCTGGCCGGCGCCACCGAGTTCAGCGCCAACGTCGGCGGGCTCGGTCCGCACGCCGAGCTGCGCTTCGAGCTGCTGGACGATGGCTTCCATCCGCTGCCGGGCTTCAGCGGCGCCGGCGCCGCCGTGCTGACCGCGCTGGAAGGAGCGGCGGAAGGCGAGGAGGACCTGGTGCCCGGTCAGAGAAGTCGGCAGGAGGCCGCGCCGGTCGCCGGGCTGCGCGAGCCGATCCGGTGGAGGAGCCCCGTCCCTACCGGCGCCGGCCCGTTGCGGCTGCAGGTGACCTTCGCCGGCATCCGCCCGGAGGACGCGCAACTGTACGCGATCTACGCCCGCTGACCGCTCGGCGCCGGTGCTTGACGATCGGGCGGAGAGGAGGCAAGTTTACCTTGCGGTGCCGGCGGCATTTGCCGGCGCCGGATCAGCGCGACAGCCATTCGTCATCACCGACCGTCGCCATGTCATTCCACCGATAGGAGGTAGATACCGTGCAACATATACCGGAAGCCAAACTTACGCGAATCGGCGTGTTCTACGACGGAAGTTTCTTTTCGCACGTGAGCAATTACTACTGCTACGATCACCGGCGCAAGGCGCGCATCAGCATCTCCGGCCTGCACGACTTCATACGCGACGAAGTCGCCAAGAACGAGCAGGCCGACGCCCGCTACTGCCGGATCGTGGATGCCCACTACTTCCGGGGCAGGGCTTCCGCCGCCGACGCGCAGGAGCGGGACGCCCTGTACGGTGAACGGGTCTTCGAGGATGTCCTGATCAGCGAGGGAGTGACGACTCACTTCCTGCCGACCTCGGCGCGCGGCGAGAAGGGGATCGACGTATGGCTGGCTCTCGAAGCGTTCGAGCTCGCCGTCTACAAGCAGTTCAACGTGGTCGTCCTGGTCGCCGGAGACGGCGACTACGTGCCGTTGGTCCGCAAGTTGAACGCGCTCGGCGCGCGGACCATGGTGACGGCATGGGATTTCAAGGTCAGCGACGACAACGGTCTGGAACGGGAGACCCGAACGTCTCAGTTACTGCTCAATGAGGTGACCTACGCGGTGATGATGGACCGCATCATCGACGATCGATCGCGCGCCAACCACCAGATAGTGAACAACCTCTTCGTCGCTTCCACGCCGCCGGCCGTGGCGCGTCCCGCACGGCCGACGGTGGTATCGGACGAGCGGCAGGAAGGGGTGATACAGACCATCAAGGAAGGCTACGGCTTCATCACTCCCGACTCCGGCGGCGACAACCTGTTCTTTCATTACACCTCGATGGGTAACGGCGATTTCAACGAACTGCAGACAGGAGAGATGGTCGAGTTCACGCTCGGCCGCAACGACCGCGGCCCGTGCGCGCTCGACGTGAGCCGGCTCGGATAACCGCCTCCTACTCGACCACTTCGTCGGCGAAGTCCAGGCGGATCACCATCACGGTGTCGGTCATGCGGTTGACCGGCAGGCCGCTCAGGCGCAGGTAGGGCGGCTCCTGCCAGTGCCACGGCGTCGTCTCCACGGCGGCGCGCAGCTCGCTGCCGTCGTTGAGCAGCGTCGCCCGTTCGGGGGCGACCCGCAGCGGCTTGAGAATCAGGCCGGTGCTCTGCGGCGCCGCCGGCAGGTGGACGTACAACGTGTTGCCCGTGCGCGTGACCAGCATGCTGTCGCGGTGCACGCGCGGGCCGCCGTCCATGCCGATCGCGTCGTCGTCGATCATGGTCGAGGCCGGAACGGCGCCGTCGAACGCCTCCCGGACGCGGCGGTACCAGTCGCCGACCGCAGCGAGCGTGCGCACGTTCTCTTCCGGCAGGCTGCCGTCGGCCTTGGGGCCGACGTTGAGGATGTAGTCGCCGCCCATCGCCAGCACGCGGTCGATGCTCTCGATGACGTAGCGGTCGCTGTAGTAGTCCTCATCGGCTCGATAGCCCCAGCTCTCGCGGCCGAGCGCCTGCACGGCCTGCGTCGGCGCGTCGAACTCGCGCGCGTCCGGCACGTGCCGCTCCGGGGTGCCGTAGTCGCCCGGTCCCGGACCGCGGTCGTTGATCAGGATGCCGGGCTGCAGCTCGCGCACCATCTCGTTCAGGCTCGGATCGTGGTGCTCGGCCACGTTCACGTCCCAGAAGAAGTCGCGCAGCGGCCCGTAGTTGGTGCAGAGCTCCCGCACCTGACCGCGGACGAACTCCCAATAGGCGGCCAAGTCCGGTCGGTCGCCGCGGCGCGGCCCGAACATCTCGTGATGGCGCCCCAGGTTGGGATAGTGCGGATGGTGCCAGTCGGGGCAGGAGTAGTAGAAGCCGAGGGCGATGCCGCGCCGCGCGCACGCGGCGGCCAGCTCGGCCAGGATGTCCCGGCCGTACGGGGTGCTCATCACCGAGTAGTCGGTCAGCCTGGTGTCCCACAGGCAGAAGCCGTCGTGGTGCTTGGTGGTGATCACGACGAAGCTCATGCCGGCGTTCTCCGCCGCGGCCAGCCACTCGTCCGGATCGAACCGCTCCGGGTTGAAGCGATGCACGAGCCGTTCGTAGTCGCGCCGCCGCATGTCCGACCGCCAAAGGATCTGTTCGTGCCACGCCGGGATCGCGTACAGCCCCCAGTGGACGAACAACCCCAGCCGTTCCGTGAAGTAGCGATCGCGTCCGTCGCCGAATGGTCTGATCACGGCGTCCTCCCTCGCGGGCATCCTACTATGATCGACCGGTTCTGATCTGCGCACACCGGGCATGACCCATTCCCTGCCGTGCTCACCGTAATAGCCGCAGATACCCCAGGACGACGAGCGCCAGTGACACCAGCGCCGTGAGTCCGCCGGTTGCCGCCCAAAGCTTTGCCTTGGAGACCTCGTTCTTGGTCGCGAGGTGCTTCAATTCGGCTTCCAACACCGCCACCCGCTTGTCGATCGCATGGTGAGAATCGAGCTGCCGATTTATCAGGGCACTTAACTCGGCATTCGAGGCGTCGGTCCTGCCGGGCTGCTCCGGCTGGACTTTCCCCCTAAGCGGACTTCGCGAGCTCACGGTAGTAGTCGCGTATCAGCTCGTTGGGGATAATCGCTCCCTCACCATAGGTTCGATATACGATTTCCCACGGCGTTCCTGATCGATGCGTGATTTCGGACAGGTCGAGAGCGGTATAGCTACGGTACGCCTCGACGACTTCCTCGATCAGGCTCTGCTGAGTGTCGCTGAATCGGTCGGTTCGATCGATCGGCTCAGCGGTAACGGCGTCCCCACCGAACGACTTGTAACGATGGTAGATGTTCGGAATCACCGGGCCGTACCGCCATGCCTCTACGGCATCGTAGACGAGCGCCCGGCCGGTCAGACCCAACGTCCAGCCATGGGACAGGAAGGTCAGCTTGAGCAGATGCATCGGCGTCGTTTCGATGTCGCGGCGCAGCCACAGAATCTGCTCGGCGACCTGTGTGGCGGGGCTACTCTCGGTCGCCGCGCTCACGCGCTCCTTGCTTGTGGTCATCCTCCTCCTCCGATCGTGCTGAAGCTCGCGGCGGGCCGGACCAAGCGACGCGGCCGATCACATGGTCGCCGCGCGGGCCGAGTCCGTACTGGGTTGGGTGGGTCCTACGGCCTTTGAGGGATCGTCGGTGATGCGGCATGCTGTCGAGCCGTCCGCGCCCCAGGATGCCGCAGAACCACGAACGGCTCAAGGCGCCTCGCTGTCGCCTGCTGTACGCGATCCCGGCGTGGCCGCAGGTAGCAGGATCCGTGACGGCTCCGCGAAGGGCACCTTCCGGCTGATCTTCAACGAAGCCGAGTTTCCCATGCGCTCGCGAACGCGCGGGACACCTATACGGTACGATAGACCGCATATGATGACGCCGGCCTCATTCGCGCCCTCCGCCACGTCCGTCGACGGCTTCGACTTCACGGCCGGGCGCGTGGACGTGGCCGCCATGGCGGCGGCGTATCGCCGGCACGGCGCCGTGGTGGTCCGCGGGTTGTCGAGCGCGTACGTGCCCGACCTGCTGCAGGACATGGAGGCGATCCTGGAACAGAGCCAGGCGTTGCTCCCGGAGGCGGCCGCTGCGAAGCATCACGCCAACGCGGTGATGACGCCGGACGGCACGCTGTTCAATCCCGACCCCGGCGATCCGGGCCGCATGGTGGTCAACACGTTGCGCCTCAACGCCATGATCTCGGGAGCCTTCCTGCGTTCGCTGGTCAACCCGGAGCTGTTGGAGCTGCTGGCGGCGCTGATCGGACACGACATCGAGCTGTGGAAGTGGGGCCAGTGCGTCTACAAGCAGCCCCGGACCGGGGTGCCCAAGTCGCTGCATCAGGACGGCTACTACTTCGAGCACCGACTGCAGAGCCCGACGGCGGTGCTCAGCTACGCGGTCGACGTCGACAGGGGCAACGCGCCGCTGTTCGTGGTGCCGGGTTCGCACAGGCTGGGGCTGATCCGGCATCAGGATGACCGCTGGGCCGGCTTCGCGCTCGACGATCCGGTCTGGTGGGAGCGGGCCGTGCCGGTGGAGGGCCGGGCCGGCGATGCGGTGATCTTTCACACCTGCACGATCCACGGCTCGCCGGACAACCGCTCGGATCGGCCGCGGCCGGTGTTCATCCAGCGCTATCGCCGCGCGGATGACTTCTGCGTGATCGACGTGGCCAACGTCGCCGACCGGCAGCGCGCCGAACGGGCGCCGATCACCGAAAAGACCGAGGAGGACTGGGGCTTGATGGTGCGCGGCATCCGCCGCTACCACAGCCGGCCGTGAACCCAAGGGAGAGGAGCTCGGCCAGACATCCTTGAAAATCGGTAGTTGACCTATCGATTTTCAAGGAACATCCTTGGGCTGATGATCTCCCGGCCCGGCCCGGTCGCCCGCGTCCGCGCCGCGTTCTCGGTTCATCCGATCGTCGCTCTGACCGGCCCGCGGCAGTGCGGGAAGACCACGCTCGCCCGCCACTTGGCGGCGCAAGCGCCGCGCAGCACGTACTTCGATCTGGAGGCCGTCGTCGACCGCCGGCGTCTGACGGCGCCCGAGCAGACCCTCGGACGCCTCACGGACCTGGTCGTGATCGACGAAGTCCAACGCATCCCGGCGCTCTTCGAGACGTTGCGCGTGCTGGTGGACCGGCCGCACAACCAGGCGCGCTTCCTGCTGCTCGGCAGCGCCTCGCCGGCGCTGGTGAAGGGCGTCTCCGAATCGCTTGCCGGGCGCGTGGGGCTGGTCGATCTTGGCGGATTCGAGTTGGGCGAGGTGGGGAGCGCGGCATGGCGCGAGCTCTGGCTGCGCGGGGGCTTTCCGCGCGCCTATCTGGCTCCCGACCGGGCGGCGTCGGCGCTGTGGCGCGACAACTTCGTGCGCACCTTCCTGGAGCGGGACATCCCGCAGCTCGGCATCTCGGTCCCGGCGGAGACGCTGCGCCGCTTCTGGACCATGATCGCCCACTATCACGGCCAAGTCTGGAACGGCGCGGAGTTCGCCCGGTCGATCGGCGCTACGCAAGCGACGGCGCGTCGCTACCTGGACATTCTCGCCGGCGTGTTCATGGTGCGGGTGCTGCCGCCGTGGTTCGCGAACCTCAAGAAACGGCAGGTGAAGGCGCCGAAGGTCTATCTGCGCGACACTGGATTGTTGCACACGCTGCTGGGCGTGACCGAGGAGGATGAGCTTGCCGGCCATCCCAAGGTCGGCGCGTCATTCGAAGGATTCGCGATCGAACAGGTGCTCGCCGCGCTGGACGCCGGCCACGCCCACTACTGGGCCACGCACGGCGGCGCCGAACTCGACCTGTTGATCGAACGCCGCGGCAAGCGCCACGGGTTCGAGTGCAAGCTCGCCGACGCACCCGGCGTAACGCGTTCGATGCATGTCGCGCTGGCCGACCTGGGGCTGGACCACCTCTGGGTTCTGTATCCGGGTGACGAGACCTACCCGCTGGACGACCGGATCACCGTACTGCCGGCGGCGATGATACCGCATCTGGCGAAGTCGATTCGGTAGATCGCGCGTGCGTTCTCTCCGGAGTCATGCGAAGCCGGGATGCGTAAACTCGAACTCGTTCGGATCAGGTGGTGCTACTTCCAACGTATCGTGTCTGCCTGCTCCTGAGCAGTTTTCCTGGCGCTTGACAGCTCCGCGTCGGTCCATACGGAGAGGCGTCGAAACCGCAGAATCGAAGTCCGGCTACGTTGCCCGCCCTCGCTGGTCGCGTAGCCGACGTGTAATAGAAAGACCGCTCCGACCGTTATGAGCGCTCGTTCATCAGCGCTTACGTCTTCAGAGTCGATTTCGGCTTCTTCGTCCGGTCCATCACCAGACAAATCCATGAGCTTGACCGAGAAGGATTGTCCTCCCACGGCGGTAACGACTCCTTCCCAGGCTTGGAGCGTGCGAAAGCTGCTGCGCGGCTGCGGAAGCGGAATATCCTGCTGAACATACGGACGGCCCACTTCAATCTCAGTCTGAGAATATCCTTCGGATGAATTGGGATCGCGAGCGTTGAAATTAGCCTCGATTCTTGGCGGAGGTTGATAAACGCGGAGCGAGGGCTGCCCTCTGCTTGGCTCAAGAGACCGGACTGGCGAGGTAATCAGGGTTTCGCTGTTATGCTCAATCATTCGGGAACATCCGCGAGTAGTATGACGATACACGCTTCTGCGTGCAAGCTGACGCCGGCCTGTGGTCGGCGCTGGCGAAGTCGAGGCGGATCACCATCACCGTGTCGGTCATGCGGTTGACCGGCCGGCCGCTCGCACCGCTTTGTTACCGCAAGGCGGTGGTGTTCGCCGCCGCCAAGTACATCGGCCAGCGCGAACTGTCGGCCTGGGGCATCACCTTCTGCCAGCTCCCCTACGAGTTGTCCAGCCGGGTGGAATGACCGGGAAACGCGGCGCAAGAAGATGGAACTGAAGGAATATCAGACGCGCGCGCTGGAAGCGTTCAGCCGCTGGTTGGCCGCTCTCGGCGAGGCGCGCCGGGAGTCCGCCGCCGGGACCGAAGCGCTGCGGCAGGCGGGGGTGGACGTTCCCGCAGACCTGCGCAACTACCCCAAGTCGGCGTGGGGGAAGCTGGCGCAGGCCGGCGGCGTCGCCGGCGGCAGCGGGAACTACGCCGAGCGCACCGCGGATGCCGGCTTTCCCATCCCGCACGCCTGCTTCAAGGTGCCCACCGGCGACGGCAAGACGCTGCTCGCCGCGGCGGCGCTGGAACGGCTGAACCGGCCCGCCGGCCTCACCCTGTGGATCACCCCCACCCGCGCCATCTATCAGCAGACCAGGATCGCGCTCTATAACCGCGAACATCCGTACCGCCAGATGCTGGAGCGGGCCAGCGGCGGGCGCGTCAAGATGTTGGAGAAGGACGACCCGTTTACCGCCGCCGACGTCGCCCACTACCTGTGCGTGATGCTGCTCATGCTGCCGGCCGCCAACCGTCAGAAGGGCAAGGAGTTCCTGCGCATGTTCCGCGACTCGGGGCGCTACCCGACGCTGTTTCCCGACAGCGACGACGTGCTTGGCGACGGCCGTCTGCTGCACGACTACCCGGACCTGGAATGCACCTCGGAGGGCGGTCCGGTCAAGCACAGTCTGTTCAACGTGTTCAAGCTGCTGCGTCCGGTGGTGGTGCTGGACGAAGCTCACAAGGCGTACGGCAAGGCGGCCGCGGCGCAGGAGTTCGTGCGCTCGATCAACCGCCTGGACCCGAGTCTGGTGATCGAGTTGTCGGCCACCCCGAACCGCAGCATGTAGTAGAATCTCCGCGTGGTGCGCGGTCACATCAGAGAGGTGTGACGTCAATTCTGGATGAGCAAGCGGGGTGCTTGCAAATGAAGGGGAATACGATGAGCGAGACGGTAGTGTCGTCAGATGTCAGAGTCATAGACAGCTTCGATCACTTGGTCGGAGAAGACGGTAAGCCTATCATCATAGATACTGTGAATCAGCAGTTCACAATCTCTGAGGAAGGCACGAAGACTTTCATCGACTACGAGTATCTGAAGAAGAAGAAGGCCAAGATGGTGCGGGCAAGTGACCATCATGCGAGAATCCTGAGCGAAGCGACGAGTGACGGTTACGAGATCGTGTCAACAGCGATTACGGACCAGGGGATCGAGTTCCCCAGTTACGGAATCCGCATCGTGTCAGTGGTTCGGAAAAACTTCTCGGAGAAGGGGGGAAAGAAGCTTTCGTTCGATGTGCTTCCGAGGCTTGCCGGGAAGGGAGCTGAGAAGCTCATCGAGATGATTCCGGACTTCCTCAACCTTGGTTGACGTGCTTCCGAGGACCGCTCCGGCGGCGCATGAGGTAGTGGCCGACTTCGTTGGCCGACATCTTCTTCTTGGGAGCGGTTCCCTGTCCGCCTGTGTGGGAGCCGAAGCGATGACGGTGTAGGTACTGCGTCAGGTTGGCGTAGGTGGAAGTCTCGTGGGCTTCCAATAGTCGATCGAGCACGTCTGAGAGGGGCCATGCTTCTGGCATGGCTCCTTTTTTGTGCCCAACCCCAAACTCTTCGAGCTCTTGCTGGAGCTTCTCGATCAGAGCGTTCTGTTCCTTGATCCTTCGCTGAGCGGCTTGGAGGAGGTCGGAGATCAGCAACCTGCTGGTCGACATCTCCGGCGTCGATCTGAAGCAGGAGGAGATGATCAAGCTGCCGGTGCGGGTGGAGTCGTTCACCAACGCCGAATGGCAGCACGTGCTCGGCGAGGCGGCCGAGGAACTGGACCGGCTGCGCGTCGAAGCGGAGTCGCTGCAGATGAGCGAGGGGCGCTACATCCGGCCGATCGCCGTGGTGCGGGTGGAGCGCACCGGCAAGGATCAGCGCGACGGCGAACGCATCCACGCCGAAGACGTGCGCGAGTACCTGACCCGCAACCTCGGCGTTCCCGGCGACGCGGTGCGGGTGAAATCCGCCGAGAACGACGAGCTGGGGAAGGAGGACCTGCTCTCCGAGTACTCGCCGGTGCGCTGGATCATCACCCGCGCGGCGCTGATGGAGGGATGGGACTGTTCGTTCGCCTACCTGCTGGTGATGCTGGACACGACGCGGGCGCAGCGCGCGCTCACCCAGTTGGTGGGGCGGGTCATGCGCCAGCCGCACGCGCGCCGCACCGGGCGGGAGCGGCTGGATCGGTGCGCGGTCCATTGCCTGAACATGGACGTGGCCGCCGCAGTGCAGCAGATCAAGCAGGGGCTGGAACAGGAGGGGCTGACCGGCCTCGGCGACGAGGTGACGGCGAGCGGCGGCGAGTTGCAACTCGTGGAGGTGCGGCGACGGGACCGGTTCCGCGGCACCGACATCTTCCTGCCCAAGGTGCTGCACCGGGACGGCGCCGGCTGGCGCCACCTCGACTACCATCGCGACATCCTGCCGGCCATCGCCTGGGAGCGGATCGAACCGCCGGACCCGGCCGACTCGCTGCCGGTCGCCGCCCGGCGGGAGACGGCGACCGTGGACGTCGGCGCAGGCGCGGGCGCGGCGGTTGCCGCGCCGGGAGCATCCTGGGACCTCCCGGTCGACAAGAGCGTGCGACTGTCCTACTTCGTGCGCCGGTTGGCCGATGTGGTGCCCAACCCGTGGCACGCCGCCGGCATCGCCGGCCGCCTGCTGGAACGACTACGGGACACGGGCGCGGAGGGAGCCGGCATCTACGACCGCCGGTCCCATCTCGCCTATGCGCTGCGGGAAGCGGTGATCGACGGCGTGGAACGGATGGCGGAACGGGTGTTCAACGACAAACTGTTGCAATCGGAGATCCGCTTCGATCTGGACGCCGGCGTACCCCGCTACCGGATGCGCGAGAGCTACGAGCTGCCGGTGGCGGAGTCCGACCGGAGCCTGCAGCGGCTCGGCCAACCGGTGCAGCTCAATCTGTTCGAGCCGGTATTCGAACGCCAGTTCGACAGCGAGCTGGAGCGGCGCTTCGCGTACTACCTGGACGAACAGAAGGCGCTGCGCTGGTGGCACCGGGTGGCCGTACGCCAGCAGGGCGAGTACCACCTGCGCGGCTGGCGGCGGGAGCGCATCTATCCCGATTTCATCGCCATGGCGGGTGCGAGCGCCGGCAAGCCGCACCTGCTGGTGTTCGAGACCAAGGGCGAACACCTGCGTGACAACCCGGACACCGTCTACAAGCGCAAGG
The DNA here is from genome assembly GCA_958296075.1 of uncultured Spirochaetia bacterium. Classification (GTDB taxonomy): domain Bacteria; phylum Spirochaetota; class Spirochaetia; order SZUA-6; family Bin103; genus CATQHW01. Next base: position 797,737 of record CATQHW010000001.1, on the reverse strand, counting down.
TGCTGAAAACGCTTGAGCAGGCCTTCAACGTGGGCCGGATGCAGGTCCGTGACGGCCCCGTGAAGGGCACCTTCCGGCTGATCTTCGACGAAGCCGAATTCCCCCAAGCGCTGGCGAACGCGCAGGGCACCTACACGGTACGATAGACCGCATGTGACGACGCCGGCCTCATTCGCGCCCTCCGCCACGTCCGTCGACGATTTCGACTTCACGACCGGGTGCGTGGACGTGGCCGCCGCCGGTCTACGGTCCGGACTCGTCCTGGCGGGTCCATGCGCGAGCGAGCCGCGCAAGCTCGCCGACGGCTGGCGCTCCTTCTGCCACGAATCGCGCCACGCGGCCGAAGCGCAGGTCAAGGTACTCGTGCGCCAATAGATTGCGCAGCGCTGCCAGCGGCTGCAGGCGTCCGGCCAGTCCGGTGAAGCCGGGCACCGTTTCCAACTCCGCGAGGATCTGACCGTAGGTGTACGGAACCGGCCGGCCGCCGGCGGACAGCACCACCTTGCCGATGTCGAGCGCGGCGCTGATCAGCGTCTCTACCCACCGCTCGAGATTGCGCCGGAGGTCGCGGTCGGATCGATAGCGCTGCTGCGTGATCCCGCGGAAGCGCTCGCGGTCCTCCATCTCGGTGTCGATGAAGTCCACGATCCGTTCGAGCCGGCTTCGGTCGACCGGCGAAAGCGACCGGCTGCGGCCGCGTATCGCGCGGTACTCGCGTTCGGTCTGCAGGAAGTCGGTCGCTACCGAGGTGACTGCGAGCAGATAGCGCGTGTAGAACGCCCGGTCCCTCATCAGGACCGTCCGCCCGGTCGTGAGCGCCGCGGCGCACACCGTCGCCGGCGCCCGGTTCAGTACCAGCAGTTCCACGTTGCGCTGCGTCGCTCGCTCAAGGGCGATCTGGATTTCGGTCTCCCGGTCGATCTCCCGTTCCTGCTCGATTTCGAGCCTTCCGCTCGATGCCCCGTAGACCGCCACGTCGACGTCCGAATCCGGCCGCAGCCGGCCGGCGGCCGCCGATCCGAACAGAACGGCGAACGTCAGCTTCGGAAAGCGCTCCAACGCCGAGCCGACCGCCGCGGCGATCTCATCGGCCGCCGACATCAAGTCCATCGTCGCACACCGGCGCAGCCGGCCTGCTCCCCGAACTATTTCTCGGGCAGCACGTGCACGGCGCGCAGGATCGTCTCCTGCACCGCCAACTCATGGTCGTGCGAGCGGTCGGGAGCGCGCTCGCCGCGGATCACCCCGACGATCGCCCGCAGGCTGCCCACGTAGCGCGGCTCGTCCGCCACCTCGACCTCCTGCGGCCCCTTGCGGAACCCGTCGCGGTCCGCGTCCAGGGTCAGCCGCACCGACGGCGGCTCGATGGGTCCGAGCGCAACCGAGCCGCGCGTGCCGTGCACCTCCAGCCGCCGGGCGCCGTGGTCGACCTCGAAGGCGGTCGACTGCAGCAACGCCAGCGCCCGCGGGTACTCCAGGATCACGGCCGTGTTGTTCACGGCGCCGGCGAGCGATGTGGCGTGATCGCGCAGGATGCCGGTGACGTGCCGCGGCCGCCCGAGCAGCGCCACCACCAGATCGATCACGTGGCACAGGATCTCGTACGCCGGCCCGCCGGGAAGCGGCGCCAGCTTGGCCCGCGCGGACTGGGTTCCGGTCAGCGAGATGTGCCCCTGCACGGCGTGGATATCTCCCAACCGTCCGGAGAGCGCCCAGTCGAGCAGGAACCGCGCGCCCGGGTTGTAGCGGAACATGTAGCCGAGCTGGACCAGCAGGTTGCGCTCGCGGGCGGTCTCTACCACCTGCCGGAACGCTTCCATGTCGATGCCGGCCGGCTTGTCCAGCCACACGTGCTTGCCGGCGCCGACCGCGCGCTGCGCCCACGCGACGCTCTGGAATACGTCCCCTTCCACCGCAACCGCCGCCACCGCCGGGTCGGACAGCGCCTCATCGGCATCGTCCAGCCAGCGCACGCCCGCGTACGCGGCCTGCTCGCCGGCCGCCGCGCGCCGCTCGGCGTCCGGCTCCCATACGCCGATCAACTCCACGTCGGGGCTGTCGGCCATCACTTGCGCCTTGCCGGCCGCGTGCGAGTGGCCGACGCCGAACTGTGCGAAGCGAACCGGAGGACTGCTCATGCCGGCAGCATAGTGTCACCGGTGGCGCGCTGCCAGTCGCGGATGCGCGCGGTCAGGATGCGGCGACGCGCGGCGTGTTCCGGGCGGAAGGCGAGGTTGACGGTCTCGCCCGGGTCGGCGTTCAGATCGTACAGCTCGTGTTGGCCGGCGGCGCTCAGGCAGAACTTCCACCCATCCGGGGCGATGACGCAGCGCACGGTGTCCGCCAGATCGGCGAGCCCGGCTTCGCGCGTGGTGACCTGGGCGAGGTAGCCGGGCAGCGGGTCGCGTCGCAGCTCGTCGTGGACCAGGTAGTTGATGCCCGTCCACTCGACGAACGCGGGCCGCGCCGGCGGCTCGGCGCCGTCCAGCCACGGCGTGAGCGAGGTACCCTGCAGGTGGTCGGGCGCGGCGATGCCCAACTCCTCCAGCACGGTCGGCACGATATCCACGTGGTTCACCGGCGTGCGCACGCGCCGCGCGCCGCGCTGCCCGGGCCGGCTGATCAGCAGCGGCACGCCGATCGACTCCTCGAACATCAGGTTCTTGCCGAACAGCCGGTGGCTGCCGGCCAGCTCGCCGTGATCGGCGGTGAAGATGACCAGCGTGTCGCCGTTCACGCCGGCGGCGTCGAGCTGATCGAACACCCGTCCCAGGGCGCGGTCGACCTGCGCGCAGAGCCCCCAGTAGCGCTGGATCAGCAGCCGCCACGCCTGCTCGGATCGCAGCGCGATGCCGTCCTTGCCGCGATGCAGCACGCACCGGTGCTCCAGCAGCGCCTTGCGCGGCTGATCGGGGGCCGGAGGATGCGCCCAGTTGTCCGGCAGGGTCACCTGTTCGAAGGGGTGCAAGTCGTTCAACGGTCCCGACAGCGGGTCGTGCGGCTCGTAGAAGCAGAGCGTGAGGGCGAACGGCCGGTGGCGGTGCCGGCGAATGAAGTCGCACGCCTTGGTGGCGATGTTGGCCGGGCCGCCCAGATGCTCGGGGATGAAGGGGCGGTCCCGCTTGCCGAAGCGGACGCCGTCCTGCGGCGTCAGGCCGTGCGCGCGCAGCACCGCCGCCGGCGCGCCGTCGTCGAAGTCGAGCTCGTCGATGCCGCCGGCGCGCGGCGCCGGTCCGCCCGCGTAGCGATGGTGGCCGCTGCGGCCGAAGAACCCGCAGGCCCAGCGGTCGTCGAGCAGGTCGGTCAGGCACGGGACGTGGTCGTGCATGGGATGCCGGTCCAGCGTGATCTGGCCGTTGCGGTGCGGGTAGGTGCCGCTGAAGAGCGCGGCGCGCGCCGGACCGCACACCGGTTGCGCGCAGTAGGCGCGGTGAAAGACGGTGCTGCGCTCGGCCAGCGCGTTCATGCGCGGCACCCGGATGCGGTCGTTGCCGTAGGCGGCGAGGGTGGAGCGCGCCTGCTGGTCGGTGACGACCAGCAGCAAATTCGGCGTCAAGGTCATAGCCCGATCTTCGGTTGGGAAAGCGGTATCCGTCGAGGGTGGCCGGCCGGGGACGCCAGACTTGAAGTGAGCGCTCGGACGTACTACAACTGAATGCCGTTCGCGCTGGCTGCAATACTTGCTCGCCAACGGTAGCATCGACTGATGTTGCGCGAGAACGTGGTGCTGTCCGATATACGATATTATACGTAGCTATGATGCAAGCGGCCGGCACCGACCAGACCACTCCGGCCGCTCAGGAGGACGCCATGTCAGCCGAGCTCATCGCCATCATCGCCGCCGCCGTCAGCTTGGGCGGGCTTGTCACCGTCCAGATCGCCGGCGTTCGCGCCAGCATGGACAGGCTCGCCGACCGGTTCGCGGGCGTCGAACAGCGCATCGCCCGCGTCGAAGGCATGATCGACACCCTGCAATCGGTCTTGCTCGCCGACCGGCGCGATGCCGACCGGGGCGCAGCATGACGGCCGCGCTCGCCACCACGACCACCGCTCCGGCTCCGGCCGGGACGACGGGCGACCTCGCCACCACGGCCGACCAGCAGCGCCGCGCAGTCGCCGCGCTCGAAACGCTGGCGCCCAACACTCGCCGGCAGTACCGCTCCTAGAACGCTTGGGCGATCCAGCACGGGCGCGCCGTGCTGCCGACTACCGCCGCCGACGTAGCCGACTACCTCGACCACCTCCACGCCACCGTCCGCGATGCAGCACGCACCGGTGCTCCAGCAGCGCCTTGCGCGGCTGATCGGGGGCCGGAGGATGCGTCCAGTTGTCCGGCTGCGCGAGATGACCTATCGCAACGAGCACACCAGGCGGACCTACCGCGGCGTGGCGGGCATCGACCCCGGCTTTGAACGCAACCCCGGCGTCGGGCGCGCTGAGCAGCTCGCGCAGCAGTTTGCGCTCAAGGACGAGCGGTTGGCGCGCACCGTCAGCCCCGCTCCTGACACGGCGCGGGTGACGGACGCGCTGCACGTGCGCATTCGCGGCGACCTCGGTCGCCGCGTCCGCGACGGCCTCGACGCCATCGACCGGCTCCACGGCGCCGGCGCCATGCCGTCGATAGATGTGGTCCGCGATCGCGCGAACGCGCGCACGCACGGACGGCTCGACCGCGCACCGGATGGCAGGCCGACCGAGATGGGCGTGGCGGCCAATGCCCGGCACCCCGAACTGACTGTCGCGCACGAGGTCGGCCACATCATCGACATCAGCGGACTCCCCGGACGCGGCATGCAGTCCAATCTCCAGGAGACGGAGGAGATGCGGCGGCTGCTGCGCGCCACCTGGGACTCGCCCACGTTCACGGCCATCGCGCACGACCTCAGCGGCGCAAAGCGGAGCCACCTCCAGTCACCGCACGAGGTGTTCGCCCGCGCATACTCGCAGTGGGTCGCGTGGCGCAGTCGCGATCATCAGATGCTTGCGCAGCTCCGCCACTACCTGCACTCTGATCACCTGGATGAACGGCTCAGGCACTGGGGCTATGACGAGTTCGCCCCCATCGCCGAGGCGATGGACGATCTGTTCGAGGCGCAGGGATGGCTGACGAGGACCGAGTAGGCAGCGATTACGACGGGCGGCAGCTTCGGCCCCTCAGCGAACTGCGGAAGGATCCGTCGGGCGCGACGTACGACCTGATCATCACCAAACTCACGGACGGCACCAAGGTGGTGTACTGGGCCAGCGGCGAGTACTACCGCATGGGCTCAGATGGGATGCCGGACTTCAACCGGCCGGTCGACCCCAAGGTAGTGGAAGCCGCTGACGGTGAATAAGAGGGTCTGTCTTGGACAAGGAAGAGATATGGCCTTGGGCATCGCGGTGAACGTCGGCCTCTGATCAGGGTTCATCGACCTTCGGTTCTCTCTCGCGCCTCTCAGGTTTGCCGATCAAGCCCTCGCCACGGGCATGCCGTCGCGCTATCACGCGCGACATCACGTCCTCTTCGGCGTTTGCCTTCTTCCTCGCTCCGCCCAGCTCGCGCTGTGGCCCTTGGGTCACCAGCGCGAGCATGCCGAGGATGACCGATCCGGCCGCCCAGGGCATCATCACCCCGCCAAACCCCATCTCCACCACAGCCCACGCTGCCATCGCGCCGTTGAAGAGGAGGAAGATCCCTTCGTGAGCCGACCAAGCATGTTCGGCTCACGGGACGCGCGTCCGCATCTGATGCAACTCGCGGCAGTGTCGCTCACCTCAGCGCGACAATCGGGGCACTTCACCAACGCCATCTCATCCCTCCGTTCAGAGTGTGCGGGCCATCCAGCGTACCTCGCCGATGATCTCGGCGCCGGGCGGCCAGGGCCTCGGCGGCCATGCCGGGTGGTCGCTGCGCAGGGTCCAGCGGCCGCCGGCGCGGTGTGAGCGCTTGACGATGACGCCCTCGTCGCTGGTGCGCACCACGTAGATGCGGCCAGCGCGCGGTGAGCGGCGCAGGCGGTCGAGCAGGATCGAGCAGCCGTCCGGCAGGCGTCAAATCGGTCGCTGGCGACCGATTTGACGCCTGCGCAGCGATGCCGGCTCGGGGTCGTCGGTGAGGCCGGCCAAGTAGTCGAGGGACACGTCGAGCGCCGTGGCGGCCTCGATCGCGCGTGAGAAGGACGGTAGGAGGCGTCCGGTCTCGATCATCGAGATCATCGATCGACCCACGCCCTCTCCCATCGCCGCTGCGAGTTCGACCTGCTTCAGCCGGGCGCCTCTCCGCGCCCGAGCCATGCGTTCTCCAACCATTCGCGCAGAATATCAACAACACGTGCTTGACAAGTAAGCCATAGCTAACATATGAATGTCAGCCATGGCTTACACTGTGGAGATACGGACTCGCATCGCCCGCAGGGTCACCTGTTCGAAGGGGTGCAAGTCGTTCAGCGGTCCCGACAGCGGGTCGTGCGGCTCGTAGAAGCAGAGCGTGAGGGCGAACGGCCGGCGGCGGTGCCGGCGAATGAAGTCGCACGCCTTGGTGGCGATGTTGGCCGGGCCGCCCAGATGCTCGGGGATGAAGGGGCGATCCTGCTTGCCGAAGCGGACGCCGTCCTGCGGCGTCAGGCCGTGCGCGCGCAGCACCGCCGCCGGCGCGCCGTCGTCGAAGTCGAGCTCGTCTCGATGCCGCCGGCGCGCGGCGCCGGTCCGCCCGCGTAGCGATGGTGGCCGCTGCGGCCGAAGAACCCGCAGGCCCAGCGGTCGTCGAGCAGGTCGGTCAGGCACGGGACGTGGTCGTGCATGGGATGCCGGTCCAGCGTGATCTGGCCGTTGCGGTGCGGGTAGGTGCCGCTGAAGAGCGCGGCGCGCGCCGGACCGCACACCGGTTGCGCGCAGTAGGCGCGGTGAAAGACGGTGCTGCGCTCGGCCAGCGCGTTCATGCGTGGCACCCGGATGCGGTCGTTGCCGTAGGCGGCGAGGGTGGAGCGCGCCTGCTGGTCGGAGCGGCGATTCTGTTCCGAGATTTTCTCTACATGATCGGCGACCTCATCGTCGGCTATTTCTCCGACAAGGCGCTCGAAGCCATCACCGAGACGATGAACGAGAAAGCGGCGCGCCTGGAACTCGTCGACTTCGAGACGCTCGATGCCCACGAAGGTTTGGAGTTGGCAAGGTCGGGAATGCAGGGAGCGGTGGGGATGCTGCTCGGTTTTCTGTATCCGGTCGTCATCCTCATTTCGTTTTCGATTTCTGCAGCGGTATCGCACGGTGATTCACCGTTTCAACGCCGAGCGCTGGCGAGAGAGCCTTCGTGTGGGCGGATACGAGATGGCGCTCAATGTTCTTGTCCTGCTCGGATATGGAGGCTGCTTCGCGCTGGCTGCAATTTTGCTCGCCAACGGTAGCATCGACATCGGAGGATTCGGCGTCGTCGTCTACGCGCTCAGCAGATTCATGGCGATGACAAGCGTGTTGTCGCGCGAATTCGGAACGACCGACCTGTCGGGAGGCCAGTGGCAGCGGGTGGCGATCGCGCGCGGCCTATATCGCGCATACGACACCATGCTGCTCGATGAGCCCACGGCATCGATCGACCCGCTGCAGGAGCAGGCGCTGTATGAAGGCAGCTTGGTATAATCGCAGTTGACTACGGCTACCCGGCGGCCGCCGTCTCCTCGATGCGGCGGCGCTCGTCGTTCTGCCTGCCGTCCGGCTGCGGGGTGATCGGCGCGCCGGCCGGCATGTAGATCACGTTCAGGGCCCGCCGCCGGCGGCCGGTCGGGTTGGGGTCGGAACCGTGCAGCACGCGCGGATTGAGCAGATAGGACTCGCCGGCCGCGGCGGTCAGGACCACACGCTCGCGGTCGCCTTCCTGGGCGGCCGCGCGGGCGCGGGCCGTTACCTCCTGCCACGGCAGACCGTCGGCGTCGAAGTGCTGGCTGCCGGGCAGGACGTACATCGCCCCGTTATCGGGACCGGCATCGTCGAGCGCGGTCCAGATCGTGAAGTAGGGGGTGCCGGGCACCGGGAAGCCGGCTCCGGTGTCTTGATGCCAGCTCAGCGCGGTGCCGCCGTGCGCGGGCTTCATCAGGATCATGGCGCGATGGATCGCCAGCGGCCGCGGGACGAGCTGCCCGATCACGTCCAGCATGGCTGCGCCGGTGATCACGGGGTAGAACACCGGGTCCCACTCCAGTCCGCCGATCTTGCGGTAGCCGTCGGACGGGCCGGCGTACGCATAGCCGGTGGCGTCGCCGGCCGTCCGGCGCCACCGCTCGTCGAGCTGGAAGCCGACGCGACCCGCAGGCACGCGACCGGCGGTCAGGTCGTCGGCGCGGCGGCGGAGCGACTCCAACTCCGCGGCGCTCAACAGCGCGCCGAGCAGCAGGTAGCCGCCGGCGTGGAACCGGTCGAGCTGCTCGCCGGTGAGCGCGGCCATCGATCTACTCGGCGGGCGACGCGTTGCGCAGCTTTTCCAGGATGAACTCGTTGCCCAGGCCGTAGGTCTTCGAGTCATCCATCAACAACGCCATGTTCGGGAAGCTGATGATCCGCCATCCGTCGTTCATGGCCTCCAACACGCTCCGGTAGGGCCAGTCGTCGGGGGCCTCCGGGCACGGCTTCACCACGCCGTCCTCGATCAAGGCCATGCCGTTGACCTTGGATGTGACCGAGGAGAACAGGGTCCACAGGTAGAGGATGTCCTGGCGTTGGCGCTGCCGGTTGCCGGCCTGCGCGCGGGCGGCGTCCGCGCACGCGCGCAGCCGCTCGACCGACAATCGGCCCGCCTCCATGAGCCGAACGCACTCCTGCAGCTCGCCGGCCAGTTCGTCCGTGTCCATGGACGCACGCTGCTTCCTGTCGCGCCTCCTGTCAATAGCGCCGGAGTGCGGCCGGTCGGGTGGAGTTCCCAGCCGGCTGGCGCACTCCGGTGCCGGCGGTCCATTGCCTGCCGCCGTTTGCGAACGCTCGCCGGATCGGCGACAATCGCACGGAGAAAAGATCGGGCGGACGGCCCGATCGAATGGAGGAACGACATGAGTCTACGGAAGACGGTGATCGTCGCGTTGGCCGCCGCGGCGCTGGCGGCGGCCTGGACGGCTACTGCACAGGAGAGCGGAACCTACCGTTCGGTCAGCAGCTATCACCATGAGTACGTCACGATCGAGCATGAAGGAGAGACCTTCGTCGGCGGGCCGCTGAATGGGACGATGACGGTCATCGAGAGTAGTGGCGGACCGTTCGTCGCCGGTGCGAACATCGTTTCGGACTGCGTGGTCTTCTCCCGGAGTCACGCCGGCGGCCTGGACCTTGATGCGCCGTGCCTGTTCGGCGACGCGGCGGACGGCATGCTCTACACGTACGCCGTTCGGAAGCAGGGCACCGTGGCGGTCGGCGGCGGCGAAGGGACGTGGGAGCTGCTGGGCGGCACCGGCCGATACGCAGGGATAACGGGAAGTTGCTCCTACCAGGCGGAGTACCTGGAAGGCGACCGGGTGGTGGTCCATTCCGATTGCTCCTGGAGCCGATCATGACGAGCCCGATCATGACGAGCATTGCGCGTCCCTGACCGCTTCCGCCGGCTCCGCGGCGTGCGGCGCGGGCGCGTGACGACGGCGCCGACTTCCGGTCGTCGATGAGTCCCGTGCAACAGCCTCACAAGATACTCGTCGTCGACGACGAGCCGGACGTCGAGCCGCTGATGCGGCAGCGCATGCGGCGCGACGTCCGGGCCGGCCGTTACGAGTTGGTGTTCGCGCAGAACGGCGTCGAGGCGCTCGATCGGCTCCGCCAGGAAGCGGACATCGACATCGTGCTGTCCGACATCAACATGCCGCAGATGGACGGTCTGACCCTGCTGCAGCAGATCCCCAAGGTCGACCCCAACGTGCGCTGCGTCATCGTGTCGGCCTACGGCGACATGGAGAACATCCGCACCGCGATGAATCGGGGGGCGTTCGACTTCGTCACCAAACCGCTCGACTTCGAGGATCTCCGCGTCACCATCGACCGCACGCTGCGCCACTTGGCCGAGTGGCGGGAAGCGCTGGCGTCGCGGGACAAGCTGGTCGCCCTGCAGAACGAGCTCGACCTGGCGAGCAAGATGCAGCAGTCGATTCTTCCCACCCGGTTCCCGGAGGGTCCGGACTTCCGGCTCTTCGGCCAGATGGAGCCGGCGCGCGCCGTGGGCGGCGACTTCTTCGACGTCGTGCCGCTGGAAAACGGCCGCATCGGCTTGGCGATCGCCGACGTCTCGGACAAGGGCGTACCGGCATCGCTGTTCATGATGTCGACGCGCACCCTGTTGAAAGGTGCGGCCGTAGGCCTTTCCGAACCGGGCGAGGTGCTGCGCGAGGTGAACGATCTGCTCAACGAGGACAACGAGGCGTCGATGTTCGTCACGGTCCTGTACGCGATCTACGACCCGGCGAACGGCAAGCTCACGTACGCCAACGGCGGTCACAACTCGCCACTGCTGGTGCAGGTCGACGGCAGCTCCGAGTTGCTGCCGCTGACCGACGGGATCGCCCTCGGCGTGGCGCCGGAGTTTCAGTACGGCCAGCACTGCGTCAGCATCGATCCCGGTTCCACCCTGGTCCTGTACACCGACGGGGTGACCGAGGCGATGAACGGCGCCAAGGAGGAGTTTGGAATGGAGCGCCTGCGCGCGATCTTCGCCGGCTCCCCGCCGGTCGACAGCCGCGCGGCCAGCCGGGCGGTGTTCGACGCCGTGCGCGCGTTCGCCGGCGACACGCCGCGGTCGGATGACGTCACCTGCCTGGCGCTCTCCCGCGGCCGATCCGGGACGTGAGCGCCGGGCGCAACCGGACCGTGGCGAAGCCCGGCGCCGCCCTCGCCGGTACCGTGCTGCTGGCGGGCTTGCTGTCGTGCACCGGCGTTCAGGATCGTTCGGCCGGCGCCGCGCCCGCGGCCGCCGCGGCGGAGGGGAGCGCCGCCCCGCCGGCGACGGCGGACGACGCCCCACCGGCCGACGCTCCGGCGCCGGGCGTGTCCGCCGAGCGCGTCCTGTTCGGCCAGTCCGCCGCCTTCAGCGGTCCGGCCCGCGCACTGGGCCGCAACATGCGGCTCGGCATCGAGGCGGCGTTTCACGAAGCCAACAGCGGCGGCGGCGTCCACGGCCGGCGGCTGGCGCTGGTCTCCCGCGATGACGCCTACGAGCCGGAGGCGGCGATCGCCAACACCTTCCGCCTGATCGAAGAGGATCGGGTGTTCGCGTTGATCGGAGCGGTCGGCACGCCGACCTCGCGTTCCGCCGCGCCGGTCGCCGCCGCGGCGGGCGTTCCCTACGTCGCGCCGTTCACCGGCGCCGAATTCCTGCGCGACCCGAAGTGGCGCAACGTGCTCAACCTGCGCGCCTCCTACTACCAGGAGACCGAGAAGATGGTCGCGCGGTTGACCGAGGATTTGGGCGTCACCCGCATCGCGGTGCTCTACCAGGACGACTCGTTCGGCCGCGCCGGTTACCGGGGAGCCCGTCTGGCGCTCGACCGGCGCGGCATGGCGCCGGTGTCGATCGGGCTCTACCCGCGCAACACGACGGCCGTGAAGACCGCCCTCCTCGACCTGTGGCAGGGCGATCCGCAGGCGGTGATCATGATCGGCGCCTATCGGCCGGTGGCGGCGTTGATCACCTGGGCGCGGCACGTGGGTCTGACCCCCACCTTCCTGACCGTCTCGTTCGTGGGCAGCAACGCCCTGGCGGAAGAGCTCGGCGCGGCCGGCGAGGGCGTGTACGTCACGCAGGTGGTGCCGTTCCCGTCGGACGGCGACTCCCTGCCGGTGGCCGGCGCCTATCTGCGCGCCCTGGCAGCCTATGACGCGGAGGCGGCGCCCGGCTTCGTCTCCTTCGAGGGCTACTTGGCGGGCCGTCTGGCGGTAGCCGGGGTCGCCGGCTGCGGGCCGGAAGTGACGCGGGACTGCTTCCTGGGCAGCCTGCGCGGACGCGAGGTGATCGACATCGACGGCTTCGAGTTGCGCTATGGCGACGCCGACAACCAGGGCTCCGATGCCGTATTCCTGACCCGGATCGGGCCGGACGGCGCATACCGGCCCGCCGCCACGCTGCGCGGCGGCGTTGCGCCGCGACGGTAATCGCTTTGGACGCCGGGCCGCCGGAAGCGCGTACGCGGATCGCGCAGGCATGAGAAAGCGCCTGCAGCGGCTGCTGCGTTACCGCTTTCGCCTGTCGGGTCAGTTCTCGCTGGGAATCGGCGGCGCGGTGGCCCTCACCGTGGCGGCCAGCCTGGTCGGCTGGTTCTTCTTCGACCGCGTCGCCAGCGTGCAGCGGAGGGTGAACGAAGGAAGCGTTCCCGAGCTGGTGGCCGCGTTCGGAGTCGCTCGGACCGCCGGCAACCTGGTGGCGGTCGCGCCGCGGCTGACCACCGCGTCGACGCCTGCGGAACTGGCCGGCGTCGCCTCCCGCATCACGGAAACCCGCGACGCGCTGCAGGGCGAGCTCGACGCGCTGCAACAGGCGGGCGCCGGCGAAGCGAGCATCGCCAGCGTTCGCGCCCATACCGACCTGCTGCTCGCCAACATCGAGGCGATCCGCAGCGGCATGACGGAGCTGTTCCCGCTGAACGAGCGGAGCGCCGCGCTGCGCGCCGAGCTGGCGGCGTTGCGCAGCGGCCTGGAGGAGCTGGTGGTCCCGGCGATCGACGATCAGCTCTTCTATACCATCACCGGCTACCGGACCCTCGGCGAACCGCCGGCGCCGCGCGCGGAGCACCTGTCGGAGCGGGAGCTGGGCCGCTACCGCCGGCTGGCCGACCTGCAGGCGGACGGCAGCATCGCCTCGGAGCTTCTGGCGAGCGCGTTCAATCTCCAGGATGCCTTGGCGATCGAGCCGCTGCGGGAGCGATTCGAGTCGGCCGCGGGGCGTATCGAACGGAGCCTGGCGACGCTGGAGGAATCCGCGCTGCGTGCCGCGGTGGCGCCGATCTTTGCCCGCCTGACGGCGCTGGGACTGAGCAAGGAGAGCGGCTTCGATCTGCGCGCGCAGGAGCTCCGGCTGGCCGGGAGCCAGCGGGACCTGCTGGCGCGCAACCGCGACCTGGCGGTGGAGCTGGTGGCCGTGATCGACGAGCTGGTCGCCGCCGCGAACCGCCGCACGCAGAACGCGACGCAGGCATCGACGCAGGCGATCATGACCGCGCGCACCCTGCTCTTGGCGATCAGCGGCGTCAGCCTCGCCGGCGCCGGGCTGATCGCCTGGCTCTTCGTGGGCCGGGTCCTGCTGCGCCGGCTGGGGCTGCTGTCGGGGTGGATGCGGCGCATGGCCGGCGGCGACCTGGAGGCGCGCGTGGAGATCGGCGGGCGCGACGAGGTGGCCGACATGGCTGCCGCGCTGGAGGTGTTCCGCCGTCATGCCCTGGAAGTGCAGCGCTTGAACCTGGTGGAACTCCTGGCCGAGGAGCTGAAGGGCAAGAACGACCAGCTCGAGGCCGCGCTCGAAGATCTGAGCCGCGCGCAGGACCAGATCGTGATGCGCGAGAAGCTGGCCGCCCTCGGCGAGCTGACCGCCGGCGTCGCGCACGAGATACGCAACCCGTTGAACTTCGTGAAGAACTTCTCAGAGGCCTCCGAAGAGATGATCGAAGAGCTGCAGGAGGTGCTCGGAGAGGTCGGCGAGAAGCTCGACGACGAGCAGCGCTCACTGCTGGCGGAGATCACCGGCGATCTGGTCGCGAATCTCGAACGCATCCGCTCCCACGGCGACCGCGCCAACCGCATCGTGCGCGACATGCTCATGATGGGCCGCCATTCCGCCGACGTGCAGAAGGTCGAGATCAACGGCCTGCTGGAGGAGTACGTGCGGCTCGCCTACCACAGCGCACGCGCCACCGACCCGGAGTTTCAGCTCGACGTGCAGTTCGACCTCGACCCGCAGATGGGGGAGCTGGCGGTGATCCCCCAGGATCTGGGCCGGGTCTTCCTGAACATGGTGGCGAACGCCTGCGACGCCACCGACGAGAAGCGCCGCGGCGGCGGGGGGAAGGAGCAGGACGGCCGCCCGTATGCGCCGGTCCTGTGTATCTCCAGCAGGCGCGAGGCCGCGCGAGCCGTGATCCGCATCAGGGACAACGCCGGCGGTATGCCGCCGGAGATCGTGGAGAAGATATTCACGCCGTTCTTCACCACGAAGCCGGCCGGCAAGGGGACCGGGCTGGGTCTGGCGATGTCCGCCGACATCGTGCGGCAGCACGGCGGGACGATCCAGGTCGAAAGCGAACCCGGGCGGTTCACGGAGATGGTGATCGACCTGCCGCTGGAGCCGCCCGCCGCCCTGACCCAGCCCTCGGCGGCGCCATGAACAGCACCGGGAGGTAGCCGAAGATGAGAGACGAGATCAAGCGACAGGTGGAGGTGTGCGCCGGCGAGTTGCGGCGCAACGCGCTCCGTGAAGAGAGTCTGCGGCGCATCGCCGAGCTGGCCGACCGCCTGCCGGCGGCCCCGCAGCCAGGCGGCCGGCAGGAGCTGCTCTATCTGCAGGCCGAGCAGACCTCGGTGACCAGCCGGGTGATCGGCATGAGCATCTTCGCCGGCGGCCGGCTCAGCGACGGCCCCGAGGATGCGGACGACTGGCCGTATCAGACGGTGGCCGAGGCGATGGCGGACGGATGGCGGATCGTCAAGTTTCCGGAGATGGCGATCCTCCTCGACGACCGGCGCACCTACGGACTAGGCTGCGAGTTCATCCTGGAGAAGTGGAGCGAGGCGACATGAGACGGCATGACTGCGATCCGACCCTGACCGACTCCCAGGTGCTGGAGTTCTGCAAGAAGGGCTTCCTGATGCTGGAAGCGGTCGTCGGCGACGACGTCAACCGGCGGACCGTGGAGTACCTGGAGACCGGCGACAAGGAACCGAGCGACATCCTCCATCAGGACTGGTTCGTGGACGAGGTCATTCTGCAGCGCGATGCGGCCGGCGCGGTGCGGTCGCTGCTCGGCCGGCACTTCGGCCTGCCGATCCTGGTGAGCAACCACCGCGTCACCTGTCCGTCGCCGCGTCAGTTCTGGCACCGCGACGGCAACTCCCCGCACGGGCCGGCGCTCAATTATCTGCAGGTCTTCTACTACCCGCAGGACGTGCCGCGGGCGCTGGGGCCGACCGAGGTGCTGCCCGGCTCCCACTTCCTCTACACCATGGGACAGCTCCCGCAGAACTACATGGGCCATTACGGCAGCATCAGGGGGTCGGTCTACACCAGCGCGCCGGCCGGCACGATCTTTCTCACCGTCTATTCGATCTGGCATCGGCGCAGCGAGGCGACCGGCTCCGGCGTGCGTAACAATCTGAAGTACAACTACTTCCGCACGGCGCCGCCGCGGCGGGACTGGCTCCGCGAAGAGGGGTTCGACTTCGCGACCGCCGACTACGGATTCGGCGGGCCGCTCACCTACCGGCAGCAGCATCGCGACACCGTCGACAACGCGGAGATGTTCTGCTGGCTGTGCGGCAAGGCCGGCGATTTTCGCGTGCTGGGCGGCCAGGGATGGCCGGTGATCAACTCGGACGGCCATGCGATGGTGGGCCGCCCGTACGGGGTTCCGGCCGGGTTGGATCGCCGGTAGACGCCGGCCCCCATGTTCGATCGCGTCAGCGGCGTGAACGACCGGCGCGCGGGCATCCGCGTGCGCGGCCTTACCCGCGAGTTCAAGCGCCAGCGCCGCCGGCCGGGCCTGGGCGGCGCGGTGCGCGGGCTGTTCGCGCCGGCGTACGACGTGCTCACCGCGGTCGACCGCGTCTCCTTCGAGATCGAACCGGGCGAGGTGGTCGGCTACATCGGCCCCAACGGCGCCGGCAAGTCGACCACCATCAAGATGCTGGTCGGCATCCTGGTGCCGACCAGCGGCGAGGTCTCCGTGGGCGGCATCGTCCCGCACCGCAAGCGCATGGCCAACGCCCGCAACATCGGCGTCGTGTTCGGCCAGCGCACGCAGCTCTGGTGGGATATTCCGGTCGCGGACACCTTCAAGGTGATGCGCCACATGTACGGCATCCCGCTGCCCGACTACGAGCGGACGCTGGCCCGCTTTCAGGACATGCTGGCGATCGACGAGTTCGCCGACGTCGCGGTCCGGCAGCTCAGCCTGGGGCAACGCATGCGCGCCGACTTCTGCTGCGCGATGCTGCACGACCCCGACTTTCTCTTCCTGGACGAACCGACCATCGGGCTCGACGTCGTGGCGAAGGAGCAGATACGGCGGTTCATCCGCGAGATCAGTCGAACGCACGGCAAGACGGTCATCCTCACCACCCACGACATGGGTGACATCGAGAAGTTGTGCGACCGGGTGATCGTCATCGACAAGGGCGCCATCATGTACGACGGCGAGCTTGACGCGCTGAAGCGCCGCTATGCCGCCGACAGCGTGATCGCCGCCGACGTGCGGGGTGAGGTCCGGGATCGGGCGCGGCTGGAAGCGGCGGGAGCGAAGAGCGTGGCGGTGAGCGACGGCACGGTGACGATCACCTTCGACCCGGCGCGCGCGACGGCGGCGGCGATCGTCGGCGAGCTGCTGCGGGGTAACGAGGTGCGCGACTTCTCCGTCGAGGAGCCGGAAATCGAGCATGTGATCCGCAACCTGTACGCGAGTCTGTAGGCCGGCCGGCGCGTCGATGTCTCGCCTGCGCATCTACTGGCACCTGCTGGTCAACGAAGCGACCTCGCACGTCGCGTACCGGTTCAACACGTTGCTGGGCATGGCAAGCAACGTCGTCTTCATCTTCATACAGCTCGCGATCTGGCGGGCGCTGTACGCGGGGCGCGACGCCGTGCAGACTGCCTTCGGCGCCGTGTCGCTGCGGGAGATGGCGACCTACGTGGTGTTGACCACGGCGCTCTCGTACCTGGTCGACGCGTACGTGATCGAGCGGATCGATCAGCGCATCAAGAGCGGCGAGATCGCCATCGACTTCATCCGGCCGATCAGCCACCTGCTCTACCACCTGGCCACCGTATGGGGCGAGTCGCTCTACCGGTTCGTCGTGCAGATGGTGCCGATGGTGGTCGTGGTCATCGCCATCGTGGGCGTACAGCGGCCGCCGACGGCGGCGGCCGGCCTGCTGAGTCTGGCGCTGGTGCCCGGCGCCGCGTTGCTGCTCTTTCTCATGTCGTATCTGCTCGGGCTGGTCGGCTTCTGGCACACGTCGGTGTGGCAGCTCGGCTCGCTGCTGTACATGATGGTCGCCCTGTTCTCGGGCTCCATCATCCCGTTGTGGTTCTTCCCGGACTGGTTGGCGGCGGTCTCCGAGTATCTGCCGTTCCGGCTCCTCTACTTCGCCCCGTCGGCGGTCTGGCTGGGAAAGATCGCGCCGGCTCAGGCGGGTGTGCTGCTGGCGCATCAGTGGTTGTGGATCGCCGGTCTGCTGGTCGCGCAGCGCGTCCTGTGGCTGGCCGGCATACGCAAGGTCGTCGTGCAGGGCGGGTGAGATCGTGCGGTTGCTCCGACTCTACGGAACCTTCGTGGCGGTCATCCTCAAGGGCTTGATGGAGTACCGTCTCAACTTCTGGCTCGACTTCCTGACGCTCGTCATCCACAACGTCGCCGGCTATGCGGCGGTGTGGATCATCATGAGCCGGTTCCAGGTGATCAACGGCTGGACCTGGTTCGAGGTGATGTTACTGGTCGCGCTGTACCAGATCAGTTGGGGCGCGTGCGGGGTGTTCATCCGCTCGCCGCTGCTGACCGTCGAGCACCTGGTCCGCGACGGCAAGTTCGACAACGTCCTGACCAAACCGATCCCCACGCTGGTGCACGTCATCCTGATGAAGTTCAACCATATCTGGTTCAGCAACATCATCATCGGCCTGGTCGTCCTGTTCGTCAGCCTGCGCGAGTTGGGCATCTCTCTGGGAGCGGCGGACGTGGTCTGGCTGATCGTCACGCTGGTGTGTGGCGTGATGATCCTGAGCGGCGTGATCATCATGATCGGCACGCTCAGCTTCCGGTTCATTCGCGCCGGCTCGATGGGCCAGCGGATATTCTTCACGTTCGCGGAGTTCATCCGCTATCCGATCACGGTCTACCCCAAGGCGATCCAGCTCCTGCTGACCGTGGTGCCGTTCGCGTTCATCAACTTCTACCCGGCGCATCTGTTCCTGGACCGGAGCGGCGCCGGGACGTTCGCGCCCGTGCTGCGCTACGGCGGCCCGGTGGTGGCGGTGGTGACGCTGGTGCTCGGCGTAGCGCTGTGGAACGCCGGCATCAGGCGCTACCAGAGTACGGGGTCGTGAGGCGCGGCCGGCCGGTCCGCCGCCGGCCGGTCACGGCGCCGGCTCGGCGACCGGCACCCGCCGGTTTGCGGCGACCTCGGTCAGGGTCTGGCGGGCGCCGCCCGGCCACTCGATCTCCACGGCGGCGGCGTGCTCCAGGTCGGGTCCCAGGCCGAGGTGGACGATCGCCTCGTTCTGGCCCAGGTAGTTGCTGCCGCCGCCCAGCACCCGCACCAGGCGCCGCTCCGGCTCGGTCGCGCGCGGGGTCACGGTGATGCGCGCGCCGATCCCCTGCCGGTTGGCGGCCGCGCCCTGCAAGCGGAGCTGCAGCCAGCGGTTCGGCCCGGCGGTTCCCGGCCGGTTGGTCTCGTTGCGGTACAGCACCGGACGGCCGCTGTTGTGCACCACGAAGAGGTCCAGGTCGCCGTCGGGCTCCAGGTCGAACACCGCCAGCCCGGTGCCGACGCCGGTGGCCACAAGCCCCTCCTGTTGCGCCACCTCGGTGAACCGGCCGCCGCCGTCGTTGCGCCACAGCCTCATCGGGTCGTCGGCGAAGCCGCCGGTATTGGCGGTGTAGGGGACGTCGCCGGCGTAGTCCACGCCGGTGGCCAGCACCAGGTCGAGGTCGCCGTCGTTGTCGTAGTCCAGGAAGGTGGTGCCCCATCCCCACGATCCGTCCCGCACCCCCGCCGCGTCCGTCACGTCCTCGAAGACGCCGCCGCCCAGGTTGCGGTACAGGCGGTTGCCGTCGCGATACGGCACGCCTTCCTCGTAGATGGCGCTCACGAACCAGTCCAGGTCGCCGTCGCCGTCGAAGTCGCCCACGGCCGAGCCCATGCCGTACTCGTCGGTGCCGACCCGCGCCCGCGCGGTGCCGTTGACGAAGCGCCCGTCGCCCCGGTTCCAATAGAGCTGGCTGGTGTCGTGGTCGCCGGCGATCACCAGCTCGGGATAGAGATCGTCGTCCAGCAGGGCAAAGGTCGACGTGAGCGTCTGGCCCTCGGCCAGCGGATTGACCGAGATGATGCGATGCTGGGAGACGCCGGCGCGGCGGGTCACGTCATGGAACCGGCCCGGCGCCTCCGCCCCGCGGTTGCGCAGCAGGCGCGCGTTGCTCTGCGCGCCGGCGGTCATCTGGCGCAGGAACCGCCACTCCGTAGTGTGGAGGTCGAGGTAGCCGTCCAGGTCGTAGTCCCCGAACGCCGCGCTGAACCCGAAGTGCAGGTCTTCACCCTCGATGGCCGCGCCGCGCGCCACCGCCTCTTCGGAGAACGAGCCGGCGCCGTCGTTCACGAACAGGTGAAAGCGGTGCGAGAAGAGGCTGGTCACGTACAGGTCCAGGTCGCCGTCGTTGTCGATGTCGCCCCAGGCGGCGCCGTTGGACTGCACGCCGGCCAGGTGAGCGGGGCCGAAGGCGGCGCCGGTGACGTCCTGGAACGCGCCGTCGCCGCGGTTCCGGTACAGGATATCGCTGTCGTCCAGACGGGTGACGTAGAGATCGACCAGTCCGTCGCCGTCGTAGTCGCCGGCGGCCACCCCGCCGGTCGTATAGCTCTGCATGGCGGCGGGGGTGTCGCCCGCACGTCGAAACTGCACGTAGTCGATGCCGGCGGCGTCCGTCACGTCGACGAAGGTCTGCGCCGCCGCCGGCGCCGCCGCCGCCGCCGCCGCGAGGGCGGTCCCCGCCAGCACGGCGCGGCGCCACGATCCGATCGTCCGCCACGATCCGATCGTCTGCCACGATCCGATCGTCTGCGCGGCCGTCGTCGCGTTCCGGGTCATGGCGGCGGCCCTATCCCTTGATGGAGCCGATCAGGATTCCCTTGATGAAGTAGCGCTGCAGGAACGGATAGACCATCACGATCGGGATGACCGTGACCAGCATGGTGGCGAACTGCACGCCCTCGGGATTGAGATAGTTGTGCATGGTCTCATCCTGCAGGGCCGCCATTTCCTGCACGAAGCTGCCCAGGCTGCTCTGCTTGATGATGCGCAGCAGGACCGCCTGCAGCGTCTCCAGTTCTTCCGAGCGCGTGAAGTACACCGTGTCGAACCAGGAGTTCCACTGCGCGACGCCGGCGAACAGCGCGATGGCGGCGATCATCGGCAGCGAGATGGGGAAGTAGATGCGCAGGAAGATGCGCAGGTAGCCGGCGCCGTCGATGCGGGCCGAATCCTCCAGCGAGACCGGCAGGTCGTTGAAGCTGGTCATCATGATGATGACGTAGAAGAACGAGAACAGGTTCGGCAGGATGTAGACCAGAAAGTTGTCCAGCAGCCCGAGGAACCGGAAGTTCAGGTAGATCGGAATCAGGCCGCCGGAGAAGAACAGCGGAATGGCGAACAGCACCAGATAGACGTTGCGGAACGGCAGGTTGGGCTTGCGCAGGGCAAACGCGCACATGGCGCAGTTGAACACCGTGAACACGGTGCCTATCACGGTGCGGAGCGTCGACATCACGAACGCGGTGAACATGCGATCGTTGGCGACGATCACCTGATAGTTCTTGAGCGTGTAGTTGCCGGGCAGCAGAAACGAGGGTGTGCCCTTGATGAGTTCGGTATTCACCGAGTTGATCAGGTAGTAGTAGAACGGATAGACGATGGAGATGCTGAGCAGCACGAGCGGCGCGTAGATGCCCAGATACATCGCCGGCGTGGCTCGCCGATGGTGCGACAACAGGCCCGGTTGCGCTCTGTCGTCCATATCAGAACAACCCCCTGCCGGTCAGCCGCCTGCTGAGCTTGTTGACCGTGATCAGGATTGCCAGATTGATCACCGACTTGAACAAGCCCGCGGCGGTCGCGTACGAGTAGCGGCCATGCTCCAGTCCGACCCGCAGGATCAGCGTATCGAAGATGTCCGATACCGATCGGTTGAACTGGTTGCCGAGCACGAACACCTGATCGAACGTGTCGCCGGTGCCCTGCATGATCTGCGAGCACCGCAGGATCAACAGGATCATGAAGGTGCCGAGCAGATGCGGCCAAGTGATGTGGATCGCCTTGATCCAGCGCCCGCCACCATCGATCTCGCACGCTTCGTACATCTCCTGGTCGATGCCGGCGATCACCGCCAGGTAGATGATCGACCCCCAACCGACCTCCTTCCAGAAGTCGGACAGGACCAGCAGCGGCCAGAAGAAGTTCCTGTCGGCGATCAGATCTACCGGCTCGTTCACCAAGCCCAGTGAGAGCAGCAGGGCGTTGAACGGCGAGTTCGGCGTAGGTCGCAGGAAGTTGTACATCATGCCGCCCACCACCACCCAGGAGATGAAGTGCGGGAGATACGATACGGTCTGCGCCGTTTTCTTGAAGCCGCGGTGCGACACCTCGTTGAGCATCAAGGCCAGCGCCACCGGCGGCAGCGACAGCAGACCCAGCTTGAGCACCGAAATGACCAGGGTGTTGCGCAGGACCAGGGTGAAGTTGGGCGCCTTGAAGAAGTCGATGAAGTGCTCGAAGCCGTTGTTGAAAGCCCACGGACTCGCCCAGATGCCGGTAAACACGTCGTAGCGCTTGAAGGCGATGACGATCCCGTACAGCGGCAGGTAGTTGAAGAGGATGGTGGCCAGCAACGACGGCAGGATCATCAGGTGCAGCATGTGGATGCCGCGGTCGGCCCATCGCCGCCTGCGCGTGAGCGGGCTGGCCACGGTCCGCTGGGTGAGTTCGCTCATCGCGCCATGCCGGGGAGTGAGAGGGGCGGCGTCACGCGCCGCGCAGCGCCGCCCCTCGCGGGTTCGTAAGTGAGTCGGACCCTACAGGCCGACGCTGTACTTCGCGACGCGCGCGTCGCGTCCTTCCAGCACTTCGGTGTACCAGGCGTTGAGCACGTCCAGCCCCAGCTCGCGCATGGTGGCCAGCATCTCGTCGTAGCGCGCCTGCACCTCATCCCCCGGACCGGAGATGATCTCGAAGATCTGGGTGCTGTAGTAGTCCTTGATGGTCGCGGCGACCTTCTCCGCCTCGGAGCCGACCGTGTAGTTGTCCACGCCACGGTTCCAGGACAGGTCCGTGTAGTTGGCGAACGCGGTCTGGTAGATCTGCTTGCCGATGTCGTCGATGAACAGGAAGCCCTGCGCCTCGCCCCAGTACTTGTCGCGGAACGGATACATCGCTGCGCCCAGTCCGTACTTGGCGCGGAAGACCTGCATCGGCTGCTCTGCCCCGAGGTCCCGGTAGTACTGCTTGATCAACGGGATATCCCAGCCATCCACGGTGTTCGGATCGGAATGGACTCCCTCGATCCCGTAGATGATGCGCTTCTGGGTCAGATCCTGGGCCAGGTAGTCCAGCCACTGGACCGCCCGATCGGGCCGCTCGGCCTGCTTGGTGATCATCGTGCCGCTGCCGCCGACGCCGCCGCGCAGGTCGTCGACTTCGTACTTCATGTGCGGCTCGATCGTGAACGCCGGCAGCATCCAGAAACGCACGTTCTCGACGCCGAGCTTTTCGGCCAACGGCTTGCGGGCCTCGATGAACGTGGGGTTGTTGTGGAAGCCGGAGGCATTGTCGGCGTCTTCGTTCAGCTCGGAGAACACGTTGGTGAGCACGTTGCCCCAGAGCTGCGGCTGCTTGTCCGTGAACTCCGTGCGCGCGATGAGCTGCTCGTTGAACAGGGTGTTGGCGAACTGCAGCACCTTCACGAAGTCCGGGTGCTCCCAGTACTTGATCCACGTGCCGTCGTCCTGCTTGAAGAAACGCTGGTTGAGGCCGCCCAGCGGCAGCGACCGCTCCACCAGGCGGGGGTTGCCGTCCTTGTCCGGGGACGGGCCGCGCAGTGACTGCACGGGCGTCAGCTCCGGGAACTCCTGCTTCACCCGGCGCAGCAGGTCGATGTAGTCGTCGGTGTTCTCGATCGGCGGCGAGCCGAGGTGTTCGTACACTTCCTTGAGCACCGTTACGCCCTGCATCGCCTTGAGCAGGAACGGGCTCTCGATCTGCTTGTCCGTCACGTAGTAGGCGGGATGGAAGTAGAAGCCCATGTCGTCGAAGTGCATCCGGTAGTAGAGGCGGATGCGGCTGTCCCAGTTGTCCATGTACTTGGGCGCGTAGGTCTGGCTCAGTTCGTCCAGGTCCCACACCAAGCCGCGCTGCACGAGCTGGGTGGCCTGCTGCAGGTTGTGGCTCATCCGAATCATGTCCGGCAGGTCGCCGGAGGCGATCAGCACGTTGAGCATGGTCTGATCGCTGTCGGGCGCGAAGATCATGTCGAAGTCGACGCCGGTATCCTCCACGAACACGGAGGTGACCTCGTCGTCGCCGTAGTGTTCGTTGAGGTTGCTGTCGCTGCCTGCCATCCCGTCGAAGAAGAACGTCAACGTGATCGGGCTGGTGTCGGTGGTCCAGCTCGGATCGGCGATCATCATCTGCTCGCCGGACATGGCGCCCTCTTCGGTGCCGGCGGCCCATGCCGTCATGCTCAGCGCCGTCAGCAGCGCGAGCGCTATGCCGGCGATGCCGGTCAGCTTTCTCATAGGTGAATCCCCCTTGTGAGGTGTTGAGTTGGTGATTGCCGGGGATGGTGGGTCGATCGCGCGCCGCCTGTCAATGCCGCCCGGCGGCCGGCCGGTCAGCCTCTGCCCAGGTAGCGGTCGCGGCCGGCGGCCAGCGCCCGCAGCTTGCCGTCCGCCACCGGGCGCGGCAGCATCCGCAGGCCGCAGTCGGGATGGAGATAGGCTATGCGCTCGGCGCCGACGGTCCGCGCCAGCGCCTCGATGCGCCGCGCGACCAGGTCCGGCGTCTCGACCTGCAGGTCCTTGACGTCGATCACCCCCAGCCCCAGGCGGATGTCGGCGCTCACGCCGCGCAGGCGGTCGATCTCCGCCGGCGCGCGGCGGGTGGTCTCCAGCACCAGGTGGTCGCAGCGCAGCGCGTTCATGAAGTCGATCAGCCGGCCATAGTCACCGCGCTGAAGCGTCTGGCCCCCGTAGTTGCCGAAGCAGAGATGGACCGCCCGCTCCGCGCCGCGCTCGACCCCCTCCAGCAGCCGGTTGATGGCCGCCGCGGCGAGCGCGCCGTCGGCGGGCGAACCCGGCAGGTTCGGTTCGTCGACCTGCACCACGGCGGCGTCGATGCCGGCGAGTTGGCCGGCCAGCAGCTCGGCGAACGCCGTCGCCAGCGACTCCAGGTCGCCGTAATGGGCGTCGGCCACAGTCTTGGCTATGAGGTAGGGGCTCGACACGGTGAACTTGAGCGGCGCGCCGGTGCGGGCGCGGGCGCGTTCCCAGTCCCGTTTCAGGTCGAGGCGCCCGTCGCCGAGCGGCCCCACCACGATGCCGGGCGGCGCGCTGCGGAACGCCATGTCGGCGCGCGCACGGTACGCGTCGAGTTGGCCGCGCGTCAGCGCCGCGCTCACCCCGTCCAGGGGCCGGACGAACCGCTCCACCATCCCGCCCGGCGCGCGCCGCTCCAGGTCCCAGCGGCCCAGCTCGCCGTCGCCGATCAGCTCGATGCCGGCGCGCCGCTGGGCGTCGATCACCACCGTCAGGGCGTCCCCCAGCGCCTCCTCGTCCGAGCTCCGCTTCAGCCACTCGGGAACGGGATAGCTGCCGACGACGGTGGTGGTCACTGGTCGCCGCCGGTGCGCGCCGCGTGCGCCGGGCTCACGCCGCCGCCGCGCGTCCGGCGGCCGCCCAGGCGCGGGCGCGATCGACGGAGACCGCCCCGTCATACGCGACGACGCGCAACGCCGCTTCCCAGGTCTCCCCCTCGGCGACCGCCACGTCGTCGACCATGGTCGCGTTGAACATCGCCAGCCCGTAGTCGCGAATGAACCAGGGCCCGGTGCGGCGGTCGCTGGCGCTGTCGTTCAGGATCATCATGCAGACGCCGAAGCGATCGAGGCCGGCGGGATCCGCCTCGTACGCTACGAAGTCGCGTTCCTTGCCGAACGCCACCTCGTCGGCGAGGCCGCGGTAGATCTCCGCTCCCTTGCCGGCAACGATTTCGCCCCCGAACGGCGGCAGGAGCTGCGGCTGGACGCGCACCCCCAGGGAGCCGTGCTTGTTGGCCTCGAAGAGCAGGTCGCCGTAGGCGGCGGTCTTGCCGGAGGTGACGTCGCAGACGGTCGCGTCGCCGGCGGCGTAGAGGTCGAAGTGGCGCGCCTCGTCCAGCACCGGCCTGCCGTCCGATCCGGTCCAGGTGGAGCGATAGGTGAACCGGTAGCCTGATGCCAGCGGCGTGACGTGAGCCCGGTCCCGATAGCGGATATGGCCCAGGTGGTTGTAGACGTGCGAGTCCGGGGAGCGCCAGTCGGGATGCACCACCCAGAAGTTGGAGAGCACGCCGCCGCATACCACCCGCGCCTGCGCCACGAACACGCCGTTGTGGAAGGCGTGATCGAACGGGTACTCCTGCGCCACGCCGAGTCCGCGCGGGGTGTTGAGCGGAAAGCACCAGGCGCGCAGGTCGTTGTGGCCGACCCCGCCGAGCAGGCGGCCGGTCGCGGTCTCCATGACCATGTTGCCGAGCGCATCAGCGGTGCCCGCGCGCCGTATCTCGAAGCCGTTCCCGGTACCCATGGCGATACGGTGGCGCAGGGCGCCCGCCGCGTCTACCGTTGGGGACAGGAACCGACCGGGAGGGCGCCGCCGCCTGTGTCCGGTAGATTGCGAGGAACGACATGGACCGACTGCCGCCCATAGACATAGCCGAGCCGGAGCGGATCGACGCGCTGACCGCGGCGCCCGACACCGTGAGCTTTCGCGCCGATGCCGCCGAGAATCTGGACGGCCTGGTGCCCGACATCGGGCTGACCGGCACGTATCCCTACCGCAGCGTCTACCGGCCGCGCAGCTTCGCTCGCGCCGGCCTGCCGGCCACCTTGAGGCATCGTTTCTGGGACACCCTCGACGGCGCCAGCGACCATACCGGCCGGCGCTTCGTCGGCGTGGTGATGTACGACGAGCACGGCTTCGACTGCCGGCTGGAGGTGACCCTGGGAGCCGATCCGGTCGGCTGCATGGCGCCGTTCCGGCACGACAACCGGCGCCACCTCTACGTGCTGGACCGCGCCGTCGAGTTCATGGGGGAGATGGAGGTGCTGCGCATCACCGGTACCGGTGATGCGTCGTATCGGCTGGAGCGCGTGGTGCTGCTCAGGGAACGGCCGGAGCCGACCTGCTACCGGCCGCGCATCGACCGGCTGACGGCGCGCCTGCGGCGGAGCCCCGACGGCTCGTTCGCGATGGCCGTCGATGCCACCACCTGGCCCGTGACCCGCTGCGGCGTGGCGGTTACGCGCGCCGACACCGGGGAAACGGTCGCCGCCGCGGAGGAGGAGAGCCTGCTGAGCCTGCACTCCATCGGCGTGACCGGGTTGCCGGCGCCGCCTGCGGCCGGGTACCGGGCGCGGGTCCGCGCCACCGAAGCCGGCGGGCGGCAGGAGACCGCTGACGTAGCCGTGGCCGGCGAGCCGGCAGGCGTCACGGCAGCGGAGGGCGCCGCGGCGGCCGCCGGGACGGTTTCCGTGCCGGTGGAACTCTGCAATCTGGCGGGCGCTGAGCTGCGCGGGCTGCCGGTCACCTTCGGCGTGCCGGTGCCGCGCGGCCGCTTGACGGGAGCCGTCGAGGGCCGCTGGGAAGCTCAGGGCGCGGCGGCGCGGGTGCAGTGCCGGCCGCACGGCTTCTGGCCCGACGGATCGGCGAGTTGGGTGCTCGTCGACGGCGGCCTGCCGCAGGCGGCCGCGCCGGAGGCCCGGCTCGCCGGGACGGTGACCCTTGCCCCGGCGTCCGGCGCTGCGGCGGCCGCCGGCGGTCTGCGCTGCGCGGCCGGGGAGAGCGGGGTGTCGGTGACCGGCGACTCGCTGCGCGTGCGGGTCACCGCCGGCGCGGGCGAGCCGTTGCCGGCGATCGAGACCCGCGCCGGCGGCGGACCGTGGCGCGCGGCGCACGCCGGCAGCCGCGCGGCGCTCACCCTGGGCAGCGGCGTGGAGCTCCGCCAGGGGCCGGTCTACGACCTCTGTCTCGAGGAGCAGGGGTGGCAGCGCGCCGTGATCCGCTACCGCTTCGGGCATCTCGACCACGACGGGGTCGCGCACCTGGTCAGTACCGTCCGCGTGCACGTCTACCGCGGACTGCAGGCGGTGCGCGTCGTGCACCGCCTGCAGGTCAGCTCCCCGCACCTGCCGCCGGCGGCCGGCGGCGCCGTCGATGCCATTCCCGCGGCGGCCGCCACCGTGCGCGGAGCGATCGCCGGCACCGACGGGGAGCAGGCGACGTTGCTGGCGGTGCGCGGCGCGTCGCTGGCGATCCGCCGCGCCGGCAACGACCCGGCGCGCTGGCGCCGCGTCCACTGGTCGGACGGGCCGGCCGGCGGCGCCGCGGTCCCGGCGGCCGGCGAGATGCGTCTGATCCACGATCACGATCAGGGATACCGCGTCGAAGACGGTGGCGCTGCGCGCGAGGTGCCAGGCCGCGTTCCCGGCCACGTCACGGTCAGCGCCGCCGCCGAACCGGGGAACCCGGACGCGGAGACCCTCACCGTGGCGCTGCGGCGTTTCTGGCAGACCTGGCCGCGCGCCGTACGGGTCACCGGAGGCGAGATCGCGGTGGAGCTGCTGCCGGCGCCCGGCGGCGCCGCGCGGCCCGCCGACGAGGAGAGCTGGCACCGCATCTACTTCTGGCTCCGCGACGACGGCTATCTGCTCAAGGCGGGCATGGCGCTCACCAGCGAGCTGCTGCTGGCCTGCGGGCCGCGCAACGACGCGCTGCTCGCCTGGTTCGAGGAGCCTCCGGCGGTGCGTCCTGCGCTCGACTGGCTCAACGGCTGCGGCGTGCTCGGCCCGCTGGCCGCCAAGGATACCGGGCTGCTCGAGCGCTACGAGCGCGCCATGGACGGCGGCTACGAGCAGTGGATCGCCGACCGAGACATCCACCGCCAGTACGGATGGGTGAACTTCGGCGACTGGTACGGAGAGAGCGCCTGGTCGTGGGGCAACAATGAGTACGACCCGCCGTTCGCGCACTACAGCGAGTTCCTGCGCGGCGGCGATCCGCGCTGGTCCAGCCTCGGCGCCGAAGCGGCGCGGCACCTGACCGACGTCGACACCATCAACTCGTCGGCCGACGCCGATCAGGTCGGCGCGCAGTACACGCACATGCCCGGCCATGCCGGCGGCTACCTGCCGCCCTGGTTCCGCAGCAAGATGGGCGGCTCCAGCAGCGTGCCGTCGCACACCTGGGTGGAGGGGCCGGCGCTCCATTACCTGCTGACCGGCGACGAGAACGCGCGCGAGTCGCTCGACCGCACCGCGGGCTGGCTGCTCGGCGCCGGCCTGAAGGACTTCGGCGGCGGCATCCAGCACTACGACTTCGCCAACTGCCGCGAATGCGGCTGGCACCTGATCCACCTCACCGCGCTGGCGCGGATGAGCGCCTCGCCCCGCTACCTCAACGCCGCCGCGTTGATCGTCGCCCGCGTGCTGGAGCGGCAGGAGCCGGGCGGCGGCTGGGAGCGCGTGCTCAAGGAGGGCCACTGCGGCTGCGAGCCGCCGCGCGAGCGGGGCGAGGCCGGCTTCATGGTCGGCGTGCTGCTGTCGGGGCTGCGCCGCTATCACGAGCTGACTGGCGACGAGCGGGTCTCGGCAGCGATCCGGGGAGGGGTGCGCTGGTTGCTCCGCCGCACCTACGACGCCGATAGCGGCCACTTCCGCTACACGCCGTGCCTGCGCCGCGGCGGCGGCCCGCAACCGGTGTTCACCCGGCAGGTGATCGAGGGTCTGGCCTACGCGCACGCCCTCACCGGCGACGCCGAGTTGCGGGAGATCGTGGAGCGCGGCATGCGCGATCTGGGCGATCTGCCATCCGCCTCCCCGGAAGCCGATCACTCCGGCTTCGGCAAGGACTGGGCCAGCCAGACCCGCTACGTCCCTTCGCTGTTGGCCTACCTTGCCCGGCCGCACGCGCCATGAACGGCGGTATCGACGGCGCCCCGCGCGTCCCCGAAGCCGCCCTTCGGGAGCTGGGCGCTCGCGCGTTGCGCGCCGCCGGGGTGCCGGACCGGGACGCTGCGGTCGTGGCCCGGGTGATGGTGGCGAACGAGATGCGCGGCATCAGCCACGGCGTCGCCCTGCTCGCGCCGTACATCCGGCATATCCAGGCCGGCGGCATGACCGCCGCGCCGCGCATCGCCATCGAACGCGACGTGGGCGCGACGCTGGTGCTGAACGGCGATGCGGGACTCGGCCCGCTCGTCGCCTACCGCGCCATGGAACTGGCGATCGAGCGGGCGCGGCGGTACGGCGTGGCATTCGTGGTAGCGCGGGACGGCAACAACTTCGCCGCCGCCGGCTACTACGCCAAGATGGCGGCCGACGCCGGCATGGCCGGCGTGGCGATGACCAACGCCGACCCGACGATGGCGGTCGCCGGCGGGGCCGGCCGAACGGTCGGCAACAACCCGCTGGCCTGCGCCGTGCCGGGAGCCGGCGATCGGGCGGTCTACCTCGACATCGCCATGAGCGCGGTGGCCGGCACCAAGCTGGCGATCGCGGCGCGCGAAGGACGATCGATCCCGGAGGGCTGGGCGCTCGATGCCGGCGGGGCGCCCTCGACCGATCCGGCCGCAGTGCGGCAAGGCGGCTCGCTGGTCCCGTTCGGCGGCTACAAGGGTTCCGGGCTGGCGCTGCTGATCGAGTGCCTGACCGGCGTGCTGGGCGGCGCCGCGATCATGGCGGAGATGCGCGACTGGGTGAGCGACCCGGCGGGGCGCAGCGACCAGGCGCACAGCTTCATCGCCGTGGATATCGAGCCGCTGCTGCCGCTGGCCGAGTTCAAGGAGCGCATGGCGCGTTTGGCCCGGCAGGTACGCGGCGCGCGGCAGGCGCCGGGCGTGGAGCGCATCTATCTGCCGGGCGACATCGAGCACGAGCGGGAGCGCGACGCGCTGCAGAACGGCGTGCCGCTGCGCGGCGCCACCGTCGCCGGCCTGCGCGACCTGGTCGGCCTTGCCGCTGAGGTGGAAGCGCTGCTGGGCGGTGCTCCGGCAAGGAATGGTCTGAAATCCCGGGATGGGTGACGACATCCTGACGCGGGACCTGATCCGGATCGACGGCCGGCCGTACGGCCAGTACCGGGACCTGCGCGGCCGTCGCTATCCGCTGGGAAGATGCGCGCTGCGCTTCGACCACGTGCAGGGCGATCCGTTCGCGGCGCCGAGCCGACTGCGCGTCGACCTTCCCGCTGCGCTGATGGGGTTGCCCGACTGGGCCCGGAGCGGCCGGGACGCGCGCCGCGCGACCGCCGACTACCTGCAACGGGCGCTGCATCCTGCGCTGTCCCGGTTCTCGCGCGGTGCGGGGAGCGGCACGAGCGGGTTGCTGGAGATCAGCCCCGCCGGCCAGGAGGTGCTGGAGCGAACCGGCGTCGTGGTCGACGCGGACGGCAGCGTCCGGGTGCGCCTGTACGCCGGGCTGCCGGCGGCAGGGCGCCGGATCCTCGGCCGAGCCGCGGCGGACCTCCTGGTCCGTGATCTGCATGCCGCGATCCGCGCCGTGGCCGACGGGCTCGATCTCGGCGCGCTGCGCGCCCACGTGCAGGTCGTGGAGGACCAGGTGGCGCTGCGCTCGGAGCTCGGCGAGCGCGGGCTGATCGCGTTTCTGGCCGAAGGAAGCGTGCTGCCACGCCGCAGCGGCGTCGATGCGCGCCCGCTGCGGGACGCGCTGCCGCTGCGCGTTCCCGACGCCCTGGCCGTGGAGCTGCGCGCGCCGCACGCCGGAACGCTGCGCGGGCTGGGGGTCCGCGCCGGCGTCACCCTGATCGTGGGCGGCGGCTATCACGGCAAGTCGACGCTGTTGCAGGCGCTCGCCCTGGGCATCTACGACCACCCGCCCGGCGACGGGCGCGAGCGGTGCGTGGCGGCGGGGGAATTGGTGACCGTGCGCGCCGAGGACGGCCGCGCGGTGCGCGGCGCCTGCCTGACGCCGTTCATCCGCGGCCTGCCGCTGGGGCGGGAGACGCATCGCTTCGACAGCGACGACGCCTCGGGCAGCACCTCGCAGGCGGCGGCGATCGTCGAGGCGTTGGAGGCCGGGGCGACCGGTCTGCTGATCGATGAGGACACGGCCGCGACCAACTTCATGATCCGCGACGCGCGCATGCGCCGCCTGGTCCCCGGCGACCGCGAGCCGATCACCCCGTACATCGACCGCGTGCGCCAGCTCTGGGAAACCGGTTCCGTGTCGTCGGTGCTGGTGGTGGGCGGCGCCGGCGACTACCTGGACGTCGCCGATTGCGTCATTCAGATGGACGCCTACCAGCCGCACGATGTCACGGATCGGGCGCGCGAGGTCGCGGCAGCCCGGCCGCTGGGCGAGGCGGCGCCGCGCGCGCCCGACGACTGGCCGCCTGCCGCGCGGCGGGTCCCCCTGCCGGACGGCCTGGACCCTCGTCGCGGGCGGCGGCCTGAGCGGGTACGCGCGGTCGGGACCCGGTCGATCGAATTCGGGAGCGAAGAGATCGACGTCAGCCTGCAATATCAGATCGTCGACCCGGCGCAGTGCCGGACGATCGGCGACGCGTTGCTGCGGATCGCGCGCGGGCTGTGCGACGGCCGGCGCGATCTGCCGGCGATCCTGGCGGCGCTCGATGCCGAGCTCCGGGCCGGCGGCCTGGAAGCGCTGGCCGAATCCGGGTTTGGCGACCGGGCGTACGCCCGGCGCTTCGAGATCGCGGCGGCGCTCAACCGCCTGCGCAGCCTGCGCCTGGCGCCGCGCTGACCGCGCGATGCCGCGGCCGGCGGTTCAGACGTAGCCGGTCGACCCGTCCGGGCGGGCCGGGGCGTGGCGCTCCCAGTGCCGGTACCGGTCGTCCCGGATCGCGTCTTCGTCCAGTTCGATGCCGAAGCCGGGGCGGTCGCTCACGCGCAGGTATCCGTCCTCCGGCAGCAGCACCCCGTCGAAGCGGCGGCGCGTCTGCTGGCTCGGCAAGACGTACTCCAGGACCTTGAAGTTGGGGGTGGCGAGCGCGAAGTGGGCGTTCACGGCGGTCGCCAGCGGTCCCATGGGGTTGTGCGGGGCGACGGTCACGTAGTGCGCCTCGGCTATGGCCGCGATCTTGCGCATCTCCAGCAGCCCTCCGCAGATGCACACGTCCGGCTGGATGATGTCGGCGCCCTGCGCGGCCAGCAGGCTCAGGAACTCGAAGCGGCCGTAGAGGCACTCGCCGGTGGCCAGCGGTACCTGCATCTGCGCGCGCAGCCGCTGCCAGGCGGGGATGTGCTCGGGCCGCAGCGGCTCTTCGTAGAAGTACGGATCGAAGGGCGCCAGCGCGTTGGCAAGCTGCAGCGCCCGTACCGGCTCCAGGATGCGCGCGTGCGGATCGAAGGCGAACTCCCAGTCATCGGGCGTGTGTTCGCGCAGCTCCTGGAAGTAGCGCGCGGCGGCGGCGCAGACGCGTCCCCACCGGTCCGCCTCCGGGTCGAGCAGATAGGGGCTGGTCTTGAACGCCGTGAATCCCCATTCGTCGTGCAACCGGCGCGCGCGTTCGGCCGCCTGCTCACCGTCCTGCCCCTTGATCGCGTGGTATACGCGCACGCGGTCGCGCGCGGCGCCGCCAAGCAGCCGGTAGACGGGCAGCCCGGCCTCCTTGCCGGCGATGTCCCAGAGCGCCTGATCGAATGCGGAGATCGCCGCCAGCCCAACGCCGCCCGGCGGGAACCGGAATTGCTGGTGGAGCTTCATCATCAGGTACTCGATGCGCCGCGGGTCCTCGCCGCCGGCGAGCCGGAACAGGTAGTCGGCGATCGGCGCCACGCTCCGGTCGGGACCGGTGGAGTACGCCTCGCCCCAGCCGTGGATGCCCCGATCGGTCTGTACCTTCACGAACGCGCGCGAGCGCTCCTCCAGGACCGTGACGTGGGTGGAGATGCCGCTTATCTTCATCGCCGAGCCTCCGGGCAGAGCATCGTCCTCCCGCCGCGGCGGGGCAAGCGAGCCGTGCCTGCGCTTGGTGGTTACGGCCGCCGTGCCTGGAATACACTGCCGCGGTGCAGGAGGTTCCGCGCCCGCGCGCACCCGCGGCGCGCAACGAGCGCATCGCCGGTCGCATCCTGGCGCCGGTGGTCGCGCTGACCGCCACCTATTTCTTCGTGCTGCTGTTCGACATGGTGAGCCCGGTGGTGTTCGCGGCGGTCGAGTCCACCGGCGAGGCGGCGACCCGCGTGACCACCCGGCGGTCGGCGTCCGGATCACTGATCATGATCGCGCTGGCCGGCGGCTGGGCCTATGCGGTGTGGGTCTCCTTCCGTTACGTGTGGTCGCATCGGTTCGGCACGGTCTACTCCCGCTCGGCCATGGCGCTGGGCGTGGCGCTGGGCGGCGGCAGCGTGGTGCAGGCGGTGTTCGCCGTGCTGGTCGCCCTGGATGTCGAGCCGGGCAGCCTGACGCCGGCCGTGATCACGGTTCCCGTGCTGATGGCGGCGGCAGCCGCAGCGCTTCTGCTCGGGCGCTCCCTGCGCCGGCGTTCTCAGCAGTCGAACGAATCGCGCACCGTCTGACACGCTTCCGCCAGCCGTGCGGCCCACCTGCCGGCTGCCGCGTCCTGATCGGCGACCCGAAAGTTGAGCATGGTCATACGATTGTCATAGTATAGATAGTATAATATGTGATACACACGCGGTGTCGATCGCGGTAACGCGGCGGATTGACTCTCGCCGCAGCGTCTCCTACCATCGCGTCTCTGATGGGAGTGCTCACCGGGTCACCGGTCAAGCTGACGTACGACGACTACCTGCTTCTGCCGGATGACGGCAACATCCACGAGATCATCGACGGAGAGCACTACATGGCCGCCTCGCCAAGCACCTATCATCAGACGGTCTCCCGGCGCCTGCAGTTCCTGCTCTACGAAGCCATCGAGCTCACCGGCGCCGGCGTCGTGTTCAACGCTCCCACCGACGTGCGCCTCTCCGACCACGACATCGTAGTTCCCGACATCTTCGTGATTCAGGAGTCGCGCACGCAGATGATCTCCCCGTCCCTCGTCCTGGGGCCGCCCGATCTGGTGATCGAAATCATCTCACCGTCGAGCGCAACGAAGGACCGCGAGATAAAGCGAAGACTCTACGAGCGATTCTTGGTGCCGGAGTACTGGCTGGTGAATCCGGAACACCACGCCATCGAGCGCTTCCTGCTCGAAGGCGAACGGTACGGGGAATCAGACCTGCGCGCGGATTCGATTCGCTACCGGGCAGGCGCGATCGACGTGACCGTGGATCTGCGGCGCGTCTGGTAGCCGGCCGGAGCACGATCGGTGGCTGAGACCCTCCTCGAGATCAACGACCTGCGCACGTGGTTCCGCACCAAGGCGGGCGTGGTGCGCGCCGTGGACGGGGTCTCCCTGTCGATCGACAAGGGCAAGACGGTCGGCCTGGTCGGGGAGAGCGGCTGCGGCAAGAGCGTGCTGGCGCAGTCGATTCTGCAGATACAGACGTGGCCGGGCGAGATCGAGGGCGGGCAGGTCATCCTGCATGGCGATGACGGCGCCGAGCCGGAAGTCCTCACCGATTACCTCCCCAAGGCGGAGCGGCTGCGGCAGATCCGCGGCAACCGGATCGCCTACATCCACCAGGAGCCGATGGCGGCGCTGAGCCTGTTGCACACGGTGGGCAACCAGCTCCGCGAGGCGGTGCTGGTCCACCACCCGGAGATGTCCAAGGAGCAGGCCAACGACATAGCCGTCAAGATGCTGGGCGACGTCGGCATTCCGCGCGCCGAGACCCGCCTGGACTCCTACATCTTCAACTTCTCCGGGGGCATGCGGCAGCGCGTGATGATCGCCATGGCGCTCATCAACCATCCTCGTCTGCTGATCGCCGACGAGCCGACCACCGCCATCGACGTGACCATCCAGGCGCAGGTACTGGAGCTGATGCGCGACATCCAGCAGCGCTTCGACATGTCGGTGCTGTTCATCACCCACGACTTGGCGGTCATCGCCGAGATCGCCGAAGAGGTGGTGGTCATGTACCTGGGCCGGGTGGTCGAGCGCACCGCCGTCACGCGGCTGTTCGAGAATCCCAAGCACCCGTACACGCAGGCGCTCATCGGCTCGCTGCCGAGCGGCGAGCACGAGCGCGGCGCGCTGGCCAGCATCCGCGGCACGGTCCCCGATCCGTACTCCCGTCCCACCGGCTGCGCCTTCCGCAACCGCTGCGACCACTTCATCGAAGGGGTCTGCGACCGCAACGTGCCGGCCCTGGTGGAGCTGGAGACCGATCACGTCGTCCGCTGCTTCCTCCACTCGGAAGAGATCGAACTGGGAGCGGAGCCGGACGGCGGCGCGACCGACGAGCCGGCCGCCGCAAGCGGATCGATCGGCCGCCACCGGCGCACCGCCGCGCAACCGGCCGGAGCCGCGGAGAACGGCGACGGCGAAGAGACGCCCGGCGGGCGCGCCGCGCAGCAGCCGCGCGGCGCCGGCGGCGCATCGGTGCTCGCCATCGACGACCTGCGGACCTGGTTCCCGATCCGCAAGGGGTTCTTTCGCCGGCACGCGGGCTGGATCAAGGCGGTCGACGGCATCAGCTTCGAGATCCGCGAACGCGAGACGGTCAGCCTGGTCGGCGAAAGCGGCTGCGGCAAGTCGACCACGGCGCGCAGCATCGTGCGCGCGGTCGATCCCACCGGCGGCAACGTCCGCTTCCACGCGCGCGACGGCGCCGTCCTCGACATCGCCGACGTCGACCGGAACCAGCTCAACCTGCTGCGCCAGCAGGTGCGGATGCTGTTTCAGGACCCGTTCCAGTCGCTCAATCCCCGCTTCACGGTCATCGACATCGTCGGCGAGCCGTTGCGCAACTTCGGCGTCGCCGACGGCCAAGGGCTCCGCGAGCGGGTCGGGGAGCTGCTGGAGGACGTGGGGCTGGACGCCCGGCACATGGGGCGCTATCCGCACGCGTTCTCCGGCGGCCAGCGCCAGCGCATCGGGCTGGCGCGCGCGCTGACGATGAACCCGCGCCTGCTGCTGGCCGACGAGCCCACCTCGGCGCTCGACGTCTCGGTCAAGGCGCAAATTCTCAATCTCATGCAGAAGCTGCAGGACGAGCACGGGCTGTCCTACCTGTTCATCACCCACGAGCTCGGCATCGTCCGCCACTTCAGCGACCGCTGCGGGGTGATGTACCTGGGCCGTATCGTGGAGATGGGCACGACGGAGGCGATCTTCCGCGAACCGGTGCACCCGTATACGGAGGCGCTGCTGTCGGCCGCGCCGGTGCCCAACCCGCGCGCCAAGATGGACCGCATCATCCTGCAGGGTGACGTGCCCGATCCCGCCGACGCGCCGCCCGGCTGTCCCTTCCACACGCGCTGTCCCTATGCGGAGGAGCGCTGCAAGAGCGAAGTGCCCGCCCTGCAACCGATCGAGGAGGGCAGCGATCACACCGTCGCCTGCCTGCGCGCGGAGGAGCTGGAGCTTCGCGGCGTGCGCTGGTAGCTCGCCCGATCCCGACCCGATGACTGCTGACCGCGCCCCCGACGGCACCGTTCCGCTCGATCCCGAGTTCGGCATAAGCCTGACGCCGGCCGAGTTCGAGGAGCGGTTCCTGACCCTGCACAAGCAGCTCTTCGCCTCCGACACGCAGGGCTTCGACGAAGTCACCGTGCACGCCTACGCGCCGCCGGCCGGCAGCTATCAGGTCGACCACTGCTTCTTTCACGACGGCCGGAACCTGCACCTGTACTACGTGACCGGCGACATGCGGAACACCGAGGCGTGGATCGCCGCGTACCGCGCGGGCGACTACGAACGGGCCAACCGGGTCTGTCTGGAGCCGGGCTGCGGCCACGCGGTGGGGCCCGACCTGTTCAACTTGCGCTACCGCGACACCCTGCTGTTCGAGCCGGAGGGCCGCTTCGACCTGGCCAGCCGCTCCAACGCGCAGGTGTTCGCCTTCGACCGGGACGGACCGCGGCGGTACGGCCTGCTGTACGGGGTGCGCGGCGGCGGTACGGACGGCACGCCGTTCGTGGGCTTCAACCTCGTCTGGTCGCCGGACCTGGAGCACTGGACCGGGGCGGAGGGCAATCCCGCATGGGGTCCCCCGTCGTGGTGCAAGCAGGGCTCCACCTGCAAGGACGCGCACGTGATGCGCTTCGGCGACCGCTACCTGCTGTATTACATCGCCATGGACCGGCACGGGTACGCCTGCGTCGCGCTGGCCAGCACCCGCGACTGGCGGACGATCGCCGATCACGGCGTGGTGCTGGCCTTGCCGCCGTCGCTGCGCGGCACCATGGGGATCGAGTCGCCGTTCGTGCTGCATCGGGACGGCATGTGGCACCTGTTCTACACCTACGGCGAGGGGCTCCATCATTCGGTCAGCCCGTCGCCGACCGGCTTCGTGGCCGCGCGTGGCAACACCTGGGACGTGGGCACCGGCGCCTATCTGATGGGGCCGTACCACGCCACCGAGGTCGTCGAGCAGGACGGGCGCACCTATCTGACCACCGACCGCAAGGAGTACACCCGCAAGCTGAACCGCGTCGCCGGGGTGCTGCGCTACCGCGGCTCCTACGCGGACGAGAAGACTCTGGAGGAAGGGATCTACGTCGCCGAGATCGAGTGGCGCGGCGACCAGCCCGTGCTGCGCAAGCCGCAGCGCCCGTAACGCGGCGGAGTCGTCGCGGATGGAGCTGATCCTCAGCTACACCGCCGCCACGGCCGCAGCGGTGAGCAAGCTCGCCACCATCCTGAACGCGCACCGCGTCCGGCAGGCGCCGGCCACCGTCTTCGTGGCCGGCCGAATCGCGGAGATCGAGCGGGAGGCGCTGTTGCCGGCGATCGACGCCGCCGGTGACCTCGCGGACGTGAACACCGCCACCTACCGCCATATCCGCGTGCTGCGCAAGGTGCCGTGGTCGATGCCGCAGCCGTCCGATCGGCTGATCGCCGAGGAGTTCACGCGCGGCGCCCAGGCGGTCAGGGAGGCGCTCGGTCGGCCCTGCAGCGGCGTGCGGCCGGCGGAGGGGGCGGGCGCGGGATTTCGCGGCTGCGCGGC
The DNA here is from genome assembly GCA_958296075.1 of uncultured Spirochaetia bacterium. Classification (GTDB taxonomy): domain Bacteria; phylum Spirochaetota; class Spirochaetia; order SZUA-6; family Bin103; genus CATQHW01. The sequence goes on along the minus strand of CATQHW010000001.1, from coordinate 759,513 downwards.
GAACCTGGAGGCGATGCGCGCCGCGGGCCTGAGGTGGTCCTCGGCGTACGTGCGGTCGACCTACGGGGACTCGGCACCGGGAGACCTGTGCGGTCCGTTCCGCTACGCCGCCGATGGGTACCCGGAGCTGCTCGAGTTGCCCGCGCACGGCTGGCCGGACGGGGCCGTCAAGGCGCGCGCAGGCACCGGTGCGCGGCAAGAGACGCCGGCCGCGCGCAGCAGCGCATCGTCCGCTGGCCCAGCCCGTTCGCGTATCCGGCCGCACTGGTGGAGACCCCGGAAGAGGAGCTTGCAGTGCACCGCGCCACGATCGCGGCCGCCGGGGATGCGGGTGTGCCGTACTGCTGCCTGGCGTTCGACGCCGATTCCACGGTCCGGTCCCAGGACCCGGATGCGCGCATCGTCGACCTGCTGATCGACCACGCCGCCGCGGAAGGATTACCGGTGACCACCCTCGACCACGTAGCCGGCCGATTCGCGGCTGCCGGTCCCGCGGCGCTCGTCGAGCCGGAGGTGCCGCCGAGCCGGGCGGCCGACTTCGACCCGGGTACCCTGTTCGCGTAACGATGCGCGTCGTCTTCACCTACGACACCGAGGAAGCGGGCCTCTGCATCCCGGCGCTGCGCGTGATCACCCGCGCGCACCGGCGCTTCGACGCGCCGATGACGCTGTTCGTGGTAGGCGAACTGGCCGACGGACAGGAGGGCCCCGCGCTCAAGCGCATCCTCGACGAAACGCCGGACCTGCACGACGTCAACAGCCATACCTATCGCCACTCGCGGCTGATCTGCAAGAACCCGTGGTCGCTGCCGGTGCCGACGCCGGAGTTCATCTTCGAAGAGACCGCGCGCGGGGTGGCGTCCATCCGCGACCGGCTCGACCGTCCCTGCCGCGGCTTCCGCCCCCGCTCCGGGGCCGGCTGCGGCTTTCGCGGCTGCCCGGAGAACCTGAGCGCCCTGCGCGCCGCGGGGTGCGAGTGGAGTTCCGCCTACCTCAAGTCGGCCTTCGAGGATTCGCTGCCCGGCGATCTGCACGGGCCGTTCTCCTATGCGGACGACGGCTACGACGACCTCCTGGAGTTGCCCGGACACGGCTGGCAGGACGCGCTGGTCAAGGACTACGGGCGCGGGCGGCAGTACGCGGTGCGCTGGCCGTCGCCGTTCGCGTACCCGCCGCGCCTGGTCGAGACCCCGCAGGAGGAGTTCGGCGTGCACCGGCGCACCCTCGACGCGGCCGAGGAAGCCGGACTGCCGTTCTGCTGCTTCGTGTTCCATCCGTGGACCATGATCCGCCGCCAGGACCCCGAAGGCGACTGCATCGATCTCCTCCTGCGCGTGGCGCGTGATCGGGGCCATGAGGTGTCGACGCTGGACGCCGAGGCGCGCCGCTGCCGCGAACAGCCGGCGTTGCTGTGGCCGGCGCCGCCGATTCCGCCGCAGCGCACGCAGGGCTACGATGTGGCCCGACGCTTCGCCTGACCAAGAGGAACCTGACGCCCATGAGCGCGCACCCCGGCCCGCGACCCCCGAATGTCGTCGTCTTCTTCACCGATCAGCAGCGTTGGGACACCACGGGCATCCACGGCAACCCCAGCGGCCTGACCCCCAACTTCGATCGATTCGCCGCGCGCGGCACGCACCTCGCCAACGCCTTCACGTGCCAACCGGTGTGCGGGCCGGCCCGTTCATGCCTGCAGACCGGTCTGTACGCCACGGAGACCGGGGTGTTCCGCAACGCGATCACCCTCGATCCGGCGTTGCCCACGCTGCCGGATCACTTCCACGGCGCCGGCTACGCCTGCGCCTACATCGGCAAGTGGCACTTGGCGCCGCGCGACCGGATCGGCGCCGTGGCGCCGGAGCACCGCGGCCGCTACGACTACTGGCTGGCTTCCAACGTCCTGGAGTACACCTCGGACGCCTACCGGACGACGCTGTACGACGGCGACGAACGGCCGGTGGAGTTGCCGGGCTACCGGGTCGACGCCTTGGCCGACGCCGCCATCCGCTACCTGGACGGCCGCGACGGCGGGCCGCGCGACCGGCCGTTCTTTCTGTTCCTCTCCTTCATCGAGCCGCACCACCAGAACCACCGCGACGACTATCCCGCTCCCGACGGGTACGAGGAGCGGTACACGGGCGCGTGGGCGCCGCCCGATCTGGCCGCGCTCGGCGGCACGGCGCAGCAGCACCTGCCGGGCTACTACGGCATGGTCAAGCGGCTGGACGAGGCGTTCGGCCGCGTGCTGGACGCGCTGCGCAGCCTGGGGCTGGCCGACGATACGGTGGTGCTGTACACCTCCGACCACGGCAACCACTTCAAGACGCGCAACGGCGAGTACAAGCGCTCCTGTCACGAGTCGGCGATCCGCGTCCCGGCCGCGCTGGCCGGCCCCGGTTTCGACGGCGGCGGCCGCGTCGAGGAACTGGTGAGCCTGATCGATCTGCCGCCGACCCTGCTGGACGCCGCCGGGATCGAGGCGCCGGAGGCGATGCAGGGCCGTTCGGCGCTGCCGCTGATCCGCGGCGGTTCGGCCGATCCCCGGTGGCCCGATCAGGTGTTCGTGCAGATATCGGAGTCGCAGGTGGGACGCGCGCTGCGCACGAAGCGCTGGAAGTACTCGGTGAGCGCGCCGGGGCTGAACGGCGGCGAGGCGCCGGCCGCCGACCGCTACGTCGAGGAGTTCCTCTACGATCTGCGCGCCGACCGCTACGAGCTGTGCAACCTGGCCGGCAACCCCGCGCACGAGGAGGTGGCCGCCCTGCTGCGGCAGCGACTGCTGGGCTGTATCCGTGACGTGGAGGGCAAGGAGCCGGTCATCGAGCCGGCCGCCGAACGGCGTCGGTCAGGGCAGATCATCCCGGAGCCGGCCGACCTGGAGGAGCTGCGTCCGCCCGGCTGATCGGGGCCAACGCGCGGGTGTGGACCGGTTCGACGGAGCGGTGCCGTGATCTCACGTTACTACGCGCACAGCGCTGAATCCGCCAACCGACGGGACTGGCATCGGTTGTCGGTACATCTTGAAGATACCGCGGAGCGGGCAGCAGCGTTTCTCGATATCGCAGGTCTGGCCGAGATCGGCCGTGCGGTCGGCCTGCTGCACGATCTCGGCAAGTATGCGCCGGAGTTCCAGACGCGGCTCGATGGCGGAAGCCGAGTCGTCGACCACTCCACCGCCGGCGCCAAGGCCGCGATCGAACGTTATGGGGACAAGCTCGGCAAGCTGCTGGCCTTCTGCATCGCCGGCCATCATGCCGGCCTTGCCAACGGCGTAAACGGTGAGCAGATCACCGCATTGGCTGACCGGCTCCAGAAACCGATCCCGCACCTCGATCCGGTATGGCGGGGACAGATTTCCCCTCCGAAGCCGCCGGCGCGATCGTCTCTAAAGCCGCGCGACAGGGATTCACTTGGGTTCTGCGCCGCGTTCTTCATCCGCATGGTGTTCTCCGCGCTCGTGGATGCCGACTTTCTGGACACCGAAGCCTATTTCGACAGGCTGGATGACCAGGAGAAGCCGCGCGGGCAGCACCCGGGTCTCCGTGAACTGTCAGGGCGCCTGGATGCCTATCTCGACGCCCTTACCGAAAGCGCCAAGGCTGGCAACGTGAACATGCTGCGCCGGGAGGTGCTCGGCCATGCCCGGCAGCGGGCCGCAGAGCCGCCCGGGCTGTTCACGCTGACCGTGCCGACGGGCGGAGGCAAGACGCTGACTTCTCTCGCCTTCGCCCTGAACCACGCGGTGTATCATGGGCTGGCGCGCGTCATTTACGTCATCCCGTATATGAGCATCATCGAACAGACGGCTTCCGTGTTCCGGGATGCGCTACGTCGGGACGATGCCGATGCGGCCGACTTCGTCGTCGAGCATCACAGTACGTTCGACGAAGATCAGATCAAGAACCGGGAAGCAAAGGAAAAGTTACGTCTGGCGATGGAGAACTGGGACGCTCCGATCATCGTCACCACCGCCGTCCAGTTCTTCGAGAGCCTGTTCTCCAACCGTCCCTCGCGCTGCCGCAAGCTGCACAACATCGCCAACAGCGTGATCATTCTGGACGAAGCGCAGACGTTGCCGCTGAAGTTGCTGCGCCCGTGCGCCGCGACTATTGATGAACTGGCCCGAAACTGGCGCGCCAGCATCGTGCTCTGCACCGCAACCCAGCCGGCCCTGGGCCAGAAAGATGGCTTCGACGGCGGCTTCGAGGATCTGCGCGAGCTTGCGCCCGACCCGAAGCGCCTCTACCGAACCCTGGAGCGCACGCGGATACGCCAACAGGGGACGATGGACGACCGCCACTTGGCGGCGCGTCTGAGTGCGGAGCGGCAGGTCTTGTGCATCGTCAACACTCGCCGGCACGCGCGGGAGCTGTACGAGTCGATGTGCAAGTCAGAGGGCGCCTGCCACCTGACGACCTTGATGTGCGCGCGCCACCGCCACGAGACGCTCGAAACGGTGAGAGCGCGCCTGAACGACGGCGCGCCCGTGCGGCTGGTCGCGACGTCGCTCATTGAGGCCGGCGTCGACGTGGACTTTCCGGTCGTCTGGCGAGCCGTGGCCGGCTTGGAGTCGATCATCCAGGCTGCCGGACGCTGCAACCGCGAGGGCCGCGCGTCCGTCGGTGACGTGTTCGTGTTCGACGACGGGCGCAAGCTCCCTACGGAAATCGAACAGTCCGCCGACGTGGCCCGCAGCGTGATGCGACGGTACGAGGACGACCCCATGTCCCTGGAAGCGATCCAGCGTTACTTCCAGGAGCTCTACTGGCACGCCGGCGACGCTTCGTTGGACACCAGGGCCATCCTGCGCATGCTCGGTGAGCGTGCGACGAGCCTGGACTTTCCCTTCGAGACCATCGCCAAGGAGTTCCGGCTGATCGAGACTCCCATGGTGCCGGTGATCGTTCCCTACCGCGGCGCCGACGGCAACGACGAAACGGCCGAACGTTTGGTCGACGAACTGAAGTGGGTGGAACGCCCCGGTCGAATCGCACGGCGATTGCAGCCCTACGTCGTGCCTGTGCCGCCGTCCGCTAGAGGATCGCTGCTCTCCGCCAACGCCGCGACGGTCGTCCGCGAGGCGGACTTCGGCATGCAATTCGTTGTCTTGTCTAACTTTGATCTGTATCGACCTGATGTCGGCCTCACCTGGGACGACCCGACCTACCGTGCCGCCGAGGGGCTCGTCGTATGACATGAATGACTTGCCCGTTACCACCTGCACGAAGTAGATTACGGATGAAGTGTCGGGCGGCGGTAGCTGTGTGGATTGAAACGTGCACGTGGTGCACATGACCTCGACGTGTCGCCCCGGCTCTGCCGGGGATGTGGATTACCAGTTGAACTTGGCCTGCGCCGTAAGGATGACGGAAATCGATTTCGGCAATGAAGGTCCGCGACGTGATACGCCTCCTGGAGACGAACGACCTCCATCTCGTTGGCCAGAAGGGCAGTCACCGCCGCTTCACAGGAGTGGTCGGCGGACGGAAGCGGATGGTCATCGTTGCCGGAGCGGACGGCGACGACGTTCCAAAGGGAACCCTCGCCGCTATCAGGCGCCAGTCCGGCCTGTCCCGCGACCTGTTCCGTTAAGGATGCAGGGGAACTCGCGACCGAAGCGTAAATTGCAGCGATCTGCGAGTGTTGCGAGGAAGGCGGCTCAGCCATGTCGTGAACGCCAGCTTCGCCCGCACGTGCCACGGGGACCGTCGCGTCAGAAAACGTCTCTGCTCTTCCGCAGGCAGCTCTTCGACCCCTTCCAGGTGCAACTCGATACCTGTTGCGAGCGACCTCTTCACCTCATCAAGAGAGTCGCCGAACGTCGCGATGTCGAGGTCAACGCATATCGCCTCCCACCTCCGGCCGGACCGGTAGGCGTAGCAGCGCAGCGTGAGGCTCATGCCGGATTCCGCGAGTTCAGATCGCATGGGCATGCCATCAGATGCAGACATTGTACCAAGTACGCTCTCGGTGTGCCAGCCCCGGTTGCGCCGGGTGTGGGATGATGTGATGGCGTACGGGGTGAAGTTGCACGTCTGGGGCGAGTATGCGTGCTTCACGCGTCCGGAGATGAAGGTCGAGCGGGTCTCCTACGACGTGATGACGCCATCGGCCGCCCGTGGAATCCTCGAAGCGGTCCACTGGAAGCCCGCCATCCGCTGGGTGGTCGACCGCATCCACGTCCTGAAGCCCATCCGCTTCGATACCTTGCGCCGCAACGAGCTGGGCAGCAAGATGCCGGTAGCGACGGCCCGCGCGGCTATGAAGCGCGGCACCGCTGAGGGGGTGCGCACGCTGATCGAGGACGACCGCCAGCAGCGGGCCGCGACCGTGCTGCGCGACGTGGCCTACCTCATCGAGGCGCACTTCGTCCTCACCGCGGCCGCGACGGCTGGCGACACCGAGGCCAAACACTTGGCGATGTTCAACCGCCGCTCCGCCAAAGGCCAGTGCTTCCATCGCCCCTATCTGGGCACCCGCGAGTTCGCGGCCGATTTCGCACCGATCGAGGGCGCGGTACCGAAGTCATGCCTGCCTTCCCATCAACGCGACCGAGACCTCGGCTGGATGCTCCACGACATCGACTATCGCGACGAGATGTCTGCGCGCTTCTTTCGTGCCAAGTTGCGGGACGGAGCGATCGACGTACCGCCGCTGGACGCCGCGGAGGTCAAGGCGTGAGCATCCTGCAGGCGCTCGCCGGCTACTATGACCGTCTCGTGACCAACGGCCAAGCCCCGGAGTACGGTTACTCGCGCGAGCGCATTTCCTATGCGGTTGCGCTGACGCCCGATGGCGAGCCAGTCGACGTCGTATCTCTGCTGGATACGTCGAGCAGGAGGCCGCGGCCATCGCTGCGCCCGGTACCCCGACCGTTTTCGCGCACTTCGGGTGTTGCCTCCAATTTCCTGTGGGACAAGACGGCATACGTCTTCGGCGTGAAGCGCGACCGCGATACGGAACAACCGGTTCCCGCGGAGCGCGAGCACGCCGCATTCAAGACGTTGCACGAACGCTTGCTCGCACGTGTCTCTGATGACGGCCTGCAAGCGCTCCGTTCGTTTCTGGATGAATGGCAACCCGATCAATATGAATCCCTGACTCACGCTCGCGACATGCTGGACGCCAACGTCGTATTCTTGCTCAACGGAGAGATGCGCTTCCTTCATGATCGGCCAGCCGCCCGGCGCGTCTGGCTCGACCACCTGTCGGTATCAGACGGCACCGGCGGGCTCTGCCTCGTTTCCGGCGAGCGTACACCTATCGCGCGGGTGCACCCCAAGGTCAAGGGCGTCAAGGGTGCCCAAGGATCGGGCGCCGCCATCGTGTCATTCAATCTTGACGCGTTCAAGTCGTTCGGAAAGGATCAAGGTTCCAACGCACCCGTGTCGGACCGAGCGGCTTTCGCGTACACTACCGCATTGAATAAGCTCCTGGAGCGGGACAGTCGGCAACGTGTGCAGATCGGTGACGCCACAACCGTCTTCTGGGCTGAAGCGGCCAAAGACGGCAGGGACGCCACTGCCGCAGAGGATCTGTTCGCGATGCTCGCCGAACCACCTTCGGATTCCGAAGAGACCGCGGCGGTGGCTGACAAACTCAAGCGGTTCGAGAAGGGCCGGCCACTGAGCGAGGTAGTACCGGACGTCCGTCAGGACACTCGCTTCTATGTGCTCGGCCTTGCCCCCAATGCAGCGCGCATATCCATCCGTTTCTGGTACGAAGAAACGATTGGCGATGTCGCCAGACGGATTCTCGAGCATTTCCATGATCTCCGCCTCGACCCTACGCCTTGGCAAACTCCGCCCGCGGCTTGGCGTCTGCTTCTGGAAACGGCCGTACAGGGCAAGGCCAAGAACGTCCCCCCTACGTTGTGCGGCGCCCTGATGCGTTCGATCCTCACCGGATACCGCTACCCGCAGTCACTGCTGACGAGCGTCATAATGCGCATACGTGCTGATGGAGACATCAATGGCCGTCGCGCGGCGATCTGCAAGGCGTGCCTTGCCCGTGATTATCGCTTAGACATCACCTCCCACGCGGGGGCGTGGATTGAAACACTTGCAAAGGAGGACGTACCGGTGAGTATCGCCACTGACAGCGACAACGTCGCCTACAACCTCGGACGGCTCTTCGCGATCTATGCCTATGCCGAAAAGAGCCTTACCGATCGTAACGCGACCATCCGAGACAGATACGCAGGCTCGGCTTCGGCTACGCCGCGTCTAGTCTTTCCGAGACTGATGCGAGGCTATGAACACAACCGCTCAAGTCTTGCCAAGGGTGATCGAAAGAAGCAGGGGGCGGGCACACGAGCGAATAGAGCCGTCGGGGACGTGATAGAACTCCTGCCAGGACACGAGGAACTGCCGGCAATCCTTCCGTTCCAGGACCAAGCTCGTTTCTTCGTAGGCTACTACCATCAGGAGAGAGTTTTGTACACCAAGGCAGACTCTGATGATCGTCATCAGTCCGTCCCATCGGAGGAGAATGAAGAATGAGCAACACGATCAAGAACCGTTACGACTTCGTGTATCTGTTCGACGTGACCAACGGCAACCCTAATGGTGATCCCGACGCCGGGAACCAGCCCCGGATGGATCCGGAGACGGGCCACGGACTGGTCTCCGATGTCTGCCTGAAGCGAAAGGTGCGCAATTTTATCCAGCTTCTGGATCAGGAAGGTCGGCGGATATTCATTCAGGAGAAACGGCCACTGAATCCGTTGATCGCGGAGGCATGCAAGGAGAACGGACAGCCGGATCACAGGAAAAAGGGTGGAGGCTGGGATACGAAAGATGCCAAGACCCGCTCACAGGACAACATCGCGACCTTGCAGAAATGGCTCTGTGACACGTACTTCGACATCAGAACGTTCGGCGCCGTCATGTCCACGGGTCCCAACGCCGGTCAGGTGAGAGGCCCGGTTCAGTTCACCTTCGCGCGCTCGGTGGAACCGATCGTGCCACTCGAGCAAACGATTACGCGCGTGACGGATGTGGACAAGGAGGAAGGGGAAATGGGGCGCAAGCATCTCGTGCCCTATGGTCTCTACCGCGCCCACGGCTATGTCTCCGCCTGCCTTGCGGGCGGTGCGGGTAAAGGCACGGGCTTCTCCGAAGAAGACCTCAAACTGCTGTGGGCGGCGCTCGAACAGATGTTCGACCATGACCGTTCGGCGGCGCGCGGCGAGATGGTGGCACGGCGTCTGATCGTATTCAAACATGGCAGCGCGCTCGGCAATGCGCCGGCGCATAGGTTGTTCGAACGGGTAACGGTCAAACGCGTGTTCGAAGGCAAGGAACACGAGCCGGGCACGCGCCGCGATCTTCCACCGGCGCGGGTATACACGGACTACGTCGTCCATCTCGATCAGGCGGGTCTGCCAAGCGAGGTCGAAGTAGCGGACCGTCTCTGACTCGAATGGCGCTGAGAGAGAGGGAGTCCGTAGCCGAAGACGATCTGGCGCCGATTTCCGCTTTGCAGCACATGCTCTATTGCCCACGGCAGTGCGCGTTGATCCATATCGAGCAGCACTGGGACGAGAACCGCTTCACCGCGGAGGGCAGGATTCTGCATGAGCGCACTGACTCGGGAAGCAGAGAACGCCGGGGCAGCGTGAGAATAGAACGTAGCGTAGCCCTGCGGTCGCTTACACTTGGCGTTTCAGGCGTGGCCGATGTAGTAGAGATTCATGACCGTGTTCGCCCTTACCCCATCGAGTACAAACGCGGCCGTCCCAAGGCGCATCGCGCCGATGAGGTTCAACTTTGCGCCCAGGCGCTGTGTCTTGAGGAAATGCTGGGCGCTTCGGTGCCGGTCGGGGCCCTGTTCTACGGACGTGATCGTCGGCGTAAGGAAGTTCGTTTTGACTCCGAGCTACGGACTTTGACGAAACGAGTCGCCGCCGACGTGCGCCGGATGCTCGCCGCCAGCGTGACTCCTCCACCGGAATACGAAGCGCGGAAGTGCAACGCCTGCTCACTCAAGCAGGGCTGTCAGCCACAGAACCCGCGCCGACCGCAGACCGTCGCTCGCTGGCTCTTGCGGGCTATCGATAACTGACGGCACCGTCGATGCGCCGTCATCTGAACACACTCTACGTGACTACCGAAAACGCGTGGTTGTACAAGGATGGCGAGAACGCCGTTGTCAAAGCCGACGGCGTAGAACGTGCGCGCATACCCGTGCACCTGCTCGGCGCCATCGTCTGCTTCGGTTCGGTCGGCGTGTCGCCGCCTCTTATGGGGCATTGCGCCGAGCGGGGTGTATGCATCTCCCTGATGAGTCGGAGCGGTCGCTTTCTGGCACGTATCGAAGGTCCGGTCTCCGGCAACGTGTTGCTGCGGCGAGACCAGTACCGGACCACCGACAACGAAACCATGACCGCTTCGATCGTCCGTAATGTGGTTATCGGCAAGATCCTGAACCAGCGGACCGTGGTCCGCCGTGCGCTTCGTGACCATGGCGGCAGAGTGCCCGAAGCGGTTCGTACGCGGCTCGTAGCATGCGAGCGTCGTCTGAGCGATGCGGCGCGGCGTGGCACCCGATCAGATCGGACTGGCACGTTACGTGGTATCGAAGGAGAAGCTGCCCGATCCTATTATGAGGTATTCGGAGATTTTGTGCTGAGCAAGGAACCGGAATTTGCATTCAACGGTCGCTCGCGGAGGCCGCCACTCGATCCGGTGAATGCGCTGCTTTCGTTCTTCTATACACTGCTGGTCCACGACTGCCGGTCGGCGCTGGAGTCGGTAGGGCTCGATCCCGCAGTGGGGTTTCTGCATCGAGAGCGTCCAGGGCGGCCGAGCTTGGCGCTCGATCTCATGGAGGAGTTACGGCCTGTTCTGGCCGACCGCCTCGCGTTGTCCCTGATCAATCGCCGACAGCTATCGGTGCGCGATTTCCACACGGCAATGAGCGGTGCGGTTAAGCTGCGCGAAGGCGCACGGAAAGCTACCCTCGTGGCGTATCAGGAACGCAAGAAGGACGAGCTGATTCATCCTTTTATCAAGGAAAAGACGACACTCGGCCTGGTGCCGTTCGTACAAGCCACGCTGATGGCTCGGCGATTACGGGGCGACCTCGACGGCTATCCCCCGTTTCTCTGGCGGTAGGTAGCCGCGGTGCTGATGCTCGTCACCTACGATGTCGCTACTGGAGATTCCGCCGGACGCCGCCGTCTTCGGCGTGTCGCTCGTCTTTGTCAGGACTTCGGGCAACGGGTTCAGTACTCGGTATTCGAATGCCAAGTCGATCCAGCGCAGTGGGCGACGCTGCGCGCCCGACTCATCAATGAGATCGACGAAGGAGAGGACAGCCTGCGGTTCTACCGGCTGGGTGCCAACTGGCGGCCGAGGGTCGAGCACGTCGGTGCGAAAGCATCGTACGATCCGGATGGCCCGATGGTCGTATGAGCTTGCGCGAAGATGGAGCGCACACGCATCACTCGGTAGGTTCGCGCATCCTATAACTTCGGCCGAGAGTACTACGATGCGACTTGCAGCAAAGTCTGGCAGCCGATGCGCGCAGCGATCGTCGTTGCAAGCCAAGTTCGCGCAATCGATCGTTTTGTCGTTGTCCGGAAATGCGATACGCTGTTGCCGTCGCCCCCCGTGCGGGGGCGTGGATTGAAACATGTATGGCGTAGGGAGGGCAAGCAAGACTCGAGTCGCCCCCCGTGCGGGGGCGTGGATTGAAACTTGCCACGCGACAATGTTCACGACGTTGAAACGGGTCGCCCCCCGTGCGGGGGCGTGGATTGAAACAGGTTCGTATGCAGCGTGAACGAGTTACGAGCCGTCGCCCCCCGTGCGGGGGCGTGGATTGAAACTTTCTCCTATGTCAGGAACTACGCGAAGCCGGGTCGCCCCCCGTGCGGGGGCGTGGATTGAAACATGTTCGCTGAGGACTTGGCGCGCGCACGCCAGAAGGTCGCCCCCCGTGCGGGGGCGTGGATTGAAACATGGACCTCCTCGAAGATGCGTAGCGTCTTGTGGGTCGCCCCCCGTGCGGGGGCGTGGATTGAAACTCGTTCGACGAGGCGTTTACCAACACGGTGGACGTCGCCCCCCGTGCGGGGGCGTGGATTGAAACCACATGTGGAAGATGGAAGCGCTGGTCGAAGCGCTCGTCGCCCCCCGTGCGGGGGCGTGGATTGAAACGCTTTGCCTATTGACACTTCTGGCGACATAGTGTGTCGCCCCCCGTGCGGGGGCGTGGATTGAAACGATCAGGCGCCGTTCAAGGGCGACGCGGACAACGACGCGTCGCCCCCCGTGCGGGGGCGTGGATTGAAACACGCCTGGCGTCGATCACTGGGTCGCCATCCATCGTGAAGGTCGCCCCCCGTGCGGGGGCGTGGATTGAAACTCCTGGATGAGTGAGCACGTGGCGGACGGCAAGCAGGTCGCCCCCCGTGCGGGGGCGTGGATTGAAACATGTTCGCTGAGGACTTGGCGAGCGCACGCCAGAAGTCGCCCCCCGTGCGGGGGCGTGGATTGAAACTTCGTCTCTGCCAGCAATCGCGTTGTGGGCGATCTGTCGCCCCCCGTGCGGGGGCGTGGATTGAAACTACGTGAAGATGGATGTCCGAGCCATCCGTGCTCACGTCGCCCCCCGTGCGGGGGCGTGGATTGAAACAACGCCTTGCCGGTGCCAGCGAAGCGCACGTCCCACTGTCGCCCCCCGTGCGGGGGCGTGGATTGAAACACGAAGCAATCGGCTTTCAAAAAGCCCTGCTCGCCGGTCGCCCCCCGTGCGGGGGCGTGGATTGAAACAAAACATGGATCACGAATCTCAATTTGTTCGGCTGGGTCGCCCCCCGTGCGGGGGCGTGGATTGAAACACGTACCATGCGCGCCGGCGAGCTCTATCCATGTCGCCCCCCGTGCGGGGGCGTGGATTGAAACCGTCCTTGTCCCGGAACACCTTCTTGACCTTGCGTCGCCCCCCGTGCGGGGGCGTGGATTGAAACACATTCCTCGCCAAAAAGATCACCCTGCTCGTCGGGTCGCCCCCCGTGCGGGGGCGTGGATTGAAACGGCAGCATCGCGGTCATCAGTCCACCAGCAGCCATGTCGCCCCCCGTGCGGGGGCGTGGATTGAAACACATTCCTCGCCAAAAAGATCACCCTGCTCGTCGGTATGTCGCCCCCCGTGCGGGGGCGTGGATTGAAACGATGGCTTCGTAGAGGCGCTGTCTCGGTATCAGGTCGCCCCCCGTGCGGGGGCGTGGATTGAAACAATTACGTACTGGGGAACGACGAGAAGGCCGGTCGCCCCCCGTGCGGGGGCGTGGATTGAAACGAGTTGCTTGGCAAAGCGCTACAGCACGTTCGCGTCGCCCCCCGTGCGGGGGCGTGGATTGAAACATTGGAATCGTGACATAGGAAAGTGGTGGTGCGTCGCCCCCCGTGCGGGGGCGTGGATTGAAACAGTTCTGCGTCTGTCAAATCTGTTGCCATACGAGTCGCCCCCCGTGCGGGGGCGTGGATTGAAACTACTTCTCCTGAGTCCACGATTCGGTAACGCCTCTCGTCGCCCCCCGTGCGGGGGCGTGGATTGAAACTGCATCGTTTCGTTCTCCTTTTCGTCGTCCTTGCCAGTCGCCCCCCGTGCGGGGGCGTGGATTGAAACAACATGAGACTCTGGCGATGCGGAAGCGCCGGCTGTGTCGCCCCCCGTGCGGGGGCGTGGATTGAAACAGGAGTACTGCGCGCAGTGGGGCGAACCGCTGCGTCGCCCCCCGTGCGGGGGCGTGGATTGAAACGGGATCCCCGGGAATCCCTCTCGCCCACCCTTGCGTCGCCCCCCGTGCGGGGGCGTGGATTGAAACATCGGCATAGATATAGTGCCGATGAGTCCGCCGTTGCAGCAGGTCGCCCCCCGTGCGGGGGCGTGGATTGAAACGTCTGGCCGCAAGGATGATCTGACGATGGCGCTCTACACGTCGCCCCCCGTGCGGGGGCGTGGATTGAAACTTCTATGGTCTGCCTCCCAACGCCGCCAGCATGAGCCGGGTCGCCCCCCGTGCGGGGGCGTGGATTGAAACCTCTCCCCCGTGAGCCCTGTGCCGATGGGGTCCTGGTCGCCCCCCGTGCGGGGGCGTGGATTGAAACTTCCTCCGGGATGCCTGGCAGGGTGGGCTGCGCCCGTCGCCCCCCGTGCGGGGGCGTGGATTGAAACGTCTTCGCCTGTCCGGCTTGCGGCTCGCCGGCGGCGCGTCGCCCCCCGTGCGGGGGCGTGGATTGAAACTCCAACCTGGGACTGCCGTTCGAAGACGTGAATCAGTCGCCCCCCGTGCGGGGGCGTGGATTGAAACACGTTCCGCTGAGCGAGCACGTCGTCGTCCACGTCGCCCCCCGTGCGGGGGCGTGGATTGAAACTACCCCATGAGCACTACCTACTCCGATTCGCGGCGCGAGTCGCCCCCCGTGCGGGGGCGTGGATTGAAACCCGGTGGGCGACAGGATGTCCGCAAGCTGCGCTACTCGGTCGCCCCCCGTGCGGGGGCGTGGATTGAAACATAGTACACTCTCACCGTGGCATACGACACGACGTCGCCCCCCGTGCGGGGGCGTGGATTGAAACCCATTCGTCGCCGCCGCTCAGCGGCTCCTCGCGCGTCGCCCCCCGTGCGGGGGCGTGGATTGAAACACGTGACGCGCGTCACGGCTGGTGGCGTTCTCAAGTCGCCCCCCGTGCGGGGGCGTGGATTGAAACGGTACTGCGTGGCTCGCCTACAATGCCGGCACGTCGCCCCCCGTGCGGGGGCGTGGATTGAAACTCATGCACCAGCCGGCCAGGTAATCCAGCGCCGCCGAGTCGCCCCCCGTGCGGGGGCGTGGATTGAAACACGTTCCTCTTCGCTCTCACATCGTCTTCTACCGTCGCCCCCCGTGCGGGGGCGTGGATTGAAACGTACTTGGGCGGTCCGGGTTCGTCGCCCGTGAGTCGCCCCCCGTGCGGGGGCGTGGATTGAAACTTCACCGATCTGCTCAAGGTCGGCGCGGGCGCGGGGTCGCCCCCCGTGCGGGGGCGTGGATTGAAACTCGCCATCGCCGGCGCCGGTCGCGCCGGCCGCGTCGCCCCCCGTGCGGGGGCGTGGATTGAAACCGCACCTATGCGCGGGCGAACCCGGACTGGGTAGAGGGTCGCCCCCCGTGCGGGGGCGTGGATTGAAACTCCATACCCGCGTGGACCTGCCGAACCACGAGACGTCGCCCCCCGTGCGGGGGCGTGGATTGAAACAACGTCAGCGTCTTTTCGGACAGCGGCTTCTCGGCCGGTCGCCCCCCGTGCGGGGGCGTGGATTGAAACGGGCGCGCCTGGCGCCGTCGGTTCCGCAGCCGCACCGGTCGCCCCCCGTGCGGGGGCGTGGATTGAAACAACAGCGTGCAGTTGACGTTGGACGCCACCACGTCAGGTCGCCCCCCGTGCGGGGGCGTGGATTGAAACACCTGACGGAGCGCCCTCATTGGGCGGGCCATGGGGATGTCGCCCCCCGTGCGGGGGCGTGGATTGAAACGTGCCATTCGCACCAGCAGGCGCAGCAGCTGCGTCGCCCCCCGTGCGGGGGCGTGGATTGAAACACGAGCTCGTCGTCGATCGCCCTGATTCGTGCCCGGTCGCCCCCCGTGCGGGGGCGTGGATTGAAACCGGTAGTTCGTATGGCCTTCGTTGCCGTCCATCCGAGTCGCCCCCCGTGCGGGGGCGTGGATTGAAACATGGAACAGCCCGACATCGACACGCCTGAAGCTCCCGTCGCCCCCCGTGCGGGGGCGTGGATTGAAACCCCGGATACATATGGGCGCCGCGTGGGCGGTACGAGTCGCCCCCCGTGCGGGGGCGTGGATTGAAACTTCGATTGTGCGTAGCTCATCCCGCAGCCCAGGTCGCCCCCCGTGCGGGGGCGTGGATTGAAACCGCTTGGCGTGCACGTCGTCGTCCACCAGCAGGTCGCCCCCCGTGCGGGGGCGTGGATTGAAACAACGTGGGTTCTTTGGAAGACTCACTGCTGGTCGAGAGTCGCCCCCCGTGCGGGGGCGTGGATTGAAACTTCGTTGGTCATGTGGGCTCCTCGTGGCAGGTTCGCGGTCGCCCCCCGTGCGGGGGCGTGGATTGAAACCTTCATGCGCCGCCCTCAGCAGCCGATGATCAGCGAGTCGCCCCCCGTGCGGGGGCGTGGATTGAAACAGCTACTCATCACCTCCCCTTGCCTCCCATCAGCGCGGGTCGCCCCCCGTGCGGGGGCGTGGATTGAAACTTCGATTGTGCGTAGCTCATCCCGCAGCCCAGGTCGCCCCCCGTGCGGGGGCGTGGATTGAAACCAGATCAGCGTTCAGCCGCAGAGCTCGCTGCCGAGTCGCCCCCCGTGCGGGGGCGTGGATTGAAACAACCAGTTTGCCGCGGACGGCGACAAGATCGCCGCCAGTCGCCCCCCGTGCGGGGGCGTGGATTGAAACTCAGCGGTCGGCTTGCCTCCCGGCCTGTCGAGTCGCCCCCCGCGCGGGGGCGTGGATTGAAACAACCCACCTCACGTCGGCCGGCAGGGGCGGGCCGAGTCGCCCCCCGTGCGGGGGCGTGGATTGAAACGTAGTCTGCAGGGTCTGGTATTACAACTCCGCCACCAGTCGCCCCCCGCGCGGGGGCGTGGATTGAAACGTCGAACGGGTGATCGACGTGCTGTCGACCGGGCAAGTCGCCCCCCGCGCGGGGGCGTGGATTGAAACCAGGTTCAGCGCCCCCGCGTCGATCTCAGGATGGCGCGTCGCCCCCCGTGCGGGGGCGTGGATTGAAACGTAGTCTGCAGGGTCTGGTATTACAACTCCGCCACCAGTCGCCCCCCGCGCGGGGGCGTGGATTGAAACGTCGAACGGGTGATCGACGTGCTGTCGACCGGGCAAGTCGCCCCCCGCGCGGGGGCGTGGATTGAAACCAGGTTCAGCGCCCCCGCGTCGATCTCAGGATGGCGCGTCGCCCCCCGCGCGGGGGCGTGGATTGAAACCGTTGCCACCTGAGCCGAGCCCTGCGACACGTCGCCCCCGCGCGGGGCGTGGATTGAAACTGCTGTGTCCAGCGACAATCAAGATGAGAACGCGGCGACAATCAAGATGAGAATGCGCGAGTAGTGAGGTGGTCCTGGAAAACTGGACAGGAGGTTAAGGTGTATTCCAGGCCTTGAGGAGGGCCGACGAGATGGCGACGAAACGGCGTCGATTCACAGCGGAGTTCAAACGCGAGTGGCGCTGGAAGCGCTGCGTGGTGACCGCACGATCCAGGCGATCGCGGCCAAGCATCAGGTGCATCCGAACCAGGTGAGCGGGTGGAAGCGGCAGGCGGTTGACGGCATGCAGGAACTGTTCGCGGGCGGCGCCAGCCGATCACGCAGCGACCATCCATGACCTGCACGCCAAGATCGGCGAATTGACCGTGGAGCGCGATTTTAGCACGCGGGCTCGCGCGCTGAGCCGTGCGGAGCGACGGATGATGATCGACGGCGACCACGAAGGCTTGAGCTTGAGCCGTCAAATGCGTGCACTGATGCGACGCATCGACGAACGGTACCTGCGCTTCCCGTTCTACGGTAGCCGCCAGATGACGCGCCATCTGGCACGGGAAGGGGTGTCGGTCGGCCGCCACCGGGTGCGCCGGCTGATGCGCTTGCTGGGCTTGGAGGCGATCTACCGCAAGCCGCGCACCAGCGGCGAGCACCCCGAGCACCGCGTGTACCCGTATCTGCTCAGCGGACTGACGATCAAGCGGCCGAATCAGGTGTGGTGTGCGGACATCACCTACATCCCGGTGCAGAAAGGCTTTCTGTACCTAGTGGCGATCATGGACTGGGCGAGCCGACGGGTGCTGGCGTGGCGGCTGTCCAACACGATGGACACCGAGTTCTGCGTGGAGGCACTGCGCGAGGCGTTGGCGCTCTCCGGCACGCCGGCGATCTTCAACACCGATCAAGGCAGCCAGTTCACCAGCATGGCATTCACCGGGCGGCTGGCAGCGGCCGGCATACGGTGCTCGATGGACGGTCGCGGTCGCTGCATGGACAACGTGTTCATCGAGCGGCTGTGGCGCTCGCTGAAGTACGAGGCGGTGTACCTGCACGAGCTGGCCGACGGCTTCGTCGCGCAGCGAGTGATCGACGACTGGATCGAGTTCTACAACGACGAACGGCCGCACTCGGCGCTGGCTGGCTGCACGCCGGCGGAGGCCTACTGCGGCGAGCGGACACCCAGAGAGCGGGTGGCGTAGCGCTGAACCCAGAGCAGAGTAAGGAGGGAGTGCTGATTTGATGAAAGTGGGGTGGCTGCGACCGCAGCGTTCGCGGTCAGAGGGCAAGCTGGTGCGTGACGGTGACGGGGTTATCCACAATGTCCACAGGGACACACCCCTCGCCCCGCACCCCCTTTTACCGCCGCCCTATCTGGAGCAACAGGAGGGGTAGACAACCATGCGAATACACCTTGTACTACCCCTCGAGCTGTCCAACGAACCAGGACCACCTCAGCCGTCGATCGCTTGGTGCACCGCGCGACCATCTTCGAACTCAACGTCGACAGCTATCGGCGCCGCACCGCCATCGAGAACCAGCGCCAGCGCCGGGCGGCTGCGCAGCCGGCCGCCAGTAACGACCCGGCCGCTGCCCAGTGACCCTCCAGCGGCAGGTTCAGGCGCCTCAGGGTCGGCAGCTCAAACGACCCCCGGCACGAGGAGTCCGCGCTCGCAGCCAAGCGGGAGGCGATGCGCGCGCTTGATCTTGCGGAACCGCAGAGCAGCGAGCCGCCGCGCGGGTACGGACGCGACTGAGCAGGCCGCCGCCCACCGGTTACGTCGGTACTGCCGGCAAGCCCTGATCCGGCATCCGCTGCGGCGGCTGCCTTACGACTGCTTCCCCAACCGTTGCCGCCAACTCCCGGCCACCTCGGTCAGTCAGGTCCGCCACCGGTCGAGCAGACCGCCCTCCGACGGCTTGCGGACGGCGCGCAGGAGCGGTCGGGCGGCCGCCGATGGTGCGGCGACCGTACGATGGTGGTTGCTCCGGCAGCGGCCACTACCGGCCCTTCGGCAGCCGGCCACCACGCACCGGGCCGTTCCGAGCGCCATCTGGCGCCCCTCCGACCAGCGGCGATCTGACCGTTCGATGGACCTCGACGGCGGCCCCGCCGCTTCTTCCCCTGCTTGCAAACCCAAGCCCGCTTGTGTCATCGTCCCGGCCGTTGCGACACCGATTTTCTCATCCTGATTGTCGCTACAGCGCCCTGTTGAACGGGCGCCTGCCCCACCTGAGCGGCGTCCCTGTGAGCCTCCGCCGAGGCGCTTGACACCGCTATATGGCTACGTGATAAACGGCCGGTATGAAGCCGATGCCGTTGATGATGAAGCTGATGAAGTTGACGACCGCCGGGGCCGTCGTGGTGGTGGCCGCGTGCGAGCAAACGCCGGTCGCACCGACGAGCGGAACGCCGGCCGCCGCTGCCCCAGCTGCGCCCGGTGTCGTTGCCGACACCATGCTGATCGCGATCGTGCCGGACGAACCCGCGCGTACCGAGCGCCTGGCCGGCCGCACGGAGTCTGTCGCGGTGCAGGCGCGGATCGACCGGACTCTATCTTTCCCCGCCGACTTCAAGCATGAGATTCCCAACTACGTTCACATCTATCGCCATACCTTCCCCCGGCCGGACATAACGCGAGACGTGCTGGAGCGTGGCGACGTGCGGCCGCGGTACTCGCTGGACGGCGGTACCACGTGGTTGACGAACATCTCAGGCGTCGCCTTCAACATGTCCGTCGGCTACCGGCTCCGGTGAGATCACCATCTACGTCTACGGGCATACCAGCCAGCTGACGAAGGCGCAGATGGACGAGTATCTCCAGCGGGAGATGACGAACAACACCATCCTTGTCCGCCTGTTCATCATCCGGGCGACAGGCACCCAGCCGGACAACTGAGCCCCGCCCAAAATTGCGCCGCATACTTCAGGATGACCTTGAGTGTAGAAGCGACCGGGCCGGCCCCCTCCTCCTTCCCGGCTGCCCCCCGGCGAGCCTCTGGGGAGCGCGGCCCCTGGCACCGGCGCGGCGGCGGTGGTGGTGGACGTGCGCGGCTGCGTGGTGGAACGGGCCGGCGCTGCGGCTGCCGGCCCGGCGCCCTTGTCTGAGCCGGATGCGGTACCGTGGCCGGGCGGAGGTGTGGGGACATGAGCGGCGGAGGCAATAGCGATCGTTGGCGTCGGTGTGGCGCTGCTGGCGGTGGTTGTACCGCTGCTACGGACGCTGAGCGGCGACGTGGCGGAGGTGCGCGGCGACGTGGCGGGTGCGGCGCGATCTGCACGGAGTTGGTGAGCGCGTGGCACGCATCGAGGGGCGGATGGAATCGCTGACGCGCCTCGATGCGCTGGCGCCCGTTATGGCCCCGGTGCGGCCGGCCGCGCCCGTTGAACCGCCGGCCCCGGCCCATGCGCCTGCTCCCGTGGGCGCGGCCGCGCCGGGCGGTTGATGTTTGCTCGGGTCGGCGGCCGGTCTCTCAGGCATCAGGCGTCGCGGACGTAGACCGCGAACAGCCGGGCGTCTTCGGCGCGGAGGCCGCGGAAGTCGAGCTTGACCCGGAAGGGGCCCAGTCGCGCCGGGACGGCGGCGCCGCCCGGCCACGCTACCGGCACGTCCAGCCCGTCGCGGTCGATGACCGCCGCGTCGCTGCCCGAGTAGCCGGCGATCGGCCGGAACCGCTCGTCGGTGAGCTCCACGGCGATCTGCGCGTGCCGTCCCAGGCCGGCGGCGTTCAGGCTCACCGCCGTGTCGCCCGACGGCTCCAGCGCGCAGCTCAGCGCGTGCGGGGCCGGCAGGGCGACGAGCTGCTTCTCCCGAAAGACCTGCAGGCAGCCGAGCCGGTCGCGCTCCCAGGTCGCCAACCGCACATCGCTGCCGGCCCACAGCTCGTACCAGAACAGCGTGCGGTCGCCCCGGTTGAGCATCCCCTGGCCCTGCATCAGCGACGGCGAGCTGCCGGGCGCCAGGCCGGGCTCCTCCAGCGCCGGGATGAACAGGAAGTCCGGCGCCGGTTCGCGGTAGTGCAGCGCGTCCTGGCTGACCAGCAGCCCCAGGTCCATGGTGATGAAGCGGCGGTTGCCGGACGGCGTGCCGTGCCACATGCCGTACACGCCGACGATGACGTTGCCCCGGTCCCAGCAGCAGGTGCCCAGGTGAACCTCCTCGGCCGTATTCCAGTTGTGCATCACCTGCCGCGGCGGCAGGTTGTCGCGCCGGAACCCGAGCGCCGGCGCCTGCGTCCAGTGCTCGAAGTCGTAGGACGCGAAGCTCACCAGCTTGCGCGCCCGGCCCCACTGCGAGCCGTGCCAGCCGAACTCGTCCTGGCCGTTCACGTAGTAGCAGCCGCCCCACTTGATCAGACCCGCCATCTCCAGCGGCGGACCGACCGGGTTGTAGTCCGGCGCCTCCCAGCGCAGACCGTCGCCGCTGAAGGCGACGGTGAGCTGGTTTCCGTAGAGCCCGGTCTCGATGCACATCTTGAAGCGCCGCGACGGGTCCGGATCGTCCGGGTCATGGATCACCGGCGCCGCGCTGATGACCGGGTCTCCCCCGAACAGGTCGACGATGTTGTTGTCGCGACTGCCGCCGTACTCGACCAGGCCGAGCGAGGGCTTCTCCCAATGCACGCCGTCGCGGCTGACCGCGTAACAGACCCGCCGGCCGCCGTCTTCGTCGAGCGAGCCGGTGCCCTCGTACCACATCCGCAACTCGCCATCGACCTCGGCAACCGCGCCGTAGTAGCGCACCGCGACGTCGTCCGGGGCGCCCTGCGGCCCGCGGCCCACCACGATGGGGTTGGCGGCGCCCGGCTCCTTGCCGGGCACCAAGTCGAGTTTGAGGCCGGTGGTGAAGGGGATGCTGTGGTCGTCGAAGGCGAACAGGATCGCCTCGCGCACCGGGCCGTTGGTGTTGCCGTTTCGGGCCGTGATCATGCGCGTGCCGCCTACACGCCGGCCGGGACGCCGAAGGGGCGGCCCGCAACCTCGACCGGCATCGGCCAGGTCGGCCCTTCGCGCACCGCGAACTTGTCGCCCAGGCCGCACAGCCACAGGAACAGGCGGGCGGCGTCGCGCGAGCTGCGGTACTGCTCGCCGAAGCGCGGCTCCTCCAGCCAGTAGTCGGCGGTGGCGAAGTCGAAGTCCGGCTCCCGGAGCCAGTCGCGCGTGGGCGGCACCGTGCGATGATAGGTGCCGGTCAGCATGTAGCGCAGCCCGGCGGCGGTCGACTTGGCGCGCCGATGCCACATCGGGTAGGCGGTGAAGTAGATCGACCCGGCCGGCGCGGTCGACTTCCAGATGCCGCGGATCGCGTCGTAGTGCGCCATGAACCGCACCTGGTTGGTGACGTGGTGCGAGCCCGCGACGAACTCGGTCGGGCCCATCTCCTCCGGACAGGCGGTCGGGTAGTAGAACCACTTCAGCGTGTTGATCTGGCCGTCGAACATCGAGCCGCCGTCGATGTGCCACTGATTGGCCGGTACCGGGCTCTCCTCCCGGAACCAGGTGGCCCAGTTCGGCAGCGTGAAGTTGGCGCCCAGCAGCGACCGCGCCGCGCCCGCCGCCGCCGGGTTGGCCAGTACGGACTCCACGAACCAGTCCTGCTCGGTGAAGGAGTGCATCTGGCGTCCACCGCGCTCCCACTGCTCGGTCATGGCGGCCACCACGCGCTCGTTGATCGCCGGCGGGACCGCGGCTTCGATCATGTGGTAGCCGGTCCGGCAGAAGTCCAGGACCTGCGTGTCAGTCAGCGTCGGGTCGCAATCATGGGTACGCATGGCGCCCAGTATACCCGCTCCCGGCGCCGCCGCGGCTATACTGCTGCGCATGGCAGTCATCTCCCACGACATGGACAACTTCAACCTGGCGGTGAACACCCACGTCGACCCGCGCCGCGTGCAGCCGGTCGACGTCGGCGCCGACCGCCATCTCCTGGTCGACGACTTCTTTCTGGCGATGGGCCGCGGCCACGAGCAGTACCCGCGCGGCATCGCCTGGACGCTCGGCACGGTCGACAAGCACGACGCGCCGCTGTTCGAGGGGCAGCCGCCCTGGGAGGAGGGCTCCGCCTGGCTGACGGTCCTGAAGGACGATGGCCGCTACCGCATGTGGTACAACTCCTACCACCCGAAGGCTCGCAGCGGCCTGTTCCTGAGCTACGCGGAATCGGGCGACGGCCTGGAGTTCACGCGCCGCGAGCTCGGTCTGGTCGAGGTCGCCGGCTCCGCGCGCAACAACGTGGTCTTCGACGGCGGGCTGGCTGGCGTGTCGCCCGAATCCGGCAACGTCTTCATCGATCCGAACGCCCTCGACGGCGAGCGCTACAAGCTGATCTATACCGATTGGTGGGGGCCGGAGATCGCCGAGCTGCCGTTCACCCATAACGTCGGCATGCTGCGCGGCGCCGCCTCGCCGGACGGCCTGCGCTGGACCCGTTACTACGACAACTTCCTGGGCAAGTACTGCGACTCCCAGAACAGCGCCTGCTGGGACCACACCCTGGGCCGCTACGTCGCCTACCACCGCGCCACCGCCGAGCACGCGGCGCTCCAGGCCGGCAGCGTCAGCATCCGCGGCGAGCGGCGCGGGCGCGCCGTGGGCCGCCTGGAGTCGGTCGACTACCGCAACTGGGAGAGCACCGGCATCGCGCTGGCCGCCGACTTCCACGACACCCTCGACACCGACATCTACAACAGCGCCTACGCGCGCTATCCGTACTCGCCCAACCTGCACTTCATGTTCCCGTCCTTCTACCGCCACTACGAGGGGACCTTCGAGGTGCAGGTCTGCACCAGCCGCGACAACCGCACCTGGTTCCGCGCCAACCGCGACACCTTCATCCCGTTGGGCGCGCCGGGCAACTTCGACTGCTTCATCGTGTCGGTGGCGCCCGGCTTCGTAGCCGTCGACGACGATACGTTGGCGCTCTACTACCGGTCGGGCGACGGGCCGCACGGCGGCTCCAAGCCGATCGAGCTCGACTACGCGCCCCGGAGCCGCGTCAGCCGCGTCACCTTCAAGCGCGACCGGATCGTCGGCATCGAGGCCGGCGCGGAGGGCGGCCGGTTCATCACCCGGCCGTTGTCGTTCTCCGGGACGCGGCTGCTGGTGAACCTGGAGGCTCTGGGGCCGGAGGCGGAGTTGACCGCGCAGCTCGTGTCGGTGGACAGCGGCGAACCGATCGACGGCCACGCCTTCGACGACTGCCGGCCGGTGCGCGCCGACGCGCTCGACGGCGCGGTCCGCTGGGGCGGCCGCGACCGGTTGCCGGCCGATCTGGCGGGTCGGCCCGTGCAGTTGCACGTCCGCCTGCGCGCCGCGCGGCTGTACGCGTTCCAGTTCGCGGCGTAGTCTTCCGGTCATGGACCGCATCGTCGATACGCATTGCCATTTCTGGTGGCGAGAGACCAATAGCTGGCTCGACGCGAGTTGGGACGTCCTCTACCGGGACTTCACGCCGGTCGAGCACCAGGCGGCATCGCGGCCGGTCGGCGTGACCCGCTGCGTGATCGTCGAGGCCGGCGACACTGCCGCCGACAACCAGACGATCATCGACTTCGCCGCCGAGTTCGACTTCGTGGGCGGACTGATCCTGCGCGCCGACCTGGACGCCCCGGGCCTGGGTCACAAGCTCGACGAATGGCAGAAGCTGCCCAAGTTCCGCGGCGTGCGCATGAACTTCGAGGCGCATCCCGACCCGGACATCGCCGCCAAGCCGGCGGTGATCGAGGGGCTCAGGGAACTGGCGCGCCGCGGCCTGATCCACGACTTCCTGCCGCTGGTGCGCCATCTGGACGGCATCGCCGCCGCGATCGAGCGAGTGCCGGACCTCAAGTGCGTCATCGAGCACTACGGCAAGCCCGACTTCGACGGCGCCATGGAGCCGGCGTGGGAGCAGGCGATGCGGCGCATCGCGCGCGACACCGGCGCGTTCTGCAAGCTGTCGCTGTCGCCGCAGGTGACGCGGGTTCAGGAGTACCTGGACCGTCCCAAGCAGGGCTGGCCGATCGA
Organism: uncultured Spirochaetia bacterium; assembly: GCA_958296075.1. Lineage (GTDB taxonomy): Bacteria > Spirochaetota > Spirochaetia > SZUA-6 > Bin103 > CATQHW01. The sequence goes on along the minus strand of CATQHW010000001.1, from coordinate 734,449 downwards.
GGCGATGCGGCAGTACACGGCCTTCTACCTGGAGGAACTGGGTCCCGATCGGTTGATCTGGGGCAGCGACTGGCCGGTGGCGCTCTTGACCACCGATTACGCCGGCATGCTCGCCACACACCGGGAGCTGCTCGGCCCCCTTACCCCGGACGTGGAGGTCAAGCTGTTCCGCACCAACGCCGAGGGGTTCTACGGCGTAGCTGCGTAACCGGTTCGGCGGGCCGCGCCGCGGCTCCTGGAGCGATGCCGCCGCCGTTCCGGATCATAGAGGAGGTGCAGGAACTCCCGGACCGGCACGATCTCAATGCCGTCGACGACGCGCGCGGCCGATTCGGTGCGCACGACGATGCGCCATGCCACGGCGCCTCCTCGGCAATGCGCCGCAGGCCGGTGAGGCCGCGGCCCGGTCATCTTGACGGCCGCCCACCTGTCACGAAGGATCGCATGTGACCGGGACAAGTTCGAGATCGCGAGGGTGGCTGAGCGCCGAACGCACGAACACTGGAAGGTTCGTTCCGCCATTGCGTCGTACTGACGGCGCGAGCAACCCGTCCAGCGACGTCTCCTTTGCTTCGGCGCCGATCTTATTGCAGAATCCATAGTCACTTCCGTGAGTGAGATCGGGCCACACTTCTCGCTTCGGTCGGAGGTCCTTGACGGACCCATCGAAGTCGCACATGAAGCGCTGGTACCAGGCAACACGCTTGCCGTCCGGCCTTCCGAAAATTTGGTGAACCAATGCCGGACCTCGGCTTCTGCAGTCTTTGGATCCAAAGAACTGTAGAACACGGCAAATGAACCGTCCGAAAAGCGCTCAGGAAACGCATTTCTCTGCAGCCTGAGCTTGGGACGGAACGGAGCGTCGCACAGCTCCTCAGGTGAGTCCGTGGCGCTCAATAGGTCAGTAACCTCGGTGATGCGCTCTCGATCAAAGCCAAGAGCCTGTAGGAACTCCACATCGCCGCGATAGCTCACCATACGGAATACCGCGGTGTCTAACCGCTCGGTAGGAATCGAGTCGAGCACTCTTATCGACCCGCAGCCGCCTCAACGTATTCTTTCACCAGCAAGAGGTTCTCCATCGACCCTTCAAGCATGATATCCATCGGTGACTTCCCGTTCAATGCACCGTGCGGCTCTCGTAGCCACTCATTCTCGACGTTCTCATCTCGAAACAATGCGGAAAGGGTCTTTCGGATACGAAACAAGTAGGCGATCCGATCCTTTACGTCGCGGCCCCGTAGTGTAACGCGGCCGCTCAGCAAGCCTTCCACACGGGACATATCCTCCAGACCGAGTAGAAGAATTGCATCTGCGTGACTGAGGCGCCATGTATGCAGAAGTTTCCCCAAAAACAGAATGGGACCGGTCAAGCTGGGTCGGTAGGTTTCGACGGCCGGACTTACGACCCCGAATACTTTATACAACGTTACCATTTCGTCGTGATACAACGTTACCATTTCGTCGTGATACGGAGCAGGCTTCGGTGGAGGCCGCAATTCAGCAGGAAATTTCTGGTCGGCCCGATGAAGAATTCCCCTTGACTTAGTTATCGGCATTCTTTTCGCCTACGAAGACATGTTCGCCAAGTCGGTCACGGATGCCCCGCAAGGTTACCTCTGCCTGCTCTATCTCGCGTTTCAGATCAGCGAGTGACTCCTCCGTAAGTTGAATGAAGAGGGCATGCTGTCCTGCCACGAGTTCGTCGAACTGTAGTCGGGCAAAGACGACCGGTACGAGCTTACAATCTTCCACAGATCCATGAGAAATCACTCGGAGATCGCTATATAAGTGTGTGTCAACCACGGTGGGGGCCAGCGCTATCGCGGCGTTCTTCAGCTCCCCTTTCTCTAGTTCCGGCAGCGCTGAAAAGAACCGAGAGAAATCCGCTGGATCGAACGGATCGACGTTCATCAGCGCTGCGAACTCCATCAGGCTTCGGTGGCGTTCGTCGGTCCGATCCAGGCGTCGAACGGCTGAACGGATCAGCCGGGCGGCCTCCAACACCTGTCGTCCCTGGCCTTTGAGATTACAGACCTGCTCGAATATGGAGACGTCGCTTGACGGAACGTCAAACGTCCCGTGGCTCTCGACTATATCTGTAAGCTCATCGACTGATGTCTTGGGAAGAGACAGGAATCTCGCGGCGTCTCTTCGAAATGAGGGATTGTCGACGAAGCGGGTCAGTGCGTCGGTCAACTGGTCAGCCATTATTCATCCTCTATTGAAAGATTACCAGATCCTGCGGGTCTCCATAGGGCGTGTTCACCGTGCGCGTAGATATTATTGTAGTCGATTCGTTCCGATTGTCAAGCAGCGGTGTCTCCTCTCCCCGCTCGAAGCCGCTGCACGCTGGCGGTCGTGCCGGAGCACCTCGCTGCCATGCGGCGTCGCGTCACGATGCGGGCGCGATGCCGCGGTACGCGCCGCCGAAGAACAGCAGCGGATCGCCGGCGTCGGCTTCTCCGGCGACGATCCGGCCGATGAATATCTCGTGATCGCCGCCCGGCAGGCGCGCGGTGAGCCGGCAGTCGACCCACGCCAGCGCGTCGCGGAATACCGGCGCGCCGGTCGCCGCCGTGCATAGCTCGACGCCGTCCAGGCTCTTGGGTCCGGGAGTGGAGAAGCGCTGCGACAGGGCTTCCTGGTCGCGACGCAGGATGTTGACCGCAAACGCCGCCGATTCGGTCAGCCGGTCGCGCATGGCGTTGCGCAGGTCGACCGCGAACAGTATCAGCGGCGGCGACAGCGACAGCGACAGGATCGAGTTGGCGGTCATCGCCCAGCCCGCGTCCCGCCGCCCGGTGGTGACTACGGAGACGCCGGTGGCGAACATCCCCATGATACGGCGCTGCCGGCCGGGATCGAAGTCGGTCGCCGGCCGCTCCATCGGCGAATCCATCAGCGAATCGCTGCCGCCAGAGCGTCGAGCCCGGCGACCGGATCGGCGCCCAGGCCGATGCGGAGCACCCGTCGCCCGGCGTCGAGCAGCGCCTGCCGGTCGCCGAGCGCCTGCGCTTCGATCAATACGCCGAACGACAGCGCGCCGTCCGCTGCGCCGGCCCGATCTGGAATCGGCAGATCGTCTCGCAGATCGGCGGTGAGCTGGATGAACGATCCGGCGCCCGCGTCCCCCTTGTGCAGTTGGCCGGTCGAGTGCAGGAAGCGCGGGCCGTAGCCACAGGTCACGGCGGTGCCGCAGCGCTCCAGGATGCGCCGCCGCAGCCGCTGCAGCGCCGCGTCGGTGGCGGGCGCAGGCGGCAGATAGGCGTGGAGCGCGACGTAACCGCGGCCGCCCGCGAAGGCCGCCGGCCCCAGGAAGGCCGCCAGCGCGTCGTGGAGGTCCGCCGCTCCCTGCCCGGCATCGACGGGCTCCGCGTCCGTCGCATCGTCGTACAGGGTCAGGTCGCCGGCGGCCGTTGCCGGCGTCAGCGCCGGCAACGCGCCGGTGGCGCGGTAGGCGCCGACCATGCTGCGGGCGCTCACCTTGGCCGATTCCACGTTCGGCTGGTCGAACGGGTTGATGCCGATCACGGCGCCCGCCACCGCGGTGGCGACCTCCCACCGGTACATCAGCGCGCCGATCTCGTCGAGCGAATCGAGGATGCACTCGGCGACCGGGTGGCCGGCGTCGCGGAGCGCTTCCAGGCCGTCCGCCGGCTCGGCGCCGAGACGATGGACGGCGAAGACCCGATCGGCCGGATAGCGGTCAACGTCGAGCGCCGGCTCGCCGTCCACAGGCAGGATGCCGCGGCCGTCCTTGCCGGTGCTCTCCGCGACGAGCTGTTCGATCCAGGCGCCGAGCGGCGCCAGGGCCGCCGGCGAACGGAGCGTCAGCTTGTCTCGTCCCGCCCGTTCGGCGGCGCCCAACAGGGCTCCCAGCCGGAGCCCCGGGCTCTCCTCGATCGGCTGCGCGGCCTCTGCTGCCGCAGCGTCGAGCAGCCGTCCGACGTCCACGCCCATGAGCGCCGCCGGCACCAGGCCGAAGGCGGACAGCGCCGAGTAGCGGCCGCCCACCTCCGGGTCGCCGTAAACGACGTGCGCGGCGCCGAGTTGACGCGCCTCGCGCTCGAGACCGGAGCCCGGATCGGTGATGGCGACGACGCGCGCCTGTGCTGCGGCGCGGCCGAGCCGGCCCTCCAGCCACGTGTACAGGTAGCGGAACAGGCTGATCGTCTCCACCGTGCCGCCCGACTTGGTTGCCACGATGACCAGCGTCCGCTCCGGCGGCCCATCGGCCGCCGCGGCGCGCACCGCGTCGGGGTGGGTGCTGTCGAGCACGCGCAGGCGCAGGTAGCCGGGCCGGCTGCCCAGCACGCGGCTGAAGACCTCCGGCGCCAGGCTGGAGCCGCCCATGCCGAGCAGCAGCGCGCGGCTCAGGCCGGCCGCCCGCGCGCCGGCGACGATCCGGTCGATCGCGACCAGCTCCGCGCGCATGGCCGCCGGCAAGGTGAGCCAGCCCAGGCGGTCGGCGATCTCCGTCGGGTCGGGACTCCAGATCGTGTGGTCGCGGGCGCGCAGCCGTTCGCCGATCCGGTCGTCGCGCAGGCGCCGTTCGCACGCCCGGAGCTCCGCCGTCAGGGAGGCGGGGCTGCAGCGGAACGTCAAGCGGCCAGCTCGGCGCGCTTGTGCTCGACCGACGCGAGCAGAGCGTCGAACGAGTCGGCGAACGCCGCGACGCCGGCCTGCTGCAGGTCGTCGGTCACCCGGTCCAGGTCGACGCCGGCGGCGGCCAGCCGGTCGAGCTGCCGGCGCGCTTCGTCCATGCCGGCGGTCAGGGTGGTGGCGGCCGTGCCGCCGGCCCGGAAGGCGGCGAGCGTGTCCGGCGGCATGGTGTTGACGGTGTCGGGGCCGATCAGCTCGTCGACGTACTTGGTGGGCGAGTAGGCGGGGTTCTTGGCGCCGGTGCTGGCCCACAACAGGCGCTGCACGCGGGCGCCGGCGGCGGCCAGCGTCTCCCAGCGTTCACCGGAGAAGATCGACCGGAACGCCGCGTAGGCGGCCTTGGCGTTGGCCACCGCGGCGGCGCCGCGCAGCGGCGAGTCGGCCGGCAGCGCGTCGTCGACGGCGGTATCCACGCGGCTTACGAAGAACGACGCCACCGAGCCGATCCGGTCCATGCCGTGGCCGCCCGGCACCGTGGGGCCGCGCCGGGCAAGCGCGGCGAGTCCGACCAGGTAGGCGGCCGCCACCGCGCGGTAGCCGGTCACCGAAAACAGGAGCGTGACGTTGACGTTGACGCCGGAGCCGATCAGCTCGGCGATCGCCGGCACTCCGGCGCCGGTGCCCGGCACCTTGATCATGAGGTTCGGCCGGCCGACCGCGGCGGCCAGCCGCTTGGCCGCCGCCACGGTTCCCGCCGTATCGTGGGCCAGCGCCGGGCTCACCTCCAGGCTCACGAAGCCGTCGCGGCCGTCGAGCTGGTCGTATACCGGACGCAACTCGTCGCAGGCACGCGCGATGTCGGCGATCGCCAGCGCCTCGTACGCCTCCTCGGCGGATGCGTCGCGCGCCACTTCCCGGAGCTGCCGGTCGTAGTCGTCGCTCTCGCCGATCGCCTTCTGGAAGATGGTGGGGTTGGACGTGACGCCGCGCACGCCGTCGGCTACCAGCCGGGAAAGCCCCCCGTCGCGCAGGAAGCTGCGCTGGATGAAGTCGAGCCAGACCGCCTGGCCCAATCGCGTCAGGTCATGTGGTGTCGCCACCGCGGTACTCCTTTGCTTCGGTCGCTTCCATGGTACCGCGCGCGTTCCGTCGCGGTCATGCGTCCTTGCGTGCGGTCGATGGGCGCGGGTAGGCTCGTTCGATGGAGCCGCAGCCCGCCCGCCCGCGTTACCTGGACGCTATCACGGCGCTGTTCGTGACGACGCTGGTGGTGTCGAACGTCATCGCCGGCAAGCAGGTCGCCTTCACGGCGACCGTGGTCCTGCCGGCCGCGGTGATCCTGTTTCCGCTGACCTACATCTTGGCGGACGTGCTCACGGAAGTGTACGGCTACCAGCGTTGCCGCCGGGTGATCTGGATCGGCTTCGGCTGCAACGCGGTGGCGGTCGCCGCGATCGCGATCGGCGGCGCTCTGCGGCCGGCCGGCTTCTGGGACGGGCAGGAGGCGTACGCCCGCACGCTGGGCGCGGTGCCGCGCATCGTGGCCGCCTCCTTCCTGGCCTACCTGGCGGGCGAGTTCGTCAACTCGTTCGTGCTGGCCAAGCTCAAGGTGGCCACCTCGGGCCGGCTGCTGTGGCTGCGTACGATCGGCAGCACGGTGCTCGGCCAGTTGGTCGACTCCGGCGTCTTCATCACGGTCGCCTTTCTCGGCGTGTTCTCGGGCGGTCAGGTGCTGCGGCTGGTGGTGGCGCAGTGGTTGTTCAAGGTGGCGTACGAGGCGGCGGCGACGCCGCTGACCTACGCCGTGGTCGGCTGGCTGAAGCGGCGCGAAGGGCTCGACCACTTCGACTCCGGGACCGACTTCACGCCGCTGCGCTTCAGCGTCCGCTCCGATGGCTGACGACCCGTCCTCCGGCGGCGAGCTGACCCTGCTGGGCGCGGGTGGCGCCGCCGCGCCTTCCCGGACGCTGGAGACGTTCCCCAACCGCCATCCGGGCCGTCGCTATCTGGTCGGCCTGGAGTGCCCGGAGTTCACCTGCGTATGCCCGATCACCGGGCAGCCGGACTTCGCCACGATCTCGATCCGGTACGTCCCGGACCAGCGGGTCGTGGAGTCCAAGTCGCTGAAGCTCTACCTGTGGTCCTACCGCAACGAGGGGACCTTTCACGAACACGTGACCAACCGCATCCTGGACGACCTGGTCGCGGCCCTGCAGCCGATCGCCTGCGAGGTGACCGGCGCCTTCAGCGTACGCGGCGGCATCTCCATCACCGTGCGGGCGTCCTTCGAGCGACCCGGCGCCGGCGGCTGGTCCGAGCTCTCTCCACCCGCCCCTTGACGGCGGTCAATGCGACCGTCGAAGCCATCGCCACCGCAGATACGCGGCGTACGCGAGCTTGTACCATCCCGGACCATTCGTAATATTCCGATCGACTGGTCCACGCCGGCCGCCTATCTGGACCGGCTGGAGCAGGCGCGGCCGGCGGTCAACGTCATGGCCCTGGTGCCCAACGGCAGCGTGTTACAAGCCGGGCACGGTGGGAACAGGAAGACCCGCTTGACACGTCATGTTCCGTAGAGTCAGGGTTCACGGTGACAGGCGTGGAAAGATGACGGTTTCCCTATTGACGCGGCCTCAAGCGGGGCGTAGCACTCACCGCTCACCGCTCACCGCTCACCGCTCACCGCTCACCGCTCACCTGATTCGTCGCATTCGTCGCGATTTCGCCACGAACCTGCTTGCGGCGCACCCTACCCCTTCGATTGCCGTACTATACTACACGCGCTGAGCGTATCAAGAGCACCAAGAGCATACGCGGTCAGCGACAACAAAGAAAGCATCCGCATCTATTCGTTTCTCAGGGAGGTCTATGATTCTATGGCGACTCAAGCGACGCTGCGACTTCTTACGAGCGTTCTGCTACTGCTGGTTCCGTTTCTGCTGCCGCTTGCAGGCTGCGATAACACGATGCCGGCGCCGACCAAGAACGCGATGCCGGCGCCGAACGAGCCGCCGCCGACCAAGCCGCCCGCGGGGACTACCTGGACCGTCGCCGCTTCCGGTGCTTTGGGGGACCGTACCAGTCTTTCCAGCGTAGCGTGGGGCGGCGGGCGCTATGTCGCCGTCGGCATTAAGTCGGTGCCCGAGGAGCCTTACACAGTTCGTGGAGTGATCCTGCGCAGCACCGACGAGCATACCTGGACCGCGGCTTCCGGTGCCGGCAATTTGGACGGGACCTATCTCATCGGGGTAAGGTGGAGTGGCACGCGCTTCTTCGCCTTCGGCGGCGGCATCACCCGCTCCAGGACCGGGTGGAGCGAGGTGATCGTGCACAGCGCCGACGGGGATACGTGGACCGCCGCTTCCGTTCCCGGTACCGATACACTTCATTTATCTTGCTATTCGGGTTCCCCTTGCGTTACCTTCCTCACCGACGTAGCGGGGGACGGTACGCGCTTCGTCGCCGTTGGCTTCGTCGGTACCACATTCAGCAACGCGGTGAGGAGCGGGGTGATCCTGCGTAGCACCGACGGGGGGGACACCTGGACCGCCGCTTCCGTTTCCGGTGATTTGGACGGTACCAGGCTCATCGGAGTAAGGTGGGTCGGCGGGCGCTTCGTCGCCTTAGGCATCAAGTGGACGTCGCCCTCTACAGGCCGCGTAGTGATCCTGCGCAGCACCGACGGGGACACCTGGACCGCCGCTTCCGGTGCTGCTTTGGATAGCGCTCTCTTAGCAGTAACGCGGGGCGGCGGCCGCTTCGTCGCCCTCGGCATCAGGCCGACGTCGATCTCTACAGGCCGCGTAGGCGTAGTGATCCTGCACAGCACCGACGGGGATGCGTGGACGGCCGCTTCCGGTGCCGGTACTACTTTGGACAATACCTTCGGCGGAGTAGCGTGGGGCGACGGGCGCTTCGTCGTCGTCGGCAGCAAGTCGGTGCCCGCTGATCCGGATCCTCCCACCCAACGCGTAGTGATCCTGCACAGCACCGACGGGGACACCTGGACCGCCGCTTCCGTTTCCGGTGATTTGGACGGGACCTATCTCATCGGAGTAACGTGGAGCGGCACGCGCTTCGTCGCCGTCGGCAGTAACGGGTCGATCTTGACGAGTCCGTAGAACGTGTAGAACGCACTGGGTAAGGGAGGAGCATCATCCACAACGAGAAACATCTACACCTGTTCGTATCTCAGAGGGAGGTCTATGATTCTATGGCGACTCAAGCGACGCTGCGACTCACGAGCGTTCTGCTACTGCTGGTTCCGTTTCTGCTGCCGCTTGCAGGCTGCGATAACACGATGCCGGCGCCGACCAAGAACGCGATGCCGGCGCCGAACGAGCCGCCGCCGACCAAGCCGCCGGCGGGCATTACCTGGACGAAAGCTGACAGCGGCCTATCGGGAAACGTAAACCTCGCAAGCGTGGCATGGAGCGGCACGCGCTACGTCGCCGTCGGCTCCCTCGCTATCCCCACCGTCACGAAAGGGGTGATCGTGCACAGCACTGACGGGGATACGTGGACTGCCGCCTCCGGTACCGGTGCTTTGCTGGACGGTATCGCTCTCAGCGGAGTAACGTGGAGCGGCACGCGCTACGTCGCCGTCGGCTTTGGGATTACATCCATCACGCCGACATCATACGAAGTCGAATCAGTGATCGTGCACAGCACTGACGGGGATACGTGGACTGCCGCCTCCGGTACCGGTGCTTCGGTGGACGGTATCGCTCTCGCCGGAGTAACGTGGAGCGGTACGCGCTACGTCGCCGTCGGCACCTCATTATCCGGCACCATAGCCTCCCCCGGCCTGAGAGGGGTGATCCTGCACAGCACCGACGGGGATGTTTGGACCGGCGCTTCCGGTGCCGGTGCTTTGGTCGATATCGAGCTCAACGGAGTAGCGTGGAGCGACACGCGCTTTGTCGCCGTCGGCGTCAAGCTGACGCCTTCCTCCACCGGCATCCTAAACAGCTCGAAAGGGGTGATCCTGCGCAGCACCGATGGGGACACGTGGACCGCCGCTTCCGTTTCCGGTGCTTTGGACGATACCAGGCTCAACGGAGTAACGTGGAGCGGTACGCGCTACGTCGCCGTCGGCTTCAAGACGCTTTCCTCTGGCTCCACCGGCTCCACCGGCAGCCCCGGCGGCCCCACCACCGGCCCCCAAACAGCCAGAACGGAGGTGATCGTGCACAGCACCGATGGGGACACGTGGACCGCCGCTTCCGTTTCCGGTGCTTTGGACGATACCGAGCTCAGGGGAGTAACGTGGAGCGGTACGCGCTTCGTCGCCGTCGGCAGTAACGGGACGATCTTGACGAGTCCGTAGAACGCGCTGTGTAAGGTGAGGAGCATCATGATCATGAGGAAGATTCGTTTCGGTTTCGGAGACCCTTGGCGGTGGCGGCCAGATGATCGATCAGGCCGGGTGCGGTAACGGCCTATCGTAGGATTACGGATGGCGCGGGTGTGAACAGGGGTACCTTCTGCCGCGTCCGCTCCTCTGCTTGGCGTACGAATCGAGCGCGCATCTGCCGGGGCTCAGCCCTGCCGGTCATCGGCTGCTCGTCACGGCGAGGGACCGGCAAGTGCGGAGTCGAGACTGAGAGAGACCGCCGCCCTGAGCTTGACCGCGCGCGCCGCCGGCAGTTCACGATCAGCAGGCTGGCGAAGTGAATCGCCGCCGACGCATTGATCACCCCAGGAGGGAGCTATGAAACGATGCTTCATCGTTGTTCTGATCTGCGCGCGGCGGGCACGGTGGAAACGACGTAGACCATATCCGCCGTAGTCCGGGAAAATGAAGCCGCAGCACCAGCGATGCGGCCGTTTCTGGGCCGTATCGTATCGCCCGGGTTCGGAGGCCAACGGTCTGTCAACTCTCCGAGCATGATCTCTCTCGTGTTCATGCGGTCAAATCCAGATCCTCTCGATACATCCATACGGCGTCGGCCACGGTGCGGGCGGATTCCTGAGCGGCAAGGCAGCCCTTGACGGCGCTCGACCTGATCGTGCGCGGCGGGCTGGTCTTCGACGGCACCGGCGCTCCGCCGATCGAGGCTGACGTCGCGGTGAGCGGCGGGCGCGTGGCGGCTCTGGGCCGGATCGATGCCGCGGCGCCGGTGGAAATCGACGCGCGCGGCCTCAACGTGGCGCCGGGCTTCATCGATATTCACAGCCACTCCGACTACACCCTGCTGGTCGACCCGCGCGCGGTCAGCAGCGTGCATCAGGGAGTGACCACGGAGGTGATCGGCAACTGCGGGCACGGCTGCTTTCCGATCAGGGATCGGGCGCTGTCGGCCCGCATCATCTACGGGTACGATGGTCAGGTTCCGATCGACTGGTCCACGCCGGCCGCCTATCTGGACCGGCTGGAGCAGGCGCGGCCGGCGGTCAACGTCATGGCCCTGGTGCCCAACGGGCAACTGCGCTTGGCCGCGGTGGGGCTCGACGACCGCCCGGCCTGCGGCGCCGAGGTGGCGGCCATGACGCGCCTGTTGGAAGAAGGCATGGAAGCCGGCGCCTGGGGCTATTCGACCGGCCTGGAGTACGCCGCCGAACAGGGCGCCGGCGATTCGGAGATCACCGCCCTTGCCCGGACCGCGGCCCGCCGCGGCGGCGGCATCTACGCGACCCACACCCGGGATCGCGACCAGGGCGCGGTCGCGGCGGTGGAGGAGGCGATCCGGACCGCCCGCGCCGCCGGCGTCCGCCTGCAGGTCTCCCACTTGGCGCCGCGCAGCGGCCCGGAGCAGACCGCCCGCTGCGTCGATGCGGTCGACGCGGCGCGCGCCGCCGGCGACGACATCGCCTTCGACATGCACACCCGGCTCTACGGCATCACGTTCCTGTACGCGATGCTGCCGCAGTGGCTGCTCGGCGAAAGCCCGGCGAGCCAGGCGCGGCACCTGGGCATGCCCGAGTCGCGGGAAGGCATCCGCGCGCACCGCTCCATCATTACGGGTCTCGGGGACTGGGGCCGCGTCTACCTGCTCGACAACGACGTGTGGCCGGGTCTCGCTCGCCTGGACTTCGAGGAGATCGGTCGCCGCCGCGGATCGAGCGCGTTCGACGCTGCGTGCGACCTGTTGCGGGACAGCGCGGGGGCCGACAAGGCCCCGATGGTGATCATGCGCAGCTACACGCAGGCCATGCAGGAATCGGTGTTCGCCCACGACCTCTGCGTGCCCGCCTCCGACGCCACCGCCCTGGCCCCCGACGGCCGGTTGGCCGGCTCGGCGTTCATGGGCGCCTATGACTGGGCCGCGTGGTACTGGCGCTTCATGGTCCGCGAGACTGGGCTCCTGACTCCGCAGGCCGCCATCCACAAGCTGTCCGGCAGGCCGGCTGCGATCATGGGCCTCGCCGACCGAGGGGTATTGGCGCCCGGCATGCGGGCGGACATCACCGTGTTCGACGCCGCCGGCTTCGCCGACACCGCCACGACCTTCGAGCCCAATCGGCTCGCTACCGGCATGCGCCACGTGGTGGTCAACGGGACGGTCGCCCTGCGGGACGGGGCGCTGACCGGCGAGCGCGGCGGCGAGGTGCTGCGCAAAAGGTGATGCCGAAATCGGCGGATCGGGCCGGTTCCCGTGCTACGATGCGGCGCAACCACCGGTGGCGATGCGAGGGGGTGAGGAGCACGCGATGATCACTCGGATGGAGAAGAAGACGAAGCTGCCGGCCGACTGCTACGTCTACAAGCACTCGACCGCCTGCCCGGTGTCGGCGGCGGCCGCGCAGGTGGTGGAGAGCACGGCGTTCGATCTGCCGGTCTACTGGGTCGACGTGATCGAGCAGCGCAAGCTTTCCAATCAGGTGGCGAAGCGCTACGGCGTGCGCCACGAGTCGCCGCAGCTCCTGAAGATCGAGCGAGGCGCCGCCACGACCGTGCTGAGCCACCATCACATCTCGCCTGCGCAGCTCGCGCAGGCGATCGACGGCTGACGGCGCCGGCGATGTACCTGGGCACGCAGTTCGCTTGCCGGCACGACACCGACGTCGAGGTGCTCGCGCAGCTCGGCGTCACGCACGTCGACCAGACGCCGCCGGCGCCGTGGAAGGACTGGACGGCCGGCCTGCTGAAGGGCATGCGGGACCGATTCGACCGGTACGGCATCGACCTGGAGATGATCCACGTGCCGCTGGGATCGCGGAGCGCGCTGGAGAATGAGGCGGGGGCGATCTTCCTGGGACCCGGCGATGAGCGCGACCGGCAGATTGAGCGCATGTGCGAGACGGTGCGGATGGCGGCCGAGGCCGGGCTGCGCGGGCTCAACTACAACGTCACGCTGCTCGGGCACTTGCGCACCGAGCCCCGCTACGGTCGCGGCGGCGCCACGCTGTCATCGTTCGAGGTCGACAAGCTGGACCGCTCGCTCGGCACGTTCGAGGGAGGCGCCGCCGACGAGGACACGATGTGGGAGCGCATCGACCACTGGCTGCGAAACATCATGCCGGTCGCCGAGGAGTACCGGATGCAGATGGCGTGCCACCCGTCCGATCCCGGCATCGGCTACGGCGTCGAATACCGCGGCGTGGCCCGCGTGCTGGGCATGGCCGGCGGCTTCAAGAAGCTGATCGAGCTCTACGACAGCCCTTATAACGGGATCAATTTCTGCATCGGCTGCATGGCGGAGTCCCTGGAGAATCCGGCGGTGGATGTCTATGACGTCATCCGCTATTTCGGAGAACGCGGCAAGATATTCAACATCCACTTCCGCAACATCAAGGGAGGTCTGGGGAACTTCGTGGAGGTCTTTCCCGACGAGGGCGACGTCGACATGCTCAAGGCGCTCAGGACCCTCAAGGAGGTCGGCTACCGGTACATGATCATGCCCGATCACGTCCCTGGCCTGTCCGGAGCCGAGCCGAAGCAGGTCGGGTTCGCCTACACCTACGGCTATATCCACGCCCTCCTGCAGGCAGTCGACGGCTGATAGGGCGGTGCGCAGCCCGCTTCGCGTCGGCGTCTACGGCGCCGGCGACTTCGCCAACCGCCAGCACCTGCCGAACCTGACGCGCATCGACGGCGTGCGCGTGGTGGCGGTCTGCGACATCGACGCGCGGACGGCGCGCGACACGGCCGCGCGCTTCGACATCCCCGGCGTCTATACCGACGGCATGGCGATGCTGTCCGGAGAATCGCTCGACGCGCTCTGGTCGGTCGTGCCGGCCGCCGCGCGCGGCGACGTCGAAGCGGCCGCCGCCGAGCGCGGCATCCACCTGTTCAGCGAGAAGCCGCAGGCGACCGAGATGCGGACCGCGCGCCGGATCGATGCGGCGGTGCGCCGCGGGGGCGTGCTGGCGACCGTCGGCTTTCGGGAGCGCTACCGGCCGATCTTCCAGGAGGCGCGGCGGCTGCTCGCCGGCAAGCGGATCGTCCACCTCCGCTTCCAGAGCTTCCGCGATCTGCCGCCGCAGGACGCCGCCGATCCGTACGTGCGCAGCTACGGATCGGCCTTCTTCGACTGGGGGCCGCACGCCGTCGACTACTGCCGGTTCATGAGCGGCCTGGACGTCACCACCGCGCAGGCGTTCATGGCCGAGCGCCCGCCGTACCGGTCGCCGCTGTCGGCGTCGTGCAACTTCGTCATGACCGGCGGCGCGACCATGACCATGACGTTCGTCTGCGCCGGTCCTGGCGGTCCCGCCGGCGAACCGTATTTCCTGATCTGCTTCGAGGGTGGTTACCTCGGCGTGCACGGCTACGACCGCATCGAGATGAACGGCCGCAGCGTGTACGAGGCGCAGGACTTCAATCCGTGGTTCGAGCTCGATCGCCGCTTCTGCGAAGCGGTCCGCGCGGGAGACGGCAGCGGGCTCCTCAACGACTACCATGACGGCTTGGCCACGCTGGCGCCGGTGCTGGCCGGCTGGGAGTCCGCCAAGCGCGGCGGCGCGCCGATCGACGTCGGCGACTTCAGGTACGCGTGACGCCGCCGGCGACTCCGTCCGCCGCCAGGGTGAACCGTACGGTCGTCCCGCGCCCCCGTCCGGCGCTGGTCACCTGGATCGTACCCCCGTGCGCGGTGACGATGGCGCGCGCGATCGCCAAGCCAAGCCCCGCGCCGCCGGTGCGGCGGGCGACTACCTCGTCGGGGTCGAACGGTTTGACGACGTAGTCATCGGCGCCGCTGTTCAGCCCGTCGATGCGATCGGCGTGGCGTTCCCGGGCCGTGAGCATGATGATCGGCACGGCCGATTCGCGGCGCAGGATGCGGCACACCTGCATCCCGTCGAGGCGCGGAAGCATCAGATCGAGCACGATCAGGTGAGGACGGCGAGAGCGGGCCAGGGCGAGACCGGCGCGTCCGTCGCCGGCGACGTGGGCGCTGAACCCGGCTCGTTCGAACCGGACTTTCAGCCAGTGAGCGATCCGCGGTTCGTCCTCGACGATCAGAATCGTACGAGTCGTCATGGCATCTCCTCAGACAATGGCCGGGACGCGATACCGGTGCAGCGATACGGGCGCGGCGCCCCGCATGAGCGCCGCGCCCGAACATACTCAGGTCCCTCGACCTCCGTCAGCCGCCGCTGTGTTCGCCCCCCCGTTCACGACCGGTGCCGTGCTCGCCGCCGCTCTCGCCGTTCGTACCGTGCTCGCCCCCGTTTTCGCCTCCGTTTTCGCCGCCGCCCGCGCCGTGTCCGGGACCCGATTCCGGGTGGGCCGTCCAGCCGGTGAACGCCGTGTTCGGCGCCTGCAGCCTCACCTCGATCGTCTCACCGGGCGCCAGGTCGACCGGGGTGGTGGGACCGAGCTCCGTGCCGTTCGACAGGTGCACTTCCACCCGGACCAATGACAGGGTGGCCTCAGTGATATTCCGCACCGTGCCGGTGAAGGCGTTGGCCTCCGCGTCGTAGCGCAGGATGAGCCGCGCGCCGTTGCGGACCGCATCGTAGGTCTGGTCCAGGGTCAGAAGGGTCCCTGACTCCTCTCCGCCGGTTCCATGTGCACCGCTGCCCGCGTCCGCGGTGCCGGCGCAACCGCCGATCGCGGCCGCGCCCATGAAGCCGATCAGCAGCGCCGTCATGAGGGTCTTCCTGATGGAAGTATCGTCGATCATCGTTCTCCTCCTCGTGGAGTTGTTGTTCTTTCGAGGCCGCGCGCCTCGTCGAGACGAAGAGTGAGGAAGATAATGTCGCAGGAATATCGCATGACCCAAACTACCGGCGCCGGGAGTCGCGGAGATCGAGCAACGAATGCAATACCCGGTAGGTGAGGCCCCAGATCGCTTCGCCCGCATGGGAGATCGCCGGGAACACCAGGCGCCGCGTGCCGTCCGCGATCTCCACCGCCGTGCGATGGTCCGGGTCGGTCAGATGGGCGATCGGGATCCACGTCGCCGCGGCCACCTCGGAAGGCTGCGGGCGCAGCGCCGGCAACTCGGGCGAGCAGAGGAAGACGAACGGCCGCAGCAACCCCAGGTGCGGCCGGCCCCGGCGGGTGATCGGCAGGGGCGGCAGGGCGCCCAGGTACCGGCGGCGCGTCAGGTCGAGACCGACCTCCTCGGCGGTCTCGCGCATGCCGGCCGTCCGCGCGTCGGTATCGGCCGGCGTGAGGCGGCCGCCCGGGAACGCCATGTGGCCGGACCACGGATCGCCGGGCCGCTCCGCGCGTTTGATGAAGCAGAGCGCCGGAGCGGCGTCGGGACCGCCCAGCACCACGCAGACGGCGGCGGTGACGTGGTGATCGAGCCGCGACTCGCCGTGCTCTGGGCGCCGCGCGAACGCCTCGGCGAATCGCTGCGCGGTCACTCCCGTATACTATGCCGGCGCCGGCGCTGCGGGTCAGCGCAAGGGGGATGGACGATGATCTTGACAACGGCCTCGGCGATCGCCGGCCATCGCATCGTCAAGACGATGGGATTGGTGCGTGGCAACACGGTCCGCTCGCGTCACCTTGGCCGGGACATCATGGCTGGCCTCAAGACGATGGTGGGAGGTGAGATCGCGTCCTACACCACGATGATGGAGGACGCCCGCGCGGAAGCGGTCGACCGTCTGACCGCTGACGCCGAGAAGCTCGGCGCCAACGCGGTGACCGACGTGCGGTTCACCACGTCGGCGATCGTGAGCGGCGCCTCCGAACTCCTGGCGTACGGCACGGCGGTGGTCGTAAAGTCCGAGTAGCGCCCGCTGTGCGCTGGACTTGGCTATAACCCGACGATCGCGCCGGTGCGGGCGGATTCCTGCGCGGCAAGGGCGAAGCGCAGGACCTCGCGGGCGTCGCGGCCGGAGAGGCGCGGTTGCTCGCCGCGGCGGAGCGCCTCGATGCCGTGGCGGACGGCGCGCACGAAGCTGGTCTCCCAGCCGGTCTCCATGGAGCGGTAGTCGGTCCGCACGCCGTCGCGGTAGAGCTGCACCGGCACCACGTGACCCAGTTGCCCGTGGCCGCGGTTGATCCAGATCACCCCTTCGGTGCCGGTGATCTCGATCCGGTCGTCCTGGGCGTAGTGTTCGGTGTCGATCGCCACCTCCGGCGAGAAGACGACCTCGATGTTGCCGACGCGCCCGCCGGGAAACCGGAATGAGACCAGAGCGGGCGCGTCGATCGCGTACCCTTGCACGACGGTGCTGCCGATCCAGGCGTGCACCTCCTCGGCCGGTCCCATGAAGTGCCAGGCGAGGGCGAACTTGTGGATGCCGTCGTCGAACACCAGCGGGCCTCCGCCCGCCCGGGCGGGGTCGAGCCGCCACGCCAGCGCCGCGGCCGGCACCTCCCATCCGGAATCCGGGCGGCCGACGTGGCTCTTGAGCCGGATGGTGAGCGGCCGGCCGATCGCGCCCCGGTCGACCAGGTCCTTGGCGGCGATCACCGGCGGGTAGAAGATGAAGTTTTCGAACACCCGGAAGGGCACGCCGGCCCGATCGGCGGCGTCGATTACCCGGTCGGCGTCGGCCAGGGTCAGGGCGATCGGTTTCTGCAGAAAGACCGCCTTGCCCGACGCGAGCCCGGCCAGGGCGGCCTCCGCGTGCAGGTGGTGCGGCAGCAGTATCTCGACCAGATCGACCGACTCCAGCGCCAGCAGCTCGCGATAGTCGGCGCAGATCGCCGGCCGGTCCAGGCCCCAGGCGCGCGCGCGCGCGGCTGCCAGGGCGGGGTCGCTGTCGCACAGGGCGACGATCTCGGTGTGCGGGTTGCGCAGATACTCCAGCGCGTGCAGGTCGGAGATGCGGCCGGTGCCGACGAAACCGACTCGAATGGTGTCCAAACGTCGGGCCTCCCGGTTCAGGGTCGGTGGGGCGCGCGTCCTCGGGGCGCGGGCTGCTCGCCGGCAGTATGCAGTATACCGTTGCGGGCGGCGCCGCCGGCCTGTCGCACGTGCGCATTGACACGAACCGGTGATCGGCCCATAACGTCGGCAGGAGGCAGCACTATGCACTACATCGGAAGAAGGAAGGCCGGAAGTGCCGGCCGCACCCGCCGGAACCGGGGCAGGACAGCACTGAGGGCGCTCGGCTTGGCGCTCGCGTTGCTGCTGGTCGGGACCGTGGGCTGGGCCGATGGCGAGGTCACTATCACCCACTACTTCGGCGGTGACCTGGGGCGAGCCGGATTGGAAGAGATCTTCGGCAACTTCAAGGCGGAGACGGGGATCACCGTGGTCGACAGTCCCATCGGGCACGAGGACTTCAAGGACGGCATCCTGGTACGGGCCGCCGGCGGCAACCTGCCGGACGTGTTCAGCTACTGGGCCGGGGCGCGGACGCAGTTCGTGGCCGACGCCGGCAGCCTGGGCACGATCGACGACATGTGGGCGGAGCGCGGTCTGGACGACGTCGTGGCCAAGTCGGTGGCCGACGGCGCCACGATGTACAACGGCGCGCGCCATCTGGTGCCGTTCGGGTATCACTACGCCGGCATGTTCTACAACGCCAAGGTGATGGCGGACGCCGGCGTTGCCGAGTTCCCGACCGACTGGGACGGCTTCCTGGCCCTGTGCGAAAACCTCAAGTCGCAGGGCGTGATCCCGATCGCGCTCGGCTCCAAGGCGCGCTGGCCCGCGCAGTTCTGGTTCGACTACCTGCTGTTGCGCACCGCCGGCCCGGAGTACCGGGCCAGTCTGATGGCCGGCGAAGCCTCCTACACCGACGGTGAGGTGCAGCGGGCAATGCAGATATGGAAGGACCTGGTCGACGCCGGCTACTTCGCCCCGAACGCCAATGCCGACGACTGGACCGACGCATCGGACCGGGTCTCCCGCGGCGATGCGGCGATGACACTGATGGGGACCTGGATCACCGGGTACTGGAACGGCAACGGACTGACGGCCGGCGAGGACTACGACTTCTTCGAGTTCCCGATGATCGATGCCGGCGTGCCCAACGCGGTCGTGGGTCCGGTCGACGGGTGGCTGATCTCCGCCAATGCCGAGAATCGCGCCAACGCCGAAGCGCTCGTCGCCTTCCTGGCCAGCGACGCGGAGTCGCAGGCCAAGTGGGCGCAAGTGCAGGGGGCGCTGTCGCCGAACGTGAACGTCGCAGAAAGCACCTATACGTCCGTGATGTTGCGGGCGCTGGAGGCGGTCGGCAATGCCGACACCTTCGCGTTCAACTACGACTTGGCCACCACGCCGCCGGCGGCGGAGTACGGCCTGGACATGTTCGCGCGCTTCATGGACGATCCGGCCAACTACAGCCGGCACCTGACCGACACGGAAGCGGGCGTCAGGGGCGTATTCGACAGTTAGCAGGTTCACGGGGAGGGGCGCAGGCGCTCGCGCGTTTGCCGCCGGGCGCTACACCCCTCCGATCGGCCGGACGATGAAGCATCGGGAGCTGTTCTGGCGGATCGCGCTGCTGTTCCTGCCGGTGTCGGTGTTCGGCGTCTTCGTCGTCTGGCCGCTGCTCAACACCTTCTACTACAGCTTCACGGACTGGAACGGCTTCAACCCCGATTTCCGGTTCGTGGGGCTGCGCAACTTCGCCGGCGTGGTGACCGACCGGCTGTTCACCAACGCCACCCTCAACACGCTGATCTGGACGTTGTCGGCGATTGTCCTGCCGACCCTGGGCGGGCTGACGCTGGCGCTGATGCTCGACGTGCGCGTACCCGGCGCCGGCGTCTTCAAGTCGATCTTCTATCTGCCGATCTGCCTGGCGGCCGTGGTGGTCGGGCAGATCTGGAACTGGATCTACCAGCCCGACTGGGGGCTCCTCAACGCGGCCATCGGCGTGTTCACGGGCGAGCCGCCGGTCTTCGCCTGGTTGGCGGAGCCGCAGACCGCGCTCTATGCCGTCATCGTCGCCTGGTCGTGGCAGCAGATGGGCTTGGCGATGGTGATCTTCCTCGCCGGCCTGACGTCGATTCCCCCGTATCTGATCGAGGCGGCGGAGATCGAGGGAGCCACCCGCAGGCAGCGGATCCGCCACGTCGTGCTGGCGCTGCTGCGCCCGGCCACGGTGGTCGCGGTGGCGTTGTCGGTGATCAACTCCCTGAAGGCGTTCGACATCCTGTACATCATGACCGGCGGCGGGCCGTTCCATTCGTCCGACACGCTGGCCATGTACATGTACAGCGAGTCCTTCAAGAAATACCGGATGGGGTACGGCAGCTCGATCTCGGTCATTCTCTTCCTCATGACGCTGAGCGTGATCGCCGTCTACTTTCGCCAGCTCAAGAAGCTGGACGAGTTGTATGACTGAAGCCGCCGCCCCGGCGCGGCGCCGGTTTCCGTGGAGCAGCGCACTGTTCGTCTGCCTGGCGGCGCTGGCGGTGCTGTTTCTCACGCCCACGGCCGGCGTGGTGCTGAGCGCGCTGAAGAGCACCCGAGACATCGCCTTCGGCACCTTGTGGACGATTCCCCGCACCCTCGATCTGTCCAACTTCTCGGTCGCGCTCGGCCACCCGTCGGTCGCCATCTATTTCATCAACACCCTTCTGGTCACCGCGCCGGCGACGGTGGGGTCGATCGCGCTGGGCATCCTGGGCGGCTACGTGTTCGCCAAACTGCCGTTTCGCGGCAGCGAGCCGTTGTTCCTGGTGATGGTGTCGGGGATGTTCTTTCCGCCGCAGGTCGTGCTGGTCCCCCTGTTCCGCCTGTTCAATCGACTCGGCCTGCTCGACACGCTGTGGCCGATGATCATCGTCCACGTCGCGATGGGTATCCCGATCTGCACGCTGCTGATGCGCAACTTCTTCGCCGCCGTCCCCAACGCGCTGCGCGAGTCGGCGATCGTCGAAGGCGCCAACGAAGGTCAGGTGCTGCTCAGCGTGGCGCTGCCGATCAGCCTGCCGGCGCTGGCCGTGCTCGGCACGCTGCAGTTCACCTGGATCTGGAACGACTTCCTCTGGCCCCTGATCTTCGTCAACAGCGACGACAAGCGCACGATCATGCTGGGGATCGTCTCGCTGCGCGGCCAGTACACCGTCGCGTGGGGCGTCCAGGGCGCGCTGTCGCTGCTGGCAAGCCTGCCGACGCTGCTGGTCTTCCTGTTCTTCCAGCGGTTCTTCATCAAGGGGATGGCGATGGGGGCCATCAAGGGGTAGTGAATCGGCACGAGCACGTGCGCCGCCTGGCCGACGACTCCTTCGACGTGCTGGTCATCGGCGGCGGCGCCACCGGATGCGGCTGCGCGCTCGACGCCGCGACGCGCGGGCTGCGGGTGGCGCTGGTGGAGCGCGGCGATTTCGCCGGCGGCACCAGCAGCCGCAGCACCAAGCTCGTGCACGGCGGCGTCCGTTATCTGGAACAGGCGATCAAGCACATGGACCGGACCCAGTTCCGCCTGGTCCGGGAGGCGCTCCGCGAGCGCAAGGCGCTCATGGAGATCGCTCCGCACCTGGTGCGGGAACTGCCGATCTTCGTTCCGCTCTATCAGCGCAGCCAGCTCCCGTACTACCGGTTCGGCCTCTCGCTGTACGACCGCTTGGCCGGCAAGTACGCGCTGCGCCGCTCGGAGTTCATCCCGCAGGAAGACGCGATCGCCCGGTTTCCTCACTTGCGCGAGCGGGTCGTCGGCCGCGGCCCGCGGCGGCAGATCAACGGGGGAGTGGTCTACTGGGACGGCCAGTTCGACGACGCGCGGATGAACCTGGCGCTGGCCCTGACCGCGGCCGCGCACGGGGCGGCGGTGTCCAACTACGTAAAGGTCGAGCAACTGCGCAAGAGTCGCGCGGGCCGGATCACGGGCGCCGCGGTACGGGACCTGCTGTCAGGCGCCGCCTGGGAGATCCGCGCCCGCGTGGTGATCAATGCGGCCGGGCCGTTCGTCGACGCGGTCCGGCGCCTGGACGTTCCGCAGGGGCGGCGGCTGCTGCGGGTGAGCGCCGGCAGCCACGTGGTGCTGGGGCAGCGGTTCCCCGCCGGCGACACCGGCTTGCTCATTCCGCGCACGGAGGATGGACGGGTGCTGTTCGTGCTGCCGTGGCACGGCAGCACGCTGGCCGGCACGACCGAGGTGGCGGCCGAGGTGTCCGTCAACCCGGTGCCGGGTGCGGAGGAGTTGGCCTATCTGGCCAGCCATCTGCGCAGCTATCTCAACCTGCAGGTGAAGCCGGACGACGTGGCGGCCGCCTGGTCGGGGCTGCGGCCGCTGATCGCCGCGCCGACTCGGCGCGTGGCCGCCGGCGGCGGGCGCGGCCGCAGCACGGCGACCCTGGCCCGCGACTATCTGCTGGAGCCGAGCGCCTCGGGACTGCTGACCGTAGCCGGCGGCAAGTGGACGACGTATCGCGCCATGGCGGTGCAAGCCGTGAACCGCGCGGTGGAAGTGGCCGATCTGGCGCCCGCGCGGGCCTCCCAGACGCGCCACACGCCGCTCGCAGGCGGCGCCGGGTACCGGTCCGAACCGGGCCGCCTGCAACGCGAGTATCGCCTTCCGGCCGATGTAGCCCATCACCTGGACCGCGCGTACGGGGCCGGCGCCGGCCGGGTCGCCGCGCTGGCCGGCGCCGGGCTCGGCTCGCGGCTCTCCCCGCGCCACCCCTACATCGAAGCCGAGGTCGTGCACGCCGCGCGCTGCGAGGCGGCCTGCACGGTCGACGACGTCGTGGCGCGGCGCACGCGGCTGACGTTCCTGGATGGCGATGCGGCGTTGCGCTGCGTGCCGCGGGTGGCGGCGCTGCTGGCGCGGGAGCTGGGGTGGAGCGGGGCGCAGGAACGCGAGCGGGCACGCGCCGCCGCGGCCCGGCAGGAGGCTCTGCTGCGAACGACCCGGGCCGCGCTGGCCGGCATGTGAGCCGCATGGCCGGCGCAGGGTATGCTCCCCGTATGCGACGCGGCGGAATGCGGTTGCGGGACAAGGTGGCGCTGGTCACCGGGGCGTCTGGAGGGCTCGGTGGCGCGATCTGCCGCGAGTTCGCGGCGGAGGGCGCGGACAGCATCGTCGTCTACCGCGGCGACGCCGAGGGCGCGGAGCGGACCGCCGCGGCGGTCCGCGCGGCCGGACGGCGTGCGGAGATCGTCCGGGCGGACGTCGGGTGCGAGGCGGAGGTGGTCGCCGCGGTGGCGGCGGCGGAGGAGCGCTTCGGCCGGCTGGACATCGCGGCGGCGGTGGCCGGCATCGGCGGCGCGCTGAAGCCGCTGCTCGACTTCGGCGCCGAGGAGTTCGAGCGCGTGACGCGGGTCAACGTCACCGGCACCTATCTGACGGTGCGCCACGCGGCGGCGCTCATGGCGCGCACCGGCGGCGGCGCGATCGTCACCATGTCGTCGATCCACGGGGTCTCCGGCACGCACTACGCCGCTCCCTATGAGGCGAGCAAGGCGGCGATCATCGGGTTCACGCGTGGCGCCGCCTTCGATCTGGCCGAGCACGGCATACGCATCAACGCGATCGCTCCCGGCGCGGTGCCGGTGCCCAACGATCCGCCGCCGCCGGAGGGCTCGGCGCTGCGCGACGCGTGGATGCGCTACACGCCGCTCGGCCGCTTCGGGACGCCGCTCGACATCGCCCGTGCGGCGGTCTATCTGGCGTCGAGCGACGCCGATTGGGTAACCGGGCAGGTGCTGCACGTCGACGGCGGCATCAGCGCCGGCCGGCTGCTGCCGTCGTTCAAGCACTACGGCGCCAAGCCCAGGATGAGCGACTGACTCACCCCGGCCCGCCGTGGCGGTGCTACAACCGGCCGGCCGCCCAGCGAATGCCGCGGTGCAGCGTGGTCCGATAGGTCGGGTGCGAGTACGCTTGATCGTCGTGGCCGGGGGTAAGGCAGAACACCCGGCCATGGTCCAGGCGGTGGCACCACGCCATCGTGCCGGTCCTGGTCACTTGGTTGTCGGTGGTCATGATGACCGACGCGTCCTCGCTGGGCGTCCACGCCATGGTGGGCCACGCCTCGTTGACCACCTCCCATGGTTCGATGCCGCGGCCGATCGGATGGCCGGGGTCGGTGACCGTGACCCGCATCGTCTGCCCGAACTGCACGGTGAACTCGGCGCCTTCGCGCTGCTCGTGGGGAATGCCCAGGAGCGCCGACCATTTCGGCCACGCCATGTAGGAGCGGATCGCGTGGTGCAGCATCACCACGCCCTGCTCCGCTTGGCCGATCGCCTCGACCGCCGCCGAGGTGCCGGCCCCCCAGGTAGCGTCCAGGTCCGCGGCCGTGTCGCCGCCGGCGTTGTAGAACAGCAGCACGTCGTAGGCGTCGGGCGGTACGCCCCAGGCGCGCGAGAAGTTGCCTATGTCCTGCGGATAGGCGACGATGTCCTCGAACGAGTCGAACAGGCGCTTGAACGCCGGCACGTCGTAGGCGTGGCCGCCGATGATGACGGCGACCGAGATCCGGCCGGGATTGAGCGGTTCGGGCATGCGGTCCTCCGTGCTCGACGCGGATCGACGGTCAGTGCCGCCCGCCCGCGTGGAGTGCGTGTTGGTATTCGCTGTGGCGAATGCGCGAATCGATGAAGGCGCGCGCCTGTTGCGGATCGAACCGGTCCGGCGCGAAGGAGCCGATATCGATGCTGGTGCGGCCGTCCATTGCCCACTCGGCCGCCAGCAGGCCGGCCGACGGGTTATAGGCGAAGCCCCCGGAGTGAAAACAGCCGGCGCAGATCAGGCCGCGCACGCCGGGCGCCGGCCCCAGGATCGGCTCGCCGTCCGCTGAGTAGGCAAGCAGCCCGACCTTTTCGATCTCCCACGACAGCGGCGCCACGTCCGGCACCACGTACTGCAGGCGGTTCAGCTCGCGCTCCCGGATATCCGGGTCCACGGAAAAGCGGGACAGATGCAGGTCGCGCTCCGGCGGCGGCACCTCTTCGCGGTCCGGCGTCTCGATGCCGATCAGCACGCGGTTGCCGAACGCCGGACGGTAGTAACCGCGGCGCGGGTGGTCGTTGACCGCCGGCAGGATCACCGGCTTCGGCACCGGCGTGGAGACGTAGCGCTGGTGCACGAACACCTTCGACGGCATGCGCCAGCCGAACTGCTCCAGCAGCCGGATCGACCAGACGTGCGACGCGCAGACGACCACGTCGGCCTCGATCGTCTCCGCGGCGGTGCGGACGCCGATCACCCGGTCGCCCTGCATCGGGAACCCCAGGACCGGTTCGAACTCGCGTATCTCCACGCCGAGCTTGCGCAGATGGGCCGCCATGGCCGCCACGTACTCGTCGGGCTCGCTGTAGCCGGCGATCGGGTCGTACAGCCCCCAGGCGTCGTCCGGGACCGCCATCAGCGGCCAGCGGCGCCGCATCTCGTCCGCGTCGAGGATCTCGTAGGGGGCGTCCAGACGGTCATAGAGCGGCAGCATTTCCACACGCCCGGCGCCCTGGTCGGCCGCCAGATTGAGGGTGCCGACGTCGTGGAAGGTGTAGCCGTCGACCTCTCGGCTGAACCGCTGGAACAACGCCAGGCTGATCTTGCGCGCGCGCACGGCGGTCTCCGTGCCCATGAGGCCGGTGATGATGCCGCCGGCGCGCGAGCTGGAACCGTCGCCGATCGGTCCCTTCTCCACCAGGATCACCGTGCCGGCGTTGCGGTCGGCCAGATGGAACGCGGTGCTCAGTCCGATCACGCCGCCGCCGACTACCGCTATTCGCATGGTCCGGCAGTGTCGGGCGATACCGGCGGGGGGTCAAGTCGAGTCGAGCCCGCTCCTTGCCGTCCAGCGGGGCGGCCGGTACGCTTGCGGACCTGATGGACCAAGCACTGATCGAGAGCCTCCAGGACTCCGAGACCGCCCTCGTCTGCAATGCGCTCTCGGCGCTCGGCCACTCCGAGCCGCACACCTACGCAATGGATGGGCGCATCCAGTGCATGACGCCCGACCTGCCGCCACTGGTGGGAGAGGCGATCACGATCAGGATCGACACCTGCACGCCCGAAGGCGACTCGCAGACGGACGACTACTTCGCGATGATGGACGCGATCGAGGCGAGCGAGCTGCCGCGCGTGATCGTGGTGGAGACGGTGGGCCCCGATCCGTACCGGGAGTGCGTGATGGGCGACGGCATGGCCAAGGGGTTCATTGCCGCTGGTGCCGCCGGCATGGTGACTTCGGGAGGCGTCCGCGACCTGCCCGGTATCATCGATCAGGGATTCGGCGTGTTCGCGATCGCCCGCGTGATCCAGCACGCGGCGCTGCGCTGGTCGGGCTACGGCGAGCCGGCGCGGGTCGGCGGTATCACGGTGCGGACCGGCGACCTGATCCACGGCGACAGCGGCGGCTGCATCGTCATCCCGGAGCCGAACCACCGGAACATCGTCGAGGCGTGCCGGTTCGTCAACGACTTCGAGAAACAGGCGCACGTGATGATCCGGCGCACCGACCTGAACGCCGCTCAGAAGCGCGCCGGGATGGACGAGCTGAGCGGTCGGTTCGACCGCGCGTTCGAGGCGCTGCGGTAAGGGGCGCCGCAAGCCGCGCGGGTGACGGCCCGCGCACCGTGCGGTAGGCTCAATCGGGCAGCGCCGCATGACATCCGCGGCGCGCTCCGCAGACCAACACGCACCGCGGCCCGCAGCGATCGCCGCCGGTGCCGACAAGAGAGATGACAATGGGTACTGACGGAACATCGGTTCTGGTTCGCACCGCCGCACCCGCCGGCGAGGCCGCCGCGCACAGCGTGCAACTCCCCGCCTACGACCGACGGCGGCTGGAGGACGTCGGCTTCATGACCGCGATGACGCTCACGTTGCTCGGCAACTACTCGCAGACCGGTCACTTCGGCGGCCCGCTGGCCTATACGCCGTACAACGTCGCGCTGCACTTGATGGGGCCCGAGCACGGTGGCCTGCGCTACGACTATCGCCGGCCGAAGCACCCGTTCGGGGACAAGCTGCTGCTGGCCGGCGGCCACAACATCCCGACCCTGTACGCGCTGTGGATGATCATGGGCGAAGCGATGGCGCGCCGCTATGACGCGACCGGCCATGACCGCTATCGGGTCGACCCCAAGATCGCCATGTTGCCGATCGACTGCCTGGGCTTCCGGCGCGGCGCAGGGGCGCTCGCCACGCTGCTGGAAGACAACGGACTTGCCGGTGACCCGCTGTTCGCGCAGGCCGGACTACGGGGCATCCGATCGCTCGCCGGCCACGCGGAGACCACCGACCTGATCAACGACGTCAATGGCGGTCCGTCCGGCATCGGCATCGCCACCGCGGCCGGCAAGGCCGCCTTCTGGGACTTCATGGGCGCCGGCGACTCGCCGAAGATCGTCGCGCTGGAAGGCGAGTTCGCCATGACCTCCGGCCACTCGCAGGAGATGAAGACGCAGGCGGTGGCCCAGAAGGTGGGCAAGCGGCTGCGTATTCTGCTGTCGTTCAACAACGCCGGCATCGACGATTCGCTGATCGGCGGCGTGGTGTCGGAATCGTTCGACGGCTACCGGATCGCCGAACAGTGGTCGTCCTACGGCTGGAACGTGCTGACCCTTGGCGATGGCAACGACTACGACGAGATCCTGGGCGCGCTCAAGACCATGGAGGAGTGGGACCCGGACGACCGTCGGCCCATGATCGTCGTCGGGCGTACCACCAAGGGCTGGTGGCCGGCCGCGACCAACGGGGCGATCAGCGGGTACGGCGAGCAGTTGGTCGGCTATCACAGCCACCCGTACGAGATGAAGATGAACGACCCGTACTTCGTCTCCCTGGCCGGCACCTTCGAGCAACGCTTCGGCGTCACCTTCGAGGGGATACACGACGGTCCGGTCGCGGGCGAGGCGGAGCGGCTGCGCCAGTTCAAGACCAACATCGACGTCGTCATGTCGGTACTGGAACAGGACGGGCTCGACGAGTGGCTGAGCGACCGGTTGGTAGCCACCGGCGACGAGGTGAG
Organism: uncultured Spirochaetia bacterium; assembly: GCA_958296075.1. GTDB lineage: Bacteria > Spirochaetota > Spirochaetia > SZUA-6 > Bin103 > CATQHW01. The sequence goes on along the minus strand of CATQHW010000001.1, from coordinate 706,608 downwards.
CGACGACGTCACGCTGCGCGTGGATAACCGCACCGACCCGTTTCAGGACGGGCGCCTGCGCGTCGCCGCCATTCCGGTCGATCCGCAGACGGTGAGCGTCGCCCGCGACGGGGGGGCCGCCGAGGAGGTCGGCATCGAGCTGTTCAAGCAGCCGGGCGAAGTGCAGGGGACGCGCCGCGCGATATCCGAGGTGGTCAAGTGGCTCAATCACGTTACCGGCAACCGGTTCCTCACCGTGTCGGCCGACCTGTCGGGTTCGATCAACGTGGAGAAGGGATCGCTCACCGGCCACTACGATCCGCTCATCAACCAGGGCGGCACGCGGCTGAAGGCGGCGATTCAGGAGGCGGGCAACGCCTCCACCGCCGTGGGGCTGGTCGGACAGAGCGCGTCGCTCGACCCCAACGTGCACGCGGGCGTGTGGGCGCTGAGCGGCAGCTACGGCGCGTTCACGCCGTTCATGTATCTGCCGGCGCGCGTGTGGAGCCAGCAGAATCAGGACAGCCCGTTCCGGGTCGGCGTCCTGAACATCCTGGCCGGCCACTCCGGTCCGGAGACGGCCGCCGACGCGCGCACGCACTTCGGCATCTTCGCGCCGCAGGTGTGGAAGCTGTTCCCGCGCGGGCAGGTGATCACGCTCAGCTTCTGGGACTACAACGACGTGGCGCCCGGCTACTTCGCGGCGGCGGAGATCGCCGCGCGCGACCCGCTGGTCGGCGTGATCGTGATCGAGGTGGCGCGCCCCGACTTTCCGGTGGCCGACCGCTCGACCTTCGCCGACACCGACCTCCGGGCGGCTGCCAAGGGGTTCTACGTGATCCGCGACTTCGATCCCGGCAAGCCGCGGCACGGGTACGTCCTGGCGCAGGGCTCCAGCTCGACCTTCAATCTGGTGCAGGCGCTGCCGGGACTCGAAGAGCAGGGGATCAACGTCAAGGTGGTCGCGGCGATCAGCGAGGAGCTTTTCGACCGCCAGCCGCAGCCGTACCGCGACGCGGTGCTGCCGGCGGCGGCCAAGAACGACCTGATGGTGGTCACTACCGGCACGCAGCGCATGTGGCCGGTGCGCGACGTGGGGCCGCTCACCGGAGAGTACTCGCTGGTTTCCGACTGGCACGACCGCTGGCTGACCGGCGGCAAGGAATCCGACGTGATCGCCGAGGCGCACCTGGACCAGCGGTCGATCGCCACCGGCATCGAACGCTTCGCCGCCGACCGCGACCGGCGCCTCGCCCGGCAGCGGGAGGCCCTGGCAGCGCTTACGTAGACCGGTCGGGGCGTCCGTTGGCGGGCTTACCCCGGACTCAAACGCCGGTCGCCGGTGTCGCTTGGACGCAACCAGCTTCGGCCGCCATGGCGGCGACCACGCGGTCGACCTGAGCGGGGGAGATGAAGTAGTGGGTGGAGATGCGGAGCGCGTCGTGGCCGTCGCGGACGTGGTCGTCGACGCGCAGGTTGTAGCGCTCCTGCAGCCGGACCCGCCAGCCGGCGGCGTCGCCTCCGGGCGGCTCGACCAGGGTCGTACCCGGCGCGACCAGCGCTCGCCGGGATGAGTTGACGATGCGCATGCCGGGAATCTCGGCCAGCCCGGCGCGGAGCCGCTCGGCGAGCCGGTGGTTGCGCGCCTCGATCGCGCCGATGCCGATCTGTCTCATCCACGCCACCGCCACGCCGATGCCGGCGCGCGTCGGCAGGTCGAAGGTGCCCTCCTCCTCGTACCGCGCGGCGGTCGTTCCGGGCGGCGTGGCGACGGTGCCGAAACGCTCCTGGAACCCCTGCCGTACGTACAGCACGCCGGTCCCGGACGGCGCCAGCAGCCACTTGTGCAGGCTGGCGGCGTACAGGTCGCAGTCGTAGCCGGCGACGTCGACCGGCACGCGGCCGACCGCCTGCGCGCCGTCGATGGAGACGATCAAGCCGTGCTCGCGGCCCAGGCGGCAGAACTCCTCGACCGGATAGCGCACGCCGCCGCGGGTGACGTGGCAGAACGACAGCACCCGGGTGCGCTCGGTGATCGCGGCGCGCAGCGGCTCAATCAGTGCCGCGGCATCCTCGACGGGACTAGGCAGCGCCACCTCGCGCACCACCAACCCCTCGCGGGCGGCGCGGTCGCGCCACGGCTGCACGCCGACCGGATGCTCGTGGCTGGTGGTGAGGATCTCGTCGCCGGCGCGGAGCCCGCGCACGCCGTCGGCCGCCAGCGCCAAGCCCACGGAGGCGTTGCGGTTGATGGCGAGCTCCTCCGGGCGGGCGCCCATGAGCGCCGCCAGCTCCGGCACCGCGACCTCGGCGTTGTAGCGCCGGTAGTCGATCTTGCCGGCGTCCGGGTCCTGCGACAGCCGCAGATAGCCTTCGTGCACGGCGGCGATCACCGGGTCCGGCGGCACGCCGAGCGCGGCGCTGTTCAGGTAGACCAGATCGGGGTCCAACGGAAATCGGGCACGTATCCGCTCCCAACAGGATTCGTCGTCAACGGCTCCCGGTGCCCCCCAGGAGACGCTCATCGCGCGCTCGATAGCTGCATGGGCCATGGGCGTGACTATGGGTCTGATGGTCACGCCGCGCAAGGCGTCAGGTCCCTGGTCCGTCCCGGCCGCCCGGTTCCGCGCCGCACGGCGTTACGCGGCAGGTTCCCGCCGGCACGTTATCGGCGTAGGCTGGAGCCGTGTCCGAGGTGAGCCTTCCCACGCTGGAGGAGATCGAGAGCGCTGCGCAGATCGTCTACCGCGCCATGCCGCCGACCCCGCAGTACCGCTGGCCGTTGCTGTGCGAGCGCACCGGATGTTCGGTCTGGGTGAAGCATGAAAACCACACCCCCATCGGGTCGTTCAAGCTGCGCGGAGCGCTGGTGGCCGTCGACCGGTTGCGGCGCGCCAAGCCGCACGTGACCGAAGTGGTGGCCGCCACCCGCGGCAACTACGGCCAGAGCGTCGCCTTCGCCGCGCGCCGCGCCGGGCTCGCTGTTACCGTGGTGATGCCGGCCGGCAACAGCCGCGAAAAGAACGAGGCGATGCGCGCCTTCGGCGCCCGACTGGCCGAGCATGGCCGCGACTTCGACGAAGCCTGCGCCCACGCGGCGCGCATCGCCGTCGGCGACCGCGTGCATCTCATGCCGTCCTTCAGCCTGGAACTGGTCCTGGGCGTGGCCAGCTACGGCGTGGAGCTGTTCCGGGCGGTGCCGGATCTCGACGCGGTCTACGTGCCGATCGGCCTGGGCTCCGGGATCTGCGGCGTGATGGCTGCCCGCAACGCGCTGTCGCCGGCGACCGCGGTGATCGGCGTGGTGTCGGCGGCCATGCCGGCCTACCAGCGCTCGTTCGCCGCCGGCGAGGCGCGGGCGACCGGGCCGGCGGCGACGATCGCCGACGGCATGGCCGTGCGCGTGCCCGATGAAGCGGCGCTCGCCTTGATCCTGGCCGGCGTGGACCGGGTTGTCGCGGTCTCCGACGCCGAGATGCGCGCGGCGATGCGCGCCTACTACACCGACACCCACAACCTCGCCGAGGGCGCGGGCGCGGGGCCGCTGGCGGCGCTGCTCCAGGAACGATCGCGGATGCGCGGCACCCGGGCGGCGCTGGTGCTCTCCGGCGGCAATATCGATCGGCAGCTCTTCGCGGAGGTGCTCACCGGCTCGTAGCCGCCGGCGCGCCGTGCCTGATCGACTCCGTAGCGCCGGCGGGTTCTGCGCTATCATCTCCTGGTATGACATCCCTTCGTACGGCACGTACTACCGGCACCATCCGCGTCGGCATCGTCGGCGCCGGCAACAACACCCGCAACCGCCACATTCCGGGCTTGAAGGCGCAGCCCGACGTCGAACTGGTGAGCGTCGCAAACCGCTCCCGAGCGTCTTCCGAGCGGGCCGCCGCCGACCACGGCATCGGCCGCGTCCACGATCACTGGCGCGACCTGGTGAAGTCCGACGACGTCGACGCCGTCCTGATCGGCACCTGGCCCTACCTGCACAGACCGGTGACGCTCGCTGCGCTGGCGGCTGGCAAGCACGTGCTGACCGAAGCGCGGCTCGCCCTGAACTTGGCCGAGGCGCGGGAGATGCTGGCCGCCTCGCGCTCGCGCCCCGAACTGGTCACGCAGGTGGTGCCGGCGGCGATGACCCTGGGCATGGACGCCACGATCTGCCAACACATCGCCGGCGGGTACGTCGGCGACGTGCTGGCGGTCGAGCACCTGAGCGGCGGCGGCTTCATCGACCGCGACGCGCCGATGGTCTGGCGCGACAACGCCGTCTACAGCGGCTTGAACGTCGGCTCGCTCGGCATCATCTATGAGACGATCATGCGCTGGGTCGGACCTGCCACCCGCGTGAGCGCCCTCGGCCGGACCTTCGTACCGATGCGGCGCGACGAAGCGGGCGTCGCGCAGGCCATGGAGCTTCCGGACCACCTGGAGATCCTGGCCGACCTGGCCTGCGGCGCCACGCTGCACCTGCAGGTCTCCGGCGTGCTGGGCCACGGCACGCCGGGCACGACGATCTACGGCTCCGAGGGGACGCTGCGAGTCGCCGGCGGCCAACTGCTGGGCGCCCGGCGCGGTGACGGCGCGCTGCAGCCGCTGCCGGTCCCCGAGTCTGCGCCGCGTCCGGGCCGGCACATGCCGCCCGGCTGGCGAGTCGAGGAGGAGTTCTGCGCCGCCGTCCGCGGGGAGGGCGCGATCGAGCGCAACACCTTCGAGATCGGCGTGCAGTACATGGCGTTCACCGAGGCGGTCCACCGCAGCCTGGGCAAGGGCCGCGCCATGCCGGTCGAGCGCTGAAGGGGTCACGACGTGGAATATCAAACGTTCGGCACCACCGGCATCGAGGTCTCCCGCATCGGCCTGGGCTGCTACCAGATGGGCGGCACCCACGGCGGCGGCGGATGGCCCGGCATGGACGACGAGGAGTCGGTGCGCACCATCCACCACGCGGAGGCGCTCGGCGTGAACCTGTTGGACACCGCGGAGGGCTACGGCGCCGGCCACTCCGAGCGCATCATCGGCCGCGCGCTGGCCGGCCGCCGCGACCGCTACGTGGTGGCGACCAAGATGGCGCCTCCGCCGGAGGGCGAGAGCGAAGCGGACGCGCGCAGCCGCGTGCAGACCGCCTGCGCCGGCAGCCTGCGGCGCCTCGGCTCCGACTACATCGATATCTACCAGCTCCACGGCGTGCCGCCGAGCGCGCTGATGCCCGCGGTCGTCGAGGAGTTGACCGCGCTGCAGCAGGCCGGCGCGATCCGCTGCTGGGGCATCTCGACCAACGACGCGGACGCGATGCGCGAGTTGCTGGCTCTGGGCGAGCTGGCGATGGCGCAGGTGGGACTCAGCATCGTCAATCCGACCGCGGACGACGCGCTGGCGCTGGCGCTGGAAGCGAACCTGGGCACGCTGATCCGCGTGCCGCTCGGCCAGGGAGCCCTGACCGGCGCGTATTTCGATACGCAGCGGCTCGACGGCGCCGACCGGCGTTACGAACGCTTCACCAACCCGCGCGCCCGAGCGGCGCTGGCCCGGCTGGCCGAGTTGCGCTTCCTGACCGAGCGCGGGCGCACGATGGTGCAGGCGGCGCTCCGCTTCGTGCTCGACACGCCGGGGGTGACGGCGGCGATCCCGGGCGCCAAGGACCGCGCGCAACTGGAGCAGAACGCCCGCGCCGTGGACGTGCCGCCGCTGTCACCGGCGGAGCGGGAACGGGCCATGCGCATCGGCGCCGAGTCGGGCTGGCCGCTGCCGCCGTACGCGAAGAAGGCATAGCGAGTTGCCGGCGTACCGGCGAGGCAGAGGACGCGTGGACCGATGGTGAGTGACAGCGTCTTTGCCGCCAGCAAGAGCGAGGCGCGCGGCGAGCGCGCCATGGCGGCCACCAAGCACCGGCTGGCCAGCGCCGCAGCTCTGCGCTCGTTGCGCGCCGGCGGCAACGTCATGGACGCCGCCGTGGCGGCCGCGTTCGCCGTAGGCGTAGTGGAGCCGGCCTCCAGCGGCATCGGCGGCGGCGGGTACCTCGTCTACCAGATGGGCGAGCGCGGCGGCGTGTTCGCCTTTCCCATGCGCGCGCCGCTGGCCGCCGTCCCGGACATGTACCGACTGACCGGCGCGCCGGCGGTGGGGTCGTTTGGCTGGCCGGGGGTGGAAGATGACGCCAATCTGGAGGGGCCGCGCGCCATCGCCACGCCCGGTGCGGTGGCCGGCCTCACGGCCGCGCACGCCGAGTTCGGGCGCCTGCCGCTCGACGCGGTGGTGGCGCCGGCCGTGGAGCTGGCGCAGTACGGCTTCGCGCCCGAGTTCCACGACCTGATGGCTTTCGCGGGGCAGGCGGGAAAGCTCACGCGTTACCCGGAGTTGCGCGGTATCTTTCTGCCGGCCGGCGAGTTGCCGGCCGGCATCGAAATCCCCGGCAGCCGCTATGCGCGGGGCGATCCGCTTCGCGCCGAGCCGGTAAGGATACGCCAGCCGGACTTGGCCGATACGCTGGCCGCCATCGGCGAGGAAGGGGCCGGCGCGTTCTACGGCGGCCTGATCGCCCGCCGGCTGGTCGACGCCGTACGCGGCGCGGGCGGCGTGCTGGACCGTGCCGACCTGGAGGGCTACCGGCCGTTTCACTGGCAGACCGGCGGCGCCCCCGCGCCGCTGGAGGTGACGTACCGGGACACGCGGGTGCGCGCGGCGCCGTTCGCCTCGGGCGGCATCACCAGCGCCATGACGCTGCAACTGCTCTCCGGGACCGACCTGAGCGCTTGCGAGCACAACGGCGCGGAGGCGCTGCACCACTACATCTGCGCCGCGCGGCTGGCCTATGCCGACCGCTTCGCCTATCTGGCCGACCCGGAGAGCGCGGACGTGCCCTGGCGCGGCCTCATCTCCCCGTCCTACGCGGCGCGCCGTCAGGCCGGCATCCGCGCCAAGGCGCCGGCGCGCTTCCCGGCGGGCGATCCGTGGCGGGAGGAGGGCCGGCGGGCGCCGAAGCGGCCGCCGGGCAGCGCGCCGGCCTACCAGGACGGCACCACCCACCTGTGCGTGATGGACGGCGACGGCAACGCGGTGTCGCTGACCAACACGCTGATGTCCGGCTTCGGGTCGGGCGTGGTGGCGGGCCGCACCGGCGTGATCCTCAACAACGGCATGATGTGGTTCGATCCGGTGCCGGGGCACGTCAACTCGATCGCGCCCGGCAAGTGGCCGCTGAACAACATGTCGCCGCTGCTGGTGCTCGGCGCGGACGGCGTGCGCTTGGCGGTGGGCGCCTCCGGCGGCCGGCGGATCACCAACTGCGTCACCAACCTGGTGGTGAAGATACTCGACTTCGGGCTGGGGCCGCAGGCGGCGATCGACGCGCCCCGGATCGACTGCAGCACGCCGCTGACCGCCGTCGACGGCCGCTTGGCCCCGGCCGTGATCGAGGAGCTGCGCGCGCGCCGCCACCGCGTGGCGGTGATCGACCCGCGTTACACCACCGAGGGGATGAGCCCGTTCGCCAGCCCGGTGGCGATCATGCGTGGACCCGACGGCCTGCGCGGCGGGGCCGACACGTTCCACTCCGCCCACGCCGCCGGACTGTAGAGCCGACGAGTCCCATGCTGCTTGCGCCGCGGTAGGCGCCGGTTACCGGCCGCGGTCTGCGCCGGCCTCCGTACCGCCGGGGCGAGCCGGCCGAACGGCACAGGCTCCGCAGATGCGGTCAGCCGTCGGCGGCGGCGTTCCGGGCGGCACGGTCAAGGCGCGCCCGCAGACCGGACAGCGCGCAGGGCGATGCTCTTGCGAGCGACGGTCCGCTTCGCCGGCGCCGCCGGAGGCCGGGGTCACGCCGGGCGCATCCATGATGAACCTTAATGCTACACGACCCGTATGGTCAAACCGGCGGTGCTCAGACGGTGCCGGTGCGCAGGGCGTAGCGCCGCTCGGCGTAGGCGGCGTCTTCCACCCAGAGCCGGTGGGCTCTGCGCAGCATGCCTCTGCGCACCAAGCCGGCGGCGCGCCGGGCCAGTCGAAAGCCGAACCGGTCGGAGGTGGCGACGGTCGCCTCGACGATGGCCGAGCGGCCCGGCGCGACCGGCGTGGCGTGGGTCTCCACCACGGAGCCGGCGCCCTCGCCGTCGACGATCGTCATGACGATGGTGCGCGGGTCCGGGCAGTCGAAGCGCGCGTCGACCTCCACCCCCAGGCGGCGCGTGGCGCGATAGGTTACGCGGACCACGATGCTGTCGGCGGTCCGTTCGATCACGCGCAGGCGGCCGAACGAATGGGGGTGGAAGTGCGCGCCGTGCCACGGGTCCAGGCGGTTGGCGATCACGTCCTCCGGCTCGCACGCCGCCTCCATGCGGACCACCGCGTCGATGCCGCGGGCCGGCCGCGCGCAGAGGAAGGGCTTCGCCGACGGCTGCTCCACGCCGTCCAGCCGCACCCAGAGCAGTACGCCGTCGTCGTAGCTCGGCAACACCCGCCAGCCGGCGTGGCCGCGCTCGCCGAGGACCAGCCCGTGCCACGGGCAGACCAGGCAGCCGTCGCGCACCCGTCCGTCGGCCAGCGACGCCCCGAGATGCGGACAGGCGTTGGGCGCTGCCAACAGCCGCTCGGCGCCGCGCCACACGACCAGCTCCCGGTCGTCGATCCGGTATTGCCGCGGCCGCTCGCCGATGGCGCGGGCGGCGTCGATGACGTGCCAACCGCCGGCGGGAAGCGCCATCGCCCGCCGCACGGCCGTCTTGATCCACTTCGGATCGGACTGCTGCCAATCGGGCAGCCTCTGCAGCTCGCGTGCGGATTCGGGGCCGGTGGGCGGGCGGCCGAACAGGAAGCCGCGCCTGCGGGGATCGCCGCTCATGCCGCCGCCGCCGGCAGGATGCCGCTGCGAGGGATCGACGCCACCGGCTCGGGCGGCAACCCCTCCGCGGTCAGGATGGCGTTTGCCGCGGCGATTCCCGACACGGCCGCGCGCTCCATGAGCGCGCTCGGCTGCTCCATGCGCACGAAGTCGCCGGCCAGATAGATGCCTGCGTGCGGTGTGCCGACGCCCGGCCGGCCGGCGCGCGAGCCGGGCGCAAACGCGGGGCAATCGCGTCGCAACAGGTACACCTCGTCCAGAGGCCGGGCCGCCCGGGTCTCCGGATACAGGCGGTGCAGGCCGCGCAACATCGTCCGGCGGAGGTGCCCCTCGGCGGTGCCGTCCGGCACCGCGTAGGCGTGCAGCTCGACCACCGAGCCGCGATGCGTGGCCGCCCAGGCGCGGCTCTCGTCTTCGAACAGATGGAACAGGGAGATGTTGTCAAGCAAGGGGAAGCCGGCCGTGCCCGCGAACGGCGCCCGGCCGTCGGCGGTGGGGCGGTCCAGCCACAGCCGCCATACCGCGAACGGCAGCGTCGCCTGCAACGCGCGCACGCCGGCCGCCCAGGCGCCTCGATCGAACGGGGTGGCGGGCAGCAGCCGTTTCAGCCCTTCCACGTCGAGCGCCAGCACCACGGCGTCGGCCGTGACCGCGTCCGAAGCGCCGCGCACGTCGATCGTCCAACGGCCGGCGCCGCGACGGACGCCGCGTACCGCGGCGCCGGTACGGACGGTGGCGCCGCGCTCCTCCGCGTAGCGGCGCATCGGTTCCCAGATGCCGGTCGAGAACGGCTGCCGGGCCACGTCGAACGGCAGACCCTCCCGGTTTCCGGTGAAGTAGAAGTGGAACATCATCAGCAGCTCGGCGGCGGACATGGCGCCTTCGGGATTGAAGAACGAGTGCGCGAACACGTCGAACAGGAGCTGCCGGGCGGCCGGCGGGAAGCGCAGCGAGTCGAGGTATTCGGTCGCGGAGCGGCGATCGTGGCGTTCATAGGTGCGGCGAGCGTCGAACGCCAGCATCGACAGCGCCGAGCGCAACCGCACCCGGCGCAGCGCCGGTAGCGTCAACGACGGGGTGCGGCGGGTCAGGGCGACGATATTCCAGGGCGCCAGCCGGGGTAGCCGCGCGAACGACTGGCGCGCCCCGTCCGGGCCCAGGACCGGATAGTCGTCCAGTGGCTCCAGCAGGTCGAGGTCGGGCGAGATGCGCCGCAGCAGCGCGCGCAGGTTGTAGTACTGGCGGAAGAAGGCATGAAAGCCGCGGTCCATCTGCACCGTCTCGCCGGTGGCGAGCCGCACCGGGAACGCCCCGGCGCGCCCCCCCAGCCAGGGCTGCCGTTCCAGTACGGTGGTGCGGATGCCGCGCTCGGCCAGCACGACCGCCGCCGCCATGCCGGCGATGCCGCCGCCCACCACCGCCACCCGCGGCGCCCCGTTCATCGGCCGGTGGCCGGGCGACGGGCCAGAAACGAGTGGAGTATGCCGCGCTGCCAACCGCCGGCCGGCAACGTTCGCACCGCCGTGAAACCGGCCTGCCGCAGGCGGCGCTCGAACCGATCCACGCTGTCGAACTCCAGGACGCTGTCGCGCAGGTAGCGGAACAGCCCGTCGTCGCCGGTCACCACGCGCGCGGCGGGGATGATGATCGACGCGGTCACGGCTTTCCACACGGCCGTGCTCAGGCGCGAGCCGGTGACCGAGTACTCGTGGAAGCAGACCGGCGCGCCGCCGGCCAGCAGGCCGCGCACTCGCTGCAGGCAGGCGTCGGCGTCGGCAACGTTGCGGATGCCGTAGGCCATCAGAATGCCGTCGAACGGTCCGTCGACACCGGCTGCGGTCGGGTCCATCGCGTCGCCGTGCACGAGCTCCACGCCGGCGAGCTGCGGGCGGACGCGCGCTACCTGCAGCATCTCGGCGGCGGCGTCCAGGCCGCACAGCGTTGCCTGCGGGTAGACCGCGCGCAGCGCCAGGGTCGACTGTCCGGTGCCGCAGCACAGGTCCAGGATGCGCGCAACGCCGGGCAGCCGCAGGCGTTCCGCGCTCCGCCGCAGGTGCCTGCGGTAGCCGGGGTCAAGGCCGACCAGCAGGTCATACGCGGAAGCGACGCGGTCGAAGTCGGCGGCGACGCGGCCGCCCGGCCGTTCCGGCGCGCCGGTCCTACGGCCGGTCATCCGCGTCCGGATGCCCGCGTGAGGCGCCCGCCGCGTCCGGCCGGTATCGACAGGCCGGCGGGGGGACGCCCCCCCAGGATGCGTATCTTGTCGACGAGGCGCAGCCGCAACGCGTAGTAGCGCGCGATGGTCGACTCGGGAAGCCGGTAGAAGCGCTCGAAGACGGCCCGGCGCGCCGCCGGCGGGTACCAGCGGAACAGCAGCCGGTTGAGCAGGTGGCAGAATCGGGCGCGCCGCCGCCGGTCACGCGCCGCCGCGGCGACCGCCGCCGGCAGGTCGGCCACCGGCGTGGCCGCGATCAACTCGGCGAACTCGGCCGCGACCGGCAGGGAGTAGCCGGTGCCGGGATGGAACCAGCCGCCGCGGTAGCCGCCACGCATGACGGCCGCGCCGCCAGCCGCCGGCGCTTCGGCCAGCGGCATCGGCAGCACGCCGCGCTCGGTACGCTCGATCCGGAGCGTCTCCCAGCCGCGGTCCCGGAGCCATGCGGCGATCCGCCACCGGCGTTCGTCCTCGTCCAGGCAGGGACCGTCGGAGAAGGAGGTGTCCTCGACCAGCGCCCGCGTGGCGGTGAGCGGCAGGACGTACATGAATCGGTATCCGTCGCGCTGCTCGACCGTGGCGTCCATCACGATCGGCCGGGGCAGGTCGTGCTCGTGCCGGAGAGTGATCTCCTCTCCGTAGAACTTCTGATAGCCGCATGCGCCGGCCGCACCGGCTGCGCCGCGGGCGTCGACCACGGTCCGCGCCGAGATCGTGCGCCCGTCGGCCAACCGCACCGCGGCTTCGCCGAGCGATGCGACGGGCGTGTGCTCCCTCCCCACCCATCCGGTGCGATGCGCCACCATGCGCAGCACCTCCGACCGCAGCCGCTCGCTGGAGATCATCGCGTACGGCGCGCCGACCACCCGACGGTAGCCGGGAAATCGGACTTCGTACGAGCTCCAGCGGTGCGCGACGAACGGCTCGACGCAGCGCCGCATCGCCGGCGAAAGGTCGCCGGCATGGAAGCACCACGTGTGGTTGCCGCCGATCCGCTCGCTCTCGGCCAGCGCCACGCTCCCGCCGTAGCCGGTCCCGTGCAGGGCGGCGACGATCAGGGCGCTCTGCAGGCCGCCGCCGCACAACGCCAAGTCCACGTCCGCCACGCCCCCAGCCATGCCTGCCGAGCATCGTCCGTGACGGTTCCGCGCGGCAAGGGCGGCCCGCCCCGGGGTTCGCCCGGCTCCGTTTGAACAAAACCCGGCCGGCCGGCACCATCGTTCCATGGATACCCGGGAACTGCACCGCGACGCGCTGGTCATCGACAGCCACAACGACTCGATCGCCGCCAGCGTGTCGGGCGGCTGCGGACTGGGCGGCCCGCCGACGCGCCACGCCGGCACCGGCACCATCGCGCAGCTTCGGGGGGCGTTTCCCGGCCGCCCCGAAGGGGCGCGCACGCAGCTCGACCTGCAACGCATGCGCGACGGCGGCGTCGACGCGGCGTTCTTCGCCGTCTGCGTCACGCGCGCCTGGAACAACCACGCCGCGTACGCTCTGGACGGCTTCGGCATCCTGATGGCCGAGATGGCGGCGGACGACCGCTTCCGCATCGCGCGTACGGCCGGCGACATCACGGCGGCGAAGCGGGACGGGGCGGTGGCGGCGATCCTGGCGTTGGAGGACTCCGACGGGCTGGAGCGAAGCCTCAACATCCTGACCGCGCTGCACGCGCTCGGCCTGCGGTCCGTGGGCATCACGCACAACCCCGTGTCGTGGGCGGCCGCCGGCGCGGACGAGCCGGCCTGCGGCGGACTGACCAGCCACGGCGTGGCGCTGGTACGCGAATTGAACCGGCTCGGCATTCTGGTCGACGTATCCCACCTCAACGACGCGGGTTTCTGGGACGTGATCGCCCAGACCGACCGGCCGCTGATCGCATCGCACAGCAACTGCCGCGCGCTCTGCAGCCACCCGCGCAACCTGGACGACCGGCAGATCGAGGCGGTGGCCGCCACCGGCGGCCTGGTGGCGATCACCTTCGTGCCCAAGTTCGTGTCCGCCGCGGAGCCGAACCTGGACCGGCTGCTCGACCACGTCGATCACGCGATCGCGGTGGCGGGGCCGGAGCACGTGGGGCTGGGATCGGACTTCGACGGCGGCGGCACGGTGATACCGCACGCCGGGGAATATCCCGCTCTGACCGCCGGGATGGCCGCCCGCGGACACGACGAACAGGCGATCCGCGGCGTGCTGGGGCTGAACCACCTGCGCGTGTTTCGCGCCGTGTGCGGATAGCGCGGTGAGCCGCTCGCTGCCTCTATGGGGCATCATCGATTGCGAGGACGCGGCGTACTACGTCGATCGCGCACTCGATGCCGGCGTTACCCGGCTGATCGGCCCGCGCGCACCCGGCGTGGTCGGCTTGGCGCGGAGCCGCGGCATGGAGGTCCACGTCTACGTGGCCTGCACGCCGTTCCCGACCCACGGCCAGCGGCCGGTCTCCTACACGTGGTCGCTGAACTACCTGGGCATCGACCCGCGCTCGCCGGCGGCGCGCGCGGTCCTGGACCGCCACCGGCCGATCCTGGTCGGCCCGCACCGCGGCGAGCCGAGCATCGGTCCGTTCGCGGCCGCGCACCCCGAGTACCGCGCCAGGACCGCCGACGGCTCCGACACGCTGAGCTTCTGCGACCGTCTCTGCCTCAGCCCCGCGTTTCCCGAGGTGCGCGCACGGCAGGCGGCGGAGATCGCCGGGGCGCTGGCCGATGCCGGCGCGGACGGCGTGCAGGTGGAGTTCGTCAACGGCATGGAGGACGCCGCCGGGCTGGTGCCGGCCGGGTACGAGGAGCGCACGGTGGAGGAGTTCCGGCAGGCCACCGGCCGCGACGCGCGCACGCTTCCCGCCGACGACCCCGAGTGGCTGGCGTTCCGGGCCGGCTACGTGACGGAGACGCTGGTAGAGGCGCGCGCGCGGGTCAAGGCGCTCTCCCTGGGGGCGGTCTTCTCGGCGACCGTCATCGCCCGCGAAGCGGACCGGTACCTGCATGGACTGCTCGATTGGCCGTCCTGGGTGGAGCGGGGCGTGCTCGACGAGCTGTACCTGTGGTTCCGCACGGAGAGCGGCCTGGACGCGGTCGAGCGCCGCGTCGGCCATGCCGTACGCGTGGCGGCCGGCCGCGTGCCGCTCTACGTCGAACTCTCCTGCTACCACGCCGGCAGCTTCCAGGAACCGCACCTGCTGCTGGACGGAGCGCGCCGCGCGCTGGCGGCGGGCGCGGACGGGGTAGGGGTCTACCGGCACCACGCGGTCGATCAGCTCGACCTGTGGGAGACGCTGGCGGAGATCGGCCGTCTGTAGCGCGCCTCGCGTGGCCGTCCGGTAGGGTGACGCCGCGCGCGCGACGGCGTATGATCGCCGCAGCGAGCTTGGGTCGATCACACGGCCCGGTCAATCAACGGAAGGAGTCACGATGAGAAAGCTATCGCTAGTACTGCTCGGATTGCTGCTGCTGCCGGCGGCCGTCCTGTTCGCAGCCGCCGAGGGCGAGATGGCCGCGGCGGGGCCTATGCCCATCACCTGGGCCGGGGTCGGCGGCGCCAACGTCGGCGAGAACACGGTGATCGAGCAGCTGCTCGAGGAGAAGTTCAACGTCGAGATCGAGACGATCCGCTACCACCAGAACGACCGCGAGAAGCACAATCTGCTGGTGGCGTCGGGCGAGCATCCGGATGCCTGGTACGTCTGGAACTTTCACGATCAGAAGTTCATGGAAGGCGCCTACCGCACCATCCCGCGCAGCATGATCGAAGAGGAGATGCCGCACTACGTCGATGCCATGAACGAGATAGGCGCGGCCGGCTGGGCCTATTTCCTGGCTCCCGGATCGACCGACGAGTATTGGGCGATTCCGCGCTTCCAGCAGCAGTTCGGGAAAGAGGGCAACGGCGCGCAGCACTACCTGCGCTATGACTGGCTGGAACGGGTCGGCATGACCGATTTCTTCAGCGCTATCGACCAGAGCCCGGAGAACAAACTCGACACGTTCTATTGGGACCCCGGCGTCTACGACATCGACGAGTTCGAGTCCGTGCTGGCGGCGTTCCGCGACAAGCTGGGCTTCGACGACGGCCGCGTGCGCGTCCCGTACGGATTCACCGGCGACCAGACGCAGGCGTTCATGTTCCGCGCATCGCTGGTCCTCTACGCCTACGGGCTCAACAACAAGGCCAGCTACGACTACGACGGCGACACGGTACCCCCATACGGCGGCGAGCTGGTCATGGACGGCAACTGCCCGTGCTTCCGGGACGCCACCAAGCGGCTGCAGAAGTGGTACGCGGAGGGCTACCTGGACCAGGAGCTGCCGGCCGTGAACTTTCAGCAGTGGAAGGACCGCATCGCCTCCGGCGTCTACGGCATCTGCACCACCTGCGCCGTGACCGGTTGGAGTTGGGGTGACGGCACCGGCCAAGGACAGGGACACACCGCGGTGCGCGAAGACGGCGCCAAGTGGATGGCCTTCACCGGCCTCAGCCACAACGGTACCTACCGCACCAAGTACAACAACGCGGCGCTGCCGTTCGGCAGCCGCGTGGTCGCGTATACCGTCAACCGCAACGTGTCGGACGAGAAGCTGCGGCGCCTGCTGCAGATCTACGACTACGTGAACTTCGACCCGGAGGGCCGGATACTGGCCTCCAGCCCGGGCGGCCTGGAGGGCGTGCATTGGGAGTGGGCCGGCGAGCCCGATCGCTCCAGCCCGATCGCGATGACCAACTCGCCCCGGCGGGCGCTCGAGGGCTGGACGTTCGAGAACGTCGGCGGCCACTACTTCACGCACCAGACGTTTCCGGCCCGGTACGCGGTCGCGCGCGCTCAGAACGCCGACCATCAGGCGTGGATCGACCACTACTTCACCGGCGCCGGCCAGCAGTTCTCGCTGCCGCCGTACCGGGAAGACGTCTTCAATCAGACCGACTACACGGCGATCGCCGGCGAGGTGACCGCCGCGCTCTGGACGATCCGCGACGAGTTCTACTTCAAGGCTATGACCAACGCCGACTTCGACGTGGACGCCGAGTGGGACGCCTATGTGGAGAAGTACCTGAATGCCGGCGCGCAGCGCCTGCTCGACGAGCTCGACACGCTCACCTACAACATTCCGGACTTCAAGTCCGGCGTGATCTCGGTCGAGGAGGCCCTGGGGCAGTAACGCTCCGTACCGGTCCCTGCGACCGCTGGTCGATGAACAAGAGAGCGGCGAGTTATCGCCGCTCTCTTCGTCTACGTAGAGGGAGTTTTCCTGGAAGCGCGCTTTACTGGACGCCCTTGAGGGTCAGTTCCTTGGCGAAATGGCAGGCGGCGAAGTGGTTGGGCGCCACCTCCTCCCAGGCCGGCTCCACGGTACGGCAGGTCTCCTTGGCGTACAGGCAGCGGGGGTGGAAGTAGCACCCGGACGGCGGATCGGCGGGATTGGCCACCTCTCCCGGCAGGATGATGCGGTCCATGTGCGTCTCCGGGTCCGGTTGCGGCACGGCCGACAGCAGCGCTTCCGTGTACGGATGCTTGGGGTTGCCGAACAGCTCGTCGGTCTCAGCCAGCTCCACCATCTTGCCGACATACATCACGCCCACCCGGTCGGAGATGTGCTCGATGACGCTGAGGTCGTGGGCGATGAACAGATAGGTGAGATTGAACTCCGCCTGCAGGTCCTCCAAGAGGTTGAGTATCTGCGCCTGGATGGAGACGTCGAGCGCCGACACGGCCTCATCGCAGACGATGAACTCCGGCTGTGGCGCGAGCGCCCGGGCGATGCCGATACGCTGGCGCTGGCCGCCGGAGAAGGCGTGCGGATAGCGCTTGAGGTGCTTGACCTCCAGGCCGACGATGCGCACGAGCTCCTTGACCCGATCCTCCAGCTCCCGGCCGCGCGCCAGGCTGTTGGCGACCAGCGGCTCGGCGACGATGTCGAGCACGGTCATGCGCGGGTCCAGTGACGAGTACGGGTCCTGGAAGACCATCTGCATGTGGCGGCGGATCTGCCGGAGACGATTCTTGTCGAGCTTGGTGATGTCGACCGGCGCGTCGGAGGTCTGGAACTGGAAATTGATCGAGCCGTCGGTCGGCTCGATGGCGCGCAGGATGCACCGGCCCAGAGTCGTCTTGCCGCACCCGGATTCGCCCACCAAGCCGAGCGTCTCCCCCTCGTTGATGAAGAGATTGATCCGGTCGACCGCCTTGACGTGACCGGTGACGCGGCGCAGAAACCCCTTCTCGATCGGAAAGTACTTGCGCAGTTGGTCGACCTGCAGGAGCCGGCGGGCGCCGTTCGCCGCCTCCGGACTGCCGCGGCGGTCGTCGGTATCGCTCATCGCGCAGCTCCTGACGCTCGCCGGGGTTGCGCCGGCGTATCGGTGTGGGGTTCGGTCTGCTCGCTGTGCAGATAGCAGCGCACCGCGTGGCCGGGTGAAACCTCGACCAGACCCGGCACCTCCTGATCGCAGGTGCCGGCGATGGCATCGGGACAGCGCCCGAAGAAGCCGCATTGGCGCGGCGGGTCGAGCGGGATCGGCACGGTGCCCTCGATCGCCTCCAGACGTTGCTTGGCGGCCTTGCCCATGCGCGGGATCGATTTCAGCAGCAGCCGCGTGTAGGGATGGAGCGGGTTGCGAAACAGCTCCTTCGTCGCGGCGTGCTCGACCACGCGTCCCAGATACATCACCGCGACGTCGTCGGCGATCTCGGCGATGACGCCCAGATCGTGGGTGATGTACAGGATCGCCATGCCGAACTCCTTCTGGAGGTGGGCCATCAGATCGAGTATCTGCGCCTGGACGGTGACGTCGAGGGCGGTGGTCGGCTCGTCGGCGATCAGCAGCGTGGGATTGCAGGAGAGCGCCATGGCGATCATCGCGCGCTGGCGCAGGCCGCCGGATAGCTGGTGAGGATATTCGTTGATGCGCTGCGACGGGTTCGGGATGCCGACCTTGTCGAGCATGTCGACCGCCTGCGTGTGCGCTTCACGCTTGTCGTCGGTCTTGTGCAGGAGGATCGCTTCCTCGATCTGATTGCCGATCGTGTGCACCGGCGACAGGCTGGTCATCGGCTCCTGGAAGATCATCGAGATCTCCTTGCCGCGTATGGCGCGGACCGATCGGCCGAACGGGTCCATGTCGGCCAAGTCGACCGGCTCCTCGGCGTCGCGGTACAGCAGTATCTGTCCGGAGACGATGCGTCCCGGCGTGGGGACGATGCGCAGGACCGACTGCGCCGTCACGCTCTTGCCGCAGCCGCTTTCGCCGATGATGCCGAGCGTCTGGCCCTGACGGACGGTCAGACTGACCCCGTCGACCGCCTTCAGCGTGCCCTCATCAAGCGAGAAGTGGGTCCTGAGCTCCTTGAGTTCCAGCACCGGCGTCCGGTCGGCGTACTTCACGTGACGCCCCCAGTGTGCGCGGACGGCTCACCCTGGTCAACCCGCCGGAAGGCGCAGCGCCGGCCGTCGAGCGCGGCGTTATGATAGGGCTCCCGCATGCTGCCGGTCCTGCTCGCCTTCGTTGCCGTGGTCGTGCTGTTCACGCTCGGCATCCGCTGGGGCGTGGTGATCATCGGCAAAGTCCTTGGCAAGGTGATCGACGAGCGGCATCACCACGCCGAATACATCACCACCACCGGGCAGGTCCCGGAGGCGTGGACCCGGCCATACTTCAAGCAGATCGTGGCGCTGCAGGCGACCCAGGGGCTGGAGCCGGCCGCGCGCGAGCGGCGCATCGCGCGGCTGGAGTCGCAGGCCAGGCGGCGGTCCCTCAAGGGGATCGACGATCTGCTGCGCTACTTCGCCCGGGCGCCGGTTTTCGCCGACGACCACTCGCGAAGGGTTCTGATGGAGCAGCTCGAAGCGGCCAGAGAGACGTGGCGCGAGCACCTGCGGAACCAGGGGTAGCGGGGCGCGGCCCGATCAGCGCGGCTCCAGGTAGTCCATGCCGGCGGCAGCCGGCCAGACGAATCGCTCCGGAGCGCCGGTTTTGCGTGACCACCGGGCGATCAGATCGGTGGCGCGGCGCCGCTCGGCCATCGTTCGCTCCACGGCGTCCGGGTCCCAGTCCGCCAGCACCGCGGCGGTCAGGTCTTTGACGAGCGCCGCGCACGCCGGGTCGCGGCTCCGGTCGGCCAGCTCGTCCGGGTCCTCGCGGAGATTGAAGAGCTGCGGCCGGTGTCCGTGGTAGTAGACGAACTTCCAGTCCCCGCGGCGGACCATCCGCGTCGTCCAGCCCTCGTACACGCAGTACTCGCACCAGGCGACGTCGTCCCAGGCGCTCTGCCGGCCGGCGATCAGGTCGAGCAGGCTGCGGCCGTGCGAGCCGGGCAGCGGATCGGCGCCCAGGGCGGCCAGCATCGTGGCGTTCAGGTCGAGCGCGCTTATGACGCGGTGGCACCGAACGCCTTCGGGCAGCACACCGGGCCACGACACGATGGCGGGTATGCGCGCCGACGCCTCGTAATGGCAGCGTTTCATCCACAGGTCGTGCTCGCCGGCCATGTCGCCGTGATCGGAGTGGTAGACGATGAGCGTGTCGTCATCGAGTCCGTTCCGGTGCAAAGCCTCCAGGATGTCGCCGATCAGCGCGTCCATCCGGTCGATCAGCGCCCAGTACGCCGCCCTGGTCCGCAGGATGGCCTGGTCGGTGACCGTCTCGATGCCGCCCCAGGAACGCCACCACGCCTCGAACGGATGCAGCCGGTCGTCGAACGGCGTGCGGACGCGCGGCAGGGTCACGCGGTCGCGGTACCGGTCGAAGTCGGCGCGGCGGGCCACGTAG
This sequence comes from uncultured Spirochaetia bacterium, assembly GCA_958296075.1. Classification (GTDB taxonomy): domain Bacteria; phylum Spirochaetota; class Spirochaetia; order SZUA-6; family Bin103; genus CATQHW01. The sequence goes on along the minus strand of CATQHW010000001.1, from coordinate 686,818 downwards.
GGTGCGTGCGGCAGCATGAAGCCGACCGACAGGCAGAACGGGTCGCCGGTGAGTCCCGCGCGCCGGCGGACCGCGAACCGGTTGAGGAAGTCGATGCTCGCTGCGGTGACGTCCTCGTCGTGGACTTGGTAGCCGCTCTGCCCGGCACCCGATGACTCGAGCGATACGCGCGTCTCCTGGGGGACCGCGCCGTCGCCGGGATGGTTGGAGCCGTGGTCGCCGATCGGCCGCTCGGCGTAGCCGTGGAGCTGTTCGACGCCGACCGCGTGCATGCGCCCCATCAGGACGGGCCGGTAGCCGGCGGCGCCCATGGCGTGCGCGATCGTGGGATGGTCGCTGCCCAGGATATGGTGGTTGGTCCATACCTCGATCTCGTGCGGGTACTTCCCGGTGAGCATCGCCATCCGCGACGGCACGCAGACGGGGGACGGGCAGTAGGCGTTGGTGAAGATCGCGCCGCGGCGGGCCAGTGCGTCGAGGTTGGGGGTCTGCACCACGGGGTCCCCATAGCAGCCGGTCACGTACGGGTTGTGCTGATCGGAGTGGATGTAGAGCAGGTTGGGACGGTGCGGATGCGGAAGCGACATGCGATCGGTGCCGCGACCAGCCTACTCCGCCGCACCGTTGGGGCATAGGGGCCGGTCCGCGCCCTTCCGAAGCTGCGCGCTCGGCGTAGGTTGATGCTGGAGTCTGATCTGAGGTCGCCGTTTCGTAGCGCCGTGTGCGACACTGCGCGCATGGAAACGCGCGCGCCGCGATTTCTCACGGCGGATGAGGTCGCGCAGTTCGACGCGCTGGGCTTCGTGGTACGCCGCGGCGCCCTCAGCGCCGTCGAGGCCGCCTCCGTCGTCCGCGAGTTGGAGTCGGTGTGCGCCGGCTTCCTGGGCCATGCTCCGGGCGGCGGCGACGTGGTCTGGGAGTCCCCGTTCGTGGAACGGAGTCCGGCCCTTACCGATCTGGTAGCCGACGACCGCATCTACCTGGCGGTCCGCGACCTGCTCGGCGACGACGTGCTGTGGTCCGGCTCCGAGGGGATGTGGGGCTTCGACGACCGCCTGGCCGACCACGACTGGCACGCCGACGGCGGCTGGATACGGGAGCAGGTGGCGTCGTATCGGCTCAAGGTGATGCTCTATCTGGAGCCGCTGCGCAGGGATACCGGAGCCTTGCGCATCATTCCGGGCTCCCACCGCTCGCTGCTGCACGAGTCGCTGCTGCCGTTCAACGATGCTTCCTTGCCCGGCGGCAGCCGCAGGTACTTCGGGCAGCGCGGCGCCGACGTTCCCGCCTACGCCATCGAGACCGATCCGGGCGACGTGGTGTTCTTCAACAACTGGCTGTTCCACTCGGTCTACGGCAAGGTCCATCCACGGCGCTCGATCATTCTCAAGTTCGTCTCCATGCCCCGGAACGACCGCCACCGCGTCGTGCTGCGCCGCGAACCCAAGATTCGCAGCGCCAACCAGTTGCTGGCACGCCGCGCCGGCGCGCGGATCCGCGCACTGACGGAGCGGCTGCCCAGCTTCGCCGGAACGGAGTCCGCGTCCAACCCCGCCTGACCGCCGGCCATGCGCTCAGGCGCATCGACTCAGGTGGCGTACGGGTCGGCGGCGTCGCGCAACCCGGCGTGAAACGGTCGATCGCTACATCTCCCAGGGCCAGTACCACCGCTCCGCCAGCTGCAGGTAGACCATATCGCCCGTCTTCCACCATTGGGCAGTTCCCATCTGTCGATGTAGGGGAGCTGGTTGCCGGCCGAGTCGACCGCCCAGAAATACGGGTTGCGCTCGACCTTCCACAGCGCGCTGGCGTTGACGTTGCCTTCCACGGTCTTGTACGGGGTGATCACCGGCAGATCGGGGTTCAGGCCCCAGTTCATCTTGTTGCCGTACAGGCTCACCCAGCTTTCCAACTCAGCCTCCGCGGCCATCTTGTCGACGGCGTCCTGGCCAGCGTAATCGGGATGGAACTGCTTCATGTAGTGTGCCGGGGCCACCGGGCCGCCGGGAAGCCAGAATCGGCGGCTGACCGCGCAGAATGGACAGGCCAAGTGCTCGGGAAAGCTCCAGTACGGCTCGTCGAACTCCCAGCGCAGCGTGTAGTCGTCGATGATGACCAAGCGGGCGGGCACGCCGTTGGGGGTGAGGAGCGGCTCCGGCCCGGGCTGGATATCCGTGTTCCGGTAGACGTCCTCGTACCAGAAGTGTACGTCCTCGGTGGTCAACGGGTGGCCGTCGGACCACTTCAGCCCTTCGCGCAGATGCAGCGTCACCGAGCGAGCGTTGACACGCCGCGTCCGCTGGCGTCGTAGTCGCGGCATGTATCGGCTCCTGAGAACCCGCGCGTCCGATCCCGTGCGCGTGGCGGTGATCGGCGCCGGAAAGTTCGCCTCCATGTTCCTGGCGCAGGTGCGCACTACGCCCGGTATGCGGATCGCGGGCGTGTGCGATCTGGCGCCGGAGCGGGCGCGCGCCACGCTGCGGCGGTCGGGTTGGAGCGATGCGGAGATCGACTCGATCCGCCTCTGCGAGGACGCAGACACCGTGATCCGGCACGGCGATCCCGAGGTGGTGGTCGAGGCGACCGGCGATCCGGTCGCCGGCGTGCGCCACGCGCTGACCTGCATCGCCGCCGGCCGGCACGTGGTGATGGTCAACGTGGAGGCGGACGTGCTGGCCGGCCCGTTGCTGGCTCGCCGCGCGATGGAGGCCGGCACGATCTATTCGCTCGCCTACGGCGATCAGCCGGCCCTGATCGTGGAACTGGTCGACTGGGCGCGCGCCTGCGGCTTCGAGGTGGCGTGCGCCGGCAAGGGGACCAGGTACCTGCCGGCCTACCACGGCTCCACCCCGGAGACCGTGTGGCAGCGCTACGGCATCAGCCCGGAGCGGGCCTCTCGCGGCGGCATGAACGCCCGGATGTTCAATTCGTTCCTGGACGGCACCAAGTCGGCGATCGAGATGGCGGCGGTGGCGAACGCGGCGGGCCTGCGGCCGGCAGCCGGCGGGCTGCGCTTTCCTCCGTGCGGGAGCGACGAGCTGGCCGAGACGCTCAAGCCGGCCGGCGACGGCGGCGCCTTGCCGCACGCCGGGACCGTCGAGGTGGTCTCTTCGCTGCACCGCGACGGCAGTCCGGTCGAGCGCGATCTGCGCTGGGGGGTGTACGTGACGTTCGCGGCGCCGTCCGACTACGCGGCGCGCTGCTTCGGCGAGTACGGCATCGCCACCGATCGGAGCGGGCGGTACGCGGCGCTCCACCGCCCCGTGCACCTGATCGGGCTGGAGTTGGGCATCAGCATCGCCTCCGTGGCGCTTCGCGGCGAGCCGACCGGCGCCCCGGAGCGGTTCGCCGCCGACGTGGTCGCCGTCGCCAAGCGCGACCTCCGCGCCGGCGAGTTGCTGGACGGGGAGGGCGGCTCGACCGTCTGGGGCCGCCTGATGCCGGCCGCCGCATCCCTGGCGGCGGACGCCCTGCCGATCGGCTTGGCTGCCGGCGCCGCGCTCACGCGGCCGGTGCCGGCCGGCGCGGTGGTCGGCCGCCGTGACGCGGTGCTGCGGGTTCCCGACGATGTCGTCGATCTGCGCCGGGACATGGAGCGGGCGGCGAGCGGCCCTGGCGGTCAGACCGCCGGGGCCACCGGTGAGCCGATGCGGCGCTGAACGACCGCGAACGCCGCCTCCTGCGTCCGCCGCAGCTTCTCCTCAAGCGCCTCGAACCCGTCGCATTCGAGGGCGGCCGCCAACTTCAGGCGCAACGTTGCCGGGGCGTCGCTCACCGGCGCGTCGCGGCTCCACGTCAGGCGGAGCATCGCCTGCAGCGTGCGCTGCATCCGCACCGCCGCGGCGAGCAGACGCGCCTCGTCTTCCGGCAGTATCCCGGCGCTGCCCAGGGCCTCGAAGCAGGCCGCCGTCGCTCTCGCCAGCACCTGCGGAGACCCGTGCGCGTGCCGTAGCTGCAGGTATTGGGCCAAGACCTCCAGGTCCGCCACGCCCCCGCGCACGTGCTGCAGCGCGAACGGATCGCCGGATCGATGCGCGGCGGCCGTCGCCGCTCGCCGGCTGGCCACGTCCTGCAGCAACGGTCCAGGATCTCGGGAGCGGGCGAGCGCTTCTCTGATCACCGCCGTGACCGCTTCGGCCGTGGCCGCATCTCCGCACAGCACGCCGGCCCGCGTCAGCGCCATCAGTTCCGGGGCCGGCGCGGCGGCGTAGCGATCGCGGAACTCGTCGACGGTGATCACGGCCGGCTCGCCGTCGACGAAGGGGCGCCGGTGCTCGTCAACCTCATAGAGCCGGCCGTACGTCGAGCGGCTCCGCAGGTGGGCGACGAGCTCTCCGGCCGCACGCCGGTAGAAGCTCCGCGCGTCGATCGGCTGCGGGCCGGCGGTCTGCCCGGCCGGCCCGAGGCCAGCGACACCGGGGTCGGCGACACCGGGGTCGGCGACGAACAGCAGGTCCAGGTCGGACTCGAAGGTCATTTCGGCGGCCCCGAGCTTGCCCAGGGCAACGACCGCGCAGCCGCCGCCCGGCACCGGCCCGTGACGCTCCTGCAACCGGGCGATCGCATCGCGGAACAGGACGTCGATGACCACGGCGGCGACGTCCGACAGGGAGGTCGACGCCTCGTCCACCGTCACGAGATTCTGCAGCGCCTGGACGCCGACCTGGAACCGGCGGTCGCCGGCCCAGGCGGTCACCTGCTCGCCCCGCTCCGCCACATCCCGCCGGCCCTCCAGGCGCTCATCGAGGTCCTGCGCCAACCGCTCTCTGCCAGGGAGCGGCAGAAAGAACGAGGGGTCCAGCACCGCCTGCAGGAGCCGCGGGTTGGCTCCCAGGATGTCGGCCATGCGCGGCGCGCTGCCCATTACGACGGCGATGAGGTTGAGGAGCCAGGTGTTGGCTCTGAGCATGGAGAAGAACGAGATGTCCTCCGGCAGGATCTCCAGGAAGCGGTCCATGCGAGCCAGGGCGCGATCCGGGTCGGGCGTCTTGCCCACGGCGTCTACGATCTCATGCAGTATCTCGCGGATGATGGTGCGCGCCCGTTCCGAGCCGGTCGACGCGTGGCGGCCTTCGGCCCATCCCCTGAAGGTATCGATGGCCGTGAGCGCCTGCGTGAAGCCGGCCGCCTCCAGCTTGGCGACCGCGTCCGGATTCTCGTCCGGTCCCTCCAGGATCGCGGCGGTGATGTCCTGCTCGGTCTCCGGGACGTTGAAGCGCGTGCGGTAGAGGTCGTGAACCTCGTCGGCGGTGCGCTCGGTCCGGCGGACCAGCTCCGCCGCCGAGTCGAGCCCCATGAAGGCGGCGATGTGCGCCATCCCTTCGTCGGACTCCGGGAGCTTCTGTGTCTGGGCGTCGTTGACCATCTGCAGGCGGTGCTCGACCCGCCGCAACCAGAGGTATGCGTCGCGCAGGGCGGCCGTCTCGCGCGGCATGATGTGGTGCTCGCGATCGAGCGTCTCCAGCATCGCAAGGAGGCGTGGACCGCGCAGCCGGCGGTTGCGGCCGCCGTACGCCAACTGATGCATGTGGACGAAGAACTCGATCTCGCGGATGCCGCCGCGGCCGAGCTTCACGTTGTGGCCGGGCGCCTTGACCGCTCCATGACCGTGAAAATCGTGAATCTGCTGGCTCATGGAGCGGATTTCCTCCACCGAGGTGAAGTCCAGTCCCTCGTCCCAGATGAACGGTGAGAGCCGTTCCAGGAAGGCCGCGCCCGCCGTCAGGTCGCCGGCGACCGGCCGCGCCTTGATCAGCGCGGTCCGCTCCCAGGTGCGCCCGAAGCGCTCGTAGTAGTTCATGGCGAAGTCGACGGTGATGGCGACCGGGGTCGACGAAGGGTCGGGGCGGAGCCGGAGGTCGGTGCGGAACACGTAGCCGTCGCCGGTGCGCGTCTGCAGGATGCGGACCAGATCCTGGGTGACCCGCACGAAGCAGTCGCTCAGAGTCCTGCGGCCGGTGTAGCGGACCGCTTCCGGGTCGTACATGACGATCAGGTCGATGTCGGATGAGTAGTTCAACTCGCGCGAGCCGTGCTTGCCCATCGCCAGGACGAAGTATCCCCAGCGCTCGCCGGCCGGCGGTTCCAGGTCGCCCCGTTGGACCCGGTCGAGAAGCAGGTGGGATGCGGTCAGACGCACGGCGTGGTCCGCCATGTCGGAGAGCAACTCCGCGCAGTCCATGACGCCGCGGATGCCGAAGCAGTCATACACCGCCGCGATCACGGCCACGCGGTTGCGCCGGCGGCGCAGGAAGGTCATCAGGTCGTCGCGGTCCATCGCCGGCTCCGCGCCGGCCAGCTCGCTGCGTACGCGATCGGTGAGGGCGTCCGGCGCCTCTTCGACCAGCGACTGCGTGAACTCCAGGTCGCGCTGCAGCAGGAGGCTGAGGTGCGGGCTGTTACCGAACAGGAAGGAGAAGAAGGTCTTGCCGGCCGGCGTGTCGAGCGCCGCGCCGAGCGCGTCCCGCCCTTCGCGGGCCGCCGCGTCGCGCAGTCGGTCCATGCCCGCTTCGGCCTGATCCCGGCGGTGCGCCCGCAGCGCGTCGAATCCGGGGGCCTGGGACGCGACCGCCAGAACGGTTTCAGGGCCGGTTTCGACGTCTGCCATCTTCACGCACTCTCCGTCGGCTGAAGCGCCGGCAGGGCGCATCGCCCGCGAAGCCGAAGGGTACCGGAATCGCCGGCCGGTGACCACGCCGGGCGTTCCGCGTCGACATTGCCGGCCGCGGAGGATACGTTGAGCCTGGAGCCTGCGATGCCGTTCACGGTCGAAGACTTTCACGATCTGGTCCGACTGCTCGATGAGCACCCGCAATGGCGGGCGGAAATGCGTCCGGCGTGTCGCATCGACAACGCCCGGCGGGAAAGGATACGTTGAGGCAGGAGCCGACCATGCCATTTACGGTCCAAGACTTCCGCGATCTCGTGCAACTGCTTGAAGAACGCCCGGAGTGGCGGGCGGAAATGCGCCGCTTGGTGTTGAGCGACGAATACTTGGCCGTACCGGAGCAGATCGCTGATCTGCGGCGCGAGGTCGCGGAGTTGCGTCGCGACATGGAGCAGCGCTTTCGCGAGGTCGACGAGCAGATCGCTGATCTGCGGCGCGAGGTCGCGGAGTTGCGTCGCGACATGGAGCAGCGCTTTCGCGAGGTCGACGAGCAGATCGCTGATCTGCGGCGCGAGGTCGCGGAGTTGCGTCGCGACATGGAGCAGCGCTTTCGCGAGGTCGACGAACAGATCGCTGATCTGCGGCGCGACACTGAACGCAACTTCAACCGCGTCCAGGTGCAACTCGATCAACTCACGGACGACGTGGGGCAACTCAAGGGCGAGAACCTGGAACGCCGCTACCGCGAGCGCGCTTACGCCTACTTCGGACGGTTGGTCCGCAAGGCGCACGTCCTGACCTCTGAGGAACTGTCCGTCCTCCTGGATGACGCTGCGGATCGGGGGGTTCTGTCCGAGAGCGACCGAACCAAAGTGGCGTTGGCCGACCTGATCCTGAGCGGCACGTGGCGCGCCGACGGCGGGCAGGTCATGGTGCTCGCGGAGATCTCGTCGGTCGTCGACCGCTCCGACGTGCTGCGCGCCACGGACCGAGCGGCGCTGCTGGCCAGGCTCGGCACGCCCGTCGTGCCGGTGGTAGCGGGAGCGTCCGTCACCGAGCGCGCCGCCGGCATGGCGCGGAGCCGGAACGTCTGGCAGATGCTCGACGGCCGGGTGCTCCAGCCGCCTGCCGATACCGCAACGAACCGGGACCTTTGACGAGTCGCCGTGCGGCCGGTACGTCGAACGTCCTGAGGATGTAATCCGGCAGGTAGAAGTCCTTTTCTGTGCATGGGAATAGGATGTGTCGCATACGGATGGAGCGAATAGTCAGGATGCCGGCGCCGAGCACGGCGGCACAGATGGGGTGGCGGCGATCTGTCGCAGTTGGTTCCCGCACGACCCCGCCTGGTACGTGGTGGACGGCGAACTCCAGGTAGCGCAGCTCCTGGAAGCGTTTCAGACGTTCTTCCGGGAACACTCCGAGCATTGGGTGGAGCGGTTCCCGTACCGGGAAGCCGGCCCGCAACTCCTGCTGCAGGCGTTTCTGCAGCGCATCGTCAACGCCGGCGGCCGCATCGAGCGCGAGTACGGACTCGGCCGCATGCGCACCGACCTGCTGATCGTGTGGCCGGTGCGCGGGGCGGTGCGCAAGACGGTAATCGAGTGCAAGCTGCTGCGCGGCAGCCTCGATCGCACGCTGCGCGAGGGATTGGGCCAGACCCGCGCCTACCTGGAGCGCTGCACTGCCGCGGCGGGGCACTTGGTGATCTTCGACCGCACGCCGAACCGTTCGTGGGACGACAGAATCTTCCGACTCACGGAGACCGCCGGCGGGCCGCCGGTTACGGTGTGGGGAATGTGAGCGTCCCTTCCGCGGCTTGGCCGGCGTTGCGCGGGCATCGTTCGCGGAACTGTGCGCGCTGCGCGGCGTCAGGCGCGCGGTCACCGCCTCGGTGCTGAGCGAGGGCGGCGGCTTGGCGGCCGGTTCTTCGGTCAGCTCGAATCGGCGCGGGTGACCGTCGCCGTTTCCGCAGCAGCAGGTGGTGAACTGCATGAGTAGCACGACTATACTGAACGTGGTTGCGCCATGAATGACTTCCCCAGCATCCGGCTGTTCCTGATCCGCCATGTGCAGGCTCGCAACGCCGCCGGCACCAACTATGACGACGCGTCGCTGTCGGCGCTCGGCCGAATGCAGGGTGACGCCGTTGCCGGCGCCATAGCCGCGCGGCAGCCGGACGCGCTCTTCACGAGCCCCGCGGCGCGAGCCAGGCAGACCGCCGATCTGATCGCTGGGGCGGCCGGTTTACCGGTAGCGGTGGATGAGCGTGTGCGCGAGTTCGACTTCGGCAGCATCTCCGACCCCGGCCTCACGCTGGAGCAGCTTCGCGAACGCCGCGACGATCTCCTGGCGTGGCACCCTGACCGGAGGCTGGCCGGCGACAGTGAGACCCCGCGCGAATTCGCGCTCCGCGTCGCGGCGGCGCTCGACGAGATTGTCGCCCGCCACATCGCCGAAAGCGTGGTCGTGGTCGCCCACGCGGGGACCATCGACATCGCGGTGAACTGGGCGATGGGCGTGGACCCGGGTACCCCCGTGATGCACGACTTTCCGATCGCCAACGCCAGCATCACCGAGCTGATCCACTGGCCGCACGGCCGCATCGCCGGCGGCTCCCCGCGCTACACCGAATTCGTGAGCGTCGGCTCGCTGGCGCACGTGCCGCCCGCGATCCGCAGCGGCAACTGAGCCGGCGAATGGCGGCATAGACATCAAGATCGGGCAGGCGGAACGGGAGAACGTCAGCGAAGGGTTGCCGATCTACGGGGCGGGTCCGGCGCTTTACTTACTTACGACTTGGAACGTGTCGCCATGTGATGCTCGATCCTGAACCGTTCTTCGAACTCTCCCGGTACGTCCTCGCCGCGGCGCCACACTTCGCGAGGAGGTGGCTTGGGCTTCTCTGACCGTGGGATGAACGGCTTGATCTTTTCCATGATCCGTTCGTAGTTCTTCTGCGCTTCCGTTCTCTTTCTGGCGGTGTGCGTATCTGTCGTCGACATGCTAATCCCCGTCAGTGGATGGTACGTGTGCGGAGCCATCCGCTGTTTCGATTGCTTTGCGGCGGAGTGGGAGACGAAATCATTAGAGCGGACATAGAGCTCGTACACCAGCTTCCATATATCGGAGTGCTGATCGTGTAACTCGATGTTGAGGCCGCAACCGGCGGCTTCCTGGTGGTAGATCGGTCGCCCGTGCGTCTTGGTACGGCTGGGAGACAAGAACACCTGCAGCTTCTCCTTGATTTTCTCGCAGCTCAGGCAGAGTTGTTTCCGCGTAGGTGCGCCTGCGTCCGTTCAGTTTGGACCCTCGATATGATCGGAGAACGAGAGAGGTCTGATCCCTGTGCCATTGAGGTTCCTTTGGAATGAGCGTGGTCCGCACGCGCATCCCATACGTGAAGGTACCCTAGTTGTAGTCGTGACTCAAGTACGGCTGCCGATTTCGAGAGACCGCGACTTGTATCGCGTAGCGCTACATGCTATACTAATCCCATGGGCGGAATAGGGGCATCGGCCGCGGGCACGATCGGTCCATTCATCAGGAAGCGTATCATCCCGGCAGAAATGACCGTCACCGAGGCCGCCCGGCGCCTGGGCGTGGGCCGCCCGGCGCTGTCGAACCTGCTGAACGGGAAGGCGTCATTGTCGCCGGAGATGGCGCTGCGTCTGGAGAAGACGTTCGGGGCGGACCGGAATGACCTCTTGGACCGTCAGGCCCGATTGGAACGAGCGCGTCGCCGTGATGCGGACGGCGTGGTCGCGGCGGGTCGCTTCGTGCCGCCATTCCTTGCGGCCAAGGCCCGTGACATTGAAGCGTGGGCCACCAACCAAATGGAGGCCCGACAGCGCTTGGCGGTTCTTCTGCGCACACTGGTGCACTCGACCGGGGACGGTCTGCGCCGCGTCGACTTCCCTGGCGGAGACAACTCTCAGCGGAGGGGCTGGGACGGCTGGGTGGAGGCAGGCTCCGCGACGCCCTGGATTCCCCATGGTGAGTCCGGTTGGGAGTTCAGTGTCAGCGGGGACCTGCCCCGTAAAGCGGAACACGACTACAGCCAGCGGCTGTCATCGACTCCAGCCTCGGACCGAGGCCAGATTACCTTCGTGTTTGTGACGCCGCGCAACTGGCCGCAAAAGGAAGCGTGGGCGAAGGGGAAGTCTGCGGCCGGGGCCTGGAAGGCGGTACGGGCACTCGACGCCGACGACCTGGAGCAGTGGTTGGAGCAGTCGATTGCTGGGCAGGTCTGGTTCGCTGACCAACTGGAGCTTCCAACGCAAGGGTGCAAGTCGCTCGATCACTTCTGGGAGCAATGGCGGAAGGACTGTGAGCCCGCGATTACGGAACGGATGTTCGCCCCCGCTGTCGATATGCATCTGGACGCCTTCAAGCGGTGGCTCGACAAGCCGAGAGACCCTCTGACGGTAGCGGCAGACTCCACTGGGGAAGCCGTGGCATTCGTGGCGTGCCTGTTTCGCCATGCGGACATTTCGCCTCAGGCACGAGACCGCGCCGTCCTTATTGATAGCGCCGAGACCATGCGCACCCTGGCTCCATCCACGTCGCCGTTCATTCCGATTGTGCGCCGCGATGATGTAGAGCGAGAGCTCGGTCCCGTATACCGGCGGGTTCCGTGCATCGTCGTACGACCGCGCAATGCGGTGGATCGGCCTATGATCGAGCTCCCGCTATTGGGATACAAGGGGTTCCATGAGGGGCTCTTGGACATGGGTATTCAGCACGATGAAGTCGACCGACTTACGCGAGAGTCAGGCCGTTCGCCCACCATCCTGCGTCGGCGACTGTCGCGTATCCCTGCAATCAAGAGGCCACCATGGGCGCAGGATTACGATGTTGCGCGCAGCCTGATACCGATGGTCCTCGCCGGTGCGTGGACCAAGGATTCAGAGGCCGATCGACTTGTCCTATCCGAGCTCTCAAGGTGCGCGTACGACGAAGTGGAACAGCGAATCGCTCGGTTGCGCGAGCTCGACGATCCGCCGGTCTGGTGCGCCGGTCAGTATCGCGGCGTCGCTTCAAAGATCGACGCGCTGTTCGCCATCAGCGGGTCCATCAAGGCCTCTGACGTCGATGACTTCCTGAAGATCGCCCGTAACGTCCTGCCGGAGGCCGATCCGGCATTGGCGCTACCGGAAGACCAGCGCCGGGCCGCCGGTAGATTCGACAGAGTCCGGGACTACTCGGCTGTGTTGCGCGATAGCCTCGGCGATACCCTCGTTCTGCTTGCCGTCCATGGCACCCACCTTCTTCAGAGTCGCCTCGGCGTTGACATGGAGGATCTCGTCGCACAACTGATCGAGACCTTGCTGTCCCCCTCGCTGACGGCTGAGACTCTGTCGTCACAAGAGCCATATCTCCCGTTCTATGCCGAGGCGTCCCCGGAGCGATTTCTCCAAATAATCGAGGTAGATCTGCAGAAGCAGAATCCGGCTACTTTTGATCTGTTGACTCCTGTCGGACCTGAATCGTTCGCCATGCCGCGGCGTACCCATCTCCTGTGGAGCCTGGCGTGCCTGGCGTGGAGTCCGCATCTGTTATCTCGGGTATCGTATATCCTTGCACGTCTCTCCGAAATCGATATGGAAGACAACTGGTTTCCCAAACCACTAACTATCTTGAACGCGGTTTTGCACTCTTGGATACCACAGACGGCGGCGCCGCTGGACGAGCGTATTCAATGCCTGAAGATGATCATCAAGCGATGCCCGGAGGTCGGATGGCGGCTATGTGTCATGCAGCTTCGACCGGACTCTATCGGCGAATATAACTATCGCCCGCGATGGCGTGCGGATGCTACCGGGTTCGGTACAGGAGTCTCGGAAGATGAGACCCGGAAAATCATGAGTGCAGCGCTCAGACTCACGTTGGACTGGTGCCCCCACGATCAGAACACGCTTGGCGACTTGGTTGAGCATCTCGATGTTCTGTCAGATGAGAACCGAGCACAAGTATGGTCGCTCGTGGATCGGTTCGCGCAAACGGCGGCCGATGATCGAGTGAAGGTTGTGTTGCGCGAGCGGATTTGTCAATGCGTACTTCGTCAATGCGTACTATTTTGGCAGGGATTTTTGGACAGAGACGTGATGGATGAAATTACGTCACAGGCGGGTGCCGCATGTGACAAGCTCGGGTCGAGCGATCCAGTCGTCCACTACGGTTGGCTGTTCTCTACGCACTGGGTAGCGGAACTCCGGGACTACACGGACGTGGACGCTGACTCTGGCGATCACGGTGAGACGCGGGCGGAACGGCAGCATCAGCTCCGTGGCGATGCGATGGTGAAGATCTGGGCTTCTCAGCGCTGGCAAGGCGTGACCACGCTCCTCGCTGACAGCGTGGAGTCCGAAATCGTTGGGCACTACGTTGCTCCGTGTGTGGCGAAAGGAAGTGAAACAGTCAGTCTGCTGCGATCCTGCCTGTCATCGAATGCCATTGAGACCGCAAAGCTGGACGGATTCATGAGCGGATTGCTTGCAGCGCTGGACGAGCCAGCGCGCCACACCGTCCTCTCCTGTGCGACTGACACCGTGGGTAACGACGGCGCGGCGCGTCTGTTTCGGTGTGCGCCGATCGGTGCGCCAACGTGGCAGGAATTGAGTCATCAGCCCCGTCAGGTAATTGAGAGTTATTGGCGCCATGTATCGATCCCACGGTTGTGGCGGCCCACCATTGCCGAGCTCGGTCAACTGCTCGAGCGGCTGCTCGACGCCAGACGGTCGCATGATGCATTTCGCGCCGCTCATGGGTCATGGAAGCATATCGATACAGGACTCTTGAAACGGCTATTCGATGGTCTCACTAGCGACGAGGATCGACATGGCCATCACTTGATCGACCGTAAAGAAGTGTCGTTTGCGCTTGACGAGCTCGACACCCGCGTAGAGATCACACGTGATGAGATGGCTCGACTCGAGTTGTTTTCCATTACGGAGCTCGGCTATCTCAAGGATGACAGGTGGCATGGCATTCCCAACCTCGAGCGCGTCATCGAAGAGTTTCCTCCGTGGTTCGCGTACGCGGTCGCGCTTCACCATAGGCGAAACGACGGGGGCGAAGATCCTCCGGGCTGGCGTGTGGACGACCCCGAGGAGGCGAAGATCACCGCTCGGAATGCGTACCGTCTGCTTCAGCGGCTCAGCCGCATTCCCGGCACTGGCGACGATGGTGTGATACACAAGGAAACGCTATGCCGGTGGTGTATGGAAGTCCGACGCCTGTGCGCCAAACACGGCTGCGTGGAAGAGGGCGACCGTCATCTCGGTCAGCTCTTGTCTCACGCGCCGGCCGACGGGGAGGGTGGGTGGCCGTGTCGACCGGTGTGCGAGGTCATGGAGCGCATCGGCTCCCCGGAACTGATGATAGGCTTCCGGATAGGCGTCTGCATCGCTCGCGGCCCTCATTCGCGTCGCATGGAGGACGGCGGGGACCAGGAACGCCAGCTTGCTGCGTCCTGGCGCTTCAAAGCACGGAAACTGGCGTTCGACTACCCGTCCGTCAGTGCGGTTCTTGAGGATATCGCGAAACTATACGAAGACGAGGCAACGAAATATGACACCGCAGCGCACGTGAGGATGCGCATAGGTACTGACCGTGTATACTGACGTTGCTTACCCAAGGGAGCCGCGAGAGCCTACGACCGCCGCGCCGGACGAAGCAGCCGCTCACTGCGGCAGCGCCTGATTGTCAATGAGCCTATGGACATGAAGCATCTTACCGAACGGGACATCCGCACGAAGTTCATCACGCCGGCCCTGCGCCGGGCCGGGTGGGACGAGACCGCGCAGATACGTGAGGAGGTGAGCTTCACCAAGGGCCGCATCACCGTGCGCGGCAAGCTGGTCAGCCGCGGCAAGGGGAAGCGGGCCGACTACGTCCTCTACTACCGACCCAATATCCCGATCGCCCTGATCGAAGCCAAGGACAACACCCACGCCGCCGGCGACGGCATGCAGCAGGCCCTGGACTACGCGGAGACGCTGGACGTCCCGTTCGTGTTCTCCTCCAACGGCGCCGGCTTCGTCTTCCACGACCGGACGGGAGCCGGCGCCGAGCGGGAATCGACCCTCAGCCTCGATGCCTTCCCCTCCCCGGAACACCTCTGGGCGCGCTATCGCGTCTGGAAGGGGCTGACGCCCGCGTGCGATGCGATCTTCCTCCAGGACTACTTCGACGACGGCAGCGGCAAGGCGCCGCGCTATTACCAAGTCAACGCGATCAACGCCACCATCGAGGCGATCGCCAAGGGCCGGCAGCGCATCCTCCTGGTCATGGCGACCGGGACCGGCAAGACCTACACCGCCTTCCAGATCATCTGGCGGCTGTGGAAAGCCCGTCGCAAGAAGCGCATCCTGTTCCTGGCCGACCGCAACGTGCTGGTCGACCAGACCATGGTCAACGACTTCCGGCCCTTCGGGCCGGCCATGACCAAACTGTCGACCAGCGCTGGGACCATCGAACCCGGCCAGGCCGCGGACCCGCGCGGCGCCGGCGACCGCGGCGACCGCGGCCGGCGCATCGACACGTCATATGAGATTTATCTCGGTCTGTATCAGGCGATCACCGGACCGGAGGAGCACCAGAAGGTCTTCCGCGAGTTGTCGCGGGACTTCTTCGACATGGTCGTGATCGACGAGTGCCATCGCGGCAGCGCCGCGGCCGATTCGGCGTGGCGCGAGATCCTCGAATACTTCTCGTCCGCCACCCAGATCGGTCTCACCGCCACGCCGAAGGAGACGCATTACGTTTCCAACATCGATTACTTCGGCAAACCCGCGTACACCTACTCGCTGAAGCAGGGTATTCAGGATGGCTTCCTGGCGCCCTACAAGGTCGTCAAGGTCCACGTCGACCGGGACGTGGAAGGGTACCGTCCCGAACAGGGGCAGCTCGATCGCGCCGGCGGCGACGTCGAGGACCGCATCTACAACACTACCGACTTCGACCGCGCGCTGGTCCTGGACGAGCGCACCAAACTGGTGGCGCGCAAGGTCACGGAGTATCTGAAGGAAAGCGACGACCGCTATGCCAAGACGATCGTCTTCTGCGTGGACCAGGAACACGCAGGGCGCATGCGCCAAGCGCTCGTCAACGAGAACGCCGACCTGACGGCCGGCAATCACCGCTACGTCATGCGCATCACCGGCGGCGACGCGCCGGGCCAGGACGAGCTGGGCAACTTCATCGACCCGGAATCTCGCTATCCCGTGCTGGTCACCACCTCGCGCCTGCTCTCCACCGGCGTCGACGTGCAGACCTGCCGTCTGATCGTGCTCGACCGCATCGTCGGCTCCATGACCGAGTTCAAGCAGATCCTCGGGCGCGGCACCCGCATCCACGAAGAGACCGGCAAGTTCTACTTCACCTTGATTGACTTTCGCGGCGCGACCAACCACTTCGCCGATCCCGAGTTCGACGGCGAGCCGGCGCAGATCTACGAGCCGGGGGAGGACGACCGAGTCGCCCCGCCGGATCAGGATGACGATGCCAAGGCCCTCTCACCCGATACGGAACCGCAGCCGATCGAGGGCGCCGGCACCAAGGTATACGTAGACGGCGTGAGCGCCGCGGTGGTGGCCGAGCGGGTCGAATACCTGGATCGATCCGGCCGGCTGGTGACCGAGACACTGCGCGACTTTACGCGCCGGGCGTTGCGCAAGCGCTTCGTCAGTCTCGACGACTTCCTCAAGCGCTGGCAGGAGGCCGACCGCAAGCAGGCGATCATCGAGGAGTTGGCCGCGAAAGGATTGCGCTTCGACGTGCTGCTGGCAGAGCTGGGCCGGGACCTCGACCCCTTCGACCTGATCTGCCACGTCGCCTTCGACGCCAAGCCCTTGACCAGACGCGAGCGGGCCGAGCAGGTCAGGAAGCGCGACGCGTTCGCCACGTACGGCGCCAAGGCGCGCGCGGTGCTCGACGCCCTGCTCACCAAGTACGCGGACGACGGGGTGCTCAACCTCGACGATACGTTGGTGTTGCGGGTCCCGCCGCTGGACGACCTCGGCACCCCCGTGCAGCTCGTCAGGGCTTTCGGCGGCAAGGAAGGCTTCGTCGCGGCTGTTCACGACCTGCAGGACGCCCTCTACCGGGAGACCGCCTGAGCATGTCCGTTCGCACGCACATCAAGTCGATCCAGGACATCATGCGCCAGGACACCGGGATCGACGGCGACGCCCAGCGCCTCAGTCAACTGGGCTGGATGTTCTTCCTCAAGATCATCGACGACCAGGACCAGGAGCTGGAACTGATCCACGACGACTATGCGTCCCCGATCCCCAGGCGGTACCGGTGGAGCGCCTGGGCGGCGGACCCCGAAGGAACCACGGGAGAGGAGTTGCTCGACTTCGTCAACGGCGACCTGTTCCCGGCGCTGAAGACGCTGCCGGTTTCGGGCCGTCCCGGCCGGCGCCGCCGCGTGGTGCGGGAGATATTCGAAGACGCCTACAACTACATGAAGTCCGGCCAGTTGATGCGGCAGGTGATCAACCGGATCAACGGCATCGACTTCAACGATCTGACCGACCGCCAGCACTTCGGCGACATCTACGAACAGTTTCTCAACGACCTGCAATCGGCCGGCAATGCCGGCGAGTACTACACGCCGCGCGCCGTCACCGCCTTCATGGTCGACCGCATCGACCCGCGGCCGGGCGAGCTCCTGTTCGATCCCGCCTGCGGCACGGGCGGCTTCCTGACCTGCGCCCTGCGCCACATGCGCGAGCGCTACGTCAAACAGCCGGACGACGAACGGACCATGCAGGGCGCCCTGCGCGCCGTGGAGAAGAAGCAGCTTCCGCACATGCTCTGCGTCACCAACATGCTGCTGCACGGCGTCGAGGACCCCGGCTTCGTCCGCCACGACAACACGCTGGCCCGCCCCTACGTCAGTTGGGGACCGAGCGATCGCGTCGACATCGTGCTCACCAACCCGCCGTTCGGCGGCAAGGAGGAGGGCGGAATCGAGAGCAACTTCCCCCCGCATTTCCGCACCAAGGAAACCGCGGACCTGTTTCTGGCGCTGATCGTCCGCCTGCTGAAGCCAAGCGGGCGCGCAGCGGTCGTGCTGCCGGACGGATCGCTGTTCGGCGAAGGCGTCAAGACCCGGCTCAAGGAGCACTTGATGGAGGCATGCAACCTGCACACCATCGTGCGCCTGCCCAACTCCGTGTTCCGCCCCTACGCTTCCATCGGCACCAACCTGCTGTTCTTCGAGAAAGGCGAGCCCACGCGCGACGTCTGGTTCTACGAACACCTGGTGCCCGCGGGCCAGAAGGCGTATTCCATGACGAGGTCGATCCGTCCGGAGCACCTGCAAGGCTGCATCGACTGGTGGGGCGGTCGCGAGCGCCGAGGCCGCCAGGAGACGGACCGCGCCTGGAAGGTGACCGCCGAAGAAGTGAAGGCGCGGGGTTACAATCTCGACTTCAGGAACCCGAACACCCGCGAAGACGAGCACGGTGACCCCGAGACGCTGCTGGCCGAGTTGACTGCCGCCGAGGCTGACGCGGCGAACGTTCGCGACCGCTTGAAGGCGATCTTGACGGAAGCGTTGACTCGATGATCCCGGATTGCCTGTACACTCACTTTGACCGCATCGCCGACTCGCCCAACGCGGTCCCGCGCCTGCGACGCTTCATCCTCGATCTGGCAGTGCGCGGCAAACTGGTGCCGCAGGACCCGAACGACGAGCCGGCTGCTGAGCTATTGATCCGAATCGCTCTGGAAAAGGACCGGTTGTCCAACACCGGAAGGAAGCGGGCACGACAATATACGGATTTGTCGCCCAATAGTCTATCCTATGAACTCCCCTCCGGTTGGTCAGTAGCGAAGTTCGCCGATATCATTACCGAATTACAAACGGGACCGTTCGGTAGCTCCCTCCATCGAAGTGACTATGACCTGGGGAAAACGCCCGTGATCAACCCGGCGTCTATGCAGGAGGGGAAGATCGTACCGATCGACAAGATGGCTGTGGCAAGCAATACTCTGGATCGACTCGCCAAGTACAAGCTCGAAGTCGGCGATATTGTTATGGCTCGTCGCGGTGAAATGGGGCGGTGCGCCGTGGTTTCCGAACAAGAATCAGGTTGGCTATGCGGCACTGGAAGTCTAATTATTCGTCTTCCTAAATGCGTCAATGAATCGTACTTAGCCATGCTAATGAGATCACCATTTGTTAGGAAATACCTC
This sequence comes from uncultured Spirochaetia bacterium, assembly GCA_958296075.1. Lineage (GTDB taxonomy): Bacteria > Spirochaetota > Spirochaetia > SZUA-6 > Bin103 > CATQHW01. Next base: position 668,001 of record CATQHW010000001.1, on the reverse strand, counting down.
GATGAATGTGCGGTTGGTGCTACCATGCAGAACTTGAACCAGTCGATTCTTTTGAAGATGAGCATTGGTCTTCCGCCCCTTGCTGAGCAACATCGTATCGTCGTCAAGGTTGGCGAGTTGATGTCCTTATGCGATCGACTGAAGGATACGCGAGAGAAGCGGGAGGCAGCTCGCACCAGGTTTGTGACAACGAGCCTCGCTCGACTAAGGGATCCCGAACCCGATCCATCGACGTTTCACGCCCATGTCGTATTCGCTGTCAACAACCTTGACCGGCTTACGACGCGTACAGATCAGATCAAGGCGCTCCGCCGTACCATCCTCGACCTCGCCGTGCGCGGTAAACTGGTGCCGCAGGACCCGAACGAAGGAACCGCATCGGCACTGCTGAATAGAATTGCCGAGCAGAAGATGCAGATGGTAGAGAAATGGAAGATTAGAAAGCCTCGCGAATATGAGGGCAGCGAGACACCAATACCAATCGCTCCTTTCGCGATTCCCTCTTGCTGGCAGTGGGTCAGACTTGATGCAGTCGGAACTATTGTTGGTGGAGGCACGCCCGACGCGAGTGATTCTAAGAATTTCGCCGATACTGGGACGGGATTTCCGTGGCTGACTCCCGCGGACTTGGGACGCAATTCGCAATCGTATATTTCGCGCGGGAGACGTGATCTTACCGAACAAGGTATTCATGCTTCTTCGGCGACATTGATGCCCACAGGAACGGTGCTTTTTACGAGTCGCGCACCCATAGGATACGTCGCAGTCGCTGCCAATCCAATCTCTACCAATCAGGGATTCAAGTCGCTCGTACCATACGAGATGGAATGTTCACGGTTCATCGCGATCGTTCTAACGGCATTTGGGCCGAGGATCGATGAGAGCGCTTCAGGAACAACATTCAAGGAAGTATCGGGCAGACGAATGGCCGGTATCCCGTGCCCGGTCCCGCCTCTCGCCGAACAACACCGTATTGTCGCCAAGGTGGACGAGCTGGTAGCCTTGTGCGACCGCGTGGAAATCAGTGCGTCCGCCTGCCATGACCTGCGTTACCAGCTTCTTAACTCATTACTGCACGAAGCAATACACTCAGCGCCAACGACCGGGCTCACCCGCCGTCCGGTCCTACCGTGACCTGAAGCGCTTGCCTAGAGGTCCGTGGCGTTGTATGATTAACCGATTGGCCCGGTAATGGCGCAGTACGAACAGGGATACCGCAGTCGGGTTATGAAAGCGGTGACTAGCGCTGACACTCAACTGGAGATCAAGGTTCGACGATACATCCATCGGATGGGCTATCGCTACCGTCTGTACCGCAAGGACCTTCCCGGCACACCCGACTTGGTGTTTTCCGCGAGACGCAAGGTCATATTCATTCACGGCTGCTTCTGGCATCAGCATAGCTGCCGCCAAGGAAATCGACTTCCGAAATCGCGTCAAGACTATTGGTTGCCGAAACTACGTAGAAATGTCGAGCGCGACGCGGAGGACCAGAAGATGCTTCAAGAAATGGGCTGGAAGGTGATGGTCATATGGGAATGCGAGACCAGGAAAACGAGTCTTGACGCGCTAGGCAACAAAATAAGGTCGTTTCTCGATAACGGAATTTGATGATGGGTCAGGTCGTCACCCAACGTATTCTGAGGATGTTGGAGATAATACAACCTCTTATTTCGATTTGGTTAGCGGCATGACTGTTTCCGCGGTCGATCTTTTCTGCGGAATTGGCGGCCTAACCTATGGACTCAGTATGGCCGGTATCACAGTACGGGCGGGATTCGACAATGACGAGTCTTGCCGATTCGCATACGAAGCAAACAATCTCCAATCAAAGTTCTATAATGTCGATGTTCGTAGTGTGCGCTCTAGCGACATCGCGCCACACTACGAAGGCGCTGACGTGACGGTGATGGTAGGCTGCGCTCCTTGTCAGCCGTTTTCGGCGCACACTAGAAAGACTCGTCTCCCTGACGACGAGGACTGCTCTCTTGTAGATGAATTTGCGCGTCTTATCAAGGACGTGATGCCCGATATAGTCTCGATGGAGAACGTTCCTGGACTTGCGAAACATCGGGCGTTTGACAGACTTCTGGGCACGCTAAGCCAACTAGGGTACGCGTTCCAGCACGCGATCTTGTCGTGTGTCAACTATGGTGTCCCCCAAACGAGGCGAAGGATAGTGCTACTCGCGTCCCGTCTAGGGCCGATTCTCCTCCCGCGCCCGACGGACAGTCGCCCGACTGTAGGGAGCCTCATAGGCGCGCTGCCGACCATTGAAGACGGCAAATCTTTTCCAGCGGATCCGGCGCACACAACCCTTCCTTTATCGCTCCGCAATCGCGGTCGAATTCGACAGTCGGTACCCGGTGGCTCCTGGAAGGATTGGGATGATACGTATATCAGTCGATGCCATCGTCGTGCATACTATCCAGGTCCATACGGAAGAATGAGCTGGGATTCTCCGGCTCCCACCATTACCACCCAGTTCTGTTACTATAGCACGGGACGGTTCGGACATCCGGAACAAGATCGGACCATTTCGATTCGTGAAGGCGCTCTACTGCAGACATTTCCGATAGACTACCGTTTGATCGATAACGGCGATGCTATCGTGGTCCACCGTCTTGCGCGACACATTGGAAATGCCGTGCCAGTAAAGTTGGCGGAAGCCATTGGCAAGTGTATCATGGAGGTCGCAAATGAACGATAGTAGTCGGTATCGGATGACCATTAGCCTAAATGTGCTCAATCATCTGGGGTTGAATCTCTATAGTAACACCCCTACGGTGTTGGCGGAAGTGATTGCGAACTCGTGGGATGCTGACGCGAGGACGGTTGACGTTAGATTCGACATCGAGAATAAAATCATAGAGATAATCGACGACGGAGATGGTATGAATGCGGATGATATCAACGACAAGTATCTGTGCGTCGGCTATCAAAGACGGACGCGCGACGGCTCGCGCACATCCATGAGACGGAAGCCGATGGGGAGAAAGGGCATTGGGAAGCTATCATTATTTGCTATCGCTGATAGATTTGAAGTGCACAGCCGAAAGGCCGGTGGCGAGATCGAGTCGTTTGTGATGGATGCGGAGGAAATAAAGGACGCGATACGATCAGAAGAGCCGTCAAAAACCATCAATTATGAACCAAAGAAGATACGGTCCGATGAGACTGTTTCCAAGCAAGGAACTATCATCAGGATTTCGGGGCTAAAGAAAGCGCGACTTACGCAGGCCTCGATAAACGGGTTAAGAAGGCGACTGGCACGGCGATTTGGGATCCAAGTAATGAAGGCTGACGGAGAATTTTGTATCCGAATTAACGGCGACGCGATTACGTTGGACGACCGGGACTATTTTCACAAGGCGCGATTTCTGTTTCAATATGGTGACTACGATTATTCTCGGCACTGTAAGAACCTAGATGCAGAGACATCAGGTGAAGGACAAATAGCCATCAAACGGCCGGCGCAATTTGACCGATCGGGTACGGCCATGACAGAAGGCGAACATGAGATCCAGGGATGGATTGCGATCGCCAGACGGTCTAATGATCTGGACGGCGGTTCAAACGACAATCTGAACAAGATTACCATCGTAGTTCGAGGGAAGGTGGCGCAGGAGGATATACTCCAAGAGTATCGTCTCGGTGGGATGATTACCAAGTATATCTATGGTGAGATATATGCTGACTTTCTTGATGAAGATGATCACGAGGATATTGCGACATCGAGTCGGCAGCGGATTGCAGAAGAGGATCCGCGTTATCTTGCTGTCAAAAAGTTCATTGAGGCGGAATTAAAGTGGATCTGGTCGAAGACAAATGATCTCAAGGAGAAGAGGGGGCTAGAGGAAGCGCTGTCGTCTAACCCTCACGTGAAACAATGGTACGAGAAGCTGACGCCTGCATCGTTGAAGAGCAAGGCGCGAAAGATCTTCGGAGCAATCGACAAGGCAGGGGTGGACGAGGCTTATAAGCAGGGCTTTTATGCAGACGGGATATTGGCGTTCGAGACTTTGAAGTTGAAGAGCGCCGTTGACCAATTGGATAAAATTAGTAGTTCAAACGAAGCGGAACTGCGTATGTTTCTTGATTATCTAAAGGATATCGACGCCATCGAGGCAGCGCGCTATTCGGAGATTGTTCACGAGCGGCTTGGCGTCATCTCTAGACTTCGTGAGCAAGTCGACGACGATGCTAAGGAAAGGGTCTTGCAGGACTACATATTTAACCATTTGTGGCTGCTTGATCCGGCATGGGAGCGGGCGACGCAATACGCGGAAATGGAGAAGAGAATACAAGAGGTAGTTGATGGTGTCGGAAGTGGGCGACAAATTCGACCTGATATACAATATAGAAGGGTTGCCTCAGCGCACGTGATAGTAGAACTCAAGCGATCGTCAAGTAAACTGGATAAGACGGAAATCGAGGAACAGGTAAAGAGATATATCAGGGCCGTGAAATCGAAGCTTCGTGAGATGGACGAATTGCAGAATCCGGTTGAGGCGGTATGCATCGTAGGCTCGCTTCCACGGGGATGGGAGGATCTGGAGGAGAGAAGGAACGACGAGGAGTCGTTGAGGCCGCATTCTATCAGAGTCATAACATATGAAGCACTGATAAATAATGCACATTCGGCCTATGCGAAGTTTATAGAGGCTTCGGTTCAGACAAGCGATATAAGGGAACTGGTTGAGCGTATCAGGAATTTTCAACCGATTATCGGATGAATGTTCGAATGGGTTATATGTCGTCGAGGGTCGGCTCGTGAATCGCGGAACAGGATCGTACAAAGGTTCCCGCTCAAGGAAGAAGAGTGGCCCGAAGGAATCGAAGCTCCGTATGCCGAGTCTTAGTTTCAAGACCGACTGGGTGGATGCGGACGGCATCCGCGGCCCCGAACTGGCCTCGACATGGGCAGCGCTGGAGATTCGCGTCGACGACTCGATCGTCACCCGCGTTCTGGACACACGGGCACAGACCGTGCGCAACTTCGTGTACGTCCCGCTGTATCCGTTTGCAGAGTGGGTAGCAACCAACTGGTGGTTTCTCACGCACGAGATCAGCAGTCCGGCGAAGGAAGGCGATCCCGGCTTTCGCCGCAGGCACGCGATCGGCGGCGACCGTGAAGGATATGCGTTTCCGGAACTGCGGATGTTCCCTCACGGTGGTTTGACCCGCCTGGCATGGGAGCCCGACAGGCCGCCCTGGACCTCCATCGAATTCCTCGGCGGGGGAGAGGCATGGGTGGACAGCGACGAGTTTCGCGCCGCGTGCGCCGACCTCATTGATCTGGTCATCCGGCGGCTTCGGTCTCTCGGCGTCGAAGGGACGTTGCTGCAGGAAGAGTGGTCGGCGATTCAGGGAGCCGATACGGACGAGATCGAATTCTGCCGAACCGCTGCCCGGCTCGGTTGGGATCCCTATGCCATGGATGACAACGAGCGCTCACTCGTGTTGGCGCTTGCCGGCGAGTTGGGCGGGGCGGCGCTCGAAGAAGCGACCGCAGTATTCAGTGCGCAGAATCTGATGATGGAGTGTTCTGCCGTTACCGGCGCGCTCGGCCGCGCCAAGGCCAATGGTCTGCGCTGGAAACGCCTCGGGTCCATCGATCGGGAAATGCTCTTCGCCGAGCCGGTGCGGGCACCCACTCCGTGGGCGGCAGGTTACCGGTTGGCTCAGGAGCTGCGGCGCGACCTGGACCTGGACGGCACGCCGCTGCCTTCCATGGCGCGAATCGCGGAAGCGATCGGCGAGGAGCCCGCATTGCTCACCAACGTGACGGCGCCCGTGGACTTCAGGGAGGTTGGATTGATTGATGGCGTGATAACCGCGGACGATGACCGGAATCCCGCGTTCGCGTTTCGGGAGTTCTCCGGCGAAGAAACAAACGCTTCCACTTCTGCCGCGCCCTTGCGGAAGCGTTGGTATCTCCCGGCACGGAAACGCTTCTCACCGGAGCGTATTCCGAGCGCCAGCAGCGCAACCGCGCCTTCGCGGCCGAGTTCCTGGCACCGTCGTCCGGCCTGCAACAGAGAGTGTCCCGGCCGGTGGTGGACGGCGACGACATCGACGAACTGGCTGCCGTGTTCGGCGTTTCGTCGTGGGTAATCGCACGTCAGATACGGAATCACGGCGTAGCCAAGGTCTGGGATACGAGACCGGCCGCCGCGTCGTGAGTTGATGAGGCGCTTCTTCAACACGGCCGGTCCGGTCGAGCCGGAGATGCATTACCATGTCCCGCCACTGTCGCGGCTGGATGTGGACGACCTGCTGCTCCTCATCCGGCAGCGAAAGTACTTCGTCCTGCACGCGCCGCGGCAGACGGGCAAGACGTCGGCGCTGCTCGCGCTGCGCGATCGGTTGAACGGCGGCGGCGAGTTCCGCTGCGTCTACGTCAACGTCGAGATCGGTCAGACGGCTCGGGAAAACGTCTCCGAAGGGGTGCGCGCGATCCTCAGCGCTCTGGCTCGTGCGGCCCGGCACACGCTCGACGACCGGTTCGTCGCCGAGATCTGGCCCGGTATCCTCGACGAAGTCGGCCCCAACGACGCGCTCGGGGAAGTGCTGTCGCGCTGGGCGGAGACCGACGCGAAGCCGCTGGCGCTCATGATCGACGAGATCGATTCGCTGGTCGGGGACACGCTCCTGTCGGTGCTCCGGCAACTTCGCGCCGCCTGCCCGGAACGGCCGCGCCGCTTTCCGCAGAGCGTGATCCTGTGCGGGGTGCGCGACGTGCGCGACTACCGCATCCACTCGACGGCGCAGAACGCGATCGTCACCGGCGGCAGCGCGTTCAACGTCAAGGCGGAATCCCTGCGCCTGGGCGACTTCTCCCCGCAGGAGGTCGAGTCGCTGCTGGGGCAGCACACCGCGGAGACCGGCCAAGCGTTCACGGCGGAAGCGCGGCGCGGCGTCTGGGAGCTGACGCAGGGTCAGCCGTGGCTGGCGAACGCGCTGGCGTACGAAGCGTGTTTCCGCAACAAGGCGGGCCGTGACCGCTCCCGGCCGATCACCGCCGGCGCCATCCAGGACGCGCGCGAGCAACTGATCCTCCGCCGGGATACGCATCTGGATCAGCTCACCGACAAACTGCAGGAGGAACGGGTGCGGCGCGTCATCGAGCCCCTGCTGAGCGGCGCCGGAGCCGCGGAGTCGATTCTCGCGGACGACTTGCAGTACGTCCGCGACCTCGGCCTGGTCGCGCGCGACCGTCCGGTGCGCATCGCCAACCCGATCTACCGGGAGGTGATCCCGCGCGACCTGACCTATACCACGCAGGAGATGTCGATCCACCAGGACCCCGCCTGGTACGTCGGCGACGACGGGGCATTGCGTATGGACGACCTGTTGGCGGCGTTCCAGGAGTTCTTCCGGGAGCACTCCGAACACTGGGTGGAGCGATTCCAGTACAGGGAGGCCGGCCCGCAGTTGCTGTTGCAGGCGTTTCTGCAGCGGATCGTCAACAGCGGGGGGCGCATCGAGCGCGAGTACGGCCTGGGTCGGATGCGCACCGACCTGCTGATCCTCTGGCCGACTTCGCGCGGCGCCGGCCGGACACAGAAGGCGGTGATCGAGTGCAAGGTGCTGCACCGCGGTCTTGACGAAACGCTGCGGGAGGGCCTCAAGCAGACCCGCGCCTACATGGATCGCTGCGCGGCCGCGGAAGGGCATCTGGTGATCTTCGACCGCCGCGAGGACACGTCGTGGGAGGACAAGCTGTACCGCCGCCACGAAACCCAAGGCGGCGCGCCGGTCACCGTATGGGGGATGTGATCGTCAAGCAGGTTCGACCAAGGGCGTGGACAAAGCGCGCGTTTCCGGTATTGACTGGTATTCGTCATGGCTACCGAACACAAACAGAAGGCGAGCACGACCGCCATCCTGGTGGCGGCGATCCGCGCGAGTCACCTGATCTGGAACCAGCCGGCGATCTTCTCCGACACCTACGCGCTGCAGATGGTGACGCCGTTCTGGCGGCAGGTCGCCAAGAACCGGCTGTTGAACTGGCTTATCAAGGACGCCCTGCTGGGGGTGCTCAAGCCGATCCACACCGAGGCGATCCTGCGCGTCCGCTTCACCGAGGACCGGCTCCGCGAAGCGGTCTCTACTAAGGGGGTCGGCCAATACGTGATCCTGGGCGCCGGGCTCGACACCTTCTCCCTGCGCCAGGGCGACCTTGCCGACCGCCTGCGCATCTTCGAGGTCGACCAGCCGGCCTCGCAGGCCATGAAGCGCGAACGGGTGATCGCCGTCAACGGCAGCGTCCCCGACAACCTGACGTTCGTGCCGGTCGACTTCGAGACCGACCATCTGGATGAGCGGCTGCGCGACTCCGGCTTCGACGCCGGAACGCCGGCGTTCTTCTCCTGGTTGGGGACCACCTACTACCTGACCGGGAACGCGATCAGCGATACGCTCGACCGAATCTCCTCGCTCGCCGCCGCCGGCAGCCGCCTCGTCTTCGACTACAAGTACCCGCGCGAGATGGTCCCGCCGGCCGGGATCGAGTTCACCGAGAAGCTGGAGAAGTTCGTGGCGCGCCGCGGGGAGCCGATGATCTCGACGTTCACACCCGACGACATGAACGCCGAACTGGCGCGGGTCGGCTTCGAGGAGCTCGACAGCGTGTCGCCGGCCGAGGCGACGGAGCGCTATCTGAAGGGGCGCACCGACATGCCTGCTCCGGCCCCCAACTTCGCCTTCGCGCTGTTCGCCAAGAAGTCGAGGAAGAAGAAGCAGTAGAGCGGACTCGTCACGGCACCCACATGACCCGGTTCGACAACAGGTCGGCGCAGGTCCGCGTTCTCCTGCCACCGGCGGTACAGCGCTGCCAGCCCCTTCGTGGGTCGGTGGGCGAGGATCGCCGGCGTGTACCACCGGCGGTACGCGTGGATCAACGGCGAAGCCGCGCGTCGTAGACCTCCTCGATCCAAGCGAGCATGGCGGCAGGCGCTCCGGCTCACCTGCCGGACGGCGCCGAGTCGGTGTGGGGCGGCCGCTCGGCGACGCCGCCGCGCTCGGTCCTGCTGCGCTGGGAGACCTCGGCGCCGTCCGACTCCTCAGTGGAATACCGCCGGCTCGGCGCCCACGACTGGATTCGCGCGGTCAACCCGGAGCCACGTGTCGATCACCGGGTGGTGTTGAGCCGCCTGGACCCCGACGAGGTCTACCAGGTACGCATCGACTGCCGTGACGCCGCCGGGACGCTGGCATCGGCGCGCACGAGCTTTCGAGCACCGTGAGTCGCGACTGCTGCCGGCTCGACTCTTGCACCTCGTACAGCGCCAGTACGCGCGTGCGTCCGGCGCTGCTCGACCAGACCGCAGCCAAGCCACTCAGGACGGCCGTTTCCGTTATGCTGAGCCGTAGGAGGATGAACCATGGCCACTTCGGTGCTCTCTCCGGCCAAGCGGAAGATTGACTACCCCAGTTCGGACGGCAAGCCGGTGGCGGAAAGCAGCGTTCATTTCACCTGTCTGACCGAGGCGTGCATCGGGCTGCAGCGCTACTTTCGCCACCGCCCCGACGTGTTCGTGGCCGGCAACCTGCTGCTCTATTACGAGGAGGACAATATCAAGGCGAGGGTGGCGCCGGACGTGTTCGTGGTGCTGGGGGTGGCGAACCACGACCGGACCTCGTACCTGCTGTGGGAGGAGGGCAAGGTCCCGGACTTCGTGCTGGAGATCACCTCGCGCACGACGAAGCGTGAAGACCAGGGGAAGAAGCGGGAGTTGTATCGCCGGCTGGGAGTCGGGGAGTACTGGCAACACGACCCGACGGGAGACTGGCTGGAACCGCCGTTGCGGGGCATGGTGCTGGTCGCCGGGGAGTACGAGGAGTTGCCGGGGCGGGAGCTGGCGGATGGGGCGCTGGCGATGACGAGCGGGGTACTGGGGCTGGAGTTGCGCAGCGGCGAGAGCGGGCTGCGCTTCCACGATCCGGTCACGGGGCGGAATCTACTGACGCGGGCGGAGACGGAAGCGGCGTGGGAGCGGGCTGAGCAGGCACGGCAGACGGCGGAAGCGCGCGTCGCCGAACTGGAGGCGTTGCTGCGCCGGGAGCGTGGTCGCGATTCCTGAATCAGGGAGGGTGACCAGCGGTAGCGGACGAGCGCGTCACGGCACCCACATCACCCGGTTCGACAGGATGTCGGTGAGGGACTCGCCCGCGGGGCCCGCCGTGTAGATGATGCCGGGGGCGGACGGCGACGGCGCGATCCCCAGGGGCCGCTCCAGATGGGGAAACCAGTGCGCCGTCCGCGGATCGGTCGTGCTCACCTGCTCCAAGGCAAAGGTGGCGCCGCCGTCGGCGGACACGAAGCGCACGACCTCGCTGGCCGGATGCCCCCACGGAGCCTCGCCGTCCGAAACCTCTTCGGTGGTCGTCACTCCGACCAGCCGGCCCGCAGCGTCGAACACGACGCTCGGCGCCAGCCCGAAGCAGCGGCCCGGCTCCAGCTCCACGCGTTCGTTCAGGACGATGCGGCGCCAGCTCCCGTCACCCGCGGGCGAGCACAGGGTATTGGTGCCCACGCCACCGGCCCACTCGCTATGGATCAGCCACGGCGTTCCGTCCGCCGCCACCGCCAACGCGCCGGCCTGCAGGGCGCTGCCATGATCGATGCCGCCGGAGGCGATCACGTCCACGCTCTCGGCCGTCACCGGCAACCGCACCGGAGTCCCGTCCGAGCGCTGCCAGCTCCGCCCGGCGTCCGGGCTGAACAGGTAGCCGACGGTCTGAATGCGGCCGTACGCTTCGGCGTCCGACTTCTCGTGAAAGCGAATCGTCATGTGCAGGCCCACGCGGTCCGGTGCCCAGGCGTAGGACTCGCCGAAGTGGGCGTAGTTGGGATGGCGGGAGCGCGCCAGCACCAGAGGCTCGCTCCATGATCCGCCGGAGCTCTTGCGCAGCAGATGCAGCTCCCAGGGCCGTTCGTGCCCCAGCCTGCGTTCACGCGTCAGGAAGCTGCTCCGGCAGCTCAGCAGGAGTTCGTCGTCGGAGCCGACGGCGAGTTTCGGGTAGCTGTAGCCGTCGCCGATCAGCTCCTCATCGGTCCATGCCGAGGCGTCGCCGGGGCGCAGGGAGCGGCGGTAGCGGATCGCGTGGTGGTGCGGGTAGTACGCGACGTGCAGGTACCCCCGGCTGTCGCACGCCAGCGCCGGGCCGCCGTGGTTGTCATACGCCTCGCCGATGGTGTGGGTCTCCGACCAGCGGCCGCTCGCGCGGTCGAGGGTGCGTAGCCGTACGCGAAACCCTTCGGCGACCGAGTCGAGCCAGGCGACGTGCGCCAAGTCGCCGAGCGTGACGATCTTGTTCTCCTGCGGGTACGCGGTAGCGCGACCGCACCCGTGCGCGGAGAGGAGCTGACCTTCCATTCGAGCCTCCAATTCCGGATCGTATCACGCGTGCTCAGAGCCACCCGGCGACCGGCCAGAACACGCCGTCGCGCCCGAAGGAGCGGTCGAGCAGGCGCGCCGCGTCCGTCACGGGGTCGCCCCCGTAGGTGGCCACGTATCGGTCGTGCAGGCGCCGTTCGAGCTCGGTCTGCTCGTGGAGGGCAACTCCACCCAACGGGACCCCTGCAGCTCCTGGGCGTACCCGAGCACCCGCCTTGGATCGCGGGCCATGGCCTTGCGCACGCCGTTGAAGCCGTGATAGCTGCCTGATGCGTACCAGAGCCGGGCGTGCGTGAGGCTGCCCAGCAGGCCCTGCTCGACGATCCGGCGCTTCAGCCGCTCGCGCGGCCATCGCCAGACGTTCTCGGCGATTTCCCAGCACAGGTTTCTCTCCTCGCACGCGCGGCGCAGGGCGTCGCCGTGTGCGAGGGTGACGCCGTAGGGGATCTCGGTGATGAGGTGACATCCGTGTTCCACGGCGGCCCGAGCCACGACGATCTGGCCGTCGGTCGGCACCAGTACGAAGACCACGTCGGGTGTCTCGGCCCGCAGCATCTCGGTCACGTTGTCGTAGAGCTTCTCGACGCCGAAGAGAGCAGCGGCGGTGCGCAGCGCTTCGGCTCCGCTGTCGCACAGGGCGCACAGGTCGTAGCGGTCGTCGAGCTTCTTGAGCGTCGCCAGATAGCCGCGAGCCCGCGAGGTCTCGTAGGCGCCGACGCCGACGGAGCGAAAGTATCAAGCGCAATGCGGTTTAGAATCAAGAGGCGGTTAGAATCAAGAGGATGAGCGGTGAGCCCGCGGTACCGGCGTACCCGCCACAGCAACTCGGCATGACCATGCGCCGCGACCGGCTGCTCCGGCTCCCGGGCATGCGGGTGCCCGAAGGGTATCTGCTGCGAAGGTGCCGCGCGAGCGACAGCGTTGGGATCGCCTGCGTGCTTGGCGCCTGCGGCTTCCAGGGGTGGACGACCGAGAGAGTCGCCGACTATGTCGCCGAATCCGAGCGCGGCCAAGGCTCACGCGTCGTCGCCTGCGGCACCCGGATCGTCGCCTCCACCTTTGCCTCCTGGCGGGAGCTGGGCCGCCGCGGTGTGTTGGACTACGTGGCCTGTCACCCGGATCACAGACGACAGGGGCTCGGTCGCGTGGTGTGCTGCGGGGTGCTCGCGTTCTTTGCGCGGCGCGGCTACGAGTCGGTGACATTGCTGACCGACGACGTCAGGCTGGCGGCGATCGCCCTCTATCTCTCGCTGGGCTTCGCGCCCGACATGACGCGTGAGGACATGCCGGGTCGCTGGCAACAGGTCATGCGGCAGCTCGACGCGAGGGCTGACGGCGGCGCCCCGAGGAGCCGATGAGCGCATTGCGGGCCATCAACGTCGGCATCGTCGGCGCGGCCGGTCGGGGCGGCCGGCTCCGGCAGGCGTTCGAGCTGCTCGATCGCGTACGGATCACGGCGGTGTGCGACATCGACGCCGAGGGTCTGGAGCGCGCCCGGCGCGAGCTCGGCGCGGCCGAGTCGTACCTCGACTACGATAAGATGCTGGAGCGCTCGGAGCTGGACGCGGTCATCGTCGGCACGCCGATGCCGCTGCATGCGCCGCAGGCGATCGCGGCGCTGGAGCGCGGCGTGCACGTACTGAGCGAGGTTCCCGCGGGCGTCTCGATCGAGGAGTGCCGGTGTCTGGTGCAGGCGTGCCGCGGCAGTCGGGCGAGCTACATGCTGGGAGAGAACGTCACCTATACCCGCCCAAACATGATCGTGACGGAGATGGTGCGCAGGGGCGAGTTCGGCACCCCGTACTATGCCGAAGGCGAATACGTGCACGAACTGAAGGGGCTGAACGAGGTCACCAAGTGGCGGCGGCGGTGGCAGACCGGAATCAACGGCGTGACCTACGGGACCCACAGCCTGGGGCCGATCCTGCAGTGGATGCCGGGCGATCGCGTCGTCAGCGTGTGCTGCGCGGGCAGCGGCCATCACTACCGGGACCCGCGGGGCGACGAGTACGAGAACGAGGATTCCTGCGTGATGTTGTGCCGCATGCGCTCGGGTGGACTGGTGAAGATACGAGTGGACATGCTCTCGGATCGGCCCCACTCGATGATGAACTTCCAACTGCAGGGCACCGACGGGTGCTACGAGTCCCGCCGCGCTCCCGCCCAAAGGGACCGCATCTGGTTGCGGTCGCGCTCACCGGACGCCAACACGTGGCTCGATCCGGAGGAGGTGGCCGAGTCGTTCCTGCCGGAAGCGTGGCGCATCCACGGCGAGCTGGCGCGGACGGCCGGCCACGGCGGCGGCGACCTCCTGGAGATTCTCGACTTCGTGGACGCGATCCGCAGCGGTACCCCACCGCGGATCGGCATCCACGAGGCGATGGACATGACCATCCCCGGTCTGATCAGCCAGCAGTCCATCGCCGCAGACGGCCGCTGGCTGCCGGTCCCCGATTCGCGGGAGTGGTGAGCGCGGGTTCGACCAACACGGTCATCATCAGTGTGCCATGTGTTGCTCCCCTCAGCGCCCTCGCCCCGCGTGGTGGTGTTGCCTGGACGGCTCACTGCCGGCAGACTGGCCGCCCACCATGAAGCGCATCGTTCTCTGCCGGCGCGAAGGATGCTACACTGGGTGGCCGCTCCCCGGCCGGCTTCCGGACGGGACCGTCGACGCGGCGGCGACTACCTGGGAGGTGGACGGCCGGTGAGCGAGTCGCGCGCACGACCGCTGGCGACCCCCTTCGACCCGTGGGACACGCGCTTCGCCTTCTTCTGGTACAACGATCAGGAGATCTTTCACGACACTGCGGCCGACTTGGCGCGCAAGGCGGAGACATTCGCCGATGCCGGTATCAACCACGTCATCACCTTCAGCTGCACCCACTTCCGCTGGTCCTTTCGCCGCTACTGGGACCTGCTGACCGATACCCTGGCGCGCGTCGTGACCGCCTGCCACGCCGCCGGCATTCGCGTGACCGAGCATCACTCGAGCCACCTCACCCACAACCCGGTCGACGAAGCAGGCGAACGGAAGCTGGAGGAACGGCTCCGCACGCGTGGGTCGAGCATCGAGTCGTGGCCCCACCTGCGCGAGGACTGCGACGCCGACCCCGTCATCGACGGCGTGCCGCTGTCGAGCTGGCGGCAGATCGACGGGCGCACCGGCAGATGGGCGCGCTCGGCGTACCCGGGCCACTACGACTATCAGGGCTGGACGTTCTGTTTCAACAATCCCCACTACCGGCGCGCCTACCTGGCCTACCTGTCGGAGTTGTACGCGACGGGTATCGACGGCATCATGACCGACGACGTCGAGTGGTTCGGCGCCGGCCACGCCTGCGCCTGCGCCACCTGTCGCGCTCTGTTCCGGGAACAGACCGGTCACGACCTGCCGGAGCCCGGGCCCGCCTGGGAGCGCTGGCACGGCGACCATGGCGATCCGGCCTATCTCGCCTGGCTGCGGTTTCGACGGCACTCCACCACGGCCTTTCACCAGGCGGTCAAGGACCACTACACCGGGCTCGGCATCCGCCCGCTGCGACCCAACTACAGCGAGCGAGCGCTGCACCGGGACCCCCACGGCCTGTCGCTGGAAGAAATGCCCGACCTCGACTGGATCTTCAAGGAGAATGACTACTCCACGATCGTTCGCTACTCCTGGTGCAGTTGGGCGATCGAGGCGGCCCATCGGTTCGCCGTCGGCCGCTGGCGCGACGTTCCGCCGATGAGCATGTTCTATCCCGACCGTCCCGACACCGTGCGATTCTGCTGGGGCTTGGCCATGAGCTGGGGCCACCTGTACCTGGCGACGCCGGAGGGCGAGTCCCTCGGGCAAACCGAGAAGCATCTGCGCCGCTTCGAGGTCGCTCAACCTGAGCTGCTGCGCCGGATGCAGCGGGTGGCATCGCTGGGCTTCTACGACTCGCGCACCACCCGCCAACTGTACGAGCGCGCCGAAGCCAGAAGTCTCGCCGGGTTGATCGCCTGGGCGCAGGCGTGTTACCGGCGCAACCTGCCCTTCGACCTGTTTCAGCCCGAAGAGCTCTCCCGGCTGCCGCGGTACCGCGTGGTGGTCCTCAACGAGGCGGTCTTTCTCAGCGACATGGAGCTCCAGGCGCTGCGCAGGTTCGTGCGAGCCGGCGGCACGCTGGTGTGGACCGGCGCCACCGGCAGCAACGACGAGACCGGCGCCGGTCGCGACGCCGCAGTCCTCGGTCGCTTCTGGGGGATCGACTCCTTCGCGGCGGTGCTCGACGGCGCTCCGCCGGTCACCACCCAGGTCGGCGCCGGCCGGCTGGTCCAGGTGGCCGGTGACTACGCTCTGGAGCCGGTGGAGCGGATCGTCCGGCCTGCTGGCGACGGCCGTGAGACACGTCTGCCGTGGCGGCCGGTTTCGGCCGCGCACGAGCGCCTGCGGGATGAACTGGTCGCGTTCCTGGGCAGCTTGGCAGGCGGGGCCGACCTCCGGATCGAGAATATGCCAGCCGGCGTGCTGGCGACCGTCTTCGCCACCGAGAGCGGTGATTCCCTGGTGGTCCACTTGGTGAACGCGGCGCAGACCTTGGCGGGTGTGCACGTCGGCCACGACGACCCTATCCCGTTTCCGCGGTTCCGGGGCAAGCCGGTCGGCATCACGCTGCGCATGCCGGCGGCGTTCGCGGGGCGTTCGGTGCGGCAGGCGCGGTATCACGACCCCGATGTGGCCGCGGCCCGCCCCGTGGCGGTGGCGTCCGCGGCCGGCCGGGTCACGGTCACCCTGGATCCGGCCTGGATCGGCGCCTACGGCCTAGTTCAGATCGAGCTCGAGTAAGCGGCCGCGGGCCGGTCTCAGCGGCGGATCAGCCGGCTCTGCGCCGCGGCGCGCCGTACGGTGTAGGTGGCGCCGGCGGGGACCGCCGCGAACCGGGAGACCAGACCGTCCGGCCACTCGACGCGGAGCTCGTCGACCGGACCTCCGGCGGAGATCGCGTCGTTGCGCAGCAGGGCCGGCCGGCCCTGGTTGTTGAAGATGACGATGTCGCCGATCTTCTGCCGCGGCACGAAGTACGACCATGCCAGCCGGAGCGGCGGTCGCGGAACAGGGTGCGCTTGAACTCGTCCTCGGCGCTCATGTTGAAGGCGGTGATGCCAGAGGAGAGGCCGTCGTTGCGGACGATCTTGATGACGTGCATCTGGATCTTGCCCTTGTCGGCTTCCGCCTTGGCCAGTTCGATCGCGTCCAGAGTCAGCGGCACCATCGTGACTTGGCCGGCCAGGGCGCGCAGCTTGCGCGACTCGGCGTCGGCGATCAGGAAGCTGCGCCGGCGCCGCCTGCAAGCGGGAGCGGCGCGGACCGGAGGGCGGCTACCGGGGCCGGATGGTGATGGTGCGCGACCGGTTCAGGTAACCGGGGCCGGCGACATACTGCACCGCGCCGTCGTGGATGGGGTACGCGCCGGCAACGTGCACGTGCCCGCACAGCACGGCGATCAGGTTGGGGGCGGCGAGCAGCCGGTCGACGAATTCCTCGGTGCTGGGCAGGTTGCCGGACGTGCGGGCGCGCTCCCGGCCGGGGAGGCGCCGGTCGATATCCGCAGGCGAACCGGACTCCGGGTCGCCGCAGAGCGGGATGGGCGCCGCCGACGAGGGCGGCGGCGCGCGGTGCAGGTCGCGATCGTCAGGCAGCCGAAACGGGACGTGGGCCAGCAGCACGACCGGCAGACCGCCGGCGAGCCTGCCTTCGAAGAAGGCGAGCTGCTCCGGGTCGACCTGTCGCGTGCTGTTGTCGATTGCGACGAAGCGCACGCCGCCCAGGTCGAGCGAATCGGCATGGGGCGCCCGGCCGCCGTAGAGCGGCAGCAGCGACCGTTCGCGCCACTCGCGGCGCCGTTCGGCGTCGCTCCCCGGCATGCCGGAATAGGACCAGTCGTGGTTGCCGGCCGTGAACATGCTGTGGCGGCCGGCGGACCGGAGGAGGCGCTGCACGGCGGCCACCGCGGTGGGCGACGGGTAGTTGACGTGATCGCCGGTGAGCGCGATCAGATCGTACCCTCCGGCGCGAGCATGCTCCATCTGCGCCGCAAACGAATCGACGGTCGGATAGTCGGCGAATAGCCGATCCATCCGCTCGCCGTAGCGGGCGTACGGCCGGTCGACCTCCTCATGCGGGACGCTGATATGGGAGTCGGTGACGTGCAACACACGCAGCGGCCCGTCGATGCCGGCCACGCCGATCGTCGCCGCGTCGTCGGTCCACGCGTGCGTGCTGCGGGTCATGGTGAGATGGCCCCGAGTTTGGGAGGTCGAGAGATATTATGAGGGTAGAGGAACGTAAGGCCAGTCAGCAACCGGAACCGCTGAGACGCTAAGAGAGATTGGAGCCGTTCAGGGCGAAGTCGAAGATGTGGTAGTTACGCAGCGGCTGTGCGGCGGCGCGCGTGCGGTACTCGGCTTTGAGCGGGCGGCTGATGATGAACGGCACCTCCTGCTCCGCTAGGCCGCCGTGCGTGCGCAGGCGCGCGCCGTGCAGACCGGTGAGATCGTGGTCGCCGCGGCGCATGCCGATGCAGTGGCTCGCCGTCGAGATCGCCACCGCGTCGCCTTCGACGTCGAACGGCAGCGCGAACCGCGCGGCGGCCTGTTCGCGGTCCAGCACCAGCTCGATCCCGTCGATCGAGCGCATGAAGCCGATCGCGTCGCGCACCGGCGCCGCGAAGCAATAGACGCGCACGAAGCTCCCCAGCGAGCCGTGATGGGCGACGAAGGCGTCGGTGATCGGGCAGATCACGCGGGCCGCTCCCGCGCCGAAGCGCTCGTCCAGCAGGTCCTGCAGGTAGACGATGCGGTAGCTGCCGTCGGCCGCGCACTTGTCCCGCATGCCGTGGTCGGCGGTCACGGCGACCGTCGCGCCGAGGCGCTCCATCCGTGCCAGACGGCGGTCCAGAGCGCGGTAGAAGTCGAGCGCCCGCGGGTGGTCCGGGGCGAAGGTGTGCTGCACGTAGTCGGTGAGCGTCAGGTAGAGCAGCCGCGGCGGATCGTCTGTCTCCAGGAATCTGATGCCGGCGTCGAGCACGAACAGGGACAGGTCGGCCGAGTACACGTCCGGCAGCGGCTGCCCGACGAAATCGAGCGCGCCGTCGATGCCGTGCTCGGCCGCGGTGCAGCGGCCGGCGTGCTGGGACGAAAAGCAGACGTTGCCGGCGCTCAGATCCAGGCCCCTGCCGAGCTGCCGGCGGAGCTTGTCCTTGGCGGTGATGACCACGGTCCTGACGCCGGCCTTCGCCATCACGTCGAAGATCGTACGCGACCGCAGCAGCTCGGGACCGGTCATCTCCACCGCCCGGCCGCTCTGCCGGTCCAGATAGAAGTTGCCGGAGATGCCGTGCACGGCCGGCGGCGCGCCGGTGACGATCGACAGGTTGTTGGGTCCCGTGAAGCTGGGGATCACGCTGTGAGCGGTGGCGCTGAACCCGTCCTGCATGAACCGCGTGATCGCGGGGATCAGGCCAGCGGCGCGGGCAGCCGCCAGGTATTCCGGGTCCCCGCCGTCGACGCACACCACGGCGACCGGCGCGTCCGGCAACCGGTAGGCCACGCCGTTCAACTCGACCGTGGCCGATTCGCACGGCTGGATGAGGGTCGTTCCGGTCCGTGTCATCGTCGCTTTGCTATCACAGCCGACCACATGATTCCCGGTCTCTACAATAGCGGCATGGGCACCGGAGCCGGCCGGGCGGCGGTTGCCGTCGTTCTGGTCCTTGGCGCGCGTATGGCCGCAGGCGCCGGGCTCCTGGAGGGGGGAGCGGTCGAGCGCCGCGTGGAGTTGCGCGGTGTCGCCAGCCTCACGATCGACGCCGCGCATTTCACGGTCGAGGTCATCGGCGCGCCCGGGCTCGACACCATCACCCTGGTCAGTCGCATGTCCACGCGCTTCCATCGGTTCCATGCGTACGCTGGACACTTATTCTCAGCGTCCTGGTTGCTATTCTCAGCGTCCCATTTGCCAGCCGTGGTTCCCAGGTCCCAGCCCTTCTTGCAGATGCACTTGAAGTATTCATCGGGACATTTATCGGTCTTTTCCCATTCTTGGACGAAACCGTTTTTCCATCCGGTTCTCCATTTGATCGTTTCGCAGTGCGCTGGTTGGTAACATCCGTTCTTGAGCTGCTGATCTGTCGGGGGGTCTAAACGTGGTGCCATGGGTTCCTCCTCTTCCGGTGGGCCGTGGATCTCATAGCACGAAATACAGCCGCCATGCAACCCGTTGTCAGGCGGAGCAACAGGAGGGGTAGACAACCATGCGAATACACCTTGTACTACCCCTCGAGCTGTCCAACGAACCGGGACCACCTCAAGGCGAGGCGATCTGTGCGTAGCTCAACTCCTCGTAGTACGAGGATCGTCCGGCCTTCGACGTCGTAAACGCCCGTGAGCGGATGGTAGTGCGGCTGTATGGCCGATTTGCCCCAGACGCAGCAACTCGCTTTGCACCGCCTCGCCCCGTCCGGCGTCGATGCCCTTCGGCGGCAACAGCGGTTGTCCGTTGCGTTCCTCGACACCCAGCACCACGTAGCCGCCGCCGAGGTTGTGGAAGTCGTTCGCGAACGCGCAGATGGTGCGCAACACGCTCTGCGGATTCCAGCCGGCTTTGTACTCGACACGCTCGCCCTCGATGGTCCGTTGGCGCAGCAAATCGTAAAGGTTGATCGGGAGCTTGGCGGTCATACGGTTCTCTTGGCCGCCCGTCGGTTTCCGGCCATCCGCGCCGTCGCGCGCTTCGCGGTCTGCTCTCGATCAATCCTGACACGTTTCAGAAGGGCGGACGCTGGTTCGTCGTTGATATCCTGAGACACGAGCTGACCGGAGAGGGCTTTGTTCAGAATAGCTTGGCGCAGCGCGTCAGCCTGCTTCAACGCTGAGTCGATCTCGCGCTCTTGTTGCTCTATCGCCGCAAACCGTCCCCCCAGCAGACGGACGATCTCTTGCTGTTCGGCTAGAGGGCAGAGGGGGATCGTAACCTGAGCGAACTTGAATGCGCTCAAGTGGTTGATTCCAACGCCCCCGGCAATGTTGGCAAATCGGCCGCTTACGTAATAAAAGCGATACAACCATAACAGGTAGCCCGCGAATTCTCGACAATAGGGCCGGTGCCTGATGACTGTGTTTTGAAAGCAGCAGTTCGGGATCTGGTCATTCCAGATCGCGGGCTTTCCGACTTGCGCTGCGCTTCCGGACGCTTCGGACAGGACGAGATCGCCTTTCTCCAAACGATATGTAGCTAGTTCGTGCGGACCGAAGTCCATGTCGAGAACGTCGCTCAAGTCCAAACCGTACTCGGTAATGTTTGCAGCTCGAATGTATCTCGTCGCGTAGTTATCCGATCTGTTCCTCGGCGAGCGCTGGCGACCGAGCTGGACCGTGCCGACAGATTCTGCCGTCAACCAAAGCCAGCCATCTGGAAGTACATTCAGGGATGATGTTTCCTCTTCTGCTGGTGTTGATACCGTCTTGAGGCGCCTCGGAGCCGCTGGCTTTCTGCCGACGCTGCCGCTTTCCTCCCACTCTCTTACGGCAGCCTTCCAATTTCGAAGTTGCTGGTCGTAGCGCTCCGCCCGGTCTTGCTTGATACGGGCGATAAGTTGCTCAGGCGTCTCCAGTCTGTCCCTATTATCTTCACGCCACTGGGCCGTAAGCTTGCCGTCGAAGGCATGCTTGAGCACGGCTATGCGGTAGGTCGCGAGTTGCGTACGCGCTTTCCTCAGACTCTCCATGCCTTCGTCTATCTCCGAGAATAATTCGTCGGTCTTGGCAGCAATTCGGCATTGTTCACGAAGTGGTGGAAGATTGACCGCGAGTTCATATACATCATTCCTATTGAGACCAGGGATCGCGGTCGATCGATCGAACTGATTCAGGCGGAGACTTGTTAGGAGATGGAATGAGAAACGAATGTCGATATGATCACTGTCACGAACATAATAGGTCGTATCTATGGGCCAGCAAGGCTTCGGCGAGAACCACACGGCGCCCGCAGTGCCCTTTCGACCAACGACAAGCACCGGGCCGTCGACGAGATACGAGTCGTGACACCCGACGATACCGTTGGACCCATATACCGGATATTTCCCGTGAGTGTTTCGAGCGCTCTTGGGCAAACCCTTCCCATACGATAATTCATAGATATCGCCAAACCGGGCCATAGTCCAGCCGACCGGCACTTCAAGACGACGCTGTGAAGACTGGCAGTCTGTCGCTTGCGTCATCCTGCGAGAGCCTCGTTCAGTTCGTCGATCACGCGGTCCATCCGGTCTCCGAAGAGCTGGTACATGCGGCCCAGGCCGCCTTGCGCGTCGAACGGGGCCATTTCGAGATCGTCGCGGTCGAGGTGGAAGGAGGTGGCGATGTGGTCGCGGATCATGCGCAGCCACGACATCTGCTCCTCGTCGAACTTCTCGCCGCTGCCGCGGTGGCGGGCCATGATCCAGGTCTGGAAGTTGCGGCGCACGGTCTGGTCGTAAGGCGCGAGCGTCGTATCGATGCCGCAGGCGCGGCGAATCAGTGCGACGAGTGCCGTAAGTTCGCTGGCCGGTCGCCGTCCCCGGTAGTCGTCGAGCAGCGCATAGGCTTGCCAGACTCGCAGGGGCGCCAGTGCGGGCCGGTCGTCCTTCAGTTTGTCGAGCACCGAGCGGATCATGGCGAACGTCAGGTCGCGGCGCCGGTGCGGCTGCCCGTAGAAGATGGTCAGGGCTTCGACCTCGTCGCGGTTGGCTTCCAGGTATTCCCGGAACTGCTGCGCCATGGCGTGCGCGTTCTCCTGAGCGTCGCCTTCCCATTCGGCGCGCAGCACGGTGTCCAGGCTGTCGTGATCGATCGTCTGTTCCTTGTCGCGGCGAATCGACTCGATCAGCTCGATCAACTCGCCCGTGAACACGCGCGCTGCGTCGGCGGCGAGCAGGTCTCGCGCCTTGTCCACCGCTTCGGGAGCCGGTTCGTCGTCTTGGGGAGTGCGGTCGATCTCACGCGCCTTGGCATCGATGCGGTCCGGGTCGATGGCCGCCAGCAGACTGCCGGCGATGTCGGCGAGCTCTCTGCCGCCGGCCTGCTCCTTAATGCGCCGCCGCTCGGCATCATCGAGTTGGCGGTCGAGCCGGGCCAGGCGTCCGGCCAGGGAACCGATCGTCTCTTCGTCGTGGGCGCCCATCATCAGACCCATGGCGAGGTCCTTGAGCGGCACGCCGGGCTTGCTGATGAGCGGCCCGCTGGCGGTCTTGAGGGACGTGGTGACGCCGACGGCGTCCACGATCACGTAGTGGGTCTTCGCGGTGACGGCGGAGGGCGTCACCTTCCTGAGATCGTCATGGTCGAGGGTCCGCGTGCCGCGGCCCTTCATCTGCTCGAAGTAGATGCGGCTTCGTACGTTGCGCATGAAGATCAGGCATTCGAGCGGCTTCACGTCGGTGCCCGTGGCGATCATGTCCACGGTGACGGCGATGCGCGGATGATAGTCGTTGCGAAACTGCGCCAGGACCGACTTGGGGTCTTCGTCGGCGCGGTAGGTGACCTTCTTGCAGAACTCGTTGCCTTGGCCGAACTCCTCGCGCACGGTCTGGATGATGTCGTCGGCGTGGCTGTCGCTCTTGGCGAAGATCAGCGTCTTGGGGACCTCGCCGCGGCCCGGAAAGAGCTGCGGCTGCTGGTCGCGGAAGGTGCGGATCACGGTGCGGAGCTGATCGGGGTTCACGACCGCGCGGTCCAGTTCCCTGGCCCCGTAGGAGTAGTCGTTATCCTGGAGCAGCCACCGTTTCCGGCGCGTCAGGAGCTCGCGCTTCTCGACCTGCCGGCCGGCTTCGATCTGGCCGCCGCGCTGCGTCCGTTCGGTGTCGATGGCGTAGACCTCGTTGCCGACGTTGACACCGTCGGCGACGGCCTGCTCATGGGAATACTCACTGACGACGTTCTTCCTGAAGAAGCCGTAGGTGCGGCTGTCGGGGGTGGCGGTGAGGCCGATGAGCGAGGCGTCGAAGTACTCCAGCACCTGCCGCCACACGTCATAGATCGAGCGGTGGCACTCGTCGATGACGATGAAGTCGAAGAACTCGGGTGGGATTCCGGCGTTGTAGACGACCGGCCTGGGTGGTGCGGGCTGCACCATCTCGGCCGGATTGCGCTCCTCCGCTGCCTCGTCCAGCTCCTGATCCTTGAGCAGCGAGTACATGCGCTGGATGGTGCTGATGCATGCGTGGCTGTCCCGGGCGACGAACGACGACGTGAGGCGCTGGACGTTGTAGAGCTCGGTGAACGTGCGGTTGTCGTCGCGGGGAACGTAGGCCATGAACTCCTGTTCGGCCTGCTCGCCGAGGTTCCTGGTGTCGACCAGAAACAGGACGCGCTTGGCGCCGGCGTGTTTGAGCAGGCGGTAGATGGAGGTGATGGCGGTGTAGGTCTTGCCGGAGCCGGTGGCCATCTGAATGAGCGCGCGCGGGTAGTTGGCCTTGAACGATGCTTCGAGGCGTTCGACCGCGGTGGCCTGACACCGTCTCAGCCCCGCGGGGTCAAGAGCCGGGAGCCCTTGCAGCCGCGTGCGCAGCGACGCTGACTGCGTGAGCCACTGCTGCATCGTCTCCGGTCGATGGAAGCTGAACGCCTCCCGCGAACGGGGCTTCGGATCGCGCCGGTCGGTGAAGCGCGTGAGCGCTCCGGTGCTCTCGTAGACGAACGGCCGCGGCTCGGCGCTGCGCAGCCACTTGAGACCGGCGGCGGCATAGCCGGTGGACTGCTCCTCCACCGTCGTGATCTTCTGGCCCCAGTCCTCGGGCTTGGCCTCGATCACCCCGACCGGCTTGCGGTCGATGAACAGCACGTAGTCGGCGGGGCCGACGTCGGTCTGGTACTCGCGCACCGCGATGCCGGGGCCGGCGTTGAAGTCGATCCGGTTCTTCGACTGGATCGTCCAGCCGGCCTGCGCCAGCTTCGCGTCTATCGTGTCACGCGCTTTCTGTTCGGGGGTACGGTTCAAGTCAGCGGCCATGGCGGTCGTCTCGACTCACGCCGCGTCCAGCGCTCGGCCACTACCGGATTTCGATTCCGTGCGCGATGCAATGTTCGAACTGCGCGTAGTCGTAGCGGTACGGGCGGACCAAGCCGTCTTGGTCCCGCTGCAGCGCGTAGCAATTGGTGGTGTGCCGAAACGCGGAAAACGGCTCGTCGTTCAGCGCCTGCCGCAGGCTCTCCAATGGGCCGAGGCTGTGGGTGGTGGCGAACACCTGCACGCGCTGCTCGCGCGCCAACGTGAGCAACGCCTGCAGCAGCGGCAACACCGCGGAGTGGTGGAGACCGTTCTCCAGTTCGTCGATCAGCAGGATGCGCTCGTTGCCCAGGATGCACGGCGCGAGCATCATTGCCGCGCGCATCATGCCGCCGCCGAACATGTTCAATGGGATCATCCGCTTCAGGCCGACGTCCAGGTACACCACGTTGCCGTGCGCGGCCAAGCCCTGAATGCGCGGGTTGATCACGCGCAGAAATCGGATCAGCCGGTCTGCCTTCTTGGCGACCGTCACCTCGGCGATCGTACCCCCGTCGTATGCGGCTCTCGACCCCACGTAGCGGGCAGGAATCGTCGGCTCGGCGGTGGGTTTGCCGGACGAGGCGACACGCGGATCACCGCCTCTTACCTCGATGGTCGCGGAAAACGACGTGGGGTCGCCCTGCCGAGGTTCCACGGTGGCGTCATACCGGAGGATGCGCGCGCCGGCGGCGACCGTAGACGACGACTGATCGCCGCTGCGCGCAGGGCTCGACGTACGGCGCGCGTTGCCGTTGTCCGCGCCGACCTGTTGCGCCTCGATGCCGACGGCGGTCGCCGCCGAGGACGCGGAAATCCGCAGCGTTCGCCGCTTCACGTTTCCGTCCGAGTGCGCCGTCAGCGCGATCGGCGTGTCGAGGTCGAGCCCATGGAACAACAGGCCCAAGGCATCGAAGTCCTGCACCAGGAAGTTGCGCCAATTCTGCAGTCGGACCGGCAACTCCAGGTTGGCGGACCCAGCCAGCAGAAAGATCGCTTCCAGGACGGACGTTTTGCCTACGTCGTTCGCACCCAACAGCAGGTTGAATGCCCCCAACCCGTCGAGTTCGAGTTGCGCCAAGCCGCGAAAGCGGCGTATCTCTACCTTGCGCAAACGGTCATCGTCGTGCATGAGAGCTATACCGCGTAGGCGAACACGGTAGCCTGGAACAAGCGCAGCCGGATGGCGACCATCTCCCCAACGGGCGAGATGTCGCTGCGGCCGTTCCAGGTGACCAGCGCGTCCTCGGCGTCGCCGGTGAGCCGGCCGCAGTCGGCGCAGGTGAAGCCGGAAACCGGCTCCACGTCGGCGTGTATCCGCGACGGCACGGCGTAGAGCAGCTCGACCGAGACCCAGCCGCCCGGCCGGCAGCGGTAGTTGAGGCGCAGTTCGTCGCGCGTGCGGTACACCGTCGGGATCGTGCAGCGGCCCTCGACCGGCGCCTCCACTCCGCACAGGCGGTGCGGGCGCCACGTCGCCCAGCGCAGCTCGGCCGGCGGGGCGCCCGCGGGCCGGCCGGCGTTGTGCAGCCAGGACGAGCCGGCGTAGAGCGATCCCCAGGAGCCGTCCGGCAGCTCGATCAGCCCGCAGCCCCAGGAGTACACCATGCCGCTGTCGCCCTCTCCCGGCGCGCCAAGCGGGATGATCGGCTGCCGCTCCGGCCGGTGCCAGAACAGCCCGTCGCGGCTGAAGGCGATCTGGCTGTCCACGTGATCGGTGGCTTGGTGGTAGACCTGGATCAGCATGCAGTGCAGGTCGTCGCGGCCGGGGTAGGGGAAGTAGTCGCAGCCGTAGAACGACACGTCCAGGCCGTCCAGGCCGTCGGGCGCCAGGATCAGCTTGGGCGGCGGCCACGAGCGGAAGTCGCGGGTGCGGGTCAGGCCGATGGCGCGCCGCACCAGTCCCACCTCGGCGGAGCCCGAACCGACGCCGGGCGCGATGCCGGCCGGAAGCTCCATGCCGTGCACGCGGCAGTAGGCGAAGTAGTGCCCGGTGGCGGCGTCGTAGCCGGCGGACAGGCCGCCGTCCATGGGAAACGGCGCGATCGGCTCGTCCAGCGTCCGCCACCGCCTGCGGTCGGGCGAGGTCCAGCCGATGGCCACGCCGCGCAGCTCGACCCGCGGGCCCCGGTAGGCCGGTCCCTGGTACTCCTGCGCCTGCCAGCGGCGCTGCGCCTCCTCATTGGCGCCGCCCTCGCCGCCGGTGTCCATGCGCGCGTCGGTGTCGGGGTCGTACCAGCCGCCGTCGCATCCCATCCCCTTGAAGCGCTCCTCGGCCGCCGCGGTGGGATCCTCGAATACCGACTTGAGCTGGTCGCCGCCACGCTCGGTCACCCGCTCCACCTGCCGCCACCGGTGGCCGTCCTCGCTGCGGGCGAGCAGGATGCTGCCGTTCGCGTCGTACAGCGCGTACAGCGCGCCGCCCTCCCGCCACGCGCGGACCGGCTTCATGTGGTCCTCGCCTGAACTTCCGTCCAGCAGGAGCGGCGCGCTCTTGGCCGCCTGCTCCACCCGCAGGCGCACGCCGATGGGGGCGTCGTACAGCTCGAAGGTGCCGGCGCGGTTGGTGCTGCGGTTGCCGGTGTGGATCTCCTGGGTATCCGCGATCGGAGTCCAGCCGCCGGGGTTGGGGCGCGGGCGCACCCAGTCGCCGGGGTAGTAGCCCCCGCGGGGGCGTCGGATATCAGCCATGGCGTCGACCTTAGCCGATGGAGCCGCAACCGCCCACGGACGCTACTATGGGGCGGTACAGGAGGCATCATGGCAGAGCCAGCGCGCGCACGAACCGACCTGCCGGGCGAAGGTTCGGGGAGGTCGGCCCGCGACAACCCCGGTGACTGGATACCGTTCCTGGACTGGCGGGAGGTGTTCCCCGGCAACCGCGGCGTCGACCGGCACGGCGTCTACAACCTGTTCGACGCTCCCGCCGGCATCGCCCTCCAGATCGAGCCGAGCGAGCCCTCCGAGCCGCTGCTGGTCGTGGAGAAGTCCTGGGAGGATCCCGCCAACATGCAGCCGTCGGCGACGTGGCGGGACGAGGAGGACGGCAGCTACGGCATCATCTATGCCGGCAGGGAGGGGGCGATCTGTCTGGCGCGCAGCCCCGACGGCTACCAGTTCCACCGCCCGGCGCTCGGCCAGGTGGCGTGGAGCGGGTCGATGGCCAACAACATCCTCGCCGACGGGCCTGCCTGCGGCATCCTGCTCGATCCCAAGGCGCCGCCTGAGGAGCGCTACAAGGGGCTGGGCCAGGAGGGTGGCTACTTCGACCCGATGACTGGCGAGAAGCTGGCGAGCCGCGAGGGCGAGGCGCGGCAGAAGGCGATGGAGCAGGGCGGCCCCGGCTACCGCGGGCCGCAGGCGGAGATGCGCCACTGGGTGGTCGCCTGGGTCTCGCCCGACCGGCTGCACTGGAAGCGGGTCGAGCGGCCAGCGGCGCCGTTCCCGTCCGACGGCGGCAACCGGCCCCAGTACGACGCGGCCACCGATACCTACTTCGACTACGTGCGCGTGCACGGGCGCGACCCCGAGTCGCCGCGGGGAATCGGCACCGGCGTCCCGGAGCGCTCGATCGGCCGGCGCTCGATCGGCCTGATGCGCACCCGCGACTTCTTCGACTGGTCGCCGCCCAAGCTGGTGATCTATCCGACGCCACAGGACGAGGCGGACGTCTCCTTCTACGGCGCCAACTACTCGCGCTACCCGGGGCGCGAGGACCTGCACCTGCTGTTCCTGCAGGTGTACCACCAGAACACCGACCTGATCGACGACCAGCTCGCCGTGAGCTGGGACGGGCTGATCTGGTACCGGCACCACGATCCGATCATCCCGCGCGGGCCGGTGGGTTCCGGCTACGAGGGGATGTGCCGCACCTATGCGGGCGGCATCGTCGAGCTGCCCGACGGCTGGTGGGCGGTCTCTCACGAGTGCAACCCCGGACTGCACAACCGCGGCGGGTACCGGCAATTCCCGGCGCTGGTCGCCAACCCGGCAGGCGCCGACGCCATCACCCTGGAACCGCACGAGCCGGCGTCGATCCGCTGGGCGCGCTGGCGGCCGCACCGGCTGTGCGGCATCGACACGGCGCTGGAAGGCCGCTTCACCACGCAGACCATCCGCCGCAGCCAGGGCGAGCTGCGGCTCAACTACCGGTGCCGGAGCGGCGGGTTCATCGAGGTGGAACTGGTGCGCCTGGTGGCGGGCCGGCTGCAGCCGGACATGGACGGCCTGCCGGGCTTCACCTTCGCCGACTGCGACCGGCTGACCGGCGACGAAATCGACCGGGTGGTGACTTGGCAAGGCCGGCACGACATATCGGACCTGGGCAAGACGGTCGCGGTCCGCATCAGGATGTTTCAGGCGAAGGTGTTCGCCTACCGCGTCTGAGAGAGGGAGCGGAGACGGCATGGAATACCATCGACTCGGTGGCTCCGGGCTGCAGGTCGCGCGCATCGGGCTGGGCTGCATCCCGTTCGGGAGCACGATCGACGAGGAGGCCAGCCGGCGCATGGTCGACCGCTACCTGGACGCCGGCGGCAACTACCTGGACACGGCCAACGTATACGGCGGCGGCATGCGCGGCTCGCACGAGCGCGGCGCCGGCACCTCCGAGCGCACCGTGGGGGCGCTGGTGGCCGGCCGCCGCCACCGGTTCGTGATCGGCACCAAGGGCGCCTGGACCATGACCGATCAGGTGCGGCCGAACGGCTTCGGCCTGTCGCGCACCTACCTGACGCGCGCGATCGACGCCAGCCTGCGCCGGCTCGGCACCGACTTCATCGACCTGTACCAGTGCCACGTGTGGGACCCGTACACGCCGATCGAGGAGACCATGCGCGTGCTGGACGACGCGGTGCGCGCCGGCAAGATCCGCTACGTGGGCGTCAGCAACTGGGGTGGGTGGCAGGTGGTCAAGGCCAACATGCACGCCCACCGCTACGGGCTGACGCCGATCGTCTCCAACCAGGTCTGGTACAACCTGGCCGACCGCACCGCCGAGTTCGCCCTGATCCCGGCGTGCCGCGACCAGGACGTGTCGATCATGGTGTGGGGCGCCTACGCGCAGGGCTTCCTGACCGGCCGCTACACGCGCGACATGCGCCAGCCGCCGCCCGGTTCGCGGATCACCTCCAGCAAGCCGGAGGAGTCCAGCTCCTGGGAGCGGCTGGCCGTCGACCGGGTGTGGGACACGCAGGAGGCCATGCGAGGCGTCGCCGCCCGCCACGCACGGTCGCCGGCCAACGTGGCCATGGCGTGGCTGCTGCAGACCGGCCGCTGCGACGTGGCGCTCCTGGGCGCGTTCGCTCCCGAGCAGTTGGACGACGGACTGGGCGCGCTGCGGCTGACGCTCGACGATGAAGAGATTGCCGCGCTCGAACGCGTGAGCCGGCTGCCGGCGCCGTACCCGATGAACTTCTGGAACACCTTCTGCTACCGGGACAGCGAGTGCTACGGCGGCCTGCGATAGCCACCGGGAAGGTGGGGATGGGGCGAAGAGCGGAGCGCTCGTGCAGCCTGAAGCTCCTGCGGCGTAATCAGATCGTCGCAGGTGCCCGCGTACCTGGTGAGTTCCGCCATGCACATGCGGCGGTTGAAGTCCGCGACGGCGTTGACGACCGCCTCGCGCTTGGTCTTCGCGTTGGTGAACTTGATGGCATCCTCAAGTTCGTCATCGGGAATATCAATGGTGGTCTTCATGATTCCATCTCTTCTGGTCATGCCGCTGACTGCTCCTGATACTGGGGCAAGCGCGATCTGGTAGTAGCAGCTCACTCACCATCATATTCACGGCCGTCGTCGGCGTACGGATCGACGGGGTCCTTGCCGACATTCAGGTTCTCGTCGACCGGGTACTTGCCGTCGTCGCCCTTGGTATAGACGCGACCGTTGATCTCTTTCGTACCACGAGCGGTTGGTCCGACGGCAAGACGTTGAAGACCACGTACGCTGCGCCAAGCAGGGCGAGCGAGCTGCTCAGCGAGCGACCAGCCTTCGCCTCCATGTCCCTGTTCACCTGATCCTGCCGTTGCAACCGAGCGTGAGCCGACTGGAAGTAGCACTCTCTTTTGGTCATGCCGCTACAGCACCTGGTCGTGGTCGATCGGCGAGTCCATCAGCGGCTCGAGAGTATCTTCATCGACCAAGTAGTACTGGCCGTGGACGTCGACGGCCCACCTGCCATCCTTGGTAGCCTCCAGGCTTAATCCCTCCTCAAGCTGGCCGCTCGGCTTGGTTTCGGCGATCGGCCGCAACGGGCGCCCGGAGTAGTCGTAGTCTATTCTTTCGTCAGCCATCCCATGCTCTCGAACAGCGTATCCATCGCTTCGGCGATCGGCAAGAAGTCCTGGTAGCCCCACTGGGTCATCCGCCGCTCCGTATCATCGGACGCCAGAGCGGAGGAGGTGCCGGACGTGGACCCGTCCGTGCGGCGGTTCCAGTCGCACTTCGCCACGTGCGTCGACGCGGCGGCGCACCGCGCAGCGGCGGCCAAACGGGCGGCGGCGGCCGAGGGAGCGAGCGGATGACGGAGTTGCAGGCGGCGCTGCGGCGCGCGGGGCTGAGTTATGCGCGGTTCGCGGGCCTGATTGGGGTCAGCAAGGCGGCCGTGGCGGTGCATGGCCGGTGGCCGCGGCGCGGGGCGGATGCCCTGCGGGAACGGATGATCGGGGTGCTGCGCGAGCGCGGCGTGACCAAGTCCGTGGCCGGGTACCACTTGCCGTCTTTACGTCGTATGAGGAGGTGGCCGTCGACGAGCTTGAGGTTCCGCGGCGGCCCGATCGGCAGCGGTCGCCTGGCTACGGGCCGGCCGGACCAATCGGTGTCTACGTACTCGGCGTCGTCGTCGTTACCCATCCCTGATCGACCGCCATTATGTCGAATGCGGCCGCGATCGGCAAGAAGTCGCCGTGGTTCCATGCCGCGAGATCCTCGGGCGGCGACCGCTTGAGCGCTTCGTCGATCTCGTCGAGCATCGGCATCGACCCCGACCGGAACGCGATCCAGTGCGCGTAGGCGCGGGCGAACGTCTCGGACGGGCGCATCACATAGTCCAAATACCCGGCATGCTTCCGCCAGTGCTCCAGGTCGCCCTCGATGGCTGCCACGTCCTCCGGCGCCGCGGCTGCCAACTCCCGCTCCAGGGCGCGCTGGTCTGACCTTCTTCCGGCCAGGCGCGCCATCTCCTTGCACCGGTGCCGGGATACCGTCGCGCACGTAGCGTCGACGCTGCGCCTCGCTGACCGCGTGGCTGCGTCGGAGCGCGCGACGTTCAGGGCTGTCTTGACCGGCGCGCTGCATTCCCGAAAGATCAGACGACGCTGGGGGTCCCGCGACGCTTCCGGCAGGAGGAAACATGAAGAGACTCATCATCGGATCGATCGCGAGCCTCATGGTCATCGGCGCGAGCGCGTATGCCCAGTACGTCGAAGGACCGTGGTTTGCGGAGCAGGTTGCGCGCGGCGACCTGCCGCCGATCGAGGAACGGCTCCCGGTGGAGCCGCTGGTGCTGGTGCCCGGCGCCGGGTACGCGTTCTCGGCCGGGGGCATGCACACCGAAGGCTCGTACGACCGCGGTTCCGTCGACATCCCCAACATCCAGGGCCTGACCTCTACGCCATTCAGCGTGCACCGGTTCGAGACCACGCTGCTGCCGTGGGCCTGGAAGGGATGGGAAAGCTCGGCCGACAACATGGTCTGGACGTTCTACATGCGGGAAGGCATGAAGTGGTCCGACGGCGACGACTACACCGCCGACGACATCCTGTTCTGGTTCGAGAACGTGCACGGCGAAACCGAAGCCGCGGCTCAGTACCGGGAAGCGGGGGCACGGACCAAGAACGCCGTAGCGGACGCTACCGAACGTATCGAGAAGGTGGACGACTACACGCTGCGCTTCCATCTCAAGGCGCCGGATCCGCGTTTCGAGTGGCTGGTCGGTCAGCGCTCCGAGCGTGAGCTGCTGAACGTCGACTCCCACTACCTGCCGCAGTTCCATCCGGCGAGCGGCGACGCCGAGGCGTTGGCCGCCAAGGTTTCCGCGGGCGAGTTCGACACCTGGATGCAGCTCTTCGACGATCGGCGCGACCAGATGGGCAACACCAATCCCGACAAGCCGCACCTGATGCCGTGGGGGCCGTCCGACCCGCCGCCGGCCAACCCGGCGGTGTTCAGCGCCAACCCGTACAACTGGATGGTGGATGACCGCGGCCAGCAGCTTCCCTATCTGGAGACGCAGCGCTACTTCCTGGTCCCCGATGGCGAGGCGCAGAAGCTGCGGCTGCTGTCCGGCGCCGACAGTTGGGGAATCATCCAGACCCTGGAGTCCCTGCCGCTGGCCAAGCGGGCGCAGGACGACGGCAAGATCATGTTCCAGCTCACTCCCAAGGGCGACGCCTACAAGTCGACGGTGACGTTGTTCAACATGAACGCGCAGGAGGAATGGAAGGCGGCGTTGTTCCGCGACGTGCGCTTCCGCAGGGCCTACTCGCTGTTCATCCCGCGGCGCAAGATCGCCGACATCATGTACGCCGGCGCGCCGCTGCCGACGCTGGGCGGCTTCATGTACGAGACCGACCATCCGTGGTACCTCCCGGAGCTGGGCACCTCGCCGCTGATCGAGCGCGACCTGGACCGCGCCAACGCGCTGCTGGACGAACTGCTGCCCGACAAGGACGCCGGCGGCTTCCGCCTCGGCCCCGACGGCAAGCCGATCACCTTCTTCCTGGCCACCGTCACCCACGAGGAGTGGGAGCAGGCGGCCAACATCATCATGGAGGACCTGCACCTGATCGGCCTCAAGGCCAACCACCGCGCCACCGCGTGGGGCGGTTGGGGCGCCTTCGTCCAGTCGATGGAGTGGGACATCATCGTCGACCAGAGCACCGAAGGCTGGAAGAGCCAGCTTCCCGAGCGGCAGGCGCTGATCGTTCCCACCGGACGCTTCGGACCCAACTGGGGCTACCTGTGGTGGCAGTGGCTGGACACCGGCGGCCAGGAGGGCGAGGAGCCGCCGCAGGAGATCAAGGACAACTGGAACCTGTACCATCAGATGATCCAGGAGGCGGACGCGGACACGCTGACCGAGTTGACGCACGAGTGGTACCGCCGCCAGGCCGAGCAGGTCTGGACGCTCCCGCACCTGACGTTTCCGCCGGAGTTCGACGTGTGGCAGCCCAACTTCAAGGGCGTCCATCCCCGGACCGGCCGGCCGTTCGAGTTCGGAGGCATGTGGTACGAGTAGCGCGTGCGCTGACCGTGCTGACGATGGAGGGCATCCCGCGTTGGGATGCCCTTCGTCGATAGGAGGTGCAGGCCATGGACGGCATGAAACACGGGGATGTTCGAGGCATGGTGAGTCCGCGCGCCGCACGCTCCTGTCTGGCTTCCGCGGCCGTCCTGCTGGCTGTGCCTTTCCTTCTGACGGCGCAGGAGCGCCAGGAGGAGCGGGACGCGATGGTCAGCCGCCAGATCGCTGCGCGCGGGGTGAGCGATGAGCGCGTGCTGGAGGCGATGCGCGCCGTGCCGCGCCATCGATTCGTGCCGGAGCGTCTGGCCCGCTCCGCCTACGCGGACCATCCGCTGCCGATCGGGGAGGGACAGACCATCTCCCAGCCCTACATCGTCGCCCTGATGACCGAGACGCTGGGAGTCGAGGAGGATGACCGCGTGCTGGAGATCGGCACCGGCTCGGCCTACCAGGCGGCGGTGCTCGCGGAGTTGGCGGCGGAGGTCTTCTCGATCGAGATCCGCGGCCCGCTGGCGGAGTCGGCGGCGGCGCTGCTCCAGGAGCTGGAGTACGCCAATGCGCAGACGCGCCATGCCGACGGCTACTACGGCTGGCCGGAGGCGGCGCCGTTCGACCACATCATGATCACCGCCGCGGTCGATCACGTGCCGCCGCCACTGCTGGAGCAGCTCGCGGTCGGCGGCCGGCTGATCCTGCCGCTCGGCAATCCGTTCGCGCACCAGAGTCTGGTGGTGGTCACCAAGTTGGAGGACGCTTTTCGGATGCACGAGATCCTGGGGGTCCTGTTCGTCCCGATGACCGGTGCCGCCTTGAACTGAGAGGATGCGCTGACCCTGTTGATCGCGGCCGCGGTCGCCTCCTTCGCCGCACTGGCGTATGAGGCGCTCCTGGTCCGGTTCTTCTCGCTCTCGCAGTGGAACCACCTGACGTTCCTGGTCCTGGGCGTCGCGTTGCTCGGCTTCTCCGCCTCGGGGGTGGTGCTGGCGGCTCTGGTGTCGCGCGGGTCGCGGGCATCCGCCGCGCTGCGCGGGCCGTCGGGCGTGTCGGTCCTGCTGGCGGCGCTGTCGCTGGCCGTGCTGGGCTCGTTTGC
Organism: uncultured Spirochaetia bacterium; assembly: GCA_958296075.1. Lineage (GTDB taxonomy): Bacteria > Spirochaetota > Spirochaetia > SZUA-6 > Bin103 > CATQHW01. Next base: position 633,220 of record CATQHW010000001.1, on the reverse strand, counting down.
GGCGATCCGCGCCCTGGAGTTGGACTACTTCCGCATCCCGCTGGAGCTGGGGCAGCTTGCGCTGTTGGCGTTGTCCTTCCTGGTCCTCTCGGTACCGTTCGCGATCGCCGGCCTGATCGCCGCGCTCGCCTACGCCGACCCGGACATCCCGGCCGCGCGTACCTACGTGGCTGCGATGGCCGGCTCGGGGCTGGGCGCCGCCGCGCCGGTGGGGTTGCTGCCGGCGTTCGGCATCGCCGGCTCCGCCGCGGCGATCGCGGCAGTCCCGGCGCTCCTGGTGGTCGGAGGCGCGGGGCGGCGGGCCGGGAGCGGCGGAGGGTCGATGCCGGCCGCGGCCGCCGGCGCCGTGGCGGCCGCGGTGGCGATCGGCTCGCTGGCCACCGGCCTGATCGGGGAGGTGACGCCATCCTCGTACAAGCTCGGGTACCAGGCGCTGCAGTTCCCGGAGACCGAGGTGGTCGAGCGCCGCACCACCATCCGCGGCCGCTACGAACGGCTGCAGGGGCGGGCGCTGCGCTTCGCGCCGGGGCTGAGCCTGCGCTGGACCGAACGGTTTCCGCGCCAGGACGCGCTGCTGACCGACGGCGACGCGTCGCTGTACGTCCCGCGGGAACCCGACCCTCGCTATGCCGGGGAGCTGCTCGGATCGGTGGGTGCGGCGCTGGTGAGCGCTCCGCGCAACGCGCTGGTGCTGCAGGCGAGCGGCGGCACCGCGCTGCCGATCGTCGTGCAGGCCGGCGTGCCGCGGGTCACGGTGGTGGAGCCGTCGGCGTGGCGCGCCGCCGCGGTGCGCGCCGCGGTAGCGGAGCTGGGCTGGGACGGAACGGTCTCGGTCCGCCGCTCCTCGCTGCGCGGTTTCACCGCGCGCGCCGGGGATCGCTACGACCTGATCTACCTGGATCACGCCGGGGCGTCGGTGCCGGGAGTGGAGAGCCTGAGCCGCCAGTTCACGCTTACGACCGATGCGCTGCGGAGCTACCTCGACCTGCTGGCGGAGGACGGCGTGCTGGTGCTGGGCCGCAAGCTGTCGCTGCCGCCGTCCACCAGCGTGCGCGTCGCTGCCACCGCCATGGCGGCGCTCGCGGGCCGGGCGGAGGCGCCGGAACGGCACCTGGCGATGCTGCGCTCCTTCGAGAGCTTCGTGCTGGCCGTGTCGCGGGCGCCCTTGTCGGCCGAGCGGCGGGCAGCCGTGCGCTCGTTCGCGGAGGAGCGCGGCTTCGATCTGGTCCACCTGAGCGACATGAGCAGCGACGAGGTGAACCGCTTCGCCGTCCTGGTGGAGCCGCACTACCAAGTCGCGATCGGTGAGCTGGTCGCCGCCTACCGGGACGGGCGAACGGGCGGCTGGTTCCGCGGGCAGGTGCTGGACGTGGCGCCGCGCCGCGACGGCCGGCCGTTCTTCAGCCACACGCTGCGGTGGACGCGGATCGGCGAGCTGGCCGCGGCGCTCGGCGGCCGCTGGTTCGGGTTCCTGCTGTCCGCCGAGGTGGTCGTGGCGGCCGTGATCGGCATCTCCGCCCTGGCCGCCGCGCTGCTGCTGGCGCTGCCGGCCGCGGCAGGCCGCCGCAACGGCCGGCTCTCGCCGGCCGCGTTCGCGTACTTCCTGGCGGTGGGGGCCGGCTACATCTGGGCGGAGCTCGCCCTGATCGGCCTGTTCACCCTGCTGATCGGCGATCCGGTGGTCTCGGTCGTGGTGGTGCTGTCGGCCATGCTCACGCTGTCGGGCCTGGGCGGACTGGCGTCGGCGCGCATCGGGATCAAGCTCCTGCCGGTGGTGCTGATCGTGATTGGCGCGCTGCTGGCGGTCGCCGCGCTCACAGCTTTCCCGCTGGTGCGCTGGCTGCTGGCGCTACCGGCGGTGCTCCGCGTCATCGGCGCCGCGTTCCTGCTGGCCGTAGTGGCGGTCCCCCTGGGGCTGCCGTTCCCGGCCGGCATGCGGCTGCTCGCCCCGCAGCCGTATGCGACGGCGCGGGCGTGGGCAGCCAACGGCGCCGCGTCCGTGGTCGGCGCGGCACTGGCACCGCAGATCGCCTGGGACCTGGGCATCCCGGCGCTCGGCGCGCTCGCTGCCGCGGTCTACCTCGGCACGGCTCTGGCCGCACGACGGTCGGCGCTGCGGTAGTAGGTCCCACCCGTCTAATGCCACCAACTAGCCCCGGACCCTTCACTCCAGGACCAACCTCCCGCGACCTGCTCCAGATCGGCTTCACCCAGATTGGCGGAGGGCGGAAGGATCAGGTGACTGGTATCCGCCGTGTCCTCGTGCACCTCGATGGTGAACCCGGAGGGCACGTCGACGCCGATTTCCGCCTTGATCACGGCCTTTGGGTCGGCGATCAACCGGGTACGGAATTCACCGTCCACCGTCGCCTTGCTGATCACGCGATCACGCATCTCGCCGATGGTCGCCATGTTCTCGTTCATGTTCCTCTCTTCAGGAAAGATAGTAGATTTCGACGGCGGCCTCGTCGAGCGCCGCGTCCAGGCCGTCGATTCTCCATCCGTGGTGCATGTCTTCGGAGTAGAGCCGCGAACACTGTGCCGCGGTCTTGCCGCCCTTGTTGCGCACCGTGGGGTTGGCGCCCGCCTGCAGGAGCGCCTCGACGGCGGCGACCCGGCTGCCGGCGCCTGATCGAACTGGGCGTCGAGCTGTGCCTGATCACCTGGGCGCTGATGGCGCCTGGTTCGACGACGGCCGGGTTGCCGGCAGCGTTCCCGGCTTCGCCGCCGACGTGGCTACCTCGGCGAAGACCGCTATTCGTCGCGGGTCTTCCGGACTTCGTCGGCGAATGGGCCGCCGCGCGCGGCACGCCATCCGGTTTCTGGTAGAATGCCGGAGTAGGGAGATTGATGACCACTGCCAGCCATCGCAACTCCAATCCGGAAAGCTTGGCAGCCCGGATAGCCGCCGAGCTGAATGAGAATCCGGAGGCCCGATCACTTCTGCTCAGAGCCCTGCTGACCGACGACTTCCTGATGCTCCCGGCCAAGGTGGACCGGCTGCTGTATCTGCCGGTGCGAGTCGAACGTCTGGAGCGGGACGTATCCGAGCTCAAGCCGGCCAAGCAAGGCTGGAGGGGAGAGTCGGCAATCTGGAAGCCGGCCAGGCAAGGCTGGAAGCCGGCCTGTCCAGAATGGAAGGGAGAGTCGGCAACCTGGAAGCCGGCCAAGCAAGGCTGGAAGCCGGCCTGTCCAGAGTGGAAGGGAGAGTCGGAAACTTGCGAGGCGGAACCTACCAGCACCGCGTTACGCGCTTCATCACCAACACCGCCAATCACAAGCTCGACATGCGTGACGTGCGGGTCATGTGGAGCGAATACACCCCGCACAGCGACGAGCTGTCGCTGCGGATACTGGATGCCGAGGACCGGGGGATCATCACCGTCGAGCAGGGCCAGAACCTGGGGGAGACTGACATCGTCCTGACCGGACGCCGCAGGACCGATCGGGCCGAGACCTGCGCGGTCGTAGAGATCTCGGTGACCATTGACCAAAGCGACATCAACCGCGCGGTCGACCGTGCCCGGACCTTCGCGCTGATCATGCAGCAGCCGGTCACGCCGGTCGTCATCGGAGACAGCATCACCGCCCGGACCGGTCAGCATGCCGAGGAGGCCGGCGTCGCGGTGGTCATCGTCAAGGAGTAGGCGCCCCGGACACCGACGTGCGCAGACTTTCACCACCGAGCCGGGCGGTGCGCTGGCCACGTCGCCATCGGCTTGGTTCGACGCCGGCCGGGCTTCGGGCCGTGTAGACCCGGTCCGCGTGCGGCCGGGCGGGGCCTCGTTCCTGCTCAAGCTGTTCGGCCCCGCCGGGGGGGCTGATGTCGTTCCCCATGGAGGGCTACACGCTGGCGCTCGACGTTCCGCTGCGCAACGGCACTGCGGTAGGCGTGGCATGGCAGGAGCGTAGCAGCGGCTTACCGCTCAGCCAGGAACTCGATCAGCCTGGTTCGCTTCTTGGCGCGGGCGATGTCGAGCGCCGTCTGACCGGCGTCGTCCCGTCGCGCCACGTCCACGCCGCGCTCGACCAGCAGGCGCAGCAGCGGTACGCCGGCCCCGGAGCTCACCGCTACGTGCAGGGCGGTTTCGCCGGTTGCGCTCATCACCTCGTTCGGATTGCCGCCGTGATCCAGGAACCAAGTGACGCCCTGCAGGCTGCGCATGTTGACCGCGCAGCCCAGAGGGTTGTAGCCGCCATGGTGGCCGGTGCCGCGCGTGCCGTTCATGTCGATGGCGTCGTGGCGCAGCAGCGACTCCAGAACGTCGAACTGGCCGTCGCACGCCAAGTGGTTCGGCGTGTCGTCGTCGCTCAGGCGGGCGCCCCGTTCCAGCAGCAAGTCGACGATCGCGCCGTTGTCGGCCCAGCACGCTTGATCCAGCGCCGTGGCGGGGTCGGCGCCATGTTCCAGAAGCAGCGTCGCCGTGGCGAGCCGATCTTCGTCGCTGCCTGCCTTGCCGCGTGCACAGTACTGCAGCGGCAGCCAGGAGCCGTCGCGCGAATCGGCATCGACCTGCGTCGCCGCCGCGGCGGGGGATTCCGCCAGAATGCGGGCGACCCGCTCGTGATCGGCGATCGCGCACGCGGTATACAGATCCAGATCGCCCGATACGTGCTCCAGCAGCGCCGGCACGTACTCCGTGCAGCCCATGGCGGCCACGGTCACCGCGCTCACCAAGTGGTAGCTGCCGCGCAGCGCCGGGTCGGCGCCGTGGGCGAGCAGCAGCCGCACCGTCTCCGCGTGGCCGGCGGTCTTCGGGGCGGTCTTCTTGAACTCCACCGTGCGGTGCAGCGGCCGGTAGCGATGGGCGGTGGGCGCCAGGACGTTGACGTCGGAGCCCTGCTCGATCAGGAACGCGACCACCTCGGCATGACCGCCGTAGCAGGCGTTCATCAGCACCTGCCAGTGGCCGGCGATCTCCGCATCGGCTTTGGCCGCTGCCCGGACCGCCTTCAGGTCACCCCTTCCGGCGGCTCCGGCCGCCGCCTTCGCTTTCGCCTTGTCCATGGTCCGCGACCGTATCAAAGCCGTATCCTGTCCGGCAACTCGACGCTCCGATGCAAATCGGCCGTGCCGTTCGCCGATCAGGATTCGTGAGCGGGGTGTCCGAGTGGCTATAGCGGCCCGTTGACAGAGCGCGTCCCGTTGCGCACGCTGGGCGCACGCTCACGAGGGAGCTGCCAGTTCGCGAAAAGGGCTGGGCCCACCTCGATGTCGTGGTCGTCACAGCGGCACTCTTTTGCCCGTGTTACGCGAACGCCGGGCTAAGGAAGGAGCGGCGCTGCGTGTCAGCCGGCCATGCAGTTGATCATCCAGTGGATGCCGAACTTATCCGTGCAGCACCCGAAGTAGGCGCCCCAGAACTGGTCCTGCATCGGCATCGTCACCTGGCCGCCGTCGGACAGCTTGGCGAACAGCGAGTCTGCTTCTTCCTTGCTGTCCGGGGCGATCGACAGCGAGAAGTTGTTGCCGGCCGTAACCGGCGGTCCGAACGAGGCGCGGTCGCTCCCCATCAGCACGCCGGAGCCGATCGGCAGCGACACGTGCATGACCAGGTCCCGCTCCGCTTCCGGAACGCCCATGTCCGGCGGTCCGTCGCCGAAGCTCTGCATTTCCGTGAAATCGCCGCCGAACACGGAGCGGTAGAACTCGAATGCCTGCCGGCAGTTGTCCTGAAACGAGAGATAGGGGTTGAGCTGCTTCATGTCCGCAAGGTAGTGCCGCTCCCCCGTGCCGTCCAGCGGCGCGCAGCGACCGCCTATCCCTCCTTCGCCAGCACGAAGTAGTGCCCGGGGTTCCACGCCTGGCAGATCAGGTAGACCTGTCCGTCCCGCTCGTACCAGACGGCGTTGTGGATGTGGTCGGCCAGCTCGACGCCCAGCTCTTCCTTGGGCCGGATGGTCGACGCCACCGCGTAGGTATGGCCGTCCAGGATGTAGATCGGCGCGGGCCGCCCTTCCTGCGGGTCGTCCAGGCTGCCGACCACGGCGTACCAGCCGTCGCCATGCTGCTTGAAGTCGATCCCGCACGGCTTGGAGCCGTCGGGGATCGGGTGGGAGGAGTGGAAGTGGCCGTCGAACCCCATGAGCTGGAAGCGGGCGTGCGGGCGGTCGGCGATCGACAGGTGATGGCCGTCGGGGGCTGGATTGAGGCCGTGGGCGGTCCCGAACAGGCCCGGCGCGTGCGGGTCGTCGGTCTTGCCGCCGAAGAGGCCGGTGTAGTGGTGCGTCGCCGGATCGACCGACGAGATGTAGTTGGCGCCGTAGCCGTCGGACACGTACAGCGTTCCGTCGGCGAAGGCGGTGTCGGTCGGCTTGAACAGGACCTCCTCGTCGCGGTACTCCTCGAATTCCGGGCGTGACAGGATGAAGTCGACGCTGCCGTCGAGCCCGACGACCACCACCTTGGCGTCGTTGTTGGCCGGCAGTACCAGCCGGCGCTTGCCGTCGAACTCGATGATCTTGGTGCTGTGGAAGTTGAGGGGCTTGAGATCCGACGGCAGCTCGATGATCTCCTGCGCGGTCAGATCGGCGCTGATGCGCATGATGCCGCAGCCCGGCATGCCGTAGAAGATGGAGCCGCTGGCGGCCGTGTCGTCGGCGAAGCCGCCGTGCAGATCGACCTCGTGCGGTCGCGCGCGCTCCGGCAGGGTGTACAGGTCGTCGCAGAGTGAGAACCGGAACGGTTCCCGGCCGCTCGTCTTCTTCGCCATGGGATGTCTCCTTCCGTGTGGTGCGTCTCGGGCCCTGAGCCTACACTACCGCGCCGTCGCTGGCAGCCTCGCCCCCCAACATTGACGAGGACCGAAGGAGGCAATACGGTCCCGGTATCCTCATGGCGGTGATGACGGTCCCCCGGCCCCTGCGCGAGAAGCTGGGGGAAGAGGCGGCGCAGTGCTTGGCGGATCTGGTCGCGCAGGCACAGGAAGATCAGCGGGATCGTCTATTCGATCTCGTCGAAGAACGCTTCTACCGCCGTATCGCAGAGACCGAGCAGCGATTCATGGAACGGTTGGCCGCCACGGAAGCCGCGCTGCGCCGGGAGATGCACGCCGGGTTCACGGAGGTCCACCGGCAGATCCTGGACGTGCACAAGCAGATCGGCGACATGCACAAGCAGATCGGCGACGTGCACAAGCAGATCGGCGAGGTTCGCAAGGAAATCACGACCCAGACGCGCTGGATACTGGTGGTCGTGGGGGCCGCGGCGGTACTGATTCCGATCTTGCAGCGCGTGATGCAAACCCTGCTTCCCTAAAGGTTTCGGAAGACCGTGGTCACGGCGCACGACACCTACTTCTTCGACTTGCGGGGCTACCTGCACCTGCGCGGCGCGCTCACCGCGGCGGAGGTGCGTGCCTGCAACGACTGCCTGGACGCCATCCCGCCGCTGGCGGTGGGCGAGTGGCACGGCTACGTGCACTGCCACACCTTCGGCGATCACGACGGGCTCAACTACCAGCAGATCTACGAGGCCGGCCGGCCGTTCGAGGAGCTGATCGACCATCCCGCGTGGTTCGACAAGGCGCGCCACTTCGTCGGCGCGGAGGGCACGTTCGACGAGCAGCACGGGCCGTTGTTCATCGACGAGGCGTTCGCCAACGTCCGCACGGAGGGCCAGAGCATCGGCCTGCACAACGGCGGCCACCTGGGCCTGAGCCGCTGTCAGTTCCGCTACCACGCCAGCCGGTTCCACTGCAATCAGATCAACGTGCTGGTCGCCCTCGCCGACGTCGGCCCGGGCGACGGCGGCACCGTGCTGATCCCCGGATCGCACAAATCCAACTTCGAGCATTCCTCCTTCGAGCGGTTCCGGATGGGCGTCGACCGGCCCGACCCGGCGCGGATCGAGGGAGCCGTGGAGGTTCACATGAGCGCAGGTGACGCCCTGCTGTTCGTCGACTGCTGCACGCACGGCTCGTCCAAACGCATCAATGACGGCGAGCGGCGCGTGGTGGTCTATCGCTACGGACCGTCGTGGGGGCGGCTCCGGCACGCCTACGAACCGTCGCCGGAACTGCTTGCGCGGCTGACCCCGCACCGGCGCCGGATCGTCGCGCCGGCCGCCGGCCGGCGGCTGGTGCCGCCGCGCCCGCGACTGCAGGGGGTGGCGACGTGAGCGACCGGCCGGTACGGGAGAGCCCGGGCGACAGGTCGTGGTTCGTGCGCGACCGCTTCGGCATGTTCATCCACTGGGGGCTGTACGCGCTGCCGGCGCGGCACGAATGGGTCAAGAACCAGGAGGAGATTCCAGACGAAGTCTACCAGCGGTACTTCGACCGGTTCGATCCCGACCTCTACGACCCCGGCGTCTGGGCCGACGCCGCCGCCGGCGCCGGCATGCGCTACTTCGTGGTCACCAGCAAGCACCACGAAGGGTTCTGTCTGTGGGACAGCGCGCTCACCGACTACAAGGTCACCCGCACCCCCTACGGCCGGGACCTGCTGGGGCCGATGGTCGATGCCTTCCGCTCGCGCGGGATGCGCGTGGGCTTCTACCATTCGCTGATCGACTGGCACCACCCGGATTTCGTGATCGATGACATCCACCCGCAGCGCAACCACCCGGAGCGCGAGGCGATGAACCGCACGCGCGACCAGAGCCGGTACGTCGAGTACCTGCACGGTCAGGTGCGCGAGCTGCTCACGCGGTTCGGTCGGATCGACGTGCTGTGGTGCGACTTCAGCTATCCCGGCCGCGGTCGCGACGGCAAGGGCCGGGACCAGTGGGACAGCCCGCGCCTGTACCGGACCATCCGCGAGCTGCAGCCGCGCGTGCTGCTCAACGACCGCATGGATCTGGACGACGGTTGGGACATCAAGACCCCGGAGCAGTGGCAGCCGCAGGGCTGGATCGAGGTGGACGGCATGCCGGTCACCTGGGAGGCGTGCCAGACCTTCTCCGGCTCGTGGGGCTATCACCGGGACGAAGCCTCCTGGAAGAGCGTGGGCCAGTTGATCCGCATGCTGGCGGACACCGTCAGCAAGGGCGGCAACCTGCTGCTCAACGTCGGCCCTACCGGCCGGGGCGAGCTCGACCACCGCGCCCTCGAACGGCTGCGCGGCATCGGCGCGTGGATGCGCCGCCACGGGCGGTCGATCTACGGCTGCACGCAGGCGCCGGCGGAGTTCGCGGTCCCGCAGGATTGCCGGCTCACCTGGAATCCGGACACGCGCCGGCTGTACGTCCACGTGTTCGCCTGGCCGTTCCGGCACCTGCACCTGCGCGGCTACCGCGGCAAGGTCGCCTACGCGCAGTTGCTGTCCGACGCGTCGGAGGTCGCGGTCACCGGCTTGTCCGACCATCAGGCGCGCATGGAGCGCGCGGGGCCGGACGACCTGGTGCTGGAACTGCCGGTGCAGCAGCCGGACGCGGAAGTATCGGTGATCGAGCTCTTTCTGACCGGCGCCCGGTAGACCGGGACTGCGCGCCGTGCGCCGCCTGCTCGTTTCGGCCGGCGTGGCCGGTATCGCGCTCCTGGCCGGCTCCTATCTGCTGCTGGCGAACCGGCCCGATGCCGGATACGACGGGCCGGTGGTCTCTGCGCGCCAACAGCTTTCCGACGTCGACGAGTCCGAGATCGTCGCCATGACGCTCGCCCCGCGCGGCGGCGAGACGATCCGGCTGGAACGTGAAGGCGCGGTCTGGCTGGTGCGGGAGCCGTACCCGTTCCGCTGGGACTGGCCGCGCCTGCAGGAGTTGCGCGCGAGCTTCGCCAGACTGTTCGCGCAGCGGCTGGTGGTGGAGGACCCGGATGACCGCGCCCAATACGGTCTGAGCCCGCCGGCGGTGGTCGCCGGCGCGCGCCTGGAGTCGGGTCGGACCTTCGAGTTCCATCTGGGCAGCCCCACCTCCTCCGGCGAAGCCTATTTCCTCAGTTCGCGCGACGACCGTGCGGTGTTCACCGTGCACGCGATTCACGGCAAGCGGTTCTCGTGGACCGTGTCCGATCTGCGCGACCAGACGGCGCCGGCGCTGTCGGCCGGCCGGATCAACCGCATCTGGTTCCGCGACGGCGATTACGAGGTGGAACTGGTCGCGGTCGGCGAGCAGCCGCGCTACGCCCATCTGCCCGGCTCGCGGATCATGCGCGTCCCCTACGTGGCCGCTGCCGACGAGGAACGTTTCGCCGCGATCGCCCATCAGGTTGCCGAGATGCCGGTCAGCGCCGCGGTCGCGGGCGACGGCGGCGGGGACGCCGACTTCGGGCTCGACCTGCCGCGCGGCGAGCTGCGCGTGCGCGACTTCGAGGACGAGTTGCACCTGCTGCTCGGCGCGACCGCCGGTGGGCAGGTCTACGTCAAGATGCCGGGCGCCGCCGGCGTGCACACGGTGCCGGCCGTCGCGCTCGACTTCCTGACGCTGACGCCGTTCGAGCTCTCCAGCCCGCAGGTGCTGGCCTTGCCGGAGGAGCGCCTGCAGGCGATATCGCTTCGCGCCGGCAGCCGCGAGCACCGCATCGATCTGCAGCGCGCCAAGGACGACCTGGGCGGCGAGCGGGTCACGGCGGTCCATGCCGGCGAGCCGCTCGACAAGGACGCCTATGCCGCCCTTTCGGCCGAGTTCGCGAACTTGGCGGTGGACGCACCGGCGCCCGGCGGCCGGGACCGGCCGGCCGGCGTTCCGATCCTGACCGTCACCTTCCACCTGCGCGCCGCCGAGCGCGCGGCGGTCATGGCGCGGTTTCTCCCCTACGACCAGGACTTCCACCTGCTGGCTCTGGACGGCAGCATCGACCTGCTGGTCGACAGCCGCGCGGTAACCTCCCTGACGGAACGGATCGAGACGGCGCTCGGTGACCGGCCGGGTGAGTAGCGCGCCGCCGGCCGTCCGCTACCGGCGTTCGTATCTGGAGGCGCAGGCGCGGCGCGCGCTGCGCAGCCCGGCGGTGCGCGCGCTGGCGTTGTTGTTGTGGCTGGTGTCGGCGGCGCTGAGCACGGTCCTGCTGCTGCTGGCGGTCAATCACCTGGAGTGGCTGCGCGACTACACGATGCGGGTGATCGCGGTGTCGTTCGCCGCGGCATTCCGGAACCGGTTCCTGTACGGCTTCGCCGTGCCGTTCGCCGCCGGCGGGCTGTGGCTGACCGCGCTCCTGGTGACGGCCAAGTATTATGAAGCATACGGCCTGCGCATCGGCTGGTGGGAGGCATGGACGGCGACCACGCCGTTCCACCGGCTTTCGCCCGGATCGGGAGCTTGCGTGCTGATCGGCCGCTTCCTGTTCGTCCTGGGCGTGCAGGGCTGCGCCGGAGTCGCCATCCTGACCGCACAGGCGGCGCTGTGGCCGGTGCCGGCCGGCGGTCGCGGCCCGCTGGTGGTCGCGGCCGGCATCTCGGCGGCGATTGCCGGTGTCGGACTCACGGCCGCGCGCCTGCTCCGCGCGCGGATCGCCCGGATGCTGGCCGCCCGCGACGATGCGTTCGAGCGCGGCGCCTTCGTTGGCCGGCCGCCCGGCGTCCGGTAGAATCCTCCATCTACGGCATGGAAGCGCTCAGGGATTACTACCGCCGGCTGCGAGCGGGTACGGATGAGGAGCGGCGCAAGGTCGTGGTGTTGCTGTTCGCGGTGGTCGCCCTGGTGGCGCTCATCGGCGTGTCGATCAGCTCGATCAGCGGCTTGGGCGGCACGGTGGAGATGCTGCTGGTGCCACGGCTCGGCCCCACGGCGTCGGAGGTCGGCGGCTTCATCCTGCTCGGGGCGGCCGTCGTCGCCGGCGGCCTCACCTTCGTCTACATGCAGGAGCGCATCCGCCGCCAGGAAGAGGCGGAGCGCGGCATGCAGCGATTCCGCATCCCGCGGGCGGTTATCATGTTCGTCACCGCTCCGCTGGTGGTGGCCGCGCTGTTCGTGGTGTTCCTGTCCGTGGTCAGCCAGAACCGGCAGGAGAGTATGAGCTACGCGGAGAGGCTCACCGCCAAGCTTGAGGAGGTCGACCGGCAGGCCGAGCGCGGCGAGCTGCCGTCGATAGAGGAGATCGAACGCCGGCAGATCGCGCGGCGGCGCCGGCCGTTCTTCCTGCTGGGGGCGCTCGTCGCGCTGTTCGCGGTGGTGGCGGTCTTCGGGGGGCGGCTGCTGCGCGAAGCGCCCGAGGCGCTCGACGACTCGTCGCCGATCACCGAGGAGCTGAAACGCGATCTGGCGCGCGCCGCGGGGCTCGCCATCGACGATATCGCCGCCGAACCGAGCCATCGGCGGGCGGTCGAGATGTGTTATGCCCGCGTGGGGGACGTGCTCGACGCGCACGGGTTCCCGCATCCGCTGCACCAGACGCCGATGGAGTACATGCACGGCGTCCTGGATGCCGGCACCGGTCTGCCGGCCCGCGAGCTGTTGGACCTCACGGGGCTGTTCGAGGTGGCGAAGTTCTCCACGCACCACATCGGTCCCGACCGGCGCGACCACGCGGTCGATCTGCTGCGCTCGATCCATCGCTTTCTGCTCGCCCAGTTGGCGGAGGCGGAAGGGGAAGAAGCGTCCCAGGCGCGCGCGACCTGACGCGGACACCGGCTGCGCGCTGCCGCGGCGACGAGCGCGTACGGGCTTCCACAATCGGGCGCGCGCTGGCACAGTCCCGGTATGGCGAATGCACCACGGGCCGAGGCGCCCGCACCGGATTACGCCCAGGGCGAGGCGGCCGCGATCGCCCGCGATCTGTCCACTCAGGAGTGGGTGCCGTTCATCGACTGGTCGCAGACTTTCCCCGGCAACCGCGGCGTCAACCGCCAGGGCCGCTACGAGCTGTACGACGCGCCGGTCGGCGTGCGCATCCGCATCGAGGAAGCCGACAAGAGCAAGCCGGTGCTCACTGCCAACGACCGCTGGGAAGGGGAGGGCAATATGGTGCCGTTGCGGGTCTGGCGGGATGGCGGCACCTGCCGGATGCTCTACGGCGCCTACCCGCATCGCCGCGACGACCGGAGTCCCGGTCTGGGCGGTGGCCACTACTTGTGTTATGCGGAGAGCCGCGACGGCTACCGCTGGGAGCGACCGGAATTGGGACAGGTCGAGTGGCAGGGCTCACGCGCCAACAACATCATCGCCAACGCCCCCACCGGCACGCCGTTCGAGGACCCGAAGGGAGCGCCGGATGAGCGCTTCAAGGCGATCGGCCAGGTAGGCGCCAGCTTCGATCCCGACACCGGCGAGCAGCTCGACACGGGGGAGGCGTACCGCCGCTGGCGGCGGCAGGAGTACGAGGGGAGCGCCTACGACGGCCCGCGCGCCGAGTCCCGCCACTGGGTGGAGGGGTGGACCTCGCCCGACGGGGTAGTGTGGCGGTCGGTCGGCCGCGTCGGCGACATGAGTTCCGACGGCGGCAGCGCCGCGCAGTACGACCCGGAGAGCGGCGGCTACTACGCCTACATCCGCGTCGGCGGCATGGGCCGGCGCGCCACCGGGTTGACCCGCACCGACGACTTCTGGCGCTGGCCCGCGGCCTCCCTGGTCCTGGCGCCCGACCCGCAGGACGATCCCGATCTCTCCTTCTATGGCTGCTCCTACTTCCGCTATCCCGGCAACCCGGACCTGCACTGCGCGTTCGTGGAGACCTACCATCAGATCGGCGACTACAACGACGCGCAGATCGCCTTCAGCCGCGACATGACCCATTGGTTCCGGCCGGACCGCCGCTCGATCGTTCCGTGCGGGCCGCCCGGCAGCCCCGATTCCGGCGGCGCTCGGCCGTGGGGCGGGCTGATCGTGCTGCCCGACGGCCGCTGGGCGACCATGTACCGTGGCCATGTCGGCCTGCACAACTACCGCTCGGCGGAGCCGGAGATCCCGCATCGCCCGGGCGTGCTGCAGCTCGCCCGCTGGCTGCCGCACCGCTTCTGCGGCGTGGAGGCCGAGATGGAGGGCCGGTTCACCATCCCCACGGTCAAGCGCAGCCGCGACGCGTTGCGCCTCAACTACCGCTGCCGGCCCGGCGGCTACGTCGTGGCGGAACTGATCGAGGGGGTGCCGTCGCGCATCCATCCGGACGCCGACCCGATCCCCGGCTACCGCTTCGCGGACTGCGATCCGTTGAGCGGCGATCACCTTGACCGGCCGGTGTCGTGGCGCGGCAGCACCGACCTGACCGCCGCCGGCGACCGCATCGCGGTGCGGCTGCGGATGTTCCAGGCGAAGGTCTTCGCGTACTCGGCCTGACCGCCCAGAGCTAAGGCCGCCCGACCGGCCGCTGCTGCCGGCGGAGCGAACGGCCCGGCGAACCTGCTCAGCGCTCCGCCGTCGTCTCGCGGCAGCGGCTGCCGGCCGTCACGCCGGAGCAGGCCGCGCCCTCCACCAGGCGCAGGCGCTGCCCGGCCGGCTGACCCTCCCAACGGACCACGCCGCCGGCCGGCCAGTAGACCTCTACCATGTCGGCGTGGGACTCGCCTCCCAGCCCGACGTGCACGGCGAGCGAGTTCTGCGAGTGACCGCTCGAGCCGCCCTTCACCTGCCGCATCAGCACCCGACCGCCGGCGTGGACCTTTACCACCGCACCGATCGCGCTGCGGTTGCTGTCCGTGCCGGTCAGGTCGAGCTGCAGCGCTGCGCCCTGCCGCGCGGTGTCGTTGCGGAAGAGCTGCAGCGAGCCGTTCTGGTTGACGACCGCCACGTCGACGTCGCCGTCGCGGTCGTAGTCGGCGATGGCGCTGCCGCGCCCGTCCGGGACCCGCACGCCCGCCTGCGCGGCGACGTTGCGGAACGTGCCGTCGCCCCGGTTCGCGAAGAACAGGTCGATCCGCGAACCGGCCATGGCGGCGACGAACAGGTCCTCGTCGCCGTCGTGGTCGGCGTCGAAGAAGTTGACGCCCCAGGAGTCGTCGCCGGCGACGCCCGCGCGTTCGGCTGCGTTATCCGCGAACGAGCCGCGCGGATGTCCCAGATAGAGCACGTTTCCCCACGGCTGCTCCTCCAACGGCGTGCCGCCGCTGTTCAGGTCGGAGACGTAGAGGTCCCAGGTGCCGTTGCCGTCGACGTCGGCCGTGTCGATGCCCATGCCGGCCTGCGCGTCGTCGCCGATCCAGGGCCAGTCGCGAAACACCTGCGTGAACGAGCCGCCGGCGTTGCGATGGATCTGGTCGACGTGGCTCGAGCGGTTGGCGTAGTCGCCCGCTACGTTGACCACGTACAGGTCGGGCCACAGGTCGTCGTTCAGGTGGGCGCCCAGCACCAACAGCGCGCCGCGGTAGGCGGTGATGCCCTGATACAGGCCGGCGGCTTCGGTGGCGTCGGTGAAGGTGCCGTCGCAGTCGTTGCGGTACAGGCGATCCCGATTGGCGGCCGACCCGGCGGCGTTGATCACCAAGTGGGCGACGTACAGGTCGACGCAGCCGTCGCGGTCGTAGTCGAGCCAGGATGCCGCCTTGGAACGGTGCCCGGGCAGCGCGCCGTAGGGGGTGGCGGCCAGGTCGTCGACGCCGGCGGCGGCCGCCGCCTCGACGAACAGGGGGCCGCCGGCCGGTATGGTAGCGCCGTTCTCCGCCAGGAGGTTGCGCAGCAGCAGGTTGGGCGGACCGTCCGGCAGGTTCTCGCCGTGCAGCGACCATTCGACGTTGTCGGTGTAGACGTAGATGTCGGGGTCTCCATCGTTGTCGTAGTCCGCGAACACCGAGCCCGACATCTCATAGGGCGGCAGCTCGGGGAGCAGGTGGTGCGCCGCTTCGAAGCGGCCGCCGCTCAGGTTCCGGTACAACCGCGGCGGGTAGTCCGGGTCACCACCGACCGCGAACAGATCGGGCCAGCCGTCGGCGTCGACGTCGATCCAGTTGACGCCCAGGCTGTGCGTGGACCTCGAAAAGAAGCGATCGTCGCCGGCGCCCGCCGCGACGGCGACCTCGGTGAAGCGGATGGGCGTGTCCGCCGTCCCGGCCGCATCCGGTGCGGCCCGTTCGAGCCGTCCCGCCGGCGCGGCGGCCGGCATCCGCAGAGCGGGCGGTTGCTGCGGCAGGAGCCGGCTCGCTCCCAGCATGGCCATCCCGCCGGCCATCGCGATCGCCCAGGTGCCCAGCGCGTAGGCGCCGACCCCCTTCCAGCGCAGCGTGCCCGTCAAGCCCCAGAAGGTGATCGGCCCGCCCGCCGCCGCCGCGAACAGCAGCGTCGCGGCCGGGGCGTTGCCGGCGCCGAGCAGCAACAGCAGCGCCACCAAGGGAATCTCGAACAGCAGCGGTACGTTGATCAGGACACCGATCGTGGCGGCCGCGGCGATACCGGCCACGCTGTCGCCCAGGAATGCGTCCACGGTATCGGGACGGAGGAACTGGATCGCGGCGCCGCTCGCAAACCCGGCCAGCACCATGATCGGCCCCATGCGGATGGCCATGCGGCCGGTGGCGCGCGCCCATCGCCGCAGCCCGCCGGTCAGCTCCGCCGCCCAGCCCAGGTCCGATTCGGCCGCCGGAGGATGGCTCAGGTCACACGCTTCGGGCTGGGGGCCGCCCGCCACCCGCACCACCAGCGGACCGAGCACGAAGGCGGCGGCCAGCCCCAGCAGCACGCGGCTGGCTCCCAGCAGCGGCGAGAACACGACGGCGATCATCAGCAGCGAAGGCAGATTGAGCGTGGCCGATCCGTGCACGAGCGCCAGCGCGCCCTCGATTCCCAACCCGCGCCGGCGTACGGCGCTGGAGACCGGCACGACGCAGGCCGAGCAGAGGTTCACGACCGGGCCGATGCCCAGCCCCTTGAGGATGCGTCTCACCGGGCCGGCGGGTGCGCGGCGCGCATCGGCGGCGGGTGTCAGAAACGCCTCGGCGATGCCGCCGGCCAGGAACGCGAACGCCATGCCGATCGCCACGAGCCGCAGATAGGTGAGGGAGAACCGCCACCACCGGGTGAGGAATCCCGACTGCGCTTCCGACTCGACGCAGAATCCCTGAAAGCACTCGGCCGTCGGCGACAGCGCCGCCTGCAGGTCGGCGCGTACGGTGTCGAGCTTGGGCAGGCGGTTGAACGCGGCGAAGGGCAGCAGGATGGCCAGCAGCAGCGCGATGCCGATCGCGCGGCGCCGGCCGGCAGGCGTGACGATGACGGCGCGGATGCCTCCGAGGCGCGGCGGCCGTCGCGTGCCGGTGATCGACCCGGCAGGGGTTGCGGCCGGCTTGCGCCACATGATCATCGAGATTAGTGGAAGGCGCCCGCCGGTCGCCAGGGTGCGCGCAGTTTGCTTCTCGTGATCGGTCGTCAGTACGGTGTACGTATGAAGCGCGGGAATCCGGTTTCTTCGAAGGGCGTGAGCCTTCCGCGCGGTTCAGAGCAGCGCATACGGAGCGAGTGACGGGCGCGGCAGCGCTGGCGGCCCCGGCCGTGATCGGTCTGGCCGTGATCGGTCTGGCCGGCTGCGGCGACGGGTCCGGCGGCGCCGCCCGGACCGCCGCGGCGCCGTCGGTCTCCTTCCCGCTGGCGGAGCCGGTGACCCTTACGGCCGGCGTGCCGGAGTCGCTCCTCCCTGCGTCAGGCCGCCCCTCGTGGGAGGTGCTCCGCCGCCTCACCAACGTCACGGTGCGGCCGGTCACGATCGACGGCGCCACCGCGGCGGCGCGCGGCGGCCGGCTGGCGGAGCTTGCCGCCGCCGGGAAGCTGCCCGATCTGCTGGCCGAGGGGGTGGCGCCGCTCGACTCGATCCGCCAGCGGGAATGGCTGGTCAACCTGCTCGAACGTCCCGAGCTCACGCCCAATCTGCACCGCCTGCTGGCCGAGCACGAGCGCTTCCGGCAGAGCACGTATGGCCGGCTGCTGGCACCGGGTGAGCTCTACGCGCTGGGCGTGTTCGCCGAAGGCGAAAGCCCGTACCTGGGCGCCATCGCATACCGGCAGGACCTGTTCGAGGCGCGCGGCCTGGATGCCGGCACCTATGAGGACCTGCTGGCATCGCTCGGCGCGCTCCAATCCGAGTTTCCGCAGAGCACGCCGTTCGCCGCCACCTACCGGGCGCTGATGTTCCAGGCGCCGTCGTGGTTTCGCTCCGGCTTCGATGAGCGGTTGGCCGCCTACTATCATCCCGAGCGGCGCGAGTGGCGGTTCGGGCCGTTCGAGCGGGAGTTCGAGGACTATCTACGCTGGTTTCATCGTCTGGTGGCGGAGGGGCTGATGGCGGCCGGCGCGCTCCACCCGCGGTCGACGCCGAGCGATCTGGACCTGTTGCGCCTGCTCGGCGCAGAACGCGCATTCGTGATGCCGTGGGCCGGCCGCACGGGACCCGATCTTGCCGGCTCGCGCGGCTACGGCGAGCTGACCGAAGACGGCGACTGGGACGGCTCCGGGGCCTGGATGGGGCCGATGCGGCTGCCGCGGACGCGCGGGCGGCGCGGCTGGATCGCGCCGCGCGCGTGGAACGGCATGGCGCCGGGTTGGGCCGTGACGGCCGCCTCCGCGCACGCGGAGACGGCGGTGGCGTTCCTCGATCTGCTGCTGGCGGACCAGATGGCGCGCGAGGTGGCGGCATCGGCCGCGGCGGGAGAGGAGGCCGGCCGTCTGGACTTCGCGCTGTGGGTGGCAGCCGTGGACCACGCGGTGGACACGCCGGCGGCGCGGTACTTCGAACGCAGCGACGCGGCGACCTACCTGGACGACGCCGCCGTGATCCTGGAGCCGTGGCCCGCCATCGACACGCACAGACGCAACTTCGTCGACGCGCTGGCCGGCCCGTTGGTCGAGCACGTCGCCGCGGAGTCGGCGAAGTTTATCGCCGGCGTCCGGCCGTTGACGCAGATCGAGGCGTTTCGGCAGGAACTGCGCGACCGCGGCGCCGAACGCCTGATGAACTGGCTGACGCCGGGGCGCGCGCGGTGAGCGATGCGGGTAGGAGCCGGCCGATGCCGGGCCGCTGGGTGCGGCTGGCGGCGCCGGCCGCGGTGATCGCCGTCCTGGTCGCCGGCTACGCGCTGTTGTCCGGCCGCGAACCGGCCGGAGAAGAGGCCGGGACGGAACCGGTGCTGCCGCCGTTCTTCACCGGCGATCCGCAGGCGGTGGCGTCGATCGCTCTGCATCACACCGGCCTGAAGCTGCAGCGCCGCTCCATCCTGGAGACCGATGCCGCGTTCGACTGGATCTACCCGGCGGCGCCCGGCGCTCCGCTGCGTGAGTCTCAGGTACTGCAGGTGGTCGAGGCGGCGATCGGTCTGCGCCCGCTGCGCGTCATCGCCGAGGAGCCGGCCGACCTCTCCGCCTATGGGCTCGACGCGCCGCACGGGCGCATCGACCTGGTGCCGGCCGGCGGCGAGCGCCTGACCGTGCTGCTCGGCTCGCCCACGGCTACCGAGACCCGCTATGCGATGGTGGAGGGCCGGCCGGCGGTCTTCACGGTGAGCGGCGATGCCGCCTACCTCCTGAGCCGCGAGCCGGCGGAACTGATCGACGCCGCGCTGCCGACCTTCGAGCCGGTGCTGGTGCGGCGGCTGCGGGTGCGCGGCAGGCGCGGCGAGCTGCACGTCCGATTCGACGCCTTCCACGACGCGTCGCAGGCGGCCGAGCGCGCCGCGTACGTGCTCACCGCACCGTATGCGGCGCCGGTGCTGGTGGATGATACCGCGCTGCGCGCGGTGCTGGCGCGGCTCCGCGAGGACCTGACCGGCGATGTCGCCGACGGCATCGTGGCCGAAGCTGCGGCGGACGATCCGGCGCTGGGGTTGTCCGAGCCCGCCTTCGAGATGGAGGTCGAGGACGCCGGCGGCATCTATCATCTGTTGATCGGCGCGCCGGCCGGAGCCAACCATCGCTACGCCGCGCTCGCCGGCCGGCCCACGGTCTACCGGCTCGGCCACAGCCGAGTCGCGGCGCTGAACCGCCTCCGGCCGTTCGATCTCGTGGCCCGGGCGGCCGCCCAGGTCGACTACGACCTCGTGCGGGCGGTGGAGTTCACCGCGCGGGGCGACAGCTACCGGGTGACGGTCGACCGGGAAGGGAATGCGCGCTCGCCGGTCTACCGGCTCGATCGGACTCCGCTGGCCGCGGTCGACGTCGCCGAACTGCTGGAGCGCCTGAACGGCCTGCGGATCGACGGCGACTCCGCCGGCGACGCGCAGGCGGCGGGACGACCGCCGGTGCTGGAGATCACGTGGCGGCTCGCCAAGCCGGAGCTCCCGGTATGGTCGATCGGGTTTCTGCCGCACGACGGCGATTTCTACGTGGTACGCCGGGGCGGCAGCGCTGCGGCGGCTCCGTTCCTGATCGATCGCCGCGAGGTGGACGCACTGGTCGACCTGATCGTGCGGCTGGCCGGCGTCACGGAGAGCGGCTGACCGTCACTCGCCGTCCGTGCCGCGTTCGCCCGTGACCGGCGCCGGCGCCTGCGTGACCGTCCCGTCGAGCTCCTCCGTCCGTATCGCCTCGAACGGAACGTTGGTCACGACGTCACCGGTCACTCGGTGCAGCCTCACGCGGCCCTTGATGGTCTGTACGCGCACGTCGCCGGAGCTGCCGTGCACGGCGATGTCGCCGTCGGAGGAGAGCAGCCACTTGCGACCGCGGCTGTCATACACGCGGGTGGCGCCGCGAGCGTTGGTGGTGAACAGATCGGCCGTCACGTCGCGGACGATGATGTCGCCCTCGAAGGTATAGAGGTCGGCGCTGGGCGCTTCCAGGTTCTGCAGGATCAGGTCACCCGCCGCGGTGACCGCCACCGACACGCCGTGCGGCACGCGCAGGAGCATCCGCGGATACCAGGCCATCGACGACCGCAGCACGCTCCGGTCGTTGGTGGAGACTTCCACGATCGTCCGGTGCGGGCCGTCGTCGGTGACGATGGCCACGTCGTTGCGGCGGCGGACCCGTTCCGACATCACCGCCCGGCCGGCGATCGTGTCGCCGTCGTAGCCGGTGACGTCCAGGGAGAAGAAGGAGCCCTTGACGATCAGCTCGGCCCGCGCCGGAACCTCGAAGCGCTCCTCCACGGCCGCGCCCTCGAACAGGCCGGCAGCGGCTCCGGCTACCGCGCTCAGCAGCCAGAACAGACAGGCAAGCGCCGCGCCATGACCGCGCATCCGCCGAGATTGACAACCCTTTCCTTTCGTTTGCAACGTGGCGGGCGATGATCGCATACGCCGGCCGTCGCATGTTGTTGATGATCCCGACGCTGATCGCGATCTCGATCATCTCCTTCATCATCATCGAACTCCCTCCGGGCGACATGGCCACCGCGCACGTCGGCCGGTTGGAGGACATGCGCGACCGCATCGGCAGCAAGGAAGCGGAGGAGATGGTAGCCAACGTCCGCGCGCAACTCGGGCTGGACGAGCCGATGCCGGTGCGCTATCTGCGGTGGGCAAGCGGGTGGCTGCGCGGCGACTGGGGCTGGTCGTTTCACTGGAATCAGCCGGTTCGGCAGGCGATCGGCGACCGCCTGGTCCTGACGGTGACGATCGGCCTGATCGCCTTTGTGGTCGGCAACGCCATCTCCTGGCCGGTAGGCGTCGGCGCCGCGATCCGGCAGTACTCGCTATTCGACAATGTCTTCAGCTTCTTCGCGTTCTTCATGATGGCGATCCCCAACTTCCTGTTCGCGCTGCTGCTGATGTACGCGCTCTTCAAGCTGATCGGCTACGTGCCGGGCGGTTTGTTCTCACCCGAATACGCGCAGGAGCCGTGGAGCGTCGCCAAGTTCATCGACCTGCTCAAGCACGTCTGGATGCCGATCGCGATCCTGGGCTTCGAGTCGATCGGCGGCGGCGTGCGCACGATCCGCGCCAACCTGCTCGACCAGTTGCGCCTGCCGTTCGTGACCACGGCGCGCGCCAAGGGCGTGCCCGAAGGCCGGCTGATCGTGAAGTACGCGATCCGCATGGCGGCCAATCCGTGGATATCCGGCATCGGCTGGCTGCTGCCGGCGCTCGTCGGCGGGGAGGTGCTGGTCGCGCTGGTGCTGGGTCTGCCCACCATCGGCCCGTTGCTGTTCAACGGGCTGCTCAATCAGGACCAGCAGGTCGCCGGCGCCATCATCATGCTGCTGGCCGGCTTGACGGTGATCGGCACGCTGATCTCCGATCTCGCCCTGGCGCTGCTGGATCCACGCATCCGGTTGACGGATTGACAACGGCTCCGGCCGTTGGCACCGTCTGGCGCGATGCTCGGGTACGTCGGCCGGCGGTTTCTGGTCATGATCCCGACGCTGATCCTGATCTCGATCATCTCGTTCGTCGTCATCGAGCTGCCGCCGGGTGACATGGCGAGCGCCTACGTGGGACAGCTCGAAGACATGCGCGATCGCATCGGCAGTCAGGAGGCGGAGGAGATGGTGACCAACATACGGGCGCAGCTCGGGCTGGACGCGCCGGCGCCGGTGCGCTACCTCCGGTGGGGCGCGGCTTGGTTCAGAGGCGACTGGGGCTGGTCCTTCCAGTGGCGCAAGCCGGTGCGGGAGCTGATCTCCGGCCGGCTCCTCCTGACCGTGATGATCGGCCTGATCACGATGCTGATCTCCATCGCCATCTCCTGGCCGGCCGGGGTCGGCGCCGCCATCCGGCAATACTCGCTGTTCGACAATGTGTTCAGCTTCTTCGCGTTCTTCATGATGGCGATCCCCAACTTCCTGTTCGCGCTGCTGCTGATGTACGCGTTCTTCAAGCTGATCCGCTACGTGCCGGGCGGCGTATTTTCGAGCGAGTACGCGCAGGCCCCGTGGAGCCTTGCCAAGTTCATCGATTTCCTCAAGCACATCTGGATGCCGATCGTGATCCTGGGCTTCGAGTCGATCGGCGGCGGCGTGCGCACCATCCGCGCCAACGTGCTCGATCAGTTGCGCATGCCGTTCGTCACCACGGCACGGGCCAAAGGCGTGCCGGAGACCCGCCTGCTCATCAAGTACCCGATCCGGATGGCCGCCAATCCGTGGATCTCCGGTATCGGCTGGCTGCTGCCGGGCCTGATCGGCGGCGAAGTGCTGGTCGCGCTGGTGCTCGGCCTGCCGACCATGGGACCGCTCTATCTCGAAGGGCTGGTCAATCAGGACATGCAGGTGGCGGGCGCCGTCATCATGCTGATAGCGACGTTGACGGTGATCGGTACGCTGATCTCCGATCTGGCGCTGGCGGTGCTCGACCCGCGCATCAGGTTGGTGCGGTGAGCATGGCGAGCGACGGTCGCCGGCACCCGCGGCAAGAGGGACAGGACGGCGTAGCCGCCGCCGGAGCGCGGGACCGGGACGCTCGGGCGCGGGAGGCGTACTTCAACGCCGGGCAGTGGAAGCTGATCTGGCTGAAGTTCAAGAGCCACCGATGGGCGCGCGCCGCGCTGGTGGTGCTGGGCCTGTTCTACGTGGTCGTCATCTTCAATGGGTTCTTCGAGATCAACGACCCGGTCGAGCGGCGCCCCGATTTTCGCTTCCTGCCGCCCGCGCGCGTCCACCTGTTCGATCAGGAAGGCCGCTTCCGGCCGGTCGTCTATCAGATCACCAGCCAGCTCAACTGGGAGACCCTTGAACGGGAGTTCACGCCCGACCTGGATACCGAGACGCCGTTGCGGCTGTTCGTGCGCGGCCACCAGTACGATCTGTTCGGCTTCATCCCCAGCGCCCTGCATCTGTTCGGCACCGGCGTGCCGGACGTGCTCTGGTACCCGCTCGGGACCGACAGCCAGGGCCGAGACCTGTTCTCCCGCATCGTGCGCGGGTCCGCCATCTCGCTCACCATCGGCTTGGTCGCCATCGTCATCAGCTGGGTGATGGGGATCACCATCGGATGCATCTCCGGGTACTTCGGAGGCGCCGTCGACAACATCATTCAGCGGCTGATCGAAGTGTTCATGTCCTTCCCGACGCTGCCGCTGTGGATGGCGCTGAGCGCCGCGCTGCCCCTGGACTGGGGCATCATCGAGGTCTACTTCGCCATCACGCTCATCCTCTCGGTCTTCGGCTGGACGGGGCTGGCGCGCACGGTGCGCAGCAAGTTCCTTTCCCTTCGGGAGGAGGAGTACGTCGTGGCCGCCAAGCTGGACGGCGCGCCGGTCCGCCGGCAGCTCTTCCGGCACATGCTGCCGTCGTTCGCCAGCCATCTGATCGTGGAGGGCAGCAACCGCGTACCGGCGATGATCCTGGGAGAGACCGCGCTGAGCTTCCTGGGCATCGGCATGCGCGCGCCGGCGATCAGTTGGGGGGTGCTGATCCAGGAGGCGCAGAACGTCAGCGTGGTGGCGTTGCGCCCGTGGTTGCTGATTCCGGCGCTGATGGTGATCTTCACCGTGGTCGCCTTTCAGTTCCTGGGCGACGGCCTCCGCGACGCCATGGACCCGTACCGGTAGTGGCCGGCCACGCGGGCCGCAACGGCCGGGTTGCGTCCGGCCGTCCCGGACGGCTACCATTCGGCATGTTGCGCCGGCTGGATCACGTAGCGGCTCCAGGCACGAGCGCGCAAGGAGGAGTCGTTTGAAGAGGACGCTTTGGTTCGTGCTGATGGCTGCGCTGACGGTGGCGCCGCTGTTCGGCCAGCAGTACTCGCAATCCCCGTACCTGAACGGTATGGACCTGCCGCCGGTGGAAGAGCGCATCCCGGTCGATCCGCTGGTCATCGCTCCCGGCACGTACGGGATGACCGAGATCGGCGAGTACGGCGGCATCTTTTCGCTGCAGGTCGGCGATGCCCCGAACGCCCAGGGCATGACCAACGTCGCCATCCCGTTCTGGGGTGAGGCGAAGATGGAGCGGCCGGAAGTGCTGCCGCTGGGCTTCAAGAGCATCGAGGCTTCCAACGGCAACCGCGTCTTCACGGTCAAGCTGCGCACCGGCCTGCGCTGGTCCGACGGCGAGCCGTATACCACCGAGGACTACCTGTTCTGGTGGGAGGACTACGCGAACAATCCGGAGCTCAACGCGGCCATCCCCGGCTGGCTCGTGCAGGACGACACGGTGGCGGAGGTCACCGCCATCGACGACGTGACGCTTCGCATTGAGTTCCCGAACCCCTATCCGGCGTTCGACGTGGCCTTCGGCGCCCGCCAGGAACGGCAGGCGATGGCGATGGCCAAGCACTACCTGAGTCAGTTCCACAAGGACTACGTCGATGCCGACCAACTCGCCGCCAGCGTGTCGGCCGGCGGCTTCGAGGACTGGATCCAGCTCTTTCAGGCCCGGCGTGACGTGTACGTGCAGGCCAACCCCGATGCGCCGTCGATGGTGCCGTGGGTGGCGTCGACCGGTATCGAGGCGACGCCGATCATCTGGACCCGCAACCCGTACTACTGGGCCGTGGACTCCGAGGGGAACCAGCTCCCGTACATGGACGAACAGCACACGCAGATCGTCCCGGACGCCTCGGCGCGCGACCTTCGGGTCCTGGCCGGCGAGGTCACCGTGGCGGGCGTCCCGCTGCCGAAGGTGGAGATACACAAGCAGGCTGCCGATGCCGGCGACATCCAGTTGATCTCGTTCCCGTTCCGCGGCGATCTGTCGGAACGCACGCTCAGCTTCAACTGGTTCGCGCAGGATTCGTTCAAGGCGGAGATGTTCCGCGACAAGCGCTTCCGGCTGGCGATCAGCTACTGGGCGCCCCGGCAGTTGATCAGCGACCTGGAGTTCGAGGGCTTGGCGCCGCCGCGTCAGATCGGCGTCAGCGACCCGGAGAACCCGTGGTACGTCGAGGAACTGGCTACGCTGGCGGTGGAGCGCGATCTGGACATGGCCAACGCCCTGCTCGACGAGATGGGCCTGACCGACAAGGACGCCGACGGCTTCCGGCTCGGCCCGGACGGCAAACCGATCACGCTGACGATCTTCTCGATCGCCACCTGGTTCGACGATACCTGGGCGTTGCTGGTCGAGGAGCTGCCCAAGATCGGCTTCAAGGGCAACTTCCGCGGCGTCGGCTGGGGCGGACAGACGGAGGTTCTCAACAACATGGAGTGGGAGATCATCGGCTGGCAGAGTCTGACCGGCTACGCCAACCGCGACTGGCCTTCGAACTTCGGCGGAGGGTCTTCCAGCCTGCATCCGTCCAGCACGTGGTCTCGACCGTGGTATCTGTGGTTGACCACCGGGGGTGGGCAGGGCGAGCAGCCGCCGGCGTTCGCGCAGGAGATGTGGGATCTGGCTCAGGCCGCCAAGGCGGCCGAGAGCGATGCGGAGTTGAACGACACGATCATCGCGCTGCAGAAACTGCAAGCGGAGTACCTGATCGGCACCGATCTGCTGCAGTTCGCGCCGCGCTTCCGCGCCTACGCGGCCGACATCGGCAACGTGCAGGAATGGTTCATCCAGATGCCGACGATCTACTACCATAGGGATGCGGCGGAGCGATCCAAGACGCTCGGCGGCTGATCCGCTCCGTTCCGTTTCTTCGAGCCCCGGGGCCTTTCGGCTCCGGGGCCTTCAGCCGCCGCCTGCCCGTGCTCAGGGGGGATGGAGCGCCATGATGTCGGTCACAGCACGTCCCCGTTCCAGAGGCGCTGCAGAAAATCCAGCGCCGGCAGCACCTGGACACCGCCCCACGACGCCGGCCGTTCCCCTTCGTAGACGCCGTAGCAGGTGACCCGGCCGGCGCCGAGCTCGTCGCGGAGCCGGTTGAGCCCGCGGTGGTAGCGCGCGTCCCACCGCGCCGACGCCTTCATCTCCACGGCAACGAAGCCGGCGCCGGTCTCGCACAGCAGATCGACCTCCATCCCATCGTGGGTGCGCCAGTAGTGGAGCGGATACCGCAGCTCTTCGTACGCGACGTACGCGCGGATCTCGCCCAACAGCAACGTCTCCAGCAGAGAACCGCGCTCCTCCGAGGACGGCGGATAGGCGATCCTGCCGGACAGGGCGCGCGCCACCCCGCAGTCGAACAGGTAGAATTTGGGGTGAGCGACCTGCTTGGTCGCACGCTTGAGCTTCCAGGCGGGCAGCCAGTTGCCGATCAGGGTGTCGATGAGGATTTCGAAGTAGTTCTGCACCGTGGACCGGCTCACCGCGGCATCGCGGGAGATGGCGGAGACGTTGGTTACCTGTCCGTTCTGCCGGGCCGCGATCTCCAGGAAACGGCTGAAGCTGCCGACGCTCCGCGTCAACGCCTCGGCGCGGATCTCTTCCTGCAGATAGGTCTCGGCATAGGCGCTCAGGTAGGCGGCCGGGTCGTCGCCGGTGACCGCAAGCGGCAGGGTGCCGTGGCGGAGCGCATCGTCGACGTTCACCTGAAACGATCGTTCGGCCGAAACCAACGGGAACAGATGATGGACCACCGCCCGCCCGGCGAGCAGGTTGGCGCCGCCGCGGCGCAGCTTGCGGGCGCTCGATCCCGAGAGGACGAACCGGAGCCGGCGCGTCTCGATCAGGCGGTGGACCTCATTGAGCAGCTCCGGGACGCGCTGGACCTCATCGATCACCACCCAATCGCCGGCCGACAGTCCCTCCACCTCCCGAAACAGGGTGGCGGGCTCGCGCGCCAAGCGCAGCGCCTCCGTCGTGTCCAGCAGATCGTAGAGCCGGGCGCCCGCGAAGTGGCGGCCGATCCACGTCGACTTGCCGGTACCGCGCGGGCCGAACAGAAAGCACGACGATCGGGGGCGCCGCAGCAGTCGTGCAAACACTCCTGGCATTTTTCCGGGAAAAATGCCAGGAGTCAAGACATTTGATTCTGCGAAGGCACGTCGCCGTCAGGTGAACCGGTACCTCCGCACCGCCTCCGGCAGCACCTCGACCCCCAGGCCGGGCGCGTCGCGGACGGCCAGCATGCCGTCCTGCTGCACCCAGGGATCGGCGACCAACTCGTGCTGCATCGGCGATTCGTGCGGCTTGAGGTCCATGGCGACGCCGCGGTCGGAGATCGCCAGCAGGTGCGCGCTGGCCGCCGTGTTCAGCGCGCTGCTCCAAGTGTGCATGCTGTAGTGCAGGTGCTCGGCTTCGATCAGCCGGATCACCTCGCGGCACGCGGTGATCCCCTGGCAGCGGCCCGGGTCGATCTGCACCACGTCGACCCCGCCGGACCGGATCAGGCGCGCGTAGCTCTCGCGGTCCCACTCGTCTTCGCCGGTTCCGATCGGCGTGCGCACCGCGGCCCGCAGGCGGGCATGGCCGGCGAGATCGGAGGGGAGCAGCGGCTGCTCGATCCACTTCAACCGGTACGGCTCCAGATCGCGAAACCGTCCGATTGCGGTCGGCACGTCCCACAGGTCCCAGACACCGGGCGTGTCGACTACCAACTCCAGGTCGTCGCCGATGATCGTGCGGATGCGCTCCACCAGCGCCAGGTCGGTGGCGCGGTCGCGGCCGAACACCGCTTCCGGGCGCATGCCCCAGCCGCCCTTGACGATGCGGTAGCCCTGGTCGCGCATCCAGCGGAACTCGTCGTCGGTCCACGCCGCGTCCTCCATGTCGAAGATGATGGAGGCCATGGCCGGCACCTCGGTGCGCACTTGGCCGCCGAGCAGCCGGCTCACCGGCTGGCCGAGCGCCTTGCCCTTGAGGTCCCAGAGCGCCATGTCGACGGCGCTCACCCCGAAGGCGGCGATCCCCTCCGGTCCGTACCACCAGGTGCGGCCCGTCATGGTGCGCCAGAGCGCCTCGACGTCGAGGGCGTCGGCGCCGATCAGCAGCGGCGCGTAGCCGCGCTCGATGATGGTGGCGGCGGCGAGCGCCGCCTCGGGAAACTGCGAGATGCACTCTCCCCAGCCGGCCGTGCCGTCGTCGGCGGTCGCCTTGGCCAGCGTGACGTAGCGCAGCGTGCCCTTGTAGTGCGGTTCCGGATACTCGAGGGGGAACGCCTCGATCGATGCGATCTTCACGGCTACCTCTATACTCTCACGTGAACCGTATCTCACGAAGGCTCGATGCGACAGAGCCGGGGAGGCGGTAGACCACATGCCTGACGTCATCAGCTTGGGCGAGGCGTTGTTCGACCTGTTCGCCGATCCGTCCGGGACGACGCTGGGAGCGGCGCAGACCTTCACCCCGGAGCCGGGCGGCGCGCCGGCCAACGTCGCCGTCGGCTTGGCACGTCTCGGTGTCGATGTCGGGTTCGTGGGCAGGGTCGGAGCCGATTCGTTCGGCGTCCGGCTGCTGGAGCTGCTGGAGCAGGAGGGGGTCGATACCGCTCACTGCCTGCCGGTCGCGGGCGGCCAGACGACGATCGCTCTGGTGGCCGCTTCCAGCCCGGTCGATCAGGACTTCGTGCTGTTCCGCGGGGCGGACGCCTCGCTCCGCCCGGAGCATCTGGACCGCTCCTACGTGGCGGGGGCGCGGATATTTACCTACGGATCGGTGACGTTGAGCGCCGGCGGGCGGGACGCGGCGCTGCAGGCCGCGCGCTGGGCTCGGGATGACGGCGTGCTGGTGGCGTTCGATGCCAACTACCGGCCGGCGGTGTGGTCCGGCGAGTCGGCGGCGCGCGACGCCATCATGCCGGCGCTGCGGTGCGCGGACGTGGCCAAACTCAACCAGGCGGAGCTGAGGATGCTGGCCGGCACCGGCGACCTGCGCGCCGGCTGCCGGCGCCTGCTCGACCTGGGCGTGCGGCTGTGCCTGATCACCCGAGGCGCCGGCGGCGCGTGGTTCGACGACGGCCGGGCTGCGGGCCACGTTCCCGGCTTCGCCGCCGACGTGGTCGATACGACCGGCTGCGGCGATGCCTTCCTGGCGGCGTTTCTCGCGGGTCTGGTGGCCGAGGAGCGCCGGCTGTCGGAGCTCGATCAGGGAGCGCTTCACCGGCTGGTGGAGGCGGCCAACGCGGCCGGCGCGCTCAACGCCGCGCGCCGCGGCGCGATTCCCGGTCTGCCGGCGCGGGCCGAGATCGACCTGCTCCTG
The DNA here is from genome assembly GCA_958296075.1 of uncultured Spirochaetia bacterium. Classification (GTDB taxonomy): domain Bacteria; phylum Spirochaetota; class Spirochaetia; order SZUA-6; family Bin103; genus CATQHW01. The sequence goes on along the minus strand of CATQHW010000001.1, from coordinate 603,536 downwards.
GCAGGCGTTCGTCCATCGCCTCCCCGAAGTCGGACTGATGGTAGAGGCCGATGACCAGAAAGCTCGTGCTCGTCGGATACTTGGCGAAGCGGTTCACCGTCGCGACGGGTGACCCGCGCGCGCCGAAGTATCCAACAGATGTTTGTCGAGTCGATCCGTAACCGACTCAGCCGAACAAAACGCGTGATCGAGGGTTCGCGCTATAGTCTCGCGCAGGAGGCACGATGAGCGATTTGGCATTCACCGACACGCACGTTCACTTCTACGACCTGCGCGATCCCGCCCTGCGCTACTCGTGGCTGGCGCCGGACGCCGAGCCGGATGCCGAGGACTCCGACCTCGGCATCCGCGACGCGCTCAAGGCGGTCCGGTATTGGGCGGACGACTTCATCGCCGAATCGCGCCTGGCCGGTACGACCAAGGCCGTGCACGTGCAGGCGGCGATCGGCATCGAGGACCCGGTGGAGGAGACCCGTTTCGTGCAGGGGTTCGCGGACCGCCTGGGATTCCCGCTGACCATCGTCGCCTTCGCCGATCTGACGGCCGGCGACGCGGAGCGCGTGATCGAGCGGCACCTGGAGTATCCGGGCGTGTGCGGCATCCGCGATCTGCGCTACGACGACTACCTGACCGATCCGCGCTGGGAGCGCGGCTACGCGCTGCTGGAACGGCACGGGCTGGTCTGCTGCGACGACCCGCTGGTGCCGGTCATGAGCGACGCGGTGGCGCTGGTCAAGCGCTACCCCGGCGTCATCTACTGCATCGACCACGCCGGCTTTCCGCGGCGCCGCGATGCCGAGTACTTCCAGGCCTGGAAGCGCGGCATGCGCTCACTGGCCGCCCTCGACCACACCGTGGTCAAGATTTCCGGGCTGGGGATGTGCGACCACCGGTGGACCGTGGATTCGATCCGCCCCTGGGTCCTGGAGTGCATTGAGGCGTGGGGGGTGGAGCGCTCCTTCTTCGGCACCAACTGGCCGGTGGACCGGCTGTTCTCGTCCTACACCGACGTCGTCCAGGCGTACCGCCGAATCATTGCCGACTTCAGCCGCGACGAGCAGACGGCGCTGTTCTCCGGCAATGCCGACCGCATCTTCCGCCTGAGCCCGGCGCCGTGAACGCGCTGCGCGCCGGCGTGGCGCGGCGGGCCATCAATCCTCCGCTCGGCATCAAACGGCCGGGGATTCGGCTCTTCGCCGACCCCCCATTCAGGCGATCGAGAGCGACCTGACGGCGACCGCCCTGGTGCTGGCGGCCGGGGATCATCGCGCGGCGATCGTCGCCTGCGATCTGAGCGCGATCCCGGTGCCGGTGGTCGATCGCCTCAGGCGGCGCATCGCCGCCGTGCTCGACACGACGGTCGATCACGTCCTGGTCAACGAGAGCCATACCCATTCGGGGCCGGCGCTGCCGGAGTTCATCCCCGAGCCCCCGGAGCAGGCCGCCGTCCAGCAGGCGTATCAGGACGAGATGGAAGACGCGGTGGTGCGGGCGGCGGCGGATGCCGGCGCCAACCTGCAGCCGGCGCGCGTCGGCGCCGGATGGGGCGAGTGCGGCATCGCCGCCTACCGGCGCGAACGCCGCCCGGACGGCGCCGATCACCTGGGGGAGGTGCCCGGCGCGCCGACCGACCCGTCGGTGGGCGTGGTGCGCGTCGACGATGCCGGCGGCCGGCCGATCGCCACCGTGTTCAGCTACGGCTGCCATCCGGTGACGATGGGTCCGCACTCGCACGTTGCGTCCTCGGATTTTCCGGGGGCCGCGCGAGCGGTGGTCGAGGGGGCGCTCGGCGGCACGGCGCTGTTCCTGCAGGCGTGCGGCGGCAACATCAATCCGATCACCGGCATCGGGGGCGGAGGTCGACTGCCGCGACAACAAGGACCGCATCGGCGCCATGCTCGGCGGCGAGGTGGTCAAGGTGGCGGCGGGCATCCGCACGCACGTGAGGCGCGGCGCGAAGCGGCCGATCGATACGCTCGGCTCGGTGTCGGTATGGCCGTGGGAGCCCGTGCGCGGGGAGCTCGAATGCAGCCTGACGGCGGCCGAGCGCGTGCTCGCCTTGCACTTCATCGACCTGCCGCCGGCGGAGAAGGCGCAGGCGATCCGCGACCGCTGGCACCGTGAGCTCGAAGAGGCGGAGCGCGGCGCCGGGCACCGCTGGGACGCGGCGATTGCGCGGCGCTTCGCGCACTGGTCGGAGCGGCTGGCAGTCGCGGTGCGCGACGGCGACCCTCGCTTGGCCGTGCCTGTGCAGGTGCTGCGCGTGAACGACGTCGCCTGGGTGGGGATCGGTGCGGAAGTATTCTTCGAGACCGGGCTCGCCATCAAGGCGTGCTCGCCGGTCGCCCATACGCAGGTGCTGGGCTACAGCGCCGGTTGCCGCTGCTACCTGCCGCGCGCGGAGGACTACCCGGACGGGGGCTGGGACATCGATACGCGTTATGCGGTCCCGGACCTGTTCTTCCAGGCGTACAGCCTGCCGGTGGCGTTGCGCCCCGACTCCGCCGATCGGGTCACGGCAGCGGCGCTCGCGTTGCTGGAAGAGATCGCCGGCTGATCTCAGCCGCACCGGCGCGGCGAAGCGGCCGGCCGTCAGCGTTCGGTTGGGGTGGACAGGCGACGCTCCAGGTCGGCGCCGGGGGTTTGACTCCGCGGCGCGCAGCGGTGTCTCATCCCCGCACGATGTCCGACGAAGCGCCCTCTCTCAAGCGACGGATGCGCGCCGGCGAACCGCTGCTCGGCGCCGTGCTCCCGATGGTCGCCGACCGCGGGCGGTTGGCCGAGGTAGCGTCCCGCAACCGGTACGATCACTTCCACGTAGACGCCCAGCACGCCGCGTTCAGCGAGGTCCGGCTGCGCGACTTCTGCGCAATCGCCGCCGATCTGTCGATGCCGGTGGTGCTGCGCATCAAACACACCCGCCACACCTATCTGATCGGCAACCTGCTGGATCTGGGGCCGGCCGGCATCGAGGTGCCGCAGGTGGAGCTGGAGTCCACGGTCGACGAAGCGGTGGCCAACTTCCACTACCCGCCGGACGGTGTGCGCAGTTGGGGCGGCCTGGACCGCCATGGCTTCGCCGCCGACCAGCCGCTCGACCAGTACATCGACTTCTGGCGCCGCACCGGCGTGCTGGCCATGCAGATCGAGTCGATCGCCGCGTCCACCGCCGCGCGCCGGCTTGCCAAGACCGGGGTCGACTTCGTTACCTTTGGCCCTGCCGACCTCACCCTCGACATCCGCCGCCATCCCGATCACGCCCTCAAGTCGGTCCAGGATTGCGTCGCCTGCGTGGCCGAGGATCTGCGCGGCACCGGGGTCCGCGTCTGCATGCGCGTGCCGGCCGGCAGCGATACCTCGCACTTTCGCGCCATGGGGGTCACCATGTTCCTGGAGACCGGCGTCCCCTGACCCGTTCGGTCGATATGCGCCGGACAGTCCTCATCGGCGTCGAGCAGAATCAGAATGGCGCCGTCGACCCCGGTACGCCGTGCCGCAATTTCGACCGCTCGCTCCAGCTCTCCGGCCTTCAGTATCTGCTGGCGCTTCACCCGTATCGGTCGCGGTACCTGGACTGCGGAGCTTGGCGCCACCCGTTCGGCGATCCGCCGGAGCAGGATCGGGACCGCGTCCACTTCTCCCTTGCCTTCGACGATCGATGCAATCCGCACCGACTCAACGTTCCGGGCCGAACAGTTCGAGTTGACGCGGTTCCAGGCGTGCACGGTCCGGATCCGGGTCGATCTGGTTCATCTTGAGAAGTTCGCCGGCCGTGTAGAGACGGTCCTTGAGCACCGATCGTCCGACTGCATCGAGGGGACCGATGTGGCTTTCGCCGTGTTCGGCCACCACGGCGAGGATGGAATCGTCGTCGATGTCGTGGTTGTCGAGTAGCTCGGGGCTGTGGCTCGTGACGAGGACTTGCGTGTGCTCGGTGGCGTCCCGCAGGCTGTCGATGAGGACCTCCGCAGCCGCAGGGTGCAGCGCGACCTCCGGCTCCTCTATGCCGATCAGCCGGCGCTCCGGGTTTCCGTTCCGGATACCCTGGAAGAGGGCTACCAGCACACCGAACGCGCGCAGCGTGCCGTCCGACATGTTGCTGGCAAAGAAGCGCCAGGGGTGCTGTGCGCCCCGGACTTCCTGCCGGAACTCCAGGGTCTCTCTGGGTCCTATCAGCCGCCTGCTCACGCTGGAAACGCCCGGGACGACCTTTCCCAGGTATGCTTCGATCCGTTCCTTGAAATCGGGCCGCAGGTTGGCCAGGACGCTGGCCACGTTGCTTCCATCCCGTTTCAGGAGGTCGCCGGGGTCGGGTGACTGGAGATCGCGTATCGCTTCGGGGCTCAGGTTGTAGAACCCCGTACCGGACAGCGCGTCATAGAGACGGCGGAATGACTCGATGCCTGACAGGGTGACCAGGTACAGGCGATCGGCCGCCGCGGCCGGCGGCGGAGACAGGCTGCTGTCGACAACCCGTCCCCGCTCCACCGGTAGTAGTGAGTCCGCTCCTGCCGAACCAGGCATTCCTCATGCTGTACCTCATATCCGCCCTTCGACCGAGCTCCTACGGCGAACGCATAGTGGCCCGATGCCCCCGACAGCGTGAACTCGACGCGGATGCCGAAGTGGGTCGGATGACCGCCGGAGCGCCGCCGTACCTCGTTGATGCCTCCTCGATCGCGCAACGCGTGGTCCATGGAGAAGCGAAGCGATTCGCCGATGAAGCGGAGCGCGTCGAGAAAGTTGCTCTTTCCCGATCCGTTCGGGCCGACCAGGAACGCGAGCTGTGCCGGCGCGACGTCACATGCCGCGATGTTCTTGTAGTTGCGCAGCACGACGCGGGTCAGCAGTCTGCGATCCACGCTACGCCACGCGCACCGGTTCGAGTCCCGACGGGGTGACGCGGATGCGCTGCGCGCGGGCCAGGGTCCGGAAGGTGTCCCAGTAGACGTAGAGGACCTCGTCCGGCGCGACCTCGACCATCGACCCCATAGCCCACAGGCCGGTGTCGATCATGGTGCCCTGATCCCAGGTCAACCCGTCGTCATGGCTGCAGTGCAGGGTCAGGCCCGGCATGCGGTGGGCGATCAGCAGTGCGCCGGAGGCAGTCCGCACCATGTTGGGCGATGCGTATCCCGCAAACGGCCCGCGCATCGCTGGCCCCCACGTCCGCCCGCCGTCGTCCGACCAGCTCTCCCACATTACCGGCGAGTAGATCGGCCGCATGTAGGCCGCTACGCGGCCGTTGCCGAGTTGCACCGCCGTGCATTCGGTGAGGTCCAGGTTGCCGTCCATCGGCGTGCCGTCGTCGAGGAAGCCGGGCGTGTCGACGTTGACCGGGGCGCTCCATGTGACGCCGTCGTCGTCGCTGCGCGCGCAGAACGCCTGACAGTGCCAGGAGCCCCAGGTGTGGAGCGGCAGCGGGTTGTCGTGCATGTCGCGGCCGTGCAGCAGAAAGGCCAGGACGGCGCCGTCGGCCAGGTTCAGGAATCCCATCGGCGCCAAGCTCTGCACCGGCGGGTCCTTGCGCGGCCCCACGTGCAGGTTGGTGGTGCCGGCGGCGGTCCAGGTCCGGCCGCGGTCGCTCGACTCGTACACCCGCTTGTGATCGGGTCCGGGCAGCATGGCGATCAGCCGTCCGCGCGCGGTGAGATGCATGCGCGCCGGCGACCAGGAACTGGCGATCTCGCCCAGCCCGAGCGGCTGCAGCTCCGACCAGGTGCGGCCGTCGTCGGCCGAGCGGGTCAGGAACGGCTGGGCGTGCGCGGTCATGGCGTCGGAGATGTCGCCCTGGACGTTGACCAGCATCAGCAACTCGCCGTCGTCGAACCGCTTCATGTCGATCGGCTGCTGCCAGACGCCGGCTCCAGCCGGCAGCGGGTGCCACCAGTTGGTGGGGTGCTCGACCCCCGCCCTCCGGATCGGCGCCGGCGCGGACTGCCCCCGTACGCGGACGTTGCCGATCTCCGCATTGCCGAACAGGTAGGCGCCTACCGAGCCGGGGCCGGGGTAGGTGCCGTCGCTCGCTTCGAAGCGGCCGTAATCGCCGACGCGAACGGTGAACCGGTCGCCGTGCAGGGTGATCTCGCAGCGCAACGGCACGCCGTTGGTGCTCGGCACGCGCGGGACCATCTGCAGGCGGATCAGCTTGAGGTAGCCGGCGTCGTCCATCTTCGATAGCGCAGCCCAGAAGTGCTGCGCGCGCGACGCCTGTCCGCAGTTGGGGAAGTGCACCAGGTAGAAGTGGGATTCGTCGCTGGCGCGCAGGATGATGCCGGCGTCGCTGTGGCTGCGCAGCCGGAAATCGAAGCTCACCTGGCAGTCCTGATAGGCTCGAGTGCGATCGAACGCGAAGTGCGCCCCTTGCAGGGGAGCGATCTCGGCATTCAGCAGATCGGGGGGAATCGTCAGCGCGCCGTCTTCGCCGTCGGTCCAGGGACCGTTGACGAAGCGCCAGCCGCTGCCGTCGCCGACCGTGAGGGCAATAGCAGTGGACATGCGCATAGTGTAGCGTTTCCGCTCGATGAGCGAACGCGCCGAGCGGCCGTGCGGATACATCATCTTCCTGATCCACCCGTGCTGCTATGAGGCTCTGACCGCCGAGCAGGTGCGCGCCGACAATCTGGAGCTCTTCGTGCGGATCGAGCGGGAGGTGAAGCAGCGCTGGCTTGCGGAGCTGCGGAACCGCTCGGAGCCGGCGCTGTTCGCGCAGCTCGGCGGCCCGGAGTATCTGACCGAGGCTGCGGTCGAGTCGTTGGGCGCTCCCTATGCGCTGCGGTTCACCACCGCGTTTGACGGCTCGCTGCCGGATTTCTATGAAGGACTGGCCGCCGAGTTCCACCGCCACGTCGCGGAGAACCGCTTGGCGCTCGACGTGAACACGGCGCAGTCCGAGCTGTGGGGCGAGTCGTTCGAGGGCTGCGTGCCCGGCTATGGCGGCGCCTTCGCCCAGTACCTGCCGCTCGGGCGGGCGCCGCGCATGCGGTTCGAGATGACCGTGCACGATTCCCGCCTGCTGTACGGCCATCGCGGGTACGAGGTGATCCCGCTGCTCGGCACCGATGTCGAGGCGTGGCTGTTCGAGTTGCCGGACGGCACCGGCGCCGCCATGTTCCAGGCGCGGCGGCACGCGCAATGGATCGACCGGCGGCGCATCTGCCTGCGGCTCGACGACCGCCGCATCCAGGTGTGCACCAAGCTGGGCCACACCGTGTGGCCGCCCGATCCGTGGGAGAAGGGCAAACCGGAGCGGGTCTGCGACTACAGCATGGATATGCAGGATTGCATCTGGCGCTGGGTCCGCTCCGTAAGCATGCCGCACGACCGGTTCCGCGGCGTCATAGCCGCCGCCGTGCTCCATGAGGCCGGCCGCTGACGGTCACGCCGTACCCGCCGCGCATCCAAGCGGGAGACGCAACAACGCGCCGTCCAACGTCGCCGGGCCGCCGTCGGCGCTCAGGCTACGTCACGTCCATCCGCTTGAGGCGGTGAATGGTGAGCAGCAGGAAGCCGGTCACCATCAACGCCGCCGCGGCGAGCGCCACCGGCAGTTCGACCAGGCGGTTCCCGATCCGGCCCAGGCCGGCGCTCGCGTCCACGGCGTGCATCACCGACAGCGCGTACGCCCGGATGCTCAGGTACCTGACGCCGGAGATCAGCGAGCTGATCACGCCCTCCCAAAGGACCGCATAGATAATGGCGAACGGCAGCGCTCTGGTGGTCGCCAAGCCGGCCCAGGTGAACAGGGCGGCGTAGGCCACCACGCCGGTCAGCAGTCCGGCGCAGACGGCGGCAACCGTCCGCGGGTCGCCGTTGCTGCCGATCCAGGCCGTGACCATCCCGCTGCCGAGCACCAGCGGGGCGGCGATCAGCAGCGACGCCGCGAGCTTCGGCAGCGCGATCTGCCAGCGCGCGATCGGGGTCAGCGCGATGAAGCCGAGCGTCCGATCCTCCAGGTCGTTGCCGAACGTGCGCGTGGCCAGCGCCATCGTCACGATCGGCAGCACCGCGCCGGCCAGCAGGGAGTCGATCAGGCCGACCATGCTCTCCTGACGGCCCTCCGTTCCGGCCGCGTTGGAACGGAGCAGCAGCGCGACCACGATCGGCAGGAGCGCCAGCAACCCCACGATCAGCAGGCGTCGGAGGCCGGCGATCTGCCGGAGCGACAGGCGCAGAACGGCCGTCATCACCGCCGCACCAGGTACTCGAACAGGCTTTCCAGCGACTCGTCGAGCGGCTCCACCACGGTCAGCCGGATGCCCCGCTCGCTCGCCAGCCGCGGGAGCGCTACCTGCAGGTCAGCCACGTTCCGGCTGTGCACGACCACGGACCGGTCTTCCCGGAACGCGATCGATTCGACCGCGTCGAGTTCGACGAGCGCTGCCGCCATCTCTCGAGGCCGGTCGACCGTGACCCGCACCCGATAGGCGCGCTCGTCCAGCTTGGCCCGGATCGCTCGGAAGTCGCCAGCCGCCGCCAGCTTGCCGCCGAGCATCAGCAGCACCCGGCCCGCGAGGGTCTCCACCTCCTCCAGGATGTGCGAGGAGATCAGAATCGTCTTGCCGGCCGCCGCCAGTCGCTCCATAGCGTCCTGGAACTGGAGCCGCTGGCGCGGGTCGGTACCGTTGAGCGGTTCGTCCAGGATGATCACGTCGGGGTCGTGGACCAGCGCCGCCGCCAGCCGTACGCGCTGCCGCATGCCGCGCGAGTAGCCGGCGATCGACCGGCCCTGCGTGTCCGTCATGCCGACCAGATCGATCGCGCGGTCGGCTGCCTCGGCGACCGGGTGGACGCGATGCAGCTTGGCGGAGGTCTCGACGAGCTGCCGGCCGGTGAGGAACGGATAGGTCGATTCGTGCTCCGGCATGAATCCGACCCGCCGGTACAGGTCCGGGTTGTCTCTGACCCGTTGGCCCAGGATCGTGACCGCGCCCCGGGAGCAGCGGGCGAGTCCGGCTATCAGATAGAGCAGCGTGGTCTTGCCCGCGCCGTTCGGGCCGAGCAGTCCTGTGATGCCGGGATCGACCCGCACGGAGACGTCGTTCACCGCCACCACGCCGCCGAACCACTTGGAGACCCTGCTGACGTCGATCACGGCCCCGTTCGAGGGGGCCGGGCGGGCGGTCACGCTGCCGGCCGCCGGTACCGGCGCCACAGGATGAACGCCGGCACCGCGACCACGATCACCCACGAAGCGATCGCTATCGGAACCGGAGGTCGTGCCAGCCGTACGGTAGTCAGTCGCCCGTCCATCGCCACCTGCGTCGCCGGCTGGACGACCTGCGTGCCGTCGTACACCCCGAAGACCCAGTTGTTGATCATGGTCGGGGTGCGGCCGAAGTCGATCAGGCGGACCAGCGGCCCGATCGTCTCGAACTGGTAGCGGCACTCCGTTGCCGGGCTTGCGCCGGGGGCGGCCGGCGGCGTCGTCACGCACTGCTCGCCGGCCAGCAGTCCCGCGACGGCACTGGAGACGAAGAACAGACCGATGACCGACAGCGTCGCGTACGCCCGCCGGGGGGTCAGAGACGCGGCGGCCAGCGGGATCGTCGTGGTCATCACCGCGATCAGCAGGCCGGCCGCCAGCAACCGCGGGATGTCCCGCCAGTGGTCCTGCAGGTAGTCGATCGGCTCGCCGGCGGCCAGGAGCAGACCGGCCAGCAGCAACATCTGCCCGGCGTAGAGATAGGTCAGCGTGACCGCGAAGAACGCCAGCCACCGGCCGAGCACGTAGTCGGCCGGCGACAGCGGACGCACCAGGTAGAGGGTGAGCACGCCGTCCCGCCGGTCGGTGCACAGCAGCTCGGGGGCGATGATCGCCGCGAATGCCAGCAGGATCGGCGACACGATCCGGTAGTAGTCCTGCGGGCCGGGCAGCCGGATCAGTTCGGCCGCGACCCCGAACAGCCCGGCGATGGCCGACAGCACCAGCGCCGGCGCCATCACCGCCACCAGGAACAGGATCGGCAGGATCTTCGCCCGCGCGCCGCGGCCCAGTCCCAGGCAGGTGCGGATGCCGTTGACCAGCAGCGCCTTGCGGGCGCGGCTCCGCCCCTCGCGGGGGCCGCGGTAGTGACGGTAGCCAAGGTCGAATACCTGCCCGTCGGCCATGCTCACGCGCGCGGCTCCCGGAAGATGTCGGACAGGCGCCGGCGCCGCGGTCCGAGCCGTCGCAGGCGCGCCCCGACCTCCGCCAGCGCATCCCTGATCGCGTCGTACTCGGCGTCGCCGGCCCTCTCCACGGCGATCGAGCCGCCGCCGGCTGCGGCGCGCAGTCCGCGTTCCGCCAGCGCGGCCAGCAACGCTTCGCCGCGGTCCTCGACGTCGATGAAGACGGTCTCCGACGCTGCGGTGAACCGCGCGACGTCGCCGGCTTCGACCAGGCGCCCGCCTTCCAGGACCAGGATGCGGTCGCAGGTCGTCTCCACGTCTCCCATCAGGTGGGTGGACAGCATGATGCTGATCCCGAACTCGCGGCCGGTCCGGCGGATGAGCGCCAGCATCTCCTCGCGGCCGACCGGGTCGAGGCCGGCCGTCGGCTCGTCCAGGAAGACCAGCGTCGGGTCGTGCACCAGAGCCTGCGCGAGCTTCACGCGCTGCTTCATGCCGGTCGAATACTCGCCGATGGCGCGGTACCGCTCCTCGTCGAGGCCGACGTGGCGCAGGACGTCGGCGGTCCGGCTGCGCGCCGATCCGGGCGGCAGGCCGCTGATCTGCGCCATGTGGTTCAGGAACTCGGCGGCACTCGTCGCCGGCGGCAGGCAGTCATGCTCCGGCATGTAGCCCAGAAGGGTCCGCACTCGAACGTCCCGGTACGGCAGCCAGCCCATCACCACCGCCGACCCGCGCGTCGGCGCCAGCAGGCCCAGGAACAGCTTCATCGCCGTGCTCTTGCCGGCGCCGTTCGGGCCGAGCAGACCGGTGATCCCTGCGCCGACCGTGAACGTGACGCCGTCCAGCGCCGGCGTGGAGCCGTACCGTTTGGTCAGATCGCCAGCTTCCAGGAGGTGCGTCACCGCGCGAGTATAGCGCGCGCCCGGGGCGCGTTCAGGACCGGCCGGTCCCGTCCTCGGGCCGATAGCCCTGCGGGCAGTCCTTGCGGACCACCAGCCGCCCGCCGGCGGAGCACCGGTCCAGCTTCTCGATCTCTTCTGGCGGCAGGTCCCAGTCGGCGTCCGCGAAGTTCTGCCGCACCTGCTGGGGAGTGTCGGTGCCGATGATCGCGGCGTTCACCGCCGGCAGCCGCAGGCACCAGGCGGTGGCGACGCGGGACGGCGAGGCGCCGCAGCGGCGCGCGACGTCCAGCACGGCGTCGATCGTCCGGCCGGTCGCGGGCGTCATGGCGGCTCGGAAGTTGTACGGCCCGCGGTGCCAGGAGGCGCCGGCCGGCGGCGGCCGGCCGTACCGGTAGCGGCCGGCCAGCAGGCCGATCGCGGTCGTGGCGTAGGCGGTGACGCCGACGCCGAGCGGCTCGATCTCCGGCAGCAGCTCCTGCTCGATGCGCCGGTCGAGCAGGCTGTAGCCGACCTGGTTGCAGGCGACGCTCGCCCAGCCGCGCCGGCGGCCGATCTCGGTCGCCTCCCGCACCTGCGCGGCGCTGAAGTTGCTGACGCCGGGGTAGCGCACCTTGCCGCCGGTCACCAGGCGGTCGAACGCCGACAGCGTCTCGTCGAGCGGCGTGGTCGGGTCGGGGAAGTGGCACAGATAGCAATCGACATAGTCGGTGGACAGGCGCCGCAGGCTCGCCTCGCAGGCGCGCAGGACGTAGTCGCGCTTCAGGCCGCCGGCCGGCGCCTCCGGCATCGGCGAGCCGACCTTGGTGGTGATGACGAAGCGATCGCGCTGCCCCTTGACGGCCGCGCCGACGATCCTCTCGGAGCGGCCGGTGCCGTAGAAGTCGGCGCAGTCCAGGAAATTGCAGCCCAGCTCGGCGGCGGTGCGGATGGCAGCGATGCAGGTCGCCTCGTCCGGTTCGCTGCGGAACACCGTGCCCAGACAGAGGCGCGAGACGCGCAGGTCCGAGGCGCCCAGGCGGGCGTACTGCACGGCGCGCCTTTCCTGCCGGTCAACCCGCCAAGCCGGCGGCGCGCAACGCGGGCGCGATCCAGTCGACGCAGCGAGCCGGCGCCTCGGCGTAGTTGTAGAAGCCGACCGCGTGCGCGCCGGCATCGGCGACGGCGCGTACGCGGTCGATCATCGCCTGCTCGGTCACGATCGGGGCGCCGTACTGCGAGCCGCCATAGAAGCCCATGCGGAGCAGCATGATCAGCTCCTGTTCGTCGCCGAGTCCCGCGCGCGCGTCGCGGGCGATCGCCGCCGTCCGGTCCGGCGGCTGGCCGTACGCGCCGCCCATCACCAGATCGATCGCCGGATCGGCCGGCCCCATCAGGCGCACGCCGTGCGGCTCGGCAACCTGCCTCAATTCCTGCAGGAGCCGCGCTTCGTTCCCCGCCAGCGAACGCTCGTAGTCTCCCAGGGCCGGATGCAGGCGGCGGAACGCCTCCACGGAATCGGGCAGATCGGACGGCACGTCGGGCGCTGCCGCCAGGTACGCGTCCAGGTGCCCGCGCGCCGCCGCCCGCAGCGCCTGCGCGTCGATCCCGGCTCGCCCGGCGCCGGCCACGTCGGCCGGGTTGAAGGACAGGTCGAGCAGGACGTTCTCCAACTCGCGCAGGTGCGTCCCCTGCCGTTCGTGGTGATGGCCGCCGACCCAGGAGCCGCCGTGCGCGCGGGAGCGGTAATCGGCCGCTTCCAGCATGATGGTGTCGAGCGGATACCGCGATGCCAAGTCGCCGATCACGCCGCGCGCGAACCCCGCCGCGGTCGGGTGGCCGGGGCTGAGCGCGTGCGGGTAGCTGTCGCCGTACGCGTTGTGGATGGTCAACTCCGGGTGGGCCAAGCCGATACGCGAGTTGTGCAGCAGCACGGTCCACGAGCACATCCGCAGGCCGGCGCGCGTCGCCGCGTCGCAGATGTCGCCGAACAGGTCGCGATCGCGGCTGACGGCGGCTACCTGGGGGGCCAGGCGCTCGGGGTAGCGCTGCGGATCGGGGTGGTAGTAGGCGACCCCGTCTTCGAGCATGTGGACCTTGCGCCGCGGGTTGTGCGGATAGAAGAAGAAGCCGGCGTGGTAGAGGCTGGCAACCGCCAGGTGCGTGACGCCCAGGTCGCGCGCTCGGCCGGCGAGCCGGTCGACCCCTTCGTCGACGAAGTCCCAGGGATAGCAGAACAGGTACGCTTCGCGCAGGCTACTCGAGTTCATGACGGTGTTCATGGCCGCGCGGCTCCGTCGATCGGCACGCCGTAACGGGCCAGCGCGTCCCGGTCCAGCTCCACCCCCAGGCCGGGCGCGTCCGGCACGACCAGCAGGCCGTCCTCGAACGGGATGGGATCGACGATCAGGTCGTCCTCGCGCAGCAGGTTGCCGATGATGTCGCACGGCAGCTCACAGCCGGCCGCCGCCGCGGCGTGCACGCTCGACATGTCGCGCACGCCCAGATCGACCCCGGTGCCGCGCCACGCAGGCAGGCCGCACGTGCGCGTAAGGGTCGCCCACTCGACAAACTCCTTGAGCGGGCCGAGCAGGTTGTAGCAGTCGGCCGCCTCCGCGCGCACCGCCGGCAACAGGTCGGTGATCGAGGTCAGGTGGAGCGCCACCGGCTGCGGTATGGTGCCGCGCACCTCCACGTACCAGTCCAGGCGGTCCTGCGGCATCGGGCTCTCGAAGGTCACGCGGTCCAGGCCGTCGAGCGACCGCGACACGTCGCGCGTGCCCTGCGGATGGAAGAACCGTTCGTTGGGGTCGAGCACGATCGGGAAGTGCGGGGCCACCTCGCGCACCGCCGCGACCCGCTCCGCGATCGGGTCGCCAAGCGCGCACTTCATCTTCATGCCCCGGAAGCCCAGATCGAGCCCCGTCCGCGCCCGCGCGGCGGTGTCCTCCGGGGTGCCGCGGCCCATCCAGAAGTCGACCGGTACGCGGTCGATCTTCTTGCCGCCCAACAGGTGGTGGACCGGCACGCCGAGATGCTTGCCGAGCAGGTCCAGCCACGCCATCTCGTACGCTTCGTAAATGATGTACGACTCGTAGTCGTCGGCGTGCGGCAGCGGCAGGTTGCCGACCGGCAGGTCGATCAGCTCCTTGCCGATGATCAGGTCGGCGTGCTCGCGCAGCGGGCCGTACAGGTCGCCGCGCCGCGGTTCACCCAGCCCGATCAGGCCGTTGTCGGCTTCGACCTCGATGATCCACTTGGGGAACTCCCAGAAGTTGAGCGACCGCCCGGTCACCGGGTCGGGCGCGCAGAGCTTGTCCTCGACTCCCTCCGAGTGCACGACGCCCGGCCGCATCGGCACGATCACTTGGTGGATGCGCACGTCGATGATCTTCATGGCGATACCGGGTTCACGGCGATACTGGGTTTCATGGCGATATCGGGCGCTGCCAAGCGCCGTCGAAGTCGGGCGATCCGAGGATCCGGTAGCGTTCGCCGGGCAGGTCGAACTCCGCGGCGATGCCGCAGGCGAACTCGGTGCGCTGCAGCGCGCCGTCCGGCGAGAGCAGTCGATGGTCGGTCATCTCCGACATGGCGATCGAACGATAGAACGCGCTCCAGGTGCGCAACCAGTGAAGCGCGCGCGCCGTGCGGCCACTCTGCCAGTCGATCGGCACCGGGTACCCGTCGCGCGGCGACAGGAGCCAGTTGTAGGACGGCGCCGCGCCGTACAGCAGCTCGTAGAGTCGATGCGGGCGGCTCGGGAACCAGTCGTAGCGCGGCCCCTGCCCCGGATCGCCGGAGAAGCCGCACATGCAACAGTCGTGGAAGACGAGTTGGCACAGCGGGATCGGCTCGCCTACCGGGCGGTGTTCGGCATCCTGGCCGTCGGCGCGGGCGCTCAGCCGGTGGCCGCTCCAGTCGGTGAAGAAAAAGTGGTCGCAGTGCGGGATGGCCCAGAACTGGCGCAACTCGCCAGCCGGGATGATCCCTCGCCTGCGCGTCTCAGCGAAGCAGGCCTGCTGGTGCTCGAAGACCTGCCGGCGCGCCACCGGATGGGCGGGTGAGAAGTTGCGTGGCGGGATGTTCGCCGCCGCGTAGCCGTCGAAGTAGAGCGCGTCGAAGCGGAGGCCGCGCGCTTCCATGCCGTCCAGCGCCGCCGAGGTGATGTCGAGCGCTGCATGGGTGCTGAGGTGACCGAGGCGAGTGCCGTCCGGGCCTTGCGCCCAGAACGACTCGTCATAGCCGGTCACGCCGGGGCTCTGCTCGCACGGGCGGATGAATCCCTGCGTGACGCAGCCCAGCTCGCGCGCGCGATCCGCGAAGTCGACCAGCGGCGCCCATCCGCCGTCGCCGGGCTCGTCGACCAGGAATGCCTGATGGTTCTGGATCGGGGGCCGCCCGTGCGGCCCGCCCCACTTGGGATAGAACAGGTTGACGCCGATGCCCAGCTTCCGCAGCCGGCGGAGGTCGCCGAGTAACCGCTCGCTGTCCGCTCCGTTCCATTCGGTCCAGCGAAACAGGACGTTGTCCGCGTACTCCCGTATCCGGGGTGACTCGACCGCCTTTTCCTGCAACGTTCGCAGCAGCCCTTGTTCTCGCGCTACGGCGCGGTAACGCTTGGCCATCGCCACGTAGTCCAGGTCGCGGGCGAAGTGGATGAGGAGCCGCCGGGGATAGGCGAGGGCGCCCAGCGCATCCGCCCAGGAAAAGTCCAGGATGGAGCGGTCGCCCGGCAGGTGGTGCGCGCGGACCTCGGCGTCCCACCAGGTGTCGACCGTGGCGCAGAGCGCCGCGCCGTCGCGGGTCAGGCCGAACATCGGCAGCGACCAGCTACCGCCGATCTGGATCGGCTCCGGCCCTCGTCCAGGCAGCGCGTCCGGGCAGTCGGCGGGGACCAGATAGCCGGAGCCGTGCGGCAGCACCAGATAGCCGCCCTGCGCGGCCGGACGCTCGAAGCGGTACAAATGCTCCACGCGCTGCACGGCGTGCTCGCCGGCGACCTGCTCGATCCGGACCAGGAGTTCGTCATCGCCGGCGTCGATCGCGACGCACAGGTCGAGCGTCAGGTCGGCGCCGGCGTAGCCGGAGAGGGTGAGTCGCCGACCGCGGTAGCGCCCGTCGGCGAAGGGACGCACCGATCGCTCCCGAGCCTCGGCCAGGTCGAGGCGGCGAGGTGCGCCGCATCCGTCGCCGACCCAGACCGCCGGAGGCCGGCTCGGCGAGCTCTCCCACAACGGTTCGCCGTCGCGCGCCGACACCGTAAGCCGCAGCGCGTCGTCGATCGCGACCGTGACGGTCCGGCCCGGCAGCGTCACCGGCATCGCGTCAGCCTCATCCTGCTATCCCTTGATGGAGCCGATCATCACGCCCTTGGCGAAGTGCTTCTGGAACGGATAGAGGACCATCAACGGCACGCTGGCCACCACGATAAGCGCGAACTTCAGCGTCTGCAAGACCTCCGTGCTCTCCATGAGCGTGCGGATGTCGATATCCCCGCCGGCCCAGCGCCTGGAGCGGTCAGGGGTGCCGTAGCGGTCAGGGATCCTGTGCCCGGCGCGCCTTCCACGCCTCGTACTCGGCGCGCGCCGCATCGTCAAGGGGGTAGTAGCGGCGCAGGTCGCCGCCTTCGCCGAGCCGCTCGCGGCTGAAGTCCTCCCACTCGGCATGTTCGGAGGCGCGCTCGGCCAGCTCCTGGGCCATCCCGATCGGAACCACCACCGCACCGTCGTCGTCCGCTACGATCAGGTCGCCCGGCATCACCAGCGCGTTGCCGCAGGCGATCGGCACGTTGACCGCGAACGGGGTGATGTTGGTCTGGGTATGGTAGTTCGGAGTCGTGCCGCGCAGCCACAGGCCCAGACCGAGGGTACGCGCGATGGGAAAATCGCGGATGCAGCCGTCGATCACCGCGCCGATACCGCCCCGTCCCTTGAAGTAGGTGAACATCATCTCGCCGAACACGCCGCTCTGCAGGTCACCGCGGGCGTCCACCACCACTACGTCGCCCGGTTGCGTGTGGTACAGGCAGTGGCGGTGCAACTGCTGCTCGGGATCGTCGTAGGCGCCGCGGGCGTACTGGTCCTCGCGTTTGGGCATGAACTGCAGCGTCAGCGCGGGGCCTACGATGCAGGCGCCGGGCGTGCGCGGCGCCGGTCCCAGGAGGTAGGGGTCGCGGATCCCCATCTCGTTCAGGTCGCCGGCGGCGGTCGCGCTCGACACGCCGGCGAAGCGCTCGATGAGCGCCCGCGGCGGGCGCTCGATATCGGGCGTGCGGCCGGGGACGCGCGGGTCGGACTGCATCGCCGTTCAGCGGTAGCCGGGCTCGAGGGGGCCGGCGGTCTCATCGAACAGCGACGGGAAGTGGCGGTGCGGGTCGGCCGGCGCCCGGAACAGGATCCGCCGGCGCTCGGTCAGCGCGGCGGACGCCGGCGGCGCCACGCGCTCGGCGGTCCAGGCGACGTGCGACACGGAGTATTTGTACAGCAGGGAGCGGCGTTCGTGGGAGCCCCGCCACGCGGTCGTGCCGTGCGTCAGCGCTTCGCTGAACAGGATCGCCGAGCCGGCCGGCACCTCCGGCACGACCACGAACGGAGAGCGCTCCGGGCGCTCGGCGATCTGCCGCGGCAGCCGGTAGTGGCTCTTGTGACTGCCGGGGATGCAGCAGAATCCGCCGTACTCCGGTCCGGTGTCGGCAAGATTGAAGGTGACGACCACGAAACCCTCCAGTATCCGGTTGTCGCGAAACGGATACCAGGCGCCCGGCGCGGCTCCGGCGGTGGGCGAGGAGGCGCCGTAGTCGGCGTGCAACACACCGCCCGACATCCCCTGCCGCATGCGGATTCCGTAGATGCGGTCCAGACGAAAGCAGTCGCCGAGGCGGAAGCGCAGGATCGGCATGATGCGGGGATGGGTGAGCAGGTCGCAGAATGGCTCGCCCCAATCGAGGAACCCGGAGCCCGGCGGGGCGGCGCCGAACCGGATCATCTTCCCGTTCAGGTCCTCTCCCTCCTCCGGCAGGCGCCGGTCGATCGCCCGGTCGAGCGCCGCCGCCTCCGCCGCGTTCAGCACGTCCGGGACGACCAGGTAGCCGTTCAGATCGAACAGGTACTCCAGGAGCTGCAGGTCCTCCGTCGATTGCGCTGGCGCGGAGCCCGCCGGTTCCATCGTCGCGCCGGTCACGTGCCCGGCACCGGGATCGTGCTCATCATGCCGCCGTCGACGTCGAGAGCCGATCCGGTCAGGAACGCCGCCTGGTCGCTGAGGAAGAACAGGATGGCGGCGACCACGTCGGTCTCGGCGGGGTTGCGGCCGAGCGGGATGGCGGCGGCGGTGGCGGCGCGGATCTCCTCCGGCGGGGCGCCGGTCGTCTCCACCTTCCAGCGCAGCACCTGCCGCCCCATGCTGGTGGTAGGCACGCCGACCGGACACACGCAGTTCACGGTGACCCGGCCGGGCGCCAGCTCGCCGGCCAGCGCGCGGGTCAGCCCGATCACGCCGTGCTTGGCCGCGCAGTAGTGGGGGATCATCGGGAAGCCGACCCGCGACGCGTCCGAGCCGATGTTGACGATCCGGCCCCGGCCGCTCTCGGTCAGGTGCGGCGCGGCCGCCTGCGAGCACAGGAACGCGCCCTTCAGGTCGACGTCGATGGTGCGGTCCCAATCCTCCTCGGCGATCTCCGCCAACGGCGCCAGGTGGATGACGCCGGCGCAGTTGACCAGACAGTCGAGGCCGCCGTGGGCGGCCGCGCTCGCCTGCACCGCCTGCCGAACCGAGGACGGACGCGTGACGTCCACCTCCATGGCGTGCAGCCCCGCGTCCGGGAGTGTGCCGCGCGCCGCGTCGAGCTGCCGGCGGTCGATGTCGGCGATCGTCACCCGGTCGCCGCGCGCCAGCAGCGCCGCCGCGGTCGCCAGCCCGAAGCCGTTGGCGCCGCCCGTGATCAGCGCCCGGCGGGGTGTTCGGCCGCCAGTCACAGGCCCAGGTCCGCCAGCAGCTCGCCGAACTCGGCCACCAGGGTGTCGACCGCGTCCTCGGCCGGCGCAGCCGGCAGGTCGTACGTCCGCACCGCCGACGAGACCGACATTCCACCCTGGCGCACCGTCTGCGCGGTCGGCACGTAGCCGAGCACGCCGTTGACGTAGCCGGCGAACATGGTGTGCGCGGCCTTGGAGCGCCGCTTGGCTCCCAGGCCGATCTCCACGAACGGCTCGCCCTGCATGCCGAGCAGCACGAAGTCGTCCAGGCGGTGACCGATCAGGTCGTAGTCGACCGAGCACCGCGTGTCGCCCGCGCGCGCCCGATCCAGGACGGTATGGGCCCAGCAGACCTCGATCTCCTGCGGAGCGGTCAGCACGGTCGACGCGTCCTCGCCGCGCAGCCGCCGCAGCGTCTCCTCCGCGGCGGCGACCTGCCGCTCCGCTTCGGCGAGCGACGGCAGCGGCTGCAGCGCGACGGTCCCGGTCCGCTCGGCGCTGCGCAGGATCCGGTGCGTGGGGCCGTCCTCGAACTCCTTGCGATACAGCGCCACCGCGGAGATCGATCGGCCCTCCTCGCGCACCTCGCGGTGCGGTCGTGTCTCGATCGCGTAGAACGCCTGCAGCGCGGCGCCGGCCACCTGACCGCCGGTCCGTTCTTTCTCGCCCCAGTCGCCCTGCAGGAACGACCAGCACGCCTGGTTGCCGGCGGCGCCGGTCAGGTAGAGGCAGGTGGCGCCGGTCGCTCCTTCGACGATGCGCCGCACCACGCCCGGAAAGTCCGGGCTCAGGTCGTAGGTCTGGAAGCCCATCACCACCGGGTGGGCGGCGTAGCCGACGATCGCGGCGATCGGGTTGCCGGCCGGATCGTCCACGCGTAGCACATCCACGTCGTGGTCGCTGGCGCCGTCCGGGTTGCGGCCGACCAGGACCCGGCCGCCGGAGACCGCCTCCTCGCGGTTGACCGCCACCGCGGCGCGGCCGTGACCGGCTCCCGCCCGCGCCGGCTGCCGGGCGCCGTCGGCCATGGCGCTGACGCCGACGAGCTGCTGCACCAGCACTTCGATGTAGTGATCGAGCGCTTCGATCTCGCCGGCGCGCGGCGCCACGTGATGCGGGCCGCCCAGGGTACGGCGCGCCGTACAGGGGCCGTTATGGGTGTGGGTGCAGCCCAAGGTGACCTGCGTGGTGGTCGTGCCCACGCGGTCGGCGATCTGCCGGCGAATCGTCTGCGCCAGCGGCAGGTCGAATCCGATCAGGTCGCAGTCCAGGATGACGAGCTTGCGGTGTTGGTCGGCCAGCGCCAGGGCGGTCGCGGTCAGGGGCTGCTCGACCCCCACCGCGCCTTCGATGCGGCGCATCGCCCCCTGCATGCGGAAGCCGAGCGGCGGGGTGATGTCGATCCGGGCGGTGCCGGCCGTCAGGATATTGTCGGCCACGCGATCTCCTTCGGGTGCCGCCCGTCGGTCCGACCGGGCCCGGCACCGCGGTTTCCGCCATGGTACCATGGGCGGAGGAGCGATGCTCGGGCGATGAGGGTCGCGCCGCGCCGCACGTCCGCTCCGGCGATTCAGCGGGGCCCGTTGTCGTCTCGCCGCGGCGATGACGGCTTGCCAAGTACTCCTCGACCCATCTGCGGGAGCTGCGCCACCGACCGTCAGCTCCTCGCATGGCGCGGAGCCGTCCGCGATCGGCCGCCGCGTGCAGAGCCGACGCCTTCGCGCCGGGTCTCCAGCGCGGCCAGTGGCACGAGCCTGTCGGGACCGGCGACGGCCGGGATGACGAAGCGGTGGAGGCTGTCGAGCATCGCCTGCACGAGCATCTCTCCGAGAGCGCTTAACTCGCGGAGATACTTGTTGCCGACCGCCCAGCCTCGGCGTCGGGCAAATGTGTTCGCTCAGACAATGAAAGTTACCGAACATATTTACATCGAGAAACAATCAACCGAACAAATCGAGTCAGTCTGTGCCAAGCCGACTCGGGCGGTTTGTCCGGTTCGACGGACGGTGCTACCGTGATGCCACGGAGAGGATGAGCCCATGGCAAGCTCGCTGCTCGCTCCGCCCGCGGTCGACTATCCCAGCACGGACGGCAAGCCGTTGGCAGAAAGCGACTTTCAAGCTACCCCGCTGATCTACGCGCGCGAGGCGCTGCGCGATCACTTCCGCCACCGCGACGACGTGTACGTCGCCGCCAACCTGCTCATCTACTACCAGGAGGGGACCAGGGCGTCGGTGGCGCCGGACGTGTTCGTGGTGATCGGGGCGCCGAACCGCGACCGCATGAGCTACCGGCTGTGGGACGAACCCAAGGGCCCGGACTTCGTGCTGGAGGTTACCTCGCGCAGCACGCGGCGGGAGGATCAGGGGCCCAAGCGAGAGCTGTATCGAGAGCTGCGAGTGGCGGAGTACTGGCAGTACGACCCTACGGGCGACTATCTGCGGCCGCAGTTGCAGGGGGAGCGGCTGAGCGGCGGGGAGTACCAGGCGTTGCCGATGGACGAGTTGGAGGAGGGAACGCTGGCGCTGACGAGTGGGGTGCTGGGTCTGGAACTGCGGGTAATGGAACGGGGTCTGCGCTTTCGCGACCCGGTGACGGGAGAAGACCTGCTGTCGCATGCCGAGCATCGAGCGGGCCGCGAGCAAGAACGGCAGGGACGGCAGCAGGCCGAGCAGGACCGGCAGCGCGCCGAGCAGGGATGGCAGCGCGCCGAGCAGGACCGACAGCGGGAACGGCAGGCGCGGCAGGCCGCGGAAGCGCGCTTGGCGGAACTGGAGGCGCTACTCCGCCGGCAGCGCGGTAGCGAGTAACACCCACTTCCCCGACGATTAGTCCGAGAGAACACCGCGTCCCCCTCCTGTTACCATGCGGCGAAGGGGAGGGCGTTCGGGCGATGAGGGTGGTGCTGTGCGGCGTGGGCGGTGTGGGGCGCAACGTGACCCGCCTGCTGCGCGCGCGCCCGGACTACCGGGTCGCCGCGGCCTGTTCGCGGAACCCCGCTCTGGTCGGCCGGGACATCGGCGAGTTGGCCGGCGTCCCTCCGCTGGGGGTGGCGGTGAGCGGCGACCTGGACACGGCGCTGCGCGAGCCGGCCGACCTGCTGCTGGTCGCCACGACGTCGTTCCTGAGCCAGGTGGCCGGCGACGTGCGCCGGGGGATCGAACGCGGCCTGAACGTCATCACGACCGCCGAGGAGGCGGCGTTCCCGTGGATCATCGACGCCGAGCTCGCCGGACAGCTCGACGAGCTGGCGCGCGCGCGCGGCGTATCGGTCATCGGCGTCGGGCTCAACCCCGGGTTCATCTTCGACGCGCTGCTGTTGACCGCCAGCGGCATCGCCTGGGACGTGCGGGCGATCCGCATCGGCCGCGTGGTCGACGTATCGCGCTTCAGCGCGGCGATCCAGCGCCGGTTGGGGATCGGCTTCACCGCCGAGCGCTTCGCGGCGGGCGTCGAGGCCGGCTCGATCACCGGGCACGTCGGCTTTCCGCAGTCCTTCCATCTGGCGGCGCGCTGCTTGGGCGTCCGCATCGAACGCATCGAAAGCGGATTCGAGCCGCTCATTGCCGACCGGCCCCACGATGGCGAGAATCTGCGCGTGGAGCCCGGCACCACCGCCGGGTTCGTGCAGCGCTACCGGGCGATCTGCGGCGGCCGGCCCTGGATGTCGGCCGAGTTCGTCGCCCACGTGGACCCGCCGGCCGCCGGTTACGAAGCGGCCGACTCGATTCACGTCGACGGCTACAACACGCTCAATCTCGCGATCGATCCCGGCTGCCAGCCGCAGCTCGGCACCGCCGCCATGATCGCCAACGTGATGCCGCGGCTGGCGGAGGCGCGGCCGGGCTACCTGACCGTAGCCGACTTGGCGCTGCCGCACGCGCGCCCGACGACCGACGCCTTCACCTGAGCCGCCGATGAAGCTGGCGATCGTGCAGATGGAGAGCGTCGTCGGCGAGGTGCGGCGCAATGTCGACTCGGCCATCCGCCTGCTGGACCAAGCCGCCGAGTCGGGGGCCGAAGTGGCGCTCCCCGAGTACTGGAGCACCGGCTTCTTCCCGGCCAGCCGCGATTACCGCCGCTACGATCTGGCGGCGGCTGACGACGGGCCGGCGATGACGGCGATCCGCGACAAGGCGGTCGAGCTGGGCATGCACGTGGTGGCGACCATCTTCGAACGCGACGGCAGCGACCTCTGCTACGACACCGCCATGCTGGTCGGACCGGACGGCCGCATCGCCGGCAAGTACCGCAAGACCCACATTGGCGGCGAGCGTCACGTCGTCGTGGACGGCGAGCTGGTCACCGGCTGACGGCGGCGCTACCGCGGGCCGGGGAAGAAATCGGCGGCGCGCATCATCATGTCCTGCTGCCTGACGACCAGGCCCTTCACCCTGGGCAGGTACTCGCCGGTCCAGCGCGGATCGTTGCGCACCGCCTCGCGCGCTTGCTCGAAGTGGGCGTAATCCCGGTACGCCCAGATATGCACGACGCGGTTGAGCGGACCGATGTCGGTGTAGTACCAGCCCGCGAGCTTCACGCCGTGATCCTCTCTGATCTTCAGGGCGACCTCTCGCACCGCGTCCATATAGCGTGGCACGGACCCCGGCTGCACGTCGTAAATCCTCATGTCGTAGATCATGCGCTCCTCCTGTCGTGTCTTCGGCGGATGGTCGCAGGATAGGATAAGCTGCGGGTCATCGATGAGCGACATTCTGGACTTCGGGCTCTCCTTCATCTCCGGCAGGGCGGCGGACAATCGCGTGCGGTTCCAGGTCGAGTCGCGGACCCGCATCGACGACGACGCGAGCGGCCGGACCGAGCACTTCTACCAGTGCGCCTCCTGCAAGAGCGAGAACACCTTCGCGGAGCGGGACCTGTTCATGGACGACAACTACGACTTCCTGCCGATCTTCGGCGGCGAGCACGGCGTCGTGTTCCGGCGCAAGGCGGCGTGCCATGACCGGTATCGCCAGACGCGGCCGGCCGGCGAGTGGTGGGGCGGCCAAGTGTACCGGCTGGTGCCGGCGGCCGGCGGCCGGGAGCTCACATCCTTCGAGGAGATCGCGGCGGCCACGCACGCGGCGCGCCCGCTGATCGCGGTCACGGAGATCGGCAATGCGGAGACCGGCCTGCGCGCGGTCATCGAGTATCCGGTCAAGACCATGAACATTCGCGAGCACGACCGCCGCTATCAGGTCGATACCGGCCCGGTGGCGTGGCCCGATCTGAGCGTGCGCCGCGACCGTCCGGTCGACCTGATTTCGCTCGCCTTCGTCGCCTTCAACGCTCCGCACTTCGCCGACTTCGTGATCGAGGCGCCGGCCGCCGTCGGGGAGGGGGGCGTCGCGCCGCACGTCCATCACTACTCCAAGCTGGTCTCGCTGCCGGCGGCCAACCGCCTGTTCGCGATCTATCCGGGGTCAGGCGGGCCGGGGTAGGCGCGCGCCGTGAAGATCACCGCCGTGACCCCGCACGTCATGTGGGGCGGCGCTGCCGGCGGCTTCCGGTTCTCCTCCACGCTCTGGGGTCGGGGGGCCGGGCGCAACTGGCTGTTCGTCAGGGTAGAGACCGACGCCGGCGTGCACGGCTGGGGGGAAGCGTCCCTGGTCAACCAGACCCCGCGATCGCGGCGCCGTGGTGATCAACTCAGCGCTCAGCGCTATCGACCAGGCGCTCTGGGATATCAAGGGCAAGGCGCTTGGCGCGCCGGTCTACCAGCTTCTGGGCGGAGCGGTACGCGACACGATCCGCGTCTATGCCGGAGCGGGCAACCCGGAACAGGCGCGGGCACGCATCGCCGAAGGGTTCGCCGGCGTCAAGACCGGCGGCGGCTGGCACGGCGCGGACCACGCCGTGGACGACCGGTCGGCGCCCGCCGCCCTGCGGGAGGAGCTCACCGCGATCCGCGAGGCGATCGGCCCCGATGCCGCGCTGATGGTCGACAACCACGGCCACTCGCGGCCGATGGTGGCGATCCGGCAGCTCCGGGCGGTCGAAGACCTGGGCCTGCTGTTCTTCGAGGAACCGGTGCCGCCCGACAATCTGGACGAGCTGGCGCACGTGCTCGCCGCCGGCCTGTGCACGCCGCTGGCCGCCGGCGAGCGGCTGCACAGCCGCTGGGCGTTTCGCGACCTGGTGATCCGCCAGCTCGTGGACGTGATCCAGCCCGACGTCTGCCATTGCGGCGGCATCTCCGA
Source organism: uncultured Spirochaetia bacterium (assembly GCA_958296075.1). Classification (GTDB taxonomy): domain Bacteria; phylum Spirochaetota; class Spirochaetia; order SZUA-6; family Bin103; genus CATQHW01. The sequence goes on along the minus strand of CATQHW010000001.1, from coordinate 578,369 downwards.
GCTGCGCCGCATCGCCTCCCTGGCGGAGGTCTACGGCATCGCCGTCGCGCCCCATAATCCCAAGGGACCGGTGGCGACGGCCGCCAGCCTGCACGTCTGCGCCGCCATCCCCAACTTCCTGATCCTGGAGCACGCGCACGCCAACCCGCTGTTCGACGCCGTGCAGGTGACGCCGATGCGGATGGGAGAAGGCGGCTACGCGTTGCCGGACGGCCCCGGACTGGGCGTCGATCTGGATCCCGAGGTGATCGCCGCCCATCCCTACCGCCACCGCCCGGTGCTGGAGGCGTACGAGTCGGACGGCACGCCCGCCCACCCGTAACCGCCGGCGCGGCTTTGCAGGTCGCTCGGATGCTGCCACCGGCGAGTCGCCGATGCGAGTTTGGACGCTGCGCCGATGTGCAAGGACAGGATAAGCTGACGCGATTCAGATGACATCCGAGCCGCACCAAGCAGACGCGCGGCACTGCGCTCTCCTGTCTGTAGTGGTCCCCTGCTTCGACGAGGAGGCGGTCATCCCCGAACTGCACCGCCGGCTGGTGGCCGCCCTGGAGCGCATCCCGGAGACCGGGTTCGAGGTCATATACGTCGATGACGGCAGCCGGGACGCCACCCTGGACCTGCTGCGGGGACTGCAGGCCGCTGACGCGCGGGTGCGGATCGTCGCCCTTTCCCGGAATTTCGGCCAGGAGATCGCGTTGACCGCCGGCATGGCCGAAGCCGCCGGCGACGCCGTGGCCATCATGGACGCCGACCTGCAAGATCCGCCCGAGGTCATCGCCGAGATGCTGGAGCGCTGGCGGCGGGGCGCCGACGTCGCCTACGGCGTGCGCTCCGAACGCGAAGGGGAGAGCGCCTTCAAGCGCTGGACCGCCAAGGCGTTCTACCGGCTCATGGCGCGCCTTACCGACGTCTCCATCCCGCTCGACACGGGCCAATTCCGGCTGATGGACCGCGTGGTGGTGGACGCCTTCCTGGCCATGCCGGAGCGTGACCGTTTCGTGCGCGGCATGGTGGCCTGGACCGGCTTCCGTCAGGAGTCGGTCCGCTTCCACCGGGCGGCGCGCACCGCAGGGCAGACCAAGTATCCGCTCAGGAAGTTGGTCGGCCTGGCCGTGAGCGGCATCCTGTCGTTCTCCCTGGCGCCGGTACGCGCAGCGTCGTTGCTGGGCGCTTGCGCCGCCGGGCTTGGCCTGGCGGGTATCGTCTACGCGCTGGCCGTGCGCGTCTTCACCGGAGCCGGGATCGGCGGCTGGGCGGCGACGTTCATCGCCGTCCTGTTCCTGGGCGGCGCGCAGCTCATGCTGATCGGTATCCTGGGGGAATACCTGGGGCGCGTTTACCGGGAAGCGCAGCAGCGTCCGCTCTATCTGGTCAGGGAACGGCTGGGGTTCCCGGCCGACCCTCAGGCCGATTCTCGAAACGTCCGCCGGGAGTTGAGAACATGACCCAAGGACCCGGTGCCGGCCGTCAGGCGCGGGCCACCGCGAAGGCGGCGAGGTTGCGGGCCGCGCGGCTGAACTCCACGCCGATCAGGTGGATCGGCTCGCCCAAGGCGCGGTACTTGTCGGCGTAGCCGCGCGCCCAGTCGTTGCGGGTGTGCCACTCGTACGGAATGCCCGCGAAGAACGCCCGGAACAGCTTCTCCAGTCCTGCGAAGTCGTTCGCCTCCAACAGCCGCTCCAACGCCGTGTCCTGCGCCAACCGGCGCGCCGCGGCGGGCGCCAGCGCCCGCAGCAGGCGTTCGTTCAGACCGAGCCGCACCTCGCGGTTCGGATAGCCGAGCCGAAAGCGCGGCCCGCGCGCCGATCGCTCGACGCTGCGGATGGTCAGATAGCCGGTCTGGAACAGCAGCGCCTCGGGCTCCATCTCGTCCACGTCGAAAGCGGACAGCAGGTCGGCGCCGGCCCGCATGCCGTCCAGCGTCGGCGAGGCGATGCCGCGCTCGATCAGCGTGTCGATCAGAAACGTCGGCGTGCCGGTCTCGAACCAGTGAGCGGCGAACTCCCGGCTGTCGAACAGCAGGAGAATGTCAAACGGGTTGTAGACGCGATCGTCGCCGCGCCAGTTGTAGCCGTTGTACCAGTCGCGGATCTCGTCCCGGTCCAGGCCTGGCAGTTCCGGTGCGAACACGGTGTCCAGGTCGGATTCGGTATAGCCGCAGATCGACGAGTAGCGCGGATCGAGCGTCAGGTCCGTGAGGTTGTTGGGACCGGAGAACAGACTCACCTTGGAGAACTTGCTCACCCCGGTGAGCAGCGCGAACTTCACGTGAGCGTCGCAGGCCTTGATGGTCGAGTACAGTTCCTGCAGGTAGTCGCGGTTGGCGCGCGCCAGCTCCTTCCGCTCCAGCGCGTCCAATATCGGCTTGTCATACTCGTCGACCAGCACCGCCACCCGCTGTCCGGACTGTCCGCGCAGCGCTTCCAGCAGATACGCCAGCCGGCCCGGCGCTGTCCGGTACTCGGCGACCACGCCTGCGCGCCGCTCGATCGCGGCGAGCTGCTCCATGACGGTGGCATCCAGCAGGCCCGGCTCCCGGTAGCGGCCGGCGGCGAAGTCGAGGCGCACGACCGGATGGCGCATGGACCAGTTCCAGCGGTCGTGGACGTGCAGCCCGCGAAACAGCTCTTCGCTGCCCTCGAACAGCTCCTTGATGGTGTCGACCAGCAGGCTCTTGCCGAAGCGCCGGGGGCGGGACAGGAAGTAGTGTTCGCCCTCCCGCACCAGGCGGTGGATGAAGGCGGTCTTGTCGACGTAGTAGCAGTCGTCCTCGCGTATCTTGCGGAAGGTCTGGATGCCGGTCGGCAGCTTCCTGCGTTTCATGGCGCGCCTCGCTCCGGTGCGGTCACCGTCCGCCATGATACCCGACCGAGCAGCCTGAGCGCGCCGTTCGGCCGACCGGGTTGAGGAGTCGCGCGTCAGCGAGAACCCACACGCGCGCAGGTACGGTATCATGCGCGCGATGAGACGACCGCAACGCGTACTGGTGACGGGCGGCGCCGGCTTCCTGGGCTCGCATCTGTGCGAGCGGCTGCTGCGCGACGCGGAGACGGAAGTGCTGTGCGCGGACAATTACTACACCGGCTCGCGCGGCAATGTCGCGGCGGTGCTGGCCAACCAGAGATTCGAGGTGATGCGCCACGACATCACCTTTCCGCTCTACGTGGAAGTGGATCGGATCTACAATCTGGCCTGCCCGGCCTCCCCGGAGCACTATCAATACGACCCGGTGCAGACCGTGAAGACCTGCGTGCATGGCGCCATCAACGTGCTCGGCTTGGCCAAGCGGCTGCGGGCGCCGATCGTGCAGGCCTCCACCAGTGAGGTATACGGCGACCCGGCGGTCCATCCGCAGACCGAGGACTATTGGGGGAACGTGAACCCGATCGGCCTGCGCGCCTGCTACGACGAGGGCAAGCGCTGCGCGGAGACGTTGTTCTTCGACTACCACCGCCAGCATCGCCTGACCGTCAAGGTGGCGCGCATCTTCAATACGTACGGCCCGCGCATGGCGATGAGCGACGGGCGGGTGGTTTCCACCTTCATCTTGCAGGCGCTGCGCAACGAGCCGATCACCGTGCACGGCGACGGCGGACAGACACGCTCGTTCTGCTACGTGGACGACCTCGTGGACGGGCTGATTCGGCTGATGGACAGCGCGGACGAGGTCATCGGGCCGATCAATCTGGGCAGCGCCCGGGAGGTGTCCATCGGCGATCTGGCGGAGACGGTGGTGCGCCTGACCGGGTCGAAGTCTCCTATCGTCCGCGGCGGGCCGCGGCCCGCCGACGACCCATGCCGCCGCCGGCCGGACGTAACCAGGGCCCGCGAAACGCTGGGCTGGACTTCGAGCACGCCGCTCGAAGACGGGCTGCAGCGTACGATCGACTATTTCGACGGTGTGCTGGCGCGTCTTCCGGCGTAACGGAAGGGCAGTCCCAGGACCGGTAATGACCGCGCCAGTCCGAGCAATGAGAAGCGGGCCGGCGCCAAGGGCGAGAACACCAGCAGCAGCCCGACGATGAACTGTTGCGAGGGAAAGGCGACTCCCAGCGCCCAGGATGCGCCGAAGTGAGCCAGCATCAACGCGATGCCCCACGGCCGGTGCAGGTGCGGCCGGAACAGTACGGCAAGGGAGGCGATCTCCACGTAGACGACACCCAGAAACAGGAACTGCGCCAGATATCCGTGCCGCACCAGAAACGGCATCAGCGGAGGTACGGGCCGCGTGGTTTCCAGCAGGTGGTTCAGCAGGATCCGGACGAAGCCGTCCGCCGCCAGCAGCTCGGGTCCGCTGGCCCAGAGCTTCCAGAAGCCGGCCAGGGAATAGGCCAGCAACACGATGCTCTGGGCGAACCAGAGCGCCATGACGCAGTCCAGGACGTCGCCGCGCGACATCCGCTCCGGCCGGCCGGCCGCCGGCGGCAGAAACGAGAGCGCGAAACCGACGTAGATCAGGACGTGATGGCCGTGGGTGATGGCCCCGTAGGAGTTTCTCAACGCCACCACGACCAGGAGATAGAGACAGACCCCGATACGCCAGAGGCGGCTGCCCGGGAACACCATCGCCAGCAATGCGATCAGCGAGCCGGCGATCGCGATGCCGGTCAGTCGCTCCACCCATCCGGCGCCCAGCAACTCGTTGAGGATGATGACCGGCCACAACGGCGCGGTCGGCGTTCCTGCTCGCGCGACCGCGGCGGTGGACAAGTCACTCCACGTGAGGAATACGACGAACAGGTAGAAGCAACGAGCCTGCCACACCACGCCGACGGCGGCGCGCCGCAAATCCGCCGGCCGGCGTCGCGGCCCGGGATCGAACCGCAGCCACCGGCGGAGCCGGCGCACGCCGGCGGACGGCCGCATGGCGCCGCCCCGCCTCAGAGGACCGCCGTGGTCCAGCGGCCCAACAGCCGGTCGGGACGGTAATGATCGGCGGGCGTCGACGTGCCCTCCGCGAGCCCGTCGAGGTCCGCCCGGACCTCCAGCAGATCGATGCGCAGCATGACGATGCTGAAATCCACGCGCGTTCCCGCCGTTTTCCGCTCCACGATCGGAAAGACGATCCGTTTCACCAGCGCATCGCAACGGTCGGGCAAGGTGCTGTGGCGAAGCGGGTTCCGCTCGAGGCGCGACGCCAACGCCGGCATGAGGCGCGCCGGGTGGTGCTGCTGGAAGCCGCACTCGCGGAAGACCCGGTGCAGTGATGCGCGGTCGCCGCCGCTTGCGTCAGGCAGCAAGTAACGAGCGCTGGCCACCGGTTCGCCGTCGATCGTATGCAGCAGAATGGCGGGTTGCAGCTTGATCCGCTCCGGCGTATGGGAAAACAGCGTCCAGGCGAAGAACGGAAAGATCTCACCCGAACGGAATCCAAAGACGAGGTTGGTTCCCGCCACCAGGACGTAGAGGACCAGGAAGACGGGAATCACGTACTTCCCCGCCCGATGACCCGGCAAGGTGGCCATGCCATGCAGTGTAGTGTGTATCTGCATCGGACGGCCGGCGTTCGGCCCAGACGGCCAGATCGCCGAACAGCGATCGCAGGCGAGCGGCGTGCTCTTCCGGGAGATCAAGCGTCTCCATGCAGGCGACGTTGTCGTCCAGATGCTGCAGGTTCGTGGTGCCGGTCAGCACGGTGTGGACGGCCGGATGGCGATGACATCGGTGCGCAGCCGGCGCAGGCTCGCCTCAACGCCGCGCGCCAGCGCCTCCGGGTCGGCCTCGATCGGCGCGTCGGCGCCGCCGACTCCCGCCGGCGACCACCGCGGCGACGGCGCCCACTTGGTCAGGAGCAGGTAACGGTCGCGTGGGACCCCTGCCAGCGCCTCGCCGAGGAGCGCCTCGCTCTCGCCGTAGTTGGCCGAGGTGCCGAAGAGATTGATGCCGTGGTCGAGACAGCGGCGCACCAGCGCCGCGCGCTGCGGCCGCTCGGCGGCCTGCGGAGCGCCGAACCCGCTGGGGCCGCCGGTGCCGAACGAGACGACGGAGACTGACAGGCCGGTGCGGCCCAGGATGCGGAACTGCACGCTCTTCTCCCGCGCCGGCCCGTCACACGGAGCTCATGCCAGCCGCCTCCGCGGCTTGGTCGAGCAGCCGTTTGTCGGCGTCGGACAGCTCCGCGATCGGAGCGCGCGGGTGGCCGCCGGCCAGTCCTCGCTTGTTGGCCAGGTAGCGCAACGCGGCCGCCGGGGTCGCGGCGGCCGCCGTGAACGCCCGGCGGACCGTGTTCACCTTGCGCTGAATGGCGCGCGCCCGCAGGAGGTCGCCGCCGCGCACGCAGTCGTACAACCCGATGCATTCCCGCCCCAGCATCAGCGGCGAGATGCCGTAGTTGGCGTCCGCCCCCATGACCAGCGCCGGCAGCGCCCGCGGCTCCTGGCCGTTGGTGACGAAGAAGCCGTCCTGACCGTCGGTGCGATCGATCAGATCGATCAGGTCCGTGAGGTCCAGGCTGGATTGCTTGATGGTCGCCACGTTGTCGAGCCGGCTCAGTTCGATCAGCAGGGCCACCGACATGTTGATCCCGACCCGCGGCGGATTGTTGTAGATCGTGACCGGCAGCGTGGCGGCGGCGGCGATGCGGCCGAAGTGCAGCCGCAGGTCGTCGTCGGAGGGCCGCAGGTAGTGGGGCGGCGCATCATCACCCCGTCCATGCCGATGCGGGCGGCGGCGTCGCCCAGCTCGATCATGACCTCGGTACGCGCGTGCGCGGTGCCGGCGATCACCGCGCAGCGCCCGGCCGCCTCTTCGGGAGCCACGTCGTACAGGCGCACGCGCTCCTGCTCGGCCAGCAGCGGGAACTCCCCGAACGAGCCGGTGACGGTGATTCCGTGGATGCCTTCGCCGATGAGATAGGCGATGTTGGCGCGCATGCCGTGCTCGTCGACGCTGCCGTCGGCGTTGAACGGGGTCAGCAACGGCATGATGTAGCCGTGCAGCGGTGCGGGACGCTCTGCGGACATGGGTGCTCCTCGTGCGGGTGCGCGCAGCTTCGCGCAATCCGCGCGGATCGGCAAGGCGGAGCGCCGCAACCGGCGTGGACTGCGATGCGCGCGGTGAGTCTACCCCTTGACCGAGCCGGCCATCAGCCCGCGTACGAAGTAGCGCTGCAGGGAGAAGAATATGACCAACGGCATCACGATGGTGATGAACGCACCGGAGGTGAGCACGTGCCAATCCTGCCCGCGGGAGCCGACCAGCTCGGCGAGCCGGGTGGTGACCAGCGCCAGTTCCGCCCTGGTCCCCAGGAACACCAGCGCCACCAGCAGGTCGTTCCACACCCAGAGGAACTGAAAGATCGCGAACGACGCCACCACCGGCATGGAGAGCGGCAGCACGAGCCGCGTGAAGGTGACCCACGGGGTCGCGCCGTCGGTGTGCGCCGACTCGATGATCTCGCCGGAGATGGAGGTGGCGATGTACCCGTACAGCAGATAGGTGGCGAGCGGCAGGCCGAAACCGGTGTGCGCAAGCCAGATGCCCAGAAAGGTGCCGTTCAGCCGCAGGCCGGTATAGAGCCGCAGCACGGGGATCAGCGCCATCTGCAGCGGCACGATCAGCAGGCTGACGATGAGGATGAAGATCAGATGGCGCCCCGGAAAGTCCATCCAGGCGATCGCGTAGGCGGCGAACGCGGCGATCGTGATCGGGATCACCGTGGAGGGGATCGTCACCAGCAGGCTGTTGAGGAAGGCGTTGCCCATGTTGTCGGCCAGGATCACCCGCTCGTAATTGCGCAAGGTCCACTGTCCGGCCGCGAACGGTTCGGTGAGAGCCGTCCACCAGCCGCTGCTCGCGATCGCGTCCGCGGGGCGGAACGAGCTCACCAGCAGGCCGAGCGTGGGGGCCGTCCAGACGACCACCAGCGCTCCCAGGAAGACCCAGATGACCAGCCGGGCCGGTTTCATGCCGATTCCTTCCGCATGCGGCGTACGGTCCGCATCATGAAGGGGACGACGATGATGAACAGCAGCACCGCCAGCGCGCTGCCGCGTCCGAAGTCGAAGAACCGAAACGCCTCCGCGTACATGCGCGAGGCCACCACGTCGGTGTCGAAGTTGCCGCTGGTCATGACGAACACCACGTCGAAGACCTTCAGCACCAGGAACAGGATCGTGGTCGACACGGTGAGCACGGTGGCGCTGATGCGCGGGATGGTGATCCGGAAGAAGACCCTGATCTCGCCGGCGCCGTCGATGCGGGCTGCCTCCAGCAGCTCCTTGGGCACGCCCTTTACCGCAGCGGACAGGATCACCATGGCGAATCCGGTCTGCAGCCAGATCATGATGAAGATCAGGAACAGGTTGTTCATCCAGGGGACGCCGATCGCGTTCCAGGGTATCTGCGTCAGCCATGCCTGCGGCTCGCCGCCGAGCGCGGTGACGATGGCGTTCAACAGGCCGACCTGTTCGTAGCCGGCCGGCTGGAAATAGTAGACGAAGCGCCAGATCACGCTGGCGCCGACGAACGATATCGCCATCGGCAGGAAGATCAGCGCCTTGATGATGCGCTCGACCACCCGGCCCAGGCGGTCGAGCAGCACCGCGATCAGCAGCCCCAGCACCACCGCGAAGAACGGCACCAGCAACACCCAGAGCAAGGTGTTGCGGAGCACCAGCAGCATCTCCGGGTCGGTGACGATGAAGGCGTAGTTCGCAAACCCCACGAACAGGCGTGAGGTGCGGTCGAAGAAGCTGATCCAGATCGTGCGCACCGCCGGAAAGACGATGTAGATGCAGGCGATCAGGATCGCGGGGCCCACGAACAGCCACGGGCGGACCGCGTCCCGCAGGCGGCGCGGGAGCGCGTCGACCACGCCGTTGCCGGCGGAGAAGAGCCCCCAGACCCCGCCGATGCCGACGATCAGGGCGACCACGGCGATCAGCGCTTTCGGAGCGCGGCTGTCCCGCATGAACAGGAACGCCGCGAGGATGAGTACCGCGACGCCGGCGAACAGCCCGGCGGCGCGAACCAACGGCAGGACCGAAACCCGCTCGGACCGTGCCCGCTCAGCCATTCGGATGTGCGCGGCGCGCCGGCCGCCGGGTGTGTGTTTACCCTGCGGCCGGCGCCGGGGCGCGTTCTGCGATTCCGCTCAGCGCGGGAACGACGCGTCGATCTTGCCGAGCACCGACCCCAGGTCCTCGCCGCTGACGTAATCGACCATGCCGGTCCAGAAGGTGCCGGCTCCCACCACGCCCGGCATCAGATCCGAGCCGTCGAAGCGGAAGGTGTCGGCGTTCTGGATGATCTCCGCCGCTTTCTGGTCGATGTAGGAACCGTGCCACTCGATCCGGGCATCCTTGTGCGGAGCCACGAAGCCGCCGAAGCCGGCCCATACGCGGGTCGACTCGCCGGATGACAGCCAACGCATCACCGCCAGGGTCGCCGGGTCGTCGTTGAAGGCGCTGAAGATGTCGCCGGCGCCGAGCGCCGCGCGCCCTTCTTCCGCGTCGATGGGCGGCAGGTAGAAGACGTCGATGACTTGCCCGAGCTGCTCCTGAGCGCTCTCCGGCAGGAAGCCGGCGATGAAGGTGGCCTGCCGGTGCATCAGCGCGCGCGGCGGATCCTGGACCAGCGGCGTGGCCGCGTCGCCGAACGGCACGGTCAGGATCGCGCTGCGGCCGCCCAGGACGAAGTCGTCGCGGAACCAGATGTCGCCCATGATCTCGATCGCGCGGCGCACCTCCGGTGAATCGAACGGCAGCTCGCCGCGCGTCCAGGCGTCGTACTGCTCGGGCGTCGCCGTGCGGAGCAGGATGTCTTCGATCCAGTCGGTGGCGACCCAGCCGGTCGCCCCGGAGCTCTCGATGCCGATCGACCAGGGGACGTAGCCGTCGCTGACCATCCGTTCGGAAAGCGCGACCAGTTCGTCCCAGGTCTCCGGGATGGCGTAGCCGTTGGCTTCGAACACCGGCTTTGCGTACCAGACCAGGCTCTTCAACGAAGCCCGGTACCAGACGCCGGCGATCGTGTCGTCGACGCGCGACAGGTCGATCCAGGCGTCCGAGTACTGCTGCCGCAGGTACTCCATGCTGAACGACTCGGAGAGGTCGGCGATGAACCCGCGCCGTACCAGGTCGGTCATCAGGCCGGGCTGCGGGAACGCCGCGATGTCGGGCGGATCGCCGCCTTCGGCGCGAATCACCACCAGCGATTCGAAGTCGCCCGATCCTTCGTAGACGATGTCGATGCCGGTCTGTTCCTCGAACGGCGCCATGCTGGCGTCGAAGCGCTCCGCGTCCACGTCGACGAAGGCGCCGAAGACGTTGACGGTGGAGCCGGCGAGGTCCTGGCCAGCGGTCCAGGGATTGTCGGCGGCGGCGGATGCCGGCGAGGCCTCGTCCTCGCCGGTGGCGAACAGCGGCGCGGCTGCGATGGCGCAGAGGCCCGCGACGATGAGCAACATGCGTGCCCGATTCATGGTGATCCTCCTCAATAGATAGACACGGCTACCGAAGGTGCCGGGAGCGCCGCGCCGCTGTCAACCTGCGTTCCTGCCTTGCGCCATCTACCGTCGATCCCTGACATGCCAACGTTCGCCGTGGTAGCTTGAGACCATGGCGTGTTGCATGCCACCTCGGTTCGCGGTGGCGCGGGAATGATCACCTCGCTGGGCCTGACAAACTTCAAGAACTTTGCTGCGGAGAGACTTGAAATGGGGCCGTTCACGGTGATCGTGGGCGCAAACGCGAGCGGCAAGAGCAACCTCCGCGATGCATTTCGCTTCCTTCACGGCGTCGGGCGCGGGTACGCGTTGGCGGACGTTATCGGTGGCAAATACGGCGCCGGCGGTCAAGTCGAGTGGCAGCCCATTCGCGGCGCACCGAACGAAATCATCAGATTCGATCAGCCATCGTTCGACCTCAGTGTCACCATGAGTTTGAACGACGAGAAGGTTGTCTATGAGATCGCCGTCGGTCCCGACGCCGCGAACTCGGGGTTGTTCACGGTAAAGGCCGAGAGCCTCTCGTTCGGAAACTATGAGCCTGTCTACACGAGCCATCCAGGCGCCGGGGATCCGGTCCGAAAACAGGACGACGACAACCACCTCCTGCTCCGCATGGGCAGAAGCCGGAATCAGAAGAAACTCGGATATCGGATCGCCGTGAGGCCGGATCAGCCGGCGCTGACTCAGATCGGAGAACACCAGCTCGTCATCCGGTCCCAGAAAGGTTGGGCAGAACGCGTTGCGAAGACGTTCTCCGACATGCGGTTCCTCGACCTGTCTCCGGATCATATGCGGCAACCCGCGTTTCCTGGCCAGACGGTATTGGGAGACAGCGGCGACAACCTGCCTACGGTGCTGAAAGAGGTGTGCGCGGCGCCGGAACGCCGGCGCACGTTGGCCGATTGGACTCGGGAGTTGACGCCGATGGACGTAGCGGACTTCGAGTTTCCTACCGATCCGACGACCGGACGAGTCCAGCTCGCGCTGCGTGAAAAGAACGGAAGGATCGTGTCTTCCTATGCGGCGTCCGACGGCACGCTACGGTTGCTCGCGATGCTGGCCGCACTGCTCGGCCCCAATCCGGCGGGGCTCTACGTGTTCGAGGAGATCGACAACGGGATTCACCCGGCTCGACAACGGCTGCTGCTCGACCTTATCGAAAGCCAGACCGGGAAGGGTCACGTCCAGGTAGTCACCACTACCCACTCGCCCGATCTTCTGGAGATGGTCGGCGACCGCACCTTCGAGCATATGTCCGTCGTCTGTCGCCGGCCGGACACCGATGACGCCGTCGTGCGTCCGCTGGCGGACCTGCCCAAAGCCGGTAAACTGCGACAGTCGCAGGGATTGGGCAGGCTCCACCGGTCGAACTGGATGGAAGATGCCATCCAGTTCGGCGCGAGCTCCGACCGGACGCTCGATTCATGAGAGCGCTCATCATTCCCGAGGACTTCCGTAACGATCAGTATCTCCTGCGGCCCCTCTTCCGCCGGCTCTTTCGATCTCTGAATATCCAGGCAAGCGTGGAGGTCTGCAATGATCCGCTGCTCGGCGGCATCGGCGAAGCACTGAAATCCGAACGTCTGCAGGAGATCGTCGACCGTTACGATGGGATGATCGACCTCTTCATCCTCTGCGTGGACCGGGACGGAGAATCGTCACGCCGTGACCGACTTAATCAGATCGAAACGGAGTTCGGCAACGGACGGCGACGGTTCCTGGCCGAAAACGCATGGGAGGAGTTGGAGACCTGGACCCTCGCGGGACTGGTTCTGCCCAACGACTGGCGCTGGCCGGTGGTACGGGCCGAGGTGTCCGTAAAGGAGCGCTATTTCGCGGTGCTCGCGCAACAGCAGGGGGTCGCCGACGGTCCGGGCGGGGGACGCATGCGGTTGGGAGAAGAGGCCGCGCGCAACATTGCCGCGATTCGACAGAAGTGCCGGGAGGACTTCGACCATCTTGCTCGACGAATCCGATGATCGCGCTCGTAGGGTGCACCGGACCAACCAAAGGAGCAAGGAGCCTGTGCAGGACTCGGAGGGGAGCCTCCCGGCAGCGATGGAGAGTCCGCAGCATGCCCGCCAACGATAGCGCTCCGGCGTGCGGCGTCAACGCACGCGGCCCGCGTATCGGGTATGCTCTTCCCTATGGACCGCGCGCGTTTCAAGCATCACTTCACCGGGCCGCTGAGTTCCATCAACACGCCGTTTCGCTCTGACGGCGCCGTCGACTACGACGGCCTGCGGCGGTTCGTCGACGCCGCCATCGCCGGCGGGGCGCGCACGGTGCTGTTCACCCCCGGCGACAGCCTCTATGCGGTGCTGTCGGAACAGGAAATCGCCGAGCTCACCAAGGTGACGCGCGAGCACGTCGGCAACCGAGCGATGTTCCTGGCCGCGGCGGCGCCCTGGTGGCAGGACCAGGCGGTCGCTTTCGCCCGCTATGCGGCCGGGATCGGCGCCGACGGCGTACTCGCCTCCCCGCCGTTCCGCGGCGTCACGGTACGCGACTGCGCGGACTACTTCCTGGCCGTCTCGCGCGAGCTGCCGGCGGTGATCCTGAGCGCCACGCTGGCGCCGCTTGGCCTTGGCGGCGCGCTGGCGGCGGTGCGGCTGCTATTGGCCGAAGGCGACCGCATCGTCGGCTTCAAGGAGGACTACGGCCCCGAGTTCGCACGGCCGGCCTGTCTGCTGTCGCAGGGGACGTGGAGCAACTTCGCCGGCGGCCAGAAGCAGACCCACCTGGACATGCACCCCTACGGATGCGCCGGCTACATGTCGGTGCTGGTGGTCTTCAAGCCCGAGATCACCCGCTCCTACTGGGCCGCCGTCGAGCGCGGCGACTTGGCGGCTGCCGCGGCGATCATCCGCGACTACGACATGCCGATGTTCGATCTGATGGACGCCGCCTCGCCGGCCGGCATCGACGCCGCCCAGCACGCCATGATGGAGCTGGCCGGCATCTGCGGCCGCTGGCGCCGGCCGCCGCTGTCCGACTACACCGATGCGGAGCTGGAGCGGCTGCGCGCGGGGCTGCAGGAGCTGTCGCTGCTGTGACCGGCGCGGTGGTCGGCAGCGGCACGCCGGCCGGTTCGGCCGGGGACGGCTGATGCGCATCCTGGCAACCGGTCTGGTCTCCGCCAATCCGAAGCCGCACCTGTGCACCAGGCACGCATTCCATCCCACGCTGGTGGACCTGGGCGGCGGCGAGCTGCTGTGCGGCTACGACGTGGGGGATTCTGCTTGAGGTCAGGAAGTCTGATGCTTGGCGGGATGAACTCAGTGCCGCTGAATAGCAGGCGTGGCTGGACGCGGCACAGCAGGGCGCCGCGCAGATCGGGGAACATCCGCCGCAGATGTTCGAGCGTGAACGCCAGCGCGGCGAAGCCCCGGTAGTAGGCGAGCCGTTCCTGGCCGCCCTTGCCGCGGCTGCCGACCCGCAGCTTGAGCTTGTTCCAGAACCAGACCGCCGCCACCTCTTCCGCCAAGTCGCCGAACTTCCCCTGCAGCAGCGGCTCCCAGACGACTTGGTAGACCCGCTCGCCGCCCATGGCGCGCAGCCAATCGGCTGCGGTGCGGTCTTCGAGGGCGCGCCAGTCCCGCACCCGGTGCGCCCGCAACGCCAGCAGCCCGAGCCGGAGGCGGTCGCGGAACGGCAGCGGCGAGAAGCGCAGCAGGTCGGCGGGCGTCGAGAGCTTGAAGAAGCCGCGGGCGTAGTAGGTGCCGGTGCGGTCGGGCGCAGCAGCGCGCGGTCCGACTGGCCCAGTTCCTCGATGAGGTTCATCACGTGGACGTCGTGGGTGAACCAGTGGTGGTAGAACTTCTCGAGCCGCGCGCCGCCGGCGGTGAAGCTGCCGGCGAGCCCGCCGACTGCGGCGTCCCGCTCCAGCACGGTGGCGCGGATGCCGCGCCGGCCGAGTTCGTAGGCCGCCGCAAGGCCGCAGAACCCGCCGCCGATCACCACGACGTGGGGCCGGGACGAGTCGATCAGCGTGCCGGCGCTACTCAGCGAAGCTGGCCTCGGCTTCCCAGGAGTTCCCGTAGGAGCCGTCCTCGCGGACGACGTACTGGCCGGTGCGGATGCCGGCGATGTCATAGGCGGGAAGTTCGCGCACAGCTATGTATCGCTCGGTTAGCGGAAGCTTGTAGTCGTTGAAGCGGAAGCCGAGGTTGTGGAAGCCGTACTGCTTGCTGTGGTCAGAAAGGTCATCCACGTCAACAGGGATGAGGTGCAGGAAGAAGCGCGTGTCGGTGCTGCCGGGCTGCACAAGTAGGGAGGGCAAGGTCATCGCCTTGATCCGATTGCCACGGCTGTCGGTGTAGTACACATAGGCCCGCAGTTGATAGCCCTCATCCGCGGTGGTGGGCGTGTACACATAGGTGTATCCTGAGCCGGAGACATTGGTCCAGCCTTCGGCATCCCTGCCGCGCTCCCACTGCCAGGCACTCCTGTCTGTGAAGCCTGCCCGGTGCACGGCAGGGGACAACGTGACGGGGAACGGTTGGGTGTGGGGACAAAAACGCTCTGCCCCGCCTCTGCTAGTGGCCCGTACCATCAAATTATGTACTATAATCGAGGACATGGAAGAGCCGATTGTGTTGACCGAGGGCGAGCATCGCGAACTCACCCAGCGGGTCATAAGTCGTACTGGCCGAGCCGAGGATGCGCGCCGTGCGCGGGTCATTCTCCTGCTCGGTGAAGGGCGCACCTGGGACGAGGTCGGTGATCGCGTCGGCTGCAGCCGCGGCTTCGTCGCACTGTGGGCTCGACGCTTTCGTGCCGAGCGATTGGCTGGCTTGTACAGCCGGCACTGTGGTCAGAAGCCGTATCGCTGCACGCCGCAGGTGGAGGCGAAGATACTCAACGCGACGCGTAAGCGTCCCACCGACGGCAGCACGCACTGGAGCACTCGGCGGTTGGCAGCCAAGCTGGAGGTGTCGCACATGATGGTGGCGCGTGTCTGGCGCAAGCACGGGCTGGCGCCGCATCGGATGGAGCGCTACATGAGTTCCAACGATCCGGACTTCACCCGGAAGGCTGCCGACATCATCGGGCTGTACCTGAACCCGCCTGCGCATGCGGCGGTGTTCTGCGTGGACGAGAAGACGGCGATACAAGCGCTTGATCGCAACGAACCGGTGCTGCCGCTGTCGCCGGGGCGGGCTGAGCGGCATGGGTTCGAGTACTACCGGCACGGCACGCTGGCGCTGTATGCGGCGTTCGATACGAAGACCGGAGAGGTGCTTGGCAAGACTGCGGAGCGGCACACATCGGAGCAGTTTGTGTCGTTTCTTGGAGACATCGTGGCGCACCAGCCGGCTGGGCGGGAGATTCACGTGATTGTGGACAACCTGTCGGCGCACAAGACGAAGCGAGTGGCGGGATTTCTGGACGAACATCCGACGATGAAGCTGCATTTTACGCCGACGTACTCATCGTGGCTGAATCAGGTTGAGTTGTGGTTCGGGAAGGTATCTCGGGACGTGATAGCCCGAGGGGTGTTCAGTTCGGTGGCTGATCTGAGGCGCAAGCTGATGAGATACATACGCGCATACAACAAGAATCCTCGAGTCGTGAAGTGGCGCTACGCTGATCCTTCTCGACACCTTGGTGCAAGAGTACGTGTTACAGGCCACTAGTGTCCTGATATGCTCGAAATCGTGTTATCGCATATTCTGGGTTCAATCAAACCCCAATGGAAATGGAATTTCCTCCTTCCAGATCTGCCCTTCGCCGGGCACGAACTGGCCTGTCCTGATGCGGGTAATATCATACTCAGAGAGAGCCATCCTTATCATACATTTGCCGTCTGATATGTCGGATATCACGCCGCGCCCGTCGAAATCGAAGTCCAGGTTGTCAAAGCCGTATTGCTTGCGATGGTCCGGAAGGTCAGCCACGTTGGCGGGAATCAGGTGCAGAAAAAAACGCGCCTTCGTGTCGACCGGGGCGCACGGCTCCTTGACGTAGCGCAGCGTGTTGTCGTCGATGTACACGTCGAAGTCGCAGCGGACTGCCGATTCGCCGAATTCGTTGGCGTTCGCAATCAGAGAGAGATTGAAAATTCCCTCAGCAACGACATGCTTAACTGAACTTACTCCCAGCCGTTCCAATCCCTCCAGTATTGATCTGCGGCGATGGACCAAAAAGATTCTTCTATTGGGGACATTGGGAGCAATACAACCAATACTATAGACCATCTCACGGAGACACGGTTCGTCGGAGTCCTTGCACCAGAAGGTTCCATAGTACCAATTTGGCGGTCTTTTCTCTATTCCTTGATAGAACCGGATGGCCGCGGTTGCCGGAAGGTATGCGTAAACCATATCCTCTTCCCGCATCTGTTCTTTCAGTACGGCAAGAACGGATTTGATGTTTTCATGTGTATAGTACGGACTGGCCTGCCGCATGGCGCTCACCCCGGCAAGCGCTATCCCGCACGTTATGACGAGCAAAGCCGCATTGCCCCCCCCCCCCCCCCCCCCCCCGGCCGACGCGCGTGAGCGAAGACAGACAACCGGCTGTCCATGACAACGCGACGCCGGACGCCAGGAAAACAATCGGACCCAGATAGATATTTTGGCGAATGCTCCCAAGCGGATATTTCTCAGCACGGCAGCACCGACGGAAACTGCAATGCAAAACAAAAATAAAACTGCGATGGCATTGTCTGAAAAGTTTCCTTGAAACTTTCCGAGGAATGCTAGGCCCAGGAGGATAAGCACCGCCATCGCAACAACCTCCGGCAAATGATACATCAATAAACTCCAAATCCCATCAACCGAAAACTCAAAGATCGAGGGCAAATCGAAATTTCCCTGATAGTAATACGTCGATAAATAGTCATACACGAAGGGATCCGGTCGTCGATCCTGTTGATAGCGCAAAGTGACCGCGTAGCTTATGGCGCACCCCGCCAGAAAGCACACTGCGGGTTGGACCAAGGCGATGCGCGGTTTGAGGTAATTACGAATCCGGCTTAGTAGTTTAGAATTTAGGTATGAACGATTCTGGCGCCGCCGCCAAATCGGGGAAGGGCTAGAAAGAACTATAGCGGCGCATATTACGGCGACGCCGAATAGGAACAAACCGTACTGGAGCAACGGCGCGAGGAACAGCGAAACGCAGAGCATGACCTTCCTGCCGTCCCGTAGATACCACAGGAGTCCCGCTATCATCAGCACGGATAGCAGCGCGTCAATGGAGTATTCACGCGCATCCTGGGCGTGCCGGATTGCTTCAACGGAAAGCGTGGCTAGCAGAGCCGCCAGAAACGCGGCCCGCCGGCTCACCCCAGCGCGAGGAAGCAGAAAGAGCAGGGCCGCCACGGTTAGAACGCTGGCCGTCCCCGGAAGAACGCGGATGCTGAAAGCAGAGACATCCACTTTCTGAACCGCCCACAGCGCCAGGGGATACAGTATAGGCGAGGAGTTGTGTTTGCGGGTATTGGAGACTATCTCCGAGAGGGCGCCTCTCGAACTATTGGCGGCAACCGCTTCGTCACTCCGTAGAGACTTCTCCGACAGGTCATAGAAGCGTAGCCCCGCCGCCACTACGAGCAGGCATACGAACGCCGCAAGGGCCAGCGAGAAACGCATACGGGGAATGCTTATTTTCATATTAGTAGCTGCGGAAGTGGGGGATCAATCTTCCATGGCGCCGCCGTCCGTGAGTGTCTACCAGAACACGACGTCGGCTTGTTTGCACGATGCTCACGTGCAGGGAACGCCGCACCAGCTCGCCCTCGCCGGAGTGGCAGCCGGCGGCGTGGCACACCTCGGGGAGTCCCACGGTCAGGCAGACATGGTGCCGTACTGGGTTCGTAGCAGAGCGCGCAGGCGGCGACCAGGCCGCGGTCGATCGGCAGCTCCGGAAAGTAGCGCTTCATCTCGTCGCCGAGCGCCAGCACATCCGCGCCACCCCGCGGATATGGTCGAGCTGGGTGCCGCGCTTCATGCGCGGCGAATCGGGCACGCCGGAGCCGGGGATCGCGTCGATAGCCTTGAACGAGCTGCGCGCCAGGGAGGTAGGCCAGGCGCGCGCCGCCTTGTCGCGCAGGTCACCGTCTACGATCTGCGCGAACTCGGGGAGGCTTGCGGTCACGGTCTCCAGGTGGGCTGCGTCGCCGGCGTCTTCGTGGGGCTCATGCCTTTTCTGGGTCTTCCTGTTCGTTGATCGCGGCCAAGCCCCGGTACTCGAAGCGCGGCTTGGCGCCGGTCACCTCGATGATCCGGTAGTTGCGCGGCGACTCCTCCCAAGCGGACTGACACTCGAAGCCCCACAGCCGGCGCAGGGTGGGCGAGGCCGCTTCGACGATGTCGCGCGGGATCGAGCGGGTGTGGTCGCAGAACGGCTTCATCCGCGCGCGGCAGTGGAAGTTCAGCACGGCGTAGCGAATTTCGCCGGTGGTGTTGGGCGCGCCGGCGTGCAGCAGCCGTCCGTCGTAGACCAGGCAGGCGCCCGGCTTGCAGATGAACCGGCGCTCGTCATCGGGCGGGATCTTCGTCGAGTCGAGGTCCTTGTTGTGCGATCCCGGCACGAAGCGGGTGGCGCCGCTCTCTGCCGTGAACTCCGAGAGCGCGAACAGGGACTGCGCGAACGTGGGCACCACCGCGTGCACCTTGTAGGGCGGGTTCGGCATGAAGTCGTCCCCGTCGCGGTGCAGACCCTGCGCCTTCATCCCCGGCAGGGGCGACCGCGCCCCCGAGTCGCACAGGATGTAGTCGTCGCCCAGGAGATAGGCCAGACAGGCCATCACCGGCGGTATCTGCAGCATCTCGCGGAACACCTCGGCGCGCGCCGACAGGTTGTGGGTGCGCAGCGTGCCGGGCTCGTGCTCAGCGGCGCGTTCTTCCCGATAGGTGACCGCGATCTCCCGGATCGCTTCGTCGATCTGGCGCCCGGTGAGCACGTCTTCGAGGATGGTGTAGCCGTGCTCGTCCAGCTCCTCGAAGTGCCGCCGCATCGCGGGATCGTTCTTCAGGCTGATGATCGTGTCCGTGGCCATGACGGGAATCTATCATGCAAGCGGGCCGCTTGCGGCGGATGCGGGCCGGAAGTACCGTGAACGGCATGGCACAACTCCGGCACCTTGCACTGCGCTGCCGCGACCTCGACCGCTCGCGGACCTTCTACCAGACCGTGTTCGGCTGGGAGTTCCTGGGCTACCGTGGCAGTGGGCGCGCGTTGGACCTCACCGACGGCGTGCTCAACGTCACCCTGATCGATCAGCCGCCGACCGACCGCCGCCAGTACGAGGAGGGCGACGAGTTCATCCACTTCGGGGTCGTCGTCGATGACCTGGACGCCGTGTGGCGGAGACTGCACGAGCTGGGGGTGTCGTTCTCGAAAGAGAGCGTCAAGGAGCGCAACCCGATCGACCCCACCCAGCCGCCGCCCGTCTCCTTCAAGGTGCTCGATCCCGACGGCAACGTGGTCGACATCACCGCCAACCGCGTCGAGTGGGTCGGGGTGAGGCTCGACGGCTGACGATCAGCCCTGAAGTTGGTGAACGGCGATCACCCGATCCACGAACTCCCGTGCGGATTCGATCGAGCCGATGACGTTCTGGTTGAACCGGAACAGCAGGTGGCGCTCCGCTTTCTCATCGGCGTAGGCCAGCATCGGTCCCGCCGTTGCGCGCGCGTAGCGATCCGCCCGCTCCAGCGCCGCCCGGCAGCGCTCCAACCGGCCGCCGGCCCCGGCCGCGTCCCCATCCAACCGGGCCAGGTAGGCGCGGTCCAGCTCGATCCGCGCCTCCTCGCATGCCTGCAGCACGTCGAAGTAGGCGGCGAAGTTCTCGGTCTTGAAGATCACGTAATCCAGTTCATTGCGGGCTCCGGGCAGCGCCTGTGGGCGGGCGGATCGCAGCACGCCGACGACCGCGCGGTACTGCCGGGCGCGGCGTTGCCAGAGCGCGTCCGGCCGCAGCGCCCGGTCCTCCGCGTGCTGGGCGCCCACCGCCTTGCGCCGCCAGAGCCAGAACCTCCCGTACCGGTCCCAGGACGCGGCGATGTCGCGTTCCAGCTCCGTCCTGTCGACCTCCAGAGGCTCCCGCGCGTAGTCGACGTCGGTCCGCAACCGGCACGGAGAAAACTCGTGGAACGACACGAAGATCTCGCTGCGTCCCCACCAGACCAGCGCGTGTTCGTTTTCCTCCAGCATCAGATATGCCTCGACGAGCCGGCCGGCGGCGGCTCGGCCGTACAACCGTTCCAGGTAGCCCGTGTAGAACGATTCGCAGTCCAGGCCGGCGTTCCAGCAGCCGTCGGCCAGAAATCGGGTGGTGCACTCCTGGCCGCGCTCCTTGCCGAGCTGGCCGATGATCCCGGTGACCCCGTATCGTTCGGCGCCCGTGCAGATCTGATCGCGGTCGAACATGGATGCGTGCATCTGCATGTGCAGCTCGCATCCGTCGTCGACGATGCGCGGCACTACTACCAGCTCGCGGCCCGGCATGCCGTCGTACCACTCCATGAGCGGGCCGCTGTTGCCGCAGTTCTCCATGTTGGCGATCCATGCATCAGCCGGCAGCGCGGCGTCGAGCGCCCGCATCAGGTAGCCGCGAAAGAGCAGCCCGACACCGATGCGCGCCTGTGGATGGCGCCGCTTCACCCGCCGGATCAGCTCGGTCGCCAAGTACATCTGCAGCGCGTCGCACTCCAGATCCCTGGGCGTCCTTGGGATCAGGTTGCCTGCGGCGTGAATCCGCTCCAGCGGGGGAATGCGTTCCAGAATCGCCGCCGACTCACCGAGCAGCGCCTGCGTGCGAGGATCGTCGAAGTCCGGACTGTGCTCCGGCGCCCAGAAGCCGTAGGCATCGGCCTCCGGATAGGTCTCGATCATCGCGCACATCGCGATCTCCCAGATGTCGAGCGCTGCCGGATCGCCCGGCGCCACCGCTACGCCGCAGTAGCGCTGGAAGCTGTAGCTCTCGCTCGGCGCTACGCCATGATCCACCTTGGCGCTCTGCGGGGCCAGGTTCGGAGGGACGAACGGCAGTTCGCCCATGACCAGCCGCACCTGCACCTGTCGCTGATGGGCGTAGCGGATGATCTCGCGCAGGAACGGGATGGCGACGCCGTAGGCGTCCTCCTCCGAGTCTACGTCCAGGAACTCGGGTGCGCACAGCCGATCGTGGTCGTAGCAGTCGGCGCCGATCCGCAGGTCTGCGCGCGTGCCGGTGGTGGTGTGTACGCTGCGGCCCCAGGAGCGCGATCCCGCGCCGATCGCCAAGTGTCCCGACTCGGGAGTGGTGGTGAGCTCGCCGACCACGCCGCGATAGGAGAGCCGTATCCAGGCTGCGCCCATGCCCCATGCGAACTGCAGGACGTTCATCTTCAGCTTGGCGAGTTGATCGATCAGGTGCCGGTATTCCTGCAGGCCCATGTACCAGGAATACCCGTGCCAGACGTGCACGCCGCGCCACTTCCGCGCCGGATTCACCGCCACGTCCAGCTCGGGGAGGTCCAGGGTAGGCTTGCGCTCCGGCACGATGTCGTTGGAAAGCTGGAACACCATGCCCAGGCGCTCCAGCAGTTCGTATGCGGCGTACATGGTCCCGGCCGCATCGTTGCCCCCGGCGACGATCGCAGCGCAGCCGTCGAGCGCGATCGTCTTCAACAGATAGCCGCCGTCGGCGGTGAGCGCCGTGAACCCGACCGCGCCCTGATCGGCCAGCCGCCGAACCGCGTCGTTGGCATCGGGTCCGCCTACCAGGATCAGGCTCGCCGGGCGATGCTCCGGGGCGTGCGTCAACTCGGCGTCGGTGATGATCGGCAGTCGCCCACCGGACAGACGCGCCAAGTGCGTCTGCAGCTCCGCGGCAACGAATCGGTGAAAGCGGTCGGCACCCGCACCCACGACGACTGCGCCGCGCGCAACGCCGTCCTCGAACAGCGCCCGAAAACCGCCGGCGCGCCGACGATCTCCTGCGCCCGCCCATCCGCCGTCAGAAGCCACGGATCTGATCGAAGCGGTCGGGCCACAGCCCCATGAACACCGCGTCGGCAAGGTAGGTGTTGCCGAACATCAGCACCCCTTGAAACATCGGAACGTGGTCGGCGCCCCAGCTTCCGTGCAGCACGATGCCGCCCGGCGTGACGTAGAAGTCGAGCAGCTCGCGCAGCGTGGCGTCTGCCACCTCCCGGAAGCGCGGCTCCAGCGACGGATCGACCCGGCACACGCGCAGCATCGAATTGAGGGCGATCACCGCCGAGCATGAGTCGCGCGGCACCTGCGGCGCGGCCGGATCGCTCATGTCGTAGAACGGGATCAGATCGTCCGGCAGATGGGCGATCCAGTAGTCTGCGCAGCGCAGGTAGGTGTCGAGAAAGCGCCGTTCCCCGGTCGCCTCGAACGCCTGCGCGTACCCCATCAGCATCCACGCCTGGCCGCGAGACCAGGCGGTATCGGTCGAGTACGCCTGATTGGAGTGGAACTCCAACGGAGCGCCGGTCTCCTCGTCGAAGCTCAGGCCGTGATGGGAGGAACCGTCGGGCCGCTGGAATCCCAGCCGTAGAAAGGCGTCGCAGTGACGGCGCGCCTGGTCGCTGAAGCGCGGCTCGAAGTGCCCGGCCCACCACAGGACCTCGAACCAGAATCCCGACCAGTCGATGTGGGTGGCGCGCGCGGGCGTGTTCGCGGGAGCGTGGACGCTGTGAAACCGATGCTTGACACCCCCGGCCGGAAAGACGGCTTCCGCAGGCGCGCCGGGGTGGCGGCCAAAGACCTCGTTCTGCGGGTCGAAGAACCGGCTCATGGTGGCGGCAGCGCGTAGTCCGATCTGCTTCAATTCCTCTGCTTCGGTGAGCCGATACCCCCATACGGCCGCGCGATAGCCGGCTATGCCGCAGTGACTGGAACGGACGTCGGCCAAAGGCGAGAAGATACGAGCCCCGCGTCGCGCGTACTCCCGGTACTGCAGGTCATCGGTCGCGGCATACAGAAGCCACAGCAGGCCGACGGCGCCGTAGCCGTCGAAGCTGAAGTTGCCGGCGAACACGGCGCCGTTGTTCTGATTGAAGATGAGGTATTCGCCCGGCTTCGCGTCCGGCCACTCCCGCATGATGCTCCGGCCGCGCGACACCAAGCGGCCCCACGCTCGTTCCAGCAGCGTCCTGTCGACCAGTCCCATCGCGATCCTCCCCTGCGCACGCCGGCGACGCCGCATACCATCGCCGCCCTGCGAACTCACCGAACGCGGGTCGATTATAGTGCATGACCGGCGGGAGGCGGCGTTTGAGAGACATATCGCTCGGCGAGACCGGCGGACCCGGCTTCGTGCTGGCCAACGGTCGCCAACTGGCGCGGGCCGGCGATGGCCGCTGGATTGCCATCGCCGACGTAAAGGAGCGCGTGACCGGCAGGGCGTCGGTCGTCGTGCGCGTGAGCGCGCGCGCGCTGCCGCTTGCAGAAGCGCACTTCCAGGCACCGGTCGAGTTGGCCGGTAACCTGACGGCGGGGATACTGGGCGATCCGTCCGGCCCGGCGGATCAAGGCAGCATCGTCGTCGACTGCCGCGACCTCGTGCACGCCGTGTGGCGCCGCACGGCGCGCGACGGCAAAGGGGAGCTGTGGTACGCGCGGTGTTCGTTGCGCGACGGTGACCTTGGGGATCCCGAGAGTTGGCGCGGTCCCGGCGTCACGTCCGCCGGCGGCAGCCGGGTGGATCAGGACGGGCGCGGTCCGGCGAGTCTCGGCGACATCGTGGTGGCGGCCGACGGGTCGGTGTGCGTCGCCTACAGCCAGGGAGAGGCGAACGCGCGCCGCGTCATGCTGGCCCGTCCTGCCGGGGACGGCTGGCACCGGACGTCCATGACCGAGCGCTGGGACTACGGCGATCCGGTCCTCGACGTGGACGAGAGCGGCACCATCCATCTTGCGTACGGCCCCGACCGCCGGGGCTACGAGAACCGGATATGCTCGATCGACTTCGGCGAGTTCGAGGAGGAGTTCCTGCGAGATCCGGCCGGGATGGCCGAGCGCTACGGCATCTACTATTCGCAGAGTCGGGACGGCGGCGATACCTGGACCCGCGCCGACGGGCGTACCCCCGGCGCGGAGCCGGTGGCCTACGCAGGCGACCACCCCACGATCGCGGCCTCGCGCAGCACGATCGTCGTCGGTTACCTGGCTCGCGGCAACTGGCCGGGCATGGTCGATCGGGTGTTCTACTCGTCCTGTCGGAGCGCCGGCGCAAGCGACGCCTCCGGTCCCGGCGGCGACGGAGCCGGACGCTGGAAGATGCACGTCAACCTGAACCGGGACGAGTCGCAGGAGGTGGCATCGCCGATCGCGTTCGTGGACCGTTACGGCCAGCCGCGGCTGGCATGGGTGAACCGGGACCGGCATCACGTCTTCATGAGCCGGTGGATGGGGGACGGCATGGCGGCACCGCAAGGAATCCGCTGGGCTTGGGAGCTGGCCCCGGCGCTGAGCGTGGAGAAGCGGATGCCGGCGGGCGGCGACGTCCTTGGGCTGCTGTACCTGACGGCGGACGGCGAGATCCGCTTCGGTCGGGTGGAGGTGCCGGCGATCGACCCGCGATCCGGCAACGTGCTGTTCCTGGATCTGTGGGAGCTCGCCGGGCGCCGCCACGTTGACCTGGTCGTCAACACGGCCAAGAAAGATCCCCGCAATCCGGTGCTGCAGGGGGAGCCGGGATCGTGGGACGCGCAGGCGATCTGCTACGGCACCGTCCTCCACGACGAAGGCAGATACCGGATGTGGTATACGGCCCGCTCGGGAACCACCGACTGCGCCGTCTGCTGCTACGCGGTCAGCGACGACGGCATCGCCTGGGAGCGTCCCAACCTGGGCCTGTTCGAGTACCACGGCAGCAGGGACAACAACATCTGCGTGCTCGGTGAGATCCCGCCGCGGGAGCTGCCGATCCGCAGCGGCCGGCCGACGCCCAATCCCTCGGTCGTCAGGGACGACCGCGAGCCGGACCCCGCCAAGCGCTACAAGATGATGCTCAACTCGCAGTACGTGCATGACGTCAAGCTGTTCTGCCTGTTGTTCTACTCGCCCGACGGCATCCACTGGACGCCCGCCGATCCGCACCCGGAGATCACCGGCCGTACCCCGTTCATGCGCGCCGAGCGCGGCGTAATCGAGCTGATGGAGGCCAACGCGTTCTTCCATGACGAGCGGGAGCCCGACGCCGCGCGCCGCTGGAAGGTCTACGGCCAGGCGGCCGGCCGTACCGGGCCGGGCGGCGAGGTGCGCGTCGGCGTGGTGGCGCACAGCCCGGACGGGGTCCGCTGGACGGTCGAGTGGGACCGGCCGGTGCTCGACCCGCGCGGCGGCAGCTACGTGGGAGACCACCTGCTGAGCGTCTGGCCGTACCGCGAATACTACCTGGGCGTGCCCGACGTCTGGCCGGAGAGCCGTTCCTGCGACGACGAGCTGACCGTCAGCCGCGACGGCTACCACTTCGTGCGCGTGGCCGACGGCCAGAAGCTCATCGCGCGTGGCGAGATGGGCGAGTGGGACGCGCAGTTCGTTTCCAACGCCAACACGCTGGTCACCGCCGGCGGCCAGATACGCATCTACTACGCCGGCACCCGCCAGCCGAACCTGATCGGCCATCCGGGCACCCACTACGTCATCGAGGACGCCACGCATGGACAGACGGGGCTGGCGCGCGTGCCGGTCGACGGCTGGACCTACCTGCGCGTGCGCTCGGACCGGTCGGCCGGCTCCGTCACCACCAACCCGATCGCCGTGTCCGATCTGACCGGGCTCGATCTGACCGTAAAGGCCGACCACCTGCGGCCCGGCCGCGACTACCTGGTGGCGGAGCTGATCCGCGAACCGGACGGGGCGGTCCTGCCGGGTTTCTCCGCGGCGGACTGTACGCCGGTCGACATCGATGCCGGCGCCGCGATCGTGCGCTGGGGGAAACGAAGGGCGGGCACGGCCGCCCCGGCGGCGGCCGTCCGCATTCGCTTCCACCTCATGGGCGACGGCGCCCGCTTCTACTGCTTCGGGTTCCGCGCGTCGTGATCCGGATCGCGATCGGACCGCGGCGGCTCACGTTCAGTCCGGGCGCTGCCGCCAATGCGCTGGTCCTGACCGCGGTGGCGTTCGTCACGCTGTTCCCGTTTCTGTTCATCCTGGCGATCTCCCTGAGCGACCCGTCCGCCGTCACGCTGCGCGAGGTCGTGCTGTGGCCGGTACGCCCGACCCTCGAAACCTACCAGCGCGCACTTTCCGATCCACGCATCTGGACCGGTTTCAAGAACTCGGTCCTGTACGCAAGCCTGAAGGTCACGCTGAGCGTGTCGCTGACCATGATGGCCGCCTACCCGCTGGCGCATCGCAAGTTCCGTTACCGCGGCTTCTTCATGCGCATGATCGTATTCACGATGCTGTTTCAGGGCGGCTTGATCCCGCTCTACCTGGTGGTCCGCAATCTCGGGCTGATCGACACGATGTGGGCGATACTGCTGCCCACCGCGATCTTCGCATTCCACCTGATCCTGGCCAAGAGCTTCGTGCAGCAGCTCCCCTGGGAGCTCGCGGAAGCGGCGCTGATCGACGGCGCCAACGAGCTGGGCATCTTCGCGCGCGTGATCGTGCCGCTGTCCAAGCCGATCATCGCCACGCTGACCCTGTACTACGCGGTCGAGATCTGGAACTCCTATTTCTACCCGCTGCTGTTTCTGATCGATCCGAAGAAGTTTCCGCTGCAGGTCTACCTGCGCGAGCTGGTGATCGGCGCCGAGCTGGCCGAGCTGCGCCTGGTGCAGGAAGGGGCCAGCCTGGAGGCGCTGCTCCGGCCGCTGCCCAGCCCGGAGGCGCTCAAGGCCGCCATCCTGGTGATCTCCACCGTGCCGATTCTGATCCTCTATCCGCTCCTGCAGCGCTACTTCGTGAAAGGTATCACCCTGGGCGGCGTCAAGGGTTGACCAGGAGCCCGAACGTCACTGAGACGCCGGCGAAGACGTTGACGGCGGATCGCGCCTGGACCTATACTTTCCGTTGCGCATGCCAGACCCGCGAGCCGTAGCCGAGCGGAGACTCACACTTCAGGTCGCGGAGCTGTTTCCCAAGCAAGGCGAGTGGACCGAGGACGGGTATTTTGCACTTCCGGATACGAATCGGCTCATGGAGCTCACCGAAGGACGGCTGATCATGCCCCCTCATCCGACGCGCAGTCATCAGTATGCCGTACTCGAATTGGCCGTGCTGCTCCGTGAGTTCGTGCGGCGTCGTGATCTGGGCGAGGTGTACGTGGCTCCCTTACCGGTTCGTCTCTGGTCTGACAAGGTGCGCGAGCCGGACGTTCTGTTCATGGCCAGGGAACACGCGGACAGAATGTCGGAACAGTACTTTGGACCGCCCGATCTGGTCATGGAGGTGATCTCGCCCGGCACCGGCCGCACCGACAGGTCCGAGAAGGCGGCGGAGTACGCGCGTGCCGGCATCCGTGAGTACTGGATCGTGGATCCCGATGCCCGGACAGTGGAGGTTCTGGCGCTGGCCGGACATGAGTATGAGCTGCGAGGCGCGTGGTCTGTGGGCGAGATCGCCGCTTCAGCCGTGCTGCGAGGCTTCGAGGTACCGGTCGAGCGTCTGCTTCACGAACGGTAAACGCT
Organism: uncultured Spirochaetia bacterium; assembly: GCA_958296075.1. Taxonomy (GTDB): domain Bacteria; phylum Spirochaetota; class Spirochaetia; order SZUA-6; family Bin103; genus CATQHW01. Next base: position 550,310 of record CATQHW010000001.1, on the reverse strand, counting down.
TCGGGACCCTTCCGTCAGGTGAATGCAATATCTGGAATGGATGAGGTGAGGCGTACCGGCTGACCCGTAGCTCGCCGGAGCCGGCTGGGCGTTCGGGCCACTGCCGGCGGCCGCCGCGCGTTGACCGTTCGGGCGCTCGCGGCTATGGTGGCCATGAGGCGAGCAGGTGCAGTCGCTTGAGATAGCAACGGTAGAGGACTTGGTCCGCGTGCTGGATGAGCGCCCGCAGTGGCTGGAAGCGCTGCGTGCGCGGCTGCTGACGCGCGAGCTGCTCGATCTGCCGCACAGACTCGCGGATTTCGTCGCCGCCACCGACCGCCGGTTCGATACGGTCGACCGCCAGTTCGACGCGCTGGAGCGCCAACTCGATCAGCTCCGCACCGACATCGCTCCCCTCAAAGCCGCCCACGCCAGAACCGCCGCCATGGGCGAGGCCGACCTGATGGCTGAGGAGCAGGGGCTCTCCTTGGTCGGCATCCTCGACCGGGAGGAGATTCGGGCCCTGGTGCGATCCTCCGACACCGGCGGCATCCGCAAGCACGAGCTGCGCAGTTTCCGGTTGGCCGACATGGTGCTGCGCGCGACCGACTCTGCCGGAACGGAGTGCTACGTGGCGGTGGAGGTATCTTACACCGCCAACGGCCGCGATACCGAGCGAGCACGCCGTAACGCGCGGTTTCTGAGCCGCTTCACCGGCCGGCGCGCGGATGCCGTCGTGGCCGGTCTGCGGTTCGACGAGCGTATTCGCCTCGCCGTGGAGTCGGGCGAGGTTTCCTGGTTTCAACTGGACCCGGAAGTCCTGGAGGTCGACTGACATCCCGATTCATCTACCGCACCCTCGTTGACCTGGGCTCGCCGCCGGAGTAGGGTGGACTCCATTCTCAAGGAGGCCGACATGAAACGAACGATCGCGTGCATCGCGCTCCTGGCGCTCGTCGCCGGGTTCGGACTCGCGTCCCCCACGCAGGAAACGATGGCGGACGACGGTCCCACGAAGCTGACGGTCGGGTATCGCGCCCACCCGGACGACACCCTGGACTTCGAGCTTCCCTGGTACGTGGAGTGGCAGGAGCGGACCAACACCGAGATCGAGTTCATCGTGTTCCCCGCCGACACCTACGAGGAAAAGCGCAATCTGGTACTGGCGTCCGGCGACATCCCGGACATCGTCAGCGTCGAATCCGCGATCGCCAACACCTATGGCCCGGACGGCCTGTTCGCGCCGCTCGAGGAGCTGGCGTTGGAAGTGGTCCGGTCGGACATGCTGCGCGATTACTACTCGGATCCGGCCAGAAACTACCATCACCGCGCACCGGATGGGCACCTCTACATGGTGCCGCGCTTCAACGAATTGGCAGGCTCTCCGGAGAACGGCATAGCCTACCGCGTCGACGTCATGAAGGAGTTGGGCCTGACCGAGCCGGACACCATCGAGGGCTGGTACGAGGTGCTGAAGGCGGTCAAGGAAGGTCGGCCTGATCTGATCCCGCTGAGCACTCCCGCGGATTGGTTCGAAAGCGGGTACACGCGGATGTTCGGCCCGTCGTACGACATGGGCTTCGGGCTCTATCAAGTCTACTGGGGCTTCCTGATCAGCCGGATGGACGACGGCCAGGTGGCGTTCCTGCCGGGAACCGACAACTACCGTCAGCTCATGGAGTTTCTGCATCGGCTGTACGCGGAGGGGCTGCTCGACCAGGAGTACATCACCAACAACTACAACGACTGGTGGAACGGCAAGGTGGCCGCCGGCAAGGAGTTCATGCAGCTCACCAACACCTGGCGCGCCAACGCCGCAAACGTCACCGCCGAGAACGCCGGCGTCAGCGTCGACTACGACACGGCGCAGTTCCCGATCAATCCGGCTACGGGCGAGCGCGCTCTGACTCGCGTCGCCAACCCCTGGACCGACTTCGCCATGGCGATCTCCGCCGAATCGGACCACCAGCGCGCGGCGATGGAGATGCTCGACTACTTCTATACAGACGAAGGGGCGGAATTCTACGTGTACGGGATCGAGGGGGTGAGCTACGGACGTGACGATGACGGCAACCCGACGGTGCACGGCTGGGACGACCGCCTGATCGGCAGCAAGCGCTACGAGATCGGCTATCCCAGCATGTTCGTGAGCCCGATCTTCCTGTCGCGGTTCCTGTCGGGGCCGGGCACCATCATGCAGATTCACTTCGAGCGCACGATGCCGATTCTGATCGGCTATCCCAGCCTTCAGACCGGCGGACCCGAGTTCGAGGAGATGACCGAGATGCTCGGCGACCTGCAGACCTACGTGCACGAGTCGACCAGCAAGTTCATAACCGGAGATCTGTCCATCGATGACGAGTGGGACGGGTACGTGGCACAGCTCGAGCGGCTTGGAGCGAATCGCGGCACGGAAATCGTGCAGGGCTGGTACGAGCACTACGTCGATTTCGTAGGCAGCTGACGACGCACGGTACCGGCAGGGGTCGGGGCGTGCGGCACCGCCTCGACCCGCTTCCTCCCGCCCTGTCGATGCCGGCGCCGGGCCGATGACACCGTTGCTCGACGCCCGGCCCGTCGGCCGGCTTGTCGGCGGGTTCTTCGCCGAAGTGCGCAGGAACAAGTACCTGTTCCTGCTGCTGCTGCCCGCGATCGTCTATTTCGTCACCTTCCACTACCTGCCGATGATCGGCGTGATCATCGCGTTCCAGAAGTACCGGATCACCCTGGGGTTCTTCCGCAGTCCGTGGGTCGGCCTGGAACAGTTCAGGGCGTTCCTGACCTCGATCTACTCCTTCAAGATCGTCAGGAACACCTTTCTGCTGAGCTTCTACAGTCTGTTGTTCGGGTTCCCGATCCCGATCATCTTCGCGATCGCCCTGAACGAGGTGCGCAGCTCACTCCACAAGCGCGCCATCCAGACGGTCAGTTACCTGCCCTATTTCATTTCCAACGTGATCGCGGTGGGGATCGTCAACATGCTGGTGAACCCGCAGACCGGCGTCATCAATCTGATCCTGGAAGAAGTGTTGAGGCTCGAAAAGGTATTCTTCCTGGTCGAGCCCGAGTACTTCCGCGGCATCTACGTCATGACGGTGATCTGGAAGGGGTTCGGCTTTACCGCGGTCATCTATCTGGCGGCGATCGCCGGCATCAGCCCGGAGCTGTTCGAGGCTGCCACGGTCGACGGCGCCTCCAAGATGCAACGGATCCGCCACGTCACCATCCCGGGCATCAAGAACACAATGGTGGTGCTGCTGTTGATCGAGATCGGCAGCATGATGAACGTCGGCTTCGAGCTGGTCTATCTGCTGTACAATCCGATCACCTACGAGACCGCCGACGTGATCGCCACCTACGTCTACCGCAAGGGGATCGCCGCCTCCGTCGGCCTTCCCAATCTCAGTTTCGCGGCGGCGGTGGGCCTGTTCAATTCCGTGGTCAACGCCACGCTGCTGTTGTCCGCCAACGCCATCGCGCGTCGATGGCTCGGCTACAGCCTGTTCTAAGGAGTAAGGAGGAAACGATGAAGAACGCGGTCCTGGTCGAGAACGGAATCCCGGGCGGTGCGATTCACCTGGACGCCGCCGCCGACGACTTCCACCGGTTCGTGGCGAGGGAGATACAGAGCTACGTCGAGTTGCTGACCGGCGCTCGACTGCCGATCGTCACGGAACCGGGCGCCGCGCCGGCGGGCGGCCTGATTCTGGTCGGCGGTCCGCAGGCGAACGACGCGGTGCGCGCTCTGGCGGAGCGGGGTGCGCTCGACCCCGGCGGGCTGACGGCCGACGGGGCGTATCTGCTGAAGTCGGTCGAGGTCGACGGCCGCGGCTGCGTGGTGGCGGCGGGACGGGACGACGCGGGCACGATGTATGCCGCTTATGAGCTGCTGGAGCGGCTCGGCGTGGTGTTCCAGCTCACCGGCGACATCGTGCCCGAGCGCACGGCTGATCTGGAGCTGCCGGAGCTGGACGTGACAGCCGCACCCGCGCGGAAGTTCCGCGGCGTGCACGTGTGGCACGCCTACTCCTGGCACATGGGCATGGACGACTACCGGCGGCTGATCGATCAGCTCGCCAAGCTGAAGATGAACATCCTGCAGTTCTACTGGGGGATGGGGGCGCCGTGGGTCGAGGTCTTTCACGAAGGCGTGCGCGGCGAGCTCACCACCACGCCGGAGTCGGGATATCTGGCGATCGGCAGGGACAGCCGCTCCTGGGGCCGTAGCGTGCACACCACGACCGGTAACCGTTCCGAGGTCCGCGTGGGCAGGGAGTGCTTCCCGTACGAGCGGCTGTGCGCTCCGGAGTTCCGGGAGGTCGACTCCGAGGATGAGGCGTACGCGGTCGCCATCCCGTTCCTGCGCGAGATCATCCGCTACGCGCACCGGCGTCGCGTGCAGCTCTGGCTGGTGACCGGCGAACTGCCGTTCGTGGCTCCCAATCTAGCCCCGCAGAGCGCCAAGGTCGATCACGGCGTGGCGCCGAGCGAAAGCTACAGCTACCAGCGCTACTGCGGGGTGGCGGTGCCGACCGGCGACCCGGCGGCGCTGGACATCTGGGAGGCCGCGCTGTGCGCGGTGATCGAAACCTACCCGGAGGCCGACGCCTACGGGGTCTGGGCGCCCGAGCACAGCCCCGACTTCGACGATGATCAGGCCACCCGCGCGCTGCGGCAGCGAGCCACGGCCATCCGGGAGCACGTGCCGTCGCTGGAAGAGATCCACGCGGGCGGCAACCTCACCCCCAAGACCGACAAGGACCTGGAGTTCGACGCCCTGCAGATGCATCTGGCCGCCGAGCTGATCGGGAGGGTGAAGCGGCGCCACCCCGACGCGCGGCTGGGCGTGTCGCTGCTGTTCCGCGGCTACCTGATGCGGGCGCTCGACACGCTGCTGCCCAAGGACGTGTGGATTGCCAACATGGAGAACTCCGGCAACGCGGGCCCGCAGATGGACTACTACGACGGCATCGCCGACCGCGACCTGATCGTCATCCCGCGCATCGTCGACGACGGCTGCGAGCTGCACATGCAGATGAACGCGACCATGTACGACCGCGACCTGATCGTCACCGGCGCCGAGCGGGCCGGCGCGGCGGGCATCATCGGCCAGCTCGACAAGGAGCGCGGCGTGGAGTGCAGCACGCGCTTCCTGGCCGACGGCTGCTGGGACGCGGGGATCGACGCGGCGTCGTTCTACGCGCGCTACCTGCCGCGGCTCTACGGACGGGCCGCGGCGCCACTGCTGATCGAGGCGTACCGGCTGCTGGAGGAGCGCGAGCGCGACCTGGTGTGGTGGGGACGGAGCGAGATATTCGTCTCATTCCACGACTTCTCGCCCTGCAAGCTGCGCACCGATGTCGAACTCCGCGACGGCCGGCCGGACGTCGACCGCGCCGAGTTGGAGCGCGCCATCGAGGCGTCATGGGACGACAGCGACTTCTGGTTCTGGCGCCGGCCCGCGGTGGGCGACCAGCACCAGCGCGATCGGACGCTGCGTCCGGACGCACTCTGGCAACTCCGCGCCGGGCAGTACCGGGCGGTGGTGGACCTGCTCCGGCAGGCGCAATCGAAGGCGCCGCCCGGCTCCCGCGCGGAGCTCGACTACGTGACCTTCAAGACGGAGAACTTCGCCGGCTACTTCGATGTGCTGCAGGCATGCGAGGAGGCACGGATCGAGCTGGACCGCACGTGGCTGGCGCGCCTGGACGGTGACGATGCCGCGGCGGGCGACCGGCTGGAGCGGTGCCGCGACGCCCTGGAACGCGCCGAACGCGGCGCGCGCGGCGTGGCCGGACAGATGATCGCCTACGCTGACGACAAGACGGAGCGCCACCTGCTGTTCCGGTTCAACCAGAACGTGATCGCCTCGATTGAGGCCGGACGCGCGTTCGTCGAGAGCATGAACGACCGCTGACAGGTTAACCGCGCCTCCGAGTGGAGGTGCCTCCGATCACCGTTACCTGCGTAAGTCGAGGCCGCCGCACGTGAGTGCCGGTTCAGAGCAGTTCGAAGGCGAACAGCGTGGCGCAGCGCAGCCGGAAGCGGATCGTCAGGGGCTGCGCCCGATCGCGCGCGATCTCGGCGCGGCCGTTCCAGCGCACCGTATGGTCGAGCGAGTCACCCAGCACCGGATCGGCGTCGGCGAAGCGGTGACCGGGCAGGGGCCGACCGTCGCCGCCGGCGAGCTCGACCAGCACGTGGCCGGCGGCCGCCACGCGGGCGTTGAGGCGCAGCGTCGTGCCCTCGGCGATGAGCGGCAGCGTGGCGAAGGCGCCTTCGTCGTCCGCCTGGATGCCGCCCAGGCGTTCGCGCGGCCAGATCGCCAGCGCGTTCGTGCGCCGGAACGAGTGGCGGTTGCGCGGGTACTTGTGCGGCTGCGGATAGCCGCCGTAGGGGAGGGCGACCCGATCGGCGCCAAGCGGGATCAGGTCGGTGCCGCCCAGTATGGGCCGACGGCCCCCACCTTGTGGGCTGCGTGCGGTCAGCTTGGCGCGACTTCCGCGGAGCCGCAACCAGCCGGAACCGAAACCGCGCGACTTTGACATCGCGCGTGGGTGATGCGAGCATCGGGCCGTCCGGCGCTCACCTGCGCCGTCGTGAGACGAAGGAGCACTCATGAAGCGAATCCCTGTCATCATCCCGCTACTGTTGCTGGCCGCCGGCCTGTTCGCCACCGGCGAGGTCGAGGGGCAACGGCCCGACAAGTTGGTCTATCTCACACCGCCGTGGGGCGCCCCCTCCGACGAGGTCGTGGCCGTCTTCGAGGAACGGTCCGGCATCGACCTGGAGGTCGCCACGGTAGACATCGACACCTCCCGCGACCGCGTGTTGACCGCCACCGCGGGAAACACCAGTCCCGCCGACGTGATCTTCGTGAGCGCCGATACCTTCGCCGCGTTCCAGAGCGCGGGTGCGATCCGTGCGCTCGGCGATCTTGCTCCGGCCGCGATGCTCGACGGCCTGGCCGGCGTCGACCAGTTCGTGCTGGACGGCGTGCTGTGGGCCGTACCGCTCTACCAGCAGATGGTGATGATCGACTACGACACCACCTCGCTCGACGCGGTCGGGCTGACCGCCGCGGACATCGCCACCTGGGACGACTTCGAAGCGGCGATGCTGGCCATGAAGGAACGGGGATTGTACGAGTATCCGTACGCGGCCGGCATCCGTCCGTGGACCTGGTACCTGATCGCCCTCTCCTCCGGTTCCGAGCTGTTCGACTCCGCCGACGATCCGGTGTTCGACGATCCATCGGACCCGGGATATGCGGCGTTCGTGCGCGTGACCGAATGGTTCGAGAAGGGACTCATCTCGCCGGAGCGGCTGAGTTCGGCCAATCCGCACCCCAGTTTCTGGGCGGGCCAGGCGGCGTTTCACCAAGCGTGGCAAGGTTCCTTGGGGCTCGCCAACGATGCCGAACGCTCCAAGGTCGCCCCGAACGCCGATTATCTGCTGCTGCCGGAGCAGCACTTCACGTGGCTGCTGCCGGCCGGCCTCACCGTCAGCGCGTTTACCGACTTTCCGCAGGCCGCGATGGAGCTGATCGAGTTCTTCGCGGGCCAGGACATGCAGCGCTTTCTGTTCGACGCCAACGGACTGTTCCCGGCGAGCACGTCGGTATTCCAGGCGCTGGGCGATGCCATCGACGGGTTCGAGGCGATGAACGAACAAGCCGAATACATCGTCACGATCCCGTATGACCAGCCGTGGTATATCGAGTTCGAGAAGCAGGCGGAGCAGCTCATGCTTCGCGCGGCGCGCGGTGAGCAGAGCCCGGAGGACGCGTTGGTCGAGCTGGCGGCATTTGCCCGCGCGCTGAAGGCGGAGTACGAATAGAGCTTTCAGGCACGGCTGCCGGCGCACCGCGCCGGCAGCCGTGGACCGGGCTTCGGACGTTCGGGACCCGGCTCTCTCGAGCTCTCGACCGGCCGCGGATTCTGGCCGGCGCGGTGCTGGCGCCGACCCTGACCCTGGTGGTCGTGTTCGGCCACGTACCTGCGCTCTCCTCCCTCCGTCTGGCCTTCATGCGCTACAACATCAAACAGCCGGCCCGGCGCGGCTTCGTCGGGCTGGACAACTTCATCCACGTCCTGACCGACAATGCCTTTCACGCCGCTCTGGCGCGCGTCGCCTGGTTCCTGGCCGCCGCGATCGTGCTGGTGCTCGCCATCGGTCTGACCTTCGCGCTGGTGCTCAATCGCGATTTCCGGGGGCGGGGGCTCCTGCGCACGATCGTCATCATCCCGTGGGCGATCCCGCCGGTGGTATCCGGGCACGCGTGGCGCTGGATATTCAACGGCGAGTACGGCGCGTTGAACGGGCTGCTGTTGCAGCTCGGCATCATCGGCGAGTACCGGTTCTGGCTGACCGAGCCGCTCACCGCGCTGAGCGCTGCGGTGCTGGTGTTCGTGTGGCGTTTCGTCCCGTTCGTGGCCGTGCTGTTCCTGGGCGCGTTGCAGGCCGTACCGGGCGAGCTGTACGAGAGCGCCGCCGTCGACGGCGCCGGCCCACTGCGGCGCTTTCGGCACGTCACCGTGCCCGCTGTTGCCGCCATCGCCGCGATCGCCCTGGTACTCACCGGCATCACGGCCTTCAACGTTTTCGACGAGATCTACGCGCTCACCGGCGCGCAGGAGATCACGCGCACGCCGATGATCTACAACTACGAGATCACCTTCGTGGGCGGCCGCTTCGGACGGGGGGCGGCGATGGCGTATCTCACCGGTCTGCTGCTGTTCCTGATGTCCCTGCTCTACATGCGGCTGTCGCTGCGCGAGCGGGAGGTGTAGGAGCGTGCCCGTTTCCGACCTGTCTATCGCCGGCGCCCCGCCGGTTCGCCGCGCGCTGTCGCGCGGGCTGCTCTGGACGCTGGTGGCGCTGATGGCCGCTTGGAGTCTGGGACCGATCGTCTGGATATTCATCTCCTCGATCTCGGTCCGCGCCGAGCTGTACTCGGTGCCGCCGCACTGGATCCCGCGGGAGCCGACGTTGGCTCCGTATCGGACGGTGCTGTTCGCGGGAGAGGGGTTCCGCGGCGCCGCCGGACAGGCGGCGGCGGAGCTGATCCGCGCGGGTCTGGTCAACTCGCTCATCATCAGCACGGCGACCACGCTGCTGGTGATGGCGCTGGCGCCGCTCCTGGGCTACGTATTCGGCCGCATCGAGTTTCCAGGCCGCCGCGCCCTGTTCTATTTCGTGTTGGCGCTGATCGCGTTGCCGGGCTGGCCGATCATCATCGGGCTGTTTCCGATGATGTCGTCGCTGCGGCTTCTCGATACCCGTCTCGGTCTTGTCCTGCTGCTGTTCACCTACCGTATTCCGTTCGAGATGTGGTTCATGACCGGCTATTTCCGGGCGGTGCCGGCGGAGATCGAGGACGCGGCCCGCGTCGACGGCTGCACCCGCCTGCAGGCGCTGTACCGGGTCACGATCCAGATGGTCAGACCGGGCGTCGTGGCGGTCTCCATCATCTCGTTCCTGCATTCCTGGAATTTCTTTCTGGTGCCGCTGATCATGGCGTACACGCTGCGTTCCAAGCCCCTCACCGTTACGATCACGGAATTCGTCGGGCAGTACTTCGTGCATTGGGACCTGATGTCGGCGGCCACCATCATCGCCATCGTGCCGCCGGTCGTGATGGTCATCCTGTTCCAGCGGCATATCGTCAGAGGGCTGTCGGCGGGAGCGATTCGATGATGGCGCCCCGGTATCGGCGGCCGTAGATCGGCGAACGTGGCGGTCTGGTTCGGCGCCGACGTGCTGCTGCATCGTCCCGAAGGCGCCCCGTTCCGGAACCGGTTGCGGGGGCGGCGCGTGGCGTTGCTCGCGCATCCGGCCAGCGTCGACGCCCGCCTGCGGCCGGTGTGGGAGCGGTTCGGCACGCTCCCGGACGTGCGGCTCACCGCGCTGCTGTCTCCTCAACACGGCTTTGCCGGAGAGAAGCAGGACGACATGGTGGAGAGCGCCCACGCCTACCATCCCGGGCTCGGGGTACCGATTCTCAGCCTGTACGGGGATACGCGGCGCCTGCGGCCTGGATGGCTCGACCTGTTCGACGTGTTGCTGTTCGACCTGCAGGACGTGGGCGTTCGCGTCTACACCTTTCTCACCACCCTGGGCTACCTGCTTCAGGATCTGGCCGGCAGCGACCGCGAGCTGTGGGTGCTGGACCGGCCCAACCCGGCCGGCCGCTGCGTGGAGGGGCTGGCGCTGCAGCCCGGCCAGGAGAGCTTCGTCGGCTTGGCGCCCACGCCCATGCAGCACGGCCTGACCATGGGCGAATGCGCGCGCTGGTACCGGCGCTTCGCCGGCCTGGACGTGCGGCTGACGGTCGTTCCCCTGCTCGGGTGGGATACGCAGGCGCCCTGGCCCGCCGAGCGGGTCTGGCTGCAGCCAAGCCCCAACATGCCGGCGGTGGCGACGGCGCGCGCCTATCCCGGCACGGTGCTGCTGGAGGGCACGACGTTGAGCGAGGGCCGCGGCACCACGCGCCCGCTGTCGCTGGTAGGAGACCCGCGGGTGGACTGGTCGGCGGTGAGGAGTCGCCTGCGCGAGCGCTGCCCGGAGCTGCTCGCCGGCTTGGCGCTGCGCGACGTCACCTTCGAGCCGACCTTCCACAAGCACGCCGGGCAGCCATGTCCCGGCTTCGAGCTGGTGACCGCCGATCCGGTCCATGACCCCGGCCGGTGCCGGCCGTATCGTCTGATCGCCGCCATCCTGAAGATCGTGCGGGCGTCGCATCCCGGGCTGCCGCTCTGGCGAACCGGGCCCTATGAATACGAGTTCGAGAGGCTCCCCATCGACATGATCGCCGGAGGTCCGGCCCTGCGCCGCTGGGTGGACGACGCCGATGACGACTCGTGGGGCGCCTGGGACGCGGAGCTGCGAGCGGACGAGCGTGCGTGGGTGGACGCGACCGCGGCGTTCCGGCGGTATTGAGCGTTCGCCGGCAGTCTTTCAGGCTCCGGTGCGCGGCAGGGGCAGATCGACGCGGTTGTGGCCGTTCCGTTGCGAGGCAAGGACTCCTAACAGGATCTCCAGCGTCCAGCGGGCGTCGGTGCCCGGCGAGACCAGCGGGCCGCCGTCGTCCAGGGCTCCCACCAGCTCGTCGATGGCGCCGAGCTGATGCGCGTACCGGTAGTCGCCGGGATGCAGTGCCGCCGACCGCACCTCGCGACGTCCTCCGTCGCTGGAGCTGGTCAGGAGCCGGCCGTACTCGTTGTGGAACTCCAGCCGGCCGCGATCACAGGTGACGGTCAGTATTCCGGCGTTGAACTCCGTCTTGTAGGCATTGTAGGTGGCGCGGATGTCGTCCTGGAAACCGATCAACGCAGAGGCATACGGATCCTGGGCCGGGTCCTTGCCGCCGTCGCCCCGGTAGCGGTCGAAGTGGTCGAAGCCGGGCTCCAGCTTGGCGGTGACCCAGCGCGGCTCGGCCCCGGAGAAGAAGCACAGCAGGTCGATCAGGTGGGTGCCGTTGCGGAACATCATCGCCCGCGGTCCGTAGTGCTCGACCGACAGCGTCCGCACCGCCCCCAGCGCGCCGCTCGCCACCATGCGCTGAGCCTCCCAGAACGCCGGCGCCCAGCGGCGGGTGTGGTCGACCGACAGCAGCACGCCGTTGCGCTCGCACGCGGCGATCATGCGGTCGGCGTCCTCCAGCGTGGTGGCGATCGGCTTCTCGCAGAATACGGCGCGGGCGCCGGATTCTGCGGCGGCCACGGTCAGGTCGGCATGGACGTGGTCGCCGGTGACGACGCTGACGATGTCCGGCCGCTCCTTGGCCAGAAGCTCGCCGAAGTCGGTATGGATCGCTACTTCGGGGAGGTCGGGCCACGTCTCCCGGAACTCGTCGAGCGCTTCCTCGCGCAGGTCGCACACCGCCGCCATCTCGGTGCGCGGATGCTCAACGTAACATGATACGTGGGAACGCCCCATGGGCCGCCGCAGCCCGCCCGAACCGGCCGGCGGGCGCCGGGCGCCGATCCCGGTCAGGCCGACGACCGCGGCTCGGTACTGCTTCTCCATTCGTGACTCTCCTGTCGGCACGGTACGCTGCGATCCTGCGGGCGCCAGCGATGCGCCGCGCCGATCATAGTCGTTCGGGAGCCGGGTCGGCCACTACGCGGCCGGCGCGGACGGTGAGGCGGGGTACCCAGCGCGTACCGCTCCGCTCCACGCCGCCGGCGTCGCGCAGCGTTTCCGCTCCATCGACCGGGGAGCGCTCCAGTACGGTCAAGTCGGCGCACATGCCGGGGCGCAGCGCGCCGATCTCGCCGTCCAGTCCCAGCAGCTCGGCGGGGCGCAGGGTCGCTCGCCGGAACGCCTCGGCCTCCGGCATGCCGGCCGCGATCACCTTGGAGACGGTGAGCGCCAGATCGTGCTGCGGGCGGGAGCCGACGTGGCGCCGGTACTGATCGCTGGAAATGGTGTCGGGCCAGAAGCCTTCGCCTAGCGCCGCTTCGGCCACCGGGAAGCTGAACGAGATCATGCCATGGCCGACGTCGAACAGTACCCCGCGCCGCCGCGCCTCCCGGACGCATTCGCGCACGCGGCCGCCGCGAACCACGCCTTCGGCCAGCGGGTTGAAGCAGTAGGTGACCACGTCGCCGGCGCGCAGCAGCGGAAGTTGCTCGTCGAGCGGCCAGTCACTCTGCATGCGGGTGCCGAACAGCAGCGGGCGGCCCGTGCGCTCGGCGGCCTGCAGCGCCCGGTCCAGCACGGCGCGTGGGTCGATGCCGATCGAGGCGCCGGTGTTCACCGCGATCCCCCAGATCAGCTCGCCGCCGTCCTCGATGGCGGCTGCGCAAGCGGCCACGTCGGCGTCGTCGAGCGAGCCGTACGGACAGTCGGGATCCGATTCGCCACGGCGCGACAGATGGATCGCCAAACGCACCCGCGTGCGGGCGGCGCCGATCACCCGATCGCGGTAGGCGGGCCAGTTGCCGGCGCCGGCGTCGCCCTGCGACAGCACCGTGGTCACGCCACGCGGCAGCAGGTGCTCGTCGGGATCGATGCCGTAGCGCGAGCCGCCGCGAGCCGGATGGGCGTGGAGGTCGACCAGACCGGGCAGCAGCAGTCCGCCGGGAAAGTCGAGCCGGGTCCGCGCCGGCCCGTTCACCGCCGGACCCGCGGCGGCGATGCGCTCGCCGCGCACGGCGACCGCGCCCGGGCCGTCCAGACCGGTAGCGGCGCACCGCACCCGGGCGGCGCCGATCAGCAGATCGTACGGGGTGGAGTCGGTCATCGACGCATACCTCAGGGAAGGGTGAAGAAGAAGGTATCGGCCCGCATGGTGGCCAAGCCGATCTGGGAGATGCCGCCGCGGCCGCGGCCCCCCGGACGGGTGTCGGCAAGGCGGCGCGGTTCGCCGCTGCTCCGTCCCTCGTACCACATATGGTACACCCCATCGACCTTGACCGTGGTGCCGTACCAGATGCCGCAGTCGTCCCAGGCGCCCTCCGGGCCGCGCTCGAAGATCGGATTGCCGGGGTAACGGGTCCAGGCGATCAGATCGCGAGAGGCGGCGACGCCGAAGTGCCACGGGGTGTCCTCGTGCCGGTCGCTGCCCGCGTAGACCATGTACCACAGGCCGTTGTCGCGGAAGATGCGGTGGGTGGTCACTGACAACCCTTCCCAACTTCCCGCGGCGCCGGCGCCCATCACCATTTGCCGGCGCGTGTGGTCGAAGCGGTAGGGGTCGGGCGACCGCACCAGGTAGATGTCGGTGCCGCCGCGGGCGTCGAGCGCGGAGTAGAAGAGCCAGTACTCGCCGGCGTGGAACACCACCTCCGGCGCGGCCGCGAACGCCGGGATCAGCGGCTCGTCGCCGTACCGTTCGAAGCGCAGCCCGTCATCGGAGACCGCCAGCGCGATGCTCTTGACCGAGTGCCCCCAACCGCGTCCCACCATACCCGGCCGCTCCTGGGGGACCGCGGTGTAATACAACAGGAACCGGTCGTCGGCGGCCACCACCGCAGGATCGATGGCGCCCAGGTCGTCGATGCTGCCGGGCGCTCCGGGCCGGGTCACGGGGTTCCCGGCGTACTCCTGCCACGTCGCCCCGTCGAACCGCTCCACCGGGCAGGTGAGCAGCCCGATAGCCGCGGTGACCACGCCGTTCTCCTGCTTGGCGTTGCCGCGGAAGTAGAGACGCCACTCGTCGCCGTGGCGGAGCACGTCGGCGTTGGCGGTGACGAAGTTGCGCCACGTACCCGGCGCCACGGGAATGATCGGATTGGCGGGGTGACGGCGCAGCCTCACGCCGCCGCCTCCCGGCGATAGCGGATCGAGAGCTCCATCTCGCGCAGGTAGACGGCCGGCCGCACCTGCGCGTTCTTGTGCGCCAGCTCGACGGTGAACACGTTGATCCCGCGCCGCGGGACGTGCCGGCGCAGATCGTAGATCAGGTCGACGAAGGCGCTGTTGGGCCCGGTCGGCGCTCCCGGTTGGAGGGTCGGGGCGTCGCGAAACCGGTCGATGGGGCTGCCGTTGAGGTGCACGCGCAGCCGGTCGACCGGCGTCAGGTTGACCAGCAGCAGGTGCAGGCGCACCTCCGCCAGCTCGTCCGCCGGAACCTGCTCCAGGGCATCGGCCACCTTGAGGCGCAGCTCGGCCGGCTCGCCCTGCGCCAACACGAGCGGCAACGATGCGGGCTGCGCCAGATGCGCCTGCGGATGGCCGACTCCACTGCCGGCGACCTCGAAGTCCAGGGCGTACAGCTTGTCGCTCCGCGCCAGCGCCTCCGGCGCGCGGCCGTCACGCAGGATCGCTCCGTCGAGGTGGCGGCCGTGACGGGCGATCTGGTCCCACAGGTTGAAGACGTAGATACCGTCCACCCCGTCCAGGTAGGCGTTGGCCGCCAGCGCGCGCCACAGGTTCAGGGGCATCGCCTCCAGCACGCCACGCTTGCCTTCGCGGTTGTGCCGGCTCTCCTTCAGCACGCGGTAGTCGGCGTCCGACTCCATCCCCGCCGGGTCTGCCAGCCGGTCTTCGTCCTGCAGCGCGCGGGTCTGTTCCCAGGTCTGATTGGGCATCACCGTATCGACGCCGGCGAGCACTTGGCAGCGCGTGCCGCCGCTCATTGCTGCCAGCGGGCGCAGGTCGATCTCGAACTTGTTGGTGCGCGTCGGACTGGGGATCAGCACGTCGACCAAGCCGTCGCGTACCCAGGTCTCGACGTCGAGACCGATGGCGTCGCAGCCGGCCAGGGAGGTGGGGCAGCGCGCCGCCAGGCCGAAGGTCCGGCCGCGCCGCCGCCCGGCCTCATCCAGCACCTCGCGCACCTTGCGCACGAATGCGGTCATGAGGGGGCGGCCGGCGGCCGCCCGAGCGGGGTGGAAGAAGAACGGATTGCGCATGTAGTCGAGCTCCACCCCGTCGACGTCGAAGCGGGCGGTGATATCGGTGATGATCCCCACCCACCAAGCTCTGACCTCGGCATGGGCGTAGTCGAGCAGATGGGCGGAGAACACGCTGCCCGGCCAGTTCTCGCCGATGTGGTACTCTGGATGGCGGCGCCAGAACTGCGAGGTGAGGGGGCTGGTCTCCGGCCCGCGCTGGTGGTTCCACAACTGGTCGGGATGGGGCACGCCGGAGTCGGGGGCTCCGGGCTCGGGCGCGTCGGCCGGCGGCGGGAAGGCGAAATGGCCGTCGTTCATGCGCAGCGAGGCGTACAGATGCATCCCGTGCCGGTGGCAGCGCCGGCACACCAGCGCCAGCGGCTCCTGGCCGGCGGCGCGCAGGCTGCGCAGCGTGGTGTGCGCCATCCACTCCTGCACGGTGGGGAAAACCTGTTGTCCGGTATCGAGGTCCTCGGCTACCTCCGATCCGTACCAGAAGCGGGTGTTGCCGGCGCCCCAGCAGAGCAGGTCCGCGCCGGCCATGCGGTCCACCGCGGTGCGCAGAAATCGCTCCGCGCTCAGCGGCACCTGCCGGTACTGCCACAGCGAGGCGCCGTCGTCGTTCACGGCCACCCGGTAGCGGCGTCCCGTGCGGCAGCGGGCGTCCTCGGCCATGCCGGCCTCAGTCGAGGGAGAACAGCGCCGCTTCGATGTAGCGCAGCGGCGTTCCGGGATCGCCCCAGTAGTAGACGGTGATGATGCGCCCGTCGGCGAGCTGGCCCGTGCACGGCTCGCCGATATCGGAGTAGGCGCCGCCGAACACCGAGCCGTCGTGCGCCCACGCCTGCAGCATCGGGCGCGATCCGGGGATATGCTCGCCGTCGCGCACCGACCAGCCTTCCGGGTCGCTCCAACTGCGCCCGCCGTCGTCGCTCACCGCAACCCGGATGCTGGGGACATGGCGGTCGCTCCAGGTGAACAGCAGGCGTCCGTCCTGCAGCCGGATCGTGCTGGTTGCCGAGCCGGTCACGCGGAACGGCAGCGACTCCAACTCGCTCCAGGTCCGCCCTGCGTCGTGCGACCGGGCCAGCCAGGCGTTCACCTCCCGCGCCTGCCGGCCGTCCGGCAGGTCGACCGCCTCCTCGCTATGCATCACGGCCACGATCTCGCCGTCGGGCAGCGGCACGAGTGAAGCTTGGTGATAGCGGCGCCGGCCACGCGGGTCGAGGGCCACGATCGATCCGTCGCCCCAGGTCAGCCCGCGGTCGTGGGAGCGCACCACGCACTGCGGATGCTGTTGCGGCGCGGCCGGATCGGAGCCCAGGCTGCCGCACAGCGGCGCCAGCAGGGCGCCGTCCGGCAGCTCGATCATCGGCGCGTGGATCGCGGCGTGGCTGAGCGGAGACGGGGTCAGCGGCGTAGCCTGATCCCAGGTCCGGCCCCCGTCGCGGGAACGCCGCGCCAAGTCGATGTAGGTCCGCTGCGCTGACCAGCCGGAGCCGTCATGCAAGGTGGCGGTCAGCGGCGGCGTCTTGAGGACGTTGAGCGCGTAGATGAACAGCACCAGATCGCCGCCGGCGGCGCTCACCGAGCACTGCTCCATGGGGAAGGTGCCGGTGAGCTGCTGGTAGCCGTCCAGCGGCCACGTCTGTCCGCCGTCGGTCGAGCGGATCAGCGAGCCGCGGCATCGCGGCTCGCTGTGGTTGTGGCCGGCGCCGGCTTCCGGGGGCCCGTAGTGCGCCTCCCGGAACGACACCAGCAGATCGCCGTTGGCCAGGAGCGCGAGCTCCGGGAACGCGGCGTTCCACTCGCCGCCGGGGTCGCGGTAGACGGTCACGTGCTGCAGGTCTCGTATCATTTCATCGTCTCCTTTGTTGCGGCGCCGGTTTGTGGCGGGGTCACTCCGTCGAGCCGGAGCTGCTCCGCAAAGTGGCACGCCACGTAATGAGTGCCGTCTCCGCCGGTGGGCACCAGCGGCGGGTCCTCCCGCCGGCAGATGCTCTCCGCGTAGCGGCAGCGCGGGTGAAAGCGGCAGCCCGGCGCCGGGTTGGCGGGCGACGGCACGTCCCCTTCCAGCAGCACCCGTTCCTGGGCGGCGGCCGCCGGACGGTAGCGCGGGATGGCCGCCAGCAGCGCCTCGCTGTAGGGGTGGCGGGGGCGCCGGTAGAGGCTGTCGGCCGGGCCGTACTCCACCAGCTTGCCGACGTACATCACCGCCACCCGGTCGCTGAGGTGGTGCACGACCGTCAGGTCGTGGGAGATGAACAGGAAGGTGAGCCCCATCTCGCGCTGCAGGTTGCGCAGCAGGCGGATGATCTGCGCCTGCACCGAGACGTCGAGCGCAGAGACCGGCTCGTCGCACACCACGAACTCCGGCTCCAGGCTCAGCGCCCGGGCGATGCCGATGCGCTGCCGCTGGCCGCCCGAGAACTCGTGCGGATAGCGGTACAGGTAGTCGCTGCTCAGGCCCACGGATCTCAGCAGCGCCTCGATGCGCTGCTGGCGGTTCGGGAGCTTGTGGATCAGCAGGTACTCGCCCACCACCTCGCCCACCGGCAGGCGCGGGTTCAATGACGAGAACGGATCCTGGAAGATGATCTGCACGCGGCGCCGCATCGCGAACATCCGCTGGCGCGGCAGCGCCAGCAGGTCGATCATCGAGCCGTCCGTGCGGTAGCGCACGCTCCCGCCGGTGGCCCGTTCCAGCCGGATGAGCGTGCGTCCCAGGGTGCTCTTGCCGCAGCCGCTCTCGCCCACCAGACCGAGCGTCTCGCCCCGGCGGATCGCCAAGTCGACGCCGTCCACCGCCTTGATCTGGCCCACCACCCGTTGCAGAAACCCCCGCTTGACGGGAAACCAGGTGCGCAGGTCCTGCGTCTCCAGCAGGGTCGATGCGGCCGTCGATTCAGGCATAGAGCCAGCAGCGTACCTTGCTGCGTCCGTGCGTTACCTCAGGCGGCGTTTCCCGGCACTGTTCCCACGCCCGCGGACAGCGCGCCGCATACGGGCAGCCTGCGACCTGCTCGAACGGACCGGGGACGCTGCCGGCTATCGGATCGACATCCTGGCCGGCGCCTTCCCCGATGATGAAGGAGCACGCCAGCAGGCCCTGGGTATAGGGATGCTTGGGCTCCTCGAAGATGGCCGCTACCGGAGCATCCTCGACGACCTGCCCCAGGTACATCACCAGCACGCGGTCACACAGCTCGCCCACGACGCCGAGGTCGTGGGTGATCCACAGGATCGCCATGCCCAGCTTGTCGCGGCCCTGTTCCACCAGGTGCAGGATCTGCGCCTGCACCGTGACGTCGAGAGCGGTGGTCGGCTCGTCGGCGATCAGCAGGCGCGGGTTGCACACCATGGCCATGGCCAGCATCACCCGCTGGCGCATGCCGCCTGAGAGTTGATGGGGGTAGCGGTCCACCATGTCGCCGGGGTCCGGCATGTTGACGCCGCGCAGCGCTTCGACCGCCAGCTCGCGGGCGCGCGGCTTGGAGACCGGCTGGTGGTGCAGGATGGTCTCCATGATCTGGTAGCCCACCGAATAGGAAGGATTGAGCGAGGTCATCGGCTCCTGGAACACCATGGTCACGTCGCCGCCGCGGATGGAGCGCATCTCACGGCTGTCGAAGCCCAGGGCGGTGACGTCGGTTGCCTTGCCATGCTCGTCGTGGAGCCAGATGTGGCCCGCGCTGATGCGCCCGGAGGGACGCGTCACCAGGCGCATGATCGACAGCGCCGTCACGCTCTTGCCGCAGCCGCTCTCGCCCACCACGCCGACGGTCTCGCCGCGGGCCACGGTGAAGTCTACCCCGCGCACGGCGCGCACGGTGCCGAGATGGGTGCTGAACTCCACGTGCAGGTTCTCCACCTTCAGCAGGGGCGCCGTTTCAGCCATCAATTGTAGGGGTCCGCGGCGTCCCGCAGCCCGTCTCCGAAAAAGTTGATGGCGGCCACGTTGAGGATGATCATCAGTCCCGGCACCATGATCCAGGGTGACAGCAGGATGGCGTTGAGGTTCTGCGCCTCATTGATCAACAACCCCCAACTGGTCAGCGGCGGCCTGATCCCAAGGCCCAGGAAGCTGATCGCACTCTCGGCCAGAATCATCCCCGGCAGGGCGATGGTGCTGACCACGATCAGATGGCTCATCACGTTGGGCACCACGTGCTTGCCCATGATGAAGCGGGCGTTGGCGCCGCCGGCAACGGAGGCGCGGATGTAGTCGCGCTCGCGGATGCTCAGCACCATGCCGCGTATCTGGCGCGCCAGCCCGGTCCAGCCGATCAGCGCCAGCACCGACACGATGCCGAAGAACCTCCAGGTGGAGGGCCAGTCGAGGGGCAGGATGGCGGCCAGCGCCAGCCACAGCGGCAGGGTGGGAATGGAGCTGATCATCTCGATGAGACGCTGGATGAGCATGTCCGTGCGCCCGCCGTAGTACCCGGAGATGGTGCCGATGATCACGCCGAGCAGGGTGCTCAGCGCTACGCCGAACACGCCCACGCTCAGGGTGATGCGCCCGCCGTGGATGATGCGGCTCAGCATGTCGCGGCCGCGGTAGTCGGTGCCGAGCAGGTTGACGTAGGCATCCTCGCCCTCGACGCCGAACAGCTTGGTGCGCAGCCGCTGAGCCCCCGGTCCGAATTGGGCGCGCGGTCGTTTCACGAAGAAGCGGATCGGGTAGCGGGTTGATTCATCCCGGGTATAGACGACTTGGAAGTCCTGGTTGATGGTCTGCTGCATGGCGTACACGAACGGGCGCTGCAGCCGGCCTTCGTGATCGAAGAACTGGATCGGCTGCGGCCGCATGTACACGCGCGGCGACGATTCCGAATATGAGTAGGGTGCGAAGAAGCCGGCGAAGATGCAGACCGCGTAGCTGACGATCAGGAATGCCAGCGCCACGAGCGCCAGCTTGTGCTGGCGAAACTTGCGCCACGCCAAGGTGCGTCCGGTCACCCGCCGCGCGCGGCGCCGGGCAGGAACCTGCGCGACCGTCTGCGGCGATGCGCTGCTCATCCGACCGGGTCTCCGGCTACTCGAACCTGACCGTGGGGTCGAGCCACGCCAGCACGATGTCGGCCAGCAGGGTGCCCACCTGCAGCAGGATCGTCGCCATCAGCAGGAAGGTGCCGGCCACGTAGCTGTCCTGATGGGTCAGGGCGTCGTAGAACATGAAGCCGACGGTGGGCAATCCCAATACGATGCTCAGGATGGTATCGCCGCTGATCAACTCGGAAAGCGTGTTGCTCATCCCCATCACCCACGGATGCAGGGCGTTTCTGAGAGCGTGGCGGTATACGACCAGGTTCTCCGGCAGCCCCTTGGCGCGGGCCGTCTGCACGTAGGGTTGGTTGAGCTTGTCGAGCAGGTTGCCACGGATGATGCGCATGCCCGCGCCGGCGCCGGTTACCAGACCCACGGCCAACGGTATGCTCAGATGCTTGAGCAGATCGATCAGCTTGCCCCAGCTCCACGGGGCGTTGACGTAGGCGGACGAGAACAGGCCGCCCACCTGCTCGTTGAATACGAACACCATGACCGTCATGAAGATCAGCGCCAGGAAGAATCCGGGCGTCGCCATCCCCAGAAAGGCCAAGACATTGGTGACGTAGTCGAACAGCGAGTACTGGTGGCGGGCGGAGTAGATCCCCAGCGTGAAGCTGGCGGTAAGGCCCACCATCAGGCCGAGCAGGCTCATCAGAATCGTCCAGCCCAGGCGCTCCAGAATCAGCGTATGCACCGGCCGCGCTACCTGGAACGAGTAGCCGAAGTCGCCGCGGGTGACGATGTTGAACATCCAGGCGGCGTAGCGCACCAGGACGGGGCGGTCGAGTCCGTACTGGACTCTCAACTCCCCCAGCGACTCGAGCTGGGCCTTCTTCTCCTGTTCCGTCAGGTGCAGGTTGGAACGGATACTCGACTCGTACACGCTGACGAAGTCGCCCGGCGCCAAGTCGATCACCAGAAAGCAGACGAACGACAGCACCAGGGTCACCGGCAGCATGTAGAGCAGACGCCGGACGATGTAGCGCGTCATGATATTTTCAGGAGCGGTGGGGGCGTATGGCCCCCACCGCCGATGTATCTAGCCGATCACTTCTTCTCGAACCACTGCCACATGCGCATCGCGATGTATTGATCCCAGCTCTGCCGCATGATGCCGCCGGACTTCAGTTCCGGCACGTAGAAGTACGGAACGTTGCCGAGCGTGTTGTCCACGACCACGGTCTCGGTCACGCCGCCGCGCGCGAACGCCTGCCGCGGCGCGTTTGCCGCTCCCCAGGCGACGAATTGATCCATCGCCGTCTGCATGTCCATGTCGCCGGCGAAGTAGGCGTCACGGATCTTCATGCCCTCGATCTGCCAGTCGAACAGCTCGGTCGAACCGGTGCGTGGCAGCATCGGGTTGGGGTCGCCGTCGTTCTCGGGATACAGCCCGCCGCCGTCGCGCAGCGTGGATTCGAAGCCGGCTTGGTCGCTCCAGCCGCCCCACAGGAACGAACTGTTGCCGCGCATCTCGTACAACCCGGGCACGGTCAGGGTTTCGTTCATCACGACTTCGTTCATCGGGTTGACGGTCACCTGAAAGCCCATCTGGTTGAACTGCTCACCGGCGCCTTCGATCCAGCGGACGCGCATCCAGTCGTGGGACGGAGCGACGATCATCCAGCCGATGTTCTCGCCCGCCTTGGGCGACCCGGCCGGAAACTCGCGGAAGCCGTCGCCATTGCTGTCCATCAGACCCATCTCGTCGAACGCCGCCAGCGCGGCGTCGCGGTCGAAGGTCTCCACGTAGCTGTCTTCGTATTGCGGATAGGCCTTGATCATCGCCGGCGAATGCAGTGGCTTCCAGGCCGGACAGACGATGCAGGTGTGCATGCCCATGGCGTCGGTATCCAGACCCATGCTCAACGCCATGACGAAGTCGCGATTCTGAAACAGCGCCCGCAGACTGTCGTCCGGGGTGTCCAGATTGATGCGCAGGCCCTGATAGATGCCCACCTTGCTCAGCGGCAGCAGCGAGTAGTTGCCCCGTTCCTCATTCTGGCGGATGACGCCCGCCTCCTGGGTGCTGGCCTTGGTGAAGTCGCCCCACAGCTCGTCGGACGCCAAGCCCAGCGCGATGTCGGAACCGGTGGTCTGGTACTTCATCACCACGGTGTCGAAGTACGGCAACTGCTGTCCTTCGGTGTCCACCTTCCAGTAGTAGGGGTTGCGTTCGAAGATCAGCTTGTCGCCGACCACGCCGGTGGGCTGAAACGCGCTGAGCACCGGCGGGCGATCACGCGGAAAGCGGGCCGCGTTCCAGTCCTCCATGGTGGCGTTCGGGTTGTACGTGGGATGCAGCTTCTCCATCTGGTGCTTGGGCAGCCAGGGGATGGATACCGATGGCCAGATGGCCGGTGAGAAGAACATCGGCACGATCTCCGGGTACGAGTTCTTCATCTTCACCTTGAAGGTGTACCGGTCGATCTTCTCGAACTCGGGAACCCCGCCAGCGCCGGCCAGTTTGCCGCCCTCGGCGAAGTACAAACCCTCGATGTTCGGGATCTGCGTGCTGGCGATCACCCCGCCGCGCACCACGTCGTCCCAGGTGAACATGATGTCGTCGACCGTGAACTCCACGCCGTCCGACCACTTCACGCCCTTGCGCAGGTGGAAGGTCACCTCCTTGCCGTCCTCGGAGATCTCCCAGCTCTCGGCCAGGTTGGGCTCGATGCTGATATCCGGGTGGATGCCGGAGGGATTGCCGATCGTCTCGTCCACCTTCCACTGCACGAGCTGCTCCTGCCAGTGGAGCACGCTGCGGGCGTGCTGCCCGGTGACCCAGTAGTTGACCGGCAGGTCGAGATCGGACTCGTGCGGCAGCGTCATCACCGTGGTCGTGTAGGTGCCGACCTCCGGCGCCTCGGCGTTGACGTAGGGATTGTCCGGCAGACGCTCCTCGACCGGCGGCAGGTCTCCTGCCGCTACCATGGCTGTCAGCATCGGCGACTCCGAGTACTGTTGGCCGATGGCGGCCCATGGCAGGGCCAGCGCCGCGGCCAGCGCGGCGTACTTCACCGTCCGCTTCATAGTTCTTGTCTCCTCCGTATTTTGCGGGTCTTTGTCAAGCCGTGGAACCACGGCCGGCGGCAGTATAGCGGCCGGCGGCTGAGGTGTCCAGCCGCGGCCGGCTGGACACGAACGGGCCGCCGGAACGGCAGCGCCGTCCGGCGGCCCGGAGAGTCCGAAGCGTCCGCTCGCGGGCCTACAGGAGTTCTTTCAGCCGCTCGTAGGCGGCGTTGTATATCTGCTCGAGCTGCTTGACGCCGACCCGCTCCAACTGGCTCACGAAGTCGCCCCATTCGCTCATCGGCCTGCTGCCGCGGATGAAGCCGGCGGCGCCCTCCAGGGCGGCCGCGTCGGCATCGGCCTTGATCTGCTTGATCTGGTCGAGCTCGTCCACGCCCAGGTCGTGCACGCGCGGCGAGATCGACGCCGCGCGGCGGAGCTGCGTGTAGTTGTACACCGACGTTGGTCGAGTACTGGTGCCCGTCGGAGGCGGTCATGGCGGCGTCGTACTCCGGATACTTCTCCCGCCACGTGCTCAGGTTGGGCATCATGTCGAACAGGGTGTCGATCGGGTACAGCGCGCCCTTGGTGCCGAAGTCCACGGCCTCCAGGCGAGTGAAGCCACCCCACATGGTGTCGGGCAGGTCGCCGCTCGCCACCAGGGTCTTGAGCTTCTGCGCATCACCGGTCACCAACTCGATGTCGGCGCCGGCGATCTCCGCGAACTTCTTGACGACGAGGGTCTCCGGCGACCAACTGGGATTGCGGTCCCAGTTGGTCGCGTAGATATGCATCGTCGGCGGACCGGCCGCGGCTGCTTCCTCTTCGCCGGATCCGAAGACCGGCGTCACGGCGAGGGCCAGGATCGCCGCGGCGGCGATCAGCGTGGTCCGGATGTGCTGCTACGCCAGTGCCCGCCGGTCAACCGGCCTGGCCCTCGGAACTGGACCTGATGGCGCGCCTGGCCGGCCTTCGCATGCGCGAGCGGTGGAGCGGCTGGGCCGGCTCCCGGTTCACCTCGTCCTGCACCAGCCACGTCTCGCTGTACGAGCACGAGCCGGGCCGCCGCGACTGACGTTCCGGTTCGACCGGCTGTCGGTTCTTGCTGCCGGCAGCCCTGCTGGTGCGCCACGGCGTCTTGTCGTCATGGGTTACTATTCGCCGAGCGCCTGTGAGGTGGACATGCACTGGCTGCGGGCGCGGGAGGACCACCACCCGCTTCCCGCACGGGCAGCAGCGGCAGCGGATGGAACGGACGCTCGTCCTGATCGAGCAGGGAGTGATCGAGGTGGACGGGCTCGTCACGTATCGCTTCGCGCCCGGGTGAGGCCGCGACGGCCTACCGGATGCTGCGGCACGATGCGGGACGTACTGGGCGTGACGATGCGATTGGAGCCGATGAAGAGAGACGACGCATGAAGCCGGACACCGCCGAGATCGAACGCCTGAACGCCGCCGCCGCCGGCGGCGCCGAGGCGCTGCTGCGCGCTCTGGTGGAACGCAATGGCCGCGCGGTGAGGCTGGCGTCCTCGCTGGGTGCCGAGGACCAGGTGCTGAGCCACATGCTGCTCGGCATCGACCCGCGGGCATCGATCTTCGTGCTCGACACCGGCCGCCTGCACCAGGAGACCTACGACCTGATGGCGCGCATGATGAGCCGCTACCGGATGCGCTTCGAGGTGCTGTTTCCGGCCGCCGAGGCGGTCCAGGAGATGGTGCGCGACGCCGGCCCCAACCTCTTCTACGCCGGCGTCGAGGCGCGGCAACGGTGCTGCGCGGTCCGCAAGGTGGAACCGCTGCGCCGCGCGCTGCGGGGCGCAGCGGCGTGGATCACGGGGCTGCGGCGCGAGCAGAGCGCCGGCCGCTCGCGCACGCCGTTCGTGGAATGGGACGCCGAGCACGGCGCGATCAAGGCCAATCCGCTGGCCGACTGGACGCGCGATCGGGTGTGGGATTACCTGCGCGCCCACGGCGTGCCGTACAACCTGCTGCACGACCGCGGCTTCGCCTCCATCGGCTGCGCGCCCTGCACGCGCGCCGTCGAACCGGGGGAGGACCCGCGCGCCGGGCGCTGGTGGTGGGAGTGGGATGCGGCCAAGGAGTGCGGGCTCCATCCGCCGGCGGGCGGCTCGTGACCGCGCTGCAGCGCCTGGAGGCGCAGAGCGTCTACGTCCTGCGCGAGGCGTATCGCGAGTTCTCCCGCCTGTGCATGCTCTGGTCGATCGGCAAGGACAGCACCGTGCTGCTGTGGCTGACCCGCAAGGCGTTCTTCGGCGAGGTGCCGTTCCCGCTGGTCCACATCGACACCTCGTTCAAGATCCCGGAGATGATCGCCTACCGCGACCGGCTGGTGCGCACGTGGCGGCTCAACCTGATCTACGGCGAGAATCGCGCCGCCCTGGACGCCGGGCGGACCTTTCCAGCGGGCGCGCTGTCGCGCATCGCATGCTGCAAGGCGCTGAAGACCGACGCGCTGGTCAACACGCTCTCCGGCGCCTGGCCCCGCTACCGGTTCGATCACGAGCAGGACCGCTACGTCCAGGACGACAACACCGATCCGTACACCGGGGTGATCGTGGGCGCGCGCGCGGACGAAGAGGGAAGCCGTTCCAAGGAGCGGTACTTCTCGCCGCGCGACCATCACAGCGACTGGGACGTCGGCGACCAGCCGCCGGAGTTGTGGAACCAGTTCAAGACCGACTTCGCACCCGGCACCCACGTCCGCGTCCATCCGCTGCTCGACTGGACCGAGCTCAACATCTGGGAGTACATCGCCGCGGAGCGGATCCCGGTCGTGCCGCTCTACTTCGATCAGGGGGACGGTACCCGCTACCGCTCGCTCGGCTGCTACCCCTGCACCAGGCCGGTCGAGTCGACCGCGTCGACCGTGGCCGAGATCGTGGACGAGCTCCGCACCGGGAAGTTCTCGCACGTCGCCGAACGGTCCGGCCGGGAGCAGGACAAAGAGGGCGACGGCACGCTCGAAACGCTGCGCCGCGAGGGGTACATGTGATGCCGGGCAGGCGGCGACCATGAACATCGTCATCGTCGGCCACGTCGACCACGGCAAGAGCACGTTGGTGGGGCGGTTGCTGCACGACACCGGCTCGCTCCCGCATGGCAGGATCGAGCAGGTGCGGCGCAACTGCGAGCGCGCCGGCAAGCCGTTCGAGTACGCGTTCCTGATCGACGCTCTGCGCGACGAGCAGGCGCAGGGCATCACGATCGACGCCGCGCGGGTCTTCTTCCGCTCCGCGCGGCGGCACTACATCATCATCGACGCGCCCGGACACGTCGAGTTCCTCAAGAACATGATCTCTGGCGCAGCCCGCGCCGAGGCCGCCATCCTGGTGATCGACGCCCGCGAAGGGGTGCGCGAGAACTCGCGCCGCCACGGGTTCATGGCCGCCATGCTGGGCATCCGGCAGATCGTGGTGGCGGTCAACAAGATCGACCTGGTCGATTTCGACGAAGAGAGCTTCGCCGCCATTCACGAGGAGTACGCGGCGTTTCTGGAGGAGGTCCAGGTCGCGCCGGTCGCCTTCATCCCGGTGAGCGGACGCTTTGGCGACAACCTGGTGACCGCCTCGCCACGCACTCCCTGGTACGGCGGCCGGCCGCTGCTGCAGCAGATCGACGCCCTTGACGGCGCCGGCCCGGAGACCGAGCACGCGCTGCGGCTGCCGGTGCAGGACGTCTACAAGTTCCCGGTGCGGGGCGACGACGCGCGCATCATCGCCGGCACGATCACCACCGGGCGGGTGGCGGTGGGCGACGAGGTGGAGTTCCTGCCGTCGCGCAAACGGTCGCGGGTGCGCAGCATCGAGGGGTTCAACGTGCCCCCGGCGCGCGAGGCGGCTGCCGGCTCCGCGACCGGCGTCACCTTGACCGAGGAGCTGTACGTGCGGCCGGGGGAGGTGATGTATCGAGTGGGCGAGGCGATGCCGGAGGTCGGCATCACGTTTCGCGCCAATCTGTTCTGGCTCGACCGCAACCCGCTGGTGCGCGGCCGGCGCTATCTGCTCAAGCTGGCCACGACACGAGTGACCGTGCACGTGAAGGAGATCGTGCAGGTGCTCGACGCGGACACCCTGGAGCGCACCCGGGCGAAGCAGCACGTCGGCCGCCACGAGGTCGCCGAATGCGTCCTGGAGACCCACAAGCCGATCGCCTTCGATCTGGGCACGGACGCCGAGCTGGTCGCCACCGGCCGCTTCGTGCTGGTCGACCAGTACGAGATCGCCGGCGGCGGCATCATCACCGAGTTCCTGTCGGATCTGAGCGAGTCGCTGCGCGAGCACGTCCGGCGCCGCTACTACGCCTGGATGGACGGCGCGGTCACCGGCGGCGAACGGGCCGAGCGCTACGGCCAGCGCCCGTGTCTGGTCGTGCTCACCGGCTCCGTCCACCCGTTGCTGGTGCGGGTTGCCCGCGACGTGGAGCGCGAGTTGTTCGCGGGCGGCGGCAACGTCTACTACTTCGGGCTCGCCAATCTCGCCAGCGGACTCGACGCCGACATCGCGCGCGAGCATCAGTCGTCGAGCGGCGAGACGCGCGACGAGAACATCCGCCATCTGGGCGAGATCGCTCATTTCCTGACCGATTCGGGGCAGATCGTGCTTACCACGGTCGCCGATATCGACGGCTATGAGGCAGAGACGCTGAGGATCCTCAATCAGCCGAACGAGATGCTGGTGATCCGCGTGGGCGTCGACCGGCACGGCGTACGCGCCGATCTGGTCCTGCCGCCGGGGCTGTCGCCGGAGGAAGCGGCGGCCGCGGTGTGCCGCAAGCTGCGCGTACGAGCGGACGTAAACGCTCAATCCGCCGCCAGCGCGCCACCACCGGCGTGACCGCGGGGCCGGTCAGCGGAACCGGAGCGAGTACAGGTCAGCGTCGCGCATGGTGATGCGCAGCCGCACCAGCGTGCCGGCCGACCGGCCCAGGTCTCCGTCGTGCTGCCAGCTCACGTGATGCTCGATGTCGTCGCCGAACACCTCGATGCAGTCATCCTCCGCGAGCCCGTCGATCGGGCGGCCCTCCCGGTCCCGGACCTCCACGCGCAGCCACCCGAGCGCCGAGGTAGAGACGTTGAGCACCAGCCGGCCGCCGTCGAAGATCAGCGGCTTGGTCAGCACCTCGCCGGCGGCGGCTGCCCGACGGTCCGTTCCGCCTGCGCCTGCGTCTGACCGGGCGCGGCTGTTCGCCGTGGACCTCAAAGCGGGTATAATCGACACCGCGGCGTGATAATGAATCGTCAGGAAATCCGCTACTCGACGATTGCGAAGTCTGGGCCGACGAATCCGCGCAACGATACCGCGAGCGTGGTCGAGCTGGCGAACGGCGAGCTGCTGGTGCTCTGGCACAAGTACGAGGCGTCGGCGGAACACGGGCACGACCTCGCCCGCTGCCGCATCCACGCCAAGACCTCCACCGATCAGGGGATGACCTGGGGCGGCGAGCGCATGATCGTCGACGTCGCACCCGGCGACCGAAACGTGCACTCGCCGGCGATCGCTCGCCTGCCGACCGGCGAGCTCCTCATGGTCTGTCTGCGCGCCCATTCGGAAAGCAGCACGACCATGTGCACGTACGTGTCGGACGACGAAGGGCGCCGCTTCACGGAGATCGGCACCGTGTGGAAACGGTCGCCCGGGCAGTGGCTGCAGGGCGGAGCGGCAGGCATCGTGGTTCTTGCGTCCGGCCGCCTGCTCCTGCCGTGCCACGGAGGAACGGGCGGGCAGTTCAGCCAGCACAACACGGCATGGTGCTGGCTCAGCGACGACAACGGCAGGAGCTGGGTCCGCTCACGGGGTACCGTGGACCTGCCGCTGCGCGGCG
Organism: uncultured Spirochaetia bacterium; assembly: GCA_958296075.1. GTDB lineage: Bacteria > Spirochaetota > Spirochaetia > SZUA-6 > Bin103 > CATQHW01. The sequence goes on along the minus strand of CATQHW010000001.1, from coordinate 521,085 downwards.
CCATGGAGGCATCCCTTGCGGAGCTTGGTACCGGCCGGATCTTCATGTCGCTCCGCACCCAGTTGGGGGCGGTGTTCCTGTCGTGTTCCGAGGACGACGGCAACACCTGGTCGCTGCCGCAGACGACCGGCCTGAAAGCGCCCGAGTCAGGTACGTGCCTGCGCCTGGTCCCTGACTCGGACACGATGGTCCTCATATGGAACGACAGCATCTACGAGCCTGCGCATCACCATTACGGCCGCAGGAGCCCGCTGTCCATGGCCGTCTCCACCGACGGATGCAGAAGCTGGAAGCGCATCGGCGACCTGGCAGCCGGCGACTACGAGCTGACCAACATCGGCTGCGCATTCACGTCCGCCGGCAACGCGGTGGTAACCTACCTGCAGGTCGAGGACCGGACCTGGGAACGCTTCACCAGAACCGGCATCGACCTGCGGGCTGCCATCGTCCCCGTGTCGAGGATTCTCGATATGGACCAGGGAGCGGCCATTCGGTAGAGTCGGATAATCGGCGGCGACGGCCTGCGCCAAACCGCCTGCGACTTCGCCAGCGTCGAGCTGTTGGTCCGATACGTCTGACCGTCGGTCAGACCATTGGCAGATACGGCGAGTCCACGATCACGGCGCCTCGTTGCGCCGCGCAGGTCCCTGCGCTATCGTACCGGCTGCTACCCAAGGCTCGACGGGTCGTCCCGACAAGGAGGCAGGGTCATGGCAGGCATTTCCGCGTCGGCGCGGTCGCGCGCGACGAGGCTGCGGGAGTCGTCCGTGTACCGGCGCATCTATCGCGACCGCTACTACCTGGCGCTGCTCCTGCCCGGCATCGCCTATTTCATCATCTTTCACTACCTGCCCATCTACGGGTTGCAGGTCGCCTTCAAGGACTTTTCCCCGCGCGCGGGCATCGCCGACAGCCCGTGGGCCGATCGCTTCGGGATGGCCCACTTCATCCGCTTCTTTTCGGTCTACAACGTCGGCCGGCTGATCGCGAATACCTTCCTGCTCAACCTCTATTCGCTGATATTCGCCTTTCCGGTGCCGATCGCGCTGGCGATCATGCTGACCGAAACGCCGAGCGAGCCGTTCCGGCGCGGCATCCAGACGGCCACCTATCTCCCGCACTTCATCTCGATCGTCGCGGTCATCGGCATCATGCGGATGATGCTGTCGCCGGGCTCCGGCAGCGTCAATCGCCTACTCGGGCTGCTCGGCGTCGAGCCGATCTACTTCATGATCGAACCGGGCTGGTTCCGGCCGCTGTACGTGATCTCCGGGGTCTGGCAGGACGCCGGGTTCGGTGCGATCGTCTACCTGGCCGCGCTCGCGTCGATCAATCCCGAGCTGTACGAGGCAGCGGTGATCGACGGCACCGGGCGCATCCAGCGGATCTGGCACGTCTCCATCCCCGGCATCATGCCGGTGATGGCCATCCTGTTCATCTTCAACATGGGCCGCCTGCTGACCACCGGCTTCGAGAAGGCGCTGCTCATGCAGCACGGCACCAACATGGTGGTCTCCGACGTCATCGGCACCTTCATCTATCGCGTCGGCCTGCAGGAAGCGCTCGATTTTGAACTCGCGACTGCGGTCGGCCTGTTCAATACGCTCGTCAACTTCACGCTGCTGGTCACCGCCAACGCGGTGGTCAAGCGCATCGCGGGGACCGGCCTGTGGTAGCGCGCGCCGGCCTGCGGCGCTTGCAGGCGCTGGACGTGCTCAACCACCTGCTGCTGGTGCTGATCGGCGTCGCCTGCCTCTATCCGCTGGCGCACGTCCTGTCGATCTCCCTGAGCAGCGAGCGGGCGATCGTGCAGGGCATCACCTGGTTTCCGCGCGACATCGATCTGATCTCCTACAAGTTCATGCTCACCCATCCCCGCATCCTCGGCGGCTACGCCAACACGATCCTGTACACGGTCACCGGCACCTTCATCAGCGTGATGATGACGGCCATCACCGCCTATCCGCTGTCGAAGCGCCGGCTGTTCGCCCGCACGCCGATCACGTTCATGATGGTGTTCACCCTCTACTTCACGGGCGGTCTGATCCCGACCTATCTCCTGATCCGCGGGCTGGGGCTCCTGAACACGATGTGGGCGCTGGTCCTGCCGCCGGCGATCGCGGTCTGGAACCTGATCATCCTGCGCACCTTCTTTCAGAACCTGCCGGAGGAGATGGAGGAAGCGGCCGTCATCGACGGCGCGGGGGTGCTGCGCACCCTGCGTACCGTGATCCTGCCGTTGTCCAGGGCGGCGCTGGCCACCATCGGCCTGTTCTACGCCATCGGCCTCTGGAACCAGTATTTCCCGCCGCTGGTCTATCTGCGCGACATCGACAAGATGCCGCTGCAGATCATCGTGCGCGACATGGTCTTTGGGGACGTCATGCGGCAGCGGTCCATCGCCAACAACAACCCGTTCGCCGATGAATTGGTGGACATGTCGATCATGATGCAACTCGAAAAGCTGAAGTGGACGGCGCTGTTCGTTTCGATCGTGCCGATGCTGCTGGTCTATCCGTTCATACAGCGATACTTCGCCAAGGGGGTGATCATCGGAGCACTGAAATAGACTCGAATCGACTGCCAAATGGCATCCGTTCGGATCGACATTACGATTCGCACACGACTCACAAGGAGCAACGATGAAAACGATATTGAGACGACTGCTGCCGATCGCGGCGCTGTCGGCGCTGCTGGCAGCGCCGGCCGTCGCGCAGACCGTGACCTACACGATCGTCAGCGACAGCATCGAAAAGACCTTCCAGGAGCCGATGTTCGCCGAGCTGGAGAAGATCACCGGCGTGCGCCTGGAGCCGCGGCTGTTCCCGGAGGACGACGTCCCCAGGCACTACGCGCTGATGGCCGCCGCCGACGACATGCCTGACCTTGCGGCCCGGCTGCCGGGCAATCTGGCGCTTCAGTTCGGCCGGGAAGGGCTGCTGATGGGGCTGCGCGGGCTGGAGAATTACCGGCCCAACTTCGTCGAGGCCATCGAACGGTACAAGTTCGATTTCGACACGTTCCTGGCCCGCTACGGCACGGCGGACGGCGACTACTTCGTGTCGCCAACGCTGAGCGGCTGGTACAAGAATATCAAGGAAGCGATCATTTACCGCAGCGACATCTTCGCCAAGGAAGGCCTTGACGTGCCCGCCACCAGCGAGGATCTCGCCGACGCGCTGATCACGCTCAAGGACCGCTATCCGGACAGCGTGCCGTACATGACGTTCCGCGACTGGTGGAGGCCGTTCTACGTGATGTTCGGCGTGTACGACTATCCACAGGGAGAGGACTACTACCACCAGGCCGCCTACCAGGACGCGCTGCGGTACATCGCCGAGCTGTACGCGGCCGGCGCCATCGACCAGGAGTGGCCGACCCGCCAGTACGCGGAGTGGAACAAGGCGCTCAATGAGGAGGCGACCACCTTCATGGAGGGCACGCACGGCTATTCCTTCCACGGCAACGCACCGGCGCTGCTCGGTATCACCAGCGAGGAGCTGGCGGCGGCGGGCGCCGATCCCTTCGGGCCTCCCGGCGAGCAGGTGATGGCCAAGCTCAGCGAGCGCTTCGCGTTCATGAGCATCCCCACGCACGCCGGCGCACGGCGCGTCAGCCCGCCGGCCAGCAACGTGTCCGGCTTCGGCATCGGCCTCAACGCCGACATCGCAATGCCGGAGGTGGCCGCGAAGTGGCTGGACTTCTTCTACTCCGAGTATGGAGCCGCGTGGACCGGACTTGCCTCGCCCGAGGGAGTCAAGTGGGTCGATACCGCCGCCGCCGGCGACATCATGTGGCCGTCGTTCGGCGACGCGCAGATCGAGCGGCGGGCGGCGACTCCGGCGGAGCTGGAGGCCTCCTACAGCACGTACGAGCGGGCGTTCCTGCTGTTCCGGAAGTTCAACCACGAATTCCCGACCCTGCCCGCGGTGATGGAACACAGCGGCAAGATCGCGGTGCGCCGCGTGGACGTGTTCGGTCTGGACGACGCTCAGATCGAACGGCAGGCGACTCTGGTCGCGCAGATCAATCCGGTCGTGAAGGAGTATGAGGAACGCTTCATTCTCGGCAGACTGGACGTGGACGCCGACTGGGACGACTACTTGGCCGCGCTTGACCGCGCCGGCCTGCAGGAGCTGCTGGCGCTGCGCGCCGAGACGCTGGTGCGCATGGACAACCACATCATCGAGCCGGTACCGAACAAGTCCGGCCGCACGACCCTGGCGCCGTAGCGCCGGTCACCACCGGACGCCGATGCGGAGCCGGTACGGCCGGCTCCGCATCAATCGCCCGATCCCTCTCTGGAACAGACCATGACCCTCATCACCGACTTCTCTATCGCCCGGCCGGCCGGCCGCCTGATCGCGGCCGACCCCACGACGTTCGGCCCGATCTCCCGACCGAAGCGCGGCGCCTGGCGTCTCATCGACTACGAGACCGAGCTGTTCAGCGGCCGGTTTCTGCAGGCGTCCGACCCGGAGGCCGCCGTGTTGACGGTTCCGCTCGATTGCCGCGGCTGGCACGCGGTGTCGATCGGCATCGCCGCCACGGGGGTCAAGCAGGGGCCGGCCTCGATCGAGGTGCGGCTGGAGGGCGACGAGCACTGGCAGCACCTGCGCGCCGCCGGCTGGTCCGACTACGTGGAGGAGCCGTGGATCATCGCCGACCTGACCGGGCAGTCGCTGCAGGTCCGCTTTCCCCGGCAGGGGCGCGGACCGGCGCTGGCGCGCCTCTGCTCCGTGCGGGCCGTTCCCGTGAGCGACGATCACGTCCGGGAGCTCGAGGCCGAGCGGCCGCGCCCGCTGATGTTCACTCACGACGGCAACATGTTCGGCGGCGCCGAGCCGGGCACGGAGGTGGTCGAGCGCGTGTTCCGACCGTTCGCGGGCAGTCCGTGGACGTTCGGCTGCTACGGCGTGGGCGGCGCCGACTGCGTCCACTACGACACCAAGGTGGGGACCATCATCGGCCAGGACGCCTGGGACGGCGAGGACGGCTACCTGGGCAGCTACGACGTAGTCACCAGGATGATCGCCATGGGAATCGACCCCATGCAGGCCGCGATCGACAGCGCGCACCGCATGGAGCTGGCGCTGATCGCCTATCTGCGCGTGCAGCTCTGGACCTGCGAGCCGCCGCTCGACCATCAGTTTCGCTCCCGCTTCTACGCAGCGCACCCCGAGTACTGCTGCGTGGAGGCCGACGGCGCGGTCGACGCCAGCAAGCTGAGCGTGGCCTTTCCCGAAGTGCGCCGGCAGCTCAACGGCATCATGCGGGAGTGCCTGGAGCGCGGCGCCGACGGCGTGTGTCTGTGCTTCGCGCGCGGCTTTCCGCTGGTGCGCTACGAGCAGCCGGTGCTGGATCGCTACCGGGAGCGCTTCGCCGGCGACGCGCGGGAGCTCGACGACCGCGACGAGCGGCTGCGCAGCGTGTGGGCGGAGATCACGACCGAGTGGATCCGGGAGATCCGGGCCCTGCTGGACGAGTTCGGCCCGTCGGCCCGGTACGAACGGCGCAAGCTGGCGCTGATCGCCGGCCCGGACGTGGAGTGGTGCCTGGGCTACGGGATCGACGTTGGCGCCTGGGGCCGGGCGGGACTGGTCGACATCGTCGCGCCGTACCCGCGCGGCATCGAGCGGCGGGAGGACCTCACGGAGCTCATGATCGACGGAGTGGGGCAGTACGCGCGGGCGCTCGAAGGGACGGCCGTGGAGCTGCTGCCGTCGCTCGGCAGCTTCGCCGATGGCGCCATGACCGTCCGGGAAGTGCGCGTGCGCGCCGACGGCTGCTACCGCCGGGGTGCGACGGGCCTGAGCCGCTGGGACACCATGCACTGGCTGATCCACCTGCAACTGGAGAGCGCCGTCGCGCAGCGGCTCTGGGTCGACCACTACCTGCCGCCGGCCGCCAACGCGGTGGTCTCCACCGCCGGCCTGAACCGCATCCGCTTCAACCCGCGCATCGGCGTCTGAACGCCGGCGCGGCACCGTCGTATGATGCAGGCAGTCATGGGAAGCTCCGGACTCGTACCTGAACTCTTCGGCACGATCGAGTGGCGTTGCATCGGTCCGCACCGCGGCGGCCGTGTGGTGGCGGTCGCCGGGGATCCGGCGCACGCGCAGACCTTCTACTTCGGCGCCTGCGCCGGCGGCGTCTGGAAGACCACCGACGGCGGCACCTACTGGGAGAACGTCTCCGACGGCTTCTTCGGGACCGCCGCCGTGGGCGCGATCGCCGTCGCTCCCTCCGACCCCAACGTCATCTACGCCGGCACCGGCGAGGCCTGCATCCGCGTGGACGTCTCACACGGCGACGGCGTCTACCGGTCGACCGACGGCGGCGCGACCTGGCGCAACGTCGGCCTGACCGACACGCGCCACGTCAGCCGCATCCGCATCGATCCGCAGGACTCCGATCGGGTCTACGTGGCCGCGCTCGGCCACGCGTTCGGGCCGAACGAGCAGCGCGGCGTGTTCCGCTCGCGCGATGGCGGCGAGACCTGGGAGCGGGTGCTGTTCCGCAATGCCGAGACCGGCGCCATCGACCTCTGCATCGACCCCACCAATCCGCGCGTCCTGTACGCCGCGCTCTGGCAGGTGATCCGCAGGCCGTGGATACTGGAGTCGGGCGGCCCCGGTAGCGGCATCTTCAAGTCGACCGACGGCGGCGACACCTGGACCGAACTCTCCGGCAACCCGGGGCTGCCGGCCGGCATCAAGGGCCGCATCGGCATCGCCTGCTCGCCCGCCAAGGCTGGCCGGGTGTGGGCGATCGTGGAGGCGGAACAGGGCGCCCTGCTCCGTTCCGAGGACGGCGGCGCCACCTGGGAGGTGGCGAGCGCGGAACGCGACCTGCGCCAGCGCCCCTGGTACTACCACCACGTGTTCGCCGACCCGCAGGACGCCGACACGGTCTGGGTGCTCAATCTGCAGGCGTGGAAGTCCACCGACGCCGGCAAGACCTTCAGCGGGGTGTCCACGCCGCACGGCGACAACCACGACCTGTGGATCGATCCGGCCGACCCGCGCCGCATGATCGAGGGCAACGACGGCGGCGCCTGCGTCTCGTTCAACGGCGGCGACACGTGGTCGTCGATCTACAACCAGCCGACCGCGCAGTTCTACCACGTCACCACCGACACCCGATTTCCGTACCGGGTGTACGGCACGCAGCAGGACAACTCGGCCATCAGCGTGCCCAGCCGCTCGGACAAGGGCATCATCCGCATGGGCGACTGCTACACGGTCGGCAACTCCGAGAGCGGCCACATCCAGGTGCGCCCCGACAACCCGGACATCGTCTACTCCGGCGCCATCGGCAGCGCCCCCGGCGGCGGCGGCGTGATGCTGCGCTACGACCACGCGACCGCGCAGGTCCGGATCATCACCGCCTGGCCGGAGGAGTACGGCGGGTGGGGACCGAAGGACCTCCGGTACCGCTTCCAGTGGACCTACCCGATCCTGATCTCCCCGCACGATCCCGACGTGCTCTACGTCGCCGGCAACGTGGTGTTCCGCTCCACGGACGAAGGCGCGAGCTGGGAGCCGATCAGCCCCGACCTGACCCGCGACGACAAGAGCAAGCAGGAGCCGTCCGGCGGCCCGATCACCAAGGACACCACCGGCGCCGAGCACTACTGCACGATCTTCGCCTTCGTCGAGTCCCCGCACCGGCAGGGGCTGTTCTGGGCCGGCTCGGACGACGGGCTGGTCCACCTGTCCCGCGACGGCGGCGCCGATTGGCAGGAGATCACGCCGCCCGACCTGCCGGAGTGGGCGACCGTCGCCACCATCGAAATCTCTCCGCACGACCCGGCCGCCGCCTATCTGGCCGCCTTTCGCTACAAGCTCGACGACTACCGGCCGTATCTGTTCAAGACCGCCGATTACGGCGCGACCTGGACGCCGATCACCGGCGGCCTGCCGGACGACGATTTCACGCGGGTGATCCGCGCGGACCCGGTGCGTCCGGGGCTGCTCTACGCCGGCACCGAGCGCGGCCTGTACCTCTCCTGCGACGACGGCGCGTCCTGGCAGCCGTTCAACGGTAACCTGCCGGTGGCGCCGATCCACGATCTGGCGATCCGCGGCGACGACCTGATCGCCGCCACCCACGGCCGGTCGTTCTGGATCACCGACGGTCTGAGGCTGGTGCGTCAGTTGGCGGCCGGCCCGGTCGCCCCGGTTCGCCTGTTCGAGCCGGCGCCCGCGCTGCGCATGGCCGGCGACTTCGACCCCACGGCGGCGTCCGGCAAGCAGTACGCGGTGGGGCTCGGCATGCCGGGCGCCCTGTACGCCGCCAAGACCCCGGACGGCGGCTTCGAGCGCCGAATGCTCGACGCCGGCGCCAACCCGCGCGCCGGCGTGGTTCTGCACTACCGTCTGCAGAAAGAGTCGGAAGGCGAGGTCACGCTGGCGTTCCACGACGCGAACGGCGAGGAGATCCGCAGCTTTTCCAGCGTGGAGCCCGCGCCGCCGGCGGACGCCGCCGGCAAGGACCGGCCGCCCGCCGAACCGGTGGTGCCGGTCAAGGCGGGCATGAACCGCTTCGTGTGGGACATGCGCTACCCGGGCGCCCGCCAGATCACCGGCAGCACGGACCGGCCGTCCGGTCCGGTGGCCTCGCCGGGCCGCTATGAAGCCCGCCTCACCGCGGCCGGCGTCACCTGCCGGCAGCCGTTCGAGATACGCAAGGACCCGCGCATCGCGGCGACGCAGGAGGACCTGCAGGCGCAGTTCGATCTGGCCATGCGCATCCGCGACAAGGTCTCGGCGGCGAACGACGCGGTCAACGAGCTGCGCAGCGTCTGCCGGCAGGCCGGCGAGTGGGCCGGCCGAGCGAAGGGCGGCTCCGGCGAGCAGGCGGTAGCGGACGCGGCTCGCGCGCTCAAGGAGGAGTTGCAGGCGATCGAGGCGGAGCTGGTCGAGCCGCTCGCCGATGGCGCGCTCAACCACCTCAACCATCCGGTGAAGCTGATCTACAAGCTGGCCGGCCTGACCAGCGTGGTGACCTACGCCGAAGCGGCCCCCACCCGGCAGGCGTGCGAGGTGTACGACCACTTGGCCGGCCCGATCGACCGGCAGCTCGAACGGCTCAAGGAGACCCTGGAACGCCGGTTGCCGGCGTTCGGCGACCTGCTGCGCGAGCACGGAGTGCCGCAGGTCGTGCCCGGCAGCGAGCCGGACTAGCCGCTTGCCGTCCGGCTCAATTGCGGCGGAGCCGGTAGCGGCGGGGCCGGGTGGAAGGCCGCCGAGCGGATGACCGCGAGGGTGGCTCCGCCGCCGGGCGGCGCCGCAGCGCGGTCGAGGAGCCGCTGCAGGCGTTCCGCGCCGATCTCGGCGCGCGCGTTGACGACCACGTAGAGCCGGCGGTCGCTGAGCCGGTCGAGTCGGCGCAGCCCGGCGGCGGTCGCCGTGTCCGGCGGTTCGTCCGCGGCGGTGTGGCTGACCTTGACGTCGCGCAGATGGTCGCGGATCAGGAACTTCACGTGACCGATCGCGTCCGCCTCCCGGCTCACGCCGGCGATGACCGCCCGTACCAGGCGGCCGGCGGCTGCGCGGGCGCCGCCGCCGGCGGCGTCGACCCGCACCTCGGCGTCGAGCCAGGCGAGCGCCTCTTCGCCCGCGCCGTAGCGGGCGTAGTCGATGCCGGGGTCGCAGGCGCCGGCGGCGGCGGTTGCCGGATGGCCGGCATCGCCAAGTGCGCCGATCCATCGGGCGACGCCGGCCGGCGTGCGCCCGTCCTGACGGAGCACCGTCTGGCCGGGGGCGGGAATGCCGGAACGGTGTACGGAGATCGACACGGTGCGCGGATCGACCACGAGGTCCCACTTGCTCGCCACCAGCAGCGGCGCCTCGCGGAGTTGCTCGCGGAACAGATAGGCGACGTTCCCGGACCACGGCAGCGGCTCGCCGGCCTGGAGCCGTGCCAGCAGCCGCGCATCGACCATCGCCGTGAACGAAACGCGCTCGACCGGGCCGGCGGCGGAGCGGAGCAGCGGCCGCACCACCGTGGCGGCCAGATCGGCGCACGAGCCGACCGCCTCGGCGAACACGTGCTGCGCGCCGCCGCGGCGCGTAGCGGCAAGCAGGTCGACCAGCCGATCGTACCGGCAGCAGAAGCAGCCGCCGGTCACCTCGCGGGTCGGATGGAAACCGCGCAGGAACGCCGTGTCGACCAGCAGCGTGCCCTGGTCGTTGGTGATCACCGACGCCGCCTCGCCGCGCTGCCGCAGCAGCGCGCACGCGCTGCCGATCGCCGTGGTCTTGCCGCTGCCCAGGAAGCCGCCGACCAGATGCAGGATCACGACCGGTATAGTATCAACATCGCCCGCGATCCACGGACAGCTCGGCTCGCACTTCCGTCACCGGCCGCTGCCGAACGACGTCGGCCCGGATAAGTTGACCGGGATGGTATGAAAGGCCAGTTGTTCACCCAGTACTTTCTCACCGACGGCATCCGCACGACCGCCGAATGGGGAGCGGCGGCATCGAAGCTCGGGGACTTTCGCCGCCGCCTCGCTCGTACCTGCGAGCGATTCACGTCGCTCCGCCATCCCAACGAGGCGGTTACCGAGCAGGACCTCATCCGTCCGGTGCTGGAGCTGCTGGGATGGACCGACTATCTGCCGCAACAGGGCGCCGCCGGCAACCAGGACGTACCCGACCATCTGCTGTTCGCGGACGCCGCGTCCAAGGCGCGCGCCGCTGCGCGGAGCGACTCCGAGGACCGCTACCGGGACGCGCTGCTGGTCGAGGAGAGCAAGCGCTTCGGCCTGGCGCTCGACCGCCACGACCGGCATGACGGGGCGCGGAGCGGCTCGCCGCACGGGCAGATGCTGCGGTATCTGTCGACCGCGGAAATCGCTTCCGACGGCCGCATTCGGTGGGGAATACTGACCAACGGCAGCGTATGGCGCCTCTACGACCGGCGCGCCCGCCCGCTGCCGACCGCGCCGGCCTATTGATCGGTGATGATGAAGAAGCGTATCAGCAAGTTGTTGGCTGCCAAGTAGTTACGTACCAGGCTGATCGCGTGCGGCAGGCTCGCTTGTGGCGCAGATTCTACGCCAGGAGTTAGCCCCAAAGCGGCAATTTTAATCGTCACGGTGCCGCCGGTATCATCGTCTTCGGCGTCCCCGGCTCGATACTCGAAGCTCAGCTTCACCTGGCCGCCGAGATCGAATCCTCCGGCGTGCCAACTTGTGCCGCCGTTGAGACTTACCCACGGGACGATGCCTCCCTTCTCGATCACGCGTCGAGTGATCGAAGCGTGCGGCAGGTGTTTAAGAAAGTCGAATTCAAACGAGAGTGGACCGGTCCGGTGCCGAGTGCCGGCCGCGAAGTCCGCGGGGAATTGGAGCGTGACGTTGGGCGATGAGCCGACTTGCACGGCAGCGTTGCCTGTCGAGCGCGCGGATCGGTCCGCCTTGATGGCGATGACGATCGTCTCGCTGCGGATACCAGGCTGAGCGGCGGCGGCTGGCGCCCCGGTCGATGCCGGCGTCGCCGGAGCCGGTCCCTGCTCGCACGCCATCATGGCGAGCGCGGCGACGAACACGAGAACTGAGAACCGTTTCATGGTTCCTCCTTGATCTGCGCGGCGCGCGGCCGCGAAGCCTTTTCTGCGCCCTATCGCGTGCTGCCGGCCCGGCTCAGGGCGAGCACGTTTCTGATCCTTCTGAAGACGCATCGGATGCCCGCTTGTTGGAGGTGATCCCCACCATGCTCTTGATTGCCTTTCTGACTTCCGGGCTGCGCAGCAGCTCGTCCGCTTCGAAGTACATGCCACCGGTAGCGGTTACGTGGACCTTGGGCTTCGAGTCGCTGCCTGACGATGTCTTGTCTGATCGCGCCATGAGTGATCCTCCTCAGAGTATGAATACCATTATAACACATCGGCGATGATGTCAAACGAAGTTTCTATACTTGACGTATAGAGAATGTCACGTTAATATTGTTGAGTATGAACCCGAAGTTTGACATCAAGACGCTTCGCGAGCGACTCGGCATGACGCAGAAAGAACTGGCCGACGCCGTTGGGGTGCAGCCCAACACGGTCGCTCGTTGGGAACGGGGCGAGCTCCGCATCTCCGCGCCGATGATGGACCGTCTTGAGAGACTGGCCGACTCTGGTCGCTCCATCACGGTCAGGAGGTCATCGGCCGTAACGCTCGACGAGCACCATCGGGCGATCCTCAATGCCCTTGACGGCAAACTGAACCCCGAAGTGTTCGAAGCCTGCGCCGCGGATCTGCTCCGTCGTGAATGGCCGACACTGGTTTCGGTGCGTGGCGGCGGTGACGACGGCTTCGACGGCGCGGTTGCCGCCCACGCCGGCGAACCGTTTCCTCTTATCGCGACTACCGGCGAAAAACTCGTCGACAACCTTACCCGCAGCCTCGAACGGGCAAAGAGCAGGGGTTGGACGATCACCAGCGCACTGTTTGCGACGCCACGGCGTATTACACCCAGCTATCGCAAAAAACTATTCGATGCAGCGCGTACCCGGGGAGTGACCTTGCGCCAAGCCTACGACCAGGATTGGTTTGCTCGGAGTCTCTACCGGGAACCCGACTGGTGCAGGCGCCTGCTGGGGGTGACCGGCAGGCCGGCCGCGCTGAGCCTGTTTCCCGTGACGCAGCGGCCGCTGCTCGGCGACGATGTACTCGGTCGGGAACGGGAGATGGGTTGGCTACGGGAGCAGAAGGGGGATTGCCTGCTCGTGGGTGAGCCGGGATCGGGGAAGACGTTTCTGCTGCGGACGCTGGCGTTGGAGGGACGCGCGCGCTTCCTGGTCGACCATGACCGCACGCAGATTGCGAACGACCTGCGCAGCCTGCGCCCGGCGGCGGTGATCGTGGACGACGCACACGTAGACCCTATGCAGATCGCGAAGCTCGATCAGATCAGGAGCGAGGTTGGAGCGCAGTTCCGCATCATCGCGACGAGTTGGCCCTGCGACGACGCTGCAAATGTCCGTAGCGCGCTCAAGGTCGGGATCACCAAGGAGATGAAACTCAACCGCATCGACGCCGACACGATGGTGGAGATCATCAAGTCGTCCGGCATTCACGGACCAGACCGGTTGCTCTACGTGATAAGAAAGCAGGCCGCCGGCCGGCCCGGTCTCGCTGCCACGCTCGCTCACCTGTACCGTTCGGGGAATGTGCTTGATGTCGTGAGCGGCGAGTCACTGGTCGCCGAACTCAGCCGAAGTATCGGCCAAATAATGGACATCGACGCCATGAGATTGTTGGCGCCCTTCGCGCTTGGCGGCGACGCCGGAGTGAAGAAGGAAGCCGTCTGCCAACGTCTGGGGAAGCCACTGCTGGACGTGAGCAGCGACCTTGCGAAAATCGGCGCCGCCGGAGTCATTCGGGTAAGATCAGGCAAGGCGATATCGGTAGAACCGGAACCGATGCGCTGGATCATCGTGAGCCGTGCCTTCTTCGATGGACCGGGAGCACTCGACGTCGCGTCGTTTCTGGAAATCGTCGAGACACGACGGGACGCACTCCGTACCCTGATCGGAGCTCGTTCGCGTGGCGCCGCCATCGCCGCCGACTTGGTGCGTTGGATCGAAGAAGCGAATCTTCCCGATCTTTGGTCGGATTACGCATCGCTGGGAACCGTCGAGGCTCGGTATGTGCTCCAACGGCATCCCGAGTTGATCATGGAGGTTGCCCAACCAACCCTGCGCAACGCACCGGAGACGGCGATTCCCATGCTTCTCGACCGTATGGTCGATGAACGTTTCGCGATATTATCGGACCATCTCTTAGATGAACTGAAGTCCTGGGCGAACGGTGCCCCTGACGACATGGGGTACCTGCTCGATCGCCGCTTGATACTCGTGCGGGAGACGCTCAAGTGGTGGACGAGGACCCGGAACGGACAACCCGCCGTCCATGCGCTGCGCTTGGCGTTGATGCCGGGTCTCACGTACTGTGTTTCCGATCCAGGTATCGGAAACACGGTCTCCTTTATGAGGCCAATACTCGGAGACGATGAGCTTCGGGAGCTGGCTTCGCATTGGCCCGCGGCGCTGCAGGTAGTGAGAGAGTCCGAATGTGTGCCATGGAGTGATCTGTTCGAACTTTCAGCAGTTTGGATCGAACCTCAATTGGAGTTTTTCCCGCCAGTCAATTATGGCCAAACGACGCGTGACATCATGCGTGAACTCGCAGGTACCATGCTCGTCGACATTGCAAGCGTTACGCGTCATCATCCGGGCATTCAACATCGGATTGCCGAGCTGGCCAAGCAGGTCAAGATCACAGTCGAATTGAACCTCGATCCGGACTTCGAGATGCTGGTTTCGCCAAAGTATTTCGCTTTCAACGATTGGGAGCACCAGGAACAAGTGTGGTCCGACGCGATCGACGAACTCGCAGGACGCTGGGAGCATCGCTCCTTTGCAGAGGTCGCGTCGCTATTGGAGCGATGTGAGTTCGAGGCGCGCCTTGCGGGAATAGAACATCTGCCCTTGTCGCACGGGTTCTGTGGTGCGTTGGCGGAGCGGGTGTCGGATCCCGTAGCGGCGGCCGATGCGCTGATCTGTCGGGCTATTCCGAGCGGCTTGGTCGCGCCGTTCGTGTGCAAGGCGGTGACCGACGGCCGACCGGGATGGACACGCCTTGCGGGCCGGTGCCTCGCGAAGGAAGAATATCGCTGGATTGCGGTGGAGCCGGTGTTGGTGCATCGGTCGCCCCCTCGTGATCTGTTCGATACCGCCCTTTCTGCGGCATCCGATATGCCGAGCTTGGAGGATTTCCTGCGCCGGTCGTGTCGCCGGATGCCGGACGCTGCGATCCGAGAGATGTTGCAATCGAACGTTCGTCGGATTGCGGTCGCCATGTCGATCGGCTACTGGCTCGGCCATCGGGAAAGAATCCCGGACGCAATTCGTACGCCGTGGCGGCAAGCGATTCTTCGCTCGGCGCCGGGAGGAGCCGCAGGGCATACCGGCGATTACTGGCTTGGGGTGATATTGTCCGCGGACAGTGACCTGGCAGTTGACTGGCTGGTCTCCGGTCTGACCGATGCCGAGCATTCGGGATACTGCCGTGCATGGGATTTGGTCAAAACCGTGGCTCGATCGCTAGGTGTTGAGCACCGAAAGAACGTTCTGGAACGCTTGGCAGCCGCTGATGAGATTTGTGCAATGTTCGGCGTGATCCAATTTCTCGTCGGCGACGATATCGATCTCTATCACCGGTTGCTGAACTCGAAGACGCTGAAGCGACATCATCTCGATCCGTTGGACCGCGCCTCGAATAGGTGGAAATCGGAACCACTGGCGCAGCCCCTGGATGCTTCGTGGCGGAGCATGGCTTTGGCGGCTCTGGATCACGGCTACTCGACGCAGGAAGTTCTGGTCGCAACCGACGGTCGAGTTCGTACTTGGAGTGGCGCGGAGAGCGAAATGTGGGCGCGGCAGCGACGCGGATTCGAGGCATTGCTGAACGACCCTGACGATCGGATCGCCCGCATCGGGCGTTGCGGCGTCGAGTACATGACTGAGCGGGAAGAGAATGCGACTCTTCGAGAAGTGGAGGAGGCAGTGGAGGGTCGCCAGTGACGGTGCGCGCTCGTCCAGGAGGCGGCGCGGGCGGACGAAGTTATGGTAACATGGGTCCATGCAGAAGATACTGTTCCTTGACGACTGGTGCCTGGAGTCGGCGCGCAACGTCGTGCGGCGGCTGGGCCGGCCGGAGCCGGTCCCGGAGGGCACGTTCGCCGATCCGTTCGATCTGGGCAACGCCTACCCCTCGGTCTTCTTCGATGAGAATCGCGGCCGCTGGCGGGTGATCTACGGCGGCCAGCCGGACCCGGACAACCACATCTGCAACGCCCTGTTCGGGGCGATCGGCGACGACGGAGTCCACTGGGAGATCGACCGGGTCGGGGACGATCACACCTCCTGGTCGGGCGCCTTCCCGCACTGCCTGACGGAAGGGAGGAAGAACGCGGAGAGCGGCCACGTCTACCGGGACCCGCGCGACTCCCGCTATCCGTACAAGCTCCTCTACCTGGACTGGGACTGGCGCAGCGGGCCGGCGACGATGCGCAACCCGGTGGTGGTCTCGGCCGACGGCTACCGGTGGCGCGACCTGCCGGGCGCGCGCTGGGGCGACTGGTCGAGCGATACCTGCCACACGATCTTCTTCAACAAGCTCACCGGCCGGCACCAGGTGATGTGCCGCGCCAAGGACGTCAAGCCGCCGTTCAGCCAGCGGCTGGTGGCGACCATGGAGACCGAGGACTGGGTGCACTTCAGCGAGCCGGAGACGATCGTCCGCCCCGATTCCTGCGATCCGCCGCTCGCGCAACCGTACGGCATGCCGACGTTCGCGTACGGCGATTACTTCATCGGCTTCCTGTGGCTCCTGCACGGCGATCCGGGCGAGACGACCACCAAGGGCGCCGGGCCGGTGTCGAACCATCTCGTCTACAGCATCAACGGCCGCAACGTCAACCGCACCGTTCGCGACCAGTTCGTCGCTCCGGCGGAGCCGGGCGAGTTCGGCGGATACGGCTTCTACCCGTGCTGTCTGGTGCCGTTGCCGGACGAGTTGCGCATCTATTCCGTGGGCAGCCGCACCGACCACGGCGGCCGCGGCGAGATTCCGGCGGGGCAGCGCCGCAGCGCGATGACGCTGCACACGCTGCGGCCCGACGGCTTCATGTACCTGGAGAGCCGTTCCGGCGGTGCGAGCGTCATGACCAAGGGATTCGAGCTCACCGAAGGCAGCCTGGCGCTGAACGTGGAGGCGCCGATCGGCGAGGTGCGGGCGCAGGTGTACGTGCAGACCGACGTGCTGCCGGGCGATCCGCCGCCGGTCCAGCAGGTAGCCGAGGGGTTCTCGGCCCGGGAGTGCCGGCCGTTCAGCGGCGACGACCTGCGCTGGTCACCGACCTGGACCAGCGGCAGAACGCTGGACGAGCTGGCCGGCCGTACCGTGCGGGTGGAGATTCTGTTCGAGCGCGCCCGCCTGTACGCGCTCGAGGTGGGCGGCACCCTGCTGCGATGACCGATGATCAGGCTGCGCCGGGTCGGCGGCACGCAACTCGAACGGGTCCGCGGCGCGGCGTCAGCGGTAACGAACGAGATAGGCGGCGAGCAGGGGATCGGCGATCCGATAGCCGTGTGCCACCAGCTCGATTACGCCTTGATTCCACAGTCGTCTGAAGGAGAGGGCCACCGTCCGGCTGGAGAGTCCGACGCCGCCGAGAAACCGCTTGGACTGAGGATGCTCGACCGTGCCGTGGCGCGCGATCTCGGTCAGCACGGTCTCGTCGGTGCCGGAGAACGCCGACAGATAGGACGCATGGCGCCCTTCGCGGTTCTCCAGGAGTTTCAGCAGGGCTGACCGAACGTGCTCACGGCCGATTTCGGTGTGCTCGTGCAGTTCCATTATTTGGGCGCACAGGCGGTTGATCGCCTCGGGCACCCGTTGCATGTCGTCCTGGAGACTCCTTGCAACTGCGCGGGCGATTGCCAGATGACGCTGGCTGAACCGCTCCTCGATATAGGCGTGATAGTCGTCGTACGGTATCGACCGGAACTCCAGGTCGGTCCCCCAGCCGGCCAACGGAGCCCCCGGCGCCGCGAACAGCTCCGCGAGCATGTGCCGCTTGGAACCGAGGAGCAGCACCGGCACGTCGCCCAGCGCCTCCAGGCAGGTGCGAAGCTGCGCGGGCGCTTCCTCTACCAAGGCCACGTCCTGGAATTCGTCCAGGACGACAAGCGAGTCGATCTCCTCGGTGATCCGGGCGATGCGCTCCCAGAGGGTCTGCAGCGCGAGGTGCGAATCGGCAGCGCCGGGGTGGAGGGACACGCTGGGACTTCCCGTTTGGGGATCCAACGAGATCTCGGGCCGCAGCGATCCCAGCAATCGGGCCGCGCTCTCCAGGAGCCCCTTGACCGGGAAGGAAGCGGCAAAGCATCGCTGCAGACCGGCGGCCAGCCGTTGGGTGAGCGAGCGCATGGAGCGGACTCCCAGAAGGTCCGCGAAGTACACGAAGTGGCGCTTGTGCCCGACCTGAAACTCCTCGATCGTGACATTGCGGACGACCGAGGTCTTCCCGTAGTTCCGCGGACCGTACACCACCACGCGGGATGCGCTCTGCACCGCAGCCCGGAGCTGGCGCTGCTCACGCTCGAGATTGCAGATGTTGTCGCGGTCGACGAGCCGGTCGAATACGAACTGCTTCATGGTATCGATGGTATGATAACGCTGGTATGATAATGATGGTATCATACCAGCGTTGGGTGGGGCGCGGGGCAACCGGCAAACCGCAGGATCTCAAGGGTTGCCGCTCGCGACGCCCGGCGCCGTTCGCGAGCGGCGGCCCCCGGCTGCCAGCAGGCAGATGATCGCCGCAACGAAGACGGCGGTGCGGCGGCCATCGAACCGGTCATCGCCACCTGCACCACGCCCTGAATGCTGCCGAACTCCTTCATCCCGAACTCCTCCTGGACGATCAGCACCAGCAGCGCGCCGAGTCCGCCGAACCCCAGCCCGAACACGAAGATCCCGCACCACATCGCCGGCACCGAGGCGGCCAGCGCCATGATGACGAGTCCCCCGGTCTGCAGGGCCACCGACGCGACGCAGCAACGGCGTGCGGTAAAGCGTTCGCTCATCGCGCCGAAGGCGAGCTTTGAGCCGATTCCCATGGCCGCGATCACCGCCAGCCCGGTGGTGGCCAGGGCCGGCGTGGTCGCGCAGCGGCGCTGCGAACTCGCCGAAGGCGTACTGGCTGGTGCCGATGGTGAGCCCCGTGGAGAGAAAGGCGACCACCGCGATCGGGTAACCGCGGTACAAGGGTGCGCGCTATCCCGCGCTGGCCGGCGGCGGATCGGCACGGGCCGGTTCGCGCTCGTGCGCTGCGCGCTGTGCGACGAACCGGCCGGCCCCTTCCGGCCGGGGCAGCGCGGCGTGCCGGGCCAGCAGTCGTTCGAGCCGCGCGGCGACCCGCGCATCGGGCGGGCAGCTCCTGCGGGTCTTCAGGTCGACGTGGAGCAGCAGATGCTCGCCGGTGGCGGCCAGACGGCCGGCGCCGCGCTCCAGCCGGTGGAAGAGATGCAGCTTCCTGCCGTCGCCGGCGGGGAGCCTCCCGCCGGCAAGGAGCTGGGTCGTCACGCGAATCCGCTCGCCGCCGCGGACCTCGTCCAGATGCCGCAGATGGCTCTCCACGGTGAAGTAGCTCTTGCCGGCGGCGACGTAGTCCGCGCCGGCGCCGATCAGTTCCATGGTCCGGTCGGTGGCCTGGGCGAAGAGCTCCAGATAGTGCGACTCGTTCACGTGGCCGTTGTAGTCGGTCCAACTCCGCGGCACCTGACGCGACACCGTGACCGGCAGCGGGCCGGCGCCGGCACCGGCATCCGGCAGGCTCCGTTCATGGGCGGCGACCGTCCGGCCCGCGCCGTGGTCGTTGCTCTTCAGGGCGCGCAGGATGGCGACCAGGTTGTCGTCCCGGAGCCGTTCCAGGCGCCGGACATCGCGCGCTCCGGTTTGCCGGTCGGACTGCTCGGCGATCCGGTCGATCAGGTCGTCGGTCAGTTCCGGCACGTCGGTCAGCCGACTCCAGTTCCACTGCAGCGCCGGCCCGAACTGCGCGATGAAGTGCCGCATCCCCGCTTCGCCGCCGGCGATACGGTAGGTTTCGAACAGACCCATCTGCGCCCAGCGCAGACCGAAGCCGCAGCGGATCGCTTCGTCGATCTCAGCGGTGGTGGCGATGCCGTCCCGCACCAGCCATAGCGCTTCGCGCCACGCCGCTTCCAGCAGCCGGTCGGCAACGTGCGCGTCGATCTCCTTGCGGATCGGCAGCGGCCGCATGCCGACCGCCTCCAGCAGCGCGATGCTGCGGTCGAGGATCGACGGGTCGGTGGCGGGGGAGGGCACGACCTCTACCAGAGGCAGGAGATAGACCGGATTGAACGGGTGGCAGACCAGTATCTGTCCCGGACGCCGCGCGCCGCACTGCAGGTCCGACGGCTTGAACCCCGACGTGGAAGAGGCGAGCACGGCGCCGCCGGGCGCATGCCGCTGCGCCTCGCCCAGGACGGCGCGCTTCGCCTCCAGCCGTTCGGGCACGCTCTCCTGAATCCAGTCGGCGGCGACCGCCGCGGCGGCGACCGAATCGCACCAGATCAGCGCGCCTTCGCCCGGCAGGGAGCGGTCGTACAGGGCGGGCAGGCTGCGACGGGCGTTGTCGATCACCTCCTCCACTCGACGCCGCGTGTCGACGCCCGGATCGAACACCGTCACGTCCCATCCGTTGAGCAGGAATCGCGCCGCCCAGCCTGCGCCGATCACGCCGCCGCCGATGATGGCGGCTCTCATCGCGGGGGCCGTCTGGTCAGCTTCAGCCGCTCGCGCACGCGCTCCGGGCCGGTCACGGTCGCGCCCATGGCCTCGATGATGGTCACCGCCCGCTCCACCAACTGCGCGTTGGTGGCCGGCACGCCCTTGCGGAGATAGAGGTTGTCCTCCAACCCGACGCGCACGTTGCCGCCGGCCAGCACGGCCGCCGCCACGTAGGGCATCTGATGGCGTCCCAGGGAGAAGGCGGAGAAGACCCAGTCATCCGGCATGTTGTCAACCATCGCCATGAAGGTGTTCAGGTCGTCCGGCGCGCCCCAGGGGATGCCCATGCAGAGCTGGACCAGCACCGGGCCCGGCAGAAGCCCCTCGTCGACCAGGGACTTGGCAAGCCACAGGTGACCGGTATCGAAGGCCTCGATCTCCGCCTTGACGCCGAGCTCCGTGATCATGGCCGCCATCGCGCGCAGCATGGCGGGCGTATTGGTCATCACGTAGTCGGCTTCGGCGAAGTTCATGGTGCCGCAATCCAGGGTGCAGATCTCCGGCAGGCACTCGCGGATCGGCGCCATGCGCTCGCCGGCGCTCGCCATGTCGGTGCCCGCCCGCGGCGGCAGCGGCCGGTCGGGGGCGCCGAACACCATGTCGCCCCCCATGCCGGTCGTCAGATTGAGCACCACGTCGACGCCGGCGCCGCGTATCCGGTCGGTGACCTCGCGATAATACTCGGTCTTGCGGCTCGGCGCGCCGCTCTCCGGGTCGCGAACGTGACAATGCACGATCGCCGCGCCCGCGTTCGCAGCGTCGACGGCGCTGTCGGCGATCTGCCGCGGACTGCGGGGAACGTGCGGGCTGCGGTCCTGAGTGGCGCCGGCGCCGGTCACCGCCGCGGTGATGAAGACCTCGCGTGACATCGTCAGCGGCATGGCGTAATCTCCCGCGTCCGCCCTGCGTCAGGAGGCGGCGCGCGCCGCGGGCGGGCCGGCCTGCTCGACCAGCCGCTGCCGTTCCGCCCGCGCCGCCATCCGCAGCCGGGACTCCAGTTCTTCCCGTTCGCCGTAGCAGCCGCGCAGCCGGCGGCGGCCCGACGCGGTATCGAAGGCGGTTCGTCCGTGCAGCACGCGCCGGTTGTCGAATGCGGCCAAGTCGCCCGGACGGAGCCGCAGCCGGCGCTGGTTGTCCGGGTCGTTGGCCAAGCGCTGAAACCGCATGAAGGCGGCGTAGAACGCCTTGATCCGGGCGGTGTCGCCGGCCATCGGATTGCGCAGCCACCAAGTGTAGCGCACCGAGGAGACCTCGCCGGCGGGGCCGAGTTCCAGCACCGGGGCGCAGAAGCGGTGATCGGAATCCCGGTTGCGCGTGCCGAACGGCGCGGCGACGGTCGCCAGAATCTCGAAGGACTGCGGGGACTCGGCCCTGAGTTGCTCGGCCACCGCGTAGGCGTCCACGAAGATGCTGTCGCCGCCTTCGCAGGAGTTGTGCAGGCAGAACAGGAACTGCAGTCCGGGCACGTATTCGCGGGTGCACAGGTCGTTGTGCACCGGCAGGGCGACGCTGGTGTAGGCGTTGCTGTCCGCGTTCGGGCGGCTCTCCACCTCCCAGACCGTGCCGAAGTTCGAGTTGCGCAGACAGCCGATGCGGCTCGGTACGTCCGGTACGACGCTGGGGTCCTGCGGGAGCTTCTCGATGAGGGCGAGCCCGTCGACGTGGATCGCCGTCAACCACGCCTGGAACGCCGCGTCGTCTCCGTCGCGGACGGCCGCGCCGTCGACGGTGGTCAGCGGCACGCGCGGCGCTTCGCCGCGCGTCCAGAGGCGCCGCGGCGGCAGCGCGTCATCGCCCGGCGACTCGGGGCGGTGCGCCCACAGCCAGCCCGGATGGTAGACGCTGTCCAGGCCCTCCGGCTGCCACGTGACCCGCAGGCGGCCGTCGGGCCGTATCTCCGCGTCCGCCGCGCGCAGGTCTTCCGGCAGGTCGATCAGCATGATCAACTGCTCGCGCGTGACCGGGTGAATGGTGCCGGGGTCGGGGCTGAACTCGCGCAGCCACAGGCTGGGCAGGATGCTGGCGCTGCCGTCGTCCCACCGGACCGCTACGTCGCCGTCCGCGATGCGCGCGCTGCGGAGCGTTCGGGTGACCGGATAGCAATCGAAGTCCGGAACCGAAGGCGTCTGGTTCATGGCAACCTCCAATCGGCGTTCGCCGAAGACGTCGTACCTGCCGCTCGTGACGGCAAGCGTACTACGGATAGCGCCTGCGGCGTCCCGGCGCGCGGGGGCGCTTGGGCAGCGGCGCCGCTCGACGTATACTCCTGCAGCGGTCGCGGAGCGATGTTGCAGGGGTTGTACTGGTTTACCGCTATTCTGGGCGTCGGGGTGACGGTGATCGATCTGCTGGGGTTGATCGGCGCCGGCAGTCCGGCCGGCGAGGGGGACGACGGTTCGGCGGCCGATGCCGCCGGCGGCGAGTCCGGCGGTGGGGCGCCGGTCCTGTCCTTCCTGCGCTACGTGCGTACCGCGGTCTACTTCTGTCTGGGGTTCGGGCCGTTCGGTATCGCGTCGACCGCCTTCGGGTCGGGCGCCGCCGGCAGCCTGATCTGGGCGCTGGCAGGGGGGACCGGCGTAGCCGTGCTGGCGCGCCTGTTCTTCCGGCTGCAGCGCACCGACCTCGATTCGAGCATCGAGGAAGAGGAGCTTCTGTTCGAAGAGGCCACCGTGATCGCCCCGATCGCCGGCGGCGGCATGGGCAAGGTCCGCATCCGCCTGGGCCAGTCGGTGGCGGAGCGGTACGCGCTGGCCGAGAATCCTGAGGAGCGCTTTGCCGTCGACGCCCGCGTGCAGGTGGCGCAGGTCACCGATCGGTGCGTGTACGTGCGCGGACTCGATGCTGCCCGGGAGCTGGAGTGACGACGGATCGAAGCGCTGTCGCCGATCGTACCGAATACTGAACTGGAGGAGCCATGGATACGGCAGCCTTTACGGCCGGCGGCGCGATCGCCGCGGTCGCGCTGTTCTTCGTGATCATCGGGGGGCTCAAGTCCCTCATCAAGGTTTGCCCGCCAAACCAGGTGCTGGTCGTGACCGGCACCAAGACGCACGCCGGCGGCAAGAGTTACGGTTTTCGACTGCAGCGCGGCGGTTGGACGTTCGTGATCCCCTTCTTTCAGAGCGCGCGGGGATTGGAGCTGAGCACGATCCCGATCGACGTGCGCGTGGAGGGCGTGAACTCGGCGAACGGCATCACCGTCGGCGCCGACGCTACCGCCTGCGTCTGCGTCGACCATGACGATGACGCGCTCCTCTATTCGGCCGTCGAACGGCTGATGGGCAAGACGCGGGAGGAGATACAGGAGCAGATACAGCAGACGATGGTGGGCAACTTCCGCGGCGCGCTCAACAAGACCACGCCGTTGCAGGCGATCGGCATGATGGAGAGCGTCGACGAGACGGATCGCGCCGGCGAGGGCGAGGCGCGGGCCGACGGCGATGGCGCCGACACCGACGGCGAACGCGCGCAGTTTCGGGCGGAGTTGCTGCGCGACAGCAATCAGGACCTGAGCACCTTCGGCATGCGCGTGGTGTCGGTATCGCTGCAGAAAATCTGGGATACCTCCAACTACATCGCCAACCTGGCCAACAAGACGCTATCCCGCAAGCGCCAGGAGGTGGAGATCGAGGAGGCGCGGATGAAGGCGCAGGCGGAGCGCGCGGAGTCGGACGCCAAGCGGCGCGAGGCCGTGGCCGAGAATACCGCCAATGAGAAGATCATCGCCGCCGAGCAGGAGTTGGAAGTGCTGCGGCGGACCGTTGAGGCGGAAGTCGAGCAGGCCCGCCTGGAGGCCGACAGCGCCATCGAGCGTGCCGACAGCGAAGGCGAGCGGGCCGTTCAGGAGATCGCCGTCGACCTGCGCAAGCTCAAGAACGTCTCCGACGTGACGCTGGAGGCGGACAACAGGTGGCAGGCGGCGGAGATACTGGCGAACGGCCAGAACCGTTCGGTGCAGGTCGTCGAGTCGACCCAGAACGATCTGCTCGATCAGAAGGCGCGGATGATCGCGGGCGCCGACGTCGGCCGCATCGCGCTGTTCGTCCAGCAGCAGCTACCGGTATTGTTCGCGGCGTACGAGCGCTACGCGCGGGAGATGGCGATCGATAACGTGGTGATCATGGACGACGAACGGGGCATGAACGGGCTGCTGAACCGCGGCCCGGAGGCGTTCGTCGACTTCCTGCACAAGTTCGAGGAGGGATTCGGCATCAGCGTCAAGCATCTGATGAGCCGCGCCGACACCGACACCGGCGCCGGCGGCGCGCCGGCGGACGCATCGGAGGGCCGCTCATGATCGCCTTCATCGTCGTCTTCCTACTGCTGGTACTCGCCACTCTGGTGATCCAACTGGTCACCAAGATGAAGATCGTCGGCGCCGACGAGCTGGCGATCGTCGCCGGCAAGGGCCGGGGCTTCTCGTGGCTGCGCGGCGGGCGCGTGTTCGTATTCCCGCTCATCCACCGCTTCTTCCGGATGGACATGCGGCCGCGCACCACCAGCGTGCGCGTGGAATCGGCGATCGCGGCCGGCATCGTGCCGCTCACCGTAGTCGCGACCGTGAGCTTCGCGGTCGCCTCGTCGGGCGAAGGACTGCGCAACGCGATCCGGCGCGTCCTGTTGATGACGCGCGACTGGGGCGAGCTGACCGGTATCGCCACCGGCATCATCGAGGGGCACCTGCGCGACTCGATCGCGACCATGACGCCCGAGGAGGTGATGACCGACAAGGATCGGCTGGTGCAGAACATGATCCGCGTGTGCAAGTCCGACCTGGGGGGCATCGGTCTGGAGATCACGGCGATGAACATCGCCGACGTGGACGATCATCGCCTGACCGGGGTGCGCGAACCGGAGCTCTACATCGCGCTGTTGAAGCGCATCCAGTCCGCCAACGCCGAATCGCAGTCGCGCGCCGCGCAGGCGCAGGCGCGCGCGGCGGCCAAGGAAGAGTCGGAAACGCGGCGCGCGGAGGTCGCGGTGCGCGTGGCGCAGAACGCCAAGGAGAGCCTGCTGGCGGAGACCCGCGTCAACGTCGCGCAGGAGACCCAGCGCAGCGCCATCGGCGTACGCCGGGCCGAACGCGACGCGCAGGCCAAGGTCGCCGGCATCAAGGCGCAGATCGGCGCCGAGCAGCAGCGCATCGAGATGCTCCGGGAGCGCTATCGAGCGGAGATACTGATCCCGGCGGAAGCGGAGAAGGAGCGGATGATCCTGCAGGCGCAGGCGCAGGCCGCCGAGCGGCGCGGCCGGGCGCAGGGCGAGATCGATCAGCTCAACCGGACGATCGACATCCTGCGCGCCGGCGGTCAGGCAGGTCTGGCCGCCTACATCATCGAGAACTTCGAGAAGTTCATCGAACCGTTCTCGCGGACGCTGTCGCTGTTCCCGGCCAAGCACGCCACGGTCATTTCCGGGGCGGCGGGGACGCATGCGCCGATCTCCGGGGTCCACCCGCATCCGGTGGAGGAACAGAAGGCGCGGCTCACGCTGCAGGCGCTGGGCGCGATCTCCACCGCCGAGGAGGCGGCCATCGAGAAGCGGTAGCGGGCGGGCGGGCGGCGGTCCCGCCGCGCGCCCTCAATCGATGATCTTGTTCAGGGGATACTCGACGATGCCGCTGGCGCCCGCCTCCTTGAGGCGCGGCATGATGTCGCGCACCACCGGCTCGTCGATGATCGTGTTGACCGCAACCCAGCCGCCGTTGGCCGGCCCGCCGTTGGCCAGCGAGGAGACCGTCGGCCTCCTCAGCGCCGGCAGCGCCTCCAGGACCGCGTCGAGGCGCTCCGGCGGGACGTTCATCATCAACCCGACCTTGCCCTCGGCGGCGATGGCGCCGCGCAACATGAGGGCCAGGTTCTCGATCTTCCGGCGCTTCCAGCCGTGCTGCCACGCCGACTCGTTGGCGATCAGGCGCGGCGTGCTGGTCACGATCGTGTCGACGATCCGCAGGTTGTTGGCGCGCAGCGAGCTGCCGGTCTCCGTGATCTCGACGATCGCGTCGGCCAGCCGGGGCGGCTTGACCTCGGTCGCCCCCCAGGAGAACTCGACGTGCGCCTGCACGCCGTGCTTCGCCAGATAGTCGGTGGTCAGATTGACCGCCTCGGTGGCGATGTGTTTGCCCTGCAGGTCCTGCGGACCGTGGATCGGCGAATCCTCCGGCACCGCCAGGACCCAGCGCACCGGCCGGCGGCTCACCTTGGAGAAGACCAGCTCGGCCACCTCGACCACCTGCGCGCGGTTCTCCACGATCCAGTCGCGGCCGGTCAGGCCGGCGTCCATCACGCCGTCCTGCACGTAGCGGGCGATCTCCTGCGCGCGGATCAAGATGCACTCCATCTCCGGATCGTCGATGGCGGGATAGAAGGAGCGGGAGCGGAACGTGATCTCGTAGCCGGCTTTGCGGAACAGGGCGGCGGTCGCCTCCTGCAGGCTGCCGGCAGGGATGCCGAGCTTCAGCTTCGGCGGATGGTTCATGGAGCGTCCGCTACCGCTTCCCGGCGTAGACCTGCGTCGGGTCGAACACCCGCTCGGCGACCGAATGCGGCTCGCCATCTTCCGCCACCCGGCGGAAGAAGCAGCTCCGGTAGCCGTCGTGACACGCCGCGCCGCCGACTTGGCGGACCTTGAGCAGCAGCGTGTCGGCGTCGCAGTCGACGTATACGCCGTGCACTTCCTGGACGTTGCCGCTCTCTTCGCCCTTGCGCCAGAGGCGGTTGCGGCTGCGCGAGAAGTAGCACGCGCGGCCGGTGCGCAGCGTTTCCGCGAACGACTCGCGATTCATGTAGGCCATCATGAGCACCTCGCCGGTCTCATGATCCTGCGCGATCGCCGGCACGATGCCGCCGAGGTTCTCGAAGTCGACCGCGCGGTCGAGAGCGGAACCCTCCCCGTTTCCCGTATCAGGCTTCATGGAGGCACTCTACCACGCGCCGCCCACCATCGTGCGCCCGCCGGGCGGGCTTGCCGCCGGCGCGCCAACCGGGCAGAATCCTGCCGCGCATCGTCCCCGTCGCATCGTCCAAGGAGGCCGAGATGCTCACCGACACGCAACTCCAGCACTTCAGGACCTTCGGTTTCGTCATCCTGCGCGGCCTGTTCACGGCGCATGAGGTAGAGATCCTGCGCGCCGAGTACGAGGCGGAGCTCGACCGCGTCTACGCGCACGCGCCGTTCACCGGCGAGACGCGGTACTGGGCCATGATGCTGCACCCGCGCACGCCGCTGTTCGCCAGCCTGCTGGAGGACGACCGCTTCTGCAGCGTGGCCGAGCAGCTCTACGGCACCGACGTGCTGGGCATCGGCGCCGATGCCAACCGCTACGTGGGCGACACGCGCTGGCATCCCGATCACCACGCCGACCCCGAGCGGGACTGCTACGGGATCAAGTTCGCCTTCTACCTCGACCCGGTCGACGCCGCCTCGGGCGCCCTGCGCGTGATCCCCGGATCGCACGGCCGCGCATTCCATGATCGGATCCGCGGCTCGCTGGAGTCGCTCGATCTGGCGGTGGCCGACGTCCCGGCCTACGTGTGCGCGTCCTGTCCCGGCGACGTGGTCGCCTTCGACATGCGCTGCTGGCACGCCAGCCACGGCGGCGCCGCCGGCCGCCGCATGTGCACCTGCGTCTACTACCACAATCCGCGCGGGGCCGCCGAGGAAGCGGCAGTGCGCGAGCGTGCCCGCGGCGCGCGGGGCACCCCGGCCCAGTACAGGCGGGAAGGCGATCCTCTGTATCCGCCGGAGTGGTTGGCCAACCCCGGCGGCAGCCCGAAGCGGCAGCGCTGGCTCGACCGCATGGCGGAGTTCGGCTACTTCGAGCTGCCGGCAGGAAACGAGCGAAGGATCGCAAACGAGCGAAGGAGCGCGGAATGAGACGGTATCGCGTCGGCATCATCGGCCTGGGACGGATGGGCAGCACCATCGACGACGAGGGGCACAGCACTCAACCGTATTCGATCGCGGCGTCGTGCCGGGCAAGCGACCGCCTGGAGGTGGCGACCGCCGCCGACCTGCGGCCCGAGCGGCGGGAGGCGTTCCGCGAGCGCTGGGGGGTGGAGGCGGTGTACGAGGACTACCGGCAGATGGTCGCCGAGCAGCGTCCCGATCTGGTGGCGGTCTGCACCACCGCTTCGGGGCTGCAAAAGCCGGCCAGGGAGGCGCCCGACGCCGGCTTCCGCGGCGACTCGCACGCGGAGCTCACCGTGGCGCTCGCGGAGTTGAAGGTGCCGATGCTGTACGTGGAGAAGGCGATGGCCAGTTCGCCGCGCATGGCCGATGCCGCGCGCGACGCCTGCATTGCCAACGGCACCGTCTTCAACACCGGCGTGCTGCGCCGCTTCGACAACCGCTACGACGCGGTTCGCCAGGCGATCGCCGCCGGCGCGATCGGCGCGCCGCAAGCCACAGTCCATTATGCCGCGAGCAACTTGATGCACGGGCACGTCCACTCGATCGACACCCTGTCGTTCCTGCTCGGCGATCCGCCGATCGATGCGGTGCGCGGCGAGTTGCTGCCGCGCGACCCGCGGGGCGGCCCCCGGCCGGTGGCGGGGAACCACGTTCCCAGCGACCCGGACGCGACGTTTCACCTCCGCTTCGCCGGCGGGGTGGAGGCGTGGAGCGTGCCGGCCGGCAACTGGGAGTTCGAGGTGCTGGGCAGCGCGGGAGCGATCCGCTCCGAGAACAACGGCGCCGGCATCACGCTCCGCACGGCGGCCGGCGCCGGGCGGCGACCGGACTTGGCGCCCGCTCCGTTCGAGGTTCCAGAGCCGCGCAGCCCGGTGGTGGCGTGTCTGGAGGACCTGGTCGACGCCTACGAGTCAGGCCGGCCGACGCGCGCACCGGTCGATCTGAGCGCCCGCATCGTCGGCGCCTGCGTCGCCGTCGCCGAAAGCCACCGCCGCGGCGGCGCCTGGATAGCGTTGCCACAGGCCGAGCGCGACTTGTACGTCTTTCACGTATAGTCCGCGCCTGCCGTCAGATCGCCGAAGCGGAAGCAGCCGGTCACGTGGTCGTTGACCACCCCTACCGCCTGCAGGTGGGCGTAGACGATGGTGGGCCCCACGAAGCGAAAGCCCCGTGACTTGAGGTCGCGGCTGACCCGGCGCGACAGCTCGGTTTCGGCCGGAAGATCGCCCTGGTCGCGCCAGCCGCCCACCACCGGACGGCCGTCGACGAAGTCCCACACGTAGTCGCAGAAGCTGCCGAACCGTTCCTGGACCGCCAGGAAGGCGCGCGCGTTGTCGATCGACGCGGCCACCTTCAGCCGGTTGCGGACGATCTCCGGGTTGGCGAGCAGCGCCGCGCGCTCGGCGTCTCCGAAGCGGGCGACGAGCGCCGGGTCGAAGCCCTGGTATGCGCGCCGGTACCCGGCCCGTTTGCGCAGGATGGTGCGCCAGCTCAGACCCGCCTGCGCCCCTTCCAGGACCAGGAACTCGAACTGCATGCGGTCGTCGTCCCGGATCGGCGCGCCCCACTCCCGGTCGTGGTACGCCTGCATCAGCTCATCGCCGGCGCACCACGGGCAGCGGCGGAGCTCCGTCATCGCTCGCCGCCTGCCGTGCCGCCGTTTGCGCCCGCCCGCATGGGCCACGGTATCATGCCGGCAGGGAAGAGACTGGAAGGGGATGACCGCAGACGTGCCGCCGGCTCTGATCGAGGCCGAGGACCTCACCAAGGTGTTCCGTACCGGCGTGGAGGAGGTGAACGCGATCCGGGGCGTGTCGATCTCGATCCGTGCCGGGCGCTTCGTGCTGCTGCGCGGCCGATCGGGCTCCGGCAAGACCACGCTGCTCAACCTGCTCGGCGGGCTCGATCGCCCCTCCAGCGGCACGGTGAAGGTGGACGGGCTCAACCTCCAGGGCATGAGCGGCGCGCGGCGCAATCGCTGGCGTCGCGACACCGCCGCGTTCGTGTTCCAGGCGCTCGCCCTGCTGCCGGGGCTCACCGCCCTGGAGAACGTCGATCTGCCGCTGCGCATCGCCGGGATCGATCCCCGCACCGCCGCCCGGCGCGCGCGCGAACAGCTCGAACGGGTGGGCCTGGGGCTGCGCGCCCATCACCGGGTGTTCGAGCTGTCCGGCGGCGAGCAGCAGCGCGTCGCCGTGGCTCGCGCGCTGGTCAAGCGACCGATCGTGCTGTTTGCGGACGAGCCGACCGGCGAGCTGGACCAGGGTTCCGGTGCCACCGTGTTGCAGCTCATCGGCTCCGCGGTCAAGGAACGGCGCATGACCGCCGTGGTCACCAGCCACGATCATCTGGCCAACCGGTACGCTGACGTGGTGTACGCGATGGCGGACGGCGCGCTGCATCCGGTCGAGCGAGCCCCGGCGGCGCGATGAGGGCCACGGACTGCGCGCGACCAGGCGCCCCCCGGCAGGTCCGCCTGGCGCTGGTGGTGATGGGCTTGGCGGTCCTCGCCCTGCTCGCGGCCTGCGGCCGGCCGGCCGGCGATCTGGAGCTGCCGGCCGAGCTTTCGGGGCTCGGCGGCCGGACCTCGGCACCCACCTACCCGGTGGAGCAGCGCGACCTGTCGGTCGAGATCGAGCGGGTGGCGCGCGTGCAATCGGTGCGGCTGCAGGAGTTGTACTTCCAGGAGAGCGGCCGGCTGGCCGAGCTGAACGTCGGGACGGGCGACCGGGTGACGCAGGGGCAGACCCTGGCGCGGCTTGCCAGCGGCGCGATCCAGCACAGCCTGCGGTTGGCGGAACTCGACCTGGAGATCGATCGCCTGCGGTCCGCATCGCAGGGCCCGGGAGCGTCGAGCGTCGAGCGCCGAATACGCCAGTTGGAGGTGGCCAAGCGCGAGGAGACGGCCGACTTCCTGCGCCGGCGTCTGGAAGCGCACACGATCCGCGCGCCCTACGACGGGGTGATCACGCGGGTGAACCCCGAGGTCGATGAGGTGGTCGAGGGCTACCGGACCATGATCGAGATCGCCGACCCGCAGGAGCTGGAGCTGCAGATGGATGTCAGCGCGGATCAGTTCGACCGGGTGGAGGTGGGGCAGACCGCCCACGTCGAGATCGAATCGGGCACCTGGGCGCCGGGGACCGTGTCGCGGCTCACCAGCCGCACCTCCGGCCGCGACGCCGCTCTGCGGCGGGAGGAGTACGTCGTCCACGTGAAGTTGGACGACGCGGCGACCGTGTCGTTCCGCATGGGGGCGCGCCACGCGGCTCGCGTCCTGGTCGACTTTCGCCGCGACACCCTGCTGATTCCCGTGGCCGCGCTGCGCGAGTTCCAGGGACGCACCTACGTCCGGGTGCTGGAAGATGTCCGGCGGCGCGAGGTCGACGTCAAGGTGGGGGTCCGCACCGATACGCGGGTGGAGATTCTGGAGGGCCTGGAGTCCGGACAGATCGTAATCGGCAAATGATCCGGCAACCGGCTGGCATGGGCCGCTATGCGCTCGCGCTCCTGTGGATCACCCTGAAGCGAACCGCCAAGAACTGGCGCCTGGTGACGCCGCTGTTGCTGGGGCTGATTCTGGCCGCCGCGTTCGTGGCGGCCGTGCCGATCTACTCAGCGGCCAGCCTGCAGCGCAGCTTCATTGAGCGCTGGCGCGAGCAGGACAGCTTCCGTGCCCCGTTCGCGGTGATCCCTTCGCACCGCAATCCGCGCCGCAAGCTGGCGGTGGCGCCCGAGCGACTCGCCGCACTGGAGCGCTATCTGCAGGACGCGCTGCGCGCAGCCGCCGGGCAGACGGCGCAGAGCTTCTCTTCCTATCGGACCTTCGGGGTCGATCTGCTCGCGCTCTCGCCGGAGGCCGGCCCGGCCGACCGCATCGCCCGCGCCGAGCTCGGCACCATGAGCAACCTGCAGGAGCACGCGGAGGTGATCGACGGCCGCTGGTTCCGGGACCGCGACGACGGGGTGGTGGAGGTGGTCGCCGGCGGGCGCACCCTGGACGAGCTGGAGCTGCTGGTGGGATCGCGCTACCGGTGGGCGTACACGCTGCGGGCGGATGAGGAGATCGCCGCTGCGACCGGCATCGACCTGCGCACCGTGCAGGGGCAACGCTTCGCGGCGGTGACGATCGAGGTGGTGGGCTTGGTGCGCCCCCGGCCGGGGCTCACCTCCCGCGAGTGGATCTACCCGCTGCTGCCGGACCGGCTGTTCATTCACGGCGAGCCGTTCGCCCGCTTGCAGCAGGCCGGTCTGCGCGTCGATCGAGCCGACTGGCAGTGGGTGTTCGATGACCGGCGGGTGCAGGTGGCCGACGTGGGCCGCCTGATCGCGCAACTGGAGGCGATCGAAGCGCGCATGGCCGAGATGGTGCCCGGCACGGAGTTCTGGTTGTCGCCGCTGGAGTTCTTTCGCGAGTTTCGGCTGATCCTGGACCGGGTGTCGCTGTTCCTGCTCTCCCTGGCGGCCCCTACGCTTGCCATGATCGTCGCCTACGTCATGCTGATGGCGGCGCTCAGCGTCGAGCAGCGCATCGCCGAGGTCGCCACGCTGCACAGCCGTGGCGCCGGCCGGCTGCAGGTGCTGGCCAGCTTCGCACTGGAGTGGGCGGTGCTGGCCGGCGCGGCGGCGTTGGTCGGGCCGTACGTCGGGCTGATCGCGGCGCGCTCGGTCGGCTCGACCGAGGGGTTTCTGGGCTTCGCGGCGATCGCTGGCAACGACGCGGCATCGACCCTGCCGCTGGCGGTCACCCGGCAGTCCCGCTGGTTCGCCGCGTTGGCGAGCTTTCTGGCGGTAGCCGCCGCGGTGGGACCGGCCGCCGCCGGCGGCCGGCTGTCGGTGGTGACCCTCAGACAGCTCCGCGCGCGCGGCATGCGCCGCTCGTTCTGGCACCGCTACTTCATCGACGTAATCGTTTTGGGAGTCGGCTTCTACGGGTACTCGAGCCTGCGCTGGCAGTCGGTCCGCCTGGCGCCGGACGCCACCATCGACGCCGATCCGCTGCTGTTCGTCGTCCCGGTGCTCTTCTTCCTGGGCTTCGGCTTGGCGCTGTTGCGCGTGTTTCCGCTGGCGATGGGGGCGTTGAGCCGGCTCACCGCCGCCATGCGCGGGGCGGTTTGGCAGCTCAGCTTCCGGCGGCTGGCCCGCAACTCCGGGTCGTTCGTCTCCGTGGTGGTGTTGCTGATCGTCACGGTGGCGATGGGCATCTACAACGGCTCGGCGGCGCGGACGCTGCAGCGCAACATCGCCGACCGGATACGCTACTTGGTGGGGGCGGAGGTGGTGGTGATCGAGTCGTGGGTCCCGCCGAATCCGGACGAACCGGAGCCGCCGCGGCGGCGCGGCGACCCGCGGCCGGTCGCCGCGAGCGAGCCGCCGTGGCTGGCGCGGGCCGAGATTGCCGGCGTGGCGGCGATGGCGCGCGTGCTCTACCGCCGCGTGGAAGGGAGCATGGGATCGCAGCAGATCGGCGCTTTCAATCTGCTGGCCCTGATGCCGGGCGAGTTCGCGCGCGCCGCATGGCGCCGGGACGATCTGCTGCCGTATCCGATCACCGACTACCTGGTCGCCCTGGCCCGCCACCGGGAGGGTGTGCTGATCAGCCGGTCGCTGGCGGCGCGCCATGAAATCGGACCGGGGGACGCGTTCACTATCGAGTACCAGAACCAGCCGATCGAGGCATACGTCGTGGGCGTCATTCCCTACTGGCCGGCGCTCGATCCGTACGATCGCGCGTTCGTGGTGGCCAACTTGGCGCACGTGCAGGATTTCACCGTGCTGGAGCCCTACGAGAGCTGGTACTCGCTGAGCGAGGAAGCACCGATTGTCGCCGGCGGCGTGACCGGGGCGGAGCATCTGGTGGCGGAGCTTGCCGAACTCGGCGTGACCGCCGAACGGGTGCTCGATACCCGCCGGCAACTCGCTGAGCTGCAACGCGAGCCGTACCGGCGCGGCTTCTTCGGCGTGCTGTCGCTCGGCTTCGTCGCCGCGGCGGTGGTGACGGTGCTGGCGCTGATGGTCTCCACCATCTCGTCCACGAGGGAGCAGTCGGTGCAGCTCGCCGCCCTGCGCGCCAACGGGCTGTCGGCGGTCCAGACCACCGGCGTGCTGGCCGTGGAGCGCATCCTGACCGTCGGCGTGGGGGTGGGGCTGGGCGTCGTGGCCGCCCGGCTGGCGGCGCTCCTGTTCCTGCCGCTGCTGCGCGACCGCGCCGCCGAGGTTTCGATGGCCCCCCCGTATCTGGTGGTGACCGACGTGTCCGACCTTACCGCACTGCTCCTGACGGTGGCCGCGGCGTTGGCGGCTGCGGTGGTGGCGGTGGCGGTGTTCATCAGCCGGCGTCAGGTGGCCGGCGCCGTGCGGCTGGGAGACGAGCCGTGAGCACGCCGGCCGGCGCCAAGGCGATCCGCTGCGCGGGGCTGATCAAGATCTACAAGATCGAGGACATAGAAGTGGTCGCCCTGCAGGGGCTCGACCTGCAGGTGGAGCGCGGTGAGCTGATGGGAATCATCGGCCCGAGCGGCAGCGGCAAGACGACGCTGATGAGCGTGCTGGGCGGATTGGACACCCCGTCGGCCGGCAGGGCCTGGGTCTCCGGCATCGACCTGGTGGCGCTCAACGATCGCCAGCGGCTCCGCTACCGGCGCCGGGACGTCGGGTTCGTCTGGCAGAACACCGCGCGCAACCTGATCCCCTATCTGACGGCCGTCGAAAACGTCGAGCTTGCGATGATGGTGGCCGGCCGCTTCGACCGCCCGCGGGCGCAGGAGCTGCTGCGTCTGGTCGGGCTGGGGCACCGCACGCAGCACCGGCCGCAGGCCATGTCGACCGGCGAGCAGCAGCGTGTAGCGGTCGCCATCGCCCTGGCAAACGCGCCGCAGGTGCTGCTCGCCGACGAGCCGACCGGTTCGCTCGATGACCAGAACGCCGCGCGGCTGCTTGCGTTGTTCGACACCGTGCGCCGTGAGATCGGCGTGACCGTGGTGATCGTCACCCACGATACCAACGTGGCCGGATCGCTCGACCGCTACGTGGCGATCCGCGACGGCAAGACCGCGACCGAAGCCGTGCGTCTGTCCGAACCGCGCGAGGCCGGCCGGGAGCAGGCGGGTGCGGAGCAAGGGGCCGCGGCGCCGGCGGACGCGCCGAGCCACGATCACTTCGTCCTGCTCGACTCCGCCGGCCGCATGCAGGTGCCGGAGCAGCTTCGCGACCGCTACGGCATCGGCGGGCGGGTGCGCCTGGTGGAGGAAGACGGCCGTCTGGTGATCGAACCTCCCGGCGAGGGAGACGCGGCCAGATAGGTAAGGGGGGAAGCGTGTCATGAACGTGCTGAGCGAGGCTGATCGAGCGTTCTTTCGCGAGCAGGGCTATGTGGTGGTGCCCAAGGCGGTGCCGCCCGAGAACCTGCAGGCGGTGATCGACGTGATCTGGGAGTTTCTGGGCGCTGCCCCGGACGACCCGGAGAGCTGGTACCGGATTCCGCCGCGCGAGACCACCGGCGGCGTGGGTCCGCTATCGCAGTCCGGAATGGTGGAGATATACCAGCATCAAGCGCTGTGGAACAACCGCCAGTACCCGCGCGTCTATCAGGCGTTCGTGGACATCTGGGACACGCCGGAGCTCTGGGTGAGCCTGGACCGGGCCAACATGAAGCCGCCGGTGCGGGACGGCGATCCGGCATGGCAGGATCCGGGCTTCATCCACTGGGACATCGATACCGGCCAGGATCCCCTGCCGTTCGGGGTGCAGGGCGTGCTGTACCTGACCGATACCGCCGCCGACCAGGGCGGATTCCAATGCGTGCCCGGCTTTCCGGCGCGCTTCGCCGAGTGGGTGCGCACGCAGCCGGCGGATCGCGATCCGCGCGTCCCGGACCTGACCGGGCTGGACGTCCAGTCGATCCCCGGCCGTGCCGGCGACCTGTTGATCTGGAACTCGCTGCTCCCGCACGGCAACGGCCGCAACACCGCCGACCGGCCGCGTCTGGCGCAGTATATCGCCATGCGCCCCACCGGTCGCGCCGACGAGCGGCAGCGGCAGGAACGGATCGCTTCCTGGCGCACCCGGAAGCCGGCCCCGAGTTGGCCTGGCGATCCGCGCGGCTGGGAGCTCAGGCAGCCGGGACCGGCGACGCTGACCGATCTGGGCCGGCGGCTGCTGGGACTGGACCCGTGGCCCGGCGCCAGCGACGCAGCGTGCTCGACGCCAAAGAAATCCACTCGGCCATAGGACACCGGAGCGGATTCCGAGCGATTCGTTGGCACGCCCTCGACTGGCTCATTCGTCGTCGTCCGATCGCTCGGCGCGCAGGCGTTTGATGGCGGAGCGCTGCGCCTTTTCCTGCAGGCGGCGCTCGCGGGCGGCGCGAGTCGGACGGGTAGGACGCCGCTGAAGAGGCTCCTCAGCGGCCCGTACGATGAGCGCCGCCAACCGTGCCCGCGCATCGCGCCGGTTCGCCTCCTGGGTGCGAAAGCGGCGCGCCGTGATGACCAGCACCCCGTCGGCGGTCATCCGAGAACCGACCGCACGCAGCAGGCGGTCCCGCACCTCCTGAGGCAGCGCCCGCGAGCGCGCCGCCTCGAAGCGGAGCTGGACCGCGGTGGCCACCTTGTTCACGTTCTGCCCACCCGGACCGCTTGCCTGGATGAAGCGCTCGTCGAGTTCGTCGTCCGCGATGGTGATGTCGGGCGTGATCTCCAGCATGTCGGTACGGTCGTCCGCCCGATCGCGGACCCTCCCGGTGCACCGCTACACGGCCGGCGCCGGACGCTCGCCGGCGCGGTCGAGGCGCCGGGCGGCCTCGGCGTAGGTGTCCTCCGGCAGCGGGCCGCGCAGCACGGCGGCGACGTTCTCCTGCAGGTGCTCGGGCCGCGTGGTGCCGGCGATGATGGTGTGGGCATGCCGATGGGTCAGGGTATAGCGCAGCACGAACGCCGAGCGGCTCTCGCCGGCATCGCGCAGTTCGTCGAGGCCGGCGCGCTCGAAGGTCGCCCAACGGTCGACGGAACCCCGCCCGCTGCCCGGTTCTCCCTGCGCCACGCCGCCGCGGATGACGATGCCGACGCCCGCCTCGCCCGCGCGAGTGATCCATTCTTCGTGCTCCCGCTCCAGGGCGGAGTAGGGAATCTGCATCACGTCGAACACCCCCCACCGAAGGTAAGTGGGCAGGTCCGGCAGCGTGGTGGAGACGCCGATGAAGCGCACGTGACCGTTGCGGCGCATCTCCTGCAGGGCGTCCACCAGACCTCCGGCCTCGCATTCGGCGGTGGTGGGATTGTGGAGCTGCATCACGTCGACGCTGTCGCGGCGCAGGCGCGCCAAGCTGCCCTCCAGACCGCGAAACAGGTTGTCGCGCGTCCATACGTGACTGGACGCGTTCATGGTGGGGAGGGTGTCGGTACAGCCGCATTTGGTGGCCAGCGTGAACTCGCCGTACCGGCTGCCAAGAAACTCGCCGATGCGGCGTTCGGCATCGACGTAGTCGTACGCGGTATCGATGAAGTCGATGCCGGCATCCAGCACGTGGTTGAGCAGACGGTCCGCCGCCCGATCGGTCCAGTGCGGCTTGGCGGGACCGGACAACGCGGTGCCGAAGCCGAGCCGGGTCACGCTCAGGCCGGTGTCGCCGAATGTCGCCGTGGGTAGGGATTCCATGCGCCCATAGTACGCTACCGGACACCATGGCGACCGTGGACGGGAGCGCACACGGAGGCTTCGTATCCGGGGTCTGCCTGGCCACCTTGTCATGGTCTGCGTGACGCCGTGAACAGGTCGGTTCGCATCCCTCATCAGCCTCACCTGGATTCGGAAGACCTCATACGGGCGGTCGCCGGGGTGCGTCCATTCGATCGCGCACTTGAACATCTCATCGTCAGGGTTCATCATGCCGTCATAGGAGGTGGTCCATGAAAAAGTTGACCACGTTCGTTCTTGGGCTGATGGTTCTGCCCGTCATCGGATTGGGTGCGGCCGGCCAGCAGGCCGCATCCACGGCGGAGCCGATGGAGATCTCCTGGTTCGGGCTCTATGGAGCCGACATCCAGGACGGCAATGAGGTGCAACAGCACCTGGAAGAGCTGTTCGACGTCACGCTCGTCAACAAGCAGATCGACTACAAGGATCGGGAAAAGATCAACCTGATGATCGCTTCCGGCGAGCACACCGACTACACGTACGCCTTCGTGAACATGGTCGACTTCTTCGCGAAGGGGGCCTTCCGCAGCATCCCGCGGGACATGATCCGCGAGCACGCGCCCGGCTACACCGCGTGGCTGGATGCCAGCGGGCCGGTGGCATGGCATCTGGGGCTGGTGCCCGGATCCGAGGACGAGTACATGGGGCTGGTGCGGGCGCTGGACTACAAGGTCGGCACCACCTACGAGCCGTTCTTCCGGCTTGACTACCTGGAGGCGGTCGGCGTTGAGGTTCCGGGGCTGATTCCGGTCGGCGCCCGCCACTGCGAAGGCGCCTGTTTCTGGACCAAGGAGGCGTTCACCGCCGATCAGGTTGAGGAGATACTGTACCTGTTCCGCGACGGCGATCCTTCGGGCGGCGTGCACGACGTGATCCCGCTGGGCATCTCCAACGAATCCAACGCCTTCGGGCTGCACTACATCTTCTCGCTGCACGGCCTCAACGGCGTCGACAACTACAACGACGGCGGCAAGACCGTGAAGCAGGCCGTGCACTCGCAGTTCAGGCAGGCGCTGAAGACGGCGCAGCGCTGGTTCCAGGATGGGCTGATGGACAGCGAACTACCGGCGGTGAAGCGCAAGCCAACGATGTACGACAAGATCATCGCCGGCATCTACGGCACCTACACCTTCGCCTACGGCAACATCGGGCTGAGCGGCGATCCGAGCCGCGACCACGAGATTCCGCAGGCGATCATCGCCCGCTACCCGGACGCCAGGGTGGTGGTGACGCCGCCGACCATCGGCTACGACGGCAAGCAGTACGCGGCCGCCTCGGTCGCGGCGTTCCCGATCGACGCCAACGGCATCAGCGCCGTGCACGTCAGCGTCTCCGACGAGAAGCTGGCCAAGATCCTGCAGATCTACGACTACGTCAATTTCGACGAGTACGGCATGCTGTACTCGCAGTACGGCACCGAGGGCGTCAACTTCGATTGGGACGGCGAGGCCGGCAACTCCTATCCGACCGCGATCGAAGGTCAGCGCGGGTTCGGCGGCCAGTGGGGCTTCGGCTACTACAACGCCAACACCCGCCATACGGAGCTGTACAGCCGCTACCAGATCCCGGTGCTCAACAAGGATCTGGAGCAGTACTTCAAGCTCGGTCCCGGCGCCGACTGGGCGGTGCCGCAGTTCCGCCAGGACGTGCTGGGCGAAACCGACTACATC
The DNA here is from genome assembly GCA_958296075.1 of uncultured Spirochaetia bacterium. Lineage (GTDB taxonomy): Bacteria > Spirochaetota > Spirochaetia > SZUA-6 > Bin103 > CATQHW01. The sequence continues at coordinate 481,431 of CATQHW010000001.1, read as the reverse complement.
GAGCTGTCGGCGAAGCTGCGCGGCGCGCTGAACACGATCCGCGACGAGTTCACCTGGGATGCGGTGACCACCGACCTGGACATCGACGCGGCGTGGGACGCCTACGTGGATCGCTGGCTGTCCGCCGGCGGTCAGGAGTTGCTGGACGAGCTGGAGAAGATGCCGCAGGTGCTGCCGCTCCGCGAGGGGAAGTTCGTCTACTGATGTCCAGGAGTCTGTCGGGATTGCCGCGTGAGCGGCAATCCGACAGAGTCATGGAGAAGGGGTGAGGATGGGCCAGAAAGCGAAGCCGAAGGCTACGATTTCTGGGGCGGGTTCCTGACGTGAACCAGGAGACCGACACGGGGAGCCCGGCTCTGCGGCCGGGCTCCCCCCATTGAGGCGGGCCGGTGTCGGGACCGGCGCCCGCCGCGGCGCCGCCGGCCGCGCCCGCGGAGCATCAACGCGCGGCGCTGCGGCGCCAGAAGATCGCGCGGGCGATCCGCATGCGCCACGTCTACTCGCTGCTGGTGCTGTCGTTCGGCCTGCTGGTGGTGTTCAAGTACATCCCGATCTACGGAGTCCTGATCGCCTTCAAGGACTTCACCATTCACCAGGGCATCATCGCCAGCCCCTGGAATGACTTCGAGCATTTCCGCTGGCTGTTCCGCGATCCGTTCTTCTTCCGGGTGCTGTTCAACACCTTCTGGATCAGCGTCCTGCGCATCATCTTTTCCTTTCCCATGCCGATCATCCTGGCGCTGATGCTCAACGAGGTACGCTCGAGCCTGTACAAGCGGACCTCGCAGACGATCTCCTATCTCCCGCATTTCATCTCCTGGGTGATCCTGGGCGGCATCCTCACCGAGGTGCTGTCGCCGCAGCGCGGCATCGCCGGCTATATCTGGACCCAGCTCGGCTGGGAGCCGATCAACTGGCTGGCGCGCAAGGATACCTTTCGCGGGCTGCTGGTGATGACCGGCATCTGGCAGGGGATGGGTTGGGGCAGCATCATCTACCTGGCCGCGCTCGGCTCGGTCGATCCCACGCTCTACGAGGCGGCGGCCATCGACGGCGCCAATCGCTACCACCAGGCGCGGTACGTCTCACTGCCGTCGCTGATTCCCGCGATCGTGATCCTGTTTCTGCTGCAGGTGGGCAACATCCTGGAGGAGTCGTTTCAGCAGATATTCAACCTGTACAACCCGGCGGTGTACGAGGTGGCCGACGTGTTCAGCACCTACATCTACCGCTCGGGCATCGAGCAGGCGCGCTATTCCTATTCCACGGCGGTCGGTCTGTTTCAGAACACCGTCGGCGTGTTGGTGCTGATCGGGGCGAACTGGATACTGCGCCGCTTCAGCGAGTACGCCATATGGTAGCGACGGCGCTGGGCCGCCGCTCGGCGCTCGGCATGGCCTTCGACGCCTGCAACTACGCGCTGCTGCTGTTGCTGTCGCTGTCGATCATCTACCCGTTCTGGAACCTCTTCCTGACCTCTTTTTCGCCGGTCGAGGAGGTGACCTCGCTCGGAATGCACCTCTGGATCGACAGTTGGACCGTCTCGTCCTGGGGCTTCGTGCTGCAGGAGAACGACGTGCTGCAGGCCTATCTGAACACCATCCACCGCGTCGTGTTCGGCACGCTGACCACGCTGCTGGTCACCTTCAGCGGCGCCTACGCGCTGGCGAAGCGCGACCTGCCGGGCCGCGGCACCATCACGACCCTGTTCATCTTCACCCTCTGGTTCGGGGGAGGGTTGATCCCCACCTATCTGCTGATCCGCTCGCTGGGGATGATCAACACCCGCTGGGTGCTGGTGATCCCGGTGGCGCTGAACGTCTACTACATCGTCATCGCTCGCAACTTCATGATGACGATCGACCAGTCGCTGGAGGACTCGGCGATCATCGACGGCGCCGGCTACTGGACCATCCTGTTCCGCGTCGTCCTGCCGGTCTCCAAGCCGGTGCTGGCGACGATCGCGCTGTGGGCTGCGGTCTCGCACTGGAATGCGTGGTTCGACGCGCTGATCTACCTCAACGACGCCGACAAGCGGGTCCTGCAGATGCTGGTGCGCGACATGATCCAGCTCGTCACTTTCGACGAGCTGCTCGACTACGTGGAAGACCTGCCGGTCAAGGAGCACATCCCGCCGCAATCCGTGCGCGCGGTGACCATCCTGATCACCATCGGCCCGATCGTGATGGTCTACCCGTTCATCCAGAAGTACTTCGTCAAGGGCGTGATGCTGGGATCGCTGAAGGGCTGAGCCGAGATGGCCAGCCAGGGTTCTCAGCAGAGTAGCGCTCGATGCGCAGATGCTTGTTCTCGCGCCGCAGGCGGCGCAGCTCCTGCCGTTCCTCACTGCTGAGCCCGTCGCTGCGCTGCCCGGCGTCGCGTTCACCTTGAGCGACCCGGTTGCGGAGCCGGGTCTGAAATCAGTCGGCGTCGGCGAAGCGGAAGCCGAACACGTAGCTGTTGCGCATGAAGAAGCGGATGTAGACTGCCTGCCCGAGCAGCGTGCTCAGGTCCTTGCCGCGCCAGGTGATCGGGGTCGCCGTGTCATCCATGTGGTTGGGGTCGCACTCCGCGTAGGTGTAGCCGGGGATGGCGCGGCCGGCCCGGTCGACCAGCTCGGTGTGCAGCGACCCGTGCCACTCGCGGCTGAAAGCGCGGTGCTCGGCGGAGCAGTTCACCAGCAGCCGTGGTCCTCCGACCTTCACCTCGCGCGACAGCAGGTGCCCGCCTGAGATACCGCCGTGGTAGCCGACGAAGCGGTCGCGCCGGATGCGGGCCAGACCGATGGCGCGGTTGTTGTCCGGGAAGCGGTACCGCCACGGCCGCGACGATCCAGAGTAGTACATATAGAGCCATTCGCCGTACGGCACCGCGGCGCGGATCGCCCAGACGTGGCCGGCGTCCCAGCTTCCTTCCGGCCCGCGCGGCAGGAACGGCGTGCGGTCGCGTGGCCGGTACCAGTGCATGCCGTCCGGGCTGGCGGTGAGCTCGATCCAGGAGTGCCCGGTACCGTCGCGCGGCTGCACGCCCAGGTAGCCCAGGTACTGCGATCCGTACGGCTGCATGGTCATGTGGTCGAAGAACATCTGCTCCTCGTCGTCCGCGGCGTCCGGCATCAGCACCTCGCGGGGCGGGTACCAGGTCTTCAGGTCGGGGCTGACATGGATGCTGATCCGGGTGCGCACGTTCTCCACCGCGCCGGCGCGGCCGATGCCGGCGATGCCGGCCTCCGCGCTGCCGGGCACCTCCCCGCCCGCGCCGATGCCGCCGGCCAGGGTCAACGCCTGACCGCTGCGCAGCGCGCGGCCGATGAGCTGCTGGAGCTGCTCGGTGGCGGCGCGCGCGAACGGCCGGCCGCTCATGATCCAGTGCTCCAGGCGCGCGTCCCAGTACAGGTTGTACTTGCTGTCCAGCGCCGGATGGATCGGGTTGCCTTCGTAGATGCGCCAGTCGACGCCGTCGTCGCTGAACGCCAGACAGACCGCGTCCTTGACCGGGTAGTCGTTGAGGTCGGCCTGCGCGTACTCGCAGTGGCCGACGTCCTTGTAGACGCACATGAAGCGGCCGCGGTCGGCCATCGGCGCCGGCGTCCAGGTGACCGAGAACTCCTGGCACCGTTCCCGGCCGGTGAGCACGATGTTGGTGCGGCCGAAGCCGCGGTAGGGGAAGCGGTCGGTGAGCGGCTTGCGCCAGTGCACGCCGTCGTCGCTCTCCGCGTAGGACATCAGGTAGGGGCCGTATTCGTCGGCCGCCCTGGCCCTTCCGGAGAGCCCCTTGGTCCAGACGCTGGAACTGGCCAGCACGTACCACATGCGGAACAGGTTCTGCTCTTCGTCGTAGAGGACGTTGGGGCCGGCCGCGGTCCGCTCCCACGGCAGGTCGGCCACCAGGACCGGGTTGTGCGGATGGCGGACCGCTTCGTTCCGGACGCGGGTGGCGTCCCAGCGGTCCTCGATCGCGAAGTCGTCCAGGAACAGGTGCAGGTCGTGCCCGGGATCGTCGGGCGTGCCGCGAAAATAGGCCGGAATCATGACTCCTCCTCGCCGCGAGTGGGCTGCTGTCATGTTCGCGAGTTGGACGCCGCGAGTCCAACGGCGCGGCCGGAGCCCCTTGATGGGTGGCAGGCCTTCGCGTTTATGGGTCAGCCCCGCTCCGTGGACTGATCGGCGAACAGGCGCCGGTACGCGGGGTTCGTACGCATCAGCTCGCTGGGTGGCCGGTGCCGGCGAAGACTCCGCCTTCGAGTACGAGCACGTGGTCGGCAAGCTCTATGGTCGACAGCCGGTGCGTCGACCGAGAACGGCAGCGGGAACTTGCCGACGATGCTGCTGGTCTGCTCCAGCTCGGCGACCTTGGCCTTCGTATCGACAAAGGTCGGTGACGGCCAGCGCTGCGTACCGGTAGTCGCCGTCGCCGAGGATGGTCCTCATGCCTCACCTTCCGTCATCGTGCGTTGCGCTCGTGTCATCCGGGATACCAGATCCTGCGCGGATCGTCGGCGGCGCGGCGATAGTCCCACGCCTCGTCGATCAGGCGTTGCAGGTCGTAGCGCGGTCGCCAGCCCAGCAGGAACTTCGCCTTGCTGTTGTCCAGCCAGGTGCCGTGGAACCCGGTCGGAACCTCGACGCTCGGCAGCCCCCGGGTCTCCCGCAGATACCGCGCCACCTCGCGGTAATCGATCGGCTCGTCCATGCAGATGTTGAAGAGCTGCTGCCGGGCCGCCGGATGGTCCAGCGCGGTGATGATGGCGGTCGCCAGATCGTCGACGTGGACGAAGTTGCGCAGCACCGGCTTGCCCTGCGGGTCGAGCATGACCGGCACCGTCCCCGCTGCGCGGTATCCCTCGGCTGCCTCCGTACCTGTCAGGTCGCGCCACCGCGGGCCACCGAACACGTCCTCGCCGAAGGAGAGCGAGTACCTGAAGTCGTCCTTCTCCATGATCCATGGGGCGCGCAGGCAGCAGCCGTCCAGGTCGTACTGGAGGTAGTACTGCTCCAGCATCGTCTCTTCCAGCACCTTGGACAGGGCATAGCAGCCGGCGTAGGCGGAGTGCTTCTGCGTTTCGGTCACAGGTATCGGATGGGGATAGACGAAGTGGCCGACGCCGGCATCGCCGCCGATCAGGACGAAGCGCTCGAAGGCCGGCGACTGACGGCACTCCTCAAGCAGCCAGAACAGCCCCTTCACGGTTACGTCGATGACGTCGTCCGGAGTCTCCTTGCAGGTGGCCAGATGCACCACGTGGCTGACGCCCACCGCGGCCCGCGTCACGTCGTCGCGCTCCGCCATCGAGCCGCGTACGACCTCCAGCCGCTCGCCGGCCGCGAGCTGCCGGTTGTGGCACAGCGCGCGCAGCCTGGCCCCCTCCCAGGCCGGATCGGCCAGGAACCGGCCGATGAAGTGCTGCCCGACCTTGCCGGTGGCGCCGGTGATCAGCACGATCTTCGCGTATCGCCGCGCCACGCTACCGGTCCTTCAGTCGCAGCAGGAGGCTCCCCTCGTTGTTCCGGTCGAAGCGCTGCTTCAGCGGCCGCCGATCGAAGAACCGGGAGGAGTCGTAGACGTGCCGGTAGCGGCCGCCGCGGTCGAAGCCCTGCCGCAACGCCTCCTGGTTGACCTCTTTCACGGTGCCGTATGCCGGCCAGAGGACGCCGTGCTGGCAGTAGGAGATGTCGATGAAGTAGCGCCCGCGCTCCTCGCCGCCGGGCTTGGGGCGCCGCGCGTGCCAGACCGCCGAGTGCACGATCACCGCCGACCCGGGCGGCAGGCGGTCGACGCAGACCGAGCCGGGCAGGTCCTCCGTCCCGAACAGGGAGAGGCTCCGCTCGACCACGATCGTCTGCGACCCCGGCAGCACCAGCAGGTCGCCGATCTCACCGTTGAGGCCGTTCAGGTAATAGAAGACGTGCACCATGACGTGTGAGCGGTTGGTGTGCGGCTCCTGCTCGTAGTCCTGATGCCATGCGACGCCGCTGTGGCCGGCGTCGTGCCGGACCGAGTGGATGTGGTGCATGGCGAAGCGCGGGCCCATCAGCGACTCGATCATGGCCATCATGGGCGGATGCGAGGTGAGCAGGCCCATCTCCCGGTAGGAGGTGAGCAGCGGCTTTCCGCCGTTCGCGCGGTCGGCCATCAGCTCGTCCACCTCCGCGATCAGGCGTTCGTTGTACTCAGGCGTCAGGAAGCCCTCCAGGATCAGGTACCCGTCGCGCTGAAAGTTCTCCGTCTGCTGCGCCGACAGTCCGGCGGCGGCCGGTTCGGCGCTCACCGCTCTGCCTCCGCCGCCACGGCCGCGTGCCGTCGCGTCCACGCGGCCAGCATCTCCGGGTCCGGCGCCGGCAGATCGGACCCGAACGGACGGAAGGTGTTCGGTGAGTCGTATTCAAGCGGCGGCGCGGCCAGGTCCCGCGTGTAGAAGCGAGATGAGGGGAACAGGTCGCCGGGGTAGGTGACGTTGTCGAGGGTGGCGAGCTCGACGCAGACGGCGCCGCCGACCGAGCTCTCCAGCATCCCGCCGATCCACACCGGGATGCCGGCATCTCGTGCCATGTCGTGAATGGCCAGCGCGTTCTGCAGCCCGCCCACGCGCGCCGGCTTGATGTTGATGTACCGGCAGGCGCCGATGCGGATCGCCTGCTCGGCGGTTCGTGGGTCGACGATGGTCTCGTCCAGACAGATCGGCGTGTCGATCCGCCTGGCCAGCTCGGCGTGGTCGAGGATGTCGGTGTGGTGCAGTGGCTGCTCGATGAACGCCAGCCCCAGGTCGTCGATCGCCCGGAAGAACGGCAGGTCGTCGAGCGTGTAGCCTGAGTTGCAGTCGATGTGGAAGGTCATGTCCGGGAAGGTCGAGGTGACCGCGCGGAGCATCTCCAGGTCCCATCCCTTGGCTACCTTGAGCTTGATGCGCGGGAACCCGGCGTCGACCGCTTGGCCGATGTTGCCGAGCAGCACTTGAAGCGAGTCCTGGATGCCGAAGTCGGCCCCGGCGATCACGTCCCGCGTGGCGCCCCCCAGCAGCCGGTGCAGCGGGGTGCCGGTGATGCGGCTCTGCAAGGTCCACCAGCCGATCTCGATGGCGGCCTTGGCGAACGAGTTGCCCTTGAAGGGGCCGAGCCGCTCGTTGAGGTCCGCGGCCGTGTCGTACTCTCGGCCGACCACGTGCGGGCCGAACACCTCGGTGACGTGGTAGAAGACCGAGCCGGCCGACTCGCTCAGGTAGTGTGGGGCGAAGAAGGGCGTGCTCTCCGCCCATGCCGTGTGCTCGCCGCTCGAGAGCTTCACCAGCACCGAGTGGATGTCGGCATCCTCGCCGTAGGCGGTGCGCCAGGGGTAGATGAGCGGCATCACCACGTAGTGCACGTCCAGTCGATCGATACGCATGGTGACGGTAAGATACCCGATCCCGTCGAAGCGATTGAAGCGCGGCGCCATGATCGCCGGGCCAGCGCTCTTAGGAGCCGGCGACCGAATGTGGCGAGGCCTCAGTGGGGATGGGTGGTGCTGTCCTCAGCGACCTCGAGTTGGTGCTTGAGCCGCCGAAATGTGGCTTCGTCGATTCCGGTGGCCGCTTCAGCGGTCCAGGCCGAAGCAGCGCTGCAGCCGGCGAGCGTCGCGATGGACTCGTCCTTGGTGAACGGCGTCGGTATCACCGGCACCACGCCGGCGAGCGGTTTCATCCGGAGGCAGGCGAGGAGGTCTGCCTTCCGGGAGCCAGGTCGCGCTCGCAGCGCCGCAGCGCTTCGATAACGACCGGCACCTCGTCGGGCTCCATGCACATCGGCGCCACCGTCACCTCGCCGGGCGATTCGCTGCCGCAGACCACCGGCGGGTGCTGGGCGCGCAGATGGTCGAGCACCTGCCGCTCGGTGATCCCGCCGAGCAGCCGCAGCCGGGCCCGGGCGATCGGCTGTCCCGCCTCGCTGCGAGGGTCGCGCTCGGCGGCAAAGACGCGGCTCTGCGCCAGCGCGCTGCAGATCTGCGCCGCCGCCTCGTCAGCCCAGGCGAGCCGCGCGTCCTCATCGTCCTCCAGATACTCCTTCACCGCCCAGTAGAGGCCGACGATCTCCTCGCGTCCGGTCTTCATCATCCGGCCGTGGCCGTAGTTCGGGAAGCCGATGCGGGTGACGATCTCCAGAAACCACTGCTCGCCGACCACCAGCCCGCTCGACTGCGGGCCGCGCAGGTCCTTGCCGCCGCTGAACAGCGCGGCGGTCGCGCCGGCCTGCGTGAACTTCCAAAGGTTCTCTCTCGGCGGGAGCTGCGCCGCGCAGTCGATCACCAGCGGCAGCCCGTGCATGCGCGCCACCGCTACCGTGTCCTCGAAGGAAAGACCGCCCTGCGTCGTCCAGCCGTGCTCGGCCTGGAAGAAGAAGATAGCGGCCGTGCGGTCGGTGATGTTGTACGTGAGCGCGTCGCGCGTGATCGGCTCGATGAAGTTCGCGTAGCCCAGGGTCTTCGTGCGCACACCGAGCTGCTGCAGCACGAAGTCATACGGATTGTGGTGGGCGGTGAACACGATCACCTCGTAACCGCCGATCTCCTCGGAGCTCAGGTAGCGGAGCGGCCGCCCGGCGCGGCGCTCCACGGCCGCGGCCGCGCACAGGTACAGGCCGGTGTCCGCGCCGTTGGAGACGAACGCCGCATCGTTGCGGGTCAGCTTGGCGAGGCGCCGGTGCACCTCGGCCTGCAGCGCCCGGATGTCCGTATAGCTCCGCGCCGCCTCGTGCATGCGCCGGAGCGTCGACTCCCGCATCCGGGACCCGCCGTAGGCGGTGAAGCCGCCGGCGGCGTTCACCAGCCGGGGGACGCCAAGGTGATCGTAAATCTCTTCCGCCACGCTGCTATCCGCCCGGGACGTACAGGCTTCGATCGGTCACGGGCAGGGCGACGCGGGCTCCGCCCTGCAGATGCGAGCAGGCGACTCCGAACTGGACCTCGACCGATTGCATCGTGATGTCGATTCGGCCGGCCGTGGGTTCGCCCGTTTCCAGCTCGCGGATGATGTCCCGGATCGTGCAGATCGTGGGACTTTCGCCGCGGGGCCGGATGAACTTCTGTTCGACGTCATCGCCTCGAGGCCGATGCAGGAAGATCAACTCGCCGTTGTCCCACGCGTGGGCGTGGCCGTCGGTGCCGCGCACGTCCAGATCGAATCCGGGACGCGGCACGAAGTGGCCTTCGGCTCCTCCGCGATACCCGACCCGGTAGAAGCCGACCATCGGGTCGCCGATCTCGCCGTCCGGCGGGCGTTCGAAGCGGTGACCCGCCGCATCGTATCGCGGGAACTGCTTGGTGGGCGGCCCGTCGGGATCGTCCGGTTCCTCAAGCCGGCCCTCTACCCACTCCGGCACGGGGTCGCCCAGCATCATCGCGACCAGGTCGAGCGTGTGCGGGTGGTGTTTGATCAGGTCGGTTCGGGCATACATCGCCGCGAACCGGGGCTCGCCGATCTGTCCCTGCTCGATCGCCGCGCGCAGCCGCTTGAAGCCGTCGTGATGGCGGCGCATGGCGCCCCAGTTGAAGGCCACGCCGTTCGCGCGCAGTGCGGAGCGGATGCGGTCGGCCTCGGCAAGCGACGCGCAGAGCCCCTTCTCGGCGTAGATGCCTCTGACGCCGTGCTCGGCGGCGAAGACGATCGGCTCCGCGCGGGCGAAGCTGGGCGTGGTGACGCTGACGATGTCCGGCTTCTCCCGTTCGATCATCGTCCGGTAGTCGAGGTAGGTGTTGGTGACGCCGAAGCGCTTCACGAATCGGTCCAGCCGCTCCGCGCCGCGGTTCGCGACGGCCACGACCTCGACCTCGTCGATGGCCGCGTAGGCGCTGAAGTGGCCGTACGGCCGGCTGAAACTGCCCGGCGGAATCTCGTCCTCGATCAGTCCACCCATGCGGCCGGTGCCGATGATGGCGGCTCGATATGGTGCGCTCACCGTTTCCCTCCTCGCTGGTCGCCTCATGCACGCGCCGATCTGACCGGCCCGGCTGACTCCTGGTATGATCGCAGGAACATGAAGGATACCTACCGGGCCGTCCTCATCGGCTGCAGCCGCATGGGCGCCTTCATCGACCACGAAGTCGTCGAGATGAAGCACATCGTCCATCCATACTCGCACGCCGCGGTCTACACCGCATGCGATCGCACCGAGCTGGTGGCGTGCTCGGACCTGCGTCCCGAGGTGATGGCGGAGACCGGCCGGCAGTACGGGATTCCGCCCGACAAGCAGTACCTGGACTACAGGGAGATGATCGACGTCGAGCGGCCGGACATCGTCAGCATCGCGACGCAGCCGGAGGGCCGGGCGGAGATCGCCGTCCACGCCGCCGAGCACGGGGCCCGGGCGATCTACGCGGAGAAGGCGATGGCCGCCTCGATGGCGGAAGCGGACGCGATCGTCCAGGCGTGCGAGCGGCGCGGGGTGGTCTTCAACCTGGGCACGCAACGGCGCTGGCATCCCGGCTTCCACGCCATGAAGGGCGTGATCGACGATGGGCGGTTGGGCGCGCTGCGGTCGGTCATCATCCAGGCGACCAACCTGTTCAACGGTGCCAGCCACTACTTCGACAACGTGCTGTTCCTCAACGGCGACCACCGGGCGTCGTGGGTGCAGATGCAGCTTCTGGACGGCGATTGGACTCTGCAGGGCGACCGGCTGACAGAGGACCCCGTCGCGCACGGGGCGATCGGGTTCGAGAACGGGGTCCTGGCCTACGCGATCCCACCGGCGCACGAGGTGGAGTTCGAGGCGCGTTGCACGGATGGAACGCTGCGCGCCACGCGGCGGCAGGAGTACTCGATGCGCCGCCGGGAGAACCCCGGCAACGCGCGCAGTCGGTTCGTCGAGGCGCCGTTCCCCGACTGGCAGCCGATCAGCGCCAATCTGCGGCTGGTGCAGGACCTGGTCCGCTCGCTCGACACGGGCGAGCCGCCGATCGGCGGCTCGCGCGCCGCGCGCGCCGGCACCGAGCTGATCTTCGCGGCGATCGAATCCCACGTGCGGGGAGGGGCTCGCGTGGACTTGCCGCTGACCGGCAGCACGGTGCGGCTCGAACGCGACCGGGCGCCCAGACAGCCCCGCTTCCAGGGATAGGAGCGCCGCATGCCGAGCACCGATACCCGGCCCCCGGACCGGCTCCTGCCCGAGGACGTGGAATTCTACGAGCGGGAGATCGCCTCGTTCCTGCCCGACCGCGTCTTCGACGCCCACACGCACCTGTGGCGCCGGCAGGAGACCGGCTGGGACCTGCCCGGATGTCCGGCGGACGTGGGGCTCCCGGAGTACCGCCGGTTGATGAACGACCTGCATCCAGGGCGGCGCATGGCCGCGCTGTTCATCCCGTCGGTGCGTCCGACCGACGCGGGGCTGTTCACCTCGCAGAACGAGTGGGTGGCGCGGGCGGTCGCCGCCGATCGGTCGTGCCGGGGACTCTTCTTCATCCGTCCGGAGGACGATCCGGAGTGGGTGCGGCAGGAAGTGCGGCGCCTCGGCCTGCACGGCCTGAAGTGCTATCACACCATGGCGCCGGTGAAGCCGACCTGGGAGGCGGAGATACCGGACTTCCTGCCGGAGCGGCTGGTGCGCGTCGCGCACGAAGAGGGGTGGGCGATCACCCTGCACATGGTCCGCTCGCGGGCGGCGGCCGATCCTGCCAACATCCGCTGGATCCGCCGCTACTGCGAGCGGTACCCGGACATGAACCTGATCCTGGCCCACTCGGCGCGCGGATTTCAGCCGGCGCACAATCTTGAGGGGCTGCCGCACCTGACCGGGCTCGATAACCTGTATTTCGACACCAGCGCCAACTGCGAGCCGATCGCCCACCAGGCGATCATCCGCATCGTCGGCCACGACAAGCTGATGTACGGCACCGACCTGCCGGTCTGCCACGGGCGTGGCCGGCATGCCGGCGCGGCCGACGCCTTCCTCTGGCTGTACGAAGACTCGCCGGTGTGGGGCGAGAAGCACGTCGACATCCGGCCGGTGCTGATCGGTCTGGAGCACCTGCGCTCGATCAGATGGGCGTGCTGGTCCGAGCGGCTCGACGACCACGCCGTGGAGGACATCTTCTGGAACAACGCCGCCCGACTGTTCGGCGTGGACTGAGGGAACCGCGCGAGTGAGATACCGCACGCTGGGCCGGACCGGCATGCGCGTCAGCGAGGTCAGCCTGGGCGGCGCGTATCTGATGGGGCTTGATCCCGAACGTGCCGAGGAAAACACCGCGGCGGTCGTGCGGCGCGCGGCGGAGCTGGGCATCAACTACCTCGACACGGCGCCGGGATACGGGCGCAGCGAGGAGCTGCTGGGCCCGGCTCTCGAACGGGCGGGCCGGCCGTTCCGCGTGGCGACCAAGGTGGGTTTCATCCCCGAGGACCTCGATTTCCGGCGCGACAGCGTGGTGGCCAGCCTGGAAGCCAGCCTGCGCAAGCTGCGCATCGACCGGCTTGCCGTCGCGCAGATCCATGAGGTCAACTTGGTCGGCTGGGAGCGCATCATGGAGCCGGGCGGGGCGCTCGACGGCCTGCGCGCGGCCCGCGACGCGGGACTCTGCGAGGCGATCGGCATCACCGCGCGGGCGATACCGCTGCTGGCCAGGATGGTGGAGACCGGCGAGTTCGACACCGTGCTGGTCTACCACGACTATCACCCGTGCTCGCAGACGGCGCGGGAGGCGGTCATTCCCGCGGCGGCGAAGCAGGACATGGGGATCATCGTCGGCACGCCGTTGGGGGCGCTGTTCGGCCACGAAGCGGCCCGCGGCAAGACGCTGGCGGCGCTGTCCGACCGTGAACGGAGCTCCGCGACGGCCGTGATCGAGCGGCTGCGACGGGAGCCGGGTACGCTCGCCCGGCACGCCTTTCGCTATATCATGGCCGACGAGGCGGTGAGCACGGTGTCGAGCGGCGCGGCGAACGTCGAGCAGATCGAGGACGTGGCGGAGGCCTCGACGAGGGGAGCGATGCCGGCCGAGCTGATTGCGGAACTCGAGCGCCTGGGGGCTCGCGGATGAGTCAGGACGAGGTGACCCGGGACGACATCTACCACGGGCTCTGGGATACCGGCCTTCACGACGGCGATGTGGTGCTGGTCCACTCGGCGATGCGGACCCTGGGCCGGGTCCGCGGCGGCGCCGACACCGTGGTTTCGGCGCTGCTGGAGGTGATCGGCGAGCGCGGCACGCTGGTCGCGCCGACCTTCACGTTCGTCCACGAAGTGGAGGACGACCCGATCATCGACCCGCGGAGCGATCCGTCGGAGATGGGAGCCATCACGGAGGCGGTCCGCATCCATCCGCAGGCGGTGCGGAGCACGGCGTACCGGCACAGCTTCGCCGCCATCGGACGCCGTGCCGGGGTGATCACGGGTGTCGACCCGTCGTTGTCGGTGTTCGACCTGCGCTCCTGCTTCGGGGTCATGCTCGCCTTGAACACGCAGATACTGATGCTGGGCATGACCTATGCGAGCTGCACCAGCCTGCACTTCGCCGAGTGGCTGAGCGAGGTCCCGTACCGGCGCGCGATCCCGCTCGACGTCAAGGTCAGGAAGCCGGACGGCACCGTCGTGCCGCAGGTCATGACCGACTATCAGCCGCACACCTATACCGGGACGCGGCGTCCTGACTTCAACCGGCTCGGCCGCATGCTCGAAGAGCGACGGCTGGTGGGGATGGCCGCGGTCGGCAACGCCGCCGCCCGCCGCTTCGCCATGCGCGACCTGATCGATCTGGCCCAGACCGAGGCGGAGCGGGACTACAACGTGTTTCGCACCGCCGAAGGCGGGACGACCCATGCCACGCCACTCGACTTCGGCACGACGGTGATCAGCCCCGAGCTGCCGGACCGGGCCGGGCGGCCCGGCCGCCATCAGTGGAGCGTGGTGGACGAGTCGCGATTGACGCTGCCGGGCGGCTGATCCCGGTATTCGAACCGGTTATCATTGAGACTTCGGCTACTCGCGGGAGCCGATCTGGGATTTCATCCAGGCCGCGAGCTGCTGCTGGTTGCGCGTCTGCACCATGATGTCGCCGGGGCCGGTGAAGTCGAACACGAAGCCCTCGCCCGACTTGAGCGACTGCATGGTGCGGCCCTGCGCCGCCCGCCGCAGATCGAAGGTGACGGTGTCGACGAAGGCCAGTATGTGATTGGTGTCGACGACGACCGTTTCATCCGCCGCCAGCGACATCACTTCCACGGCCCCGTAGGACGCCACCAGCGCCCGGCCCGAGCCGGCGGCGTGGATCATGAAGCCGCCCTCGCCACCGAACAGCATCTTCGACCCGCCCCACTTGGTTTCGATCTCCACGCCTGCGTCGGAGGCGAGCCAGTTGCCGCGCTCGATGAGCCAGGAACGCGAGCCGTCGAGGTCGAGCGTCTTGATATCGCCGGGCAGCTTGGCGGCGACGTCCACCCATCCGCCGCCGTCGGGCGCCGTGTAGGTGGATATGAACAGCGACTCGCCGCCGAGGACGCTGCGCTTGAGCCCCTTGAGCAGGCCGCCCTCCATGCGGGCTTCGAGCTTCATGCCCGACGAATGGGCCATCATCGCGCCCGCTTCCACCTTCAGCCGTTCGCCGCCGCCCATGCGGCACCGTGCTACCGCGAAGCTGGGAGCATGTCGAATCTCTGGTTCCATGGCGGCCATGGAACCAGACCCTGCGGCCGCCGTCAATCGCCTCTATCTGCTGCCCATAAGAGCACCTGGACCGTCGTGTTGACACAACCTCCGTGCAGCGGCGTCACTTACTCACTACCTGAACCTACCTGCACCAGTAACTGTTTGCCGTACAGCGCTTGGCGTGCCCAATGCAGGTTCTGGTACTGGCTGTAGCCGCGCTTCGGCGCTAGAATTGCCGTGCCGGTCGCCGTGGTGCCTCCGGACGGCGCTGCCGAAAACGTAACGGTCGGGGCAGACGTGTAGCCGGCACCTCCAGACGTAATCGTGACGGAAGCAAACCTCGCCTGGGCTGTATGTCTGATCCGGGGCAGTGAGCACGAGCACCACTGCGCCCGCACCGTTCATTCATGCGCCGCCCTGCCCGCCGGATCGTCCTCGCTCGGGCCGGCGGTTGAGGAACAATGACCGAGAACCTGAATCGGCGCCAGCCGGCGCCCGCGCAGCGTGAACGCGCGGTGTGTCCGGGTCGCCGGGCAACACATCGGCTCGCCGGGCCCGTGGGCGATCATCGTCACGAAGATATGGCCGCCGCGGATGATGAGGCGTTCCACGCGTACCCGATCCCCCAGGAACACACGTCCCGCCTGAACCGGCGCGCCTTCGCGGTCATGCATCGCCAGCAGGTGGATGAACGTGCCGCTGCCGCCCGGGTCGATGAAGACGACGACCGCCGCATCGGCGACATTGTCACCGTCGAGGTCGCCAAAAGCGACCAGGTCGCCTACCAGTCCGGCGTGCACCCGCTCCGTCGCGCCCGCGCCGAACGTGATCGATCCCTGCCCCCTGTGGAATCGAATCGGGGTCTCCTGGTCGCCGAGCTGCGGCAGGTAGTATTGGCCGTTGCGGAGCTGTTCGAGCGTCAGACGCCGCAGTTCGCGGTCCGCAGGCGCGGTTCTTTCTTCCTGGGCGCGAGCCGGCTGTGAGGCCACAAGCAGGCCGACCGCGAGAAATAGAGGCGCGAGTCCCTTCCTGAACACTGGCTTCGATGGTAACTTGAGGGCCTGACCGATTCGCAACATAGCGCGCGAATTCAGCGGAACTGCCTCCCCACCCTGCATACCAGAGCTTGTACAGCCCGTCGTCCTCCAGCACGCAGCTCCAGCCGATGGAGAACGCCTCCCACGGAGGTTCGGAGCGCAGCACGGGCCCGGCAGCTTGACCGGCGGGTTGACGGTCAGTTCGACGTTCCTGGCCGAGTCCATGCAGCGGCGGTCGTGAAGAGCTGTTTGCGGCCGGCGACTTCCAGCATTGTCCTCACCCCAGGGCCGCGGTGAACATGCCCTGACTGGCGAACAGCGCGGCGGTGCCGCCAGTGTGCAGAAATATGACCGTCTGGCCGGCCGTCAATTCGCCGCCGCGGATCATGCCGATCAGGCCGGCCATCGCCTTGCCCGTATACACGGGGTCGAGGACGATCCCCTGCGTCCGCGCGACGGTCGCGACCGCGTTCAACATGTCCGCTGACGGCAGGGAGTAGCCGGGGCCGAGCCATTCGTCCCGGCAGGCGATCCGATCCGGTGCCAGCGCGGCGTCGATCTCCAGGAATGCCAGGATCGCCTCGGTCAGCGCCGTGACGCTCGACTCCTGCTCGGCCCGCGGGCGGCTTACGTTGACGCCGGTGACCTCGACGTCCGAGCCGGCGGCGATCAGCCCGGCCACCAGCCCGGCATGGGTACCGCCGCTGCCGGACGCGCAGACGATCCGGTCGGCCGTCAGCCCCATCTCCACGAGTTGGGCCAGCAGCTCCACGGCGCACGACGCGTAGCCGCAACCGCCCAGCGGATTGGATCCGCCGACCGGAATCACGTAGGGGGTGCGCCCCTCCGAGCGGGCGGCGGCTGCCGCCCGGCGCAGCCCGCCGGCGGTGTCGCCTCGTCCGACGACGTCGATGCGCTCCGCTCCCAGCAGCCGGTACAGGAAGTTGTTGCCGCCGGCCTGTGGATCGTAGGTGCCGGGGATGCGTTCCTCCAGCACCAGACGACAGGCGAGCCCTTCGCGGTTGGCGGCCGCCAGCGTCAGCAGGCAATGGTTGGACTGGAGGGCGCCGGCGGTGATCAGGGTGTCGGCCCCGTGCGCCAGGGCGTCCGCCACCACGTAGGCCAGCTTGCGGACCTTGTTGCCGCCCATCGCCAGCGGCAGGGTGTCGTCGCGCTTGACCAGCAGGTCCGGGCCGTCGAGCGACTCGGAGAGCCGCTCCATCCGCTGCAGCGGCGACGGGCCGGGCAGATAGGGTCGTTGCGGCAGGGCGTTCAGGCGCTCGATTCCGGATGTGGTCATCGTCATGGATGCGGTCCCATCATAGCGCGGCCGGCCCCGCTGCGCTTGGGTACCGGCAGATCGTGAACGGCGCCGGCGCGGTGCGGGCGACTCGATCTCAGATATAGGCGATCACCAACTCGATCCCATCGATGCGCAGGCGGTCCTGACCGCCGGGCCGATCGAGCGCCACCTCGATCCGGTTCGTTCCCTGGGCGACCGGGATGTCCCGGTAGGTCACCGTGGTCGAGGCCGGCAGCTCGATCCGGTGGCCGGCGTCCAGGCGGCATCCGTTGAGGGACACCGAGGCGCGCGCCTGGGCCGGGTCGTGCTGCCGGTAGGTGACGCGCAGCCAGGTGTCGTCTACGGCGCGATCGCGCCGCGCGGCTTCGAGGTCGTCCCCGACCACGATCGTAAACGATCGGCGGCCGGAGCCGTCGAGTTCGCAGGGGAGGGGCATCTCGCCCCCCCGATCGGGGGTGTTGAGCTGCATGTCGACGCTGACCGTATACCGCTTGTTCTTGCGGGCGATCCGCCGCGGGTCGTGGACCTCTCGCAGAAACTGGAGCTCGTCGGGGGTGTACCCCTCGCTGCCCCGCTTCGGCAGCCGGTGGCAGTCGTAGTTGAACAGGTAGATGCAGCTTGCACCCTGGTACCAGAAGCTCGAAGCGGCGGCGTACAGCATGTCGTTGCCGGCGTAGCCGTACGCCTTGGCGGAGCGCTCCAGGCCGCCGCCGATTCGGCACGAGGTCCCCTTGGCGAACTCCGTGAACGCGGCGATCTCCGCCCCCATGTCGAGGTAGGCGTTGTCCATGGGGATGAACAAATCGGCCAGCTCCTCCCGTATCCACGCCGGCACGTCCAAGCCGGTGCTCAGACAGCGCTCGCGGGTCGGCGGCACCCGCAGCATCAGCGTGAACGGCCGCCGCTTCCGCTTCGCGATCGCGGCGGTACCGGCCCTGACCTTGCGCATGAAGTCGGTCATCAGCGGCAGGCCGGCGGCTTCCTGGCCCTGCTTGAAGTACCAGCGCCCGCGTTGGAAGTCCATCTCGAACCCGTCCAGGTCGTAGCGCTCGCAGGTCTCCAGGACCAGACCGAGCTTACGCTCGCGCACCGCTTCGTGGGCGAAGTCGAAGGCCCACGTGAAGTCGTCCTGCCGGTAGCCGGGATAGCCGGACACCTTCGGATAGGGCGACCCGATCAGCAGTTCCCGGTGCTCCTTCTTGAAGGAGCTGCGCAGGGCGCTCCAGCGCGCGGTGTCGTCTTCGTGGATGTCGTTCATCCGCAGGGCGGGCCAGAACTGCATACCGCGCGCGTGCGCCCGCGCGGCCAACAGCTCGATGATGTCGATGCCCTGGTCGAGGAGCGCCTTGGTGCTCTCGGCCATCCCGCGCACGTATTCCAACCCCTCCGCCTGCGGCCAATCGGTGACGTTGGAGCCGTAGACATCGCCGAACTCGGTGCGGTGGGAAAAGGTCTCGTCGCCGCGGCCCATCGAGTTGGAGAACACGTCGACCTTGGCGCCGGCGATCTCCTCGATGTCGCGACACGCCCGCTCCGGCGTAATCGGCGGCTGGTAGGCGATGTAGGTGGTCGAGTCGCCGTCGGAGTTGAAGATCAGGCGAGGAAAGCCGCTCGTACGCTCGGATCCGTTCCGGCCGCTCATGGTTGTCTCCTCGCGCGGAGTATATCCGCCTCCCCGCCGGCCGTCCACGTGCGCCGAAGAGTAGCCGCGGCTTGACGCCGGCGGAGCGTCGCCCGATGATGAAGATCGTGAACAAGCCGTCCACCGCGACGGCCCCCGGCGCCATCGACGCGACCGTCAGACAGACGCTGCGGAGGCAGACCCGATCCCGCATCGTCCGCATGAAAGAGCTGTACCTGCTCTTTCTGATCCCGCTGGCCCTGCTGGCGATCTTCAAGTACGTCCCCATGGTCGGGGTGATGATCGCGTTCAAGGACTACAGCGCCCGAGCCGGCATACTGGGCAGCCCCTGGAACGACTTCGAGCACTTCAAGTTCTTCTTCTCCACGCCGCAGTTCCTGGAGCTGATCTTCAACACCTTCCGCATCAGCGTGCTCAAGTTCGCGTTCGGGTTCCCGGCGCCGATCGCCTTCGCGCTGATCCTCAACGAGTTGACCAACCGCCGCTACAGGCACGTGGTGCAGAGCATCTCCTACCTGCCGCACTTCCTGTCGTGGGTGGTGTTGGGGGCCATCTTCAAGGTGCTGTTATCGGGGGAGCGGGGCCCGATCAGTGCGGTCATTGAGGCGCTGGGCGGCGAGCCGATCTACTTCCTGGCCGAGCCCGACTGGTTCCTGTTCAGCGTGGTCATCACCCACATCTGGAAGAGCATCGGCTGGGGCAGCATCATCTTCCTGGCGTCGATCACCTCCATCGATCCCGGCCTGTACGACGCCGCCGACGTGGACGGCGCGAATCGCCTGCAGAAGGTCCTGCACGTGACCCTGCCGGCGATGATCCCGGTGATCACGATCATGCTCATCCTCAACGTGCAGAACCTGAATCAGGCCGGATTCGACCAGATATTCAACCTCTACAATTCGCTGGTGTTCAGCGTCGCCGACATCTTCGAGACCTACGTCTACCGCGTCGGGCTGGTCGACCGGCAGTACGACTTCGGTGCTGCCGTGGGCCTCTTCCAGAACCTGGTCGCGGTCATGTTCGTGCTGATCGCCAACACCCTGGCGCGGCGCTACAGCGACTACGCGCTGTGGTAGGAAGGCTGAAAACGTGACCATTCGCAGAGGGATCGGCAGCCATGCATTCGACGGGGTGAACGTGCTGTTCATGGCCGTGTTCTGTCTCTCCGTGCTGTACCCGTTCTGGAACCTGATCCTGGTTTCGCTGGAGGGCATCCAAGAAGCCAAGGCGCTGAGCTTCAAGCTGACCAACACCCACTGGTCGCCATCGGCGTATCAATACCTGCTGTTCGACCCGCTGGTGTTGCGATCCTACCGGAACACGATACTGCGCACGCTGGTGGGGACCGCCCTGGGCGTGTTCGTCTGCTCGCTGGCCGCCTACACGGTGTCCAAGCGAGACCTTCCCGGCCGCGGCCTGTTGATGGCGATCCTGGTCATCACCCTGTTCTTCTCAGGCGGATTCATCCCCACGTTTCTGCTGATCCGGTCGCTCGGGCTGTACAACACCTTCTGGGTCCTGGTGCTGCCGGGCCTGGTGAACGCCTTCAACGTCATCATCATCCGCAACTTCTTCATGGCGATCGACCAGGGGGTGGAGGAGTCGGCGCTGATGGACGGCGCCACCTACCTGCGCATCCTGGTGTCGATCGTCATGCCGCTGAGCATGCCGGTGCTGGCCACGGTCACGCTCTGGACGGCCGTGAGCATCTGGAACGAATGGTTCGAGGCGCTGATCTTCACGTCCGGGAACGACTGGATCGTGCTGCAGAGTTTCATCCGCCGCATGATGGAGGAGGTCTTCAACAAGCGGGAGATCGCCGTCATCGACCGGTTCAACGACGAGTTCGGCCAGCAGATTCAGCGCGATAACGTGCAGGCGGCGGTGATCCTCATCACCATCGGGCCGATCGTGCTGGCCTATCCGTTCCTGCAGCGCTACTTCGTGCGCGGCATCATGGTGGGTTCCCTGAAGGCGTAACCGAGCGAGCAAAAGAACGGCAGGGCCCTTGCGAGCCCTGCCTGAAAACGTCCCCGGAGCTGGCGCTCCGAGCCGCGAAGCTCAGTACTCGATCCTGCCGTCGAGATAGGCGTCGACCAACGGAGCGTTCTCGTACTCCTGCAGGTATCGGCTCATGCCGTTCTTCTCGAGATCGGCAACGTAGTCGTCCCAGCCTGCATCGATGTCGATGTCGCCCAGGATGAAATTGGCCGTGTACTCCAGGGCCGTGGTCGTAAGACCCGAGTCGTAACGCTTGCGCATGGTGATGATGTTGGTCTCGTTCAGGAAGTCGTACCGGTACTGATGGACGTAGTGGTCCATGTATCCGGCCTTTGCCAGCAGATCGTTCTCTACCGTCTCGTAGGGCGTTCCGAGCTTGCGGACCTCGTACAGCCACGGCAGCCAGTAGCCTCCGAGAAGGTTGGTGGCATGCTCGGGGCCGACCTCGTGATAGATCAACGGGGAGGCCCAGGGCTCGCCCGACCAGTCGAAGTTGACCCCCTCGATGCCCCACCAGTTGCGCAAGGCACCTTCTCTGGTGGAGTGCAACCAATCGAAGATGCGCATGGCGCGGTCGAACTTCTCATCGCTGAGCTCGCTCGATGCCAGGGCGGCGCGTCCCAGGGTCCCGATCCTGAATCCGGTGGGGATCGCCGGCGTCATCGCCGCGCCGCCGGCCGAGGCGCCGTACAGACCGGTCACGTGATTCTTCTCGGTCGGCACGACCAGCACCTTCGCGTCGGGGTGGGCGAGGAGCATCTGGAAGGGCACCTCGGTCGTGTCGTTCTCCGTGATGTAGTTGTAGTGGTACTGCATGTAGCCGAGGTGTCCGGAGTCCCATAGCTCCTTCGCGGCTCCGGATGACTGCGCGTTGATCACCGTCTCCTTGGTGAGGATGCCCTCCTCATAGAGCCGGTTGAACCACTTGAGCGCGTCCCGGTAGGCGTCCGTGGCATACATGAACTTCATCTCGCCGTCTTCCAAGACGTTGATGTCGACCCCGCGGCCCTCGGTTCCGAACAGGGAGCCTGCCTGGCCGAAGCTGGTGAAGGTGGCGGGGAAGTAGCTGCCCAGACCGTAGGTGCGCTCGCCGCCGGAGGCGTTCTCGTCCACGAACCGCTTGAGTATCTGGCGCATCTCTTCGGTGTCGAAGCCCTCGGAGCTCCAGAACACCCGCGGGGAGATCTCCACCAGCTCGCCGTGCGGCTCGATGCCCAGCTTCTCCAGCCAGTCGAGGCGGTAGTAGGACACCATCATCGTCAACGGCTTGTTATAGAGCTGCGGGATGCCCATCACAGCGTCCTCACCCGGCACGCGCAGGAATGACCAGGCGCCGGTCTCATCCATGATCTGGGCGGTGTTGGGCATCTTTTCGCGGATGTCCTCATACGACCAGGTGCGGATCATGTCGTCCTGATACAGCTCGTCCATGTTGGCCTGCAGCACCGCGCAGAACTCGGGGATTCGGCCGGTCGCGAGCTGCGCGGCGACCGCCTCGGTGTTGCTCCAATCGCGAAGATCGGGCCAGGTGAAGGTGGTGTTGAACCGCTCCGACATCTCTTGGAGATAGACGTAGGTATCGGCCTTCTCCTCCTCGTTGAAGCGCATCGCCCAGCCGAGCCATTCGATCTCCAGGTGCTTGGCGAAGGGGTCCTGCCCGAACGCCGCGCCGGCTGCCAGGAGCGTGATGAGCCCCACCACGACGCCGGTGACCAGCGATCTCCGTAACCGTCTCATTTAAGCCCTCCTCTTTGGGCTGTTGGATTGTCCGGCAGTCTACGGGCCGCCGCCGGCCGGGGCAACCCAGGGGTCAGTCCGCCAGGGTGGCGTGGTCGAGCACGTGCGCCATCAACGACGGGATGCCGGCGATCCAGACGACCGGCGGGAGCTGGCCCGGCGGGCTCCAGATGTATCCCAGCCGGTTCAATTCCTCGCGGGCCTCCAGCCGCGCGGCGGCGTCCGCGCCGGTCGCGGCAAGGGCAGCGTCGATGGCGTGGTCGGAAGCGGTGGCTGCGGCGCCGGCCCGGAACAGCGGCGCCGTGGCCACCGCCGCAGGCAGCAGGCCGCCGACCTCCAGTTCCCGGTAGCGGTCCTGGTAGTAATCCGTAACCCGGGCGATCACGTTGGGCTGCGCCGCCTCTCCGTGAGCCGCGGTCAGGCGGGTCGCGCCGGTGGCCAGGCGCTGCTTCCACAGAGCCTCGCCCCAGAGCTGGATGAAATACGGATAGCGCTGGCTGTCCTCTACGACTGCGGCGAGGGCGTCAGCTTCGATGCCTACGCCGTGGGCCGCAAGCGGCTCGACCAGAGCGGCGCGGGCGGCGTCGTCGCTGAGCAGGCCGATGCCCAGGCGCCCCTCTCCCAAGCGGCTCCAAAAAGACGCGTTCATGGCGCTGAGATGCGCCGGCAGGCCCGGCGTGCCGGCAAGCACCAGCAGGAACGGCGCGTCCGCCCGGACTTCCTGGCTCACGTTCAGCAGGAGCTGGCCGACCTCGTGGGCCAACGTGTGCGCTTCGTCGAGCAGGACGACGACGGGCTTCGTCTGGCACCGAACGATCAACCGTTCCGTGAGGTTCTGCGGGGACGGGGCATGCGTCGCCCACTGAGCTTCGCCGACGCCGGCGACGCCCACCTTCACCGGCAGCATCTTCTTGATGAGGGACACCGGCACCAGGAGATCGACCAGGCTCTGCTCGGTCCGTATTCGGCTGGGCGACAAGCGCGCGATGTCCACTCGGCCCGCTCGCCGGCAGGCCCGTTCGAACCAGTTGAGCAGTACGGTCTTTCCGTTGCCGCGCGGCCCCATCAGCGCCACGTTGTGCGGCGGCGCCGTGCCGCCGAGCAGGTCCGCCAGACACTGCGACAGCAGCGCTTCTTCCCGCTCGCGCCCGGTGAGCGCGGGCGGCGCGGCGCCGTCGCCGGGAGTGAATACGCGCCCCGCTGCCTTCAAGGCAGCCAGTATACGATGTGGACACTGGGTGCTCGCATCGCGCTCATGCTGTTGTGCCGCCCGCGCGGCATGCACAGAATGGGCGGTGACCGACCATGGAGGGTTGACCATGCAGGACCGGTATCGAGTGGCGGAGGTCGGCACCGCCACGCAGCTCCTGATCGACGATCACGTCGTCGACGACGTCTGGATGCTCCGCCGGGTCCCGGAGATGCCGGCCAAGCATCCGGGCAACCCGTTGCCGATCACTCCCAGCCTGTACGACGCCGAGGAGAGACTGTTCAAGGCGTGGTATCCGGTGTTCGCGGAAGACCCCGAGGACGACCCCGGCAACGAGGCGCTGTACGCGCGCGCGTACGCGGTGTCCGAGGACGGCTTCGCGTGGCGCAAGCCGGAGCTCGGCATCGTCGAGCACGCCGGATCGAAGCGGAACAACCTCATCGACACCTCGGCGATGAAGGGCGAGTTCGGGGTGGCGCTGAAGGACCCGCACGATCCGGATCCCCGCAAGCGGTACAAGGGGACGATCAAGCGCTGGTACCACCACGTCGATCCTGATCGGCGCGGAGGCGGCCGGCTGTTCGCCGCGTACTCGCCCGACGGCATCGACTGGCACCTGTACCCGGACGAGCGATCCATCATCCGCGACTCCAACGACGGCAACGGCTGCTTCCTCTATGACGAACGGATCGGCCGGTACGTGAACTTCCGCCGGCCAACCATCCTGGCCGGCCCGCACGGCGAGCGGCCCGGCGACCTGGGCTTTCCGGAGGTCGAGGGCGATGACCAGGGGATGTGCCGGCACTCCGAAGCCGACGATTATCTGCATCGCTACCTGCGCACGGCGCCGTACGTGGACACCCGCGCGGTGATCGGCGCGACCGACCACGCGCACGAAGGGATGGGCTGCAACCGCAGGATCGCCAGGGCGGAGAGCGACGACTTCGTGAACTGGACCGAGCCGGAGGTGATCATCCGCCCGGACGAGTTGGACCCGCCGCGGCTCTACGGCATCGACGTCGTCGTCTGCCAGGGTGTGTATCTGGGGCTGCTGCAGGTCTTCAACAAATGGGGGTTGAAGGGGTACCTGGGCGATCCGCAGGCCGCCGACGTCATCGACGTCCAGTTGACCTTCAGCCGGGACGGCTTCCACTGGGAGCGGCTGGCCAATCGGCCGGTGTTCATTCCGCGCGGCGTGATCGGCAGTTGGGACGGCGGCATGATCGCCGGCGCCAGGATGATCGAGTACGGGGACGAGGTGCGCTTCTACTACAGCGGCCACTCAGGTTCCCACAACGCCGTGCAGCGGACGAGCGGGTCCGGGCTGGCCACCCTCGCGAAAGATCGGTTCGTCGCGCGCGCGGCCTCGGACGAGCTGGGGGTGCTGATCACCAAGCCGTTCCGGCTGGAAGGCGACGGCTTGCAGATCAACGCCGACGCCGCCCGCGGACGGATCAAGGTCGAGGTCGCCGACCCGATCGGCACGCCGATCCCGGGACTGACCGTCCGTGACTGCCGGCCGATCGAAGGGGACGGGCTGCGCCTGCCCGTGACCTGGAACGGCGACAGGACGCTGCGTGACGTCTCAGGTCAGGTGGTGCGGCTGCGGTTCTACCTCTACGAATCGAAGCTCTATTCGTTCACCATCGGCGGAAACGGAACGACGTAGAGCTGGCGTCACGGCAAGCCACGTCCCTTCGTCGATCCCTCGTCCACCGCCGCGCCCACGCCAGCGCGACGCTCGCACCCACCGCCATCGCTCCCGCGAGCAGGTTGAACAGGATGTCTTGCGGGTCGAAGGAGACGACGGGGAAGGAGGCGCCCAGCAGGCCGTGCTCGCGCAGTGCCTCGGCCAGCGTGCGCGCGAGGCCGAGGGTGGAGTAGATCGCCATCACGACGGCCAGCGTCCACAGCCAGAGGCGACGCTCCCGGTCTGAGGAGAAGAGGGCCATGGCGGGCACTATAGGGCCCAACCCCACTCGTCCGTGCCTCGACTGCCCCTTTCAGGAATCGAGGAACTGAAAGGCGTAGAGCTTCACGTCGCGCATCACGAACCGCAGGCGGACCGGGGTGCCGGCGGCGCCGCCCACGTCGCGTCGTCCCTGCCAGGTGACCGTCTTGGAGACGCCGTTGCCGAGTACGGCGTCCGCGGCGTCCAGCTCGAAGCCCGGCAGCGCGTGCCCTTCGCGGTCGAGCAGTTCGACCTTCAACCAGCCGCCGGCGCCCGCGTCGCAGTTGAGGGCGAGCGTGCGCCCGGAGAAGCGAACCTCCGGCGTGGTCAACTCACCCCCGCCGTAGTCGGCGTCAGCGGAGATGAACCCGTCGCGCCGCAGCGTGGCGCGGAAGATGCCGGAGTGCCTGCCCAGCATCCGCTCGTCCTCGCTCTCCACCGGGCCGCCGTGCAGCCGTTTCATCCCGGCGTAGTAGAGCCACAGCTCGTCCCCGGCGGGGATCAGCCACGGGTTCGCGTACAGCATGCCGCTGGTGAACGTACCGTCCAGTCCGCGGCGCAGGAACGGCTTGCGGCCGCCCGCGCGGCTCCAGCGCACGCCGTCCCGGCTGGTCAGGAGTTGCACGTCCATGGTTGCCGGACGGTCGTTCTCACCCCAGTGGTAGAAGGCCGACGGCAGCATCAGGTAGACGTCCTGCGCCCACGGATACTTCATCGCGCAGTTCGTGTAGAAGTCCATGTTCGGGCGCGGATCGTCGCGTTGATGCGGCACGGGGATGCCCAGATCCTGCGCGTCCGCCTCGAAGATGATTCCGAGCGGCGACCACTCTCGGAAGTCGGGGGAGGTGATGCGGCCCACGCACCGATAGCTGCCCCTGCCGGCCGCCTGCGCCGCCTCGTCGACGATCTGCGTTTCGCGGACGCGGACGTAGCCGACGTAGAGTTGCAGCCGGGCGTCCCAGAACAGCATGTTCTGCACGTCGCACATCGCGTCGCGCGGGTTGGGCTGATCGGGGTACGGCTCCCAGTGGATGCCGTCGGGCGAACGCATCGCCCACAACCCTTGCAGCGCGCCGGCGGCGATCTCTTCGTCGGCGGGCCGGAACTTGGTCCACAGCTTGTAGCGTTCCCCGGCGGGGGCGCGGTCGTCGCGGAAGACGGTGGCCCCCTGCATGCTCTGCCGTTCGGAGCGGGGGGCGACGATGTTGTTCCGCGTCGATCCCCGGAAGGGGAGCAGGCCGAGCTCGGGCTTCCGCCAGTGGATGCCGTCGTCCGATTCGGCATAGGCGAGGCGCCGGGCGCCTTCCGACGGCAGGCCGGCTTTCATCCACGCGTCGTACCACATGCGAAAGGCGCCGTCCGGCTCCCGCCATACGGTGTTGTAGGCGCCGATCCCCAACTCCTCCCACGGCCGGTCCGAGACCAGCACCGGCTCCGGGTGCTGGACCGGCGGGTTCATGGTCAGCGTGACGTCGTCGCTTGACTCGATGAAGCGACCGTCGATGAAGAGCTGCCGCTGAGAGCCGACGTCCAGTGCGCCGCTCATGAGCAGACCACCATCGCTTCCAGGCCGTGCAGCACGGGCCACGGCTGCGGGGTCGCGGCGCCGTCCAGGATCAGGAGCACCGCGTTGCTGCCCGCCTGCAGGCCGGGGTCGTCGAACACCAGCCACTCGTCTCCCGCGCTGTTGGCGATGGTGCGGTCCGGCGCGAACGGGAGGCGCCGGCCGTTGACGGCCAGATGCAGGCGATCCTTCGACGCCTCGTAGTCGGTGATGCGCAGGCGCAGCTCGGTCCGCCGGATGCGGCCGTCGGCCAGACCCGCGTCAAGGTCGTCGGCGATGGTCACGTGCAGGGCATGCCCCGCTCCGGCGCCGCGGCCGCGCAGCGCCAGCCTGCGCGGCAGCACCGGCCGGTAATCGCCCCAGCCGGACGGCTTCGGCGGTCCTCCCAGGTAGTAGCAGCGATTGCGCCGCGCCAGCGCTTCCGGCGCGCGCAGGTCGCGGATGGTCTGCAGATGGTCGTCGGTCAGATCGTGGTAGTCGCCGGGAACCGGGCCGGCCCGGTGGGTCCCGTAGTCGTAGTTGAACAGCGCGATGCCGGCGGCGCCGTCGCGGTAGCCGTTCAGGGCCGCGCCGCGCAGCACGGCGGGGGTGTTGCGTTCGTATCCTTCGTGCGGTGAGACCCCGTAGGTACTGCCGTCGAAGCCGCGATAGATCGGCACCGCGCCGCCGGCCGCCTCGACCGCGGCGGCAATGTCCGCTCTGGTCACACAGTAGCCGGGCGACGACACCACGACGGCGTCGGCCAACTCTTCACGTATCCACGCCAGCGTGTCGATGCCCAGCGACAGAGATTCGCCGATGCTGGTCGGCACGCGCACGATCAGACGCACGTCGCGCCCGCGCCGCGCCGCATGACGCCGGACGACGTCGCGTCCCTGGCGCACGAAGTCGGTCATGACCGGGATGTTCTGAACGGCCTGTCCGCCGCGGAAGTACGGCGGTTGCCGGCAGAAGTCGAACTCCAGGCCGTCGAAGTCGTAGCGGGTCAGCGTCTCGTCCGCGATGCCCAGGAAGCGCTGCCGCACCTCGTCCTGCGCGTAGTCCCACATCCAACTGAAGGTCCATTCGGCGCCGTGCCTGGCCTCCGGCATGGCCGAGCCGATCAACAGCTCGGGCCGCTCGATCTTCAGCGTAGAGCGTCCGTACCACATGCGGTCCTCGGAATCGGTATGAGCGTCGTTCATCCGCATCGACGCGAACACCGGCAATCCGTGCGCGCGCGCGCCGTCGACGTAGATCTGCATCAGGTCGTGGCCGTCCTCGATCACGGAGACGATCGTGTTGAACAGCTCTTCGTGGGCGTTGGTGGCCTGCCGGTTGGCGGTGGCGCGGCCGTGGATGTGCACGGCGCCGTCCTCCGCGATCGGGTTGCCGTGGATGTCGGTGGGCACGCCGTCGACGTCCCACTCGGTGACGTTGTCGCACCAGAGCTGCCCGTGCGGGCTGCCCCGCCAAGTCAGATCGTCGTCGATGCCGATCAGGACCGACAGCAGGTCGACCCCGGCTTCGCGGAGCGGACCGATCAGCCGCGTGAGGTCGGACGGGTCGTGCCGTTCCTGGTAGTTGTTGATCCAGTTGCCGTCGGTATTGAACATGAGGCGCGGCGGCCAACGCTGGGTTTGCCCGCCGGACCGACTCCCGGATGTAGACATCGCTACCCTCCGGGGCCCGGTGTAGCACGATTCCGTTCCCGCGAACCACAGGACCGGTGGAGCGGATGAGCCCCTGCCGGTCGAGCTCGGCGAGCCCGGTTCAGGTCGCCGAGCTCGAGCTCACCGTCGCCGACGACCTGGACGGAGCGAGAAGCGAGGGGGCGCTCACCGAGGTGGTGCTGAAGATCACCCTGGATGGCTACCGGGAGGGAAGCGACCGGCTGCGCATACCTCCACCCAGGGGTACATGGGGCCGAGGAACGGGGTCGGCTCGGTAGGCCGAGGGTAGGACAGCTTCTTCGGGTGTTTCTCAATGCCGGCCTTCCACGCGGCGCTCCAGTCGTGGTAGGTGGTCAGCGCGTCCGGCGCGGCGCGGCTGCGCGCGATCAGGCTCGGCCACTCCGGGCGCGGTGAAGGGGTGCCCAGGGTCTGGTAGCGCAGGTCCATGCTCCAGCGGATGCCGCCGGTGCGGTTGGGGCCCGAGCCGTGCGGGCAGAGCTTGTGGATGAAGATCACGTCGCCCTTGCGCATGGGCACCGTCACCGGGTCGCACGGCGGCTGCGAGTCGAGGGTCCAGTACACGGTGCCCCGGCGGTGCAGGCCGGGACAGAGTTGCAGGCAGCCGTTGTCCGCCGTCGCCTCGTTGAGGGGAAACCAGACGGTGAGCACGAACAGCTCACGGGCCTCCGGCGTGGTGAAGATCGCGTCCTGGTGCCACGGAGCGATGTTGGAGCCCTTGCGCTCCGCCTCGTCCGACGGGAGCTTGGCGCGGACGTGGGAGATGGCGTTGCAGGCGATCTCCGGGCCGATGAAGCCTTCGACCAGGTCGAGCAGCTTGGGGTTGCGCATGACCTCGAACAGGCCGCGCGTGCGGGTCCGGCCCACGTCCAGCGACTCATCCGACGCGAAGTAGGTCGCCGCGTCCTCGTCGCAGATACGGGCGAGCCGCGTGTCGAACGGCTCGCCGTCGTAGAGCTGCCGGATGCGGCCCTCCGCGCGCAGCCGGCGCGCGATGCGGTCGACGATCGCCGCGTAGTCGTCGATCACCGGCCGCAGGTCCTCGCCATCCAGCGCCCCCTCCACCACGACGTACCCCTGCGCCACGAACCGATCGCGGTGCTCCCGGCTCAGCTCCATACGCTCGGCCGGCAGGATAGCAGATGGATCGGCGTACCGATCGGCGGCGGCCGGGTACACTGCGCCTCATGGCCGATTCCGCGACGGTTCTGACCGACCGCCCGCCGCGCATCGGCGAACTGGTCGAGGTGCGTTCGCGCCGCTGGCTGGTGGAGGCGGTCGAGCAACCCCACCTGCAGTCGGCTCGGGTGAGCTTGGCCTGCGCCGACGACGACGCC
Organism: uncultured Spirochaetia bacterium; assembly: GCA_958296075.1. Classification (GTDB taxonomy): domain Bacteria; phylum Spirochaetota; class Spirochaetia; order SZUA-6; family Bin103; genus CATQHW01. Next base: position 451,370 of record CATQHW010000001.1, on the reverse strand, counting down.
CAGGGGCAGACCCTGGAGGTCTACTGGGACTTCGAGATCGACCGCCGCATCCTGGAGCAGGAGGCGTGGAGCGGCCTCGGCGCCAAGGGCTTCGACCCGCCGCGCCGCTTCGGCGCGTTCCTGCGCACGCTGCGCTGGAGCTGCGTCACGGCTACCGATCCGAACCTGTTCCAGGCGCCGTTCCGGGCCGGCATCAGGATCGACGCCTACCAGATGGAGCCGCTGCGCAAGGCGCTGCGCCTGGCCCGCGTCAACCTGTTCATCGCCGACGACACCGGCCTGGGCAAGACCATCGAGGCCGGCTTGATCGCCCGCGAACTGCTGCTCCGCAAGAAGGCGCGCACCGTGGTCGTGGCCGCCCCCGCTTCCGTGCTGGAGCAATGGAAGGCGGAGCTGGAGGAACGGTTCGGGCTCCTGTTCGTGATCCTCGACCGCGCCTACCTGACGCAGGCGCGCCGCGAGCGGGGTTTCGGCGTCAACCCGTGGCGCACCCACAGCCACTTCATCGTGTCGCATAACCTGCTCATCGACCCGGCCTACGCCGACCCCCTGCGCGAGCGGCTCGGCGACTTGGCGCCCGGCAGCCTGCTGATCCTGGACGAGGCCCACCACGCCGCCCCGTCGAGCGGCGGGCGCTACGGCATCGAGACCCGGTTCACGCGCGCCGTCCGCGATCTGGGCGGCCGCTTCGAGCACCGCCTGTTCCTGTCCGCCACCCCGCACAACGGCCACTCCAACAGCTTCGCCACCCTGCTGGAGCTGCTCGATCCGTACCGCTTCACGCGCGGCGTGCCGGTGCGCGGCAAGGGCGCACTGGACGAGGTGATGGTGCGCCGCATCAAGGAGGACATCCGCGCCGTGCAGGGCGGATTCCCGCAACGCGAGGTGCGCCGGGTGGCGATCGACCGGCTGCCGGACGACGCGCCGGAACTGGTGCTGTCGCGGCTGCTGGACGAGTACCGCGGCGTGCGGGAGGAACGGCTGCAGGCGATCCCGGCGCGGGCGCGCGCCGCCGCCGGCCTGCTGGTGGTGGGACTGCAGCAGCGGCTGCTGTCGTCGATCGAGGCGTTCGCGCTCTCGCTCACGCGGCATCGCAGGACGGTCCGCGAGCAATGGGAGCGGGCCGCGGCCGGCGCAGATGGGGGCGCGGCGGAGCGCCGGGCCGCGTTCGCGTCCACGGGCGCGTCCCGGTTCGCCGCGCCCCCGGACGCGGACGACGAGCGCGCCGAGCAGACCGACGCGGAGCGCGAGGCCGAGGAGGAGGTCCAGGTCGCGGCGGTGAACGCGGCGGCCGAGAGCGAGAGCGCCGCGGTCAAGGCGCCGGACGCCGAGTCGCTGTGGCGCAGGGAGCAGGCCCTGCTCGACCGGATGGAGCGGGTGGCGTCCGCCGCGCGCGGCCGGCCCGAAGCCAAGACGCGCGAGCTGATCCGCTGGATCGAGGAGCATCTGTGCCCCGAGCGGCCGCGCTGGAACGACCGGCGGGCGCTGATCTTCACCGAGAACGTGGTCGGCACCAAGCGCCACCTGCGCGAGATGCTGGAACAGGCCGTCGCCGGCACCGACCTGGCCGAGGAACGGATCGAGACGATCGACGGCCAGACCACCGGCGCGAACCGCAAGGAGGTCCAGCGCCGCTTCAACGCCGACCCCGCGCGCGACCCGCTGCGCATCCTGATCGCCACCGACGCCGCGCGCGAGGGGCTCAACTTCCAGGCGCACTGCACCGACCTGTTCCACTTCGACCTGCCCTGGAATCCGGGCCGGATCGAACAGCGCAACGGCCGCATCGACCGCAAGCTGCAACCGGCGCCGCGCGTGCGCTGCCACTACTTCGCGCTCCCGCAACGCGCCGAGGATCGCGTGCTGGAAGTGCTGGTGCGGAAGACGGAGACGATCAAGCGCGAGTTGGGCAGCCTCTCCAAGGTGATCGACGATGACGTCGAGCGCCGCCTGCGCGGCGGCATCCGGCACCAGGACGCGCGGCGCCTGGCGCGCGAAATCGAAGCGGCCGACCTGGACCGGGAGAAGAAGCGGATCGCGGCCGAGGAGCTGGAGGCGGCGCGCGCGCGGCAGGAGGAGCTGAAGGAGCAGGTCGAACGCTGCCGGGGCCTGCTCGAGCGGTCGCGCCGTTGGGCGCAGTTCGCGCCGGAGCCGTTCCGCGACGCGCTCTCCTGCTCGCTCGATCTGCTCGGCGCCGAACCGCTGCGGGAGGGACGCGGCGAGGACGGTTCGCCGGTCTGGACCTTCCCGCCGCTGGCCGGCCAGACGCAGGCGGACGCGAGCTGGACCGCCACCCTGGACACGCTGCGCGCACCCCGCAAGCGCGCCCAGAAGCTGGCCGACTGGCGGCGCGAGGCGCCGATCCGCCCGGTCGTCTTCGAGGACGCCGGCGTGCTCACCGACGAGACCGTGCACCTGCACCTGGAGCAGCGCATGGCGCAGCGCCTGCTGGCGCGGTTCCGCGCGCAAGGCTTCATCCATCACGACCTGTCCCGCGCCTGCCTGGTGCAGGCCGCCGACTCGATCCCGCGGGTGATCCTGCTGGGCCGGCTGTGCCTGTACGGGCGGCGCGCCGAGCGCCTGCACGAGGTCGTGACGCCGGTCGCCGCCCGCTGGATCGAGCCGTCGCGCCGTACCGGGCCGCTGCGGGCGTACGCCGGGGAGGCCGAGGCGCGCACCCTCGAACGCCTGGAGGCCGCGCTGCAAGATGGCCGCGCGCCGGGCCGCACAATTCACCGCCGCCTGCTGGAGACCGCCGGCCGCGACATCGAGGACTTGCTGCCACAGCTCGAAGAGCGGGCTGCGGCGGCCGCCGCCGGCGCTGCGGACGGCTTGCGCCGGCGCGGGGCGAGCGAGGCGCGGCAGCTCCGCGATACCCTGGAACGCCAGCGCCGGCGCGTCGAGGCGGAGCTCGACCGGCACGAGGTCGAGGCCGGGCAGCTCACCATCGAGTTCAGCGAGGATGAGAAACGCCAGCGCCAAGCCGACGTCGCCGCGTGGCGCCGCCGCCTGACGCTGTTCGAGCGCGACCTGGAGACCGAACCGGCCCGCATCCGCGAGTTCTACGAAGTGCGCGCGCAGCGCGTCGAGCCGGTCGGTCTGGTCTACCTGTGGCCGGACACCAATTGATGGAGACAGCATGAAGAGGCAGCAGTTTCGCGAAGTCAGGCTTCGCAACTTCCGATGCTTTCGCCAACAACAGACTGCGCGCATGGCTCCGCTTACCCTGCTGGTAGGAGACAACAGCACCGGCAAGACCTCGTTCCTCGCTGCGGTGCGAGCGATCTGGGACGCGGTCTATCAGCAAACCGAACCGGATTTCCGAGCATCTCCCTATGACCTCGGGGCATTTCCGGAAATCGTATACCACGACGGAGAAGACGAAGGTCGTGCCGATTCGTTCGAAATCGGCTTCAGTGGCTTGGACCGCCGCCGCCGCAAGTTCGATGCCGATATAACGTTCAAGTCCCGAGCTGCCGCGCCATTTCCTGCGATGATGTCCCTGAAGGCCAAGAAGGCGTGGATAACGTATGCCTCTGATGAAAAAAAGGAGGCTGTCATTGAATTCGGAGCAGGAGACGACTCGTGGCGTTTCCGGTTGGATCAAAAGGACCTTCCAGATATTTCGTGGTGGCGCCTTCTCCGTTTTCTAATGTCCACTCGACGACTGTATGCTTTCGATATCACTATGGATAAGGTGTCTGGTTCCGCGGATACACCCGACTCCGATACGACCGACGCTATTGTAAGCATACTCCGGGAGTTATCTGTGCCACGCGGGAAGCCGTTCGCCAGCGCACCAATACGCTCTAGTCCGCACCGGACGTATGATCCGACCAGACCGCTACCGGATCCCGAGGGTGCGTACGTACCTACCTACTTTGCGAATGTCAACTTTCGGGACACGGCGCAATGGAATGATCTGAAGGAGAGCTTGGAGAGATTCGGCAAAGAGTCCGGACTGTTCCATGAAATCGGAGTAAAGCAGCTTGGCGACGTGGAAGGAGGACCATTCCAACTGGAGATCAAGACAGGCGGGATCGGTGGGGCGCGACGAAGGCGTAATCTGATCGACGTCGGATATGGCGTGAGCCAGGTGCTCCCTGTCTTGACCGAGGTGCTCCGTCCGGATGCTCCTCCGATGATTCTCTTTCAGCAACCGGAAGTACATCTCCATCCAAGTGCTCAAGCCGCACTAGGCAGCCTGTTCTGTTCGGCGGCCGCATCCGGCCGCCAGCTCATCGTCGAAACGCACAGCGACTACATCGTTGATCGCGTCCTGCTCGACATTCGTGACAAGCGCACCGATTTGAAGCCCGATGACGTATCGATCCTCTTTTTCGAGCGCGAAGACCTGGAGGTGGCCATCCACTCGATATCGATCGATGATGAAGGCAACGTGCTTGACGCTCCCGAGGGATACCGCAAGTTCTTCAAGGACGAACTGAATCGGGTGATCGATTACTGATGTGCGCCATAGTCGATGCAAGCGTCGTGTTCGAAGTGTTCGGCAAAAAGCAGACGCCCGCCGGTATACGGTTCCGGGATTGGCTGGACGATGGGCGAGGACAGCTTGTCGTAGGAGGCAAGGCCCTGGAAGAACTGGAGGGCAACAGCAATTTCAAATACTGGCTGCGAGAAGCGCTTCGGAGCGGGCGGGCACGGCGGATTGGTCGTGCGCGAATCCGTCAACGTGAGGATGATCTCGTCAGATGCGGCCTGCTGCAATCCAACGATAAGCACGTCGTAGCGCTTGCCCTGGAGAGCGGCGCGCGCCTTCTCTACACGAACGACGGACGGCTGCAGCGTGACTTCGGCAATCCGGCAGTAATTCCTGGTCTGCCCGGGAGAATCTATACCTCTCGTCCCGATGGCCGCTTCACCACTGAACACCGCGAGATCCTCGAGGCGGACGATCTCTGCGTCCGTCCGGAAGTGCGCTGACGAGATGCCGGCCCCCGATCCGAACACGCGAGCCCATCTGGAATGGTTGGGCTTCATCCAGCCGCACGGCTTGGTGGTGTCCGCTCCGGCGCTGGTCAAGGCGGGCGCGATCCTCAACCGCCAGGATGCGCAACGGCAGGCGCTGCTCGCCGGCTGCACCGAGCAACGAGCGGTCGCTGCGGGCCGCGACCCGGAGCCGTGCATCCGCGACTTCCGCGAGTTCGCGGGCGCAGTGCTCGGCTGGCGCTTCTCGCCCAGGGGCTATGCCGGCACTGAAGAATCTCCCATCCCGTCCGAGCTTACGGTGCCGCTGCCGGACTACGGCGAGACGCTGCGCCCCGACTTCGCGGTGCGCGAGCGCGATCCCCGGAACGGCGCCCCGCCGTGGCAACTGCTCGTGCAGGTGCTGGCTGCGGGTCAGGACTTCGACCGGCCGGCGACCGGCGCCGGCGGCCTGGAGGCGTCCGCCCAAGGGCGCGCCGAGCGCCTGCTGCGCGGCACCGGGGTGCCCGCCGGCGTGCTGGTCAACGGCGCCGCCCTGCGCCTGATCTCCGCCCCGCGTGGCGAGAGCTCCGGCTGGATGGACTGCCGCTTCGCCGACCTGATCACCACCGCCGGGCGCCCGCTCTGCTCCGCGCTGCACCTGCTGCTCTCCGAACAGCGCCTGTTGTCCCTGCCGCGCGAACAACGCCTCGCCGCCCTGCTCGACGGCAGCCGCACGTACCAGAACGAAGTCTCCGAGCGCCTCGCCGAGCAGGTGCTGCACGCGCTGTACGAACTGCTGCGCGGCTTCCAGACCGCCCACGACGCCACCGGCGGCGCGTTGTTGCGCGAGCCGCTCGACGCCGGCGGCGACCGCAACGACATCTACCGCGGCCTGCTGGCCGTCATCCTGCGTCTGGTCTTTCTGCTCTACGCGGAGGAGCGCGGCATGCTGCCGGAGGACGAGACCTTCGCGAGCCACTACTCGCTGGCCGGCCTCTACCGGCGCCTGCGCGAGGACGCCGCGCTCAACCCGGACACCATGGACCAGCGCTTCGGCGCCTGGGCGCAGCTTCTGGTGCTGTTCCGACTCATCCACGACGGCGCTCCCGCGCACCGCACCGGCGGCTCCGTCAGCCTGCCGGAACGCCGCGGCGCGCTGTTCGATCCCGACCGGTTCCGGTTCCTCGAAGGCCGGAGCGGCGGCGGCGTCCGGCAGATGTTCGAGCGCGTCCGCCCGCCGCGCATCGCCGACGGCGTCATCTACCGGGTGCTGGAGAAGCTGCTGGTCCTGGACGGTGAGCGCATCTCCTACCGCACGCTCGACGTGGAACAGATCGGCTCGGTGTACGAGACGATCATGGGCTTTCGCCTGGAGACCGCCGCCGGTCGCTCGGTCGCCATCAAGCCGGCGAAGAGGCTGGGCGCGCCCAACACCATCGACCTCGACGCGCTGCTGGCGCAGCCGCCGGCGCGCCGCGGGCGCTGGCTGCAGGAGCGCGCCGACCGCACCATCACGGAGACGGTCGCGAAAGGGCTGCGCGGCGCGGAGACGGTCGACGACCTGCACGCGGCGCTCGACCGGGTGCTCGACCAGGACGCGACCCCGGACTTGGTGCCGCCCGGCGCGCTGGTGCTGCAACCCAACGAGGAGCGGCGCCGGTCGGGTTCTCACTACACGCCGCGCGAGCTGACCGAGCCGATCGTCCGCCACACCCTGGCGCCGTTGCTCGCACGGCTGCGCGGTGCGGATGGGCGCGCGCCGGCCCCGGAGCGGATCCTGGACCTCAAGATCTGCGATCCGGCGATGGGTTCCGGGGCGTTCCTGGTCGAGACCTGCCGCCAGCTCGCCGACGCCCTGATCGAGGCGTGGGGCGCGCACGGCGCGCTGCCCGACATCCGCGACGAGGACGAGGTGATCTACGCCCGCCGCCTGGTCGCCCAGAAGTGCCTCTACGGCATCGACCGCAACCCGATGGCGGTCGACTTGGCCAAGGTCTCGCTGTGGCTGAGCACGCTGGCGCGCGACCATCCGCTCACCTTCGTGGACCACGCCTTCCGCCATGGCGACTCGCTCGTCGGCCTGACCCGCCGCCAGATCGAAGCGCTGCACTGGAAGAGCGGGCCGCCGATCCTGGCCGGCTTCGGCGTGCGCGAGGCGCTGGACGAGGCTTCCGCGCTGCGGCGGCAGATTCGCGAGGCGGACGATACCGTAGACGAACGCCGGCTACAGAACCTCTGGCGTGACGCGCGGGATGCGGTCGCCGACGTGCGGCTGTTCGGCGACTTGGCGCTGGCCGCGTTCTTCGAAGGCTCAAAGCCGAAGGAGCGCGCGTCACGTCGCTCGGCCTACCAGGAAGCGATCCTGACTCGGCAGGCGTCGCGGCTCGCCGTGGAGATGGAGGAACGCCGTAGTGCGGATCTGCCGTTCGCGCCGTTCCACTGGGAGATCGAGTTCCCCGAGGTGTTCGAGCGCGAGAACCCCGGCTTCGACGGCTTCGTCGGCAACCCGCCGTTCGCGGGGGCATTTACAACAGTCGAAAGCAACCTGAGTCACTACACGGATTGGCTCCGCACCGAGCATTCTGGAAGTGCCGGCAAGTGTGACTTGGTTGCGCACTTCTATCGGCGTGCCTTTGACTTGCTACGAAACGGTGGAGCGCTCGGCCTGATCGCCACCAACACCATCGCCCAGGGCGACACCCGCTCCAGCGGCTTGCGCTGGATCTGCGAACACGGCGGAGAGGTCTACCGCGTCACCAAGCGAGTCAAGTGGCCCGGCGACGCGGCAGTCGTCGTCAGCGTGGTCCATGTCGCCAAGGGCGGATTCGTCGGCAGCAGAATGCTTGACGGCGCACGAGTGGACCGCATCACCGCGTTCCTGTTCACGGGGGGCGGCCATATCGATCCGGCACGGCTTGCGGCCAATGCCGGCAAGAGCTTTGTCGGGAGCTGCGTGCTCGGTATGGGTTTCACCTTCGACGACACCGACAGGAAGGGCGTCGCATCATCACTCGTGGAGATGCAGCGGCTGATCAAGGCCGACCCGCGCAACCGCGAAGTTATCTGCCCCTATATCGGCGGCGAGGAGGTGAACACCAGTCCGACCCACGCGCATCACCGGTACGTCATCAATTTCGGCGAGCGGAGCGAGGTTGAGTGCCGCACACACTATCTCGATCTGGTAACGATCTTGGAGGAGAAGGTAAAGCCGTCCCGCTTGGCATCGACAAAACGAAGCAAGTCAGGCCACGGACGTCGCGCTGCGGTGTGGTGGCAGTTCATGCATCACGCCAAGGAACTCTATGCTGCCATCGCCGGCCTGGAACGGGTGCTTGTGGTCTCCCGTGTCGGCCAGCACGCGGCATTCACGTTCCTGAGGAACCACGTAGTGTACGCGGAGTCAACGATCGTCTTCCCATTAGCGACCAATGCTGCATTCTGCGCGCTCCAATCCCGCACCCACGAAATCTGGGCACGCTTCTTCGGATCGTCGCTGAAGGACGATCTCCGCTACACGCTCTCCGACTGCTTCGAGACCTTCCCCCTTCCCGACGGCTGGGAGACCCATCCGGCGCTCGAAGCCGCCGGCAAGGCGTACTATGAGTACCGCGCCGCGCTCATGGTGGACAACGGGGAAGGCATGACCAAGACCTACAACCGCTTCCATGACATCTACGAGACCGACCCATCGCCGAGCTGCGCGCGCTACACGCCGCCATGGACCGCGCCGTCCTCGACGCCTACGGCTGGACCGACATCCCCACCGATTGCGACTTCTTCCTCGACTACGAGATCGACGAAGCCACCTGGGGCCGCAAGAAGAAACCCTACCGCTACCGCTGGCCCGACCCCATCCGCGACGAAGTCCTCGCCCGCCTCCTCGCCCTCAACGCCGACCGCGCCGCCGCCGAAGCCCGCGCCGGCACGCTCGCCGCCGCGCCCGATTCCCGACCTCCGGTATATCACACTACGGATTCGCAGCGCCTCCTCAAAGTCGCAGAGCCGCGATCTCGTTATGGCGACCGCGACGATGGGTAGAGGCAATCGTTACGGACAGCCGAAGCGCGTCCCTGCTAAGCTTAAGCAAGCAGCGAGGATCGAAGTCGAGAAGGTTTCAGGACAATGGCGAACGGCAAGCTGTTGAGACAACTCATCCGCTCCGGCGCGGAAGGAGACCTGGGCGCGTTTCGCGGTGCGGCAAGGCGGGTGATCGAGGAAGAGCGGCTGAAACAACACCACCTGCTGGCAAATGACCTGGAGATCATTCTCGATGGCCGTACCTCCGTGCCAACTTCGCGGATACTGCGGGGCTTGGCAGACACCATTCCTCAGGACCGCGAGCGGGGCCTGCCCCTGCTGGCGTTGTGTGAACCGGTCCGCGGCCTTGAGGATGTCGTGCTGTCCCCCCAGAACCGGTCGCTCGTCGACGAGGTCCTGCGCGAGCACAACCGAGAGGAGGTCCTCAAGGCGCATGGCCTGCGACCAAGCGACCGGCTGCTGTTCTGCGGGCCGCCCGGCTGCGGCAAGACGCTCACCGCCGAGGTCATCGCCGGCGAACTCGGGCGGCCACTCGCCGTCGTGCGCACCGACAGCGTTGTTTCCTCCTTCCTCGGCGAGACCGCCGCCAACCTCCGCAGGGTATTCGACTTCGTCTCGGCTTCGCCTATGGTCGCGCTCTTCGATGAATTCGACGCTCTGGGAAAAGAGCGCGAGGACGCTTCCGAGCACGGCGAACTGCGGCGCGTGGTCAATGCCGTCCTGCAGATGCTGGATGCGTACGATGGCCGCAGTCTCATCATCGCCGCGACCAACCACGAAGGGCTGCTCGATTCTGCTATCTGGCGCCGCTTCGAGGAAGTGCTGTTCCTCAAGCCGCCGACGCCGGCTCAGCTTTGCCGCCTGCTCACCGTAAAGCTGCGCGGCATACGCTATGAGTTCGACGTGAGCGAGGTCGTGCAACGAAACTGGTTCAAGGACGCCACGCATGCCGACGTCGAGCGGGTCGTGCGACGGGCGATAAAAGAGATGGTGCTGCAAGGAGATCAGCAATGCCTGCGGCTCGACCACCTCGACACCGCACGCCGACGCGAACACGGAAGAAAACGCCGAGCAGAGCAGCGCTGAGAGCCGTTGAATGCCAGATAACGATAGTGGTCCGCATCTCGAATTGGTTCGGGAAGAACCCATAACCCGGCGCCGATCTCGTCCAGGGGGGAGCAGACCGGAACCACCCGAAGATACACGCCTTCATGCCGCGACTCTACATGGTCGTCTGCGGGTGGCTCGTGATGCGATATCGAACGATCTCGGCGGCTATGACGAAAGACTCCTCATTAAGATCACGCTGACTGAAAAAGTCTCTCCCGAGGACATTGCGTGGGCTGCGAACGGGCTTGAAGTCGTGAGTCAGGAAGATAGTACCCTGATACTGGCGTTCGCAACCGCCAGCCAGCTTGAGACATTCGAGGCGAAACTATCGAGTATGTCCTCCGGCGGGAAGGTCACCTACAAGTATCTCATATACGCACTTGGCGGCTTCGACCGCTGGACCCCTGAGGATCGTATCGGCTGGGCGCTACAGCGTCACGGATTTCCTGAGACCAAACCCTTTGTAATCGATGTCGAACTGTGGCCGGTTGCACATAGCCGGGAAGCGACCTCACTACGAGATGCGTTCGAAGCGTGGGTGGGATCGCATGCCGGAGAGATTCTCGATTCGGTGCGACAGCCATACCTGACGGTATACCGAATTCGGTGTGACGATTCGTTGGCAAATGATCTCCTCAGCCACCGGGACGTCCGCACGGTAGATCTTCCCCCTCGTGTCGGCATGGAACTGGCGCTGGTTCACACTTCCATTCGGGAACTGGACGACGTACCAGACTCACCGGCTGACGCACCAGCGGTAGTCGTTCTCGACTCGGGGCTTGCCACCGGTCACCCAGTCATATCGCCCGCCGTGGGCGATGCTCAGTCCTTTCTGCCCGGCGCGCCGGCCGCTGATGAGCACGGGCACGGGACGCTCGTATCGGGGATTGCTCTCTATGACGATGTCGCCGAGTGTTTGCGAAATCGGCGCTTCATCCCCGAATTGCGTATATTCAGCGGGCGGATTCTGGACCGGAACAATCGTGGCGATTCTTACTTGATCGAAAATCAGATAAGGAAGGCCGTTCGATATTTCGTCAACGAATACGGCTGCCGGATATTCAATCTCTCCTATGGAGACCTCAACAAGCCTTACCGGAGTCGGCACGTGGCCGGCTTGGCAGTTACGCTGGATGCTCTGAGTCGGGAATCGGACGTGCTCTTCGTGGTGCCGACCGGGAACTTCGACGGCGACGAGGACGGTCCTCGAGACTGGCATGGGGAGTACCCAGCCTATTTGACCGGAGACGCTTCGGTTCTGCTCGATCCGGCGCCGGCGCTGAGCGCGCTGACGGTTGGCAGTCTGGCCCGTAACGAGCGAAATGAACGGTGGCCAAGCGATCCTGCCTATCGTCCGGTCGCTCGATCGGAGCAGCCCTCCCCGTTCACCAGGCATGGGCCATCGGTAAATGGCGCCATAAAGCCCGACTTGATGGACTACGGCGGCAACATAATGGTCGATGCGCGCGCCGGAGGTCATCCAATGAGCGGCTGGCACGGCGCCGGGGAGGTATCCACTTCGTATCGGTTTTCAGCCGGACGGCCGTTTGCGGAGGACTCCGGAACGAGCTTCGCGGCGCCGCGGGTGGCGCATGCCGCTGCTCGCATCTTCAAGGAATACCCAGATGCGAGTGTCGATCGCTGCCGTGCGCTGCTGGTGGCACATGCCCGGACGCCCTCCGCATGTTCGCAACTGTTCGGGAGGAACGCGGCCGCCGTCCGTAACGTCACAGGGTACGGTCAAGTGGATCGTTTCGCTCTGTATCAATCGCCGGAGAGCTGCGTAACGCTCTGGGCGGAGGAATCGATCGAAAACGGGCGCCATCATTTTTTCGAGATACCGATACCCGCAGAGTTCTGGTCGCCTGGGAGCCGCGCGCGCGAACTCACCGTCGCGCTAGCGTACCGGCCTGCCGTGCGGACTACACGGATCGACTACCGAGCTGCTGCCATCAGCTTCAAGTTGGTTCAAGCGTCATCGCTCGAAGAAGTAGCCAGTCGAGTCAGTGCTACGGACAAGACAAAGAAAAGCACCACTATTCCAGAACGTCAGCGGGAGCGTAGCGTCTCGGCGCAGGATCGATCGCGGGGCACCGTCCAAGCGGCTACGTGGACGTTCAAGCGGCCTTCAAGTGCGTTGCGCACGTGTTCCTGGTTCGTCGTGGTAACTCGGAACGATCCCGCATGGGGAACGAGTCTCTCGTCTGAGCGAGAGTCCTACGCGCTGGCGGTCACCCTTGCAGATCGGCTTGTTCAGGAGCCCCAACTGTATAGCCGCATCGAAGCCCGGCTCCGCGAACGAGCGCGGGCGAGAGCGAGAGTATGAAGACTCTGAACGTAAGTGCTCGCTCGAATCAGGATGGTCGTGACGCTCGTGGATCGTCGAGCTGCTTCGCATGGACCTACTGAGTCCCGACCCGGATACCGCGGCGGCTGTGGACATGGATCTCTTTCGCGACGAGGAGTGATCCTTGGCGAATCGTTGCCGTCGTCGAAGGCGACGGTGAAGTAAAGGCGGTGCCAGTGCTGATCAGGCGGATTGGCGTGGAGGTGGCACCGCTTGTGGCGCTTGACGTAGTGCGCCCGATCCGCGTTCCGCGCGGGCGTGAGCGGATTGGAGGACTACGTAGGCTTGGCTGCGAGTCGCGCGGGCGCCCGACGGCCGAGTTTTGGTGCTGCTCGACGCGAATGGCGATTGCCCGGCGGAACTCGGGGTGGCCCTCCTTCGGCGTGCTCACGCCGCGCGGCCGGAGGTTCTCATCGAGACGACCAGGCCTTGTTGACTACGGCGACGTTCTCGGCTATCCTCGACAATCGATGGAACGGCAACTCAAGCACCTGGAATTCATTCAGGGGGTAGTAAACCGTCTCGGCGCCAACTCGTTTCGCGTAAAGGGCTGGACCGTGGTACTGGTCTCCGCTCTGTTCGTCCTGTCGGCACGAGAGGGCAGGATCGCGTTCTCCTTCATCGCTCTGCTCCCTCTGCTCTTCCTCTGGGCGCTGGATGGCTACTTCCTCTGGCAGGAGCGTCTGTTCCGGGCGCTGTATGACCACGTGCGCAGTCTGGACAAATCCAAGATAGATTTCTCGATGAGCCTCACTCCTTTCATGGGTGATCGTCCACGAACGTGGTGGAGCTCGATTTTCTCGACGACACTGGTCATATTCTATGTCGCGTTGATTTTGACGGTTATCCTTGCCGTTGCCATATACTTGATCTTCAGTGGAGGGTCTTCGTGAAACGACGCGTGTTCTTCAGCTTCCAATACGAACCTGATGTATGGCGGGCGGCTCAGGTTCGCAAAATCGGAGCACTTGAAGGCAATGCGTCGGTTTCCGACAACGACTGGGAACAAGTAAAGCGAGGCGGTGATTCCGCAATCAAACGATGGATCTCGAGAGAGATGAGGAATCGTACCTGTACGGTCGTATTGGTTGGATCGAATACCGCCAACCGAAAATGGATCAACTATGAGATCGTCAAGTCATGGAACGACGGTATGGGAGTGGTAGGGATACATATTCACGGACTGAAAGACCGGAAAGGTATGAAGTCATCGAAAGGATGCAACCCATTCGATTTCGTTAAGGTGTCAGGAAGACATCTCTCTACGATCGTGAAATGTTACGATCCAGACGACTACAACGCACGGTGCTACCAATGGATTTCTGAGCACCTTGCACATGCAGTAGAGAAAGCTATAAGTATCAGAAGAGGTTACTCCTGATACTACCCTCGACAGCACGACGATGCGAGCACCTTGCGCTGGCGGTAACACGGATCGTCTCGGTCAAGAGCCGCCGAACGGGATACTCGCATCGAAGCCAAGCTCTGCGAACGAACGTGGGCAACGCCGCAGCCGCCGACCAACGGACCGCCGGCACTTGCATGGCGCACCCAAGTCCGATAGTGTCTGACGCACGGCCATGCCATGAGTGAAGAACCTGCGGAGCAACTGCGCGGCAGCCGGCGTACCGTAGCGCTCGCGCGTCTCTATCTCGATCCCAACAATTTTCGGATCGTGGACCACGAAGACTACCGGAAAGTGGCTCCGGAAGAGGTCTTCAATGCAGACGTGCAGCGGCGCACGACCGCGATCGTGCTGGGGCGATCGCAGGAGCAGGTTCGAGACCTGATCGCCAGCATCGGAGAAAACGGCTGGCTCGACATTGATCCGATCCTGGTTCGGGCGCAAGACAAGAAAGGGTTCCTGGTAGTCGAGGGCAATCGGCGCGTCGCTACTCTCAAGCACTTGCAGCGCCGCCATGAGGAAGCCGCCGTCGATCTGGGCCGGCTGGACAACGCGCTATTCTCCCGAGTACCCGTGGTCCTCCACGAAGCCGACGAGCGTGACCATATGGTGCTGATGGGCCTGCACCACATTACCGGGAAGCGGCGGTGGCCGGCCATCAATCGCGCGCTGGCGATGAAGCGGCTCCAGGAGCACTTCCAAGGCGACGAAGATGCGGTGTGCCGGGCATTGGGAATCAGCAAGCGCGAATTCAACTTGTCGGTACGGACTCTGGCGCTGGTGGATGCCTACCGGAGCGACTACGGCGATCAGTTTGAGTCGGAGCAGTACAACCTGTTCCGCGAAGTCGTTCGCAGCCCGGAGATGCGCAATTGGCTCGGTTGGGAACATGCGACAGCCACGGCTGCCAAGACGTCCAACCTTGAGCGCCTGTTCGATTGGATGTCGCGTGGCGAAGACGCCGAGGCAGCAGAAGACGAAGCGGAGGGAGCACCGCAGGAAACGGCCCCCGTCATTACCACCGCCGGGCATATTCGGGAGCTCGCCAAGATCATCGGCGATCCCACTGCGGTCAAGCGTCTGGACGAGACCCGCAGCCTTCAGGAGGCCACGCTTTCCAGTACGCTCCTGGTCAAGAGCGAAATCGATCGGGCGTTCGCGGCCTGCGACAATGGCCTCCAGAAGCTCAATACGCGCGTCGGCGAGTTGCAATCCGACGACCTCGACCGCGTAGAGCAGCTCATCGGCAAATTGCAGGGTGTTGCGCTCGCGCGTAAACGGCAGCCACCGTCTGCGGGTAATCGATTGCCTTGGCAGCCCTTCAACGACATCACGCAATCTCAGTTTTCCGCCATCGAAGTCGGTCGCTATCGTGGTATCGATGGTCTGGTACTCGATGATCCCGGAAGGGTCAATCTCATCGTCGGAGTGAACAACGCCGGCAAGACCTCACTGCTCGAAGCGATCTATCTGCTGGCGCACCTGCACGATGAACGGGCGCTGCTCGACGTCATCCGCTGGCGCGGTCGGATGGAACGCGATCCCGACCCGCTTTGGCTGGTGGAGCAGCTTCCGCCGGAAATCCAGCTCTCCGGATGCTTCGACCGGATCGAGTGCAACCGTATGAGCTTCGAGGCCAGGGTGCTCGCTGATCCGGGTGACGATATCAGAGATCAAACTGACTTCCTGACGCGACTCACCATTGCTGCCAAATATGGCGGTCGAGAGCAATCTACGAATGTCGCGTTCTTCGGAGACAATCGGCGGCGGACCAGCTTCCAGGGGGAGCACTGGTTGTGCCGTTCGGCCTTCACCAGTCCGTTCTGGTCCAGCCGCCCGGAAACTCTGGCCCAATGCAACAAAGAGAGTCTGGAAGCCGGAACGAAGCAGCGGATCATCGACTTCATCAGGGAACATTTGGATTCGAGGCTCCATAACATCGAACTCGCCGACCAATTCAACCGCTTTCTCGTAAGCCATGACGACTTCCCCCGCGCGCCCGATCTCGCCTCGTTCGGCGAAGGCGTACGCCGGGTGTTTGAGATCGGGCTTCTCTTTGCGGGCGTTCGTGGCGGCGTCCTGCTGATCGACGAGTTCGAGAACGCTATCCACACCGAACTTCTGGTGCCGTTCACGCGTATCGTTCAGCAGCTTGCCGCCGACCTGAACGTGCAGGTATTCCTGACCACTCACAGCAAGGAGACGATCGACGCTTTGCTTCTCAACGAATACCAAACCGCCGACATCGTCGGCTATGCGGTCAGCCGTACCGGCGAGGGCGCCCGGTTGAGACGCTATGGCGGCGAAAAGCTGCTCCGTCTGCACAAGGCGATAGACTTCGACCTGAGGGGCATTCGTTGAGGTCAGTACTGGTCTTCTGCGAAGGCTCCCATGATGTAGCATTCACCACGCGCAGTCTGGGAGCTGTGGCGAAATGTAGTTGGGTCTCGAAGCCCATCGGGGAGCTCCCGTCGCCATTCGGTGAAAGCCGGACCGTACCTAAAGGGCTGATTGCCAGGAGACTCGAGCGACGGGCTTTCGAAGACCTTACCCTTAAGGGTGCTGCACATCCGTCGCTCCCAAGTTTCGAGGCGGTCGTCGAAGACGCCGATTCGAACACGATGTTCGTGCTGATTCGTACTCATGGGAAAGATCAGGTGAATGCCGTTCAGGAGCTGCTCAAGGACTTGCACGAGATCTTCGACTGCGAGGGCGAGCCGATCGACTGGTATGACGTGTCAGAGTATGCAGCGGCCTTCCTGTTCGACGCCGACGCCATCGGGGTGACTGCGACCGTCAATGAATTCCGCGAGCGATACGGACCTCACTTTGGCGATCTCTCCGCGGTCGATCACGGCAAGTGGGTCAAGACCGATACTTCGTCCGTCGGTTGTTTCGTCTTTCATAAGGGGACCGATGACGAGACTGGCACACTCGAAGACCATCTGGCGCCGATGACGAGAGCAGAGTGGCCCGATCGATACGCCAAGGCGCACGACTTCATCCATGATAACAGGAATGACTCTGACAGGGTGTCCCGTAGCTGCGCCTCTCAATTGAAGGCGGTGATTACCGCCGCCGGCCAGTTTCGCGCACCGGGAGACGGTCTGACCCACGTCATCGGCCGCGACGGTCTGTCGAGTACCGCGTTCGAGGAGTCGTCGCTGTGTAAGGAGCTCGTCGATTTCCTGAAAGCAACTCCGTGGGTCCGACGATAGTGCTCGATGGTCGTTGCTTCGCGGGCGCTCGGCAAATGTGGCGCGCGCAGTCGGCACACCGTTGCAGTGACCGACTCTGGACCAGCATCACGTGTTCTGTCACGGTGGTTGCCTCATGGAACCCTGGCCATGTTTACTCCCGATTGTCGCTATACTGCGTCGGTGGTAGGAGGTGCAGTGATGCACGACGACGAATCGATACGAAACCTGACCATGGCGACGAAACCCGAGTTGCGCGCGACCTATCGCGCACCAAACGAGCGGGCGGCGCAGAAGGTGCTCGATCACCTCGACCGGCACTGCCGGAACTTCATAGCGATGTCTCCCTTCTGTGTGCTCAGCACCGCCGGCGCGAATGGCCAAGCGGATGCCTCGCCCAGGGGCGATCCGCCCGGGTTCGTAGCGGTTCCGGACCGGCGGACCCTGGTTGTTCCCGACCGCCCCGGAAACAACCAGATCGACTCACTGCAGAACATCGTCGAGCAACCGCGAGTGGGGTTGCTGTTCTTCGTGCCCGGCATGAACGAGACGCTGCGCGTGAAGGGCACCGCGGAGGTCGTCACCGATCCCCAGGCACTGGCGTCCCTGTCGGTAGGCGGCAAGCCGCCGCTCTCCGCGCTGCGGGTCACGGTCGAGGAGGCGTTCCTGCACTGCGGGAGGGCGCTGATCCGTTCCCGGCTTTGGGATCCCGCGGTTCGGATCGAGCGCTCCAGCTTTCCTACCTACGGGCAGGTGCTGGCGGATCAGATCGCGGGGGCCGATGCAGGAGAAATCGACGACTCGGAGGCTGAAGCCAACCGCACGCGGCTCTATTGACGCGCCGCCGCGCCGCCCGCGGTAGCAGCCCGTGAGCAGGATGCCGCTTGGCGCTCGATGACGCGCACCTCGCCTCGTGTGACTCCGCGAGGCGTTCGCCTATCTTTGCTCGCTAATCCGGTCCGCGGCGTAGTAAGCCTCGAGTTCGGCCAAACGCGCTTCGGCCGCTTGGCGGGCGGCCACTGCCTGTTAGTAGAGCAGCAGGTTGCCGGAAACATACACGTCCGCGTGGTTGCGGAAGTAGTACCGCAGCCGGTCCACGGCGTACGTCAGCGGTATCCGTTGGAAATCGCTTTCGGCCATCGGCTTGCCGTCGGAACTAGTGGCCTGTAACACGTACTCGTGCACCGAGGTGTCGCGAGGGATCAGCATAGCGCCACTTCACGACTCGAGGATTCTTGTTGTATGCGCGTATGTATCTCATCAGCTTGCGCCTCAGATCAGCCACCGAACTGAACACCCCTCGGACAATCACGTCCCGAGATACCTTCCCGAACCACAACTCAACCTGATTCAGCCACGATGAGTACGTCGGCGTAAAATGCAGCTTCATCGTCGGATGTTCGTCCAGAAATGCCGCCACTCGCTTCGTCTTGTGCGCCGACAGGTTGTCCACAATCACGTGAATCTCTCGCCCAGCCGGCTGGTGCGCCACGATGTCTCCAAGAAACGATACAAACTGCTCCGATGTGTGCCGCTCCGCAGTCTTGCCAAGCACTTCTCCGGTCTTCGTATCGAACGCCGCATACAGCGCCAGCGTGCCGTGCCGGTAGTACTCGAACCCATGCCGCTCAGCCCGCCCCGGCGACAGCGGCAGCACCGGTTCGCTGCGATCAAGCGCTTGTATCGCTGTCTTCTCGTCCACGCAGAACACCGCCGCGTGCGCAGGCGGGTTCAGATACAGCCCGATGATGTCGGCAGCCTTCCGGGTGAAGTCCGGATCGTTGGAACTCATGTAGCGCTCCATCCGATGCGGCGCCAGCCCGTGCTTGCGCCAGACACGCGCCACCATCATGTGCGACACCCCCAGCTTGGCTGCCAACCGCCGAGTGCTCCAGTGCGTGCTGCCGTCGGTGGGACGCTTACGCGTCGCGTTGAGTATCTTCGCCTCCACCTGCGGCGTGCAGCGATACGGCTTCTGACCACAGTGCCGGCTGTACAAGCCGGCCAGTCGCTCGGCACGAAAGC
The DNA here is from genome assembly GCA_958296075.1 of uncultured Spirochaetia bacterium. Taxonomy (GTDB): domain Bacteria; phylum Spirochaetota; class Spirochaetia; order SZUA-6; family Bin103; genus CATQHW01. The sequence continues at coordinate 432,319 of CATQHW010000001.1, read as the reverse complement.
GTCGAGCCCACAGCGCGACGAAGCCGCGGCTGCAGCCGACGCGATCACCGACCTCGTCCCAGGTGCGCCCTTCACCGAGCAGGAGAATGACCCGCGCACGGCGCGCATCCTCGGCTCGGCCAGTACGACTTATGACCCGCTGGGTGAGCTCGCGATGCTCGCCCTCGGTCAACACAATCGGCTCTTCCATGTCTTCGATTATAGTACATAATTTGATGATACGGGCCACTAGGGTAGTCTACCGCTACCGGAGCGCTGAGTGAGCTTGCCATCGATTACGCCTCAGACGCTGCCAGCATAGCACGCCGCGCGGCGGCGCGCCAGACCCGCACGCCGCTCGAAGAGCGCGCCGGGATCGCCGGCGGGCAAGCGTTGGCGAGAACAGTACTGGCAAGACCTCTTTTTCCTGCGGTGCGCGCCATTTGCGACGTTGTTCCAGGCCAGGAACCGGATTCCGTGAAGTTCCGTATGACCTTGGCGCATTTCCGGGCAGGCAGGCTTGCGCATGAACGGCGCACTATGCATCATGCGCGAGACGCGCTGAGGAGCACCAGGTGAGCGACACCGTATTTACGAAAGTTGATTATGACTTGAACGGGCTGATCAAGTACATCGAGTTGGGCGATATCGGCCTGCCCGACATTCAGCGGCCGTTCGTCTGGAACAACGTCAAGGTTCGCGACCTGTTCGACTCGATGTACCGCGGCTATCCGGTCGGCTATCTGCTGCTCTGGCAGAACGGGCAGGCGGACGATCGGACCATTGGTGTCGAGACCAAGCAGAAGCCCCCCAAGTTGGTCATCGTAGACGGCCAGCAGCGGCTCACTTCTCTGTATGCGGTCATCAGGGGAGTACCCGTAGTTCGGGCCAACTACGAGAGCGAACGGATTAGCATCGCCTTCAACCCGCTGGAGGAGCGGTTCGAGGTCGCGGACGCCGCTACCCGGCGCGACAAGGCGTTCATCCCGGACATATCCAGCGTCTGGAGCGACCGGGCGGACATCTTCGAGATTGCCGATGAGCACCTGAGCGGCTTGAAATCCGCGCGCGACGTCAGCAGCGAGGAGACGAAGCAGATTCGGACCGCGATCGAGAAGCTGCGCTCGCTGATGACCTTTCCGTTCACCGCGCTGGAGTTGGCGGCGGACGTCGAAGTCGAGGACGTGTCCGACGTCTTCGTCCGTATCAACAGCCGCGGTACGCCGCTGAATCAGGCGGACTTCATCCTGACGTTGATGTCGGTGTTCTGGGATGAGGGACGCGCGGAACTGGAGCGCTTCTGTCGAGCTGCCCGGAAGCCCACGCAAGCCGTCGCGTCGCCCTTCAATTACTTCATCGAACCGGCTCCCGATCAACTGCTGCGCGTGAGTGTGGGCGTGGGCTTCAAACGCGCCCGCCTGCGATACGTGTACTCGATCCTGCGCGGCAAGGACCTGGAGACCGGTCAGTTCAGCGATGATCAGCGGATCTCACAGTTCGAGGTTCTGAAGAAGGCGCAGGCCCGCACGCTGAACATTCAGTACTGGCACGACTTCCTGAACTGCATCCGCATGGCCGGCTTCCGCAGCGGGAAGATGGTCAGCTCGAACAACAATCTGTTGTTCTCGTACATGTTGTATCTGATCGGCCGGACCGAGTACGGGGTGGAGGAGTTGACCCTGCGCCGGACGATAGCGCAGTGGTACTTCATGTCGGCGGTGACCGGCCGCTTCACCGGCTCCCCGGAGACGGCAATGGAGTTCGACTTGGCGCGGCTCCGCGGCGTGACCGCTACCGACCAATTCGTCAGCGGCCTCCGGCGGGTCTGCGAAGTTACCCTGACGAACGACTTCTGGCGTGTCACGCTGCCGAACGATCTGGCGACGGCATCGCCGCGCAGTCCTTCGCTGTTCGCCTACCACGCGGCCCTGGTGCTGCTGGACGCGCCGGTGTTGTTCTCGCCCGCCAAAGTGGCGGAGCAGTGGGATCCGGGAGTCCGAGCGCCGCGACCGATGATCGAGCGACATCACCTGTTTCCCCGGGGCCACCTGAACAAGCTCGGTTTCTCCGATACGCGGGACACCAACCAGATCGCCAACTACGCTTACATGGAATGGACCGACAACATGCGGGTCTCCGATCAGGCGCCGGCGGAATACGTTGCACCGCTGAAGCAGCGGTTCGGTGCCGCCGACGTGGCGCGAATGTACCACTTTCACGCGCTGCCGGAGGACTGGGAGCGGATGGAGTACCGCGCCTTTCTGGAGACGCGCCGGGAGCTGATCGCGCGGATCGTTCACCAGGGCTACTGCGAGTTGCTGGACGGATTGCAGCCGAAACCGGAGAAGGAGACGGGGAGCGCCGGGTTGGACCTGCCTGCGCTGCTCGAACAGGGTGAATCCGAAGGCGTGGAGTTCAAGTCGACGCTGCGGATCAATCTGCACACCGGGGCAGTGGACAAGCGCATGGAGCAGGCCGTGTTGAAGACGGTGGCGGGCTTCCTCAACACCGACGGCGGGACGCTGATCGTAGGGGTCTCCGACGACGGGACGCCGGTCGGAATCGCTGCGGACAAATTTCCCAACGAAGATAAGATGAGCCTGCATCTGGTGAACATCGTCAAGACGCGGCTCGGCGCGATGGCGATGACGTCGATGCACGTTCGGTTCGAGGACTACGACGGTCATCGGGTACTGAGAGCGCGTTGTCTGAAGTCGCCGGCCCCGGTCTACGTCAAGGACGGCGAAGCTGAACGGTTCTACGTCCGTACCGGTCCAGCGACGACGGAACTGACGGCAAGTCAGATCCCGAGTTACGTCCTGAACCGGTTCAAGGCGGTGACTCCGACCTGACCGCCGGACTTGACCGCGCCCGGTGGAGCGGCGGCGCTCGAACGGCAGGATGGTCTTTGGCTGCTGAAGTCACCGTCACCGTTGGTGGAAATGATCTCCGGTCACGACCGTGTCATGCTGGTCGCGGCCGGAGAAGTTCGACGCCGTTGACCACCACAATATCGGCGGCGGTCGTTCGGCGTCAACCCCCGCCCGAAGAACATGGCTATCCGGGATTTCCGTAGGTTCGCCCAGCCCGGGGGTATGACTGCTGGTCAGCCGAGGTAGCTGAGATTTTGGAACAACGTGCAACCTCACTCGACGCGTACCGGGTCGTGCTCCGTCAGCGCGACTGGAGCGGTGTGTTGGCGACCTCATCGGCAGACTGCGTCATCGCAGACATCATGGCGCCGGCGGTCGATGCGATCGTCAGCGTTCGCTATCGACACGACGCCCTGACGCCTGACCGAGCGAGTTCGTGGTTATACGTACCGCTCCCGTCATCGGTCATCCCGGCCGAGGAGGCGATCGTTGAGCGACTGTACGGGTCGGTAGTTGCCGTCGTAGATCGCGGCGAACGTCGCGATCTGCTGCGCCGACAGGGTCATCGGTTCGGTCATGATCAGCCAGGACACGCTCTCGGTGCAGGGCGGCGTCGTGAGCGATCCCCGGTAGCGCCACGTCGTGCGGCGATCCGGCAGCAACGCCGCCACGTCCATCGTGCCCGGGAGTGCTACCGTGGCGTCCGGCTCCGGTGGCAGAAGCTCCCAGATCGGCGCGAGCGCCTGGTTGCTGGCGCCTTCGCGGTACAGGACGCCGACCACGGCCAAGGCGCCCTCGTCGCTCCGGTGGACCAGGTGCAACTCCAACGGAAGCCGGACGCCGGCGACCGTGTGTTCGCTGCCGCGGTGAAAGTGAAACTGGAGCAGTTCGTAGCGCACGCCGTCGACGATGACGCCGCTGCCGGGCGCGACGTTCACCTGGATGGTGTGGCCGTTGTTGACGATTTCGGCCGAACGCGCGGCGTAGTCGAAGTCGATCATGGGCTGGATGCGGGAGTGCGCGTCGGCGAGGTCTACCGGCGACTGTTCGGAGCCGCGGGCGCAGGCGGCGAACGCCGGATCGAGCGAGCCCCAGTGCGCCGGGCCGACGTCTCCGTCGTACCCCCATCTGACGTCGTAAAGGTCGCCCCACAGAAGGCTGCTGCCGGCGAGCAGTGCTCCGGCGGTGAGTGCTACGGATGCGAGTATGCCGGCGAGCGGTTTCTGGACCTTCCTCATGCCGGCGCGGTCATAGATGCGGTGGGCCATGGTCAGTGCACGTTATACGCGTCGAGCAGTTCCCGCAACGACACCTCGTCACGCTCCAGCAGCTCGAACAGCGGCGCCTCCACGTCCAACACCGCCTGCGCCTGTTGCGGGACCCGGTCGGCAATCTCGGCCGGTATCGTCAGCAGCCCGCTCATCGCCGTGCAGCAGGTCGCCCGGATTGATCGGGAGCCCGCAATCTCCACCGGGGACGCCGAAGAGGACGGCCCGGCTGGCTTGCGGCGCTGCGTTCCCGCCCATAGACTGCGGAGCTGAACGATCATGGCACGCGCCGACCTGATCCTGACACTGATCAAGGCCAGCCGGCAGGGCGACGACCTGCAACTACGGAAGGCGGTCGAAGCGCTCGCCGCCGAGGAACGGGCGAAGAATCACACTATCCTGGCGGACCGGTTGTTGGCGCAGCTTCAATCCGATAACGGCCGGCGCGGGCAGACGGCCCCCCTCCGCAGCCGTTCGGCGCCAGGACCTCTGGTAACCGAGACAATACCCGCTCGTTGCCTGGGAGACTTGATGCTGCCTGCGGAGGCGGAGGAGACCATGCGTGAGTTGGTGGCCGAGCAGCACCGCGCCGATCTGCTTCGGTCGTACAGCCTGGAGCCCCGCAACCGGGTGCTGCTCGCCGGTCCTCCGGGAAACGGCAAGACCACGCTCGCGGAGGCGTTGGCGTACACCTTGAACGTTCCGCTGCTCGTCGTCCGGTATGAGGCCGTCATCGGCAGCTATCTGGGCGAGACGGCGCAGCGGATCGGCCAGGTCTTCGAACACGCCCGATCGCGGGCCTGCGTGTTGTTCTTCGACGAGTTCGATTCGGTGGGAAAGGAGCGCGGCGACCTGCACGAGACCGGTGAAATAAAGCGCGTCGTGAGTTCGCTATTACTTCAAATCGACGCTCTTCCCAGTTACGTCGTAGCGGTTGCGGCAAGCAATCATCCGGAGTTGCTCGACCGCGCCGTGTGGCGCCGCTTCCAGATTCGGCTGGAGTTGCCGGCCCCGACTCAGGGCCAGATCGAGGAGTGGTTCAGACGTTTCGAGAAGCGGCATGGACAGCCGCTCGGCCTGTCGCCGCGGAGCCTTGCCCAGCGGCTGCGTGGATTGAGCTTCGCCGAGGTCGAAGACTTCGGAACGGATGTGCTGCGCCGGATCGCCATCGAACAACCGGACGCTGACATCAAAGCCATCGTCGGGCGTCGGCTGCGCCAATGGAAGAAGCGGTATACGCCCAAGCGACCCAGTGAAAGCGCAGACGAAGACCGGGCGAATTCATAACAATGGCCGATACCGACTTCCCGCTTCTCGTCTTTCCTGAGCCAGTTGCGGCCGACCGCGCACGGAGAAATGGCGGCTCTGGAAGAATCAAGAGTCCAGGTCACACGAGGCAAGCGCAACGGCTCGTGCCGCAGTTTCAGCGTCTCCAGGAAGCGCTGGAAGAACGACGCTTGGCGCTACGGGACAACCCGCTCGGTCTTCTGCCAGAACAGGTCTTGGTGATCGAGACCATCGGTTCCATTCAGAACTTCGTCCGAGCCGTCTACCAGATCCCCGGATTGGAGTGGTTGCGCGAGTACCAGCTCGACGACATCCGTGCAGGTGATGACGAGCTGCTCCACCGCGTCCAACTGAGCGCGGGTCATCCCCTGAACGCGGCCGTCGTCGGTCACGCCGCAGAGCAACACCCCGCCGTTCCCGTTGGCGAAGGCCGCCAGTTCGTCGGCGAGACTGTCCCGATTGGGACCGACCGGGCGGTTGCCGCGGAACTCGATCTGCTTGAACTCCCAGCGGCCGTCCGTGCCCAACCGCAAACCGGCGCCTGATGACCTCCTCGCTGAACTCCATCGTGCCGCTCCGTTCCGCTGCGGGCAGTTTAGCCTGCGGGGTCCCGCTGGTCTCAGAGCGTTGGTCGCCAGCCGGCCTGCTCCGCGGCCTCGGGGCGCTGGCGGCGGTCTCCAGCGACGTCAGGCGCGGATCTGGGTCCTCCTGCGGAAGGTGACGAGCGCCCGCGTTTCTGTCATTCTGAACTGGTTCCATGGAAACCGGCAATGACGGGTGGATAGCAGGAGGCCGAGCGATGCACAACGACGAACCGACGCTACAGGATGACCTTGAGCGGGGAGCGCTGATTCGGGAAGTCGGAGAAGCGGTCGCCACCTGTACGCCGCCGCAGGTGTTTGGCGTTCATGGCGACTGGGGGTTGGGGAAGACGAGCTTCCTGCATCAGGTGCAGTGGTACCTGATGGGCGCCTGCCCACAGCAGTCCGACGACGCGACGAAGGAAGCGTCATCGCGTGACCTAGCCAAGGGGAGGCACGAAAAGACGATCCGCGCGATCTGGTTCGACGCTTGGCGCTATCAATACGAAGACGTGCCCGTCGTCGCGCTGCTGCAGGAGATGCGCGCGCAGTTGTCAACCCTGCGGCGGATTCCCAACGCCGCCAAGGTGGCCGCCCGAGGTGCCCTGCTTTCCCTTGAGGACCTAACGAAGAAGATAGGCTTCCAATACTCCAAGATCCAGCAAGCCAATCGCGAGTGGAAGGCCGAGAATCTTGCGACTCCTCTGCCGTCGCATACCATGCGCCAGCACCTGCGCGAAGCCATCGATCAGCTATTGCTGCAGCCTAAGCGTAATCCGTTGCGTCGTCTTGTCATCTTCATCGACGATATCGATCGCTGCGAGTCCACCGCTGCCTATCGCCTGCTGGAAGGTCTCAAGATATATCTGACTCTGGAAAATTGCGTGTTCGTCCTGGGAATGAACCAGAAGGTGATAGAGGAGGCGATCGGCATTCAGATACAGATACAGGACGATGAGACCCGCAAGGTTCGTGCCGCCGCCTACCTGGAGAAGCTGTGCCAGAATGTGTGGCGGCTGCCTACGGTTCGGCAGCCCCATCTGTTCCTCGCGAAACTCCTGAAGAAAACGGTAGCTGACGAAGCCGCCTGCCGCCGGATCATACGTGGGGTAGAGGATCATCGTGGGGTAAAGGATCATCACTGTCTACCACCCAACCCCCGGCGTCTCAAAGGTCTTGCAAATCTGATCGGGAGGTTATGGGTACGGCTTCCGAAGGTATCTACGACACTGCCGGAGGAAGAGAGAGAACAGGCTGCGATCCGGGAAACACAGCTTCTCATGATCGTTGCATACATTTACCAGTTTCATCACGATCTCTACGTGAGATGGGAAGTCGATGTCGATCTCTATACGAAGATATATGACTGGTGTAACGGAGGACAGACTACTCTTTCGTTCCTGAAGTCTCTGATTCGCCCGAAGGAAGCTGATACGGGTAGGGACGGACAAACAGAGCAGAGTAGCATGGAAAGCACCTATCCCGACCCTGCGGATGCTCGCGTATTCTGTATCCAGTCCTTGATCCAGCACCTCGGCGTAGAAGTGAGCCCGGACCAATTCCACCATTATCTCGGACGAGATCAAACGTGAAGAGCTTGGCCAACCCCGGCACCCCTTTGACGATGACCGACCTGTTCGCCAACCGGGCGCTTCGATCCTATCTCTCCAACGTGCGGGATTGGCATGGATACATTCGCTTTCTCGGGTTGCCGGACCGCCGCGACCATCCCGACGTCATCGTCGACCGCCTGTTCGTCGAGCCGCTCGTTGCGCGCCGCTACGTTTCTCCCGATGAAGATCCAGCGGAGTGGACCGAGGATGCGGAACGTCTGCTGCAGGCGATCACCGTCGACAAGCCGATCGTGCTTCTGGGCGATCCCGGAGCGGGGAAATCATCGCTTGTCAATTATCTGGTCTGGCTACTATCGCGTCCCGCAGAGAACCGCTTGGTGGAGCGTATCGGTTGGCATCTGCCGGTTCCCATGGTCCTCAGAGAACTTCGTCTTGAGGACGTGACGGATTTCGATGGGTTGCTGCAAGCGTTTCTGGCGCACGCCATGAGTGAGCCGCTGCGCGACGGCACGTTGCTGACCAAAACCCTGGCAGACGGGCGGGGTTTCATTCTGCTCGACGGTATCGACGAGATCGCCGATCTGGGGATACGCCAGCAACTTCAGCGGGCCGTGTTCGACGGAATCGGTCGCTACCCAGGTTGTCGTTGGCTATTGACATCAAGGATCATCGGCTACGAAGAGATGCCATTCGGCCGTTACGACGGGGACACCCGCCGCGGCGTGCCGGACCACAAAGGATACGGCGACAGTGACGGAGCCCGTAATGGCCGTGGAACCGATCGGCCAGTCGATTCTCTGCTCAATCAGCGGGCCGAGGGTTTCCGACCTGACTTGGTCGTTACACGCTACCTCGCACCGTTCGATGATCGGCGCATCAGGGCGTTTGCCCGCAGATGGTACGAGATGCGGGAGGCAGCGGCGGTGCGCGCGGGCGAAGACGCCGCCCGCCTTGTCGAAGCGGTTCATGCGGACGAGGCGATTCTCCGGCTGGCGCGGGTCCCGCATCTGCTGACCATGATGGCGTTGATTCATCGAATCGAGGCTACGCTGCCACAGGAGCGGGCGCTGCTCTATGATCGCATCGCCGAGGCGTACCTTGAATCGATCGACAAATTCCGCGGCATCTACTCCGGTGCCGCCGACCTGCCCTTCAAGAAGCGCTGGCTCGCCCGGGTCGGATATGAAATGCAATGCCGCCGGGACGCACAGGAGAACACCGACAGCTCAGAGATTCTCGTCGATGGCGATGACGTTGTTCGCTGGGTGCAGGATGAAATGGAACGTCACTCCGCCTTGGAAGCGGAGACTGCGGAGGGATTTCTCCAGTTCGTCAAGCGTCGCAGCGGTCTGCTCCTGCCGCGCGGCGAGGATCGCTACGCCTTCATCCATCTGTCCTTCCAGGAGTACTTCGCCGCACATGCAATGAAGCGCGAAGTCACTACCCCCGCTTGGGTGAGAGATAGAAAATCTCGACTATTCGACCTCGAGTCCTTGACCAACTGGGCGAACAAGAGCACGTGGCTCGAGACATTCGTGTTCCTCTTCGAACTGCTCGTGTCCGAAGATGACTGGTACGACGATCTTCGCGATTGTGTGTTCGGAAAGAATTTTGCGCATCTGTGTGACTATGAGGATTCACCCGTACGTCTCAACATCCTGTTGTCTCGAATCGTACTCAATCGGCGTTCTCGCTTAAGGCCACATGACGTTGTTACGGATATTGGTCGTCAAGATGACAAGAATCGGATTCGGAAACTAAGTCTGATAGACCTTCAGGTGTCCGACCTCTCACCGCTCGCTGGCATCACTTCGCTTCAGGTTCTTTGGCTGGAAGGGACACAGGTAACCGACCTCTCACCGCTCGCTGGCATCACTTCGCTTCAGGTTCTTTCACTGGCCGGGACACAGGTAACCGATCTCTCGCCGCTCGCTGGCATCACTTCGCTTCAGAATCTTTCACTGGAAGGGACACAGGTAACCGACCTCTCACCGCTCGCTGGCATCACTTCGCTTGAGGTTCTTTTACTGGCCGGGACACAGGTAACCGATCTCTCACCGCTCGCTGGCATCACTTCGCTTGAAGTTCTTTCACTGGACGGGACACAGGTAACCGATCTCTCACCGCTCGCTCACATCACTTCGCTTCGAGTTCTTTGGCTGGCCGGGACACAGGTAACCGACCTCTCACCGCTCGCTGGCATCACTTCGCTTCAGGATCTTTGGCTGGACGGGACACAGGTAACCGACCTTTCACCGCTCGCTGGCATCACTTCGCTTCGGCGTCTTTCACTGGACGGGACACAGGTAACCGACCTTTCACCGCTCGCTCACATCACTTCGCTTCGGGAGCTTCAAATACACCGGACTAAGGTGTCCGACTTGACACCCATCGCTCAGCTAACCGGACTTGAATCGATATTCTTGTCTGATACACCAGTGTTGGAACATGAGATCAACAAACTACAGGCGGCGCTTCCGGACTGCGCCATCCATTCTATCTGAATGAGAACACATCCAGCCGACTTGACCGATGCACGCCACTGGAAAGACGCCGAGATGCTCTTTCACAATGGACGTTGGACGAACGCCTATCATCTGTACGGATTCAGGGGCGGCGTGAGGCCGATTCGATGACGCGTTCCGCCGGGGCGCGCGCCCGACTGCGGGAGGCGCTGGCGCTCGATCTGATCGGTCCGCGGGCAGAACATGCGCTGGCAGACGAGCGGCTGCCAGGGTGGGTGCGGCCCTCCAGTTGGTATCTCAGCGGGTTTCTGGTCCCGCGCGGGGCGCCGGCCGAACAGCGCGCGGACGCCGATGCGGACGACGACTTCGAGCCGGAGGTCGCGGGAGAGTCGGGGCTCGGCGACGACTCCACCGAGGATCACCGGGCCGCAAAGCGAAGCTTCTTTCCGTCGTCGATGGGCCTGAGCTTCCTGGTCGCCGCAGGCGTCGAAGAGTTGCACGTGACCGTCCGCTGGGGCGACTACCGCTACGTCGGAGAAGACGCCTCGGACGGAGGGGGCTCGGCCGGCGCCTCCGACCGCGGGGAGTTGCCCGACGCGGAGAGCGCCGGCGAGGCTGCCACGGCGGGCGAGAGTAGCGCATCGACGTGGTGGCAACGTACGCCCGGTGAGGAAGCGGTCCGCGTGGTTCTGCCGGCGGCCGGCCGTCCGTGTCAGAGCCCGGTGCCGGGCTCGGGTGGGCTGATCCTCCACGCGGCCGCCCGCCCGGTGCACGCGGAGACCTTTGCGGACCGGATTCCGCCGGGGACGCGCTCCGTGTCGCTGTTCCTGGTGAATGACCGGCCCGCGGCCGGTGACCGCGGTCGCGACGAAGCGTTCGCCTTTCAGGCCGAGTTGGAGGTGCGCGCCGCGGTGCCGTTCGTGCCGCGTCCCGACCCGCGCGGCGTCTCCGGCGACGATCAGGACGAGCGCCAGGACGAAGGCGTGGCGGACCTGCATTACGCCGGCACGCCCGAATACGCGGCCGGCCACGGGGTGGCCGCCGATTGGGAACTGACCGGCGGTGCCTGCCGGGTGCTCCGCACCACCTGGATTCCGGCGGCCGAAGTGGAGAAGACGGAAACGGTCGAGGTGCCGGGCGTGGAGCTCGCCATGGCGGTGCTTGGCGACCTTGCCGGCGCCGCCGCCGTGGAACGCGCGTTGATGCCGCTGGTGACCGGGTATCGCGGCTGGATCGATCAGCAGCGCGCCGCGTTTACGGGCCTGACGGGTGCGCGCCGCGAAACCGCCGAGAAGCTGCTGTTCCTCGCCGGCTCCGCCGCCGACCGCATCGAGCGCGGCATCCGCGTGCTCGCGGCGGACGCGGATGCGCTCGACGCCTTCCGCGTGGCCAACCGCGCCGTGGCCGCGGCGCTGGCGCGGCGCCTGACTCGCGAACGGGTTGCCGAACCGCCGCGCTGGCGCGCCTTTCAGCTCGCCTTCCTGCTGCTGAACGTCTCAGGACTCGCGGACCCCGCCCACCCGGAACGCGAGTTCGTGGACCTGCTCTTCTTCCCCACCGGCGGCGGCAAGACCGAGGCGTATCTCGGGCTCGCCGCGTTCACCATGGTGCTGCGGCGGCTGCGCCATCCGGAAGACGGCGGCCGGGCCGCGGCCGGCGTGAGCGTCATCATGCGCTACACACTGCGGTTGCTGACCCTCGATCAGCTCGGGCGCGCCGCCGGTCTGGTGTGCGCGCTGGAGCTGGAGCGGCGCACGGACGCCGGCCGGTACGGCGCGTGGCCGTTCGAGATCGGCCTGTGGGTGGGCAAGGCCGGCACGCCCAACCGACTCGGCGAACGCGGCGACAACCGCTCCGACTCGGCGCGCAGCAAGGTCAGTCAGTACAAGAACAACCCCGAGGGCAAACCGGCTCCCATACCGTTGGAGCGCTGCCCGTGGTGCGGGGAAGAGTTCACCCCCGACTCCTTCACGCTGCTGCCCGATTCCGACCATCCGACCGAGCTGCGCATCGCCTGCGCCGATTGGGAGTGCGACTTCTCGGGCGGCACGCCGTTGCCGATCGTCGCCGTGGACGAGCCGCTGTACCGGCGCCTGCCCGCGTTCCTGATCGCCACCGCGGACAAGTTCGCCTCACTTCCGTGGGTGGGTGAGTCCGGGGCGCTTCTCGGCGGCGCGGACCGCCATGACGGCACCGGCTTCTACGGCGCCGCCGAACCCCGCCGCGGCCGCCGCCTGACGCGCCCGCTGCCGCCGCCGGACCTCGTCATCCAGGACGAACTGCACCTGATCTCCGGGCCGCTCGGGACCATGGCCGGCCTCTACGAGGCGGCGATCGAAGCGCTGTGCGCGCGGGCGATCGACGGCCGCCGGTTGAAACCGAAGATCGTCGCCTCCACGGCGACGGTGCGTCACGCGCGGCAGCAGATCCAGGGGCTGTTCGGGCGGCCGATCACGCAGATATTCCCACCGCCGGGACCGGCGCGCGGCGACTCGTTCTTCGCCCGCACCATGCCCGCGGCGCAGCGCCACGCGCGCCAGTACGTCGGCATCGCCTCGCAGGGGCGCAACCCGAAGGAGGCGATGCGGCGCGTGTTGCTCACGCTCATGGGCGCCGCCGAACGCGCGTGGCGCGACGCCGGTGGTCCCCGCAACCGGGACAATCCGGCCGATCCCTACATGACCGTGCTCGGCTACTTCAACAGCCTGCGCGAACTCGGCGGCGCCCGGCGCATCCTGGAAGAGGAGGTGCAGAACACGCTGAAGCGCTACGGCGACCGCAGGCGGCTCGGCGAGCCGCAGGGACTGTTTCGCGACCGCGCGAGCTTCTCGGACGTGGTCGAGCTGACCTCGCGGGTGAGTACCGACCGCGTGGCCGAAGCGCGGCGGCGGCTGCAAACGACCTTCCACGACCGCAGGCAGCGGGTGGACTGCGCTATCGCGACCAACATGATCTCGGTCGGCCTGGACATCCAGCGGCTCGGTCTGATGCTGGTCTACGGCCAACCGAAGACCAATTCGGAGTACATTCAGGCCACCAGCCGGGTCGGTCGCGACGATCGTCGCCCCGGACTGGTAGTGACCCTCTACAACGTGCACCGGCCGCGCGACCGGTCGCACTACGAGCGCTTCCGGCACTACCATGAGACGTTCTACCGCTCGGTCGAGGTCGCCAGCGTCACCCCTTTCGCCGCCCGCGCCCTGGACCGCGGCTTCGCGGGGGCGCTGGTGGCGCTCGCCCGCCACGCTCTGCCGGCGCTGACCCCGCCGGCCGGGGTGGAAGCCATCGCGGCGGAGCGCGTGGCCCTGGAGCGACTGTTGCTCGAGGTGTTTCGCGCCCGAATCAATGAACAGCCCCTGCAGGACGAGGCCGAGCGCAACGAACGGCTGCGCAGCATTCAGAACCGCGTCGGCGACCTGCTGGACTCCTGGCGCGCGATCCTCGACGACTATCGCGCCGACGGAGTGGGAATGCAGTATCAGAAGTACGAGGCCCCGACCCGAAGGCCACTCCTGCGCGAGATGCTGGATACCGACTTCGAGTCGCCCCACCACCGGAAGTTCCGCGCCAACCGGTCATTGCGCGACGTCGAGCCGCAGGTGAACCTGTTCCTGCAAGACCTGTCCAGCCGACTCGACGGAAGGAGTCTGAATCAGTGAAGCTATTGCACCTCAAGGCGAAGAACTTTCGCAGTCTGCGAGACGTGGACATCGAGATGGAGGACTTCAACGTCTTCATCGGCGCCAACGCTTCGGGCAAGAGCACGATACTCGACGCGCTGCGCTTTCTGCACGACGGAGTGCATGCGCGTGACTTCGAGGCGCCGGTGGCCTCAAGGGGCGGCATCCTCAATCTTGCCTGGAAGGGCGAGGAAGCTCATCAGATCGACTTGGCGGTGACCCTGCAGGACGGTGACGAGCCGATCGAATGGTCGGTTCAGATCACCAGGCAGGGGTATCAGTTCCATATCAAGGAGCGTGTTGCGCGGTTCCTGCCGCAGTCCCCACCGTCGGTACTCCTGCAGGCCGATAGCGGCGCCGGTTGGTGGTGGTCGGCCAACACCAACGAACGAGTCGAGATGAAGCAACCTTCGACCGTTTGCGCTCTGGCGGCAGCCTCCGCGGATGCGACCTTTCCCGCGCGTGAAATTGCGGACTTCGTACGCCGATGGGGATTCTTCGATCCAAATCCGTTTCTGCTCCGCCGCGACTGGGCGGGATTGGAGTCGAGCCGGTTCGATCATTACGGACGCAACCTGGGTGAGACGCTATACGCGCTTGCAAATACGTCCCCCGAAATCATGGAGCGTATCCGGTCAGCGACCCAGGCGATTGTCGGCCTCCCTGAGAGGATCGAGACGCGCGAGTCCGAAGATCGCTTCTACTTCGTTCAGCGTGAAGAGGGGCTGCAGTTTGCCGTGCATCAAATGGGTATATCCAGCGGGACGCTGCGTGTGCTGGCGCTGATGACGGCGCTCCACGGTAATCCGGGAACGAACCTGTTGGGCATTGAGGAGCCCGAGAATTACATACATCCGGGCGCGCTGTCTGCCCTCGTCGAGTATCTGCGCGACTCGCAAGACCGAGTGCAATTCATGGTGACCACCCACTCCCCGTTGCTGCTCGATCTGTTGGATGATCCGAAGGTAGTGCGCGTCGTTCAGCGCAACGACGGGGAGGGAACCGCCGTGAGCCGGCAGACGAATCCCGATGGCGTTCGCAGGGCTCTGGATGAATCGGGATTCAGCCTCGGCGAGTACCACCAGACCAGGGGCTTCGGGGCGACTTGACGTGGCTCGTAACGTCGTAGTACTCGCGTCGGGCAGAACCGAGCTGCTCTCGCTGCCGCATCTTGTATCGCATCTGCAGGGCACGACGGTCAAGGTGCGCATTCCACCGAACAACCGAAGTCTCATCAAGGTTGCGGAAAGTCTCATCAAGTCGGTGTGGTACGAAGATATCGATAATCAGCCGGAAAAGATCATCCTTCTGGTCGATGTAGATGGGAAATCGCCGGCGCAAGTCGTGGATCCACTGCAGCACCGGCTTTCCACACGTTTACCGGACGAGATCAAGATGCGGGTGCGGTATGAGTACGCTCAATGGCATCTCGAAGCGTGGTACTTCGCCGACGCGACGAATCTCCGAGAGTATCTTGGGCGCAATCTGGGGCACGTGGATACTTCGAAGCCGGACGAAATCGAGAATCCCAAGCTCCACTTGAAGAACCTGCTTCCGCAAGTCTACACCGCCCGTGTCTCCGCGGAGATTGCCCGCAAGGCGAGCCCGCCGACCATCATGGGCCGCAGTCCCAGTTTCAAGGGCTTCGTGGATGCCGTGACGAACGGCACCGATCACAGGGAAGCGTGTGAACGGTAAGGCGCACGGCCAGTTGCGCTGCAGCCAGGTGATCACCACGTTCGGGCCGGGAGCGCTGATCGACCTGCCGGACGACTCCGCGATCGTGGGCGGGCTCGACACCTGGGGCGCCGAGTCGAGTCTCGAACAGATCGACGAACCGCGCCTTGCGGCCAAGCTGACCTCCATGACGGGAGTTCCCGATCCGCGGCTGTACGCGCCGCCGCCGGAGCCGGATCATCCGCAGGATCGGCAACGCGGCATCGGCGCGTGGCGGTTTCCCGAGTGGTTCATCGTACAGGAGTTCGGCCCCGGCTCCGGGGGACGATCGAGCTCGCGTTCCCGCCGCATGGTGCGCCGCACCGCGCTCGACCGCGGCAAGTTCGACAGGAAGCCCGTCGTGGCCACCCGGTTCGTGCGCGCCTGCTCCAGAGGGCACGTCGACGACATCGACTGGTTTCGCTTCGTCCACGGTCCGGACGACCCCTGCCGCCGGCAGCTCCGGCTCGACGAGCGCGGCACCAGCGGCGACCTGGCCGAGCAGATCGTGCGCTGCGAGTGCGGCAAGTGGCGCCGCATGCACGAGGCTGCCGACGTGGCCAACTTCGCGCTGGGCACGTGTAGCGGCGCCCGGCCCTGGCTGGGCCGCCACGCGAACGAGCGATGCGACCAGCCGAGCCGCCTGTTGATCCGCACTGCGTCGAACGCCTGGTTTCCGCAGGTGCTCAGCGTGCTGTCCCTGCCGGATCGCGGTACCGAGGTCGATCGGGCGGTGGAAGAGCTCTGGCAACAGCTTCAGATCGTCGCGGATGCGGCGCAGCTCGGCTTCGTGAAGCAATACCCCGGCGTGGCGGATCGCTTGGCGGCGTTCTCGGACGCCGAAGTGCTGGGCGCGATCGCTGCCCGGCGTTCCGGCGGCGACGCCGGCGACCGCCCGATCAAGCACGCCGAGCTGGACGCTCTCCTCGCGGCCGCCGAGGGGTTCGGCGACGACGTGCCGGTCGATCCCGACTTCCATGCCCGCCGCCTGCCGGAGTCCGTGTGGCGGCGCCGGTCGTCGCGCTGCGACGGGATCGAGGGCGTCATCCAGGTGCACCGGCTCCGGGAAGTGTTGGCGCTGGCCGGCTTCACTCGGCTCGAACCGGTGATACCCAACATCGACGGAGAGTACGAAGCCGAAGTCGAACGCGCCGACATCGCGCTGGAACCGCGCTGGTTCCCGGCGGTGGAGAACCGCGGGGAGGGCATCGTGGTCCAACTCAGCGCCGGCGCGGTGACGGACTGGCTCGGCCGGCAGCCGGTGCAGGAACGGCTGAGCCAACTGCTCGACGGTCACCTCGCCTGGGCGCGGCACCGCAACAGCGAGCGACACTTCCCGGGCGGACCCTACGTGCTGCTGCACACGCTGGCGCACCTGCTCATCCAGTCCCTCTCCATGCGCTGCGGCTACCCCGCGGCCTCGATCCGGGAACGCATCTACGCGGACGATGCCGGCAAGCGCTACGCCCTGCTGCTGTACACCGCGAGCCCGGACGCCGAAGGCACGCTGGGCGGTCTGGTGCAGGAAGCGCGCCGCGTGGAAGACCACCTGCAGTACGCGCTGGAGTCAGCGACGCTGTGTTCCAACGATCCGGTCTGCGCCGAGCACGTACCGGGGCGCAGCATGGAGGAACGCTGGCTGCACGGGGCGGCGTGCCACGGCTGCGCGCTGATCGCGGAGACCTCCTGCGAGATGCGCAACGAGTACCTGGACCGGGCGCTGGTAGCCCCGGCGCTGGGCGCCGCAGAAGCCGCCTTCTTCGGCACGCCGTGATCGCCGCTCCGCCACCGGCGCCGCCGTACCGGACCGGCGCCGCCGCGCCGTGATCGACGCACTGCTCGCGCTGCCCGCGCACGTGCGCAGCCGGTTGTCGATCGCGCTGGAGTCCGGCCTGCTCGCCCCGCCGTACTCGGCGCTTGCCATCCGCTCGACGGTGGGCGGCGACCACCAGGCCGCGCTCCTGGGAGTGCTCCGGGAGTGGGAGCGCATCGGCGTCTCGCCGGAGGCGGGCGTCATCTGGCTGCGCAGCTTGGCGCGCGCGGCGGAACGAGCGCCGGCGCCGGACTTCGTCTGGACCGGCCCGGAGGTCGTCGGCCTGCACGCCCGCGATACGCGCCGGGTGTACGAGGAGCTGATCAGCTCCGCTCAACATTCGATCTGGGTGTGCAGCTACGCGTTCTTCGACGGGCCGCGCGCGTTCGCGACACTGGCCCGGCGCATGGACTCGATCCCGCGGCTCGAAGTCACGCTGCTGCTCAACATCGAGCGCCGGCGCGGCGACACCACCGCCGCCGACAGCCTGGTGCGTCGTTTCGCGGATCACTTCTGGGGTGAATCATGGCCGGGCGCAACGCGTCCCAGGGTGTTCTACGATCCGCGTTCGGTGGCGGACGCCGGCCCCGGCGCCGTGCTCCACGCCAAGGCCGTGGTGACGGACGACGAATCGGCGTTCATCACCTCGGCGAACCTCACCGAGGCTGCCTTCGACCGCAACATCGAACTGGGTTTGCTGGTACGGGATCGCACCCTTGCGGAGACGGCGGTGATGCACTTCCGCACGTTGATCGAGAAGGGCCTGCTGCGGCCGCTTCCGTCCTCGTAGCATCCGAAGGCGGGCCGGCGGGCCGCGGGTAGTCGAGCGTGCTCCGAACGCCGGCGGCTATCCGATCGAGGATCGCCTAGCCGTCCACCTGTACCGTCACAAACGGAGGCGGCCGAAGTAGCGGCGCTTGGGGTCGCGCGGGCCGGTGCCCACTTCCCGAACCAGCCCGAGCGCCACCAGCCTGGTCAGGCGCGTACGCGTGGCGCGCGGTGAGCGTCCGATTGCCGCGGCGATCTCGCTCGTGCTGCGCCCCTCGCCCTGCTCCAGCAGGCCGAGGATGGAGCGGTCGATGGGATCGACTGCCACAGCGCCGGTGACCTCGCTGCGACGGCTTCCTCGATTGCTCGGATGAGCGGCATCTTGAGGTCTGCGTGGTCGAGAATGGTCGTGCGGTCGACTCCACCGAAGCGGCCGGCCTGGATCCACGCGTCCGGAAAATGAGCCAGGCGGTCCACCCCGAAAAGCAGCACGCCGCCGATCGTCGGCGCCAGCCGCCCCTGATGGGGCGTGAGCAGCCGCAGGGTTTCGAGGTCGCGGCGCGACAGCTTCCGAACCGGGGCAAAGAACTCGGAAGCCGCTCGGAAGTCCAGAGCTTCCGAGTTCAACGCCGGCAGCGGCTGCTCATCGAACGACTCGCCGCCAGCGAAGCGTTGCATTTCCGCGATGAGCAGCGCATCGGCCACTCGAACTCCAGAGTCTTGCCCTCGGGCCTGCGCAACGTCTCGACGAGGTCCATTGCTCGGAAATGTACTCTGAAGCAGAGGTCCGCGCCATGCTTCCGAGTGCTGTTCCCCAAGCGCTGGATGCGGCGAGCGGAGATGCGCTGCCCGCGACCAGCGCGCCGCCTGACGCAGCGCCTTAGGCCCGACCATGGTAATATAAGCGGGCGCTCATGGAGCAGATTCAGGCGTTGGCCAGACGCGCCATATCGCTTCCGCATCAGGAGCCGGCGGACCGCTTCATCGCTGCGAGTGCGAAGGTGTTGGGGCTGACCCTGGTTACGTCGGATCGGCGTCTGCAACAGTGCCCGGCAATCGACGTCCTTCCCAACACCGGTTGACGGCGGCCGTGAACATCTCTTTTGCGACGGCGGCGTTGCGGGCAGGGTGGTCGCCGCGCCACGGCCATGCGGTGGTGTCCTTTCGGGACCGCTTCTGGCTCTATGGAGGTTGTGAGGAGCAGTGCGAGGATCCGGCGGCGATCCTGAGCGACATCTGGTCGTCCGCCGACGGCGCGGAGTGGAGGCGAGAAGCGGTCTCGGCCGCGTGGCCCGAGCGCTACCTGCAGCAGATGGTCGTGTATCGCGGCCGCATCTGGATGTTCGGCGGCATGCACCGCTATCGACCGGACCGCGTGAACCTCAACGACGTATGGTGCTCGGACGACGGCGTGAGCTGGCGGGGGTGACCGCGGCGGCGCCGTGGCCGCCTCGCCACGTGTTCGCCGCCGCCGTGCACGACGGCCGGATGTGGGTGAGCTGCGGCGCGCCGGACGGCGAGGTGTACTACGACGACCTCTGGTGGTCTACGGACGGCGCCGACTGGCACCGGTGCCCGGCGGCCCGCTTTTCGGCCCGCAAGAGCCCGGCTCTGGTGAGTTTCCGGGGCGCGCTGTGGATCATCGGCGGCATGCAGCTCGTGGGGCCGGGGGTGTGCGCGGCGGTCAACGACGTGTGGTGTTCCGCCGGCGGCTGCGCGTGGACGCGGGTGACCGGTGCGGCGCAGTGGTCGCCGCGGGACTTCCCGACGGTGATCCCGTACCGGGACCGACTCTGGCTGATCGACGGTCGCGAGGAGCGTTCGGGTCGCCACGTGCCGGAGCTGTGGTGGTCGACCGACGGGGCGGACTGGCACCGCCACCCGGCATCGCTGCCGTGGCCGGGCCGGCACTGCGCCTCGCCGCTGCTGGTCGGCGACACGGTGTGGCTGTTCGGCGGGTGCGAGAGCGGCCCGCGCGAGGCGCACTTCAGCGACGTGCGCGCGATCGCATTCAGGGATCGGGCGGCATCAGGCGAGGATGACGCTGGCACGGGAGAAGCTGGTGAACGATAGTCTGGACTACTTTCGGGGCGAGCCGCTGGAGGTGGGGACTACCCCGCAGTTCCTGTTCGACGATCACGCGGTGGAGGACGTGTGGGACCTCAAGCGGGTCTCCCAGATCGCCTCCAAGTTCCCGGGCAACCCGGTGATGGTGCCGGACCAGATCGGCGAGTTCTACTGCTACGAGTCGCACGTGGTGCGCGAGGACCTGGATCGCTCGGACGGGGGCCGCTTCCGGATGTGGTACCAGGACTCGGACAGTCAGGCCCACTATCGCGGCGCCGCCGAACCGGGTTCCGCGGAGGGCCACGCCGACTTCTGCCGCTACGCGGAGAGCGACGACGGCGTGCACTGGGTCAAGCCCAAGCTCGGTCTGCTGCGCCATCATGGCACCAACCGCAACAACATCGTGTTGGCTGGCGTGCGCGAGTGCGATCGCTCCGCGGTGGTGCTCAACCCCGACCCGGACGACCGCGAGCGCCGTTTCATCATGGGATATCTGGACCAGCCGCGCGGCGCCAGCGGCGTCTGCCTCGCCTATTCGGCCGACGGCATCCACTGGCGGGAGGAGCCGGCCAATCCGGTCATCCAGGGCCATTACGACTGCGTCAACACACCGGTCTGGGACCCGGTGCGCCGCCACTGGCTCTGCTACACCCGGCCGACGGTGCACGCGTTCGGCTACGTGCGGCCGGAGCGGGGCTGGACCGACGTGGACTGGGAACAGGGCGTGGGCCGGCACCACCGGCGTCACGTCGCCGTGGCGGTAAGCCGGGACCTGCTGAACTGGGGAAAGGTGCGGACGGCGTTCTATCCCGACGAGCTGGACACCGGCTGGCCGGACATCGATCACTTCCGGCCCTTCTTCCACAACGGGCTGTTCCTGGCCAACGCCGCCTGTGTCGACCCGTCGGGCGGCCGCTTCGGGCAGCTCCGCTTCATGTGGAGCCGCGACGGCTTCCACTGGCAGCAGGCGCCGGACCGCGCCTGGTTCATCCCGCGCGGGCCGGAGGGCCACTTCGACGACGGCTGGATCCTGGGGGCGTCGGCGCCGGTCGCGGTGGGCCACCAGATGTGGTTCTACTACGGCGGCCAGTCTCTGCAGATGCAGGTCGCCGTGGACCGGGGTAGCGCCGTGGGGCTGGCCAAGCTACCGTGCGACCGGTTCGTGTCGCTCAAGGCGGAAGGCGAGCCCGGCTTCCTGCTGACGCGCGAGGTGCGGATCGCCGGCAACGAGCTGCGCATCAACTGCGCCACCGGCCAGCGCTTCCCCAACCGGACCGGCATGGCGGTGCTGGGCGACATCCGCATCGAGCTGGTGGAGTCGCTGCCGGCGCGGCAGGCGGTGGTGGCCGGCCGGCCGGTGCCCGGCTTCACCATGGACGACTGCGACACGATCCGCAGCAACCGCATCGACCACCGGGTGACCTGGAACGGCAAGTGGGACCTGAGCGCGCTGCGCGGGCGGGCGCTGCATCTGAGGTTCCGTCTCACCGAGTCGGAGCTGTTCACGTTCGCGTTCGGCGACGCGGTCGAGTGAGCCGGCGCTCGTCACCTTCGCCTGATGAAGAACGGGCACCTCCCCGCGGTGGAGAGATGCCCGCATGGCGCGGCGAGAAAACCTCAGACTAATACGGTACGAAGTCCGCCTTGCTGGTGTCGCGGATCGCGCGCACCTGCTCCAGGCCGGCGCGTTCCAGGGCGGCCAGATAGTCGTTCCAGTCGCCGTCGTCGTTCGGGTCCAGGGTTCCCATCAGGAACTTCGACCCGTACTCGTCGCGGACGTCGGTGACGACCACTTCCAGGTCGGCCAACATATCGGAGTCGTCCTCGCTGAGGTTCCAGATGATGTGGCTGCTGTTGCGCAGGAACGGGTGCACCGACAGCGCGTTCTGCGTCGGCATGGTATCCCCCTGTCCGGTCGCCGCCAGGGCGTACTCGGCCGGATAGTACATCCCCTTCACGAACCCCTGCTCGTACATGCTCTGCCCCTGCGGGTTGGCGCTCGTGGCCATGTGGTCCATGAGGATCGGCATGCGATTGCCGGACTCGTCCGTGCCCCAGTTGAAGGTCACACCTTCGACGCCGTAGTACATGAAGATGCCGCCGTCCGGCGAGGCCAGGAAGTTGGTGTACTCCAGCCAGCGCTCCACCTGTTCGTCGGTGGCGCTTGCCGCGATCGAGCCGCCTTCGCTCCACGGGCTGCCCCGCGCGACGATCGGCTCGAAGCCCGGCGCGGTGACCACGCCGTCGTGCACGATCTTGAACTGGGCGGTGGGATCGTCCTGATCCACCACGCTGTTCACGTGGCCGATGCGGCCGACGTTGAAGAACATGATGTGATGCCTGCCCTCGGCCAGCAGCTCCGACCACTTGGTGAAGTCCTTCTGATCGACCTCCGGGAATACCAAGTCCTCCGCATACAGCTTGTTCAGGAACTTCATGATCTCCCGGTACTTGTCGGTCTGCGGACCGTAGGTCACCGCGTTGGTGTCCGGATCGATGTACCAGTCGTCCCAGGTTCGCCACGCGAGCCGGTAGCCGCCGGTCAGGGAGCGGTATCCGCGCGTCTTGGCCCATCCCTGGATCGGCCACGAGTCCGGGAACTCCGCCTTGATCCGCTTCGCCGCCTCATACAGCTCGTCGGTGTTGGAGGGGAAGGAGATGCCCAGCGCGTCGAACACCTGATCGCGGTATCCCCAGCCGTTGGCCAGATAGATGGAGCTGGCGTTCGGATAGGAATAGATGTTGCCGTCCGGTGCCGGCGCCGCCTTCATCACGTACGCCCAGCCGGCATCGTCGAAACGGGCACGAATGTTCGGCATCTCGTCCAGAAGGTCCTGCATCGGCAGCAGGTAGCCCTGCATCCCCCACTGGTCGGTCATCGACTTCGGCCACGGGAACAGGATGTCCGGCTCGTCCCCGGCCGCCAGGCGCAGTTCCATGATCGACATGTACTCGCTGGACGGGACCATCTCGAAGTTGATGTCCAGGTCGAACCGCTCGAGCATCTCCTGCACCCACAGGTTGTCCGGCGGCGGGATGAGATCGCGTGAGTAGCGATACATGTAGTCGAGCTCGACGATGTCCCGCCCGGCTGCTGCCGCTGCCGGCTGCTCGGCGACGCTGCTCGCCCACGCCAGCGTGCCCGGCATGACGAGCAGCATCGAAATGACTACGAAGGTTCGTTTCATCGAATGTTCTCCTTGTTTGGTTGAACGTTCTTCTCGTGAAAGCGGCCGGTTGCTACATTCGGTATCCTCCCTCGGACGCCGGGCGGCTCACGCCTTCAGCGATCCGATCATCACGCCCTTGGCGAAGTATTTCTGAATGAACGGATAGACGATCAACATCGGCAGCATCGCCGCGATCAGCGTGGCGTGCTTGAGTTTCTCGTAGTTGATGTAGTTGTCGCGGGAAGCGACCATCCGCATCGCCTGCATGTCGGACTCGTTGATGTCCAGCTCCTCGGCGATCATGCCCTGCTCCAGGATGATGTTGCGCAGCACCACCTGCAGCGGCTTCAGGTCGTGGTCGCGCAGGAAGATCACCGCGTAGAACCACGAGTTCCAGTGGGAGACCAGATAGAACAGGCCGATCGTGGCGAGCGCAGCCCTGGAGACCGGCATGACGATGGAGACCAGGATCCTGATGTCGTTGGCGCCGTCGAGGTACGCGGACTCCTCCATCTCGCCGGGAACCGCCTGAAAGAATGTGCGCAGGATGATCACGTTGTAGGCGCTGATGGCGGCCGGCAGTACGACCGCCCAGATCGTATTCATCATCCCCAGGCCCCGCACCACCAGGTAGAGCGGGATCAGGCCGCCGCCGAAGAACATCGTGACGACCACTAGCACCGTGTAGAAGGAGCGCAGCGTCAGCCGCTTCTTGGAGAGCGGATAAGCCATCGCGGTCGTGAGGCTCAGGCTGATCGTGGTGCCCAGCGCCGCGTACATCACCTGGTTGCGGTAGCCGATCGGGATGTTTCGGGAGTTGAAGATCAGCTCGAAGGCGCGCGTACTGAGGCCCTTGGGGTAGAAGGTGACGGTCTTCTTGAGGACCGCGTCGCCGCTGCTGATGGCCATGGAGGCGACGTGCAGCACCGGATACAGCGTGACGATCACGACCAGCAGCAGCGCGCCGTAGACGAAGACGTCGAGCAGCAGCGAGCCGGGCGACGCGTCGCGGATCATGCCGGTCCTCACCACAGGCTGTGCTCCGTGTAGCGGCGCGCCAGCCGGTTCGCGGCGATCAGAAAGCCCAGGTTGATGATCGAGTTGAACAGCCCCACGGCTGCGCCGTAGCTGAAGTCCGCCTTGAACAGCCCGCGCCGCACCAGGAAGGTGCCGATCACGTCGGCGGTCTCGTAAGTCGCCGGGCTGTACATCAGCAGCACCTTCTCGTAGCCGACGCTCAGCAGGGCTCCGACCCGCAGGATGGTCAGGATGATGATCGTGGCGGCGATGCCGGGCAGGGTGACGTGGCGCATGCTCTGCAGCCGGGAGGCGCCGTCGATCGTGGCCGCCTCATACAGTTGCGGGTCGACCTGCGAAATCGCCGCCAGATAGATGATCGCTCCCCAGCCCGCGTTCTGCCAGATGCCGGTGAGGACGTAGAGGGGGCGGAACCACCCCGGCTCGTTCATGAAGTAGATCGGTTCGATGCCGAGGCTCGCCAGGAATCGGTTGAACACGCCCTCGGAGGGGGAAAGGAACAGCGCCGCCAGCGACACCAGCGCCACCAGGGAGATGAAGTGGGGCAGGAAGCTGATGGTCTGCACCGAGCGCTTCACGGCGCCGTTTCGCACCTCGTTGAGCATCAAGGCAAATACGATCGGCACCGGAAAGGCGAAGAGCAGATCGTAGAAACTGAGCAGGAAGGTGTTGCGGATCAGCCGGAAGAAGTAGGGATGTTCGAAGAAGCGGATGAAGTTCTCCAGGCCGACCCACTCGCTGCGGAACACGCCGATGCGGGAGTTATAGTCCTGGAACGCCACCACGATCCCGTACATGGGGACGTAGTGGAAGATGATGAACCAGGCCAGGCCGCCCAGCATCAGGAACTGCAGGTACTTGGTCTTGCGCAGGCCTCTGAGGGTGGCGGCCGTCCAGGAGAGCCCCCGGCCGGCAGTCAGCCGCTCGGCGCCTGCGCGTGCCATCAGTCTACGCATCATCCGCCGAACCGCGAATGCCGGCACTCCGGAGCTGAGAGCGCCTGATCCGGGCTCGATCGTGAAACGACGGCGAACCGTCCATGCAGCCGCCCATGTGTCGACTATACCGCATCGAGCGTTACCGAGGGGCTGCGCAGCACGGAGCAGGACAACCCGCGCTCAGCAGCACGACGCTGACCCGATTCTCGGCCACCGCGCGCCGGCCGACCAAGGCAGCGGAAACGCCCCGGCGACGGCGTCCTTGCTCGTCTTCATGATACCGTGATACCGCCAGATCGGCCTCGACCAATTGGTATGCTCGCCACCGTCATGAAACGTCCCGCTCCGGTCATCCTGCTCGGCGCCGTCACGGTGGCTATCGCCATGGGAGCGCGCCAGTCGTTCGGGCTGTTCCTGCAGCCGGTCTCGGCCACCCTGTCCACGGGGCGCGAGACGTTCAGCCTTTCCATGGCCGTGCAGAACATCATGTTCGGGCTGCCGCTGGCCGGCATGATCGCCGACCGGATCGGGCCGCGCTGGGTGGTGGCGGCGGGCGCCGCCGTGTACGCCCTGGGGTTCGCGCTGCTGTCGCTGGCCGCCTCGGCAGCCACGCTCTACCTGGGCCTGGGCGTGATGGTCGGCCTGGCGCTGAGCGCGACCTCGTACGTGGTGATTCTGGGCGCCGTGGCGCAGGTCGTTCCGGCGGAGCGGCGGGGAACGGCCTTCGGCATCATCACCGCGGCGGGATCATTCGGGACCTTTGCCGTAGTGCCGGCCATGCAGTGGCTGATCGGCGCGGTTCAGTGGCAGGCGACCCTGCTGTACGCCGCCCTGGCGGTCGGAGCGATCGCGTTGTTCGCGGTCGGCTTCCCGGTCCGATCGGCGTTCGCGACCGGAGCGGACGAGCCTTCCGGCGCCGCCGGCGAGCTGAGCTTCGGCGCCGTGGTCCGACGGGCGCGCACCCACTCCGGCTATCTGTTGCTGAACGCCGGCTTCTTCGTGTGCGGCTTTCACGTCGCCTTCATCGCCACCCATCTGCCGTCCTTTCTGGTCGACCAAGGCGTGGCGCAGGCGATCGGCGCCACGGCGCTGGCCCTGATCGGGCTGTTCAACATGCTCGGCTCGTTCCTGTTCGGCCGGCTGGGCGACCGTTTCCGCAAGAAGCGGCTGCTGAGCCTGCTGTACTTCTCGCGGGCGGTGGCGATCGCCTGCTTCCTGATCGTGCCGGTCACGAGTGCGACGGCGCTGGTGTTTGCGGCGGTCATCGGCTTTCTGTGGCTGGCGACTGTGCCGCTGACCAGCGGCACCGTGGCGCAGATCTTCGGCGCGCGCCATCTCTCGTCGCTGTACGGGATCGTCTTCCTGTCCCATCAGGTAGGCAGCTTCCTGGGCGTCTGGCTCGGCGGCCGCATCTTCGACGCCACCGGCTCCTACGACCCGGTCTGGATCGGCGCGATCGTCCTGGGGGTCGCCGCGGCGATCGTGCACCTGCCGATCAAGGATCAGCCCCTGCCGGGGCAGGGCCGGCTGGAGCCGGCGCCTTCGACGTAGTCCCCGTGACCGCGCCCGGAAGACCAGGCTCCGTGATACGGTACCGGGCTTGGGTAGGAGGAACAGATGGACGCCAGAATCGCTTCGGTGGAGCGCACCCTGCTCTGGGTGCCGATGGTCGACCGCATCCGGGTCGAGATGGAGCGGGCCGGCATTCACGCCTGGTCGGAGGTCGAGGTGATCCGCGTGACCTCCGATTCCGGCGCCAGCGGCTGGGGCGAGACGGTCCAGAACTACACCTGGGGGCGAGCGGACGCCGGCGATCGGGCGATCGGCCGCTCGCCGTTCGATCTGTACTGGGACGACAGCCTGGGCGCCGGCCTGCAGATGGCGGTGCTCGACCTGGCCGGCAAGCTGGCCGGCGTGCCGGCGCACCGCCTGCTCGGCGAGCAGGTGCGCAGTCACTGCCCGCTATCGTTCTGGGACCACGACATGTCCCCGGCGCTGTACGAGGCGGAGGCGCGCGAGGCGGTGCGTCTGGGCTACACCTGCATGAAGATCAAGACGCGGCCCTGGTGGGACGTGCACGAGACGATCGCGCGCATCTCCGAAACGACGCCGCCGTGGTTCAGCATCGACGCCGACTGGAACGACTTCCTGCTCGATGCGCCGACCGCGCTGCCGGTGCTGAGCGCGCTGGAGACGGAGTTCCCGAAGATCAAGATATACGAGGGGCCGATCCCATCCGACGACGTCGACGGTAACCGGCGGCTGCGCTCCGGGCTGCGCACGCCGATCGCCCACCATTACGCGGAGGGCCGCCAGGGCGTGGCGCGCGCCGAGTACTGCGACGGCTACGTGGTCGGCGGCGGCATCTCCGCCATCTGCCGGGCAGGCCACTTCGCCGGCGCTGCGCGCATGCCGTTCTTCCTGCAGATGGTCGGCACCGGGCTGACGACCTCGCTGTGCCTGCACCTGGGCGCGGTGCTGGCATCGGCCCGCTGGCCCGCGGTCACCGTGCACGAGCTGTACGAGCATAACCTGCTGGCGGCGCGCATCCCGGTCGCCGGCGGCTACGCCGCGGTGCCCGCGGCGCCCGGTCTGGGGGTCGAGGTGGACGAGGGGGCGCTCGAGCGGTACCGGGTGGACCGGGCGGACCTGACCCTGCCGCGGCGCGTGGTCCGCTACCGGCGGCCGTCGGGACTGACGGTGCACTTCCCGGACAAGGGGCGGCCCGGTACGTCGATGTGGAACTACTTCGCGGCCGGCAACCAGCCCGCCTGCGAGCGTGGCGTGGTCACCGAGCTGATCGATGACGACGGCAGCGCGGAGTTCCAGCGGCTCTACGAGCGGACCCTGGCCGCCCCGGTGGTCGGCGCGGACTGACGGAGCAGCGGCGGTCGACAGCGATGAGAGCGGCGGACGCGCTGGTGCGCGCCATCGTCGCCGGCGGTACGCGGCACGTCTTCGCGCTGTCCGGCAATCAGATCATGTCGGTGTTCGACGCCGCCGTCGACGTGCCGCTGGAGCTGATCCACGTCCGTCACGAGGCGGCGGCGGTGCACGCGGCCGACGCCATCGGCCGGCTGAGCGGCCGGCCGGGGGTCGCGCTGGTCACGGCCGGGCCGGGGTTCGCCAACACGCTGTCCGCCCTGTTTGCGGCGAGGTGCGCGGAGTCGCCGCTGGTCCTGCTTTCGGGCGCGGCCCCGTCCGGGCGGCCCGGAGCCGGCGCGTTCCAGGAGATGGATCAGGCCGGGCTGGCCGCCGCGGTCTGCAAGGCGTCGTGGACCTGCGTCGCTCCCGAACAGGTCGCCGGCGACTTCGCGCGGGCGTGGCGCCGTGCGAAGGCCGGACGTCCGGGCCCGGTGCACGTGGCGGTGCCGGTCGACGTGCTGGAGTCGGTCGTGCAGACCGCCGCCGAGCCGGCGGTCGAGTCCGAGGAGGAGGGGAGCGCGCCGGCGCCGGCGGACCTGGATGCGGTATGCCGGGCGATCGGGGAGGCGGCTCGGCCGCTGGCGATCGCCGGCCCCCCGTACCGCCGCCGCCACGCCGCCGGTGTGACGCTCAGTCTGAGCGACGCGGGCGTAGCGGTGGTCGCCATGGACAGTCCGCGCGGGCTGCGCGACCCGGCCCTGGGCGCATTCGCGGAGGCGGTGGCCGAAGCGGACCTGGTCGTGCTGCTCGGCAAGCGGCTCGACCACATGCTGGACCTCGGGCGGGCGCCGCCGTTCGCGCCGGACTGCCGGTTCGTGCAGATCGACCCGGAGGCGGAGGCGCTGCGCCAAGCGGCCGGCAACGCGGGCGGCCGCCTGATGTTGCAGGCGCAGGGCGATCCGGGGCGGTGGGCGGCGGCCATGGGAGAACGGCTGGCCGGCTGCTCGCTGGATGTCGGTTGGCGCGAGGAGATCGAGGCGGCCGTCGCCTACCGTCCCGCGCATTGGCGTCAGGCCGGCGGTGATTCGCCGGTCCATCCCGCGCGGCTCGGCTATGCCGTGCATGACTTCCTGGCCGGCTCGGCCGAGTCGGTGTTCGTCTCCGACGGCGGCGAGATCGGGCAGTGGGCGCAGGCGTGCGTGAGCGCCCCGCATCGCATCATCAACGGTCCGGCGGGGGCGATCGGGGCGGCGCTGCCGTTCGCGCTCGCCGCCCGCACGCTGTTTCCCGTCGCGCGCATCGCCGCGACGATGGGCGACGGCACCTTCGGGTTTCACCCGCTGGAGATCGACACGGCCGTGCGCCACGATCTGCCGTTCGTGGCGGTGATCGGCAACGACGCGCGCTGGAACGCGGAGGTGCAGATACAGCACCGGAACTACGGAGCCGACCGCGCGATCGGCTGCGAGCTGCGCGCCAGCCGCTACGACGGCGTGGCCCGCGCGCTCGACGCCTACGGCGCCGCGGTCGAATCGGCCGCCGCGCTGCCCGCGGCCCTGGAGGCGGCGCACGCGTCTGGCTTCCCCGCGTGCGTCAACGTCCGCCTGCAGCCGGTCGCAGCCCCGGTCATCACGCGCCACTGACTCCACCGGCGCTCCTGGGGGTCGGAGCGAAGCTGGTTCAGAAGACGAGGCGATTCAAGGCAGTCGCCAGCGGACCACCTCGCAGACGCTGCGCTGCACGCCCTTCTGATGCCGGAATGGCTTCGATTGAGACCTACGAGGCGTTCAAGTTCCTCAACCTGCCCTGGAACGAGGGGCTGATCGGCGCGGGGCAGTTCGTCATGGATACGGCCGCGTTCCCCGGAAATTCCTGATAACACATTTTTGTGCATCTGGCCTTGACATCGGATGGCCGGTATCGTAGGGTACAGGTGATCGTGCGGGACACGTAACCATAACTCTATTTGAGGAGGAACGAACCATGGAAACGGCAAAGGAAATGCAGGCGAGGATCGTGGGCAAGGCAGCCGAGGACTCGGACTTCCGCGCCCGGCTGCTGAGCGATCCGAAGGGGGCGATCAAGCAGGAGTTGGGTGTCACCATTCCAGCGTCTCTGTCGGTCGAGGTTCACGAAGAGAGCGGCGCGACCGCGCATCTGGTTCTTCCCCCCGACAGCAAGCTGAGCGAAGGCGACCTGCAGGCGGTCGCCGCGGGGGGTCAGTCGAGGTTTTTTGGGCGGAATGTCGACTCACTCATTAGCCACTGGTAATCCCGCTGAGCCGCTCAGCGGTCCTGCAGGCGCGAGCGGGGCGGCGCTGCCGTTCGCGCTCGCCGCCCGCACGCTGTTTCCCGTCGCGCGCATCGCCGCGACGATGGGAGACGGCACCTTCGGGTTTCACCCGCTGGAGATCGACACGGCCGTGCGCCACGATCTGCCGTTCGTGGCGGTGATCGGCAACGTCCGCCTGCAGCCCGTCGCAGCCCCGGTCATCACGCGCCACTGACTCCACCGGCGCTCCTGGGGGTCGGAGCGAAGCTGGTCAGAAGACGAGGTGGTTTCAAGGCAGTCGCCAGCGGACCACCTCGCAGACGCTGCGCTGCACGCCCTTGGGGTCGGGCGGTTCGTTCAGAAAGGCGGTGATCATGTAGCAGGTGATGAATACGCCGTCATCGAGCTCGACGGTCACCGGCCAGCCCGTATAGCAGTCCGCCGACAGCGCGAGCTGCACCGGGGCGTCGAAGCTCCACGTCCGGCCGCCGTCGTCGGACACCACGGCGCACACGCCGAACGGCAGATGGTAGTTGGTATACGTCGCCAGCAGCCGGTCGTCACGCAGCACGAGCAGGTTCACCTGCACCTCGGCCAGGTTGGTCATCGGCCACGGCGCGCACCAGGTAGCCCCGCCGTCATCCGATCTCGTGAGGTACGTGACTTGCTGCCCCTCGCCTTCCGTGCCGGGCGGGTTGGTGCGCAGCGACGCCAGCAGGCGGCCGCCGGGAAGGCGCGCGATCGACACCTCGCCGAAGGTGGTGACCTGCCACGCCACGCGGCCGGTCGTGCTCTGCCACGTGCGGCCGCCGTCCGCGGATCGGCTGAGCTCCAGATCCGGGCTCGGCGCGAACGGCCGGCCTTGCAATGAATAAAGGCGGTGCAGGTACGCCGAGCATCGCGGGCGCGCCATGAGCAGGCTTCCGTCCGGTTCGACCAGCACGTTGCGTGGCTTGCCCGGTCCGTCGATCGATCCGGTGTCCCAGGTGCGACCGCCATCGGCCGATCGGTGGTAGAACATCCTGGTCGGATCGTCGGCGAAGGTCATCGACGGGTAGCCGGGCACGGTCGACTCCACCGTGAGCAACAGAGCGTCGTCCGGCAGCGCTGTCAGGCTCATCTCCTTGCCGTAGAGCGGGTCTTCACCGATCTCGTCCCACGTCGATCCGCGGTCGGCGCTGCGGTAGACGTGTATGCCGAACAGCCCGCGCTCGTCGATCCGACGGCACGCCGCGGCCACCAGCGCGCCGTCGGACAGACGCGCGATGGCCCCCTTGAAGTTGCCGCGCGGCCCGACGCGGGCGCGCACCGCGCGCATCTGTCGCCGCACGAAGACGCGCTGCAGATTGAGGCCGGTGAACCCGGTGATCGATGACGGGTAGCGGTCGTAGTCGTAGCCGGCGAGCAGCGGTGCGTTGCGCGCCGCCTCCTCAGGCGTGGGACGGTCGCCACCGGCGGCGGTCAGGTCCGGCTGGGTCGCCAACGGTCCCTCTGCTCCCGTCGCCGGTCAGTCCGGATCCGCGGAGATCCGTTCCTTGAGAGCGGCCAGCTTCCGCTGCATGCGCGCCACGGCGTCGCGGTAGCCGGCGACGGTCGGCGGCCGAGCCGACTGCACGTACGTGAGCACGTCCTGCTCCGCCGCGATGAGGTCGTCGGCCAGCGCGGCGACCTGAGCGGCGATCGCCGGCGGGATGATCACGACCCCGTTGCGGTCTCCATGGATCAGATCGCCGGGACGCACCGTGATCCCGCCGACCTGCACGGGGATACCGGTGTCCACCAGGTAGCTGAACCCGTGCGAGCAGATCGTGCCGCTGGTAAACGCCGGGAAGCGCAGGGCCTGTACCTGCTCCAGATCGCGGCCGGCGCCGGAGGTGACCACGCCGCGCGCGCCGAACGCCAGGTAGCTGTTGCAGGCAACGTCGCCGAAGCAGGCCGCCGCCGGCGGCTCGTCCAGGTCCTGGATCGTCACCACCGCGGGGCCCGGCAGCGATTCGAAACTCGCAAGCAAATCGGCGAGTCCGCAGGCTTCGCCCTCTGCCGGAGCGTAGGCGGACCGATAGGTGGCCGTAGCCGCATACCCGACCATCGGCGGCAGCTCGGGATACTCGCAACGAACGTTCCGGTCCATGAATCCACCGGCAGGTGAGCGCACGTCGAACAGCTCGATCACGTTGCAGATGGTGGGCGTGTCGAATCGGGCCAAATCATCGAGGAGAGCTGTCCCCTCCGGCGCTTCCGCCATGTTTCTCTCCCTGTCGGCGGCGGACGTTCGACCTTGACGGTCGCGAAGTCCTCGCCTAACGTGTGGGTGTCGATACGGGCACCATGATCATCCAGACAGGTGCCCCACGACAAGGGAGGTTCCATGAGGAAGGTCTCGACTGTCCTGATCGTCCTTTCGATCGCGCTGCCGCTCTTTGCGGAGGGCGGCCAGGAATCCGCTTCGATGGAGGCGGATCGCGGTATCTGGATCTGGGGGGTCCCGCACGGGCCGTTCGACGAGGAACTGCTCGCCGTTTCCAACGAATGGGCGAGCGAGAAGTTCGGCATCACCGTCAGCAGGATCGACAAGGTGCCCGACGGGCAGACGGCCGACCAGGCGCTGCAGCTCCTGATCGCCCAGGACGAGTTCCCGGACCTGATGTGGAACATGCCCTTCACGACCATGGCCGATTTGGCGGTCGGCGGCCGGTTGCTGCCGCTCGACGCGTATTTTCGCGACTCGGTGAACTACCCGATCATCGCCAGCGCCTGCCAGAGCTACCTGTCGAAGTACAAGGTCGATGGCCAGGTCTACGGGCTTCCCGGCTGGGAATGGGCAGTGAAGTGCGAGGACGTGTCGGTCGACGCGCTCTGGTACATCCGCAAGGACGTCTACGAGGAATACGGCTACCCCAAGACCACCGATGAGCTGCTCGAGGTGCTGCGGGCGGTCAAGGCGTCCGGCCTGACCGACCTTGCAGGCGATCCGGTCATCCCCTTCCAGTGGCGGAGCGCGTGGCCGCAGGTCAACCACCGCGTGGTGTACCAGCTCAAGGGAGCCGGATGGGAAGTGGATGCCGAGAAGCGGCTGATGCCGGAGTGGGCTTCGATTGAGACCTACGAGTCGTTCAAGTTCCTCAACCTGCTCTGGAACGAGGGGCTGATCGGCGCGGGGCAGTTCGTCATGGATACGGCAGGATTCATCGACCGGCTGAAGACCTCGAGCTACGCGATCGCCGCCGGCGAGCCGTGGTACGCATCGGTGATGGGCGACGACGTGATCCCCGGGTTCGTCGACACGTACGGCCGCAACGCTCCGGAGACGCAAGCCGCCATCGACACGCAGTTCATCATGATGGTCAACCCGATCGCCGACGCTCCCGGCCGGATCGTCAACAAGCAGCCCAATCCGTCGCTGCTTTCGGCGGACATCCCCAACCCGGACGGGGTCATGAAGTTCCTCCAGTGGCACATGACCGACGAGGGACGTATCTCGAACATGTTCGCCGCCGGCTATCTGGGGGTGCACTGGGACTTCGTGGACGGCCCGGAGGTCTGGCGCATGAAGCCGGAGCTGCAGGGCAGGCATCCGCATGATTCGCGGCAGATCGCCAATTCGCAGGACAGCGTGGAGACGACCCGGCAGGCCGGACGGCCGCCGCTGGTGACCCCGCACGGCCACTGGTTCGGGACCCCCAACTACGCATCATGGCAGCAGCGGCTCAACTACCACAGCCTGCAGGCGTTGCGTGAGAACGGCGTCGCGGTGGGCGATCGCCCGGGCGACCCGACGATGCCGTCCTGGTCGCCGGCGTTCACGATTCCGCTGGCGTCCGTGGTGAGCTCGATCCCGTCGTACGCGCAACTGACCGTGGCGCTGCCGCCGCGCGAGGCTTCGGCGATGGCGACCGCCAGGGAGCGGTTCGACGCCGCCCTCGCCGCGTTGATCACCTCCGGCAACTTCGAGGCCGATTACGATGCCGCGCTTGCGAGCCTGATCGACATCACCGACTGGCGGTCGATCTACGAGGAGCGCCAGCAGCGGTGGGAGCAGTGGATGAGCGACAACGACGTCGACGACCGCGAGAGCCTGATCACCGTCACGCCGCGCCCCGAGTGGGCCGCGGTGATGGGCTGGTAATCGCGGGGCGCGCGACGGGCGGACCGCGGATCGAATAACCGGCGTGGTCGAGCGGGCGCAGGCTCGCTCGACCACCTGAGAGGATCTCTGCATGAGAGGGTCGATGGCGACAGGCGTTGCGGGGCTGCAGATCGCGTCCCGGCCATACGTCACCATGCTCGGTCCGGAGGCGGCCGACCGGCTCGGCAAGTTCCACACGCTGGAGTGCCTGCAGGAACGTGGATGCATCCTTCGCTACACTGACCAGGGCCTGCGCGCACGCGTGCCGCCGATCATCCCCTATGCGCCGTTCGAGCGTTCGCGCGTCTATACCGCCAGCCGGGAGGCGGGCTCCTGGAACATCGACTCGCAGCTCGCGGCGCTGGAAGGCCGCTACTACTACGGGTTCACCAACGGCCGGCTCGACGAGGACACCGAGGGACAGCAGGTGCGCATCTCCCACTCCGACGACGGGCGCGAGTGGAGCGCCCCCGCATCGGTGATCGGCGGGGGGGAGGACACGCGCGACGCCTACAAGTGCGTGGGCCTGACCGCGCTGGGCGGATCGCTGTACATGATGATCCGCTGGGCGCGCCGCGTGCGTGACCCCAACTCCAACGCGGTAGGGGGCGGCTACTACGCCGACTGGCACAACGCGCGGACGTACGTGTACGCGTCGCATGACGGCAGCGCGTGGTCGCGGGAAGCGACGCTTCCCGAGCGCGTCGCGGCGACCTACGAGACGCCTCGAATGACCGCGGAAGGCCGGCTCCTGTGCGTGTCATCGATCGACCGGCGCAGCGGTCCGGCGATCCTCCTGTGGCCGGGCTCTGACATTCTGCAGACGCCTGCGATCCTGCCGCTGCCGCAACCGTTCGGGGCGAAGCTGGACGGCGGCGAATCGAGCTGGTACCAGACCGATGACGGCACGATCGTGGTTTTCTGGCGGGACGAGAGCCAGTCGGGGCGTGTCTGGGTGAACCACAGCACCGACGGCGGCCGCAGTTTCAGCGATCCGATGATCTCCGACATCCCGGATGCCATGTCGCGCAACTACGCTGGCCGGCTGGCCGACGGCCGCTTCTACCTGTGCAACAACGCCAACGCGACGCTGCACAATCGCCTGCACCTGACGCTGCTGATCGGCGATGACGGATACCGTTTCGATCGGGTGTACATCCTGGTGGACGATCCGACGGACCAGCGGATCCGCGGGTTGCTCAAACTGCAGGGCTACATGTATCCCTGCTGCCTGGAGGAGCCGGACCGTCTGCTGGTCGGCTACTCCGTCAACAAGGAAGACATCGAGATCGGCGCGGTGGACGTCACGGGGCTGTGACGGCTGCAGATCGTTACTCCTTGATGGAGCCGATCATGACGCCCTTGATGAAGTATCGCTGGATGAAGGGGTAGACGCACAGGATCGGCACGGTCGTCACGGTGATGAAGGCGAACTTCAGCGACTCGGGCGTGAGGCGCTTGAGCTGGCGCAGCACGTTGTGGTTGACGCGCAGGTCGTCGCGATCACCGCCCCCGTGGTGCCAGACCGCCGCCAGCCGGTCCGACAACCCGCCTTCGAGCACCGCCTCCTGCAGAAAGGTCTGCAAGGGCCGCAGGTCGGGCTCGCTGACGTAGAACGCTCCGAAGAGCCAGTCGTTCCAGTGCCACACGGCATTGAACAAGCCCATCGTCGCGATCATCGGCACGGACAGCGGTGCCGCGATGCGAAAGAAGATCGTCAGGTAGTTCGCACCGTCGATCACCGCCGCCTCTACCAGCCCTTCCGGCAAACTCCGGAACGACGTCTTCATGACGATCATCATCCACACGTTGAAGACGACCGGTATGACGTAGACCAGGAAGTTGTTGATCAGGCCGACCGTGCGCAACACCATGTAGAACGGGATCAGCCCGCCGTTGATGAACATGGTGATGAAGAACAGCAGGATCACGGCGTTGCGGCCCACGAACTCCGGACGCGTCAACGCGAACGCCGCGCCGCCGGTTACCAGCATCGTGAGCGGCACCGCCACTCCCACCCGCGCGATCGTGATCAGATAGGCCTTCCATATCCCCGTGACGGTGAACACCTGCTGGTAGTTGGCGTAGTAGAGTCCCTTCGGCCACAGGAACGCCAGCGGAAATGCCGGGTCGGTGAACGATCCCTGCAGCACGAACCAGAACGGATACAGGGTCGCCAGTGCGAACAGCGTCAGGAACAGGTGGTTGGCGATCCCGAACAGCCGCTCTGAAGTCGTCAAGCGATACCCGGCAACCATCGCCGTATCCTTTCCGTCCTCCCACCTCTAGGGCGGCAACAGTCGGAGGAAGTTCTCGCCGGCGATCGCGGCCAGCGTAGCGCGGTCCACGCCGCGGCGGGCCAGCGCCTGGAACACGTCGTCGAGATGAGAAATGTCGGCGGGGATCGGCTCGCTCCACATCGGCATCCCGTCGAAGTCGGAGCCGATGCCCACGTGGTCCGGCCCCATGATCGAAAGGGCGTGCAGCACGTGGTCCGCAAGCCGCTCCAGCGTCGGCTGCTCGCGATCGATGAAGCCGGAGTAGCAGGCGATACCCATCACGCCGCCGCGTTCGGCCAGCGCCCGCATCATGTCGTCGGTCAGCAAGCGGGAGTGAGGGCAGAGCGCGTAGGCGGCCCCATGCGTGTAGCAGACCGGGACGTCGGCCACCTCCAGCACTTCCCAGAACGCCGCATCGTTGCAGTGAGCCAGGTCAACGGGCATCGCCAGGCGGGCCATCTCCGCGAGTGCCTCACGCGCGAACGGGGTCAGGCCCTTGGATTGCCGCCGCAGGGTCTCGCGCTCGGCGGGCGTGAGGTAGCCGAAGTAGCTGTCGGAGTACTGCAGCTCCGGGGGCCGCCCATCGCCGTGCGTCAGGCTGGCGACCCGGACGCCCAGGCGGTGCCACGTGCGCAGGTGGCCGAGCCGCTCGCCGAACATCACTTGACCTTCGATCGTCATCACGATCGCGATCTTGCCGGCGGCCCGCGCCACCCGCACGTCGCCGGCGGACCGGCAGAGCGCGTAGTCGCCGTCCTGGTCCCCGCACATCCGGTACACCGCATCGATCAGCGATACGGAGGCGTCGAGGTCGCGATCTCCGACCATGCAGAACAGGCAGTCGACGCCGCCTGCGCGGAGGCGCGGCAGGTCGATCTGGTAGCTCGGGTCGGGGCGCGTCAGGTCGACCGCATCGCCCTTGTTCTGGCGTCGGATCAGGGTGTCGCAGTGCGCGTCCACCACCAGGAACGTGTCGGTCAGACGACCCATCGTCTCAGCGCCCCGGAGCCGTCGCCGTCGGCTCCGCTTCCGGCCCATCCTCTCGTTCCGCTGAGGAGTCTGTGAACCAGTCGCAGGGCACCACCTTGACCTTGGTGCCGAAGTGCTTGCGCCTGCCGGTGAGTGGGTCCGGCCGCCACCCGTAGTCGTAGCAGATCACCGCGTCGGAACCGGCGATCGTGATCGCCGAATAGGCGCAGCGCACCGCTCCGGGCGCGTGGTGGTAGCGGCTGCGGTCGATCGGCTGCCGGTAGCCGTCGATGGGCTGCTGATACACCTGCAAGGGAGGCACCGGCAACTGGCACTCGTCGTCCAGCGACTCCAGGTTCCTGAAGTGCTTCCAGGTGCGCCCTTCATCCGAGGACACCGCGCAGGACAGCCGGTGGCGCGCCAGGCCGCAGGCAATCTCATCGGGCGACGCCTGGTTCCAGATGACGAGCAGATCGCCGGAGCCCGGCAGGCGCGCGGTGGTCGGCGGCGCGTCGGCGGCGGCCAAGCCGCTGGGCTGCGGCTTCGACCAGCTCACGCCGCCGTCCGCCGAGTAGCTCATGAACAGCGTGCCCAGGCGGCAGCGGCCGAAGTTGATCAACCGGCCCTCGCGCAGTTCCTCCGCCACCGGCTCGCCGTACTTCTCGAACTGCAGATACTCGTACAGTCCCGGCGGCTCCTCCTCGACCAGCCGGAACCCCTTGCCGTCCACCAGGTCGTACTCGACGTCGTTGCGGCGGATCATCAGCTCGTTGGCGCTGCGCTGCC
Organism: uncultured Spirochaetia bacterium; assembly: GCA_958296075.1. GTDB lineage: Bacteria > Spirochaetota > Spirochaetia > SZUA-6 > Bin103 > CATQHW01. The sequence continues at coordinate 393,806 of CATQHW010000001.1, read as the reverse complement.
ACGTGGCGCCTTCGTCATCGGAGAAGTAGGCAAACGAGTAGGAGAGCTGCGCGCCGTCCTGCTCGGCGTCCTCCAGGTGGTGGCTGATCCAGCGGTAGGCGGGGCAGACGATGCGCCCGTCACGGAGCACCCGCGCGCAACCGTTGCGCAGAACCGCGAAGTGAGGGTCCACCAGGGTCTCTTCCGACCACGTCTGCCCCTCGTCGGGAGATACCCGAAACGCCAGGGGACCGTCGCGGCCCGGCTGCTGGGGCCGGGTGGAATAGAAGATGCCGAGGTTGCCGGAGGCGAGCCGCAACGGGCTGGACCGCCAGCCGGCGATCCGGTCACCCGACACCGACTTGAGGAAGAACGGTTGCTCCCAGGTGCGGCAGCGGTCATGTGAGATCACTCCTTGCAGATAACGCACCTCCCGCAAGCTGTAGGTGAGCAGGACCGCGTCGCCGGCGAGCGTCACCACACTCGCCTCCCACGGGGTGAGATCTGCCGCGATCGGCATGCATTCGAACGGTTCGGCGGCAGACATCCTTGCCTATCCTCCCATGGATCAGAAAATACCGTGGCCGACCGAGCCTTTGGAGACGCGGTTGGCGATCAGCGTGAGCGCCAATCCGACGACCGAGTAGATCAGGCCGACCGCGGTGGCGAACGAGTATCGCCCCTGCATGAGGCCGATACGAATCACGTAGATGTCGGTGATGTAGGCGACCCTTCGGGTCAGATCGTTGGCGAGATTGTATATCTGGTCGAGGCCGGCCTGCAGGATCGCCGGGATCTGCAGGACCAGCAGGATGGCGATGATCGGCGTGAGTCCCGGCAGCGTGATGTTCCACGCCTGGCGCAGCCGTCCGGCGCCGTCGATCTCGCCCTGCTCGTAGAGTTCGGGATTGATGGTGCTCATGGCGGCCAGATAGATGATGGTGCCCCAGCCCACTTCCTTGAAGATCGCGGTGATCACCACCAGCGGCAGAAAGAAGGACACCTCGCCCATCAGGGCCGCCGGCGGCTGGCCGAACAGGCCGCGCACCAGGTTGATCGGACTGTCCGCTTCGAACCCCAGGACGCGGTAGGTGATGCCGGCCAGGATGACCCACGAGATGAAGTGCGGGAGGTAGCTGATCGTCTGCACGACGCGTTTGAAGCCGGGGCGTCGTACCTCGTTGAGCAACAGCGCCAGGACGATCGGCGCCGGCCATGAGAAGACGAACTTCACGACGGAGATGCGGACCGTGTTGCGCAGCACGTACCAGAACTCGGAGTCCTGGAGGAACCAGAAGTTGTAGAACAGCGGCTTCGACCAGGGGCTCCGGAACGGACCGAGCGCGGCGTCGAAGTCCCGGAACGCCAGCGTGATGCCGTAGATCGGCAGGTAGTTGAAGACGATGACCGCTGCGACCGCCGGCAGGGCCAGGGCGTACAGCCATCGGTACCGCCAGACGTACTGGAGCGCACCCATCGTCGCTTTAGAGCGCGGTGGCGACCAGGTCGCCGACCTCGGTCGTGGTGTAGCCCATCCGGCCGGCGGACATGCTGCGCATCTTGGGCGTGGTGGCGCGGATCGCGGACTCGACCCGTTGCGACGCGCGGCTCAGGTTGGCCAGCCCGTTCTGCTCGCCGAGCACGGACAGCAGCATCCCCATGGCGGCGATGGCGGCGATCGGATTGATCACGTTCTGCCCGGTGTACTTCGGCGCCGAACCGCCCATGCACTCGAACATGCTGCAGCCGCCCGGGTCGGGGTTGATATTGCCGCCGGCCGAGACGCCCAGGCCGCCCTGAATCATGGCGCCGATGTCGGTGATGATGTCCCCGAACATGTTGGGCACCACGACGGTGTCGTAGTACTCCGGGTTCTTCACGAACCACATGCAGGCGGCGTCGACGTGGTTGTAGTCGCGGGTCACGTCGGGATACTCAGCTCCCATCTCGTGGAAGGCGCGCTCCCACAGGTTGGCGGCGTAGGTGAGCACGTTGGTCTTGTGCACCAGCGTGAGCTGCATCTTGTCCTTGCGGCGGCGGCACAGCTCGAAGGCGTAGCGCAGGCAGCGGTCGACGCCGAAGCGGGTGGCGATCATCTCCTGCGTGGCCACCTCCTGCGGGGTGTTCTTGCGCAGGAAGCCGCCGGCGCCGCAGTACAGGTCCTCAGTGTTTTCGCGCACGACCTCGAAGCTGATGTCGTCCGGCCCCTTGTCCTTGAGCGGCGTCTCCACGCCCGGGTAGAGCTTGATCGGCCGCAGGTTGACGTACTGGTCGAGCTGGAAGCGGATCGCCAGCAGCAGCCCCTTCTCCAGGATGCCCGGCGTCACGTCCGGGTGGCCGATGGCCCCCAGGTAGATGGCGTCGAACCGGCGCAGCTCGTCGATCTGCCGCTCGGTGATCACCTCGCCGGTGGCCAGGTAGCGGTCGCCGCCGTAGTCGAAGTCGACCCGCTCGTAGGTGATGCCTTCGAGCGGCGACACCGCCTCCAGCACCTTGCACGCCTCCGCGGTCACCTCGGGTCCCGTGCCGTCGCCCCCGATGACGGCGATCTTGATCGAATCGGACAACTGTTCCCTCCGTTGTGTGGCACGCATCCTACCAGATCGGACCGATCCTGCCGGACCGGTCACCGCGGCACGCGCGGCGTAGGACGCCTCGCCTCGGTCTCCAACCCCTGACTTGGCGCGGGCCGGTCCCGGCGGCCGGCCTCCCGGCGATATAACATCTGCTATACGGCCCTTGACCAAGCACGAGATATGAGATACGGTTTCCGTCAACAGGACTTCGACGACGAACCAATGGGCCGCACAGCCGCTACGGTGACCGATCTACCGCGTGACTACGGGCGCAGGATCAAGAGCCTGCGCGGCGTCAGAGAGCTCACCCAGAGCCAGCTCGCGGAGCTGATCGGCGTTTCCTACGCCTCGGTCAACCGGTGGGAGAACGGCCAGGCGCGTCCCAACCGGCTGGCGTGGCGCCGGATCGTCGAGCTCGAGAACCAGGCCGGCGGGCGCGTCGCGGAGACCGCCGCCGCCTACGACGCCGCGGTCCCGCCGCCACGCATGGACTTCGCCGCCGAAGCGAACGCCGTCGCCGCGGTGGCGGAGGCGCATCGCCTTGCCTACGGGCATCTGGTCAATCCCGCGTTCGCCACCGAGACCTCGCTGATCGACCCGCTGCCGCATCAGCGCATCGCCGTTTACGAGCACATGCTGCGGCAGGCTCCGCTGCGCTTCCTGCTGGCTGACGACGCCGGCGCCGGCAAAACCATCATGACCGGTCTGTACGTGCGTGAGATGCTGTCGCGGCGGCTGATCCGTCGCGTGCTCGTGGTGCCGCCGGCAGGTCTGGTCGGCAACTGGGAGCGGGAGATGCGCACCCTGTTCCGGCTGCCGTTCCGCATCGCCGGCGGCACGGACGCCCGCGCGGGCAATCCGTTCCTCGCGCCCGGCGGCGACCTGGTCATCGCCAGCATCGACACGTTGGCCGGCGAGCGGTCGTTCCGCCGGCTCGCCGATCCGGCAACCCCCGCCTACGATCTGGTCGTCTTCGACGAGGCGCACAAGCTGGCGGCCCATCGGGAGCCCGACTTCCGGGTACGGAAGACGGGCCGCTACCAGCTCGCGGAGGCGCTCGCCGGCGCCGGGGCCGACAGCGCGCGGTGGTCGCTGCACTGGTCGGCGCAGCATCTGTTGCTGCTCACGGCAACGCCGCACATGGGCAAGGACGATCCCTACTACTTCCTGTGGCGGCTGCTGCTGCCGGACACGCTCGCCACCGGCGACGCGTTCGACCGCTTCCCGCCGGAGTCGCGGCGCAACCACTTCATCCGCCGCACCAAGGAAGAGATGGTCCGGCTCGACGGCGCTCCCCTCTACCCGCAGCGCCGCTGCGACACCCTGAGCTACGAGCTGTCGCAGGGGCCGGGGAGCGAGCAGGAACTGTACGACGAAACGACCGACTACATCCGTTACTACTACAACCGGGCGCGCGTCCTGAACCGGTCCGCCGCGCGTCTGGCGATGAGCGTCTTCCAGCGGCGGCTCGCCAGCTCCACGTATGCGCTGCTGCGCTCGTTCGAACGACGCCACGAGAAGCTGGAGGCGCTGATCGCGGAGATCAGGCAGGGGCGTCTCTCGGAGGAGCAGCTCGCGCGCGGGCAGCGGCGCCTCGACGGTCTCGACGACGAGTTCGAGACGCGGACCGCCGATGAGGACGCCGGGACCGGCGGCGACGGCGAGCGCCACGAGGGGTTCGAGGAGCGGGCGCTGGGCGCCACCGTGGCGGTGAACCTGGGTGAGCTGGAGACGGAGCGGCTCAAGGTGGCGGCGTTGCTCGACAAGGCGCGCAACCGCCTGGCGGCGGGCGACGAGTCCAAGTTCGGCACGCTGCGGGAGGTGCTCCGCGATCCACGGTTCGGCGGCGAGAAGCTGATCGTCTTCACCGAGCACCGGGATACCGCGGCGTTCCTGGTGCGCCGGCTCGAAGGTCTGGGCTTCGCCGGGCGCGTCGCCCTGATCCACGGCGGCCTGCCCTATCGGGAGCGGGACCGGCAGGTGGAGTTCTTTCGCCGCCCGGCGGCGGAAGGCGGCGCCGATTACCTGGTCGCCACCGACGCGGCCGGCGAGGGCATCAACCTGCAGTTCTGCTGGTTGATGGTGAACTACGACATCCCCTGGAACCCGGCGCGGCTGGAGCAGCGCATGGGCCGCATCCATCGCTACGGGCAGGCGCACGATCCGGTCGTCATCGTCAATCTGGTGTCCGGCGGCACGCGCGAGGGGCGGGTGTTGCAGACCCTGCTCGACAAGCTGGAGGCGATCCGCCGGCAACTCCGGTCGGACAAGGTGTTCGACGTGATCGGGCGGCTGTTCCAGGAGGTGTCCGTGCGGGACTTTCTGCTGCAGGCGGTCACGGAGGATGGCGCCGGCGCCGCCGCGCGGCTGGAGGGGCGTCTCACCGAGGAGCAGGTGCTGGCGCTGGCGCAGCGGGAGCGGGCGCTGTACGGGGAAGGCGGCGAGGTGCGCCGGCGGCTCGCCGATCTCGCCGGCGAAGCAGAGCGGGAACACTACCGCCGGCTGCTGCCGGGCTACGTGCGCCGCTTCGTGGAACAGGCCGCGCCGTTGCTCGACTTGCGGATCGAAGGGGATCTGGAGGAGACGTTTGCCCTGGCGCCCCGCCGGCCCGGTGCGGCCGACGCGCTGTTGCCGGCCCTGGAGGCGTATTCCGAGGAGGCGCGCGGCCGGCTGACGGTCTACAAGCCGGCGGACCGCGAGCGGGCGGTGTGGCTGCATCCCGGCGAGCCGGTGTTCGACGGCATTGCGGCCGCGATCGTGAGTCGGTTCGGAGCCGGCGCGCTGCGCGGCGCCGTGTTCGTCGATCCGTACGCGACCGAGGCGTATCTGTTCCACGTCGGCTTGGCGTCGGTCCACCAGCACCTCCCGGCGGATGAGGGCGGCGGCCCGGAATCGACGGCACGGCTGCTGGAGTCGCGTCTGATCGGCCTGCGTCAGGCCGGCGACGGCACGCTGCAGGAGTCTGCCGTCGAGCGCCTGTTGCTGCTGCGCGGCGCCGCCGGCATCGCGCCGAGCCGCGTGCCGCTCGCCGCCCTGGCCCGCGGCATGGCTCCGGCTGCCGCCGACTTCGCCCGCGAGGAAGTGACCGAGCGGCTCGCCGGCGCTCACCGGCAGCGGCTGGCCGCCGCGCTCCCCGCCCGCGTCGAGTTCGCCAACCGGGGCTTCGATTTTCAGGCCGCCGAACTGGCCGCCAGGCGCGCCGGCCTCACCGCCCAGGCGCACGCCGGCGCCGGACCTGCCCAGGTGGAGCTGGCCCAGGTCAAGGAGCGCCAGCGTACCCTGTCGGCGACCCGCGCGCGGCGCCTGGCCGAGTTGCACGCCGAAGCGGACTCCGTACGGGCCGGCGCCGTGGAGTTCCTGGTGCACGCCCTCGTCGTCCCCGCGCAGGATCGCGAGGAGATCGAGCGCTTCGACGCCGGCGTGGAGGTGATCGCCGTACAGGTCGCGGCGGCCTACGAGGAACACTCCGGCGGCAGCGTGCAGGACGTGTCGCGGCCGGAGGCGGCGCGGCGCGCCGGGTTGCTCGACTGGCCCGGCTTCGATCTGCTCTCCCACCGCGCCGGCGGCGAACGCCGCTGCATCGAGGTCAAGGGCCGCGCCGGCGGCGGCAGCGTCGAGGTAAGCGACAACGAGTGGGCCAAGGCGTGCAATCTCCGTGACGAGTACTGGCTCTACGTCGTCTACGACTGCGCCACGCCCCGCCCGCGCCTGCTGCGCGTTCAGGACCCGTTCGCCAAGCTGCTCATACGCAGCCGCGAATCGCTCACGTACACCGTCACGCCGTCTGCTATCATCGAGGCGGCCGAGTAACTGGTAGGAGAGGTATATGGGAGCGACACACGTCACCGTCACCATCCGCAACCCCGCCGAACCGAGCAAAGCCTGGGAAGCGCTGTTCCTGGTCGATACCGGCGCGACCGACTGTCTGGTACCGCGTCCGGCGCTGGACGCAATCGGTCTCCGGCCGAAGGGTCAGCGGGTATACGAGTTGGCCGATGGCCGCGAGATCCAGCTCGATATTACGACGGCAGATATCGAATTCATGGGCGAGATCGTCGGCGGGACGATCATATTCGGGGAACCCGATGCCGAACCGCTGCTCGGCGTCACCGCCCTGGCGTCCGTCGGCGTTGAAGTCGATCCAACGAACCAGCGGCTCAAGCGCCTGCCGGCCGTCCGCCTCAAGACTGCACCCGCGCAGACGCCATAGGAGAACGAGATGCCAAGGAACACCCTAACTAGCTTGGCAATTCTGAAAGTTAACGTAGATCACAACAGAGACTACATCGACTACCTATCTCCGTTCATCCGTCACGTTCTCATTCAGGAAGAACCGCAACGTATTACCGACGACGTCGTAAGCCACCTGATCTTGAAGAACTTCGGATTGGAGATCCCCGGTCGCGTTGTACATATCGTGCTGAAACGCATCGCACGTCAAGGTTATATTGAGCGCAATCACGGCGTATATCGAAAGACGAAAAATCTTCATGATCCACAGCTTGAGTCCTATATAGCGGCGGCGAAACGGCACATCAATTCCATTGTACAGGGATTACAAAAGTACTCGCAAGGTACAATTAGTCCTATCGCCGCCGACGACGCTGTTACTGCCATTTGTCGGTTCCTGACTGAGTTCGATATAACTTGTTTACGCTCTTACTTACGAGGAACAGCGATTCCTGATATTCAGGGCGGGAAAGAAACCGATATCGTATTGGTCAGCGACTATGTTAAACACATACAAATGACGGCTCCGGAACGATTCGAGAGCTTTATCGTTTTGGTTCAGGGACATATGCTAGCAAACGCATTGACATGCCCGGACCTGAATGAGGCTCCAAAGAACTACAAGAACGTGACTTTCTATTGTGACACGCCACTTTTGGTCCGAGCACTCGGAGCTGAAGGGGTAGCGAAGAAAAAGGCTGCTTGTGAACTGATCACGCTAGTGACTTGCCTAGGTGGCAGATTTGCAGTGTTTTCCCACTCCATAGATGAGCTAAACAACGTACTCGTCGGCGCTTCCAATTACGTTAACAGACCTGAAGGACGTGGAGCAATAGTCGATGAATCTCGAAGAAATAAAACGACTAAATCAGATCTTATCATGCTCGCTGAGTCAGTTGATAGCAAGCTTATATCCCTAGGAATTGATGTTGTAGCGACTCCGAAATACATCCATAAACTCCAGATTGACGAGACAGCATTTGAGCACATACTTGATGACGAGGTCGCGCATTATAATCCACGAGCGAAACAGTATGACATAAACTCTGTTCGCAGCATATACGTGCTGAGAGACAACGAGGCCACCCATTCGTTAGAAAAGACACGGGCCGCGCTTGTTACCACCAACAGTGCGTTTGCAGAGGCTGCGTGGGAGTATGGGAAGCGGTACGAGTCCTCGCGGGAGGTCTCAAGCGTGATCACAGACTTCACACTAGCTAACATGGCATGGCTGAAATCACCGATGAAGACACCGGCAATTCCGAAGACACAGTTGCTATCATTTTCCTATGCGGCACTGCAGCCATCCGAAGAGTGGTTAAGAAAGTACCTGTCCGAAATCGATCGGCTTGAGAAACAAAAAACTATCACGGTAAGGGACCATCAGTTGTTGCGGAGCAGCCCAATTGCCTATCGCGATTTGATGCACATGACGCTCGGTGAGGAGACCGCGCTGACTCAGGAGACAATCACTGACACGCTTACACGCGTGGAAGGTGAAGTAAAGAGGGAGGAGGCAGAGAAACTCGCGTTAGAAACTCAAGATCACCGAAAGACTCGGGAGGCGCTGGTCGAGGCTCAGCAAAGTCAGCAGCAGGTCGTTAAGCGCATACACGCCCAGTGTCAGCGCCAAGCGAATCGCTCAGCATGGGGTTGTTCGGCGATATTGGCAGTGCTGCTTGCTCTTGGCTTGGTTGCCGGAGTCAGATTAGGCACAGGATTACCATTTATCGCTGCGTTACCTATAGGTATTAGCAGTGCAGCGTTACTAATAATGACTTTCCTGAATCTCTTGCTAGGCGTAACAGTGAGAGAGTTACAGCGTCGATTATCCAAGCGTATATTGGGCTGGATGATTAGACGCCAATCCGCGGCCATCGGCGTCGATATAGAGATATTCGGGCAAAACGATGGTAATTAGGTCGATATCAAGGGCCAGAAAGTCCGTGTACATTGAGACTTCGGTCGTATCGTACTTGACGGCTCGCCCAACGAACGATCTACTGGTTACTGCGTGGCGAACAGTTACTGTTGAATGGTGGGAGACGCAGCGGGGCAAGTTCGACCTTTATACCTCGGATGTCGCCGTAGCTGAAGCGGCCAGAGGCAATCCATCCGCAGCACGACGAAGGACTGACGCCTTAGCCGGTATACTCCTATTGGCGATCACGAAGCACGTGGCGCAATTATCCAAAGCTCTTCTCCAGGCAGGAGCTCTACCGGCCAAGGCAGAAGACGACTCTCTGCATGTCGCGGTATCGTCCGTGCATAGTGTCGATTATCTTTTGACATGGAATTTTCGGCATATCGACAATGCCGAAACCAAGCCGATTATGAGAGAAGTGTGCGGTCTACACGGGTATTCCTGTCCGGAAATCTGTACACCGCAAGAACTAATGGGGGTAGCGAACGATGTCTGACGAAGTCATCGAGGAACTCTGGCAGGTTAAGGACAGCATCGCTCGGGAATACGGGTATGACATCGACCGGCTTGTTGCCTACTTCCGAAGCAGACCGCGGCCCGCGGGTCAGCGGGTCGTCGATCTGAGTGGCTCGAGAAACGTAGCAGAGCGAGGCTCTGCATCGGGGTCTCAAAGTCGGCGCAAGTGAGCTTGGTCTTCTTCGTGTGCCGTTCCACGGGGGGATGGTGGATATAGAACGCAGCGACAGGCGCCTCATCGAGGCGGCGTTTCCGCTGAAGCAGGTGTCGCTCGATTCGGTGCACGAGAAGAACGTGCGGCACGGGCATGTCTCGACGTTGCATATCTGGCCGGCGCGGCGGCCCCTGGCGGCGTGCCGGGCGGCGCTGATTGCGACGCTGCTTGCCGATCCCGGCGATGGGGAACGGCGGCAGGCGATTCTGGAACGGATGGCTGGTCGAGTGGTCGAGAAGGTGGAGCGCAAGCGCGTCAATGGCCGCTTGGTGGAGAACGTGAAGGAGGAGACGGCGGGCGGCATCCTTCACTGGGGCCGGGAGAACGGCGACGATCTGCAGTGGTTTCGGGACGAGATTCGCAAGGCGTACGGCGGGCGGGCTCCGAGAGTGTTGGACCCGTTCGCGGGCGGTGGCGCCATTCCGCTGGAAGCGATGCGGCTCGGCTGCGAGGTGACCGCGATCGACATCAATCCGGTCGCGTGGTTCATCCTCAAGTGCACGCTTGATTACCCGCAGCGACTGGCTGGTCGGACGCATCCACTGCCTGAGTTTGCGGTGCGCGACGCGGACTTCATGGAGGCGCTTCTGAAGGCCCACGGATTCAAGGGCGCCACGCTGCGTGCCCTGCTCCAGCGGCTTGGGCACGGTGACCATGATGAAACTCAGTTCGACCTCATCGAGCCCGATGATCCGCTGCTCGACGCGGACCTTGCGTGGCAGGTACGAGCATGGGGCCGGTGGGTGCTGGCGCAGGCGCGTAAGAAGCTGGCGGCCCGCTACCCTGTCTACGCCGAGTTCGTACCGCTGAAGCGTGGCCATGACTGCGATTCGCGGCCGCTGCGGTTGCTGGAGGCGGATGACGCGGGAGAACCGCAGATCGACGCGCTGAACGCGGAATTCGACGCCGAGTACCTGGAAGACGCCCGCAACCCTCGGTGGGTCGCCAAACCCGCGGTCGCCTATCTGCACGCGCGCACGGTCATCTGCAAGCGGTGCCGCGCCGTGCTGCCGCTGCTCAAGACGCGCTGGCTGTGCAAGAAGGAGCGCAAGCGCGTACTGCTGACGATGGAGCCCGACGAGTCGCGGCGGGGCGTCGTGTTCGGCGTGCAGGCCGTCGTACCGCAGCGTGGCGGCAACGCGGCGCAGCGGCGGGAGCACGACAAGCGCATCGGTTCCGGCACCATGTCGCGCGTCGGCGCAACCTGCCCGTGCTGCCGGACGATCATGACCATGCAGGATATCCGCCTGGAAGGACGCTCCGGGTTGGGTACGGTCATGACGGTCGTGGTAATCGATGGCCCCAACGGCAAGGAGTACCGCCGGCCCACCGAGCATGAGCGTGCGGCGGCCGAGGTTACCGAGGAACAGCTCCAAGCCGTCTACGCGGACATTCCCTTCGGGCTGCCGGAGGAGCCGACGCCGAAGGCAGGAAGGGGCGCATCGCGTGCCTTCTCGGTAGATGGATATGGCTTCCATACTTGGCGAAGACTGTTCACCAACCGTCAGCTCCTGGCGCTCGGGACGCTCATCGGAACGATACGGAGCATTCCGGCCTCGGAGTCCTTTCGCGGTGACGGCGAGGCTCTGCGTGCGGTAGTCGCTCTGCTCGCAGCCGCATTGGATCGTGCCGCCAACTACATGAGCACGCTGTGCATATGGGAGCCGGTCGCCTCCGAGATCAAGCAGACATTCCTGCGGTTCGCCTTGCCGATTACCTGGGACTTCGCCGAGGGGAACCCGCTTGCCTCCGTAGACCGCCTGTTCGCCGGCGGAGTTTCGAACGTCGCACGGGTACTGGATTCCATAACACCTGCCATTCCAAGGACCGGCACTGCGCCGACGGTCCTGTGCCAGAGCGCAATCGCTCCAGTTGATCAGCACGACTTGGTGGTCACGGATCCTCCCTACTATGACGCAATTCCCTATTCCGATCTGATGGATTTCTTTTACATCTGGCTGCGCCGTACGCTATCCGGCCTGGCTGCCGAATTCGACAGGTCATTCCGGGAACCGTTAGGGCCAAAGTGGAGCGCGGACGACAACGACGGAGAATTGATCGACGACGCAAGCCGGTTCAACGGCGACAGAGCTCAGTCCAAAGAGAGCTACGAAGACGGCATGGCACGCGCGTTTCGGACCTGCCACTCAGCGTTACCGCCAAGCGGCAGGCTTCTCGTCGTCTTTGCCAACAAGAGGCCGGATGCCTGGGAGACGCTGGTCTCAGCCATCATTCGAGCGGGATTCGTCGTCGACGGCAGTTGGCCAATCGCTACGGAGATGCGCGGCGGAGTCCGCAACTACGGCAGAGCATCACTGGCGTCGTCGATCTGGCTGGTCTGTCGTAAGCGCACCGGCACACGCCCGGGCTGGGACGGCGGCGTCCTCGACCAGATGCGCGCGAACGTCGTCGGGAAGCTCCACGACTTCTGGGACGCGGGCATTCGCGGGCCGGACTTCGTGTGGGCGGCGACCGGGCCGGCCCTGGAAGCCTTCAGCAGGTACCCGGTCGTCAAGAAGGCGAACGCGCCGAACGAGCTCATGACCGTCTCCGAGTTTCTGCGCGAGGTGCGGCGGATCGTGGTCGATTTCGTGGTCGGACGCGTGCTGACCCGCGACGGCGATGCGGAGGCGTCCACCGGCCTCGACGACGTGACTACCTACTACCTGCTCCATCGCTACGACTTCGGTATGGGGGAGGCTCCGGTGGGCGGCTGCATCCTCTATGCGCTGTCATGCAACCTCTCCGACTCGGCACTGGTCCACCAGCACGACCTGCTGGCGCAATCGGCCCGCCGCGGCGCGGACCAGCCCGACGTAGATACGGCCGGGGACGAGGAACAATCGGAAGGCAGCGGCGCCAAGGTCAAACTCAAGCCCTGGGACCGCCGTCAAGGCCGCGACCTGGGGCTGGAAGCGCCCGGCGAGCGGCTGCCGCCGCTCATCGACCAGGTGCACCGGCTGATGCGCCTGTGGCACGCCGGGGATAAGGCCAGGGTCGACGACCACCTCCGAGACCACGGCCTGCTGCGCAGCGCGCTGTTCAACCGTCTCCTGCAGGCGCTCATCGAGCTGGCCGGCGCCGGCTCCGAAGAGCGCTCGCTGCTCGAAGCCCTGAGCAATCACGTAGTCGCCCGCGGCGGTATGGGTTATCGTCAGAAGGAGCTGCTGACCCGTTGACCACTTCATTCACGGTGATCACTGGACCAGCGCCACGACCGGTGCCAGCGGCGTGCCGGCAAGCGATTCACGGGCCGCGGATCGAACAGAGAGACCAGAAAGTTGACCTCCAGCAGGTAGCTCACGAATCCGTATCACGCAGGCGGTTGACCAGATCGAGGTCGGCGGCTTGGCCGTCTTGGGCGGGGAACAGCTTCATAGGGGAACATCGATAGCATGAGCACGTCGCGTATATCTCCGAGCCCCTGGCATGAAGTCGTGCGGCTGCGCGACGATCTGAAGAGCGGCGAGCTGTCGCTGGCGGTGTTCGCCGCCGACCTGTACGACGTGGTGATGCAGCAGGGGCAGCGGCCGGTCTACGAGCACCCGGCCGAGTTCTTCGCCCTGACCTACCCCACCTTCAATCTGCGGGAGCTGGTCAAGGAGGTGGCCCTGCGCCTGGCGGGCCGCAGCGACCGGGCGTACCGCAAGCTGGCGGTCAACTACGGCGGCGGCAAGACCCACACGCTGATTGCGCTCCGTCACTTGGCGCACGCCCCGGCCGAGCTTCCCGACCTGCCCGCGCTGCGGGAGTTCGAGGCGCACGTCGGTTTCAGGACACCCCGGGCACGGGTTGCGGCGCTGTGCTTCGACAAGATCGACCTGGAGAAGGGCGTGGACACGCCCGGCCCGGACGGGACGGTGCGGGCGCTCCGGCAGCCGTGGAGCGTGCTGGCCTGGCAACTTGCGGGCGCGGACGGCCTGCGGCTGATCCACGCCGACGGCAGGGACGCGGAACGGGAGACCCCGCCGGCCGAACCGCTGGTGGCGCAGTTGCTGGCCCGGCCGCAGGCCGACGGCTTGGCGACCCTGGTGCTGCTCGACGAAGTGCTGACGTACCTCCGCGCCCAGGTCGAGACCGACCCGAGCTGGCGCGGCCGGCTGATCAGCTTCTTTCAGTACCTGACGCAGGCGGTGGTCAAGGTGGACCGCTGCGCCCTGGTGGCGTCGCTGCTCGCCTCCGACCCGCGCAAGCATGACGAGCTGGGCAACGAGTTGCTGCGCGACGTGTCCGAGGTGTTCGGCCGGCAGATGGAGGAGGATGCCAGTCCGGTGAGCAAGGAGGACGTGGCGCAGGTGCTGCGGCGCCGCTTCTTCACGCCGGAGTCGATCCGCGATCAGGACGCGTTCCGGCCGCACGTGGCCGCGGCGGTCGGCAGCATCGCCGCCCGCGACGAGCAGACCGCCCGCGAGCGGGCCGTCGCCGAGCAGCGCTATCTCCGGAGCTATCCCTTTCACCCGGCGCTCACCGATATCTTCTACACGCGGTGGACCCAGCTCGACGGCTTCCAGCGCACGCGCGGCATCCTGCGCACGTTCGCCACCGCCCTGCGGGATGCCGAGTCGTGGGACACCAGCCCGCTGATCGGCCCCAACGTGTTCCTGAACCACCCGGACCGGAACGACTTGGCGGAAGCGGCGAGCGAGCTGGCGTCCTGCGCCAGCGTCGACACCGGCGCCGGATCGCGCCACGAGTGGCGCCCGATCCTCGAAGGCGAACTGGCCAAGGCGCGCCTGCTCCAGGCCGACGCGGCCCGTCTCCATCACCGGGAGCTGGAGCAGGCGGTGGTCGCCGTGTTCCTGAGCTGCCAGCCGATCAACCAGAAGGCGTTGACGCCGGAGCTGCTGGTGCTGCTCGGAGCGGGCAAGCCGGACCGGATAGAGCTGGAGAGAGGGCTGCAGCGCTGGACCGAGGTGTCGTGGTTTCTGGACGAGGTGGAGGCGGCTGCGCGCGGCGCCGATGACGGCGCGGGCGGCCGGTTGCCCGCGGCGTGGCGGCTGGGCAACCGCCCCAACCTGCGGCAGATGCACCACGACGCCTGCCGCAACCGGGTGCCGCCGGAGCTGGTCGAATCCCAGCTCCTCGATGCCGTCGAGAAGCAACGGACGCTCACCGCCGGTGCAGTCGCGGCCGGCGCACGGGCGCACAACCTGCCGGCGCGGCCGCGCGACGTGGCCGATGACGGAGAGTTCCACTACGTCGTGCTCGGCCCGCAGGCGGCCTCGGACACCGGCAAGCCGAGCGCGGCAGCGCGCCGCTTCATCGACCAGACCACGACGCCGGACCGGCGCCGCGTCTACCGCAACGCGATCGTCGTGGCCGCGCCCTCGCCCGACGGCCTCGATGGCGCCCGCGCCCGCGTGCGGGAGTACCTCGGGTGGGAGGAAGTGCGCGCGCAGTTGCAGGAGCAGCCGATCGATCCGCTGCGCGAACAGATGCTCGCCGCTGAGATCGCAGCCGCCCGCAAGCGCATCCCGAACGCCGTCCGGTCCGCTTACTGCGTGGTGGTGACCGTCGGCGAGAGCGACGCGATAGAGGCGTTCCGGGTCGTCGTGGGCGACGAGCCGTTGTTCACCGCCATCAAGGCCGATCAGCGGTCCCGCATCCAGGAGACCGCCATCAACGCGGAAACGCTGTTGCCGGGCGGCCCCTATGACCTCTGGCGGGAGGATGAGCAGTCGCGCCGCGTCAAGGACCTGGTGGGCGCCTTCGCGCAGTATCCGAAGCTGCCGAAGATGCTGCGCAGCAAGGAGATACTCGACACCGTGGTGGACGGAGTGAAGGCCGGCATCTGGGTGGCGCAGGTGACGCGCCCGGACCGGACGGTGCGGACGTTCTGGCGCACCGCCATCGACCAGCCGGCGCTCGACGACGCCGGCCTGGAACTGCTGCTGCCCGCCGCCGCAACGCTCAGCGGGCTCGCTCCCGGCCTGCTCCGCCCGGGGGAGCTCCCGGCGCTCTGGTCCGCGGAGACGATCACCGTACAGGAGGTGTACGACTACTTCGCCGGCGGCTCCGAAGTCACCGTGCCGCGTGAGGGTTACGAGGAGACCTTCGTGACCCCGGCGTGCGAACCGGCGCAGGTCGGCGCCGCGGTGCTGCAGGCGGTCGAGCAGGGCATCGTCTGGCTCACCAGCGGGCCGGCGTCGATCCTGAGCGAGCCGGTGCCGGCCGGCGTGCTCGGCGCCGCCGCCACCCTGCGGCCGCCGCCCGCCCGGATACCCGTCGATGAAATCATGGCCGAGTCGATCCCCGAGGCGTGGCAGGACGGCGCGACCAACGCCCTCGCCGTGGCCGCGGCGCTGTCGACCAGGCACGGCGTGACCCTCCCCTGGACCGCAGTGCGCGCGGTGATCGAGGACGCGATCCGCGCCCGTTGGGTCGAGCTCGGCGCCGAGAGCGCCGCTTGGCCGTGCGATCTTGCCGGCGCCCGGCACGTGGTCCTGACAATCCCGCCGGCCAAGCCGCCGGACCGCGGCGGCGGGTGGCCTCCGGCCGCGCATCGGCCGGGCGTGCTCACGGCGGAGGCGGTCCTGCAAGCCAACGGCATCCAGGACCTGGCCGATCAGATTCCCGCAATCGCCCAGGCCGCAGTCGGCCACGACCTGAAGTTCAACCTCCGCGTCGAGCTCGGCGGTGAGGGTCCGGCCGCCGCCGAAGCGGTGGCGAAGATCAACGAGCTGCTGTCCGAGGTGTCGGACGACCTGCGACTCGGTTGACGCGCTCGCCGCCGGCGGCTCCGCGGTATGGACTCCGCCCACGGAAATCCCGGATAAGTCATTTCTCCGGCGGTCGCCTTGACACCGACCGGCCGCCGTCGATAGCCTTTCAGTCAGCAAATCTTTCCCGAAGAAGGAGAGGAACATGAACGAGAAAACGGCGACCATCAGCGAGATGCGTGATCGCGTGATCGGCAAGGCGACGGTGGACGGCGAATTCCGCACCCGGTTGATCGCCGACCCCAAGGCCGCGATCCAGGCGGAAATCGGCGTCGACGTGCCCGCCGGGTTCACCGTCGAGGTGCACGAGGACACGGCGGATATCAGTCACCTGATCCTTCCGCCCTCCGCCAATCTGGGTGAAGCCGATCTGGAGCAGGCCGCGGGAGGGTTCTCCTGGGCCGGTGTGGGGCGGGAGCCGTGGGAGCTTTGACCTGAGCTTTCGGGGCCGTTCTGGGTTAAGAAGTCGTCTCGTCGTCTTCGGGGAGTCCTAGTCGAGGGGGTAGAACTGCTCGGCATCCAGTGGACGGGGTAAGCCGCTCGACGCGGGGCGGCTTCGCCTCGATCCTTGCCGGATGCCGCTCCCTGTTCCCGCCGGCGCTGGTCGATTCCGCCGGCTGGGAACGCCTCCTGGAGCGAGTGGGGGTGTTGCCCCGTGCCGTGATCGACACCCATTTCGGCTTCGAGTTCCATCTCGGCGAGGCCATGGGTCACGCCGATCTCTGCGTCGTTGTGCCGTCGGGGTCCGCCCTGGCGCAGCACTATATCCGCGAGGGCGCGCACGCCGAGCCGGGGTCGGCGGCGGCCGCGCTCGGGGCGGGGCTTCTGGAACAGGCCGGGAATACGGAGTCCTACCTCGCCCGGTCCGTGGCCGCGCTGATGCTGGAATACGATCTGGCCGGACTCACGCCGCCTTCCCCAGCGTCCTCCCCCGGCATCTTCCTCGCGGCGCGGCGCTCCGCCTCCGGATCGCGGGAGGGGGTCCACGAGCATCGGGATCCCGAGGGCCTGCTCGCGACGCTCGCGGCCGTCGCTGGCTGGAGTGGCCACGACGAGTTTCTCCGAGGAGTCGAACGCATCTTTTCGGCCCTGCCGGAAACGGGCTACGTGTTCCAGGCCGGAGTTCTTCCGGCGCGCTCCCCAAAGGGATTCCGGTTGGTCGTCGCGGGCGTCACGAAGGAAGAGGTGCCCGCCTTGCTGGAGCGGCTGCAGTGGCCCGGCCCGACGGCCGCGGCGGCGGACGTAATCACTTCCTTGGACGACCTTGTCGCCTACGTCTTTGTCAGCCTGGACGTGACCGCGCAGGGGCCGGGGCCGCGGCTCGGTCTGGAGCTGTACCGCTCCCGGAACTGGTTTCCGGTCGATCGTACGGGGTGGCGCCCCCTGATCGCCCGGATCGAGGAGCGGGGCTGGTGCCTTCCCGCGAAAGCCGAAGGGCTGCGCCGCTGGCCGAATACCGAACGCCTGCTGGGCGGCGGAGAGACGTACCTCGTCCATCAGGGTATCAACCACGTCAAGGTGGTCATCGAGCGGGGCGCCCGAACGGTGGCGAAGGCCTACGTCGGCATGGCCGTGCGTCCCCAGTCGGCTGCAACCGCGTAACGGCCGGCGGTGTGCTGCATCGAAGCCTGATGCGCCGCGCGCGCCAAGTCAGCCCGGGAGCCCGCTTGCGCGGCATTTCATCCGCAGCGGTGAAACCGCGCATCCGGGCTCGGTGGCGGCGCTGACGGGGCGCGGTCGGCTGGACCGCGGAGCGGGAGGACTGCGGTCGTTGGCGCGGGCGCTGGCGGCCGCCAGCGCACTTGCGCATTGACAGGCGGCGGGATCATGGGGCACAGATTGATCGATGACTAGTTCAGCCCGTACCATAGCCTCCGCTATTCTCGTGGGGTCTCTTCTCGCCCTCCCGGTCGCGGCACAGATGCAGGAGCTGCCGCCTAGCGCCGTCTACGGTGAGTACGCGGTCGGCTCGGTGATGGGATTCGCCGTCGACGACCAGCAGCGCTTCGACCCGTGGACCGCCACGTATGCCAGTCCCGGGTATCGCGATCTGATGCGCGAGATCGAAGCGACCGGACAACGGCGCACCGTGGTGTTCCACGTGTGGTATCCGGCCGCTGCTGACGGCTCGGCCGGACGCGTGGCCGGCCCGCGGTCGCCGGTGGCCGCAGCCAGCGGCCGGCGCGCCAACTTTCTCGATTTCTTCTTCGGCGACCAGGCCCTCGGGCAGGCGCTGGCCGGCGGCCTGCCGGTGGACCCGAACCTGCTTCACGTGCAGGGCGGCGGCACCCTCGCCGACGCCGGCGCCGCCGCTCAGGGACAGATGTTCTCCGAGCTGGGCCGGCGCCTCGTCACCGCGCCGCGCGGCGCCTGGCTCGACGCGCCGCCGGCGGAGGGCCGGTTTCCGCTGATCGTCGTGGCCCACGGCCTCGGCGGCTCCCACTCCATGTGGAGCACTCTGGGCGAGTTCCTCGCCTCGCACGGCTACGTGGTGGCGGCGCCGACCTTCATCTCCGACGGCGGCATGCCGCTGGTGTTCCACGACCCCGATTCGCCATTTGCCGCGGCCCGGTCGCCGGCGGAGGTGCAGCGCGCCTATCAGACGATCTTCGGCGAGTTCAAGGTCGTGCCCTACTTCTACCGTCTCATGTTCGGAGTGGAAGACATGGGCTTCGGCCCGCCGGACAGCTTCGACCCGGCCTCCGCCGGACTCGTTCCGGGCGGCGTGGAGCGGGCGACGACCATGATGCGGAACCTGTTCCGCCAGCGCGTCTCCGACGTGGCGCTGCTGATCCGCACCATGCGGCTGCTGGGGGCGGATGCGGGGACCTGCCAGGCCTCGCTCGAGTCGCTGGGAGCGACGGCCGCGGCGCGCGAGCTGTGCGGCCTGCTGGCGGGACGGATCGACGGCGATAAGGTCGGCGTAGCCGGCCATTCCCTCGGCTCCATGACCGCGCAACTGGCGGCGAACCACGTGCCCGGGGTAAGCGCCGCGTTCGGTATGAATAATGCGCCGCCATTCACCTGGACGCCGGAAGAGATGTTCGGCGCCGGCGAGCGGGACGGGCTGCCGGTGGGCAGCCGCAAACCGGTGCTGCAGATGATCGGCGACGAGGATGAGTTCGTGCAGGGCGTGTTCGTCGGCCTGTTTCAGTCCACGGTCGCCGCCGCCGGCGGCGACCCGTCCGTGGCCTTTCCGCTGGCCCCGGAACGCGCCGCGCCGGAGCGGATGGACAATCCGCAGCCGGTGGCCCTGAGCGGCTGGCTCCGCGCCGCCGGCGACCGCGGCTTGGTGATCGTGCGCGACACCAATCACGGCACCCTTGCCGAGGAGTTCGCGCGGCAGTTCCCCTGGCCCGAGTTCCGCCGCGGCAACCTGCCGTTCGCGATGTCGCCCGAGCGCTCGCGCAAGCCGACCGGCGCCGCCGCGTTCGGACCGCCCGGAGAGGCCGGCGAGAGCTACACCGAACTCGGCTGGGCCGCCACCGCGACGGGGGACGAGGTGTACCTGCCGCACGTGATCCGCGACTGGTACGCGCGGGCGTGGTTCGACTGGTACCTCAAGGGTGACCAGGACGCCCACCGCCGGCTGCTGGCCGGCGATCCGTTCGGCGCCATGACCTCCGTGCGCATCGACGTGCAGTAACCCGCGGCTCGAGCCGCGGCCAGATGAGCGACGCCTATTCCGACCGCGAGTTGGCAGCGCAGGACGAACGGATACTGAACGAGAAGCGCCGGTATCGCGATCCGCACTACGACGTCTCACCGGTGCGCGCGGCCCGGCTCGACGATCTGCAGGTGGGGCGCTTCATGGACGAGTACCTGCCGGCGGCGGTCGATCCTGAAACGCTGGCGGCGAACGACCGGACCGCCGGAGAGCGCCTCGCCGCGGCCAAGATGATCGTTGCGGTCGATGATCCGGTGCCGACCGAGATTCGCCGCTCGACCTATCCGCTCGGCGCTCTGCAGCAACTGGTGGGCAATGCCGTAATGCACCGCACCTACGACGGCACCAACGCGCCGGTGCACGTCTACTGGTTCGACGACCGGATCGAGATCAACAGCCCCGGTGGGCCGTACGGCGCCCTGACCCCGGAGAACTTCGGCAGGCCGGGCGTGATCGACTACCGCAATCCGGCGCTGGCGGAAGCGATGCGCGTGCTTGGCCTGGTGCAGCGCTACGGATTCGGGATTCCGGCGGCGCGCCGCGAATTGCGCGCCGCCGGCCAGCCCGATCCCGAGTTCCACGTCGATCGGCACTGGGTCCACTGCACGGTGCGAGCGCGCGCGCAACCCGCGTAGGAGACGATCGACGAGCGGTTATCCGAAGATTCGGAGACCTGCGGCGGGTGAGGCTACGCGACGGCCGGCGCCGCGGCGAGCGCGCGCGCCGCTTCCCGGCCCTGCTCGGTGTCCGGGCTCATGTCGGCGATGCGCTGCAGGTGCAGGCGCGCCAGCGGGTCGCCGCCCTGCGCCTGCTCGACCGCATCGGCGAAGCCCCGCTCCTGGAAGCTGGTGTCCTTGGCGATCACCTCGAACTCGTGATCGCGCCAGTAGTACCGCAGATCTTCCGAGCCGCTCCAGCCGGCGTAGACCTGATCCCATGACAGCGGCCGGTGGCTCGACAGATGGGGTTCGAGCATGTGGGCGGTCACCGGCGCGCCGAGGCGCTGGTAGCGGTTGTCCAGCGATACCCGCAGTCGATCAGCGGTCACGTTCGGCAATGCGCCGTGGATGGTCAGGCAGTGGAAGAAGAGCGCGTCGCCGATCTCGTAGTCGGTGGACACCCATCCGTCCGGGTGTTCGGCGGGGTCCACGGTAAGGCTGCCGGCGCCGAGGGAGAAGTGGTGATCGACCACCCGCCCGACTCGATGCGAGCCCGGCAGGACCGCCAATCCGCCTAGCTCGCGCGGGCAGTCGCCGACCGGATGCCAGCATGAGTACACGTCCATGCTGCTCTGGAAGTGCACGAAGTCCTGGTGGATCGGCGTGGTGTGCTCGGTGAACTGCGGGAACCAGAGCCGCGCGATCTTTTGCGGGAACGCGAACACCGGTCCGTCGATGATCTTGGCCAGCACGTCCAGGGTCGCCGGCCAGTGCGCGGCGCGGTGGAAGCTCGAAAGCCGGTAGAGTTGGTGATAGACATCGACATAGGCGAGGTCGCCTTCCGTGCAGCGTGCGCCCGGGTCGGCGATGCCGGCCATCGGATCGGTGCCGGGCGCCAGCCAGCCGCCGGCGGCGATGACCTCCAGCATCTCGCGGCGCAGCCGCCGCAGCCGGTCGGGGTCGAGGAGACCGCGGAAGAACAGGTAGCCGTCGGCGGCGCCGCCGCAGCTCGCCGGCGTCGGGCAGCGCGTCGTTGGAGACACGAAACTCGCGAAAGCTCTCGATCATGGCCCCAGTATGCCACAACAAGACCGGCCGGTTGACAGGGAGGCGGGGCCGTCTACGCTACGACAGGGGACCGTCCGAGATGACGTATGAGTATGAGCGGCTCGGCGGCGGCTTGGTCGTGCCGTGCGTGCGCCTCGATCTGAGCCGATCGAACGGGCCGCGGTCCGCGCAGGACTTCAAGCATCGCATCTTCGAGATCGTCGATCGGGAAGGGGCGCTGCTGTTCCGCAGCGCCGGCATCGACGGGCCGGTCCGCTACGCCGAGTTCCTGGCGACGATCGACTTCCGGCACCACTCCTACGTGGGCGGCACGGCGCCGCGCACGGACCTGGGACGCGGCGTCTACACGGCGACCGACCTGCCGGCCGATACCACCGTGATGATCCATCAGGAGATGGCCTATCTGGACGCCATCCCCGACTACATCTCCTTCTACTGCCACGAGCCGCCCCCGGAAGGCCAGAAGACGCACCTGATCGGCGACATGCGCAGGCTGTCCGCCGAGCTGCCGGACCGGCTCCGCACGAAGTACCGGGGTAAGCACGCCCGCCTGCGCCGCACGCTTCCGCCGGAGGGGAGCGAGTCGGTCATCGCCCGCCGCGACAAGAGCTGGCAGGAGGTGCTGGGCACCGGCGATCGCCAGGAAGCGGCGGCCATCGCCGCGCGGGAGGGCTGGGACCTGACCTGGACCGCCGGCGACTACCTGGTCTTCGTGCAGGAGCCGGCGCGGTTCTTCCGGCCGCATCCGGTCTACGGTGAACTCTGGTGCACGCAGGCGCTGCACTATCAGGCGGCGGCCCGGCGCCTGGTCGCGGAACGCGACGGCAGGACCGCTGACGCCCGGCGGCTGGCCGCGGCGATGGCGGCGGCGCCCGACACGGTCGACGCCATGGTCATGGAGGACGGCAGCCGGATCCCGCCCGAAGACATCGCGGCCTGGTTCGAGCTCTGTCTGGCGGCGGAGGTCGCCTACGCGCTGGGGCGGGGCGAGGTGATCATCCTGGACAACATGCTGATGGCGCACGGCAGATCGACCTTCACCGGCCCGCGCACCGTCTACACCGCCCTCGGCGACCGCGCCGGTCAGCCGCCGCCGAGGTGCTCGACCCGCACCTCTTCGAGCAGGACTGCCCACGTCTTGCCGGGGTGATCGCGCAGGTCGTGCACCACCAGGTCGAAGGTCACCTGCGTGACCCGACCGGCGCGCACGCGGATGTCGGTCCGCGCCGGGGTCAGTTCCAGCGGCACCTCCACCCGGTCGCCGCCGTGCACCACGCCGCCGGCGGCCGAGGCCCGCACCTCCGCCGCGTCGTACCGGCCGGCCGGCACGTGCTCCCGGACCAACTCGACGGTCGCGCCGTCCCGGTAGCGCGTCAGGTCGATCTCCTGCGGATCGACCGTGATCGACAGCCAGCCTTCCTCGCTACGCGCGCCGCGGCGGTGCAGGCGCACGCCGTCCACGGTCACCACCAGCGCCGTAAAGTCGTCGATCGCCTGGCGATGGTCGGTGATCAGCACCACCACCTCGCCGGCATCCTCCTCGCCGGAGGCGGAGGCCAAGGCCGGGGCCGTGCTCAGGAGACTCAGGAGAAAGGCGCCGATCGCCGGCGCGCACCTGCTGCGCCGCCGCCGTGCAGGGGAGTTCCGTATCATCGCTCGATGGTTCCAGGGAGCGCGAGTGGGCCGGCGATGCGGCACCCGCTTGGCCGAGAGTATAGACCCCCGCCGTGGCATACACCAACAGCGCGCCGGCCTGACGCGGCCGTGAGGTAGCGTGTCGCCGTTCGCCGCCGGCATCGTGCTGTTCTCGACGATCCTCCACGCCGGCTGGAACCTTGTCGCCAAGCAGCGCAGCGATTCGTGGACGACGATCCTGCGGATACTGGCGGCCATCAGCGTGCCCGGTCTCCTGATCGCGGTGTCGACCGAGCTGTTCGCCGCTCGCCTCCTGCCCCACGTCTGGCCGCTCCTGCTGGGCGCCGGTTGCGCGCAGGCGGTCTACTTTCTGGGACTCACCCTGGGCTATCGCGCGGGGGACATGGGGGTCGTATACCCGGTGACGAGGGCGCTGCCCGTGCTGTTCCTGGGAGGTTTCGACCTGGTGCGGAGCCTGTCGCCCAGTCCGATCGGGTGGCTGGGCCTTGCCCTGGTCGCGGCCGGCTGCATCGTCATCTCGTGGGCTGCGGGGGCGGACCGGGGGGAGGCGGTTCGCGGCCGGTTCGCGCGCCGGCTGCACCCGACGATCGGCTGGGCGGCGGTCGCCGCCGCCGGCACCGTGGGCTACACCGCATTCGACAAGCTGGCGGCGGAGGTCATGCGCCGCGAGTCGGGCGGCGGGCTGATCGACGCCTTTCGCTACGGGCTCTGGGAATTCGTCATCTCGACCGTCCTGTACGCGGCGCTGCTCGCGGCGGCCATGCGGATGAACGCGCGGCGGCGGTCGGCGCCGCCGCCGGCCGCCGCCGCGTCACGGCCGTCCTGGCGGCTGGCGGCGGTCGACTGGCGCACGGCCGCGGCCGGCTTCAGCATGTTCGGCGCCTATTCGCTGGTGCTGTGGGCGTACCAGCTCTCCGAGCGCGCCAGTTACGTGGCGGCGCTGCGGCAGTTCAGCATCGTCCTGGGTGTGGCCGCCGGCGCGGTGCTGATGCGGGAGCGGGCACCGGTGGTGCGCATCGGCGCGGCGGTGGTGATCGTGGCCGGCATCGCCCTGGTCTCCGCGGCGCCGTAGCGGCGGCCGGCGCCCCGCATTGTGGTCCGTCTATGCGTGCGCCGGCGATTCGCCTACCATGAGCTACGGTAATCCGATGGCGGCGCGACTCGATCCTTCGGAACTCCGCGACGACGCGCGTCGCGATTGGGACGCGCCGGAGCGGCTTTCGCGCCGGGGCCGGGCGACCTGCCGAGCATGAAGCGCATAGCCATCGGGCAGGTTCGCCAGGAGACCAACTCCTTCAATCCGGTGCTCACCGAACGCTCTCACTTCGACGACTACGGCTTGGTCCGGGGCGACGCCGTCGTCGAACGCTACGGCGACGTGGGCGAGCTGTCCGGGTTCACCGAGCTGCCGCGGATCCTCGGCGCGCCGGTGGAGTGGGTCGGCCTGTGCCGGGCGGTCACGTGGTCGGGCGGCCCGCTCGCTCCCGGCCTGCTGGCCGAGCTGATCGAGATGACCGCGGCGCCGCTGCGCGCCGGGTCCGTCGACGGGGTGCTGATCTCCCTGCACGGGGCGCAGTCGGCGGTCGACGACCCCGACGTGTCGGGCCGGGTGCTGGAGGCGGTTCGCGCGGCGGTCGGGCCCGCCACGCCGCTGGTGGCGACCCTCGATCTGCACGCCAACCTGACGCCGCTCATGGTGCGCTCCGCCGACGTGCTGATCGGCTACCACACCTTCCCGCACGTCGATGAGGACGCGACCGGAGCGCGCGCCGCCGCGGCGCTGGCGCGCCTGCTCGATACCCGCAAGCGGCCGGCGGTGAACGCCTGGAAGTTGCCGATGGTGCACAACGGCGACGGCCGATCCACCGACCGCGGCATCCAGCGCGATCTGTGGCGCCGCATCGTGGCGGCCGAGGCGGCGGACGACGTGGCGTCGGTCGGCCTGTACCCGGTGCAGCCGTGGCTCGACGCGCCGTACCTGGGCTGGACCTTCTATCAGGCGTACTGGAGCGCCGAGCCCCCGCTGGACCCGCGGTCGGTCGCGCAGGAGTGCTGGGCGACCCGCGCCTACTCGGAAGCGGAGCGATTCATGACGCCGGACGAGCTGGTGGCCGCGGCGCGCGCCATCGACGGCCGGCCGGTCGCGGTGTCCGAGTACCACGACGCCACCAACAGCGGAGCGCCGGGCGACAGCACGCGGATGCTGGCGGCGCTGCTTGCCGGGCGGATCGGCGAGGGGGGCGCGCTCGCGTTCTGCGTCGACCCGAAGTCGGTCGACCGCTGCGCGCAGGCCGGCTCGGGCGCCGCCGTGGACCTCACCGTCGGCGGCGCGCGCGACCCGTATTCGGAGCCGCTGGCGGTGAGCGCGCGGGTGGAGCGAGTGGGCACGTTGGCCTACCGGCTGACCGGCCACGGCGGCCACAACTTTCCGGTCGACATGGGGCGCATGGCGCGCGTCCGCATCGGCGAGGTCACCGTGGTGCTGGTGGAGAAGACCGGTCCGGGCAGCTCGCCGCTGCTCTACGAGGCGGCAGGAGTCGATCCTCGCCGCTTCAAGATCGTGCTGGCCAAGAGCCCGGAGGGCTTCCGCAACGACTACGAGCCGTTCGCGGCGGCCATCCTGTATTGCGCCGCCCCCGGCTGCGCGTCGCCATATCTGGAACGGTTGCGCTTCACTCGCACGACGCGGCCGCTCTACCCCTGGGACGGCCTGACCGCCCCGGAGGAGGCTGGCTGGGCCGGCCCGATGGACCGGCAGGCAGCCCTGATCGAGGGGTGAGGCTGTCCGGCCGGACCGCGCCGGCGCAGGAGCCGCCGTCAGTCCGGCGCCGCAGGGCGCTTCGCCGACCAGGGCCGGGCGTCCTCGAATGCGGCGGAGGCCGCCAGCACGGTCATCTCGTCCGCCATGCCGCCGGCGATCTGCAGGCCGATCGGCATGCCTGCCGCGTCGAAGCCGCACGGCACGGTGGCCGCCGGGTTCCCGGACAGGTTGAAGAGGTAGGTGAACGGGGTGAAGCCGAAGCGCCGGTGGGCGACCGGCGCGCCGCCGGCCGCCTGCGGATACTCGCCGATCGCGAACGCCGTCGTGGCGGTCGCCGGCGTCAGCAGCAGGTCGTAGTCGGCGAAGTACCGCGCGGCGTGCGTCCGGTACCGGCCGATCTTGTTCATGCAGGCCAGGTAGTCGGTCCCCTGCGAGCGCCTGCCCCGCTCCAGGTCCTCGGTGAAGTAGTCGGTGAGCTGCGCTGCCTGCTGCGGGTCGTGAAGCTGGCCGCTCCATCGCCCGTACGCCCTGATGCAGAACAGATCCAGAAAGGTGCGGGCGATCGCGGCGTGTTCGTCCGGGGCGTACTCGACCTCCTCGACGTGCGCTCCGAGCTCCTCGAAGACTCGCGCGGCGGCGGCCACCGCTTCCCAGACCTCCGTATCGCAGCCGGCGCCGCCCATGCGGCTGGTATCGAGCCCGGCGCGCAGGCCGGCGACCCCGCGCGGCAGCGCGGCCGTGAAGTCCGGCGGCTCGTCCGGCAGGGTGCCGTACTCGGCGTCAGCGGCCGGTCCGGCCAGCGCGTTCAGGAATATCGCGGCGTCCCGGACGTCCCAGGTCATCGGCCCGACCGAGGAGTTGTTGAAGATGCTGTCGGAGTGCTCGTCCACGTGCCGGCGCGGCACGCGGCCCTGCGTCGCCTTGATCCCGTAGATGCCCGACAGCGAGCCGGGGATGCGGATCGAGCCGCCGCCGTCCGAGCCCTGGGCGATGGCGGTCATGCCGGCTGCCACCGCGACCGCCGCGCCGCCGCTCGACCCTCCGGGCGTGCGCGCCGGGTCCCAGGGGTTGCGCGCCGGCCCGAACACCCGGTTCTCCGTCGTGGCGTTGTGCCCGTGCTCCGGGGTGTTGGTCTTGCCGACGATGATGCCGCCGGCGGCGCGCACGCGGTCGGTGCACATCGCGTTCGCCGGCGCGATGCCGTCGTCGACGAGCGACCCCTGCGAGAACCGGACGCCCCGCACGCCTTCGAGGTCCTTGATCGGGACCGGTATGCCGTGCAGCGGCCCGAGCTCGCGGCCCTGCATGACCGCGTCCTCGGCGGCGCGGGCTTCGCTCATGGCATGGTCGGCCATGACCGTGACGAAGGCGCCGAGCGGGCCGTTGAGCCGTTCGATGCGGTCGAGCGTGAACGCCATCAACTCGACCGGCGACAGGCGCTTGGCGGCGATCAGGTCGCGCAGCACGTGCGCGGGGGTGTAGGCAAGATCAGGGCTGGACGCCGGCATGGATCGACCTCCGCATCGCGGTTGGACTTGGACGGCTCCGGTGACGGGTTTCCCGTACGCCGCCGATATACGCTATCATGCACCACGGCAGGGCTTACCCGCTGCGTCATCCGTCCTCCTGAGACATGCTCCGTGCCGGTGGTACCGCCGCCTGTCGAAGTCGAGCTATGAGATTCTCCAACTTCCCGCCCCCTCAGGGCCTGTACGACCCGGCCCGCGAACACGACGCCTGTGGCGTCGGGTTTGTCGTCGACGTGCACGGCCGCCGTTCCCGGCAGGTGCTCGACAACGCCCTGGAGGTGCTGTCGAACCTGTACCACCGCGGCGCCCTGGGCTGCGATCCGAACACCGGCGACGGCGCCGGCGTGCTGATCCAGATACCGCACGCGGCGCTGCGCCTGATGGCGCGCGAGGCGGGCGTGGCGCTTCCGGGCGCCGGCGAGTATGGCGCCGGCATGTGCTTCCTGCCCGCCGATCGGGAGCAGCGGCGCCGGATTCACGGCATCGTCGCGGAAGTGGTCGCCGAGCAACGGCAGAAGTTGCTGGGGTGGCGCGACGTGGCGACCGACGGCTCGAATCTCGGCCCGGCGGCGCGCTCCCAGCAGCCGCACGTGAGCCAGGTCTTCATCGCCCGCGGCCGCGGCATGGACGATAACGACGCCTTCGAGCGCCGTCTCTACGTGATCCGCAAGATGATCGAGAACCGGGTGCGCGAACGCGTCCCGCAGGCCGTGAACCGGTTCTACGTCGCCAGCCTGTCCCACCGCACGATGGTCTTCAAAGGCATGCTGACGGCGCTGCAGCTCCGCCCGTTCTATCCGGAGCTCGACCATCCGGCGATGGAGACGGCGATCGCGCTGGTCCACTCCCGGTTCTCCACCAACACCTTCCCGAGCTGGGATCGGGCGCACCCGTACCGCTACCTGATGCACAACGGGGAGATCAACACCCTGCAGGGCAACGAGAACTGGATGCGCGCGCGCGAGCCGCTGCTGCGCTCGGAGCTGTTCGGCGACGACCTCGCCGCCACGCTGCCGGTGATCGAAGCGTCGGGCAGCGACTCCGCGAAGCTCGACAACACCTTCGAGTTGATGGTGCTGAGCGGGCGCTCGATGGCGCACGCCTTCATGATGCTGATCCCGGAGCCGTGGGCCAATCACGTGAGCATGAGCGCCGAGAAGCGGGCGTTCTACGAGTACCACTCCTGCCTGATGGAGACCTGGGACGGCCCGGCGTCGATCGCCTTCACCGACGGCAGGCAGGTCGGCGCGATACTCGACCGTAACGGCCTGCGGCCGTCGCGCTACTGCGTCACCAAGGACGGTCTGGTGGTGCTGGCGTCGGAGGTGGGGGTCCTCGACCTGCCGCCGGACGACATCGTGCTGAAGGATCGCCTGCGGCCGGGCCGCATGCTGCTGGTGGACACCGAACAGGGCCGCATCATCGACGACGCGGAGCTCAAGGGCGCTATCGCGGGCGAGCAGGATTACGCGGTGTGGTTGCGCGAGCATCTGATGGATCTCAACGATCTCCCGGCCGGTCGGGAAGCGCCGCGCGTGACCGGCGCGGAGCTGCTGCGCCAGCAGCGCGCCTTCGGGTACACGTTCGAGGAACTGCGCATGGTCCTGGCGCCGATGGCGCGCACCGCCAACGAGCCGATCGGATCGATGGGCAACGACGCACCGCCGGCGGCGCTCTCCGATGCCCCCAAGCTGCTCTACAACTACTTCAAGCAGCTCTTCGCGCAGGTCACCAATCCGCCCATCGACGCGATCCGCGAGGAACTCGTCACCGACACGGTCACCACCATGGGCCCGGAGGGAAACCTGCTGCACCCGCGGCCGGCGAGCTACCGGCAGATTCGCCTGGGCAGCCCCGTGCTGTCGATGGACGACATGGAGCGGTTGCGGGCGCTGGACGGCGCGGGCGGGCACCGGTCCGCCACCGTGCCGATGCTGTTCACGCCGTCCGGCGGCGGCAGCGCGCTCCGGGATGCCCTCGACCGCATGTTCGCGGAGGCGGACGCCGCCATCGCCGCCGGCGCCACGGTGCTGATCCTCTCCGACCGGAACGTGGACGCCGATCACGCGCCGATTCCGGCCCTGCTGGCCACGTCGGCCGTTCACCATCACCTGATCCGGGCCGGAACCCGCACCTCGGCGGGAATCGTGATCGAGTCCGGAGAGCCGCGCGAGGTGCATCACGTGGCGGCGCTGATCGGCTACGGCGCCGGCGCCGTCTGTCCCTACTTGGCGTACGAAAGTATCGACGCCGGCATCGATGAAGGGCTGTTCCACGATCCGGCCGCAGACGACGGCGCCATCGACGGACCCGCCTCCGGCAACGGCCAGGAGGTCGCGTCCGGCGGCCGTGATCGGGCGCGGTACCGAACCGCCCGCTACCACTACCGCAAGGCGCTGCTCAAGGGCATCCTCAAAGTCATCTCCAAGATGGGCATCTCGACCATCCAGGCGTACCGCGGAGCCCAGGTGTTCGAGTCGGTGGGGCTCTGCCGCGAGGTGGTGGAGCGCTACTTCACGGGAACGGCCGCCCGCCTCTCCGGCGTGGGCCTGGAGGAGATCGCGGCCGAGGCCGCCGCCCGGCATCTGCGCGGCTACGCCCAGCGGAGCGCGGACAACGGCGCCCTGGAAGCGGGCGGCGATTACCAGTGGCGCGACGACGGCGAGTACCACCTCAATAATCCGCAGACGATCCACAAGCTGCAGCGCGCCTGTCAGACCGCCGACTATCGGGTGTTCAAGGAGTACAGCGCCCAGGTCGACGCCCAGCAGGAGAAGCTCGCGACCCTGCGCGGCCTGCTGTCGTTCAAGCCGCCGGGGGCAGCCGTGCCGGTCGACGAAGTAGAGCCGGCCGCACAGATCGTCACGCGCTTCAAGACCGGCGCCATGTCCTACGGATCGATCAGCAAGGAGGCGCACGAGACGCTGGCGATCGCCATGAACCGGATCGGCGGCAAGAGCAACACCGGCGAGGGAGGCGAGGATCCGGATCGCTACTCCCTCGACGCCAACGGCGACTCCCGCAACAGCGCCATCAAGCAGGTAGCCTCGGCTCGCTTCGGGGTCACCAGCCAGTACCTGATCAACGCTCGCGAATTGCAGATCAAGATGGCGCAGGGCGCCAAGCCGGGCGAAGGTGGACAGCTCCCCGGCTACAAGGTCTACCCCTGGATCGCGCAGGTGCGCCACTCGACTCCGGGCGTGGGGCTCATCTCGCCGCCGCCGCACCACGACATCTACTCGATCGAGGATCTGTCCGAGCTGATCCACGACCTCAAGAACGCCAACAGCGACGCTCGCATCAACGTGAAGCTGGTCTCCGAGGTCGGCGTCGGCACCGTGGCGGCCGGCGTGGCCAAGGCGCGCGCCGACGTGGTGCTGATCTCCGGAGGGGAGGGTGGCACCGGCGCCTCTCCCGTTACCAGCATCAAGCACGCGGGCCTGCCGTGGGAGATCGGCATCGCCGAGACCCATCAGACGCTGCTGCTGAACGACCTGCGCAGCCGCATCGTGGTCGAGGCCGACGGCCAGTTGAAGACCGGCCGCGACGTGGTGGTCGCCGCGCTGCTCGGCGCCGAGGAGTTCGGCTTCGCCACCGCGCCGATCATCGTCATGGGCTGCATCATGATGCGGGTCTGCCATCTGAATACGTGCCCCGTGGGCGTGGCCACGCAGGATCCCGAGCTGCGCCGGAAGTTCACGGGGGACCCCGCGCACGTGGTGACCTTCATGCGCTTCATCGCCGAGGAGGTGCGGGAGCTGATGGCGTCGCTCGGCTTCCGCACGTTCGACGAGATGGTGGGCCGCGCCGATTGTCTGGAACCGCGCCTCGCCATCGGCCACTGGAAGGCCAAGGGCATCGATCTCGGTCCGCTGCTGCATCGCCCGCAGGTGGACGAGTCGGCCGGCACCTACTGTCAGGTGGCGCAGGACCACGCGCTGGAGCAGGCGCTGGACAACAGGCGGCTGCGCGGCCTCGTGCTGCCGCGGCTGGACCGGGGCGAACGGGTGGCCGAGTCGCTGCCCATCACCAACTCCGACCGGGTGGTCGGCACCATCATCGGCAGCGAGATCACCCGCCGATACGGAGCCGAGGGGCTGCCGGAGGACACCGTAACGCTCGCGTTCAACGGCTCCGCCGGCCAGAGCTTCGGCGCGTTCATCCCGCGCGGCATGACGCTGATCCTGAGCGGCGACTCGAACGATTACATCGGCAAGGGGCTGTCCGGGGGCAAGATCATCGTCAAGCCCCCGCGCGGCTCCACGTTCGCGCCGGAAGAGAACGTCATCATCGGCAACGTCGCCTTCTACGGCGCCACCAGCGGGGAGGCGTACGTTTCGGGCGTTGCCGGCGAGCGCTTCTGCGTCCGCAACAGCGGCGCGTCGGCGGTGGTGGAGGGAGTCGGCGATCACGGCTGCGAGTACATGACCGGCGGCCGAGTCGCGGTGCTGGGCGTGACCGGCCGCAATTTCGCGGCTGGCATGAGCGGCGGCATCGCCTACGTGCTGGACGTCGCGGGCGGCTTTCGTCTGAACTGCAACACGGAGATGGCGGACGTCCTGCCGCTCGCCGACGAAGCCGATATCGAAGAGTTGCGCGCGATGGTGGAGCGCCACCAGCGCTACACCGGCAGCCCCCGCGCCGCGCGCGTGCTCGACAATTGGGATGACATGATCGGCCGCTTCGTCAAGGTCTATCCGCGCGACTACCGCCGCATGCACGAGGCGATGGCGCGCGTGCAGCGTGAGGGCCTGACCGGCGACGAGGCGGTGATGGCGGCCTTCGAAGAGAACGCCCGCGACGTGGCGGCCCGCATCTCAGGGAATTGATCTCGGCCGCAGCGGGCGTACGGAGCACATGGGAAACCCGACAGGATTCAAGGAGGTAGAACGTCACCTGCCGCCGGACCGCGCCCCGGCGGAGCGGATCGGCGACTGGCAGGACTTTCACGGCCATGCCGGCGAGGAGCAACTCCGTTCGCAGGCGTCGCGCTGCATGGACTGCGGCACGCCGTTCTGCCACACCGGCGCAGGGCGCGCCGACACGCGGCAGACGGTCGGCTGCCCGCTCAACAACCTGGTCCCGGAGTGGAACGATCTGGTCTACCGGGGGCTGTGGCAGGACGCGCTGCACCGGCTGCACAAGACCAACAACTTCCCGGAGTTCACCGGCAAGGTCTGTCCGGCTCCGTGCGAGTCGGCCTGCGTGCTGGCGATCAACGAGCCGGCGGTCACCATCAAGAACACCGAGTGGTCGATCATCGAGCGTGGCTTCGACGAGGGGTGGGTGCGCGCGCAACCGCCGCCGGCGCGTACCGGCAAACGGGTGGCGGTCGTCGGTTCCGGTCCGGCGGGGCTGGCGTGCGCGGACCAGCTCAACAAGGTCGGCCATACGGTGACCGTGTACGAGCGGGCCGACCGCATCGGCGGCCTGTTGATGTACGGCATCCCCAACATGAAGCTGGAGAAGCACTTGGTCGACCGGCGCGTGCAGCTCATGCGCGAAGAGGGTGTGGAGTTCCGTGCCGGCGTCGAGGTCGGCCGTGACCTGTCAGGCGCCGACCTGCGCGCGCAGAACGACGCGGTGGTACTGTGCTGCGGCGCCACCAATCCGCGTGACCTGCCGATCCCGGGCCGGGAGCTCGACGGCGTTCACCAAGCCGTAGGGTACCTCACGGTCAACATGCGCTGGCTGCTGGACGGAGCGCACGGCCGCCCGCGCATCGACGCCGCCGGCAAGGACGTGCTGGTGATCGGCGGCGGCGACACCGGCACCGACTGCGTCGGCACCGCGATGCGCCAAGGGTGCCGGTCGTTGACGCAGATCGAGATCGTGCCACAGTTCCCTGCGGCGCTGCCGTGGCCGGAGTTCGGCCGCACCTCCACGCCGGACTACGGCCAGGAGGAGGCGGCCGCCGCCTTCGGCGCCGACCCGCGCCGCTACAGCGTCACCGCGCAGCGGTTCATCGGCGACGCGGCCGGCCGCGTCCGGAAGGTCCACTTGGTCGACGTGGAGTGGAACGGCGCCCCTAAGCCGGTCGCGGGCAGCGAGCGGGCGGTGCCCGCCGGGTTGGTCCTGCTGTCGATGGGTTTCCTGGGGCCGGAGAGCCTCCTGCTCGACGAGTTGCGCATCGATCGCGACGATCGCTCCAACGCCGCCGCCGAGTACGGCCGGTTCACGACCAACGTCGAGGGAGTGTTCGCCGCCGGCGACATTCGCCGCGGCGCCAGCCTGGTCGTGTGGGCGATCATGGAAGGCCGCGGCGCCGCCCGCGAATGCGACCGCTACCTGATGGGCTCAACCTTGCTACCATAACGTCCCCGGCTTCCGTAACCGAGCGGACGTGCCATCCGGCGGCATTGACCGGGCGCTCCGATGCGGTCATGCTACGAAAATGGCCGCGAGCACCATCGACACCGTCGAGGATATCATCCGAGCGCTGGACGAGAATCCCGAGGCCGCGGCTGGTCTCGCAGCGGGGCGACTCGGCTTCGCCGGCGCCGCCGGTATCCGGCTGGATCGCCTCCAGGAGCCGTTCCAGCAGCCACCCATACCAGGGTGAGAGGAACGCGTCGATCGTTTGCGCCGGGGCCAGGGGATGCACCTTCCGGTCGAGGTAGCGTTGCACTACGGTGACGAGTTGCGGAAACAGCACGTGGGCGGGGACGGCGCAATCGTCGGTCCGGCAGTAGTTGCGCGTCAGATCGCGCGCCATCTCGAACACCAACCGTTGCCGGCGCTGGCCTTGGCGGTAGGGGTTGAGATCGACGTGCTCCAGGTGTCCGGGGCCGGTCAACGACGGCCGCCCCGTGTTGCTCGGCAAGCCGGCCTTCATCTCGACCTCGGGCGGAATGCGCAGAGGATCGAGCGTCAGCGGCGCTATGCTCTCCCAGTCCACCCGGATGCGGTGGCGGACCTGAGACGTATAGCCCTCGACGCGCGGAAACCGGAGTTCCAGGTCGGCGCGCTCCGCCAGCGCATGGATGCGCCAAGTCTGCGGCTCCGGTTCCGGCTCACCGGACGGGTTGGTCTTCAGCGGAATGACCTCGAACGGTACGCCGAAGATCTTCGCCACCTCCTCGCCAAGCCTGCCGTCTTCACCCACGGCGTAGCTCAAGCGGCGCAGACCGCGGCCCACCACCTGCTCACACAGCAACTGCGACATGAACGGGCGCAGGCCGATGATGTGGGTGACGGTGTTGCAGTCCCATCCTTCGGTGAGCATGTCGACGCTGACGATGCAGCGCACGTCCCGTCCCGGCGGGTGCAGGGGCCGTTCCAGCGTCCGGGCCAGGGTCTCGAAGCCTTCGGGATACAAGGGCTGCCCCTGACTGTCCTGCGGCCACAACGACTTGCCGATCGTGTCGAGGGTCAAGCGCAGCGGTGGATCACCTTGGCCAGCGCGGTGTTCTTGCAGACGATGATGAATACCGGCGGACGGCCTGCTGTGTCGCGGCGTCCCCATTCGGCGCGCAGCAGCTCCCACAATCCTCCCAGCATCGCGATCGGAACGTGGGCGTGCTTGAGGATCGCTTCCGGCTGCACGCTGCCGCGGCGCCCGCCGCGCTCGGCGGCGGTGAGCCGCGGCAGAATCCACCGCCAGATGTTGAAGTAGCCAGGGATCGCGGCGCCGCTGGTGTCGCGCACCGCAAGCTGCGGTATCTTCACCAGCCCTGACTCGATGGAGTCCACCAGTCCGAAGTCGCTCACTACCCAGGGGAACGGTCGATTCGCGTCCTGCCCGACGCGGGCCAGATAGTAGGGGGTGGCGGACAGATCGACGCACAAGTTGATGCCGCGCAGCTTGTGGATGCGATCCAGACCGTCGATCCAGACCGTCGCGTTCTGAAAAGATCGACCGTCGTCGGCTGACCGAGGCGCCGGCAGCGCCGACAGCCCGGAGGGTTGAATTATGGAGACGCTATCGCCATATTGCGTCTCAAAATGGCGTTCGTAGGCAGATTTTTCGATCCTCCCGGCCAGAGCTACTACCTGTTCGGCCCGCGCGGCACCGGCAAGTCGGCCTGGACGCAACGCCGCTACCGGGACGGCGTGCGTATCGACCTGCTCCATCCGGCCACCGTGCAGCGCTATCGGGCTCGCCCCGAACGCCTCTTCGATGTGGTCCGCTCGCAGCCCGACGGCCATGTGATCGTCATCGACGAGGTCCAACGGGTGCCCGAGCTGCTGACCGCCGTCCACGCGCTCATCGAAGAGCGCCGCGGATGGCGGTTCGTCCTGACCGGCTCCAGCGCGCGCAAGCTCCGGCGGAG
Organism: uncultured Spirochaetia bacterium; assembly: GCA_958296075.1. GTDB lineage: Bacteria > Spirochaetota > Spirochaetia > SZUA-6 > Bin103 > CATQHW01. Next base: position 358,035 of record CATQHW010000001.1, on the reverse strand, counting down.
CGGCGTCGATCTCATGGCCGGCCGCGCGCTGGTCCGATCCATGCATCCCTTCATGGCGGCGGAACTGGGCGATTCATTCGATCTGCCCTCGGCGCTGCAGCGCGGCATGCTGCCGCTGGTGCTCGGCGCCGAGGACCCCGCCGACATGCTGCAGAGTTACGTCGCCGTATACGTGCGCGAAGAGGTGCAGATGGAAGGGCTGGTGCGCGATCTGGACCGGTTCTCCCGCTTCCTGGAGACGGTCTCGTTCTCGCACGCGCAGCTCCTGAACGCCAGCAACATCGCCCGCGACAGCGCCGTGGGCCGCAAGGCGGTGGAGGGTTACCTCGGCGTTCTGGAGGACCTGCTGCTCAGCTTCCGCGTGCCGGTGTTCCGCAAGCGCGCCGCGCGCGCGACGGTCGCGCACGACAAGCTCTACCTGTTCGACTGCGGGGTGTTCCGCTCTCTCCGTCCGGCGGGGCCGCTCGACCGGCGCGAAGAGATCGCCGGAGCGGCGCTGGAGGGGCTGATGGCGCAGCACCTTCGAGCGTGGCTTGCCTATCGCGGCGGCGACGACCGCCTGTTCTACTGGAGGACCCGCGCCGGCTCGGAGGTCGATTTCGTCATCTATGGACCGGCGCAGTTCAGCGCCATCGAGGTCAAGCACAGCGACGTCGTACGGAGCTCCGACCTGCGCTCGCTGCGCTCGTTCCGCGCCGACTATCCGGAAGCGCAGCGGCTGCTGCTCTATCTGGGGGAGGAGGAGCTGCTCATCGACGGCGTCCGGTGCCTGCCGTGCGACCGCTTCCTGCGCCGGTTGCACCCATCCCGCGAGTTGCCGGCGTAACGGGCCGTCACCGGCGCCCGGGCGTCACTCGGTGACGAAATGCTGGTACAGGGGCTGCACGTCCGCCGGCAGCCGCTCGAACACCGCGCGGCGGATCGGCACCGCGTCGTAGTTCTTGCCGCCGGTGGCCGCCACCATGCGCTCGTGGTCCGGGGTGCCGCGAATCGACGGCGTCAGGTTGAGCCACCACGGGGCGTAGCGGATGATCAGCGCCACGCGCGTGTCGCCGCTGACGTTGGCCGCGACCGCGTGCCACAGGCGGCTGTCGTACAGCAGCACGCTGCCGGCGGCGCCGGTGACCTGGAGCTGGTCGGGGTGCGGGCCGTCGCGGTCGAAGCCCTGCAGCGTCGTCCCGGCCGGATTGTCGCTGAGCCGATGGCTGCCGGGGATGATGAAGGTGCCGCCGTTGTCGGCGGTGAAGTCGGTCAGCATCCAGATGCCGGACAGGTGCATCAGCGCGTCGGGGTAGGGCGCCTTGACGTGGGTGGAGTTGGTGGCGTTGTAGGGCCAGTCGGAGTGCCAGTAGCCGCGTGAGCTGCCGGGGTTGGTGATGACGCAGTCGGTGCAGGAGATGCGCACGAACTCCCCGAACAGCTCGGTGGCGACGCCCAGGATGCGCGGGTCGGACAGGTACTGCGCGAAGCACTGGGTGGCGTTGATCACCTGCCGCATGTTGTCCACGCCGGGGGAGCCCACGCGGTGGCCGCGCGCCCGCGTCCTGGCCAGTTCCGCGGCCGCCTCCTCGTGGTTGGCGCTCTGCGCCGCGACCACCTCGCCGCGCACGTAACCGACCCGGTCGGCCGGTATCACGCCGGGGACGACGCAGTAGCCGTGCCGGCCGAGCGCACCGGCGATCTCCTCGATGGTGCCGCCGGTGGCGGGACTCCTGGCGGTAGCGGTGGTGCTCATGACGGACAACGAGTATAGCATGCGACGCCGGTCGCGCCGCCACCGGCCGCTTTCGATCCCGTATGGCGGTTCAACGCCGCATCTGGCAGGCTGGATACCGTGACCCGCGCAGCGATCCCGGCGCTCGCCGGAGGAGCCCCGTGCTGACCGGCAACGACGGGAGCATCCTTTCCCTGCGCGGTGCGTACCAGTACTTCCCGCGCGGCCGCCGCCAGTTCGTGCGCGCCGTGGACGGCGTCGATCTGGATCTCCGCGACGGCCAATCGGTCGGGTTGGTTGGGGAGAGCGGCAGCGGCAAGACCACCATCGGGCGGATGATCGCGCGGCTGCTGGAGCCGACCGGCGGCGCCATCAGCTTCGCAGGACAGGACGTCACCCACCTGCGCGGGCGGGCGCTGCGCCGCTACCTGCCCAACGTCCAGGTCGTGTTCCAGGACCCGCACACGTCGCTCAACCCGCGGCTGTCGATCGGCAGCATCATCGCCGAACCGCTGCGCATCAACCGCTTCGGCAGCCGCCGGCGGATCGAGCGCCGCGTCCATGAGCTGCTCGACACGGTCGGCCTGTCCGCACGGGACGCCGGCCGCATGCCTGCCGACTTCTCGGGCGGCCAGCGGCAGCGCATCGCCATCTGCCGCGCCATCGCCCTCAATCCCCGCGTCGTGGTGTGCGACGAGGCGGTGTCCGCTCTGGACGTCTCGATCCAGGCCAAGATACTCAACCTCCTGAACGACCTGCAGCAGCGGTTCGCGCTCACCTATCTGTTCATCTCGCATGACCTGAGCGTGGTGCGCCTGGTGTCCGACCGGATCGCCGTGATGTATCTGGGCAAGCTGGTGGAGCACGCGCCGGCCGGCGCGCTGTTCGCGGAGCCGCTCCACCCCTATACGGAAGCGCTGCTGGCGTCGGTGCCCGACCCCTACGACCGCAAGGGATTCACGGTGCTGCCGGGCGAGATCCCCAGCAACATCGATCCGCCGCGCGGCTGTCGATTTCACACCCGCTGTCCCAGTAAGATGGAGGTGTGCGAGCGCCGCTCGCCGGCGCTGCACGAAGTATCGGAAGGACGGTCGGTCGCCTGCTTCCTGCACCACGAGGTAGCGGAGCGGCCGGCCGCGCATTCGAACGGCCCGCAAGGGCGAAGGACGACACCACGGAGGAACCCATGAAGACGAACGCGCGTCTCGGCGCCATAGCGTCGATCCTGCTGCTCGGCGCACTCGCCGCCGCTGCCGACGGCACCACTCTCAGGATCGGTCAGGTGGGCGACATTCGCAGCCTGGAACCGTACCGCAACGCGACGCCCAATTATCTGTTCATCGAGAATCTCTACGATCAGCTCCTGTTCAATCCGCGCAACGGCGGGTTCGAGGGCGAGGCGGCCGAGTCGTGGGAGGTCTCGTCGGACTTCACCACCGTCACCGTCAAGCTGCGCGAGGGGATGGTGAGCCACGACGGCACGCCGGCCGACGCCCACATGCTCAAGTGGGACATGGAAGAGCGGCGCAAGGGCTGGGGCCGTTCCGACATGCCGGTGTTCGGCGGCGTCGACGCGACCGTCAGGGTCATCGACGACCTGACCGCCGAGATCGCCTTGAGCAAGCCGTTCGCGAACATGGAGACCAAGCTGTCGCTGTTCATGCTGACCGACCCCGACATGTACCTCCGCGACGACGGCGCCGTGGCCGAGTTCAACCAGGAGGACAAGGCGATCGGCAGCGGTCCGTTCAGGCTGGTCGAGTACGTGCCGGGATCGCACATGCACTGGGAGAAGTTCGCCGATCACTGGGACGCGGATGCGGTGACGATCGAGCGGGTGGAGATCACCTACTTCGGCGACGCGGCGTCCATGGTCGCAGCACTGGAAGCGGGCGAGATCGACTTGGCCTTCCGGCCGCCCTACGCGGATGCCGTTCGCTTCCTGGACGATCCCGACTACACGGTCTGGGTACCGGAGACGGTCGGTCTGGCCTCCATCCTGATGGTCAACCCCAACACGCCGGGGCTGGAGGACAAGCGCGTGCGGCAGGCGATCAGTTGGGCGATCAACCGCGAAGCGGTCTCCGGGGCGATCTTCGAAGGGCTCGGTATGCCGACCGCCTCGCCGGCGGTTCCATCGAGCTTCGCCTACACGCCGGAGCTGGAGACCATTCCGGCGCAGGGCGATCCGGACCGGGCGCGCGAGCTGCTCCGCCAAGCCGGAGATCCGCAGGTGAGCGTGAAGTTCACCTATCCGTCGAACGACACCTCCGCGCAACTCATCGCGCAGGTCGTGCAGGCCAACCTGAAGGACGTAGGCATCACCCTGGAACTCGACCCGCAGGAGCGCAACATCTACATCCAGATGCGCACCAGCCAGACCTTCCAGATGATGGCGTCGGTCATGGCCGGCAGCAACGGGCATCCCGCCGATCTCACCGACAGCTTCGTGTTCTACCCGAGCGGCCACGGCTTCTTCAACGATCCGGACGAGACGGTCATACCCGAGTACCGGCGCTACGTGGAGAACTTCGACAAGGGCATGGCGGCCACGACGGAAGCGGAGTCGGTAGAGGCATGGTCGAATGCGCTGCTGGCGATCAACGACGGCGCCTGGGTACTGTTCCTGAGCTCGCAGCCCTACATCAGCGTGAGCGCCTCCGATCTCAAGGGGCTCACCTGGTCCCAGCACGACAAGCCGGTGTTCAAGTACGTCCACTTCGAGTAGGAGGTTTGCAGGGCGCCGGTACGACCGTCGCGCACGGTGAGCGGAGAGCGTGAGATCGTACGTCATCCGCCGCCTGCTCGGCGTGATACCGGCGCTGTTCATCGGCTCCATCCTCATCTTCCTGATCATCCATCTCATCCCCGGCGATCCGGCGGTGTTGCTGGTGCCGATGTCTCCGCCGCCGACGCAGGAGCTGATCGCGGAGGTGCGCGCCGCCTACGGATTCGACAAACCGCTGCACGAGCAGTACCTGATCTGGCTCGGCAAGCTGCTGCGCGGCGATCTGGGCGACTCGATCAGCAAGCCGGCGTGGTCGGTGGCCGAGCTGATCACCAGGAAGATCGGCGTCACGCTGCACGTAACCGCCGGCGCGTTCCTGGTGTCGGTGCTGATCGCGTTGCCGCTGGGCATCCGCATGGGGCTGCATCCCGACGGCTTTCTGGCCCGGCGGGTGCTGCCGGTCTATACCGGCATCGGCTTCGCCATTCCTCCTTTCTGGCTCGGCATCCTGCTCATCCTGTTCTTCAGCGTGTTCCTCGGTATCCTGCCGACCAGCGGCTTCCGCACCATCACCGAGGATCCGATCCAGTCGATCCGCTTCCTGATCATGCCGTCGCTGGCCGGCGGCATCTCGGGCGCCGTGGTGTACACCAATTTCATCAGCGCCTCGATCGGCGAGATCGCCAAGAAGGAGTTCATCCTGGCGGCCATAGCCAAGGGGTTGCCCCGGCGGCGCGTGGTGTACCGGCACGTCCTCAAGAATGCGCTCATCCCGGTCGTGACCGTGGCCGCCCTGCAGTTGGGCACCACGGTGGGCGGCGCGGTGGTGACCGAGAGCGTGTTCGGCATACCGGGCATCGGCCGGCTGCTGGTGGACGCCATCACCGCCCGCGACTACGCGGTGGTGCAGGCCGACTTCATGGTGCTGATCTGCGCCGTGATGCTCGCCAACCTGCTGGCTGATCTGCTGTACGGCTGGCTCGACCCGCGTATCCGGCTCGACTGATGGGAACCGGAGGCGGCCCGCAACGGGGCGCCGAGGCGACGGTCACCGCCGGCCGGCGCGCGCTCGGCATCCTGGGCAGGGTCGCCAAGCGCATGCAGGCGGCCGAGTGGCTGGGCTTCCTGGTGCTGCTGGCCTATCTGCTCATGACGCTGATACCGGGCGTCCTGGCGACGCACGATCCGATTGAGCAGGACATTGTCAACCGGCTGGCGTTCCCGTCGGCGGAGCACTGGTTCGGCACCGACGAGCTCGGCCGCGACCTGTTCAGCCGCTGCATCCACGGGGCGCGCACCTCCATCCGCACCGCGGCGATCGCCGTGCTGTTCAGCCTGATCGTGGGGGCGACCGGCGGGCTGTTCTCCGGCTACGTGGGCGGACGGCTCGACGAGCTGCTGGCGCGCGCCAACGACATCCTGGTCTCCTTTCCCGGTATCATCATCGCCATGGCGCTGATCGCGGTGACCGGGCGCAACCCGATCGCCCTGGCGCTGGTGATCGGCCTGGTGAACACGCCGGCGATCTTCCGCGTCACGCGTGCAGTGGCGCTGCAGGTGCGCGTGCTGCCGTACGTGGACGCGGCGCGCTCCGCAGGAGCGTCCAACCTCTACATCATGTTCCGCACGGTGCTGCCGAACTGCACCACGGAGGTCTTCATCCAGGCGCTGCTGATCGCCACTCGCGCGATCATCACCGAGTCGAGCCTGAGCTTTCTGGGGCTCGGCATCCCGCCGCCCGCTCCCTCCTGGGGCTCGATGCTCAATACCGGCCGCAGCTATCTGAAGCGGATGGTCTGGTACGGCGTGATCCCCGGACTCTTCCTGATGGGTTTGATCCTGGCGCTGCAGTTCGTTTCGCGCTATCTGCGCCGCGCGACCCGCTCGTGAACGGCCGCACCGCCGCTCGCGAGCGCCGCGCGCCGCTGTTGGTGGTGGAGAACCTGCACACCCGGTTCGAGCTGGACCGCGGCGTCGTGCAGGCGGTCAGCGGCTCGAGCTTCTCGGTCGACCGCGGTGAAACGCTGGGCATCGTCGGCGAATCCGGTTCCGGCAAGTCGGTCACCGTGCGCTCGATCCTGCGGCTGATCCGCCCGCCGGGGCGGATCGCGGCCGGGCGGGTGCTGCTGAACGGCGTCGATCTGCTGGCGCTCGGCGAGCGCGAGATGACGGCCGTGCGCGGGCGGGAGATCAGCATGGTCTTCCAGGAGCCGTCCGCGGCCCTCAACCCGGTGCTCACGGTAGGCGAGCAGATAGCGGAGGTGCTGATCGCGCATCTGCGACTGGGGAAGCGGGCGGCGCGCGAGCGCGCCGTCGCTCATCTGCGCGACGTCGGTATTCCGGCTCCCGAACGGCGCTTTGGCGACTACCCTCACCAATTGAGCGGCGGCATGCAGCAGCGCTGCATGATCGCCATCGCGCTGGCCTGCGATCCCAAGCTGCTGATCGCCGACGAGCCGACGACCAGTCTCGACGTCACGATCCAGGCGCAGATCCTCACGCTCCTGGCCAATCTGGTTCGGGAAAAGGGAGCGGGATCGATCTTCATCACCCACGACATCAGCGTGATCGCCCAGATCGCGGAACGGATCATGGTGATGTATGCCGGCAAGATCGCGGAGCTGGGGAGCACCGCGCAGGTGATCGACGACCCGCAGCACCCCTACACCGTGGAGTTACTCAAGGCGCTGCCCAGCCTCAGCACCGAACGGGGGGTCCGGCTGGAGGAGATCGCCGGCGACGTGCCGGACCTGGCCGACGCGCCGGACGGCTGTCGATTCCATCCGCGCTGTCCGCGCGTAGTCGCGCCGTGCGCGTCGCGGGCGCCGCCGCTGGCGGCGATTGGCGGCGGGCGGCGCGTCGCCTGCTGGCTGCACGACGGGCACGGCGGGTGAGCACGACGTTCACCTTCGTGCCGGCGCGCGACCGGCCGGTGTGGAACACGGCGCCGCTCTGCACCCGCATGGTTTCGCCGTATCGGGACCGCGCCGGCCGGGTGCATATCTTCGCCGACTCGTTCGACCCGCGCGGGCCGGAGCGCTTCCAGGACCGCTTGAGCTCCTGGGCGGCGGTGCAGCGCTACTATTCGACCGATGACTTCGAGCGCTTCCACGATCACGGCGTGGCGGTCGATCGCGGCCGCTGGACCGGCGACGCCGCAACCTCGGACCCGGACTGCGTGGGGGCCGGCAGTCCGGGGGTGACCGTGGCCGGCGGCCGCGTGCTGCTGTTCTACGCCGGCCGCGGGCCGGCCGATCCGTCGGGGCCGTTCGAGCACACGGTAGACCGCGCCGACCTGCCGGGGCGGATCATGCTGGCGATCGCCCCGGCGGATGCCGACGGCGCCCCGGCCGGCCCGTTCGTGAAGCAGGGAGCGGTGACCGACTACGGCGCGCCGTGGCGCTCGATCCGGCACGACGACCCGCGGCCGGTAGTCGCGGATGGCGAGATACTGCTGTTCTTCAAGGGCGTTGGCCCCGGCATCGGCTGCCCCTACGCCAACCGGGTGATCGGACTGGCGCGCACGTCGATCGACACGCCGGCCGGGCCGTATGTCATCCACCCCGAGCCGGTGCTGCGCACCGATCGCGGCGCCGAGTCGCCGCGCGTGTTTCGGGTGGGGGATGCGTGGCACATGTTCCTGCTGCGCTACAGCACGCCGGAGCGGCCGGGGATGCGCCGCTACGGCCACTACCGCGGCGACGATCCGTTCCGTTGGGAACTGGTCAACGACGATGCGTACGTCACCACCAGCGACCGGCCGGGCTCCGGCGCGGCCGACATGTGCCCGGTCTGGACCCCGTTCGAGGACGGCCCGCCGCGGCTGGCCCTCGCCAACCGCATCGACGACGGCGCCTGCGGCGACCCAGGCCTCTTCAAGCAGTGGCTGTGGCAAATCCGCGAGGTGCCGGCGACGCGCGCGCGGACTCGCGTTGTGGTAGAAATGGGGGCGTGATGGCTGAGCGGGAAGGTATCGACGAGCGGGAGGTCGAGCTGCGCATGGCGCTGCTCCGCGAGTGGTATGGCGAACGATTCGCGGGGCCGGAACAGGAGCAGGAGGTCCGCGCGCGGGTGACCGCGGAGCTGGCCCGGGTCTCCGCGGCGCTCCGGGAGGCGGTCGTCGAGCCGGACCAGGAGCCGTTTCCGCCGTTCACGCCCTACCGGGGCGACAGCCGGTGAACGAACGCGACGCCGTATTCCTGCCGGTGCGCGAGCTGGCCGAGCGCGTGCGCACGCGGCAGGTCTCCCCGGTCGCGCTGACCCGCCTCTTCCTTGACCGGCTGGAACGGCTCGGTCCGCGCTACAACGCGGTGGTGACCCTCACCGGCGAGCTGGCCGAGTCGCAGGCGCAGCAGGCCGAGCGGGAGATCGCGGCCGGTCGCTACCGCGGGCCGCTGCACGGCATCCCCTACGGCCTCAAGGACGTCTTCGCCACCGCAGGCTACCCGACGACCTGGGGGGCGGGGCCGCTGCGGGATCAGGCGTTCGATTACGACGCCACGATCGTGCTCAGGCTCCAGGCGGCCGGCGCCGTGCTGGCCGCCAAGCTGGCGCTGGTGGAGTTGGCCGGCGGGGCGCGGTACGGGCGCGCGGACGCCTCGTTCACCGGGCCCGGCCTCAACCCCTGGGACCGCCGCGTCTGGAGCGGCGGTTCGTCGAGCGGTTCGGGGGCGGCGGTCGCTGCGGGGCTCGTGCCGTTCGCGATCGGCACCGAGACGTGGGGATCGATCATGGGGCCGTCGTGCTGCTGCGCCGTCTCCGGGCTGCGCCCCACCTTTGGCCGGGTGAGCCGCCACGGCGGCATGCCGCTCACCTTCGGGATGGACAAGCCGGGACCGATGTGTTTGACGGCCGACGACTGCGGCATCGTGCTCGATGCGGTCGCCGGCCATGACCGGCGCGACGAGGCGACCACGACGCGGCCGTACCGGTATCGCCCGCACCGTCCCGAGCGCGGCCGCTTTCGGCTGGCGGTCCCCAAGGGGGTGCCGGACGGCTCCGAACCCGGCGTACGCGAACGCTTTCGGGAATCGCTGGCGGCGCTGGCCGAAGTGGCGGAAGTCGAGGAGGTCGAGCTTCCCGACCTGCCCTACGCGGCGGTGTCCAACGCGATCTTCCTGGCCGAATCGGCCAGCGTCATGGAGGAGATCATCGAGAGCGGCATCACCGCAGAGCTGACGGCGCCGGAGGCGCACTGCGGCATCTATCCCCGCACCGCGATGCTGGCGACCGACTACCTCCGCGCGCTGCGCCTGCGGCGCACGATCGCGGTGGCGATCGACCGGCTGCTGGAGCGGTACGACGCGTTGCTGTCGCCCGCGCAGCCGAAAGCTGCGCCGCTGGCGGACCGACCGTGGGTCAAGGGGCCCAAGGAGCGGGCCGCCGACCCGTTGGGGGCGTTCGGGAGCTGCATCGGCCTGCCGGCGATCTCCGTGCCGATGGGATTCACGGAAGCGGGTCTGCCGGCCGGCCTGCAGATACTGGGCCGAGCCTATGACGAGAACGTGGTGCTGGCCGTCGCCGCAGCCTACCAGGAGCTGACCGACTGGCACACGCGGCATCCGCCGGACGTGCTCGGCACCGCCCACGTAAGGCAGGTGAGCGGGCCGCCGGCGGCCTCTTGGCGGACCGCGGTATGCTCTCCGCCGGTATGATCGACTTCGCGCCTCGCGTCGGCATCTGCAGCATCGCCTTCAAGGAGCGCAGTGCGGTGGAGGCGCTGCGCGCGATCGCCGCGGCCGGCGCCGACAGCGTCGAGCTGTGGGGGCAGCCGCCGCACCTGCCCTATCCGGTGGACGAGGGGTGGTGCGCGGCCCTGCGCGAGCAGGCGGGCGAGTTGGGGCTGAGCTTCTGCGCGCTCGGCTCCTACTACCGGCCGGGAGGGCATCCGTCCTACGGCGGCCGGCCGGTGACGAAAGAGAACCAGCTCGCCGCCGCACGGGCGCTGGGAGCGCAGATCGTCCGCATCTGGCCGGGCAGCGCCAGCCGCCAAGCCACCGCTCCGGCGGCGCGCGAGCGGCTCTACGCCGAGATACGCGACTTCGCCGACGCCGCCCGCGACGCCGGCATCGTGGTGGTGCTGGAGCGGCACGCCGGCTCGCTGACCGAGGGATGGGAAGCGCCGCTCACCGTGCTGCAGGAGATCGGCCATCCGGCGGTCGCCCTCAACTACCAGGTAGTGTATCCGGCGCCGCGGGAGGAGCTGACGTCGCGCGCGGTGACTGACTACCGGCGTCTGCTACCGCACTCCCGCCACGCGCACCTGCAGAACTACTCGGCGGCAGCCGGTGACCGGCCGCCGCGCACCCTGGTGGCCGACGGGGTGGTGGACTACGGCCGGCTCGGCGCGGCGGCGCGTGAGTGCGGTTACGATGGCGCCTTCATGATCGAGTTCCCGGCCGAAGAGCGCGGCGGCATGAGCGTGGAGGAAGCGATGCGCGCCGACGTGGCCGGCGTGCGCCGTCTGCTGTCGCGATGAGCGGCGGCGCGTCCCGATGATGTACGCCGTCGAGTTACGTCGGGTCACGTACACCTACCCGGAGGGAAAGGAGCCGGTGTTCACCGACCTGTCGCTCCGGCTGCCGGCGGGCGTAGCCGCGTTTGTGGGCCAGAACGGTACCGGCAAGTCGACCCTGATGCTGTTGGCCAGCGGGATCGCCCTGCCCGACGAGGGGACCGTGCTGTTGCAGGGCGTCGACACGCGCGAGCTGCGCGACCTCCGCGAGCGGCAGCGCTACGTGTCGTTGATCCATCAGAACATGGAGTTCGAGACCGAGGAGTCGATCGGGGACCTGCTCGGCCGCGTCTATCTCACCGGCTATCACGAGGACCACCGCGAGGAGTTCGTACGTGAAATGGTGCGCGTCTTCGAGCTGCAGGGCGTGATGCACAAGCGGACGCAGGAGGTGAGCAAGGGCGAGCTGCAGCGCACGCTGTTGGCGTTCTGCGTGCTGTACGGGTCGCGGATGCTGATGATGGACGAGCCGGTGTTCGCGATGGAGGACCACCAGAAGCGCTCGGCGATGAGCTTCCTGTACGAGTACGCGCGGCGCGAAGGGCTCTCCTGGTACTACTCCGCCCACGAGCTCGATCTGTCCGAACGGTATTCCGATCACGCGGTGCTGTTTCGCCCCGGGCAGGAGCCGCTGATCGGCCCCACGGCCGACGTCCACACTCGCGACCGCCTGGAGCGCGCCTACGAGGCGCCGTACGACCTGCTCAAGCGGCGTGAGGAGCTCTACCGGCAGACCCTGCCGGGCATGCACCGGCACTGAGCGCCGCCGTCCCCCGGGACGCCCGGGGCGCGGTTGCGGCCGGTCCGCCAGACCCCTACAGTCCGCCCCACGGAACGGCAGATCGAATCGGAGAAGGCGGCATGAGGCATGACCCCGAACACACCTGGGGCCACACGATCGCGTTCGGCGATCAGTACTTTCAGCGCGCGTGCGAGCTGCTGCGGACGCTCGACGAGATACCGGCGTGGACGGCGGTCGCCGACCACGCGGTGCGGACGATCCGCGCCGGCAGCACCGTGCACGCCAACGTCACCACCGGCCACATGCCGACCACGGAGCTGGCGAACGAGCGCGAGGGCAACCCGGCGCCGTTCGCGTTCCAGGGTCCCGACCACCATGCGCCTGAGCAGTACGCGGCGATGCGCGCCGGCGACCTGTTGCTGACCAATTGCGTGACCCCGGCGGTGCGCGAGGTGCGCGACCGCGGCGTGCACGTCATCGTCTTCACCACCGCTTACGTGAACAGCGGGGCGGCGCCGCCGGGCTGGCTGGGCGACAATCCGGGCGGGCTGATGCCGGCGGACGTGGCCGATCAGGTGATCGACACCCACATTCCCTGGGAGCAGGGGCTGGTCGACGTGCCGCAGGTGCCGGAGATGAAGGTCTTTCCCGGCTCCTCCAACGTGAGTTGCGCGATCCACTGGTGCCTGACCGCGGAGGTGATGCAGGCGCTTGGCGCCGGCGGCTCGCCGGACGGCGCCAAGGCGCGCGAGTACCTGACGATCCTGCTGGAGCGGCTTGATGAAGTGAACCGCCGCCACCGGCAGACGATCGGCGAAGAGGCGGTGGGGCTGGCCAAGCGGGTGATCGGCGGCGGGCACGTCGACGTGCGCGGCAGCAACGAAGGGGTGCGCGCGGATGCGCATGGCGTGGCTCAGGGCCTGATGCTCACCTGCGCCTACGAGCCGCGGCCGGCGGCGGAAGGCGGCGACGCCGACACCGTGATCGTCACCGCGGTGAGCGCCGACCATCCGCAGGAGGTCGCCTGGGCGGAGGAGGCGAGGGGGAACGGCTCGCGGGTGGTGACGGTGGGGATGGAGACCTCGCCGCGGTTGCGGGAACTGAGCGATCGCTACCTGGGCAACGCCTGCGACGAGGCAGGCGGGGTGGTCGCGGTGGCCGGCTGCGAGGAACCGATCTGCCCGACGACCGGCATCATCGACAACGTGCTCACGCAGATGCTGCTGGCGCAGATGACCGACGAAATGTGCCGCCGCGGCGCCGTGCCGTACTTCTACATGGGGCTCTATCGCGCCGGCGGGCGCGAGTACAACGCGGTTTTGAAGCGTCACTTCGACGCGCGCGGTTATTAGGTCAAACCACCACGAAGGAGTTGAACGTGGCCGACAACGACGATCTGCAGACGGAACTGGCGCGGCTCAGGGCGGAGAACGAAGCGCTGAAGGCGCGCGCGTCGAAGCCGCTGACCCTCAAGGTGAGCGCCAAGGGCGCCGTGTCCGTGTACGGGCTGGGCCGCTTCCCGGTGACGCTCTACAAGGAGCAGTGGGAACGGCTGCTCGACATGGCTGACGACATTCGCGCCTTCATCGGCGAAAACGCCGCCGAGCTGAAGACCCTCGAAGGAAGCTGACCCGGAGGAGAAGTGGGGCGAGATCGAATCATGAGAGCCGCCGGCCGAGATCGACCGGTAGTGCCGCGCGCGGGTCCGCGCTCGGCCGGCCTGGAGCCGGTGGCGCCAGGAACGTCACGCTCTCGTAGTAGTCGTCCAGCGCGACGAACGTGCCGTTCTGCTCCGCCCAGCGCCGCATGGCGCGGTTGCAGCTCTGCCGCCACGACAGAACTTCGACGCGCCAGCCGCGGCGGCGCATGCGCTCGAGGTCGGCGTGAAAGCCGACGCCGTCATCGAACCCGCTGCCGTCGCCGGTGAGCATGACCGCTATGCCCGGATCGCCGTTGTAATCGAAGGCGTCGCGCAGCATCGCTGTCTGCAGCGCCTGATCGACTCCCTGTTCCCGGTGGTGCATCTCGCCGTGTTCGAGGAGTTGAACGGTCACGCCCTCATTCTCCATTCGATTCCAGACGTGTCGCAATTCGGGGGGAATGGAGCCGACGGCGATGGCGTGCTCGATCGGACGATCCGCGCACGCCAACTTCAACAGATTCCGAAAATGGATACGAATTCGGTAGCGGGCCGATTCGCCTTCGCGGTCGATCGCTACCTGTTGGGCGCTGATGTAGATGTTGGAGTTGTCCCAGTAGATGAAGGTCTGTTCCATATGAGGCTGACGGTCAAACAGTCGGCTCACGCGCCGCGTTCGTCAAGCCGTTCGGCGGCCGCGCCGCGTGACGACCCTCCAGGAAGAGACCGACCACGGTGGCAACTCCCTGCGAGCCGATCAGGAGATGGAGGAGCATCGCCCAGTACTCGAAGTCTCCGGTCGTGAGTCCCAGGTGGATGGCCCAGACGAGCGCGGCGCTGCCGAACGCGACCAGCAACAGGCCGCCGGCGAGCAGCGGCAGAGCCGCTGTTCCCACCCGGAGCGTAACGAACCAGGAGAGCGCCCCGACGGCGACGACCAGCCCACACGCGGCGAGCTTCAGGGGCAGTCCATCGGCTGTCCAGCCTCCGGCCAGCAGGCCGGCGCAGAAGGCCGATGCCGCCAAGCTCGTGAGCGCAGACAGGGCGAGGCGAGAAAAGCGAAGCAGGCGGATGACGGAGCCGTGGTCCATGGCTCACATAATACGATAGGCGCAGAGTACTTGTCAACACAAAGCATAGATCGAAACCGGGAGATCCCAAAAAGAGCCGGCTGGCGGATGCCAGCCGGCTCGTGATCAGTCGTCAGACGATGGAAGGGGTCAGGCTGAGGGGCACTCCGCGACGAGGTGGCCCCACGTGCGGGTCGCCGCTTCCTCGATCGCGGGGCCGGGCCCTGCGTTCCAGCGGTCGATCCAGTCCTGATAGGCCGACACCGGCTTCTGGCCGATGATGATCTGGCCGAACAGCGCCACCGACTCGTTCAGGAAATCCTGACTGGCGGCGCGCAGGTCGTTGCCGTCCTCATCGAGCGAGCTCACGAAGGACTGCGTCAGCATACAGACGTTGTTCGCTCCCAGGATGGCGTCCGGGTTGAACCGGACCTCTTGGACCCATTCGTTCTGAACGGTGTTCGTGTACATGGGGTCGCCCATGAAGTCGCGGATCGCGCCGTAGCCCAGCGGCGTGCTGCGGCTGTTGACGCCCAGGCCGGTCCCTGCCCGGGACTCGGAATCCTTGTACGCATCCGTCCAGACCGGCCAACCGTTGTCGCCGATGCCGCTCCAGTGCGTTCCCTCAATGCCATAGCCGATCAGGAAGGACTCGTCGCGGTGGTTGAGCGCATCCACCGCCTCCATGATCGCGTGCACGCGGTCGCGGTCGTCGTTGTTGCTCCGGGCGATGCCGTGGCCGTTGCCGTGCATCGGGTGCCACGCGTAGGTCACCGGGAAGTATCCATCGACCCGCGGCGGGCCGGTGTACGCGAACTCGGCGTTCGGGGAGTGTTCCTTCAGGGTCTTGTGGAAGTTCGGGTGGTCGAACGGCCAACCCGGATGCTCCCAACCCTTCATGACGGTGATGCCGGCATCGAACGGTTCGCCTTCACCGTTGACGGTGACGAACTCGGGGTCCAGGTAACCCTTTTCGTACCAGCGCGCCAGGATCTCCAGCGCCTGGATCATCTCCGGCTGCCCCTGGCTGTACACCAGCTTGTCGCCCCTCTTGAGGAAGCGGTTGTTCGACAGGCCGAACGCGTTCATCACCGCGTTGAAGGAGCGGTAGTACTCGGTGTCTCGATAGCGTGTGCCGTACGAGTACCGGTCGGGGTACTTGGCCTTGTAGGCCGCGAATACCGCCTCCCACTCCTCCATCGTATGCGGGACGTCCATGCCCAGTTCGTCCAGATAGTCCTGGCGCCACAGGTAGCCGTGGCCGTAGTTGGCGTGCTTCCAGACCATCGGGTAGTGCTTCAGCACGCCGTCGCGCTTGTAGCGCTCCAGCGTGAAGTCCAGGTCGAGCCCTGCGCCGGACGCGAAGGCGTTGAGGCCTCCGTAGTAGGTCGGCATGTGCTCGGCCACCTCTTCGACGCTCAGGTCGGAGGTGCCCTGCTGGATGAGCTGCTCGATCCAGTAGGTCTCGAACAGGTCGGGCAGTTCGTTGGCGCCGAACAGCACCAGCAGCTTGTCCTTGTAGCTGATGCCTCCCTGTCCGGAGCAGGGGATGTGCACCCAATTGACGCCCAGGATCGCGTTCATCTCCTCCAGCAGCGGGGTGCTGGTCTCCGGCCAGGTGTGGCAGTGCTCGGTCATGTGCGTGATCGTGATCGGCTGGTCCATGGTGGCCATCTCGGTCTGGCCCTCCGCGAAAGCCGCGCCGGTCACCGCCACGCTCAACAGCAGAACCATACAATTTCTCAAGTCGTTCTCCTTGGTAGAGTTATGGGCACCACACCGACGGGCGTCAGCCGTCGTCCGTGCCGCCCTGGTTTCGGACGACTGATCGTATCCGAACGTTACGGTCGATTCTACCCCTTCAGCGAGCCGATGAGAAGACCCTTGGCGAAGTACTTCTGCAGGAACGGGTAGACCAGCAGGATCGGGATCAGGGAGTAGAGCAGGGTGGCGGAGCGGACCGTGTCGGCCGTGTACTGCCGGTCCTGCGTCTCCTCCAGGAGCTGCTGCAGGCGGATCTCGGCGGCGATGCCGCCGACCGAAGCCTCGTTCACGTCGGCGATGATGCGACCCAGGAGCTGCTGGACGAATATCTTGCCCCGGCTGATGTAGATCAGGATGTCGAACCAGGCGTTCCAGTGTTGTACGATCGTCATCAGGGCCAAGGTGGCGACGATCGGCTTGGACAACGGCAGGATCAGGCGGATGAAGACGTAGAGCTCGCCCGCGCCGTCGATGCGCGCGCTCTCGGTCAGCTCCTCGGGCAGGGTCATGAAGAAGTTGCGCGCAATGATCATCCAGAACAATGGGATGAGCGGCGGCAGCCACAGCGCCCACATGGTGTTGTACATGCCCAGACCGCGGACCAGCAGGAACATCGGCACGATGCCGCCCGTGGTGAACATGGCGATGATCACGAAGATCATGTACGACCGCCGAAACGGCAGGTACTTCTTCGACAGCGGGTAGGCGGTCAGCGCCGTGATCAACACCGTCAGCGCGGTGCCGACCACCGTGCGGTAGAGCGACCAGTAGTACGCCTCCACCGTCTGGCGTTGGCGAAAGACGCGCTTCCACGTCTCCAGGGTCATTTCCCCTGGCTGCGGCAGAAGGTAGAGGCCGCCGGTGACCACCGCCACCGGCGTGCTCACCGACAGGGAGACGTGGCGGGCGAACGGCAGCAGCGCGCTGAAGACGAACACCGCCATGACGAGCACGATCACCGCCTGGCCGATCCGCTCGCCGAAGCGGCGGCGCATCCCCGCTACCACAGCCCGTACTCCGAGTAACGACGCACGATGAAGTTGGTGCTCCATAAGAGGATCATCTGGACGCCGGTGCGCAGCATGGTCAGAGCCGTGCTGAACTCGTACTGGAACCCCTCGAAGGCGAGCCGGTAGATGTAGGTGTCGATCACGTCGGCCACCTCGTATACCAGCGGGTTGTACAGGTTGAATACCTGCTCGAAGTTGGCGGTCATCAGGCTGCCCATGCGGAAGATGAACAGGATGGTGATCACCGGGACCATGCTCGGCAGGGTGATGTGCCACGCCATGCTGATCCGGCCGGCGCCGTCGATGTAGGCCGCCTCGTACAGTTCCTGATCGACGCCGGCGATGCTGGCCAGGTAGACGATGGTGCCGAAGCCGACCTCCTTCCAGATGCCGCTGATGACGTACACCGCCAGCCACGCCTGCGGATCGACCATCAGGTAGGGCGCCTGCGCGCCGAAGGAGCGGTACACGGCGCCCATCACGCCGGAGCCGGGCGACATGAACTCGACCACCAGGGCCCCCAGGAACACCCACGACAGAAAATGCGGGAAGTACAGGACGGTCTGCACCGTGCGCTTGTAGCTCTGGGAACGGAGCTCGTTGAGCAGGATCGCCAGGATGATCGGCGCCGGGAACCCGAACACGGTGGTCAACACCGCGATGCGGAGGGTGTTGAACACCGTCCGCAGCATCGCGGTGGGATCGAGGAACAGCTTGTTGAAGTGCTTCAGGACCGGGGTCGCCCACGGACTTCCGAGAATCCCCTCGTTCACGTCGAAGGACTTGAAGGCGAGGGTCATCCCGTAGAGCGGCAGGTAGTTGAAGACGATCAGCCAGATCGTGCCGGGGATCAGCAGCAGCAGCAGCGAGCGGTGGACGTAGACGTCACGCATCCACTGCATGCGGTAGCGGCGCGGCGTCCGCGGCGATGCGGCGGACCGGGTCCAGGTTGGGGGGATTCCCATCGGCGATCGGGCCGTACCGTACCCAACACCGGCAGCCGATGCAAGGGGTTTCCGTGCCGAGCGCCTCGCCGCCTCTTGGCGCTCGCCGCACGTGCGTCGAGCTAGCGACGGGTTAAGCCCAGGGAAGGAGGACGATGTAGACACCGAAACCTTTCGCAGTGATCCGGAACCACCACCGACCGACGGACCGACCGGTCCAGGCCTTGCGCTGCGCCACGCTTCGGCGCTAATGTACTGCTCGCTGATGAACCCCGTGGTGGTGACGGCCGCTATGGGGCTGTCGGCAAGCAGTACCTGCGATGAACACGATCGACACGATAGAAGATCTGATCGAACTGTTGGACCGGAATCCCCAGTGGCTGGACGCCATCCGGTCCCGGATACTGACGCGTGAGTTGATCGAGCTACCGGCGCGTTTCGCGGAGTCGGTCGAACGGAACGACAGGTTCCACGAGGAAGTGAGTCGCTTCATCGCTGCCACCGATCGCCGCTTCGACCGCCTGGAGACGAAGACCGACCGTATAGAGACGAAGACCGACCATCTGGAGGCGAAGACCGGCCACCTGGAGGCGAAGACCGACCATCTGGAGGTGAAGACCGACCGGATTCTGGACGACCTGGGCGTCCTCAAGGGCGCCCATGCCAGAAATGCGGCTGTCGAGGAGGCTTCCACCATCGCTCGGGACCTGGGATTGCGGCGAACGAAGACGCTGGCGCGCGATGACCTGTGGGACTTGACCGACCGCGCCGACACGACGGCCATCGACAGCGCGGACCTGCGCAGCTTCCGGAGAGCCGACCTGATCATGGAGGCGGCCGACGAGTCAGGCGAAACCTGTTACATCGCCGTGGAGATATCCTTCACCGCCAACGGCAGAGACACGACGCGGGCGCTCCGCAACGCGGATTTCCTGACCCGGTTCACGGGCCGGAGCGCCTACGCCGTCGTGTCAGGCCTCCGGCGAGATGACCGGATTCGCGACAGCATCGATTCTGGAGCCGTTTTCTGGCATCAGCTCGATCCCGAGATCATGGAAGCCGAGTAGCTCAGGCCTACCTCGCCGCGAAGATCCGGTCGGCCGGCCGCGCGCGAATGGCTGGTCGCGCGATACCTTGTTCGGAGTACGCTGGAAGTCGCTCGCATCATTCCTGCGCGTCCGCGAGCGTAGCGGCGCAGCGTAGACCATGAATGCCTTTCACCAGGAGCACAGGAGATGAAGAACGTGGACCACTTGACACTGCACGTAGCCGCCGGCGGCGATGACGCCGGACCGGGGACCGGAGAGGCGCCGTTCGCGACCGTGGAGCGCGCCCGCGCCGAGGTGGCCGAGCGCCTGCGCGCCGGCCCGCCGCGGCCGATCACGGTGTCGATCCACGCCGGCACCTATTGCCTGAGCGACACGCTGGAGCTGGACGGCGCGGTCTCCGGCACGGCGGACCATCCGGTCGTGTTCGCGGCGGCGCCGGGCGAGCGGGTGGTGCTCTCCGGCGGCCGGCCGGTGACCGGCTGGCAACGCGAGGAGGGCGCCGGCGACCTGTGGGCGGCCCCTGCGCCCGCCGGAGGCGTGTTCCGCACCCTGCGGGTCGGCGACCGGCTCGCCGAACGCGCGCGCTATCCCTCGGCCGATGCGGAGGACCGCATTCAGGGCGGTTGGCTGTTTGCCGACTGGTGGCGCCATCCGTGGGAACGCGGCCGCTTCGAGCAGCCGGTCAGCCGCGTCCGCCGCGCCGGCGACTACCTGCAGTGGCGGGTGCGGGTGCCGGCGACGGCGACCTACCAAGTCTGGATCTGCTACGTCAAGGACGAGAGCACTACCCATCCCGCCATCGCCTCCGTGTTCGGCGCGCGCGGCGGCGAACGGGTGAAGCTGGCCGATCTGGGCGTCACGCCGGATTGGCGCTCCGGCGTGCACGAGGCGTACCCCTACGTAGCCGCCGGCGAGATTCGGTTGCAGGAAGGCGAGCACGATCTGTACTGGGAGAACCTTTCCGGCGGGCAGATCGACTTCGACGCGGCGGTCCTGTGCAGCGATCCCGATTGGGACCCCGCCGAGCGCATCCGCCTGACGATCTGGCACCCGCGCGCCTACGAGGTCGATCCGCCGGCCCCCGGCGCTGACTATCTGGTGCTGCAGGCGGAGGCGTTCTCGAGCGCCGCCTCCGGTGTCGGCATCGCCGACGTGGAGCCGAGCGGCGCGCCCCGCGCCGAGCCGGGCGGCCGGCCGGGCCTGGTCACCATGGCGCCAAGCGACATCCCCGTCTGGACCGATTGGGAGGGGGCGGAGATCAACATCTTCTCCGCCTGGGGCTGGAACAACCTGATCCAGCCGGTGGAGCGATTCGACGCCGCGTCGCGCACCATCCACTTCGAGTCCTACAACGACGTGCGGCCGGGCAATCGCTACTTCATCACCGGCGTGCGCGGAGCGCTCACCGATCCCGGGGAGTGGCATCTGGACGCGGCCACCGGCACGATCCGCTACCTCGCCCCGGCCGGCACCGAGCGTATCGACAGCGCGGTCGCCGGCCTGCTGCGGACGGCGGTCCGCATCTCCGGCAGCTACATCGAGCTGCGCGATCTGGTGATCGCCGACACCGACTATGGCGTCGCCCCCGATCCGCCCGCGCAGGACGGCGCGATCGAGTTCGACCGGGCCGAGTACTGCGCGGTGGTCGGCTGTCGCTTCGAGTGCGTCAACGGCTGGGGGGTGCGGATGGTGAACCGCAGCCACCACAACCGGGTCGAGCGCTGCACGCTGCGCGATCTGGGACAGGGCGGGGTGGAGCTGTTCGGCGGCGACCATAGCCAGCCGTTCGAGAACGAGATCGTCGCCAACGACATCGCCGACTGCGGCCGCGTGTATGCCCACGTCGCCGGCGTCTACGGCAACGCATCGAGCCGCAATCGCATCGCCTGCAACCGCATTCGCCGCATGCCGCGCTACGCCATCTCGCTGAAGTCGGGCGGCGGGCACTCCGCGCACCAGAACGTGATCGAATACAACGACATCGCCGACCTCAACCTGGCGACCAGCGACACGGGGGCGGTCGAAATCTACGGCGGCGACCGCAAGCCGACCGGCAACGTCGTCCGCTACAACCGCATCGTCAACTCGGTGGGGCTCAAGGTCGACCACCGCGGCCGGTTCGTGACGCCGGTCTATTCATGGGGCATCTACCTCGACGACTGGTGCTCGGGGGTCACCATCCACGGCAACATCATCGTCGGCAACGTGGTCGGCGGCGTGAACATGCACGGCGGGTGGGGCAACCTGGTGGAGAACAACATCCTGGTCGACGGCCGGCGCCGGCAGTTCTCGCTGGCGCCGATCTTCAGCGACCTGCGGAGCAGGACGCTGCGCGACAACGTCTTCCGCCGCAACGTCGTGGCTTGGTCGGAGCGCACGTCGGCGATGATCTGGTGCCGTCCGCGGCGCTGGTATCCGGAGATACTGCGCGAGTGCGACCACAACCTGTACCACTTCCGCGGCGGCTCGCTCGATCTGGAGTCGCCGGAGATCGACATCACGCCGCTCGGCAGTCTGCAGCGCTGGCGGGACGCCGGTTTCGACCGTCACAGCATGATCGCCGATCCGCTGTTCACCGATCCGGCGGCCGGCGACTTCACGCTGCGCCCCGACTCGCCGGCCTTCGCCATGGGCTTCCAGCCGATCCCCGTGGATCGCATCGGCCCCGAAGGCTATTTCCAAGGATTGATCGGGCCGGCGCGGTGAAGGCTTCCGACCTGCTGGTCCGGTGCCTGAGATAGTTCAGCCGGTAGAGGCAAAGACATGACTGCCGTAACGCTCGATCCCACGCTCGCTGAGCCGACCTCCCAGGACGCGCTGAACGCTCTATTGTGCGATGTCCTGCCGGCCCAGGGCGCCTGGAGCGATGATGCCTACCTGTGGCTCACCGACCACAGCAACCGCCTGATCGAGTTCACCGATGGCCACGTACAGGAATTGCCTATGCCCACCTCCACCCACCAAGCTGTCCTTGCGTTCCTCTACGATCTGTTCCGCGCCTACCTCAAGCCGCACGGCGGCGTCGTGATGTTCGCCGCGTTGCGCATGCGCATCCGCGCAGGCAAGTTCCGGGAGCCCGACCTGCTGCTGCTCCGCGACCGCACGGACCGCCGCTACCAGGATCGCTACTGGCTGGGGGCGGACCTGGTGGTCGAGGTCGTCAGCCCGGACAATCCGGGGCGGGATCTGGTGGAGAAACGCGCGGACTACGCCGAGGCGGGCATACCGGAGTACTGGATCGCCGATCCGCGTGACGAGACGATCAGGGTGCTCACCCTGGACGGCGATGCATACGTGGAGCATGGCGCGTACGGCCGCGGCGGTACGGCGACGTCGTCGCTGCTCGCCGACTTCGCTGTCGAGGTGAGCGCGGTGTTCGACGCCCCGCAGGCTGGAGCGTGAGCGGCGTCGTCGGCGGCGGCTACAGCGTCGGACTTCGACGAGACACCTACCGGTAGTCCTGCCGGAGACATCCCGTTTGACGTGTCTGCGGCGACCATAAGGTGAACCGCCATGGCAGTGATCTCCGTGCCGCAGGAATTACGGGCCAAGCTCGGCGATGAGGCCACCGATTCCCTGGTGGATCTGTTTGATGCGCGAGAAGCGACGTAGAGTGCGAGAGCAAACGTGACCCAAGAAATCCGTAGCGTAGCCCGCGGGTTTATGTTGGCTGGGCGAGAGGCTCCCGGTGCGCTGGTTAGACTGGTTTTGCTGAATATGGTTGGAGGATTGGCACCGGCTTCGATGCTTTATGTTCAGAAAATCGTAATCGATTTGATCGCAGACTTTGGAGAGGTAGGAGGGGGACTGAAAGCGCTCTTAGGCTCGCCGTGGAAACTGATCGTGGCCGGTGCAGCGTTTGTGGCGTTAGACTTGGTGTTGGATGGAGTGGAACAGATTGTCCAATTTGAGGCTAGCACGTTTTGCGACAAGATTTTGACGGGCGCTAAGCGTCTTGTTCAGGCACATTTGGAGAAGGTACGGGGGGTTGCGTTGTTTGAGACCCCCAAGTTCGCGAGTCGGTTGAAGCTGGCCGTCGACGCGATTCCGAGCATAGACTATTTCGGCAACGCACTACACTATACGTTGTTTGGGATTCTAGGGTCGGTGCCGCTAATCGCGATCTGCGCGACGTTGGGTTGGTGGGTGCCCCTCGTCACCATCGCGGTCGCCCTGCCTTCGGCGTTTGTGCAGTACGGGATCGAGAGTCGGGCTTGGTCACTCAAAGAAGCGCAGTCTGAGACCGCGAAGCGGATGGATGCTTATGAGCGGATGATGACGATGCAGGATCATGCCAAAGAGACGCGGCTGCTGGGCATCAGCGAGATATTGCAGAGCCGGTGGCAGAGCGCCTTCGGTGAAGCGTTGAGTAAGGTTCTTGGGCTGAGAGCTCGTAGCCAAAGGAAGGTGCTGGTCTGGTCGGTCGTGTCGGCGGCGGGCGTTAGCGCAACTTTTTTGTTTGTCGTGCAGCAGGGGCTGCGCGGTGAGCTTTCGGCTGGCGATCTGGCGCTTTACATCGGAACGGTGTTTCAACTCAGGCGTTCGCTTCAGCACGTCTTGGGGTGTATCGTTAATATGTTTGCGCAGGGACTGCGTATTCAGGCGATCGAAGATGTGTTGACAATGGACGATGGGTTGCGCGACCGGCCACCGGCGGCACGTTCTGAGTCGACCTCGGGGCTGACGTTCGAAGACGTGACGTTTTGCTATCCAGGCTCGGAGGTGAACGCGGTGCAACGGGTGAGCTTTGGCGTTTCTCAGGGTCGGTCCGTTGCGCTGGTCGGTGCCAACGGCTCGGGCAAGACCACGCTCGTGAAGCTGGCGTGCCGATTGTACGACCCGGACGCCGGCACAGTGAGTTGGAACGGCCGGCCTCTGCCCGAGATTCCGGTCGACGGTTGGCGGGCGAGCGTTGCGGCGCTTATGCAGGATCACAGTCGCTTTCCGGTCAGCGCGTTCGACAACGTGTGGTTCGGCAATGTTGGCGCCTCCGACGAGGATCTGGACGGTGTCCGCGCCGCCGCCGGGCAGAGTGGCATCGACGCGCGCATCGAGCGCCTTCCGGCAGGCTGGCGCACGCCCTTATCCAAGGAGCTTGCGGGCGGCCAGGACCTGTCCGGAGGGGAGTGGCAACGGCTTGCGCTGGCGCGCGCGTTCTACCGGTCGGAGGCTGCGCTCATCGTTCTGGACGAACCTACGTACGGCGTTGACCCGGCTGCGGAAGGCGACATCTGGGAGCGGGTGCGCGGTTGGATTGCCGGTCGCACCGCCTTGATCGTCAGCCACCGTCTGGGGCTGACACGTTTCGTTGACGAGATAGTGGTGATGGATTGCGGTAACGTGGTGGAACGTGGCGACCACGCGTCGCTGATGATGGCCGGCGGGCTCTACGCTCGCATGTTCGAAACTCAGGCTCGTCCGTATCGCCCGCTTGGTGACCGTCCATGAAGCAAGAACTGCGCAGCATTGCACAGGGGTTTGGCTTGGCGATTCGCCAAGCGCCTGGTGCGTTCACGCGGCTGTTCGTGCTGAACGCGGTGGGCGGCGCGGCGCCCGCTGTCGTGTTGTTCATTCAGAAGCTGTTGATCGACGGCATTACCGCTTCTTCGCAGGGCGTCGGTTTGGCGGAACTGCTGGGTTCACCGACGGTCCTGAGCGTGGCCATCGGCAGCTTCGTGATATTGAATACGATAATCGACGCGGTAGAGCATCTCGTTTTCTTTTCATCGAGTACGTTTCGGGACAAAGTGGTCGGGGCGACCAAGCGTCGCATCTTGCGCGATATAGGGAAGTTGCGCGGTATCCGGCCGTTCGAGACGCCGGAGTTTGCCAGCCGGTTGCACCTTGCCGTCGCGGCCATACCCAGCATCGATTACTTCGGGAAGCTGATGAATGAGGTGCTCATCGGCGTGCTTATGGTAGTGCCGTTGGCGGCACTCACGGCTACTCTGGCCTGGTGGGTGCCGTTGATCATCGTCGCGGCGATCGGTCCATCGATGTACGTACAGAACAGGTTGGAAGATCGGACTTGGTCTCTCAAGGTGGCTCAGGCGGAGACAGAGAAGCAGGTTGACGCCCATGAGCGGATGCTGGTGACATTCGACTATGCCAAGGAGACGCGTTTGTTGGGGATCGGAGGGCTTCTGATGGAGCGATGGCAGACGCTGGTTTACGGCGCGATGCACCAGATCATTCGCCTCAGAGCCCAAGGGCGACGCACGGTGCTGCTGTGGTCGCTGTTGTCCGCAGCGGGCGTGAGCGCAGCGTTTTTCTACGTCGTCCGGCAGGGAATGCGTGGGATGATGTCGGCCGGCGATCTGGCGCTCTACATCGGAGCGGTGTTTCAATTTCGTCGCGGCCTTTTCATGTTGATTTCGTCGTTCGTCGAGCTTCGTGCTCAGGGATTTCGGGTGCGGGCGATTCAGGACGTGCGGGATATGGACGATGGGCTGCGCGACCGGCCACCGGCGGCACGTTCTGAGTCGACCTCGGGGCTGACGTTCGAAGACGTGACGTTTTGCTATCCAGGCTCGGAGGTGAACGCGGTGCAGCGGGTGAGCTTTGGCGTTTCTCAGGGTCGGTCCGTTGCGCTGGTCGGTGCCAACGGCTCGGGCAAGACCACGCTCGTGAAGCTGGCGTGCCGATTGTACGACCCGGACGCCGGCACAGTGAGTTGGAACGGCCGGCCTCTGCCCGAGATTCCGGTCGACGGTTGGCGGGCGAGCGTTGCGGCGCTTATGCAGGATCACAGTCGCTTTCCGGTCAGCGCGTTCGACAACGTGTGGTTCGGCAATGTTGGCGCCTCCGACGAGGATCTGGACGGTGTCCGCGCCGCCGCCGGGCAGAGTGGCATCGACGCGCGCATCGAGCGCCTTCCGGCAGGCTGGCGCACGCCCTTATCCAAGGAGCTTGCGGGTGGCCAGGACCTGTCCGGAGGGGAGTGGCAACGGCTTGCGCTGGCGCGCGCGTTCTACCGGTCGGAGGCTGCGCTCATCGTTCTGGACGAACCTACGTACGGCGTTGACCCGGCTGCGGAAGGCGACATCTGGGAGCGGGTGCGCGGTTGGATTGCCGGTCGCACCGCCTTGATCGTCAGCCACCGTCTGGGGCTGACACGTTTCGTTGACGAGATAGTGGTGATGGATTGCGGTAACGTGGTGGAACGTGGCGACCACGCGTCGCTGATGATGGCCGGCGGGCTCTACGCTCGCATGTTCAAAACTCAGGCCCGTCCGTATGGAGTTGACCCGCATTCGTGGACACATCAAGAGTGAGGACGAGAGGAGGGGATTGCGATGGCGGAACGCATTAAGCGTATCCACAAGGAGTGTTCGTGACGGGATGATGTGACGCGCCGACCGGTATATCGCCGCGGAAACGTCATCCCGAGATGCGAAAGTCGTAGTCCACATTTCCGCGCAGATCCACGGTGAGTGCAGGAGAGTCCGGGGACCATGCGATCCTGCGGTTTCGCGTCGCCAAGTCCGGTGCGCTGACGACGTTTCGTTCGTCGTACTGCCTGTAGAGGAAGCCGAAGAATGGTTCCATCTGGAGTGAACTACTCGATGGGAACGTATCGATCACCTCTCCAGCCCGGTCGCCCTGCACATCGACCATCGTGAGCGCGATCGGCCTCGTATCGGCTTGGGTCGGAGCGAATGCCGTCGCGACCGGTGAGAGCTCCCAACGCGGACGGGACCTACTCCCGGTTTGTCTATGACGATGTCCACGTTCTTGGTCTTCAAACCACCCAGAAGCGTGGCTTCGGAGCCGGTCGCTGTCTCCGGCGAGTAGTGAAGAAAGTGACCACCGCGCCGGTTGGTCACCGAGAACGGGGGGGCGGGGGATCAGTTCGTCGGGATGGAATTCCCCTTCGAGGACGAGGCGGCATGCAACGTACCAGTGGAGGGGTTTGATGTGCTGTTGGCTCTGCGTGGGACCTTCGTACGTCGCGAAGTGGCGAAGCGCTTCCGTGCGGGTGATCCATTCGCAGGTTCGCCGGCGCCGTACGTGATCATCATCCGGGAGTGGCATAATGCCTCCAGGTGCGCGACGTCGCCAGGGCATCTTCGATTTCCGGACCGGACAAAACGGGCAGCAGAGAAGCATCCGGAAGCACGACCCGTGTCGCTTCCCGTGGCTCCAGTTTGAGCATGCCGCCGCCGAGGGGGTGCCCCTCGATCTCGCAGCTCAGTCGGACGAAAGATGTGTACCAACTTCGGATGAGCTGACGCGCTCTGGTCTTGTCGTGCAGGTGAACCCCGTGTACGGCGTTGGTGCATGAAGCGGTCGATGAGTTGCGCACGAGATTCGGTGCTCGCCCTGACATGTATGTAAGAAAGAAATCGGGAACTCGGACGTCAGGAATGGAATACCAGGGAGTTCTCGTGCGGCATTTGAATGCGGTTCTGGCGGCTCTACCGGCTTCAGTATCGAGATACCGACGGACGCTCTTGGGCAGGTCGTCGTCCTTTCTGATCCGCAGAAGCAGCACTGGTTCGTCGTGGTGACGCCAACGATCTATCGACTTCTCAGTCAGGCGGAGCGGCGGCAGCATGCGGCTTGTGCGGACGGTCGGATGGAGGAATCCGGTTGGAATTCGCCAGCGCTCCACTTCCGACGGCCGCAGATGGAAGAAATCGTTGGCGCCGCTGACATAGCCGATTCCCACGGACGCGATCGTGCCGAATCGCCTCGTTCCCGAATGGCTGACCGTCTCCTGATACAGCGCGCGTGCATCCCGGGAGAGCAGGAAGGGCCTCAATCGACGATTCCAGACATCGCGCCATTCGCTCAGCGGCGCCTGGGTCCCCTGGTCGGGAGGTCGGCGTGACGGCGTGAACTTGTCGAGGATGGACAATTGAACCTCCCCGGTAGCGCCGCCGAATCTGTCAGCGTAGAGGAGCCAACAGTCTTCGGACAGTTCAGGGAAGAGCTTGTCGCGAATGGCGATGATCTGCACTACGTCGAAGTGGGAGGCCAGGTAGTCGAGCAACGGAGCCGCGTACGGCGCATGGCCTATTTCAGCAGGGACGACGAACGCCATGCGGCCGCCAGGCTTCAGAAGGCTTGCCGTCACGACCAGAAACGGTGCCCATGACGAAGTAAGCCCGGAGAACGGAGCGCCGAGGGACGCGCAGAGCCGCAGGGCTCCGGCGCGCGCCGGTCCGCTGAAGGTCTGGTATCGGATAAACGGTGGATTGCCTGCCGCGCAATCGAATCGCTCGCCGGTGTCCGTCGCCCAGGTAAAGAAATCGGCTGCGTACGTCTGCGCATGGGGGGCTCGGCGCTTGGCGATCTGCATAGCCTGGACATCCCGCTCGATTCCGACGCTGTTTCGATGGCAGGCGATGAATCGACCGTCGCCGCAGGACGGGTCGAGCAGGCGGTCCGTCTCGGCACGCACCGCCCAGCTTGCGAGCGTCGAAACGACCGGCGCCGGCGTATAGTAGGAGCCCGAGTTCTTTTGCGAACGGCTCGCCGATAGTTTGGAATGCCGGTCCTCGACGCAGGTCCGATTGCGCGGTTCGATTCCGTCCAGAACCGGCTGACGTGAGATGGCATCCGCGAGTTTCAGAGCCATCGGATTTGCCTCGAAGTCTCGGTTTCGCACCCTCCGGTAATATCGGCCCTGCATCGTGTGCTCACGGACGTCTACCTATCGCATAGAACGGACCGATTGGCGGTCAGGATCGTAATGTCATTACCTCGAAAGTCCGCGTCGTCGGTTACAAGTGTCAAGCGCTCCCGCCTGCACAGGTCCATAAGCACACGATCATTGAAATCGCATCGGCCCCGTGCGTATTCATCTATGATGCTATCGATTTCGTCGAATAGGCAGTGAGTCGCGCGCGAGGCGATTTCAATATGGCACTGAACCCAGATAGGTCGTGACGGACTGCTGCGGGCATGAGCAAGGTCATCGTCGTTCAAGTCCGTAGCGCGGGCGTTGCCGATGATACTGTCGTCGCACAGAGAACGCTCTGGTGACTATCATGCGCTACTCGTCGGTTGCGCTTCAATCGGCGCGGCGGGACGGACGGCGGCGAAGGCGATGAGGCGCCGCAGGCCTTCGCGGAGTTGATCCGGGGCGGTGGCGAGGGAGATGCGCACGCGGCCTTGGCCGCCGGCGCCGAACGTCTCGCCGGGGGCGACCGCTACGTCGGCCTGCCGGAGCAGGCGGCGGGCGTAGGCGTAGGTGTCCTCGACCCGTCCCGGCAGGTCGACCAGCAGGTAGAAGGCTCCTTCCGGCCGATAGCGGCAGAGGCCGGCTCGTTCGAGCAGGTCGCACGCCAGGTCGCGCCGTTCGCGGTAGGCGCCGACCATGCCGGCGACGCAGTCCTGCGGCCCGGCGAGCGCCGCCAGCGCCGCGTGCTGGGAGAGTACGGGAGCGCACGCCACGGTCGCCTCCTGCAGCTTCACCAGCAGCGGCGCGATCGGTTTCGGGCAGGCGACGTAGCCGATGCGCCAGCCGGTCATCGCATAACTCTTGGAGAAGCTGCCGACCGTGAAGCAGCGATCGCCGGCGCCGAGGCCGGCGGGGCTGACGTGCCGGCCGTCGAAGACGATCTTTTCGTAGCACTCGTCGGAGATCAGATAGAGATCGTGGCGTTCGGCAAGCTCGACGATCCGTTCCAACCGGTCGCGGCGCAGGACGGTCCCGGTCGGGTTCGACGGGCTGGCGACCATGATCGCCTTCGTGCGCGGCGACACGGCGGCTGCCAACGCGTCGAGGTCCGGTTGGTAGCCGTCGGCGGCGACGAGCGGGTAGGGCACCGCTTCCGCGCCGCACAGCTCGGCGGCCATCCGGTAGTTGGGATAGCCGGGGTCTGGCACGAGGAGTTGGTCGCCCGGCTCCAGCACGCTCTGCTGGCTGGCGTACAGGGCGCCCATCGCGCCGATGGTGACGATGATCTGCTCGGTCGTGACGGCCACCCCGTTCTCTTCCCGCAGCATGACGCGGAGCGCCTCGCGCAGCTCGGGCAGGCCGGCGTTCGGCGTGTAGCCGGTCTTGCCGGCCTCGGCGGCGCGGGCGGCGGCGGCGGCTATGTGCGCGGGCGTGGGGAAGTCGGGCTGGCCGATCTCCAGGTGGACGACGCCGGGCCGTTGCGCCAAGTCGAGTATGGCGCGGATACCGGAGCGCGGTACCGCCTCGACCCGAGGATTGACCGATCGCAGGGAGCGGCTCGCTTGCCTCAGGCGGAGGCGGCGAGGGAAGCGGCCGCCGCCTCGGCGGCGTGCACCGCGACACCGGGCGTCACCGTTACGCCGTAGCGCGGCAGCACCTGCTCCATCGCGGTCAGCAGGGCGCGCACCGAGTCGAGGGTGGCGACGAAGCCCATCAGGCCGACGCGGCTGCCGGCATAGCCCATCTCGCCGACCGCCTGGGAACCGCCGGCGGTGGCGATGCCGTGCTCGCGCCACACGGTCTGCATGTACTCCTGCGTCGGGAATGAGTCGCCCGGCATGACCACGCAGGTCGAACAGGACGCGGCGATCCGTTCGTCGGCCAGGACCCGCAGCCCCATGGCGCGCACGCCGGCGCGCAGCGCCCGGCCGGCGGCGGCGTGGCGGGCGATCACCCGCTCGGGGCCTTCCTGCACGATCTCGCGCAGCGCTCCCCGCAGCGCCAGCAGCAGCGAGTACGACTGCGATGGGCCGTGCGCGGCCTTGTAGGCGGTCACCGACGTATCGACGGCTTCGCGATCCTGGGCCGAATCGCCGTTCGCGGACGGTTCGGCCGCCGGCTCGCCGCGGGCCGCATCCCTCGCCTGCCGCACGCCGCGATGCCAGAGCCTCCAGGTCACCAAGTCGAGGCACAGGCCGGGAATCGGGCTCGATCGTCGCTCGGCGGCCTGCCAGGCGCGCGGCCCCACGGCCACGATGGCGATCCCCTGGGGAGCGTTGACGCATTTCTGGCTGCTGGTGCAGCAGACGTCGATGCCCCAATCGTCGATGCGCAGCGGTTCGGAGGTGAGGGACGATACGGCGTCGACCAGATAGAGGACGTGCGGGAACTCATCGCGGATCATCGCGCCGATCTCGCGTACCGGGTTGACCGTGCCCGCCGTGGTCTCCAGATGGACTACGGCGAACATCTTGGCGTCCGGGCGGTCGCGAAGCGCCTGCCGCGCCCGGTCGACGGTGATCGCGGTGCCGGGCGGCAGCTTGACCTGCGCGGCGGTCGCGCCGACGACGGTGACCAGATCGGTCAGCACCTGCCCGAACATCCCGGTGTTGACCGTCACGCAGGCATCGCCGCGCTCCAGGAACGTGTTGAACGCCGCCTCCTCGCCGTAGGTCGCCGAGCCGACCGGCAGCAGCACGTCGCCGCCCGTGCGCAGGATATCGCGCAGCATCGCCACGCAGTCGCCCTCGACGTCGTAGAAGGGCGGGTAGTAGATCGGATTGGGCAGGGGTTGGCCCAACGCTTCGCGCGCGGCCGGGTGGAGGTCGGTCTGCCCGCAGGACAGGTTGAGTTGCAACGGGGCGTTCATGGCGACGGGACTATGCCGGTTGTCGCGCCGGCCCGACAACCGGTCAGCCGTGAGTGCGCTCAGGTGCGCGGATGAGGCGCCGCCAACACGTAGCCGTCGCGGGCGACCATCTCCCCGTCGCGAATCACGGCGCGCACGGAGCGGAGCGCGCGTACGTCTTCGAGCGGGTTGTCGTCGAGCAGGATGCAGTCGGCTCGCTTGCCGGCCTCCAGCGTGCCGATCGCGCCGTCCAGCGCCAGCGCTTTGGCAGCGGTGGCGCTGGCGGACTGCAGTACCGCCGCCGGAGACATGCCGCCCAGCCCGACCATCGTCTCCATGGTGCGCGCCAGATCGACGAAGTTGGTGTCGGTGATGCCCGCGTCGGTGCCGGCGATCACCGTCACGCCGGCGGCGAGCATGTCGCGGAACGTCGCGAACTTCCGCCATCCAGGGTGCCGCTTGCCGGCCGCCTCGATCTCCTCCAGGGGCCAGCGCTCGAAGCCGGCGATCGTCTTGCAGACGAAGATGCGCCGGTTGCGGATCCGTTCGACGGTCGCGGGCCGGTAGTCCTCGCCGTTGCCGTCGCGCGCCAACCAGGTGCAGTGCTCGATGCCGTCGAAGCCGGCGGCGACGCAGCGTTCGATGCCTTCGGTGCCGTGCGCGTGGGCGCTGGCGCGCAGCCCGAGGCGATGGGCGTCATGGGTGATCGCTTCGAGCTCGGCCGGACCGAACTGCGCGGCGCGGGGGTTGGTGCCGCGGGTGCCGCCGCCGGTGGCCATCACCTTGATGAAGTCGGCGCCCGCTTTGTGCGTGCGCCGCACCGCGCGGCGCACGCCATCCTCGCCGTCGGCCTCGTTCTCCAGGAACCAGCAGTGGCCGCCGGTGGAGGTGATCGGCGCCCCTCCGCTGACGACTCGCGGCGCAACCAACAGGCCGTCGCGAACGGCGCGCGCGACCGGGATGATCACGTCCGCCAAGCCGCCGCAGTCGCGGACGGTGGTGATGCCGCGGCTGAGCGCCGCGCGCAGGTTGGTCACCGTCCGGACCGTGAGGGTGGCGGGCGGCTGGCCGATCGCCGCGTACAGCGGGTCGATTCCGTTCCGGGCCGGCTCGCCGCTCCACATCAGATGCACGTGGCTGTCGATCAGGCCGGGGGCGATCACCTGTTCCGGAAAGTCGAGCCGGCGGGTCGCGCCGTCGGCGCGCCGGAGCGCCTCGTCACCCACTGCCGTGATCGCGCCGTCTTCGACCAGCAGCGCAGCGTCGGTGCGGAGCTCGGCGGCAGCGCTCCAGACCAGCAGCCGGCCGCGTATCAGGGTCTTCACCATGGTAGGATAGACGGCGGCGGGTCGATCCGTCGAACGGAGTGTCGATGATACAGAGGCTGTATGTCAACAACTACAAGTGTCTGGTCAACTTCGAGTTGCGTCTTCAGGAGTTGTCGCTGTTGCTCGGGCCGAGCGGGGTGGGAAAGACCGCCGTGCTCGACATCATGTTCGCCTTGCGCCGGCTGCTCTCCGGGGAAGCAAGGGTAATGGACGCGGACGTGTTTCCGACGCGCACGCTGACGCGTTGGCAGAATCGGGATATTCAGGAGTTCGAGATCGAGGTGCGGTTGGAGTCGGATACCTTCACCTATCGGCTCGAGGTAGAGCACGAACGAGCGTCGAAGCGGGCGCGTATCTCTCTCGATCTCCAACCGTGGCTCATGAGGCTTGAAGACGTCTGCGGAGATGCGGTGCAGCAGGCGGTACTCACCTCTCATCATCCCGAGTTGATCGACTACCTGGGGAGCGAAAGCGGTGTATTGCTACGGCGTGAAACATCGGGCTTGGTAACCACGCGCCGTCCCGAGGTGAGTGCGGGGCCGCCGGACTCAAGCTCTCCGAGTTGATCGCAAGGGGTTGGCCGCCCGGTAACGTGCGAACCGCACCATGCCGAGGTCCGAGTCACCGGCGTCCGTGCAGATTGGGGGGCGGCCACAGGCCGCGGAAGTCCTCCAGGGAGCGGTCGCCGTGCTGCTGTCCGCCGGCGCAGGGCCGGACGCCGTGGCCGGGCAGCTGCGGCAGCGGCGCGAAGCCCGGCAAGACCGTCGTTGACGGCCCGAAGCCGGCTCCGTCATGGTCAGCGCACCGATGGCCAAAGTCTACACGCCGCACGACCGCTCCGTCCCCCCGCGGGGGCAGGAGTTCGACACGCCGGGATTCCTCCCGGTCACCCCGGCGCTGATCAGCGTCCTCGACGAGGAGACCGGCATCCCGAACATCATGCCGTCGGTCGGATGGGGCTGGCTCAACCGGCTGCCGTTCTACCTGGGGGTAGCGGTGAGCGTCCAGGAGATCACCGGGGACTACTTCAAGCGCGGCACTCACGAGCTGCTGCGCCGCGCCCGCGACTTCGCACTGAACGTGCCCACGGACCGGCTGCGCGAGGCGGTGTCCGCCTGCGGCCGGCTTTCGCGCGCCAAGGACGCCGCCGTCGACAAGTTCAAGGAGACCGGTCTGACGCCGCTGCCCGGCAAGCGCATCAAGTCGCCCCATATCGCCGAGTGTCCGATCAACTACGAGTGCAAGGTGCGCGAGGTGGTGAGCCTGGGCTCGCACGATGTGTTTCTGGGCGAGGTGGTCGGCTGCTTCACCGACGGCGTCGTCCGCCCCGGCCGCTCATCCGCCAAGGGCCACTCGCGCATTGAACTCGCCCGCGAGGACGGCGGCACCACGGTCCTGGAGTTCCAGGGCATGGTCCACCTCGTCAGCGAGTAGCTTGGCCATGTACGGATTTCGGTCGGGTCGATAGGCAGATTCAGCCTTCCGGTTCGAGGGGGGTGGGCTCGCCGCGGTCGATGACCGCCCAGCCGGTCACGTCGCCGCCGTGCCAGCGGTAGGGCATCGGCATGACGGTCGCGGAGCGGTCGGCCAACGGCAGCGCGACCCGGCGGTGCCCCTCCCGCGCGGAGCGCTTCAGCGCGGCCGCCGCTTCCAGCACCTGCCGGTAGTCGTGGCCGCTGCACGGCGCGCGGCGGCCGTCCCGCACCGCCTCCATCAGGCTGTCGACGACCCCCAGGAACGGGCCGCCGAGCCGTTCGTCGTCGGTCGGCTCCTCCAAGAAATCGGGCCGCACCGGACGGGCGCGCGCGCCGGTTCCCTTGAGCAGCACGGTGCCGGCGCCGCCGGCCAGGTACACGGCGCCCTCCTCCCCGAACAGCGCCACCTTGCACGCCCCTTCGGCCGGCACGTCGCGCGCCGCCGTGCACACGTAGCCGCCGGTCATGCCGAGCGCGCCGTACGCCGCGCAGTCGTCATCGCTCGCCGCCGCGGCTTCGGGCACCGTCCAGCCCTCGGCCCACGCCACCTCGTCGCCGGTGGCGAAGCGCAGGAAGTTGAGGATCACGCAGCCCAGCCCCGACACCTGATCGCCCTGCGCCAGGAAACCGTCGATGGCCGCGCCGGTGAGCCGGCCGATGGCGCCGTCGCGCACCCACGCGCCGATCTTGGCCACGTGGTGCACCTCCCACCACGCGGTCCCGCACGCGAACGACGCTCCCCGCTCCTCGCAGGCGGCGACCATCGCATCGGCGTCGGCCAGCCGCGCGGCGATCGGTTTCTCGCATGAGATCCCCTTGACGCCCGCCTCCGCGCACGCGATCACCGCGTCGCGCGCGGCGCTCACCGGCAGGATGTTGGCGACCACGTCCGGCACCTGCCACGCCAGCAGCTCCTCCACCGTATCGAACTGGCGGGGAATCCCGTAGCGCTCGGCGAACACCGTGCGCCGCGCGCGCGCGGTATCGACCAGCGCGATCAACTCCGCCTCCGGATGGTGGGCGTACGCATTGGTATACCGCCGGCCCCAGTCGCCGCAGCCACCGACCACCGCGACCCGCAGTTTCTCCCGCGTTCTTGCTCCCTTCATCGTCTCCCCCTCATCCGCTCCGCGCGAAGTCCGCGAAGTCGCGCTCCAACTCGTCCCAGACGGCCGGATCGACTTCCTGGCGGTAGGCGGCGACGTTCTGCGCGACCCGCTCCGGCGTGGAGAAGCCGAGCAGGACCGAGGCGAACCGCGTCTCGCGCAGAC
Source organism: uncultured Spirochaetia bacterium (assembly GCA_958296075.1). Classification (GTDB taxonomy): domain Bacteria; phylum Spirochaetota; class Spirochaetia; order SZUA-6; family Bin103; genus CATQHW01. The sequence goes on along the minus strand of CATQHW010000001.1, from coordinate 322,311 downwards.
AGAAGTGCAGGTTGAGGACGTGCAGGTCCAGGCCGCGCGCCGCGCACCAGTCGTACATCCGCTTGGCGCGGCGCAACTCGCCGGTCATCTCCACCCGGTCCGGCGGCACGCCGGCGGCGCTCGCCGCCACCGCGACCGGATCGTCGCCGCCCAGCAGGCCGCTCAGCATGATCGACGCGTTGAACACGCCCACGCCGGCCGCCGCGGCCGGCTCCAGCACGCCGGCCAGAGCGGAGCGCTCGATCAGGTTGTAGTCGCGAAAGGTGAGCGACACCTCGAAGTCGCCCGTGGCGATGCACGCCCGGTGATGCGCGTGCGGCCGGCAGCCCAGGCCGAGGTGACGGATGACGCCCTGCTCCTTGAGCGCCAACAGGGCTTCGCGGGCGGCGTGCGGCGCCAGCACCGGCTCGATCTCCGCCGGGTCGTGCACCAGCATCACGTCGAGGTAGTCGGTCTTGAGCGCGCGCAGGCTCAGCTCGGTGCTGGCCATGATCGCGTCATAGGAGTAATCGTGCGGCCGCCGGCGCGAGCCGGCCTTGCTCTCGATGATCAGGTCCTCGCGCCGGTTGCCGCGGCGGTACCACTCCTGCAGGGCGATGCCGATGTACCGCTCGCTCTCCCCGCCGATGTAGGCGGCCGAGGTATCGATCAGGTCGATCCCCGCCTCCAACGCCGCCAGCACCGTGTCTACGCCCAGCGTTTCGTCGTGACTGCCGCCGCGGCGGCCGAGTTGAGCGCCGCCGATCCCCAGCACCGGCACCTGCAAACCGGTGCGTCCCAGCCGCCGGCGCTCGTATTCGATCCGTTCCATGGCGCTGAGCATAACCGCCTTTGACACGGCGCGGTCCACACCCGCACGGTGAGCCCGAGGGAGGACGCCGCGTTGTTGATCGAGGAGGTCAAGCTCTACGTCGTCGCCGCCGGCGAGCGGGAACGCGCCGCGATCGGGCGCGGCGGCATGGAGCTGGTGCCGCCGGGGCTGTCCGGGCTGTTCACGCACGGCGAGGGAATCGGCGCCGGCGGCGATATCCCGGAGTTCCGGGAACGGATGCCGGCCTATGACCTGATCCTGCGCCTCGTCACCGACGGCGACCTCGACGCGCACGCGACGTACGCCACCGGGTTCAGCGCGACCGAGCTCGCCTGGCAGGCGAGGGAGTTCCGCGTCAAGGTCGCCCATCTGCTGACCGGCATGGACGCCTTCGACCGCGAGCGCATCTGGCAGCGCCTCTGGTACACGCAGCGCTTCATGTACACCGGCCGCGGCCTCATCCAGACCGTGGATGAGATGCTCTGGGACCTCGCCAGCCGTCATGCCCGGCTGCCGCTGTACCGGCTGCTGGGCGGCGCCCGCGACTCGCTGCCGGCGTACCGGAACATCGGCGGCCGGACCATCGACGACTACGTCGCAGATGCCGCCAAGGCGCGCGAGCAGGGCTTCAAAGGCGGCAAGGACCACTCCTATCGCGGCGTGGCGGGCAACACCGAGTTGTTCCGGGCGTTGCGGGAGGCGATGGGCGACGACTTCATCCTGATCCACGATGCGGTCGAGCACTACACCTGCGACGAGGCGATCAGGATCGGCCGCGAGATGGAGCGGCTGGGCTACGCCTGGATCGAGGAGCCGCTGCAGGACTTCGACCTGATGGGCCTCCGCAAGCTGTGCGCGGCGCTGGACCTGCCCGTGATGGCGATGGAGTGGATCGGATCGCTGGCCGGGCAGCCGTTCAACGCCTCCACCTTCATCGCCATGCAGGCGACCGACATCGTGCGCCAGCGCGCCATCGGCATCACCGGACAGATCAAACTGGCGCAGCTCGCCGAGACCTTTGGGCTCGACGTGCACGGCGGCAACGCGCACGTGGCGCTGGCGATCCACAACGACCCGCTGTACGAGTACGGCTCGGAAGGGCCGCTGCCGCCTCCGCAGGACCCCGCGACGCTCACCTTCCAGGGAATCCGCGTGATCGACGACGGGCACCTGCGCATCCAGTGCGGCGACCTGCCGGCGCCGGCGCCGGACTGGGACCGGATCGAATCGGAAGCGTTGGAGGTGGTGTGATGGCGGGCGATCGAGCCGCGCCAGCGGCACTGACGATCACCGGGCTGCAGGTGCACGCGCCGGTCGGCGCCGTGCGGATCGGCGCGGGAGGGGCAGGCGAGGGGATCGAAGGCGAGGCGCTCATCTCCCCGGACCGGCTGCCGCCGGCGGCGACCGTCGAGCGGATGCGCGCGGCGCTGGTCGGGCGGCCGCTCGCCGACCGCGAGCGCATCCGGCGCGACCTGCGCGCCGCCGCGGCCGGCAGCGACCCGGCAGGGTTGGCCGGAGCCGACATCGCGCTCTGGGACCTCTGGTCGAAGGCGCTCGGCCTGCCCCTGTACCGGGTTATCGGCGGCTTTCGCACGCGGGTGCCGGTCTGTCTTGCCGGCGAGGCCGCCTGCGACTCCCGCGATGCGGCGGCCGAGGCGTCAGCCGCTGAGGCAGCGGGCGCCGAGCGTGACGGCTATCGCGGCTACCGCGTGGCGGGTGCGGCGACCGCGATCGGCGCGCAGGCGCCGGCGGCGGTGCGGAAGCGGGTGCTGGCTGCGGTCCGCGCCGTCCGGGAAGCGGTGGCGCCGGACTATCCGCTGCTCTACCGCGGCGCTCCTGCCGGCGGCGGGCTGGAGGCGTTGGCGATCGGCCGTGCGCTCGACCAGGCCGGCTACACGTGGTTCGAGGACCCGCTCCCCGGAGCCGACGGCGAGGCGCTGCGGCGGCTTGCCGCCGACCTGGATACGCCGGTGCTGGCGACCGTGAGCGGCCCCGGCGCGGGCCGGCAGGCGGCCGGGCACCTGGCCCGCCAGTCGGCCGACCTGATCCGCGTGCGCGTACCGGCGGTTGGCGGTATCACGGCAGCGTTGAAGATCGCGCGGGCGGCCGAGGCGTTCGGGGTCAACTGCGAGATCGACCCCGACGACGGCAACGGCGGCCTCGCCGCGGCGGGGATCATGGGCGCGGTGCGCAACGCGATGTTCCTGCTCTGGGAGCCGGGCGGGCGCGGCGACCGGGCGCGCGCCGCCGGCGGGTTGATCCGCGCGCCGCTGGTCGTGCAGGCCGGCCACGTGACCCTGAGCGCCGAGCCCGGCGTGGGTCTGCATCTCGACTGCGACCGGATCGACGCCGGCACCGAGCGCCTGCTCTGAAGTCGCGGCGGTGGGCCGGAACGGCACCATCGCCACCAGTCCCGACGCCGGCCAGAGCTCTCATCCCTCGGGCTACGGTAGCGCCAGCTCGCGGCAAAAGGTCCAGAACGGCAGGACGCGCGTGTCGGTGCCCGCATCGCCGAAGTCCGCGGTGCCCAGATGCACTTGGTAGAAGCGGGGAATGGCGGTGCGCTCGCGCACGTAGCGGCAGGCCCGTGAGGCGCTGCGCTCGCCGCTCTTGCACTCCACGGCGAACTGGGGCCGGCCGTCGCGGAGCACGACGAAGTCGATCTCCCGCCCGTCGGTGTCGCGGAGGAAGCGCAGCTCCATCGCATACCCCTCGGTGTCTTCGATGAAGTGGCAGTACTTGAGCAGATGGCCGGCCACCAGGTTCTCGAAGCGGGCGCCCGGATCGTCCACGCGCGACCAGTCCCAGAAATAGAGCTTCCGTTCCTTGCGCACGGCCCGGATCGACGCTGACCCGAACGGTGCCACCCGGTAGCAGAGGTAGAGCCGCTCGAACGCCGCGATCCAGCGTTCGACGCTGTCGTGCGAAGCCTGCAGGAGCTTGCGCAGGCGATTGATCGACAGCGGCGATCCCACGCAGGAGGGGAGGTGGGCCAGCAACAGATCGAGCCGCGACACCTCGCGGACCTGCTCCAGATCGCGCAGGTCCTCATGCACGACGCGGGCGGAGTGCTCGCGCAGCCAGCGGCGGTGGAAGCGCTCCTCGCCGCGCAGGAACGGCTCCGGGAACCCGCCGAACCGAAGCAGATGGGCGACCGATCCGGCGTCGGGGCGGTGGCCGCCTTCCAGCAGGGTAAACGGATGCAGGCGGTAGTAATGGTACCGCCCCTGCAAGGAGTCGCCGCCCTTGCGGTAGTAGTCGAGCCGCGCGGAGCCGGTTACCAGGAAGGAGATCGATGACTTGTGCGTGTCGTAGAGCCCCTTGATCAGCCCCCGCCACTCCGCGTACTTGTGAAGCTCGTCGAAGATGATCCGCGGCTGACCCGGCGGCAGTCGCGCTGCCAGGATCGCCTCCCGGTCGGCGAGATGATCCCAGTTCAGGTAGGCGGGCGACGACTCGTCGCTCCCGGCCGGCAACAGCGACAGGGCCAACGTCGTCTTGCCGATCTGGCGCGGGCCGCCGACGAACACCATGCGGCCGGCGAGATCGGCGGTGACGGCGGCGGCGAGGTAGCGGGGCGTCCGGGGTCCGGTCGGCATGGGCATGAGTGTTTTCTGGTGTGCCAGAATATACTCATGAGTGTTTTCCGGTCAACCAGAAAATACTCATGCGGACGAAGTCTGGGGTCAGTCGAGCGCTTCTCGGATCGACCGCGCCACCTGTTCCGCCAGCACCTCGGCGCCCGCCGCGGTGAAATGGACGTTCCGCGGCGGCTGCAGCGCCGTCATCCGCGGCAGGGTCAGGGAGTAGAGATCGTCGACGGCGATGCCGCGCGCGGAGACGATGCCGCGCGCCACGCCGTTGTAGCGCACCACGTCGGCCGGCATGCGGTCAGGCGTACCCTCCTGCACCGGCGTGGTGGTCGCCCAGATCAGCCGCGCGCCGGTCGCCTCCAGCCGCTCGAAGAGCGCTTCCAGGTTGCGGCCGTACTCCTCGACCTCCACTTGGCGTACGTCCGGGCTATCCCTGCGAGTAATGTCGTGGATGCCCCAGTTGCAGTGGATCACCCGCCAGCCGCCGTCGCCCAGGTAGCGATCGAGGTCGGTCAGGCTGTGGCGGGTGGACCGGCAGTTGTCCGGCGCGCGGTGCACCGTCGCCGCGCCGGCCAGCCGCCGTCGCACCGGCGCGGTGTAGGACATGGAGATCGAGTCGCCCAACAGGAGCACGCGCGGCAGCGCCGGATCGTCCCGCACGTAGGCGAGCTCCGGCCGGTCGCGGAACGGCGCGGGCACCAGCGCCCACCATTCGGCTTCGGTCATCAGGTGGAGGATGTTAGCACGGAACGTCGCCGCGATTGACGACGATCCCCGGTCCAAGGTAGGAGTGAGCGTGGCCGCCATGAGCCAATCGACGCCGGCGCCGCCGACTTCGCAGGAGGCGCTGTCTTCCTTGCTGCGCGACGTGCTGCCCCCGCAGGGCGCCTGGGGTGAGCGGGAGTATCTGTGGCTCACCGACCACACCAATCGTTTGATCGAGCTCGCCGGCGGCCGCGTTCAGGAGTTGCCCATGCCGACCGATACGCATCAGGCCGTGCTCCTGTTCCTGTACCTGCTGTTCCACGGCTACCTCGAACCGCGCGGCGGCGTCGTCAGAGTCGCCGCGCTGCGCATGCGCGTCCGCGAAGGCACGTTCCGCGAACCTGACTTGCTGCTCCTCCGCGACCGCTCCGACCCGCGCCGTCAGGACCGCTATTGGTTGGGAGCGGACCTGGTGGTAGAGGTCGTCAGCCCGGATGACCCGGATCGCGACCGCGTGGAGAAGCGCGCCGACTACGCCGCCGCAGGCATCGCCGAATACTGGGTCGCCGACCCGCGCGGCGAGGCCATCACGGTGCTTACGTTGAAGGGCGACGCCTACGTGGAGCACGGCACCTTCGCGCGGGGCGAGGCGGCCACGTCACCGCTGCTGGCTGGTTTCACCGCGGACGTCGACGCGGTGTTCGACGCCCCGGAGTCCGGCGTCTGAACATGATGACGCCAAACCGTCGACAGCGCAGTCGTCCTCTGCCTATGTTCCGCGAGGTTGAATATCGCCGGTCGAGTCAATCTGCGTAACGGGTTGCTGAGTTGGAACAACAGTCGCTGTTCCAGACGACGAACTGCCGAGTCACACCCCCGGCGCCGACGGCCCTGCATGTCGTTCATGGCGACAACATCGATTTTCTGAAGCGACTCCCTGCAGGTCAGGTCGACCTGATCTATATCGACCCCCCTTTCAACACCGGCAAGACGCAGCGTCGGCGTCAGATCAAAGCGGTCCACTCGCCCACGGCGCACCGCGTGGGATTCCAGGGTCGAACGTACCAGACATCCGTCGTGGGCACGCGGCAATATCCCGACTACTTCACGGACTACATCGCCTTTCTCGAACCTCGACTGGTCGAGGCGTATCGCGTCCTGACTCCACACGGTTCGCTCTACCTGCACGTCGACTACCGTGAGGTACACCGGTGCCGTTTCCTGCTCGACGATATCTTTGGCGCCGACAATTTTCTCAACGAAATCATCTGGGCATACGACTTCGGGGGCCGACCGAAGTACCGTTGGCCGGCGAAGCACGACAACATTCTCTTCTATGTAAAGGACCGTGCCCGATACACGTTCAACCGGGACGCCGTCGAGCGCATCCCGTACATGGCGCCGGGTCTTGCAGGTAAAGAAAAAGCGGCACGCGGTAAACTGCCCACCGATACTTGGTGGCACACCATCGTGCCAACGAACAGTCGAGAGAAGACCGGCTATCCGACACAAAAGCCCGCCGGCATCCTCCGGCGTATCGTCGCCGCCTCGTCAAACCTCGGCGATCTCGTGTTGGACTTCTTTGCGGGGAGCGGCACCACGGGTGCCGTGGCGCACGAGATGGGCCGCCGGGCAGTCCTGGTCGACTCGAACCCGGAAGCGGTAGACGTCATGCGGCGGCGATTCGCGGATATTGATGACGTGGAATGGACTACCTTATGAACCACATCCTTGATCCGGAAGTGCGCTGGCTCGCCAGCAGCGGCCAAATGCTGCGGAAAACTAAATCAACTGCTGAGCAGGATCGGCTTTGGAAAGACAGCCCGTTCGATTGGATTCGGAGACTGCCGCCGCGATCCAAAGGCAAGGTCGGCGAGCAGCTCGTCGCGGGGTGGTGCGCTGCCAAGGGATTCGACGTTGCCGCGAGCGGTGATAGTGACGCCGATCGTATAATCGCCGGTAAGAGGGTCGAGATCAAGATGTCGATTCTCTGGGAGAGCGGAATCTACAAGTTCCAGCAATTGCGCGACCAAGATTATGCGTACGTCATCTGCCTCGGCATCTCGCCGTTCGATGCCACTGCTGGGTCATCCCGAAGGCCGTCGTGTAGGCGAGGACTCCTCCGCAGCATGGCGGCTCCCGGGGCAGCGACACCCAATGGTTATCGTTTGAGGCGGCTCGTCCGCCCGCTTGGCTCGCGGACTACGGTGGTCGGCTCGCGCAGGTCTGGGAAATAATGAAGCAGTGGTGAACGGCGGCGCTTCGTCGCCGATTCAGGTGGGGGGAGACGCCACTTCACCGCTGCTAAGCCGGTGTCACCGCGGACGTCGCCGCGAAATCCGGCGCCTGAGCTGCCGTTGCGCCTCGTATCGGGCTCACGCAGGACGTGTGCCAGAGACGGACGCGGCGGCTCTGTCGATCGGGCTCACCGTACAGTCCCACGCGGCGGCTTGCTGAGTCAGGTAACGGCGCGTAACCGAGTCGATGTTTACCGCCTCGCCTTCGTCGAAGTAGGCAAGCGCCTTGACGGCTTCCATCGGCGGGAATTCGTTCCCGAACAGCGCTCGCGCTGCGCCGAGGCCATCCGGCAGCGGCATGCCGGCGCGCAGGATTGCGGCCAAGTCGAGATAGTCCCGTGCGGCGACGCGCTGCAGCAGCACTTTCAGCTTGGTTCCGAACAGGTCCAGCAACGAAGCGACCCATAGAAAGCCGTCTTCAGTCCGATCGGGGCGCCCGACGCGGCCGAAGCCGATGTCGCCGAAGAAGGACACCTTCACAGGATCGCCATTCATCGTCACCGACAGCGTGAGCGCCGCGGGCTCGCGCTGCAGGACCTCGGCACGAGCCAGGAAGGGAATGGCGAACAACGCATCGTGATCGAGCGGCAAGGACGAAAAGAAGTCGAAGTCCACGGAGGCCCGGTGTCCCAACCGCAGTGCGAGCGCCGTCCCGCCGTAGAGCACGAAGGAATCGGGCACGTCCGCAAGGGCCGGCCACAGCCTGCGCTGTACATCGGGAAGCACGGCCAGGATCGGTTCCAGCATTACCGCGGCAACCGCCTGACCGGAAGATCGGGAACGGCTTCGAAGCCCATCCGGACATGCCAGAACGACCACGAACGAGCGTTGAAAATGCCGACCGGAGGCTCACGCAGCACGGCGCGCAGGTCGTCGGAAGACACCACCGAGAGCAACCAGCGCACGTCCTCAGCGGTGCCCAAGGTCATGACCTGCGCCAGCAACAGCTTCCGATCGGCGAGCGTATCCTCCGGCGACTGCCACCAGACGTACTTCCGGGCCATCTCCCGAACACGAGGCTCATCGTTCACGGCGTGTCAACCGCCAGTGCGACCAGCGCCGTGCAACGGTCCGACAGCGCGACCCATAAGAGGTCCTACAACAGCTTGTTGAGAGCGTCAAAAGCTCGTTGAAAACGAATGAGTTCGGATTCCGTCAACTCATCGGCAAGGGTACTTACGTTCTTGCTGAAGTAGAAGGCAGGCCGATAGTGATTGAAATGAGCACCATTCGGAAGCGGGTTATTGGTTAGATATCGCTCAAGATGGCGAACGATTCGAGGTCCTTGAGGAAGTGAGGAATCGTCAATTGACGCTCCAAATGCCTCGTCCACAAGCTTTAGATAGAATGCCAAATCGAACATATCCTCAATGTCAGCCTCATTGCGCTCGACGTATTCCGCATAAGTAAACACATTCTTCTTTCTGATCAGTTTTCTCTTGTAGAGATTCTCCATGTTCTGTTGATCCTTCTTCTGATAGTCGATGAGAACCGCGATGTTCAGGTTGGTCTGAGCGCCGATCAAAGCAACAAACGTCGGAACCTTGTCAGCACCGCCGACCGGTGTGATGGTCCAATCATTGTTTAGTCCATCCTTCCCCTGTTCTTGAAGGATGACAGAAATAGTCTGAATGTACAGCAAGTCGGAGACACCCTCTACGATGAGGCAGTTGGGGCCGACGAATAGCGTCTGATGAATATCGTAACCAAGAGCTCCTTGCAGAGGGAACAGACTATCCGAGGTAGCATCCAGGACTTCAGTGATGACGCGGGTTCCCTGCTCGTCTTCAGTCAGATCGTCCGGGTTTTCCTCAATACTCAAGTCCTGTACGATTCGTACACGATCGAATCGCTTCGGGTCGACCATGAATGGCGAATGGGTCGTATAGATTAGCTGATGATGCGGCTGAAGCTCTTTCTCGAAGTAGCGAAGAAGGTCTGCTTGCGCCTTGGCATGGAGAGAAAGCCCGGGTTCGTCCAATAGCAGGATGAGGTTCTCTTCTTCCTTCCGAGTTTTCGAATACCATGCGAGGAAGGAGAAGAACCAGACGAATCCTCGGGATCGACTTCCGAGCGCTGTGGTTACCATGCGCCTTGTATCCCGTACACGGCCCCAGATGTTGGTCCCCGAATTCATACCGTCCGGATCATTAGGCTGCGCTGGACGAATGTCGAAGGTCATTCGAATGTGTCGGTTTTGCGACCAATGAGGAAGCACCTTCTTTGTAAGCATATTCTCGGCAGCCTCGAGTCTCGCGATCAGCGTCTCTGTACTTCTCGGCTCCACCATCTGTTCGAGATTCAGCCTCGCGAGAGAAATCAGTCCGAGAAGCGGTTGATCCGAATCGCGAAGATTTCCGTTAGATCTGCGTTGCATGAGCGCGTGCAAGTTTTCCTGTCCACGCAGCTGATAGTATTCATCAAAATAGAGGAACTTTGGCAGACGCTCATTTATGATACCGTGGACAAGCTCCAGGATACCATGTTCTGAAATGTCCTTCAGCGTTGGTGTTAGTTTCTGTACGGCTTCCGTCGACTCGGCTTTCTCAAGAATATCTATCATTTCTTGCACTGTCAGACCACACAATTTATTCAGGACATCCTGAGGCAGTCCTGCGTCGTCAACGATATGCTTTATGGCTTCGTTCTCTGCTATATCCAATCCGCTGAACGTAATCTTGTTTGAATATCCCTTGTAGATATCGATAGTTGGTGCTTCGTCTTTGATACATCTCGGTCCGTAGATCTTCGTGATGGTATCTATGTCATCGGAGTCAAGGGCATAGGTAGCTTGAACGACATTCGCTGGCTTTCTACGACCTGATTTTACGTCATCTTCGTAGTCGCTCACGGATTGGCGAGGATAGTCGTCCGAAGTATAACTGCCGTGAGACTCGACGATGGGGTTGAGGCGGTATAGCGCCTTTAGTAATGCGGTCTTTCCGGCTTCGTTCTTGCCGACCAAGCAGGTGACCTCGTCAATCTCGAACTCGTTCGAGTCCTGAACGCTCTGGAAATTGGTAATTCTGACCTTCGCAAGTCTCATTTGCATCTCCCGTTCGAAATAGACACGTGCTGCCGCCAAGCTGGACAACGCCAGTTCAGCATCGGAGTTATGTCGGCGCTTGTCAATACCGACGGACCACCACGCCGATTTGTTCAGTCATCGAGGAGGCCGAGTTCGCGGAGGGGTTCGAGGACGCTGTGCTCCAGCTTGCTCGAGTCGAGGGAGCCTGTCGAGGTGACCTTGGCGCTGATGGTGATTTCGCCGGCCAGGTCGGCCAAGTTGGCGAGGGCGCGCCAAGCGTCGAACAGCTTGTCGCTGCCGGCGGTGAACGAAAGTGCCACTTCACGGCCGGCCCCAGGGGCGGGCGGCGGAGTATCGCCGGTTCTGGTGGTGTCTCGGATTTCCTCTCCTGCGCCACCAGTTCCCTGTACCGGGGTCGTGCCTTTCTCGCGCGGCTTCTCCGGTTCGGGCAGCGCTCGGGGGAGGATGAGGAAGCCGGCGTCGAGGTCGATCTCGTCCGGGGCGAGGGAGCGCTGGAAGGCGACGCGGCTGCGTTCGAGCTGGTAGCGGCCATCGGCGCCACGAGGCGGGCGGCCGGTGGCGTAGCCGCACATGCCGGTCTCTACGCCGCGGGCGATCGCGCTGCGCACGACGTCGGAGGAGTGCAGGCGCGGAAAGCCGAGGAAGGAAAAGAAGCCGGCCACCACCCGATCGGTGGCGATTCCCGGCTCGGTGGACTCCTCGCCGACGTGGAACAACTCGACGATCTTGCCCGGTGCGACGGAATCGAAGACCTTGCGCTGGACGGTCGCCAGCAACTCCATCAGGCGCTGGTGAATCAGGGCGCGCTTCCCGGCGTCGAGGGTGATCTGCAACGGGCGGCCGCCCATGCTCACGTTGTCCAGCAACAGCGTTCCCCGGGCGGCCTCGGGCAACCGGACTTCGGCGTACAAACGGAGCAGCGCGGATTCGGCGGTTGCCTGCTCAGTAGACGCGCGCTCCTTGAGCTGGCCGCGCTGCGCCGCGGTGAGGTTGTGCTCCCGTCGCCGGTTGTTCACGCGCTCCACGGCGAGCAGGTAGCGGACCGCGCGACGCAGCACTGCGATCTGGTCGCCCGCGGGCACCGCCAGTCCCAGACCGTTGCGGTACTCTCGCGTCCGGGCGCCGTGGTTCTCGCACAGGTCGCGTGCCAACGCCTGCTGTTCGGACGGAGACCGATCGGCGAACTCCAGCGGCAGGTAGGCGATCAGGAACCGCGCTTCGCGGTCGGGCAGGTCGGATGAACGTTCGGGCCACACGATGGCCGGCTGGCCGGCGAGGCGCTGCTCGATCATCTCCCGGATGCGGGCGCGGCTTTCGTCCCGCGTGACGGCGTCGGCCTCCTGTTCGACGAGCAACGTAACGTTGGGGTCCTTCTTGAAGCAATAGTTCACGCCGTCGAAGTGGAGATAGAGGCACTGCTCCCGGAGCTCCTTGAGACACGCCTGCGCGGTCGTGCTGTCCAGGTCGGGGCCGATACTCACTCCCAACAGCTCGGACTCGGCGATGCCGGGAGGAAGCGGTTCGCTCTCAGCGCCCCCCGAACGGCGCAGCCCGCCGAACGAGTACAGCAGCATGATCGTCGCCAGGCGAGTGGCCGGTTCCTTGCCGGCCTCGGACGTGACCTCCTGTGCGCGGCGTCCGTCGATCCGCCGCGTGCGCGCGTTGGCGCCGATGAAATCGTGCTCCAGACAAGCCTGGAAGTCCTCCCGTTGGCCGACTTCCATGAAGAAGGCGAGGCGCACGTCGGAGTCCCGGAGCGGCACGTCGCCGGGGCCGAGCAGCAGGCGCGACCGGCCCGCGCCGTGCGCCGTGCGCAGGCAGGTCGCCAGAAAGCGCAGGGCGCCGCGCGTGCGCTGGAAGTCCGGGACCGCCGCCCAGCGTTCCCGCATTACGTCGATGAGCGCCGGATGGAAGGGATAGGCCGCGCTGATCCGGTCGCGCAACGCCATGCCTTCCTCTTCCGCCTGACGGCGCTCCGGTTCGCCCTGCGCGTACGCCTGCCGCATCCGCGTGAATACCTGCCGGTAGGCTTCGGCCACGCTCCCGGCGGCGCTCGCGTCCGGTGTCTTCGCCAGCAGCCGCCGCTGGATCACGTTGAGGATTTCGTTGCCTTCGACCGGCTCCCGCCGCTGGTCCTTGCGGGCTGCCAGATGCTCCACCGTCCGGAGCAGCCCGGTGTATTCCAGCGACTCGCGCGAACTCGACTGCAGGGAGTACACCAGCACGGCGTTGTCGACACTGCCTACGGCGACCGTGAGTCGCTTCAGGAACGACAGCGTCTCGTCGCGGAGCGTGGTCTGTCCGACCTGCACGCCGCCGGCGCTGATCAGGTATTCCAGGATCTCGTCGAGCAGGATGAGGCTCGGCCCACGCCGGAGCAACTCGATGAGCACGTCGCCGCCGGGGGCGACGCGCGCTTCGTCCTGTTGCCGCACAAGAGCGTAGCCGTCCGGCCCGCCGAGCGCCCACCCGATCCATCCCCAGATCGTCTTTGCCGCAACGTCCGCCTGCGGCGCGCGCTTGCCGGTGGTGGCGTCGAAGAGCTGGCCATCCACGACCGCCACTCGCACCCGCTCCGGTCGCGGCAGGCCGGCCGCTTCCGGCAGCGCGTCGAGAGCGGTTCGCGAGCGGGCGGCGTGCAGCAGCGCGGCGAGGGTGTGCGACTTGCCGCCGCCGAAGGGGGTCATCAACTTGAGCACGCGGTTGCCGCGCGCGCCGGCCAACCTGCCCAGCACGTCTTCGAGCAGGGACCGCAGGCCGCCGGTGAGGTAGGAGGCCGCGAAGAAACTGCCGGCGTCGCGGTAGACCGCGGGCACGCGCGCCAGTGCCGCGTCCGGCGCCCCGTGCTCTTTGGCGGTCAGGTAATCGGACAACGGCCCCAGGTCGAGCGCGAAGATGTCGTCGGAAAACTCGTCCGAGAGAACGTCGGGGTGCAGGTCTACGCATTCCAGCCAGGGCCGCAACGTGATGCTCATCGGTCGTACTCCAAGGCGAGTTTCCGCTGTCCGGTAAGGCGGTCGATTTCGTCTTTGAACGGGGCGTTTTCGATGACGCTCCGCCAGTTGGCGTTCAGCCGGGCGAGGGCGCGCTGCTCCGCGGTGGCGTTGGTCTCCCGCACTTCGGAACGGCCGTGGACCGGAGCGGAGAGCGCCTCGGTGACCAGTCGAAGCTGTTCCTGGTTCGGGCGCGCCGTGCCGAGAAACTCCTGGAGTTCCGCCGGGCGGTTGTCGAGTAACCAGAGCACCCGGTGGAGGATGTCGATGAGCGGCGCCGGTCCGCCGTTCGCCGCGCCGCCCAGCGTCGCATTGCCGCCGCGCTCCTCGTAGGTGCGCACGCGGAACCTGCTGCCGGCCTTCTCGACCAGAGCCGGCGCCGGCCCGGCGAGTCCGTCAGCGCCGTCGATCTCGATACCCTGCGGGTAGCAGAAGACGTAGGCGTCCCCGGCTTCGATGCTCCATTCATGATAGGTGAAACGCCACAGGATGTAGAACCGCGTGAGCGCATCGACCGAACCGACCGCCGACCGCCGCAAACCGAAGATCTCCTCCAGCATCACGTCGAGCACCACGCCTTCGACCTCCTGGAGGAAGCGCTCGGCAGGCACCGGCTCGCCGTTGGCGTATTCGACGGCGCCGAACCGCGTGTAGGCGCGCAGCCCGGCGCCGACCGCGGCCATCAACAGGTCGGCGCCGCCGATCCCCGCGCCGCCGGCCCACAACGTCCGCACCCGTTCACGCGCGATCCGGTGCAGTTCGGGCTCCACCTCGGCCTCGTAGCGGCCGGTTGCCGCTTCTTCCCGCCGCCGGGCGACGAAGAAGATGCTGTCGGACAGCGCCGCGGCGCCCTGCGCGTTGACGCGGCCGCGCGATTCGGTCTGCACCGGCCATGCCTCGGTGACCGTGAGCCCGGCGCCCACCAGGGCGCGGATCAGCGTGGCCCAGCCTTCCGTGGTCCGATGAGCGTAGACGCAGACCAGCGGCGCTCCCGGCTTCAACACGCGCCGCGCCTCGGCGAAGGAGCGGCGCATCAGCTCCTGGTAGTGCGCGTTGGCCTTCGTGGCGTCGCCGCCATGCTGGCTCGGCTGGGCGACCGCCTCGCGGCGCTTCGGCGGAGCCGCCAGCGCGAAGTGTTCGGGATAGAGGTCGCCAAGAATGCGCTTCAACCACACGTAGAAGAACGCCGACAGGTCGGCGTAGTAGATGCTGCTGTAGTAGGGCGGATCGGTGATGACCGCGTCGAAGGTCTCGTCGTCGTAGAACAACTTCTCCGCGTTGCCGCGGCTAACGACCGCCGGATGCCCGATCTTTGCAAGTTCTCTTATGGAGAATGTAATTCGTTCGACGGCGAACGGCAGACATCCCTGCGTGTTTGCGAGTCCGTTTATTTCCGAGTAGTCGTAGGTCATCTTCAGCGCTTGTCGGTCGAAGACACCCTCGGTCTTCTGAAGATCAGATCTCCACCGTGCAAACTTGTTGAATGTTATGGCAAATCTATCGAATGCCATAGCAAAATACGTGATTAGAGCACGTGCCCGATCTTCAGCAACACCAATATCGATCATCTCCTTGCAAGTATCCCTGATATGCTTGACAAGTGTAAACAGAACTAGCAGTTGGCGCGGCGTGAACAGGTCCTGGTAGTGTTCGACGCCGTAACCGGGCAAATTGGTCACGGAGCTTGCCTTGCAGCGTCTCACGCGGGCGCTCGCAACGGAGTTCACGTTCCAGACGCGTAAGACGGTTTTCGATCTCCTGCTCCGAGGGAATCGTAGTCACTTCCGGGCTCAGGTACAGCTTGGGATACCGCTTCTTCGTACGCTTTCCTCGCCTGACGGCCGTGCCTACGACCGCCGCGAGCGACTCACCCATCCGTCCGGCCGCCGCCATCTCCTTGACGTGATCGGCGGGCGCCGGCGTGTTGCACGCGGCGCAGACCGCCTGACCGGCGCCTGTCTGCTCGGTCTGCGCAGACACGTCGCCGGCGTTCTTTCCCGATACGATGTCCCAGCGCAGCCGGTCATGTTCGTCGATGCGCGGAATCGCGGCCACCGCCCGGCCTTTCTTGCGCAGCCACGCTTGGCGTACGAGCGGCACCGGAGCGGAACAGCCGGGCCGCCGGCAGGGCACGGTACGCGCCCAGATGTAGGCGACCGGTTCGGTGCGGCGGTCGAGGTCAGCCTCGCCATCACCGAACAGGGGCGTCTGCGCCGCTACCGCCGGATCCATTTCCGGGATCGAGACGGTGGGATAGAGGTCGCCAACGTCCTGCCGCATCCGCTTCAGAAGGACTTCGCTCCACCGCTCAAAATCATCGGCCAGCTCGATGCCGAATTTCTGCGGGTACACCAAGGTGCACAACTCGATCAGATGCGCCACCGGGTTGTAGTCGATGGCATGGCTCTCGCAGCCGAGCCGCGCCGCTTCCAGCGGTATCGCTCCACCACCGGCGAACGGATCGAGCACCTTTGGCGGCCGCCCGCCGTTCAGTCCGTGGATGCACGCAGCCGCATCTCTGACCGTATTTTCGTCCGGCCGATACGCCGCCAGTCTGCCGACGAACGCGGCGGCTTCCTTACGTTCGTCTCCGGTGCGCGGCGCCGGTACGAGCGCCGCGTAGATCGCGGCGCGCATTGCGCTGATCGGCCGCCGCGCCGGCCAGTAATGCACCAGCTCCACGTACCGCCGCGGATGCAACTTCTCCCGTGACGCGATCGCATTGAGCACATCCAGCGGCAGATAATCCTCAATCAGCCGGCGGTCTTCGCTCACCATCAGCCGATGCTCCGAGGCGCACTATGATGCGGGCCGCCATCCGGGTAACCCATCTCGGCGAGAAATCGAGACGGCGTTTTCTTCCATCCTCGGTACCGGCGCGCCCGCGACAGAATCAACCGACGTCTGGCGCGCGTGATCGCGACGAAACACACGCGGCGCTCCTCATCTATTCCCGTGCCGCCGTTATCGCCCTCCGTCTTGATGCTGTGGTAGGACGGAAGGATGTCCTCTACCAGTCCGATCAGGTACACGGTGTCGAACTCGCGACCCTTGGCGCCATGAATGGTCGTCAAGGTGACCGCTCCCCGAACCGGCGCCGGTTCCTTGGAGCGCAGTTCGAGTTCCTGTAGGAAATGATCCAGTGAGAGATTACCATGACCGCCTCGGATTTTGTGGTCAATTCGATGCCAAGCACTCAGGTCCTCCTTGAGATCGTCGTCCGGATCGTCGGTCTCGAAGTGCTTGATGACCTGCGCGATCGCCGAAACCGGTTTGATAGATCCGGACGCAAGATCGGAGATCGAATCGGTCAGCTTGGAAACTGAATCGGGAAGCGACGCATCTCGAACCGATTGCGTCCAGATCGACAGGTAGGTAACTCCCTCTGCTGCGGCACGTGACTCGAGCGTACCCCAGTCCATACCCGTGTTCGCGAAACGCTCGAACGACGTTATGAGCACCGCCATATTGCGCGTATCCAGCGGCCGGACGATCTGTTTCAGACAGGCCACCAGCCAGCGCATTTCCGGGGACAGAAAGTCGTCACGCCGCATCACTAGCTCCGCCGCCACGCAGCGTTTCCTGAATTCGTTATGCAATTCGTTCAGGAGTTCGCGATTCCTTGCCAGCACTGCGGTGGCGGCTCGTTGCTCCACTGCCTGCTGCGCGATTTCGTTGGCGATATGCGAAACTTCTTCCCGATCACTCTCGAATTCCAGGTATTGGATCTGCTCTTCGTGCGAGTGGGACGACGTAGGCTCAGGTGCCACCGCTGGATGCCTCGGCATACCGGAACGATTAAACGTGGCGAGCCGGTTTGCGGTATCGACGATTGCCGGAGGACAGCGGAAGTTTGTTGACAGTTGCATCACCTCGCACGAAAAATGATGGACCACATCTTTGATCTGGTGAACGTTCGCGCCGTTCCATTCGAAAATGGCCTGGTCGTCGTCAGCGACGACAAAGAGGTCACGAAACCCGCCGACCGCCATACTGCGAAGCAACTGGTAATGGGCCTCGTTCGTATCCTGGAATTCATCGAGCAACCAGTACGGGTAGGCCGTCTGGTAGTGCCGGACCAGCGCCGGGTAGGCGAACAGCCGATGCGCCTCAAGAATGAGCGAGCTGAAATCCAGAGCGTTGGCGCGACGGAGTTCGTCCTCGTACAGGCGGTAGGCATGCGCAACCTGGCTGGCACGTTCCGCGGCAGCGCCGTTCGTGGCCGCCAGATGTCGTGCCGCCTGTTCCGGTTCCACGAGTCGTTCCTTGAGATGATCGATCCACGGCAGCAGCCTCCGGGCAGCGTCGCTCGTATGCTCACCGCTCCGACGCAGCGCGTCGCCCAGCACCGCTTGCCGATCCGCGGGCTGCGAATAGATCGCGAAGTCCGGTTTGATGCCCAGGTGCACGCCGTGCTGTCGCAGCATCTGGGCGCAAAAGCCATGGAAGGTGGCGATCGTGGCGCGTCCTTCGAGTCCGGGCACCAAGTTGGCGACCCCGCTTGCCATCGCGTGCGCCGCCGCGTTGGTGAACGTCAGCGCGAGGATACGAAAGCGCCGATCTCGGGACGCATCGAGCAGACGAGCGACGCGGCACGTGAGCACGCGCGTCTTGCCGGAGCCCGGGCCGGCCAGAACGAGCAGGGGGCCGCCGTCCCATTCCACGGCTTGGCGCTGGATGTCGGTCAACTCGGCGAGCGACGATTCCAGGGAGGCGCCCATTACTGGAGACTCCGCAGGTCGCCAATTGCGTCGCGAAACGCCGCCGGCGCACGTTGCGCCAAGTCGGGATCGGCGCGCATCTGGGCGGCGAGCGCCGCGGCGCAGGCCGTCTTGTCAGCTCTCAGTCGCTCCGGTAGCGCTTCGTCCGCGAGTGCCCGCGCACCTGAGACGTCCAATTCGGTCAGGATTTCGCGCAACACCGGGCCGAGTCCATCGGTCACGAGCTGCGCTTCCAGATCGCCGGCAGAATGGGTTCGGCAGCGGTGCGACACCGCGTCATCGCTGAAACCGCGCTTGCGAATACCCTCTACATAACCCCGTCCCGCGTCATCGCCATCGAACACCGCCAGCCACGGGATCGCGAGCGCGCGGGCGAGCGCCGCGAACGTCGTCGGGTTGCCATTGTTCTGGGCGTCGATGACGGCCACGCCGTGCTCGTCCAGGTCATATTTCATCGCATGCGCCAATGCATGAACGATGAGGAAGTCGGCCTGCCCTTCGACGATCAACCAGCGCTCGGCAAAAAATATCTCGCCGCGCATGCGTCGGGCGTAGGTCTCAAGCGACTGTAGCTCAGCGTCGGGGATGTACTGCGATGACCGATCGCGAAGGTCTGCTATCGCGGCCTCGATTTCGCTGCGTCGTTCATGCGATCCGCAGCAGGAGAGGAGCTGACGATAGGTGTCCGTGTTCAGCGCTCCTCGGACCGTGAGCGTGCGGGATGAGCGTTCGTATTGGAGCATTCCGTCCGACTTCCGGACTACATCTTCAATGCCGTCCAGCGGCGGAATCTCGGCCGAGAAGCTGGATGGCAACCACCGGACTTCCGTTCCCCGTTCGGTCAAGCGTACCAGGCGGACATCCCGGAACGGAACGTGCTGCACGAAGTAGGGCGAGTGGGTCGTAACGATTTTCTGGCCAGGAAGGTCCCGGACGTGCGTCCACAACGTGCGGGCGGCCTGCGGATGCAGGTGGGTCTCCGGCTCTTCGAGCGCCAGCACCGGCTCGCTTTCTCGTTCGTATACGTCGTGCAGGAGATGGTCGACGAACGCCTGGAACAGGAAGATCACGGAAAGGCTCTGCACCCCCTGTCCCTGCCGCTGCAGCGGGAGCCATGGCCGATTCGGTTCGTTGCGCAGGATGATCTGCGCCCTCGAAAGGAGATCCCATGTTTTCAGTGGCGCCATGCGCAGGTCCAGGCCGCCGGCACGGTCGCGTGAGGCGATTCTGGTGGTGCCGGATAGCGTCTCTGCGATCTTTTGCAGACGCGGGTCGGCACCCAGCAGGTCACGATTGAGATCATCAAGGACACGCTGTGCCTGCGATTCCAGACCGGCGGGAATCTGCAGCGACTTGAGAAGCTGGCCCCAGAACTGCGACCGCGGAGAGTACTCTTGGCCGACATCGCGGAGCGCACTGAGATAGAACACGGGCAGGTAGCGCCAGAATCGCTCAAGGTTGATCCGGCGCGCTCCCTCGCCGGCCAGCGGCTGCCGATTTACGTTCAGGAACTTCCAGCTCGGCTCGAAGGCGCCGCTGTCCTTGCTCCACTTGCACCGTGTCCGCAGGATGATGGAACGGATGCCGGTATTGAGATCCAGTTGCACGATCTGAGCGAGATCTTCCACGATAGCGATCGGCCACTCGCCGGGTGCGGACTCTTCTGTGCGCAACTCGATGCTCACACCGTCGGACGTCTTCGGATCGTCGGTGTCGTTCCTGAGATGGACGTCGTACTCGGTGAATCCGGTGCCGCGCTGGCCCCACCGGCGCGTCAAGGCGATGCGCAACGCCTCGAGAATCGCCGTCTTGCCGGCGTTGTTGGGACCCACGAACACGGTCGTCTTACCCAGATCGACGACGAGATGCCGGATCGATCGGAAGTTGCTGATCTCGATCCGGGTTATGCGCATGCGGTCCTGCCTGCCGCGACCGTCTTCACTACTCCTCCTGCTGCCGCGCGGCCTGCTCGACGGCGGCGGCCGGCAGGTCATAGTAGCGGGAAAGGGCGACCTCCTTCTTGGCGTGGTCCAGACGGCGGGCGGGGTTGCAGATCATCAGCGGAACCGGATCGGGATCGTCCAGCGGGTCCCATACTACGTACAGCCAGTAGGTGTCGCCGAGTTGCTGCGCCCGGTACCATTCGTTGGTGGTCAGGCGGATCGGCCGGCCGCGGCGGCGGCCCTTCACTTCGATCCGCCGCACCCCACCACCGGATCGCGGTAGCCGGTCTGCGCGTCCGGCGGCGCCAGGCTGCGGATGTCGAACCCGATCTTCTCGTGCCCGACCCGCGCGCACTCGCGGCCGTGGCTTTCCTCGTAGGCCATGACCACATCCTCGGCGGCGCGCTCGATCCGTTGCCGCAGCTTCGCATCCGGCTCGCCGGCAAGATCGGCGAACTCGCCGGCGACGCTGTCCGGCGGCAGCACCAGGCAGCTCGCCAAGTGTCGGGCGGGACCGTGGCGGGCGACGCGCAGCCGCTCGATCCCGGCGAGGCGTGCGGCATGGGTGCGTTGGAGGTCGTCCAGGTCCCGCTCCGCCTGTTGCCGCGCCAGCGACACCTGCGGCTCGCTCCTCTCGCGGCGAGCAGCGCCATCACGCGGTTCTCGCCACCCGGCGCCGCGCCTCGAACGACTTCTCCAGGTACGCGCGCGCCACGTCCGCATAGCGGCCGCGCTCGCTTTGTGCGTCCCGTCGCCGTTCCATCTGCACCGTGGCCTTTACGTAGTCGTCGATCGGCCCCAGATCGACCGCAGGAAGGGCCGCGGACGGCTGCGGGTGCGCCGGCAGGTCGATCAGCACGTCCGCCGGCACGACGCGGTAGCCAGCGTTATCCGCGCCGGCGCCGAGTTCCTCACGCGCCGCCACCAGTTCGGCGTGCACCGTCGCCGCCGCGCCGCCGGGGGACTGGCCGCGTATCGCGATCTCGTAGAAGTGGAGCCGATACGGCGTCTCGGCGGCGGCGTCCGCGTATACCGCCGTCCCCCCGACCATCGCCTGCAGCAACTCCTGTCCCAGCGCTGCTGCCAGACCCGCTCCCGGACTTCGTCGCGTTTGGCGTAGTCGATCGAGGCGATGACCTGCGATTCCCGTTGCCACGGATTGAGTACCTGCTGGCGATCGTTGGCGGAGTGAATGACCTGGAACGGCTCGTTGAAGAAGCGTAACAACTCGTCCTGCCACTGGATGGTCAACGGCGCGGGAACCAGGATCAGGCAGCGCTCGATCGCCGCGCGCAGCTTCATTTCCTTGATGAGGAGGCCGGCCATGATCGTCTTGCCGGCGCCGGGATCGTCGGCGAGCAGGAAGCGCAGCCGGGGCTGCGGCAGCATCTTCAGGTAGACCGCCTCGATCTGATGCGGCAGGGTGCGGATGCCGGACAGGCTGACGGCGAATTGCTGGTCGTAGGCGTGGGCCAGACGGATGCGGGCCGACTCGATCAGCAGCCGCAACCGTTCCGCGTCGACCGGCTGCGCCGGCTGGGCGGCATCTTCGCCGTCCGCGCCGAACGCCGCCGCCGCTTCCTCGGCAGAGATGACCGCCTCGTCGAGCGTGCCGTCGGGCAGGCGCACGCGGCACTCATAGCCGGCGGAGCCGTCCACACCGAGCGGCCGGACGGCCTCCAGAATGACCGTCCCGTCGAAGTGCCCCGGCAGGGCCACACGGCGCCCGGTCAAGGCGATGCTCGCCACGTGGAGTGGCTATGACGCCGCGCCGTCACCCCGCCGCTCCAAGAGGCTCCTGGCCAGCTTCCGCGCCTCGTCCATGCCGCCCACGAAGCGATCCTTTGGCAGGCGCCCGAACACGTCGAGGGAATCGAGCGTCCGGGCGACGCCGCCGGACAGGTTGACCACGATGCATTCGGTGTCGCTTTCGGCGGCGGAGTCCACCAGATGCTCCATGGCCAGGGCGGCGCTGTCGTCCATACGCGTCGTTTTGGAGAAGTCGAGGATCACGATTTCGTGATCGCGGATGTCCATTCTCGCCATCCAGATCAGATCTCGGGAGGACGCGACCGAGAACCCGCCCCGCATTTCGAACAGGCCGACCCGGGCGAGGAACGGATCGTCGGTCTCGCCGAGAAATCCCGCGTCCAGGAGCGGCACGGACACCACGCTGTCCATTTCCGCCATCCTGTCTTCCCGCGCCCGCGCCAGCACCGAGATGACGAACCCGGCGCCGACCGCGGCGAGCAGGTCGACGAAGATCGTGAGCAGGAAGGTGATCAGCATGACGACCGCGAAGTCGCGCCGGATTCGGTGGACGCGGGTGAGGAAGCGCCAGTCGATGATGTCCCATCCGCCCTTCATGACGACGACGGCGAGGACGGCGAGCGGAATCGGTTTGGCGATCGGCCCGGCGCCGAGCACCAGTGCCAGCAGGATGACCGAGCGCAGGGCGCCGGAGACTCTGGTGCGCGCCCCGGCGCAGATGTTGAGCGCAGTGGTCACCGCCGACGCGGAGCCGGGCGGCGCGCCGAGCACGCCGGCCGCGACGTTGCCGAGCCCCTGGCCGACGAGCTCCCGGTTCGAATTGTGCAGCGCGCCGGTCAGCGAATCGTGCAGCAGCGAGGACAGCAGGCTGTTGATGGAGCCGATGAGCGCGAGCAGGAAGGCGGGCTGGACCGCCTCCGCGAGGAAGCCGGGCGACAGCACCGGCGGGTGCAGCGCCGGCAAGCCGGTGGGAAAGTCGCCGATCGTCGGGGCGTCCGAGAACCAGACGACGGCCACGACGGTGCCGATGACCAGGGCCGCCAGATAGGCCGACACGAACCTTTCGGCCCTGGCCGGCCAGAAGACGCACACCGCGAGCGTCACAGCGCCCGCGGCCGCCGCGCCGGCGTCGACGTGCGCCAGCGGGTCGGCCCAGACGCCGGCGGCGCCCGCCGCGATGCCGAACAGGGGTGGGAGCTGGCTGGCGATGACCAGAACGCCGATGCCCGACATCAACCCCGCGATCACGGAGTACGGCATGTAGACGATGAAACGGCCAAGGCGCAGCGCGCCCATGGCGATCTGCATCAGGCCCGCCAGCAGGACGATGGTGAACGCCATGGCGGGATTGTCGGCGTGCTGCATGAGTATGACCGTCATGGCCACGAGCATGGGCGCGCTGGTATCCGACATCTGCGCCCGCGTGCCGCCGAACACCGCCGCGAAGAAGCCGATGGCGATGGTGCCGTAAAGGGCGGCTAGCGGCCCCAGGCCCGACGCCACGCCCACGGCCAGGGCCCACGGCAACACGATGATCGTCGATGCGACGGCACCGGAGACGTCCCCCCGAAGCGTCCGGTAATCATAGGAACGTCGCATTGCCATCGCCCGCCGCGTCAACCAGTGGACCGGTCCACGGACCGGATTATGGCGGAAGGCAAGCCGTCCACATTGAGCGGCCGGACCGCTTCCAGGACAACCGTCCCGTCGAAGTGCCCCGGCAGGGACACACGGCGCCCGGTCAAGGCGATGCTCGCCACGTGGAGTGGGGCTATGACGCCGCGCCGTCACCCCGCCGCTCCAAGAGGCTCCTGGCCAGCTTCCGCGCCTCGTCCATGCCGCCCACGAAGCGATCCTTTGGCAGGCGCCCGAACACGTCGAGGGAATCGAGCGTCCGGGCGACGCCGCCGGACAGGTTGACCACGATGCATTCGGTGTCGCTTTCGGCGGCGGAGTCCACCAGATGCTCCATGGCCAGGGCGGCGCTGTCGTCCATGCGCGTCGTTTTGGAGAAGTCGAGGATCACGATTTCGTGATCGCGGATGTCCATTCTCGCCATCCGGATCAGATCTCGGGAGGACGCGACCGAGAACCCGCCCCGCATTTCGAACAGGCCGACCCGGGCGAGGAACGGATCGTCGGTCTCACCGAGAAATCCCGCGTCCAGGAGCGGCACGGACACCACGCTGTCCATTTCCGCCATCCTGTCTTCCCGCGCCCGCGCCAGCACCGAGATGACGAACCCGGCGCCGACCGCGGCGAGCAGGTCGACGAAGATCGTGAGCAGGAAGGTGACCAGCATGACGACCGCGTAGTCGCGCCGGATTCGGTGGACGCGGGTGAGGAAGCGCCAGTCGATGATGTCCCATCCGCTCTTCATGACGACGACGGCGAGGACGGCGAGCGGAATCGACTTGGCGATCGGCGCGGCGCCGAGCACCAGTGCCAGCAGGATGACCGAGCGCAGGGCGCCGGAGACTCTGGTGCGCGCCCCGGCGCGGATGTTGAGCGCGGTGGTCGCCGCCGACGCGGCGCCGGGCGGCGCGCCGAGCACGCCGGCCGCGACGTTGCCGAGCCCCTGGCCGACGAGCTCCCGATTCGAATCGTGCAGCGCGCCGGTCAGCGAATCGTGCAGCAGCGAGGACAGCAGGCTGTTGATGGAGCCGATGAGCGCGAGCAGGAAGGCGGGCTGGACCGCCTCCGCGAGGAAGCCGGGCGACAGCACCGGCGGGTGCAGCGCCGGCAAGCCGGTGGGAAAGTCGCCGATCGTCGGGGCGTCCGCGAACCAGACGACGGCCACGACGGTGCCGATGACCAGGGCCGCCAGATAGGCCGACACGAACCTTTCGGCCCTGGCCGGCCAGAAGACGCACACCGCGAGCGTCACAGCGCTCACGGCCGCCGCGCCGGCGTCGACGTGCGCCAGCGGGTCGGCCCAGACGCCGGAAGCGCCCGCCGCGACGCCGAACAGGGGTGGGATCTGGCTGGCGATGACCAGAACGCCGATGCCCGACATCAACCCCGCGATCACGGAGTACGGCATGTAGACGATGAAACGGCCAAGGCGCAGCGCGCCCATGGCGATCTGCATCAGGCCCGCCAGCATGACGATGGTGAACGCCTCGGCGGGATTGTCGGCGTGCTGCATGAGGATGACCGTCATGGCCACGAGCATGGGCGCGGTGGTAGTCGACATCTGCGCCCGCGTGCCGCCGAACACCGCCGCGAAGAAGCCGATGGCGATGGTGCCGTAAAGGGCGGCTAGCGGCCCCAGGCCCGACGCCACGCCCACGGCCAGGGCCCACGGCAACACGATGATCGTCGATGCGACGGCACCGGAGACGTCCCCTCGAAGCGTCCGGTAATCGTAGGAAAGTCGCAGTGCCATCGCCCGCCGCGTCAACCAGTGGCCGGACCGCGCCGCGGTCAGTGCTCGTGGTGCTCGGCGTGGTCGTGCAGGGGCGTGTGGCCGTGGAACACGCCGCGGCGGTGCATGGCTTGGTGCAGGCGGTTCCAGGCACCTTCCAGGGTAGCGCGGAGCCGGCGGTATCGCTCCGCGTCCGGGCGCGGGGCGATGGTGTCGACGTAGGCCAGGGCGCCCTCGATCTGATCCAGGATCAGCCCCGCGTCGGCGGCGGAGAACGGGCGCGCGCCGTCGACCCGTACCTGCACGGCGCTGGTATGGGCGGCGAGGTCGCCGGCGCGCCCGCGATAGCTGCCGCGTACCCGCAGCGCGATCCAGGTGGAGCGGTCCACGCGCACCGCCGCCCGGCCTGACGCGGCGAGTTGACCGCCGGCGTCGACCTCCTCGGCTACGAGTCCGCCGCGGATCACCTCCACCGTCGCGATCGGCACCGCCACCGATTCGACCCGCCACTCGACCGCCACGCTGCCGCCGCCGGCCGGCAGCCCCACGATCGCCCCGGGC
This sequence comes from uncultured Spirochaetia bacterium, assembly GCA_958296075.1. Classification (GTDB taxonomy): domain Bacteria; phylum Spirochaetota; class Spirochaetia; order SZUA-6; family Bin103; genus CATQHW01. The sequence goes on along the minus strand of CATQHW010000001.1, from coordinate 296,501 downwards.
GGGGCGCCCTCGACCGTGATCTCCGCCAGCGGTCCCACCGTCACGAAGGTGTTGCCGGCCTTGAGGGCCGCCATCCAGTTGTCGTAGGTGAACTCGCGGTCGCCGAGTTGCGTGTAGGTGCGCACGCCGCCGAGCTGCGAGGAGGCGGCCATCTTGTCGGAGCCGCCCACCACCGGCAGCCGGTAGCCCAGGTTGAGGTAGCGGTACCAGTCGGCGATGCCGTAGGGGTTGAGTTGCGCTTCGCACGGGTTGAAGGTCATCATCTCCATCGCGTCGACCACGCCCAGGACGATGTCGGCGGCGCGCTCGCACTGCGGATTGGGGCCGTGCGGCATCACCACCACGCCGCCCTGCTCGATGCAGCGCGTGGCCCACTGCGCCATGGTCACCTCCTGCGGGTCGCCGATCGCCGATTCCGACGGCCCGCCCGAACACAGCGGATGGATCAGCGGCCCGGAGTACCCCAGGAGCGAGACGTGGCCCAGCACCTGCATGCGGTTCTCGGTGCCGACGCGCACCAGGAACTCGCCGGAGCCGCCGAAGTCGCGCGCGCCGAGCGTGGTGGCGCCGTCGAAGTCGCCGACGTTGCTGAACATCTCCCCCCACTGGCTGGCCAGCAGGTTGACGACGTTGACGCCCTCGGCGGCGCCCTCCAGGAGCGCGGTCTGCGGGCTCAGGAAGTGCACGTGAGTGTCGGCGGTGACCCAGCCGCGCTCGCGCCAGCGCAACACCCGATCCAGCTCGAACAGCAGCTCGCCGGTGTCCGCCGCGACGGTGACGCGCGCCCGCAGCGGACGCACCTCGTAGCCGCGCGCGATCTCCACGTAGACGTCGCCGAGCGGCAGGTCGGCCACGCACTCGCCCGGCACGTAGGCGTATTGGTTGGCGCCGTTGACGAACTCGCCGTAGTTGTCCTCGAACCAGTTGCCGTTGACGGTACGGTGGTTGCCCTTGGGCGGCAGGTACTCGCCGGCCGCGCCGTGCAGGTGGAGCCGCACCGCCACCGGCTGCGCCGAGCCGCGTTCCACGATGCGTATCTTCACCGGCCGTTCGGCCGCAACCACCGCCGCCGGTCCGGCTTCCAACTCGCGCAACTCGTGCGCGCGGCCGCCGGCGTAGAGCCGCGCGTCCGGGTGGGCGGCGTATTCGACCAGCGCGCGCGTGGTGGAGACCGCAGGTTGCACGTTCGGGGCGGGCGGAGCGTCCGCGTCGGTCCAGGCGGCATGGTCGTAGTCGAGGGCGGGCCGCGCGGAGATGATCGTGCCGAGGTCGAGCTCCAGGCCGGGGAGGTGGCCGCCGGCGTCGAACGCGGCGCCGGGCGGCAGGTCGAGGAGGAGCTTGCGCCGCGTGCCCGGCCGCAGCGGATGCTCGGCCACCTCGGTGGCGGCGATGCCGTACACCGCGCAGCGCTCATTGCCGGGCCGCAGCTCGACCGCTTCGATGGCGCGGCCGGGATGCGGGTTGGGCAGCGCGTATAGCCACGCCAGGCGCGATGCCCCGTCGCGGCCGGAGCCGTGCCGGGTCTCGCCGCGGCCGTAGCCGGCGACCGACAGCCGTCCGGCCGCCTGGTCCTCGGCGGCCGAGGCGAACACGTGGTCGGCGTACATCGGCACCGCGGCGAAGGGGCTCGCCCCCCAGCCGATGCGCGCCTGCTGGATGGCGAAGCGCCGCCGGATCGGGTGCACGTGCGCGGACCCGCCGGCGTAGCGCAGCACGTAGTCGGCGGCATGATCGCCGAGCTCGTTCCCGTCCACGCCGTCGTCCGCGAAACCGGTCAGGTAGTTGGAGGCGCGGTCCTCGACGTGGTGCAGGAAGACCAGATAGGTCGCCTGCAGCCCGCCGGCCGGCACCGTGATCGGCGCTTCGGCGAGCAGCGCGACGTTCGCGCTGCCGGCGGCGCCCAGATCGAACGGTACGCCGCGGAACGCCTGCCGGCCGAACGATCCGGCCAAGTCGGGCGGCGGCGCCAGCGGCTCGGGCAGAGAGGTGCGGTCCGCGTTGTACGAACCGGCCAGCGACAAGGGAGTGAAGTGATCGGATGCGGGGGCGGCCATGGCCGATCATAATCCGTGCATGACGGTCGTCAAAGCGGACGCGTCGCAGGTGGAGGAGCTGGCCGAGTTGAACCGGCAGATCATCGACGACGAGCAGCATCCCGAGTCGATGACCCGTGCGCAGCTCGCCGAACGCATGGCGTCGTGGTTGCAGGACGGCTACGTCGGCTACGTGGCCCATCGGGCCGGCGCGACCGTCGGCTACTGCCTGTTCCGCGACGCCGGCCGGCATTACTACCTGCGACAGCTCTTCATCGCCCGCAGCCACCGGCGCCGCGGTCTCGCCACGGCACTACTGGACTGGATGTACGCGAACGTCTGGGCCGGGAAACCGGTTCGACTCGACGTGTTCGCCCACAACGAGCGGGCCGTCGCCTTCTACAAAGCCTACGGCTTTCGGGTCGCCGTCCTGCGTATGGAGAAGTAGGGCGAGACGAGGAGGATTGACGATCCCCGCCAGCGGATGCATACTCGGTCACGGAGCCTCAATTTGACTGAAAGAAACGAGATCCGGATGGCGGATAAAGTAAACGTTATCCCCTGCGGCCCCGCGGTCAACGACAGCGAGCGCAAGGCCATCCAGCGGCTCAAGGCCAGCCTCATAGGTGATCGGGGCGATGGTCCGTGGGTGCTCCTGACGAACCTTACCCTGTCCACGACCCATCGGCTCCAGTCTGACGAAATCGACATCGTGGTCCTTGGCCCTCCGGGTGTCCGCGTGATCGAAGTCAAGCACTGGACGGCGACGTGGGTACGGAAGCACGGCGACCGTGTGGGGCAGGAAGCCGACCGCGTGACGAACAAGGCCAAGAAGATCGGCACCACGCTGCGTGCGAAGATCGAGAATCTTCCCCACGTCGACGGCGTGTTCCTGGTCACCGAAGCCCCGGCCAAGGTCGAGCGGCTGGCCGAGCCCATTCGGGGCGTTCATTTTCATACCCTCAAGACTTGGCGGGAGGCGGTCGGCGTCGACTCCCCAGAAATGCTGACCTCGCAGCAAATCAGGGCGGCGGCGCAACTGCTGGAGCCGAGGAGCGCGGTAGCCCTGGACGGCGAGCTGCGGACGCTGGGCAGTTACGCGCGCATGGAGCTTCAGACCGACCCGGCAGAACGGTTCCATAGAGTCTACCGGGCCACCCACGCTACCCGGCAAGAGGGCGTTGTGCTGCATCTCTACGACTTGTCGGCGAGCGACGAGTCGAACGCGGAACACCGGGCGCGGCGCGAATTCGCCGCGCTCCACCGGCTACAACAATACACCTGGGCACCACGCATCGTGGATTCGTTTCAGGATGCGCCCGAGTACTCGGGTGAAATGGCGTTCTTTACCGTGGCCGATCCGGCAGCTCCATCCATCACGGAACGGGCCGAAGACGATTCGTGGAGGCCCAAAGCCCGTGTCAGTTTTGCCCGTGACGCCGTTCGCGCGGTGCAGGAGTTGCACGCGGCGAGCGCGGACGAAAAACCGATGTTGCATCGCAATCTGACGCCCCGAACGGTGCTGGTCAGGTACGACAATTCCCCGATACTGACCGGCTTCGAATACGCGCAGATTCCGACGGAAGTGACCGTTGCATCTGGCGGTTCGAGCACGGAATGGGACGAATCGGTGGCGCCGGAGGTCCGTGCCGCCGGCCGCAGCGCCGCGGACCGTCGATCGGACGTGTATTCACTGTGCGCTTCCCTGCAGATGCTGTTCGCCGGAGAAGACGACGACAGCCAAGCGGTCGTCCGAATCCTGGCCAGTGGCACCGCGCAGGATCCGTCCGCACGCGCCGAACTGCCTGAACTGGACCGGGCGTTGTCCGAACTGCTAGGCGAATCGGTACCACCGCCTCCACCGCCACCCGCGCGGTTCTGGACCGAGGATCAGGTCGTAGAGTTCGCTGGAAGCGAGTATCGCATCGTCACCCGTCTCGGTTCAGGCGGTGTTGGGATCACTTTCAAGGTAGTAGAAATCGACCGCGACACGAAGGAGGACCTGGGCACCTACGTCGCCAAGGTGGTCCACGACCAGGCGACAGGCAAACGGGTGCTGCGCGCGCACCGACTGGTCCGATCGCATCTGCATCACTCGGGACTGTCGACAATCTACCAAGTCGCTCCGCGGTGGGAGGACAACGGCTTCGCGGCGCTGATGACATGGATTGAGGGTGACTCGCTCTCCGGGTACGCCGGCTTGCTCCAGGAGCTTGCCGAGGACTCACAGGAAGCGTCCGACGAGGCGTTGGCGCTGCGCTGGGTACGGGCGGCGTGCGCGGCGCTCGGAGCGTTGCACCGCAACGGTTTGGTACATGGCGACGTCAGCCCCCGCAACCTGATCCTGTCGGGCGCTGACGTGATGCTGACCGATTACGACTGCGTGGGCAAGATCGATGAGCCGCTTGCGGCACCGGGCACCGTGAGGTACTGCTCGCCTTCCTATCAGGCGGGTCTCCCGGCCGCGCCATCCGACGATCTCTACGCGCTGGCGGCGAGCATCTTCTTCGTTCTGTTCGCCAGGGAACCGTTCAATTATCAGGGTGTGTGCGCCAAGGAACGCGGGCTGAGATGGGAGGATATACCGCGCGACCGGTATGCAGGACTGGCTTACTTTCTGGACCGAGCGACGGCTCCTGATCGCAGCCGGCGTTTCGCCTCCGTCGCGGACGCGCTTCGCGCAATTGACGCCGCGCACGGCGGCGAAGGCACGGTATCACGGGAGGAAGACGGCACGCAGGAGACCAAGGGATCGGAACCGCCGGAACGTCATGAGAACGAAGTCGAGTGGCTGAAGTCCTTGCTGCAATCCTACCCCGGTTCGCTGTGGGGCAATCGCGAGACGCGTGGGATGGACTCCGATTTCGCGGAGCGCACCTACGTCACGACCAACCTGGAGGAGGTCCTGTACGACGACCTTCGGGAGCGGCGCGTCAGCCTTGTCGTCCTGTGCGGAAATGCCGGCGACGGCAAGACCGCGATGCTCCAACGGCTCGCTAGCCGCCTCGGCCTCGGCGACCGCCGCTCCGCCACCCGCATCCTGGACGGTCAGACGGATGACGGTTTGACCGTGCGCATGAACCTGGACGGTTCCGCGGCGTGGGAGGGCCGCTCGGCGAATCAACTGCTGGAAGAGATCCTCGAACCGTTCCAGCACGGTCGCCCAGTTGAGGACTGCGCTCATCTGCTGGCGATCAACGACGGCCGGCTTTTGGAGTGGATCGAGGACGTGGAAGGTGATCATGGTGGGCCGACTCCGTTGACCCAGGAGTTCACCAACTTTCTCGAAAACCGAGGTCAGCCGGATTCTCACGTGCGGTTCGTCAACCTGAACCAACGTTCGCTCGTCGGCGGCGCAGCGGCGGATGGAGCGAGCATCGACACCGGCTTTCTCGATGCCTTGGTGGACAGCCTCTACGGCGGTGAACGCGCGGCGGACACCTGGGCGTCGTGTCAGACCTGTTCGGCTCAGGAGCGTTGCGCGGTCTTTCGCACGGCGCGCCGCTTCGGCCCCGGCGGCCTTGCCGGCGACGACGTACGCACCCGTGCTCGACAACGATTGTTCGAGGCGCTGCAGGCCGTTCATCTGCGCGGCGAAACGCACCTTACTGTGCGTGAGTTGCGCGCGGCGCTGGTCTACGTCCTGTTCGGCCTGCAGTACTGCAGCGACTACCACGCTGCCGAGCAGGAAGATATCCGGCCGTATTGGGATCGCGCCTTCGACGCCGAGTCGCCGAGCCGTCAGGGCGATGTGCTGCGCGAACTGATCCGCTTCGATCCCGCCCTCGATGCGCATCCGCATATCGACCGCGTGCTGCTGCACCCGCAGGAGGAAGCCGGAGATGGCAACCCAGTGAGACGCTCAGAAGCTCCGCAGCGCCCGGAGGAGCGCCATGCGCAACTGGCTTCGGAGCGGCGCCGCGCCTACTTCGAGTGGACCGCTGAAGAGATTACGCGTGTGGCCGGAGACCCCGAAGCGTTGAGTCTGGCCCAGGGACGCCATCTGCGCGAGTTCCGGGACTTGGCCATCGTCGACGACGCTACGCGCGGCAGGCTGGCGCGGCGATTGTGCGGCGGCATTTCACGGCTCGAAGCTCTGCCGCCGCAGGCGCTCGACAAGTGTGATGCCGTGCCGCTGCGGATCACGCCGCGAACTCCCACCGAGACCGCGTTCTGGGCTAAAAAGCCGGCCGCCGCCTTCTCTCTGCAGGCTGACTTTCCTGTCTCACGCGACCTGGATCGACTGCACCGCCAAGCGGTTCTGATTTACCGGTATCGTGACGGGCGCGAAGAGCGTCTACATCTGGGCTACGATCTGTTCCACCTGCTCCTGGAGATGGAGGAAGGCTATCAGTTGGGAGACGTAGCCACCGACGATACCTTCGCGCAGCTTGCCATCTTCGTGCAGCGCTTGGTGCGCGAGGACGAACGCCGCATGATGGCGTGGAACCCCATGAGCGAGGGCACTATCTACGAGCTGTCCGCCAACCTCGATAATGCTGCCGGCGGTGCGCGGCAGCGTCTGGCAATTGCGCCGCGCGTACCAGGATCGTCCGATGCCGAATAGCGTTCGCGATATCGTCCGCAACGTACTGCCGAAGAACATGGCCGACGAAATCTGGTCGGCGCGGTACGACAAGGTGCTGCCGGTTATGTCGAATGATTTTGATCTATCCGCAGTATTGCCAGCGGTGCTCTACATGTTCCGGTTCGGAGAGCGTCGGGGCAGGGGAAAGTTCCTGGAAACGTTCGTTCCGGGCGATGGCTCTCGGCCCGAGCGCCGGCGCAAGGCGACGGTAGAGCGGATCGCCGAATCGCTGTCTTCGATGCCCGATCTGAGCGGGTTCAACGGCACTGCGGAACGGGCGGTACTTGGCGACCTGCTGCTCTGCTTCGGTCTGGAGAACGCCAAGCGAGACCTCGGCAGGGACAAGCAGATTCAGCGCGTCGCGCCGGCCCATTACTTGGCGAGCTGGGTCGATTTACCCGAGAGTGTGACCGCCCTCCGCTATGTGCCGGAGATGATCGTGGCGATGCTGGCCGACCAGAAGGCGGGCAATGTCGAACCGAACACCGAGGAGGATCGCACGTGGTTCGCTGTCGCGCGTGGCTTCGAACACAACGTACTACTATCTGCCTTCAGTCGGGGCATCAGCCACCGCGGCGGATCCCTTACTGACCGGGCTTCGGACCGCTTCGATGAAACGGACGAGTCGGTCGGTCTGGATCAGCTCTTGATGATTCGACTTGCGCAGCGGTTGGGTGCCGCCCCGGATCGGCCGCGCGGCAACGAAACGGCAAAGATCTCGAATCAGCGGCCGATTGCGGAACAGGCTGCGAGAGATTTCTCCGAAGACATCCGCCGATTCGTCCGCGCGTACGCAATTGAGGCCCCGCGCCATGCCTTCATCGACATGCTCGAGGCCTGCGTCTCCACCGGCATGACAGCGATTCTCACCAGTGTGGTCGAAGTGCTGTTCGCATGGTCCAACACCGGCGCGGTTCCTCCGAGGCCCGACCAGCAGCCGGCAAGCGTCTTCGTAGACTGCTCGAACGGCGTCGAAACGCGGTTGCGCGGGTTGGCCGAACGATCGATGGACGACCTGATGCGCCGCCTGGAGCGCGTTCCGGTCGTCCTGATGACGTTGCGACTGCTCGACTACTCGGCCAGAGCCAACAAGCGGGTAGCTACGCGAGACATCTCGACTCGGCCGTACGCCACTGAGTGGCTCAATCTGCTGGGAGACCTTTTGCATGAACGCCACGATGAAGCTCCGTTCATCCACCGCCAGATGGATGACTGGGGCGATACACTCGCCGAGCAGTTGCAGCTGGATTACCCGGCAGCGGCCGAGGTGCTGCGGAACGAAAAGAGTGAGCCCAACCCGATCCGGCGCCTCGCCACTGCCCTTACGCCGCTCATGGGTTTGCGCGGCAATCTGATGGGGATGGTGGACTCGACGCTGCAAGTCGGACGGGCGAACGCCCTGGCCCTCAAGCGCGTTACGACCCGCGGCGCAAGTATCGGCAGTTCCGGCAAGCGTCGCCGCGACGTCCGCGCGCTGGTTCTCGGCGACGCGGTGCTGGACTATCTGGTGCATCTGCACCTGCTGCGCAGCAGCAATGACGGGCTGGGATTGCGTGCGTTGTCGCTGGCCCGCTTCGTGCGCCGGATTCGCGAGCGCTACGGGTTCCATGTCGACGCCGCTCCCGGCGGGATGACCGTCTCCAACGAGCTGCTGCAGGAAAATCGCCGGATCCTGGAGCGGCGGCTGCGCGATCTCGGGCTGCTAGTGGGCGTAAACGACGCCGACGCCATGAAGCGGCTGCATGCTCGCTTTACGCCAAAAGTAAGGGAGTCCTGACGTGACTACTGGGACCGCTCTTCACGGTAAGCTTCTGGCGCGGGCCTGCGCCAACCTGCTCGGCGATTATCCCCAACCGGGCGCCATCGCCTACGTCCGCTGCCTGACGCCGGACGTGGTCGAGCAACTCGCCGCGGATGGTGCCTTCGCGCCTCCGGGGTGGGATGTGTGGCGGGTCGCCGACCGAGAGCGGGCCGAACTGCGCACGCTCACCGCTGACCAAGCGGTCGAGCTGCGCGAAGGCAAGGCCGACGCCATGGTGCTTCTCGTCGATACGGACCGCGCCGGCGCCGGCATGGACGGCATCTACAGCGCTGGGCGGGAGGTGGACGAGGCGGGCCTGTTTCAGGCGGCGCGCAGCTTGGCGGCAGCGGCAATCACCAAGCGCCACTCGGCGGCGACGCGCCGCTACGCGGAGGATGCGCTCAAGGCGGCGGGACGTGGCGCGGGAGGCCGAGACGCCGTGTCTCCCTGGACGGCGTTCGATTACCTGTGCCGTGTCGCCGCCGGCGGACGGTCGCCGGGGGCGTATCTGAACCTGCTCGGTCTGTGGTCAATCCGGGACGGCGAGGAATCGAACCACAGGGAGGCGCTGAACGACTCCCGCCGGTTCGTGGACCGTCTGCTGGGGCCGGCTGCCGTCAGTCTTGCGCCCGCCGCCCGTATCGAGTCGTTGCGGCTGGATGAGGAGTCTAAGCAACGGCAAGCGCAACTCGCGCGCTTCCTGCATGCCGCGGACGCCAAGCACCTGCACGCTGCCCTGAACGAGCTGGCGAAGCGGGAGGAACTGTGGGTCGGCTCTTTGCGCACGGAAGGGCCGGCGCAGTCGATCAGGGCCATTGATCTGACGCCATGGCGCAATCTCAGCGGGAAGCTCCACGGCTGGTCGGGATTGACGGACGATGGCGACGCGGAAGGTCCACCGGTGCTGATCCTGGGCACGGACGAAGACCGGAAGGGCGCCACCCTTGAAGTCCGATGGAAGGCCGATCCCGGCGACCTCGAACGCAGCGCGGTCGACTACCGGGTGGTGATCCAGACCAGTCTGGACGAGGAGCTTGCCATTCAGGACGTTCCGCATTCTGCCAGGAAGGGCGGCGAAAAGTGCCGGTTCAGCCGCGACGACTTTGCTACCCTCTCCGAAGACGCGGTGCAGCCAGCCAAGGTGGTCGTAACGGTGATCGGCGATCATCCAAAGCAGATCGAGCGGCAAGAAAGCGAGGAATTCGTCATCCGCTTCGGTGAGCCGCCCGAGCCGGTGAGTGGCGGCGTCGGCAACGTGGAGCGAACTTTCAGCGAGGGCGTGGCCGGCCTGAGTAGCCGCGACGCCGTAGCGGAGATCGCAACGACGCCGCGGTTGGCGGCCGGCAGCGGTTCCTCGGGCTACGTTACGCTGCGCACGCCGGTCGAGCAGGGGCGGCGCCGGAGTTTCCGGGTGCTTCGCCCCTCTCTGATCGCTGAAGTCGAAGAGGGCTGGTGGCCCCAACACAGGGGCCGGATCGGGCGCTGGGTCGTGAAGGTTCGAGGCTCAGGGGAGCGCTCCGGCCGCTCTCAGTTCGAGCCGCTGAACGGGGGCGGTCTGGAGTGGGAGCGGGCGGGCACTGCCAGCGCCCGACTGGCCGAGCGGTTCGCCAACACTCACGGCGGCGTCGCACAGTTATACGACGAGCGCTGCAAGCCATTTGACCTGATCAGAGAGTACCTGCGCGCATGGTTGATGCTGTTGAGAGGCGGCGATCCGGCATACGCTCTCGCCAATACCGTCGAGGTCCAGTCGCTGTCCGGTCGCCCGATCGGGCTGATTGTGCTGCCGGCCCATCCGCTGCGGGTGGCGTGGCACGCAGCCTATGACAACCTCGTGCTGCACGCCGCATTCGAGCAGGGTGCGCCGGCCAGCGCCATCCGCAGGGAACTGAGAGGGCTGGACGGCGCCATGTTCCCGGCGTTGCTGCCGAATCCGCACGGCGACGCGTTCGTGTTCGCCGACACGCTGGGCTTTCATGCGGTCGGCATGGTGCCGGATGGCGATCGCGAGCCGAAGGCCGCCGTGGCGCTGCTGGCGCGCGCTCTCGGTGACAACGGGGCGGCTGACGCCGCGCCCACGGTAGGCGGGCAGAGCGCTACGGTCCTGGGAAACGAACTGCTCAAGTACCTGGAGTGCCACGACACGGCGCGGTTGCTGCGGGTGCACGCCCTGCGCGCCGGCGACGGCATGACGGTGACGCGGGCGCTCGGCGAGGTCCACCGCCACTACCGACCCGTGGATGGCGACGCAGAGGACGCGGATGAGCCGCCGGCGGCACCGGTATTCTCGCTGGAGCTGTATCCGTCAGCGGCGCAGCGAGGCGTCTCCGGGCGCTTCGTCGCCGACGCGCGCGAGAAACGGCGCAGTGGTACCGGCGTGCTGGCCGAAGATGACCGTTGGATGCTGGAATCCGTGAGCCTTCCCGGCGGCGTCAATCTGCCCCGGCTGCGCTGGGCGCGCAAGGATCCGCAGGATCCGAAGACGGCAGCGCACGTGGCGATCGCCTTCGATACCTTCGAATCCCGGGTGAGCGCCGACCATGCACCCTTGGCTCCTTCGACCCGGCCGTATCACGCGTTCGGACTGGTGTCGTTCTACGAGCGACAGTACGCGAGCCTGCCTGCGCCGCGCTGGACCAGTACTGTCTTACCAGCGAGCAAGGGCGAAAAGCACCCGTCGAACAGGATTCACACAGACGCCCTCACGCGCCTGCAGAATGCGATACAGCGAGCCGTAGTCCGTCACCTCGGCATGGAATCGGATGCGCCCGTGTTGCAGACGGAGCTCTCCGGCGAAAAGGCGGACAGCCTCGAAGCGTTGCACCGGTTGTGCGACTGGGTAGTGACGCTGGACCGGAACGCCGGCATCGAGTATTTCGATTCGCCGCGCGACCACCCGGCGATCTACGATGCCTACGTCATCGATTGCGTGCCGGAGCGCGAGGAGCTCGGCTGCCTGCAGTTGATCACCTCCACCGCCAACCTGGAAGAGGTCCGCAGCCTGCTCGACCTCGCCCTCGACCAGATGGGGTTGAGTCGCAGCCGCCGCAACGCCGAGTTCCTGATGGCGCACCTGAAGGCGCTCAGCGGCCGGCTTGCCATTCGTCTGACCGGCCATCGGCCGGCCACGTCCGAACTGATTGCGCTCGCCGTAGCTCATGCCAACTGCACGCACACCGCGCCGAACGACGATTGCTGGTTTTCGCTCCGGGACGGATTCATCATCCCGGTGGACGACGTGCGCGACCTGCTGCCCCCCTTGTCGGCGTCAGAAAACGAAGATGACGAGGATGAACAGGAGCGCCGCCGCCCCGATATGATCTATGTCTCGTCCCGGCCGCGCGGCGGGTTGCTGTTCCGCTTCATCGAAGTGAAGTACCGCCGTCATCTACGGACGGCGAGATCGCCCGAGGTTCTCACCGGCATCCGCCGGCAGATCATGGGACTCCGCTCGCGGTGGTTCCAGTGGTACGGTCACGACGACGTCTGTGCCACCTTCCGGGCAATCCGTCGCGCCAAGCTGGCGCGTGTGCTGCGCTTCTACGCCGACAAGGCGCACCGGCACACCCTGCCGGCGGAACGGCACGCGGTGCTGGTTGCCGAGATCGACCGCATGATCGAACGTGGCGGAGACTACACCCTTGCAACCGAGCCCAGCGATGACCGAGGCTGGGTATTCTGTCCGGACTACGTGAGCGAGCGTCCGCTGCAGATTTCCCCGAACGAGTGGGAGACGAAGATATACCTGTTCGGTCCGGGCCGCCTGCCGGACTCGGACTTCCGCTTCGAGCCGGCTCCGGCGGATACATCGACGCGAGAACCGGCCGCACCCGTGCGTCAACCTGAACCGGGCGCTCCGGCCTCTCCCGACAGTCCGCTTGCCGCCGCCGAGGGTGCGGAACGGACCATACCCGTTGTACGTCTGGGCGCCGATGCCCGGAACAACGGCACCGTCGACTGGCCGCTGACGGTGCAGGGCAATCCCCATCTCCTGATCGCCGGACTGCCAGGGATGGGTAAGACTACCTGTCTGCTGAATCTGTGCCGGCAACTGGTGGCCGTGCAGGTGCGGCCGATCGTCTTTTCCTACCATCAGGACATCGACGAGCGGCTCGCCCAGACCGTCGAGTCCGTTCGCTTCATCGACTTCGACGGACTGGAGTTCCATCCTCTACAGGTGATCGACCGCACCTCACGCGTGCCGCATCTGGACATAGCAGCCGACCTGCGGGACATCTTCACGGCGATCTACCCCGAGCTCGGAGACCTCCAGGGAGAGCGCGTGCGGACCGCGGTCAAGGAGAGCTTCGTGGAAGCTGGGTGGGGACCCGCCGGCGCACGCGCCGGCGCCGCCGAGCCGTCGTTCATTCGCTTCGTCGAGATACTGCGCGCCCAACCCAAGCCCGACCGAGGGCTGAGCACCCTGCTCGCTCGCCTCAACGAACTCGACGACTACGGATTCTTTCACGTTCGGGAGTCGCACCGCACCCTGTGGGACCACGACCAGCCTACCGTCATCCGCATCCACACGACGCAGAACGAGAACCTGCAGCGGGCGTTTGCGTCGCTGGTGTTCTACGGCTTGTACAAGGAGATGTTCCGGCGCGGCACTCAGGATCGCATCACCCACGCGCTGGTGTTCGACGAGGCACACCGCGCGGCGCGGTTGCGGCTCATCCCGACGATGGCGAAGGAGTGCCGCAAGTACGGCATCTCACTGGTACTTGCGTCACAGGAGGCGCGCGATTTCAACGTCTCGGTATTCTCGGCGATCGCCAACTACCTGGTCCTGCGCCTGACCGAGACAGATGCCCGCTTCCTGGTCAGGAACGTTTCCAACTCCCAGCAGGAGCGTGCGCTGATCGACCGGATCAAGCAGATGGAGCGCTTCAAGGGCCTGTTCTTCTCTGAGGGCAGGAGCCGACCTTCGACGGTCAACCTGTCGCCATAGCCACGCGCCGCACCACCTCCGCGTTCGGTAGTTCCGTGTGGGGCAACGCGGTCCTGCTTCCATCGGCAGAAGGCGGTGGCCAACGGGCTGGGTTGACCGGGTGCCAGGGCGGGTGCCATGGTGTAATGGATGTCCGCGCCCACGATCACGACCATTGAGGACATCGTCCGAGCGCTCGACGAGAATCCCGAGTGGCTCGAGCCCCTGCGCGCTCGACTGCTGACCCGTGAGCTGCTGGAGCTGCCGAAGATCTTGGCGGAGTTCATGGCGGCTACGAAACGCCGCTTCGAAGAGATCGACCGTCGGTTCGCAGACGTCGACCGTCGGTTCGTGGCCGTCGACCGCCGCTTCGATCGGATTGAGCGTGACCTTGCCCCGATCAAGGCCGCGCACGCCAGAAACGCCGCGGTGCGGGAAGCGGACCTGATCGCCGAGGAGAGCGGACTCACCTTCATTCGGGTCCTCACCGACGCGGAGATCAGAGAACTCGTGCGGGCGAGCGACACCACTGGCATCCCTACCGGCGATCTGCGCAGCTTCCGGCGAGCCGATCTGGTCATGGAAGCGAGCGACAAAGCGCAGGAGCGTTGTTACCTCGCCGCGGAAATATCGTTTACCGCCAACGGCAGGGACACGACGCGGGCGCTTCGCAACGCCGCGCTGCTGACCCGTTTCACGGGCCGCCGGGCGTACGCGGCGGTAGCCGGGCTGCGGTACGACGATCGCATTCACGATCGCTTTGAAGCGGACGAGGTGACTTGGTATCAACTGGACGCGCACGCCGCTGGAAGTCGACTGACCTGACCGCGCGCGGCTACAGGTAGCGGTTGAAGAGGTGCTCCAGCATCTCCTGCCGGCCGCTGGCGTTAGGGGCGATCTCGCCCTTCTCCAGCAGATACGCTTCGAGTGACGCGAAGTCTGCCTGCCCCGACTCGATACGGGCGCCGATGCCCGAATCCCAGCTCGCGTAGCGCTCCTGCACGAACGAGCGCAGATCGCCGTCGGCGCGAATAGCCGCGGCGATCTTCAGCCCGCGCGCGAACGCGTCCATGCCGCCGATATGGGCGTGGAACAGGTCGATTGGCTCGAAGCTTTCGCGCCGTACCTTGGCGTCGAAATTAATGCCGCCGGGCGCTATGCCGCCGTAGTTGAGCAGGATCAGCATGACCTGCGCGGTCAGGTAGAAGCTGGTCGGGAACTGGTCGGTATCCCAGCCGAGCAGCAGGTCGCCGGTGTTGGCGTCGATCGAGCCGAGCAGCCCCTGGTGGGCGGCGTACTCCAGCTCGTGCGCCATCTCGTGACCGGCCAGCGTGGCGTGGTTGGTCTCGATATTGAGCTTGAATCGGTCGGTCAGCCCGTAGGCGCGCAGGAAGTTGATGCAGGCGGCGGCGTCGGAGTCGTACTGGTGCTTGGTCGGCTCCTTGGGCTTCGGTTCGAGCAGCAGCGTGCCGGTGAAGCCAATGCGGTCGGCATGGTCGGCCGCCAGGTGCAGGAACCGTCCCTGGTGGTCCAACTCGCGCTTCATGTCGGTGTTCAGCAGGGTCTGGTATCCCTCTCGGCCGCCCCAGAAGACGTAGTTCTGCCCGCCTAGCTCGCGCGTCACCTCCATGCACTTCTTGACCTGCGCGGCGGCGAAGGCGAAGGCGTCGGCATTGCAGCTCGTGGCGGCGCCGTGCACGTAGCGCGGGTGGCTGAACAGGTTGGCGGTACCCCACAGCAGGCGGATGCCGGTCCGCTCCTGCTCCGCCTCGAGCGCCTCCACCACGGCGTCCAGGTTGCGATTGGTCTGGCGCAGCGATGCGCCCTCGGGAGCGACGTCGCGGTCGTGAAAAGCGTAGAAGGGGGTGCCCAGCCTGGCCATGAACTCGAAGGCGACGTGCACGCGCTCGCGGGCGTTTTCGACCGAGTCACTGCCGTCATCCCACGGCCGCTGCAGGGTGGGCGCTCCGAAGGGATCCGCGCCGGTCGCGCGGAAGGTGTGCCAGTAGACGGTGCTGAACCGCAGGTGCTCGCGCATCGTCCGCCCCGCGACCACCTCGTCCGCGTCGTACCAGCGGAACGCCAGCGGGTTCTTCGAGTCGGGGCCCTCGTAGGGGATGCGCTGCGCGCCGGGGAATCCGTTCATGCCGCGACGGTAGCATCATCGGCCGCGGTCAGGCTCTGCCGCCATACGGACCGGCGTCGTGCTATGGTCGCCGCACCATGGTGGCAGCGCACGCGGCGGTCGCGCCGGAGTCCGGGCGGGCCGATCTCTACCGCTACGACGGTCTGGGGGACGGGGTGACGGGGTTCGGCGCGGTGACCGGAGCCGAGGTGGCCCGCTTCCGGGAGCAGGGCTGGCTGGTCGTGCACCGGGCGTTCGGCGCCGACCGGGTGCAGGCCGCGCTGGACGGACTGCTGGACCTGCTGGCTTCGAGCCGGCCCGCATCCGGCGGCGCGCCGTACGACGTGCAGTACGAGCCGAGCGTGGACCCGGCCGCGCTCGACGGCATGCCCGCGCAGGAACGTCAGGACTACGTGCGCAAGTTCATGTGGTTCGTGAAGAGCGACGAGCGGCTGCGGTCGCTGTCGGCGGACACCGGCCTGCTGGACACGGTGCGCCGCCTGATCGGCGCGGAACCGGTGCTGTTCCAGGACATGGCGCTGCTCAAGCCGCCACGCATCGGCCGCGAGAAGCCGTGGCACCAGGACCACGCCTATTTCGATCTGCCGCTTGAGACGCCGGTGATCGGCGTCTGGATCGCCCTGGACCCGTCCACCACCGACAACGGCTGCATGGTCGTCAAGCCGGGCTCGAACCGCCGCGGGCCGGTGGTCCACTTCCAGCGCCGCGACTGGCAGATCTGCGACGACCACGTAAACCCGCACGGGTCGTTGGCCGTGCCGCTGCAGCCGGGCGGCTGTCTGTTCTTCACCAGCCTGACCCATCACGGCACTGCGCCAAACCGGACCGGGCAGCGCCGCCGCGCGGTGCAGTTCCACTACCGGCCCGCCTCCGCGCAGCCCACCAGCCGGGCGGCTCGCCTGGCCGTGTTCGGCGCGGACGGCCGCGACGTGAGTTGCTGACGGAGGACGGCTACATGCCCCACACGTCGATGGTGACCGCGCCGACTGACTCCCGGCGGCGGAACAGCTTTTCTTCCCAGCTTCTGTCTTCGCGGCGATCGAAGACCACTAGGTGTCCGGCCGCCGCCCCGCAGCGATCGACGTAGCCGGCCGTCTGCTCCACCCTTCGGCGATGGTCTGATCGAGGCTCCCGTACCGTACCTTGCACTCGATCACGTACTGCGCCGCGCCACCTCCGTCGCCGCCCTGCGGCCACGTCACCCCACACAGGATCACGCTCTGTGGGTAGCTCCTCGGCCGCAGTACGTAAACCGGCCCGAAGCTGGCGCAGCACCGACAGCAGTGAGTCGCCTTCGAGCGCGTCGACTTCGTCGATCAGCAGGACCAGCGGCTTCGGGTCCGACTCCGCCCAGGGGTGGGATGCAGTAGTGGTCGGCAGCGACTACCGGCCCACTCGTGTTGAAGAAGCGCACGGTGATCCGAGGACCGCATCGTATCGGCGTCGGACCACTGCAACAACGGGCGCGCGATCGCCGGGCCGGCGGGTAGCTAGCGGTCAGTGGGGCCGTCGAGCGGCGCCGAGTAGTCGCCGTCGAGGTACGGGAAGCGCGCTTCCAGGTCGCCGGCCAGCTCGACGCCCCAGCCGGGTCCGGCCGGCAGCACCAGATGGCCGTCCTCGATCGCCGGCGGGTCGCGCAGGATGCCCCACTGCAGCGGGCCCTGCACCATGCACAGCTCCAGCACGCGCGGCCGGGGCAACGCGGCGACCGCGTGGGCGTGGGCGACCGCCAACAGGCCGTTGTGCCAGGAGTGCGGGCAGACGTCGACGCCGCACCGGTGGGCGCGCTCGACGGTGCGCAGCCACTCGCCGATGCCGCAGACGCCCACGTCGGGCTGCGCGATCGCCAGTGCTCCTGCCTCCAGATAGGGGTCGAACTGCTCGGCCCGCGTGAAGACCTCGCCGCCGGTGATCGGCAGGTCCACGGCGCGGTTGAGCCGCGCGTAGGTCGCCGGATCGCGCGGCATCGGCTCCTCGAACCACGTCCAGCCCAGCTCGTCCAGCGCGCCGGCGATCGCGTGGGCGTCCGCTTCGTTCAGCCGGCAGTTGCCGTCGAGCATCAGCTCCATGCGGCCGTCCACCGCATCGGTCACGCGCCGCAGCAGGTCGATCATGCGCGCCGCGGTCACCCCGGACCGGCTCCATTCGGTGCCGACGCGCATCTTGAATGCGGTATAGCCGGCGGCGACGTGGGTGAGCGCCTCCCGCACGAGCTGTCCGGGATCGCCATCCCAGTCGTAGCTGACGCCGCCGGAGGCGTACAGCCGCACGCGTTCCAGCGGCGGGTCGGTGGCGGGGCCGCCGGCGGCGGCGAGCAGTGCGCTCACCGGCCGGCCGGCGATGCGGGCGCGCAGGTCCCAGAGGGCGCAGTCGATGCCGGCCAGCGGGATGTCGTCGCTCCGATCGCTCCCGGTAAGGCGCGGCGCGATGTCGGGATCCAGCGGATCGCGGCCGATCAGCCCGCCCGCCAGCTCGGCGACGCGCTCGCGGATGCGGGGCGGGTCGCCATAGGCGCTCGGCTCGGCGATGCCGCGAACGCCGGCGTCCGTGTCGATGACGACGATCGAGCAGTCGGCCTTGACCGCTCGGAAGGAGGCGGTAATCCACCGGCGTTCCAGTTCGTGGCGGCGCGACAGGCAGAGCGTTTCGACGGAGGTGATCTTCATACGCTGGACGGCCGCTGCGATCATAGCGTGCGGCCGGCCTCCTCGACGAGCCGGCGCAGGCGCCGTTCGCGTTCGGGTTCCGGGGCGTCGCATGGCCGCCGGCTCCGGTCGGCGGCGATCACCTCACGGGCGCTGCGCCCGCCGCCGGCGATGCGGGCGTTGACCAGCGCGCCGAGCGGGTCGGTCTTGTAGGCGAGCGGGCCCGAACGGTCGTTCAGGAGGATGCGGGCGTTGGCCGCCACCCGGCCGTCGCGCTCGGCGAGCATCCGCAGCCCGGTATGGAGCACGCCGCGGATCAGCGGCGACCGCGACAGACCGCCGGTCAGCACGAAGGAGCGGATCGGCTCGGCCGCCGACGGCAGCATGGCCCGCGCGCGATCGAGCATCTCCAGGGCGATCGAGCACTGCGCGCTCGCCGCCTGCGCGGGCAGGTCCGCAGCGGCCAAGTCCGTACTGAGCAGCCACGTAAGGACCGGGCCCGCGCCGGCCGGCTCCGGGACGCGGACGATCCGGTCCGGCTCGCAGGCGAGCGCCATGCGGTTCAGCTCGTCGTGGTCGATGCCCGGCGCGGCCTCTGCGCGAAACCGTTCGTACCACGCCCCGCACTGCGCCAGCATCAGCAGGAACAGCCGATCGTCCCAGTACTCGAACCCCAGGACCTCTCCGGCCGGCCGGCAGGCGTGCGGCGCAGGCAGGTTGACCGTGCCGCTGGTGCCCAGGGACAACACCATGGTGTCGTATTCGGCGGCGCCGCAGCCAGCCGCCGAGGCGTGGTTGTCGCCGAGCGGCGCCGTCACCCGCCAGCCGCGGAGCCGTGCGGTCAGCTCCCGCCAGGGCGGCTCCGCGCACGGCTCGACCGCGCCGGCCACGCCGCCCGAGACGATCACCGGCGGGAACCACTCCGGACGCAGGTAGCCGCCGAGCCGCCGGCCGGCCTCACGCAGCGGCTCGGCGGCCAACCGCTTGCTCCGCTGGTCGAGCAGTCCGTTGGACAGGGCATCGGAGGAGCCCAGACGGTATCGTCCGCCGGTGAGCCGGCCGGCCAGCCAGTCGCCGCTGGTCATCACCGCGCGCAGGCGGCCGAGCAGGCGCGGCTCCTGCGCCAGCGCCCAGGGGAGCTTGGCGGCGATGAAGCGCGCTTCGACGGCGCCGGCGGCGGCGCGAAACGCCGGCATGCCGTTGAGCGCGGCGGCCTGCGCGGTGGCCCGGTCGCACTGCCAGCTCAGCGCCGGGATGAGCGGTTCGCCGTCGCCGTCGATCAGCACCAAGTCGTGCTGCCGCCACGACTGGCCCAGAATGCCCGGCTCCGACAGGTCCCAGCCGTCGTCGCCGAGCCGCTCGATCAATTCCAGCGCCATGCCCGGCAGCGCGCTCAGATCGAACGCCGGGCAGCCGCGCCAGCGGACCGCGCCGGCCATCGGCACGCTCGCGTATCCTTCCTCGCGGTCGCCGGCGGCCGCCAAGCCGCACTCGGTGGTCGAACAGACCAAGCCCAGATACCGGGCGCGCCGGCGGCTCTCATGCATCCGCCCTGACATCGTAGCTACCCTGACGGACACGATACCAGGATGCGGCGGCCATGACCGCGGGTCAGGTGCGGTTTCGGCAGTGGAACTGATATATTGCGTCCCATTGTGTCAGCAGTACTGAGATTCTTCGACCATCCGGGAGGCAGTTACTTCCTGTTCGGCCCGCGCGGCACCGGCAAGTCGACATGGCTGCGCGCCGCGTATCCGGACGCGGCCTGGATCGACCTCCTGGACGCGGAAGCCGAGCGCAACTACACCACCCGGCCGGAACGTCTGCGGGAGTTCGTCAGGGCGAACGCCGGCCGGGGCACCATCGTCATCGACGAGATCCAACGCGCCCCGCAGCTCCTCCCGGTGGTCCACCAGCAGATGGAGCTCGCCCCGTCGATCCGCTTCGTCCTGACCGGCTCCAGCGCCAGGAAGCTGCGGCGCGAGGGGGTCGATCTGCTGGCGGGCCGGGCGGTGCTATGCACGATGCACCCCTTCATGGCCGCCGAGTTGGGCGAGCGGTTCGACCTGGAACGGAGCTTGGCGCTCGGCATGGTGCCGCTGGTGGTCATGGCGGAAGCCCCGGAGCGGACCCTGCGCGGGTACATCGACCTGTACCTGCAGCAGGAGGTGAAGGCGGAAGGGCTGGTCCGGCGCCTCGACGACTTCAGCCGCTTCCTGGAGACCGCGTCGTTCTCGCACGCGCAGGTGCTCAACGTCGCGGCGATCGCGCGGGAGTGCGTGGCCAGCCGCAACACCGTGGAGTCCTATCTCGGCATCCTGGAGGACCTGCTCATCGCCGCACGGCTTCCGGTGTTCCGGCGCCGCGCCAAGCGCTCCCTGGTCACGCACGCCAAGCTCTACTTCTTCGACTGCGGCATATTCCGCTCGCTGCGCCCTGTCGGGCCGCTCGATGCGCGCGAGGAGATCGCCGGGCCGGCGCTCGAAGGACTGGTCCTGCAGCACCTGCGCGCGTGGGTCGGCTACGGCAACGCCGATTACCGCATCTATTTCTGGCGCACGCGGGGCGGCTCGGAAGTCGACTTCGTGCTCTACGGCGGCGCCGGGTTCCATGCCATCGAAGTGAAGAACAGCCGTTCGCTACGACCGCACGATCTCCGCGGCATCAGGACGTTCCATGCGGACTACCCGGAGGCGTCGCCGCTCCTCCTGTACCGGGGAGACGAGTCGCTGGAACGGGACGGCATCCGCTGCCTGCCGGTTGAACGGTTCCTGACCGAGCTGACCCCGGGCCGGAAAATGCCGCGCTGAGGGCGCACCCTCCGGGCGCGGGCGCCGCCCCCCGGAGGACATCGGCGGCCTTTGCCAAGCGTGGCCGGAACAGGGTAACATCCGTAGGGGGGAGGGGAACTACTGGCGGTACGTCCGTCGCTGCGCTTGGCGTTGACCGAGTTGCGCAGCGACCGTTCCTTCATGCGCAACGTCGCCCACTGGGAGGTGGTGCCGGCGCGCGCGGGCGCGTATGCGCCGTTCCCGGAGGAGTTGGACGGCGGCCTGCTGCGCGTGCTGCGCGCACGCGGCGTCGAGCGGCTATACCGCCACCAGGCAGACGCCTACCGGCACGTGCGCGCCGGCGACAACGCCGTGCTGGTCACGCCGACCGCTTCGGGCAAGACCCTGGCCTACAACCTGCCGATCCTCGCGCGCTTCCTGCGCGACGCCGGCGCGACCGCCCTCTATCTCTTCCCGACCAAGGCGCTGGCCCGCGACCAGCAGGCGGAGCTGGACGCGATGGCGCGGGACGGCGGCCTGCCGGTGCCCGCCTGCGCCTACGACGGCGACACGCCGGCGGCGGCCCGCGCCGCGGTACGCGAGCGGGGGCGCATCGTCATCACCAATCCCGACATGCTGCACGCCGGCATCCTGCCGCATCACCCCAAGTGGAGTCAGTTCTTCGCCGGGTTGCGCTTCGTGGTGATCGACGAACTGCACGTCTACCGCGGCGTCTTCGGATCGCACCTGGCCAACGTCATCCGCCGCCTGAAACGGGTCGCGGCGTTCTACGGAGCGCGGCCGAGCTTCGTCTGCTGCTCGGCGACCATCGGCAACCCGCAGGAGCTGGCCCGCCGTATCATCGAGGAGGACGCGGTCCTGATCGACGGCAACGGCTCGCCGGCCGGGGAGCGCCACTTCCTGCTCTACAACCCGCCGCTGCTGGACGCGCTGCAGGGCACCCGGCGCAGCGTGGTCCAAGAGGCGCACGAGATCGCGGTCCGCCTGCTGCGCCGCCGCGTGAAGACGATCGTGTTTGCCCGCTCGCGCACGCGCGCGGAGCTGATCACCGCCTACGTCCGGCAGTCTCTGGACGGCGGCCCACCGGACGGGCCCGCGTCGGACCGGGCCGGCGCCATCGCCTCCTATCGCGGCGGCTACCTGCCGCACGAGCGGCGACGGATTGAGCGCGGCCTGCGCGACGGGTCGCTTGCGGGCGTGGTGTCGACCAACGCGCTGGAGCTGGGCATCGACATCGGCGGGCTGGATGCATCGGTGATGGCCGGCTTCCCCGGCACGATCGCCTCCTGCTGGCAGCAGGCGGGCCGCTCCGGCCGCGCCAACGACGTTTCGCTGTCGATCCTGATCGCCTCCCCGGCGCCGATCGACCAGTTCGTCGTCCGCCATCCCGAGTACCTGTTCGCCGCCTCGCCGGAGTCCGGGCACGTCGATCCCGACAACGTCCACATCCTGCTGGACCAGCTCAAGTGCGCGGTCTTCGAGCTGCCGTACCGCGATGGCGCCGCCGAGACGGCGCGCGCCGGCGAGGCGCTCCGGTACCTGCAGGAGCAGGGAGTCGTCCACCGCGCCGGCGGCGCGTGGTACTGGTCGCACCGCGCGTATCCGGCGGAACAGGTCTCGCTGCGCACCGCCGCGGCGGAGAACGTCGTCATCGTCGACGTCGGCGGCGGGCGCCGCGTGATCGGCGAGATGGATCGGGTATCGGCGAAGACGCTGCTGTACGACGGCGCCGTCTACCTGCACGGCGGCGAGCGGTACCGCGTCGAGCGCCTCGACCTGGAGGAGCGGGCCTGCGCCGTGGTGCGCTCGACCGCCGACTACTTCACCGAAGCGGTCGTACGGACCGACATCCGCCTGCTGCACCGGGAGGAGGAGACGCGCGCCGCCTACCGGCTGGTGCTGGGCGACATCCTGGTGCGCACGCAGCCGACCGGGTTCCGGAAGATCCGCTACCACACCCATGAACGGATCGGCCGCGGCGGCATCGACCTTCCCGCCGAGGAGATGCATACGCGGGCGGCGGCGATCCTGTTCGGCGGCGAGACGGCGGCCGGACGCAGCTTCGCGGCGCTCGACGATCGGCAGCGGCACTCCGTGCTGAGCCGCCTGGGGCACCTGATCCGCAACGTGGCGCCGGTCTTCCTGCTCTGCGACGTGCGCGATCTGGGCATGGCCCAACGCGCCCGCGACCCCGATCTGGGCGTGCCGGCGCTCTATCTGTACGACGCCTATCCCGGCGGTTCCGGGCTGGCCGAGGGGTTCCGCGACGACGCGGAACGCATCCTGCGCGGCTGCCGTGACCTGGTGGCCGGCTGCGCCTGCGCGTGGGGCTGCCCGTCCTGCATCGGCCCGTTCGAGAGCCGCGGCCACGACGCCAAGGAGTCGATGCTCGGCTTTCTGGACGGATGGCTGGCTGCCGAGCCCGTTCCGGCCGAGCCGGTGCCGGTGGAGGCCGGCCCGATGGAGGCGGCCGCGGTCGCGCCGGCGGCCCTGGCGGTGGGGCGATGACCACCGGATCGCTGCGCGACACGATCCGCCGGAGGCTCGACTACCTGCGCGCCGGCGCGGGACTCTCTCCCTTCGTCGACGAAGGCGAGGTCGATGGCGGTGCCCATGGCGACTTTGGCGGGGACGGCGACCTGCAGGCCGTCCTGGGCGCCGACTGGCAACGGCTGGCGCCGTACGTCTACCGGCGGATCGGCATCGTCCCGTCGCCGATCACCGCGCGGCCGCGGCTGCTGCCGGCGTCGGTCCCGATCGAGCGGTGCGGCTTCTTCGATACGGAGACGACCGGCCTGGCCGGCGCCGGGGCGGTGATCTTTCTGTTCGGCATCGCCGCGGTGCGCGGCGAACGGATGGTGGTGGAGCAGGTCTTCCTGGGCGATTTCCCGGGGGAGACCGCCTTCCTGGAGCACGTCGAGCGCCTGCTCGCCGAGCACCGGCTGTTCGTCTCCTTCAACGGCAGATCGTTCGACAAGACGATCCTGACGGAACGGTTCCTGATCGACGGCCGCCGCCTGAGCATGCCGGAGCACCTCGACCTGCTCTATCCGTCGCGGCGCCTGTGGGCTTCACTCACCCCGGACTGCCGGCTCAAGACCCTGGAGGAGGCGATCCTGGGCATCGATCGGGGTGAGGACGTCGACGGGTTCGAGGTGCCGGACATCTACTTCGAGTTCCTGCGCAGCGGCGACCTGGGGCGGCTGCCGGTCGTATTCGACCACAACCACCGCGACGTGATCACGCTGGCGCGGCTGCTGGCGACGATCGAGCAGGCGCTGGCCGGCGACGACGCCGTGCCGGTCGACCCCCACGGCGTCGGCCACCTGCTGCTGGGGCGGGGGGAACGCCGCGGGCTGGACCACCTGCGCCGCGGCTACGACGGCGGCCGGCTTACCTGCGGCACCGCGCTCGGCGGCGAGCTGAAGCGCGCCGGCGCTTGGCGGGAGGCGGTCGAACTGTGGCACGACATGGCCAAGCGCCACCGCGACCGCGGCGCAGCCGTGGAGCTGGCCAAGTACTACGAACACCGGGCCAAGGACTACGACGCGGCGCTCAAGTGCGTGAAGCCGTTCTTCGGCGGCGTCAGGAAGGGGGCGCGCGCGCTCGACTGCGACCTGCTGCGCCGGGTGGCGCGCCTGCGCCGCAAACGGGCCGCCCTGAGCGGGGCACGTCAGCGGTAGTAGCTGATGCGGTAGCCGCCACGCGCCGCGAATCCCAGCCGTTCGTACAGGCGCAGCGCGGCCGAGTTGCCGGTCTTGACGAACAGGCACGCCTGCTCTTTGTCGCGAAATATGTCGCGCAGCAGCGCCTGCATCACCGCCGTACCGAGACCGGCGCGACGGCGTCCCGGCGCCGTGAAGACGCCGCCGATCTGATCGACGCGGACGCCGCGCGTGTTGGTGGCGGCGGTAGCCACCGGACGCCCGCGGTGCTCGGCCACGTAGACCAGCTCGTTCCGCAGCGAGCGCCGCAGGCGCCGGCGGCACGCTTCGCGTTCGAACCGCGACCGGTCCAGGACCACCTCCTCCATCTCGTACGCTTCGCGCAGCGCGAGCAACCGCGCGGTGTCGCGAACGCGCGCGCGGCGCGTGACCACGCCGGTGGGGACGGCGCGTTCGGCCGGCAGCGCGCCGCGGTCCAGAGTCATCAGGACGTGGTCGACGTACGCGCGGGGGCGCAGCCCCAGCAGCACCTCCAGGCGCCGCACCTCGGCGGTCAGCCCCATGCCGGAGTGCGGCGCGGCCGCGGCGCCGATCACGCCGCGCAGCTCGCGTTCCTCCCCTTCCTGCGCTTCCCGTTCGCCGAACGCCGCCAGCAGCAACCCCTCGCGGGCGCGAACCACCACGTCCGCGATCGCGGCGCCGCGGCGCGTCGCGAACAGCCGAAAAGGCCGGCCGCGCAGAGGCGAGGCCGGCTCCCGCAGCAGGGCGGTGATCGGCACGTACGCCCACTCCCGGTCGAGCAGCCGCTCGAGCACCGCGCGGCGGTAGCGCGCGCCGGCCTCGAACCAGCCCGCGTCCACCGGCCGCCGCACGCTCATGGCGCCCCGGTCGCCCGTCCGAAGTCGATCGGGAGCCGGCCTTCGGCGGCGAAGTCCCCGGCCAGCACCGCCAGTCCGGCGCGGTACGAGTCGCGGTTCGGGCCGTAGACCGCCACCGCCGTTCGCACCCACGGCAGATCGATCAGGTAGACCGGCGTGAGCGCCGACACCACCAGCACCCGATCGGCGTAGGGCGCAAGTCCCGCCAGTACCTCCGCGCTGTTGTAGTTCATGAGCAGGAAGACGATCGCGTCGTAATCGCCGGCCATGGTGCGCACCGCGTCCCGGTCCTGCGGGCGCGATGCGTAGAACGGGCTGAACGGGAACCGATAGCGGTCGGCCTGCGGAAAGCGCAGCAGCGCCTCTTGCAGGAACGCGTCGCTCTGGCCGACTATCAGCAGCCGCGCGGACGGGTCGGGGCGGAAGGGGATGCCGGCGGAGCGGACCGCGGTGACGCTGCGCGCCGCGCTTTCCCGGAAGAACTCGGCGGCCCCCGGAGCCGGCACTGCGGACGCCGCGTCGGCGGCCGGGAAGAGCGGCACGGCGGCCGGCGAGCCGAACGCCTCCAGCTTCACCCGGAGCACGCGGCGCGCCGCCTGCGCGACCTGTTCGCGGAACGCCGGATCGACCATGCGCTGCCGCAGCGCCTGCCAAGCGCGCTCCTGCCGCGCGGGCGTGTGACCGATCAGGAGCAGGTCGGTTCCCGCCTCGATCGCCCGCACCGCCGCAGCCGCCGTGTCGAAGGCGGCGCCGAGGGCGCCCTGCATCTCCAGGTCGTCGCTGATCACCATGCCGTCGAAGCCGAGCCGGCCGCGCAGCAGCTCGCGGAGGAAGAACGGGGAGAGGGACGCCGGCGTGCCCGGATCGATGAGGCGCGGGTAGCCCACGTGGGCGCTCATGATCGCCGGCAGTCCCTCGCGGATCAGCAGCCGATACGGCAGGAGATCGCGCTCCCAGAGCGTCCGCAGGTCGGCGTCCGCCACCGCAAGGGTCGCATGCGAATCGCCGACGGCGCCGCCGTGGCCGGGGAAGTGCTTGGCGGTGGCGATCACGCCGGCGGCGTTCAGACCGTGGTAGAACGCCACCGACAGCAACGCGGTCTGCGCCGGATCGGAGGAGAACGCGCGCGGCCCGATGACCGCGGCCGCCGGATGGGAATAGACGTCGACGGTGGGCGCCAAGTTCATGTTGATGCCCAGCGCGCGCAGCTCCTGACCGATGAACCGGCCGGTCTGAAAGGCGTCGTCCGGGATGCCGGCCGCGCCCAGCGCCAAGTTGCCGGGCGTCTGCGACGTGCCGCTCTTGACGTGGCGGACCCAGCCGCCTTCCTGGTCGGTCAGGACCAGCAGCGGCACCTGCAGCCGGGTGGCGCGCGCCGCCTCCTGCATGGCGCCGACGCCGGCGGCCAGCTCGGCCAGGCCGGCGACGTTGCGGCCGGAGACCTTGACGCTGCCCAGGTGACGTTCGGCGATCCACGCCCGCAGGGCGTCCGGGAACCCGGTCCCCAGGTACCCGAGCGCCAGGATCTGGCCGAGCAGCTCCGCGTCGTTCATCCGCTCCACCAGGTAGGCGGCCTGCTTCGCCGCCGGGGCATCCCGCCAGAAGCCGTCCGCCCGCACGCAGGGCGGCGTCTCGTCCGGCCGGCAGACGATCGAGGGGTCCGGCGGCGCGGCGCCGAGCGACGGTGCGCAGAGCGGCAGGGCCAGAATCGACAGGGCCACCAGAATCGACAGGGCAAGGAGCGGACGGGCCGGAATCGACCGGTCAGGCGCCCGCGCCGCCGGCCGGCCGCCGGGCCGGCGTCCAGTGGTCACGGAGCGCCCGCCGGTGTCCACGACGCGCCCGCGAAGCGCGGCAGCAGCGCCGCGGCGCGCTGCCGCTCGGCCGCATCCAGGCCGCACGCCTCCACCGTTCCTGCGGCCTCGGCAAGGCTCTGTCGCAGCCGGCCGGCAACCTCGTCGAAACCGGCCGGCCGGCCGGTCTCCTGCGCCAGCCACGAGGCGCCGGCGGCCGGCGCGGCGGGCCGGCCGGTCAGGTAGCGGGCCACCCGCCGGTAGGAACCGTCGAGCGGGATGGAGCCGTGCTGGAGCACGCCGTGCCGGGTGACCATCTGCGCGCTGCCCACCAGCTTGCCGTAGCGCCCCATCACCTCATACTCGCCGGTGGCGGCGAAGCAGTCCGGGTCGGCGGCGTCGCCGACCGGCGCGTCGTTGCGCCGGCAGGCGACGCCCAGGTCAGTCAGGGCGGCGAGCAGCAGGTCGCCCACGAAGCGGTAGACGGCCCGCTTGGTGAACGGGTTCAGGTGCGCTCGGCCCAGCGCCACCGCGTAGGTGACCTCGGCGGCGTGCAGGACCGCCCGCCCGCCGGTCGGCCGCCGGATCAGCGGGATGCCGTCCACCTGCAAGCGATCGAGGCGCACGTCTTCGACCGATTGGAACCGGCCGATCGACAGGGTGGGGGAGCGGAACCCGTACAGGCGGATCGCCGCCCGCCCGCCCGCGCCGGCCGCCGAGTCGGCCAGCGCCTGGTCGACCGCCATGTTCCAGGCGCCGTCCGCCGGCTCGTCGCAGATCATGCGCACCGGTCCGCCGTCGAGCCCGATCATCGGCGGCGTTTGCCGGCGGCAGGCCGAGCCTCTACACTGCTGCGCTCATGGACGGCGGCGCGAAGCGGCGCTACGCGCTGGTCGGCACGGGCGGACGCGGCCGGTTCTTCTACGAAGCGCTGGCGCGCGATTTCGGCGACCGGGCGCGGGTCGTGGCGCTCTGCGATCTCAACCGCACCCGCATGGAGTACGCCAACCGGGTGATGCGCCGCCATCCGGGCGGCGGCGAGGCGGCGCTGTACGCCCCGGATCGGTTCGACGCGATGATCGCCGAACAGCGCCCGCACACCGTGATCGTCACCACGATCGACCGGACCCATCACCGCTACATCATCCGCGCGCTCGACCTGGGCTGCGACGTCATCAGCGAGAAGCCGTTGACGATCGATCAGCACCGGCTGCAGGCGATCCTGGACGCCGTCAAGCGGAGCGGGCGCTCGGTGCGCGTCGCTTACAACTACCGCTATTCGCCCCTGGCCACCGCAGTGCGCCGCATCGTCGCCGGCGGCACGGTGGGAAAGGTGACCGCCATGCACTTCGAGTGGCTGCTCGACACCCGGCACGGCGCCGACTACTTCCGGCGCTGGCACCGCGACAAGCGCAACAGCGGCGGGTTGCTGGTCCACCTGTCGTCGCACCACTTCGATCTGGTCAACTTCTGGCTGGCCAGCGCGCCGATGACGGTGGCGGCCTTCGGGGGCTTGGCGTTCTACGGCCGCGCCAACGCGGAGGAGCGCGGCGAGACCCGCTTCTACGCCCGCGCGCACGGCAGCGCCGCGGCTGCCGGCGACCCGTTCGCGCTCGACCTTGCCGGTAGCGATTCGCTGCGCGAGATGTACCTGCACGCCGAGCACGAGGACGGCTATCTGCGCGATCAGAGCGTGTTCGGCGACGGCATCAGCATCGAGGACACGCTCGGGCTGTTGGTGCGGATGCGCTGCGGGGCGGTTCTGACCTACTCGCTGGCCGCCTACGCCCCCTGGGAGGGGTTCCGGCTGTCGGTGACCGGCACCGCCGGCCGGATCGAGGCGCATCAGGTGGAGACCTCCTACGTGTCGGCCGGCGGCGAGCAGGCCGACGAAGCGGCGGTGGCGACCCGCCGGCTGCGGGTGCTGCCGATGTTCAGCGATCCCGTGGAGGTCGATCTGGAGGAGGCGGCGGGCGCTCACGGCGGCGCCGACCCGCGCATCCTGCGCGATCTGTTCGGGGAGCGGGCGGACGATCCGCTTTCTCGCGCGGCGTCGCACGTGGACGGCGCCAACGCGATCCTCACCGGCATCGCCGGCAACGTGTCGATGCGGACCGGCCGGATCGTGCGCGTCGACGATCTCATCGACTGGTAGGGCCGCTGCGGGCGGGCAGGGCGCGTAGGCCCGGCGCCGCCGGTCCCGGCCGGCCCAACTCCGCCTCGCTGGGCCGCAGGTAGGCGGGCCGGGGGAGCACGCGCCGCACCGCCTGCCGGGCGTAACGCTGCGCGCCGACGGCCAGCAGGGCCGCCGCGTCGGCCTGCCCGGCGCTCGGGTCGAGGGACATGCCGCCGCTCCATGCCGCGTGCAGCGGCGGCGCCGCCGGTCCGGTCAGCAGGATCGCCGGATAGGCGCGCAGCCGTTCGCGGATGCGCGTCGGGCTCTCGTCCAGGAAGCCGGTCAGGCGCTGGCCCGAGCGGTACAGCGCCGTATACAGCCGCCCCTTGCGGGCGTCGATGAGCGGCGCTACCACGCCCGGGAAGTAACGCAGGCGGTGCCCGGCGGCGTCGAGTCCGGAGACGCCGAGCAACCCGCAGCGTCCGCCGGCGGTCATGCCGAGCGCGGTGGCGATGCCGATGCGGGTGCCGGTGAACGAACCCGGGCCGATGCCGCAGACGACCAGCTCCAGGTCCGCGGCGGTGACGCCGGCCTGCCGCAGGGCGCCGTCGATCAGCGGCGCCAGGCGCGTGCCGTGCTCCAGGCCAACCGCCAGCGAACAGACCACGGTGGCGTGCGGGGCGGCGACGCACACGCCCATCGCCGGCGCGGCGGTATCGAGGGCCAGGGCCGTCATGCCGTGCCCCGTATGCGGACCGTGCGTCCGCCGCCGGCGGCGACCGCGAAGGTGACCTCGATCGCTCCGGTGATCGGCGGCGCCGCGTGCTCCGGCCACTCCACCACGGTGACCCAGGGGCCGTGCAGGATGTCGTCCATGGCGAGCGAAACGTACTGCGCCGGCGTGGCGATCCGGTACAGGTCGACGTGGTAGAGCGCCAGCCGGCCGTCGTACTCGCTGACCAGCGCGTAGGTGGGACTGGTCACCTCCTCGGCGACCTCGAGGCCGCGCGCGAGCCCTTTGGTGAAGGTCGTCTTGCCGCTGCCGAGCGGACCTGACAGGGTCACCACGTCGCCGGCGGCGAGCGCACGGCCGAGGCGCTCGCCGAGCGCTTCGGTCTCCGCCGCCGCCGCCGTGTCGTAGCGCTGCGGTTGGGCGGACGGGCGGTCAGCGGCGGGGCTGCCCATCTCACTGCCGCCCGTGTCCCAGGCCGTCGCGCCCTGACTCATCGTTGCCGTGGTAGACGAAGCGGTGGATGCGGTTGCGGTGCTCGTGCGAAAGCCGGGCGAACTGCAGATGCACGATCCTGCCGGCCGGCCGCTGCGGCCGGACGCCGCGCGCCCGGCCGATCGCGGCCACCGGCGTACGGCCGTCGAGATCGAACTCGATCCGGGCCAATCCACCCTCCGCGAAGGGGCCCAGGATGCTGAGCGCGCAGCCGCCGGTCGACGCGTCCATGATCGTCGCCATCACCGGCGGTTCCGGCGCCGCTCCCTGCCTGCGCGCCGCCATGCGGAGCGGGGTGACGATGCACGGCCGGTCGACCTGCCGCCGGCGGTGCGAGCGGTGCGGGTCGCCGGTCGCGCGCCGCTCCATCCGCTCTTCGAGCCGGAAGTAGCGCGCCACCCAGAGATGGCGGTCCTGCTCGGCCAGCTCCGGCAGGCGTTCCACGGCGCGAACCGCCCGCTCCAGCAGCTCGCCGAGCAGTTCGCGGTCGTCGAGCAGGCGCGCCGGGTCCGGGACCGCGTAGCGCCGGGCCAGTCCGTCCAGCACCGCCGCGTCGGCTGCTTCGAGCCCGTCTTCGGCGGCCAGGCTCCGCAACCGGTCCCGGCGCCGACCGCCGTCGTCCCACACCGGACGCCTGCCTTCAGCCTGAGATCGCCGCCAGGTAGCGCGCCGCTACCGGGTCGTCGGGATCGATCTCGTGGACGGTGCGGAAATAGCCGAGGGCGCCCTCGGTATCGCCGCGCCGGAGCTGCAGGACCGCCATGTTGGAGATGACGCGCGTATCCTCCGGCGCCAGCTCCAACGCCAGGCGCAGGCAACGTTCGCATTCAGCCAGATCGCCCAGCTCCAGGTTGCAGATCGACAGCTCGTTGAGCGTGTCGGCCTGCGGCTCGCCGAGCTCGAGCGCCTTCTCGAACGCGACGCGCGCCTGCGCGTAATCGCCCGTGCGGCGCAGGCCCCAGCCCAGCACGAACCAGCCGTTCCAGGTGTCGGGGTGGTCGCGGACGAAGCGGCGCGCGTGCTCGATTCCCTGCTGCTCGCGGCTGTCGCGGATCGCCGCCACCGCTTCGCGGAACAGCGCGTCGCCCAGCCCCTCGGTGTCGATCCGCTCGCGCAGCGCCCGAGCCTGCTGCAGCTTCTCCGAATCGGTGCCGTACTTGAGGTATATCTCCAGGTGGCGGCGGCAGCTCGCGTGGTCGGCCATCTCGGAGTGGAAGAAGGCGAAGTTGAAGTGGGCGTCGGGGAACAGTGGATCGATGTCGAGCGCCCGCCGGTAGGCGGCCAGCACCTCGCGGCGGCGGCGCTCGGCCTCGCCGCGGTCCTCGGCGTGCAGCGCGGCCCGCACGCGCTCCTCATAGGTGAGCGCCAGGTTCACGGCCGGTTGCGGGTCTTCCGGGAACAGGCCGATCAGCGCCAGGAACAGCTCTTCCGCCAAGTCAAGGTCGCCGTTGCGCGCCTTGAAGATGGCCGCTTCGGTCAGCTCCCCGTTGATGTCCGGCCGCACCGCGCGCACGAAGCGGCGGAAGTACGCGGCGTCGCGGTGTCCCGGCCGGTACGCCAGCACCTTGAGCGCGCCGGCGAGGATCGCCTCCCAGGTGATCTCCTCCAGGTCGACGTCGCCGGCCTCGCCGTCGATCTCCAGTGGCAGCGGGATGGTGAAGTCGAGATCGAATCCGCCGACGCGCAGGTCGGGGACGTCGGGGAGATCGATGAAGACGATGCGCTCCAAGGGGTCGGTTCGGGACATTAGAATGACCGCTCGACGAGCGTAGCAGGAGACGATGGTGGCCAACTACTCGGTGTTCGGCATGGGCAATCCGCTCATGGACCTGATAGGCCGCGTGCCGGCCGAGCGGCTGGCGCGCACCGGCGCGGCGCCCGGGACGATGTCGCTGGTCGACGCCGAGCGGGCGGCCCAGGTCGCCGGCGGGCTCCGCCGGCACGAGCGGCGGCCTGGCGGAAGCTGCGCCAACACGCTGCGCGGGCTGGCGTGGCTGGCGCGGCTGGCCGGCGGCGGCGCGTCCGCGCCGCCGGTGATGACCGGCATGGTCGGCGGCGACGCCCTGGGTCGCGAGTTGGCCCGGCGGCTGGCCGCGGCGGGGGTCGCCTCCGGACTGGGCACGCATCCGCACGAACCGACCGGCACGTCGGTGGTGCTGGTCACCCCTGACGGCCAGCGCACCATGTTCACCTCGCTGGGGGCGTGCCGGACGCTGGCCGCCGGCCATCTCGACCGGGCGGCGATCGCTGCCAGCGCCTGCTTCTACGCGACCGCCTACCTGTGGGGCCCGGACCGCCCGGAGGGGGCGCTCCGCGCGGCCGCGGCCGAAGCGCGGGCCGGCGGCGTACCGGTCGCATTCGACGTGGCCGACGTGCTGGTGGTGCGCGAGTTCGGCCGCGAGCTGCTCGACTGGATCGCGGGGTCGGTCGATCTGCTGTTCGCCAACGAGCAGGAAGCGCGCGCGCTCGCCGCGCTGGTTGCCGGCGGGACGGGCGGCGGCGATCCGGTGCCCGCCTGCGCGCCGCTGGCCGGGGTGGCGCCGGCCGTGGTCGTCAAGCTGGGAGCGGCGGGGTGCCTGGTGTTGGAGCGCGGCGCGGCGGCGGCGCTCATCGCCGGCGTGCCGGTCGACCCGCTCGACACGACCGGGGCAGGGGACTCATTCGCCGCCGGCTACCTGCACGCGATGCTGGCCGGCGGCAGCGCCGCGCAGGCGGCTGCGCTGGGCAATCGCGTGGCCGCCGCCATCGTCGCGGTCGACGGCTGCGACTATGAGGCGGTCGACTCCTCGGCGGTCTCGGCAGGCGGTTCGGTCTTCCCGCCGACGGCGTCGCCGGCGACCAGCGTCTGATCGATCATCCCGATCAGGCGGCTGGCGATCTCCCCGGCGGCGTGCGCGTCGCGAACGGTCTCCGCGTTCTCCTTGCGCGCCCTGAACAGCTCGTCGGTGATGTTGAGCCCGGAGACGATCGCCACGCGCAGGGAGTCCGCCTGCGGCATCGCGCGCCGGGCTTCGGCCACCCGGCTGGAGAAGTGCTCGATGAGCTCGGCGAGGTGCTCGGTCGATTCGTCCGACTTGATCGTGAACGACGAGCCCAGGATATCGACTTGGGCAAGGTGCTTGGCCACCGGCTACTCTTCACCGCGCGCCGGCGTCCTTACCCGGCCGCGTTACCGTCCACCGGTGCCGAACGAACTCTCGCCGGTCGCGGACGCACCGGAGCCGGGAGGATTCGGCGGGGGATCGGGCGGGAGAGCTACCGCGCCGGCTGGCGTCTCGTCGGCCGGCGCATCCTGTATTTCCGGCGGTTCATCCCGCTGTTCCGGCCAAGCGTCCTCCAGCCCGTCGAGCTTGTCCAGCGCACGCACGACGATCTGCTCCACCTTCTCCTGCTCGCTGCGCAGGTCGTCGAGCGTCTTCTCCAGCCCCCGCGAGCGCGCCTCGGATTCCTGGAGTCGCTCCCGCGATTCGGAAAGCTCCGCGCTCAGAGTGTGGTTCTCGGCGCGCAGGCGCTCGATCAGATCGACCGCGCGCAGTACCCGCGCCTCCAGGTCGGCGATCTGCTGGACGCGGATCATGACCGCGCGGCGGCCAGTTCCGCCCGGGCGCGATCAACGATCGCTTCGAAGGCCGCCGGATCCTCGATCGCCAAGTTGGAGAGCGCCTTGCGGTTCAGGGCGATCCCGGCCCGCGCCAACCCGTGCATGAACTGCGAGTAGCGCAGGTCATGCTGTCGGCTGGCGGCTGAGATGCGCGCGATCCAGAGGCGCCGGAACTCCCCCTTGCGGCGCCGGCGATCGCGGTAGGCGTACATGCCCGCCTTGGCCAGCGCGTCCTTGGCCGTGCGGTACAGTTTGCTGCGCCGCCCCCAGTAGCCCTTGGCCTGCTTGAGTATCTTGCGGCGCTTGGCGTGGTGCTTGTGACTGTTGGTCGCTCGTGACATAGGTCTCTATCCTTTCGGCAGCAGGCGACGGATGCGCTTGCGCTCGGTCGGGCTGAGCAGCCCCGAGCGCCGCAGTTTCCGCTTTCGCTTGCTGGCCTTCTTGGTCAGTATGTGGCGCAGCCCCTGCTTCTTGTACTTTACCTTGCCC
Organism: uncultured Spirochaetia bacterium; assembly: GCA_958296075.1. Classification (GTDB taxonomy): domain Bacteria; phylum Spirochaetota; class Spirochaetia; order SZUA-6; family Bin103; genus CATQHW01. The sequence continues at coordinate 261,799 of CATQHW010000001.1, read as the reverse complement.
TTCGCGGTGATGCTGAAGCGCTTGGCGGAGCTGCGGTGGGTCTTGGACTTGGTCTTCATCGTCACTTTCTCGATTTCGGACTCAGGACCATCGACATGAAGCGGCCCTCCATCTGCGCCGACCGCGTCAGCACCGCGTACTCCCGCGTGCGTTCGACCACGCGGTCGAGCACGGCGCGGCCGATCTCCGTGTGCGCCAGCTCGCGGCCCCGAAATCGGACGGTCACCTTCACCTTGTTCCCCTGGTCCAGAAACGTCTTGATGTGTTTGGACTTGAAGTCCAGGTCATGGGAGTCGATCTTGGGCTGCATGCGGATTTCCTTGAGCTTGGTAAGCCGCTGCCGCTTCTTCGACTCGCGAATGCGCTTTTCCTGCTCGAACTTGTACTTGCCGTAATCGAGCAGTTTGCAGACCGGCGGCCGAGCCATGGGGGAAACCTCCACCAAGTCCAGACCTGTCTGCCGCGCTGAACTGCGCGCCTCTTCTGTCGGGACGACACCGAGTTGGGCGCCGTCGGCGCCGATCAGACGCACTTCCCGCACCCGGATCATGTCGTTCACCCTGAGATCCTTGACCAATAAGCCTCCTTAGGCGAAATCGCCTCCTTTGCTCCGCACCATACTACAGTTGTCGGCCCGTGGCTACTGCCGCTGCAAGGTGGAGCCGCCGGCCGTGCCGGGACCGGCCGGCGGCCGGCGAGGTCGCGGGCGCCGCTGCGCTGCCGGCCGCCGAGAGCGGTTTCAGCGTAGGGCGGCGCCGTGAACGGTGTAGGATGCGGGCCATGGACCGACGTGAGTTCCTGATGAAGACCGGCGCCGGTGCGGTGGCTGCGGCCGCCGCGGTCGGCGCGCCGGCGATCGCGCGCGCCCGGTCGCCGATCGTGTGGCGCCTGCAAACCTACGCCGGCGGCCCGTTGGCGGAGCACGTGGTGAAGCCGGCCGTCGACGCGTTCAACCGCATCGCCAACGGCGAGATGACGATCGAGCTGTACACGGCCGACCAGCTTGCGCCGACGGCCGAACTGTTCCGCGCGCTGCAGAACGGCGTCGTGGATGCGGTGCAGAGCGATGACGACTCGATGGCATCGCCCGCCGACGTCGCCGTGTTCGGCGGCTACTTCCCGTTCGGCACCCGTCACAGCCTCGACCTGCCGGTGCTGTTCGAACGGTACGGCTTGAACGAGATCTGGGCGGAGGCCTACGGGGAGATCGACGGCGTCACCTGGCTGAGCGCCGGCGCCTGGGACCCGTGTCACTTCATCACGGTCGATCCGATCCGCAGCCTGGCCGACCTGCAGGGCAAGCGCCTGTTCACCATTCCGACCGCCGGCCGGTTCCTGACCCGGTTCGGCGTGGTGCCGGTCACTCTGCCGTGGGACGACGTGGAGGCGGCGCTGCGCGCCGGGACGCTCGACGGACTCGCCTGGTCCGGCATCACCGAGGCGTACGCCGTGGGCTGGGCGGAGGTGACCAGGTACTTCCTGACCAACAACATCTCCGGCGCGTGGTGCGGATCGTTCTTCGCCAATACCGACTCCTGGAACGCGCTGCCCGCGCACCTGCAGGAGCTGTTGCGCGTCTGCATGGACAGCTCGCACTACTACCGCCAGCACTGGTACTGGGGCGGCGAGGCGCACCTCCGCACCGCCGGCGCCAAGCTGCAGCTCACCACCATCCCCAACGACGAATGGAAGCGGGTGGAGGACGAAGCGCTCAGGTTCTGGGACGAGGTCGCCCGGACCAGCCCGCGCGCCGCCCGCGTCATCGCCATCCTCAAGCGATACCGCGCGACCATCGAGCAGGCCGGCCACCCCTATTCATAGCGTGCCGTCGCCGGCATCCCCGTTTCAGCGCGCCAGCCAGGCGCTGAAGCGCTCGTTCATCTCATCTCCATGGTCGCTCCACCACTCCCAGTCGTTGTGCAGCGCACGGCGCATGTTGGCGGGCGCGGTCGGCATGTGCGGGGCCATCTCCACCCCGGTCTCCAGGTGGGTGGAGATCAGCGCGGTGCCGGACCGGCGCACCGGGCTGTAGGAGATGTAGTGGCCCACTCGCGCCATCGACTCGGCGCGGCTGGCGAAGGCGATGAACCGGCGCGCCGCGTCCAGGTTCGGCGTGCCGGCCACGATCACCAGTTGCGTGTTGTCGAACAACTGGCCGTCCCAGACGATAACGAACGGCTGGTTCTCCCGCACCTGGGCGTTGAAGATACGCCCGTTGTACGTGGTGCTCATCACCACCTCGCCGTCGGCCAGCATCTGCGGGGGCTGGGCGCCGGCCTGCCACCACACGATCTGGTCCTTGATCGTGTCGAGCTTGCGGAAGGCGCGGTCCACGCCGGCCGGCGTGCTGAGCGTGGTGTATACGCTATCCAGCGGCACGCCGTCGGCCAGCAGGGCGAACTCCAGGTTGTCCTCCGGCGTGCGGCGCATGCCGCGGCGGCCGGGGAAGCGTTCCATGTCGAAGAAGTCGTCGATGGTCGTTGGCCGTTCATCCGGGAAATGCTCCGGATGATAGGCGTAGACCGTGGAGAAGAAGATCGTCCCCATTCCGCAGTCGGTCAGGGTGCCGGGGAAGAAGTCGTCCTCGGCGGGCGTGCCGTCCGGTCCCGGCGGCAGGTCGTCGACCGCGATGAACTCCAGCAGCCCCTCGTCGCAGCCGCGCACCGCGTCGGCGACGTTCAGGTCGACGATGTCCCAATGCACGTTGCCGGTCTCCACCTGCGCGCGTATCTGGGCGAGGCCGCCGTTGTAGTCCTCCAGACGCACCTCGATTCCGGTCTCGGCCGTGAACGGCTCGTGATACGCCTTCTGGCTGGCCAGGGCATAGGAGCCGCCGAAGGAAACCACGGTCAGCGGGCCGTCGGCCGCGGCCGACGCGCCGCCGAGCAGCACGGCCAGCAGCGCCGCCGCGGCAGGCAACCGGAACGCTCGGCCCGTTCGTCGCTTCATCATGTCATCTTCCACGGCCGACCATATAACAGACCGGCAGTGGACCCCGCAATGCCCAGGCACCCCGCTCCGCATCGACGATGTGGGTGACGGGGAAGGGCGTGCCGTCCGGTTTGTCCCACTCCTTCCATGCTGCGACCGGCAGTCGGAGGAGGTCCTCGACGGCGGCGTACCGTTCCAGCGGGCGGAGCACCTGCGCCTCGACCCGCATCTGCTCGCGCCGGCCGGCGATCGCCTTGCTCCGGAAGGCGACGGCGTTCAGCGCCAGCGTCCGCTCGGGTTCGCCGACCAAGTAGCTCACCGGCACGTGGAGGGCGCCGGCGACCGCGTGCAGGACGTCCGAGCGGGCAGCGACTCGCCGCGTTCGTACTTGCCCAGCGCCAGCGCCGTGACGCGGCCGCCGATGGCGCCGGCCAGTCCCCGGAGCGACAGACCCGCCGCCGTCCGCGCGAGCTTCAGCCGCCGGCCGGTCTCCTGCCTCTTGACAAGTGGTTTATGACCGTCTACGATTATCCCATCGTTCGTAAACGACGCGCGCTGCTGACTCGTTTACACACCTGTTGACACAACCTCGAAAAATCAGAAGGAGAATGAGTGATGGCACGTTGGATCGGGCCCCGGCCCGAGTACGATTACATCGACGACGTTCTGGCGGCGGCCGCCGCCTGGAAGGACCGATGCTTGCTGGCCGACGGATCGGTGTTCACCGACGAATCTCTGTGGACTGTGGACAACGTCCGGGAGCTCGAGCAGCTATTGCAGGCGTCGCGTCCAAGGCGATGGACGGAGTTCGTAGCGAGCCTCGAAAACCAACCGCCCTCGGTGATCCATCTGGCGGCCGAGGCGTACTGGCTTGCGTTTCTGTTCGTCAGATCAAAGGAATACCAAGCGTATACGTCGCCGGATCATAAACGCCGGAATTTCCACCGGATATGGCAAATGGGGGGCTCCGATGTACCCGATAGCCCGCATCTGAGCGATCGGGCGCTGCGGGGCGTCGGGAACGTTGGTCCAACGCACTGGAGATACGACCTTACCCTGCTCTATCTCATGGAGATGGTTCGCCTGTCGAAGACTGCGCCGCCGGTCGAACTGCAACGGGAGCCGCCCTGGGAGTTCATCCGCTGGCTGGACGAGAACGTGGACAGCCCGAGGGAGCGGCCGATGCACCATGCCATTCTGTATCTGCTGTTTCCTGACTACGTGGAACCGACTATGAATCTGGACAAACGGCGCATCGTCGAGCGCCTTGGCGATCCGAGTCAGCAGGACAGAGGGAAGACCGCGCCCGACGAAGTGATCTACGAGATACGCAAGCGCCTGGAGCAGGAAGCGGGAACCGCGGAACTCGACTTCCACCGGTCACCGCTCGTCGAGCGATGGCGTCCTCCCCGGAAGGCGCGCACGGCAAGACAGGCGGAACCGCGGTCCAGCGCTCGGCAAAGTCTGAACGTCATCCTGTACGGGCCGCCCGGTACCGGCAAGACCTACGCGACGGCGCGCCGGTGCGTCGAGATCTGCGATGGCCCGGAGCACCGGAACCATGAGGAGATTCGCGTTCGCTACCAGGAGCTGGTCGGGGCGGAGCGGGTCGAATTCGTCACCTTCCACCAGTCCTACGGGTACGAGGAGTTCGTCGAAGGGCTGCGGCCGGAAACCGGCAGCGATGCCCGGATTCGTCTGATTCCCACCGACGGGGTCCTCAAGCGCATCGCCCGGCGCGCGCGGGAGTCGACCGAGGCGCACGTGCTGGTGATCGACGAGATCAACCGCGCCAACGTCTCCAAGGTGCTGGGGGAACTGATCACACTGCTGGAGGACGACAAACGGCAGGGCGCGGAGCACGAGGTGGCGGCCACGCTGCCGCACTCCGGCGAGCGCTTCACGCTGCCGGCGAACCTGTATCTGCTGGGCACCATGAATACCGCCGACCGATCGATCGCGCTGCTCGACACGGCGCTGCGCCGCCGCTTCGAGTTCGAGGAGTTGGCGCCCGATCCCGATCTGCTGGAGGATGCCGCCGATGAGACCGGCGTCGATCTTCCCGGGGTGCTCCGCGCCATGAACGAGCGCCTGGAGTGGCTGCTGGACCGCGATCACCTGATCGGCCACGCCTGGTTCATGGTCGCCCGCACCAGAGAGGACGTGGACGAGGTCATGCGCCGCAAGATCGTCCCGCTCCTCGCCGAGTACTTCTACGAGGATTGGGCGAAGGTCCACGCCGTGCTGGGCGGCGGCGATGACTTCGTACGGGGACAGGCGCTGAGGCGGCCGCCGCGCCTCGACGACGACGGCCGTGAGGATGAGCGGCTTCGCTGGAGCGTGCGGGATGAGTTCACGGAAGACGCCTACGATCGCTTGATCGACGGACAACCGGCGGCGGACGATGCCTGACGCGGCTGCCGAGCCTCTCGTCTGCCGGGAATGGCAGCCTCTGCCGGTCGGCCTTGCCGAGCGGGAGGTCGGGCGGCTGCACGCACTTGCCGAGCGCGCCGGCCGGCGGTTCGCGCCGCAGAAGGTTCTGACCCGTACCGCGTCCGGCCTCCAGGCGTGCCAGGTCGTCGGCGTGCTGGCTGCGCCCGGTGGGCCTACGCTCGAAATCCTGCCCAAGATCGATCACGACGACGGCGCCGTGCGGGCGGCGCTGGTCCGCATGCTTACCGTCGCCTGGCGACTGCGCGTGGCCGGCGGCGAGCTCGCGGCGATGCGCACGCAACGGCGCGAGCTCCTCGAAATCCTCATCCGGCTGTTCACCGGCCGCCTGCTCACCGTCGTCCGGCGCGGGTTGCCGCGCCGCTATCTCGAACACCAGGAGGACCTGAACCTGCTGCGCGGCCGGCTCCACGTCACGCGGCAGGTGACCCGTTTCGTGGGCCGTCCCGATCGGTACGCCTGCCGCTTCGATGAACGGACCGAGGACACGCCGTTGAACCGTGTACTGAAGGCGGCGGTGGCGAAGCTCGCCGATCTGACCCGCTCGGCCGACACCCGCCGCCGGCTGGCGGAGCTTGCCGCTCGCCTGCAGTTCGCGGGCGATACCGCGGATCCGTTGCGCGAGCTGGTTCGCCTGGACCGCACCAACGTGACGTTTCACGAACTGTATCGACTGGCGTGCCGGTTCCTCGCCCGGGAGTGGCAGGACACGGCAACCGGGGCCAAGCCGGGCTTCGCGCTGCTGTTTCCCATGAACGAGCTGTTCGAGGAGTTCGTGGGCCGCTGCGTGATCCGCGCCGTGCCGGCCCGGCGCGTCTACCTCCAACACCGAGGGCATCACGCGATCGATACTGCCGCCGACCGCCGGTTGTTCGCCCTGCGGCCCGACATCGTGGTGGAGACGCCGGCCGGCGCGATCATCCTCGATACGAAATGGAAACGGCTCACGTTCGACGACGACGATCTGGGCATCTCGCCGTCCGACATCTACCAGATGGCGGTCTACGGCGACGCCTATCGCGCCAAGCGCGTGGTACTGATCTACCCGTGGCATGAGGGCATGGATTGTCGGTCCGGTATCGTGCGCAACTGGACCATACGCGGCGCCGGCCGCCCGCTCGACGTGGCGGCCGTCGACGTCGGCCGTCCCGATGAAGTCGTCGAATCGTTGCGCCGGATCGTTGCCGGCATGGAAACGACCTGACGGTCGTGGCGTCGCGACCGCCGCCGGCGAACACGCGGCCGACCCCGAGGGCCGGCCGGTCGTGCTGGACGATACCTGCTACTTCTTCTCGTGCGGCTCGGAGGCGGAATGCGATGCGTCCGGCGGCTCGGCCATGAGACGGCGCAGCTCGTCAGGCGCGACGCCCAGCAGCTCGGCGGCCTTGGCGTCGGAGACCGCGCCTTCGGCCAGGGCGCGCAGGCACAGCCGCTCGAAACGCCGGGGTTTGGTCCCCTTCGGCAGGGCAAAGGGTTCTTCGAAGGGAGGGTCGAGCCAGCCGCGCTTCTGGTACTCGTTGTACAGCCGGCGATAGAGCGGCTGACCGAAGATGTCGAGGACCCTGCACCGGTAGGTGAGGGCCTGCACGCTCACGCCGAACAGCCGCTTGAGGTGGAACAGCTCGCTCCAGCCGATCGCGGTGCGTCGCGTGCCGACCTCGGCGCGCAGCGCCTTCGCCGGCATCAGGAACGCGCCGGCGAAGCGGTGCGCCGCCGCCTCGGCGTCCACGCCGTCGAGAAGCAGAGCCAGGTGGCCGAGCTCGTGAGCCATGGTGAAGCGCTGCCGCTCGCCCCAGGCGTCGTCGTGTACCACGATCGCCGGCGTCGTCTGTCCGTCCGCGCGCTCGACGTGGGCCAGCAGGCCATCCACGTCGTCGCTGAGGGCGGTCGCCACCACCTTCACGCCGTGCCCTTCGAGAAGCTCGCCCGCGTCGGGGATCGGCTCGCTCCCCAGTCCCCAGTGAACGCGCAATGCCCTGGCGCCCCGCTCCGCGTCGGCGATGTCGGATACGGGGTAGGGCGCGCCGTCCGGTTTGTCCCACTCCTTCCATGCTGCGACCGGCAGTCGGAGGAGGTCCTCGACGGCGGCGTACCGTTCCAGCAGGCGGAGCACCTGCGCCTCGACCCGCGTCTGCTCGCGCCGGCCGGCGATCGCCTTGCTCCGGAAGGCGACGGCGTTCAGCGCCAGCGTCTGCTCGGGTTCGCCGAGCAGGTAGCTCACCGGCACGTGGAGGGCGCCGGCGACCGCCAGCAGGACCTCGGAGCGCGGCAGCGACTCGCCGCGTTCGTACTTGCCTATCGCCTGCGCCGTGACGAGGCCGCCGATGGCGCCGGCCAGTCCCCTGAGCGACAGGCCCGCCGCGGTCCGCGCGAGCTTCAGCCGCCGGCCGGTCTCCTGCCTCTTGACAAGTGGTTTACGACCGTCTACATTGCCCATCGTTCGTAAATGGCACGGCGATCCTGCAAGGGAGGAGTATAGCGCAATGGACGGTGACCACGCTCGTGGATGGGACGGATACTTCGCACTCGTACGGCAGCACCTCGACCGGAACACGATCGAAAAGGACGAACTGAACTACAAGAGGGAGACGGCACGTGATTTGCGGGCCGTCTCCGACGACGTGCTGTCTGGAAACGAAAACTGGATCAAGGCCACCAAAGGTCCCTTCCTTGGTAATTTGAATAACCTCTGCGACTGGAGAGGCGTCAGTGCCCTGTCCAAATGGTTTGAGAACGATCCGAAAGGAGCGTCGGAGGCGCTGCGAGACCTTTGGTCTCCAGACGATCTATCACCTGGGAAAATACCGGCGACAGATCGCGTAATCGCACGTGTTCGTACCTTCGCTGAACGATTTCCCCATGTCGCCATCAGCGACGACGGTCAGCCGTTCAGTGGCGCAGGAGTACGCTTGCGGTTGATCGCCGCGTTGCTGATGAGGCTTTCTGCCGCGCATTACCCCCCGTTCAAGGTGCGGGAATTCAAAAAGGCGTACGAGCGGACCGGGTATCCTAACGCTCCGAGCAATGCGGACGAAGCGACCCTGTATGAGCACGCGTTGAAGTTTCTCGATGAGTTCGTCGCCAAAGCTGAAGCGCGAAAGCTCGACTTGCCGCAAAATCGCCTGGAAGCACAGTCGGTCGTATTCAAGCTCGAGTGGGTCCTTGATCGTGATCCGCCCCCGCCGCCTGATTTGCTGCAGGCATTCGCTGACGAATTGCTGTTCGACGTGTCCTGGTTGCGTCGCATCGGGAAGTTGCTCGACGACAAGCTACAGGTCATCTTCCAGGGGCCGCCGGGAACCGGGAAGACCTATGTCGCGCGGAAGCTGGCGGCGTGCCTGGCAGGCTCGGTGGAGCGCGTCCGGCTGGTGCAGTTCCATCCGTCCTATGCCTACGAGGACTTCGTCCAGGGCTTCCGGCCGACGTTGAAGGACGGGCAGCCCGGCTTCGAGCTCACGAACGGACCGTTGCTCGACGCGGCGGAGGCTGCGCGCGCCGCGCCGGACGAGAATCACTTCCTGGTCATCGATGAGATCAACCGGGGCAACCTCTCCAAGGTGTTCGGCGAGCTCTACTACCTGCTCGAATACCGCGAAGCGGAGATGCGTCTGCAGTATTCGTCCGCGCCGTTCGCTCTGCCGAAGAATCTGCTCATCATCGGCACGATGAACACGGCCGACCGCTCGATCGCGCTGGTCGACCTGGCGCTGCGCCGGCGATTCCACTTCGTGGAGTTCCACCCCGACAAGCCGCCGGTCGCAGGACTGCTCGCGCGCTGGCTGAAGAAGAACGCGCCCGAATACGGCTGGATAGCCGGGGTCGTCGACCGTGCGAATGAGCTGCTGGACGACCGGCAGGCCGCCATCGGGCCGAGCTACTTCATGAAGCAGCATCTCGACGACGAACTGGTCCGTCTGATCTGGGAGCACAACGTGCTGCCGTACGTCGAGGAGCACCTGTACGGGGAACAGGACCGTCTGGCCGAGTTCAACCTTGACGCACTGCGGAAGGAGGCGGACGCGGACGGCGACTCCACGGGAGAGGATGAAGGCGCCGGCGAATGAGACGTCTCGATCTGCGGGAATACGAGCGGAGCGAACCGGTTGCGCTCGCCGTCGATGAGCGCGATGCGTTGGCCGACATCCTGCGTGGATCGATCACCATCGAGCCGGCGGCCGGCGCGGAAGGCGTCTACCGCCTGACGCCGGGCTCGACCATCGGCGCGCTCGAAATCGGCGACCTGTCGGTGTCGATCCGGCCCAAGCTGTCGATCTCCCGCGTGCTCTTTCTGGCGTCCTACGCCGCGGGCAGGATTGCCCTGCACGACCGCTTCGACTACCGGGACGAGCAGGACATCGTGGAGGTATTGGCGCTGCAGCTCGCAGCCGCCGCACGCCGGGCGTTCGCCGCCGGACTGCTGCACGGGTATCGGACCGAGCAGGAGGCGCTGCCTACCGTTCGCGGTCGCATCCGCGTCGACGAGCAGCTCCGGCGCCGGTTCGGCATCCCCTTGCCGCTGGAAGTCCAGTACGACGAGTTCACGGACGACATCACGGCGAACCGGCTGGTGAAGACGGCCGGCGCGCGGCTGGCGCGGAGGCGCATCCGCGCGTCCCGTTCGCGCGCCGGTCTGGCGTGGATCGGCGCGCGGCTCGATACCGTATCGCCGGTCGAGTACCCCGCCAACGCCGTGCCGGAGATCGCGTTCGACCGGCTGAACCAGCACTACCGGCACGTGGTGGCGCTGTCTCGCCTCATCTTGCGGCAGCGGTCGTTCGAGACCGAACGTGGCGGCCTCCGCGCGTCGGGCTTCCTGATCGACATGAACGTGATCTTCCAGGAGTTCGTTACCCGGGCGCTGCGTGACGAGCTGCGGGTGTCGGACCGTGTGTTTCACGCCGACGACCGGATCGAGCGGGTCACGCTGGACGAAGCTGGACGGGTTCGGCTCAAGCCCGACCTGACGTGGTGGGACGGCGGGGACTGCACGTTCGCGGGCGACGTGAAGTACAAGCGCATCGAGGACGCGCACGTCCCCAACGCCGATCTGTATCAACTGCTGGCCTACGCCACGGCGCTCGACCTGCCGGGCGGGCTGTTGATCTACGCGCAGGGCGAGGAGGAACCGGCCGCGCACCGCGTGCGCCACGCGGACAAGCTGCTGGAGGTCGCGGCGCTCGACCTGTCCGGGACGCCGGCGGCGCTGCTGGCCCGGATCGCGGACTTGGCGAAACGGGTCCGCGCCATGCGTGCCCAAGCCACCGTGCCGACACGACTGTCGGCGTGAGATACGGGACCGGGAGGAGAAAGAGCGTACGGCCGACTTCAGACCACGACAGGTATCCGAAGAATCCTCGACAACGAAGGCAATAAGGACGACATCATCGCGTTCATGCAGGAGCGCATGCTGCCGGTCGAGGAGATCGAGGCGGAGCGGATCGCGGATGATGTTCTGCGGACGCCGCCGCGGATCGGTTACTTGACCATCTCCAATGCGCTTCAATGGCGACTCCAGTGCCGGCGGATTATCGATACCGCGGGCACGGTATCCGGCGTGATCAGGCTGAGATAGGTCAATGGCATCGGCGGAACGCACCAAGGCAGAGTTCGGCGACTATCAGACGCCGCCAGACCTCGCTGGCGTTGTCTGCCGCGTCATCCAGCGCACGGGGTTTTCACCGGCGTCAATCGTCGAGCCAACGTGTGGACGCGGGACGTTCCTTCGGGCCGCCCTTGCAGCGTTTCCCGGAGCGGGCTGCGTTCTTGGCGTAGAACGGAATCCCGATTACGTCGGAGATGCCAGGGCTAACGTGAAAGGTATCGGCGGTGACCGGCTTGTTCAGGTCCTCCAAAGCGACTTCTTCGACACGGACTGGCAAGCGCTCGTCAACCACCTGCCTGGGCCGCTTCTGATACTGGGAAACCCTCCGTGGGTAACGAATTCGACACTGGGCGCGATGGGCAGCTCGAATCTTCCGCAAAAGGTGAACCATGACGGTCTGTCAGGGATCGACGCCCTGACCGGGAAAGCAAACTTCGACATTTCGGAGTGCATGCTCCGGGCCAATCTTGGGTGGATCACGGACCGGACGGGGATGTTGGCCGTACTCTGCAAGACGGCCGTCGCCCGGAAGGTCCTTCGTCATGCGTGGCGGCACGGACTGCCGATCGAGCATGCGGCGATTCGCCGCCTAGACGCGAAGCTGCACTTCGACGCATCGGTCGACGCCTGCCTGCTGGTCGTGCAGTGCCGTCCTGGCGCCACCCCTGAAGATTGCAACGATTATCGGTCTCTCGAAGCTACGGTGCCGAGCGCGGTCTTTGGAATACGAGACGGCAGAATGGTCGCCGATGTCCGGCATTATGATCGATGGCGCGGCTTGGCCGGAGGCCTTTCCGGCTGGCGCTCGGGTATCAAGCATGATTGCAGCAGCGTCCTGGAACTCGTCCGATGCGACGCCGGGTACGAGAACGGACTCGGAGGGAAAGTTGAGGTAGAGTCCGAGGCGGTATTCCCGCTGCTGAAGAGCTCCGACCTCGCTCACAATCGGAGCCCGCGGAAGTGGCTGATCGTGCCGCACCGGACGCTTACCACATCGCCGGGTGACCTGCAGCGGTATGCTCCCAAGGCATGGAGCTATCTGCTTGCAAACGCCGATCTGCTGGACCAGCGCGGCAGTTCCATCTATCGCGGTCGTCCTCGCTTTTCGATCTTTGGAGTAGGCGAATACTCCTTCGCGCCGTGGAAAGTTGCCATCTCGGGCTTGTACAAGAAACTGGAGTTCGTCACCGTCTCGCCGTTCGAGGGCCGGCCGGTCGTGCTGGACGATACCTGCTACTTCTTCTCGTGCGGCTCGGAGGCGGAATGCCATGCGTTGCACGAGCTCGTAACGTCGGATGCGGCCCGGGAGTTCTGGTCGGCGTTGGTCTTCTGGGACGCGAAGCGTCCGATCACCGCGCAGATTCTCAATCTGCTCGACCTAGCGGCTCTTGCCCGTACGCTGGGAAGGGAATCCGATCTCACCCGTGCACTTGCCGAGCGGCAGTCGGCGCGGTACACCGAAGGAGCACGCCAGCAACTGCTGCTCACGTGAGCGCGCACCGTACGGCGCGGAGTCGCTGCCGGATGCTCCGATCGACGCGCCGGGGCGGCCGGCGCACCGTTTATCGGCGCGATGTGGATGCGTCGCCGCGCAGGATGAAGATGACCTGCGTGCTGCGCAGGTTCGCGGCGGTGCTGCGGATACGGCGTCCGTTCTTGATGTCGATGATCGAGGTCACCTGCACGCGGTTGGCGCGGCAGTAGTCCAGGAAGTCGCGGCGGGTGCACATGTGGATGTTCGGGGTGTCGTGCCATTGGAACGGCAACTCGCGGCTGACCGGCATCCGGCCGCGCAGCAGCAGCGCCAGTCGGATGCCCAGATAGCCGAAGTTCGGGAAGGAGACGATCACCTGCCGGCCGACCCGCAGCATCTCCGCCAGCAGGTCGACCGGGCGCTCGATCACCTGCAGCGTCTGGTTGAGCACCACGAAGTCGTAGCTGCCGCTGGCATGGTCGCGCAGCCCCTCGTTCAGGTTGCCCTGGAACACGGTGATGCCGCGCGCCAGGCAGCGGACGATCATCGCCTCCTCGATGTCGACCCCCAGGCCGTGCACGGCCTTGGCCCGCAGGCGGTGCAGCAACTCGCCGTCGCCACAGCCCAGGTCGAGCACGGAACTGCCGGACTCGACCAGGTCGACGATCAGGTCGTAGTCCAGGTGCTGCCGGCGTTCGCTCGGCGACATCGGTCAGCGGCCGGTCCGGCCGGAGTCTACGTTGTTCAGAAACGAGCGGACGATCCCGGTCAACCGATCGCTCTCCAGCAGGAAGGCGTCGTGGCCGTAGACGCTCTCCAACTCCACGTAGGAGACGTCGCGGCCCACCTGCATCAGCGCGCTGACGATCTCCTTGGACTGGCTCGACGGATAGAGCCAGTCGGACGTGAACGAGGCGATCAGGTACTTGGCGCGGGTCCGGGCCAGCGCGTCCTGCAGCGAGCCGTACGACTCCGACAGGTCGTAGTAATCCATCGCCTTGGTGATGTACAGGTATGAGTTGGCATCGAAGCTCTCCACGAAGCGGCTGCCCAGGTGCTGCAGATACGACTCGACCTGGAACTCGCCCGACATCTCGTAGGTGAACGCGGCGCGGTCCTGCAGCGTGCGTCCGAACCGCCGGCCCAGCGACATCTCCGACAGGTAGGTGATGTGGCCGATCATGCGCGCGATCGCAAGGCCGTGAGCGGGCGGACCGCCGCCGTAATAGTCGCCGCGGTTCCAAGCCGGATCGGACATGATGGCGTTACGGCCGACGGCGTGGAAGGCGATGCCCTGCGCGGTGACCGTGGCGGTCGACGCCAGCACGACGGCGGACCGCACCCGGTCGGGATAGCGGATCGCCCACTCCAGCGCCTGCATGCCGCCCATGGAGCCGCCGGCGGCGCAGTACAGCGTCTCGATGCCCAGGTGGTCGATCACGCGGCGCTGCGCCTCCACCATGTCGCCGATCGTGATCAGCGGGAAGTCGAGGCCGTAGCGCGTACCGTCCGCGCGCGGCGACGACGGCCCGGTGGAGCCGTTGCAGCCGCCGATGAAGTTGGTGCAGATGACGTAGAACCGGTCGGTGTCGAAGCCCTTGCCCGGCCCGATCATGTCGTCCCACCAGCCGGGCCGCTTGTCGTCGAGGGAGTGGTAGCCGGCCGCGTGGTGGCTGCCCGACAGCGCGTGGAAGATCAGGATCGCGTTGGAGCGCTTGGCGTCCAGGGTGCCGTAGGTCTCGTAGCGGACCGTGATCGGACCCAGGAGCTTGCCGCTGTCGAGCGTCAGGGCGTCGGGCGGATCGGCGAACGTGTGATCGTGCGGGGTGACCAGACCCACCGAGTCGACCGCGGTCGCCTTTGCGTTCGTCGTGTTCTCCTCCATGCCGTTGTCGGTGTACGCTGCCCCGCCCGGAGCGATGCCATTGTACCAGCGCTTGGTCGAGCGACGCATCGCCGGTCGCCGGCGGTCAGCGTTCGGGTCGCTGTGGCTGCCGGCTGCCGGCGCCGTGCTCATGATCGCCGCCTGCGCCACCACGCCGCCCTCCCTGGAGCGCGCCAGCCTCAGCGCGATGCCGGCCGACGTGGACGTGGCGGCAGCCGTGCACGTGGCGGCGCTGCGTGCGCCTCTGACGGCCGTCGCGGAGGCGGCGGATCTGCCGCTGCCGGAGTGGCTGCTGGAACGGCTGGTGGTGGTGGTCGCCGGCGTCTACGGCGGCGCCGAGCCGGGCTACCTGTTCTGGATGCGGGGCGTGGATGTCGACCCCGGCATGGGCGCGCTGCTTCTGCTCCATCCCGATTGGTTCTATGTGGATCAGCCGTATCCGCACTATCGTTCCCGGGACCGTGCCGTGCTGCTCACGGGCCGTGACTCGCTGGTGATGACCAACCTGCCGCTCGACCGCGTACAGCGCGCGTTCGACGCTGCGGAGTTCATGCTTCCGGCCGACGTCACGATAGCGCAGCATCCGCTCGACCTGCTGCTGGTCATACCCGACCTGGCCGGCGCGATCGGCGAGCTGGCCGCCGATTCCCCGTTGAGCACGGTGGTCGGGCGGTCCCAGCCCGAGTTCACGTGGGTGGCCGGCGTCGCGGCGCCCGACGGGCTCCGGCTCTCCGGCGGGCTCCGCACCCCCCTGGCGGGCGTGGCGCGGGTGCTGGCGGCGGCGGCCGGCCGCAGTCCGGCGTTGGCCGGCGTTCGGTTGCAGGCCGACGGCGTCTGGGTCACGTTTGACGGCCTGATGCCGTTCGATCGCGTAATCGACGTGGCAGGCGCCATGCTCGATCCCGACGGGCTCGATCCGCAAGGCAGCGTTCGGGAGGGCCGTGATGGGGGGGAGGACGGGGCGGAGGCCGGTCCGTGAGCGTCGCCATCGTCGACTACGCCGCCGGCAACCGCACCAGCGTACAGAACGCGCTGCGCTTTCTGGGCGCCGACTACACCGTGGCTTCCGAACCGGCGGCGCTGCTGGCGTCCGACCGGGTGATCTTTCCTGGCGTGGGCGAGGCGCGCGCGGCCATGGACGACTTGGCGCGCCGCGGCATGGACGACGCCCTGCGGCAGGTGAGCGCCGAAGGGCGGCCGGTGCTCGGCATCTGCATCGGCGCGCAGGTGCTGCTGCGCCACTCGGCGGAACGTGATACGACCTGCCTGGGGCTCGTGCCCGGACGAGTGGTCGGGTTTCCGCGGCCGCGCCCGGGGGACGGGATGAAGGTGCCGCACATGGGGTGGAATCAGGTCCGCCAGGACCGCGGCCACGCGTTGTTCGACGGCATACCCGACGACAGCTCGTTCTACTTCGTCCACTCCTTCTACCCGGAGCCGGCCGACCGCTCGCTGGTCCTGGGCACGACCGAGTACGGGGTCCGCTTCGCGTCGGTGTACGCCGCGGGCAACTTGGCGGCCGTGCAGTTCCATGCCGAGAAGTCGGGGCGGCACGGCCTGCGACTGCTGGCCAACTTCCTGGCGTGGGACGGTGCTTGAGCGGCGCGTGATCGTATGCCTGGACGTGCGTGACGGGCGCACCACCAAGGGCGTGCGATTCCTGGACAACCGGGACGTGGGCGATCCGGTCGCCATGGCGCGTACGTACTACGAACAGGGCGTCGACGAGCTGGTCTTCTACGACATCACGGCGTCGGCGGAGCGGCGCGGCGTCATGTTGGAGATCGTGCGCGCCGTCGCCGCGCAGGTATTCATCCCGTTCGCGGTGGGCGGCGGCATCGGTTCGTTGCGGCAGATGCAGGCGGTGCTCCTGGCTGGGGCGGAGAAGGTGAGCCTGAACTCGCAGGCGGTCCGCAACCCGCAGCTCATAGCCGAGGGCGCGGCGGCGTTCGGCCGCCAATGCATCGTCCTGGGCATGGACGCCAAGCGCGACCCGGCCATGCCGAGCGGCTACCGGGTCTACGTCGACGGGCTGCGCACCGCGACCGAGTTGGACGCGCTGGAGTGGGGGAGGCGCGCCGTCGAGCTGGGCGCGGGAGAGGTGGTGCTCAACGCGATCGACACCGACGGCACGCAGGCCGGCTACGAGTTGACCGTGACGCGAATGCTCGCCGACCGGCTGCCGGTGCCGGTCGTGGCCTCGGGCGGGGCGGGGCGGGTGGAACACGTGGCGGACGTGCTGATCGACGGTCACGCCGACGCCGCTCTGGTCGCCTCCATCGTCCACTTCGGCACCTGCACGGTCGGCGACATCAAGGAGCATCTGGCCGCGCGCGGCGTGCCGGTGCGCATCGACTGACCGGGCTCGACAGAGCCTCCTCTCAGGGCCGGCCTTCCCTGGCCCGCTTCCGGCCGGTTGCCGATGCTCGCCGCGCGGCGATACATTGCGCGCCGAACAGCAACTATGCCTACCTACGAGTACGAATGCGGCGCCTGCGGGCCGTTCGAACAGTTCCAGCGGATCACGGAGGATCCGCTCGCCGATTGTCCCCGCTGCGGCAGCGCGGTACGGCGGCTGATATCGAGCGGGACCGGGATCATCTTCAAGGGATCGGGCTTCTATTCGACCGACTCGCGCAACGCGGGCAAGGGATCGTCCGACGGCGACGGCGACGGCCCCGGCAAGGACGGATCGGGCGACAACGGCAAGGATGGCGCCAAGACCGGCGCGGAGAGCGGCGCGGCGGCAAAGAAGAAGAAGGAGCCGGCCGCCGCTACGTCGTCGCCGGCACCGGGGTCGTCCGCGAAGGGGTCGCCGGCACGGGACTGAGCCGCTCGGCTCCCGGCGCGCTGCCGCCGGCCGCGGCGGCGATCAGTTCGCCAGCGTCCAGTTCCCGGAGGGCGGCGTGCATCTGCGCCTGGTCCGGCCGCAGCACCGGGTGTTTCGCCGCGAACAGCGTGCAGCAGTCGGGATAGGGCAGGATCGAGGTCTCGAAGGTGCCGATGGCGCGCGCCGTGCGTACGATCTCCTCCTTGTCCATGCCGATCAGCGGCCGCAGCACGGGCAACTCGCTCGTGGAGTCGGTGAACGCGATCGCTTCGCCGGTCTGGCTCGCCACCTGCCCCAGACTCTCGCCGGTGATCAGCGCCACGGCCCCGGTGCGCCGCGCGACCAGGGCTGCCGCCCGCATCATGCACGCGCGCAGGAGCAGGGTGGCGAACCGGTCGCGGGCGCGCTGCCGGATGCGTTCGTGGATCGCCGTGAAGGAAAGCGCGCAGAGACGCGCGTCCGGCACGTAGCGCGCGAGGATCTCGGCCAAGCGTTCCACCTTGGCCAGCGCCTCGTCCGACGTATACGGCCAGGAATGGAAGTAGAGGTGGTCGAGCGGCATGCCGCGCTTGCCCATCAGGTAGCCCGCGACCGGGGAGTCGATCCCGCCGGAGAGCAGCAGCAGACCGCGTGCGGAAGCGCCGACCGGCAGTCCGCCGCGTCCCGGCGACGGCGGGCCGTACAGGTAGATGCGGTCGCGCACCTCCACCGACAGGACGAAGCCGGGGTTGCGCAGGTCGACGCTGAGCGCAGGCAGAGCGGCGCGGATCAGGTCGCCCAGGCGGCAGGCGATCTGATACGAAGTCTGCGGGTAGCTCTTGTCGCTGCGGCGCGCTTCGATCTTGAAGGTCGAGGACGGCGCGGAGGCGGCCAGCCGGCCGGCCAGCGCCACCGCGGCCGCATCCAGCAGGCCGGCGTCGCGCGGGACGACGGCCGCCTCCGCGTACGCCACGATCCCGAACGTGTCGCCGAGGGCGCGTGCCACGGCCGCCGAATCGGCGTAGTCCTCCACGAACAGCCGCCCCCAGGCGCGCCGCACGCGGTGCGGGATGCCCGCGAGTTGGCGGTGGATCTGGCCGATCAGCCGCTCCTCGAACTGCCGGCGGTTGGCGCCCTTGAGCGAGATCTCGCCGTACTTGACCAGAAATACCCGGTTGCTCCCGCTCATGTCCGCGCCAGCTCCGGCGCCGGCCGGGCGGTGAGCCGACCGGCGGCGTCCCGTATGGCATCCCGCAGCGCCGACGCGAATGCATCGAGGTCTGCGGCCGTCGTCGTCGGCCCGATCGACACGCGCAGCGTCCCGGCGGCCTGCTCGGCGGGGACCCGCATCGCCTCCAGCACCCGCAGTCGCTTGCGCGAGCCGGTGGCGCAGGCCGAGCCCGGCGACACGCAGAAGCCGCGGTCGCCGAGCAGGCGCACGGTGACCTCGGACGGCAGCGCGGGCACCGCCAGCTTGAGGATGAACGGAGAGAATCGCGGGTCGTGCGGCTCGCGGTCGGCCGGGATCGTCACCACGCCCGGCGTTGCCCGGACCCGGTCGATCAGGCGCGCCATGACCGTCGCCGCGGCGGCCGCCCGCTCGTCCGGCGGCATGGCCGCGCCGGCGGCGGCGGCGAACCCGGCGGCGCCCGACACGTTCTCCGTGCCGGCGCGCCGCCCGCCCTCCTGCGCGCCGCCCGCCTGCATGAATCGCACCGGCGCGCGGGATCGGACCCAGAGCGCCCCGACCCCGCGCGGACCGCCGACCTTGTGGGCGCTGAACGAAGCGGCGTGCACGTGCGGACCGAGCGGCAGCGCGACCTTGCCGAGCGCCTGCACGGCGTCGGTATGGAACAGCATCCGGGTGCCGAAGCGCCGCGCGGCGCCGGCGACCGCCTCGGCCGCCGCGGCTATCGGTTGGATGATGCCGGTCTCATTGTTGACCGTCTGTATCGAGACCAGGTAGGTGCGCTCATCGAGCAGCGCGCGCAGGCGATCGACGTCGACCGCGCCGTCGCCGCCCACCGGCGCGCGGCGGACGCGGAAGCCGACCCGCGCAAGGAGCGCCGCCGGGCCGTCGATCGAGTCGTGCTCGACCGCGCCGATCACCAGCGTGTCGCGCCGCGGCAACCCGCGTTCGGGATGGATCAGGGTCAGCACGGACTGCAGCATCAGGTTGTTGGACTCCGTAGCCCCGGAGGTCAGCACGATCTCCGCCGCCTCCACGCCAAGCGCGCCGGCCAGGCGCTGCCGCGCCGAAGCGAGCGCGGCCGCCGCCTGCCGGCCGCGCGGGTGCGGGGACGACGGGTTGGCGTGCCAGCCGGCGGCGGCGCGCAGCGCTTCCGGCAGCGGCGGCGCAGTGGCCGCCCAGTCGAGGTAGATCACCCCGGTATGGTAGCCGACCGTTCGCGGGTCCGCGCGCGACGCCGCGGAGCCGGTTTGATCGCGGGCGACCGGTGTGGTACGTTGATCATGGCCATGTTGTTCTTCGGCTGGGGACCGTTCGGTTTTCTCTCGCTGTTGGTGCCGGCCCTGCTGGCGTTCGCCGTCCTGCGACTCGGCACGACGATCTTTCGCCGCATCCAGGACGAATCGGAAGAAGATCGGCGCCATCTGCGCGGGCGCGGCGACGGCGTCCATCGCTACGCGGCGGACGAGGGCGTGGCGACCGAGCGGCGCGCGCCGTTCGGCATGCAGAACCCGTTCGGCCGGCGCTCGCTCGACAGCCGCGTGTTCCGGCTGGCGTATCGCAACGGAGGGCGGGTCACGGTCTCTCAGGTAGTGATGGAGACCGGCATGTCGCTGGAGCAGACCGAAGCGTACCTGGATCAGCTCTGCGACGGCGTGCGGGTGCGCATGGAGGTCTCCGACGGCGGGCTGGTCACCTACGAGTTCCCGGAGCTGACCGACCCCGGAAGCGCCCGCCCGGTCTGAAGACGCGCCGGCTGAAGCCGCCGGCCTCTTTGCCTGAACTGCCAATCGGCCCGGAAGGCGCGTATCGAGGACATGCGATGGATGTATTCGGCCTGAGAAAGCGCTTGGTCGACGACTACAAAAGCTATACGCGCAGCTTCATCAAGATCAAGGACCGGCGGATAAAGGAATTCGTCGACGGTCACCTCGACGCGGAAGGCTTCTGGCCGGAGCCGCTGCTGCAACTCAATCCGGCGTTCCAGCCGGGCGGTACCATCGACGATCTGGTCGAGCGACGAGTCCTGACGAAAGAATGCTCGCGCATCTTCCGCATCCGCGACTCCCCCGCGGACCACCTCGGCGCACAACTGACCCTGCACCGGCACCAACGCGAAGCGATCCTGACGGCGCATGAAGGGCGGTCCTACGTGCTGACGACCGGCACCGGTTCCGGGAAGAGCCTTGCCTACATCGTTCCCATCGTGGACCACGTACTGCGCTCCGGTTCCGGCCGCGGTATCCAGGCGATCGTCGCCTATCCGATGAACGCCCTGGCCAACAGCCAGCATGAGGAGCTCGGCAAGTTCATCAACGCGACGTATCCCGAAGGTCACGCGCCGGTTCGTTTCGCCCGGTATACGGGACAGGAAGGGCGTGAAGCGCGAGAAAACATCCGCAACACCCCTCCGGACGTGCTCCTGACGAATTACATGATGCTGGAGCTGATGCTCACCAGGCGCGAGGACCGTGCGCTGGTGAGTGCCGCGCAGGGCCTGCGGTTCCTCGTGTTCGACGAGTTGCACACCTATCGGGGCCGCCAGGGGGCTGATGTGGCGATGCTGATCCGCCGCTGCCGCCACGCCCTGGGCAATGACGTGATATGTGTAGGCACGTCCGCCACCATGGTCAACGACGGCGCTGCCGACGATCAGCGCCGTGCCGTGGCGGAGGTGTCGCAGTCCTTGTTCGGCGTCCCGTTCGGGCCGGATCAGATCATTGGTGAAACTCTGGAGCGCGCTACCCCAGAGATTGAGCCCGAGAATGTGTCGACCCGGTCCGATATACGGGACGCCATCGCCTCGAATCAGTCACCGCCCGGAAATTACGAGGCATTCCGGCGCCACCCGCTCACTTCCTGGATCGAGTCGACCTTCGGAGTGCTTGAGGCCGGAACCGGCGATCTGCGGCGGCAGGCGCCGCGAAGACTGGAAGGCGGAGAGATCGACGGCCGCCCCAGCGCTGCCCAGGAACTCGCGCAGCTCACCGGCGTCGAATCGGCGCAATGCGCCATCACCCTTCGGCGGTGGCTGCTCACAGGATCCAGGCTGCGCGAGGATCGATCCAGCCGCTTCCCGATCTTCGCCTTCCGCCTGCACCAGTTCCTGACTCGTGGCGACACGGTATGGGCATCGCTGGAGTCCGAGCACTGCCTCCACCTGGAAATATCCAAGCAGGTGGCAAAACCCGGCGAGCCGGAAAAGCCGCTGTATCCGCTGGTATTCTGCCGTCACTGCGGGACCGCCTATTACCGCATTCAGGTAGTCAAGAATGAATATGGCCGGATGCTTCTGCCGCGTGAGGACGGCACTCGTCAAGACGAACACGGCATTCACGACGGATACCTGTATGTTTCGGAGGAATCGCCGTGGCCACGCAGCGCCGCGGAGCTCCTTGAACGCTTGCCGGATGCTCTCAAGGAGACCACTGCCAAGGGCGAAGAACGGGTCCGCCTCGATGCCCGAAAGGACGTTCCGGAATACGTCTTCGTAAACCATGCCGGGCACATTGTTTCCGAAGGCGAGGGCGTTGCGGCGGCGCTGATCCATGACCGTTTCCTGTTCTGCCTGGAATGCGGCGTCACTTACACGCGGACCCAACGATCGGAGCGGTTCAAGTTGGCGACGCTCGGAGTGGACAACCGGAGCACCGCCACTACGATTTTGGCGTTACGTTCCCTCATCGAACTGCGGAGCAGCGGAGACCTGCAATCCGACGCGCGCAAGCTCCTGAGCTTCACTGACAACCGCCAGGACGCATCGCTGCAGGCGGGGCACTTTAACGACTTCGTGCAGGTCGCCCTGCTCCGCTCGGCTCTTCATCGGGCGTGCGCACGCGGGCCGTCGTCCGGTCTCCGTCATGGCGAGTTGTCACGGTGTGTCTTCGATGCGCTGAACCTGCCGTTCAACGATTACGCGTCGGACCCCGACGTGCGCGGACCTGCCCGACAGAGTACCCGCGACGCGCTGCAACGTGTACTCGAGTATCTCCTCTACCGCGATCTGGAGCGTGGTTGGCGCGTGACGGCGCCCAACCTCGAGGACTGCGGACTGCTGCGGTTTGAATACGAGGGTCTGTCCGGCAACGACGGGCTGCTCGGAGAGACCGAGTTGTGGGAGTCCGGGTTTTCCGAGAACGAGATTCCGGCAGTGCTCCGCATCGCTCCGGCCGAGTTGCGACACGCTATCGTCCTCGAGCTGGTCGACCTGCTTCGGCGGCAGCTTGCCATAAAGGTAGATGTTCTCGACGCTCAAAAGCAGCACGATCTGGTCGAGAAGACGAAACCTCGCCTGCTCGAAGGGACAGCATGGTATCTGGAGGATGAGCAGGAGTTGACCAAGGCCGTCGTCGCTTGGCCGCGCTCCAGGAGGAAAGGAGAACGATTCGGTTTGTTCGTTTCCTCGTACAGTGCATACGGAGCGTACCTCAGGCGCGAACTTGCGGGCGTGGCGTCGAACGGACGAATTGGACGCAGTGGAACGGATCAAATCATCCGTTACCTGTTCCTTGCCCTCAAGCGCTACGGCATCGTCGAGCAGGTGAGGGGTGGGGACGACATCATTGACGCGGGTTACCAGCTCAACGCCGACGCCTTGCGATGGCTGCCCGGTGACGGTGAAAATCGACCGACGGACCGCATCCGATTGCTTGATGAGGGATCGCTGACGCCGGAGGTCAACCGTTACTTTGTCGATTGTTACCGTACCTTCGTGGATCTCAGGTGTAAACTTGAAGCGCGCGAACATACGGCGCAGGTGACGACGGAGGATCGGCAGGACCGGGAGAAGCGCTTCAGGGATGGAGCGTTGCCACTCCTGTTCTGCTCGCCGACGATGGAGCTCGGCGTCGATATCAAACAACTGAATCTCGTCAACCTGCGCAACGTTCCGCCAACGCCAGCCAACTACGCCCAGCGCAGCGGACGCGCTGGACGCAGCGGACAGCCGGCCATGGTGTTCACCTATTGTGCGGGTCGCAGCCCTCACGATCAGTACTTCTTTCGTGAGCCCGCCAGGATGGTCGCCGGATCGGTTACGCCGCCGCGCATCGACCTCCGCAATCGCGACCTGATCCGTTCGCATATCCATGCCGTATGGATGGAGGAGGCGAAACCCGACCTGGGAAAGACCCTGGCAACGGTGCTGGACCTCGTGCCGGATGACGGGAGACTTTCCCTGCCGGTCGCCGATTCGATCAAGGAGCAATTGCGCAGTCGTTTCCGGCGGGACGCGGCGCGGCACCGCGCGGAGCCGGTGATCGCCGAGCTACGCGCGCAGCTTGTGCAAACGGCCTGGTTCCATGATGGCTGGGTTGCCGACGTACTCGGTCAGGTCGAGCGTGGCTTCGACGACGCATGCGATCGCTGGCGGAATCTCTACCGCGCGGCGGTACGCCAACGCAAGCTCCATCACGACATCATCGGCGACCATTCCCGGCCCGAGGCAGAGCGCAACCACTCACGCAGATTGCGTGCTCAGGCCGAGGCGCAGATTCGCCTGCTCACCGAAGCCGAGGGGATCTACGAAGGCGACTTCTACTCCTACCGCTATTTCGCGACGGAGGGGTTCCTGCCCGGCTACAACTTTCCACGGTTGCCGGTGTCAGCTTTCGTGCCGGGGCGGCGAGGGAGCAGAGGGCGCAACGAGTTCATCTCTCGTCCGAGATTTCTGGCGGTGTCCGAGTTCGGCCCGCGCGCACTGATTTATCACGAGGGCGCGCGCTACCGCGTATACAAGGCGAATCTCGACTTCGGCCAGGACGCGGTCGAGGATACGCGAGACCTCACTACCGATACGATGAAGCGATGCCCGGGCTGCGGATACGCTCATCTCGAAGCGGGCGCCACCAATCTGAAGGAGTTTTGCGAAGGTTGCGACGCAGCGCTCGATACTCGTATCGACGGTCTTGTCCACATGCAGAACGTGAGCCTGAGACTGGCGCAGCGCATCACCTGCGACGAGGAAGAACGGCAGCGGTTCGGCTATCGCCTCTTCACCGCCTACCGGTTTGCGGAAGTCAACGGCGAGCACGATTGCAAGGACGCTACGGTCGAGTGCGGCACTGGACGGATACTCACACTCCGTTACGGGGACGCCGCCTTTCTGTACCGCATCAATCTAGGCTGGAAAAACCACGACGGCTCCCAACCGGCCGGCTTCAAGCTGGACCTGGAGCGCGGCTACTGGGCGCGCAACCAGGCGGACACCGGCGATCGGGACGATGCCGAGAGCCTGACGAACGTACAGCGTGTAGTACCCTATGTGCGGGACACCAAGAACGTACTGGTCATGCGATTTGACCAGCCGCGCTCCGGCGCGGAGATGGCAAGTTTGCAGGCGGCCTTCAAGCAGGCGATTCAATTGCACTTCCAGATCGAGCCGCGTGAGCTGGCGTGCGAAGCGATGCCCGAGGCCGGCGACAGGCGCGAGATACTGTTCTACGAAGCCTCGGAGGGCGGCGCAGGGGTGCTGCGCCAGTTAGCCGAAGACTCGTCCGTGCTACCGGCACTCGCGCGCCGCGCGCTCGAGATCTGTCACTACGCTCCGGAATCGCTTGCGGATCAGGCTGCCGATCGATGCGGCAAAGCCTGCTATCAGTGCCTGCTGGACTATGGCAACCAGCCGGACCACAAGGACCTGGATCGTGCGCTGATCCGTGACTTGGTGGCGGCGCTGGCCCAGGGGGAGTGCCGGCCGGCCGGTGGCGCCGGTTCTCGCGCCGACCGCGTGCGCGCCCTACGAGAACGCTGCGACAGCCAACTTGAACAGCGCTGGCTTGATTGCGCTGATCAGCTTGGCGTTCGACTTCCCAGTGACGTCCAGTACGACATCCCTGGCTACTTCACGCGGCCCGACTTCTTCTATCGGGGCGCCAACGCGGCGATCTACGTGGACGGTCCACCCCACGACAGACCGGACCAGATCCGTTCGGATGACGGCACCACTCAGGCTCTGATCGAGACAGGGTACATCGTGATCCGCTTTCATCACGCGGACGACTGGGCTGCCATCTTTCGCCGCCATTCCGATGTGTTCGGGGCTGCACGGACATGACTCTGACTCTGACCGAGATCGAGGAGCTGGCCGCGGCCGGCGAGTCGGAGACCCTGGAGCTGAAGGCCACGACCGGCGAACGGGTGGAAGGCGCTAAGGCGGTGTGCGCGATGTTGAACCACCGTGGCGGCACGGTGCTGTTTGGCGTGCAGCAGAACCGCCGCATGTCGGGTCAGAAAGTCGGCGATCGCACGATCGAGCAGCTCAGTGCGGCGCTGAGCGATATCGACCCACCGGCGTTTCCCGCGATCGATCGGGTGCGCGTCCGCGGCGAGTTGATGGTCGTCGTGGTAACCGTGCCGATCGGGCAGCAGCAACCCTATAGCTACCGTGGGAGAGCTTGGCGTCGGGTGGGAAATACCAACCGGGCGATGCCACGGGACGAATATCACCGTGTGCTACTCGATCGCCTGCACGGGCAGCATCGATGGGAGAATGAACCGGTCCCGGACTGGTCGGTCGACGACCTTGATCGGAGCGAGATCACCCGCACGCTGGACGAAGCGATCCGCCGCCAGCGCGCGGAAGATCCTGGAACCCGTGATCCAACCGAACTGCTGCGCGGATTCGGCTTGCTCAACGCCGGCCGGCTGCTCCGCGCCGCCGTTGTGCTGTTCGGCAGCTCCGAGCGGGTGGGCGCCGAGTACCCGCAGTGCATGCTGCGGGTTGCGCGGTTCCACGGCATCGCCCGCACCGACGAGTTTCTGGACAACCGGCAGTTCTACGGCAACGCCTTCGCCCTCCTGGGCAACGCGGAACGCTTCTTGCGCGAGAACCTGCCCATCGCCGGGCGCATCGAGCCCGACCGTTTCGAACGGGTGGATGATCCTCTGTACCCACCGGCGGCCTTGCGTGAGGCGCTGGCGAACGCCATCTGCCATCGGGACTACTCCATCGGCGGAGGATCGGTGGGGGCGGCGATCTATGACGACCGCCTGGAAGTGACCTCTTCGGGGCCGCTGCACTTCGGGCTCACTGCGGCGGCGTTGTTCGAGCCGCATGAGTCGCTACCCTGGAATCCGCTGATCGCGCGCGTCTTCTACCTGCGTGGCATCATTGAGCAATGGGGGCGGGGGACGATCAAGATGCGCGAATTGACCACCAGCGCCGGACTGCCGGCGCCGGTTATCGAGGATGCCGGCGGCTGCGTGACCGTATGCTTCAGGCTGGGGACGTACGTGCCGAGTCGCGTCGAGCGGGAGGTGACCCAGCGCCAGCGGGCGATACTCGTGCTGCTTGCCGAAGCACCTGCTGGATTGGCCTTGCGGGAAATCGTCCAGCAGTTGGGTAATTCATCTATCCAGGGGCAGATACGAAACGACCTGAGGACCTTGCGCACACTCGGCTTGGCGATGAACGAAGGGCGTGGCCGCGGGGCACGATGGAAGCGGCAATAGTTGCGCCGCAATCCTTCCATTCGGGTCCATTCCTCTAAGGAGTTGCTAACGGAGCTTCTATTCATTCCCATTCCTTTCCATTGCTTTGGCAGATGGCTACTAACTTGATTCTCTGTAATGAATTAGAATGGTATTTCTTATTCATTCCCATTCCTTTCCATTGCTTTGGCAGATGGCTACTAACTTGATTCTCTGTAATGAATTAGAATAGTATTTCTTATTCATTCCCATTCCTTCTCATTCGTAACGAACAGGGGTTGCTGCCCTTGCCTGGGTTCAGTCGGGTCCGGTTCGAGACGACAAGTAACCTGATGCCGTCAGTGGGGGTTCCGTCATCAGGCTCCCTGGCCGAGTCCGGCACCCTGGTTCGCGCGCGCGGCCGCGAATGGGTGGTGCTGCCCGACTCCACGGACGAACTGCTGATGCTCCGCCCGGTGGGCGGGCTCGACGAGGAGGTTACCGGTATCCTGCCGGCGCTGGAACCGGTCGAGTCGGCCACGTTCCGGCTGCCCGGCCGCGCAGACCTGGGCGACTTCACCGCAGGCCGCCTGCTGCGCGATGCGGCGCGCCTCTCGACCCGCGCCGCCGCCGGGCCGTTTCGCAGCTTCGGGCGCATCGCCGTCGAGCCCCGGCCCTACCAGCTCGTGCCCCTGCTGATGGCCCTGCAGCTCGACCCGGTGCGCCTGCTGATCGCCGACGACGTAGGAATCGGCAAGACGATCGAAGCCGGTCTCATCGCCCGCGAGCTGCTCGACCGTGGCGAGATACGCCGTATGGCGGTGCTCTGCCCGCCGCCGCTGGCCGAACAGTGGCAGCGCGAGCTGGTGGAGAAGTTCCACGTCGAAGCGGAGCTCGTGCTGTCGAGCACCATCCAGCGGCTGGAGCGCGACCTGCACGTCGGCGAATCGGTCTTCGAGCGACACCCGTTCACGGTCGTATCGACCGACTTCATCAAGAGGCCGCAACGCGCGGAGGACTTCGCGTATCGCTGTCCTGAGTTGGTGATCGTCGACGAGGCCCACGGTTGCACGCTCTCAGGCGGCTCCGGCAGGGGCCGCCAGCAGCGGCACGATCTGCTGCGGCGCGTGACGGCCGACCCGGCGCGTCACGTGCTGCTGGTCACGGCGACGCCCCACAGCGGCAACGAGGATGCGTTCCGCTCGTTGCTGAGCCTGCTCGACCAGGAGTTCGCCGACCTGCCGGCGGACCTCGACCGAGCCGGACGCGAAAGCATACGCCGCCGGCTTGCCCGCCATCTGGTGCAGCGCCGCCGCGGCGACATTCGCCATTATCTGCAGACCGACACGGCATTCCCCAAGCGCCAGGACAAGGAAGCCAGCTACGGCTTCAGTCCGGCATACCGGGCGTTATTCGACGAAATCCTTGCCTTCGCCCGCGAGTACGTCACGCATGACGGCGAACGCCGCCGCCGGCGCGTGCGCTACTGGTCGGCGTTGGCACTGTTGCGGTGCGTCTCGTCGAGTCCTGCCGCCGCCGCGGCGACGCTGCGCAGCCGCACTGCTGCCGACGAAGCGGAAGACGACGAAGTAGATGAGGTGGGACGCCGTACGGTCCTCGACCAGTCCGGCGATGACGACGCGGTGGCACTGGATTTCAACCCCGGCTCGGACACGGAAGAGACCCCGCAGAGGACCCGCCGCCGGCTCCTGGAGTTTGCCCGTCGCGCGGAGGCGATCGACCATACGGCGGACCGGAAGCTGCAGGGCGCCGTACGCGAGATCAAGGCGCTGCTGAAGGATGGGTTTCATCCGGTCGTCTTCTGTCGATTCATCGATACCGCCGAGTACGTCGCGCACCACCTGCGCGAGCTGCTGCGGGGCGCGGCGGTGGTATCGGTCACCGGCCGGCTGCCACCGGCGGAACGAGAAGCACGCATCCAATCGCTGGTCGAGGAGAGAGGGCGGTTCGTGCTGGTCTGCACCCGACTGCCTCTCCGAGGGCATCAATCTGCAGGAACACTTCGATGCGGTCCTGCACTACGACTTGGCGTGGAACCCCACGCGTCACGAGCAGCGCGAAGGCCGGGTGGACCGGTTCGGGCAGCGTGCGGCGGAGGTGCGGGTGATCACCTATTTCGGCACCGACAACGCGATCGACGGCGTAATCCTCGAGATCCTGATCCGCAAACACAAGAGCATCAAGAGCGATCTCGGGGTAACGGTGGCGGTGCCCGGCTCCAGCGAGCAGATCGCCGAAGCGCTGTTCGAAGGGGCGCTGTTCCGCGACCGGGAAGGCGCCGGTCAGCTCACGCTCGACTTCATCGACGAGATCGGCTCGCAAAGACGGGAGCTGCACGCCGAGTGGGATAACGCCCGCGACCGCGAGCAGGCGACCCGCTCCCGTTTCGCCCACCATACGGTCAAACCGGAGGAGGTGGCCGCCGAGTTGGCCAGCGTCCGCGCGGCCATCGGTGGCAGCGCGGACGTGGCGCGCTTCTTTGGTGACGTCCTGCGCGCCGCGAACGTACCGCTCCAACTCAACGGCACCGTCGAAGTGGCTATCAGTAACGAAACGTCAAGGGCGCTACGCCAAGCGATCGGACGGGACGAACCGTTCGCCGGGCGGTTCGAGCTGCCCCTGCAGGAAGGCGAGATATACCTCGGGCGTACGAGCCCTGTGGTCGAGGGCTTGGCGAGTTGGGCTCTGGATCAGGCGCTCGACCCGGAGTCTTCCGACTCCCGGCTGGTCGCCGCGCGTTGCGGCGCAATCCGCACGTCTGCCGTGTCGGTGCGCACGACACTGCTGGTCATCCGCTTCCGCTACCACCTGAGCGCGGGCAGGGCCGGCGGCGAGACGATCCTTTGCGAAGAGATCGTACCGCTGGGCTGTACCGGTCCCGCGGCAGTCCCCGATTGGCTTCCATCCGAAGAGAGCGAACCCCTGATGGCGGCCCGGCCGGAACGCAATCTGCTCCCCACGGCAATCGACCAGCAGCTCAGCGTGTTGCTGCCCTCGTTGTCGACCTTCCGGATGAGCCTGGGGAGCGTCGCGGTGGAGCGCGCAGAGGCGCAGTTCGAGGCGCATCAGCGGGTGCGCGCGGCGACGCGGGCGCGAGGGCGTGTCGCCGTCGCGCCGGTGCTCCCGGTGGACATCCTGGCCGCCTACGTCCTGTTGCCGCGGTTGGACTGACGTGGCGCGGCGCGATCAGGAGTTTCAGACCATCCGCTCCGAGGGCGGGCTTTTGCCGCGGGATCTGTTGCGCAGGGCGCTCGATCCGCGTTCGGGCCTGCCCGGCACCGCGCCGGACGACTATGGTCTGGCGTCGGGCGAACGCCTGAACGAGGTCATCACCCAGTCCTGGAACCGCTTGCGCAAGCACTGGGCGGAGTTCCGCGCCGGCGCTGCGAATCTGGCCGCCGGCACGGCGGGCACCGGTCTGACCAACGACGCGTGGAGCTTGCCGCTGCTGCGCGAATTGGGGTTTGGATTCCTCCCGACGACCGCAGGTCCCGAACTGGGAGGGCGCACGTATCCGATCAACCGGTTCTTCGGTCCAGTGCCGATACACCTGATCGGCTGTGGTCTGTCGCTGGATCACCGCGCCGCCGGGCAGCGCGGCGCCGCGTCGGCCAATCCGCATGGACTGGTGCAGGAGTTCCTGAACCGCAGCGACTCCCACTTATGGGCGCTCGTGTCGAACGGCATGCACCTGCGCGTGTTGCGCGACAACCAGGCGCTGTCCCGCCAAGCCTTCCTCGATTTCGATCTCGACGCGATGTTCTCCGGCGAGCTCTACTCCGACTTCGTCCTGTTGTGGCTGATGGCGCATGCCACGCGCTTCGTGCCCCGCGCCGGCCGGCCGGAGACCTGCCGGCTGGAGCAATGGACGCAGGAGGCCGAGCGGCTCGGAACCCGCGCGCTCGGCGACCTGCGCGGCGGCGTCGAGCGGGCACTGGCGATCCTCGGCGCCGGCTTCACCGGCCATCCCAGGAACGATGCGCTGCGCGAGGCGCTCCGCACCGGGACGCTCGCCCCAACGGGGCTCCACGAGCAGCTCCTGCGCGTGGTGTACCGGTTGATCTTCCTGTTCGTGGCCGAGGACCGCACGCTCGACGGGCGTTCACTGCTGCATCCGTGGGACGACTCCGACGCCGCGCGGACCGCGCGGCGAACGTACGCTGCCCACTACGGGACCGCCCGGCTGCGGCGATTGGCCGGCAGGATCAAGGGTTCCCGCCACGGCGATCTCTGGCGCCAGTTCCGGTTTCTCGTCGGCCCACTCTCCGGGGACCCCGGCGCCGCGGCAGCGCGCCGATACCTGGCGCTCCCCGCGCTCGGCAGCTTTCTCTGGGACTCGGCGTCGACCGCCGCGCTGAACGCTACCGAACTGACCAACTACGACTTTCTCGAAGCGCTGCGCCATCTCGCCTATACCCGGCAGGACCGAGTGTTGCGGCCGGTGGACTACCACAATCTCGGCGCCGAGGAGTTGGGCGGCGTGTACGAAAGCCTGCTGGCGCTGACGCCGCAGGTGAACGGCGGCGGCGGACACTTCTCGTTCGCCGAGTTCACCGTCAATCGGCGCAAGGCGTCGGGGTCCTACTACACGCCGGATGCGCTGGTGCAGTGCCTGCTCGACTCGGCGCTCGATCCGGTAATCGAAGCGGCGATCCGCGGTAAGATAGGCGCCGAGGCGGAGCAGGCGATCCTCGACCTGAAGGTGTGCGACCCGGCGGTCGGATCGGGTCACTTCCTGATCGGCGCCGCGCACCGGCTGGCCCGTCACTTGGCTCGCATTCGCGCCTACGCGGCCGGCGAAAGCGAACCGTCGCCGCTGCTCTACCAGAGTGCGCTGCACGAGGTGATCGGCCGCTGCCTGTACGGCGTTGACCTGGACCCGATGGCCGTCGAGCTTTGCCGCGTGGGCCTGTGGCTCGAAGCGCTGGAACCGGACAAGCCGTTGTCCTTTCTCAACCGCCACCTCCGCGTCGGCGACAGCCTGCTTGGCGCTACTGCGAAGTTGATCGAGGCGGGACTTCCCGACGCGGCGTTCAAACCGATTCATGGCGACGACCAAGCGTTCTGCTCTGCGCTCAGGAAGCGGAACCGGACCGAACGCGAACACGGCCAGCGCGATCTGGGCTTGGTCGCCGAATCGCAGGCGGAGTACGATTCGTTGGCCTCGCGCAGCAGGAGCATCGACCAGGCGCCCGACGGCACCCTGGATGAAATACACAGGAAGGACGCGCAGTTCCGTCGCTTTCAGGAGTCTACGGATTACCGGTACGCGCAGTTGATCGCGGATGCGTGGTGCGCCGCCTTCGTCTGGCCGAAGCGGAGTGGCGAAGCCGACGCGTTGACCACCGACACGCTGCAACGACTCCGCGAGAACCCCGAGGCGTTGGCGGCGGCGCAGCGCGAAGAAACGGAACGTATCGCGGATCGATACCGGTTCTTCCATTGGCATCTGGCATTCCCGGAGGTGTTCGACGCCGGTGGCGCCGGTGGCTTCGACTGCGTGCTCGGCAACCCGCCGTGGAAACTGGTGAAGCTGCAGGAGAAGGAGTGGTTCTCGGAACGCAGCCCAAAAATTGCGGCCGCCCCGAACGCCGCCGCGCGCAAGCGCATGATCGCGGCGCTCGCCACTGACGATCCGGCGTTGCACGGCGCGTTCGGCGCCGCGTTGCGGGTCGCGGCCGGCGCCAGCCGTCTGTTGCGCGACAGCGGCCGGTACCCACGCTGCGGCCGCGGTACGATCAACCTCTACGCGGTATTCGCCGAGCTGATGCGGAGCATCGTGAATGACCGCGGCCGCGCCGGCTGCGTGCTGCCCACCGGCATCGCGACCGACGATACGACCCAAGATATTTTCGGAAACGTGGTAGCGGAGCGCTCGCTGGTCAGTCTGTTCGATTTCGAAAACCGCAGCGGCCTGTTTCCCGACATAGACAGCCGCACGAAGTTCTGTCTGTTCACGGCCGGCGGGGGAACCAGTCCCACCAGCGATCGCGCCGAGTTCGTGTTCTTTGCCCAGGCCGTCGACGAGTTGCGCGACCCTGAGCGTCGGTTCACGCTCTCACCGGACGACATCGCGCTGCTCAACCCCAACACGCGAACCTGTCCGATATTTCGCTCCGACAGGGAAGCGGCCTTGGCCAAGGCGATCTACCGGCGCGTACCGGTGTTGGCACGAATCTTGTTAGAGAGAGAGAGAGAGAGAGAGAGAGAGAGAGAGAGAGAGAGAGAGAGAGAGAGAGAGAATGGGCGGTTCGCTTCCTCCGGATGTTCGACATGTCCGGCGACTCGGATCGCTTCAGAACGCGGGAGCAGTTGGAAGCGCAGGGATACCGACTGGACGGCAACATCTTCCGAGCGCCGGCCGGCTCGAAGAGAATCCCTGGCGTATCAGGTTTATGACGATGTTTCACATGTCGAACGATTCCGGACGCTTCCGAACGCGCGAGGAACTGGAAGCGATGGGATTCGAACTGGACGGCAACATCTTCCGCGCACCGCCCGACAAACAGGAAGCCCATGGCGCATGAGGTTTCGCCAAGGGCTGTTCAACATGTCTAGCGATTCGCATTTGTTCCGCACCGGCGAGCAGTTGCAGGGGCAGGGCTACACCCGCGATGGCAACGCCTACCGCAAGCCCGGCGCGGAGGATTACCTGCCGCTGTACGAGGCGAAGATGGTCCATCACTTCGACCACCGCTGGGCGACCTACGACGGCACCGGTACCCGTGACCTCGCGCCGGCTGAGAAGCAGGACGCCGACGGCGTCGTCTGCGGTCGCTACTGGGTGCGTTACGCCGACGTGCAAGTGGTTCTGGGCAACGTGGGCTGGGAACGCGGGTGGCTGCTGGGCGTTCGGGACATCACGAGAAGCACAGATGAACGGACGGTCGTGGGCGGCGTGCTCCCCGTCTCTGCCGTTGGAAACAACCTGCCGGTCTGGATGGCCGGGGCCGAACCACGTACCGTGCTGCCAGGGCTCCTGTCGAGTCTGGCATGCGACTACGCCGCCCGGCTCAAGGTCGGCGGAACGCACCTCAACTTCTTCATCGCCCGGCAGATTCCCGTCGTCGCTCCCGATGTGTTCGCGGGACCGGCGCCGTGGAGCTGCGGCCAGGAGTCGATGCGGGACTGGATGCTCTCGAGGATCCTGGAACTGACCTACACCGCCTGGGACCTGCTACCCTTCGCCCGCGATTGCGGCTATGACGGCCCGCCGTTTCGCTGGGACGACGAGCGCCGCTTCCTGCTCCGCTGCGAACTCGACGCCGCCTGCTTCCACCTGTACCTGCCGGCGGACCAACGCGGGGGATGGCGTCCGGCACGTCGCTCCGACGGCTGCCCCCACGACGAAACTCCCGAGCAACTCGCCGAACTCACGTCCTGTTTTCCCACGCCGCGCGCCGCCGTCGCGTACATACTGGACACGTTCCCGATCCTCCGCCGGAAAGACGAGCAACGCTACGGCGAGTACCGCACCAAGCGCGTAATCCTCGACATCTACGACGCGATGCAGACCGCCGCAGCTATCGGGGAGCCGTTTCGCACTCGTCTCGACCCGCCGCCCGCCGACCGAAGCTGTTGCCATCGACGTCAGTGCCGGCCATCACGGCGGTGATCGTCAATTGCCGCCGGTACTCCACCGTTCCATGACACGCATTGCACATCTCAACAGGTCATTGAAGCGTCTCTTCACTTCATCCAAGTCCTGGCCACGGTAATCTTCGAGTGTGTGCGGATCGCTGCCGTGTATGCGGAAGCGCCAAATGACGCTCTCCGAATCGAGGGTGTTGTCGACAGAGAAGCACAGAATTTTTTCCGTGTTCTGAAACTCTTGAATCTCGAAAGAAAGCTCGATGCTAACCTGAGAACTCTCTTCCGGTACTGCTTTCATCTCTACGGATTCCGTACCATAGAAGCGTTCCTGGAACGTCGATCCATCGACTCCAAGCCCTGATACCGTCATCATAGGACCGAATGTGTTCCGGGAAATGCCTGATGAAATCGACTCGAGCTTGGTGACGAAGTACCGGTAGAACGGGTTTGCTACCGCCTCTACGTAACGCTTTAGGGCGACGCGATCCGCAGCGTCTTCGCCGTGAATGACGGTGCTTTTGAAGAGCGCTATTTCGCGGTCTATGTCTTCGGGAGCTTCGATCGGCTCGCCGCGCGCGGCGCTCAGGTACAGGTTCAGCGCATACGCACAGCAGGACGCGACGTAGTCGATGAACTGCGCCAAGTCTTCGGTCCGGTCGGCCCGCTCGAGCTCCTGCAAGTAGCGTTCTCTCCGGTCGCTCGGGACGATGGCCACGGTGTATCCGTGCCGGATCAGGATCAGGTTCATCAGCAGGCGCGCCATGCGTCCGTTGCCGTCGCCGAACGGATGGATGCGCACGAACCGGTAGTGGAAGGTCGCGGCGATGATGACCGGGTGTTCGCCGGCGGCTTCCCGATCTCGGTGCCAGTCGATGAGGTCGCTCATCGCCGGCTTCACCTGCTCCGGCGGCGTGAAGTGGTAGATCTCGCCGGTCAAGGTCAGCACGTTGTTCGGCGTGGTCTTGTATTCGCCGGGGGTGACGCGATGCGTCGTGGGCCGGCCGTCCGGGGTGATCGCCTTGTTTTCGTACGGTTCCTTCAACAGCACGCGATGGAGGTTGCGGATGAAGACCTCGGTGAGCTGCTCTTCTGCCTCGATCGCGCGTTCGATCGCTTTGACGGCCTGATCGTGCCCCTGGATGTCCAGGTGATCGCGCATCGGCTTGCCGCCAGCGGTGAGGCCATGGAGGATCAGGCTCCGCGTTTCGCCCAGGGTGAGCGAGTTGCCCTCGACCGCGTTGGAATGATAGTTGGACTCGATCCGCAGCTTCTGTTCGACTCGGGCGACCACGTCCGGCGGCAGCGGACGCAGTGCGTCGAGCTCGCTCTTGAGCCGGTCGATCGTGTTCAGGACGTTGGATGCCACACCCGTTCGACGACCGTCCAGGATGATCCGTTGCTTCTGGACGTCGATAACGTCACGCAGTATCTGCTCTTCCGACGACAGTGACAGACGCTTCTCGGGCAAGTGGCCTTCGTCATCGTCCTGCTTCGACATCAGAGGTCCTGGTATTCTGGCTGGTCGCGTTGGATTAAGGCTCGCAGTTCCGGATCAGTCAAGGCTTCTTCGGGCCAGGAACGAACGTAGTATCCCCCGTAGGGCGACTTCGCCACCTGCACGATGAAGCCCCGTTCCGCCTCCATCGCGCGGCGGCGCGCCGCCGCGCGATGCGCCTCAAGATAGGTGGCGAAGACAGGCGGCTCCGGCACTGTCGCGCCGACATGCGGATCCATACTCGTTTGCATCATCCAACCCCTATATCAGTGAATGTACCACAAGCACGACGAGCGCCGTCACCGGGCCGACCAGTGTGCAGCCAGCTCGGTGAAACAGGCGGGCGCCGTAGCCGATGGCGCGGATCGGGTAGTAGCTCGCGTTCTTAGACGTCCCAGGCAGCGCCGGCGATGTCGATCGAGCCGGCGAGGCCGCTTGATGGCAGCACCGCCGGCCAGGAGCCCGTCCGCTGCAGGGGCGCCGCTCCTGATCGTCACCTGCATGACCGGATATTACCCCAACAGCCGCCGCCCGACGACCCGGACGCGCAAGGCTCGGGCGCGGGCCCGCACGCGCCCGCACCGCGCAGGAGGCGAAATCTGCCCGGCGATGCCGATGGCAGCGCGCGAAGCAAAGCGTTCTGGTGGCCGGCCCCATCTGACGCCGCGAGGAGGTACGGCGATGCTGGGTGAGTTGGGGACCGCTCCGGCGGGCGGCGCTACCCGCGGCTCCGGGATTGGCGTAGACTGGCCAGGGGACGCAGGATGGCGAAGCGCAAGATCGAGAACTACGCCCATACCGGCAGGGAGCGGGCGAACAATCCGCCGGTCGGGCTGGTGACGCCGGAGACCGACCGGGACGCGGGGGCCGCTGCCTACGCCTACGATCCGCACCTGGAGCCGCAGCTCGACTGGGCGGGGAAGGCCGAGCACACGTCGTTCGAGGTGCCGACGGTCTCGCTGCACGTGCACGAGCGCATCGACCCGCGCACCATCGTGGAGGCGGTCCGGAAGCGCAACGGCGCGGACCTGCAGATCTCACTGTTCGCCGCCCCCGAAGAGAACCCGCCGATCCGCCAAGCGATCGAGTTCTACCGCCACCGGCACAATTGGAGCAACCGCCTGATCGCCGGGGACAGCCTGCTGGTGATGAACAGCCTGCTGGAGAAGGAGGGACTCGGCGGGCAGGTGCAGACGGTCTACGTCGATCCGCCCTACGGCATCCGCTACGGCTCGAACTTTCAGCCGTTCGTGAACGGGCGTGAGGTGACCGACGGCAGGGGCGAGGACCTGACGTCCGAACCGGAGCAGATTCGCGCCTTCCGGGATACCTGGGAGCTCGGCATCCACTCCTACCTCGCCTATCTCCGCGACCGCTTGCTGTTGGCGCGCGAGCTGCTGCACGAGAGCGGAAGCTGCTTCGTGCAGATGGGGAGACATAACGTCCATCGCTCCTGCCTCGTCATGGACGAGATATTTGGTGCCGAGAACCGGAAGGCGACGATTGCCTACGCGACGACCGGCGCGAGCTCGACAACGGGGTTGCCGGAGGTCGCCGACTATCTGTTGTGGTACGCCAAGGACCGAAAGCTCACCAAGTACCGCCAGTTGTACGAGCCGCTCACGCGCGCCGAGGTGATCGAGTCTTTCAGTTGGCACGTCATGGTCGAACTACCGGATGGGGAATCTCGTAAACCGACGCCGGAAGAGTGTTTCGACCCTGACAGACACTTGCCAACGGGCGCACGTATCTACAGACGAATGCCTCTCGATTCTCAGGGCGTATCCACGACCGGACGTTCCGAACCGTATGAATATAGCGGCCGAATCTTTCGTTGCAGCCGGGACGGCCACTGGAGGATCTCCGCCGCTGGTCTGGATCGACTCGCTGAATTGGGACGCCTGGAAGCGTTGGAAGGGCAGTCTTCGCTCATGTGGAAGCGGTACGAGGACGAAGTGCCCGGTCGCCGCATCAACAACATGTGGGCGGCCCCGATGTCCCCCACCAACAAGCGCTACGTAGTGCAGACCGCTGCGAAGGCGATTCAACGCTGCATCCTCATGACCACCGACCCCGGCGATCTGGTGTTCGACCCGACCTGCGGCTCCGGCACGACCGCGTCCGTGGCCGAGCAGTGGGGGCGCCGGTGGATCACCTGCGATACCTCGCGCGTGGCCGTCGCCATCGCCCGCCAGCGCCTGATGACCGCGAACTTCGACTACTACGAGCTGGCCCATCCCGACGAGGGGGTCGGCTCCGGCTTTCGCTACCGCAGCGTCGCCACCGTGTCGGCACGGACCCTGGGCTACGACGAGCCAGCCATCGAGACCATCCTCTACGACCAGCCGGAACCGGACCGGCGCAAGGCGCGGGTCACCGGCCCGTTCACCGTCGAAGCGGTCCCGGCTCCAACCGTCACGCCGCTGGACGAGAACGAAGCGCCGCCGCAGCCGGCAGACGAGTCGATCGCCCGCTCCGGCGAGACGCTGCGGCAGGGCGATTGGCGCGACGAGCTGCTGAAGACCGGCATCCGCGGCAAGGCCGGCCAGCGCATCTCCTTCGCACGGCTGGAGCCGTTGACCGGCACCCGCTGGCTGCACGCCGAGGGCGACACCCGCCCGGACGCCTCCGGCGCGGACAGCATCCGCGAACGGGGCACCGCCTTTAACGCGGAACGGGTCGTGGTTTCGTTCGGTCCCGATCACGCGCCGCTGGAGCAGCGCCAAGTCACCCGCGCCCTGGAGGAATCGCAGACGCTGGTGCCACGGCCGACCGTCGTCGTGTTCACCGCCTTCCAGTTCGACCCGGAAGCGGCCAAGGACATCGACGAAACCAACTGGCCCGGGGTCACCCTGCTCAAGGCGCAGATGAACGCCGACCTGCTGACCGGCGACCTGAAGGGCAAGCGCGCCAGCAACGAGAGCTTCTGGCTGATCGGCCAGCCGGACGTCGAAGTCGAGAAGATCGAGGACGGCGAACACGCCGGCAAGCTGCGCGTCTCGGTGCAGGGGTTCGATTACTACGACACCCGGACCGGCGACATCGAATCGAGCGACAGCAAGCGCATAGCCATGTGGATGCTGGACCACGACTACGACGGCCGCAGCCTGTTCCCTCGCCAGGTCTTCTTTCCCATGGCCGGTTCCGGTGACGGTTGGAAACGTCTGGCCCGCAGCCTCCGAACCGAGATCGACCAGAACCTGATCGCCGCCTACCGCGGCACCGTCTCCCTCCCGTTCGAGCCCGGCGAACACGAGCGCGCCGCGGTCAAGATCGTAGACGACCGCGGCGTCGAAAGCCTGAGAATCATGGAGCTCAATGATGGAACAAAGAAATAAGTCGAGAGTAATCAGTCGTCTTCGCCGTGCGCTGGATGAGATTCCAGGACTAAAGAAAAATAGATCGGACAATAGAGCCTTCGAGAAATGGAAAAGGAACACTAAAGTTGCTATCGAATATGCATTTGAATATAATCCAGATCGAGTTAAGGAGTTTACCAGGATAAATTACGGAATCTCACCGGAGATAGGCGATATAGACGTCTTTTACCCATCTTACAAAGCTGGCTTGGAACGTGTTGAGGGATTGCTTGAGTCCATGATCGAAGAAGTCGATGAGTATTGGCCTGACGATGAAGTTTCAACGTCCGTACCGGTAAGGCATCCAGTCGAACCAATTACTAGCAACAAGGTCTTTCTCATCCATGGCCGTGATGAGGGTACCAGGGAAACGATAGCGAGGTTCCTCGAACAATTGAAGATCGAACCGGTGATACTGACCGAGCAAGCGAGCCAGGGCCGTACGATCATCGAGAAATTCGAGAGACATGCGCAAGTCGTCGAGTATGCGATCGCTCTGTTGACTCCGGACGATGCTGGATCGTTAGGTGGCGGAACGGCCGCTTCGCGTCCTCGTGCGCGCCAGAACGTGATCTTCGAGCTCGGCTTCTTCAGCGGCAGTCTTGGTCGAAAACGAGTCATAGCCTTGGCCAAGGGCGGGGTGGAGATACCTTCCGATTACTCGGGCGTGGTGTATATCGCTCTGGATGACAGCGATGGATGGAAGCTTAAGCTTATCACGGAATTGAAAGCGGCCGGGTTCCATGTCGACGCGAACCGGGCGCTTTAAGCGCGTAGCACACGTGGCGCAATCCACCATCGACCGGCTGATCATCAATTCGCCGTACGAGGAGCCGGCGCAGCACTGGCGGTACGACCGGAAGACGCGGCTGTTCGATCTGGCGCCGGGGCGCCGGCCGGCAGGATACGTCATCGCCTCGCCCGACTCGCGGGCGTTCGACGATCCGGGGATCACGGTCGAGATTCCGCTGGTCAACGTCATCCGGCCGCGCGTCAGGGCTTGGCGCGACGCCGGCTATCCCGGCGCCTCCACCGTGACCCGGCGGCTGCTGCAGCACTGGACCGACCCGGAGGAGTTCGATACCCGCCGGTTCTTCTTCTGTCAGATCGAGGCGGTGGAGACCCTGATGTGGCTGCACGAGGCGCCGGCCGCCGACCGGGTGGGCATCGACGTTCCTACCGATGGCGGAGCTTTCCCGCGGCTGTGCGCCAAGATGGCGACCGGTACCGGAAAGACCGTGGTCATGGCGATGGTCATCGCCTGGCAGGTGCTGAACAAGGCCGCCTGGCCGCAGGACCGCCGGTTCTCCCGCACCGTCCTGGTGGTCGCCCCCGGCCTCACCGTCAAGAGTCGCCTGGCGGTCCTCGATCCGTCCCTCCCCGACAACTACTACCGGCAGTTCCGCATCGTCCCCTCCGCGCTGCTCGACAAGCTGCGCCGGGGCAGAGTGGTAGTCCGCAACTGGCATGCGCTCAACTGGGAGACCGACGCGCAGGTGGCGCGGCGGCGCAGCGTCGACAAGCGCGGCGCGCTGAGCGATGAAGCCTACGTCCGCGCCGTGCTCGGCGACGCCGCTGGCGGCCGCGACCTGCTGGTGATCAACGACGAAGCGCATCATGCTTGGCGCATCTCCGAGCAATCCCGTGATCGGGGTATCGCCCGGGCCGATCTGGAAACCGCCACCAAGTGGATCGGTGGTCTCGACCGCATCCACCGCACGCGCGGCATCCTGCGCTGCTACGACTTCTCCGCGACGCCGTTCGTGCCGTCCGGCAGACGGAGCTCCGAGGAAGCGTTGTTCGACTGGATCGTGAGCGACTTCGGACTGAACGACGCCATCGAGGCGGGCCTGGTCAAGACGCCGCGCGTGGTCGTGCGGGACGATGCGGTGCCCGATGCCAAGACCTACAAGTCCCGCTTCTACCATATCTACAACGACCCGGAGGTGAAGGACGACCTGAACCGCCGGGCCGCGCCCACCGACCCGCTGCCGGACCTGGTGCTCAACGCCTACTACCTGCTGGGTTACGACTGGCGCGAGACCGCCCGGCAGTGGGCGGCGCTCGGCTCCCCGACGCCGCCGGCGATGATCACGGTCGCCAACCGCACCGAGACCGCGGCGCGGGTCCGGCACGCGTTCGCGCAGGGGAGCATCCGCATCGAGGAACTGTGCGATCCCGAGCGAACGCTCCACATCGACTCGAAGACGCTGGCCGAAGCGGAGGCCGCCGCGGAACCGCTCGCGGCCAGCGGCGGCAACGGCACGGACACCGGCGGGCAGGGCGCTCAGGGCGGGCAGGGGCGCAGGCCGAACGCCAAGCAGCGCGCTGAACTCCTGCGCCGGCAGGTCGATACGGTGGGCCGCGTCGGCGGTCCCGGCGAACGCATCCAGAACGTGATCTCCGTGGGCATGCTCTCCGAGGGCTGGGACGCCAAGACCGTGACCCACATCATGGGCCTGCGGGCATTCGCCAGCCAGTTGCTCTGCGAACAGGTGATCGGCCGCGGGCTGCGCCGCACCGCCTACGACGTCAGCGGCGCAACCGGTCTCCTGGAGCCGGAGTACGTGAACGTCTTCGGCGTGCCGTTCACGTTCCTGCCCCACGAGTCCCGGAACGGAGTCGTGCCACCGCCGGAGCCGAAGACCGCCATCGAACCGGTCAGGGAAAAGCAACGGTTCGAGATCACGTGGCCGAACGTCGTGCGCATCGACCGGGTGCTGAGA
The DNA here is from genome assembly GCA_958296075.1 of uncultured Spirochaetia bacterium. Classification (GTDB taxonomy): domain Bacteria; phylum Spirochaetota; class Spirochaetia; order SZUA-6; family Bin103; genus CATQHW01. Next base: position 219,855 of record CATQHW010000001.1, on the reverse strand, counting down.
CCGCGTCTCACCGTGGACTGGGAGAATGCGGAGCCGCTGCTACTCGCCGCCGCGCAGACCGCCCGGATCGCGGAGTTGGCCCCAATCGTCGACGGCAAGCCCGACATGACCAGGATCGCGGCGATCGACCTGGAACGGCTGGCGCGGGAATCCCGTCTGCAGCGCATCGTGTTCGAGACCGCGCGGAAGGTCTACGATGAAATCCGACCGGATTGGCGCGGGCACCGGACGCTGCTCGTCGCGCAACTGGTGCGGCTGACCGAGCAGTTCCTCCGCTCGGACCGGCTGGTGATCGAACCGGCTGCGTTCGCCGCTGACGCCTTGAAACGGCGTCTCGTGCTGACGCTCAACATGACCAAGATCGTGCAGCACGTCCTGCAGGCGATTCGATTCGAGAATGCCGAACGGCTGGTCCCGATCTTCGACCGCGATCACCCGATCCGCGCCACCGGCGACATGCTCACCTGGTACACCGGGAAGCCGTGCGAACACACGGCGCGCAGCCACGTCAACCTGTGCGTGTACGACAGCACCTGGGAAGCGTCCGAAGCCTATGCGCTCGATCACAGTCCGGCAGTCGACGCCTGGGTGAAGAACGATCATCTCGGCTTCGAGGTGCTCTACGTGCACAACGGCGTCGTCCACAAGTACCGCCCGGACTTCATCATCCGGCTCAAGACCGGCGCCATGCTGGTCCTGGAAGTAAAGGGCCGGGACCGCGCCAGCGACCGCACGAAACGGAAGTATCTCCAGGAGTGGGTGACCGCGATCAACGGCCACGGCGGCTTCGGCCGCTGGTCATGCGCGGTGTCGAGAGCCGCCGGACAGATACACGACATCCTCGCCGCACGAACGCGCGCCGTGCGCTCCACCTAGTGGCCTGTAACACGTACTCGTGCACCGAGGTGTCGCGAGGGATCAGCGTAGCGCCACTTCACCACTCGAGGATTCTTGTTGTATGCGCGTATGTATCTCATCAGCTTGCGCCTCAGATCAGCCACCGAACTGAACACCCCTCGGGCTATCACGTCCCGAGATACCTTCCCGAACCACAACTCAACCTGATTCAGCCACGATGAGTACGTCGGCGTAAAATGCAGCTTCATCGTCGGATGTTCGTCCAGAAATGCCGCCACTCGCTTCGTCTTGTGCGCCGACAGGTTGTCCACAATCACGTGAATCTCCCGCCCAGCCGGCTGGTGCGCCACAATGTCTCCAAGAAACGACACAAACTGCTCCGATGTGTGCCGCTCCGCAGTCTTGCCAAGCACCTCTCCGGTCTTCGTATCGAACGCCGCATACAGCGCCAGCGTGCCGTGCCGGTAGTACTCGAACCCATGCCGCTCAGCCCGCCCCGGCGACAGCGGCAGCACCGGTTCGCTGCGATCAAGCGCTTGTATCGCTGTCTTCTCGTCCACGCAGAACACCGCCGCGTGCGCAGGCGGGTTCAGATACAGCCCGATGATGTCGGCAGCCTTCCGGGTGAAGTCCGGGTCGTTGGAACTCATGTAGCGCTCCATCCGATGCGGCGCCAGCCCGTGCTTGCGCCAGACACGCGCCACCATCATGTGCGACACCCCCAGCTTGGCTGCCAACCGCCGAGTGCTCCAGTGCGTGCTGCCGTCGGTGGGACGCTTACGCGTCGCGTTGAGTATCTTCGCCTCCACCTGCGGCGTGCAGCGATACGGCTTCTGACCGCAGTGCCGGCTGTACAAGCCGGCCAATCGCTCGGCACGAAAGCGTCGAGCCCACAGTGCGACGAAGCCGCGGCTGCAGCCGACGCGATCACCGACCTCGTCCCAGGTGCGCCCTTCACCGAGCAGGAGAATGACCCGCGCACGGCGCGCATCCTCGGCTCGGCCAGTACGACTTATGACCCGCTGGGTGAGCTCGCGATGCTCGCCCTCGGTCAACACAATCGGCTCTTCCATGTCCTCGATTATAGTACATAATTTGATGATACGGGCCACTAGCCGGCAAGATCGCCGGCCTGTTCCGCGGCCGGCGGGCGGCGCTACCCGCGGCTCCGGGATTGGCGTAGACTGGCCAGGGACGACCGTGGCGTCGAGAGCCTCAAGGTGATACCGCTTACCGGTTCGTCCCGACCATGATCGACGGACGTGACAGAGAAGCTGCGATCGCCGAATTTTGCGAGCGCTGGAACGTTTTCGAGCTCGCGCTGTTCGGTTCGGTGCTCCGTGATGACTTCGGACCGAGGAGCGATATCGACGTGCTGGTCAGTCTCGACGAAACCGCACGCCACACGCTCTTCGACCTGCACCAGATGGAGGAAGAACTGCGGTCGATATTCGGGCGCGATGTCGATCTGGTCAGCCGGCGCGGCGTCGAGACCAGCCGCAATCACGTGCGCCGACGTGCGATTCTGGAATCAGAGCAGACCATCTATGAGTCGTGATTCCGAGTACCTGGTAGATATTGTCTCTTCTGCCAGATTGATCTTGACCTACGTCGAAGGGGTACGGCGAGAGGAATTCTTCAGGATACGAGACTTCAAGATTCCGTTATTCGCCGCATCGAGATTATCGGCGAGGCGGCGCGTCGGCTATCGCCCGAGTTCCGCGAACGACACCCGGAAATACCTTGGATGGCGATGACGGGAATGCGGAATCGTATGATCCATGTGCGTGTACGATAGCACCTGGGAAGTGTCCGAAGCCTATGTGCTCGATCACAACCCGGTGGTCGACGCCTGGGTGAAGAACGATCATCTCGGCTTCGATGTGCTCTAGGGACTCCCACAGCGTTTCGGCAACCCTGGTGATGTCCTACGACAGCATTCCCGATATACTGACTGGTCCTTGACAAGCCACCTGCTTTGCAGGTGGTAATGTCCTGATGGCTGTGCCTTCAGACAGGATTGACGCGATGTGACGCATGGCAAACGGGGAAGCAGGCACGAGCTCATGGGTGCACGAGCCGTATCGCTGGATTCTCAAGGAGTCGGTGCGATCATCAAGAAGGAGACCGGTCGCCTGAGTAGGCAAGCAGGTGCGCGGACTGCACGTTGTAGGTGGGTCATGTTCTTTGCCGAATCCATTACCATCTGATAACAGGAGGCCCCTTTCAGGGGCCATCCGAGAATGCCACCGACTTTGCCGGTTGTTTACTATGGATAGTCAACACCAATCTGTTGCAGTACGCTACGCGTTGCGGCTGGAAGATTGCCGCGAACAACCAGCTCGTTTTCCACGATCACTGGGATGTCGCCACCCCGAGCAAGGAATCCAGCGATGGTAGGATCGGCAGGATAATCAGGCGTCAGCGGACCGGAGAGCGAGATAATATATCTCTTTCCTCCGCTGGTTCTGACCAAGATCGGTGCCACAATAGTGCCGGTCGTGTCTGTGTTCATCGGGGCGTCAAGCTCAAACTGTGGTTCCTTAGCGGTCTGCTGCCGCTGGAGATCGTGAAACAACAGTGCGGTCGATGTTCGTATACGCTCAGCGTCAAAACGTGGCGGTTCTCCGTCGAGCAGGTATTCAAGTAATTCTACCCCGACGTGGCGGTCCAGAAGGCTGTGTTCGAACTTGTTCTTGAAACTGCGCAGACACCGGTAGCACGATGTGTCGCACTTCTCCCCACAGCTCTCCATAAGCGCTAGCGCCCGCTGAAACAGCTCTACACCACGAGCGGCGAGTTGACTGGAAAACCCGGCCCCTCCCGGCAAAGTGTCATAGAGAAAGATTTCCGCCTCAAGCCCGCTCTTTCCAGACGGTGTCAGGGCGGGCCGAAATTCGGCCATCATCTCACTCGCCTCAATCTCAAGCAGGTCACATGCGGCCTTGGCTAACGCCTCGCTGACGGTTCTCAAGGCAACGGAGGTTGAAGTGTGTCCCGGCTTCAAACTAAGTGGTGCGGCAACACGCATCGAAAACAGGGCAATGTCCGTGATGAAATCAGTGCCAAGAACCAAGTGTCCCGTGATGCGTCCGTCGCACATCAGTTTATCGTCATCGTCGGGATAGGGTTTGCGGTGTGCTCCGACGAGTTTCGACTCGTGAGCCATGCTGGATTCTATGCGCCCGCACTTCACGCAATAGGTATAACCAGCTCTGTTTGGTCCGGTATTCGACACGAGCAGATGCTGCCGCGCTCTCAAAACTTGGATGCGATCGTTGATCGGCACCCAGTCCGCCTTGTCATCGGGAGTACCCATGGTGAGCTTGGCGCGGGTCGCGTAACTCGTTTCCGGCATGTCGTCCGGTGATGTGACTTCTTCCATATCGATGGGATGGGCGAAGCCCGGCGGGCGCAACCAGTAACGTCCTGGACCAAAAGTTTCTTCGCCACCGCAGGCTTCGCAGTCCCGCGCCTCGTTGCGATTTGCTTCGCTATTCGAGAACGTTCGTGCGAAACCGCAGTCTTTGCACTCCATATAAATGCGCCTTGAGTCCCAGGCCGCGGACCGATCGTCGGACATGACAGAGTAAATTGAACCCGACGTGTAACACTTACCTGAGATCCAGACCTGTTTACCGGGTGCGTACTGTGTCAAGGCGATCGGAAGTCCTTGGGAGGGCGCGAAGCGCATAATCGGCCGAAAACGAGACGACCGATCTCGGTCGAAGACGTGAAAGGTAGCGACATCTGTTGGAAAAGCATAACGGGGTAACACACCACAATAGAGAAGACGGTCGAGAATCTTGCCAGGATTTGAGGCTTGTTGCGGGCGCTCCTCGTCCTGTTCGGAGGGGTCCTCAGTCTCGATACCGTCGCCGGTCTCTTCTTCCAACGAGCTATCCCCCGAGTCGGATTGGATGGCATCGTCAATCGCCTTCAGGCAATCATTTTTCATCTTCTCAACCAGGTCGTCGCGGTCATCCTCGGAAAGTTCGTCGGGTATCCATGAAAGGACGCGCTCCTGCAAGTGTCGTTCATGCTCGGTGAGCCAAACCGCGAAGTCATTTCGATTCAATATCGATGTGCCGTTACGGAATTCAGAGACCGTACCGAGAACAGAGAACAGATCGTGCCGTTGGTCCGGATCGATCTCTGGAAGTCGATCCTGATGATAATTCTGCAACAGGAAGGCTCGGACGTGACGGCGTACGATCTCGCGGTTGTCGAGTGTAAGTTTCGGATCGGCGACGTCACCACGGATCATGCCCTCGGGCTCCGAGAAGTAATGCTCATCATGGCTGTCAGCGCTGCCGAACGCGACGACCGTGGCGACAGCGTTGCCACGGCGTCCTGCCCGTCCGGAGCGCTGCTGATAATTCGCGCGGCTCGGTGGCATGTTGCGTAGAGCTACTCCTGATAATGTGCCTATATCGATACCTACCTCCATGGTCGTCGTGCTCGAAAGCACATCGATGGCGGTCGGCCTGCTTCCCCGCCGATCAGTCAGCGCGGCCGTCTGATCTAAGAAGCGGCGGTCGAGTGCTATATCTTGAAAAAGCAGTTCATTCTCTTCGGCCTTGGAGAAAACATCTTCATTCTGAGGCGCGTTCAATTGAGCTGTATGTTCGGCGGCAACGAGAGCCATGGGCTGGCGCGGTGGGTCGCCGAGCGCCTCCATGACGGGCTTACGGTAGAACCCTTTCCGAGCGAGGAAGACAACATCAGAATCTGGATGAGGCAGGCCACCAATTTCCCGCCAAGCAAGGAGTTATATGGTGGCAGTGATCCGAGAACGTAGGCGTCCATAACGTTAACAAGACGCGCTCGTCTATCGTGTACGTTCCAACCGATGACGCTATCCCGAACCGAGAGATTGAAGACGGGATCGCCGATCGCAATTAATCCGATTACTTTGTCATTATTCTCGTCCCATACAAGATATCGAAGCCGTCTACCAAAACCGTTTGATACTGGAACGGACCAGGTGAGGGACGCCATTCGAAAGAGGTTGGACTGCCATGTACCTGCAAATACCCTCTTCATCACAGGAGATATTCTGGTCGGTTCGACCTCGCTCCCTGCTGCAAAATGTTTGATTAGTTTGCGGACATGCTGTGCTAGAAAACTACGGTTTCTGTTCTGACGGTCAAGCCGCTGTGAACTATGGAGCGCGCGAATATTGTCCTTCGTACAGCCATTGGTTCTTAGGGAACCATCTGCTGATCTCTCAAATCCAAGCGTATGGAGATGACCACGTATCTTCCTCTTAAGGGTGGCCTCGCGGAAAGGGACGTGAATGACTGAGTGATTCATCTCCGTCGTACTATGGCTCTCCACCCTACAACTCCAGTTGCCTTGCGACCCGTCGGCAAGTTTTGAGCAACTCCAGATCGGGCCCTTCCGAGTGTTTCAGCATCGTCTTCAAGAGGAGGTTGTGTCAATAGGTGTGTAAACGAGTCAGGCAGCGTCCCGCTCCCGATGCTCGTCGACGCGAACTCCCGCTCGCGGTCTTCATCGAGCAGCCGCCCGCCCCGCTCCATGCCCGCGCCCTCAGCTCAGCGTTCGACTCCCCCTTGCGCCGCTTGGCCTGCGCGAGCGTCGGTGCGTAGGCGACCTGCCGCAGCTTTCTGCTTTGCCTGCTTCTGGCTGCGCTTCGGCACCTGATCAAGCGCGTTGCCCATCCGGTGGTTCCAGCACCGTTGCTCATTAGCCTCCGGGTACACCTTACGTGAGCACCGCCCATGCCCAGATGGCCGTCGCCGACCACCGGCCGGGGGCACCGTGACGTATACCTCATCCACCCACAACCTGCTCCGCTATGCTGCGCTGCTGCCATGCTGCCGCTTCGGCCTCTCGGTCGCGACGAGATTGCCGTTCCGGCCGGGGTTCGGTCAAGGGCGGCTTTGAACTGGCGGGTTGCTGGATCGGGACCGAGCGTTCCAGGTAACATGCCGCCATGTTGATCGACGCGCACAACCATCCGAACTGGCACGGCCACGACGCGGACCGGATCCTCGCGAACATGGAGGAGCACGGCATCGACCGGATGTGGCTCTTCACGTGGGAGGTGCCTGCGACCGACTACAGCCCGACCAATCACCGGGTGCTGCCGCCGGGCGGCGTCGGCATCCCGCTGCAGGACGTGCTGAGCGTCGGCCGGGCGGCTCCGGACCGCTTCGTGCTCGGTTACATGCCGGACGTGAAACGGCCCGACGCCATCGACCGGCTCAAGGCGGCGGTGGAGATCCACGGCATCCGCGTGGCTTCGGAATTGAAGCAGCGCGTGCCGTTCGACGATCCCGACGCCCTGGACATCTACCACTTCTGCGGCGAGCAGAAGCTGCCCATCACCATCCACCTGGACTATCCGATCGCCACGGGATACCGCTACCCGCGCCCCAACTGGTGGTACGGCGGCTCCCTCGACAGCTTCGAACGCGCCGTCGCCGCGTGCCCGGAGACCATCTTCATCGGCCATGCGCCGGGGTTCTGGGCGCACATCTCGGGCGATGACCGCGCCTTGACCGAGTCGTACCCGAACGGGCCGGTCGAGCCGGGCGGACGGGTGCTCCATCTGCTCGACACCTATCCCAACCTGTACGCCGACCTCTCCGCCGGCTCCGGGCTGACGGCCATCTCGCGCGATCCGGCGTTCGGCAGGGAGTTCCTGGTCCGCTACCAGGACCGCCTGCTGTTCGCCCGCGACTATTTCGACGGCCGCCTGATGGCGTTCCTGAAGAGTCTGAACCTGGAGCCCGCGGTGTTCGACAAGATCGCCTGCCGCAACGCCCAGCGTCTGCTGGGCGACGCGGAGTAGGCTGGATCGGGCCGAGCGTTTCCGGCAGCATGCAGCCATGTTGATCGACGCACACAATCATCCGAACTGGCACGGTCACGACGCGGACCGGATCCTCGCGAACATGGAGGAGCACGGCATCGACCAGATGTGGTTGTTCACGTGGGAGGCGCCCGCCACCGACTACGATCCGAGATACCACGCCGTGCTGCCGCCGGGCGGCGTGGGCATACCGCTGGCGGACGTCGTGAGCGTCGGCCGCGCGGCCCCTGACCGCTTCGTACTCGGCTACATGCCGGACGTGAAACGGCCCGACGCCATCGACCGGCTCAAGGCGGCGGTCGAGATCCACGGCATCCGCGTGGCTTCGGAGCTGAAGCAACGCGTGCTGTTCGACGATCCCGACGCCCTGGACGTCTACCACTTCTGCGGCGACCAGAAGCTGCCCATCACCATCCACCTGGACTATCCGATCGCCAGGACGGAGTCCCGCTACCCGCGTCCCAACTGGTGGTACGGCGGCTCCCTCGACAGCTTTGAACGTGCGGTCGCCGCGTGTCCCGAAACCGTCTTCATCGGCCACGCGCCGGGGTTCTGGGCGCACGTCTCCGGTGACGACCGCGCCGCGGTCGAGTCGTACCCGCACGGGCCGGTCGAGCCGGGCGGACGGGTGCTCCATCTGCTCGACACCTATCCCAACCTGTACGCCGACCTCTCCGCCGGCTCCGGGCTGACGGCCATCTCGCGCGATCCGGCGTTCGGCAGGGAGTTCCTGATACGCTATCAGGACCGGCTGCTGTTCGCGCGCGACTACTTCGACGGCCGCCTGATGGCGTTCCTGGAGAGTCTGGACCTGGCGCCCGAGGTGTTCGACAAGATCGCCTGCCGCAACGCTCAGCGCCTGTTGGGGGACGTGGAATAGGCCGGCCGCCGATGCAGTACCGACGCTTCGGCCAACACGATTTGTCGACCCTGGTGCTCGGCACCGTGCAGTTCGGTCTGGACTACGGGGTGGCCAACACCACCGGCAAGCCGGATCGGCAGACGGTGAACCGCATGCTCGCCACGGCGTTCGAGGCGGGCGTGAACGCGCTCGACACCGCCTCGATGTACAACCAGGCGGAGCGGGTGCTGGGCCGCGCGCTGGCCGATCTGGGGATGCGCGACCGCATCTTCATCACCAGCAAGGCGCGCCCGCGCGAGGGGGCGTCCGGGACGCCGGAAGAACAGATCGCCGCCGCCGTAGAGCGCTCGCTGCGCGTGCTCGGGGTCGAGCGGATCGGGCTGTACCTGCTGCACGGCTATCAGGCGCTGCCGTACGTGGGCGCGCTCCATCGCAAACGCGAAGCGGGCGACATCGGCGCGGTGGGCGTGTCGGTCTATTCGGTCGAGGAGGCGCTCGGAGCGATCGCCGCGCCCGGCGTCGATGCCGTGCAGCATCCGCTCAGCATGCTCGACCAGCGGTTCGTGCGCGCCGGGGTGCTGGAGCGGGCGGCGGCGGCGGGGGTGGCGATCTTCGCCCGCAGCGTCTTCCTGCAGGGGATCGTGACGATGAAGATTCAGCGCCTCCCGGAGCCGATCGCGGAGGTCGGGAAGACGCTCGCTCGGCTGCGTGAGCTGGCCGGCGAGCTGACGATCGAGGAGCTGGCCCTCCGTTACGCCGCATCGCTCGCCGGCGTCACCGGCGTGGTGGTCGGCATGGAGACGCACGAGCAGATGGAGCGCAACCTGAGCGCGGTCACGGCGGGTCCCCTGGACCGGGCCCTGCTGGACGCGATCGGCCGGGAGGTGCCGGAGCTCCCGGAGGAGATCATCAATCCGGGGCTCTGGCGCTGGAGCCGCGACTACGACTGGGGCACGAACTGAGGCCGGCGCCATGCCGGCCGGCACGATGCCGCGGGTCGGGCGCGCGCGCCATCGGTCGTGCGCGTCGATCCGGCTAACCGCCGGTTGCCGCTGCCCTGACGGCCGGGTCGCGCAGCGCGCCGGCCACCGCGTCGACCAGGGCGTCGACCATCTCCGGCGTGGTCGGCGTGGAGAGCGCGCACATCTGCAGGGTGTGGCCGAGGAAGAAGCCGCGTTCCAGCAGGCCCAGGAACAGCGGCTGCGTCCAGCGCTTGTCGGCGGCGAGCGACGAGCGGTAGTCGCGCGGCGGCTCCGGCAGGAAGTGGATGGCGAACGCGGAGCCGGCGTTGAGCGCCGTCGCCGGCACCGGACAGTCGGTCAGCGCCTGCCGCAGGCCGCTCGCCAGCCGGTCGCCCAGCTCGTTCAGGCGCTCGAAGGCGGCCGGCGTCAGCGCGCGCAGCATCGCCAGGCCGGCGGCCACGGTCACCGGATGGCTCGCAAAGGTGCCGCTCTGGCCGATGCCCGATCCGGCGGCCGGGTCGTAGCGGTCCATGATGTCCGCTCGCCCGCCGAAGGCGCCGACCGGGAAACCGCCGCCGACGATCTTGCCGAACGTGGTCAGGTCGGGCTCGATGCCGTAGACCGACTGAGCGCCGCCGCGGGCCAGCCGGAAGGAGACGATCTCGTCGAAGATCATCAGCACCCGGTGCCGGGTGGCGCTCTGCCGCACGCCGCGGATGAAGTCCGCGGGCAGGTCCAGCACGCCGGCGCGCGGCTCCAGCAGGACGCACGCCAGGTCGGCGGCGTGCTCGCCGATCAGCCGGTCGGCCGCGTCCAGGTCGCCGAGCGGCAGCACCAGCGTGTCGGCGACCGCGCCGGCCGACATGCCGAGCGCCTGCGGATGGGGCAGCGGCCGCTCGGCCGGGCCGGCCGCCTCGATAGGCGGCGACACGCTGATCTCCACCGCGTCGTGGCTGCCGTGGTAGCAGCCCTCGAACTTGGCGATCCGGTTCCTGCCCGTGAACCCGCGCGCCAGCCGGATCGCGTGCAGGGTCGCCTCGGTCCCGGAGTTGCAGAGACGGACCCGTTCCAGACTGGCCACGCGGCTGCGCAACTCCTCGCACAACTCCTTCTCATGGCCCATCGGCGCGCCGACCGCGATGCCGCGCTGCAACTGCGCCCGCACCGACGCCAGTACCGCCGGATGGCCGTGACCCAGGATCTGCCCGGTGTGGTGGTTGGCGAAGTCGGCGTACCGGTTGCCGTCCACGTCGAACAGGTACGCGCCCGCGCCGCGCTCCATGGTCAGCGGGTAGGGGCGGTAGAAGTAGGCGCCCTTGGCGACGCCGCCGGGAGTCGACTCGGCACGGGCGGCGAAGTGCTCCCGGGATCGGGGATGGGCGGCGATGTAGCGCGCCTCGAGTTCGTCGGCGGGTTTCATGGTGGGTGCCGGCGACTATAACAGCCCTGATCGGCGGCGCGGCGGGAAGATGGTCCGAATCGACTCCATCGACGCTGGAGTATGCTGCCGCGGCGATCCGTGGATACCGATGTTCAGGTGGTCGACGCCGGAGTGTACCTGCTGCCGGTCACCACCCGCGTGCCGCTGAGGTTCGGCGCCGAAGTTCTGACTTCCGTGACCTGCGTGCGGGTGGCGCTGCAGGTGCAGGATGCGGCCGGGAGCCGCGCGGTGGGTTGGGGCGAGACGCCGCTGAGCGTGCAGTGGGCGTGGCCTGGCGAGCTGCCCTATGCGGAGCGTCACGACCGGATGCGCGAGCTGTGCCTGCTGCTGGCGGCCGACTGGAGCAGGGCCGCGTTTTCGGGGCACCCGCTGGAGGTGGGCTACGCCTTCCTGCAAGAGCGGCTGCCGGCGCTGGTCGAGCGGATCGACCGCGGCCGGGAGCCGGCGGCCCGCCTGCCGCGGCTTGCCGCGCTGGTGTGCGCCTCCCCGTTCGACCTTGCCCTGCATGACGCGTTCGGCATGCTGCACGGGGCGCCGTCCTACCGGACCTACAATCGGCGGTACCTGAACCATGACCTGAGCCGCTACCTGACGCCGGCCGCCGGCAGCGGCGTGTCGTTCGCCGGCGCCTACCCCGAGGACTTCCTGCGGCCCCGCCGCGACCAACTGCCGGCGTGGCATCTGGTCGGCGGACTCGATCCGGTCGACCCTGCCGAGCTGGACGGGAGCGAGCCGGACGACGGCTACCCGGTGCTGCTGCGCGACTGGGTGCGGCGCGACGGGCTCGCCTGCCTGAAGGTCAAGCTGCGCGGAACCGACGCGGCGTGGGACTACGGACGGCTCGCGCAGGTCGGCTCGCTGGCTGCCGGCGAGGGGGTAACGTGGTTATCGGCCGACTTCAACTGCACGGTCACCGACCCCGCCTACGTGACCGCGATCCTCGACCGGCTGCTCCGGGAGCAGCCGCGCATCTACGGCATGCTCCTGTACGTGGAGCAGCCGTTCCCGTACGACCTGGACCGCCGCCGGCTGGACGTGCGCAGCGTGGCGGCGCGCAAGCCGCTGTTCATGGATGAGAGCGCGCACGACTGGCAGATGGTACGGCTGGGCCGCGAACTCGGCTGGTCAGGGGTGGCGCTGAAGACCTGCAAGACGCAGACCGGCGCGCTGCTCAGCCTCTGCTGGGCGCATGCCCACGGCATGACCCTGATGGTTCAGGACCTGACCAATCCGATGCTGGCGCAGATCCCGCACGTGCTGCTGGCGGCGCACGCGCCGGTCATCACCGGCGTCGAGTCGAATGCCATGCAGTTCTACCCGGACGCCTCCGCGCCCGAAGCCGCGGTGCACCCCGGACTGTACCGGAGGGCGCGGGGGCGGCTCGACCTGTCGACCGTGGCCGGCCCCGGCTTCGGGTATCGACTCGACGAGATCGACCGGCACCTGCCGGAGCCGGAGACGATCGGCGCCAAAAGCCGGTAGCCGTCGTCGCCGCCGGCGCTGTGGCGGACCAGCTCAAGTCGCCGCGTTGGCGGCTTTGGCAGCAGTCCAGGCGTCTCGTCCCGATCGAACGGGTTCCTGGCTCTGCGGCAGTAATCGGCAAGAGGCGCGGAGATGTTGGCGATGCGCTTCACCAGCATGCCGAGAATGTCGGCATCGGACCAATCGATCTCGGATCGACTGGCAGCGAGCTTGGCGAAGTCGGCGGTGCCCATGCCCGTGACGGAGAAACGGGTGTTTCTCCTTCCGCCTGGCCGTAGCCAAGATCGCGAAGATCGGTACGCAACGCCGCGCACGCCTGCTTGGTGAGTCGCTGGCTCATCGTCGTGATCTCCTCACGCGTTGACGGCTGGCGCGCACCCGCTCCACGAGGTTCTTATAGGGATCGCCTTCGAGGAGAACGTCGTTCGCGACTTCGCTCAGGTCTCGAAACAATACGAGGCGCTCGTCGTAGGGCAGGACGACGGGAACGTGGGGGGCGTCGGTGCTCTCTACGTCGTCGACGGTCCAATAGTCATCACCTTGATCCGGATCGGAGTAGTAGTGATCGCTGAACACGTCGCGGGCGCGGTCGGTAAAAGCCGCGACCAACGCCCGATATTGACGCTCCTGAGATCGAGGCACCATCGCCGCCGCCAACACGCATTCGGCTTGAGGCTGCCGTGCGAGTACACGGTCCGCTCCGAGCCGATCCAGAATCAGCTCCAGGCCGCGCCAGCTTGCATCCGCCAACGTTCCTGCCAACACGTGGAGGTGGCACAGACCCCCCATCACGAAGCCGGATACGTTGCCGAGTCCAGCGCCGGCGTCGACGAGTATCCAGTGCGAGCGGAACTCTTTTCGAATCTCCTGCAGGAGCAGGATGAACGGATGCTTCCAATCGAGCAGAGGAGCGCCATAGTCCAGCCGCGCCAGCTTCCCGACGTATCGGCGGTCCGTGGAGCCGGCGGGAAATACCACGATCTCTCCGGTTCCGGCGTACAGCGAGGACGGACACCGATGACAATAGTCCGCGATGTCGAGATCTCCATCGGTGACGATCGGCCGCTCGAGCAGGTAGTCGGCGACGCCCCACGGCGCGGTTGCACCATCGTGGGCCGCCAACAGAAAACCGACGCCCGGTCCATCGAGATCGAAATCGAGGACCGCCACGCGCTCGCCAGCCGCAGCCAAGTGCAGAGCCGTGGCCGCCAGAGCCGTCGATCGGCCGGCGCCGCCTTTGAATGAATAGAACGATACGATCGCCGGATTGTCCTTGTCGATCGTCCACGGTGGCTTCTCAGGCGCTTGGAACCAGCCCTCCTTGGTGCGCAGTCGTTCCATGGTCCGCAGCTTGGTCGTACCGGGAACGGCATCGGCTTGCGCCCATGCGTCATTCTGCCACGGCCCGTCGGGATATTGGCTCTTTCCGCAGCCCTTGAGCACGTCGCCGGACCAATATGCGGCCGCTGCTGACTGAAGGCGCTCGTCGAGGTCGGCACGGGCCGAATCCCAGTGCCCTTTCGGGCACCACAGGATGACTCGGAGTCGGGAAAACAGATCGTTGATCAGGAGGACGCGCCATGCCTCTCGCTTATCCTGGAGGTATTCTCTCAGCGAGTCCGTTGCACGGCCGTAAGCCTGGTCGGCATGAATCATCAAATCGCTCCGTCGATTCTCAGGCCGCCGATGATTCGAGAGTAGATCGCGGTAGGTGCTTGCCGGCGGCTTCGGGGTAGTCGTCGCCGTTGCTCTGCCGTAAACCGCTCATATGCTGCTTCTGGCGGACCGGTGATTCAGGGTCACCGCGTTTACCAGCATCCCAGCAGGCGGCGCAGCAGGACGATCTGACCGACGTGGTAGGCGTTGTGGTCCGCCAGGACCAGCGCCTCGCGCAGCAGGGTCTGACCGGTCCCGTGCGGGATCGGCCGGTACAGGTCGGCCTCCGGGTCGGAGATCAGCCGGACCATCGCCGCGCGATCGGTCAGGAACGCATCGACGCTTCGCTGCCAGGCGCCGGCCGGCGGCGCCGCGGTGTCGGGCCAGTAGCCGCCGGGATACTCGGGCGACACGTGGCCGGGGTCGCGGCTGAACTCCAGGATGTCGCACTGCGCCAAGCGCAGGTGTTCGAGCTGCTGCCACAACGACGATACGGCGCCCGCCGGGGTCACCCCGCGCAGGTGCTCCGGAACGTCCGCCACCGCCTGCTCGAACGGGACGTGCGCCCCGCGCCCGGCAAGCAGGTTCGCCGCGTGCTGGCGTACGGACTCGTCACCCATCGCCGTCCTCCTCGTCCGAAACCGCACCTGCGGCGGAAGTCACCACGGCATCGACCTCGATCTCCACCAGGTGCTCGGGCATCATGAGGCCCGACACCTCGGCCATCGTCATGGCCGGCCGGACGGCGCCGAGCAGCTCGGCATGGGCGCGGCCGACGGGGTCGGCGTCGCCGATGTCGGTCACCCAATAGCGCGCGCGCACCACGTCGGCCAGCGAGGCGCCGACGTCGCGCAGCGCCCGTTCGATCTTGCGCAGGATGAAGATCGTCTGGCCGTGCGGGTCGCTGGCGGCCACCGGTTGCCCGTCGGCGCCGGTGGCGCTGGTGCCGGCCACGAATACCAGATCGCCGGCGCGCACCGCGCGCGAATAGCCGTAGCGCTCCTCCCACGGAACGCCGGACGAAGCGCGTTGCCTGATCACGTCGAGCCTCCTCGCCGGCGGTTGTCGTGGTATCGCACGGCGGCGCCCAGTATGAGGCGAACCCGCTCGCCGCGCGACACCACCGTGTGGGGTCAGGTGATCCGCGCCCGGGCGCTTCCAGGATCGGGTGAGTCATTGTTACCCGGTTCATGGTCACGATTACGCTTGAGTGTCATAATGATCCGATCGGTGAGGACAGGCCCGTGAAGCGCATCACGCGTGCGTTTCGCGCCATCGGTCATAATTCACTGCAAGGAAGCCTTTTACTGAAGATCATCAGCGCGTGGTGCGCAGTTGGCACGGGTTCTGCTTCATGGATGCATGAGACACATTCTCAACTACAGGAGGAACACCATGGGTAACTTGGTGCCATGTCGACCCGTAAGCCTCTTCGACACGATCGGGGCTCTGGACCACATCTTCGACACGGTCTTCGTCGGGCCGGCCCCGCGCACTCGCGCGCCGGCCGCCGACATTCGCGAAGAGGATGACGGCTATCTGGTGCAGGTGGATCTGCCCGGCGTCGCCGAGAAGGACCTGCAGGTCAGCGTCGACGACAACGTGCTGACGATCTCGGCGAAGGCCGGCAAGGACGCCGACCTCAAGCCGGACGGCTATCTGGTCCGGGAGCGCCGCCGCGCGGCCTACACGCGCAGCTTCGCGCTGCCGAGCGACACCGACTACGAGGGCGTGACCGCGTCGTTCGCCGATGGGCTGCTGGCGCTGAACGTCCCGAAGACCGAGGCGAGCAAGGCCCGCCAGATCCCGGTCAACGCCGCGTAGCCGCCGCGACCGCACGCATGGAGGCCCCGCCGGCTCCGGCCGGCCGGGGCCTCCATGCATTGCGGCGCGGCGGACCGGCCCGGGCCGGGGCGTCCCGCCGGATCGCATGATTCGGCTATGCTCTCCGCATGACGGACTATCGGCCGGTCGAACTGCTCTCCCTGTGCAACGTGGGCGTCGAAGCGCTGCCGGCGCTCGGATACGAACCGCCGGTCGGCCGGCAGCTCCTGCAGGGGCTGCCGTTCGACATCGGCGGCGCGGAGCCCGCGCCGCGGCGCTGCTTGATTCGGTGCGGTCCGGGGTCGGGCCGGGTGGCGATCCCCATCGGGCGCGCCTGCCATACGGTCATCGTCGCCCACGCCCTGACCGAGAGCCGCCTCATGGAGGGCGGCCCACTCGGCAGACCGGTCGCCATCTATGCGTTCCGCGCCGCCGGCGGCGGCGCTCCGGACGGCGCCTCGGTCGTGGCGACCCGCGAGCGGTTCGAGATCGCGGCGCCGTTTCGCGATCGCCCGTTCAGCGCGGTCGAAGACCAGGGCGAGCGACTGCTGCCGCGCTACGAGGGCCGCTGGGAGGACGCGGGGCGGCGCCAGACGGAGGCATCGCGCGGGCCGGCGACCTGGTCCCTCTGGGCGTGGCGTAACCCCGAGCCCGAACGGGTCATCGAGGAGCTCGCCATTGAGCCGGCCGCGGACGGGCCGGCCTTCGTCATCGCCGGCGTCACCACCGGCCACGTCGACGAGCACCCGTTCACCCGGCAGGGCCGGCGCGACGTGAAGCTCACGCTGACCGACCCGGAGGCGGCGCGGCGGCCGTTCGACCTCGACGTGACGATCGACCGAGGCATCGCGACCTACGCGCATCCGCTGCCGCGCACGGACGCGGAGACGTTCGTCGGCGACGCCTACGCCGGCTGGGGAGAGGAGCAGAACCCGGCCTCCAGCCCCGCGTACACGGAGATCGCCGCGACGCCATCCGCCACGGTCGCCGTGACGCAGGGCGGCGCGCCGGTCGGCGCGGTCCGCTGGGGCGACGTACAGGAGCGCGGCAGCGCCGAGGACGGGAGCGTCCGGGTCGAGCTGCTGGATGGCGGCCGCAACTGGGTCCACGTGACCGTGCTGGACGCCGACACCGAGAAGCCCGTGCCGTGCCGCGTCCACTTCCGCTCACCGGCCGGCGTTCCCTTTCAACCGCACGGACACCACAATCAGGTCAACTCCAACAACGGCAGTTGGCACGTCGACGTGGGCGGCGACGTGCGGATGGGCCAGATCACCTACGCCTACGTCGACGGCCGCTGTCAGGGCTGGCTGCCGCGCGGCGAGGTGATCGTCGACGTGGCGCGCGGCTTCGAGTACGAGCCGCTTCGCACCCGCGTCCGTATCGAGCCCGGCCGGCGCGAGCTGACGCTGAGGCTCAAGCGCTGGACCGACATGAACGCGCAAGGGTGGTACTCGGGAGACTCCCACGTCCATTTCCTGTCGGCGCAGGGCAGCCATACCGAGTCGCAGGGCGAGGACCTGAACGTGGTCAACCTGCTGCAGTCGCAGTGGGGCAGCCTGTTCACCAACACCGAGGAGTTCACCGGTGGCGCCAGCGTGCACCAACAGGGCGACAACATCGTCTACGTCAGCCAGGAGAACCGGCAGCACTTTCTGGGGCACCTGATCCTCTGGGGGCTCAAGGAGCCGGTGATGCCGTGGTGCAGCGACGGCCCCGGCGAGGCGGAGCCGGGCGGCAGCCTGGACGTGACCATGAGCGATTGGGCCGATCAGACGCATGCCCAGGGCGGCCACGTCATCATCCCGCACCTGCCGAATCCGAACGGCGAGCCGGCCGCGCTGATCGCCACCGGCCGCGCCGACGGCGTGGAGATGCTGCGGCAGGGCGAGTTCAACCACCTGGAGTACTACCGCTACCTGAACTGCGGCTACCGGCTGCCGCTGGTCGGCGGCACC
The DNA here is from genome assembly GCA_958296075.1 of uncultured Spirochaetia bacterium. GTDB lineage: Bacteria > Spirochaetota > Spirochaetia > SZUA-6 > Bin103 > CATQHW01. Next base: position 201,971 of record CATQHW010000001.1, on the reverse strand, counting down.
GACAAGATGTCGAGCGACGTGCCGATCGGCCTGTACCGGACGTACGCGCGCGTCGGCGACCAGCAGGATTTCACCTACCGCGCCTGGTGCGACACGGTGAAGCAGGGCCGTACGTTCCTGAGCGGCGGCCCGCTGATCGGCCTCTCCGTCGACGGCGCCGACATCGGCGACACGCTCAGGCTCTCCGCGGCTGGAACGGTGGAGGTGCACGCCTGGGCGGAGAGCATCCTGCCGATCCACACGCTGCAGATCGTGCAGGAGGGCAGGGTGGTGGCGCAGGCGGATGCCTCGGCCACCGGCGCCGGACGAAGGCGGCTGGAGCTGCGCGAGAAGGTCAGGATCGACCGCCATAGCTGGCTGGCGGCGCGCGTCGGTGGACCGGGCTACGGCCAAGTCGATCATCACGACGGCTGGCAACGCGGCATCTTCGCCCACACGTCGCCGGTCTACGTCGCGGTGGGCGGCGACTGGTGGATGTTCGACCGCGCCGCCGCCGAGTACATGCTCACCCTCATCGACGGCTGCCTGTCGTACGTCCGCCACACCGCGCCGCTGCGGCCCGATGCACAGACGACGTTCCACCACGGCGAGCCCGACCACTTGGCCTACCTGGAGCGGCCGTTCCACGAGGCGCGCGAGGCAATCCACCGCCGCATGCATCGGCTGAGGATCCCGCATTGAATGAGGCGTCGGCGAGGAGCGGTAGCGCTCACCCTTCCAGCGACAGCAGCAGCGGCTCCTCCAGGGCGTCGATGATCCAGCGCAGGAACCGCATCCCGTCCGTGCCGTCGATCACGCGGAGGTCGTACGTCAAGGCGAGCGGCATCCGCAGCCGGTGGACGACGGCGCCGGCCGCGTCGTTGAACGCCGGCTCGCGCGCCGCCGGGGAGACGCCCAGGATCGCCGCTTCCGGCGCGTTGACGAGCGGGGCGAAGTGCCCGATCCCGGACGTGGCGGGTCCATCCGGGCCGCCGGGTTCGTAGACCGAGAAGCAGCCGCCCTGCGTCTCGGCTGGCTCCAGCGCTCCGGCGCGCGCCCGCGCGGACAGGTCGGCGATCTCGGCCGATAGCTGCAGCATGTTCTTGCGGTCGGCGTCGCGGACCACCGGAAACGACGTTCCGTGCTCGGCGTCCACGGCGATGGCGACGTGGTAATAGCCCCGGCGGACGAGCCGGCCGGCAGCCAGGTCGATGCCGGCGTTGAACTGCGGGAACACCTTCAGCGCGGAAGCGGCCACCTTGGCCAGCACGGCCGTCATCGTCAGCGTGCCGCCGGCCTCCTGCGCGCGCGACGCGTAGCGCTCGCGCAACGCCTCCACACCGGTGACGTCGGCCGTGCCGAGCTGCGTGGCCACCGGCACGGTCTGCGACACGGTGCCGAGGCGTTCGGCCGCCTGGCGTCGCGCGGCGTGCAACGGCGCCACCTCGACCGGGCCCCACGCGCTCAGATCGGGCAGCGGAGCCGCGGCTGCCGGCGCGGCTTCGCCAGCGCCCCGGCGTGCCGCGAGTGCGCGGACATCGCGCTCGCGGATGCGTCCCTCCTTGCCGGACCCGGAGGCCAGCCGCCAATCGACGCCCAGCTCGCGCGCAACCCGTCTGGCCCTGGGGCTTGAGGCGCGCCGGCCGGCCGGCATCTGACCGGGGGGAGCGGCCGCCGTGACGAGCGCCGCGGCGGCGGGTGGTGGACCGGCCGGAGCGCCGGGCGGTACCGCGCCAGGAGTCGCGTCCGGCTTCGAGGCCGTCGGTTCGGCGGCCGCCGGTTCGGTGGCCGTATCGGGAGCCGCCTCGCCGGCGGCCAGGAGCCAGCCGATCACGGTCCCGACGGTCAGCTCCACGCCGGCCTCGGCCACCCCCGGCCGGACGCGCAGAATCCCCTCGTCCTCCGACTCCACCTCCTCCATCGCCTTCTCGCCCTCGATCGAGAAGATGGGATCGCCGGCGGTTACGGCGTCGCCGTCCTGCTTGAGCCACTGCCCGAACACGCCGGAGTCCATCGACCAGCCGAGCCGCGGGACCATCACCTCGACCGCCATACGCCGCTCCCTACTCGGACCGCAGGTCCAGGACCGCCTGCACGATGGCACCGGTACCGATGGTGATCTCCCGCTCCAGCGCAGGGCTGTACGGCGCCGGCGCGAAGCCGCAGTGCAGGCGCCGAATCGGCGCGTCGAGATCGTCGAAGGCTTCGTCGCCGACCCGCGCGGCGATCTCGGCGGCCACGCTGCACGGCGCGTAGTCCTCTTCCACCACCAGCAACCGTCCCGTCTTGCGCACCGACGCCGTGATCGATTCGATGTCGAGCGGCGCCGCGGTGAGCGGGTCGACGAGCTCCACCGAGACGCCCTGCTCCGCCAGAATCGCTGCGGCCTCGGCGCAGCGGGGCACCATCGCCGAGATGGCGACGATGGTGATCTCGTCCCCCTCCCGCACCACTTCGGCCCGGCCGAACGGTATGGCGTAGTCTCCGGCCGGCACCTCCTCCTTCAACGCCAGCAGCGCCCGGTGCTCCATGAACACCACGGGGTCGTGCGAACGGAGCGCGGTGGCCAGCAGCCCCTTGGCGGTGCGCGGCCCGGACGGCAAGGCGACGTGGAAGCCGGGTTGATGGACCAGGAACGAGTAGAAGCTGCCCGAGTGATGGGAGGAGGCGGACCGGTGGAGCCCGATGCACGCGCGGATCACCACCGGCACCGTGACCCGACCCGAACTCATCCATCGCATGCGCGACGCCTGATTGATCAGGTCCCCGAACGCGTCGAGCGCAAAGTCCGCGAACATGAAGTCGACGACCGGGCGGGCGCCGGCGATCGCCGCCCCGACGCACAGGGTGGAGAACCCACGCTCGCAGATCGGCGTGTCGCGCAGCCGCTGCGGGCCGTATAACCGGTACAGACCCGTGGTCGTGTTGAAGTTGCCGCCGCGCTCGCCGATCCCTTCGCCGACTACGAAGATCGTGGCGTCACGCTCCATCTCCTGGGCCAGCGCCGCGCGCGCGGCCTCGACGTAGCCGGTCTCCGGCATGGCGCGCTCCTACTCTTCGTCCCGGTTGTGGCCGTCCCGGTCATGGCCGCCCAGGACGTGGTCGAGCACGGTGCGCGGATCGGGATCGCCGCTCGCCAGCGCCGCTCGATTCGCGGCTTCGACGGCCTCGTCGATCTCCGCGTCGATCCCGTCCAACTCCCCGGCAGCGGCCACCCGGTCATCGGTCAGGGAGGTCCGCAACGCCAGGATCGGGTCGCTGGTCTTCCACCCCTCGATCTCTTCCCGGGTCCGGTAGCCGGTCTCCCGCATCCCCTCCGCGTGCGACCGCTGCCGGTAGGTCCGGCACTCCAGCAGGGTCGGCCCGCCGCCGGCGCGCGCCCGCGCGATCGCCCGACCGGCTTCCCGGTAGACTTCGCGCACGTCGTTGCCGTCGACCACGGCGCGCGGCAGCGCATAAGCGTCCGCCTTCTTGGCGACGCTCCGTTCGTTGGTCACCGTCGCGAACGGCACCTCGGTGGCGTACAGATTGTTCTCGCAGACGAACAGCACGGGAAGCTCCCAGACGGTCGCCATGTTGCAGCCCTCGTGGAACGCGCCGTTGTTGACCGCGCCGTCGCCAAAGTAGGCGACGCTGACCCGATCGGATCCGACGAGCTTGAACGTGTAGGCGGCGCCGGCGGCGAGCAGGATGCTGGGCCCGACGATGCCGCTGGTGCCCATCAGCCCGATCTCCGGCTTGAACAGGTGCATGCTGCCGCCCCGGCCGCCGGAAGCGCCGCCCGCGCGGCCGTAGAGCTCCGCGAACAGCTCGACCGGGGGCAGCCCCTTGGCCAGCGCGTGGCCGTGGCCCCGGTGGGTGCCGAAGATCAGGTCGTCGTCGCGCAGGTCGGCGCTCACCCCGGCCGCGATCGCCTCCTGGCCGACATAGGTGTGGCAGCCGCCGTAGATCAGACCGGCCTGGAACGACCGGACCAGTCGCTCCTCGCACTTTCTGATCGTGACCATGGTCCGGTAGCAGCGCAGCAGCGACTCCGGGCCCGGCGTCTCTCCCGCACGGTTCTGTTCCGCCGCCAATTGTGCTTTCATGTCCAAGACCGACTCCCCAACGCGCGCGAGGTTCCCGCATCCGATGCCGCACCGTCAACGCAGAGCCGTCATGACCGATCGCACTTTCGCGACGCCGGATGAGACGTCGATATGGCTGGCGACCTGTTCGACCTGACCGATCGGGTCGCGGTAGTGTCCGGGGCGGCCAGCGGGATGGGCCGCGCGATGGCGATCGGCTTCGCCGAGTACGGCGCCGACCTGTTGCTGGCCGACATCGACGCGGCGGGCATGGAGGCGACGGCCGGGACGATCGAAGCGCTCGGCCGCAGGGCGATTCCGGTGGTGTGCGACATCGCGCAGCCGGACCGTATCGATGCGCTCTACCGGACGCTGGACCGGGAGTTCGGGCGGATCGACGTGCTGGGCAACGTGGCCGGGGAAGGGGTCACCGGCGACCCCGCACAGCTCACCGCCGAGCAGCTCCGGCACGCCATGCAGAACCTCGTGATCGGCCGCTATCACTGCACGCGGGAGGCCGGCCGGCGTATGATCGAGGCCGGCAAGGGCAGCATCATGAGCATCGTCTCCATCGCCGGCCTCACCGCGCTTGGCCGCCATCACGTCGCCTACAGCATGGCGATGGGGGCGGTCGCGCAGATGACCCGTGAGCTCAGTTCGGAGTGGGCTCCGCTGGGCGTCCGCGTGAACGCGATCGTCTGCGCCCAGGTCGAGAACCGGGACCTGCGCCAGCGGATGGAGGCCGATCCCGTCCTGCGCAGCAACTTCCTGCGCGGCCTGCCCATCGGCCGCCTGGGCCGGCCCGACGAGATCAAGGGACTGGCGGTCCTGCTCGCCTCGGACGCATCGTCGTTCATGACCGGCGCCCTCATCCCACTCGACGGCGGCAATCTCGCCAAGAACGCCGGCGGCTCACATCCCGGCATGCCGCCGCTCGGTCCGTCGTAGCGCCGAAATCCCCCATGAAGATCACCGACGTCAAGCTGATCACGCTGGAGCTGCCGGAGGGCGGCGGGCCGAGGCGCGTTCCGCAGCTCGTGCAGGTGCCCGGCCTGCGGCGCATCCAGTACCGGGCGGGCGTCAACGCGGAGCGGGAGCCGATCGTCACGCCTCCGTCGAAGCCGCGCGAGCGCTTCGTGGAGGTGCGCACCGATCAGGGTATCACCGGCCGGGTGACGTCCTCCACCATGGACGAGCACCAGGTCGACTTGGTGCGTTCGATGGCGGTGGGCGAAGATCCCCTGCACCGCGAGCGGCTCTATCAGATGTTCCAGAAAGGAACCCGCTGGGTATACCAGAAACCCGGTTGGTTCGGCGACTTCGACAACTGCCTCTGGGACATCGCCGGCAAGGCGGCCGGTCTGCCCGTGCATGCCCTGATCGGCCGCGTGCGCGAGCGCCTTCCCTGCTATCTGACCGGCGGCGACATGGACCGCGCCGGGTACCTGCGGCATATCGATGCCGCCCGGGCGATGGGGATCGAAGCCTACAAGTTCCACACCTACAAGGGCGGCAAGGCCGACCTCTCGCTGTTCGCGGAGGTGCGCGCGATAGTCGGAGCCGACTTCGCGCTGATCAACGACCCGGTCTGCTCGTACGATCTGCGCGAGGCGATCGAGGTCGGCCGTGTTATGGAGGAACTCGACTTCGTCTGGCTGGAGGAGCCGTTTCACGAGCAGAAGATGCATCACTACCAGGAGCTCTGCGCCACGCTCGACATGCCGGTGATGGCCACCGAGATGCTGATGCACGACATCGGCATCTCTACGCAGTGGTTGATGCACGGCGCCACGGACCTGCTGCGCGCCAACGCCCGCCACGGCACGACGCCGGTCCTGAAGATGGCGCACTTCGCGGAGCTGTACGACACCACCGTTGAGCTGAACGCCGCCGGCGGGCTGTACGGTCACATCCACGCCGCGCTCGGTTGCTGCATCGACAACACCAGCTACTACGAGTACATGAGCGACGCCGCCGACGCCTTGCGCACGGAGGGCGAGCGGTGGGGTATGGTGAACGCGCCGGTGGTGCAGGACGGCCATATCGCCCCCGGCGATCTGCCCGGCTGGGGCGCTGAGTGGGACGAAGAGCGGTTCCGGTCGCTCATCCTGGCCGGAGGCTGAGGCACTGACTCCGTTCGCAGCGCGATAACGGCCGCCGGGCGGCAACGGCCGGTTGTGGCGCAACGGCGCCCTGGTCACAATCCCGGCTGCGATGGCCACCACGGGCGAGTATCTGCTGGAAGCGCTCGACGTCGTGAAGCGCTACGGGGACTTCACCGCGAACGACCGGGTCACCGTGAAGCTCCGGCCCGGCCGGATACACGCCCTGCTCGGCGAGAACGGCGCCGGCAAGTCGACCCTGGTCAAGATCATGTACGGGGCGCTGCAGCCCACGGCGGGGGCCTTGCGCTGGCGCGGCCGTCCGGTGTCGATCGCCAACCCCGCGGCGGCGCGCCGGCTCGGCATCGCCATGGTCTTCCAGCACTTTTCCCTGTTCGACGCGCTGACCGCGGCGGAGAATATCGCGCTGGCGCTGCCCGGCCGGTTCGACCTGGGCGCGCTGGCGCGCCGCATCACCGCCGTGTCCGCGGAGTACGGCCTGCCGCTTGAGCCCAACGCGCTGGTGGCGGACCTTTCGGTCGGCGAACGCCAGCGCATCGAGATCGTACGCTGCCTGCTGCAGGAGCCGCGCCTGCTGATCATGGACGAGCCGACCTCGGTGCTGACGCCGCAGGAGGCGGATCAGCTCTTCCTGACGCTGCGCCGCCTGGCCGGGGACGGTTGCGCCGTGCTCTACATCTCCCATCGGCTCGAAGAGGTAAAGCAGCTCTGCCACGACGCCACGATCCTGCGCCGCGCCCGCGTGGTCGCGAACGTCGACCCGCTGGCCGAGACGGTGGCCTCCCTGGCGCGGCTCATGGTCGGCGACGACGTGCACGCGGTACGCGCCGCCGGACACGCCCGCGATGGAGCGGCGGCGCTCGCCGTCGCCGGGCTGTCGCTGCCGGCAGCGGGACCCTTCGGCGTCGCGCTCCGCGACCTGACGCTCTCGGTCCGCGCCGGCGAGGTGACGGCGATCGCGGGGGTCGCCGGCAACGGCCAGTCCGAGCTGTTCCAGGCGCTGTCCGGCGAACGCCTCGCGTCCTCGCCGGAGGCGATCACGATCGCGGGTCAGCCCTGCGGGACGCGCGGCGTCACCGCGCGGCGGCGGCTCGGCGCCGCCTTCGTGCCCGAGGAGCGGCTGGGCCACAGCGCCGTGCCGGGAATGGAGCTTGCCGACAACGTGCTGCTCACGCGGCATGCGTCCGACCGGAAGATGGTGCGCGGCGGGTTCATCCGCCGGCTCGAGACGCGATCGGTGGCGAAGCGGGTCACCGATCGGTTCGACGTCCGCGTCAGCGAGGTCAATCCGCAAGCGAGCGCGCTGTCGGGCGGCAACCTGCAGAAGTTCGTAGTCGGCCGGGAGCTCGACCGCAAGCCGGCGGTGCTGGTGATCGATCAACCGACCTGGGGCGTCGACGCGGGCGCGGCGGCGCTCATCCGGCAGGTGCTGGCCGACTTGGCGAAGGACGGCGCCGCGGTGTTGGTGATCAGTCAGGACCTGGACGAGATCTTCGAGATCGCGGACCGCATCGCCGTGATCTCGCGCGGGCAGCTCTCCGCCACCTACCCGGCGAATCGCATCGACCGGGAGCGCGTCGGCCTGCTCATGGCCGGCGTGGAGGAGGCGCACGCGGGCGGGGACGGCGCACCGGAGAGTCGCGCTTGACGCTGCAACTCGAGAGGCGCCCGCGTCCGAGCCGCGCCATGGTCGCGGTCTCGCCCGTGCTGGCCATCCTGCTCACCGGCGTGGTGGGCGGCGTGCTCTTCGCCGCGCGCGGGCTGGCGCCGCTGCCGGCGCTGTACGTCTACTTCGTCGAACCGGTGACCACGCTCTGGTCGATCGAGGAGTTGATCGTCAAGGCGACGCCGCTGGTGCTGATCGGCGCCGGGCTGGCGGTCTGCTTCCGCGCCAACGTCTGGAACATCGGCGCCGAGGGGCAGCTCATAGCGGGGGCGATCGCCGGCGCGGCCATCCCCGTGCTGGCGACGCAGTGGGCGTCGCCGCTGGCGCTGCCGCTGATGATGGCGCTCGGCGTCTGCGGCGGCGCCGCCTGGGCGACGATTCCGGCGCTGCTCCGCAATCGCTTCGGAGCGAACGAGATCCTGACCAGCCTGATGCTGGTCTACGTAGCGCAGTTCCTGCTGGACTGGCTGGTGCGCGGTCGGTGGCGCGATCCGGCGGGGTTCAACTTCCCGGAGTCGGTCGAGTTGCAGGGCTTTCAGCTCCTGCCGACGCTCGGCTACAGCCGCGTGCATCTGGGCGGAGCGTTCGCGCTGTTGGCGGTGCTGGTGCTGTTCGTGTTCATGGCGCGCACGTTGAAGGGCTTCGAGATCCAGGTGTCCGGCGACGCGCCGCGCGCCGGCGGCTTCGGCGGCTTCTCCCGGCCGCGCACCGTGTGGTTCTGCCTGGCGCTCTCCGGCGGCCTGGCGGGGCTGGCCGGCATCGGCGAGATCGCCGGGCCGATCCGCCAACTGCAGCCGTCGATCTCGCCGGGGTACGGTTTCACGGCGATCATCGTGGCGTTCCTGGGCCGCCTGAACCCGATCGGGGTGCTGCTCGCCGGCATCATCCTGGCGATCAGCTATCTCGGCGGCGAGGGCGCGCAGATATCGCTGGGGCTTTCCGACAAGACGGCGCGGGTGTTTCAGGGCACGCTGCTGTTCTTCATCCTGGCCTGCGACACGCTGATCCGGTACCGGCTGCGGCTGCGCCTCGTCCCTGACGCCGGCGCGGCGCGGGAGACGCGGCCGTGAACGCGCTGGAGGCGGTCCTCCTCACCATCATCACCGCGTCGACGCCGCTGCTGCTGGCCGCCATCGGCGAGCTGGTGGTCGAACGCGCAGGCGTGCTCAACCTGGGGGTGGAGGGGATGATGATCATGGGCGCCGTGAGCGGCTTCGCGGCGGCTTACACCGTCGGATCGGCGGCCGCCGGCGTGGCCGTGTCGGTGGTGACCGGCATCGGGATCGCGCTCCTGTTCGCGTACCTGACGCAGACGCTGGTGACCAACCAGGTCGCCACCGGGCTGGCGCTCACCCTGTTCGGGCTCGGCCTTGCCGGGCTGATCGGCGAGAATTTCACGGGATTCCCCGGCGTGAAGCTGCGGGCGGTCCGCATCCCGGTCCTCACCGACATCCCGTTCCTGGGGCCGGTGGCGTTCGGCCAGGACCCGCTGGTCTACGGTTCGGTCGCCGTCACCGCGCTGGTCGCCTGGACGCTGGCGCGTACGCGCATCGGACTGGTGATCCGCGCCACCGGCAGCAACCATCACTCCGCCCACGCGCTGGGCTACCCGGTGATCGCCGTGCGCTACGCCTGTATCGCCTTCGGTGGCGCCTGCGCGGGGCTGGCCGGCGGCTACCTCTCCCTGGTCTACACCCCGCAATGGATCGAGAACATGACCGCCGGCCGCGGCTGGATCGCGCTGGCGCTGGTGGTCTTCTCGACCTGGGCGCCCCGGCGGGTCGTGATCGGCGCCTACCTGTTCGGCACCGTGTGGATCGTCGGCCTGTACGCGCAGGGAGTGGGGATCGCCGTCGCGCCGCAACTCCTGTCGTCGCTGCCATATCTGGCCACCATCGCGGCGCTGGTGCTGATCTCCGGCAACCGTTTCTTGACGAAGGCGAACACCCCTGCTTGCATTGGGCAGCCGTTCGTGCCGGAACGATAGCGTCCGCGCGAGTGGCAACCCGTCATTATCGTTCGGAAGGAGGGCGACACGCCCCCGAAAGGAGCACTCAATGAGGAGATTGTTGGTGATCGCGCTGGCGCTGGCGCTGCCTGCGGTCGCATTCGCCCAGGACAAGCTGAAGGTCGGCTTCATCTACGTCGGCCCGATCGGCGATCACGGCTGGACCTACCAGCACGACCAAGGCCGTCTGGACATCGAGGAGCAGTTCGGCGACCGCGTCGAGATTCTCTATGTCGAGAACGTCCCCGAAGGGGCGGACGCGGAGCGCGCCATCACGCGCCTTGCCCGCGAGGGCGCCGGCCTGATCTTCACGACCTCGTTCGGCTACATGGATACGACCATCAAGGTGGCCGAGCGGTTCCCGGACGTGAAGTTCGAGCACGCGACCGGTTACAAGCGCGCCGACAACGTCTCGACCTACTCGGGCCGGTTCTACGAGGGGCGCTACGTCATCGGTCAGATCGCCGCCCGCATGTCGGAGAGCGGCATCGCCGGCTACATCGTGTCGTTCCCGATTCCGGAGGTGGTGCGCGGCATCAACTCGTTCATGCTCGGCGCGCAGTCGATCGATCCCGACTTCAAGGTCAAGCTCATCTGGGTCAACTCGTGGTTCGATCCCGGCAAGGAGGCGGACGCGGCCAAGGTGCTGATCGGGCAGGGAGCGGACATCATGGTGCAGCACACCGACTCGACCGCTCCCCTGCAGATCGCCGAGGAGCAGGGCGCGATCGGCTTCGGGCAGGCATCCGACATGATAGCGTTCGCCCCGAACGCCCAGCTCACCGCGGTGATCGACGATTGGGGTCCGTACTACATCGCCCGCACCCAAGCGGTGCTCGACGGCACTTGGGAGTCGATGGACACCTGGGACGGCATCGGTCCGGGCATGGTCGTAATGGCGGACTACACCAACATGCCGGATGACGTGGCGGCGATGGCCATGGCGACGGAGGCGAAGATCGCTTCCGGCGAGCTGCACCCGTTCACGGGGCCGATCTACAACCAGGACGGCGACATGGTGATCGGCGCGGGCGAGGTGCTCGACGACGGCGCGCTGTTGAGCATGGACTGGTACGTGCAGGGCGTCGACGACAAGCTGCCGGAGTAACGCCCGGTAGCGTGTCATCATCTGTGGCTCGGCGGCGGCGTGTCCGAGCGCCGCCACCCGAGCCCGAACCGCCTGATGCCAACCCTCCCGCCGTTGACCCTTGCCGCGGTCAACGCTCTTGACGCCGCGGCGTTCGCCGCCCGCTTTGGCGACGTGGCGGAGCGCTCGCCGTGGGTGGCCGAGCGCGCGGCGAGCGCGCGCCCGTTCGCGAGCCGCCCGGAGATGATCGCCGCGTTCGCCGCCGCCGTGCGCGAAGCGCCGCCGGAAGCGCAGCTTGCCCTGCTGCGCGCCCATCCCGACTTGGCGGACCGGGCCGCGGTCGCCGGCGGCTCCGGCGCGGACGAGATCGCCACCGAGTCGCGACGGGAGCAGACCGGCGCCGGCCTGGATCGGCTGACGCCGGAGGAGTTCGCCCGCTTCGGGGAGCTGAACGCCCGGTACCGCGCCCGCTTCGGCTTTCCGTTCATCTTCGCGGTGAAGGGCGCGAACAAGGAGATGATTCTGACCGCCTTCGAGGAGCGGGTCGGCAACGGCGTAGCGGTCGAGCGCGGCGCGGCGCTGGCCAATGTGGAGCGCATCCTCCGGTACCGCATCGAAGACCGGGTCGCACCGTGAGCGCCGGCGCCACCGGGCGGGTGGTCCGCGGCGCCGTGTTGAGCTATCGCGACGACCCGACACTGGTGGGGCCGCAGTCCGCCGTGCGGTTCCATCCCGACGGCGCGGTCGCGTTGGGCGCGGACGGGCGGATCGCGTGGTGCGGGCCGGCCGCGGGCCTGCCCGATCGGTTCCGCACGGCGCCGGCCGACGACTATGGCACTGCGCTGGTGCTGCCGGGCTTCATCGACGCCCACGTCCACTTCCCGCAATACCGCATGCTGGCCGCGCCGGGCACGGACCTGCTCGACTGGCTGCGGCGGTTCGCCTATCCCGAGGAGCAGCGCTACGGCTCGGCCGTCTACGCGCGCGCGGCGGCCGACGTCTTCCTGGATCGGCTGGTGCAGCACGGTACGACCGCCGCCGCGGTCTTCTCCACCGTCCATCGCGGCGCGGCCGAGGCGCTGTTCGCGGCCGCGGAGCGGCGCAGGATGGCGATCATGGCCGGCAAGACCATGATGGACCGCAACGCGCCGGCGGCGCTGCGCGACGACCCGGCCGCCGGCGTACGGGACAGCGAGACACTGATCGAGCGCTGGCACGGCCGCGGGCGGCTCCGTTACGCGATCACGGTGCGCTTTGCGGTCACCTCGAGCGAGGCGCAGCTCGCCGCCGCCGGCGAACTCGCCGCGCGGTATCCCGACTGCCACGTGCACACCCACTTGGCGGAGAACGAGCCGGAGATCGCGCTGGTGGCGCGGGACTTTCCGTGGGCGCACGACTACACCGACGTCTACGACCGCTTCGGTCTGGTCGGCGCCCGCAGCCTGTTCGCGCACGGCGTCCATCTGTCGGCGCGCGCGTGCGCGCGCCTGTCGGCGGCCGGAGCGACGGTCGTGCACTGCCCGACCTCGAACACCTTCCTGGGATCGGGCCTGTTCGATCTCCGCCGCCTCAAGGAGGGGGATCATGCGGTCGGCATCGGCATCGCGACCGACGTCGGGGGCGGTACCAGCTACTCGATGCTCCAGACCATGGGCGAGGCGTACAAGGTGGCGATGCTGCGCGGGTACCGGCCGGCCGCGCACGAGTTGTTCCACCTCGCCACCCGCGGCAATGCCCGGCGGCTCGGCCTCGACGACCAGATCGGGTCCCTGGAACCGGGCCTGTGGGCCGATCTGGTGGTGCTCGACCCCACCGCCACGCCGGTGCTGGCCGCCCGGCACGAGCTGTCGGAGGGTATTGCGGACGTCCTGTTTGCGTTGGCAATCCTGGGCGACGACCGGGCCGTGCGCGCTACCTACGTCGCCGGCAACCGGGTGTGGCTCAGGCGGCCGCCCCAGGCGCCGTGAGCCGGCCGGATTGGCGCGCGGGCGGCGTATCGGACAGACTCGGCGGCCACGGAGCAGGAGCCTGGACGTGAAACGTGAACCGTGGCACGCGGTGGCCGCGGAGCTGGTGGAGGTCGCTGCCGGCCGGGCGGCCGCCGACTTGGTGATCCGCGGCGGGCGGTGGGTCAACGTGCTGACCCGCGAGGTGGTGCCGGGGATCGACATCGCCGTCCGCCGGGGCCGCATAGCCTGCATCGTGGAGGATGCCGGCTACTGCACCGGCGACCGCACGCGGGTGATCGAGGCCGAGGGCCGGTTCCTGGCGCCGGGGCTGACCGACGGCCACCTGCACGTCGAGAGCAGCATGTGCACGATCACCGAGTACGTGCGCGCGGTGCTGCCGCACGGCACCACGGCGATCTTCGCCGACCCGCACGAGATCGCCAATGTCTTCGGGCTCGACGGCGTGCGCATGATGACGGCCGAGGCGGCGGCCATGCCGATCAACGTCTTCGTACAGATGCCGTCCTGCGTGCCGTCGGCTCCGGGTCTGGAGACGCCCGGCGCCCGCGTCACGCCGCAGGACGTGCAGGAGGCCATGACCTGGCCCGGGATCGTCGGTCTGGGCGAGATGATGAACGTTCCCGGCGTGATCGCCGGCGACGCGCAGATGCACGCCGAGATCGCCGCGACGATGCGCGCCGGCAAGACGGTGGGAGGTCATTACGCGAGCCCGGAGCTGGGCCGGCCGTTTCATGCCTACCTCGCCGGCGGTCCGGCGGACGATCACGAGAACACGCGTGAGGTCGACGCCGTCGAGCGCGCGCGGCGCGGCATGCGCCCGATGCTCCGGTTGGGTTCGGCCTGGTACGACGTGGCGGCGCAGATCACGGCGATCACGGAGCGGGGGCTCGACCCGCGCCAGTTCATCCTGTGCACGGACGACGCGCACGCCGGCACGCTGGTCGCCGAGGGGCACGTGGACCGGGTGATCCGCCACGCGGTCGGTCTCGGCCTCGACCCGCTGATCGCCCTGCAGATGGCGACGATCAATACCGCCGCGCACTTCGGCGTCGACCGCGATCTGGGCTGCCTGGCGCCGGGGCGCTACGCCGACGTGGTACTGGCGGAGAGCCTGGAAGACTTCGCCGCCGGGCTGGTGATCGCCGGCGGCGAGGTGGCGGCGGAGGAGGGGAGGCTGCTGCTCGACCTGCCGCCCTGGCCGCACGAGGACCGTTACCGCCGCTCGGTGCGGGTGCCGCGGCCGCTGGCCGCGCGGGACTTCGCGGTCGACGCCGGCGAGCGCGACGGCCCGGTGGCGGTCAACGTCATCGGCGTCATCGAGAATCACGCCGCGACCCGCCGCCTGACCGCGACCCTGCAGGCGAGCGGCGGCAGGGTGCGGCCCGACCCGGCCAGGGACGTGCTGCCGCTGGCCCTGGTGGAGCGCCATCACGGCACCGGCAGGGTCGTCAACGGCTTCGTCCAGGGCTTCGGGTTCGACGCCGCCTGCGGGGTTGCGACCACGGTTGCGCACGACAGCCACCACCTGCTGGTGACCGGGACCTGCGCGGAGCATATGGCGCAGGCGGCGAACGCGCTGGTCCGCGCCGGCGGCGGCGTGGTCGTGGTCCGCGAGGGCCGGGTGATCGCGCTGGTCGAGTTGCCGATCGGCGGGTTGATGTCCGACGAGCCGGCCGAGGTCGTGGCGCGGAAGTCGGCGCGGGTGATGGAGGCGTTGCGGGAATGCGGCTGCGCGCTCAACAACGGCTACATGCAGCTCAGCCTGCTCGCCCTGGTGGTCATTCCCGAGTTGCGTATCTCCGACCTCGGCCTGGTCGACGTCGCCCGCTTCGCGCATGTCCCCGTGATCCCGTAGCATTCGATCACGATGTCCGACCGCGATCTGATGCGGCGCATCCGGCTGGGCGAGGATGGGCGGCTGGAGTTCAAGAGCGTTCTGGTCACGGGCGGCAGAGTCCGCGCCCCGGACCGGCGCGCGCTGGCCGATGAACTGGCGGCGTTTGCCAACAGCCGCGGCGGCACCCTGATCATCGGGGTGGACGACAAGACGCACTGCGCGCAGGGCATCCCGCTTGACGACCTCGATGTCGTGGAGACCTGGGTTCGCCAAATCTGCAACGACTCGGTGCAACCCTCGCTCGATGCCGACATCCGCAAGCAGGAGTTGGCGACCGCCGAGGGCCGGACCGGCGCCGTGCTGCGCGTCGACGTCGAACGCAGCTTGTTCGTGCACAAGAGCCCGGGCGGCTACTTTCGCAGAATCGGCAGCTCCAAACGGGAACTGGCGCCGGAGGTCCTCGCGCGGCTGTTCCAGGAGCGCAGCCAGAGCCGAGTCATCCGCTTCGATGAGTCTATCGTGCCGGCCACTACTCCGGCGGACCTGCACTATTCGCTTACTTGGCGGTTTATGCGCGGAGACGTTGCCGATGAGCCTGCGGAAACTCCGCGCGACGATTCGACCGGCGCTGCCGGAGACACGTTGCGCAAGCTCCGCATCGTCGCCGAGGACGCGGACGGCCGCGCGCGACTGACGCTTGCCAGCGTGCTCCTGTGCACGACGGAACCGCAGCGATGGCTGCCCCACGCCTACGTTCAGGCGGTCAGCTATGCCGGCGAGCGGACCGACGCCGACTACCAGACCGACGCCCGCGACCTAGGTGGGCCGCTGGACGAGCAGATCGCGGAAGCGTTGCACTTCGTGCGGCGCAACATGCTGATCCGCGCGACCAAGGACCCGGCTCGTTCGGAACGTCCCCAGTTCAGCGAGCGGGCCGTTTTCGAGGCCATCGTGAATGCGGTGGCGCATCGCGACTATTCGATCGCCGGCGCGCGCGTGCGTCTGCACCTGTTCGGCGATCGTCTGGAGCTCTACGTCCCCGGCGCGCTGGCCAATACCCTCACGCCGGACAGCCTGCACCTGCGCCAAGCGAACCGGAACGAGTTGATCGTGTCCCTGCTGGCGCGGTGCGCGGCGCCGTCCGGAGTCGGGCGCACGCGGCTGATGGATACCCGCGGCGACGGCGTGCCGATCATCAGGAGAACATGCCGCGAGCTGTCCGGGTGCCTGCCGGAGTACCGGCTGATCGATGACAGCGAGTTGCGCCTGGTAATCCCGGCGGCGGGCGGCGCGACGTCATGATCGACCGCAAGCGCGTCGTGTGCCTCGCGAACTCGCGTAAACCGGCCGGCCGATGCATTGCCGGCCGCGAGATAACGGACCGGCAGGCGGGGAACTGGATCCGGCCGGTAAGCGCCCGCGACGGCCGGGAAGTGTCCGAGTACGAGCGCCAGTACGAGGACGGCAGCGATCCCCGGGTGCTGGACATCATCAGCATCCCCGTGCTGGAGCCGCGACCGGGAGGATGGCAAACGGAGAACTGGTTGCTCGACCCCGAGTACTACTGGCGAAAGGAAGGAACCTGGTCGTGGTTCGACCTGCCCGCCCTGGTGGATCCGGTCGCGCCGCTCTGGATCGACGGGGACCGCACCTGCCAGGGCAGGAACGACCGGCTTCCGGCGGAACCGACCGGGGTGGAGACCAGCTCGTTGCGCCTGGTCCACGCCCAACGAATCGAACTCGCCGTGTTCAGTCCCGGCGAGGCATTCGGCAACCGCAAGCGGCGCGTGCAGGGACAGTTCTCCCATGCCGGCGTCGACTATGCGCTGTGGGTCACCGACCCCGCCTACGAACGCGAATACCTCGCGAAACTCGACGGCGTCTACCACCTCGGGGAGTGCTATCTCACCATCAGCATCGGAGATCCATTCCAGGGGTTCTGTTATAAATTGGTCGCTGCAATCATCGAATGCGATCGCCGCTCATGACCGGTCCCCGGATATTCACCATCGGCCACTCCAATCACTCGCTGGAAGCGTTTCTGGCGCTGTTGTCGAACAACGGCGTCACGGCCGTGGCCGACGTGCGCTCGGCGCCGTTCAGCCGTTTCTGCCCGCAGTTCAATCGCGACCCGCTCTGCGCGGCGCTCAAGGCACGCGGCGTTCGCTATTCGTTCCTCGGGCAGGAGCTCGGCGGTCGTTCGGCCGATCCCGCCTGCTACCGAGGCGGTCGGATTGACTATGAGCTGATTGCCCGCACGAGCCGGTTTCGGGGCGGTGTGGCGCGGCTCGTCGACGGCGCCGTGCACCATCGTATCGCGCTCACGTGCGCGGAGAAGGAGCCGCTCGACTGTCACCGGACGCTGCTGGTCGCCCCGGCGCTCGCGGCGCTGGGCGTGTCGGTCGTGCACATCCTTGCCGGCGGCGAACTCGAACCGCATGAGAAGACGCTGGACCGACTCCTGGCGCGGTTCGATCTGAGCCCGGACGGCGATCTGTTTCAACCGCGCGAGGAATTGCTCGCGCACGCGCTGGCGCTGCAGGCACGGCGCGTCGCCTTCGTCTCCAAGGACTGACGTGAGAATCGCGACCATCGGCTTCACCGGAAAGCCCGCGCACCGATTCTTCGGACTGCTCCGGAAATCGGGCGTCAAACGGGTGCTCGACGTACGGCTCAACAATACCTCGCAACTGTCCGGGTTCGCCAAGCGGGACGACCTGGCCTGGTTCCTCGGCGAGCTTGGCGGCATCGATTACGTCCACCTGCCGAGCCTTGCCCCGACCCGGGACCTGCTCAGCGACTACCGCAAGCAGCGAATCGATTGGGACACCTACGCGGCGCGGTTTCTCGACCTCATGCGCGCGCGCCGCGTGGAAGAGACGATTGCGCGCGAACTCCTGGACGCCGGTTGTCTGCTGTGCAGCGAGCACCAGCCGCACCGCTGCCATCGCCGCCTGGTCGCCGAGTACCTCGACGACCGCTGGGGGGACGTCCAGGTCGAACATCTAACCTAGCGTGCAAGGCGTTGTCCGACCGGGACCTGATGCGGCGCGGATGCCGCGCCGGCCGAGTTCGTAGGCCGCCGCAAGGCCGCAGAGCCGCCGCCGATCACCACGACGTGGGGCCGGGACGAGTCGATCAGCGTACCGGCGCTACTCAGCGAAGCTGGTCTCGGCTTCCCAGAAGTTTTTCGTAGGAGCCGTCGTCGCGTTCGACGTACTGGCCGGTGCGGATGCCGGCGATGGCGTAATCAGGCAGCGGGTGCGCGGCAATGCAGCGCTCGCGGTGCGGGAGCCGGTAGTCGTCGAAGAGAAAGCCGAAGCTCTCGAACCCATAGCTCGATCTCCACGATGAGCACGCCGCCAAGCGTCGCCGGGTCACTCTTCTGCTGCATCTTGATATCAGGAATCACGACCGCGCTCCCGGCGCAGCAAGGCCTCGAGTTCAGCCACGCGCGCTACCGCCGCCTGCCATCCCTCTTCAGCCCGCTCCCGTGCCTGCTGCTCCTGCTCCCATGCCTGCTGCTCCCGCTCCCGTGCCTGTTCGGCCTGCTCCCGTGCCTGTTCGGCCCGCTCCCATGCCTCATCCGTCTCCGCCAGCGTGCGTACGTTCCGCCCCGTCACCGGATCATGAAAGCGTAACCCGCCCTCGGTAAGGCGCAGTTCCAGCCCCAGCATCCTGCTCCTCAGCGCCAGCGTCCCGTCCGCCAGCTCCCTCCCCGGCAGCGCCACGTACTCCCCGGCGACCAGCTCCAAGCCCCGCAACGGCGGCTTCAGCCAGTCTCCCGTCGGGTCGTGTTGCCAGTACTCCGCTACCCCCAGCCGGCGATACAACTCCCGCTTCTTCCCCTGGTCTTCTCCCCGCGTAGTGCGCGAGGTGATCTCCAGCACGAAGTCCGGGACCTTGCCTTCCTCCCACAGCAGGTACGAGGAGCGGTCGTGGTTCGCTACTCCCAGCACCACGAATACGTCCGGCGCCACCGACGCCCTGGTGTTGCCTGCTTCGTAGTAGAGCAACAGGTTGCCGGCAACGTACACGTCGGGGCGGTGGCGGAAGTAGTGGCGCAGCCCGTCGCGTGCGTAGGTCAGCGGGGTGAGTTGATAATCGCTTTCCGCCACCGGCTTGCCGTCGGAACTAGGGTAGTCAATCTTGCGCTTGACCGGAGCGAGCACTGAAATCGCCATGGGCCTTCCTCCACCGGCACCAGCATAACGGAAACGCACCGTCCAGTCACGTCCCCACCCCGGGCCGGGGCCGGGTGCGACCCCGCAATACCTCGCAACTGTCCGGGTTCGCCAAGCGGGACGACCTGGCCTGGTTCCTCGGCGAGCTTGGCGGCATCGATTACGTCCACCTGCCGGGCCTTGCCTCGACCCGGGACCTGCTCAGCGACTACCGCAAGCAGCGAATCGATTGGGACACCTACGCGGCGGGTTAATCGACCTCATGCGCGCGCGCCGCGTGGAAGAGACGATTGCGCGCGAACTCCTGGACGCCGGTTGTCTGCTGTGCAGCGAGCACCAGCCGCACCGCTGACATCGCCGCCTGGTCGCCGAGTACCTCGACGACCGCTGGGGGGACGTCCAAATCGAACATTGACCTAGCCTGAGTTGGCTGGACGCGGCGCGCGGGGCGGACTACGCTAAAGACAACGGCGATGCCATTTGTCGGACAACAGTACGGTAAGGCGAACGTGCGAGTGCTGCGCGTGCAACGCGCCCGGCCGCGTCACGAGGTGCGCGAGGCGCGCGTCACGGTGTCCCTGGACGGCGACTTCGCCCGCGCCTACACCGCGGCCGACAACTCCTCCGTGGTGCCCACGGATACGATGAAGAATCTGGTCCACGTGCTGGCCGCGGCGCACGTCGCTGCCGCCAATGAGCCGTTCGCGCTGGCGATCGCGCAGTGCTTTCTGGACCGCTACCGGCAGGTCTCGAAAGCGCAGGTCGAAGTCGAAGAGACTGTCTGGAGCCGGATGCCGATCGGCGGGCAGCCCCACGATCACAGCTTCGTCCGTTCCGAGAGCGGCACCCCGTTCGCCCGCGTCACCGCCACCCGGTCGACGCGCGAGATCGTGGGCGGGGTGCGCGGCTTGGCGATCATGAAGACGACCGGGTCCGGCTTCGTCGACTACGCGCAGGATGAGTACACGACCTTGCCGCCGACCACCGACCGTATCCTGGCGACCCGCATGGCGGCGGCTTGGCGGTTCGCGGGCGTCGGGCTCGGCGACGGCGGCGACTACGGCGCGGTGGCGACCGCGATACGGGAGGCGGCGCTGCGGGTGTTCGCGACCACCTACAGCCACTCGGTGCAGGACAGCCTCTACCGGATGGGCGAGGCGGCACTGGCCGCGGCTCCGGCCGTCGCCGAGATCACCCTGTCGATGCCCAACGTCCACTACCTGCCGATCGACCTCTCCGCCTTCGGGCAGGAGGCGAGCGGCACGCTGTTCCTGCCGACCGACGAGCCGAACGGCCAGATCGAAGCGACCTTGAGGAGGTGATGATGGGACGGCTCACTACCCACATCCTCGATACCGCGCAGGGCCGCCCGGGCGCCGGCATCCGGGTGGAGCTATATGCCATCGGCTCCGCCGGCGCGGAACGCCGCTTGGCTGCGACCGCGCGCACCAACCACGACGGTCGCTGCGACGCGCCGCTGCTCGACGGAGCCGCCTTCCATACCGGTCAGTGGGAGCTGGTGTTCCACGTCGGCGAATACTTCGTCGGCGCCGGCCTGCCGTTACCTGATCCGCCGTTCCTCGATCAGGTAACGGTGCGCTTCGGCATCGCCGCGGATGCCCACTACCACGTGCCCCTGTTGGTGTCACCCTGGAGCTACACCACCTACCGCGGCAGTTGACCCGACCGCGACTCGCAATGGCGAGCGCCGCAGGGCATCGCCACCTTATGGCGGCACGATCGCGTGGCGTGGTACTCTGCGGCTGCGGAGACGAAGCGGATGCTGAAGAAACTGACCGTGGAGCGCTTCAAGTCGATTCGCCTCGCCACGCTCGAATTGGGGCGAATCAACATTTTCATCGGCGGGAACGGCGCCGGTAAATCCAACATCATCGAGGCGATAGGTGTTCTGTCTGCTTCCGTAGACCGGGGTCTGGGAGACACCGACCTGGGCCGGAAGGGGGTGCGAATAACGCCGCCCGAGTTGATGAAGTCGGCATTCAAGAACACCGAGCTGCCGAGGACGCTGCAGCTCACCGCCGAACTGGAGGGTGACGTAACATACCGCATCGAACTTTCCGGGAAGGAAGACGACCCGCTGTTGGCGTTTTCCAGCGAGAGCTGCACGCAAGGACAAAAAAAGCTATTCGGACGCGGTCTCGACGGAGCGCAAGTACTGGGAAAGAGCACACGTGGCAACCTGGACCCGCATCGAAGTATCTGGGATCAAGTCCGTACCGCTTTCGATTTTCCTGATGCCGTGGAAAAGGCTCTGCATGGTCTTTCGCAATATGCGATCTATTCTCCGAAAACTGACTTCCTGAGAGGGTTGACCCCGGGGAAAGTCGATACGCCTCCGATCGGATTGCATGGCGAAGGACTGCCACAGGCCGTTCGCGGATGCATTGTGCAATTGCACAACGCAAGACTCGATAAATCATCGACGCTTGGGTTAAAGAACCGGGCGCTCCATCTTGCGTTCCTGCCGCGGTGGGCTAGTAAGGTAAGGGTGGGAGGAATCGCCAAGTCCCTTACCTCCAGGGCATTGCCGAATCAGGAAGATGACATGGTATATT
Source organism: uncultured Spirochaetia bacterium (assembly GCA_958296075.1). Taxonomy (GTDB): domain Bacteria; phylum Spirochaetota; class Spirochaetia; order SZUA-6; family Bin103; genus CATQHW01. Next base: position 180,474 of record CATQHW010000001.1, on the reverse strand, counting down.
TCCTTGACGAATTTATGCATCCCAGGCGGCGGACGTTGTCTGTATACGATAGCAGCGAAGGTACGCTCTTCCTCCTCTTCGTTGCGATTCTGCTTGCGCATGACGATGCGCCGAAGATATTCGCTCTCGACAATGTGGACAGTTCCCTGAATCCACGGATGACCAGAGTTCTCCTCGAGACCATTATAGATATCACCAAGGAGGCGTCCGCGAACGGATTGAGCTGTGGACCGGAGCAGGTACTTCTCACCAGCCACAATCCGACCTCCCTGGATGCGTTCGACCTGTTCAAAGACGATCAGAGGGTGTTCGTCGTGGAGCGGAACCGGAATGGCCACACGACAGTGGCACCTCTCAAGCCGCGCCCGGGAATGAAGAAGGAAGAGTGGCAACAAGCGAAGAACGGCCGCAACCTGTCTCAACTCTGGCTGGATGGAGAGATCAAAGGCGCCCTCGGCCAGGAGCTGTAGGCTCCAAGCCGGCGAATGGTCCGGAGTCCATACCCGCCGCGCGGTGAGCCACATGGCACCCGGTCGCTCCTGGTAGTGCCGGAGCGTCGAATTCTCGTTACGATCGCTGCACATGCGGGACAGTCAGGCGGCGCAACGCAAGAAGCTGATCGAGGTGGCGCTGCCGCTCGACGCGATCAACGCCGCCGCCGCGCGCGAGAAGTCGATCCGCCACGGCCACCCGAGCACGCTCCATCTCTGGTGGGCGCGGCGTCCGCTGGCCGCCGCGCGGGCCGTGATCTTCGCGCAGATGGTCGACGACCCGGCGAGTCAGCCCGAGCTGTTCCCCACCGAGCAGGAGCAGGACCGGGAGCGCGAGCGGTTGTTCGATCTCATCGAAGAGATGGTCAAGTGGGAGAACACCACCAACGAGGAGGTGCTGCAGGCGGCGCGTGACGAGATCCGCGCAAGCTGGCGGCGTACCTGCGCCGACCACGCCGGCCATCCGCGCGCGGCCGAACTGTTCGACCCGGAGCGCCTGCCGGCGTTTCACGACCCGTTCGCCGGCGGCGGCGCGCTGCCGCTGGAGGCGCAGCGGCTTGGCCTGGAGGCGCACGCCAGCGACCTGAACCCGGTAGCCGTGCTGATCAACAAGGCGATGATCGAGATACCGCCGAAGTTCGCCGGCCGCCCGCCGGTGAACCCGCAGGCGCGGTCGGAAGGCGAGCTGGTGTCCGGGGAGTGGACCGGCGCGCGCGGGCTGGCGGAGGACGTGCGCTACTACGGGCGCTGGATGCGGGACGAAGCGGAGCGGCGCATCGGGCATCTGTATCCCAAGGTCGCGGTCACCGACGAGATGGTGCGGGAGCGCCCGGACCTGAGGCGCTACGCGGGGCGGGAGCTGACCGTGATCGCGTGGTTGTGGGCGCGCACGGTGAGGAGCCCGAACCCGGCATTCGCGGAGGTGGAGGTACCGCTGGCGTCGACGTTCATGCTGTCGACCAAGAAGGGGAAGGAAGCGTACGTCGAACCGGTGGTCGATATGGACGGCTACCGCTTCACGGTCAAGGCCGGCGCGCCGCCGGATGTGGATGCGGCAAAGGCCGGCACGAGCGCCGGCAAGCGGCATGCCTTTCGCTGCCTGATATCGGATGTTCCGATCACCTATGACCACATTCGGAGCGAAGGTCAGGCGGGACGAATGGGCTCACGGCTGATGGCTATCGTCGCCGAGGGCGACCGTGGCCGGGTATATCTGGCGCCAACCGAGCAGCATGAGTCGGCGCCGAGGGACGCATGTCCAAGCTGGAAGCCGGAAACGGCGATGCCGGAGAACGCGCGCTGGTTCTCTCCGCCACTCTACGGCCTCACTACGTTCGAGGACCTGTTCACGCCCCGGCAGATCGTCGCACTGACCACGTTCTCCGATCTTGTAACCGAGGCATGCGACCGCATCCGGCAGGACGCCACTGCCGCCGGCCTCCCCAACGGACAGTCTCTCCACACCGGCGGCACCGGAGCCACCGCCTACGCCCACGCGGTAGGCGTGTATCTGACTTTCGCTGTGGATAAGGTTGCGGACCGGAACTCCGCGGTGTGTGCGTGGGCGAGTCTGCGAGAACATGCGCGCAACACGTTCGGTAGGCAGGCTATCCCCATGGTCTGGGATTTCGCTGAGAGCAACCCGCTGTCAGAATCGAGCGGCAACTTCGAAGGTGGCATATCCTCGATCAGATCCAGTATTGCATCTCTACCGTCGCGTGTGCACGGACACGGTGCCCAACAAGATGCTCGCGTTCCCATCTCGTCATCGGCGAAGGTCATTTCTACTGATCCGCCGTACTACGACAACATCGGCTACGCCGACCTCTCCGACTTCTTCTACGCTTGGCTGAGAAGGTCGCTGAGGACCATTTTCCCGGACCTGTTCGCCACGATGGCGGTCCCGAAGGCGGAGGAGCTGGTCGCCACTCCCTATCGCCACGACACCAAAGCCAAGGCCGAGGCCTTCTTCATGAACGGCATGACGCAGACGATGGAGCGGCTGGCCGAACAGACGCATCCCCGCTTTCCAGCGACGATCTATTACGCGTTCAAGCAGTCCGAAAGCCGTGACGACCGCGGGATCGCCAGCACCGGCTGGGAGACCTTTCTCGGGGCGGTGATCGACGCCGGCTTTGCCGTCACCGGCACGTGGCCGATGCGCACCGAGCTCGGCCGCCGAATGATCGGCAGGGGATCGAACGCGCTCGCCTCCAGCGTCGTGCTGGTCTGCCGGACGAGGCCGCACGATGCTCCACTCGGTACACGCCGGGAGCTCATGGACGCCCTGAAGGCGGAACTGCCGCCGGCGCTGGCCTATCTGCAACGCGGCAACATCGCGCCGGTCGACTTGGCCCAGGCCGCGATCGGCCCTGGCATGGCGGTCTTTACCCGCTACGCCAGGGTGCTCGACGCTACCGGCAATCGCGTCTCCGTAGGGGAAGCGCTGGCTCTCATCAACCAGACCCTGGACGAGATTCTCGCCGAGCAGGAGGGCGACATCGACGCCGACAGCCGCTGGGCGCTGGCGTGGTTCGAGCAACACGGCTTCGAGGCCGGCGACTATGGCGTCGCCGAGACCCTCTCCAAGGCCAAGAACACCAGTGTGGCGGGGTTGGTGCAGGCGGGCATCCTGCGAGCTGCGGCGGGACGGGTGCGGCTGCTGCGGCCGCAGGAGCTGCCAATCGATTGGAACCCCGCCGGAGACGACCGTCTCACGACCTGGGAGGCGGTCCACCACCTGATCCGCGTGCTGGAGTTCGGCGGCGAGCAGACGGCTGCCGAACTGGTGCGCAGGCTCGGCGGCTGGGGCGATGTTGCGCGCGACCTTTGCTATCGGCTCTACACGGTGTGCGAGCGCAAGAAGCGGTCTGCCGAAGCGCTGTCCTACAACGGACTCGTACGGAGCTGGCCGGAGGTCAGCCGCCTCGCAAGAATGGAAGCGCCGCCGGAACAGGCGCCGTTGTTCGGTGGTAGCAAGATGGAAGAGTCGTGAGCACGGGGGACCAGGACACTGGTGCACGTGTGCCTGACCGGCCGAAGCTGTACCATATCGTCCACGTTGATCGGCTCTCCTCGATCGTCGAGGCTGGACAGCTCTGGTCCGATGCGGAAGTGACGCACCGACGGTTGCCGGGTACCGCAATTGGCAACAACAATATCAAACAGCGCCGCAGGAAGAATGTCCTCCGGAGTCATCCCGGACTGCACGTGGGAGACTGCGTGCCGTTCTACTTCTGTCCGCGGTCCGTCATGCTCTACGTGATCCACAAGGAGACTGATCACGGCCAGGACCCCATCGTTCATCTGGAGTCTGACTTGAGGCAGACCGTTGCCTGGGCCGACCGGCGCCAAATCCGTTGGGCGTTTACGCACTCGAACGCCGGCGCCTGGTACTTTGAGGATCGTTGCGACTTGGCAAAGATTCATGAGATCGATTGGCAGGCCGTGGGTGCTAGCGACTGGAGACAATGTCAGGAAGGCAAGCAGGCGGAGTTTCTGATCGAACGGTGCTTGCCGTGGTGTCTCGTTTCACGAATCGGCGTGCGGACGATCCAGACATCTGGTATCGCGTCAGCGGCAATCCAAGCTGCCGCGCACCGACCGCCCGTCGAGATCCGACGGGATTGGTACTACTGGGCAGGAGGATACTGAATATGGTCGAGTACCGGAACGGTGACCTCTTCTCCGCTAACACTGAGGCGGTGGTCAACTCCGTGAACTGCGTCGGGGTCATGGGGCGTGGCATCGCACTGCAGTTCAAGCGCGCGTTCCCGGACAACTTCACCGCTTACGCCGCTGCCTGCAAGCGGGGCGAGGTGCGGCCCGGGAGCATGTTCATCTTCGCCACTGGCCAACTGGCGAATCCGCGCTACATCGTCAACTTTCCGACCAAGCGGCACTGGCGCGCCAAGAGCCGCCTGGAGGACATCGAATCCGGCTTGGCGTCGCTGGTGTCCGATATCCGCGCCCGCGGTATCCGCTCGATCGCCATTCCCCCGCTCGGCTGCAACCTGGGCGGGCTGGATTGGCCGGTGGTGAAGGCCCGTATGCAGGCAGCGCTGGAACCGCTGGACGACGTTGCAGTCGTCATATTCACGCCGGGCGGCGGATCGATCGATCAGCGCGTCAACCGTTCGCGCGCAGTGCCGCGCATGACGCCCGGGCGCGCTGCTCTGGTGGGGTTGATGGACCGCTACTTCCGCAGTCTGCTGGCCCCGTTCCTGACCCTGCTCGAAGTGCACAAGCTGATGTACTTCATGCAGGCCGCGGGCGAGCCGCTCAAGCTCAGGTTCTCCAAGGCGTCGTGGGGTCCCTACGCCGACAACCTGCGGCACGTGCTCCACGCCATCGAAGGGCACTTCGTGAATGGCTACGCCGATGGCGGCGACACGCCGGACAAGCCGTTGGCGCTGGTGCCGGGCGCGGTCGATGATGCCCGCCGGTTTCTCGTAGGGAGACCTGCGACGCGAAATCGCTTCGAACGGGTATCCGACCTCGTGGACGGCTTCGAGTCGGCGTTCGGCCTGGAACTGCTTGCCACGGTCCACTGGATCGGCGAGAACGAGGGTCCCCGGAGCGTCCACGACGTGATCAGGCTCACGTACGCCTGGAACGACAGCAAGAGACGATTTTCCGAGCGGCAATTGCGGCTCGCGGTCGACGTACTGGCTCGCAAGGGCTGGATGGTGAATCTCGCCACCTCCGATGCCGGATGATCCGCGCCCCGCGCCAACGCGAAGTCGCCGAGCGCCAAGCCGTGCAAGTACAGCTCCAGCAACAGGTCGTTGATCTGTGCGGTGCGCCGGGTGAACAATGGCAGCAGATTGCTCTGGAATCGCTCATCGAGCCCGCGCACCCGCGGCCGGCGCAGGTGCACGGTGCCGCCGCGCATGGTCAGCCGGCGCGGCTTGCCGTAGCCGTTGCGGTAGCCATGGTCGTTGCTGCCCCGGCGGTACAGGCTGTGCCGGGGACTGGAGAGCAAGGAGAACTTGTGGACATAATGGACTCGGCACGGCGCAGTCAGATGATGGCGCGCATCCGGGGCCGGGATACGGTCCCGGAGATGGTCGTACGCCGCACTGCGCACCGCCTGGGGTTCCGATTTCGTCTGTACCGCAAGGATCTGCCGGGCCGGCCCGACTTGGTGTTTCCAAGGTTTCGGTCCGTGGTGTTCGTGCACGGGTGCTTCTGGCACCGGCACGAAGGTTGTCGGTATGCCTACACTCCTCGGAGCAGGGTCGGGTTCTGGATCGAGAAGTTCAGGCAGAACGTCGCTCGGGATCGTCGCACCGAGGGTGTGCTGCTCAGTCTTGGATGGCGGGTGCTGGTGATTTGGGAGTGTGAGACGCGCGACGACGCGGTGGTAGCCGAGCGGCTGCTACACTTCCTGAAGGGCGCCGAACGCGGTCGAGACGAGGATTCGGATGATTCGCGGATGTGACATTTTCTGCGGAGCCGGTGGCAGCAGCGCCGGCGCCCGTGCCGCTGGCGTCGAGGTGGTCGCCGGCATCGACATGTGCCCGGTGGCGACAGGTACGTTCGCGGCGAACTTTCCTGCGGCTCACGTTGTGACTGATCGGCTTGAGGATGTCGCAATGAAGAGCTTTCGGGAGCGTGTGGGGCAGATCGACCTGCTGCTCGCCTCGCCGGAGTGCCGCAATCACACCTGCGCCAAGGGCTCGGCTCCACGGGATGAGGCCAGCCGCGCGACGGCCATGCAGGTGGTCAGGTACGCTCGGCTGCTCCGCCCGCGGTGGCTCGTACTGGAAAACGTGGTCTACATGCGACCGTGGTCACGCTACGAAGAGTTGAAGTCTCTCCTTGAGGCTATCGGCTTTCGTCTTTCCGAACACACGCTGGACGCCTCCGACTTCGGGGTGCCGCAGACACGCCGCCGGTTGTTTCTTGTTGGCGATCGGGAAGGTTGCCCAAGCCCGACGCCACAGGCCCACGACGTGCCGCGCAGAGCGGCGCGGTCGATCCTCGACCCTGACGGGACCTGGAATGCCTCCCCGTTGTGCTGCCCGCGACGGGCGCGCGCGACTCTGGAACGAGCGACGCGCGGGTTCGACGCACTGGGCCCCGAAGCCAGCTTTCTGCTCGTGTACTACGGCAGCGACGGCAGCGGGGGCTGGCAGTCACTGGACCGGCCCCTGCGCACCATCACGACGATTGACCGCTTCGCGCTGGTCGAACCCCACGACGACGGGCAAACCATCCGTATGCTCCAGGTGCCCGAGCTCAAGCGCGCGATGGGGTTCGGCGATGACTATGTCTTCCCCGTCGGCACGCGCCGCGATCGCGTCCGCCTGCTCGGTAACGGCGTTTGCCCTCCGGTCATGGAGGCCGTAGTGCGGTCGCTGGTAGCTGCGGCCTGATCGACGTTATGCGCGAAACGACAGGAATCCGGGCCGCGCGCCGTGGCTGTGCAGATGGTAGATCAGATCGTTGAGAATCTGCTCGCGCAGCCGGTAGATCGGCTTTCCTTGGTCGAATTCCGCCGGTCCGATTGAGACAGGAAATGCTGCGCTGACGCGCAACAGCCGAACGTCGCCATTCAGATCCAACGCCGGGCTGGTCCACAGGGCCGCCGGCAGTGACCCGCTCCTCCCGTTCGGTAGTTCGAGGCCGAGATAGCAAGGCACGGGCCCGGGACGCGATTGAGCGTAATCACATGCGGCCTGAGTCTGCACCAGCACCCAACGGAATCGTTCGTTGTCCGTGACGAAGTCGCGGCAGTGGAACTGCTTGCCAGCGGCAGTAATCTGGTCAATACCGAAACTCTCTTCGAAGCTCTGCCCGAGTCGTGGCGGCAGCGGGATGACGTTGCCGCGCTCCACACCACTGGTGACCGCCGTGTCGACATGAACCATGCGGTTCAGGCATGCCGATTCCTCCAGCGAGAGCGGCTGCGACGCCTCTGAAGCGACAGCGGCCCGCCACACTGAATCGTCTCCCTCCACCGAACGCAGGCTCGCGACTCGGTCAGCCAGAATCGGCAGCAAGGCTTCATTCACCGCTCGAAAGCGATCATCCTCCACATGCTCCTTCCCGACGGCCGCAATTCCGAGCTGGGAAAGAATCCGTCCAGCGTCTGCCGTTCGATCAGCGGAATCAGGCGTCGATGCCAGTGACAACACTGAAGTTACAGTGTCCCCGGCAGCGCGAAGCACCCGAGTTTCCCAGTCGAACAGAGCGCCGATCTGCGGCAAATCATTGGTCAGTGAGATAATCCTTGCCATTAACGCTTCTTCATCTCGGACTCTGCCCCTATCATCAAGATGGTCGGCCTTGGCAAGGGGGATGATGGCGTATGGCTTCGTTACTCCGTCGAGACGTTCGTCGAGAAATTTCTCCAACGCAGCCGCCTGTTTCGGATACTGCGTCCACAGCAGGATGAAGTAGGGGCCACAAGGCCCTATCGTTCCTTCCAGCAGTCCACCGAGGGTCGTGAATTGCGCGGCGTGATCGGAACCCGAGTTGATCAGATGCAGATCAGCGAAGATAATACGCACATTCGGGCACGGCTTGATCACGGACGGGTCGCCCATGAAGTGGATCGGCAGGCAGGCGACACCGCCGCGATGGAGGCTGTTCACCAATCCATTCAGGTGGTGTAGATCGTCGTCAATGGCAACGACTCGGGGAGAGGCGAACACTTACCTTACCTCCTTGAAGACCATGGCTACCACCGCGCCATCGTACTCTGGCGGTATTTCGACCTCGTCCGGCTGCGGAAACGCCAACCGGCCACCGTTCAGCTCCATCGCCAGATTCGCATAGTACAACCCGATCCCCATGCCGTTCGGTTTGCGCGTAAAGAATGGTTGAGCCAGATGATCGGGAGTGTCCTGGAAACCTACGCCGCTATCCGCGACGACAATCGCGGGGCCACCTTCCAGTTCACGGGATTCGTCAACGAACAGCCGGCGCGGTGAGCGGCTTGTGTCTGCCGGACAGTCCGGCCAACGCACCCGCATCCAGTAGAGCGAGTTGTCGATGAGGTTGTTCAGAGCTCCGAGCACGAGTCCCAAAGCGCAGCGTAACTCGAACCCCCTGTCCCGTCCCAGCAGTGGCGAATCGAACCGGACGCGATGATGCCGGAAACGAAGCAGATTGAACTGCTGCGCCGCCGCGACGAGACGACGCGCATTGTGCAGCTTTCGGCTGTCGCGCCGCAACAGCGTGGCGAAGCCGTCGAGCACTCGCATCAGTTCCTCGGCCTGCCGCGCCGCCTCTTCCAAGTCCCGGCCCTCGACGATTACCCGACGCAGGGCACGGACGCCATGCTCTACCTCGTGGAACACGACGGCAAGGTTGAGCCCGGACATACCCGCGGTGAGCAGGGTCTCCTGCATGTCACGATAGTCGCGCTCGATCTTGGCCACATACGGCTCGAACCGCTCGCCAGATCCCTGGCGTGCAAGCGCCTGCCGCAACTCCTGAATCGGCGGTTCGATCCTGGACGCTACTGCGCCGCTCCGCTGGTCGGTAATCTGCCTCATTCGCTCCTTGTCGATCCGTCGTTCTGCCTCAAGCGCCCCAAGGGCACCTAGCACGATTTGGCGAAGTCGAGCGCAGGCATCGTTCTCGATAAATCCTTCACGGTTGGTCTTCTCACGAAGCCCATACGAGTCTGACAGCGACAGATGAACCGCCCCCAGAATGATGTTCCGGCTGATCCTGCGTGTAGGTACGTTCACCCGTCGAAGGTCCAGGCCGAGCCAGTCGTCACCATGCTCGCCGTAATTGTATACCCGAACGCCGTCGCGATAGACCCGAACGCCGCCGTTCTGGTCGAGATAATCGGTCATCAGGCGCGTGTTTCCAAGCCGGTTCAGCACCTCTCGATCGCGGTCGAACACGTAGAATTCGCCCGATACCGGACCGATGCCGTGTGTGGTCGAGGCATCGGCGACAACATTGTGATCTCCGCGACCATCGCCCGGAACCGGCGGGAGCTGCAAACGGTCTCCGGTCTTAGTCACCTTACGTCGTTCAAGTTTGAAGCCGGCAGCAGGACGGAATTCGTAGGTGCAATCCAGGTGTTCCTGGTCCAGCCGGAATTGAAATCTCCACATGGCTCTCTTCAGTATCGCTTCGAAATCAGGCAGGTCATCGATCCAGTATTCCCGGCCGGGCGCCTGGAGCACTGCCCGGAACTCCCCAGGTCGCTCGAACGGTGAGCAGATCGACGTAATCTGATTGCAGAGGCTGCGCACCTCTCGGCGTGTCCACTCCGGCGGGCGCAGCTCGCGAACCTCGATGCACGTACCTGTCTGCTCACCCGTGAACACTTCCGGCTCACGAACCAGTATCGTGACCGGCGCCTCATCCAGGAAGGGTTTCTCGATCAAGGTGTTCCAGTCGATGTCCACAACGCATTCATCCGAGTCGTGAGCCCGCGTTGTCAGGGTAATGCGGTTGCCGAGCTTGTGGACGGCAAACCTGCCCAGCCCCTTCTCGCCAAGCGGAAGCCGATGATGTCGACGTGAACGCTCGTCGTTCTGGCGCTGGCGGCGTCGATGATCGTCGCCCGGCACCAGCCACACCGACCGCAACACATCAAGCGACATGCCCTCACCGTCGTCGGTAACGGCAATCATTGATCCATTGGGTTGCGTAAGGTTCAGACGTACAATCGCCTCGTTCGCGTCGGCATCGTACGCGTTCTTGACCAGCTCGAACACAGCCAAACGAGGGCTGCCGATCAGTTCGTCACCGAGCAGTTGCAGCACCCTCGCTCGCGGCCGAAACGGCTGCTTGACTACTTGTCCCCGTGTTTCCACCTTAGCCATCTTTGCGTTCCTGCTCGGAACCGCGGTATGGCTCTGGATCGACCAGCACGAGACGCCGCGGACGATACTCACGTGTATCGAAGTACTGATCGATGAAGTCAGCTTTGGAGTTTCTGTCTTCGCTTGGCAATTGCTCTGGCCATGCTCCTCGTACCGGCTCGACTGGGATCCAATTGTAGTGGGGATAGCAAGGGATGGCTGTCTTCGTCTTGGCGTACTTTTCAAGCACGTCGATTTGAGGCGCGCCGGAAGTCATCTTACCGAAATGTGGATACTTGCCTCGGTGTAGCTTCTTTGCTTGAATCGCGTACTTCCATGCGGAGCATCTGCCTGCGTGTACAAGGATCTCCAAATCGGTGCCAGAGTTTGCTTCAGCCGGCTTCGAAGTTTGGAACACACGAATGCCGTACCACTCTTCGTTGGCTTTCAGATACAGAAGACGCAAATCGGTTAGCGTTTCTTCACCCAATCGTACGTCCAACGAAGAACCGTGTTTCAGCAGATTCCATGTAGTGCTTGCGATCGTCTCCGCAGGCGTCAACGACGGGCCAAGAACGATGCTCATGAATCACTCCGCACCACTTCCAGGAACTCCACGATCACGCGGAAGGAGTCGCCGTCCTCCGGCGCGAGTTCGATGGGGCTGGTCCAGCCGGAGACGCTGTTATCTGCGATGAACAGACTGCGGCCGGAGGTGTCAGTGCTCATCGCCAATTGCATCCGATGGGTATACCGGTTCGCGCCGGCTATTACCAGCTTCCAGGGTCTGCTGAAGGGCAGTGCGGTTTCTCACGGATGTTACTCCAGACCTGAATGCGCCCGAGTTGAAGCTCGAGTGAGGTGGTCCTGGAACAGGTTTATACACCAGTCCGACGGGAATGGCGATTGACGGGACCGGGGCGGCCCGGCAACCGGCGTGTACCGTGCGGCTCAGTGCGACCGGTTGCCACGGCCCGGATCACCACCACGGCAGTGCTCATGCGCTCGCCCTCACGCCGCTCTGAGCGGCCTCGAAGGCGACCGGCGACCGGTAGCCCAGCGCCGAATGTCTTCGTCGTCGGTTGGAGAAGCCCTCGATGAACTCGAACACCGCCAAGCGCGCCTCGGCGTGGTCGCGAAAGCGGTGACGATCCAGCAACTCGCACTCCAGGGTCGCGAAGAAGCTCTCGCACAGCGCGTTGTCGCAGGCATCGCCCACCGTGCCGGTCGACGGTCGCACCTCAGCCTCCTGGCACCGCGCCCCGAACGCGATCGAGGGGTACTGCGAGCCTTGGTCGCTGTGATGCACCACGCCACGCGGACGCCGCTGCCAGATCGCCATGTCCAACGCCCAGCACCAACTGCGTGCACAGGTGCGTGGCCATCGACCAGCCCACCACCCGGCGGCGCCACGCATCGAGCGCCACCGCCAGATACAGAAACCCCGACCAGGTCGGCACGTAGGTAATGTCGGCTACCCACAGGCGGTCGGCCCGGGCGGCCGTGAAGTCCCGCTGCACCAAGTCCGGCGCCACGCGCGCGGCACGCTCCACGCGCGTGGTGGTCTGCACCTGCCGCCTGCGGCTGGCCCCAGCTCGGCATGGATGCGCGGGCGTCCATACCCCTGCCGGTTGGCGTCCCAGATCTCCTTGATCTGCTCCTGCAGTTGCTGATCCCGGCGTGCCCGTGCCGACCGGTGCGCGACCCACCCATGCGTAGTAGCCGCTGGGGGAGAGACCCCAGCACCCGGCAGACGGTGCACACCGGCCAGACGGCCTGATTCGCCTTCACGAACTGGAATCCCGCGCCGGGATCGAGTCGCTCTGCCGGGCGACCAAGCCGCTGCTTTTTTTAGGATGTCGCGTTCAACGCGCAGCCGGCACCATGCCAGACCCGCGGTGGCAGCCGGGACTGATGAGTCGTGGCGCATCCGACGGCTGACCGTTCTTGCCACTTCACTGCTACTCGGGACCGTCCGTTCTCAGCGTGGCGACGAATGCCGGATGTGTGGGCGTGTCGATGCCCTTGTTCAGCTCGGAGAGGACGGCGGCGAAGTCTCCATCGAGGAGCGACTTGGAGGCTAGGCGCAGACCGGGGAACACTCGACTGTGAAGCATGCCGGCAGCGTCCGGGGCCTGCGGCTGGTACCGGTCATCGGTCAGCACGAACCAGTCGAACGCGCGCTCGTAAACGCGCCAGACGAGGTACTCCCGAACGCCGTTGCGGCGGTAGGCATGGAGCTTGTCATGCAGGTCATAGGCAGCGCTGCTCGCCGCTACTTCGGCGATCAACTCCGGCGCCCCGGTCACGTAGTCGTCGGCATCGAGGCGCGATTGACCGAGGGCCGGCGACTCGATGCGCATGAGCACGTCGGGCTGGGGTTCGTTGTCGAGGTCCAGACGCACCGTGGCGTTATCGAGAACCGACACGCCGGGCGTCGCCGCACTGTAGACTTGGAGCCAAGCCAGCAGATGGCTGTGCTTCCGGGCATGGGTGGCGCGGACGGGTGACGGCACGTGGACGACTCCCTCTATCAGCTCGGCTTTCTTGATATCTGGTCTGGCCAAGTAGCGTCTCTCGAATTCGCAGCGGGAGAAGCGGTCACCGTTCTCCAGCGGAATGACGGGAGCCGTGGCGGCCGCGACTGTCCCGGCTTCCGAGCCAGCGGGGACAGCATGGGCACCCATGGCCAGACCTACCGCCCCGCCGTCGACTGCGGCAAGGAACAGCGGCAGGAGGCTGCTCGTTGATGCGCCGCGGCAAGGAGTTGGTAAGGCCGAACGGCACAGATGTCGGTATCCAGAACGATCACAGCGCTATGTCACGTCCCAACGTGCGCTTGCCGTAGATGTCTGCGATGATCTCCTCAGTAGCCTGCTCGTCGTCCCACCACCCGGCGATGCGCCGCCAGATCCGTAGCTGGGTTTCCTTTGGTACTACTGCACCGCGCCGGTTGGCGGTGTCCGTCTGGGCGTTGACAGCGCGCTCGATGAGCACCAGGAGCTCGCTGTTCAAGCTGCGCCGTTCGACTTGGGCAAGCGTTCGAATCCGTTCCAGCACGTGTTCGTCGAGGCCACGGACGGTGATGCTAGCCATAATGACATCAATATAGTTACATAACGGAATCAGTCAACTGGCGATCGAAGTGTACTGCGAGCCTTGGTCGCTGTGATGCACCCCACCACCCGGAGGCTTCACGCATCGAGTACCACCGCCAGAGACCTTCGAACTGGGAGCCCCGCAAGGGAGCGCCCAACTGTCGGGGATCATCGACAGATGTAAGGCGCTCTTCGATGTATCTGCGGATTCGTTTTCCTTACGTCGGGCGATAGCTTGCGGATAGATCTTCGGACCGAAGCAGCATACTCAACCGTCCAGACCATGCCACGTTTCTGCAGTTATGACGCAATGGAGAATCCCGGTCAAGACAGCCGGTGGTCTTCTGTACTCATCCGGGGTGCAGGTCGAGCAGCACGCGTTCCGGGGTCATGGGGGCGTCGAGGCGCAGGTCGGCGCCGGGGCGGAACGCCTTCATCGCGTTGCGGATGGCGAAGAACGCACCGATGCCGTACATCAGCGGCGGCTCGCCGACCGCCTTGGCGCCGAGCGGACCGTAGGGGTTGTCCTCCGGTTCCAGGAACTTCACCGCCATGTCGTCGGGCATGAAGTAGACGTCCGGCGCCTTGTAGGTCGACAGGGCGTGGGAGAGGCAGCGGCCGTCCGCGTCCCACTGCAGGTCTTCCATCGTCATCCAGCCCATGCCCTGCGCCAGTCCGCCCTCGACCTGGCCGCGGTCGACGCTTGGATTGATGGTGCGGCCCAGGTCGTGGACGATCTTCACCTGATCCACGGTATAGGTGCCGCGCAGGCAATCGACGGTCACCTCGAACACGGCGGTGCCGTAGACGTGGTAGGCGAACGGCCGCCCGCGCTCGCGCTCCTCGTCGTAGTGGATGCCCGGCGTGACGTAGAAGCCGTGCGCGGACAACCGCCGGCGCGCGCGATAGGTGAGGCCCACTAGGTCCAGCCACCCCAGACCGGCGGCCCGACCGGCCACGTACACCTGCTCATCGACGATGGTCACCGCGGCCGGGTCCGCCGCCTCCAGCTCACGGGCCGCCACCTCGTGCATGCCTGCGAGGATCGTGTCGACGGCGATGATGGCGGCGTTGCCGTTCAGGTCGGTGGTAGCGCTGGCCGCGCTCGGCGACATGTTGGCGACCCGCGTCGTGTTGGTGCTCTCCACCCGCACCCGCCGCGGCTCGATCCCGAAGGTGCGCGCCACCACCGCGGCGACGTTGCTGCTGATGCCCTGGCCCATCTCGATGCCGCCGGTGGTCACGCTCACGCTGCCGTCGGCGTAGACGTGGACCAGCGCGTTGCCCTGATTCAGGTGGCTCTTGGTGAACGAGATGCCGAAGCACACCGGCATCAGCGCGCAGCCCTTCTTGACCGCGAAGTTGCCGCGGTTGAACGCCGCGACCCGCTGCCGGAGCCGATCCACCGCGAAGGTCGCCGCCAGATCGTCCCAGGTCCGCTCGGCGCGACTCCCTTCCACCGTCTGCCCGTAATGGAACACGTCGCCGTCGCGCAACAGGTTGGCGCGCTGGATTGCGGCCGCCTCGATCCCCATTGCGCCGGCCGCCTGGTCGATCGCGGCCTCGATCACGAACATCCCCTGCGGCCCGCCGAAGCCGCGAAAGGCGGTATGCGGCTGCAGGTTGGTGCGGCACGGCGCCGCGGTCACCCGCACGTTGGGGATGAAATAGGCGTTGGTGGCGTGGAACAGCGTGCGCGCCAGCACCGGCGGGGAGAGGTCGGCGAAGGCGCCGGAGTTCTGATAGAAGGTCGCCTCGTAGGCGAGGATCTTGCGCTCCGCGGTCAACCCGATCTTGAAGTCGGCGGAGTAGGGATGGCGCTTGCCGGTCATCCTGATGTCGTCCAGCCGGTTCAGCACCAGTTCCACCGGAGCGTCCAGATGCGCGGCGGCCAGCGCCGCCATGGCCGCCCAGTGAGTGGCCTGGTCCTCTTTGCCGCCGAAGCCGCCGCCGAGCCGCTTTACGTCGACCTCCACCTTGTGCATCGGCCGGCCGAGCACGGCCGCGGTCACGTGTTGCACCGCGGCCGGTCCCTGGGTGGAGGAGAAGACCTGCATCGCGCCGTCCTCCTTCGGGATTGCGCGGCAGCGCTGCGTCTCCAGATAGAGGTGCTCCTGCCCGCCGATCTCGCAACGCCCCGCCGCCACCACCGCGCACTCCCGCCAGACGCTGGCCACGTCGCCGATCGCCATGGTGCGCGGCGGATGGATCAGATCGCCGCGCGCGAACGCCGCGCGCGGATCGACCACCACCGGCAGCGCGTCGATTTCGACCTCGAGCAGATCGCGCGCCTGCCGCGCCTGGTGCGCGCTGCGGGCGACCACGATGGCGATGGGATGGCCGATGAAGCAGACCTCGCGCTCCACCAGCAACTGCTCGTCCTCGATGATCGGGCCGAAGCGGTTGACGCCGGGGATGTCGTCCGCGGTGAGCACCGCCACCACGCCGGGAGCCGCGCGCGCCGCGCCGGTGGCGAGCCGGGCGATGATGCCGTGCGCCTTGGGGGAGCCGAACACCGCGGCGTGCAGCAGCCCCGGCGGCGGCGGCACGTCGTCCACGTACTGCGACTCACCGCGCACGTGCAGGTGCGAGTCGACGTGCGTCACGGCAGGCCTGCCGCGTAGAACGCCTCGGCCGTGAAGCGGTCCGGGAAGAGCGTGACGAAGTGGGCGATCATCAACTGCCGCGCCAGCAGCCGCTTGTAGTCGGCCGATCCGCGCACGTCCGAGATCGGCGCGAGCTCCCGTTGCGAAAGACGCACCGCCTCCCGCGCAGTCCGCAGGTCCAGGACGCGGCCGCGCACCGCCTGTGAGGTCGCGCGCAGATAGAGCGGAATCGGCGCCACGCCGCCCAGGCTGAAGTGCGCTTCGGCTATGGTGTCACCGTCGCCGGCGCCGCGGATCGAGCAGGCGCTGTTGACGGAGGCAATGTCGAGGCAGGTGCGCTTGGAGACCTTCTCGAAGTTGACGTGCGCGCCGGTCGGATCGGCGAACGCCACCTCGGTGAGCAGCTCACCGGGCCGCAGGTCGATCTGCTTGTAGCCGCGGTAGAACTCCTTGAGCGGGACGGAGCGCCGGCAGTCGCCGGCCGCCAGCGCGACGGTGGCGTCCAACGCCAGCAACAGGGCGGTGAAGTCGCCGATCGGAGAGGCGTTGACGATGTTGCCGGCCAGGGTGGCGCGGTTGCGTATCTGCCAGGAGGCGATCAGGTGATTGAATGCGGCGATGCGGGGGAGCGCGGCGCGCACCGCCGGGTGGGCGCCGAACTCCTCGAAAGTAGTAAGGGCGCCGATACGGAACTCCGCGCCGGCGCGGCGCACGCCCTTCAGCTCCCGGCGCCGTCCCAGCACTTCGACGCGGCGATCCGGGAGCTCCTCGCCCCGCTGCACGTACAGGTCGGTGCCGCCGGCGATGCGCACCTCCGGCGCCAAGCCGGCCGCGGCGCCGTTCCCGGCCGGAACCTCCTCCCGAAGCGCCCGTAGCCGTTCCGGGATCGTCGTGAAGTACTCCGGGATCGCTCCGGCGGCCGCCAGCGCCGCTATCCGATCGCCGCCGGCCGCGTCGAGCCGGCCGCCCAACTCGTGTTCCAGCGTGGCGGCGCAGTCCTTGAGCGAGCGGTACCCGGTGCAGCGGCACAGGTGGCCGCTCAGGGCGTACTTCACGTCGTCGAGGGAGAGCCCCTTGCCGGCGTCGAGCAGCAGCCCGTGCAGCGACACCACGATGCCGGGGGTGCAGAACCCGCACTGCGTGCCGCCGTGCTCGACGACCGCGCGCTGCGCGTGATCAAGCCCGCCTACCGCCGGGTTGCACCCCTCGATGGTCACCACGTGCATGCCGTGCGCCTCCGCCAGCGGCACCAGGCAGGAGGTAACCGGCTGGTAGCGAATGGCCTCCCCCTCCAGCTCTCCTATCAGGACCGCGCAGGCGCCGCAGTCGCCCTCCTTGCAGCCCTCCTTGGTGCCGGTCAGGCGCTTGTCGTTGCGCAGGTAGTCGAGCAGCAACAGCCCCGCCGGCGCGGCCGTCTCCACCCCCCGGTCGTTGAGGATGAAACGGGTGATCGGCGCCATCGGCGTCTACCGGCGGTTCCGTTCGCGCAGGATCTGGGCGGCGACGCTGACGGCGATCTCTTCCGGCGTTTCGCTGCCGATGTCCAGTCCGACCGGTGCGTGGATCCGCTCCAGCGCCGGCTGCGCTATCCCCTCGTCCCTGAGCTGAGAGAAGATACGGCTGATCTTGCGCTTGCCGCCCATCAACCCGACGAACGGGAACGGCGGTTGGGTCGCTCCGAGCAGTGCGCGCACGTCAGTCCGGTAATCCGCGGTCATCACCACTACCGCGGTCAACTCGGGGTAGGCGATGAGCGGTCCGGCGGCGGCGTAATCAGCAACCTGAGATACGGTTCCGAGCGCGGCCGCGCGGTCATGAGTGACCACCTCGGTGCGCGTGTCGAAGATACGTGCCCGGTAGCCGAGCCGCGCCATCACCTCGGCCAGCGCCACCGCGCAGTGGCCGCCACCTATGACCGCCAGCCGGCGCCGGTTGAGGAGGTCCTCCTCGTAGCGCCAGCTTCCCTCTTCCTCCGTCAGCGCGAACGGCGGCCGGGAGAAATCCGGTTCCCGCTGCGTAAGGCGCAGGCCGGCCGCATCGATCACCATCCAGGCGGGCCGATCGGCGCGCACCGCGGCAGCAATAGCGCGTACGTTCGCTCGATCACGGTCGCCGGCCAGCACGCAGAACACATTGGTCTGACTGCCCTCGCACACCATCCCGGAACGCTCACCGCCCGCGGTGTCGCTGTGCACCAGGGTGCGCTTCTCCGGCGGCGCCCCGCCTTCGCGCAGCGCCGCCCGCGCCTGCTCGACCAGCCGGTGCTCCATCATGCCGCCGCCGACAGTTCCGAACAGATCCCCGCCCTCGGAAACCAGCAGTTTCGCGCCGGCCGTGCCCGGCGAGCCACGGGTATGCTCGCCCACGCAGGCCACGAACACCCGCTCTCCCCGCTCCAGATGTCCGTCCACCTGCTCCCAGAACGCGCTCATCCAGCGTCATCTCATAATAGCCGATCCATCGCCAGAGACACCACCTACTGCACCTGACTACAACTAGCCGAGGCACTGAAGCCGACGGTTAACCGTATCGAAACAGGTCATCCGCGCTCGCGGTCCTCGGATACTCACAACGTCCAGACGGCCACCATGCGCCCATCCCGCCCGCGTTCGCCGGGCACGGCCGCGCCGCGCTCGCGATCGACCGTCCGCCGGTCGATCACCACCAGATGCCCTTCCGCGGCGCCGCACTGCGCCATGTAGCCCAGGGTCTGCTCCACGCCGCGCTCGACCGTGCCTGCGAGGGTCTGCCTGTCCGCGTCGCGCAGCACCTTGCACTCGATCACGTAGCGTTCCCACAGATCCGACGGCTGGCCCGGCTGCCGCGGCCACAGCACGAGCAGGTCGGTCCTGCCGCGCCCCAATCCGTACTCGCGCTCGATCCGGCCACCGCCGTTCACGATGCGCTGCAGATACGCCTGCAGGATCAACTGCGGCGCCGCCTCGCGGTAGTCCTCGAAGCGCCCCAGCCAGTGCTCCGCGTGCTCCCCGTAGAAGGTCCGGAACGCCCGCAGCAGCTTCGTCAGGTCCAGCCGCCCGGCGCCGTCCACGTACCACGCCGCCTTCTGTTCCAGGCTGCTTTGCAGGACGTAGCCCAGTTCCCGCGGCACCACCTCCGCGTAGATCGGGTTGGCCATGCGCGGCGGCGAGCCGCCGTCGATCAGGCCCAGGTCGCGGACGTATTCGAGATCGCGTACCTGGTATTGCGCCTCGCTGCCGCTCAGGATCGGCTCCACGACGCGCCGCACGCGCTCCTCCTCCAGCTTGTGCGCCAACTGGTCCAGATGCGTCCGGTGCGCCAGGATCAGTTCCTCGCGCGCGGCGTAGATGTCATCCCGCTCGATGGTACGCGAGCGGTCGCGCCCCGCCTCGTTGTCGAAGCACGCCTCGGCGCACAGCGCGTTCACCAGCCACGGCTGGCCCTGCGTCTGGGTACGGACGGCAGCGAGCGCCGCCGGCGCGAAGCGCTGGCCCGTCTGTTCCGTGTGCTGCGCTAGCAGAGCGCTCGTCTCCGTCCCGGTGAAGTCGCCCAGGCGCAACGACTTGGCGGCGATGTTGAACGGGCTGCCACCGGCGACCACCTCGCCGGCACCGGAGCGGATGCGGTAGTCGCGGATGTCGCGCACGCCGCTCAGCACGATGCTCTGCGGGAAGCCTTCGGGACGTTGCTCGTAGCCGGCGCGGAACTGGCGTAGCACCGACAGCAGAGTGTCGCCCACCAGCGAGTCGATCTCGTCCACCAGCAGCACCAGCGGCGTGGGGTTGGCCAGGCACCATTCGACCAGCAACTCCTTCAGCGCGTCGTCGGGGCCCGACTGCTCCAGGATGCCGGGCCAGACGCGGCGCGGAAAGTCGTCGCCCAACAGCCTGGCCCGCGAGGCAACGCTGCTGAGGATGGCGCGCATGCCGCGCGCGGTATCGTCGCGCGCTACCTGGCCGACCTCGACGTTTACGTCCACGCAGCGGTAGTCCCCGGCCGCGCCGCTATTGAGCAGATCGCGCAGCGCAATCAGCGTCGAGGTCTTGCCGGTCTGTCGCGGCGCGTGCAGCACGAAGTACTGCTTGGCGCGAATCATTCCCAGCAGTTCCTCCGCGTCCAATCGTTCCAACGGTGGAATCGCGTAGTGGTCCTGCGGGCGAACGGGGCCGGCAGTGTTGAAGCGGCGCATGGTAAGCGACGCAGCGTACGTTTGAGGCCGTCGCCGGTCAACGTTTTACCTCGCGTTTGGGGTCACACGCCGAGCCACGTCGACCTGACGTCGGGGCTCCGGTCGATGTCCGCGGCGGTTCCCTGCCAGCGTACGCGGCCCTTGCCGAGCACGTAGACGCGCTCGGCCAAGTCGATGGCGAACGGGTAGTTCTGCTCCACCAGCAGCATCGTCATGCCGGCCGCCCGCAGGGTGTGGAGGATCGCGGCGATGCGCTCGACCACGATCGGCGCCAGCCCCTCGGTCGGTTCGTCCAGGATCAGCAGACGCGGCGCGAATGAAAGGGCGCGCGCGATGGCCAGCATCTGCTGCTCACCTCCGCTCAGCTCGTTGCCGCGGTGGCGGCGCCGCTCCGCCAGCAGCGGGAACCGTTCGTACAGCGACTCGGCCGGCACGCGGCGGCCGGCGCGCGCCCGGTTGAGGCGCAGGTGCTCGTCGACCGTGAGCGAGGCGAAGATGCCGCGGTCCTCCGGGACGTAGGCGATGCCGCGCCGCGCGACCCGGTGCGGCGGCAGGCGCTCGATGGCCGCTCCGTCGAAGCGGATGCGTCCCCGCGCGGCGGCGACGATCCCCATGATCGACTTCAGCGTCGTGGACTTGCCGGCGCCGTTGCGTCCGAGCAGCGCGACCGCGGCGCCGTGCCCCACCTCCAGCGACACGCCCTGCAGCACGTGGCTGCGGCCGTAATAGGCGTCGACCGCCTCGACCTGCAGCAGCGCGCCCGGCATCAGGCCGTCACCTCGATCGTTCCCCAAGATAGCGGCGGCGCACCTCCGCCGAACCCCGGACCTCGGCCGGCGTACCCTCCAGGAGCACGCGGCCGTAGTCGAGCACGGTGATCCGTTCCGCCAGCCGGAAGATCACGTCCATGTCGTGCTCGACGATCAGCAGGGTCAGCGTGGGCGGCAGGGAGGCGAGCAGATCGACGATGCCGGCCGTCTCCGCCGGGCCCATCCCCGCGGTCGGCTCGTCGAGCAGCAGCACCGTCGGTTCGCGCGCCAGCGCCATGCCGATCTCCAGCCGGCGCTGGGTGCCGTAGGGCAGGGTGGAGACCGGCATGCCGAGCTGTCCGCCAAGGCCAAGCCGCTCGGCGTTCGCCTCCGCTTCCTCGCGCACCGCGGCGAAGCCCCGCGCGGGCCGCCAGAAGACGTGGCCGATGCCGCGCCGCAAAGCGCAGGCGAGCGCCAGGTTCTCTCGTACCGTCAGGTCCGGGAACAGGTTGTTGCGCTGGAAACTGCGCGCCAGCCCCGCCCGCACGCGGGCGTCGGGCGGCGCGCCGGTCACCTCGCGCCCGCCGACGTAGACGCGGCCCGCGTCGGCGGCGATCTGGCCGGCGATCAGGTCGAACAGCGTGGTCTTGCCGGCGCCGTTGGGGCCGATCAGGCCGTGCCGCCGGCCGGCCGGCAGCAGCAGCGAGACGTGATCGGTCACCCGCAGCGACCCGAACGCCTTGCACAGGTCCTGCGCGTGCAGCGCGCCGCCGGTCACGTCCGGCTCCTCCGCCCCGCCAGCTTCGCAGCCGCGCGACCGGCGACCCAGGTAAGACGCCCGTACAACCCGTCCCGGGCCGCGAGCACCACGGCGATGAAGAACAGGCCCATGACGAGCTGCCAGTGATCGGCCATCGCCGCCGGCAGCGACATGCTCTTCCAGAACGATCCGTCGGTCAGTTGGTTGCGGAGGAGCACGAACAGCGCCGCGCCGCCGGCCGCGCCGATCAGGCTGCCGCTGCCGCCGAGGATGACGATTATCAGCGCCTCGCCCGACATCGTCCAGAAGGCCAGGTCGGGCGACACGAAGCCGGTGTGCTGCGCGGTCAGCGCGCCGGCCAGACCGGCCACCGCGCCCGCCAAGGCAAAGGCGGCCAGCTTGTAGCGCCTCACCGGACATCCGAGCGAGGCAAGACGGCTCGCGTTCTGGTGGATGGCGGCGAGCATCGTCCCGAACGGTGAGCGGCGCAGGAGCAGCAGCCCCAGATA
Organism: uncultured Spirochaetia bacterium; assembly: GCA_958296075.1. GTDB lineage: Bacteria > Spirochaetota > Spirochaetia > SZUA-6 > Bin103 > CATQHW01. The sequence goes on along the minus strand of CATQHW010000001.1, from coordinate 158,314 downwards.
GACCAGCGCCGCCGCCGCCAGGGCGACGGCGGCGAACACCCCCGGATCGCTGCTGTCAAGGCCCAGTGGGGTGAGATCGAAGCGCGGCGTGCCGGCCATCCCGTTGTCGCCGCCGAACGCCCGCGCCTTGAAGAACCAGGCGTGAAGCATCTGCCCGATCGCCAGGGTGATCATGATGAAGAACACGCCGGTAAGGCGCACCGCGAAGAAGCCGGCGGCGGCGGCGGCGGCCGCCGCCACCGCCACCGACAGGGCGAGCCCCGCGGCCGGCGGCCAGCCCCAGAGCACCGCCGCGGCGGCGGTGGCGTAGGCGCCGAGGGCCAGGAAGCCGGCGTGCCCCAGCGAGACCATCCCGGCCACGCCGACCAGGAGATCGAGGCTCATGGCGAAGATCGCCAGGATCGCGATCTCGGCCAGCAGCTCCATGCCGAAGTGGTCGGCGCCGCGCCAGGCGGCGGCTGCTGCGGCGGCGAGCAGCGCCGCCACCGGAAGCTGCAGAGGATCGCGGGAGCCCATCACCGGCCGCCGCGAACCGGCAGCAGGCCGGCCGGCTTGCTGAGCAGGATGACCGCCATCAGCCCGTAGATCGTCACGCGCGCCAGCTCCGGCACCACCACCTGACCGTAAGTATCGGCGATGCCGACGATCAGGGAGCCGAGCGCCGCCCCCCTGAGGCTGCCGGGTCCGCCCAGCACCACCACGATGAGGGCCAGGATCAGCACCGACATGTCCATGCCTGGCGCGATGGAGAAGACCGGCGCCGCCACCACGCCGGCGATCCCGGCCAGCAGGCATCCCAGGCAGAAGACCAGGAAGAAGACGCGGCCGACGTCGATGCCGAGCGCCGCCACCATGGTCCGGTCGTCGACGCCCGCCCGCACCACGGCGCCGGCGCGCGTGCGCTCCAGACCGACGTGCAGCGCCAGGAAGACCGCCGCGCCCAAGCCTATGATGAACAGGCGGTAGGTGGGGTAGATCTGCCCGAGCACGGCGCTGCGGCCGGACAGCAGCGCCGGCGTCTCGATCGCGTGCGGCAGCGAGCCCCAGACGATGTCGACCGTCTCGAAGCCGACCAGGATCAGGCCGAAGGTGACCAGCACCTGCCGCATCGGGTCGGCGCGCTGCAGGTGGCGCAGCAGGGTCAGGTAGAGCAGCCCGCCGATCACGGCGACGGCGGCGGGGGCGACGAGCAGCGCCAGCCAGAACGAGCCGAAGGCGCGGACCGCGCTCAGGGCGAGGTAGGCGCCCACCATGAACAGCGTGCCGTGAGCCAGATTGATGAAGTTCATCAGGCCGAACACCACCGAAAGGCCGACCGACAGCAGGAACAGCAGCGCCGAGAGCTGCAGGCCGTTGAGGGTCTGGACGACCAGAAATCCGGGATCGAGAAGCACAGTCATACCCTTCGCGCTTTTCTTGGGATGCCGTCGTGCCGATGGTCAGTATAGGGCTTGCGTTGCGGCAGGCCGGGGACGGCCGCGTGACGGTCTGCCGGGAGGAGTTTCATCTTGCTACGTTGTCTCATGAGCCGATTCGCGTCTGTCCGCCACGCGCCGCGGGCGGCCGCGGCGCTGTTGGCCGCAGCGGTGACGCTGAACTGCGCCACGCCGCCTCCCGAGACGACCGGGATGGACACGACGCCGACACCGCCCGGCGAGATGGAAGCCCCGCGGAGCGACGCCCGCTCGGCGCCGGAAATGACGGCCGAACCGCCGGCCCCGCAGCCGGAGGTCGCCGCCCCCGCGTTGCCGGCTTCCATGGCGGACGACTTGCCGGCTGCGACCGAGCCCGCGCCGCCGGCCGAGGACGTGATGGCAGCGCGGATCGAGGCGCGCATCGACGATCTGCTGGAGCGCATGACGATCGAGCAGAAGGTCGGCCAGCGCTTCATGACCTGGATTCCCGGCACCGCCGGCTCGGAGCGGGCGGCCGCCCTCATCGAGCAGGCGCACGTCGGCGGCGTGCTCCTCATCGAGCGCAACGTCGAGAGCTACGGGCAGATGCGGGAACTGATAAGCGACCTGCAGCGCATGGCGCAGGCGGCCGGGCCGCCGGTGCCGCTGTTCATCGCCACCGACCAGGAGGGAGGGCGGGTGACCCGCGTCCAGTTGCCGGAGACGACCATCTTTCCGGCCGCCTTTTACCAGGGCGCGCACGCCGACCCCGACTACGTCGAAGCGGCCGCCTACGTGACCGGCGTCGAGTTGCGGCGGCTCGGCGTGAACATGAACCTGGCGCCGGCGATCGACGTGTACGGCCAGCCCGACGAGACCTTGATCGGCGACCGTTCCTACGGCGCCAACGCGGGGCTGGTTGCCGATCTCGCACGCGCTTACGTCCACGGCGCCGATCGAGCCGGGATCATCCCGGTGGCCAAGCACTTTCCGGGCCACGGCGTGACCTCGATCAACTCGCACCAGACCCTGCCGGTGGTGCGGCTCACGCGTTCGGAGCGCTCGTCGATCCTGGCGCCGTTCAGCGCCGCGATCGACGCCGGCGTGGAGGTCATCATGGCCGCGCATATCCTGTACGAAGACCTCGATCCGAATCGGCCGGCCAGCGTCTCTCCGGCGATCATCACCGGCCTGCTGCGCGATCAGCTCGACTTCGACGGCGTGGTGATGACCGACGCGATCGAGATCAGGGACCCGGCGCCGCCGCTGCGGCAACCCGACATCGTCCGCAACAGCTTCGAGGCCGGCGCCGACATCATCCTGGCGGGCAGGGAGAGCGACGTGCTGCCGCTGGTGCAGGAAGCGATCCGTCTGGTCCGTTCCGGCATGCATGGCGAGGAGCGTCTCGACGAATCGGTACGCCGCATTCTGCGGGTCAAGCTGGCGGCGGCGATGGACACGTCGATGGACACGATGCCGGTCCGGACCGAAGAAGCGTTCAGCCCGGCGCCGGCGCGCGAGCGCACCGCAGCAGCCGCCCCCGAGACCGGCGTCGCCGAGACCGACAGCGCTGCGGCGGCGGACGGTGCGCCCGGCGCTCCGTCCGCTCTGACCGCTACGGGAGGGAATCGTACCGTCGAGTTGGCCTGGGCCGATCCCGGCGACTCCAGCATCATCGGCTACGAGTTCCGGGTTCGCACCGACCGCGAGTCCGACTGGCGGAGGTGGCGACCGATCCCCCGCAGCACCGTCGAGACGACTGGCCACGTGCTGTCCGGCCTGACCAACGGCTTGGTCTATCGAGTGCAGCTACGCGCCCGCAACGACGCCGGAGCGGGTGCGCCCGGCGAAGCTGCGGCGACGCCGCAGCGGGCGACCCGGCCGGGCGCCTGACGGCCGCGGGCGCGAGATCAGAGCGCGCAGCCGTTGGGCGGATCCTGCACGTCGGGGATCACCTCCCGGACCACCGCAGCGAAGCCGTCGCCCTGCGCCTGCACCTCGAAGATATAGACGTTCTGGATCACGTTGTTGGTCAACGGGTCGATCCGGAACGGGCCTCGCGGGCCGTCGAAACGGGTCGCCCGCATCGCGGCGGCCAGGGATGCCCTGTCGCCGGTGTCGCCGCCGGTCGTTCTGAGGGCCTCGACGATGAGGCGGGCGCTGTCGTAGGCGGCGACACCGAACTCGGAGCCGGCGCGGTCGTGCCGCGCCCGGAATCGCTCCTGAAAGGCGTGGTTCTCCGGCGTATCGATCGACGGCAGGTAGTTGAGGATGCCCAGGGCGCCCTCGGCGTCCTGGCCCTGCGCGTCGACGTAGAGCGCGGAGGTGAGCCAGCCGGCGCCGGCGAGCTGCACCTCGCCCTTCAGTCCGAACGCGGCCCATTCCTTGACGAACTTGATCGCCGGTCCGCCGGCGAAGAAGACGTAGACCGCGTGGGGATCGGCGACCCTCACCTTGGCCAGATAAGGGCCGAAGTCCTCGGTCTCTCCCAGCGGCGGGTACTCCTCGCCGACGACCGTGCCGCCGGCGGCGACGAACCCGCCGCGAAACGCCTCCATGGCCTGGTGTCCGGCCGCATAATCGAAGGCCATCAGAAACACCTTCCGGTAGCCGGCGGCCGCCATCCACGGACCCATCTCGCGGCTGATCTGTGAGTTGGAGAAGGAGCTGCGCAGCACCCAGGGGCTGCACGACGCGCCGGTGAGGTCGTCGTTGCCGGCATTCGACACGATCAGCGGCACCTCCGCCCCGTGCACGAAGTCGCGTACGGCGGCGGCGACCGCCGAGGAGATGATGCCGACCAGGACGTCGACCCGGTCCCGCAGGACCAGCTTCTTGACCTGCGCCAAGCCGGTGCCGGGCTTCGATTCGGTGTCGGCGTAGATCAGCTCGATAGGGCGTCCGGCCACTTGGCGGCCGAAATCGTCGAAGCCGAGCTCCAGGCCGAGCGCCTGGTCGTTGCCGAGTCCGGCGTAGACGCCCGACGAAGGGAGTAACACGCCGACCTTGATCGGCTCGGCGGCGGTCGCTGCGGCGCACATGACGAGGGCCGCCGCGGCGAGGGAGCCGGTCGCGGTCTTCATGGGCGCATTCTAACCCGAGTTGGCCGGCGGTCCCGGGCACGCTATCCTCGGGGGGCCGTGCGCGTCCGGGAATCTCACCCCACGGGGGCTGCATGATGCCGGAGGAGCCGGTAGCCGCCGGCGTCGCCGGGATCGGCGGGTGTCTGACCACGCCGCTGACCGTCACCGGCATCGACCAGACGGCGGCGCGGCAGGCGGTTGCCCGCGCGTTCGCGGAGCAGCGCGCATTTCCCTTCCTGCCGCATCCGGACTGGAACGCTGCGGGCCGGAATCGGCGCGCCGAGCTGACCGCCGCCGTCCGCGCCGACGCGGTGGCGGCGGCGACCAGGAGTCCGACCACGGCCGATCGCCTGAACCGCGATGCGCAGTTGATGGAGCGCCTGGATGCCGCCGTCCGCCTCACGCACGAAGCGATCGCGTCGATCGGAGACGATGCCGGTCGATCGCTGGAACGGCGCCGGTTCGTGCTGATTCGCGAAGTGGCGGGGGCGACCTGCCTCTACGAAGAAGACGAACGGGGCGTCGTTGCGCGCGTCGGTCAGGGACCGCTCGAGCTCCGCCAGCCGACGATCTACCTCGGGCTGCGCCTGTTCGATCTGCTCGCCGACGAGCAGGTCGAGCGCGGCGGTGCAGTGCCGCCGGAGCTGGTGCTCATCCTGTTCCTGGAAGAGCGGGCGATCGAGACCGGCTACTCCCACGTGGTATCGCTCGACGCGTCGAGCCGCGACCTGCTGGAGCGGCTGTTCGGCGTTCTGCGCCGTCCGGTCGCCGGCCTGACCCCCGCCGGTCCCGAGCCCGGGCCGCCGCGGCGCCCGATGCGCTTCGGGCCGGCGCAACGGCAGGCGGCCTTGCGCCGCTTGAACGCGCGGCGCGCCGATTCCCCGCTCGACTTCGACGTCGCGGTCTGCGTGTCCGCCATGCGGAGTCTGGAGCGCATCGCCCGGCGCGCCAAGGCGCACGGCGGCGATGCGGTGCGCCGCGAGGTGATGCGCCTGCTGGTGGCCGCCTCCGGACACGACCTGGACGAGGTCCGCAGCCACGCCAACCTGTTACTGGAGCGGATGCTCGCTCCCAAGGAGTTCGCCGCGCCGCTGGCGCGCACGTTCGCGACCGTGGCGCGGGGCGCCACGCACCGCTTCAGCTTCGACCTCCCGCGCGGCCGGCACCGGCTGCGCATCTACCGGGGCCGCGGCCACCACCGGTTTCCGAGCGAAGCGGACCTCGACTCCATCGATATCGATCTGGCCCGCGCGGCGCCCGGTGCGCCCCTGACCGCCGCCTACCGGTTCGACGATCTGGGTCACTACGACTACTGCGTCGCGCGGGAGTACGGCAACGGCCGCCGCGAATGGGTGCCGGACGCCGACTGCAGCGGGCGCATCAACGTGATCCCCGACCTGCGCGGCGAGCTGGTGCTGCAGATATTTCCCGACATTCACGGACACACCCGCGCCTACTGGGCCGACGGGGAACACCCCGGCATGGTGTACAACGAGCACGGTCAGGTCATCCGGCTCGGTACGTTCGCGGACATCGCCGCCCATCTGCCGCACGTCAAGCGGCGATACGGGTTCACCGCCATCTACGTTCTGGGAGCGCAGAAGCGGGGCGGCAATCGGGAGGACTGGACGCCCCACGCCACCTCGCCTTCGCCGTTCGCGCCGGAGAGCCTGATCGAGATGGAACCGTCGCTCGGGGGCAACGACGGCCTGCGCGCCCTGGTCGCCGCCGCCCACGAACTGGAGATGAAGGTCCTGGTCGACGTGATCCCGCATCTCAATCGGCGGGTGCGCGACGTGCCGGATACGGAGCTGGTGCGCTGCTTCGACGAAGCGGGCGCCCTGGTCCCGCGCGCCAGCACCGACGGCCGCTACGGAAGCTGGAACGACGGCGCGCTGCTCAACTACCGGCGGCTGTCGGTCTGGGAGTGGCTGGCCGATTCGGTGCGTATCCTGATCGAGCGCTTCGACGTGGACGGCGTGCGCTGCGACATCGCGCACGCGCTGCCGATCATGATGAAGCGCGACAACACCCAGGTGCTGCCGTCGGGGCCCCGTTCGGACGAAGAGCAGGTCGAGGGTGCGATCGTGGTCAACGAACGGGTCGACGACCACTACGTGACCACCGGGTTCTTCGAGTCGGCGTGCCGCGACCTGATCTGCAGTCCGCTGCACCACCTGCTGATGCGGGAGATGGAACGGGCCGCGCACGCCGCCGGCAAGGGCTTCTACCTCCACCTTGCCGAAGCCTACTGGGGCCGCGAGCAGTATCTCAGCCGGCTCGGCATCGTCCCGTACAACTCGTCGCTGTTCAAGATCTTCGAGCGGGTGGCGCAGGGCGCCTCCACGGTCGGCGAAATATATCATCTGTACGATCAGCACTACCGGGGGGCGCTTCCGCCCGGCACCGAGCTGATCGGCATGTTCGGCAACCACGACGAGCGCCGGCCGGTCGATACCTTCGGACGCGCCAATCTGCGGCCCGTGCTCACGTTGACGTCGTTCCTGGTCAACGTGGTGATGGATTTCGAGGGGAACGCGGAGGGCGAGACGTGGAAGATATTCCCCGACAACGTCTACGTGGACTGGAACCGGTTCGACAGCGCCGCCGACCGGAGCGTGGAGCGAATCTTCCGTGACGTATACGACTTTCATCGCCGCAATCCCGGCCGCGGCACGCTGGTTCCTACCGACCATCATCAGGTGGCGGCGGCGATCAAGCCGGCGCCGCAGGGCCTGTGGCTGGCGGTGTGCAGCTTCGCCGCCGACAGCGCGACGGTGAGCGTCGACATGCGCGCGGCGGCCGACTGGATCGATCCGGCGGACCGGTACGTGGTGGTCGATCCCACCTATTCGCCGGTCACCGATCGTTACGCCCATTACACCGGAGCGGAACTGCGCGCCTCGGCGCTCACCACGTCGGTGAGCTACACGCAGCGAGTGAAGCTGCTGCGCATCGACCGCGTCGCCGGCGGCGGGACCGGCGATGGGGCCGGCGTGGCCGATGCCGGCTATGCGCGGTTCCTGCGCGACTCCTTCGACCGCCTGCGGTCCCGGCCGTCACGCGAGCGGCTCGACGCCTCGTTCGCGTATCGGGAGGTGGTCGCCGCCGCGGCGAGCCCCGGCGGGCTGGCCCGTTTTCTGGATGAGAAGCTGCTGCCGCTCTATGAAGCCGGGGCTCGCGACGCGGTCGCCGCCGGACTGAGGCGGGCGCTGTACCACGCTCACCGGGACGGCCGGATCGGGCGCGACGCCGGGCTCGGCCGGCTGCGCGCGGCCGCGCTCGACGCGCCGCGAAGCGACCGGTCGCCCGGCGATCGGCTGCTGGCTCGGGTGCTCGAGCGGATGCGCAGCCGCGCGGTGGTGTTCGTGTCCGCCGAGGCGGAGCCGTTCTCGAAGAGCGGCGGCCTTGCCAACGTCACCTGCGAGCTGCCGCGCGAGCTGGCCCGGCTGGGGGAACGCCTGTACGTCATCACCCCGTTGTACCGCTCCGGCGAACCGCGCTCGGTGGCCAAGATGCGGGACGCGATCGAGCGCTACGGCATCGCCTACACCGGCGTCAACGTCCGCTTCCATCTCGGCGAGGAGCACTACGAGGTGGGCGTGCACGGCGGCGTGGTCGACGGCGTGCGCTACTACCTGCTCGATCATCACGAACTGTTCGACGGGCTCTACTGGGGCTATCGCTCCAACGAGCGTATCCGCCGTCGCCTGGGCCTGGCGCGCGCCGCTGCGGAGGTGATCGCCCGATTCCGCCTCGATCCGCTGGTGATCGCCACCAACGACGCCGCCGCCGGGTTGCTCAGCGGCGTCGTGCGCGCCGACCCGCACTATGCCGGCGACTTTTCGCGCACCAGCTTCATTCACGTCATCCACAACGGCGGCTGGCAGTACTTCGACTGCTACGGCCGCTACGAGGACGGCGCCGACCTGTTCGGCCTCTTCAACCTGCCCGGCCACCGCGCGACGCAGTTCACCGATCCGCGCGACGACGGCCTGTTCAACCTGATGGCGGCCGGCATCCGCTTCGCCGATCGGGTGTTCACCGTGAGCCCAACCTACGCGCACCAGATCGAGCAGCACTGCGACGGCCTGGAGCCGCTGCTGCGCGACGTCGTGGGGATCAACAACGGCATCGCGCGGGGGTTCAGGCGCAGCGTCCTGCAGCGGCTGCGCCGTTCGGGGTTGAACGAGCAGCAGTACCCGCGGCTGCGCGCTCGCGTCGCGGAGGACCCGCTGCTGCGCGCCAAGCTCGAACGGCGCTTTCCGGAGCTGCTGGCGGCCGATCCGGGCGCGATCCGGTTCGCCACGGAGGGCCGCCGTGACGATGTCACCCGCATGCGCACCAAGCTGCTGGCGCAGCTCGAATACGGCCTGACCGTGGACCCCGATCAGGTGCTCTACGCGATGATCCACCGGATCAGCGACCAGAAGGGGTTCCAGATCGTGTTGGAGGCTTCCGAGGGCATCTTTCGCCACCTGGGGGTCCAGGCGATCCTGGGCGGACCGATCGCGCCCAACGACCACCGCGCCGAGGAGCTCGCGGCCGGGATGCAGGCCCTGACGGAGTATTATCCGGGGGCGGTCGCCGCCCGCATCGGGTATCAGGAGATCAGCGTGCCGCTGCTGGCCGCCGACGCCTTTCTGATGCCGTCGCAGTTCGAGCCGGGCGGCATCTCGCAGTTGGAGGCGATGAACTGCGGCTGCTTGGTGGTGGCGCACGCCACCGGCGGCCTGCGCGACACGGTGACCCCGCTCCAGCTCCGCGGCTCGGCCGTGAGCGGCTGCGGCGTGCTGTTCGGCGACTACCGGCCGGACGCATTCCTGGACGCCATGGCGCGCTGCACCTGGTTCCTGCGCCATGCCACGGCCGACCAGATCCGGCGCGCGCGCGCCAACGCGCGGCGCAGCATCGTGTACTGGGACAGCGCCGCGCGGCGCTACCTGCAGGAGCTGCACGCGCTGCAGGAGACGATTCCAGCGGCCGATCTACCGTCGTGACTCGCCGCCGCCGGCGGCCAGCAGCACCAGCGCGCGTGGCGCCGCCGGATACGGCTCCTGAGGGACGACCGGCGCGGCTTCATCGATCGCGCAGATGTCGTGCGGCGCCGGCAGCGCGGTGTCGATCATGCGCCGCCAGCCGCCGCCGCCGGGAGCGACCGGCACCGCGAACCGGCAGGGCGCGGCGTCCGCGTTGAGGATGAGGTAGAGGTCGCAGGCGTCGTCCCGCACGCACGCGGCGAGGCGCGGCTCTCCGCTGCTCCAGTCGGGCGGCCGGCCGCCGGCGTCGAACCACCGGATGCCGGAACCGTGCTCCCGATAGAACGCGCTGCGCCGCAGGGCGGCGTGGCGGGCGCGCAGCGCGATCAGGGCGCGGCAGAACCGGACCAGTTCGGCGTTGCTCGCGCGCAGCGTCCAGTCGTACCAGGAGACCTCGTTGTCCTGGCAGTAAGCGTTGTTGTTGCCGCCTTGCGTGCGCCCCATCTCGTCTCCCCCCAGGAGCACCGGAGTGCCCAGCGAGACGAACAGCGTGGCCAGCAGGTTCTTGCTCTGGCGCAGCCGCGTGGCGTGTATCTCCGGGTCGCCGGCAGGACCCTCCACGCCGTAGTTGGCGCTGAGGTTGTGATCGCTGCCGTCCCGGTTGTCTTCGCCATTGGCGGCGTTGTGCTTGGCGGCGTAGCTGACCAGGTCCCTGAGCGTGAACCCGTCGTGGCAGGTGACGAAGTTGACGCTGTGGAACGGCCGGCGGCCGCCGTCTTCGTAGAGGTCGGCGCTCCCCGTCAACCGCGTGGCGATCGCGGCGGCGCTGCCGTCGCCCCGCCAGAAGCGGCGCACGTCGTCACGAAACCGGTCGTTGAGCTCCGCCCACCGCTCACCGGGAAACTGGCCGACCTGGTAGGCGCCGGCCGCGTCCCACGCCTCGGCGATGATCTTGGTGTCGCGCAATACCGGATCCTCGCCGATCCGTTCCAGGATCGGCGTATTGGCGCTGAGGCGGCCGGCGCGGTCGCGTCCGAGCACCGAGGCGAGGTCGAAGCGGAACCCGTCGACGTGCATCTCCACGGTCCAGTAGTGGAGGCAGTCGACGATCATCTGCCGGACTACCGGATGGTTGCAGTTGAGGGTGTTGTGGCAACCGGTGAAGTCGAGATAACGGCTCGGCGCGTCCGGGTCGAGCAGGTAGTAGATGCTGTTGTCGAGGCCCCGGTAGGAAACGGTGGGGCCGCCGGCGCCGCCCTCCGGCGAGTGGTTGAAGACCATGTCCAGGATCACCTCGATGCCGGCGGCGTGCAGATCGCGGACCATGCGCTTGAAGTCGGTCACCTGGCTGCCCGGCCCGCCGCTCGAGCCGTAGCGGCGCTTCGGGGCGAACAGGCCGATCGGGTTGTAGCCCCAGTAGTTGACCAGCGACTCACCCGACGCCGAGGCGGGGGCGTATTCGTCCGACTCGGTCACTGGCAGCAGCTCGACCGCGGTCACGCCCAGCTCGGTCAGGTACGGAATGCGCTCGGCAAGGCCGCGAAAGGTGCCGGGATGGTCGACCCCGGAGGAGGGATGCACGGTGAAGCCGCGCACGTGGGTTTCGTAGATCACCGTGCGCGCAAGCGGGTGGCGCGGCGCCCGTTCGTCGCCCCAATCGAACGCGTCGTCCACCACCAGGCAGCGCGGACCGGGAGCGGGCAGCTCCAGGGCGCGCAGCCGCGGGGGGAGCGCACCGGTGAACGCCTTCGCGTAGGGATCGAACAACAGGGCGGCCGGGTCGAAGCGGTGCCCGGCCGCCGGGTCGGAGGGGCCGTCGACGCGGTACAGGTAGGCGTGGCCGGGACCCACGCCGTCCGCGACGACGTGCCAGACGTCGCCGGTACGGTGCAGCGGAATGCTCGCGCTCGGCCTGCCGCTGTCCGTGTCGTCGAACAGCAGCAGGGTCACCGCGGTGGCGTGCCGGCTGAACACCGCGAACTGCGTGGCGCCGTCGAGCACGGTCGCGCCGAGCGGCTCCGGTCGGCCGCGCCGGGTGGCTAACGCCGGGGAAGAACGGTGCACCGTAGCCTCAATGAGTAGCACCGGCGGACGCAGGTTCGCCAGACGGTAGACGGCGGGGCGGATTTCGGGCTTACTATCGGCGCCGAGCCGGCGCGCGCACGCAGCCGGCGCGGCGCAGGTTGACCATGGCAAGCCGACTCACCTTTACCGTAAAGCCGAACATCCCGGAGCGCTTGGCGCCCCTGGCGGAGATCGCGCACGACTTCTGGATCACGTGGCATTTCGACGCGATCCGCCTGTTCATGCGGTTCGGCAATGAGGCGTGGCTGCATGCGCAGCAGAGTCCCTTGCGGCTGCTCAGCGAGGTGCCGCAGGAGCGGCTCCACGAATTGGAGCAGGACAAGGCGTTCCTGGCCCACATGGATCGCGTCGTCGCCGATTACCACGCCTATCTGCAAGCCGAGTCGTGGTACGGCGGTCCCCGCGACGCCGTGGTGGCCTATTTCTCCATGGAGTTCGGAGTCGACGCCACGCTGCCGATCTACTCCGGCGGTCTGGGAGTGCTGGCGGGCGACCACTTGAAGAGCTGCTCCGACCTGGGGCTGCCGGTGGTCGGCGTCGGACTGCTGTATCGCACCGGATACTTCCGCCAGCGCGTCACCATGGACGGCCATCAGCTCGAGAGCTATCCCGCCAACGACTTCTACAACATGCCGCTCGCCCTGTGCACCGCTGCCGACGGCGCCCCCGTGACCGTCACCGTGGAGATGGGAGCGGAGGTGGCGCACGCCTGCGTCTGGCGCGCGCGCGTCGGGCGGGTGACGCTCTATCTGCTCGATACCGACATCGACGCCAACCCGCCGTCGACGCGCGACGTAACCGGTCAACTGTACGCCTCCGATCGCCGTATGCGCCTCCGCCAGGAGCTGCTGCTGGGCATCGGCGGCATGCGGGCGATGCGGGCGCTCGATGTGCCGGTGGCGGTCACCCACATGAACGAGGGCCATTCGGCGTTCCTGGCCTTGGAGCGGGTACGGGTCCTGATGGACGAGCACGGGCTGAGCTACCACGCGGCCCGGCAGGCGGTGTCGAGCACCACCGTGTTCACCACCCACACGCCGGTGCCGGCCGGGAACGAGACGTTCGACGACCATCTGGTGCTCGATCAGGCGGGCGCGCTGCGCTCGGCTCTGGGGCTGGACGAGCACCAGTTCCTGGGGTTGGGCCGCATCGATGACGGCAGCGATGCGCACGGGCAGTTCGGGCTCACGCCGCTGGCGCTGCGTCTGGCCGCGCACTGCAACGGCGTCAGCCGGCTGCACGGCCAGGTCTCGCGCCGCATGTGGCGCGGCCTGTGGCCGGGCGTGCCGGCCGACGAGGTGCCGATTCGGCACATCACCAACGGGGTGCATCTGTGGAGCTGGATCTCGCATGACATCCAGGAGTTGCTGGTGCGCTACCTGGGTCCGGCGGTGGCCAAGAACGCGACCGAAGTGTCGGTGTGGCGGCAGGTCGACAACATCGCCGACGAGGAGCTGTGGCGGACCCACGAGCGGCGCCGGGAACGGATGATCTGGTTCGCCCGCCGGCGCATCGTGTCGCAGATGCGGCGCGAGGGGGCGGCGGAGGCCGATATCCGGGCCGCCGAGGTAGCGCTGCGTGCGGATGCTCTCACCATCGGCTTCGCGCGCCGCATCGCCGGCTACAAACGCTCCGGCCTGCTGTTCCGGCAGCCGGAGCGCCTGGTGCGCATGTTGAGCAACCGCGAGAAGCCGGTACAGATCATCTTCTCCGGCAAGTCGCACCCCAACGATCACCATGGCAAGGAGCTGATCCGGCGTATCGTGCAGTTCGCGACCGAGCACGACCTGCGCAGCCGGCTGGTGTTCCTGGACGACTACGACATCAGCGTGGCGCGCTACCTGGTCGCCGGCTGCGACGTATGGCTCAACCTCCCGCGCCGGCCGCAGGAGGCCAGCGGGACCAGCGGCATGAAGGCGTCGGTCAACGGATCGCTGATGGTGTCGACCCTGGACGGCTGGTGGGACGAGGGGTACAGCCCCGACGTTGGCTGGTCCGTCGGGTCGGGCGAGACCTACCGCGACGAGGAGATCCAGGACGAGCTGGAGGCCGACGCGGTCTTCACGGAACTGGAGCAGAAGGTCATCCCGATGTTCTATGACCGCGGCATCGACGGCCTGCCGCGCGCCTGGATCGCCAAGATGCGACGCTCGATGACGGTGATCGGCGAGCGTTTCAGCGCGCAGCGCATGGTCGCCGAGTATCACCGGAGCTTCTACGAACCGGCGCTGGCGCACGCGCGCCGGCTGCGCGACAGCGGCTACCGGGACGCCGCGGAGGTGGCCCACCATCTGCAGCGTCTCGAACAGCACTGGCCGGGTATCGCCGTCGAGCAGCTCGACAGCGGCAGCCCGCCCATCCTGAAGGTCGGCGACCGGCTCGACGTCACGGCGCGGGTACGGCTTGGAGGGCTGGACCCGTCCGACGTCCGGGTCGCGCTCTATCACGGCTCGCTGCCCGGCAGACTTGATCTTCAACCGGGCGACGACAAGATCGTCGACGGGCAGAGCACGCCGATGGAACTGGTCGAGCGGCACGGAGATTCGGCGACCTACCGGGCCGGGACCGTGTGCCGCAAGACGGGGCGGGTGGCGGTGACGGTACGGGTCATGCCCGACCACCCCGGACTGCCGCACCTGTTCGTGCCGGGTCTGTTCCTGCAGGGCTGACGAAGCCGCCCCTGCGGAGATGGTTTCCGCGTAGGGCTCGCGAGACCTGACTACTGCTGTTGCTGCACGAAGCGGCGGTAGACCTCTTCCTCGGAGAGTGCGCCGGAGTGGAACCAGGCTTGCTCCACCGCGGCGTGCAGTTCGTCCAGGGTGCCCAGGACGCTCCGCATCAGCGTTGCCACGCCCGCCGGCGACGACGCCGGATCGTGCCGGTTCAGCGTGTCGATGGCGGCGCTGGCGATGCGGACCACCTCGACCGGCGCCACGTGGGTGGCGTTGAAGCGGGCCGCTTCCAGACAGCCGCGCAGGGACGCGCCGCTGTCGCGGGTCAGGAGCGCCTCCAGCGCCGAGTCGTCCGCCGTGATGCCGCGCACGGCGGCGGCGATGCCGAGCAGGTCCTGGAGATCGTTGGTTTCCCGATGCTCGGCCGCCCACAGCAACACGCGCGCTACGTTCTGCGCGCGCTCGATCCAGCGTCCCAGCCAGACCAGGTTGTAGACCCGGGAATCGGTCAGCCAGCGGTCGGTCCCCGGTGCGATTGTTCGTGGATCCATGGCGTCGTTTTTCCTTTCGTTTCTTCCGGATTCGGCGATGCTCAAGGCCGGCCTTCGGACGGGCGATCGCCGTTGCCTACTACGTACGCGCTCTGCAGCAGCGCGAGCGCATCATCGAGCACGGCTTCGGTGTCGGTAAACCGCACCGAGGAGATGGCCGCGCACTCGGTCGCGGCCCCCTTGGAGAGGAACGACCCGGAGATCGGCGAGACGTCCGAGTAGTCGCGGCCGATCGCCAGCTTTACGTAGTCCCGCGCGGGAGGAAAGAGCACCCCGCGCGTGGGGTCGGCCGCGAGCCAGCCAGCACGGGGGTGGAGCACCTCCAGCCAGGCATGAGTCTCTCCCACCTGATCGGTGAGCAGCCCGCTGACGTAGCGGCACGGTATCCCCAACGCCCGCAGGATGCCCAGGGCCAAGTGGGTCTTGTCCTGGCACACCCCTTGCCGGGTTTCGAGCACCTGCGCGGCGGTGGTGGCCACGCCGGTGGCGCCGCGCCGATACGTGACCTCGCGGTAGACCCAGTCGACGGTCGCGCGCACCGCCTCCGGAAGCGAGCGGGCGCCGCCGGCGATCCGTTGCGCCGCCTCCGCGACGCCGTCCGGATCGACCAGCGGCGACCGGAGCGCGAAGTCGAAGCCGTCGGGCAGATCGGCCACTTCGGCCACGGCCGCGTCGTCCGGCGCCGGCGCCTCGGCGGCCAGACGCACCCGCCCCGCCGTGGCGATCATCAGACGGTCGTGCTGGACCATGATGCGGACGCGCCGTACGCGGTTGCCGAAGCGGTCCCGGTACTCCACGGCGCGGCCGGCAGGCCGGGTCCAGAGCTGCAGGTCGACCGGCTCCTGGCCGGGGGCGGAGACCGGAAAGATGCGCAGATGGTTGTCATTGTGGAGGACGTGGCCGGAGTAGCCGTACTGGGCCGCGTAGATGTATGACGCCGTCAGTCGACGACCCATGTCGGTTTGCACAATCCGCCCGAAGAGTTGTTGGTGATGCGTCCGCCTTCCAGGGCCACGCGGGTCAGCCCGCCGGGGAATACGGTCACGTGCCCGTCCGCGCGCTGAAGAGCGAATACCCGCAGATCGACGTGACGCGGCTCCAGCATACCGGTTCGCTCATTCAAGACCACGTGTTGCGAAAAGTCGAGCGTCTCCTGGGCGATGAACATCTCGGGGTTCTCCAGGATCTGGTGCGCCACCCGCGTCTTGTACGCGGGGCCCAGGTCGGGCAGGACGAAGACGCCGATGCCACCGTAGCCCTGGCGCGCCTTGATCACCAGCCGTTCCAGGTTTTCCAGGACGTGGCGCCGGTCCCCGGCGTCCGTCAGGTTGTAGCTCGGCGCCTGCTCCAGCACCGGAGACTCCCCGAGGTAGCGCTCGATCATCTGCGGGACCCACGTGAAGACCAGCTTGTCGTCCCCCACGCCGGTGCCGATGCCGTTGACCAGCACGACCCGGCGGTCCAGATACGCTTCGCGCAGCCCGGGGACGAACATCTCCACATCCTCGACCCGCCGGTAGACCAGGTCGACCGCGAAGTCACCGTCAAGCGTGCGTGCGTAGACGCGCCCGTCGTGGCCGACGTAAAGGTCGGCGCCCTCCACCAGCGGAATGCCGAGCAGGTCGGACAGGTAGCGGTGCTCGAAGAACGCCGCGCCGTACCGCCCGTCGGTCAGCAGTACGCATACCGGGGAGGGCGAGTCGCACAGCGATCGGAACATCTCCAGGTAGGCGTCGCGGATCGCATAGGGCGCGATGTCGTATCCGGCCGCGAACTCCGGTACCACCCGCGCTGCCAATTCCATGGCCTTGAGCTGGTAGCTGATGCCGGACGGGATGCGCAGATTGTCTTCCAGCACCACGTACCGGCCGCCGCCCAGGTGTACCAGGTCGATGCCGTAGATATGGACGAAGAGGTCCCGAGCCGGCCGGAAGCCCTGCACGTCCGGGTAGTAGTGCTGCGACGTGTAGACCACCTCCTCCGGGACGATGTCCTGGCCGGCGGTGTACAGGTCTACCAGAAACCGGTTGATCGCCTTGAGCCGCTGCGCCACCCCGGCGGCGATCGCCTGCCAGTGATCGCGCGGCACCACGCGCGGAATCCAGTCCGCCGGCGTCGGCCGGAACCGTTTCGGGTCGAGGTAGAACGTGAACGCGTCGAGGCCGACCTGGCGCGCGCCACGCTCCCAGCGCCGGGCCAGCTCGTCGCCGCCGAGGCCGGCGACGGCCCGCGCCATCGGGGCGTAGAGGTCGCGGACGCGACCGCCCGGTTCCTGCCACTCGTTGAAGATCACGGCACCGGACCATACCATGGTCGCCGCCATGGCCGGAGGACGACAGCCGTGATCGTCGATACCCACGTCCACGTGTGGGAGATGCCGCCGGCCGCGCCGATCGGGCCGACCGCGCCGGCGTTCACCGCCGTGCCGGAGGAGGCGGCGCCCGTGGAGCTCCTGATCGAGGAGATGGACGCCTGCGGGGTCGACGCGGCAGTGCTGGTGCAGACCAGTTGGTCGACCTGGGACAACACCTACGTGGCTGAGGCCGCCGCCAGGCGGCCCCGGCGCCTGCGCTCGATCGGTCTGATCGATCCGCTCGATCCACGCAGCGTGAACTTGGCGCACGACTGGATCGACGGGCATTCGATGCGAGGATTCCGCTTCCATCCCGACTACTATCCGGACGTCGAGATACTCACCTCGCCGCGCACCGCGCCGCTGCTCCGGGAGATCGAGCGACGGGAAGCGATCGTCAAGGTCCACAACCGGGCGCCCAACGCGCACCAGCTCGCCGGCGCCGCGCGCCGCTATCCGGGTATCACGTGGATCATCGATCACCTGATGTATCCGCAGCCGCAGATGGCCGCCGGCGGCTGGCGCGGCTACCAGCCGGTCCTCCGGCTGGCGGAGCGGGACAACGTCTACGTGACGATCTCCGACGTCCACGGCCGTTCGTTCGAGGCGTTTCCGTTCCGCGACCTGCACGGAGCGATCGAGCGGGCGATCGACGCGTTCGGCGTCGAACGATGCCTGTGGGGCACCGGGTTTCCCGGACACCTGCGCCGCCGGCACGGTTGGCCGCCGCTGGCCGACGAGCTGCGCCTGGTGCGCGAGGGCTTCGATTGGTTGACCGCCGCCGAACGTGCGGCGATTCTCGGCGAGAACGCCCGGAGATTGTTCGACTTCGACGTGCGGGAGGAGCCATGCGGCGCATGATCATCGACTGCGACCCCGGCCACGACGATGCGATCGCGCTGGTGCTGGCGCACCGGCACGCGCGGGTGGCCGGCATCACCACCGTGAGCGGCAACGTGCCGCTGGCGGCGACGACCGCCAACGCGCTGCTGATCACGGCGATGCTCGGCGTGGACACGCCGGTCCATGCCGGCGCGGCGCGGCCGCTGGCGGGCGAACCGCAGCACGCGCCGCACGTGCATGGCGAATCGGGCCTGGGCGATGTGACTCGCATGGCGCACGACCGGGCGGCGGCGGGCGACGACGCGGTGGGATTCCTGTTGGACGCCGCCGCGCCGGACGTGTGGGTCGTGGCGCTGGGGCCGCTGACCAACGTGGCGCTGGCGATCGAGCGCGATCCCGACTGGGTGAAGCGGATCGCCGGGATCTCGCTGATGGGTGGGAGCGCGGACGTGGGCAACGTAACGCCGGTCGCCGAGTTCAACGCGTACGCCGATCCCGAGGCGGCCGACCGGGTGTTTCGATCGGGCGCCAGGGTCACGATGTGCGGCCTCAACCTCACCCATCAGGTCATGACGACCGACGCGGTGGTCGCGCGACTGCGGGCGGCGGCAACGCCGGCGGCGAACTTTGCCGGGGAGATATTCGACGACCTGCACGGACGGCTCGAACGGCTCACCGGATTCCGGGAGGCGGCGCTGCACGATCCCTGCGCCGTGCTGGCGGTGACGCATCCAGAGCTGATCGAATCCTCGCCGCGCGCGGTGAGCGTAGAGCGCGACGGAACGCTGACGCGCGGCATGACGGTGGTCGACCAGCGCCGCGGCCTGCGCGGCGATCCCGCCAACGCCAACGTGGCATACCGGATCGATGCGGAGCAGGCATTGCAGGTCGTGATGGAGTCGCTCGACGCCGGTACAGAGTCGCTCGGCGTCGGTACAATGGCGCCATGAACCGACCCGTGCGCGCGCGCCGGGCGCTCCATTGCGCCCTTCCCGTCCTTGCCGCATCGTTGCTCCTGGTCTCGGCGGCTGCGCCGGCCGTCGCGCAGACCCCGTGCGACGCCTCCGGTGAGCCCCTGGACGCGATCCAGACTCGCCACCAGCTCAAGCGCTTCGTGCAGTGCGCGCTCGTCCACGTCGAAGCGGTGGGATGGACGCAGGCGGTGGACGACTTTCAGACGAGCGGCGACTGGCTGGACGGCGCCATGTATCTGTTCGCGGGGGACATCGACGGCGCCGCCGTCCGCTTCGTGGCCGGGTCGGACATCGCGCCGGGCACCGATCTCTCCGATCAGCGGGACGCGAACGGTCACTACTACGTCCGGGACATCGCGCGCGTGGCCGGCGAGTACGGCGCCGGTTACGTCTACTACCGCAACCGCAACCGCACCTCGGGCTTGGAAGAACCCAAGGTCTCCTACGTCACGGCGATCGAGGTCGACGGCGCGCAGCTCTTCCTGGGCGCCGGCGCCTATCCCCTCGACGCCCCCGGCGCGTGTCCGGCCGAGCGGGTGCGGGCGGAGCTGGTGGCGACCGACCGCGACGTGGAGCGGTTCGTGAAGTGCGCGGCCGAGCATCTGCGGCGGGAGGGCCTTGCCGCGCTGGCCGCGTTCGAAGCCGATCCGCGCTGGCGCTCCGGCCCTACCTACCTGGTCCTGCTCGACCTCGATACGCTGGTGACGATCGCCAACGCCGGGGATCCGGGATTGCGCGGCAAGAACCGCGGCGACACCGCGCACGTCCCGGAAATGCAGCGCATCGTGCGGGACTACGGCGAAGGATACGTCTACCACCGGCGTCGCAACCCCGCCACCGGCGCCGTGGAACCCAAGGCGTCCTTCGTCGTCCGAGTGTCGCTCGACGGCCGCGACTACATGCTCGGCGCCGGCTTGGCGATGTCGGCCGTGACCGGCTCGAACTGACGCGCCACCACCCAGTCCGGGCGCGGGTTCTCCACGGCGGCCGGCACGTTGTCGATCGCGGCGAAAGCGTAGATCAAGCTGTAGCGCTTCGCCGGCGACAGGTTGTGATTCGAGCCGTGCACGATCCGGCAATCGAAGAAACAGACGTCGCCGGCATCGCCTTCGATCGGAATGATCATCGCCTCGCCGGTGATGCGCTCGCGCAGCGCCGCCGGCGTGATGCACCACTGCTTGTAGCTGGTGGTGACCTCGTCGCTGTAGTGGTCCAGCACGCCCCAGCGATGCGAGCCCCGGATCAGCATCACGCAACCGTTGTGGCGCGTATTCGGGCCGAGCATCACCAGCGCCGATGCCATGCGGTCGTCGACGCCGTCGTAGCGCCAGTACCCGTAATCCTGGTGCCAGAGCCACACCGTGCCCTCGAAGGACTCCTTGTAGTTGAGCTTGCTGTGGAAGACGTAGGCGTCATTGCCGAAGATCTGCTTGATCGGCCCGGCGATCGGCGCCGACCGGCACAGCTCCCGAAACGGCCCGATGCCGCGGTGCGCGCAGAAGACCGAGCGGACCGGGCCGCTCTTCTCGCGCACCACGTGCACCTCGGGCGGGTTGTCCGCGCGTTCGGCCATCGCCGCGTCGGCCGCGGCGCGCAGAGCCTCGATCCGCTCCGGCGGGATCACGCCCCGCTGCACCAGGAACCCGTCCCGCCGATAGGTCGCAAGTTGTCGTTCCGTCCACATGGTCAGCCTCCCAGCGGCTTGAGGTCCGCCAGCATCGTCGGGATCAACTCCGCGACCGTGGGGTGAATATGGACCGCCCGCTGGAGCACGGAATACGGCGCCTTGGCGTACATCACGTCCAGGATCGAGTGGATCACCTCGTCGCCTCCCACCCCCAGGATGGCGGCGCCCAGGATGCGGCCGGTTTCGCGGTCGACCAGCACCTTCATGAATCCCTGCGTTTCGCCCTTCTCCACGGCGCGGCCCACGCGGGTCATCGGCCGCGTCGCGATCAGCGCCGGCCGGCCGGATTCGCGGACCTGCCGCTCGGTCATGCCGGCGCGCCCGAGCGGCGGGTCGACGTAGAGCGCGTAGCAGTCGATGCGGTCCGCGACGCTGCGCGGGTCGCCGTGCAGCAGGTTGGCGGCGACGATCTCGTAGTCGTTGTAGGCGGTGTGCGTGAAGGCGCCGCGGCCGTTGCATTCGCCGAGCGCCCACACCCCCGGCACCGCGGTCTGCAGCCGGTCGTCGACCGGGATCAGTCCGCGGCGATCGACCGCGATGCCGGCGGCTTCCAGGCCCAGGTCGTCGGTGTTGGGCCGGCGGCCGACCGCCAGCAGCAAGTGCGAGCCGGCCACCTCCGGCGCGCCGCTGGCGCAGTCCAGGTTGACCGTGACCGCGCCGGCCTGTCCGGCGACGCCGATGCAGCGGGCGTTCAGGCGCACGTCGACGCCTTCGCCTGCCAGGATCTCGGTCACCGCCGCGGACACGTCGGGCGACTCCCGCTTGATCAGCCGGTCGCCGGTCTCGATCAGCGTCACCCGGCTGCCGAAGCGCCGGTACATCTGCGCGAACTCCAGGCCGATGTAGCCGCCGCCGACGATGAGCAGATGCTCCGGCAGGACGTCCAGGTCGAGCATGGTCGAGTTGGTCAGGTAGTCGATCCGGTCGAGCCCCGGCAGTGGCGGCGCGAACGCGCGCGCTCCCACGTCGATGAAGATGCGTTCGGCCTCCAGGAGATCGCCGCCGGCGCGGATGCGGTGAGCGGACTCGAAGCGCGCGTGCTCGTGGTAGACCGTGCAGTTGGCGAGCGACCGGAGCCACCGCTCCACGCCCTGCTCCGACTTGCGCGCGATCGCGTCCTTGCGCGCCTTCACGCGCGCCATGTCGATGCGTACGCCGCCGTCGATGACCACGCCGAAATCGGCGGCGCGGCGCGCCACGTGCGCGGCGCGGGCGCTGGCCACCAGCGCCTTGGTGGGGATGCAGCCGACGTTGACGCAGGTGCCGCCGAAGCGGTGGCGCTCGACGACCGCGGTGCTCATGCCGGCCCCGGCGAGCGCCGCCGCCAGGCTGGGGCCGGCTTGGCCGGCGCCGATCACGATCGCGTCGTAGGTGGTGACGGGCATCGTGGTCCTCAGATCCAGCCGTGGCGGGTGGAGACCGGGGCGCCGGCGCTCTGCGTCTCCCACGCCGGTCCGGCGGACAGCGCCACCTCGCGCCCGGTGAGGGCGGATTCCTCGGCCGCGAACAGGATCTCCATGACGTGCCGCGCCCACTGGCCGTGCGCGGGCGGCTCGATGTCGAGCCGGATCGCCTCTACGAACGCCCGCCACTGCTCGGTCATGCCGGCCGGTGGAACCGGGAACGGAACGTCGGTCCACTCGTCGTCCTTGCCGATCTGCAGCGAGTCGCCGGAGAAGCGCAACGAGCCGCGGGTGCCGTACATGACGCAGTCGTGCAGAGGCGCGCCGTCGGCATAGGCCACGGCGATGGCGATGCCGGCCGCGCCGTTCTTGTAGCGGATGAAGACGGTGGAGGTATCGTCGGCCGCCTGGTAGTGCGCGCGGGTGCCGATCGCCGCCGACACCGACACCGCCTGCGATGCCATGACCCAGGTGAGCCGATCGACGACGTGGACGCCGTTGGTCATCCACATGCCGCCGCCGTGGAAGCGGCTGCGGTACTGCGGCCGACGCCCGGCGTAGTTCCAGTTCTTGCACATGTAGCTGACCGCGGTAACCAGCGGCCCGATCTCTCCCGCGTCGAGTATCTCCTTGGCCTTCATCGCCGGCCCTCCGAAGTGCTGGGTCAGGCCGACCATCAGCTTCACGCCGGATTCCTCGGCGGCGGCGACCATCTCGTCGCACTGCCGGAGGTCGAGCGCCATCGGCTTCTCCACCATCACGTGCTTGCCGGCCCGGCAGGCGTCGACCGTGAGCCGGTGGTGGAGCTGGTGCCCCAGCGTGATGGCGACCGCGTCGATCTCGTCGTCGGCCAGCAGTTCGGTGTGCGATGCGTAGCCCTTGGCGACGCCGTACTCGCGCATGATCCGGGTGCGCGGCTCGGCCAACAGGTCCGCCACGGCCGCCACCTCGACGCCGTCCAGCGTGGCGATCGCCTGCAGGTGGGAGCGGGAGATACCGCCCAGGCCGACGATCCCTACCTTCAACATGTCCGCCTCCTGCACGGCCGCCTCGTCCAAGCCGCCGCGCCAGTGTGCCATAATCGGGCGGGGGACGCGATGCGACTGATCCTGGAACAGATACGGACCGGCGGGGACCGGAACTTCGCCTACCTGGTCGGCGACCGGGACGCCGGGGCGGCGGCGATCGTCGACCCGTCGTTCGACCCGGCGGCGGTGGTCGAGCGGGCGACCGCGCAGGGCCTGACGGTGAGCTACGTCGTCAACACGCACGGCCACGCCGATCACACGAACGGAAACGACGAAGCGCGCAGGCTCACCGGCGCGCCGCTTGCCGCCTTCGCGCGGAACGCCGGCCGCCGCCTGGGTGACGGCGACGTGCTGGAGGTCGGCTCGCTGCGCCTGCGCGCGCTCCACACGCCCGGCCATGCGGACGACCATCTGGTGCTGATCGAGCCGGACGAGCGGTTCGCGCTGACCGGCGACCTGCTGTTCGTGGGCAAGGTGGGCGGCACCGCCGGACGCGCGGCGGCGCGCACGGAGTGGGAGAGCCTCCACCGGCTGCTCGACGCCGCCGGCGACGACGTGACCATCTGGCCGGGACACGACTACGGCTGCCGGCCGGCGTCCACGATCGGCATGGAGCGCCGCACCAATCCGTTCCTGCGCTGCGCGGACTTCGAAGCGTTCCATGACCTGAAGGAGCGCTGGCCGGCGTTCAAGGCTCGGCACGGCCTCCGCTGACGCCGGCGCTGGGCGTGGTACCGTGAACGGATGAACTATTCATTCGATCACGTCCATCTGCAGACCACCGACCTCGACGCCACGGTCGCCTGGTTCGAGCGCATGTTCGACGCGCGCCGGCTGTGGATCGGGGAGTTCAAGGGGACCAGGATCACCCACCTGGGGTTTCACGGCACCTTCGTGAACGTCTTTCACCGGCCGCCGGCCAACCCCGGCGTGACGCCCGAGGACGCGGTGATCCATCACTTCGCAATGCGGCCCGACGACTTCGACGCTGCGATCGCGGACCTGAAGCGCCGCGGCGCCCGCTTCCACACCGAGCCGGCGGCCGTCGGGCCGCACCTGCGCGTCGCCTTCATCGAAGGTCCGGACAACCTGCGCGTGGAGATCATCGAAGGCGATCTGCCGGAGGGGACCGGCCTGGAATAGCCGGTAGCTGCGGACGGCTGCTACCGATCGCGGCGGAAGGTGAGCGTGACGTTGACGCTGCCGCGAGGATAGGTGGTAAGTACCAGTTCGTCGCTCTTCGTGAACTCGTAGCTGAACCGCTCGGGAGCGATCGTGGCCAATGCCGGCGTGAGGGACAGAATGCGGGTTCGGGAGTCGTAGGCATAGGTGCCCGAGATACTGACGCTGATCGATGACGTCGTGCTTTCGCGTTCGTACCGGTCGTCCTTGCCGAACCGGTACGTGATCCGCTGCCCGGGGATCTCTGCGCTCCAGGTCCCCACGAACGGGTTCACCACGGGCGCCGGCGTGACGACGGTCACCCGGCAGCCCGCGAGGAACGGGAGCACCGCGGCCATGGCGACGGCGGCAAGAACCGCGATCGTCGCGCGGCAGCCCCTCAGGCCACGCGCGCCGGACGGCGACTCCACACTCGTGCGCATGCTTCACATGATACCGTGCCGGCGAAGTCCTGTCAGCCGGTCGAGGGCCGTCAGGGCCGTACGACCGACAGGAGAGATCGACCGATGACTTTCGGAACGCCCGCGGACCTGACCGCATATCGGGAGCGCGGATACCTGGTGATTCCCGGCGCGCTCTCTGCCGCCGGGGTGGACGCCGCCCAACGGGAGATCGAGCGCCTGCATGAGGCGGCAGGCGAAGGGACCCCGCCGGGTGAGACGACGTTCCAGTTCGAGCCGCACGCGGACGTGCGCGCCGAGCGCGGCCGTCCCGTGCTGCGCAAGATCGAGCGCACCGACCTGGTCTCCGACCTGTTCGCGCGCCTGGCCGCCAACCCGCGCGTGCTGGCGGTGGTGTCGGCGATACTGGGACCGGAACTGCTGCTGTTCCGATCGACGTTGATGTTGAAGCCGGCGCGGCACGGATCGCGGCACGGGCTGCATCAGGACGTCGCCTACTGGCCGCTGGAGCCCCCGGAGATGGTGACCGTCAGCATAGCCATCTCGGCAAGCGACGCCGAGAACGGTTGCATCCACGTCATTCCCGGCAGCCACCGCTGGCCGGTGGGCGAGTGGGGCGCCATCGCCCGCCGTGACGACGCGGCGCAGACCGACCGTCGCGACGTGGACCTGTCGCAGCTCCGCGACGTGTCGCTGGACGCCGGCAGCGCCGTGTTGTTCCACAGCAACATCGTGCACGGCTCCGGGCCGAACCGCTCCGACCGCCCCCGCCACACGGCGCTGTACGCCTACTTCCCGCCGACCGCGCGCTATATGCCCGGCAGCGGCGACCCGCCGGCCAGGACGTACCCGGTCGTCGCCGGCCTGGACGGCCGCGCCAGCGTCACCCTGCGCGCCGGCCAGAGCGCCCGGAGCGTCCACCAGCGCCGGTAGCGGTCCTCGACGGCCGCGACGAGCCGCTTCATCCGGGCCGTCATGTGCGCCGTCGATCGCGCGCTGCCCGTTCGAGTTCGGCCGCGGCGTCTCGATAGCGTTGCCGAGCTCGCCGCAGGGCCGCCTCGGCGTCGCCGGTCGGCTTCCGCAGGGGTTCGAGCGCAGCGATGGCGGCCGCCCGGAACGCCCGCTTCACCGCGTCGTCGATGAACAGGCAGCCGGGCCGAAGCCGAGCGGTGTCGACCGCCGGCCCGTCGACGAATACCAGGTCGCAGCGCTCGATCGGCGCGTCCGCCATCGACGGCACGATCGTGATCCGATCGGCCGCGCCTGCGTCGCGGAACATGCGCTCGGCGGTGCGGCGGTGCTCGGCGTCGCGCTCGATCGTGAAGACCCGCGCGAGCGGGAACGCCTCGGCGATCAGCACGGTCGAGTAACCGATGCCGGTGCCGGTCTCCAGGATCGTCTCCGGCCGGCTGGGCAACTGCTCGGCCAGCACGGCCCAGAGCGGGGCGCGCGACGGCGGGCTGGGATACGCCTCGCAATCGGTGCCGTGCTGCAGGCGATGGGCGTGCGTCTGCAGGTACAGGTCCCAGTGCAGGTCGATGTCCGCGCCGAACGCCGCCTGCACCAGCGGATCGATCCACGGATGGTAGGAGTCTGCGTTCCACCAGTCGGCGCGCATCGTGATCATCGGCACACCAGCATGCCGTGGCCGTCGCGCAGGGTGACCCGCACCGTGGCGTAGCCGTCGCGGTACTCGTGATCGAGCCGTTCGCCGTGCGGGGCGAGCTCGACCCGTTCGGGCGGGCGGTCCGTGCGGATCGAAATCGGCAGATCCAGCAGCGGCAGGGCGTCCTCGACGATGTCGAGCCCGGCGCCGCCGCTCCCCTCGGTACGCCGTTCGCGGGCGAAGCTCAGCAGATGGACGATGGTGGCCGCCCCCTTCTGCATCACCGTGGTCTCCAGCGCGCTCGGCGCCTCCGGCGCGCGCACCAGCGGGCGCGGCAGCAGCAGACGCAGACAGTTGCCGATCAGCCGCCGGTGCTCCGGGACCGCGTGGCGCCCGTAGGCCGCGAACAGCGGCGCCGAGCCGGTGATTACCGCGCCGCCGCCATCCAGGCGGTTGAGCACGATCGCGGAGTAGCGCGACAGCCGGTCCGGCGGCGTGTAGGAGTGTCCGGAGAACCGGTCGTGCGACCGCTCGAAATACGGCTCGACGACGCGCGCCAGCGACCGCGCGCCGCCGGCCGGGACCATGCGGAAGCCGGACTCGTACAGGGCGTGGTCGAAGCGGGCCAACCCGTCCGACACGGCGGGCGCCGGCCGCAGGAACGTGTTGCCGTAGGGGCTCGGCCCGTGCGCCTCGATCCCCTGCTCGGCGAGCAGCGGCGTCCCGTCCGGGGCGAGCGCCGCCGGTCCGCACAGCACCAGCGCCCCGCCGCCGGCCACGTAGCCGCGCAGCGCCGCCTGCAACGCGGCGTCCACCGGCGTGTTGGACAGCAGTACGACCACCGGATAGCGGTCGAGCCGCGCCGCCGGCGGCACGATGTCGAACTGCAGCCGGAGCTGCTGCAGGGCGCGCGTGACGCCGATCCCCGCCGCGCCCGGCCGGTCACCCAGCTCCGGGTCGACCACCACGGCGATCTCGCTCTGCAACCGGCCGCCGCCGGCGATCGCCTGGCACCGCTCGACGTAGCGGTAGACGCGCCCGATCAGGTCGTAGACGGCGGCGTCCGGGACGCCGCGCGGGTGGAGCAGGTCGCCTACGCCCAGGGCCATCCCCTGGCTCATGATCTGGCAGCACTCGTACTTGAGCGCCGCGTGCGGCTTCAACCCGGCGTTGTCCCCCCAGCTCTTGAAGAAGCGGCCGGTGTGGCTGACCGCCGGCAGGCCGAGCGGCCGGACGAAGCGGGCGACGTACGGGAAGTAGGCATAGCCCCAACCGCCGGTCGGCAGCGCTTCGATCTCGACGCGGCGCAGGAACCGCTTCTCCACGTGCAGGTTGGTCTTGGGCCGGGAGTTGAACCAGATGCCGAGGTGGTCGCGGCCGCCTCCCGCCGCCTCCACCATCGCCGAGAAACGCTGCATGTAGGCCAGCGCTACCGCGCGCGCGTAGCGGCCGCGGTCTTCGGCCGAATGCGGGTCGAGGCGGCGCTTCGCCATGCCGGCCAGCGCCCACTTCGAGACGCTCGGCTGATCCCAGCACATATCCAGGAAGATGCCGTCGACCGGTGCGTAGCGGCGCAGCACCTCCGCCAGAAGCTCGGCCAGGTAATCCTGGTAGGGGCTGGACATGTCGAGGATCTGCCAGCCGGCGCAGAGCGCCTCCGGCTGCCGGGGCGGCGGATCGGCCGGCAGGCGCTTCACCCGCCGGCCGCCGGCATCGATGGCGACCCACTCGGGGTGCTGGCCGGCGGCGTACTCGTTCACCTGCGCCGACAGGTAGATCGGCGCGCGGATGCCGCGGCGGTGCAGCGCCTCGATCTGGGCGCCGGTCAGGTCCAGATCGTCCGGCAGGGCGGGGTGGCGGCACGGGTGCGCGGTGCGGAAGTAGGCGTGTCCGTGGTGGCAGAGGCCGAACACGGTCACGCTGTCGACGCGCGCCGCGGCGAAGCGTTCGGCAAACGCGTCCGCGTCGAAGTCGCGCGCCACGTCTGGAACGTGCGGGCCGGTATGGAAGTCGAGATGAACCGTACGCAGCGGCATGTTCCGGGTGCGGGAAGCCATGGGTGTTTCCTTTATGCGGTCGAGGTGAGCCGCTGTTCGAGCGGCGTGCGGAAGCGGGGGACGACCACCGTGCCGGCAAGCCAGGCGCTCAGCCGCCCAGCTTCCGCCGCTATCCGGTCCCGCGCGGCTTGGGGGACCGCTTCCAGCAGCTCGACGACCACCCGTCCGCCGGGGCGCTGCGCCCAGCCGCCGACTACCCGTCCGTCCGCCCAGACGGTCGGCCCGGCGTTGCCGTTGCGGTCGAACAGCCGGTCCCGGTGGTCGCCCAGATACCAGGATCGTTCCTTCCATCCCATGACGGTGGGATCGAGGGCCGGCAGCAGCGCCGCCCACGCCGGGGGCGGCGGCACCGGCTCCAGGTCGCCGGCCAGCACGAAGCCGGCGCCGGCGTCCAGATCGACCTCGACGGCGCCCGCCTCCGCCAGCGCCTGGCGGGTCAGGCGCTGCGGCCAGCCGGTCCACCAGGCGATGTCCTGCAGGGTTCCCGGTCCGAACGCGGCCAGCCAGCGCCGCACCAACGCGGTGCGCGCCGCCGCCGGCTCCAGGTCCGGCAGGTCTCCGTCGAGCCAGGCGGCGGTGGCGGCCCACCGGTACTGGCTCGAAACCCACGTGCCGAGCGGCCGCCCGCGCACGATGCGCGCCTCCGTGGCCAGCAGGAACAGCACCCGCGTGGAGAGGCCCACGGTACCGGCCCACCGGCGCCCCTCGCCGAAGCTGAGCTTGGCGGCCAGTTCGGGAATGGCCGCGGTCAACTCCTTGGCGGTAGCTTGGCCGCGCTCGCGCAGCGCCGCCAGCGTCCTCGCCGCCACGTCGGCCAGCCACGGCTCCGGATCGGCGGCCAGGCCCTGATCGCCGATCATCCTGAGCAGCCGGCGTCGTTCGGCGGCGACGAGCGCGCGCGTGCAGGCGGCCTCGACCACGCCGGCCAGATCGCGCGGCACCACGAACAGCGTGCGGCGCATCCCCAGCAGCCGCGCGAGCGACCGCTGTTCGTACAGCGCCTCCTCCAGGTGCGCGACCTGGAAGCCGGGCACGCGGCTCCAGGCGCTCAGGTAGACGCTGGCCGGGTCGCTGGAGTGCAGGCCGATCAGGGCGCCGGCCGCCGCGGTCACGTCGGGTGCGGGAGCCGCCAAGCGGTGGCGCGCCGCAAGGCGGGCGCGCCGTTCGGCCGCGTCGATCTTCCTGCGCGCGGGCGTCCTGCGCGCGGCGGGTTGAGCCATCGCGGCGCATGGTAGCCTGACCGGCGCGGCGGGCGCGGAGATCCTCGTGATAGCGCCGGCGACCGGGAGACGACGCGATGTACGTGATGGCACTGGATCAGGGAACGACCAGCTCGCGCGCGATCGTCTTCGACCGCCGCGGCGGCATCCGGGCGGTCGCGCAGCGCGAGACGACGCAGCATTTCCCCCGGCCCGGATGGGTCGAGCAGGATGCTCGCGAGATCTGGGCGACGCAGGCCGAGGTGGCGGCGGCGGCGCTGCGCGCGGCTGAGGTCGCCGGCAGCCGGATCGCCGCCGCCGGCGTCACCAACCAGCGCGAGACCGCCGTCATCTGGGACCGCCGCACGGGCGAGCCGATCGCCAACGCCATCGTCTGGCAGGACCGGCGGACCGCCGGCGCCTGTGAGGACCTGCGCCGGGCCGGCGTCGAGGGCATGGTGCGCGCCAAGACCGGGCTGCGTCTCGACCCGTACTTCTCGGCGACCAAGATCGCCTGGCTCCTGGAGCATGTCGGCGGCGCGCGCGAGCGGGCGGAGGCGGGCGAGCTGGCCTTTGGCACCGTCGACTCCTGGCTGGCGTACCGGCTCACCGGCGGGCGGCTGCACGTCACCGATCCGACCAACGCAAGCCGCACGCTGCTGTACGACATCCGCGCGCGCGCGTGGGACGAGGAGTTGCTCGACCTGTTCCGGGTGCCGCGCGCGCTGCTGCCGGAGGTGCGGGAGTCGAGCGAGGTGTACGGCGAGATCGGCGAGCCGGAGGCGCTGCGCGGCGTGCCGCTGGCCGGTATCGGCGGCGATCAGCAGGCGGCGCTGCTGGGGCAGCTCTGCACGGAGCGGGGCTCGGTCAAGACCACGTACGGCACCGGCTGCTTCGCGCTGCTGCACACCGGGGCGGCGCCGCAGCCGTCGGAGCGGGGGCTGCTGACCACGATGGCGTGCTCGACGGATGGACAGCCGCGCTACGCGCTGGAAGGCAGCGTCTTTACCGGCGGCGCCGTGGTCCGCTGGCTGCGCGACGAGCTCGGCCTGATCAGCGCCGCGGCTGACGTCGAACCGCTCGCCGCGTCGGTCCCGGACACCGGCGGCGTGTTCCTGGTACCGGCGTTCACCGGGCTTGGCGTGCCGCACTGGGACCCGCACGCACGCGGCGCGATCGTCGGTCTGACGCTCGGCACGGGCGCCGGTCACGTGGCGCGCGCGGCGCTCGAGGGGATCGCCTATCAGGTCGCCGACCTGCTCGACGCGCTGGCCGCAGACGGGGGCGCGGCGCCGGCGGAGCTGCGGGTCGACGGCGGAGCGGTGCGCAACGATCTGCTGATGCAGTTTCAGGCCGATATAACCGGGTTGCCGGTGGTGCGCCCGGCGGTCACCGAGTCGACGGCGCTGGGCGCCGCCTATCTGGCCGGCCTGGCGGTCGGCTACTGGCAGGCGGTCGAGGAATTGGCCGCGAACCGGTGCGCGGAGCGGCGGTTCGAGCCGGCGCTGCCGGCCGATCGGGTGGCCGGCCTGCGCGCGTCGTGGGCGCGGGCGGTCGAACGGGCTCGCGGCTGGGCGGCCGGCGACGGGGAGCAGGGCTGAGCATGGGCGAGCGCATCGCCGTCGGCGTCATCGGCGCGGCGGGGCGGGGCGGCAATCTGCTGCGCGTGCGGGACGGGCTGGAAGTGCGCGTGCGCGCGGTATGCGACGTCCGCGCGGAACCGCTCGCCGCCGCGAAGCGGGCACTGGGCGCGGAGGAGTCGTTCGCGGACTACCGCGACATGCTCGCCTCGGTGCCGCTGGATGCGGTGATCGTGGGCACGCCGATGCCGTTTCACGCCGAGCAGGCGATCGCGGCGCTGGAGTGCGGGGTGAGCGTGCTCTCCGAGGTGCCGGCCGCCGTGTCGATCGACGAGTGCCGGCGCCTGGTGGCGGCATGCCGCGCCGGCTCCGCCGCCTACATGATGGCGGAGAACTACCTCTCGATGCGGCAGAACCAGATCGTGAAGGAGATCGTCGCCGCCGGCCTGTTCGGCACGGTCTACTTCGGGGACGGCGAGTACCTGCACGAGCTGCGCGGCGCGCCGCAATACAACCCGACGCCGTGGCGCCGGCGCTGGCAGCAGGGGATCAACGGCATCACCTACGGCACGCACAGCCTTGGCCCGCTGTTGAGCTGGATGCCCGGCGACCGCGTGGAGCGGGTCGCCTGCGCAGGGACCGGCCATCACTACCGGGATCACCGGGGCCGGCGGTACGAAGCGGAGGACTCCTCCGTGATGCTGGGGCAGATGCGCTCCGGCGGACTGGTCAAGATACGGGTCGACATGCTGTCGGACCGGCCGCACGCGACCCACAACTATCAGTTGCAGGGGACCGACGGCTGCTACGAGTCGGCGCGGGCGGACGGCGAGCGGGACCGCATCTGGGTCCGGGCGCGCTCGTCCAAGACCGAGTGGCGCGATCTGGAGGAGCTGGCCGACGAGTTTCTGCCGGCGCGTTGGCGCAGGTGGGAGGAAGCGGCGCGGGGCGCCGGCCACGGCGGCGGCGACCTGATCCAGATGCTCGACTTCGTGGACGCGGTGCGTGACGGCACCGAGCCGGAGCTGGGCATCGACGCGGCGATGGACATGACCCTGCCGGGACTGGTCAGCCAGCGGTCGATCGAGCAGGGCGGCGCGTGGCTGGAGGTGCCGGACTCACGCGACTGGTAGCGGATGGGTGGACGCCGTACTGGCGCTCCGGCGCGGTGACGTCGCTGCCGGAGGCGTACGACACACCCGGCGCGGGGCCGCCGGCCGACTTCTGGCGGCGCGAATTGGCGGCGCTCGGCGGCCGGGCGCGGATCCTCGACCTGGGCTGCGGCAACGGCGCCGTGGCGTTGCTGGCCGCCGAGACCGCCGCGGCGCGGGGAGCGAGGTGGGAGATACACGGCGTCGACCGCGCGAGCATCGATCCGCTCCGGTCGCTGCCCGCGCGTTACCGGGATGCCGCGGCGGCGGTGACCTTCCATCCCGGCACGTCGATGGCCCGCACGCCGTTCGACGCCGGGTACTTCTGCCTGGTCACCGGACAGTTCGCCTTCGAGTACGGCGACCCGTCCCTGATCGCGGCGGAGGTGCGGCGGGTGCTGCGGCCCGGCGGCCGGGCGGCGTTCGTGATCCATCTGCAAGAGTCGGCGGTGGTGTCGGGCGCCGCCGTGGAGCTGGCGCACCTGCGTGAGACGCGGGAGCTGTTCGACGCCGCGCGCACCGTGGCGGCGGTCAGCGGCGGCGCCGCGTCTCTGCCTGCCCGGCTCGCCGCCTGGAATCGGTTCGGACGCGAGTTTCTGCGACTGGAGCGCCTGGCCGACGCCCAACCGGAACGCCGGCCGGTAGCCACGTTGCGGGAAGTGCCGGCAGCGCTGCGCGACGCGTTGACCGGCGCCATACCGGAACCGGGCGACCCGCTCGGTCCGGCCGGCGCGCGGGATTGCGGTCGTGCGCTGGCCGACCTCGACGGCGCGCTACGGGCGCGGGAGGGACGGTTGGCCGAGCTGCTCGCGGCAGCGCCGGACCGCGCCGGCCTGCAGCGCCTGCTCGGGGAGACGGCGAGCCGCGGCCTGGAGGTCCTCGCCCGCGCCGACCTGCACGACCCGGGCGGCCCGCTCCTGGCCCACGCCGTGACCGTCCGCCGGCCGCGTCACCCGGAGTAGGCGGCGCAGGCGCGGTTCAGCCGTTGGGGCCGGGCCGCAGCGCGCCGCGGCGGGCTACGTCCTCGGTCGGCTTGCGGTCGTTCGGGTACTCCCGTTCGCGCAACTCCTCGGGCAGCGCGTCCGGCGGGCCGATGCGGCCGGCGACGAAGCCGCACATCACCGTGTAGAACCGGGCATCCACGCCGAGCTTCGCGTAGGCGGCGTCGCGATCGATCCCGGCCATGCCGTGGACGGAGATGCCGCGCGCAGTCGCCTGCAAGGCGAGCGACATCCAGGCAGCGCCGGTGTCGAACTGAGCGGTGCGGGGCCGCTTGCCGTCCGCCGTCGTGGTGTTGGCGAAGATGAACCCGATGAGCGGCGCGCGCGCCGCCCAGGCGCGGTTGCCCGGCAGCAGGATCGAATCGAACAGCGGCCGGTCCGGTCCGTCGGTCTCATACAGGAACAGCCAGGGCTGCCGGTTGAATGAGGAAGGCGCCCAGCGCGCCGCTTCGAACAGCGCGGCGCGATCGCCATCGGTCAGCGGTTCGGTCGAGAACGAGCGCGGTGACCAGCGGTTGACGAACAGCGGCTCGACGTCGGCCGTCGCGATACGTGGGTTGGTTCGGTCCATATAGGTCATGATCCTCCGGCAGTCCGGCGAGTCAGTCCAGGATGACTTCGCGGCCGGTGGCGGCCGACCGATAGATCGCGTCCAGGACGCGCTGCACGCTGAGCGCCTGATCGAGCGTGACGCACGGCTCTTCGCGCCCCAGGATGACGTTGACGAAGTGGTGCATGCGGTCGGCGTGCGGGTAGGCCAAGCCGCCCGCGTCCGGCGACTCGACGATGTGGTAGCCGTCGGTCTCCCGGCGGCAGAGCCGCTCGCCGTAGGTGTCGATCGCCCCCTCGGTGCCGTACAACTCCACGTTCATGTCGCCGGCCCGGTCCAGATGCATCGCCCATGCCGCCTCCAGCAGCACCGTGGCGCCGCCGTCGAGCTTGATGACCGCCGCGGCGAAGTCTTCCACGTCGTACGTCCGACCCGACCGCGCGGACGGGCCCCAGCCGCCCTCGCCGAGCCCGCGATTGCCGAACTCGGCGTAGATCGCCCCCGACACAGAGCGCGGCCGGAAGTTGCCGAGCACGTAGAAGGCGTCGTCCAGCATGTGGACACCGAGATCGAGCAGCGCGCCGCCGCCGGACAGCTCCTTGCGGGTGAACCAGCTCCCGATCCCGGGGATGCCGGCGCGGCGCCGCCAGTACGCCTTGCAGTGGTAGGCGCGGCCGATCCGGCCGGCCTGCATGAGCTGCCGAGCGCGCTGTACCGGCGCCGCGAAGCGCTGGTTCATACCGAGCATGAAGTGCGTGTCCGCCGCGCGCGCGGCGGCGGCCAGCGGCGCTGCGTCCTCCAGGCTCAGGGCCAGCGGCTTCTCCTGCAGCACGTGCTTGCCGGCCTGCAGCGCCATGGCCGACAGCGGCGCGTGCAGGTAGTTCGGCGTGGCGACGTAGACCGCGTCGATTTCGTCGATGGCGAGCAGCCGCTCCGGCTCCGCGACTACCTGCGTCACGGTGTCGTAGCGCAGCGCGAACTCCGCGGCCCGCTCACCGTTCGGCTCGGCGACGGCGACGATCTCCGCTTCCGGGTGCTCGGCAAAGGCGCGGCAGCTTCCCATGGCGATGCCGCCTGCGCCGATGACTCCAATGCGAATCATTCCTGGAAGGGTAACGGCGACCGGCGAGCGCCGCCACCGCCACCGCCGGCCCGGTCAGTCCAGGGATTGCTGGCGGGCGAAGAGGCGGCGGTATTCGGCGCTCGTTTCCAGCAGGTCGGCGGGTGCGCCGGCCGCCACCAGCCGGCCGCGTTCGAGCACCGCAATCGTGTCGGCGTTGAGCACGGTGGCCAAGCGGTGCGAGATGGTGATGACGCTCTTGCGGCTCCGCAGCCTTCGCAGCGCGTCGTGCACCCTGGCATCGGTGCGCGGGTCGACCTGCGACGTCGCCTCGTCGAGCAGCAGGATCGGCCGGTCCGAAAGGATGGCGCGCGCCAGCAGCAGGCGCTGCCGCTGGCCGCCCGACAGCTTGGCGCCGAGCTCGCCGATCGGCGTGTCGAGCCCGTGGTCCATCGCGTCGATCTCCTCTTCCAGGGCGACGGCGGAGAGAGCGCGGCGCAGTTCGCCGTCCGGCAGCGCCGCGTCCGCGAGCAGCAGGTTCTCCCGCACGGAGATGTTCAGGACCGCGCTGTCGTCGCCCACGTACGCGAAGGTGTCGAAGCGCTCGCGCTCGCTGAGCGACCGGACCGGGGCGCCGCCGACCAGGACCGATCCGCTGTCGGCGGCGATCTCGCCGGCCAGCACGCGGGCCAACGTCGTCTTGCCGCTGCCGCTCTCCCCGACGATGGCGAGCAACGCGTTGCCGGGCACCGAGAGGTCGATGCGGTCCAGTATCCGTGCTCCCGCCGGCCGCCCCGGGGCGAGCCGTTCGCCAAAGCTGATCTGCCGCGCGACGATCGCCGGCGGCAACGAACGCTTCCGGGAGGTCGCGGCGTGCTCCGCGCGCAGGTCACCGCGTGACGGCAGGTCGGCGCCCGTTTCGAGGGCGCGCCGGATCGGCGCGCGGGCCGCCTGGAAGCTCACGTCGTTCGCGCGCAACTCCTGGATCGCCCCGGCGAAGGCAAGGTAGTAGCGAACGAAGGCGAGCAGCACTCCGGCGGTGATGAAGCCGCCGAAAATGAGGAGCGCGCCGATGAAGTAGAGCACCGCTCGAGCGGCGAGATCGTCGACGGCTCGTCCCACCGCGTCCGCGCCCCAGTGATAGAACTGGGCGGCGCTCATCGCGTGCTGCACCGGCCGGTACTGCCGCCCCATGGCGGCCAGCTCGCGGCGCTCGCGCTGCAGCGCCTTGGTCTCCCGCCAGCGCCGGATCGACCGGTGCAGCCAGTCGTCGAACGCTCCCATCGCCGCCCGCTGCTCGACGCCCACTCGCCGGGCGCCGCCGGAGAAGACGCCCACGGCGAACGTCACGACGACCGAGGCACCCAGGGCGATGGCCGCCAGATGCCAACTCAAGGCCGCGAGCAGCGCGGCGAGCACCGCCATGCGCACGACGATGAACGCCGCCTGGATGACGTGGCTGTCAAACGCCGGGCCGATCTGCTCGACGTCCTCCTCCACGGCGCGCTTGAGATCGCCCGACCCGGCCGAGTCGGGCGCGCGCAGGGCCGCCGAGAAGTTGCGGTGGCGCAGGCGCAACGTCATCATGCCCAGCATCCGGCTGCGGGCCGCCCGCTCGACAGCCATCGCCGCCGTCTCGACCACATACACTAGGCCGAACGCGCCGAGGAGCCAGGGAAGCAGTGCGGCGTGTCCGGCGATCACCACCCGGTCGACCAGCGCGCCAAGCAGCAACGGCGGTACCAGCGCCGAGGCCACCAGCACCACCCGTACGGCGACCAGGGCGGCGACCGCTCCCCGCAGCAGGCGCACGTGCCCCTCGACGGCACGGAGAAGCTGCCACCGCGCCCGCAGGGCGTCATGCAGCCACGTCACCGGTCCGGGTCACGGGCGCCGCTACGCCGTTCGTTCATGAGGCTCCGGTAGACCGCGGAAGCCGCGCCCACCCGGTCATGGCTGCCGTCGGCGGCGATCCGTCCGCCGTCGAGCAGCACGACGCGGCCGGCCCGGCGTGCGGTCGCCGGCCGGTGCGTCGCGATCAGCACGGTGCGGTCCGGGAGTCGGTCGTTCAGGGCCGCGTAGATCTGCGACTCGCGCGCGTCGTCCACGCCGGACGTCGCCTCGTCCATGACGATGACGTGCGGCGTGCGGAGCAGCATCCGCGCGATCGCCAGCCGCTGGCGCTCGCCGCGCGAGAACGCGGTCCTCGGCTCCACGACCGTGTCGAGCCCGCTGCGCCGGCGCGACAGCCACTCCGTCAGGCCCACCGCGTCGAGCGCCGACTCCAGATCGGCGTCCGAGCCGGTGAACCACGGCGGCCACAGGTTCCGCCGAATCGTCTCCGGGAACAGGATCGGGTCCTGATACACCACGCCGACCATGCGGCGGATGTCCGCCAGAGAGTACTCGTCGACGGCGCGTCCGGCGATCGACACGCGGCCGCTCTGCGGGTGATAGAAGCGGAGCAAGAGCTGGATCAGCGACGTCTTGCCGGCGCCGCTCCTCCCCACCATGGCGATGAGCTCCCCCGCCTCGGCTCGCAGGTCGAGTCCGTCGAGCACGCGCGCGCCTTCGTCGGAGTAGCGAAAGCGAACCCCGTCGAACCGGAAACCGCTCCGGCCGGCGGCGCGGATCGCCGGGACCGCCCAGGTTTCCCTGGAACGGGAACGGACCCGTTCCCATGAGGGAGCGATCGGCGGGGCGGCCGGTGCGCGTTGCGTCTCCCGAGTCGTGGCGGCGACCGGACCGGCGGCCTCTCGCGGCTTGGCCAACATGGCCTGCAGCCGGCCGATGCGCACGTAGAAGGACTGCACCCAGACGTTGAGCCGGCCGATCCGCGAGAGGGCGATCCGGCCGAGAATGAGGTACTCGATCAGCGCAAGGAACGTTCCCAGCGTCATCGACTGCGCGACCACCAGCGTCGCCGCCCAGCCGTACATCGCGATCGTGGCCGCTACCACCGCCAACTCGACCGCCCGCTCGCCGGCGAGCTCCGCCCACCACGCCCTGACCAGATTCCGCAGCATGCCGTTGTGACGGTGGAGGAACCACCGGGTGACGGTGGCCTGGGCGCCGAGCCGCCGGACCTCGCGCCGGCCGGCGATGACCTCGTACAGCCATGCGACGTAGTGGCCGTAGCCCTCCCGCATTCGGCGGTAACGCGCATGCACCATCCGGCCCGTGTTTCGGTTCGCGACGTAGGTGACGAGCCCGGCTACGGTCAGAATGCCGGCGGCGATGACATCGATCGTCCCGACGATGGCGACCGAAAGGACGAACTGCAGGACGTTCGCGACGCCGGCGGCCATGCCGTGGTGCGCGAGGTTTGTAAACGCTGCGATGTCGCTGTTGATCGTCGTCACCACGTCGCTCGTCTCCACCCCGTCCAGGATGCGCGGCTCCAGGTGGATCACGTGCTCGTACGCGTGCAGGCGGAGCAGGGTGTGGAAATCGGCTTTGAGCAATCCCCAGCATGCGTACTCGATCGCGTACAGAAGCTGGCCGCCGACCAGCATCAGCCCGAAGAGGATGCCGAGGTAGGGGACCAGCTCCGGATCGCGGTGATAGATCACTTCATCGACCACCAGCGCGAACAGGTACGGCAATCCGGCCAGCATGATGGAGCCGCCGAACACGCACAGCCCCATGTTCAGGAACGTGCCCCGATAGGCGCGCGTCATGCGCAGCATGAAGGGCAGCAACCGCCGCAAGCCGGCCGGCCGGCCAGCGGAGAGGCGGCCTCCGCCCATGAGCTTCCACCATTTCACCGCGCCCGTCTCCCCAGCGCCCGGCCTTTCATACGGTCGAACAGCGTCTCCGTCCCGGCGGGCAGATCGACGGTGATACGTTCGTCTTCGCTCGCTGGCGGCGCCGTCCCGGTGGCTGCTCCGCCCTCCACGCTCACCATGAACCGCACGCGGTCGTCATCGCCGGACTCCTCATAGGAGACCAGCGTCCCGCGCGCGACCGCGCCAGCGCCGGCGCGCCAACCGACTTCCCCGCCGGCGCCGGCGGCCCGCAGCAGCGGCGTCCGCGCGTATCCGACGAGGACCGAACCGTGCCGCTCCACCGGGACCGTGACGTACCGCGTCAGCTCGACCTGCGCGGCGACGAGCCACGCACCGGCGGCGACGCCGCCGAACACGAGCAGAAAGCCGGCCGGCGTACGGACCAGAAGCCGCGCGTACCAGGAGTTGCGCCGCGCGTAGAGACGCCCCGGAGAGGACACGATCCGGCCATTCTGCCACGGCCGCCGGCACGACCGAACGCCGGAGCCGATCGTCGCTCCTGCGCAGCCGGCCGTTGTCAGTCGTAAGCGAGGTCGGATAACCTGCCGGCGAGATGACCAGGAAGTCGATCGCCTTGAGCCTCCGCACGGCAGCGCAGTTGCCGTCGATTCCGGAGACGCAGCGCCAGTTGGCGGAAGGCCGGCTCGACGCGCAGTCCCGCCTTTCCGTCGCCGATCTGGAAGCGATGAACGACGCCTATGTCTTTGCGATCGTCACCACTCACGAGCGCTGGGAGGTGGTCGAGGTGCTGGACGCGCTGGGGCTGGCTCCCTACTGCCCGGCCGAGCAGATCGTCGTTGCGCCCAAGGGCAAGCGGCAGGACCTGGAACACTGGCGGCGCTGGCGCGCCGGCTTCGAGGCGGCCGGCGCGCCGCTGGCCGCCGTCATCGACAACTCCGAGAAAGGCCCGGCGTCGGTGCTGTGGCCGCTCAGCTTGGCGCCGGACTTCGCCGGCGTGAACCTCTACTACTGGCCGTACGAGGGGGTGGCAGAGGCGGAACGGATGCCCGAAGCGATCCGCATCGACCGGCTCTCCGACACGAAGGAGTACCGGCTGGCTACCGGCGGGTAGACCGGCCGGCCCTGCATACCGGCCGGCCCTGCATGGGGGTCAGTCGGGGGTCTGGCTGGCCGCCATGCCGACGCAGTTGCCCTGCGGGTCGGCGAACATCGCAAACGTCACGGCGCCGGGGATGGTCGTCACCGGCACGATCTCGGTGCCGCCGAGCTCGACCGCCTTCTTCAATCGTTCCTCGATGTCGTCAACCTGCACGTAGAAGGTGACGGTGTTCGGCGCGCCGCCGCTCGCCCCCATGCCGCCGTTGATGCCGGTCGAATCGCCTTCGCCCTTGGTGCTGATCACGCGGTAGTCGATCGCCTCATGGTGCTCAATCTGCCAGTCGAACAGCTTGGTGTAGTACTCGTGGAGCGCCGCAGGGTCCTGCGACCGTATCTCGAAATGGACAACCGGATTCTTCATGAGCTCACCATACCATGCGCCCGCGCGACGTCAAGGCGCTGCGTCAGGTGGCGCATGCGCGCGGGGCCGGCGGTCCGCAACAGCGGCTCCGCGTGGACCGTCCCGTACCGGTCGAAGGCTCCGCGCAGAAGCTCTACCAGGTACGGCAGCGCCGCGCCGGCCATGCGCTCCTCGAAGTTGTACGTGAACATCCGCCGCGCGGTGCCGCCGCCCCACGAGCTGTGCTTGGTCTTGTGGTTGAACAGCAGCATGTCGCCGGGCGAAGAGGCGACGGCGTAGCCGGGCAGGTCCCGGCCGTGCACGCCCCAGACCTCCTCGTTGCGGTTGTGGCGGGTGAGCGGAACCACCCGGTGCAGGCCGTCGGCGAAGGCGTCGCCGGCATGGCAGCTACCGGGGAACACGCGCAGGCACCCGCTGCCGGCGTCGACCGGATCGAGGTAGAAGGCGATCTTCAGCGAGTGGTACGGCGCGGCCAGGTCGTGGTCGGAGTGCCAGGCGGTGTCGCCGACGTAGTAGTTGCCGTCGCTGGAGGCGTAGTTGTAGTCGGGCCCCAGCAGGCTGGCCACCACGCCGTCGATCCGGGGATCGTCGAGCAGACCGGCCAGGTATTCGTCCCGGTCGGCGAACGGCGCGATCATCGACCGTTCCTTGTGATCGTGAGTGACGCCGCCGCCGGCCCAGATGCGTTCGTAGCCCGCCGTGATCTCCTCGATCTCCGCGGCGAACAGCGCGGGGAAGCGCAGGAAGCCGAACGTCCGGTAAAAGGCGAGCTGCCGGTCGTCGAGTCTCATTGGATCGCGCCCCCGTGCGCGAGCGCAGTATCTGCTACCCTGTGGCTCTCCGCAAACATGGAGGAGGGAAGACGGTGAGAGGCTTGGTTACGTGGCGGTCCTGAGCGCCGATCAGATCGCCCGCTACCGCGACGACGGCTTTCTGGTCGTACCGGACCTGATGGACGGCGGCGAGATCGAGCGGCTGGCGGACGCCGCCCGCTCCGAGTTCGAGACGCAGCGCCATATCGGCGCCGGCCGGCGCTTCCCGGCGCCGGGGAAGTACACCCTGTCCGAGGACAGCCTGCGCCTGGCCGACGTGCGTCGGGTGGTCGATCACCCGCAGGTGACGGCCGCGGCCGCTGAGCTGCTGGAGGACGAGATTCGCATGTCGGCGTTCGTGATCTACGCGATGCCGCCCGGCAGTCCGGGCACCGGCGGCGACTACCTGGGAACCCACGAATCCGCGCACTGCGACTACAAGCCGTACCGTCCGGTCGGCTCGTCGATGCGCTGGCTGTTCGCGATCGTGCCCCTGGTCGACTACACCGAGCGGGTCGGTCCGCTGCTGGTGTCGCCGGGGTCGCACCGCATCCCCGCGCTGGCGCGCCGCGGGCGGGTCACGCACGTGCGACGGGCGCGGGGCGACCAACTCCGGCCGTTCCAGGACACGCGCCTGCGCCGCGGACAGGTCGCCTTCATGGACATGTTCACGTGGCACCAGACGTTCGGCAATCGGTCCGACACGCTGCGCTTCGGGGTCTACAACAAGTACCGGGCCGGCAGTGCGCCGCCGGGCTGCGGGCCCTATCTGTTCCGGGAGCACTCGACCGAACTGTTCGACGCGGCCGGCGCGGCGTTGCTTGGTGACCGCATCAACGGGCGCATCGCGCAGACCCGGCTGCTGGTCGAGGCGGAGGAGCGGTTCCTGGTCATGGACGGAAAGGACGGGTCGCCGATCGTGCCCGGCGGGCCGGCGCAGCCGGCCGCCAAGCGGGCCGGCACCGACGACGACAATGTGATCGACGCGCTGATGCGAGCGGCCGGACCGCAGCTCGGCGGCGACCTGCCCTGGGTCAGCTACGTGGGCGACTACCTGGTCGGCGACGGCTCGGCCGACGTGTGCCGGGTGTACGCCTGCCCGCGCGAAGAGCTGCGGCGCACCGGTGGGCGAGCGCCCGGCCCGGAACGCTGGCGCCCCTTCGACCGGCTGGGCGCCGAGACCGGCGAACGCTACCTGAGCGAGGCGGCGGAACGCTGGCTGACCGAACCGGTCGTGCGGGGCATCGGACAGTCGAACGCGCAGGCGAACTTCAAGGGATAGCGGCGGACCGGCGGTCTCGTCGTAAGCCCCGCACCCAACGAAACCTGCACTCGCAGGGGGATCAGATGAAGTACGACGTTCTCATCGACGGCGGCGAGGTGATCGACCCGTCGCAGCGGCTGCGCGGACCGCTCGACGTCGCCGTCGCCGGCGACCGCATCGCGGAGATCGGCCCGGAGCTGCCGGCCGACCAGGCGCGCCACGTGATCGACGCCCGCGGCCGGCTGGTGATGCCGGGCCTGATCGACCTGCACGTGCACGCGTACCGGGACCACACCACGCTCGGCCTGGACCCGGATCCGCTCTGCGCCGCCGGCGGGGTGACCACCATGCTCGACACCGGCAGCTCGGGAAGCCACAACTTCCCCGGCTTCCTGCGGGACGTGATCGTCCCCGCGCAGACCGAGGTGCTGGCGCTGATCCACCTGTCGGCGTCGGGTCTGGCGACCTTCAACCGCACCGGCGAGCTGCTCGACCGCGCCCTGGCCGACCCCGCCGGCGTGGTCGCCACCATCCGCGCGCATCCGCGCGTCGCCGTCGGCGTCAAGATCCGCGCCACCGCCCGTCTGATGGGCCGGGGCGAGGCTGGCAGGGCCAATCTGCAGGACGCGGTCGCCGCGGCGCGCGAGGCTGGCACCATGCTGATGGTGCACATCGGTGAAACACCGATGCCGGTGCCCGAGATACTGGAGCTCCTGGAGCCCGGCGACTGCATCACCCATTGCTTCAAGGGCGGCTCCGAGCGCATCCTGGACCGCGATGGCCGCGTCTGGCCGCAGGTGCGCGAGGCCGCCGAACGGGGCGTAATCTTCGACATCGGCCACGGCTCCGGCAGCTTCCAGTGGGAGGTCGCCGAGGCGGCGATCGAACAGGGGTTTCTGCCGCAGACCATCAGCACCGACCTGCATACGCTCAACGTGAACGGTCCGGTGTTCGACCTGCCGACGACCATGTCCAAGTTCCTGCGCCTGGGGCTGTCGTTGGAGCAGGTGGTGGAACGATCGACCCTGGCGCCGGCCAAGGCGTTGCTCCGGGATCACGAGATCGGCACGCTGCGGCCGGGAACGCGTGCGGACATCGCGGTGCTGGAGGAGCGCGAAGGCAGCTTCGTGTTCACCGACAGCATGGGCACGGACCGGATCGGTACGCGGTGCCTGCGCGCCGCGGCGACCGTGCGCCGCGGGCGGATCGTGCCGGGGGGCGGCGGTTGGTATCCTCACCGGCAGGAGGTGAACGCATGACGGCGCTGCAAGCGTTTCTGCGCGGTCCGCGCGACCTGCGCGTCGAGCCGGTCGAGCTCGACCCCGATCGGCTCGGCCCGCACGAGCTGCTGGTCGACACGGAGGTCTCGGCCCTCAAGATCGGCACCGACCGCGGCAACTACCAGGGAGCCGACTACGGCATGCAGCCGATCGAGTACCCGCGGCCGGTCGGCGATAGCTGTGTCGGCATCGTCCGCGCGGTCGGCAGCGCCGTGACCAGCGTGGCGGCCGGCGACCGCGTCGCCGACCGGCATTCCCATTCGTCGGCGCACGTGTACGACGAACGCGGCCACTTGGCAAAGGTCCCGGCCGGCGTCGACCCGGAGGACGCGGTCTGGTCGCACCTCTATACGCTGTCCGGCTTCTGCTACCGCAAGGCCGCCTTCGAGCCGGGCGAGAACGTGGCGGTGGTCGGGTTGGGCGTGCTGGGGCTTGGCGCCGTGGCGCTGGGGCCGCTGTTCGGCGCGCGGGTGGCGGCGCTCGGCAACAGCCCGGTGCGCCTGGAGATGGCGCGGCGCATGGGCGCGCACGCCGCCTTCCTGTCGTCGGACCCCGATCTCTTCGAACAGCTCGACCGGTTCACGAACGGGGTGGGCATCGATCTGGTGATCCTGACCGCCAACCCGTGGCCGGCCTACCGCACCTCCGTGCAGGTGGTCCGCAACGGCGGCCGGGTATCGATCGTCAGCCTGCTGGGGCGGGGCGAGGAGCGGCTCGACTTCAACCCGCTGGTGCTCGACTGGTTCTACGACAAGGGCATCTCGCTGATCGCCGTCAACGGCACCGCCGGTTACCGGTTCCCCGGCGACCGCGACGCGCCGGAGCGCTTCTCCTGGAACAACTCATGCGCGCACGTGCTGTCGCTGATGGCCGACGGCCGGCTTTCGCCCACGCGCCTGATTACCCACCGACTGCCGTATCGGGATATGAAACAGGCCTACGAGATGGCCTACCGCCGCCAGAAGGAGATGCTGGGAGTGGTGTTCGACTGGCGCGGCGCGTGACCCGGAAGCGGTGCAGGGCGCGCGCCGCCAAACCGCGCTCCGGCGCCGCCACCAGGGCGACGGCTACCACCGCCCCGGCCGTCACGGTCATCATGCCGGCGGTGCTGGTGTCGGTCAGCCCGAACCAGCGGGGCACCGTGATGGCGCTCAGATGGCCGCCGGCGGCGCAGGCGAGCGCGATCACCTGACCGAGCGCCAGCAGCGACCAGAGGCGGCGGGTGAACAGGCCGGCCACCGCCCCCGGTACGATCAGCATCGCGATCACCAGGATGCTGCCGACGCTCTCGAACGCCGCGACGATCGTGACGGCCACCATCACCATCAGCGCGTAGTGCAGCAGCCCCGCGCTGCAGCCGATCGAGCGAGCGAAGTCCTCGTCGAACGACGTGAGATTGAGCTCCTTGAACAGGATCAGTACGAAGGCCAGGTCGGCTGCGAACACCGAGCCCAGGATCAGGAGCGCTCGCGGCA
The DNA here is from genome assembly GCA_958296075.1 of uncultured Spirochaetia bacterium. Taxonomy (GTDB): domain Bacteria; phylum Spirochaetota; class Spirochaetia; order SZUA-6; family Bin103; genus CATQHW01. The sequence goes on along the minus strand of CATQHW010000001.1, from coordinate 113,376 downwards.
CGCGCACGCCCGCGACCGTCATCTCGTTGAGCGGCGACAGCTCGACCGAGCCGTAGAAGACCGTATGGACGTCGATGTGCACGGCGTCGGCGCTGCGCACGATCAGGATCAGGCCGACCGCGAACATGGTGGTGAATACCACGCCCATGGCGGCGCCGCGGTCGACGTTGCCGACTTGGTGGATGAACTGGGTGAAGGCGGCGGTGAGCACGCCGGCGACCGCCGCGCCGATCACGATCACTCCGGTATCGCGGCTCAGCGTGAGCAGAAACGCGGCGGCGATGCCGGGCAGCACCGCGTGGCTGATGGCGTCGCCCATCATGCTCATGCGCCGCAGCACGAGGAAGCTGCCGATCAGCGCGCACGCCATGGCGCTGACCGCGGCGACCACCACGATGCCGGTGTCGAGCGAGGTCCAGGTCACGGTTCGTCGCCCCGCAACTCGTGCGGGCTGGCGGCCACCGCGGCCCGATCCGCCTGACCGTTCAACTGCGCTTCCAGCTCCGCCACCAGATCGGGCTCCAGCACGTGCTCGATGCGGTCGGCGCCCCGGTCTACGCGGCTGGTGGCCACGTCCGCGTGCCGTATCAGGTACAGCTCCCACAGACGGTGGTTGCGCACGATCTGCAGCGCCTGGGCGGCGCCGGCCGGCGTGAGCCGCACCGATTCCGGCTCCAGGGGCGCCGGCTGCAGCAGCCCCTCCCGGTGGCCGGCCCGCATGGCCGCGGTCAGCTCGGGCCGCGACCATCCCCGGCGATGGGCCAACTGGCGCCGATCGACGGCGACCGCTTTCAGCTCGGCATGGCCCGGCGTGGCGCCGAGCCGCCCTTCGACCTGCTCGAACGCCGCGCGCAGCAGGTGCTCGCGGCGGATGCGCCGGTCGCTGCGGCGGCGCTCGACGAGCAGCCGCAGCAGCCCGCGGCGGGTACCGAACAGGACGCTGATCACGAAGCCGACCGCGGTGGCGACGACGATGACCGCGCCGGCCGGCAGGCGCGGCACCAGCGCCGAGAGCGCCGCCCCGATGAAGCCGCCCAGGGCGCCGATCAGCGCCGACAGCACCGTCATCAGCCGCAGGTCGTAGGTCCAGAAGCGCGCCGCCGCGGCCGGGATGATCAACAGGGCGACGATCAGGATGAGCCCCACCGCCTGCAAGCCGATGACGGTGACCGCCACCACCAGCGCCAGCATCACCGCGTCCAGAACCCCCACCGGCAACCCCTGCGAGGCCGCATACTCGGCGTCGAAGCAGAGCATGTTCAATTCCTTGAACATCGTGACGGCTACGATGACGAGCGCCAGCGAGATGATCCCGATCAACAGCGCGTCGGAGACCAGCATCGACGCGGTCTTGCCGTAGATGAAGGAATCGAGCCCGGCGGCGGAGCCGCGCCGCATCTGCTGAATCACTCCGAGCAGCGCGATGCCGGCGCCGAACGACACCGACAACACGATGCCCAGCGCGGCGTCCTCGTGCAGTCTGAGCACCGTGCGCACCACCAGCACGGCCGCGGTGGCGGCCAGACCGCCCACCGCGGCGCCGATCAACAGTCCCGGGAACCACTTGCCGGTGCCGCCGAGCGCCACCATCACCAGCCACGCCGCGGCGATGCCGGGCAGGGTCGCGTGACTGATGGCGTCGGAGACCAGCGCCCGTTTGCGCAGCAGGGTGAAGGTGCCGACGATGCCGGCCGCCATTCCCAGGAGGCCGACGCCCACCACCACGACCCGCGTGTTGAAGTCGCTCAGGGTCAGCACGCGCAGCACCTGGTCCCACGCCGGCAGATAGGTCATCCGCCGCTCCCACGCCGGCCCAGGGCGTCGACCGCGCGGTCCAGCAGCGTCAGCCGGCCGCCGTAGGTCTTCTGCAGGTTGTCGTCGGTGAAAACGTCCTTCACCGGACCGTGGGCGACCACCCGCAGGTTGAGCATCAGCAGCGCGTCGAAGTAGCTGTCGACCGTCTGCAGGTCGTGGTGGACTACGAACACGCTCTTGCCCTGCCGCCGCAGCCGCTGCAGCAGGTCGACGATGGTCCGTTCGGTGGCGGCGTCGACGCCCGCGAACGGCTCGTCCATGAAGTAGATGCGGGGGTTCTGGGCCAGCGCGCGGGCCAGGAACAGCCGCTGCTGCTGGCCGCCGGAGAGCTCGGAAATCTGCCGGCCCGCATAGTCCGCCATCCCCACCAGGTCCATGGCGGCCAGGGCCGCCGCGCGCGTGGCGCGGCGGACCGGACGCAACCAGCCGAGCGATCGGTACAGGCCCATCGCCACCAGGTCGAGGGCGCTGACCGGGTAGTCCCAATCGACGCTCTCGCGCTGCGGCACGTAGGCGACGACCGGGCGCTGCTGCCGGTACGGCTTGCCGTAGATGCTCACCGAGCCCGACACCTTCGGCACCAGGTCGAGCACCCCCTTGAGCAGGGTACTCTTGCCGGCCCCGTTGGGGCCGACGATGCCGGTGATCGCCCCGTCGCGGGCGGTCACGTCGACGTCCCACAGCACCGGCCGCCGCCGGTAGGCGATGGTGAGGCCGCGGACGATCAGTGGGCTGTCGGCGGGGACGAACCCGCCCGGCGGACCGTTCACGGCGCCGGCGCCGCGGCGGTCAGGCGTCTCTGGAATCCCCGTTCCGGAGCGTCACCGCCCAGCGCCCGCGCCACGGTGGTGACGTTGTGGTCGAGCATGCCCACGTAGGTCCCCTCGTACGTCCCCGGCTGTCCCATGGCGTCGGAGAAGAGTTCGCCGCCCACCACCACCGTGTGGCCGCGCGCCGCCGCCCCCTCGATCAGGGCGCGGACGTTGCGGTCGGCGATGGTGGTCTCCACGAAGACCGCCCGGATGCGGCGCGTTACCAGCAGGTCGACCAGCCGGTTGATGCGGTCGAGCCCCGCCTCCGACTCCGTGGAAATCCCCTGGATGCCGGCCACCTGCAACCCGTAGGCGCGGCCGAAGTAGTTGAACGCGTCGTGGGCGGTCACCAGCATGCGCTGCGGCTCGGGAATCGAGCCCAGCGCGCGAATCGCGTAGTCGTGCAGCGCCGCGAGGGTCGCGGCGTAGGCCGCCGCGCGCTCGCGATAGCCGCCCGCACCGTCCGGGTCGAAGGCGGCCAGCGCTTCGGTCACCGCGTGCACCGCCTGCATCCAGCCCGACACGTCCATCCACAGGTGGGGGTCGAAGTGGCCGGCGAACTCCGCCGGCTGCAGCAGCAGCGACTCGTCCACCAGCTCGGTGACCGCGTGCACGGGCCGGCTGCCGGCCACCTTGATGAGCGTGTCGGTCATCTTTCCCTCCAGGAAGAGGCCGGAGTAGAAGACGACGTCGGCTTCCATGAGCGCCGCCACGTCGCTGCGGGTCGGCACGTAGAGGTGTGGGTCTATGCCTTCGCCGATGATCGCGGCCACCGAGGCGCGGTCGCCGGCGACCTGGCGCACGATGTCGGCGACCATGCCGGTGGTGGCCGTGATCCGGTAGGGGTAGGTCCGCGCGGCTCCGGCGGCGGCCGCGTGCGCGCCGGCGCCGGCCGGCGGGGAGGTCGAATTCGGCTGGGCGCGGTTGCCGCACGCCGCCAACGGCAGCGCTGCCAGAGCCGTGACGAGCACGGTGCGGCGGAGGACCGTCTTTTGCATCCAGAACATCATATTTTGATTCGTCAAAATAGACCATAGCCCTTACCGGTCGGGGGCGTCAAGGTACCCCACGCCTGTAGGGTGGCGCGGTGCGCCGCGATGCCGGCACACTGCGCGCATCATGAAATCGGAAGGGAACGCCGGAACGGCGTTCGAGAACCGCGTCAAGCGGTTGCTGTCGTCGGGCCGGGCGGCGTGGGGCGTCGGCGCGGTCGACGAATCGGAGTTCTCCGCCAAGATGGCGATCAACTGCGACGTCGACTTCCTCTGGATCGACCTGGAGCACCGCCCGTACGGGACCGGCGAGGTGCGGTGGCTGCCGATTCTGTGCCGGCAGGGGGGCGTGGCGCCGATGGTCCGGGTCCCTGGACTCGACTCCAGCGCCATCAAGAAGGCTCTCGACATCGGCGCCAACACGGTGATGGTGCCGCAGGTAGGCACCGCCGACGAAGCCAAGCGCGCTGTCGAGTACGCCAAGTATCCGCCGCAGGGATCGCGGGGGATCACCCCGACCTGGACCGTCTACCTGGACGTCAGTTGGGACGACTACCTGCCGGCGGCCAACGACGAGACGTGCGTGGTGGTGCAGATCGAGAGCCCGGCCGGCATCGCCAACCTCGATGCGATCGCCGCCGTCGACGGGGTCGACGTGGTGTTCGCCGGACCGTCCGACCTGTCGGCGTCGCTGGGGGTCATCGGGCAACTCCGTCACCCGAAGGTGCAGGCGTTTCTGGCCGAGTTCCCGCAGCGCGTCGGCGCCTCCGGCAAAACCGCGGGCATAGCCCTGCAGGGCGTGGCCCACAGCAAGCAGGCGTACGATCAGGGGTACCGCTTCATCAACATCGGATCGTTCGGCTTCCTCGGCGCACAGGGGCTTACGGCGGCGCTCGACGAGTTGCGCGCCGGCGAGCGCCGCGGCTGACGAGCCGTGATCGACTCCGCGCGGGTGCTCGACACGTTCCTGACGATCCTCCGCATCGACAGCTATCACCCGAACGAAGACCCGGTGAGCGACGCCCTGCGGCCGAAGCTGGAGCGCGCCGGGGTCCGGCTGCGCGCGGATCGGAGCCGCAACGTGCTGGGATTCTGGCCCGGGTGCGGGGCGCGGGCCGGCGAGGAGCCGATCCTGCTGTGCGCTCACACCGATACCGTGCGTCCGACCCCCGGCATGGAGCCGGTGATACGCGACGGCGCGGTGCACACCGACGGATCGAGCGTGCTCGGCGCCGACGACAAGGCGGCGGTGGCCGCCATCGTCGAGGCCGTGGAAGCGATCGCGGCGGACGGCACGCCGCATCCGCCCGTGGAGGTGCTCTTCACGGTGGGCGAGGACGTGGGGCATATCGGCTCCAAGGCGTTCGACGTCGCCGGGGTCCGCTCGCGCATGGCCTTCGTACCGGACGTCGACGGGCCGGTCGGCGGCATCATCATGGCCGGTCCCTGGGCGGAGACGCTCCGCGTCACCTTTCGCGGGCGCGCCGCGCACGCCGGCACGGAGCCCGAGGAGGGCCGCAGCGCGCTGCGGATGGCCGCGCGCGCGATCGACCGGATGCAGCTCGGCCGCATCGACGCCGAGACCACCGCCAACGCGGGCGTGCTCACCGGCGGGGAGGCGGCCAACATCGTCCCGCCGCAGGCGGCGCTGACCGTGCAGGTGCGCAGCCTGGACCGGAGCCGGTTCCGCGCGCACCGCGCGGCGTTGCTGGACTGCTGCCGGCAGGGCGCGGAGGCGTTCGGCGGCGCCATCGACGTGGAGTCGCTGGGCAGTACGGCCGGCTATCGGTTCGGCGAGGACGACGCGCCGGTGCGGCGCGCCGAGGCGGCGATCCGGTCGGCCGGCCTGACGCCGCGGCGCGCCACCACCTGTGGCGGCAGCGACGCCAACGAGTTCAACGCCAAGGGGCTGCCGACCGTGGTGATCTCGGTCGGCTATCGGGACATCCACACCAACCAGGAATCGATGCCGATCGACGAGCTGGATCGGCTGGCGGAGGTCTGCCGGGCGCTGATGCTCGGCTCGTAGCGCCTGTTGAACGTGGAACCGGTACTCCATGCCATCCTCTGCGCCGACAAGGCGATCGAGGAGAAGAACGGGAAGAAGGGACTCATCGGCATCTTCCAGAGCTTCAGCTTCGCCCGGTTTCCGATCGTCGCGCCGACGTGGTACGTGTACGTCGCCGTGGGGAATGTCTCGAAGGGGAGACACGACGTGGCGATCAACGTCGTCCAGGACGACACGGGTGCGGTCATCGTCAGGTCGCACGGCACGGTGCAGGTAAGGGCGCCGGCGGCTGACGTCGAGATCGTCTGTCCCATGGCGGGGGCCGCGTTCCGGTCACCGGGCGTGCACTGGCTCACGGTCGCCCTCGATGAGGTGCGGATCGGCGGCCGTGCGCTGCACGTCGGCGCCGCGTCCGAAGATACCAAGTAAAACAGGTGGTGTCTATGAAGCGAGACGAACGTGCGATGATCGCCGGCGATGAGCTGCGGCGGCTTCACGAGCAGGGGTACGTAAGGCTCGGCCGACTCCTGGACGATCGGGACCTCGATGCCCTCCGCACGCGCATCGACCGGATCATGCTCGGCGCGGCGGACGCGCCGTATGACCGCATGCTCATGCAGCTCGACCCATCGACCGATCCGCCGGAGCGCCTCCAAGGACAGACGAAGGGGCACAAGGGGGCGACGCTGGCCTACCGCAAGGTTCAGGACCTGGAGCTCGATCCGCTGTTCCACGCCTACCTGACGCGGCCGTTGTTCGCGGACCTGTGCCGGCGGGTCTACGGTCCGGACCGCCCGGTCGCCTGCTTCCGCGCGATGTTCCTGAACAAGCCGGCCGGCGGCGGCTCCGACCTGGTGTGGCATCAGGATCGCTGGACCGATCTCGACCGCGATCCGCAGATCACCGTGTGGACCGCGCTCGATCCGGCGTCGAAGGCGAACGGCTGCGTGGAGATCGTGCCCGGGTCACACCGGCGGCTGCTCAATCCGAGCTCATCGTCCGGGTTTCTCTCCGACGGACAGCGCGAGGATCTCGACCAGCGGATCGCGTCGGGCGATCGGGCGTTCCGCACGGTCCATCTCGAACTCGATGCGGGCGAGGCGGTGCTCCTGCACAACTGGACGCTGCACCGGTCCGGGACGAACGAGACCGACGTACCGCGCCGCGCCTTCAGCGTCTGCTACATGGACGGCGCCACGCGCTCGATGCGGGGCGGTTCGTACCGTCTGGTCTTCGACGGCGACGGGCGGGCGGTCGCGTCGCCGGCATCCGCGACCGGCGTCCACCGGTAGCCGCCGGCCAGGTTGACCACGGCGCGCGGATACTACTGTCTGAATCGCTCGACGATCTCCAGCAGCGCCGCCCCGTAGCGCTCGGCCTTGGCGGGGCCGATACCGTGCACCAGCTCCAGGGTTTCCGGCGAGTCCGGGCGCAGCGCGGCGACGTGGCGCAGGGTCCGGTCGCTGGCGATGACATAGGGCGGCACCTGCTGGCGGCGCGCCTGCTCGATGCGAAAGGCGCGTAGCGCCTCGAACAGCTCGCGGCCGGCTTCGTCGAGCTCTTCGACCGCAGGGCCGGCAGCCGCGCGTCCTTCGCCGCGCGGGCGCGCGGGCCGGGCCGCGTCGCGCGCCGGCCGGGTCCGCGCCGCCGGCGGCAGCAGCAGGCGCGCCGGCCGGCGCGCGTAGATCACCTCCCGTCCCTCCGCGGTGACCACGGCGATCGGCCGGTCGCCGCCCTGGAAGTCGACCCAACCGGCGGTGACGCAGCGCCGCAGCAAGCGCATCAGCCACTCCTCCGAACGGTCGCCGAGCGTGCCGAAGGTCGGCGTGCGGTCGAGCCGGGCGCGCCGCAGGCGTTCGTCCGCGGCACCCCTGAGCAGCTTCACGGCGGCCGTCAGGCCGAAGCGGCCGTGGATGCGCGCCACGCCACACAGCCCCTTGCGGACCACGAGCGCGGCTTGTTCGGGATCGTGCTCCTCTTCGTCCGCGAGCCGCAGGCACACGTCGCAGCGGCCGCAGCCGGCCAGGGTCTCTTCTTCGTCGCCGAAGTAGCGCAGGATCGCGTCATGGCGGCAGGCGCCGCCTTCCGCCCAGCGCATCAACTCCAGGAACAGGTTCCACTGGTGCTGCGCCACCTCCGGCGCCGCCGGCCGGCCGTCGCCGTCCCGATCGATCAGGTGGCGGCGCAGCGCCATGTCTCCGGGGGAGATGAGCAGGAGGCAGACCGCCGGTTCGCCGTCCCGGCCGGCCCGCCCGGCTTCCTGGTAGTACGCCTCCAGCGATCCGGGCGGCGCCAGATGCGCCACGCACCGCACGTCGGCCCGGTCGATGCCCATGCCGAATGCGTTGGTTGCCACGACCGCGTCGAGCTCGCCGGCCATGAAGGCGCGTTGCACGCGCTCGCGCCGGCCGCCGTCCATGCCGGCGTGATAGGCGGCCGTCTCCCACCGGAGCGTATCGAGGCGTTGCGCCTCTTCCTCGGCGGTCCGGCGCGTGGGCGCGTAGACGATCACCGTTCCGCGCCGGCGCCGCGGGCCGCCCAGCGCCTCGGCGAGCGCGGCGTCGACGTGCCGCTCGCGCTCCCGGCCGGTCATCATCTCGACGACCCGCAGCGCCAGGTTGGGACGCGCGAAGCCGTGGATGAGTTGCGGCGCGTCCGCCGGCAGGCCGAGCCGCTCGATGATTTCGTCGCGCACCACCGGCGTGGCGGTGGCGGTGCAGGCCAGCACCCGCGCCCGCGGCAGGAGCTGCACCAGCTCCCCGAGTTGCAGGTAGTCGGGGCGAAAGTCGTGCCCCCACGAGCTGATGCAGTGCGCCTCGTCGATGGCCAGCAACGGGCATTCCAGGCGGGCCAGCGCGGCCCGCAGCCGGTCGGAGGCCAGACGCTCGGGGGCGACGTACACCAGCTTGCAGCGGCCCGCCGCGACCGCGGCGAGCCGTTGCCGGACTTCCTCCCACGGCAGGGTCCCGGCCAGATAGGTGGCGGGCACGCCGCACCGTTCCAGGGCGGCCACCTGATCGTGCATGAGCGCGATCAGCGGCGACACCACGACGGTCGTGCCCGGCAGCAGCGCCGCCGGAAGCTGGTACGTCAGGCTCTTGCCGCCCCCGGTCGGCGCCACCAGCAACAGGCGCCCGGCGCCGAGCAGGGTTTCGATCGCCTCCCGCTGGCCCGGACGGAAGGCGGCGAGCCCGAACCGCCGCAGGCCGGCTTCCAGGTCCACTGCTGCATAGGGCGGCAACCGGCGGCGCTTGTCAACGCGAACTCGTCGCGCCCGGTCGATCTCACCGTGGTAGGGTGACGCCGCCCGGGAACCGAAGGATGGATGAACGAGCGGTACCTGCCCCTCCGGCGCGGCTCGGCGTCGCCGTGATCGGCATGGGATGGATGGGCTCGGTCCACGCTCGCTGCTACCGGCTGCTACCGCAGCGCTTCCCGGAACTCGGCATCGGCCCGCAGATGGTGGTGTGCGCCGACAGCGTCGAGGCGCGCGCGCAGGAGGGGGCCGCGCGCGCGGGATTCGAGCGCGCCACCACCGACTGGCGCGAGGCGATTGCCGACCCGCAGGTCGACGTCGTCCACGTCGCCACCCAGAACGCGCTGCACGCGCCGGTCGCCCTGGCGGCGATCGCAGCCGGCAAGCACGTGTTCTGCGAGAAGCCGGTCGGCCGCCGTCCGGCGGAGACGGCGGCGATCGCCGCCGCGGCGCGCGCGGCCGGGATCGTCAGCGGCGTCGGCTACAACTACCGCTGGGCGCCGGTCGTGCAGTACGCGCTCGGTCTGGTCCGGGCCGGCCGGCTGGGGACGATCACCCACTTTCGCGGCCGCTTCCTGGTCGGCTACGCGCGCGACCCGCATGGCGTGCTGTCGTGGCGCTTCGACCGCGAGCAGTCGGGCGGCGGCGCGGTCGCCGACCTGATGTCGCACGTCGCCGATCTGGCGCACGCGCTGGCCGGTCCCGTGGAGCGGCTGGTCGCCAACCGGCACACGTTCATCGCCGAGCGGCCGCTGCCGGTGCCGGGCGAGGGGACGCACTTCACGGTCAAGCGCGGCGGCCCGCTCGGCCCGGTCACCAACGAGGACTACGGGAGCGCGCTGGTGCGGTTCGCGTGCGGCGCGCAGGGGACCTACGAGGTGTGCCGCATCATCAACGGCCCCAAGTGTCAGCTCGCCTTCGAGGTGAGCGGCACCGGCGGTACGATCCGGTGGGACTTCGAGCGCATGAACGAGCTGCAACTCTACCTGCCGGACGGCACGCCGGAGCGGGACGGCCCGGTATGGGTGCAGGCCGGCCCCGAACATCCGTTCTTCGCCAACTTCAATCCGGGGCCGGCGCTCGCCATGGGCTACGAGGACCTGAAGGTGATCGAGGCGGCGCAGTTCGCCAAGTCGGTGATCGACGGGAAGCAGGGCGAGCCGGGCTTGGCGGAAGCGGACCGCGTAGCGCAGGTTCTGGCCGCGTTCGACCGCTCGGTCGACTCCGGCGCCTGGGAGACGGTAACGCCGATCTCCGGCGCGGCGTGACGGGCCGCCGCGTGCCGGTGACCCTGGCGGACTCCATCCCGCCGTCCCGGATACTGGCTCCGCTGCAGGCCGACACCGACGACGATGCGCTCAGCCGCCTGGTCGGCCTGGTCGCCGGAGACGTGGCGATGCCGGACACCGCCGGCGTGCTCGACCGCCTGCTGCACGAACCGGTGCTGCGCGCGGCGCTGGTCGGCCACGGCGCCGCCATCATCCACAGCCGCATCGACGGGCTGCCGCGCTCGGTTACCGCCCTGGGGGTCGCGCCGCCCGGCGCGTCGTTCCGCTTCGGCGGCGGCTTCCGCTACGTGGTGAGCGTGATGTTCCTGGTGCTCTCGCCGCCGGAACCGCCGGAGCCGCACCTGGAGCTGGTGGCGGCGATCGCCGGCTTCGTCCGCGACGCGCGTGCGCTGGCGGTCCTCAAGGCGGCCGCCTCCCCCGAACAGGCCGCGCGGGCGCTGGCGGGAGCGGAAAGCTGCGCCCGACCCAGCCCCGGTCCGCGCGCCGGAGCCGCACCCGCGCCTCGCGGGCTATGATCGGCGCCATGCCGGCAACCGAACACCTGACCGTCGGGCAGGCGATCGTCAGGTACCTGAGCGTCCAGTACAGCGAGCGCGACGGCCGCCGCCGCCGGCTGGTGCCGGCGATCTTCGGCATCTTCGGCCACGGTAACGTCGCCGGTCTGGGCCAGGCGCTGGAGTCGGCCGGCGCCGGCCTGCCGCTCCACCAGAGCCGCAACGAGCAGTCGATGGTGCACGTCGCCTCCGGCTACGCCAAGGCGGCGCGGCGGACGGCGACCCTGGCCTGCACCAGTTCGATCGGCCCCGGCGCCACCAACATGGTGACCGGCGCCGCCACGGCCACGATCAACCGCCTGCCGGTGCTGCTGCTGCCGTCCGACTACTACGTCACCCGCCATCAGGGCAACGTCCTGCAGGAACTGGAGCACCCGCTGGAGGCCGATGTCAGCGTCAACGACTGCTTCCGGCCGGTCAGCCGCTTCTTCGACCGGATTTCCCGGCCGGAGCAGCTCCTCACCGCGCTGCCGGAGGCGATGCGGGTGCTCACCGATCCCGCCGACACCGGCGCGGTGACGATCTCGATCCCGCAGGACGTGCAGGCGCACGCGTACCGCTTTCCGTCCCGCCTGTTCGAGGAACGCACGTGGCGGATCGAGCGCACGCCCCCCGACGCCGGCCGCATCGACGAGGCGGCGCGCCTGATCGAGCGTTCCCGGCGGCCGATGATCATCGCCGGCGGCGGCGTGCACTACGCGGAGGCGGGGGAGGCGTTGGCCGCTCTGGCCGCGTTGGGCATTCCGGTCGCTGAGACGTTCGGCGGCAAGGGCTGCTACCGCGGCCCGCGCGCGTGGTCGCTGGGCGGACACGGGGTCGAGGGCACCACCGCGGCGGCGCGCTCGGCGGAGCAGGCCGACCTGGTGATCGCCGTGGGCACCCGCCTCGGCGACTTCGCCACCGCCTCCAACAGCCTGTTCCAGCATCCCGACGTGCGATTCCTGAGCCTCAACGTCAACGCGCACGACGCCTTCAAGAACGGCGCGCTGCCGGTAGTGGGCGACGCGCGCGAGTCGCTCGCCGCCCTGGCCGCCGCCTGCCGGCAGCGGGGCGTCGACTTCACCGGCCGCCAAGCCGACGTCGCCCGGCTGCAGGCCGACTGGGAGGAGGTCAAGGCGACCGATGCCTATGCCCCGCAGGCCGGGCAGGCGATGGGCGAGGGGGAACTGATACAGGCGTTCAACGCCGAAGCGCAGGACGGCGACTCCGTGGTCGCCGCCGCCGGCGGCCCGGTCGGCAACCTGCTCAAGCTCTGGGACACCTCCGGCGGCGCGGCGTGCCACCTGGAATTCGGCTTCTCCTGCATGGGTTGGGAGATGCCGGCCGCCCTGGGGGTCCGCATGGAGCAGCCGGAGGGCGAGGTGTACGTCTACCTCGGCGACGGCAACTACCTGCTCAATCCGATGGAGCTGATGACCGCGCTGCAAGAAGACATGAAGATCACGGTGGTGGTGGCCGACAACCACGGCTTCCAGGTGATCCGGCGCCTGCAGATGGCGCGCGCCGGCCACTCGTTCGGCACCGAGTTCCGCACCCGCGTCGACGGCGACGACGGCCGCCGCCTCGACGGCGAGTATCTGGCGGTCGACATGGCGGCGATCGCCGAGGCGATGGGAGCGCGCGGCTTCCGCTGCGCCACCCCGGGCGAGGTGCGCGCGGCGTTGCGCGTTGCGCGCGGCGAACGGCGGAGCTGCGTCATCGTCGCCGAGATCGAGAAGCACCGCTACGTGCCGGGGGCCGGCACGTGGTGGGACGTGGCGCCGGCGCAGGTGAGCCGGAGCGAGGTGACGCAGACCCTGCGCTCCGAGTACGAACGCGATCGCGCCGCGCTGCAGCGCTACCACTACTGACACGCCAGTCCGGTCCAGGCCGCGCTCCGCTCCCAGAGCTCGCGCGCCAGACCGCGATCGCCCGCCTGCCGGTAGGGCCGGCGTTCCGTGCCGACGTGGAAATAGCGGCCGGACAGGCAACGGCCGGATACCGGCGCCGATCGCCCGATCAGCGCCAGCACGGCCGCGCCGCCGGCCTCCGGCCCGCGCATGAACGCCTTCAGCGCCCGCAGGATCAAGCCGACCACGCCGTGGTACCGATTCCAGATGTTCGTGGCCAGCACGCCGGGGTGCAGGGCGTTGGCGGCGACGCCCTGCTCCTGCCAGCGCCGCGCGGACTCCACCGTGAACAGGACGTTTGCCAGCTTGGAATCGCTGTACGCCTGGAAGCCTCCCTGCCACGCGTCGCCGGCGGCGATCCGGTCCAGCGGCGCCCGGCGCAGGTCGCCGAACCGGTGGGCCGTCGAGCTGACGTTCACGATCCGGCCGCCGCGCAGGCGGTCGAGCAGCAGATGGGTCAACAGGAAATGGCCGAGGTGGTTGGTGGCGAAGGTCCGTTCGAATCCCTCGGCCGTCGTCTCCAACCGGTCGCTCGATATGCCGGCGTTGTTCACCAGGACGTCGATCCGGTCGAGCCGTTCGCGGAGGCGGGAGGCGAGCCCGCGAACCGCGTCCGGGCACGCCAGGTCGGTCAGTTCCAACGTGGTGGCGGCCGGAAACGATCGGTCCAGTTCGCGCAACGCCTGCTCGCCGCGCGCGCGGTCCCGGCACACCAGCGTGACGCCGGCTCCGGCGGCGGCCAGCAGTTCGGCGGCCGATCTGCCGACCCCGGAGCTGGCTCCGGTAACGATCGCGACGCGCCCGGTCAGGTCCACGGGCGGGGCAGTCTGAGCGTTGCGCGCCGGCTCGCCAAGCGCCGCAGAGGGGTCCCCGTTCGCTTGACTTCCCGGCCGATCTCCTGTTCCATCGCCGCGTTCATGTGGCGCTGCACCCCGCATTCGCGTCGCCGCTCATCCGGCGCCGCGCCGATGCTGATAGTGGCGGCGCTGCTGCTCCTGCCGCCGGCCGTGCTCGCCAAGGTAACGGACGATACCATCGTGCTCGGCGCCGCCGTATCGTTGACCGGCCGCTACACCACCGCCGGCAATCACACGCGCAAGGGCTACGACTTGGCGGTCGAGATGATCAACGACCGGGGCGGGGTCCGCGTCGCCGGCACCGCGTATCGCCTGGAGATTCTCTACTATGACGACGAGTCGACGCCGGCCCGCGGCGCTCAGTTGGCCGAGCGTCTGATCCGGCAGGACGGCGTCAAGTTCATGCTGGGTCCCTACAGCTCCGGGTTGACCACCGCCATCGCGCCGATCACGGAGCAGCACCAGGTGCCGATGGTCGAAGGCAACGGCGCGTCGCGAACGCTCTTCAACAAGGGCTACCGCTATCTGTTCGCGGTGCTCTCCACCTCCGAGCAATACCTCCAGGAGACGATCACCCTGGCGGCCGAACAGGCGGATGCCCGTGCGCGGGATCCGGCGACGCTCCGCATCGCCATCGCCACGGAGAACGATCCGTTTTCGCAGGACGTGCGCGCCGGCGTGATCGACGCCGCCGATCGATACGGGATGCCGGTGGTGATCGACGACAAGCTGCCGCGCGAGCTCAACGACATGACCGCGACGCTGGTCAAGGTCAAGGCGGCGCGCCCGGACGTGCTGCTGGTATCCGGCCACTCGAAGGGCGCGGCGCTCCTGGTGCGGCAGGCCGAGGAGCTGCGGGTGACGGCGCCGATCGTGGGCCTGACGCACTGCGAGTCCGCCGACGTCATCGATCCGGCGCAGTTCGGCGACGCCGCCGACGGCATGCTGTGCGCAGCCCAGTGGGCGCCGACGCTGACCTATCGCGACGACCTGTTCGGCAGCGCCGCCAACTATGCGGAACTGTTCGAGGCGGAATACGGCTACGCGCCGCCGTACCAGGCGGCGCAGGCGTCGGCCTCGGTCATGGTGTGGGCCGACGCCCTGCAGCGCGCCGGATCGTTCGACGCAGAGACGGTGCGCGACGCGCTGGCCGCGACCGACGTGCAGACGTTCTACGGGAATATCCGCTTCGACGACACCGGCAAGAACATCGCCAAGCCGATGGTGCTCCTGCAGATCCGCGACGGCGCGTACCGGGTGGTGGCGCCGTCCGCGTGGGCTGCCGACGAGCTGTTGTTCCCCCGCCCGGGCTCGATCGTGGTTCCTGCGGAAGAGGCGCCGCGAACCGGCCCGCTGCTTCTGCAATCGTTGCCGCTTTCCGCGCAACTGCTGCTGGACGGGCTGCTGGTAGGCGCGATCTTCGCCCTTGCCGCCTACGGCATGGCGCTGGTGTGGGGGGTGATGAACATCATCAACGTCTCGCAGGGCGAGCTGGTCATACTGGGCGGCTACGTCACGTGGCTGCTCACGACCTTGGGGGTCCATCCGCTGCTGGGCCTCCCGGCCGCGGCGGCGGTGCTGTTCGTGGTCGGCTGGCTCTTGTATCGCACGGTGGTGTTCCGGCTCATCGACCGCGATCTGTTCGTGTCGCTGCTCGCCACCTTCGGGCTGTCGATCGTCTTGCAACAGGTGATGAACCAGGTGTTCGGCGCCGACCTGCAGAACGCCAACGCCGAGTTGGGCTCCACCTTTCTGCTGGGCGACCGCGTCGTCCTGGGCAACGTCAAGCTGGCCGCGTTCGCGGCGGCGCTGCTGGCCGCCGCGTTGCTGGTGCTGTTCCTGCGCCGCAGCCGCGCCGGGCGCGCCATCCGCGCGACCGCCCAGAACGCGCGCGCGGCGCGGCTGGTGGGCGTGCGGACCGATCGCGTCTACGCCCTGGCGTTCGCTCTGAACGCCGCCCTGTGCGGTGTCGCCGGGGCGCTGGTCGCGATGGTGTGGGTGATCCATCCGTTCATCGGCATCACCTACACGGTGCGGTCGTTCATGATCGTGGTGGTCGCGGGACTCGGCAACATCGCGCCGGTGGTAGCGGCGGGCGCCGCCCTGGGAGTGGCGGAGAACTTCGCGGGGTTCATCCTCGGCGCGGAGTTCCAGTCGGCGTTCGTCTTCTCGCTGATGGTGGTGATCCTGCTGGTGCGCGGCTACCTGCGCAGCCGGCGGCGCCAGGTGCTGCGATGACCTTCAGGCGAGTGGGGCCGCTGTTGCTGGTGGCGGCCGGCATCGCGGGACCGTTCGTGTTGCCGCAGTTCCAGTCGCAACTGGCGGTGCTGTGGGTGCTGGTCGTGTTGGCGCTGACCTGGGACATCGTCGGCGGCCAGATGGGGTACAACTCGTTCGGCAACGTGCTGTTCTTCGGCGCCGGCATGTACGCCAGCGCGGTCGTGCAGCGCGGGCTTTCGTTCGGCGCCGATCGATACGCGGATGCCGCCGGCGCCGCCGCGCGGCTTTCGCCGGTCGAGTATCTCAGCGGCCTGGCGCTCGGCGTGGCGGTCGCGGCGCTGGTGGCGGTGGCTCTGGCGGTGCTGTTCGGCGGGGGCGTCCTGCGGCTTCGCGGCCACTACTTCGCCGTCGGCACCCTGGGACTCGGCGTCGCCGCCGGCGAGATCGCCAGCGGCATCGACTGGCTCGGCGCCGGCTCAGGAATGGTGACGCCGCTGTTCCCGGAGGCGCTCGGCAGCCACAACCGGTTCTTTTCCTTCTACTTTCTGGCCGCGGCGGTCATCTGCTTCGTCGCGCTGCAGGTCCTGTACCGCCGCCGGTTCGGCCTGCTGCTCAACGCCATCCGCGACGACGAGGACAAGGCCGAGGCGATGGGCCTGCCGACCACCCGCTGCAAGGTCGTCGCTTGGTCGGTGGCCGCGTTCTTCCTGGCCCTGACCGGCGGCGCCTACGGCAACTTCGTCGGCTTCATCGATCCGCTCGACACCGCGTTCTCCGGCGCCACGTTCGGGGTATGGATGGTCCTGATGGCGATCATGGGCGGGCGCGGGTCGCTGTGGGGACCGGTGCTCGGGGCGATGGTCTTCCACGTCACGCAGGAACTCTTCTGGACCTATCTGCTCGGTTGGCATCGGGTCGCCATGGGATTGCTGATCGTGGCGATCGTCATATTCCTGCCGGACGGCATCCTGGGCTGGTTCCGGGAGCGCCGCGGCGGCGCCGCTCTGCACGCGGGCAGGGGAGCATGAACGCCCTGCTGCGCATCGACGGCGTCAGCAAGTCGTTCGGCGGCGTGCTGGCCAACCGGAACATCACGATCGGCGTCGAGGCCGGCGCCGTGAACGGCCTGATCGGGCCGAACGGCTCCGGCAAGACCACGCTGTTCAACTGCATCGTCGGCTATCACCCGGTCGACAGCGGAGCGGTGACGTTCGACGGCACGCGCGTGGAGCGGATGGCGGTGCCGCGCATCGCCCGGCTCGGCCTGTTGCGCACCTTCCAGCAGACCCGCGTCTACGGGGGCATGAGCTGTATCGAGAACATGCAGGTGAGCGCGCCGAAGGCCGCGCTGGGGGGTGGGGGACTGTTGCGCCGCGTCCCGGCCGCCGTCACCGAGCGCGCCGAATCGCTGCTGGAGTTCGCCGGCCTCTACGCGCTGCGCCGCCACGGCGCCGGCAGCCTGTCGTTCGGCCAGCAGAAGCTGCTGGAGTTCGCGATGGCGTTGATGCGCGCTCCCAAGATGCTGCTGCTGGACGAGCCGACCGCCGGCATCAATCCGACCCTGATCAACGGCATGATCGACCGGCTGCTTCGGGCCAATGCGGAGATGGGGGTCACGCTGCTGGTCATCGAGCACAACATGCGGGTGATCATGAACCTGGCGACGCGCATCCACTGCCTCGCCCACGGCGGGCTGCTGGCGTCCGGTACGCCCGAGCAGGTCCGCAACGATCCGCGCGTCCTGGACGCGTACCTCCGGGCGGCGCGATGACCGACACCGGGCCGGCGCCCGGCGGCGGCGTATCCGGCTATGGCGAGGGGAAGCTCGGCGCCGCGGTATCGGTGGAGCAGGTGACGCGCGAGAGCGCGTCGCTGATCGAGCGGGGAGTCCCGCCGGCGACGCTGGACGATCTGGCCGGCGGGGACGACTTCATCAGCGTCCGGGGGCTCGTGGCCGGGTACGGCCGGATGGAGATCCTGCACGGCGTGGACCTGCAGGTCGGACGGGGGCAGTCGCTGTGCCTGATCGGACCGAACGGCGCCGGCAAGTCCACGGTGCTCCATTCGATCTACGGCCTGACCACGATCACCGGCGGCGCCATCCGCAAGGAAGGCCGCGACATCACCCGCATGCGCGCCACGGACAAGCTGCGGGCGGCCGGCATCGCCTACATCCTCCAGGACAATTCGGTGTTCCCGGACATGACGGTGGAGGAGAACCTGCAGATGGGCGCCTATCTGATGAGCGACAAGGCCGCCGCGCAGGCCGCCGTCGGCGGCGTGCTCGACAAGTATCCCCGCCTCGCCGAGCGGCGCTCGCAGCCGGCCCGCGTGCTGTCCGGCGGCGAGCGCCGCCTGCTGGAGATATCGCGCGCCCTGGTCATGGACCCGGACGTGCTGCTGGTCGACGAGCCGTCGATCGGTCTGGAACCGCGCTTCATCGACCTGGTGTTCGACCTGCTCGGCGAGCTGTGCGGCGACGGAGGCAAGACGATCGTCATGGTCGAGCAGAACGCCCGCAAGGGGCTGGCCTTCGCGGACATCGGCTACGTGCTGGTGTCGGGAGAATTGGCCATGGCCGCGCGCGGCGACGACCTGCT
This sequence comes from uncultured Spirochaetia bacterium, assembly GCA_958296075.1. Classification (GTDB taxonomy): domain Bacteria; phylum Spirochaetota; class Spirochaetia; order SZUA-6; family Bin103; genus CATQHW01. The sequence continues at coordinate 95,084 of CATQHW010000001.1, read as the reverse complement.
GCGGGACGATCGGGTAGGCCGGCTGTTTCTGGGCGGATAGCGCGTCCCGCTCCCGCGCCATGAAGTTGCCGGACGCGCGTTCGGACCGGTAGAGTCGGCGGTGTCGAGGCTGCGGCTATGACCACCTTACCCGCCTACCCGCGCATTCCCTACGGCGAGGCGGACATCCGGCGCATCCGCTGGAACGGGTGGCTGTACGTCGACAAGACCCGGTTCGTGCGCCGGCTGGAACAGGAGCGCTACGCCTTCCTGATCCGCCCGCGGCGCTTCGGCAAGTCGCTGTGGGTGTCGCTGCTGGAGAATTACTACGACCGCTTCTGGGCCGATGGGTTCGACGCCACGTTCGCCGGCACCGACATCGGCCGCAATCCGACCGAGGAACGCAGCCGCTACGTCACCCTGCGCTTCAACTTCTCGATGGTCAACGACAAGCTCGAGACGCTGGAGCGCTCGTTCGAAGGCTACTGCCACATCGAGCTCCAGGGGACGCTGGAGCGGCATCCCGACCTGTTTCCCGAGGCGGCGCAGCGGCGGATACTCACGCCGCCCACCATCGACGAGAAGCTCTCCGCGCTGTTCCGGTACGCGGGCGACCACGACATCCCGCTGTACGCGCTGATCGACGAGTACGACAATTTCGCCAATACCGTGCTGGCGTACCACGGCGCGGAGGCGTACCACTCCTTCACCCACGGCGGCGGCTTCTACCGCAACTTCTTCGCCGCCCTCAAGGGCGGCGCCGACCGCACCGGCGGCGGGCTGGAGCGGCTGTTCATCACCGGCGTGTCACCGGTCACCATGGACGACGTCACCAGCGGCTTCAACATCGGCAAGAACATCAGCCTGCAACCGGACTTCAACGAGATGGTCGGCTTCACCGAGGCGGAAGTGCGGCGCCTGGTCGAGATGTACCGGGACCTGGGCGTATTCAACCAGGACGCCGGCACCGCGCTGGACATCATGGGCGAGTGGTACAACGGCTACCGCTTCGCGGAGGAGGCCGACACCGATCTCTACAACTCCGACATGGTGCTCTACTACCTGGACCACTCCATTCCGAACCGGCGGGTGCCCAACTACCTGATCGACACCAATGTGCGCATCGACTACGGCAAGCTGCGCCACCTGCTGGTGGTCGGCCGGCGGTTGAACGGCAACTTCGATCTGCTGCGAAACGTCATCGGCGAGGAGCAGGTCGCCACCCGCATCCATCCCGGCTTTCCCCTGGAGCGGCTCGCCGAGCCGGAGAACTTCCTCTCCCTGCTGCACTTCTTCGGGCTGCTGAGCATCCGCGACGTAGCGCAGGGCACGCCGCGGCTGGCGATCCCGAACCAGACCGTGAAGCGGCTGATGTACGGCTTCCTGCGCGACGGCTACCGCGACGTCGAGGTGTTCTCGGTCAACCTGTTCCGGTTCGAGCAATTGATGATGCGGATGGCCAACGAGGGCGAGTGGCGGCCGGTGTTCGAGTACCTGAGCGAGGCGATTGCGCGGCAGACGGGGATCCGGGACTACCTCGCGGGGGAGAAGGTGATCCAGGGTTTTCTGGCGGCCTATCTGAGCGTGACCGACTACTACGTGTTCCGGTCGGAGGCGGAGTTGGGCAAGGGGCACGCGGACATCTGCCTGGAGCCGCTGGTCGCCGGCTTTCCGCACCTGCGCCGCGGCTACCTGATCGAGCTCAAGTATCGCAAGCGCTCCGCGGCGATGGATCAGGCTGCGGTCGCCGCAGCGGCCGGGGAAGCGCGGGCGCAGTTGACGCGCTATCTGTCGGACGAGCGGCTGGCGCGGCAGTTTCCGGGCGTGCGCTTCACCGGCCTGATCGTGATCTTCCACGGCTGGGAGATGGTCTTCTGCGACGCGGTTGACGAGTGATCCTGCGTGCGAGTAGCGCGAGGATATTATACTGCAGGACAAGTCAAATCAAGCTGGCGGCAGGCAGGCTGCCGGCGGAGCGCACAGGAAGACGAGATCACGATGCGGGCGCGATGCCCTGCGGTCCATTAGATGATGGCGTCGTAGAATAGCCAGGTGCCGCGCTTGGAAGGGAGGCCGGCGATGGAGTTGAGGGCGGTTTTGGGTTGGAGGACTTGAGTGAATCCGAAGCGCTGCCAGGAGGAAGGGGGGTCTGGGATCATGGCGAAGAGGCGAGCGCGAGGAGCGATGAGACGGAGCTTTTTGAGCTGTGCAGGGGTGACGGTAGCGAGTGATCCCCAGAGAGCGATGACGAGGTTGAACTGTGACGATGGATAGAAGTGGTCGAAGGAGGAAAGGAGGAGGTTGTTGAGCTGAGAAGGGGCGGCGGCGGCGGCGGCGGCGAGCATTCTGTAGGATTGTGTGATGGCGGTGTAGGAGTGAGGGGAGAGGTTGAGGTTGGCGAGGGTCCAGGCGTTGAGTGGTTCGATGTCGAGGATGGCGAGTGGTTGCTTGGAGGCGAGGAGGGAGTTGAGACGAGATGCGATGAAGGAGGTTTCTGAGGAGAAGTGAGGGATATTGTCGAAGAGGGAGTTGAAGTGAGGTTGGAGGGCGTCGAGAGGGGAGCGGTAGTGAGTTGAGATGCGGTTGATGACGGCGGAGTCTTGTGGAGGCGCGCCCATGGTCCAGAAGGAGAAGCCGTTGAGGTCGAGTTCGGTGTACCAGGATCTGCGATAAGGGCGCGGGGTACCGAATCGTTGGATGGCGGCGGCTGTGGCGGTGAAGTTATCTGATGAGAGCCAGGACTTGCGAGCTGTGTAGAAGTGAGGTTGATCCGGCATGGTTTTGGCGAAGATGAACCGGGCCGCTTGGATGTGTTTGGCGGCTATGAGGAGAGCGGAATGCCGGTCAAGATCTGGATCAGAGGCGAAGGGCTGAGACTGGGCTGCTGGGTCCGTCATGCCGGAATCGTAGCACGTCCCGCCCGGAAGTGATGCGGATGGCCAACGAGGGCGAGTGGCGGCCAGTGCTCGACTACGGGGACACTTGCAATGCTGCGCAGCCGGGCCTACCATCCAGCCAGGAGAGACGATGCCGGCGCTTAAGGAACGAATGGAAGCGGTCGAACACCGAGTCGACCGTCTGGAGTCCGCCCTGGTCCAGTTCATGGCCCACACCGAACATCTCTTCGAACGCATGGAGGCGGAACGCGCCCGCGATCGGGAGGAGTCGGCCCGTGATCGGGAGGAGTCGGCCCGGCATCGGCAGGCGCTGGACCGGTCAATCAAGGAGATGAACAAACGCTGGGGCGAGCTGGCCAACAAGATGGGCACCGTCGTCGAGGATATCGTCGCTCCCAGCGTCCGCCGTCTCGCCCGCGAGCTGTTCGACTGTGGTGAGGAGCGGTACTTCGCCACCCGCGTGTCGGTCCACTGCAGCGACGACCCCTCCCGGCATCGGGAGTTCGACGCGCTGTACGTGGGTACCCGCGCCGTGCTGCTGAACGAGACCAAGTCATCTCCCCGCAGCGACGACGCCAAGGCGTTCGTGGACTTCCTGCAGCGGCAGGAATTCGGTCGCTACTACCCGCAGTATCGGCAATTGCCGATCGTGCCGGCGTTCTCCTCGCTGAGCCTTGCGGATGACTTGGTGACGTTCCTGACCCGCCGCGGCATCTACGCGCTGGCGATGGGGGACCAGGCGATGCGGGTGCTCAACCTGAACGAGGTGCGGAGCCGGCGCGCGGCGGGTAGCCAACCCTGAGTACCCCCTGGGGCGGCTACGGGGGCACTTGCAATGCTGTGCAGCCGGGCCTACCGTTCAGCCAGGAGGGACGATGCCGGCGCTCACGGAACGAATGGACACGGTCGAACACCGAGTCGACCGTCTGGAGTCCGCCCTGGTCCAGTTCATGGCCCACACCGAACATCTCTTCGAACGCATGGAGGCGGAACGCGCCAGCGATCGGGAGGAGTCGGCCCGCCAACGGGAGGAGTCGGCTCGCGATCGGGAGGAGTCGGCCCGGCATCGGCAGGCTCTGGACCGGTCGATCCAGGAGATGAAGCGGGAGGCAGCCCGCGAGCGCAAGGAGATGAACAAGCGCTGGGGCGAGCTGGCCAACAAGATGGGCACCGTCGTCGAGGACATCGTCGCTCCCAGCGTCCGCCGTCTCGCCCGCGAGCTGTTCGACTGTGGTGAGGAGCGGTACTTCGCCACCCGCGTGTCGGTCCACTGCAGCGACGACCCCTCCCGGCAGCGGGAGTTCGACGCGCTGTACGTGGGTACCCGCGCCGTGCTGCTGAACGAGACCAAGTCATCTCCCCGCAGCGACGACGCCAAGGCGTTCGTGGATTTCCTGCAGCGGCAGGAATTCGGTCGCTACTACCCGCAGTATCGGCAGTTGCCGATCGTGCCGGCGTTCTCCTCGCTGAGCCTTGCGGATGACTTGGTGACGTTCCTGACCCGCCGCGGCATCTACGCGCTGGCGATGGGGGACCAGGCGATGCGGGTGCTCAACCTGAACGAGGTGCGGAGCCGGCGCGCGGCGGGTAGCCAACCCTGAGCACCCCCCTGGGGCGGCTCATGACGGAGCGTCGGCTGACCGCTGTGGTCTGCGGTGCCGTGATGAGTGACCCTGCGTGCGCGTAGTGCTGCAACAGGTCGACCTCGACACCTGTCTGACCGGGCTCCTGCTCGGCGCCGGCACGACCGACGACGTGACGGTGGCGCGCGACGGCGCCACGCCGGCGGAACTGGCCGACCCGGCGGTGCGGTGCATCGAGGCTGGCGGTTCGGGGCAGATGGAGCTCAACAACTTCGATCACCACGCCGCCGCGGGCTCGTGGCCGCCCGCCTGCGTGCAGGCGCTGCGCGCGGTCGGGTCGGCCGGCTCGCCGGCAATGGAGCTACTCGTAGAATATGTCGCCGAGGTGGATCTCGGTCGTGGCCCCGTCGTAGATCGGCAGGCCGACGACGCGGGCGAACGACTCTCCTTGTCGAGCGTCTTTTCCGGCATGCGGCTGACGGTACGCGACCCGCGCGAGCAGTTCTTCGCCGGCATGCGCGTGCTGCGTACGGTGCTGGAAGAGTCGATCGACCCGTTCGGTGCGATGCCTCCGCGCCCCGAGTGGCAGGTTTACGTCGCCGCGCGCCGGCGGGAATCGGCCGCGCTCGCGGCAATGCTGGAAGCCGCCGAGCGGTTCCCCACCGCCGGCGGCCGCACGGCGGGGTACCTCCGCACCGATCACGTCGGCGCGCTCCGGGCGCTCTACGCGGCCGGCTGCGAGATCGCCATCGCCTACGCGCCCGCGTTTCGACCGCCCGCCGGGGGCGCACCGATCCGCAAGTTCACGATCGGCGGGCGCGACGGCCTGCGGGTCGACGGGTTGCTCGGACCGCTGACCGAGCGCGAGCCCGGCTGGGGCGGTCCCGCGCACGGCACGATCATCGCTTCGCCGCGACGCGGTACCGACCTCGACCCGGCCGAGATCAAGCGGCTGGTGCGCGAGCACCTGTAACGACTGGTGCACTCATGAAGGCCTGTTGACAGGTCGTCTGCATTACCGGCAGGATGTTCACGCTGACACCATCCGTTGAGCGGCTTCAAACTAACCGATGAACGAAATCAACGTCGAATCGCCACAGCCGGTGACCGCGGGCGACGCTGAGCCGAAGGGCCAAGGCTCGGCGTGGGCGGTGTCGATAGAGGTCGACGGCCGCCAAGCGTATCTGTTCGAGACCGACAAGCTTCAGGAGGTGGTCGGAGCCTCCGCCATCATGCGCAGGCTGGCGGACAAGGCCACCGAGCTTGAGCTCGAGACCGACTAGGTCCACGTCTTTCAACCCGCCAGCGGCGAGGTGCGCGCTTGGTCTACCAACCGCACGAGACTGCTGAACTTCGCGTGGGCGCTACGGGAGTGGTTGACCGAGCGGGGCGTCGAGCACACCACGGTAGCCTTGGGTTGTCGGGCAGACCACTTCATCTGCGACAGCCCCGCCCAAGCGGTCGAAGAGCGAACTGAGATACATCAGGACGAAGCTACCGATCTGCCACAAGAACCGGCTTACCCGGACTTGGCGTGGGTGCATCGGGCACTGTCCGCGCTGGCCCGCCGGGTCAAGAACGCGAAGCCGGGATTGGACGCGCGGCCCACCTGTTCGCTGTTCGAATCGTGCCGGCTCCACGGGATGGACTTTGCCAACGAATGGGACCCGGCGGAGGAAGAAGATGGCCAAGGTCGTGAGAAGCGACGGGCGCTGCGCGGCTATCGAGCCAAGGCGAAGTTCGTCGCGCGCAAAGGGGACAGGGTTCGGTTCATCGACGAGCACGTGAGGAAGCCGCTGTATGAGCGCAGCAAGGCACTCCTTCCCGAAGCGGACCGTGAGAGAGACGTGCGTGATAGAGAGCTGTGGTTGTGGGTGGACCAACATCTGGACCCATTCAACCGTTCCGATGAACCTGAGCGTGCGATCGAGATCGGCAACTTGGTTCTCGATCCCACCAGTTGGTTCGATAGTGACGATAACCAGGAGGGAACGGACCAGTTCGTGGCGTTCGTGTGCGCGGACGGAGATGGCATCGGCCGACTGCTTACCGGGTTGAACTGGAACCGTCGTGACTGGGGCAATCAGGACCCGCACGGCTTCGGCAAGCTGCCGCCATGGAAGCGGAACCTGCAGTTCTCGAAGGCGCTCGATCACGAGGTGCGGGAGGCGTTTCACGCCGCCGTCGCCGAAGTCACTCTGCCGGACAAGGGCCAGTTGAGCAAACTCCGCAAGGCCGCGCAGGGCGAGGCACGGTTCATCATCCCTGCCTTGCCGCAAATCCAGGGGGGAGACGACCTCTGGACGATCGCTCGCAAGGATGTCGCGTTGAAACTGTGTCGGCTCTTCGCGTCCAACATGCGTTGCCGAGTCAAGGCGTGCCCGATTCTCGGTGAGGGAATACGGCTCTCCGAGCTTTCGGAAGAGGACGTAAGCATGAGCCAGGGCGTCGCGTTCGCGAAGGCTGGCCATCCGGTGCACGCGATGATCGAGGCCGCCGAATCGCTACTCGACAGCGCGAAGACGCTCCGCAAGGGAAAGGCGTGGAAGCGCTGCAAGCCGAACGAAGGGTGCCTTGACTGGCATTGGATCGAGTCGAGCCTGTCGGAGACGGTCGCGGAAGCCCGTGCAGCGGGAACGGCCTATGTCGCGCTGGATACGGATACGGATACGGGTGACGTCATGCTGCTTACGACGCGGCCATGGACGCATACCGAGGCGGAAGATTTCGAGTGCGCTGCCAACCTGATGATGCGCGTATCGCGCCGCAAACGCGAGCAGCTCGACGACATCCTCCGCCGCGGCCACGTGGTGTCGCTCGTTGCCTGGGAGGCGTGGTGGAAGGGACTTCGAGAGTGCGAACAGCAGGCACTCCGGGCAACGTCCGACAGGCTCTCCGAGAAGTGGCGTCTGCCGGACCTGCGCTGCGACGCCGATGTCGCTCGCGCCGGTTGCGAGGCTCCGAAGTGGCGCAAGCATCTGCCCGTGAGTCCGTGGATTCACGTCGGAAGCGCGACGGAAGGAGAGAAGACGACGCACTACTATGTTACGCCTCTGCTCGATCTCGTTGCGCTGGATAACCTCGCAGACCTTGACGACGAGCAGACACCGAAGAAGAGCCGGGGTGCGACACGCGGTCCGGCAGCGACGCACGTTCGAGAGACGCGTGGCTGAGATCAGAGTCACCTGGGTGTGGGAATCCAACTCCCCGCTGCACGTGGGCTCGGGATTGTCCCGATTGGGAGTCGCCGACAGCTTGGTGCAACGTAAGCCGGCAGGTGACGCCGTCATCTACGGCGAGGCCATCAAGGGCGCCCTCAGGATGGGAGCCGAGCAGGTCGCGGCTTGGTCAGGGGCGCCGCAGGAGAAGCACTACGCCTTGCAGGGAACGGCGGAGCCGTGTTCATGGCCTCTGGCGCGTCTGTTTGGCGGGGATGCGATCGCCAGGTGCACGCCGGCCACGCTGGTCGAACCCTCGCGCCGGGAAACGCGTGCGCAAGTCTTTACCTCCACCGCGATTGACCGTGCAACCGGCACTGCACGGGAAAAGACCCTGCGGAAGACCGAAATCGTCCCACGGGGGCTCAGGTTTCGCGCGTGCTACCATGTAAGCGTCATCGACGACGAAGTAGCAGTGGTAGAGACGCTGCTGATTGCGGCTCTGACGGCCGTCGAATCGATCGGTGGCAAGGCCGGCATCGGTTGGGGACGTATGTCGCTCTGTTCCATCGGCGTCGAAGTGGATGGCGGCGCACATGAGCCGGCCGAGATCCTTTCGCCGGAACGGCTGGAGTCACTTCGTCGTGAGATCATGAAGTCGGATGGCGTTACGCGAAATGAACCGAAATCTTACGCGCAGCCGCTGCCGACTCCCAATCCAACACGACAGAAGTGGTTCAAACTCACGATCACTCTCGAGGAACCGACATGTCTGCCCGACGCGCCGGAGATCTCGAACAAAGTGACGACCAACGACTGGATCGCGGCCACCACGTTGCGAGGCGCACTCGCGGGGTACTGGCGCCGGTCGGGACATACGCCGGCTCTGATCCTGTCGTGGCTGTCGGACGAAACCGCATGGACGCCCGCCTTTCGCGTCGTCGCCGACGAGTTGGCCATACCCGCTCCGCGCTCGTTCGTCACGACCAAGCGTCCGCTCGGCGATACAAGACCGGTGCACGACACGCTCGCGGGCAAATTTCCGACGGCGGCGGACGGTTCCGCCTTGCAGTGGCGCTCCACGGCCGGTGATGCGATACTTGGAAGCGGTACACAGGCAACGCTGGCTAGTGAGACCGGACTGCGAGAGACACGGATGCACGTAGCGCGGGACTACCGCACCGGCAGCAAGCGAAGTGGTGCGCTGTACGCCCGCGAAAGTCTGGTCCCCGACACCACGTTCGTGGCCTGGGCGCGGGTGCCGGAATCAGCATTAGAGCAGCAGGATCTGACCCTGCTGCTCGGCAAGCGGATCAGCGCCGGAAACGGTCGGGCGACCGTACGAGTCGAGGAAGATGGTGCCGGTCCCGGATTCTCGAGTGCCGCGACATCTTCGACATCGACAGCACTGTCTGAGTGTGAAGTGATAGTGCAACTGGTCTCGCCGGCGCTCGTGTACGATTCGGCGACTGGATATTCGCTGCGAACACTTGACATTGCCTGGTGGTCCCACGAGTTCGATGGGATAGAGCCGGGCGGTGACCAGGACTCGGCCATCCGTACGGCTCCCGGACGTCGTGGAGGATGGATGACGAACTGGCGACACGCCCGCGCTGCCGTCACGACAATCGCTGCCGGCTCGGTGTGGCGCTTGCGCTGCAGATCGCCGGAAGCAGCGGAATCCCTGCGAAAACAGCTATACGACCGTAAGCATATCGGTGAGCGTTCGCATGAGGGGTTCGGCTGGATCGCGGTCGACCCTCCGTGGTTCGGGGGCTCGGCATCGACTACATTGGACGCTGAGTCACCGGCAATCCCGAAAGCGTGTGGAGAGCATATGCCCTGGCCCGGCATCAGCGTGACGCCCGAGGCACTTGCGGGTATTGCCCGACGGTTTGCTGGCAAGAGGGTACCCGAAGCGTGTAACCCCGCACTTCAGGAGATCGCCGCACGCTTGAGAGCCGGGACGCGATCGAGCGGCAGCGACGACGGCGATCTCAACCGTCTGAAGACGTTCTGTGACAAACGCGCTGAGAAGGAACGAGAGAGGAACGCGCCAGCCAAGTGGGTCACGGTCATGAAGACCATACCCGATGAGCTGTGGGACCACCGGGACCAACTCCTGTTCGCGTTGGGGATTCTGATCAACCGCGGATCAGGGACCGGGGAGTAGTTCATGGCCGACGCGTTCAACGACCGTCTGAGCCGAGGCCCGCTGCGCGTGGAGCTCGAGTGCGAACTGGAATTCACGGGTCCTCTGCATGTCGGTACGGGGGAGGCGCTGTCGGTGGCGACAGATGCACCGTTGCTGCGCGATGCCGACGACAACGTCTGGTTACCGGGATCGAGCATTCGCGGGGTGCTTGCCGACTGGTGCCAACGCGAGGCGCCGTTGCTGGGAATCGAGCGCGCCTACGTGCGGCGGCTGTTCGGGGTCACTCCCGGACGTGCCGCAACGGGACAGAATGACGACTGGCAGGGACGGCTGACCGTGCTGGATCTCGAATTGAACGGGCCTTCGATGCTGCAAGTCCGCGATCACGTGAAGATTAGACGGGATTGGGGAGCTGTCGAAAAAGGCGCCAAGTTCGATCAGGAGATTGCGTACGCGCCTTACGGAACACTCCGTCTGATCTACGAAGGGGACACGCTGGACGACCCCGAATTGGTGCTGTTGAGGTCCGTCGCCGAAGCTCTTCGAGACGGATTGCTCGCCTTTGGCGGCAAGACCGGGTGGGGACTCGGAGCTGCGACTACGAGGAAGTCGAACGGCGACTCCGATGTAATGAAATGGTCGTACGTCGATCGGGCCGAGCCTCGGAACCTGTCAGCATTCCTCAAGTCGAAACTCCGTGGGACGGCTCAGGCTGCCGTAAGCGCGGCGGCGCTGGCGACAGACGTGAAGGAGCCCACGGCAAAGCCGGACGCTCCGAGACTCCGAGAGAATGACGAACCTGCGGCTTGGTCATGGCTCCGCCTGGATCTCCGGCTGACCTTCGACGGACCGATGCTGGTCGCGGCGATCGATATCAGCGACCCCGACAGTACGTCGCCGTTCTCGACCGCGCGTCGGGAGGCAGATGCCGCTTGGCAGACACGACCGGACGGCGCGCCCATCGTTCCGGGTTCTGCGCTCCGCGGGCCACTTCGCGCGCTCGCCGAGCGCATTGCGAAATCCTTGGGCATCTGCACGCTGTCGAAGGTCCTGTTTGGAAGCGAAGATGCGCAAGGCCTCATCAGGATAGAAGAGGCGATCCTGATCGGCACGCCCAAGCCCGTTCTGCTCAACCACGTTGCCATCGACCGAGTGACCGGTTTCGCCGCTACGAATCTTCTGTTTTCGGCCGCAGCGTTGGCCAGCCCGTGCTTTCGTTCCAGGATGCTCGTTCGGTGGGACCAAGGCGATCACAACCATCGCCAGGCGGTTGCCTTGCTGCTTTTTGCTCTGCGCGACGCCGCTGAGCGCGGCTTGTGGATCGGCTCCCGCACAACCCGCGGATACGGCTACGTCAGGGAAGTCGAGATCGAGCGAGCCACGTGGTCACTCGTCGAAACTGTGGCAGTCCGCCAACCCACCGAATGTTGCGGCCAACCGACTGTCTCGGACTTGGGAGCTCGCCTTGGATTTGTGAAATCAGCGTGGGATTCGGCAACTCGGAGACCCAAAGGATGAGTAAATACCCTGCGGCGCGGACCGAGACTCGAATCCAAGAGCTACCGATTCAAGAAGAGACGTGGCAGGCTTTGATGGCCGCGATCATGCAGCAATCTGAGTGGAGTAACGGAACGAGCGTGTTCGTCTATACGGAGTCTCTCGACTGCTGCACCCTCGATCGGCTCTGCATCGACGGTGTTTTAGAGCCGAGCACCCCATTCGAGGGCCGGATATTCGATGCAACGACCGAAGCGCGCTGGCGGCGACTGGCCGACGGCAACTGGACAGCCTGTATCACCCGTGAGCACCGTTCCAAAGGGCAGTGCGTCCACAGGACGATTCGTCGCTATTACCTGCGTGGCATCCATGACGACCGCAATGGCGATTATCGCGAAGCACGATACCCCGGAAAGCGATTCGTGTATCCTGTGGATGCCCGTGATGTTGCGCGGACACGTGATCGCGCCTACGTCAACGTGGCCGAATACTGGCGCACCGAGCCCGAATGGGCCGGCCTGGATGATACCGCTGCCGCGCGGGCGCTCGCGCAGCCGCTCCTGATTGCGCATCGATTCATCGGCGTAGCCGCCGGCAGCGACGAAAGACGCGACGTGAGGTGAACCATGGCAAAGAGAAGAAGAGAGGGAAGAGGCGACAACCGAAGAAGATTGCCTCCAGCAGTCTCGGTTATCATTTGCGATTTTGATGACACTGGCACTCGTCTTGCGCAAATAAAAGTAGGATCAACACTAAGGAGCAGAACCTCGCTGGATGATTTTTCCAAAGAGATCAAGGATGCCTTCGGAGATGATCCGAAACCTGGATGGTCATTGGCGTGCGAATATGCGGATAATCCGACACCTGCTAACATCAGGCCGCGTTCCGATGCCACTCTGCAGGGGCCACCAGCGGCGTCGCCTTCTTCATCACCGTCCAACGCCACCGCTCACATGAACCGCGGGCAAACGGTCAAGGTCGTCAATTACGAAACCGACGGTGAAGAGCTGGTGTTCGATCCTCCCTATACGCGGAGAGACCGACACGGTAGAGACAGACCGTATAGGGTGGACTCACTCGGTTCCAATCCTGATATTGATCAGAATCCGTACAATTTCGTTCCCTGGCTGGACGGAACACCACAACTTGCTGAACAGCCATGTGAGGGAACCCACGACAAACATCGTCCGGCTCGGATATCCGGGTCGATCGACGTTCTCTTCACCGCTCGCACTCCCATATTCGTGCCATCCACAGATCTCGGTGCCGCGAGAGAAGAGAAACATACCGATCCGCCGCGCGATTTCTTTCATTGCTGGAACGGAACTCAAGATCGGTACGCGATTCCCGGTTCATCGGTCAAGGGAGCCGTACGCAGCGTGTTCGAGGCGCTAACGAACAGCCGCGCCGGCGTGACGGACACCGAACACAAATGGCCGCCGTTGTACCGCCGTCGTGCGTTCAGATTGTTCCGTATCGTATCCATGCCTACAGCGACCATGAAGAAGGGCGAAGTCGAAGAGTGCGATTACGGGCTGTACGATAATGCGGGAAACCAAAACCCTCGAACGACCAATCTTCCTCCGCCGAAAGCCGGTAATGGTGTCACGGAACGTAAGTTTGCAGCCAACTTGTTCTTCGTTGCGAGGAATAGGCCGAACGGTCATAACCATAGGTGGGAGACGATACGTTACAGGCCGCAGAGGAGTAGATTCGCGCTCGATTTCGGAATTGTCGAGCGATTCAAGTCTATGAAAGAACACCCGCATATGAAGAAACATGGCGGTGTGCAGGGAAACGCGGCGGCTGCCGCGAGATGTTTCTACGGCCCGATGCACAGTGCTGGTGCACACGCACCAGTGTACTCCGCTGATATCAAGAAGAATATATTCAAGATAAAAGGAGGTGATTTGATTTTCGGTATCGCGGATCGCGGCAGGCTTCTATGCTTCGGACGGAATGTCAATTTCATGTGGCCGTCCGATAAGAGTACCCGCGGCTTGATGGGCAAGTTCGCCTCGCGCGACGCCAGTAAATCGGCTCTTGCCAATAGCGATCCTGCGGAGGCCGTCTTCGGATTCGCCGGAACACATGGCGGCAGCAGCCATCCGTTCCAGGGGCGCGTACGGTTCGGTATGTTTTGGGGCCCAAACTGTTGCGACAGAGACCTCGCAAGTAGGCCGCCGCTCAGCCTGATGCCGCTAACCTCGCCGTCGGGCAGCAAGGCGAAGTCCCGTCCCCTCTATCTGACGGGAAGGAATGGAAAGGCTACCGACCATGACAAGCACGCTCGGCTGCGCGGCCGCAAGTTCTATTGGCATCAGAGAGCAAAGGGGAATAAGGAAAGCGACGACATACCGCCGGTTCACAGACTCGACACCATGAGCCAGGGCGTTCCTGGGGATTGGACGGACAAGATCGCGAACCAGCTACAGGCGCCGATCAAACCGTTGCCGGAGAGTTCAGTGTTCAAGGGCAGGGTGCACTTCAACAATCTCACGAGTGCGGAACTCGGAGCGCTCCTGATCTCTTTGAAGCCGGATCTAGCATTCAAGAACGAGAACGAACCGGACGAGTACGGACTCAAGATCGGAAAGGGAAAACCGCGTGGTCTTGGCTCTGTCACGACCGACCTGAAACTCAGGGTAGCGTGCCGGCCTCAGGATGCCTATGCGAGTCTCAACGCTCCCTTGACCATAGTGGTGGCGGACGCGGAGGTCCGAGAGCATGTCAATGCGTACAAGAAATGGATCACGCCACATGGCGAGTGGGAGAACCTGGACCTCGCCAAGGCGTTGAAGGCGCTCCTGAGACTTCCCTCAGGGCCGTCCGCGTGGGTTTATCCTCCGCGATTTGCAATGTACGGATGGCTCCCGGTGGACAGCAACCACGATGCGAACCTTGCTGCGAGCGGCGCTCCCGCTGGGGGAAAGTATCCGAAAGCCATGACTCCGGCGGCCTCGGTTGCATCGCCTGAGTCATAGGGGAACGTGTCAACGAAACAGCAGCGGATAGCAACCAACGCGAGAACCCACCGCGACATGGCGTTCACGTCGCTGGCGTATCACCTGGATCTGGAGTGGCTGCACGAAGCCCACAGGCGCACCCGGAAGGACGGCGCAGTGGGGGTCGACGAGCAGACCGCCGAGCAGTACGGGGAGAACCTGGAGCAGAATCTGCAATCACTGCTGGAGCGCGCGAAGGCGGGGTCCTATCGTGCGTCGCCGGTGAGGCGGGCGCACCTAGCGAAAGGAACGGGTGGAGAAACCCGACCGATTGGGATCCTGCGCGCGCCGGTCAAAAAGTGAGCCAAACGCCGATCGGTTTTTGACCCACCCAGGCAGTTCAGAAGGAATGTAGCAAGAGGCGGCGGAAAAGGGGGAGGGGCGGGACCGCCTGTGGATATGTGGATACGTTCGCCGCGAGCGGCACGGTGACCTGACGCGGGACCTCGGCACGCGACGCCGGGCAATAATTGGACCCACCCCAACGTAGCGCCGCCCCGAAGGTGACCCACCTGTGGAGGCCGGCAAGGAATCCAACACCAGCTCTTGGTCAGGTCATGCTCGACCGTCGCCGGCGCGGGCGCGTCACCCGAACCGCGAGCCGGAGCATATACGGTTCCGCGTGCAGAGCAACGGTGGCCTCGTGCCGGTGGCGCCGACATTCGCGTTCGTGCAGCACTTCCGCGGACGAGAGTATGGTGTTTTCTATTGGTCGTTTAGTAACGACAGCATGTTCTGTTTCAAAACAGGATAGGGGTCATCATTCGGAGTTTTGTCAAAGCATTCGTACAGCTTATCTACTATGCGCTGGAGATGATCAATCAAGTAGTCTAAGCTGCCTCCTATTTCTTCCTCAAGCCTACCCCTAGATACGCCGGCCGGAGTATGAATGGCATGATTTCGGAGAGGAATGATACCACGTTGACCATTATCCCTCTTGAATCCATCCCAATTAATCAATTGACCGAGGTCGTTCCAACAATTATCGAACTGCGCCAGCATGACCGCACGCTGAAATACGACTTCCCTATCTACATTTCTCCATCCATTAACTCCCCTTCTCTGCCAATTAGGTTGATTCAGGGCATTATGGAGTTCATTAACATTATAAGAGAGCCATCTATCTACAAGATACGTGCGAACGCCAGCGCTAAAATGGTCTCCTTCTTCGTTGTAATTGTCATTGTCGAATAGCATCTTTACGGAAAATATTGCCTGACATGACTCACGAAACTGAGCGATGCGGACTATAGCGTCAGCGTATCGCTCTTGTTTCAGTCCCGCTTCTATCAGAAAGCGCACCTCGTTGGTGTTGCCTAGTACAGCATGATCGCCTTGTGGCAAAACCAGGGCGGCATTCAGTTCAGGAGGCATAGCCGGCCAACGGTTACGCACTTCATCGGCTGATTGTCGTGCTCTACGATGATGAAGATTGACCCTGTTGATCGCATGTCTCAATAGATGAAGCAATGGTGGGTTCCAATGAGGTGGGTTCCAATGAGTTGCTCCGAATGTCTCCAGGACGTCCAAGGCTCCCGCGTAGTTACCGTGCTCTATCAGTGCTCGGGCGCTGAAACGTGCCGTATCCTTCAAGTACGGTGCAGGGTTTAGAGGTTGAGCGTCTCCAGGAGTTGCCCCGTTTTGATCGTTACGGGGTATAACCACTTCTATGACTTTGCATTTTCCGCCATACAGATTCAATCCTACGTGGCGTAACGCGCAAGTAATGGCTGGAATACCGCCAGTTGGCAGTGCATAGAATCTGTCAATATCAAGGCCGCGGAATGATTGAACAATTTCGTCACGAACCTTCTCATACATGGGATCTGCAAGATGGGGTCGGTCACGTAGCATAAGCAGGTCGATATGACCGATATTATTGCCTATGTTTCTATTATTCTTGATCACTTTCTTGATCAGAGCACCACAATGGATCGTATCGTTCCCGTGCGGCGGGTTCTGGTTCGTGACGATGAGCATCAAACGGTCGATATGATTGGTTTCATTGAGTATGAAATCAAGCGCCGGACGCAGGATGGGAAACCGGAATTGATTGTGAGTCACCATGGGAGGGGCCATCTCATACTGCAATCGAAGCTCTTCCGTAACCTCCCTGAAAGTCGAACGAGGATTCAATCCAATATCATTGGCTACAGTCTTTGTATCATTTGGGTCTGCTAGCAGGAAGCGCCCGCCATGTGATGACTGATACCGGACGTCGCGGTTTCCGACAGACGCCACTACAACTGTGCTCATGAATCCTCCCGGCACGGTGTGCTCTTTGGGATGGTCCCCGGTTGGTTGGACCGTCCAAGCGGCAGGTTAGGGTGTATTCCGTTGGTTGTCAACCCACCCCTCCCTTCCCTTTCTCACGTAGCGACAGACCTGACTGCGCTCGCGAGTCGTAAGAAATCTTCCACGGTGCTAACGTCCGTTACGGCATGGCATCCGGTGGCAGCCGGCGACCGGGGGGGGGGGGGGGGGGGCGATTACGGCCCGTGTGAAACATGGCACGGTCGTTGCTATAAGTGTTTCATCAGGTGCGCCGCCATGGACCGAACGGCGGCGGTGACGCCGGACCACATGGCAAGGAGCAAACCATGGGACGAGAAGACGACGACATCAAGAACATCCGCGAGAACTTGGCTGGCACGAACCGGGGTCGGCGCGCTCGTCTACTTGGTTACGCCCATAGACGCAGTGTCCGATTTCATCGTCCGATTTCATCCCGGTCGTCGGACTGCTCGACGACGCCGGCGTCATAGCCGCGGCGGCCGCCACGTTGGCTGCGGAATTGGGAGAGGAGGACGACGATGCGTAACATTCTGATCAGTTGGATAGGCCACGCGGACCTGAAGGCGCCGGGGGAAGGCGTGGACGGTATCGGTCCGGTGGCAAAGGCACTGGAGGCCGGCACGTACGACGCGGCCTTCCTGCTCACCACGTATGGCGACGAGGCGATGCGTTACCGCGATTGGCTCGAAGGGCATGCGAACGGGATCAGTCTCGAACTGCTGCCGGAGCCGCTCACCAGTCCCACCGACTTCGGCGAGGTCTACACCGCCGCCAAGCGGGCCTGCGAGCGGGCGCGCGCCGCAGTCGGCCCGGACGTCGCGCTGACGTTCCACCTGAGCGCCGGCACGCCGGCCATGTCGGCGGTGTGGGTCATCCTGGCCAAGACGCGCTTCCCGGCAACGATCATCCAGTCGTCGGAGGAGCACGGCGTCAGTACCGTCTCCGTCCCGTTCGACATCTCGGCGGACTTCGTCTCCGATCTGCTGCGGCAGCCGGACCGGAAGCTGGAACGTCTGAGCGCCGGGCTGCCGCCGGAGGCGCCGGAATTCGATGAAATCATCCATCACAGCCCGGCGATGCAGGAGGTCGTTCTGCGCGCCCGCCGGGTCGCGCCGTACTCGGTGCCGGTTCTCATCGAGGGAGAGACGGGGACCGGCAAGGAGTTGCTGGCGCGAGCCATCCACCAGTCGAGCCTACGTCGGAAGAACCAGTTCTTCCCGGTCAACTGCGGCGCCCTGCCTGAGGGGCTGGTCGAGTCGGAGTTGTTCGGTCATAAGAAAGGCGCGTTCAGCGGGGCCTACACGGATCGGGAGGGACACTTCGAGACGGCGCATGGCGGGACGCTGTTCCTGGACGAGATCGGGGAGCTGCCGCTTCCGGCGCAGACGAAGCTGTTGCGCGTTCTACAGGAGAAGGCCGTCCAGCCTGTCGGCGCCAGCGCCAAGCGTCCGGTGGACGTGCGCGTCATCGCCGCGACCAACCGCACCCTGACGAAGGAGGTAGCGCGCGGCCGATTCCGCGAAGATCTCTTCTATCGTCTGGCGGTGGCGGTGCTCAAGCTGCCGCCGTTGCGCGAGCGCGCCGGCGACATCGGGCTTCTGACCGACCATCTCCTCGAAGGGATCAACAACGATTCCGCCGAGGTGCCTGGTTATCGAAGTAAGAATCTTTCCGCTTCAGCAAGAAATGTTCTATCTCAGCACCGGTGGCCGGGCAACATACGCGAGTTGCAAAACACGCTGATGCGCGCCGCGATCTGGTCGGCCGGCGACACGATCACGGGAGAGGACCTGCGCGGTGCGCTGCTATCGGCGACCGGCGAACGCGAACGGGACGTGTGGAACCGCCCGCTGGGGGGCGGCTTCAGCATCGAGGCTCTGTTGGCAGAGGTCACGCGCCATTATCTGGACCGCGCGATGACGGAGGCCGGCGACAACAAGGCCAAGGCAGCAAGACTGCTGGGGCTCGGCAGCCCTCAGGTACTCAGCAACTGGTTGAAAAAGACGCGACGAAACGATGGCACGGTTTCTGCTTAGTAATCGTTCGAGAGCTGAGTCGAAACGACACGTCAGCCCCAAGGAGTTACGAACGTGAACGAAGCTGAAAGGATCCTGAACATTTCCGCGACGGGCGGCCTCCTCGGCGGCACGCTGGGTCTCCGCTTCGGGGGTCCGACTGGCGGGATCGTCGGCTGCGTCGCCGGGGCGGCCGTTGGCCTTGTCCTCGGTCTCGTGCTGGAGGACGACGAGGCCGGCGATGACGTGACCGAGGACTCCAAGACTGAGGAAGAATCATGGCAAAGGAAGTAGAGGCGTTGGTCTATCTGATTATGCCCTTGGACGTGGTGCCTGACTTCATGCCGGTCCTCGGGCTGCTCGACGACGTCAGCGTCATACTCGCCGCGGTCGCCGCCCTGGATGCGGAACTGCGATGACGCCGACGAGTAGGACCCGCGTCGACGTTCACGAGCGTACCGTCGATGAGCACGATACGGGATTTGGCGCCAGTCTGATCGCCATCTTGAGTGGCCGGCCCACTCCGGGCGCCGTCCCGCGCCGCCGGCGCACGCTTGCGAGCCACGGGATGCCTCGCCGGTTCGATCCACGTCGCCACCGCCGGACCGATCTCCTGGCGCAGGCGCTTTCCGCCGCCACCCTTGCCGCCGCTTGGTCGCGCGTGCGGCGCAACGGGGGTGCCGCCGGGGGCGATAACGTCACCTGCCGCGCCTTCGAGCGAGATGCCGGGAACCGACTCGCCCGCCTGCGCCGCAGCCTGTGGGCCGGCAGCTACGCACCCGGACCGGTCCGGCGGGTGGAGGTGATGAAGGAGACCGGCGGCACGCGACCGTTGGCCATCCCCAGCGTGGCCGATCGGATCGTGCAGACTGCGGTGGCGTTCACGCTGACGCCGATCCTGGAACCCGCCATGTCGCCGGCGAGCTTCGGCTACCGCCCCGGTCGCGGCGTCATGGACGCGGTGGCGCGGGTTATCGAGCTGCGGCGCCGGGAGAAGCGGCGCTGGGTGCTCGAAAGCGACGTCGCGCGCTTCTTCGAGACCGTCCCGCATCCGCCGCTGCTCGATCTCGTCGAGGCGCGTACCGGGGACGCGCGGTTGACCGAGATGCTGGCGGTATGGCTGGAAGCATCCGGCACTGGAGGCCGCGGCCTGCTTCAGGGGTCGCCCCTGTCGCCGCTGCTCGCCAACCTGTACCTGGACGAAGTCGATCACCTGTTGGACGGGCCGGAGGGGCGGTTGGTGCGGTACGCGGACGACTTCGTCGTGCTCGCACGGTGCCGGCAGGACGCCGAGACCGCGCTGGAGCGCGCCGCGGGACTGCTGCGGGAACGCGGACTGGCGCTGCACCCGGAGAAGACCCACGTACGCGGCTTCGGGGACGGCTTCTGGTTTCTCGGCCACTACTTCATCCGTAACCTTGCGCTGCGCGATCTGAAGCACACGCCGGAAGCTGCGCCGCCGGTCTGGGAGTCGGACGCCCCGCGCGAAGAGGAGGTTGTGTTGAGCAGACGGCCGGTGCCGGCGAAGCGGCCCGAGCTCGCCAACCTGTCCGAGACCATGCGCGCGCGGTTGCGACGCGGCCGCCGGATGCCTGCGTCGTGACCGGGGAAGCGGCGCGGATGCCGGATTGCGTGCGCTTTCGTCTCACCGGCGATCGGCTCCCGGCCGCGCGCGTGGGGTATCAGGTCGCCGAACGCGCCCGGCGCGCCACCCTCGGACGGGCGCGCCTGATGTACGGACCGCGCGGCATACCGGCGGCGCTGTCGGGCCACGACGCGCAGATCGACGCACCGGTCACGGAGCATCGGCACGCCTTCTGGCTGCCCGAGGACACCGACGGCGACGGCCGCATCGACCATCTCACCGTTTACGCCAGGGCGATGGACGGGACGGCGCTGGCGGCGTTGCTGGCCGCGGACATCGCCATCTATTCACGACGCGAGTACTGGCGCGCAGCCTCGGACTGGATCGGCCGGCATGACGAGCCGGACGTCCCCACGTCCCTGTTGGAGGTCGCCGACGAGTGGGTCTCCATCGCTCCCTACTACCGGCCGTGGCACGCGAAGCGCGGCTTCTCGCAGGACGACATGATCCGCCGCGAATGCGCCGCGCGCGGGTTGCCTCCTGTGACGGAAGTGGAGTTGATCGGCCATGGCGCCAGCCCACCCCGCTGGCGCTGGCGTGAAAGCGCGCCGAAGGGGAGCGGCCGGGGCACGGCGTGGCGGTTGGTCTTCGAGGCGCCGGTGCGTGGGCCGCTGGCATTCGGCTACGGTTGTCACTTCGGCCTTGGCCTGTTCGCCCCGGAACAAGGCGATGCGTGACGCCTTCAAGCGCGACTGCGCCGCCGCCATCCGCCACCCGGTCTACGTCAACAACCAGGGCGCGCGCGTCGCCCTGGCCGGCAACACCCTCGAGGTGGCGATGAAGGACCAGCGCCAGCGCCTGCGCCTGGACGAAATGTCCGAGATGATCGTCCTGGGAAACATCCAGGTAACCACTCCTGCGCTGCAGGAACTGATGCGGCGCGGCATCCCGGTGTGCTGGACGACTACCTCCGGCTGGTTCCTGGGTGCGACCACCGGCTTCGGCCACGGCGATGGTGCGTTGCGCGCCGCCCAGCACGCCGCCGCCATGGACCCGGCGCGCCGTATCGCCTTCGCGCGTACCTGGGTGGCCGCAAAGATCAGGAACTGCCGTACCCTCCTGCGCCGCAACGGGAGTGGCCGTGCGGCAAAGCTCGCCGTACGTCATCTGACGGAGCTCGTCGAAAGCGCGGAACGGACCGGCGACCTGGACAAGCTGCGCGGCTACGAGGGCGCCGCCGCCGCTACCTACTTCAAGACCTTCCCGGCCATGCTCCGCGAGCGCGCCGCCTGGGCAGCCGAGCGGTACCGGGGCCGCAGCCGCCGTCCGCCGCGCGATCCGGCGAACGCTGCGCTTTCTTTTGCCTATACCGTCCAGACCCGCTCCTGGAGCGTCGCCGTCACCGCCTCTGGACTGGATCTGTACACCGGGTTCCTGCACGGATTCCGTCATGGTCGTCCCGCTCTGGCTCTCGACCTGATGGAACCGGCACGGCCCCGGATTGCGGATTCCGTCGTGCTGCGCATATTGAACTCCGGTATGCTCAAGGCCGGCCACATGGAGCAGGAAGGCGACGCCGTCCTGCTCGGCGAGCAGGGCCGGCGCGTCCTGTTGGGCGCCCTGGAGGACCGGCTGGCCGAGACCATCCACCACGACGTCTTGGGGCATGCCGTCGCCTACCGCGACCTGCCGTCCATTGAAGCCGCCCGCCTCGCCCGCGCTCTGCGCCGCAACGAAGAGCCTCCGGCGCAGATGAGCTGGCGGTAGCCGGAACGTCCTCATGCCACCTGCAGGAAGAGATTATCTGGTCACCTACGACGTCTCGTCCCCTAAACGATGGCGCCGCGTCTTCCGGTTGCTACACGGTTACGGCGACTGGGTACAACTCTCCGTGTTCTGCTGCCGGTTGGATCCACGCCGCCGTCTCCGGATGGAGCAGGAGCTGCGCGCCGTGATGGAGACCGGCGAAGACCGCCTGCTTATCGCCCGGCTGGACGAAGACGGAACGACGGCCGAGGACCGGGCGAAGACGGGCCGACGGGCGCTGATCGTGTAGCCGCCGCCGTCGGTAGAATGGAACCAGCCGGTCTGTGGTGTTGCCCCCAATGATCAGATGTGGCATAATCGACAGCAAGCAGGCGGTCTTTGACAGAAACGACCGAGCCTGAGGGTGCTGCTGATCCTCCGGATTCCGCTCGCGTCGTACAAATGATTACCATCAAAGGGTATATGGAGGATATCCGAAGTGAACGTCCAGTCGAGAGTCCAATCCCTGGTCTACGGCGGCTTCCGCTCGCAGGACTTGAGTTTGTGCTTGCAGATCAAAGGAGTTGCGGGACGGAAGTCACAAGCCGCGCGAAATGCGCGGCCCCATTGAAACTCGTTCCACTCGATCTGCTGGTCCGTGTCGTGGAGCTTGTCACAAGCCGCGCGAAATGCGCGGCCCCATTGAAACGTTCGGCGCGCCGTTTGTGTAGGGGAAAACGGGGTTGTGAGCATGTGGTCACAAGCCGCGCGAAATGCGCGGCCCCATTGAAACGACGTGCCGGCGCCGATGGATACGGAGAGCCCAAATCCCTATGTCACAAGCCGCGCGAAATGCGCGGCCCCATTGAAACCTTGGTGCTGCCGCACCCGGTTCTCCATTTGCGCGGTTCGTGCGTGTCACAAGCCGCGCGAAATGCGCGGCCCCATTGAAACTTGGCGTCAGGGTCACGCGCTACCCAGAAAACAGGGTCACAAGCCGCGCGAAATGCGCGGCCCCATTGAAACACAATCCTTGCCGTCTGTGAACGCCATTCCCTCGATTGCGTCCAGTCACAAGCCGCGCGAAATGCGCGGCCCCATTGAAACGCCGCATCGGCTCAGGACCGCTGCATTCCTCGTACTCCATGTCACAAGCCGCGCGAAATGCGCGGCCCCATTGAAACACGTGTAGTCGGAATCATTCCGGCCGAGTAGCCAGTCCAGCAGTCACAAGCCGCGCGAAATGCGCGGCCCCATTGAAACTCGTCGGGTTCCCACAGCCTGTCATCGGCGTCAACCGGCTCGTCACAAGCCGCGCGAAATGCGCGGCCCCATTGAAACCACCAGCTCATCTATCTCGGCATCCTGTATCCTTCGATCAAGTCACAAGCCGCGCGAAATGCGCGGCCCCATTGAAACGTGCTGTACGTACCGGATGGGCTCACGGGGTCAGCAGCAGTCACAAGCCGCGCGAAATGCGCGGCCCCATTGAAACTCAGCAAGAACGTCGGAGCGGCGCTGGAATCGTCCCAGGTCACAAGCCGCGCGAAATGCGCGGCCCCATTGAAACCCGGAATGACGGCATCTTCCCGTCGCGCGCCGGCGTGGAGTCACAAGCCGCGCGAAATGCGCGGCCCCATTGAAACATGGGCGGACGTGGCGTGGCTGCCACGAGGCAGAACGTGCCGGTCACAAGCCGCGCGAAATGCGCGGCCCCATTGAAACACCCCGACCTCATTGATCTGGGAGTCATCCGCAATCGAGTCACAAGCCGCGCGAAATGCGCGGCCCCATTGAAACGTGAACTTCGTGCTGTCGATCTTGATCTCAGGCTTCGTGTCACAAGCCGCGCGAAATGCGCGGCCCCATTGAAACTGACCGCTGCAGTTCGAAGTGGAGCAGCTGCGCATTGGCCGTGGTCACAAGCCGCGCGAAATGCGCGGCCCCATTGAAACAGCCAGGAGTGGGTTCAGGTAGAACGCGGTAAGACCAAGTCACAAGCCGCGCGAAATGCGCGGCCCCATTGAAACGCGAGTCCCACCGACTCAGATCCATCTTGGATCAAACGCGTTCACGGTGTCACAAGCCGCGCGAAATGCGCGGCCCCATTGAAACCAGGTCGCTCACCGTAGAATCCTGCGATACCGTGCCGCTGTGTCACAAGCCGCGCGAAATGCGCGGCCCCATTGAAACGTTCGGCTGGAGGACATCAGTCCTCGTCTGGTGGAGTCGGTCACAAGCCGCGCGAAATGCGCGGCCCCATTGAAACTCTTCTCATGCGTCATGCCACAGCTCCTCCGACTCTGACGTCACAAGCCGCGCGAAATGCGCGGCCCCATTGAAACGCGTGGGACCCGGATATCCAGCCCGGTAACCATCTCGGCGTCACAAGCCGCGCGAAATGCGCGGCCCCATTGAAACTCGTATCTGATCGGCGTTGAGTTCTTCTCCACGCATATCGCGTGTCACAAGCCGCGCGAAATGCGCGGCCCCATTGAAACCGGGTGCGGTGACGTGCAAGGAGTGCATTCGGTATCTGGGTCACAAGCCGCGCGAAATGCGCGGCCCCATTGAAACATCCGCGTAGGCGGCCGTGAGCTTGGTGCCCATTTCCATGGTCACAAGCCGCGCGAAATGCGCGGCCCCATTGAAACAACGCCACGACCGCGCCATTACCGCCCCACCACTTTTCCAGTCACAAGCCGCGCGAAATGCGCGGCCCCATTGAAACCTGGGTGCTGACCCTGCCAGCGCTGGATGATGGCGAGGTCACAAGCCGCGCGAAATGCGCGGCCCCATTGAAACTCACCAAGAGTGCACCCAACGGCACCTGCGTCTCACGTCACAAGCCGCGCGAAATGCGCGGCCCCATTGAAACTCGTCCACACACGCCTTGAAGAACTCCTCCCAGCGCTTCCGCCGTCACAAGCCGCGCGAAATGCGCGGCCCCATTGAAACGTAACACGTTCACGAAAGACGATGGGCTTGGGTTCACCAGGTCACAAGCCGCGCGAAATGCGCGGCCCCATTGAAACCTGCACTTCGAGGTGCGGTGGCGCGGCCGGCGGCTGCCGCCGGGTCACAAGCCGCGCGAAATGCGCGGCCCCATTGAAACGACCGTACCACCGTCGTTCGCATCGCCCATGACGATGGCGTCACAAGCCGCGCGAAATGCGCGGCCCCATTGAAACATGGTGGTCAGCGCGTTGAATCCCAACGCATTCTGGGTGTAGTCACAAGCCGCGCGAAATGCGCGGCCCCATTGAAACGCAACTTTCCCCTGCGTTTGGCCCCAGCTAGGGTGACGTCACAAGCCGCGCGAAATGCGCGGCCCCATTGAAACTCGTCCAGCGAAATCCAGCTGACTTCCCTCAGCGGCATGTGTCACAAGCCGCGCGAAATGCGCGGCCCCATTGAAACCTGCCTGAACGAGGCGGTTTTGTGTGACGACATCGTCGTCGTCACAAGCCGCGCGAAATGCGCGGCCCCATTGAAACCTGCCGGGTTCGAACTCGTGGCTATATTCCTTATAGCCGGTGTCACAAGCCGCGCGAAATGCGCGGCCCCATTGAAACTCCATGTTCACGAAGGATTTGGGGAGCATGGTCAAGTCACAAGCCGCGCGAAATGCGCGGCCCCATTGAAACTTCCTCGGCCTTGGACTTGCGATAGCGGAGCACAGCGTTGAGTCACAAGCCGCGCGAAATGCGCGGCCCCATTGAAACCCAGCTGCGCCCAGACTTCGCTCTAGAAACTAAATCTTTGAGTCACAAGCCGCGCGAAATGCGCGGCCCCATTGAAACGAGTTGTCTCCCCACTTATGTATATTCATTTACCCGTCACAAGCCGCGCGAAATGCGCGGCCCCATTGAAACCTGCCCCGGAACTGCTCGATCGTGATACTGTTGATATGCAAGTCACAAGCCGCGCGAAATGCGCGGCCCCATTGAAACGATGAGCGCAGTGGTGGAACAGAGGAACACGACCAAACCGTCACAAGCCGCGCGAAATGCGCGGCCCCATTGAAACGGTTCGCTTGACGGCTCTCCAAGCCTTGAAGAGCCGTCAAGAAGTCACAAGCCGCGCGAAATGCGCGGCCCCATTGAAACCCAACGCCCCTCCATCGCCCAACGACATGATTCCGTGCACGGTCACAAGCCGCGCGAAATGCGCGGCCCCATTGAAACAAAAAGAAGTTCGCCACTTTAACCCTCCTGGATTTTGTGTGGTGTCACAAGCCGCGCGAAATGCGCGGCCCCATTGAAACGCCGCGGCGAACAACATTTTCAAGCCTTTGAAAAATTTCAAGTCACAAGCCGCGCGAAATGCGCGGCCCCATTGAAACTGGCAGGCCACTGAACGGCAGTTCGATCTGCATATGGTCACAAGCCGCGCGAAATGCGCGGCCCCATTGAAACGTCATTCGATCAGCCATGCAGGCATCCTACACTGGCGTCACAAGCCGCGCGAAATGCGCGGCCCCATTGAAACGTCGCCGCGCAGACGGCGCCGACCGCGGCCGTGGCCGCCGCGTCACAAGCCGCGCGAAATGCGCGGCCCCATTGAAACTCCCAGTTTGCTGGGCGGAACTCAACTGCCACGTCCGCCGGGGTCACAAGCCGCGCGAAATGCGCGGCCCCATTGAAACGAGACCGTCCCCACACGTACCATCCGCGACGACCCACTCTTGTCACAAGCCGCGCGAAATGCGCGGCCCCATTGAAACACCCACACCTGAGAACCAGGAATCCCACAGGGCGATGGGGTCACAAGCCGCGCGAAATGCGCGGCCCCATTGAAACTACGTGTCGCCGCTTCCATGAGGACCGGGCATTGCTCTCCCGGTCACAAGCCGCGCGAAATGCGCGGCCCCATTGAAACAGCAACAGACAATCGACAAGCTCTCAAGTCTTCCCGGATTTGGTCACAAGCCGCGCGAAATGCGCGGCCCCATTGAAACTCGAGCAGCACGACGTCGCACGCGTGTTCTGGAACACCGTGTCACAAGCCGCGCGAAATGCGCGGCCCCATTGAAACAATCGCTTTATCGGGCGGAGGTACTTCATCTTTGCGATGGTGTACGTCACAAGCCGCGCGAAATGCGCGGCCCCATTGAAACCTAGAGGAAAGAGCCTTCCATTGATCCAAATACTTCTGTCACAAGCCGCGCGAAATGCGCGGCCCCATTGAAACGGCTGACTGGAGACCGTGATCAAGGTAGCGGTCGAGGTAGTCACAAGCCCGCGCGAAATGCGCGGCCCCATTGAAACTTCGCAGGCGTCAGGACCGAGAAGGTGCTGACTCCAGGTCACAAGCCGCGCGAAATGCGCGGCCCCATTGAAACCTTATCCGGCTTGGCGTCCGGCTTATCCGGCTTGGCGTCGTCACAAGCCGCGCGAAATGCGCGGACCTGCTTCACGATTGTCCGTCCCGGCACCCGCGTGTCCGCGGCCGTGCGCGGCTCCCTGCCGCTGGGATGACGCCGGCGACCGGCGGTCAGCATCCTCCTGCTGCGTATCGCCCGGTGCGGGGTACCATGGGTCCATGATCAGATTTGCGCTCTTCGGAGCGGGACGGATCGGCGCCATGCACGCCGCCAACCTGGCCGAGCGCTCGGACGCGCGGTTGATCTGCGTTTACGACCCGGTGGCGTCCGCGGCGTCGGCCGTGGCCGGGCGCCACGGCGCAGCGGCGGCGCCGGACGTGGATGCCGCGCTCGCCGCGGATGTCGACGCGGCGCTGATCGCGTCGTCCACCGACACGCACGTCTCCCTGATCAGCGCGGCCGCCGCCGCCGGCAAGGCGGTGCTGTGCGAGAAGCCGATCGACCTGAGCTTGGAGCGCGTGGAGCAGTGCTGGCGGACGGTGCGCGGAACCGGCGTGCCGATCCAGATCGGCTTCAACCGCCGCTATGACCCGACCCATCGCCGCGTGCGCGATCTGGCCGCCGGCGGCGCCATCGGCGTGATCCATCAGGTGATCATCAGCAGCCGTGACCCGGAGCCACCGGCGGCTGCCTACCTGCGCGCGTCCGGGGGGCTGTTCCGGGACATGATGATCCATGACTTCGACCTCGCTCGCTTCGTGCTCGGCGAGGAGCCGACTTCGATCACCGCGATCGGCGGCGCGCTGATCGACCCGGCGATCGGCGACCTGGGCGACGTAGACACCGCCATGGTCATGATGACGACCGCGTCCGGGGCCCAGTGCCACGTCAATTGTTCTCGCAAGGCCACGTACGGCTACGACCAGCGGCTGGAGGTGCACGGCAGCGGCGGCATGGTCTGCTCCGGCAACCGGCTTGCCGACGAGGCGCGCCTCTTCACGGCGGCCGGCGCCGGGTCGCCGTCGCCGCTGGAGCGCTTCTTCATCGAACGCTACGCGACGGCGTATCGGGCCGAGCTGGCGGACTTCATCGACGCGGTCGCGGCCGGCCGGGAGCCGTCGGTCACCTTTGCCGACGGCCGGCGCGCGCTGGAGTTGGCGGAGGCGGCGCTGCGATCGCTGGCGAGCGGCAGCACCGTGCCGGTGCCCGCCCTCGTGGCGCCGCCGGTGGCCGACGCACTATGATGGCGGTCCCATGGCGATCACCGTAGGGACGGGGCCCGACTCCTGGGGGGTGTGGTTTCCGTCGGATCCGCAGCAGCCCCCCTGGGAGCAGTATCTGGACGAGGCGGCGGAGGCCGGCTACGAGTGGACGGAGCTGGGGCCGATCGGCTACCTGCCGGCCGACCTCGACGTCTTGCAGGCGGAGCTCGACAAGCGCTCCCTGAAGCTCTGCGGGGGCTTCATCATGCGTCACCTGGAAGACGAAGGCGCCGCCGACTTGGTACTGCGCGACGTCGATCAGGTGTCCGGGCCGTTTCGGCGGCTCGGCGCGCGCTTCATCGTGCTCATCGACGACGCGTATACGAATCTGCACACCGGCGAGCGGGAGCGTCCCAGGGAACTGGACGACGCGGCGTGGGCGCGGCTGATCGACACGGTCGACCGCGCTCAGGAGCGGGCGGCCGGCTACGGCCTGCAGGTGGTGTTCCATCCGCACGCCGACACCCACGTGGAGAACCACCGGCAGATGGAGCGCCTGCTGGCGGACGCCGATCCGTCGGTGATGCTCTGCCTGGACACCGGACACGACGCCTACACCGGCGGCGATCCGATCGCGTTCTTCGAGAAACACCACGAGCGCATTCCCTACCTGCATCTGAAGAGCATCCACGGCGACCTGCGTGACCGGGTGCTGCGCGATGGGACGCCGTTCGCGGCGGCGGTCGCGCAGGGCATGTTCTGCGAACCGTCCGAGGGTGAAGTCGACTTCGAGCGGCTCCGCGACGCCGCCCACCGCATCGGCTACGACGGCTTCGGCGTGGTGGAGCAGGACATGTATCCGCCGGCGCCCGGCGCGCCGCTGCCGATCGCCAAGCGGACCAGGGAATACCTGCGGGACATTGGTCTGGGATAACCGGCGGGTCATGGCGGAGCGCCGGAGCGCGACCGCGCGCCAGCGCCCGACCGCGCGCTGGCGCGGCGTTCATCCCACATCAGGGCGAGCAGGCCGGCGGTGACGATCGCGGCGGCGGCGGCCATCGACGGCGGCACCGGCTCGCCCAGGGTGACCGCGGCCAGCGCGATCACGCCGGGCGGGGTCAGGGCGGTGATGGTTCCGGCCGTGGCCGCCGACAGGCGCCGGAAGGCGACCGTCATCAGCGCGTAGTTGGCCGCGGTGCCGATCACCCCCAGCGACAGCAGCGCGGCGATCGCGCCGGCCGGCACGGACGCCGGCCACCGCGCGAACGGCAGCAGGCACAGGTTCACGACCGACGCGATGCCGAGGATCGGCACCACGATCTGCAGCGCCGCGCCGCTCCCCGGCACGTGCCGTCCGGCCAGCGCGCGGCTGGCCAGTCCGTAGAACGCGAACCCGGCCGCGGCCGCGACCATGACCAGATTGCCGGTCCGATACGACGGCGCCGTCAGATCGTCGACCGCGCCCGGCGCCGCCAGCACCAGCGCGCCGCCCGCCATGACGCCGGCGATCGCCGCCAGCTTGACCGGCGACAAGCGCTCGCCGAGGACCCAGCGCGCCAGCAGCACCAGGGAGACGATCTGCACCTGGATGATCACCGTCCCCGCGCCGGCGGTGGTCAGGCTCATCCCCAGCGCGAACAGTTGATAGTTCACGCCCAGCGCGACGCCGCCGAGCAGGTGCCAGCCGCTGCCCGGCAGCAGATCGCGCAGGCGCCCGCCCCGCGCCCGGTGCAGCGCCGCGAGCAGCAGCGACGCCACCGGCAGCCGCGACGCCGATATCAGGATCGGATCGAAGACGCGCAGCGCGACCTTTACCAGGATCGGGATCACTATCCACACCGCGGTCGCCGCCAGCATCGCGGCCGTGCCGACCCGTATGGCGCGGCGGTCGGCCGCGTCAGGCTGCGTCACACGGTCCCTCCGGGGTCGGCTCCGCAGGATCTGTCCGGGCCGGTCGATGCGTAGTAGGCTGAGCCCGCTGTGGCTGCGGCTTCGACGGGACCCGGGACATGATCACCTGCTTCGCGGGTCTGTACGGCGGGGCTGATCGATCCGAAGAGCTTCGCAGGACTTCAACGCCAAGGTCGACGATCCGGCCGGCACCGAGATCATCGCACCGGATCGGATCGCGACCGGGGGCGTTCGCGCTCCCGGTCACGATCCCACGACGACGGAACGGAAACCAATGAAAGCGAACACGATGAAGCGATCGATGCGCTCGGGAACGGCCGTGGTCGGCGCCGAGCTGGGATTGGGCTGCGCGGTGGCGGGAGAGCTGTTCTCCCTGGCCGGGTTCGACTTCGTGCAGGTCGACATGCAGCATGGCGTCTGGACCGACGACACCGCCCAGCAGGCGTTCCACCACGTCTGCGCCGGGCCGGCGACCCCATCGGTGCGCGTACCAGGCAACGACTACGCCGCGATCGGCCGCGTGCTCGACCGCGGGGCGCTCACCGTGGTCGTGCCGATGGTCAACTCAGCCGAGGAGGCCCATGCCGCTGCGCAGGCGGTCCGCTATCCACCGCAGGGCAGGCGCTCCCTGGGCGGGAGGCCGGGTTGCCTGAGCTACGGCGCGGATTACGCCGAAGCCGTCGACGACGAGATCTGCCTGATGGTGCAGATCGAGACCAGGGAGGCGGTGGAGGCGGCGCGGGAGATCCTGTCCGTGGACGGCGTGGACGGCTGCATGATCGGACCGGCCGACCTGGGCAACTCCCTCGGCCCGTCAGTGGATCGGGCGGCGCAGGCGCGCATGCAGCTTCAGGTCCGTGACATCTGTCTGGAGCTGGGCCGCTTTCCCGGCATCGCCACCGGCGGCCCGGCCGCCGAGCAGTACCTGCGGGAGGGGTTCCTGTTCGTGCTGGCTACCGGGGACTACGGGATCCTCACCGGCGGCGCCGCTCAGGCGCGGCGCTGGCTCGACGACGTGCGCTCGTCGCGGTAGGGAGCGCTCCCGGAGACGCTCAGGCCAATCGGTCCGAGCGGGGGCAGGGCGTTCCGGGAGCGAGGCAGGGCCTTCCGGGAGCGGGGCAGGGCGTTCCGGGAGCGGGGCAGGGCGTTCCGGCCGGGAGTCGATGGTGACCTGAGAGCGCTGCTCGGCGGACCGATCGAGGGCGTCCATCACTTCCAGGACGTGCTGCGCCAGCTCGCCGTTGCACCGGTGCGGCGCGCCGGTCCGCAGGCCGATGCACAGGTCGGCCAGGCCGATGCTGCGCGCGTTCCGGGTGGGTCCGGCTCCCAACGGCGCCTCCGTCCATTCGGCGCCGGGGTCGGCCACCCGCACCGGCCCGCCGAAGCCGTTCGGGTCGGGCGCGGATATGCTGCCCGCGGTGCCGTGCAACTCGAAGCGCGGATTCGAGTGCCGCCACACGTCATAGCTCAGGGCGATGGTGACGATGCAGCCGCTGACGAGCTCGATCGCGCCCGACAGGTGGGTGCTCACCTGCACCGGCACGGTCGTCCCGGCGTCAGGACCGGAGCCCACGGTACGGGTGTCGAACGCTCGCCCGGCCATGGCCGTCACCGCCCGCACCGGCCCCAGGGCGTGCACCAGCGCCGTCAGGTAGTACGGCGCCATGTCGAAGTGCGGGCCGCCGCCGGGCGCGTAATAGAAGGCGGGGCTGGGGTGCCAGCCCTCGTGCCCGTGCCCCAACCAGATCGCGGTCGCCGCCACCACGCGGCCGATGCGGCCGGCGTCGACCAGCGCGCGCACCGTCTGGTGACCGGCGCCCAGGAAGGTGTCGGGCGCGCTGCCGACGCGCAGCCCGCGCTCGCGCGCGGCAGCCATGACCGCCGCTCCGGCGGCGGGATCGACCGCGAAGGGCTTTTCGCAATAGACGTGCTTGCCGGCCTGCAGCGCCGCCAGGTTCACCGGCGCGTGCGCGGCCGGCACGGTCAGGTTGAGGATCGCTTCGATGTCGCCGCACGCGAGCAGCGCATCCACGTCCATCGCCTGCAGTCCGGACTCGGCGGCGACGCGCGCGGCGGCCGGCCGGTCGATGTCTGCGCACGCGACGATGTCGAGCACCGGATAGGACGGCGCCGCCTGCAGGTAGGCGGCGCTGATCTTCCCGCAGCCGATCAGGCCGATTCGGACCGGCTCGACGCGCGGGCCGTGCCCGGTGCGCGCGGTGCCCACGGACGCTAGCGGCCGCCGGCCGCCCACAGGAAGCCGCGCCGCATCAGCTCCAGCGGAGCGGGGGCGGCGATCACGTCGGCGTGGTGGCCGAGCGAGTTGTAGAAGACGCGGCCGGCGCCCCAGCGCTTGGCCCACACCACCGGCATGTCGACCGCGCCGTTGGCGGCGTGCGGGCCGTCGGCGACCGGGAACCGCGTGGTGGCCAGCACCTCGACCGCCGGGTCGACGTGCAGGTAGTACTGCTCGGAGCGCACCGTGAAGTCCCGGATGCCGTCGGTGATGCCGCTCGATGAGGCGCGGACGTTGACCGTGTACTCGGTCCCGTCGCCGCCTGGGTGCGCCACCCAGTTGCCGCCGGTGATGAACTGCCACAGGGTGGAGTCGCGAAACGCATCGCACATGCCGCCGTGGCAGCCGGCGACGCCGGTGCCGGCCGCCACGGCTTCGGAGACCCCCTCCACCTGATCTCTGCCGATCTTACCCATGGTCCAGATCGGGACCAGCAGGTCGATCCGGCTGAGCAGCGCCGCGTCCTCCAGAGACTCCAGGCGGCCGGAGACGGTGACCGCGAAGCCTTCGCGCTCCAGGACCTGCCGGAACAGCTTGCTCACCCGGCGCGGTTCGTGACCGTCCCAGCCGCCCTGCACGATGAGCGCCGCCCGCTTCGCCGCGGCGTTCACCGCGCCGCCCGCGTTCGCCATGCTATAACGGCACGGTCATGAGTGATGTCGAAACGGTCGTCGATCGGCGCTGTCTGGTGGGCGAGGGCGCCATCTGGGATTCGCGCCGCCAATACCTGCTGTGGGTCGATATCCTGGGCCATCTGCTGTTCGTCTACGACCCGGCCACAGGCCAGAACCGCGGCATCAACCTGCTGCAGGCCGTCGGCACCGTTGTACCACGGACGAAGGGCGGTGTCGTGGTCGCCTTGCACAACGGATTCGCGCGCCTCGATCTGGAGACCGAACGGATGACGCCGATCGCCGACCCCGAGGCCGACCTGCCCGGCAACCGCTTCAACGACGGCAAGTGCGACCCGGCCGGCCGGCTGTGGGCTGGCACCATGGCGTTCGACGGCATGCGCGATCAGGAGCAGGGGGCGCTGTACTGCCTGGACGCCGGCGGCGCGGTCACCCGCAAGCTTGGCCGCGTCAGCATCTCCAACGGCATCGTCTGGAGCGCCGACGCGCGCACCATGTACTTCATCGACACGGTGAAGAACGACGTGCGCGCCTTCGACTACGACCTGGACACCGGAGCGATCGCCAACGAGCGGGTGACGGTCCGCAACGACGGCGACGGCCACTTCGACGGCATGACCATCGACGCCGAAGGCATGGTGTGGATCGCCCTGTTCGGCGGCGGCGCCGTGAAGCGCTACCACCCGGAGACCGGCGAGCATCTTGCCACGATCGAGCTGCCGGTGACGTGCGTGACCTCGTGCGCCTTCGGGGGCCCGCATCTGGATCATCTCTACGTCACCTCCGCGTCGTTCCGGTTGTCCGCCGCCGAGCTGGCGGAACAGCCGCTGGCCGGATCGCTGTTCCGGGCGGTCCCGGGCGTGCGCGGCGTGCCGGCCTTCGAATACGGAGGGTAGGCGAGTACGCGGCGTTCGGTGTTCCATGAGCTCATGGCCGACCCGATCATCACGAAACTGGAGCTGATCGACTTCAGCTACGAACAGCGCGAGCTGGGCACCGACTACCACACCTTCAATCAGGTGTACGTGCCGGGTGCCCGGCTGCAGGCCGGCGGCACGATCCTGGTCATCCATACCGACGCCGGCGTCAGCGGCTCCTGCGCCGGGCTCGCGCCGGTGGACGTCGCGGTCATCCCGCGTCTGTGGTCGTTCCTCAAGGGCCGCAACGCCCTGGAGCGCGAGCTGATCTACGACGAAATCAAGCGGGCCCAGCGCCAGTCCGCCCGCATCGGCGTGGCGCCGGTGGACATCGCCCTCTGGGACTTGGCCGGGCGGCTACTGGATCAGCCGATCTACCGGCTGCTGGGCGGATGGAAGGAATCGGTGCCCTGTTACGCCTCCACCTACCACGGTGACGAGAACGGCGGACTGGACAGCCCGGAGGCGTTCGCGGACTTCGCGGTGCAGTGCCGGGAGCTGCGCTACCCGGCGTTCAAGATCCACGGCTGGGGGCAGGGGCCGGTGAGCCGCGAGGTGGACAACGTGCTGGCCGTGCGCCGAGCGGTCGGGGACGTGATGGACCTGATGCTGGATCCCGCGTGCGAGCTGCGTACCTTCGCCGACGCGGTCAAGGTCGGCCGCGCCTGCGACGACGCGCGGTACTACTGGTACGAGGATCCGTTCCGCGACGGCGGCATCTCGCAGTTTGCCCACCGCAAGCTGCGCCAACTCATCCGCACCCCGCTGTTGATGACCGAGCACGTGCGCACCCTGGAGCCGCACATCGACTTCGCGCTGGCCGACGCGACCGACTTCGTGCGCGGGGACGTGGGCTACGACGGCATTACCGGCGTGATCAAGCTGGCGCACGCGGCCGAAGCGCTCGGCATCGACATCGAGTTCCACGGGCCCGGACCCGCGCAAAGGCAGTGCATGGCGGCGATCCGCAACACCAACTACTACGAGCTGGGGCTGGTGCATCCGAAGGTGCCGTCGGTCCGGCACGGCGGTTTGTACGCCGACTACTCGGACGCGCTCGACGCGATCGACGACCGCGGCCACGTGCCGGTGCCGGCCGGACCAGGCCTCGGGGTCGAGATCGACTGGGAGTGGGTGCGCGCGCACGAGACCGGGCGGCGCGTGCTGGACTGAGGTCCGGCGGCCGGCCAGCGGAGTCCGAGTCGCGGCGCGCGGCTCAGCCGCCGGCTCCGGGGACGTGGCACCGGGCCGCCTCGGTGCCGTGCGCCAGGGTCACCTCGGGACGCCAGCGAAACCGGCCGAGCGCGGGGTTGTCCACGCCGGTCGCCGCGTCGGCGATCAACGGGCCGAGCACCGGCGCGAACTTGAAGCCGTGGCCGCTGCCCCCTCCTGCCACGGTCAGACCGTCCCGCTCGGGATCGGGCGCGATCCAGAAATCCTCGTCCTGGGTGTCGGCGTACAGACACAGACGCGTGGCGGCGACGGGCGCGTCGGTCAGTGCCGGAACGGTGTCCCGGAGAAACCGGCGGAGCCGCGGCTCCGCCCCCGCCGGCACCGACCGCGGCGCGTCGGGATCGATCCGCATCCCCAGCGCGTGCGAGGCGATCTTGACGACCCCGTGCGCGTTGACCGGAAAGCCGTAGTAGCCGGTTCGCGCTACGTCGGCCGTGAACGTCGGAAATCGATCCGCCCTGAAGGGGTCGGGGTCGGCAGGACGCAGATGGAACACCGGATGACCGCTCGCCCGAATCGAACGAGACAGCGGCGGATGCAGCGTGGTGGCCCACGCGCCGGCCGCCACGACGACGCCGTCGGCACAGAGCGTGCGCCCCCGGTCGGTGTGCACGCCGCGGACGCGGCCCGCGTCCTCTATCAGCGCCGTCACGCGGGCTCCTGCGGAGACCGTGATCCCCGCCGCGCGCGCTTGGTCCGCCAGAGCGGCGACCACCTTGCCGCTCTCCGCGTAGCCACCCTTGTGGTGGTAGAAACCGTCCACGAAGCGCCCGGTGCTCCACGCGGGGTAGCGGTGCGTGATCGCCGCTGCGTCCAACCGCTCGGGGCGGTGGCCGCGCGCACGGAGCGACTGGTAGCTGTCGTGCTCGAAGGCGCCGGGCGCCATGGCGTCGCGGGTGACCATCAGTACGCCGGTCTCGTGATAGAGGGCCCCGGTGCCGTCTTCCTCCCAGCGCTCGTTCCAGCTCAGCCACCCCGCGCGGGCTGCCTCCATGAGCGCCATGTAGTCCCGGTCGCGGCCGTACTCCATGCGCACGACCTTGCTGATGTCGGTGCTGGCCGCCAGCGGCGCGGGAATCGGTCCGCGGTCCAGCAGCGTTACCGCCAGGCCACGAGCGCGCAGCTCCAGCGCCGCGGTAACGCCGAAGATGCCGGCCCCGACGACGATGATCCGATCGGTCATTTCATGGCAGCATGCCATGCGGCGCGCGTGGAGCAGGTGATCCGGAGGAGGGGCGATGGGGTGATCGGCGAGACGCTTGCGGCCGATCGGGCTTGCCGCAGGTCGCCGGCGACCATGAAGACCGGAGCGGGCGGGCGGGCCGTTCCTTCAAGGGGCGAGCAAGCGGTGCCGCCATTCGCCGTTCGCCGCGCGGCGGTACTCGGCGCGCCGATGCATGCGGTGCGGACGTTCCTGCCAGAAGACGAAACGATCGGGAATCAGGCGGTAGCCTCCCCACCGTGCGGGACGCTCGACGTCGACGCCTCGGAACCGCCGTTCGGCAGCCTGAAGGGCGTTCTCCATCTCGTCCGGGGCGATGCGCGCTCCCTGGCGCCAAGCCACGACGGCGAGCTGCGCGTCCCGAGGACGGCTGCGAAACGCGCCGTCGTCCTCCGCCGGCGAGGTCTCCTCGATCGCGCCGCTGGCGCGCACCTGCCGTCCCAGCTCTCGCCAGTAACTCAGCAGCGCGGCGCGCGGATTGGCGCGGAGCTGCTCCCCCTTCGCGCTGTCCCGATCGGTGAAGAAGACCAGCCCGTCTCGCCCGCTTCGGTGCAGCATCACCATGCGCGCGTCGGGCCGGCCGTCCGCGTCCGCGGTCGCCAGCGCCATCGCTTCCGGCAGCGCGGCACCGGCAGCGCGCGCGTCGGCCAGCCAGCGCAGGAACAGCACGAAAGGGTCGGCCGTCATCGGTGCTGGGTCCCATGATCGGCAATTGGGCCGGGACCGCCAATTGGGCCGGGAATGTCCGCTTCCGGCCGCGGCGGCTGCACCGCCCGCGGAGCATGGAAGAGCTGCGGGGATCGTTGGCGGGCAGTCAACGCGTGCGGGTCGTGGGAGCCGCTCACTCCTTCACCCGCTTGGCGGACACCTCCGGCGACCTGATCGATCTGACCGACATGCCGCGCGGACTCGACGTTGACACCGCCGGACGCCGGGCGCGCGTGAGCGGCGGCTGGACCTACGGCGAGCTGTGCCCGCGCTTGCACGCGGCCGGTTGGGCGCTCGACAACCTGGCCTCATTGCCGCACGTCAGCGTGGCCGGCGCCTGCGCGACCGCCACGCACGGCTCGGGGCGGCGCCGCGGATGCCTCGCGGCGCAGGTCGATGCGACGGAGTTGCTCACCGCGGACGGCGACCCGGTCACGCTCACGCAGCGCGACGACGGCTTCCCGGCGGCCGCCGCAAGCCTGGGCGCGCTGGGCGTGGTGACGGCGCTCACGCTCAGGCTGCGGCCCGCGTTCGCGATGGTCCAGTACGTCCACGAGCGCATCCCGCTGGACGCGATCGCCGCCGAGCTGGAGGCGACGATGGCGCGCGCCTACAGCGTGTGTCTGTTCACCGCCTGGGAGGATCCGCCCTGCG
Organism: uncultured Spirochaetia bacterium; assembly: GCA_958296075.1. Classification (GTDB taxonomy): domain Bacteria; phylum Spirochaetota; class Spirochaetia; order SZUA-6; family Bin103; genus CATQHW01. The sequence goes on along the minus strand of CATQHW010000001.1, from coordinate 57,068 downwards.
CGGACGTCTGGGTGAAGCGTGTCGTGGCGGACGGCGCGCAGGCTCCGGAGTTCACGGGCGCGGAGCCGCTGTTCGGCGTACCGCCCACCGGGCGCGACCGCCATCCGCTGCCCGCCGGCTCGGTGGATGCCTGCACCGAGCAGCGCTCCGTGGGGCCGTGGCACCTGCGGTTGCCCCACTTTCGGGCCGATCGGGTTCCCGCCTCGGGCAACGAGCTGCAGACCGAATACTTCGTGCCGTGGGAGCACGCCGCAGCGGCGATCGCGGCCGTCAGCGCGCTGGGTGCCGGCATCCGGCCGGTGCTGCTGCTCACCGAAATTCGCGCCGTAGCCGCCGACCGGCTCTGGCTGAGTCCGTTCCACGACCGCGACTCGCTGGCGATTCACTTCTCATGGCGGAACGACTGGCCGGCCGTGCGCGCCGTGCTGCCGCGGGTGGAGGAGGCTCTCGCGCCCTACGACGCGCGACCGCACTGGGGCAAGCTGTTCACCTGTTCGGGCGACTACCTGGAACGCGTCTACGGAGCATCGATGCAGCGCTTCCGCGACGCCGCCCGCGCGCTGGACCCACGAGGAAGGTTCCGCAACGACTTCCTGGACCGATGGGTATTCGGAAGATGAACGGCGGTGCTTCCCCTGTCCAGCAAGCGGGAGTTGGCCGCAATCCCGGCGGGTTTCGCCGGCGCGCTTGGGTGCGCCGAACGGCGTGGCTCTCCCCCAAGCGCGTCACGACGGCATGACCCGGCGATACCGCAACATCGCAGGAGAAGCCTGCCCGATCAGCCGGAGCGCTTGGGCTGACCGCGGGAAGATTGTGATGATCACCTCCGCAATCAGCGACTGGCACTCGACGCCGAATCGGCGGGCCAGCGCTCTTGGGAGCCGGCGACCGAATGTGGCGAGGCATCAGTGGGGATGGGTGGTGCTGTCGTCAGTGGCCTCGAGTTGGTGCTTGAGCCAGCCGCGCTCGCCCTGATACCATACCACCGGCACGATCGGGCGTAGTTGCTCCTCGTTCGGATGCTGTCTCCGATCCCGTTCCCAGATACGGATGCCGTACTTCAGCAGCCGCAGCCGCAACCAGCGGTCGGGCGTCGATTGGTGCTCCAGCAGCACATAGAGCCACGCCGGTGCGTCGTCTACTTTGCGCCGTACCGCATACAGCAGGTCCGACTCGCTGTCGCGTAACCGGTCGTCGATGAAGCTCACCGACTGCAACTCCAGGCTCGACCACACCAAATCGCGACTTACCGCTTGCGGCAGATGCGCTTGGAGCAGGCCGGCCGCCTCGGTTTTCTCTCCGAACACGGAACGGAACAGGTGATCGTGGGGCTTGGAGACCTCGGCGGCCATATCGGCGGTCACGGTATTTTCTGAGGTGCATCGATGTCAACGTCTCACATTGCCTCATTTCGGCTGGCTGGGCTTGCGTAGATAGTGTCCTGCTGCATCAGAAATACTTTCACAGAGAGGATGCGCTCTTTTCATCTCGTCCACAACTTACGATCATACCTTGGGGAGCTACGGCCGCCGGCATGCTGCTGGTGGCCGGTTGCGTGGGGATTCTGAGCATCATGATGGTGGAGGTGCTGGGCCGTACCCGCCAGATCGCCATCGCCCACGCCTTCGGAGCCTCGAAGGGGCGATTCTCCGCGAGTTCGCCGCCCGGTCGCTGATCATGGTGAGTGGCGTGACAGCGATCGGCGTCGCTCTGAACCTGTCCTGTCCGCTCACCGGCCTGGTGGTGCCGATCTTCCGCGGCGTCACGCGGGATCGGTATACTACGGGCGATGAAGATCGCCGCGGTTCGCGTCCTGCACGTCGACCGCTACCTCTACGCGCTCGTGGAGACCGACGCCGGCATCACCGGGCTGGGCGAATCAGGCACTTGGGGCTACCTGGAGGCGTCCGGGGCGGTCATCGATCGGTGGCGGGAGTACCTTGTCGGACAGGACCCACTGCGCATCGAGCATCACTGGCAGTACCTGTATCGATCCATGCACTTCCGCGGAGCAGCGGTCATGGGCGCCTTGAGCGCCGTCGACATCGCCCTCTGGGACATCGCCGGCAAGCACTTCGGCGTGCCGGTGCACCAACTGCTCGGCGGACGCTGCCGGGACCGGGCGCGCGTCTACTACCACGTGTTCGGCGAGACCAGGGACGAACTGGTACGCGCCTGCATCGCCGCCAAGGAGCGCGGCTTCACCGCCGTCGGTCACCTGTCGCCCTTCTACGACGAACCGCGCGAACGGCCATACGCGCCGGCGTCGCACGCCGCCAAGATGGCGGACGCCATCGAGACCGTGGCGCACTGCCGTGCGGCAGTGGGCAATGAAGTCGATCTGTGCATCGAGATACACCGCCGTCTCACGCCCGCGGAGGCGGTCGTGTTCGCCGGAGCGATCCAGGGCTACCACCCGATGTTCTACGAGGACCCGGTCACGCCCGATAATCTCGACGAGATGGTCGAAGTGGCGCGGCGCGTCAACATCCCCATCGCCACCGGCGAGCGGCTGCACACCATCTGGGAGTTCCAGGCGCTGCTGCAGCGCGGCGCGGTGCAGTACGCACGCGTGGACGTCTGCATGGTCGGCGGCATCACCCACGCCAGGAAGATCGCCGCGCTGGCCGAGGCGTTCCACGTCCAGGTGGTCCCGCACAATCCGCTGAGCCCGGTCAGCACCGCCGCGTGCGTCCAGCTTGCCGCGTCGATCCCCAACTTCGCCATCCAGGAGTTGCCGACCGGCGAGGATGAGTCGCCAAAACGTGACATCGTCACACAGCCGCTTACGGTACGCAGCGGCTCCCTGTTGGTCCCCGATGGACCGGGCATCGGCATCGAGTTGGCGCCGGGCGCCGAGCGTATCCCCCCGCGCCCGCGGCCGTTCGTGACGCGGTTGCACGAGGACGGATCGGTCGTGGACGATTGAGCCTATCAGGAGGGCTGACCCATGGACACCCGCAACACCAACGAGCGCAGCGAAATCGCCGGCGCGCGCCGACCCGGCGTCGACTGGAGCGCGCTGAGCACCGGCGACCGCATCCGCTATCTGGAGCTGGAGGGCTATCTGGTTCTGCCCGATCTGCTGGCGCCGGAGCTGATCAGCGCCATCGGCGCGGAGATGGCGACGCTGCCGCTCATCGTCACCGACTACACGCCGCACAAGAAAGCGGCTGACGGTCTGCTCGGCCTGGATCTGCCGAGGACGCTGGAAACGATCGCGTTTCCCAGCACGGTAGCGTTCCTGAAGCGGCTGTTCGGCGACGAGGTGTTGTTCACCTCCATCGACTACCAGCTCTGCGAGCCCGGCCATCCCGGCATCGCCATCCACACCGACGCCCAGCCGTACGGGTCGCGCATCTTCGGCAGCCTGGCCAGCTCGCCGGTGCTGATGCGGGTGCTCTACTACCTGGACGACCTGACCCCGGAGTGCTCGCCGTTCAAGGTGGTGCCGCGCTCGCACCTGTCGGTGCACGCCGACGCCAACCCGTACAACCGCTTCCTGCGGCATGAGGAAGAGGTGATGGTGACCTGCAGCGCAGGATCAGCGGTGGTCATCAACCAGAGGGTGTTCCACGGGAACTTCCCCAACTTCTCGGATCGAGACCGGCGCATGCTGGCGATCGCCTACCGGCCGGCCTGGGCCGGGCCGGTGACGAAGGTCGATCCGTGGGCCGAGGACACGCTCGCGACGCTGCCGCCGGCGGCGCGGTGCTTCTTCCGTGATCCCAACACGCGGCGCATCGACTACGACGTGCCGAACCGGCCCGACGATCTGGACCGCAACAGCGCCGGGATCGCGCCTTCACGCTGGACCGTCGGTTAACGGCGCGCCGCCGCAAGGGCGGTTCGACCTCTTGCGTTACGGATTAGAAATCATATATTGGTCGTTATGATTGACAGCATCCATTTTTTGGATCCATGAAGGCTTCACGATCCCAGCTCGCCCTTCCGTTCGGCGTGCGGCGCGCGCTGCGGAAGTTGGGAATGGATGTGTCAGCCGCCCGCAGGCGCAGGCGGATACCGGTGGCGCTCATGGCCGAACGCGCCTTCATCAGCCGCACGACGCTGGCACGGGTGGAGAAGGGCGATGCCGGCGTGTCCATGGGCATCTACGCCTCGGTCCTCTTCGTGCTGGGAATGGCGGACCGGCTGGGAGACGTGGCAGACGCGGCCCGTGACCCGGTCGGGCTGGCCCTGGAGGAGGAGCGACTGCCGCGCCGCATCCGAACGCCGCGGGCGTCGGGACCTGACCGTGGAACGTGAGACCCTGGTCTTCATGGAGTTGGCCGGCGAACCCGTTCCCGCAGGCACGCTTTGGACGCGGACGCGCGGGGCCAGACAGACGGCATCCTTCGAATACGATCGGTCGTGGCTGGCGCACCGGGACGCCTTCGGCATCGATCCGGTGCTCCCACCGGCGCGCGGGCCGTTTCACACCGATCGGCCCCTGTTCAACGCCTTTACCGATCCCGCGCCCGACCGCTGGGGACAGATGCTCATGCGCCGCAACGAACGCCGGCGGGCGCGGGCGGAACGGCGCCAACCGCGAACGTTGCAGGCGATCGATTATCTGACGCTCGTCGACGACGAAACGCGACCAGGCGCGCTCCGGTTCAAGGAATCCGCGGGCGGCGTGTTCCTCACCTCGACCGGCAGGCAGGTGTCGCCGGTCGTCGACCTGCCGCGCCTGCTGTCCGCGGCCACGCGTGTCATCGATGCGGATGAGACCGACGACGACCTGCGATTGCTCCTGGCCCCCGGAACGTCGCTTGGCGGGACGCGTCCCAAGGTCACGATCCGCGACACGGACGGGCATCTGCTGATCGCCAAGTTCCCGCGCAGAGACGACGAGTGGCCGGTGACTCGCTGGGAAGCGGCAACCATGGCGTTGGCCCAGGCAGCCGGGGTCGCGGTCGCGCCGTTCCAGCTTCGCCAAGTCTCGAAGCGGCCCGTCCTCACGGCGCGCCGCTTCGACCGCGGGCACGGCCGGCGCATCCCGTTCATGTCCGCGCTCACCGCACTCGAAGCGTCCGACAACGAGTTGCGCAGCTATCTGGAAGTCGCCGAGTTCCTGCGGCGCGAGGGACTGGAGGTGAACCAGGACCTGCGCCAACTCTGGCGCCGGATCGTATTCAACGTGCTGGTCTCGAACACCGATGATCATCTGCGCAATCACGGGTTCCTTCGGGCGCCGCAGGGCTGGCGACTGTCACCGGCGTATGACCTCAACCCGGTGCCGGTCGACGTGAAACCGCGCGTGCATGCGCTTGCCATCGACGAGATCGACGGTACCGCGTCGCTCGACACGGCCATCGGAGTCGCGCCGCTGTTCGGCATGACCGAAGGGGCCTCCCGGTCGATCGCGGCGGAGGTGGGGAGCGCCGTAGGATGCTGGCGAGAAGTCGCGGGTCGCGCCGGACTCACGCCGGACGACGTCGAGCGGATGTCCAGCGCGTTCGATCACGAGGACCGGAAGGCGGCGGCCGCACGGCGGTGACGGCGCGCGCCGCGGCCGTGCATCGGCGTGTTTCATGGCTGCGGATGAGCGCCGTTTGCCCGCTGCCGAACGGCATGCTATGCGTGCCTCATGCATCCGTTCACCCAACGCTCCGTTCCGGACGGCGCCGCGACCGTACACTGGTTCGAGCAGTCGAGCTTCGCGATTCGCGATGCTGCGGGCACCTTGACCCTGGTCGACCCGTATTCGCCCCACGACCGTCCAGCCGACCGCTTCATCCACGCCGAGCCGCCCATGGATGAAGCCGAATGGCCGGCCGACTTCGTGCTGCTCACCCATGCGCACGGCGACCATACCGATCCCGAGACGCTGGCGCGGCTGCACGCCGCCGCGCCGGCCGCCCGCTATCTCGGCCCGCAGGAGTCGATCGATCAGATCGTCGCGGAGACCCCGATCGCGCCCGCCCAGTGCACGGCGGTCGCCGCCGGCGGTCAAGTGCGGATCGGCGCCATGACCGTGCACGCGGTCTACGCCAAACCGCCCGCCGGCGACCCCGACGCCGGCATCGCGCCGCCCGACACCACCCACCTCGGCTTCGTGGTCGAGGCCGGCCGGCACCGGCTCTACTTCACCGGCGATCCGATCAACACCTTCGCCGAGCACGAGTCGCTCACGGCGCCGGTCGCCGCGCTGCGCCCCACCGCGGCGTTTCTCACCAACCACCCCACGGAGGGGGAGTTCCCGTATTTCGACGGCTGCGTGCGCATGGCGCAGCGGTGCCGGGTCGGCATCGCGTGTCCCGCGCACTATGCGTGCTTCGTCGCGCGCGACTACGACCCCGCCGCGTGGGCCGCCGCCTTTTCGGCCGGCGGGCCGCCGACCCGCGTCATCCCGCGCAACTCCCACGTCGTCTTCGAGGCGTGACGCCGCCGGGGCGGAATCGCGCGCCGTCCGCCGGGACGCCCCCGGTCACCCGGGCAGCGGCACGGGCAGCCGGTAGCAGGCGATCGCGTTCTCCCGGTACACGCGAGCGGCGGCATCCGGCCCGTGCCGCTCCACGTACGCCTGCGCGATCGCGAACACCGTCGCGTACGGGGCGCCCTTGCGGCAGACCGGCCAGTTGCTGGCGTACAGCAACCGTTCCGCGCCGAAGCGTTCCCAGAGCGCGTCGAGCGTGGGTTCGTAGAAGGCGACGTCCGCCGGCGCCGGCTTCGGCACGGCCTGCTCCACCAAGCCCGAGATCTTGCAGTACACGTGCGGGGCGCGGGCGAGCGCCGCCATGCCCGCGCACCAGGCGGGGTCGGGCGGCTCCCCGTCGATAGGGACGTGGCCCACGTGATCGATCACCACGTGCGCCTCCGGCGCCGCGTCGCAGAGATCGACCACCGCCGGCAGCTCCTCCGCGCCGACCAGCAGGTCGAGCGCCAGCTCGCGTTCCGAAAGCTCGCGGACCGTCTCCACCAGCGTCGCGCGGCCGCGTCCGGTCACCGCGTCTCGTCCCAGACGGATGCCGCGGAACAGAGGATGCTCGCCGAATCGGTCGAGATGTCTACGGAAGTCGACGCCGGCAGAGGAGAGGTTGCCCACGAACCCGGCGATCGCCGTCCGCCCGGCGCGCTGCGGGTCGCCGGCGAGGTCGAGGATCCACCGGTTGTCCTCCAGCCACGGGCTGGCCTCCACCACGACCGTGTGGGTCACCCCGTGTCCGGCCGCCGCCGCCAGGAAGTGCTCCGGCAGGGTCGTGCGGTACAGGTCGGCGTTGTCCGGGGTAGGCCAGGGGACGCCCTGCGGGCGCTGCGGATCGAAGAAGTGGGTATGCGTATCGATGATCTGCGTCATGCCGCGACCTTGAACCGCTGCGCCGCGGCCGGCAACCCGGAACGGGCGCGCACCTTTCCGTCGCGGCGCGCCTGGGCCATGATTCGACCCGCAGGAGCTGCAACCGTATGCTGAAGATACCCGACTCGGGCGCGCTCGACTTCCTGGCGGTGGGGGCGTTGGTCCACCGGCTCGACCCCGGCGTGGTGCCGTTCCCGCACGCGTCGGAGCTGTCGATCCACGTATCCGGCGGCGAGTACAACTGCGCGGCGAACCTGGCCGCCTGTTTCGGCATGCGGACCGGCATCGCCGCGGCGATGGTGTCGTATCCGATCGGTGACATGATCGACCGCTCGGTGCGGGCGATGGGCGTGCGGCCGTTCTACAGGCGCTTCGAGCACGACGGCGTGCGCGGCCCGAACATGGCGACCGTCTACAGCGACCGCGGCGCCGGAGTGCGCGCGCCGGAGGTCTTCTACAATCGTGCGAACGAGGCGGCGGCGCAGTTGCGGCCGGGCGATTTCGACTGGGCCGCCATCATGCGGAACGGCCTGCGCTGGCTGCACTCCGGCGGCATCTTCGCGGCGCTCTCGCCGGCGACGCCGCAGGTGATCGTAGAGGCGATGCAGGCCGCGAAGGTAGCCGGCGCGGTCGTTTCCTTCGATCTGAACTACCGCCACAAGCTCTGGCAGGTCGCTGGCGGCGCGGAGCACGCGCACGGCACGCTGCGCTCGATCGTCAGCAACGTCGACGTGCTGGTAGGCAACGAAGAGGACCTGCAGCAGGGACTCGGTATCGCGGGCCCGCAGACCGCCGGCCAGTCGAAGCTCGACCCGCGCGCGTTCCTGCGGATGATCGATCGCGTGACCGCCGAGTTTCCCGGCATCTCCGTGGTCGCCACCACGCTGCGCGAGGTCCACTCCGCGAATCGGCACGACTGGAGCGCGGTGGCCTGGGTAGACGGCGATGCGTTCACCGCGCCGGTGCGCCGGCTCGACGTGTACGATCGGGTGGGCGGCGGCGACGGCTTCGCCGCCGGCTTCATCTACGGTCTTCTGGCCGGCGAGTCGCCGGAGGCGGCGCTCCGTCTGGGCTGGGCGCACGGCGCGCTCCTCACCACGTTTCCGGGCGACACGACCATGGCGACGCTCGACCAGGTGCGCACGATGGCCGGCGGCAGCTCGGCGCGGATCGTCCGCTGAGCCGGCGCGTGATCGTGGGCGCGACCGGCGGCGCGGCCGCGCCGCTGCACGGACGGCTGCATGCCGGGATCGGCGCCGCCGACATCACCCCGGTGGAGCCGGTCCGCATGGCCGGCTGGTCGAGCCGCGACCGTCCGTCGGAGGGGGTGAGCCATCCGCTGTTCGCCAAGGCGCTGGCGGTGCGTGACGCCGCCGGCCATACCGGCGTCTGGGTCACCGCCGACATCCTGGGCTACAGCCGCTCCATGGCGGAGACGCTGGAGCGGCGGATACGGGACCGGTACGGCGTGCAGCCCGCCCAGCTCATCCTGGGCAGCTCGCATAATCACAGCGGTCCGGTGGCCGGCGACCTGCTCCATCTCTACTTCGACTTGACGCCGGCGGAACGGGAGGCGGCCGCGCGCTACACCGAGCGCCTGCTGGACCGGATCGTCGCCGCGGTCGGCGCGGCCCTGGCCGACGCGGCGCCGGCGGAGGTGACCATGGGCTTCGGGCTGGCCGGGTTCGGGGTCAACCGGCGCCGCGCCCGGGGCGTGGAGTCGCTGCGCCGCCCGCAGGTGGTCGACCACGACGTCCCGGTGCTGGCCGTGCGGAGGCCGAACGGCGCGCTGCGCGGCGTCCTCTTCGGCTACGCGTGCCATACGACCGCGGTCTACGACTACCGGATCAACGCCGATTACGCCGGCTACGCGCAGAGTGATCTGGAACGGGTCTGCCCCGGCGCCACCGCGATGTTCGCGGCCGGGTGCGGCGGCGACGTCAATCCGCTGCCCCGCTGGCGGGAGGGGCTGGGCGAGCGTTGCGGCCGCCTGTTGAGCGCCGCGGTGCAGGACGTGCTCGACGGACGATACGGCCCCATGACGCCGGTGACCGGTCCGCTCGCCACCGGCGCCGACGATCCGCTGCTGTCGCTGCAGGATCCCCCCGGCCGCGCGGCCCTGCAGGAGGCGCTGCGGCGCGCGGCGCAGGACGGTGGCGACCGCGTGCAGCGCCGGGCGATCGAGCATCAGCTCGCCCGGCTGGAGAGCGGCCGGCTCCTCCATGACCACTGCGCGTATCCGATCCGCGTCTGGCGGTTCGGCTCCGGCCAACTGCTGATCGCCCTGGCCGGCGAGCCGGTGGTCGACTACTCGTTGCGGTTCCGCGCCGCGTACGGCTGGGACCGTACCTGGGTGGCCGGCTACAACCACGTGCTGCTGGCCTACATCCCGTCCCGGCGCGTGCTGGCCGAAGGCGACTACGAGGGCGCAACCGGCATGCTGGAGTACGGCTTGCCGGGACCCTTCGCGGGCTGGGTGGAGTCGACGATCGCCCGCTCGGTCGACCGGCTGGTGGCGCGGCTGTCGTCCGCGCGGTGAGCCCGCTGATCGCGCCATGCGCGTCGACCTGGAGCGCGCTATCGCCGCTCCTCGGGGATCAGGCCGCGCGGGGCGAAGCGCAGGACGAGCAGCAGGATCAGCCCCATGACGATCGGACGCATGTGGGCGGCGCTCGACAGGAGGTGCGTCCGGAGCGGGCTGTCCGGTGCGAGGGGAGCGGTGACCATCTCCATCAGCCGCAGGCCGATCGGTTCGGCCTGCACCCAGAAGTACCAGATCACGAAGCCGCCCAGCACGGCGCCCCAGTTGTTGCCGGAGCCGCCCACGATCACCATGACCCAGATGAGAAAGGTGAAGCGCATCGGCTGATAGGAGGCGGGCGTGAACTGGCCGTCGAGCGTGGTGAGCATGGCGCCGGCGATGCCGACCACCGCCGAGCCGAGCACGAAGACCTGCAGATGGCGGGCGCCGACGTCCTTTCCCATCGCTCCGGCGGCGGTTTCGTTGTCCCGGATCGCGCGCATCATCCGGCCCCACGGCGAACGCAGCGCCGTCTCCGCCAGCCACATCAGGACGACCAGCACCACCAGGAACAGGCCCGCGTAGCAGAGCTTCACGACGATCGACGACCACTCCATGTAGGGCACGCCCAGGCCGGCCGCCCAATCCCGAAACCACGCGGCGTTCTGCAGATCGATCTCGTAGGGGACCGGCCGCGGCAGGCCATTGACGTTCTTCACCCCGCGCGTGAGCCACTCCTCGTACTTGAGGAACGCCACGATGATCTCCGAGATGCCGAGCGTGGCGATGGAGAGATAGTCGGAACGGAGAGTGAGGCTGATCTTGCAGACCCAGGCGGCGCCAGCCGCCAGCGCGCCGCCGACCAGCCACGACAGGACGATCGGCAGGCCGAACCCGCCCAGAAAGCCGGTCGTGGTGGGGTCGACCGCTTCGATGGCGCGCACCGCCGGCGCGAACACCGCGCGGCCGGCCAGGTACCCGCCGATCAGCAGCAACGCCACCGCCAGCCGGCGATGGATCGGCCGCCGGATACGGCGGCGGACGAAGAGCGCGCCGACCACGGCGAGCGCCGCGAACCCCAGCGCCACCAGCACGCCGGCGCCGCCGGCGCGCCAGGCGGCGGCCACCGGCGGCATCGAGACCAGCACGCCGGCCAGTCCGCCCAGCGCCGCGAAGCCCATGACGCCGGCGTTGAAGAGGCCCGCGTAGCCCCACTGGACGTTGACGCCGAGCGTCATGATCGCCGAAATCAGACACAGGTTGAGGATCGCCAGCGCCAGCGACCAGCTCTGCAGCAGACCGACCAGGCAGACCAGCACCGCCATGACCGCGAACAGGGCGGGCTTGCGGGGAATGCGCATGATCCCCTGACCGAGGCGTTCGGTCACGTCGACTTGCCGCTGAAGATGCCGGTCGGCTTCACCAGCAGCACCACCACCAGTATGAAGAACGATACGGCGAACTTGTAGTCGGTGGTGAGCAGTTGCACCAAGCCTTCCGGCTGCCAGCCTTCCGGTCCCAGATAGCCGAAGAACTTCTTGTAGGGATAGGTGATCAGCACTTCCGAAAACGCCACCACGAAGGCGCCGGCGATGGCGCCGAGCGGATTGCCCAGACCGCCGACGATGGCGGCGGCGAAGATCGGCAGGAGCAGGGACAGGAAGGTGAACGGCTTGAAGCTCTTGTCGAGTCCGTACAGCGCTCCCGCCACGGCGGCCAGGCCGCCCACGATCAGCCACGTGGCCGCCACGACCCGTTCCGGGTTGATGCCGGACAGCAGGGCCAGGTCTTCGTTGTCCGAATAGGCGCGCATCGACTTGCCGGTTCGCGTCCTGCCGAGGAACCAGAAGAGCCAGGCGACCAGGATCGCGGTCACCGCGACCGTGATCGTCTGCGTGGTCTTGACGGCAAGCCCCTCGGCAAGGCCGGTCGCCTCCTTGAACTGCCGGGCGCTGACCACGAAGCGCGTCCCGTCCGTGAAGACCTGATCGTCCGGCCCGATCAGGAAGCGGATGAGCCCGTTGAGCGCGAACATGATGCCGACCGAGGCGACCAGCAGAATGACCGGCGGCGACTTCCGGCGCCGGTAGAACCGGTAGACCCAGCGGTCGGTGACCAGACAGAGGCCGCCGGCGGCGGCGATCCCGACCGGCAGCGCCAGCAGGGCGGTCGGCAGGGGAGCGATGCCCACCTCCCAGGACTGCAGCAGCCAGGTGACCATGATCGTGACCATGGCCCCGAACGCCATGGTCTCACCGTGCGCGAAGTTGGAGAACCGCAGGATGCCGTATACCAGCGTGACCCCCAGGGCGCCCAGCGCCAGTTGGCAGCCGTAGACGGTGGCCGGAACGATCAGGAAGTTGGTGATGAGCACGACCGCGTTGGCGATGTCCTGCACCGGTCACCCTCCCAGAAAGGAGCGGCGAATCTCGGGATTCGCCAGCAACTCGGCGCCCGCGCCGGTATGGCGGTTACGGCCCTGTACCAGCACGAACCCCGTGTCCGCCAGTTCGAGCGCCTGGCGGGCGTTCTGTTCGACGATGAGGATCGCCACGCCGCCGCGGGAGATGTCGATGATGCGCTCGAACAGTTCCCGCATGACGATCGGCGACACCCCGGCCGTCGGCTCGTCGAGCATGAGCACCTGCGGTCGGTTCATCAGGGCGCGGCCGATGGCCGCCTGCTGCCGCTGCCCGCCGGAGAGTTCGCCGACCGGCTGCCGGCGCTTCTCGCGCAGCACCGGAAACAGGCGATAGACCTCGTTCAGGGTGCCGGAAATATCGTCGTCGCGGAGGAACGCCCCCATCTCCAGGTTCTCCTCCACGGTCATGGACCGGAACACGTTATCGGTCTGCGGCACGAAGCCCATGCCCCGGCGCGCCCGCGCCTGCGGAGCCAGCGGCGTGATGTCCTTGCCGTCCAGGCGCACGCTGCCGGCGCGCAGGCGCAGCAGCCCGAACAGCGCCTTCATGGCGGTCGACTTGCCGGCTCCGTTGGGGCCCACCACCACGGCGATCTCGCCGCGATCGACGGCGATGGAACAGCCGCGCAGGATGTCGACGCCGCCGCCGTATCCGCCGGTCAGCTCTTCACCCACCAGCAGACTCATCGCCGGCTCACCGCGGCTGCCCGGACCGGGTCACCAGCCCGGCGCCGAGATAGGCTTCGATGACCCGCTCGTCGGCCTGCACGACCGGGGCCGGCCCCTGCGTCAGCACCTTGCCTTCCGCCATGACGATCACCGGATCGCACAGCAGCGAGATCAACTCCATGTCGTGCTCGATGATGCAGAACGTGTACCCGCGATGCAGGTTGAGACGCAGGATGGCGCCGGAGATCTCCTTCAACAGGGTACGGTTGACGCCGGCGCCGACCTCGTCGAGCAGGACCACGCGCGGCTCCGCCATCATCGTGCGGCCGAGCTCCAACAGCTTCTTCTGCCCGCCCGACAGGTTGCCGGCCCGTTCGGCGGCCACCGCGCCGAGCTTGAGGAACTCGATCACCTCGTCCGCCTTGTCGCGAATCGCCGACTCCTCGCTGCGGATCCGGCGCGGCCGCAGCCATACGTCGAGCAGACGTTCGCCGGACTGACCGCCCGGCACCGTCATGAGGTTCTCCCGCACGGTCAGCGTGGAGAACTCCTGCGCGACCTGAAACGTGCGCAGCACGCCCTTGGCGAAGAGCCGGTGCGGCGGCAGGCCGGTGATGTCCTCGCCGTCGAGATAGACCCGGCCGGCGGTCGGTTCATGGACCCCGGCGATGACGTTGAAGAGCGTGGTCTTGCCGGCGCCGTTGGGGCCGATGAGGCCGGTGATGCTGCCGGTCTCGATGGCGAGCGTAGCGCCGTCGACGGCCCGAATGCCGCCGAAGCGCATGTGCAGGTCCTCTACGGCGATCATGAGGTCAAGAATGCGCCGGCCCGATCCGCCGCCAGGGGCCGGAAGACGGGGCGCATGAGCGTAACGGGCCGGCCGTTGCCGCTCATGCGCTGACCGGCACCGTTTAGCGGTAGCCGACGGTCATGAACTCACCGTCTTCGATCGCGTATTCGCGGTAGGTTCCGGCGCTCTCGCCGGGACCGATCAACTCGACGTCCGAGGCGCCGACGTAGTCGACTTCGCCTCCTGCCGCGATGATCGCCAACCCCTTGGCCAACTCGCCGGGATAGATCTGCTCGCCGGGGGCGTTGGCGACGGTCATGACGTGATCCTTGAAGGCGGCGCTGTCGGCCGACCCCGCCGCCTGCATCGCCAACAGGATCAGGGCGGCCGCGTCGTACGACTCGCCCACGAACGGCCCGCTCTCATGGCCTGCCGCCTCGATCATCTCGTCCAGATGCGTCGCGCCCGGACTGTCGGTGCCGGGGGCCGTGCCGATCGAGCCGTCGAGGTCGGGGCCGATCGTCTCGGTCAGGCTGGCGCCGATCATGCCGTCCGGGAGGAAGAACCGGTCGAAGGCGCCGGTGTCGATCGCCGCCTGAATGATGCCCTTGCCGCCCTGGTCGAGGTAGCCGGCAACGATCAGGATATCGCCGCCGACCGCCGCCAGCGCCGCAACCTCGGAGCTGTAATCTCCCTTGCCGTCCTCATGCGGCGCGGAGATCGTGATCTGCCCGCCGAGCTTCTCCACGTTGGCCTGGATGCTGTCGGCCAGTCCCTTCCCGTAATCGTTGTTGGTGTAGGTCAGCGCCGCTTCCATGATCTCCATCTCGATCAGGATATTGGCGATCACTTCGCCCTGCCGGGCGTCGGACGGCGAGGTCCGGAAGAAGAGTCCGTCGTCTTCGATCGTCGACAGGGCCGGCGAGGTGGCCGACGGAGAGATCATGACGATGCCGTTGGCCTTGGCCACGTTCTGCAGCATGGCGATGGTCACGCCCGAGCAGTCGCCGCCGATGATGGCGTTCACCCGGTCCGAGGTGACGAGCCGTTCGGTCGCCGCGACCGCTGCCGCCGAGTCGACGCAGGTCGAGTCGCCGCGTACGGAGCCGACCTGCATACCGCCGAGCAGCGCGCCGCTGTCGCTCACCTCCGCGATCGCCAGCTCGGCGCCGGCCGCCATGGCCGGTGTCAACGATTCGATCGGCCCGGTATAGCCGAGCACCACGCCGAGCTTGACGTCCTGCGCGAAGGCTGCGCCAGCATGGACGAAGACGAGTAGTACCCCGCTTGCGATCAGTCGTTTCATGGTATTATCCCCTGGTATCGGTGCGAAATATGAGCCGGCGGCCGGAACGTCTGCCGATCGACGACGGTCGAATCCTAACCCGGCGTCGGTCACGATGCAAGGTCGATGACCGCCTTGAGCACGCCGGTCTCCGGACGGGTAAGCGCATCGAAGCGCTGCTCCACCTCCGCGAAGGCGACCCGGTGGGTGATCCACGGACCGGTGTCGATGGTGCCGACGGCGATGGCGTCGATTACCTGCCGGAAGTCTCCGGGGAGGGCATTGCGGGTGGCCAGCAGCGTCAGCTCGCGCCGGTGCATCTCCGGTTGGGCAAAGACGATCTCCTGGCGGGTGAGCCCCAGAAAGACCACCGTGCCGCCGTGGGCGGCGCAGGTGAGGGCGGCGGCCATCGACTGCGGACTGCCGGTGGCGTCGATCACCACGTCGAACATGCGGCCGTCCGATCCGGCGCGCAGGTCGGCGCCGTCGCCGGCGACGACGGCGCCGGCCGGGCGGTAGGTGTCCCGGCAGAAGTCGACGCGCGCCGCCAGCCGGTCCATGACGGTCACGCGGGCGGTGCGCAGCCGCACGAACTCCAGCGCTGCCAGTCCGATCGGCCCCAGGCCGATGACGAGCGCCTGGTCGTCGGCGACCGGTGCGGCGCGGGCGGCGGCGTGGCAGCCGATCGCCAGCGTCTCCACCAGCGCGAGTTGATCGAAGGTGAGCCCGGCGGCGCGGTGCAGCTTGCCGGCCGGCAGCGTGAAGCGTTCGCAGAGGCCGCCGTCCTGCATGACGCCGATGACGCTGAGCCGCTCGCAGCAGTTGCTCCGGCCGCGGCGGCACGCGTAGCAGCGCCCGCAGTTCAGGTAGGGCTCGACGCTGCAGGTGTCTCCCGGAACGACCGAGGTGACGCCGGCTCCCACCTCCAGCACCTCGACGCCCAGCTCATGCCCCGGAATGCGCGGAAAGTCGAAGAACGGAAAGGTGCCGCGGTAGGCGCTCACGTCGGTGCCGCATACGCCGACCGAACGGGTCCGGACCAGGGCGTGGCCGGGCTCCGGCGCCGGCGGAGCGCCGACGCGCACCGCGCGGACCTGATACGGCGCCTCGAAGCGGATCGCGCGGATCGTGCCGCTCACCGGCTGGATTCCGATCCGGTCACACGCCGGCGGCGCTGCGGCGGCGCAGCTCGCCCAGGCTCTGATCGGTCGCCGGCTGGTAGCCGGGCAGCGGCAGGAGCTGTTCGTGCACGGCGTCCACGATCCAGTCGGCCTGCGGGAAGAAGACCGACTCCAGCTCCACCGGCGGAGTGATCCAGTTGCGCGCTCCCAGCACCGCCGCCGGCGCGTCCAGATCGTCGAAGCACAGGCGGCCGATGGTGGTCGCCATGGTGTGCAGCACGCTGCCCCGCTCGCACGCGTCGGAGGTGAGCAGCACGCGGCCGGTCTTGCGCACCGATTCCGCGATCGGGCCGTAGTCGAGCGGGTTGAGGAAGCGGGCGTCGATCACCTCCGCCGACAGCCCGTGCCGCTCCGCCAGGATCTGCGCCGCCTCCAGGGCGCGGTACAGGGTCGCGCCGACGGTGAGGATGGTCAGGTCATCGCCCCGGCGGTGGACGTGCGGCGCGCCCTCGTCTATTTCGTAGTAGCCGGCCGGCACGCCCGCCGGATGGAGCTCTTCGGCCATCCCGTAGAGCTGCTGGCTTTCGAAGAAGATCACCGGGTCGGTGCCGCGCAGCGCCAGGTTGAGCATGCCCTTGGCGTCGTACGGCGTGACCGGGTAGTAGACCTTGAGGCCGGGCACGTGGCTGACCATCGCCGACCACTCCTGCGAGTGCTGGGCGCCGTAGCGAAAGCCGACGGCGATGCGCAGCACGATCGGCAGCGACAGCACGCCGGCCGACATCGCCTGCCACTTGGCGAGCTGATTGAAGACCTCGTCGCCGGCGCGGCCCAGGAAGTCGCAGTACATCAGCTCCACCACCACGCGGCCGCCGCTCATGGCGTAGCCGATGGCGCTGCCGACGATGGAGGCTTCCGAGATCGGCGAGTTGAACAGCCGGTGGTAGGGCAGCGATTCGGTGAGTCCGCGGTAGACGCCGAAGGCGCCGCCCCAGTCGCGGTTCTCCTCGCCGTAGGCGACCATCGTGGGATCGGCGACGAAGCGGTGCAGCAGCGCCTCGAACAGGGCGTCGCGCAGGGTGATCGCCTGCGAGATCGGCAGGCGCGCGCCGTCCGCGCCGAAGGCGGAGCGGGAGCGACCGGCCAGCGCCTTGACGCGCGGGTTGTCCGCCGCCGGAACGGTGAGTTCGGGCTCGCCGGCGGCCATCGCCTCGGTCGGGCGGGAGGAGAACATCACCGCCTCGATCTCCTGCGCGCCGCCGCCGAATCGAGGCGAGGTGTCGAGCGGCGCCGCCAGCCGGAACGCCCGCTCGATCACGTCGGCGGCCCACGATTCGATCCGTTCGCGTTCGGCGGCGTCGAGCAGGCCCGCGGCGGTCAGGTAGTCGCCGTAACTCCGCAGGCTGTCCCGTTCCTCCCACGCCTCGATCTCCTCACGCGTGCGGTAGGTGGCCGGATCGCGCGACGAGTGGCCGGCGACGCGGTAAGTGACGGTGTCGAGCAGGGCCGGGCCGCGGCCGGCCAGCAACAGACCGCGCTTGGCGTCGACCGCGGCGGCGACCGCCAGCGGGTTGTAGCCGTCGACCCGCTCGGCGTGCAGGTTGTCGGGATTGACGCCGGCGCCCATGCGGGCCAGCACCTGGAACCCCATGGTCTCGCCGGCGGTCTGGCTGCCCATCCCGTAGAAGTTGTTCATGAAATTGAACATCACCGGCGGCGCGCCGCCCAGTTCCGCGTCCCACAGCGTCCGGTACTGGTCCATGGCGGCAAAGCTCAGCGCCTCCCAGGTGGGGCCGCAGCTCGCCGAGGCGTCGCCGATGCAGGCCACGACGATGCCGGGCCGGCGGTTGACCCGCTTGAAGAGCGCGGCGCCGGCCGCGATCCCGGCCGACCCGCCGACGATGGCGTTGTTCGGCATGCTGCCGAGCGGCGCGAAGAAGGCGTGCATGGAGCCGCCGAGGCCGCGGTTCAGGCCGGTGCGCCGGCCGAACACCTCCGCCATGAAGCCGTACACCACGAAGTCGATGGCGAGCGCCTCGACGTCACGGTGCTGCGCGGCCGGCTCCACCACCCTCAGGATGTCGCCGTCCAGATACTCCTCCATGATGCGCTGCAGATCGGCCCCGCCAGCGTGGCGGATGCCCTGCAGGCTCTTGGCCAGGATCTCGGCGTGGCTGCGGTGCGAGCCGAAGATCAGGTCCTCGCGGGCGAGCGGCAGGCAGAGGCCGACCACGGCCGCTTCCTGACCGATCGACAGGTGCGACGGGCCCTCGTGCACGTACTGGAGGCCGGCGTAGCCGCCACTGCTCTTGACGCTGTCGAGCATGCGCTCGAACCGGCGGATGAGCGCCATGTCGCGGTAGGCGCCGACCAGCGACGCGTCGCCCCAGCGCTGCCGCTCGGCGGCGACGTCGGGCCGGTACCGGTTCAACGGGATCGGGTCGATTGCGAGGCTGCCGGGCCGGCGAACCTCCTCCGGGCTGATGACCATCGACTTCGGCATGGGTGGCAGGGTACACCGTTTCGCCGGTAGTCCGGGCGGCGCGGGATGCGGTAGGTTTGCCGGTATGCCGACCGTCGTGATCCTGGCCGCGCTGGATGAGGAGCTGGAGGCGTTCCGCGGCGCGCACGAGCTGGAACCCGTGGAGGCGGGGACGCCGTTTGCGGCCTTCCGGTTCCGGGCCGGCGGCGCGGACACCGTGCTGATGCGGACCGGGGTCGGCAAGGCGTTCGCGGCGATGGTGGCGCAGCGGGCGATCGACCACGTGCGGCCCGACTACCTGATCGTCACCGGCATCGCCGGCAGCGTGCGCGACGGGCTGGAGCCCGGCGACGTGGTGGTAGGCCGGGACTGCGTGCAGCACGACCTGGACGCCACGGCGCTGGGTTTCGAGCTGGGCCAGGTGCCGTACACCGAGCACCGCATCCTGCGCGCCGACCCGCGGCTGGTGGAGCTGGCGCTCGCCACGCCGGTGGCCGGCCGGCGCGTGGTCGCCGGCCGCATCCTGACCGGCGACCAGTTCGTCAGCGACCCGGACGAGGCGCTGCGCCGGCGACTGCGGGAGCTCGACGGCGCGGTGGTGGAGATGGAAGGCGCGGCGATCGCGCTGGTGGCGACCGTCAACCGCGTCCCGTTCGTGATCGTCCGCTCCGTGTCCGACAAGGCGGACGCCGCCGCCCCGGCCGACTTCGGCGTCTTCCTGCGCCGCGCGGCCGCCAACTCCTACACCGTGTGCGCCGGCATCCTCGCCCGGCTTGCCCGGCTACCGCCGCCGCGGTCCACGACGTAGGTCATCAGCGACGGAATGCCGGCGATCCACACGACCGGGGGCAGTTGGCCCGGCGGGCTCCAGACGTAGCCGAGCCGGTTCAGTTCCTCGCGCGCTGCAAGCCGGGCAGCGGCGCCGGAGCCGGTCGTGGCGAGGGCGGCGTCGATGGCTTCGTCGGATGCGGTGGCAGCGCCCCGAAACGGCTGCGCCGCCGCCACCGCCGCAGCCAGCAGGCCGTCTCCGCGCGAGCGGCAGCGCGGCTCAGCAGGCCGATGGCCAAGCGTCCTTCGTCCAATCGGCTCCAGAAGGACGCGTTCATGGTACTGAGATGCGCTGGCAGGCCCGGCGTTCCCGCCACCACCAGCAGGAACGGCGCGTTGGCGCGCACCTCCTGGCTGACGTTCAGCAGTATTTGGCCGACGTCATGATCGAGGGTGTGCGCCTCGTCGACCAGGACGACGATGGGTCTCTTGCGGCACCGGGCGCTCAGTCGCGCCGTCAGGTCCTGAGAGGACGGAGCCGGGGCCGCCCATTCGGCTTGGCCGATGCCGGCGACGCCAAGTTTCCTGGGCAGGAGCTTCCCGATGGCGGATGCCGGCAGCAGAAGGTCGACCAGGTCGCGATCCGTCCGTATCCGGCTTGGCGAAAGCCGCGCGACGTGAATCCGGCCGGTCTGGCGGCAGGCGCCCTCGAACCAGTTGAGCAGTACGGTCTTGCCATTGCCGCGCGGTCCCATCATCGCCACGTCGTGCGGCGGAGCCTCACCACCGAGCAGGTAGGCCAAGCACTGCCGGAGCACGTTCTGTTCCCGCTCGCGCCCGGTCAGCGCCGGCGGGGAGACCCCCGTCCCCGGAGTGAATACCCGTTGCGCCGGCTCGTTCACGCTCGCTGAGCGTACCGCATGAACGGCATGGATTCGACCGGTTGACCGCATCCTGCGCGCCGGCATCCTCGCCGGTTTGGCCGGCTATCGCCTCGATCTCATCCGCGAGCGAGGGAGTCGAAGGCGACGCGCTCTCCGATCACGGAAACGACCCGGATGTTCTTGTACTCCTCTACCTGCGGCGTGTTGCTCGCCCGCACCGGCTGCTTGTCCAGCCTTGGGCTGCCGCGTTCCGCGATCAGCGCGTACCGCGCCGTGGCCGGCGGCGCGTCGGTCGGGAAGTGCAGAGCGCACATGGTCTGGAGGTAGCTCAAGATCGGTAACGATCGACGCAGTTGCTCGCGGCCATCGGTCCCGCCGCCGCCCAACGTCTTCTTGAGCTCCACGAACAGCGCGCCGTCCTGCGCACCGTCGTGGAAGACGATCAGGTAGTCGCAAGCCCGTTTCCAGATACCATCCTGGATGCCGGAAAGCTTGCCGATCCGATTCAGGTTGATGACAGTGGCGTCCTTGGGGAGCCCGGCGACGATCACTGTCATGACGTTCTTTTCTTTCAGCGTTACATCCCTGCCTGTTGGCGGATATATCAGCGCCCCGTCGGCAAGAATCTCTTTGACGTTCCGTGCCAGCACCGCTTAGTCTTCGTCTGTAAGTCGGGACGCAAGCTCGTTCGCCGCCTCGTTGATCTGGTCGATGGTCTTGTCGAACACCGGCATGTCGATGCCGAACCGGTCGACGATGCACTTCGTCAGACCGTTGTTCTCCGCTACGTATGCGCGAATCGACTCCGGCTGCAGGGCATCGGCGGGTTGGTACTGGAGCTTCCTGACGATTTCATCCTTGCCCGAGAACGGCTGGCTCAACATAACGAGATTGTTGAACTCCTTGATCAGATAGTCGCTGTGGGTGGTGAGCAGCACCTTCACGTCCGCATTGACGAAACGCGCCAGCAGCCGCGCCAGCCGTATCTGGTTGACGGTATCGAGATGGCTCTCCGGCTCGTCGATGATGAGCAGGTCCGTGGTCCGGACAACGTGTCGCAGGTAGAAATAGAAGTCCGACAGTCCGCGCGCCGAGGACGACGCGGCGTGCAAGGGAATGTTGAAGCTGCGCCCGTGTCCGCGTGACTTGGAGATAAACCGTATCTCGTCACCAGACGCTCCATAGTAACCATCCATCATGTCCTTTACGTAGTCGAAGAGCTTGTGTTCGTGGAGATCTCCCTTGTCTCTTCTTCGCTCCGGGATGCTTCTGGTATAGTCGATGTTGTCCTTGATCGGCAAAGCGTACCGGCTGGTGGCTCGATCGATGATCAGAAACGGAGAGGCGCGCTCACGGTTCTTGTCATCGGCCATCTTTTGCAGCAGATCGACGAGTCGGTTTTTGGTAAAGTCGAGTTCGCGATAGAACAGTGAGATGCCGAAGCGTTCGGCCGAGAGGATGAAGGGATCGGGAAGCACGCCGGTGAGCAGAAACTCCATGTAATGGTGGGCCAAGTGGTACTCAAGTCGGGAGATCATGGTCTTCGACGGATTTTCGCGGATGGTCCACGTTGCGGTACTGCCGTCGTAATCTATCGAGAGGCCGGTTGCCTCGCTCACTGACCGTGGTGGAACGGAGCCGCCGGCAACGTCATGCTCCAAGCCGTTGCCAGCGCCGATCAATTCGATAGAGGCGCCGTCGAACTCGTCAGCGATGCTGAAAACACCGGACATTGCCTGTTCCGAGAAGTCTTTGCTCAGGCGTTGGATGACCTCCGTCCGCTGTTGCGCGATCGCTTCTCTGCTCATTGGGGATGCGGTGCGCCCGTCACGGAGGAGTTGCTCAGCGACCGACCTCAGATCGGGGAACATCTCAGGTCGGTCTTTTCCGAGCAGGAAACGGTCGGCTGCCGGCCAATGCTTCCACATCTTCAGGAAGCCGTACAGCGTATACGTAAGGTAAGTCTTGCCGGTGTTGTTCCGCCCGGCAATGATCGTCAGCTTGCCGAGTTCGAGGTCCGCGGCATTGATCGGTCCCAGATTCCGGAATCGAAATGCGAGCGGCGCCGGGCTTCCGTCGAGGGTATTTCCATCTCCTTGCATTGAAGTCATCATACCTCAAACCGCCTCGGTTTCTCGCTGAGCCCGTTTCTTCCAGGGTCAGGCTCGGTCGAGCGTAACAGCGAACGCCGCAGGCCGCCCGCCGGATCGGCCTCGATGTCGGCGGGGGCGCCGGTGATCTGCAGGGTAGGAGGAACAGCGAACGAGCCGTCCGGCGGGGACATGCGGCGGTTTTCATGCCATGCTTGCGCCGTGCCGGCACGCGGCGTCGAGGTCGGGCAATGGCGCCGCCGGCCTCGCTCCGGGTTGAGTAGACTGAATGATACACGATGATATGGCCCTGCCGCAGGCGGTGCGCGCGGTGATCCGGGACGTGGCGGATTTTCCGCGGCCGGGCATCACGTTCCGGGACATCACGCCGGTCTTCGGCCAGATCGGCCTGCCGCTGCGCATCGCCTCCTGGATGGCCGCCGCGTTCGCGGCCGACGCCGGCGGCGAACGCATCGACGCGGTCGCCTGCGTGGAGGCGCGCGGCTTCATGCTCGGTCCGCTGGTGGCGCGCGAGCTCGGCGTGGGCCTGATCCCGGTCCGCAAGCCGAACAAGCTGCCGCGCGCGACGCTGCGTCAGGACTACGACCTCGAGTACGGCACCGACGCGCTGGAGATGCACGCCGACGCGTGCGGTCCGGGGCAGCGCGTCCTGCTGGTCGACGACGTGCTGGCCACCGGCGGCACCGCCGCGGCGGCCTGCCGGCTGATCCAGCGCGCCGGCGCCGGCGTGGCGGGCGCGGCGTTTCTGATCGAGCTGGACGGACTGGACGGCGCGCAACGGTTGCCGGTGGCCAGCCGCAGCCTGCTGGCGCTGCCGGCGTGAACGCCGCTCCCCGCGTGCCGCTGATCCTGATGCGGGTCGGCGGCGTGATGGTGGCGGCCGGCGTCGCCCTGGCGTATCTGGCCTGGGCGCTGTCCTACTCGCGGGTGAGCCTGGCGGCGATCGCCATCCCGGTCGGCGCGGTGCTGCTGGGCGGCGTGCTGCTGTTCGTGATCGGCGCCGTGTTCGGGGCCAAGGCCCGGCACGGGTAGCCGGCGGAGGGTTCAGCCGGCCGCCAGCCCGGGTCCAATCTGGTCGAGTCCAAGCCGGTCGGGTCCGGTCTGGCGCCGGTAGAGGTCGGCGTACACGCCGTCGAGCGCCAGCAGCTCGTCGTGCGCGCCGCGCTCGACGATGCCGTGGTCTCTGATCACGAACAGGCAGTCGGCGGCGCGCACCGTGCTCAGCCGGTGGGCTATGACGATCGCCGTGCGTCCCCGCAGGAGCCGCCGCAACGCGGCCTGGATCACCGACTCGGTCACCACGTCGACGCTGGAGGTCGCCTCGTCCAGGACGATCAGCCGAGGGTCGGGCAGCAGCGCGCGGGCGATGGCGATGAGCTGGCGTTGACCCACCGATATGTTGGTGCCGAACTCCAGGATCTGGGTGTCGTAGCCCTCCGGCAACCGTGCGACGAACCGGTGCAGGCCGACCGCCTGCGCGGCTTCGATGACCGCCTCGTCCGAGGCCGCCGGCGCCCCGAAGCGGACGTTGTCGGCGATCGAACCCGGAAACAGGAACGGGTCCTGCGAGACCAGCGCGGTCTGCGCGCGCAGCGTACGCTGCTGCACCGATCGGACGTCGACGCCGTCGATCAGCACCTGCCCGCCGGTGACGTCGTAGAACCGGGAGATCAGGTTGGCGATGGTCGTCTTGCCGGCGCCGGTCTCGCCGATCAGCGCCACCGTCTGTCCCGCCTCGATGGTGAGGTCGACGTCCCGTAGCACCGGCTGGTCGGGCTCGTAGGCGAAGGAGACGCCGCGCAGCTCGATGCGGCCTTCGATGCGGCGCATCGGCGGGGCGTCGGGGGCGTCGACGATGCTCGGCTCCGTGTCGAGCAGCTCCAGCACCTTCTCGCCTCCGGCCATCGCCGACTGCATGGAGGCATAGAGCTGGCTGAGCTCCTGGATCGGCTGGAAGAAGCGGCTTACGAACGCCAGGAACGCGACCATCACGCCGAGCGAGACCCCGTCCTCGCCGTAGGCGAGGCCGCCGAAGAGCAGCACCGCCGCCGTCGCCAGCAGGCCCAGGAACTCCACGACCGGCGTGAAGGCGAGCGACAGGGAGAGCGCCCGGACCTGCGCCTCCCGGCTCTCCCGGTTGCGGAGATCGAACCGCTCGGCCGCCGCCGGCATCTGCGCGAATGCCCGGATCACCCGCATCCCGCCGATCGCCTCGGCGAGGTTGCCGACCATCGAGGCGACCGCCGTCCGCGTGGCGCGAAAGGCTCGGCGCGCCAGACGGGAGAAGATCAGCGTGGCGACCACCATCACCGGCACCACCGCGAATGTCGTCAGCGCCAGCTCGGTGTGCATGACCAGCATGGCCGCGATGATGCCGATCAGGACCAGGGAGTCGCCGATGATCTGCACCAGCCCTTGGGACAGCACCTCGTTGATGGTGGCGACGTCGTTGATCACCCGGGAAATCGTCACGCCGACCGGGTGCTCGGTGTGATAGCGCAGCGACAGCCGTTGCAGGTGGCGGAAGAGCTGCGAACGCATCGTGGCGAGCATCCGCTGGCCGACCCATGACAGCAGGTAGGTCTGCAGCGCGTGCGCGGCGTAGGTGCCCAGGAACGTCAGGACCAGCAGGCCGCTGATCAGCGCCAGGCGGGGCAGGTCGCCGCCGGCGATGGCGTCGTCGATGGCCAGTCGGATCAGCCACGGCGCGGCCAAGCTCAGCGCGGTGACCACCAGCATGGCCAGCGAGGCGGCGGCCATGTGCCGGCGATACGGACGCAGGTAGACCGTCAGGCGGCGGATGACGTGCGGATCGATCGCGCGGCCCTGGCCGCCGGTGGCGTGCGACCGCAGCAGCGACTGCGGCCCGCCGAGCCCCGAACCGGTCGAAAAGATGCTCATCGGCGACTCGTCCGCACGGCGTGAGCTGCCGCCGGCGTCAGATGGCCGTCGCCGTCGCCCCCGGCGGCGGCAGGCGAGGGCGCCCCGGTCCCGGCGGAAGCGAAGACGGCGGCATAGAGCTTCGAGCCCGAAAGCAGCTCCTGGTGGGTGCCGTAGCCGGCGATGCGGCCCTCCTCCAGCACCACCACCGCATCCGCGTCCCTGCAGGTGCTGGCGCGTTGCGCGATCACGATCGAGGTGCGCCGGCCGGCGGAATGGCGCAGGGCCGACAGGATCCGGCCCTCGGTGCGCGCGTCGACGCTGGAGGTGGCGTCGTCCAGGATCAGGATGCGCGGATCGGTCAGCAGCGCGCGGGCGATGGCGATGCGCTGCTTCTGTCCGCCGGAAAGCGTGACGCCGCGTTCGCCGACCGGCGTGTCGTAGCCGCGCGGCAATCCCTCGATGAACCTGCGTATCTGGGCAGCCTCCGCCGCCGCCTGTATCTCTGCCATCGCGGCGCCCGGACGGCCGAAGGCGATGTTCTCGCCGATGGTGGCGGCGAACAGCACCGTGTCCTGCAGGACGACCCCGATCTGCGAGCGCAGCGACGCCAGGGTGACGCCGCGCAGGTCGATGCCGTCGATCTCGATCGCGCCGCGGGTTGGGTCATGCAGGCGCAACAGGAGCGAGATCAGGGTCGTCTTGCCCGATCCGGTGGCGCCGATCACCGCCAGCCGGCTGCCGGCGGTGATCGTCAGGTCGATGTCGGTGAGCGCCTCGGGCTGGCCCTCCCCGCCGAACGCGAAGCTCACGTCCCGGAACCGGACTTCGCCACGACCGCGCGGCAACGGCCGTGCGCCCGGCGCGTCCGGGATGGCGGCCGGGGCGTCCAGGATCTCCGCGACCCGCTCGGCCGACGCCAGCCCCTGTACGGTCATCGGCAGCATCGCTCCGACCCGGCGCACCGGCGCGAAGAGCTGCGTGAGGTAGGTGGTGAACGCCACCAGCAGGCCCAGGCTCTCGCCGCGCACGACCATCAGCCCGCCGATGCCGACCACCACCACCAGACCGAGGTTGGCGATCAGCGACAACAGCGGCGTATGGATCGCCTTCAGCTTCGTGTTGAGCGCCGAGATCACGAACCAGCGATCGACCTGCCGCTGGAAGCGGACCGTCTCGCGCTGCTCCTGCGCGAACGCCTTGACCAGGCGCGCGCCCTGCAGGTTCTGCTCCAACGCCGACGTCATCACGCCGAGCTGCTCCTGCAGCCGGGTCGCCAGCGGCCGCTGCCGCCGGCCGAAGATGAACGCCTGCACCGCCAGAAAGGGGACGGGGATCAGCGACGCGGCGCCCAGCACCGGGTTCATCGCCAGCATGAACGCCAGCGTCCCGGCAAACAGCAGCACCGCGTCCATGACGCGCAGCAGCGCCTTGCTGACCACGAATCGGATGCGCTCCACGTCCTGGATCGCGCGCTGCAGGATCTGGCCGGTCTCCATCCGTTCGATGAAGGCGATCTCCACCACGCCGAGCCGCAGGAACAACTCATTGCGCAGGTCGTAGGCGAGCCGCTGCGCGGCGACTTCCGCCAGACGACCGTGCAGAAAGCCGAACAGCGCCCGAGCGGCGGCCAGCGCCGCCAGAGCGATCACCGAATGGATCAGCACGGTGCGGTCGCCGGCGATGATGCCGCGGTCGACGATCCAGCGGACGAACACCGGGATGATGACGAGCGCGGCGGTGTGCGCGAGCATCGTCGCGTACGCCGCCGCCATGAGGGAGCGGTACGGGCGCAGGTAGCGGAAGAACCGGCGGAACAGGCTCGCCAAGCCGACAGTATACCAACTGCGGCGGGCCGGGCAACGCGCTTCGCCGGCCATCCTGCGGCGCCGGACCGTACGGCAGGGCTCGGCCGGCGCGCCCGACAGGGTAGGATGCGGGTCATGGAACAAACGCGAATCGGCCTGCTGCATCCGGGTCAGATGGGCTCGGCGGTGGGCCGGGTCCTGGCGGAAGCCGGGCATCGGGTCCTGTGGGCGTCGGCGGACCGGTCGGCGGCGTCGCGGCGACGCGCGGCGGCGGCCGGGCTGGAAGACGCCGGTTCGCTGGAGGCGCTCGCCGCGCAGGCGGAGGTGATCCTGTCGATCTGTCCCCCGCACGCGGCGTCCGAGGTGGCCGAGCAGGTGGCCGCCGTCGGGTTCGCCGGCATCTACGCCGAATGCAACGCCATCTCGCCGCGCCGTACGCGCGCCGTCGAGACGACGATCGCCGGCGCCGGCGCCGGCGCGACCTGCGTCGACGGCGGCATCGTCGGCGGTCCCCCTGCCGGCGGCCGGCCGGCCGGAGGACCGCCGCGCACGTCGCTCTATCTGTCGGGCGCGGCCGCCGGCCGGGTGGCCGCCTGCTTCCCGCCGGAAGCGCTGCGCGCGGTGGTGCTCTCGGACCGCACCGGCGCGGCTTCCGCGCTGAAGATGTGCTACGCGGCCAACACCAAAGGGACCTCGGCCCTGTTGGCGGCGATCCTGGCGCTGGCCGAGCGCGAGGGGGTGCGGGACGCGCTGGAACGGCAGTGGGGGGAGGGCCTGACGCGGACCGCGCACCGGCGCGCTGCCGAAAGCGCCCTCAAGGCGTGGCGGTTCGAGGGTGAGATGCGCGAGATTTCCGCGACCTTCGCGGAGTCCGGCCTGCCCGGCGGCTTCCACGCCGCGGCTGCGGAGATCTACGAGCGCCTGGCCCCGTTCAAGGATCGCGCCGAGCCGCCGGACCTGGACGAGGTGCTCGGCACGCTTCCGACCGGCCCCGATCCGGCGACGAATCCTTCCACGCCGGCGGCGTCCCGACCGGCGCGACGCTGCTGGCGCGCCCGTGTACCATGAAGATTCCGCGAGGAGGCATTTCGCCGTGAAGATGAGACTTTCCAGCGTAGGCCGAAGTAGGGGCCTGAAGCTGGTGGCAGGAGGCGTGGTGTTGTGGGCCGCATGGGGGTTGGCCACCACTGCCCATGCCGAGGTGCGCAACCCGGACGGGGTGGCGGTCATCATCGGCAACAGGAACGCGGACGGGCGATTTGGCGGCCGGAATCCGCCGGCGTCGCTAACTGTGGGCTTGTTCCGGGAATCGGACCGAGCGGTAGCCGTCAGCGTGCAACAGGGCAATCGACTGAATTTTTTTGGGGGGATGACAAGCGTGATCTGATTGGTATTCTCTTATAGAGCAATAGCATGGCTCTGGGAGAGGCAAGCAGATGAGCGCAGTTCAATCCGCAGATTCCGCAGATTCCGAGCACACCATCGAGTTCTTGGACAGCTTCGCCGGCCTGGACGACCCGCGCCAACAGGCCAAGGTGCTCTATCCGTTGGAGGAGATCTTGCTGCTGTGTCTGTGCGCGGTGCTCAGCGGCGCCGATTGCTGGGTGGAGGTCGCCCTCTATGGCCGGCAGCGGCTGGCATTCCTGCGCCGCTTCCTGCCGTTCAAACACGGGTCCCCTCGCATGACCAACTGGGGATCGTGTTCGCCAAGCTGGACGCCAAGCAGTTCCAGAGCTGTTTCATCGGCTGGGTGGAGCGGTTCACGACAGCGGTTCACGACAGCGGTGCGCGGGGTGGTGGCGGTGGACGGCAAGACCATGCGCCGTTCGTTCGACCGCGCCGCCGGGCAGGGGCCGATCCCTATGATCTCAGCGTGGAGTGCACGCCAGCGGCTGGTGTTGGGGCAACGCAAGGTGGACCAGAAGTCCAACGAGATCACCGCGATCCCGAAGCTGCTGGAGTTGCTGGAGCTCCGCGGTGCGGTGCTGACCCTCGATGCGCTGGGCACGCAGCGTGCCATCGCCGCCCAGATCGTTGTCCAGGAAGCGGATTATGTGTTGGGGCTGAAAGGAAATCAGGGGACCCTGCACGAGGAGGTGGTGTTGCTGTTCGACGAACAGCAGGACGGCTTTGCCGGGCACGAGGTCAGCGAGCATCGCACCCGCCAGAAAGACCACGGGCGATCAGCGGGGCGGTGACTCGGTTGCGCGGATCGGTTGGCCGGTGATCTTCAATGCTTGTAGCCGCTCGGCGACCGACCGGTTCGTGCCGTCGCTGAGCGACAACCGCAATCACCCCTCGTATTCGGCAGCAACGCCTCAATGCCGGCCAGGAGCGCCCGGTAGCTGCGCGATCGGTTGCGATCGCGGGTGAGGTGCCGTGCCATGCGTCTGGCACCGGAGACCTTATGGAACTCCGGGACCAACGTTCGAATCGTTTCGGAAGGCCGCGATACGGAGTCCGGATCGCGAAATCGGGCCTTCCGTCCGAGTCCGCGGAGTGATTCCCGGTCGTATGCGTTGGCGAGCGCCTCGGGGTCACCCAGATACCACGCCTCCAGCTCCTGGCACGCGATCCGGATCAGGGCGTCTTCGCGGCCCCCATTCCGACACAGAGTGAGCAAGGAGTTCTTCAGGCTGCGGCAATCGCCGCCATCGTTGTCACGGACGATGACGAACCTCACTCCGGGCTCCCGCCACGCCCGGAGCTTGCGCGGGATGCTCTTCTTCAGGTCGCTCTTGCCGTCATGGGGGACGCATAGGAACGCCAAGTCGGGGTACAGGCGCGGCAGCAGACCTTCCAGCAGCGCCGCCATGGAGTACTCTTCCAGCAGAAAGACGATGCGACTCAACGCGGGTCCGCCCCTTCGAACAGACCTTGCTTCCACAGTGCTCCCGGTACGTCGCCCTCCTTCAGCAGACCGTGCAGCAGCTCGCTATCCGCGGCGCGCTGAACGGTCGCAAATCCACGCTCCTTGACCAGCCAGTAGATCTCTTCCAGGTTGGCGCCATTGATGAACTCGGGGGAGTGGGTGGAGACGAAGACCTGCCCGCCACGCCGCGCGTAGTCTCGGAACTCCTCCACCAGCTCGCTCAGCAATCGTGGATAGAGTTGGTTCTCCGGCTCCTCCACGGCCAGTACGGGGTGCGGTTTCGGGTCATGCAACAGGATCAGGTAGGCGAACATCTTGATCGTCCCGTCCGACACGTAACGGGCGATGAACGGGTCCTGAAAGCTCCCGTCCTGGAAGCGCAGCACGAGCCGGCCGTCTTCAGTGGATCTGGCCTCTACGCGGGCAACTCCGGGAACCCGGCGGCGCATCAATTCCAGGACCCGTTGGAAGCGGTCGGGGTGGTGTTCATACAGATACGCCGCGGCTTGCGCGATGTCGTCACCGCTGGTCGACAGATGTTCCGAAAGTCCAGCGTCGCTGGTCTGCCGGGCGTTGCTGATCTGAAAGTCGGAGATATGCCAGTGCTCCAGCAAGCTGCGGAATTCCGACACCACGGGGAATTCGCGAAACTGGCCCAGCCCCTTGATCGCCAACGTGCTAGGGTCGTCCAGCACGCGCTCCTCCCGTTCCTCCGTAGCTCCTTCCTGACCGTAGACGGCTTCGTTCGTGATGGCCGTGCCACGGCCCATGGAGAAATCCAGAAAATGCCACGGACGACCAGCCGTCCCCCGTCTCCGGGTGTAGCGCAGGATCTCTCGGCCCACGATCGGCCGGCCGGCCCGGTCAGCGATCTCCAGCAGATAGGTTGCCAGACGGCCGCCGCTCTCGCGGAACTTCACGGTGATTCCCACCGGCCCCGACTCACCACGGCTGACCAGCTCGCGCAGGCCGCCGCGCCGCGCCACTGCCTGCGATACGTTCTCGGTCAGGCATTCCTTGAGGAAGCTCAGCGCGTCGAACAGCGTCGACTTGCCAGCTCCGTTGGCGCCCACGATGACGGTGAACGGCGGAAGTCTGCTCCACTTGGCGCGGCGGAAAAGGCGGTAGTTCCGCAGCTCAAGATACTCGATGCGCACGGTTACTCCTCACTCCTGTTTCGAAGCCGCAGCGTCACGTCCACTCGTACGCGTTCGGGGCGCACTGCCCCAATAGCATTGTCTGTCAGATGCTCATTTGCAATCGATGACGCGACGTTGGGGCTCTCCGGATTGACGACTACGGTCCTCGTTCTCGGCACGAATCAAAGCGATCCTGTTACGGTAGCGCAGCTCGACCGGGCCGATGTAGGAAACGAGTTTCCGTCTCCCTCCGCCAGCGTACGTTTCATCTGCACGGCGACGCACCTCCTGTCAGGTATTTCACCGGCGGTATGGTAGCAGAACACCGCACCCGGACGCCACCGTCCGTCGTGTCGTGAGAAGGATACGCGCATTGAGTGGGCGGCGCCCCTCCCCGGCGAACGCCGGGCAAGAGGGACGCCGCCCGGGTTTCATCATGACCGCCCCTGGACGCTCGTTCGCACGCCCGGCGGCCCCGTGAGGCAGCCGGCTCCGACAGGCGAGCGTGCGGGCAACACGAAAACCGTTATTGTTGTTGAGGTTGTCGGTGTCGTTCCTGTTGCGATTGGCGGAGCGCAGGTTCCTCGGTTTGTTGTTCCAGGAGCCCCCGCGCCGTACGCGCCGACAGGGGGGCGGTCAGGCCCCTCCCGGGGAAGGATCATACCATCCGCGGCGAAAGATCGCTTGGCGCAGGCGGAAGCTGCCGGCGTGTTCGGCGTGGGCGATCCAGGCGCGCACCCGGCCGTCCACCGCAGCGCGCGTCACGGCGCCGGCCCGCCAGCGGTCGCGCAGCCCGCGCAGGCGGTTGCGGAAGCGACGCACGTTTTCGTCCGGGAGGCGCCGGTAGCCGCCGGGCAGGAGCACGAAGCCCAGAAACTGCGCGGGCTCGGTGGTGGGGACGACGCCGGTCTTGCGCGGATGCAGACGCAGGCGGCGGCCCGCAGGAACGTTCGATTCGTCGCCGCCAGCCATCGATCTGACGATGATCGTCATGAAACAGCGCGAAATCGTCCACGTAGCGCACGTATCCCTTCGCGCGCAGCACCTCCTTGCAGAAGTGGTCCAGGCCGTCAGGTAGAGATTGGAGAAGAACTGACTGGTGAGGTTGCCGATCGGCAGCCCGCGGCGGCGCTCGAACATGAGGCGATGCGGTCAAATAGATTCCGCGACTTGGTGGGCACGGTGAGCCTTGGTCCAGGCGCCGATCCGGCGGCCGCAATGCGGTGATTTGACAATCAACGGAATATATTATATAAGCTGCCTCTGGATTGTCCAACGAACGGGGACCCTCCCGGACGTTGACGGCGGACTGATTGTCATTGAGGCCGATTCTCCAAGAAGGAGCGACTCGGATTCCACCGCTGCGGAAGTGACGACGAAAATGCAAGGAGGCTCTTGTGGACTACAAAGTACCGCTGATCATGACTCCGCAACCTGCGGGCGGCTACACGGTAACGTCTCCTTTGTTGCCGGAGCTGATCACCGAAGGTGATTCCATATGTGATGTGTTGGAGAACGTCGAAGATGCTCTGACTGCTGTCATCGAGCTATACGAAGAACTCGGACGCTCGCTGCCTCAAAGCACGCAAATACTGGACACAGATGCTCCGGTGCGATTCGAGACCGTGATATCGACCAGGTGAAGTATCGAGAAGTTGCTCGAAAGCTCCCGACCGGCCGGCCCCGGTTTCAGCCCCGGTCCGGCGACGAATCCTTCCACGTTGGCGGCGTCTCGATCGGCGCGACGCTGCTGGACTACTGGCGCTGGTCCGGCTCCGAGCTGCTGAGCAACGTGCAGCGCGGCGTGCTGGCCGAGTTCCTGATTGCTCGCACGCTCGACGTGACGCACGAACCGCGCGTCGAGTGGGCGCCCTGGGACCTGCGGACCCGGTCGGGAGTCACCGTCGAGGTGAAGAGCGCCGCCTACTGGCAGGCGTGGCCGCAGCGCCGCCCGTCAGACATCACGTTCGACATCGCCCCGCGGAAGCAGGTCTGGGATGTGGCGACGAACGAGACCACGACGCTGCCCGAGCCGCGTCGTCTGGCGGACGTCTACGTTTTCTGCGTACTGGGGCGAAGGACCTGTCCGCGAAACACCGATCCGCTCGACGTCGACCAGTGGGCGTTCTACGTACTCGGGGGGGCGTTCCTGGACCGGGAGCGGCCGGCGCAGAAGACGATCGGCATCGATCCGCTGCGCTCCCTGGCCGCCGAGGCGCCCTACGGCGGCCTGAGCGCCGCGATCGAGGCGGCCGCCAGCGGTAGGAGACGCCTGCCCACCGGGCACTGCCGGAGTCCGGCGCTCAGCCGGGGGGCTCGCGCGGCCGGCCGCCGTCGGTGCCGAAGTCGTGGTGCCGGCCGTTCGCACCGCTTCGGCGCCGAAGGAGATGGACCGCCCGATTGCCGCTCCGTCTTCGCCGCCGAAGTGGGCGCCGGAGCGACGGCGCCCGCCGGCCGCTCGCACCGCTTCGCCCCCGACGGCGCGGCGTCCGGATGCGTCGCGGGCCGATCGGCCGCCGAAGCAGCGGCAGCGTCCGGGTTGGTCCCGTTTCTTCGGCGCCGAAGTTTGCGCAGCGTCCGCTGGCCGGGCGGTGCGCCGCCCGCGCGGCGGCCGGGCAGGATCGCGATCGCGCGATCGAGCGTTTTCCTGCCACCAGCCGTGCCATCAGCCCCCGGGCGGGGCCTGACCGCCCCTCTGTCGTCGGGCGTTTGCGCGGCGGTTCCTGGAACAACAAACCCAGGAACCTGTGCTCCGCAAATCGGAACAGAAACGACACGGAACCGTAACAAAATAACGGTTTCGCGTTGCCCGCACGCTCGCCTGCCGGAGCCGGCTGCCTCACGGGGCCGGGCGTGCGAACGAGCGTCCAGGGCGGTCATGACGAAACCCGGGCGGCGTCCCTCTTGCCCAGCGTTTCGTTTGGGCAGGGGCGGCGCCCACTCAACGCGCGTATCCTTCTCAAGACAGACACGACGGTGGCGTCCGGTGCGGTGTTCTGCTACCATACCACCTGTAGAATATCTGACAGGAGGCGCGCCGCCGTGCACAGATGCAACGAATCGTGGGCCGCAGCAGGAGCCCCTGGTCGGAATACGCAAAATCGTTTTAGCGGCCGGAATCCGCCGGCGTCGCTACCGTGGGTCCGGCGATCGGACCGAGCGGTAGCCGTCAGCGTGCAAGGAGGGAACCGGATAGATGGGTTTGACCAATGCGAAAATCCAGTTGCGAAATCCGAAGCTTCCCGAGCTGGAGCCGGTGGAAGTCGATGCATTGGCAGATACAGGGTCGGTTCACTTGTGTATTCCAGTACATACGCAAATCCAGTTGAAACTCGCTCAGATAGATGAAAAGGAAATTACGTTGGCGGATGGGAGTCGGAAACTCGTTCCCTACGTCGGCCCGGTCGAGCTGCGCTACCGTAACAGGACCGGTTTTGCCGGGGCGCTGGTCATGGGAGATCAGCCCCTGTTGGGGGTGATTCCGATGGAGGACATGGATCTGGTCGTCGTGCCGAAAACAAGGACCGTAGTCGTCAATCCGGAGAGCCCCAACGTCGCGTCATCGATTGCAAAATGAGCATCTGACAGACGGTGCCATGGGTACCGGTCGCCTGAGATACCGGCCTTCGAAATGCTGAGATGCCATCGACGATCCGCCGGCTTCGAAGCCGATGCGTCATGGCCGCCACGCCTTGTCCCGCCGGAGTAAGAGACGCCCTTCGCTTCGGGCACAAGACCGGTTATCGCTGCTCAGCACTCGCTGACGGCGACGCTCACCGCGATGCGCGCTTCGGCGCCGGCGCACAGAAGCGGGAGCGGCGGCGCGTCACGCCAAGTTGGATCGGCCAAGCGTGAGAATCCGTCCAGTCCGGCGGTCCAGGGCTCCACGCAGACGAACGGCGCCGCCGGCGGCGCATAGATCACGAACTGCCTGATCGATCGATCGTAGCGCACGGCGATCCTCCGGCCGGCGCGTCGATCGGTGAGCACCGCGTCGGCGCCGCTCAGGTCCGCGAACACGTGGTCATGACCGGTGCCCGGGTCGAGACGGAACGGCTCGCCCAACGCGCGTGTGGTTCCCGACGGCACCAGCAGCTCGGGGTCCAGCTCGACGGTCCGCGAGGCGGGGAGGGCGAGCGACACCCCGTCGCGGCCGGGATCGGAGATCGCCAAGTATGGGTGCGCCCCGAACGCGTACGGCGCCGGTTCGTCGCCGAAGTTGCGCAGGCGCAACTCGATGCCCACGCGGCGGGCGGTCAGGGTCAGCACGAGGTGCAGCGCGACCGGCCACGGGTAGCTCGCTCGGGCCAACGCGTCGGGCACCGCAATGGCATAGGTCGCGATGACGCCGCGGTCCGACGCCTCCTCGACCTGCGGCGCGTCGATCCGGCAGCGGTCCAGGAACCCGTGCACCGGCATCGCCAATGGCCGCTCATGACCGGCCAGCCGGTAGGCGCCGGCGGCCGGCGGCTCGACCGATCGGTCCCAGGTCCTGCCCACAGCCGGGAACAGCAGCGGATTGCCGCCTTCGTAGAAGCGCCCGCGCACCGGGAAGCCGGCGGGCCGATGGAACACCTCCCGGCCGTCCACCACCCAGGAGAACAGGTTGCAGCCCAGCTCCCGCGCGATCGCGAATTCGGCGCCGCCCACGACGAAGCGGTCGATCACGGCTCGTCCCGCCGCATTCGCGATCGCCGGTTGCCGGACCCAGGGCCGTTCGTCGAGCGCGAGCTGAAGCGCGCCGTGCAGCCGGCCACCCGGACGGCTACTTCACGTCTGCCGAGCAGTTGCGCGCGGCGATCGACCGCACAAGTGAGCACTAGTGGCCTGTAACACGTACTCGTGCACCGAGGTGTCGCGAGGGATCAGCATAGCGCCACTTCACCACTCGAGGATTCTTGTTGTATGCGCGTATGTATCTCATCAGCTTGCGCTTCAGATCAGCCACGGAACTGAACACCCCTCGGACAATCACGTCCCGAGATACCTTCCCGAACCACAACTCAACCTGATTCAGCCACGATGAGTACGTCGGCGTAAATGCAGCTTCATCGTCGGATGTTCGTCCAGAAATCCCGCCACTCGCTTCGTCTTGTGCGCCGACAGGTTGTCCACAATCACGTGAATCTCCCGCCCAGCCGGCTGGTGCGCCACGATGTCTCCAAGAAACGACACAAACTGCTCCGATGTGTGCCGCTCCGCAGTCTTGCCAAGCACCTCTCCGGTCTTCGTATCGAACGCCGCATACAGCGCCAGCGTGCCGTGCCGGTAGTACTCGAACCCATGCCGCTCAGCCCGCCCCGGCGACAGCGGCAGCACCGGTTCGCTGCGATCAAGCGCTGGTATCGCCGTCTTCTCGTCCACGCAGAACACCGCCGCGTGCGCAGGCGAGTTCAGATACAGCCCGATGATGTCGGCAGCCTTCCGGGTGAAGTCCGGGTCGTTGGAACTCATGTAGCGCTCCATCCGATGCGGCGCCAGCCCGTGCTTGCGCCAGACACGCGCCACCATCATGTGCGACACCCCCAGCTTGGCTGCCAACCGCCGAGTGCTCCAGTGCGTGCTGCCGTCGGTGGGACGCTTACGCGTCGCGTTGAGTATCTTCGCCTCCACCTGCGGCGTGCAGCGATACGGCTTCTGACCACAGTGCCGGCTGTACAAGCCGGCCAGTCGCTCGGCACGAAAGCGTCGAGCCCACAGCGCGACGAAGCCGCGGCTGCAGCCGACGCGATCACCGACCTCGTCCCAGGTGCGCCCTTCACCGAGCAGGAGAATGACCCGCGCACGGCGCGCATCCTCGGCTCGGCCAGTGCGACTTATGACCCGCTGGGTGAGCTCGCGATGCTCGCCCTCGGTCAACACGATCGGCTCTTCCATGTCCTCGATTATAGTACATAATTTGATGGTACGGGCCACTAGCGCGGCGCCTCCTCCGTTTCGTGGGCTATGTTGCCCTTGAGGCCACGGTAGGTCTGCTCGTCGATGCCCGTCGCGGACTGGATCACCGGCCACCCGACCCCCGCCCGCAGGAGCCCTTCGATAGTCTCCAGCCGGCCCTTCAATTCACCTTCCAGCCGGCCTTTCAGCCGCCCTTCCTGACGGCCCTTCAACTCACCTTCCAGCCGGCCTTCCCGGCGCAACATCTCGCCACAGGTCATCAACTCACCTCTCAGCCCGGCGCCCGGCGGCGCATCTGCTCATCCAGCGCTGGCAGCGTGTCCGCCGGCCCAGTCTCCAAAATGTACTCCATGAACGCCTTGACGTAATCCACCCCGCCGCGCACCGGCTCCCGCTGCAACTCCGCCAGCAGCGCTGCCATCCGCTCCCGCGCGTCCCGCGTCGCCTGCTCGAAGGCGTGCATCATCGCCAGTTGCAACATCCGTCCGCGCAGCGCCCCCGCCACCGCCTCCGGCGCTACCCGCGTCGACACTGGAGCATCATCGGGCTGTACCTGAACCCGCCTGCGCATGCGGTGGTGCACGCTGGCGCTGTATGCGGCGTTCGATACGAAGACCGGAGAAGTGCTTGGCAGGACGGCAGAGCGGCACATCGGAGCAGTTTGTGTCGTTTCTTGGAGACCTCGTGGCGCACCAGCCGGCTGGGCGGGAGATTCACGTGATTATGGACAACTTGTCGGCGCACAAGACGAAGCGAGTGGCGGGATTGCTGGACGAACATCCGACGATGAAGCTGCATTTCACGCCGACGTACTCATCGTGGTTGAATCAGGTTGAGTTGTGGTTTGGGAAGGTATCTCGGGACGTGATTCCCGAGTCGTGAAGTGGCGCTATGCTGATCCCTCGCGACACCTTGATGCACGAGTACGTGTTACAGGCCACTAGCGGGGCGCCTCCTCCGTTTCGTGGCTATGTTCCCTTGAGGCCACGGTAGGTCTGTTCGTCGATGCCCGTCGCGGACTGGATCACCGGCCATCCGACCCCCGCCCGCAGGAGCCCTTCGATAGTCTCCAGCCGGCCTTCCAGACGGCCCTTCAATTCACCTTCCAGCCGGCCTTCCAGACGGCCCTTCAACTCACCTTCCAGCCGGCCTTCCCGGCGCAACATCTCGCCACAGGTCATCAACTCACCTCTCAGCCCCGGCGCCCGGCGGCGCATCTGCTCATCCAGCGCTGGCAGCGTGTCCGCCGGCCCGGTCTCCAAAATGTACTCCATGAACGCCTTGACGTAATCCACCCCGCCGCGCACCGGCTCCCGCTGCAACTCCCCCAGCAGCGCTGCCATCCGCTCCCGCGCGTCCCGCGTCGCCTGCTCGAAGGCGTGCATCATCGCCAGTTGCAGCAGCCGCCCGCGCACCGCCCCCGTCACCGCCTCCGGCGCCACCCGGGTCTGGTCGAACAGCAGGTGCCGGAAGCGCGGCACCCACGGTTCGCCGCGCAGCGCCGGCGGAAACGACTCCGCCAGTTCCCTCGCGTACCGCCAGCGACGCTTGCCCTGGTAGAACACCAGCGGCAGCACCGGGCGCAGGAACTTCTCGTCGGGTAGCTCCGGCGCCCGGGCCTCCCAGATGCGGCAGCAGTAGCGCAACAGGCGCAGCGCCATCCAGCGGTCGGGGCGCGACTGATGCTCGAACAGCACGTAGAGCCACTGCGGCCCCGCCTCGCCGCCGCCGGCGTGGCGCACCTCGAACAGCAGGTCGGAGACCGAACCGCGCAGCTCCTGGTCGACGAACGTGCCCGGCGCCCGGCGCAAGGAGGACCATTGGAAGCGCCGGTGGAGCGGGTCCGGCAGTCGGGCGCGGAGGAAGGCGGCGGCCTCCTCGGTGTCGGAGAACACCAAGCGGAACAGGTGATCGTGGGGCTGGCGCGTGGGCGGTGCCATCTCTGACCACTACCAACGACCCGGCGTCAGCGGCGCTTGCGTCGGGTGCGCTGCTTTCGATGGGGGCGCCTATCGATCGTCCTCCAGACGCTCGCGCACGCCTGCGACGTCTTCCACAGTCGCGTCGCCTTGATGCGCCGCCAAGCGGATGCGTCGCGGGGCAGCGGATTATCAGGCTGACACGGGTCACGAATCGGCGTTCAATCTCGTCGAGCAGGCGCAGTCCCCCACACGATCACGGGCCTGATTTCGGCACGCTCAAACGATGCTTCCATCAGCGAGCACCCATGATGACCAAGCGCCGTCTTGTAATGCCTCGGCCGAAACCCGTCCATCAGCCAATGGCTGATATCGGCCTTCGAAAATGCCGAGATACCATCGACGATCCGCCGGCTGGCGGCGACGCGAGCGTGGGCGCCAGGGGCCAGCAGTGGGAGGGGCGGCGAGTCTCGCCAAGCGGTCGATCACGGCTCGTTCCGCCGCATTCGCGATTGCCGGTTGCCGGACCTGGACCGTCTCGCTACAACGGTCTCCATGCGTACCGTCCCCGAATCGCAGAAGTTCATCATCGTCGACCACAATACCGTCACGACCGCGGATCTGCCGCCGTGCCCGAATCCGCGCGGCTGGTACCACTCGGTCGCCGGCATCAAGGACACCGCCGGCGGCCTGGTCGCCACCTATCGGCTGTCCGATTCGCACACCGCGGTCTACACGCACATCATGGCCGCCCGCTCTCGCGACGGGGGCCGGACGTGGTCCGGGCACCGCTCGATCTCGCACCGCAACGTCTGGGAGCATCAGGCCTGCTGGGTCGCGCCGCAGCTCAGCCGGCTCGCCGACGGGCGGCTGGTGATCATCTGCGACGAGGGCCATCGGTCGAGCGGCGCCGACTGGCCGACCCTCACCCGCTGGCAGCAGCGCCCGCCGCGCGGCATGGCCAACTACCTGTTCTGGAGCGATGACGACGGCGCCACCTGGAGCGACCCGGTACGGATCGACGACGTCGGCGGCGAGCCGGGCTACGTCACGGAGCTCGGCGACGGCACGCTGCTGTACACTCGAACGGAGTCGGCGCGGTTCGCGGAGATGGAGGACCCGCCGGAGGGCTGGGGGGACATCTACTACCGCAACCGGGCGGTCGCCTCCACCGACGGCGGACGCACCTGGACGCCGCTGGCGCTGGTGGCCGACGGCCCCTATCACGGCGACAGCGAGGTCGGCACCGTGGAGGTCGAGCCGGGGCATCTCCTGGCCATGACCCGCATCGGCTTCTGCGGCGGCCGGCTGGGTCAACCGAGCCGCATCATCCGCAGCGAGGACGGCGGCCATACCTGGGGCGCGCCCGAACTGTCGCCGGTCTACGGGCAGCGCACGGTGGTGCGCAAGCTCCGCTCCGGCAAGCTGCTGGTCACCTACCGCAACCGCTGGGGGACGCCGGCGAGCTGCGCGTTTCTGTGGGACCCGGCCGAGACCCTCGGCTTCGAGCCGACCTCCCACATCTACGAGCGGGACCGCTGCCGCCTGCAGGACGGCGTGATGGTGTGCACCACCTCCAGCGGGCGCCGGCACGAGGTGGAGTTCTCGCTGTACCCGGCGATCACCTCCAGGGCCGAAGTCGTCCTGGAGGTGGAGCTCCGCCGCGAGCGCGGCGCCGGCGCCGCGCTGCTTTCGGCCGGCTTCGGCGTGCGGGTGGAGGACGGCTGCGTGCGGCTGGTGCGCTTCGCCACGAAGCGGCACGAGACCGGCTCCCTGGAGGCCGCGAGCCCGTGGCAGGGACGCGGAGCGGTCCGCGCCGACCTGGACACCGGCGGCTATCACCGCTACCGGTTGGAACGGACCCCGGACGCCTGCCGTCTGCTGGTCGACGGACAGGTCGTGCTGGCCAGCGACGACCCCGACCTGCGGCAGCGCGTGGTCCGCTTCGGCTCCTGCGGCGAACTGACCTCCTGGTGGCGCAGCGCTCAGGCGCGCGTGCACAACCCGGACGACTACTCGATCGACTGGCGCTGGGACGGGTCCCGCGGGTTCCCCGACCAGTTCCAGCGCGACCGCGTGGTCGTGCTCGACTACACCTCCGACTCCGGCTACAGCGACTGGACCCAGCTCGACGACGGCACGATCGTGGTTGCCGACTATTCCAGCGCGGACATCCGCGGCGTGAACGAGGGCGGCCCGCAGCCGGTGCTGAAGGCGTTCCGCCTCACCGAGGAGGAGCTGGCACCGCATGAGGCCGGTTGACAGGCGGCGCGCCGGGGCGACACTCAAGGGAGATGCGGTTCTTCAACACTTCGGGCCCGGTCGTCGCCGCCGATCACTACTGCATCCCACCCCTGCAACGCGTGAACCTGGGCCAAGTGCTGGCGCTGATCGGAGAGAAGCGCTATTTCGTGCTGCATGCGCCCCGGCAGACCGGCAAGACCTTCGCACTGCTCAACACACCGCCGAAACCGGACAGCGGTTCGCCGCCTCGGCGCAGGCAGCGGTGTGGGAGCTGACCGCCGGTCAGCCGTGGCTGGTCAACGCGCTCGCCCGGGGGGCGTGTTACGTCTGCGCGGCGGGGCGCGACCGCTACCAGGGAGATCGGCACCGAGGCGATCCATGCCGCCCGCGAGCAATTGATCCTGCGCCGGGAGACGCACCTGGACCAGCTCACCGACAAGCTGTAGCGCCGGTCGTTCCGGCGCCGCTCAGGCGCAGTCGGGATGGCCTTCGGTCCAGCGTCCGAACGGTACGTCGGTCTGGTCGCCCTGGTTGATGGTCGCCATGCGCGAGCGCGTCCGCAGCCAGTTCGCCCGCCACTGCCCGGCGTCGCGCAGCTCCAGGTGCGGGGCCTTGCGGCTGCGCGCGATGAAGCCAGGGAACAGCTCGCGGCCGGTGTGCTGGCCGATCGGGTTGTAGCGCAGGTCGAAGCTCCATCGCACCTGTTCGCTGACGTTGGCCAGCGAGCCGTGCACGGTCTGCTTGTGGAAGCAGATCAGGTCGCCGCGTCTGGTGGGCAGGGGAATCGTCTTCTCCGCCTCGAACAGCTTCTCGGGGATCGTCCTGGTCCCCGGTCCCGAGTAATGGAGGCAGTGCTGCAGCAGGCCGTTGCGATGGCTGCCGGGCACGACCTTGAGGCAGCCCATCTCCACCGGCGTGTCGGTGAGGCTGAACCAGATGGTGAGCATGTCGGTCTCATCCGCTTCCGGGGTGACGACGCCGTGGTCCTGGTGCCATTCGGTGGCGGCGAGCACCGCCTTGCCGTTCGCCTTCGGGAGATACCGTTCCGGCGGCTTGATGCGCACGTGCTGGACGGGGTTGGAGTAGAGCTCCGGCCCGATCAACGATTCGGCCACGTCCAGGATCGGCTCCGCCGTCAGGGCGTCGAGCACCGCCTGACCCGCCCAGAACGGCGTCTGCTCGGTGACGTTGCTGAACGGCAGCGAGAAGTCGAAGTACTGGGCGTGCGCGCGGCCGGTCTCCGCATAGATACGCGTCACCCGCTTGTCGAACGGCAGATCGGCGTAGGTGGAGTCGATCTCGCCGCCGGCGCAGAGCTCGTTGGCGAGGCTGTCGAGCACGCCTTCGTACTCCGCGATCACCGGGTCGAGATAGCGCTCCGGCGGAATGACGTCCTCTACCAGCAGGTAGCCATCGGTGCGGAACCGCTCGATCTGCTGCGCTGTCAGCATCGCATCCTCCTCGGCAACAGCCGTCTTGTGAGAGTATCGCCGCAGATCATGTGACAGGGTGGGACAGCATGCAACCGCCACCGGTCGGCCTTGACTCACCAGCTTCGGCATCCAAGAATATCGGCCGGTCTTCCGCGTGTGCGCTTGCGCGGCGACGCGCATACCTCCGACCGAAACGCTGCGCGGCGACGATGCACCGCCGGAGCCGAATTTCCCGAAGGAGGAGTGCGATGAACAAGACACTCACCCTCGTGGTCGCCATGGCGCTAGCCGTGCCGGCCTTGCTGCTCGCCGCGCCGACCGAGGAGGCATCCGG
This sequence comes from uncultured Spirochaetia bacterium, assembly GCA_958296075.1. Taxonomy (GTDB): domain Bacteria; phylum Spirochaetota; class Spirochaetia; order SZUA-6; family Bin103; genus CATQHW01. The sequence goes on along the minus strand of CATQHW010000001.1, from coordinate 14,188 downwards.
CACCTTGCCGGCCGACTTCGACCCCCAGAGACCCTGGGAGTCGTTCAAGGATGAGCCGATCACCCTCACCATCTGGGTCGACGGCGGCTGGCCCTTTCCCGAGGTGACCAACAATCCAGACAGTTGGCTGCGCATGCGCATGCGCGAAGACACGGGGGTTTCCGTGAACCTGCTGCCCGGCGCGGGCTGGGGGCCGGAAGGGCTGAACCTGTTCATCGCCTCCGGCGACTACCCGGACATCATGCTGTTGCGTCAGGCCACGCAGCCCACCCAGGTCCTGGTGGAAAACGACGTGATCTACTCATGGAACGAGATCAAGGACCGGTACGGGATCGACGTCATGACCGAGATGAACATCAACACGCGGTTCAACCAGCGGCTGCGCTACGACAGGCACGATCTCTACCTCTCCGCGTTCTACTCGATCCCCGACCGGTACCTGGACAGCCCGTGGGTGGTCAAGTACCAGACCGGAACGATGATCAACGACACCGTATACGAGCAGCTCGGCAGGCCGCCGATCGACTCGATGGACGACATGATCGACGCGGCCGTGCAGGCGCGCGATCTGTATCCGGAGCGGTTTCGCCATCCCGTCCTGACGGTGCGCAACGCCGGTGTGGAGAACCGCTGGATTCTCCCGCACACCATCGATCGCTGGCGGGAGTTCTACGATCTGAAGAACCCGGAGGACTACAACACGGCCGGGGAGCCGCACCGCTTCTTCTTCCAGACGGATGCGTTCGTCGAGATGCTTCAGGACCTCAACCGCATGGAGGGCCTGGGCCTCTTCAATCCGATCGTCTGGAGCACCACCGAGAGCGAGGAGAAGTTGGCGCTCCTGTATCGTGGCGAGATCTTCATCGAGGGCGAAGAAGATGCCGACGGCGTGGAGAAGCGCACGCTCCTCATGCAGGAGGGGTATCCCGATGACCGCTACGCGTTCATCCCCCGCTTCTCCGCCAATCCGGCGAAGTACCGCAACTATCCGTCCGGCCGCGTGTCGGTCGGTTGGCTGGGCCTGACGCTGCCGAAGGGCAAGGAGACCACGCTGCGCGCCGCCGCCTACGTCGCCTACCTGATGTCCGAGTACCACCAGAAGATGCAGCAGTTCGGCGAAGAGGGCGTGCACCACGACGTGGTGGACGGGTGGCCGGTGATGAGATCGGAGATCGTGGAGGAGTACCGGGCGGACCGGGTCGCAGCGTCCAACAAGTACAACTTCAACCACTGGCATGGCGCGTTCCGCGACGACTTCTGGGCGATGGTGAAGCGGCAGCAGGAGCAGCTTCCGATGGTGGAGGCGCTCAACGTCATCCGGCCGGCCTTGGAGAACTTTCAGGATACGTCGGTGTCGGCCGAGGCGGCCCCGATCAACTACGCGACCGACTCGGAAGAGCTGAAGATCTATTCGGCGATCCGGGAGGTGCTCGGCGACGGCGTGACCCGGATCGTGCTGCAGTCCGACGACGTGGAAGGCGATTACGCGGCGCTGATGGAGCGGGTCGAGGAGCTGGGCGTCCAGGTGCTCAACGACCTCCACACCCAGCACATGATCGACTTCGATGCGCTGATCGCCCAGTACAATTACTGATCGGCCCATCTCCGAGTGGACCATCCCTGATCGACTGAGTGGGCCGGCGCCGGACGCCGGCCCACTCGCATCCTCCGAGCGGCGCGCCGCATGGTGGCGGCAGTTCCACGCACAGCGCGACGTCCACCTCATGATCCTGCCGTGCCTGCTGCTGGTGATCGTCTTTCATTACCTGCCGCTGTACGGCATTCTGATCGCCTTCAAGCACTTCAACGTCTTCAAGGGCGTGCTGGGCAGCCCGTGGGCTCGGGACGGTGGGTTCGAGCACTTCATCGACTTCTTTCAGAGCCCGAACGTGGCCATCGTGCTCCGCAACACCGTCGCGATCGCGCTGCTGAAGCTGGTATTCCTTTCCTTTCCGCCGGTCCTGTTCGCCATCTTTCTCAACGAGATTGGCAGCCGGCCGTTCAAGCTGGTCACCCAGACCATTTCCTACCTGCCGCACTTCATCTCCTGGGTGGTGCTGGGCGGCATCATGACCACCGTCTTTCTCAGGACTCCCGACGCGCCGTTCAATCGGGTGCTGTTCGCGCTCGGTGCGATCGACCAACCCACCGACATTCTGAACGAGCCGCGCCACGTCTGGCCGGTATTCGTCCTGTCGCATCTGTGGAAGGAGGTCGGGTGGAGCGCGATCATCTACTTGGCGGTGATCGCCTCGATCGACGCGGAGCTCTACGAGGCCGCCGAGGTGGACGGCGGAGGCCGGCTGGTCAAGACGCTGAACATCACCTGGCCGGCGCTCAAAGGCACCTTCATGATCCTGTTCATCCTGGCCTGCGGTCAGATCATGGCCGGTCTGGGCGCGTCGTTCGACCAGTCGTACGTGCTGGGAACGGCCAGCAACCGGTCCATGTCGCAGATCCTGGACGTGTACATCGTCCGCATCGGCCTGGATCAGGGCCGCCATTCGTTCGCGACCGCCGTGGGGCTGATGAAGAACGTCGTCAACCTGATCCTGCTGCTGTCGGCCAACTCGCTGAGCTGGCGGTTGACCGGCAAGGGGCTGTTCTGACGTGGCAAACGTGCGCGGCTCGCCCGCCGGCGTCCGCACCGTTTCGGCGGCCGATGCGGCCTTCCACGGGTCGGTGTACGCCGGATTCGCACTGTTCGCGCTGGTGGTCTTCTATCCGTTCTGGTTCGTGCTCATCAATTCGCTCAACGGCATGCTCGACTTCGGCGTCGCCCTGTACCTGCCGCGGCGCTGGTCACTGGTCAATTTCGAGTTCGCGTTCCGGGAGCCGTTGCTGCGCAGCTCGCTCATGGTGTCGATCCTGCGCGTCGCGATCGGCGCCACCATGATGGTCGTCGTGAACGCGATGTGTGCGTTCGCGCTGCGCAAGCGAACGCTGAAGCTCAGAAAGATCTACTTGGTGATCTTCACGATCCCGTTGTTCTTCGGAGGCGGGCTGATCCCGCAGTTCCTCAACCTCAAGCGCTTCGGGCTGCTGGACACCTTCGCCGTCTACATCCTGCCGGAGGCGTGGAGCTTCTTCTACGTGGTCATCCTGATGTCGGCGTTCAGCGACATCCCCGATTCCATCGAAGAGTCGGCGCGCATGGACGGGGCGCGGTCGCTGCTCATCTGCCTGCGCATCTACATGCCCATGTCCGCGCCCATCATCGCCGCGATCGCCCTGTTCGCGGGTGTCCATCACTGGGGGGTGTGGTTCGACGCGATGTACTTCGTGCGCAGGGAGAAGCTGCGCACCTTCGCGGCGTTTCTCATCAGGATGGTGCAGCAGGCGATCTTGAGCGAGGAGCTGCAGGATCTGCTGCAGGAGTTCCGCGACACGATGAGCGTGCAGGGGGTCCGGTTCGCGTCGATCGTCATCGCGACGGCCCCCGTTCTGATCGTCTATCCGTTTATCCAGCGGTTCTTCGTCAAGGGCATACGCATCGGCGCCATCAAGTGACGGCGACGGACGGAAGGTCAGGCGGTCACGGCAAACAGATCGGCCGCGCGCATGAAGAAACGGATGCGCACGGAGCGGCCGGCGAGCTCCGCGCCGCTCCTGCCTTGCCAGTCGAGCTCGATCGCCAGCGAGTCCTGCGGCGGCAGGAGCCGGCATCGGTGGCGCTCGTAACCGGGGATGATGCGATCGCAGTCGTCGATCAGCTCGGCCATGACGAAGGACTGGATCCCGCCTCCGGGGTATCCGTCGCCCGGTATCTTCGCGTTCAGTTGGAGCGGGCTTCCCGGCATGGCGAACAGCGTCGTCTCGAACACGGCGTTCGACCGGGAGGTCACGCCGGTGAGGCGGTCCTGCGGCGCGCCCCACACTTCGTGAGCAGCGCCATCCATGGCCGCGCCGAACACGGTCCCCTCGCTCGTGACGTGCCCCAGGTCCCGCTGGTGAAACAGGAGCTGACCATCCACCGCCATCGGGTTGTGCTGGATGAAGCTCACCCGGTCCTTGATCGTATTGGTGTCGCGGAACGGACGCTCCCAGCGTAGCCCGTCGCGGCTGATCCACCACTCGGAGTCGACATGCGGACCGTGGCCGCCGGGGGCGACGCCGGGCGACCCCGCCGGCAGCAGGCTGGGCGCGTAGTTCATCATGTTCATGAAGTAGCGCTCCTCGTACTCGAAGACGGCTCCGGCATAGAACTCCAGATCGGGCGGATCCTGATCGTCCGGAGTGATCTGATACTCCGGCGGCACCGCCGGGCCCCCGAACCGCTTGATCCCGTCGATCACCTGCGTGCCACGGCGTGACCAGTCGGGATCGTCCGGCTCCCAGCGGCAGCCGTCCGGGCTGGTGCGTATGGTGACCACGCGACGCGCATCCCACCGTTCGGACAGGCCCACCCCGCCGTACAGGAGCTCCGGGGTCAGCTTGCCCGCGTAGCGCTGAATGCCCTTGTTGTAGGTGATGAACCGCTGCACCGCCGAGCTCCAGACGCAGCCCCAACGGTCCCCTTCGACGTAGACCGGATTGGCGGGGCAGGGGTCCCAGCGCTCGCCGTCTCGACTCAGGTAGGCATAGGTGCTGCCGCCGTCGTCCACCTTCATGTTCTTCAGGCAGAGAAACAGATCCTTGTCCGGGCTGTAGTTCAGGGTGGTCGTCTGCGACCAGCGGCCCGGCTCGCTCCGGTACACCCGCTCCTTCGCTTCCAGGTGTATGCCGTCATCGGTGCGGTAGCGGTAGATCTGCCAAGGTTTGTGGTCGCGGCCGCCGTCGCACGCGTAGACGACGTAGGAGCCGTCGACCTGGGGCACGCAGCAGCGCACGGTGAAGTCGGGGCTCACGGTCGGGTCGGGCTCCAGTTCCGCCACCTGCTCCAGCACCGCCGCGCGGAACCGGAGTTGCCCCCAGGTGTTGAATACATCCTCGCGATCCATGAACGGCAGCTTCATCGCCGTCCTCCTTCGTCGCGCGATCCTCGGCGACGCGATCAATATATGATCACGGTATGAGCAAATTGCAATCGTCTCCGCCATACCGTGACGCGGCCCTTCCGGTGGAGGCGCGGGTCGAGGACCTCCTGGGGCGCATGACGCTCGAGGAGAAGGTGATGCAGCTCCGCGCCGACATCGGCCGGCCGGACTGGCTGTACCAGCGGACCGATCGCGGCGTGGAGATGGGCGATACCCTCGTCCGGCTGCTCGCAGACCCGCCCATCGGCAAGATCGGCCTGCTCCTGCGCGCCGACCCGTTCATCGGCGTCGACCCGGAAGCCGCGCTGCGCCCGGAGGAGTGCGCCGACCTGGTCAATCAGGTGCACCGCTTCGTGCGCGAGCGGACGCGGCTGGGGATCCCGGTGCTGATCAGCAACGACAACAGCCGCTGCCACCTCGGCGCGCAGGCCACCATCTTCCCGGCGGTGCGCAACATGGGCTGCACCTGGGACCGCCGCCTGATCCGCCGCGTGGCCGGCGCCATCGCCGCCGAATCGCGCAGCCGCGGCGAGACGGTCAACTTCGCGCCGGACCTGGACGTGATCCGCGATCCGCGCCTGGGTCGCAGCGAGGAGAACTACGGCGAGGACCCCTATCTGGTCGGCGAGCTGGGCGTTCAGTTCGTCCGCGGCCTGCAGGGCGAGACCCTGCGCTCGGACCGCACCATGGCGGCGATGCTGCGCTGCTACCCCGGCGCAGGCGACTTCGACGGCGGGCTGGACTTCTCCGACATGAGCCGCGGCAGCCACGACTTCCAGGAGGTGGGGCTGTGGCCGTGGCGCGAGGCCGTGCGCGCCGGCGCGCAGGCGGTGATGGTCGAGTTCGCCACCTACGACCGGGTGCCGGCGGCAGCCAGCCGCCACCTCCTGACCGAGCTGCTCCGCGAGCGGTGGGGGTTCGACGGCTTCACCATGACCGACTCCTGGGCGGTGCGGTTCATCATCGAGTGCCGGGTCGCCGGCGACCGGGTCCAGGCCGCGGCCCTGGCACTGCGGGCCGGCACCGATCAGGCGGAACCGGACGGCGTCATCGACGAGCGGGACCACGGCGACCGCGGCCGCGCCAATTTCGGCGTCCTGCCGGATGCGCTCGACGCGGGATTGATCGAAACGGAGGACATCGACCGCGCCGTGCGCCGCGTGCTGCGCGTCAAGTTCCGGCTCGGGCTGTTCGAAGATCCAGCGGTCGATCGCGCCGCGGCCTCCTCGGCGTCGCGCTCCGCTGCCCACCTCGAACTGGCGCATGAGGCGGCGCGAGCGGGCATCGTGCTGCTCAAGAACGACCGCGGCACGCTGCCGCTCCGCGCCGGGCTGCGTACCATCGCGGTGGTCGGCCCCAACGCCCATGACGAGATCGCGCAGATCGGCGACCTGTGCCCGCCGCATCCGCCGGAGACGGTCACGACCATCCTGCAGGGCATCGAACGCCTGGCTCCGGCGGGCACGCGCGTCCATTACGCGCGCGGCTGCGGCATCCGGTCGCTCGATCGTTCGGGATTGGCGGCGGCGGTGGAGGCCGCGCAGGGCGCCGACGTGGTGGTCGCGGTCGTGGGCGGCTCCAGCGCGGGCGAGTACGTGGAGGAGAACGGGCCGTGGACCGGCCGCCGCAGCGCCGAGTCCGAGTGCGGGGAGAGTTCCGACCGCGCGACGCTCGATCTGCTCGGCCTGCAATTGGAGTTGCTGGCGGCGCTGCGTGAGACCGGCGTGCCACTGGTGGTGGTGCTGGTGCACGGCCGGACCATGACCATCGAATGGATCGCCGAGCACGCCGACGCGATCGTCGACGCCGGCTACCCCGGAGAGGCGGGCGGCACGGCGGTGGCCGAGGTGCTCTACGGCCTCCACAACCCGGGCGGCCGGCTCACCGTGTCGGTGCCGCGCCACGTGGGACAGGTCCCCGTGCACTACTACCGCTGGATTCGCCAGGGGCGGCCCGGCTACGTCGACCTGCCGACCGGGCCGCGTTATCCGTTCGGCTACGGGCTGAGCTACACCCGCTTCGAGTACGCGAACCTGCGCGTCGAGCCGGCCGTCATCTCCCCCGATCAGACGGCGACGGTGTCGGTGGACGTCACCAACCGCGGCGCGGTCGCCGGCGACGAGGTGGTGCAACTCTACGTCCGGGACGAGGTGAGCTCGGTGGCTCGGCCGTATAAGCTGTTGCGTGGCTTCCAGCGACTGCGGCTGCAACCGGGCCAGACCGGCACGGCGCGCATGCCGCTCGGACCGCACGAACTGGCCTTCCACGGACTCGACGGCGAGTGGATCGTCGAGCCAGGCGAGTTCACGGCGATGATCGGCCGCGACGCCGAACACGATCTCCTGACCGGCACTCTGACGGTGCGGAAGTAGCGGAGCAATTGCACATGAATGAGAACGGACGAACGGACTGGTATGACGACTACGCGGAGGGCAGGGACGAATCGCAGATCGAAGAGTATGACATAACGGCATCCCCCAACGACTTCAACGTGATGACGTTAGGTAGCTTCGTGGACTCCGGATCGGTGCGCATTCCGGGTTTTCAGCGCAACTTCGTGTGGGACATGGGGCGCGCGTCCAGGCTGATCGAATCGTTGATACTGGGTCTTCCCGTACCACAACTTTTTCTCTACGAACAGGAGCGCAACAGGTTTCTCGTGATCGACGGCCAACAGCGGCTGATGTCGATCTACTACTTCATCAGGCAACGCTTTCCGCGCAAGGAGAAACGAGCTGAGATCCGTCGAATCTTTGACAGCGAAGGCGGTATGCCGGATCGTTTTCTGCACGATGACAACTATTTCCAGGCATTCAACCTGCAATTGTCCGAAAGCCTCCCGGACCACAAAAACAAGTTCAAGGGTTTGAACTACTCCACACTCGGCGAATACCAGATTCAGTTCAACCTGCGCCCGATCCGAAATATCGTCGTCAAACAGAACTCGCCATCGGATGATGACTCGTCGATGTTCGAGGTCTTCAACCGCCTCAACTCGGGGGGCGTCAACTTGCGGCCGCAGGAGATCCGCACCAGCATGTACCACTCGGAGTTCTACACGATGCTCTACAGGATCAATGCCGAAAACCCGACGTGGAGAGAGCTGATGGGATCGTCGACTCCTGATCTGCACATGAAGGACATCGAGATTCTGCTCCGGGGGTTCGCCATGCTCGTGGACGGCGCTCACTATGCGCCTTCCATGGTCAGGTTCCTGAATCGATTTTCGCAGAAGTGCAAGACGAACAGCTCTGAGCAAAACGAGTACCTGGAACAACTGTTCGATTCTTTTCTGCGCGCATGTGGGGAGCTACCGACTGACGCCTTCATCAACAAGAACAACAATCGATTCAATATCGCGCTTTATGAGGCGGTATTTGCCGGATCGGGGAAACGGGCTTTCGTGGAAAACCGGCTGATCGACGGCATGATCGACGCGGAAAGAATCCGTGCTCTCGCAGTGGATGAGGCGTTCGCCGCCGCCGCAGGCGTAGGAACGACGCGAACGGCCAATGTAGAGAAGCGATTGAGCCGGGCACAGGCTATCGTGGGTACCCTGTAGGGGCCGGATGGCGGTGACCGCGACGCCTGTCGACAGCTTGGCGGTTCGCCGAAACGAGGTTCAGAGGCGGAGGTCCAGTTCGGCCAGCTTGAAGCGCACGCTGACGATCGACTGCCGCTCGGCGCCGGGCCGATACTTGACGTACGCGGCGACCACGAAGGTGTCGTCGGGCAACCGCTCGATCGAGGAGTACGAGCCGTCGGAGCCGGCGTGGCTGGCCAGCAACCGCACCCGGTACTGCCCTTCACGCCCGGCGAGGATGTCGTCGTACGTGCCGACCCACAGCGACAGGTCGCCCCGTTCGGGGCAATCGGGCGCCGTGTTGCGCATGCTCACCAGCAGGCGCCCGTCGCGGGAGTAACGGTGCCGGTGCCGGTCGCCGGTGAGCCCCAGCGGCAGCTCGCGCGGCTCGGACCAGGTTTCGCCGTCGTCATCGGAGGTGATGAACAGCGAACGGCTGGTGTACTCCCAGCGGCCGGTGTTGTCGCGCAGCAGGCAGAGGAGCGCTCGGCCGTCGGGCGAGCGGATCAGCTCCGGTTCGCCCGGGATGCGTGGCGGACAGTCCAGGGTGATGCGCCAGCGGCTCCAGGTGAGTCCGCCGTCCTCGGAGATGCTCTGGGCGATGCGGTTGCCGACGTGTCCGCCCGGCGTCATGGGCTTGCGGTCGTTCGGGTCCTCGTCGCGCCGGATGTTGGTGATCCCCAGCAGGCGCGCGCCGCCTTCGATCGGCACGATCGAGCAGAACGGCATCACGCACTCCAGGCCGTTGGATGCCATCGGCGTCCAGGTGCGGCCGTCGTCCTCCGAGTGCGCCTGGTGCATCGTGTTCTCGGGCCCGGCGCGAAGCTGCCTGCCGGCGCGCCCGGCGAACACCAGCAGGCGGGCGGTTCCCTGCGGATCGGCGAGCCGGTAGATGGCGGGGCAGTTCTGGACCGTGCCCCAGTTGCCGGGCACCGGCAGCAGCCCGTTCCAGGTCAGCCCGCCGTCGGTGCTCTTCTTCAATGGCCCGCAGCGCCCGCCGTGCTCGTAGCTGAACGCGCAGAACATGGTCCTGCCGTCCGGCATCAGTACGGTGGTGGGGCTGCAGTAGTAGGTCTCCGCGGTGCCGGCGGCGACGATCACGTGCCGGTCGGATTCGGCGGACAGGTCGATCGACGGTATCGGCAGGGCCGACCGGAGGCTCTGGGCCGAATCGGTCATGGGTCCATCTTTCCCTGTTGATAGCGGGTGACGTGGTCGCTCCACGATGCGGGCACCGTCCGCGGGTCGGCGCTGCGCACCGGGAACGGTCGCAGCCGGCCTTCGGTGTCGCCGAACTCGCGCAGGTAGTCGCGGGCCAGCCGGTCGGTCTCTGCGGTCGATTCCGTGGCGGGTGTGGGCAGGTAGCGCAGGTCGACGTTCCAGCGCACCGTGCGGGTGCGGTTCAGCTCGCTGCAGTGGTAGGTGAGGTTGGAGAACACCGCCAAGTCGCCGCGGCGCAGGACCAGCGGCTCCGGCGTGCCGCGCTCGATGACCTCCCGAGCGCTGCGCATGTTGCCCTCCTCGTCGCGGGCGCCGTCCTGCAGGCCCCAACGGTGGCTCCCCGGGATCACCCACAGGCAGCCGTTGCGCTCGTCCACGTCGACCAGCGGCACCCACACGGTGATGATGTGCAGCCGGTGCGTGGGGATGCGCGTGGCGCTGTTGAAGTACTGCGCGTCCTGGTGCCAGTGCAGGTGGCGCAGACGGTTGCCGGCGAACGTCTGCGGCAGCTTGCAGCGGACATGGAAGCTCCACAGATAGGTGATCTCCGGACCCAGGAGGGCTTCCAGCACGTCGAGCACCGCCGGGCAGGTGGCGATGCGGAAGAACTCCTCGGTCCTGGCCAGCCGGCCCCAGCCGGTCGGCAGATCGAGCCGTCCGGTCGGGTCCAGGTCGGCGAGCCGCGTGAGGAGTGGGCTGTCGCGGCAGGCGTCGGCGATGCTCCCTGCGCGCAGGAGGCGCTCGGCCAGATCGCCGACCGCCTGTTCCAGCAGCCCGGTGGCCGGCCGGAGCACCGCCTCGGATACGGCGCCGGGCACGATGACGTATCCCTGGCGCTCATAGCGCGCGAGAAGCGCCGCCTTCGACACCGCTTCTCGCCCATCCTGACCTTCCCGGGAGGTTGTCGGCGCTCCGACAACCTCCCGGTGACGCGGCGCTGCGGCCGGTACCGGCATGACGCCCTGCCTACATGCCGGACCTGGCCAGCGACTCCAGGAGCCGCTCCAAGCCGGCGTTCATCATGTCCTGGACGTAGCCGTCCCACGCAGCGGCAACGTCGATCGCGCCGGTGATCGCCTTCCAGGCGAACTCCTGCTCGATCGTCTTGAGGTTGCCGGCCAGGGCGCGCTCGTCTTCGTTCCAGTTCGGCTGGAAGCCTATCCCGGGACCGGGCGTCTGATTGGCCTCGATCCAGGACTGCAGCGCGTGGCGGTTCGGCGCGATGTAGACCTTGTCGACCGGCGGCACGATGTGCGCGGGGCTGATCATGCGCACGCCGAGCAGCGCACCGGAGGGGCCGTCCTTGGCCGAACCCGTCCCCGGGATGGCCACGTGGTAGCCGTTCTCGTCGATCTGCCACGTCTCGCCCTGTTCGCCGCCATAGAAGACACGCGCGTACGCCTCCGCGTCCGAGAACTGGTCTTCCAGGATCTGCATGATCTTGATCAAGACTTCGTCGCTGGTGTCAGCTCCGATCGCGATCGGGCTCCAGTTGGGGTTGCGATACCAGGTGCCGCGGCCGCCGGTGGGTCCCACCGGGGTGATCGAGTAGGCGATGTCGGCATCGGGATGGGTCTCGCGCAGCGCTCCCCACGGGCCCGCCCCGTACTGGGACTGCCAGGCGTCCAGCTCCGACCAGGCCCCGAACTCGCCGTTGGCCATGGCCCGCACCACGTCGGCGCGTACGGCGGTCGGCGTGTCGGGATGGATGATCTCCTGCTCCCACCAGGTGTTGACGTAGATCAGCGCGTCCCGGTAGTGGGGATCCACCAGCGAGTAGTAGCCGGCGCCGTCGCGCACGTCCCAGGCATGCAACTGGATGCCGAAGGAGCCGAACACGTTCGGCAGGACCGTGCGCTGAAAGTCCGCGTTGTTCTTCCACACCATGTAGCCGTAGGAGTCCTTGCGGCCGTTGCCGTCCGGGTCGGCGTTGCGGAACTTGAGCAGCAGCTCCTCGATCTCCGCGATGCTGTCCGGACCGCGGAAGAACTCGCGGTCGGGCACCGGCTCGGGCTCGTAGCCCACGGCGCGCATCCAGTCGGCGCGAAAGCCCATGACCTGTCCGGTCGATGCCATCGACAGGGCGGTCGGGATCGCGTAGTTGACGCCGTCGACTGAGGTTCGCTCCCACTTCGCGTCGCCGGTGTAGTGCTCCTGCCACCGCATCCAGTTGGGCATGTGCTCCATGATCAGCTCGCGGGGCACCGGCCGGATCATGCCGGTGTCGGCGCACTCGCCGAGCGATGCGTGACAGGCGCCCAGGTTCGGCAGGTCTCCTGTCGCCAGACGGACCTGAATGGCCGCCGTGTCGTACACGTCGATGTCGTACCACGGCTCCAGGTTCACGCCGTACCGCTCTTCGAGGTAGAGCTCGGTCCAGGTGTCGGGACCCAGCGTCGTGCCGCGCGGCGTGAACGGGATCAACGTGATCGTCAGCTTCTCGTCGGCGGCAGCCTCCGATTCGGCGGCGCCGAACGCCGCGGCTGCCGCGGTGAGCAGCACCAGCGCCGCGGCCGACCGCCGCAGCGCGGTCCTCGTCGTCTCTCTCATCATCTCCGTCTCTCCTCCGATCGGGAATCGTTGCGCCATCGTATCAGAAAGTCGTCTTCCGTCAGCCCTTTACCGAGCCGAGCATGATGCCCTTCACGAAGTAGCGCTGGATGAACGGGTAGACCAGCACGATCGGCCCGATCGACACGAACAGGAGCGCCGCCTTGACCGTTTCGGCGGTGATGTTGCGGATGTCCAGATCGGTCAGCAGCTCCAGCTCCGAGGTCACCTGATTTTCGATCAGCACCCGGCGCAGCAGCACCTGCAGGACGGTCAGATCGCGGCGCGGCGTGAACACCAGGGGAAAGAACCAGTCGTTCCAGTGCGCCACCGCCGCCCACAGCGCTACGGTCGCCACGACCGGGGTCGACAGCGGCACGATGATGCGGAACAGCACCTGCGTGAGGCCGGCGCCGTCGATGGTCGCGCTCTCGGTCATCTCGGCGGGGATCTCGCGGAAGAAGTTGCGCATGATGATGATGTAGTAGGCGCTGGCCGCCAAGTGCAGGATCCAGGCGACGCGGGTGTTGAGCAGGCCGAGCTGCTTGTACCAGAGGAACGTCGGGATCAGACCGCCGGAGAAGAACATGGTGAAGACGATGAAGAAGGTGATCGCCTTGATCCCCGGCAGCGTGCGGTCGGCAAGCCCGAAGGCGGCGGTGAAGCTGACCAGCAGGATCACCGCGGTGCCGGCCGCCGTCTTGAACATCGAGTTCAGATAAGAGGTGCCCAGGATCGCGTTGCCGAACACCTGCTGGTAGTTGAGCAGCGTCGCCTGCCGCGGCCACAGCTTGATGCGATCCTGCACCGAGGCGGCCGGCGTGTTGAAAGAATCGACCAGCATCGACCAGAACGGGTAGAGGATCGAGAGCGCGAACAGCGCCATCACCGTGTAGGCAAGGGCATCGATCGCACCGTCCGCCAGCGAGCGGCGGCGCGCGGAGGCAGCCGCCGGCTCCGCCCGGGTCACGTGAGCGAGTACGCGCCGGCCTGCCCCAGGCGCTTGACGAACAGGTTGGCGGCCACCAGCGCGGCCAGCCCGACCAGGTTCTGGAACAGGCCGGCGGCAGCGGCGAAGCTGTAGCGGAACTCCTCCAGCCCCATACGGTAGATGTAGGTGCCAAGGATGTCACCGAAGTCGTACACCAACGGGTTGTAGAGGTTGAATATCTGATCGAAGCCGTGCTCCAGGATATTGCCGAGCTGCAGCAGGAACAGAATGACGATCACGAAGGTGATGGATGGCAGGGTGATGTGGCGCATCTTCTGGACGCGCCCCGCGCCGTCGATCTCCGCCGACTCGTAGAGGCTCGGATCGATGCCGCTGATCGCCGCCAGGTAGATGATCGACCCCCAGCCGATCCCCTTCCAGACGTCGGACGCCAGGACGATGCCCAGAAACCAGTCCGAGCGCTGCAGGAACAGGATCGGCCCCCCGCCGCCGAGCGCCTCGACCAGCAGGTTGAGCGGGCCGTTGCTGGCGGTCAGCGGCCGGATCATGCTGGCCACCACCACCCACGACAGGAAGTGCGGCAGGTAGCTGATCGTCTGCACGACGCGCTTGAAGCGCAGGTGTCTGATTTCGTTCAACAGCAGCGCGAAGACGATCGGCATGAAGAAGGCGATGCCCATGCGCAGCACGCCGTTGATGAAGAGCGTGTTGCGCAGCACGCGGAAGAAGTCGGGGGCAAGCCAGCAGGCGGTCGAAGTATTTCCAGCCCGCCCACGGGCTGCCGAACAGGCCCAGGGTGACGTTGAACTGCTTCCAGGCCAGTACGATGCCGGCCATCGGCACGTAGCGGAACACCACGAACAGCAGCAGCGCCGGGATCAGGAGCAGGTAGCGCTCCCGATACTT